>CALKJO010000001.1 GCA_937995825.1 uncultured Anaerolineae bacterium
TTGGCGACCGTCTGCGCATATTCGACATGCCGATCCGTGATCGGGATCAGCAGCGCCTGCACCGGCGCCAGCCAGACCGGGAACGCGCCCGCAAAATGCTCGATGATGATCCCCGTGAAGCGCTCCATGCTGCCGAACGGCGCACGGTGGATCATGATCGGCGTTTTGCGCGTCCCGTCCTCAGCGACGTACTCCAGCTCGAAGCGCTGCGGCAGATTGTAATCGACCTGCACCGTCCCCAACTGCCAGCTTCGCTTGAGCGAGTCGCGGAAGATGAAATCGAGCTTGGGTCCGTAGAAGGCGGCTTCTCCCTCTTCGACGGTGTGATCCAGCTCAAGCATCTGACATGCCTCGATAATTGCCGCCGTCGCCTTGTCCCACAGCGCTGAGTCGCCAACATACTTATCGCTCTTGGGATCGCGCAGGCCGACGCGGGCGCGGAAATCCGTCAAGCCGAGCGTGTTGAACACATACTGAATCAGCTTGACTGCATTGATGAACTCCGGCAGGAGCTGCTCCGGCGTCACAAACAGGTGCGCGTCGTCCACTGTGAAGCCGCGCACGCGCGTCAAGCCGTGCAGCTCGCCGGACTGCTCGTAGCGGTAGACTGTGCCAAATTCAGCGTAGCGGATCGGCAGGTCACGATAGCTGTGCAGCTCGCTCTTATAAATCTGGATGTGGTGCGGGCAGTTCATCGGCTTGAGCAGGAATTCTTCCTCATCGACCTGAATCGGCGCGTACTGGCTGTCCTTGTAGTAAGGATAATGCCCGCTCGTCTTATACAGATTCAGATTGCCGATGTGCGGCGTCACCACCGGGCTGTAGCCGTTGTCCAACTGCACCTGACGCAGCCAGCGCTCCAGCGTGTCGCGCAGGATCGCGCCTTTGGGTTTCCACAGCGGCAGCCCCTTGCCAACCAGCGGCGAAAATGTGAACAACCCCAGCCTTTCACCGACGACGCGGTGATCGCGCTTTTTCGCTTCTTCCAGCCGGTAAAGATAATCGTCCAGCTCGGCTTTGGTCTCAAATGCCGTGCCGTAGATGCGCGTCAGCATCGGGCGTGTCTCATCGCCGCGCCAGTAGGCTCCCGCCGGACGCTTATAAGTCACATTGATCGCGTCCGGGTCGATCTCGCCCGTGCTGGCGACATGGGGTCCTCGGCATAAGTCTGTGAAAGTATCCTGCGTGTAGAAGGTGATCGACCCAGCAGGCGCGGCGATCTCATTCCCGTTCTCATCGACTCGACCGGAGGCGAGATCGTCGATCAGCTCGAGTTTGTAAGGCTGATCCTTGAAGAACGCCCGCGCCTCATCTGCGCTCACCTCGCGGACGGTGAACGGGTGATTGCCGCGAATGATCGCCTTCATACGCTCCTCAACCCACTGCATATCCTCGTCCGTCGGCTGGCGGGGCAGGTCGAAGTCATAGTAAAAGCCGTCCTCAATCGGCGGACCGATGGCAATTTTGGTTTCGGGGAAACGCTCCAGCACCGCCTGCGCCAGAACGTGCGCGGCGGAATGGCGAATCCGGTACAGCCGGCTGTCTTGGTAAGACATGACAATGCAGCTCCATGTTAAAAACGGATTGGGAAGCGTGAACATCTTAGCGCAAATGCGCAAAGACTCGAAGGCGCAATCTTGCAGCGCCAAAACAAGGGACAGCAGACGCGCCGCCATCCCTCTGTTCAGTTATCACAGGAGCGAGTCGGATCGTCGCCGTCAGGCGACGGTCGGATCGGTCAGGCGCAGCACCTCAGTGACGACCACCGCCGCAACTTCCGCCGTTGCGCGCTTGCCGGTGGCTTCCGGGATATCCTGCTCATCTTCAGTCACCTTAGTGAAGATGCTGCAAAAGGTATCCAGCGCCAGTAAGTTGTCGATCACGTCTTCAATGGTCTCAAGCTCCAGATCGGGTACGATGATCTGCGGCGTCTCACAAGCAGCATAGCGCACCGCTGGCACATCCGCCAGATTTTTTCCGATCTGATAGCTCAGTTCCATCTGGCGTTCCAAATACGGCATGGTGACAAACATCGCCGTATAATAAGCGCCATCTTCCATTTCAACGATCACATCGCACGAGTCGCCCTCGGCGATGTCGTGCATTTCAATCCAGATGCGCTCCGGAATAGCGAGTGAGGCAGGCATGTTCATGGTCGGTTCTCAGCAGCACCATCAACTCAGTCAACGACAAATCTGCTTTACACCATAAGTCTGTTTGGGTCTGTTGTCAACAACCTAGGGCAAGAAATGAAAACAATGTCACCACCGGACGCTCCCTTGACTGTATCCGATTCGTTACAAGCCAGTTCGACGCGCCGCGCCGCTCGTAATGCCGCCGCCATTGCGAGCGCGCGCATCATCAGCAGCGGATCGCTGTTCGCCTGGCAGTTGATGCTGGGGCGGCTGCTCGGCGATCAGGCATTCGGCGTTTATGGCACGATCAGCGGGCTGATCGGCATCGCCGCGCCGCTCACGGCGTTTGGGATCAGCGCGATTCTGATCCGTGAAACCGCCCGCCATCCCGAGTTGGCAGGGCGCTATCAGGCGTCGGCGCTGTTGGTGCAGACGCTGTTCGCGCTGGCAGCGTATCTTGCCCTCAACGGCGCGGCTGCGGCGCTGGGCTACAGCGCGGTCATTCAGGGCTTCGCCGCCATCGCCGCGATCAGCCTGTTCATCGATCTGCCGGGCAATCTGGCGTTCGATCTGCTGCTGGCGCAGGAGAAGATGGTCACCACGTCATCCGTCGAGATCATCCATGTCATCGCCCGGGTCGGATTCGGCGCGCTGGCGCTGGCGTCGGGCTTCGGTTTGCTCGGCGTCTACGCCGTGACCATCCTCGCCGGAACGGGGCGCTCGCTGCTGCTGTGGACGCTCGCGCACCGGGCGGGCATCCGTCTTCAGTTTCCGCTGGATCGAGCGCTGACCGCGCGCCTACTGCGCGATGCCTCACCGCTGGCGCTGGCGGCGGTGCTGAATATGTCTTATGCCTATGTGGATCGCCTGCTGACCGCCAGCATCCTGACGGAAGCCGACGCCGGTCACCTGACGGCGGCGTTTGTGATCGTCTACGGCGTGATCGATCTGCTCAGCACCACGATTCTGATCGCGCTTTACCCGCTCATGTCCCGCGCATACACGCCAGGCGGGGAAAACGCCCTCTTTCGCCTGGTCGTGGACAAACTGGCATTCTTCACGCTCATGATCGGTGTCCCGATGGTGGCGATCTTCGCTTTTTATGCCGACGCGATCGCGCTGCCGCTGTTTGGCGCGGATTTTGCGCCGTCCGCCGGCATCCTACGCGCCCTGATCGCGTATGCCGCCGCCGCCATGATCGCCAACGTCTATGCGCAGGCGTTGATCGTCCAGAACCGCCAGCGTATCACCGTGACCTGGCGCGCGGTTGGATTCGCGATCAAGCTGGCGTTAAGCGCGGCGCTGCTCCCACTGATCGGCGTAGTCGGCGCAGCGCTGGCGTCGCTTGCGGCGGAGATCGTCGTGCTGACGGCGCTGGCGCGCGCGTTCGGCGGAGGTGGGGCGGTTCAATGGGCGCGTGTGTTCAGGCTGGCTGCCGCCGGACTTACCGCCTGCGCGCTCATGGCGGCGCTTGCGGCGCTGCCGCTCCTAGGCATGATCGCAGGCGGAACTGCGTACCTAGGCGCGCTGTTCGCCCTGCGGATTTTGCAGCCCGATGACTGGGATTTGCTCTACCGGCTTGCGGCGGCGCTCCCCGGCGGCGCGCTCATTCGGCGCATCTGGCAGCGCGATACCGCGGTCAGTTGATGACCATCACCGAGTGAATGGGTGCAGCCGGATCAGCGCGACCTCCGGCGGGCAGCGAAAGCGCAGCGGCGGACCGGTCGTGCCAAGTCCGCGATTGCTGTAGACAACCGTGCGATGCACAAGATACAGTCCGTTTGAATAGCGCGTCCCATACACCGGCAGCGCCAGCCGCGTTAGCAGCGGGATGCGAATTTGCCCGCCGTGCGCGTGTCCCGACAATTGCAGGTCGAAGCGCCGCGTGATCGCGCTCACATCGGCGAAATCCGGCTCATGCGCCATCAGGATCGCCGCCGCTGCGCCGCGCGGGAGTGTCCGCAGCACCCGATCCAGGCGTGCGCGTTTGCGGCTCAGGCTGTCCACCCCGCACAGATACAGGGCTTCGCCGCCGCGCTCAATCGGCTGCACCGCGTTCAGCAGCAGCGTCACGCCCGCCGCTTTGACCGACGCTGTGACGGCGTAATAGTTGCGCTTGTGATCGTGGTTGCCCAACACGGCATAGACGCCGTCGGCGGCGCGCAGCGTCCGCAGCGCATCGACCAGGACGCCCGTATCGCCAGGGCGCTTTAACGTGAGAAAGTCGCCGGTCAGGGCGATCAGATCGGGCTGCTGCGCGTTGATCCACGCGACCGCCTTATACAGCCGCTTATCCGCAGCGCGTGTACCGTCCAGATGAATATCCGTCAGGTGGGCAACTTTGTAACCGTCAAATGCCGCCGGCAGATGCCGCAGCGCCAGGTCGAAGCGCCGGAATTGAATTTGCTTTGCCCCGCGCAGCCCGATCCAGGCTACGCCCGCCGCGATGCCGCCAGCGGCAGCCAGCGCCGTCCGCCAGCGCTTGAAATCTGTCACCTCTTCCTCAGTTCCGGCATCAGATCGATACAGTTGGGAAGATTCTGCCGAATACTTCGCCGAGGGTCGACCCGATCAGCGCGCCGATGATGCCGTAGACGCTATACGTGATGATGCTGGCGATCAGATACACGGCGCAGCCCAAGCATGACCCAAATGAATATGACTCGCCAACCTTCTGCCCGGCTTTGAACGTGATGAACAGCAGAAAGAGCGGAGTCGCGGTTGCGCTGCACAGCAGCGGCCAAGGAAAGACGACAAAGACCAGCGCCGTCACCACACAGAACAGAATATAGAAGAAGGGCATCCATTTGTTGTAAACCGCTGTCACCTGCGTGAGCTGATAAATGAATCGTCCTCGTCCGCCGAGCATCCCCGCCACGACGTGGGTGACTCCGCTGTTGATGACCAGCACCAGCAGCCCGCTGATGCTGGAGGTCACCGACGTCACTGCCAGCGTCAGGATCAGTGATTGATTGAATAACCCGGCGACCGTCTCCAGTCCGGTGATGACCTCGGAGGCGTTCTCCAGATCGGGCATCGCCGACGCCATCTCGATCATCTGGCGAGCGAAATTGACCAGACCTTGTATCAGGATCAGTGTGAGAACAGCCGGAAAGACAGCGTTGATGAGCAGATAGATGATGACCTCGAACGCCAGCCCTTTAGTTGTACCTTCACTGACCTTCTCCATGTGCTTCTCGATGCGCTGCTTTTTCGCCTCTCTCCGATGCGTCCTGATGATCTCCGCGCGCTGGCTGCCGCTGATCAGCACAGCAATGGCTTCGTCACCATCTTTCCCCGTAACGGTCGATGCTACGCTGTTGAAATAGCCGTCATTGATCAGGTTCGGATCGCTCTTGAGCGCTGCTTCAAGGGCTTTGACGGCTTTGTCATTTTTGCCATCCATGTTTAGAGCCAGCGCAGCGTCCACATTTTTGCGCGCGCGCGCTTTCTCCTCTGGGGTAACCTTGTATTCCCCGCTGCGAACAAAGCCGTAATCTTCGATTGAGATTTTGCGTGCGCCCGGCGCCTCAGCGACTTCGCCATCATCACCAATTGGCGTCCGCTTCGGCTTCTCCTGCTCGTCTTCCTGCTGACGCCGCGCCATCTGTTCCCGTTGACGCCGCGCCTCCTCAATCTTGCGCGCAGCGCGAATGTCGGAGGCATCATCTTCGCCGCGCGCGGCGGCGGCAAGTTCCGCCAAGGAACGTCCACTGCTCTGCGGCGGCGCGGCGCGCTGTTCCAATTCATTCGCCTGACTGCGGCGGATATACACCCCGGCTTTGCGCGCCAGTTCGCGCAGTTCGGGATCGGGATCGGTGCGAAAGACTTCCGCCAGGGGGCGAAGCGCAGTCATATCTTTGGTTCTACCTAGGGCGATCACCGCCCGACGGCGCACTTCGGGATTCGCATCGTTAAGCTGATCGATCAGATCGTCGATCATTCTCTGCCCCTTTGATCAACCGTCATTGACACACTCTTTGTGTAGTGTAACACGAATCATCCAGCGATTTGTGCAGGACGATTTAAGCCCGTTTGTCAGCGGGCTGCAGCGGCTTGGCGTAGAGCCACCAGAAAGGCGGATTTGGATAGGCGGGCTGGAGCGCCGCCGCCCAAATAAAGGCGCTCGGCTCAGTGTAACGGCGCAGCTTGCCGTCCACCTGATGCATGGAGCGATGAAGATCGGTCACGGGCAGCTCATAGCGCGCCAGCGCCGCCGCGATTTCCTGCACAATCGTCCGCCGCAGCGCCTCCGGCAGATACGCGCCCGCGCACAGACGTGGATCGTCCTCGCATTCCTTGAAGTACTGCTCAATCGCGCGCAGCCGCGAATTTGCCTCCTTGACCAGCTTTTCGCTGAAATGCAGCGTCCATTCTCGGCGGACGTTTTCGATCTGCGCCTCAACGGCGCTCAATGTCCCGCGTTCAGGCTCGGAAAGCTGATCGTCCAGCGCCCGCAGCCGCCGGACGCGCATCAGCAGCGCCCCAATCGTCAGGCTCGGCATCACGCTGGCGCTGAACAAGCCGCCGCCGCCGACCTTGCCATAAAGCGCGTCCTCATGCACATACGGCACGAGCGCATTCGCCATCGCCTGCGCCTCGCGCAAATCCTGCGCCAAATCGTAGATTGTCTCAGACATGCGCTTGTCCTTTCATATCGTGTGTATTTTCGTCTCCATGATAGCAGATGCTCTCCACCACCTGAGCGTCCAGTGGATTTTTCGCTATAATGGGGTGTATTTTCATATGTCGATTCGAAGTTGAAATGGGTTTTATCATGGCAATTCGCAACATCGTGCAGCTTGACAATCCGATCCTGCGCAAAAGGGCGCACAGGGTGACGACGTTTGATGCCAAGCTGCAAAAACTGATCGATGATATGGTTGAGACGATGCTCGATGCGCCGGGCGTGGGGCTGGCAGCGCCGCAGGTGAATGTGCTGCTGCGGCTGCTGGTGGCGCGCCTGTCTGACGATGAGGAAAGCAAAGCCGAATACGGCGAGGACGCCGGTAAGCTGTTCGTGCTGATCAATCCAGAAGTGGTCAAGGCGTCGAAAGAACTGGTCGAGGGCGTCGAGGCGTGTCTGTCCATCCCTGGCTACGTCGGGCGCGTGGATCGCCATGAGTCGCTGACGATCAAAGCGCTTGACCGCAGCGGCAAGCCGATCCGCGTCAAGGCGTCCGGATGGCTGGCGCGCGTCTTTCAGCACGAGATGGATCACCTCGACGGCAGGCTCTATATCGACATCGCCAAGGAAATCTGGAAGCCTGAGCCTGAGGACAGTAGAGAAACCGCGTGATGAAGCGCTTCTGGGCAGCGCTGATCGCGCTCCTGCTGATCACGTCCGCCGCCGCTGGACAGCCTGCAGACTCCGAATCTGCCAGTGAATACGGTCTGATCCAGCTCAGCGCGGTATTTGACGATCCCTACCGCTCTGGGACGATCATCGGCGGCGGGACGGTCAGCCTGTTTGAGGCGAATCTCGGCGCGGACTGCATCGGCTATGTGTCCGCACAGCCAACGGCGCTGCTCCGCCTGGTCGATCCGATGCCGTTTCTTCGGCTGATGTTCATCGTCGATGTCATCAACGCCGATGCCGCGCTGATCATCCGCGATCCGGACGGCGCGTTTCGCTGCAGCAATAATGCCTTCGGGCTGCTCAACCCCGCGCTCGACCTGATCGGCGCGCCGGCGGGCGATTACGCTGTCTGGGTGGCGTCGATTGGGACAAGTCCAGTTTTCGGCCGTCTCTACGCGACCCGCAATCCGAATATCCTGCCCGGCTCAATGGGGATCGTGCTGCCGCCGCCCGCCACTGTCCCACCGCCGCCCGATGCCACCCCAGTTCCCGCGCTCGTCGCCGGGCTAGACACGTCGCGCATTCCCACGTATGGGAGTGTCGATCTGGCAGCGGGATTCCTGCCCGATCCGTATTTTGCGCCCGCATCCGGCGGTGGGGCAATTGCTGTCGGTGGAGACGCGCTCCCGCCCGACTGCATCGGCTACACCGATGAAGCGCCGGCTTTCCGCGTCCGTTGGGACGGGCGCTCGACCCGCCTTCGACTGCTGTTCATCCCAATCGCGCCAGAAAATGCCGACGCCGCGCTGATCGTCCGCGCGCCTGATGGCTCATGGGCGTGCAGTATCGACTCCGATCCCTGGGATCAGCGCCCGCTGGTCGAATTTATTCAGCCGCAGATGGGCGATTATCTGGTCTGGGTCGCCAATCAAACCGCGCCCTACAGCCCGATTCTAGGCATGATCTACGTGACCGAAAAGATCGTCTCGCCGGAGACGATCCGCAGGGGAAATGCGCCCGCCATTGGTGAGCTGATCGGACTGGAGGCAGTTGGATCGGCGGCGGTCACGTTTGCCAATGCGACGATCAGCCCCGATCCGTATGTAGTGGACAATATCACGGCGGGCGGTGATGTGGACATTGGGGCGCTCAACGGCGTAGGGCTGCGCGTGCCGGGCGGCGCGGACTGCATCGGCTATTTTCCCGCCGCGCCGTCGTTCGTGTTTGCGCTGCCGATGGGACTGCCATATCTGCGCCTATTTTTCATCGGCGAGCCAGACTCCGACCCAGTGATGATCGTGCAGATACCCAACGGCTTATGGTACTGCGGCGATGATTCGTTTGGGACGCTCGATCCGACGGTAACGATCATTGGCAACACCGCTTCAGGAGTCGTGCGCGTGTGGGTGGGCAGCTTTCGCGCCGGTCAGCGCATAGTCGGGCGGCTGTTCATCACGCAGGGGAGCGCATCGCCAATTGAGCCGAATCGGGTGGGGCGAGTCCTGTTCCCCGATCTGCCCGCCGCGCCGATTGACGATCTCACTCTGATCGTCAATCCGCCCGCGCTCAACCTCGATGCGCCGCCGAACACCGCCGCGCTCGATCTGGCAGCCGGCTTTGAACCCGATCCCTACACCATCCGCGCTTTTGCCGGCGGAACGCTGGACGCCAGCGCCATTGATGCCGCTTGTCGAGGGGCGATCACACCTGAACCCGACATCCGCTTGATATGGACGGGCGAGACAGCGCTGCTGCGCATCTTTTTCATCGGTGACGGCGACGCGACGCTCGTCATGCGCACGCCCGATGGACGCTTTTTGTGCAGCGACGACTCGTTCGGTCTGCTCACCCCGTCCATCGACATGGCGCAGCCCGCGCCCGGCACGTATCACATCTGGCTGGGCAGCGTTGCCGAGACGATCACCGTGCCGGGGACGCTCTACCTGACCGAACAGCGCGCCGTCAGCCCGATCAATCCAAGCGGCTGATCAAAAAGAGCGGCTCCGCACTGCCCTATCGAAATTGATGCTTTCTGCAAGCACAGTTTATTCGCCGCGAACCGGCTCCAGCCAGTACTTATTGTTGCCGTAGATGCTGCGGCGCTGGCTCTCTGACGCCCAGCCTTCTTGACCATTGCTGTAGCGAATGCGATACCAGGTCAGGGGTCCGAAGCCAGCGCAGACGGGACCCTCAAGCACTTCAAAGGTCAGGTTTTGGCTGGCGCGAATGACCGCGATCACGTTTGCGCCCGTGCCAGCCGGAACGCGGCGCAGCGTGCTGAAGCGCTCCGCAATCTGACCGATGTCGCCAACCGCCAAACGCGGTGGGAGCGAACCAGCGCATGTCGCGGACGCAGCCGCGCCGTCACCGCCGTCGGCAGCAGCCCCACTATCAGCGACCAGAATTGGGCAGCCATCAGCAGCGACACCGAAACCGGCATCGCCATTCAACGGGCAGGCATCGCGATCATCGGGGACGCCATCGCCATCGGTATCGACCTGGGCAAAAGCGGGCAGCGCCATCAGCGACAGCGCAAGAGCGAGAGTGAAAAGCACAAACAGCATTTTACGCATGGTCGGAATGCCTCCCTGAGGGAATGAAATATTGATCGGCGTTAATCGTAACATCCAAATCTATTTTAGGCAATCAGTCGTGGGCGCATAATGGTAAAACAGGTACAATCGTCTCTGGAAATTGTCAGAAATGGACAGATCGAACAAACGATGAAACTGCGTGTGTTACCCCGCCTACAGGCGCTGTGTCTGATGCTCATGCTCGCCTCGGTCATGCCGCTGAACGCACAGACGGCGGCGCTGAGCGACGGCAGGGCGCTCCCTTCAGCGGCGCGGCTTGACGGGCTGACGCTGGTCTATCAGGATGTCAACCGCTGCTCAGCGGCGGCGCTGGCGATTCAGCTCTCCTATTTTGAAGACACGCTCGCCTATTCGGAAGCAATTCGCTTTCTCAACCCCCATGTTGAAGATGTCGCGGTGCGCCTCGATGAAATGGTCGCTTTCGTCCGTTCACGCGGACTCGGCGCGATTGAGCGCATCGGCGGCACGCCGGAGATGCTCAAGGCGCTGATCGCCAGCGGTTTTCCTGTCCTGATCGAGAACAGCTATTACGACGGCGCAAATTACTACCGCGACTGGATGAGCCATAACCGCGTGATTATGGGCTACGACGACGCAGCGGGCAGATTCTATTCCTACGATCCGCTGCTGGGCGCGGGAGAAGACCGCCTCGGTCGTCCAATTCCCTACGATGACATCGAGACGCGCTGGCGTCCCTTCAACCGCGATTACATGGTCGTGTATCGCCTTGAGGACGAAGATCGGCTGCGCGCCGTCATGGGTGATCACTGGGATGTGGTCTACAACACTGAATTCGCCCTCGCGCAGTCGCAGGCGGAGATCGACAGCGGCAGCGTCGACTCGTTCACGTATTTCAATCTCGGCTCCTCGCTCGCCCTGCTCGGACGCCATCAAGAAGCTGCCGAAGCCTTCGACCGCGCGCGCGCCAACGGGCTGCCCTGGCGCATGTTCTGGTATCAGTACGGCATCTTTGAAGCCTACTATCACACCGGACGCTACGATGACATGATCGCGCTGGCGCGCGATGTGATCGCCGGCACGCCGGGGGTGGAGGAAGTCTACTACTATGCTGGCTTAGCCTATGAGGCGCAGGGCGATTTGGTGCGTGCGCGCGGCAACTATGAGGTCGCCCTGTGGCGCAATCCAGGGCTGTTCGCGGCATCGGCAGGCTTGGCGCGGCTGCGCGGTGATGGGACGGTTGGAGGGTGATCAGGCGGGCTGTTTTGCTGGCAGCGCTGCTCAGCACAGCGCTGGCGGTGTCGGCGCAGACAACCATGACGCCGCTGATACCGATGGATGTCGAGGTGGTTGAGCGCGTCGGCATGTTCGACCAGCCCGTGCAGATCGTCGAGGGAATCGTCCGCAATGATGGCGATAGGGCATATACCCGAGTCAGCATTTTTGCCGAGGCTTACAACGCCGCTGAGGCGCTTATCGGCGAGGGATTCGGAGTCCTGACCAATGCGTGTGGCGCGGGGCTGCTCGATGCTGTGATCTTTCCGGGCGAGTCGGCGCGGTTCAGCGCGCCGCTGGAGCTGTTCGAGATCGACTCTGAGATCGACCGGGTTGACATCACGGTTTCTGCATCGATCAGTGAGATGGCGTTCACGCCGCCGGGCGATCTCATCCCCGGACTGCGGACGATCTTCACGGGTGAAGCTGTCATGGTCGAGTTCTGGCGCGAGGAGGGAATGCTGTTCGCGTCTGGCTGTCTGCGCCACCCCTTTTATGAATGGACGTGGTATCGCGCCAATCCCGATCAAACGGGCTATGCGGAAATTGAGCATCCCCGCGCCGACCGGATCGATCCGGAAGTGCTTCAGCGCCGGCTGCTGCTGCGCGATGCGCTGGCGTGGGAAAATGCTTTCATCCGCTTCGCGCCGGACAGCCTGCGTTTCGTCTATCAGGATCACGTCAACACGATGTATACTGCTGCGGCGTCTGGAACTGCCGTGCGCACGCTCCACAGCCGGCTGAATAATCGGACGCTGCAAGGGATTTACTGGCTCCCTCAGGGGCGGTTTCTCGCCTATCACTACGGCGCTTTCGGCGATCAGGTGATCTATTTCACCGCCGATGTGGACGGACGGCTGATCAGCCCGCCGCCGCTGCAAAATCCACCCTCCGAGATCGTGCCGGGCGTCTCCGCCGATGGGCGGCGCGTTGTGATCGCCGGCGGCTTTGAGGAAGGACACGGCTATTATCTTTACGTCGTCACCAACGGCTTTTTTGAGAAGCTGTTTGAAGTGGAGCCGCCCGGCAACAATTATCCCGCGCCGCTGCTGCTCACGGACGTAGAGGAGAATCTGGTGCGGCGGGTCTATTTTGCGCGGCGCATTGGCGATCAGGCGCGCCTCATCTGCTTTAACCGCGATACGCGCGAGCTGATCGACATGGGCGCGCTGCCGATCCGGCTGGCGCAGGATGAGCGCGCGTGGATGTGGGTGACGCCAGAGGGAGATCAGTTCATCCTCGCCGCCAACGGTCAGCACGGCGGCGTTTGGGCAATTGATCGTGCCGCTTTACCGCCATGCTGAAGCGTGTCACCCCGCTGGAATGGCTGGCACTGGCGGCGATCCTGCTGCTGGCAGGCGCACTGCGCTTCGGCTGGTCTGGGGTGAGCAGTTTCGCATGGGATGAAGCCAATTTGAGTCTGGATGCGCTGCGAACGGCGCGCGGCGGGGCGCTGGCGCTCGCCGGTCAGCCATCTTCCGTGGCGATTCCGTTCTTTCCAGCCAGCGTCTACGCTTTTGCCATCCCTTACGCCGTCTCGCCCGATCCGCTGATCGCCGTCGGCTTCGTTAGCGCGCTCAGCCTGCTGACGGTGTTCGGCGTCTGGGCATTGGCGCGGACGATGCTCGATGCGCCGGCTGCGGGGCTGCTGGCGGCGCTGTTTCTGGCAGCGTCGCCGTATGCCGTTCTCTATGGGCGCAGCATCTGGCAGCCCAATCTGCTGCCGCCGCTGGCGCTGGCATGGCTGGCTGCCGCCTGGTGCGCTGTCCATACGGGGGATCGGCGCGCGCTGGCGCTGCATATCTTCCTCGGCGGCGCGATCGTTCAGGTGCATTTTGCAGGAGCCGCGCTGGCAGCCGCCACCGCCCTTCTCTTTCTTGCTTATCGCTGGTGGCGTCACCTTCTGCCGGTGGGGATCGGGGGAGCGAGCGCGCTGCTGCTGGCGCTGCCGTATGGCGTTTTTCTCGCGCAGACACCGGATATGTTGACCCGCTATGCCGATGTTTTGCGCGGCGAAACGCGGTATGATGGTGTTAGTTTTGAAAATGTGTTAAAACTCGCGCTCGGATGGGACTGGAGCTACCTCGGCGGCGGCATCGACGATCCAACTGGGCGAAACATCCTGCTGTCGGCGTTGGCGGGCGCACTTTTCCTGATCGGCAGCGTGGGACTGGCGCGGCGGGGGCTTTCTCGCCGTTCGCGAACGCTGATCCTGATCGCGGCGCTGGCATCTCCTTTGTTTTTCATCCGTCACAGCACGCCCGTCCTGCCGCATTATCAGCTTGTCGCGCTGCCCGCGCTGGCGCTGATTGTTGGCGCGGGCTGGCGCACAGGCATCATCGGGCGCGCTGCACTTGTTGGGGCGATCCTGCTGGCGGTAGCCTGGACGGCGCAGCTTACAGAAGTGCTGAATCGGGTTTCGGTCGAGCGTCCGCCCAACAGCGCGCTGTCGAGCATTCTGAACGAGCCGCGCGACACGGTCAAGGCGATCCGCGATCCGGTCATCGTCCATCTGCATGGGGATGATCCGCGCCTCGAGGGTGAAGCCGCCGTCTTCAGCGCGCTGCTTTGGGAGCGCCGGCATCGGATCGTCAATGGGACGGTGCTGCTGGTGCTGCCGCCTGAACCAGCGACTCTGCTGACCACGCTCGCGCCCTTTCAGGCTTGGGAGGAGCTAGAAGCCGGCGGTCTGGCGGAGACCGTTTCAGCCTATCCGCGCCGTCAGGGTGCGCTCCCATTCATGGCGATGCGTTACGATGGCGCGGCGCTTCCTGAGGGCTTTACTCCCGTCGAGCCGGTATCGTTTGCCGACGGCACAACGCTGATAGGATGGAAAGCCCGCTGGATTGGAGCCCGTTTTCGCATCTCAACGCTCTGGCGGGCGGGCAATCTGGCGGGAGAGGTCACCATTCAGCAGTTTCATCATCTGCGCACACCGGATGAACTGGACGGCGAGCCGTTCATGGGATCGGATGTGCCGCTGGCACTGCACACCTGGCGAACGGACGATCAGGTCGTCGTCATGGCAGACTTCTTCGATGTCCCGCCGGGGGAATATCTGCTAGACATCGGGCATTATACGCTGCCGGAGATCATCCGCGTGGCGTCTGAACGGGGAGAGTATGTCCGTTTGGGGTTGTTTACAGTGGGTGAGCCATGATCCTGATTGAACATCTGCTTCTAGGAGCGGCATTTGTGCTGCTGCTGAGCATCCTCGCCAGCAAAGTTGCCGTGCGTGCTGGCGTGCCGGCGCTGCTGTTATTCATCGGCTTGGGGATTCTGGCAGGTTCAGAGGGCATCGGTCGAATCCCCTTCGATGATCCATGGGCGGTGCAGGCGGTTGGCGTGGTGGCGCTGGCGTTCATCTTGTTCGCTGGTGGGATGGACACGCGCCTGCGCAATATCCGCCCGATTCTGCGCGAAGGCATCTCCCTGGCGACCGTTGGCGTCGCCATGACCGCGCTCACTGTCGGCATTTTTACGCACCTGCTGTTTGGATTCACGCTGGCGGAGGGTGTGCTGCTGGGCGCGATCATCTCCTCGACCGACGCGGCGGCGGTCTTTTCCGTGCTGCGCGGCAAAGATATCAACCTCAAACGCCTGCTCAAGCCGCTGCTCGAACTCGAATCAGGCAGCAACGATCCGATGGCGGTCTTTCTCACCATCGGCATGATCGCGCTCGTCAACGATCCATCGGCTTCGCCGCTCAATCTTATACCGGCATTTTTCCTGCAAATGGGGATCGGCGCCGCCATCGGACTCGGCGTGGGGCGGCTAATGCAGGTGGTGATCAACCGCATTCGGCTGGAATACGACGGCTTGTATCCCGTCCTGACGATTGCGGCGGTCGCCTTGACCTACGGCGCGGCGGCAGCGCTCGGCGGCAACGGCTTCCTCGCGGTCTATCTCGCTGGCGTGGTCATGGGCAATGGGGATTTCATCCATAAGCGCAGTCTAATCCGATTCCATGACGGCTTGGCATGGCTGATGCAAATCCTGATGTTCCTGACGCTCGGGCTGCAGGTTTTCCCATCGGAGCTTGTCCCCGTCGCTGGCGAAGGACTGCTGATCGCGCTGTTCGTGATTTTAGTGGCGCGCCCGGTGGCGGTGTTCATCTCGCTGATCGGGACGCATCTGATGGTTCGCGAAAAAGTGTATATCGCCTTCGTTGGACTGCGCGGCGCCGCCCCGATCATCCTGGCGACCTTTCCACTGCTGGCGGGGGTGGAGCAAGCGGAGACGATCTTCAACATTGTTTTCTTCATTGTCCTGACCTCGGTGCTGCTGCAAGGGACGCTGATCGTGCCGATGGCAAAATGGCTTGGCGTCTACAGTCAGCGCCCGCTGATCGGCTTCTCGCCGCTGACATATGTCATGGAGGATGGGGAGATCACGGACAACATCGTTGAAGCGACGGTCATGCCCAATTCCTACGCCGTCGGCAAGCAGATTCTCGATCTGCATCTGCCGTCCGGTGTGCTGGTGGCACTGATCGGGCGCAACCGCGAAGTCATCATCCCGAACGGCGGGACAGTGATCGAAGTGGGCGACCATCTGCTGCTGGTCACGCGACCGGAAGTCCGCGAGGAGCTGATCACCCAGCTCTGCGGTACGTCAAGCCTTAAAGATGGCTGAATGCGCACTTTTCAATCTGGGGTTCGTGTTTGACACGCCTCATGTGTTAGGCTATAGTTTCGCAGCAGTTGTGTATGTCTCTACAAGTACCATTTAATGCCATATGGCTCGCGCAGGACTCTCGTAAAGGTTGTCAGTTTTTAAGGAGTGTTAAATCGATGAAACGGTTACTTTTGATCGGCGCAGCCGCTGCACTGCTCGCGCTGGCGGTGTTTCCGGCGCTCGCGCAGGATGCCTCTCGCTTCGGTCCGATCACAGCGCGCATCGTCGAGCGCGGCAGCCTAATCTGCGGCGTCAACTCGGTGCTGCCCGGTTTCGGCTTCCCGAATGACGCTGGCGAATTTGAGGGCTTCGATGTCGATATCTGCCGCGCGGTCGCGGCGGCGATCCTCGGCGATGCCAATGCCGTCACTTATCGCCCGATCACCGCTGCCGAGCGCCCCACTGTGCTTCAGTCCGGTGAGGTCGACATGATCTCGCGCAACACCACCTGGACGCTCAGCCGCGATACCGAGTGGGGCGCAACTTTCGGACCGACCACCTTCTACGATGGTCAGGGCGTGATGGTCTATGCAGACAGCGGCATCACCAGTCTGGAAGACCTCGAAGGCGGGATCATCTGCACCAACGCCGGCACGACGACCGAGCTGAACATCACCGATGGCATGAGCAGCCGCGGGCTGGCATTCGAGCTGCAAACCTTCGAGAACTTCGACGGCGTTATGGCGGCGTTCCGCGCCGGCGGCTGCGACGCGGTCACCAGCGATATCAGCGGTCTGATCTCACGGCGTTCGGCGGAACCCGATCCGGGCGCGCTGGTCATCCTCGATGTCGTCCTGAGCAAGGAACCGCTCGGGCCGCTGTCGCCCCAAAGCGATCCGCAGTTTGCCGACATCATCGCCTGGACGGTCTATGGGCTGATTCAGGCGGAAGAATTCGGCATCACCAGCGCCAACGTCAACGACTTCTTGGACAGCGACAACCCTGCCATCCGCCGCTTCCTCGGCGTGGGCGGCGATCCGACCGGCACGCTGCTCGGATTGGCGAACGACTTCATGGTGACGGTGATCTCGCAGGTCGGCAACTATGGTGAAATTTTTGAGCGCAACCTGACGCCGCTGGGCGTTCAGCGCGGCATCAATGCCCTGTGGACGGATGGCGGGCTGCTCTATTCGCCGCCGTTCCGTTGATCGCGGCGCCCTTCTGAAACGCGCGACAGGGGCGGGGGAACATCCCTGCCCCTGCATTCGCTGAGAGGCTTGCGTCCTGGGGTGCAGATGATGAGTAAATCGCGCTTCTCGCTGCTCGGTCTGCTGACGGATATCCGTGTCCTGCAAATCATTGGTCAGGTCATTTTTTTGATTCTGGTCGTGCTGGCGATCTCCGGCTTGCTTGACCAGATTTTCGCAGCGCTCGCCTCGCGCAACCTGACACCGAATTTCACTTTTTTGCAAAATCGCGCTGGATTCGAGATCGCCGGCGCAACCAACTACACCCCTAACGACAGCTTCGGGCAGGCTTTTCTCGTCGGACTGGGCAACACGCTGAGCGTGATCACCATCGGCTTGATCCTGACGACCCTCCTTGGCATCCTCGTCGGCATCTTTTTGCTCAGCCGCAACTGGCTTATCCGCACGATCAGCCGGGTGCTGGTTGAAATTCTGCGCAACACGCCGCTGCTGGTGCAGATTATCGTTGTTTTTTTCTTTGTCTTGGCGCTTCCGCCGTCGAATGCTTCGATCACCTTTCCTCAAGAAGGAGTCTTTTTACTGCCGCTGCGTTATGCGGGCTATCTTGCCGTGCTGATAATCGGCTGGCAGATCACGCGCGGGCTGGCAGCGGAGGATTGGCGCAGTGCGCTCACCTTTCCGCTGATCCTTAGCGCCATCATCCGCGTTGAACTCGGCTTTTCCATCGGCAGCGATCCAGTCACGCTTGAAATCGTCACCGTGCCGTATCTCGCTGTGATGGTCATTCTTGCAGGGCTGGTGATCGCGTTTTGGCGGACGCCGTCAGTGCGCTTTGCCCTGATTGGCATTCTGATCGGGCAGGGCTTGGGGCTGATCCTGCTAAACACTAACCTCATCCCAGCGGCGGCGGCGCGCTTCGAGCTTCAGCCGCTCTTCTATCTGAATAATCGCGGGTTTTACTTCCCGGTTTTGCAGGCGACAGCGCGGTTTGGGTTGTGGGCGCTGTTTGTTGTGGTCGGTATTGTGATTGCTGCGGCGATCCTTGTCTATTTTGCGCGCCTGAAAGCGGAGACGGGCAAAGATGCGCCAAGTATCCTGTACGCTTTCTTATCCGTGATCGGCTTCGCGGTGATCGGCTGGATCATCGTCAGCGCGCAGCCCCTGCCCTCCTCCGTCGTGGTCGATGTGAACGGAGCGCCGGAGCTGGTTCCGCTTGAGCGGGCGCGCTCCGAAGGGCTGCTCAGTCCGAGCGACGCGCTGCTGTACGCAGCGGAGCCGCTCTCGGCCTCTGTCCCTGTCCCGCGTGGGCTGCGCTATGATGGCGGGGGAGCAGTCTCACGCGGCTACGTTGCGCTGCTGATCGCGCTGGTCATCTACACCGCCGCGTTCATCGCGGAGATCGTCCGTGCGGGCATCCTCGCCGTGCCGCGCGGGCAGTTGGAGGCGTCGCGGGCGCTGGGCTTCACCGCCAGCCAGACGCTGCGCATGGTGATTCTGCCGCAGGCGCTGCGCGTCATCATCCCGCCGCTGGGTAACCAATACCTGAATCTATCGAAAAACTCCAGTTTGGCTATCGCTGTCGCCTATCCCGATATTTACGCCGTCATGGGGACGGTCATCAACCAATCCGGGCAGTCGGTGACGGGTATCGTGCTGATCATGCTGTCGTATCTGATCATCAGTCTGACGATTTCCGCCGTGATGAACTGGGTCAACCGCCGCTTCCAGATCGTGACGCGCTGAGAGGGACGCTATGACGACCTATTCCGAACTCCCCCCCGGCGTGATCGTCAATCAGGACGACAGCCCGCCCAAGCCGCCGCCCGTCTTGACCACCGGCGTCGCGGCGTGGCTGCGTGAAAACCTCTTCAAGACCCCTTTCGATACAGTGCTCACCTTTGTCAGCGGCGGTATCGCGCTGAGCGTGATCATCGGACTGCTCACCTGGGCGATCAGCGCCGCCAACTGGTTTGTCATCACGCAGAATCTCGAACAGCTCATGACCGGGACGTTTCCGCGCGATCAGGTCTGGCGCGTCAACCTCGCGGCGCTGCTCTGCGCTTTCGTCATCGGGCTGAGCGTATATGCCTATACGCGCCTCACGCGGGGCGTGCTGATCATGGTCGTCGGGCTAGCGCTGGCTCTTACGCTCCTGCCGCCGATCATCTTTCGCATGACGGCTCCAGCTGCTGCTCTGCTGGCAGCTGGAGACGAGACCATCGTCTCCGGTTCGCAGACCGAGACGCCGCAGCCGACTCTGGGTTTCATCGGACGGGCAGGAGAGGTCATCACAATTGAGCTTGTCGATTTCGAGGGGCGCGATGAGCAGATCAGCGCGCTGGCGGGCTTCGGAGATCGCGCCACCAACGCCCTGATCAATCTCGCATCATCCCGCTTGACCGCGCAGGCGCGCCAAGATGAGATCGCGCGCCTGCTCGCAGGCGATCTGCTTACCGCCAACCAGCGCGCCGCCCTCACCGCCGAACTTGACCGGCTGACGATCCCGCCCGCTGTCACTGGCACATTTGCGCTCAGCCAGAATCCCGTCATCGTCTCGATTCACAACGGCGCTGCTGGCGGTCTGCTGGCGGAAATCGTCCTCAACGAGCCACAAGAACGCCTCGAACTGACCCTGCCCAATGACGGCTGGTATGTGCTGCGCAAGCGCGTAGACGGTGACGGCGTGGCGGTGCTGCGCATTGCCGGAATCGCCCCGATACTGGAGCGCAACACTTCGCGGACGACTCCAACCGGCGCTGTCCGCGTGACTCAATATGTCCGCATCAGCGACCGCTTTGAGCTTGAAGCGCCGCGACCGACGGAAAATGGGGCAGACATTCCGATTTTGCGCGTCAATGATGCGCAGTATCGCGGTTCGCGCCCGCTCAATGATTATCTTCGGCTGTTCGCCGCGCCTTTTTTGGGGCAGTTGAGCGTTTTCATCGTGCCGATGCTGGCAGTTGGCGCAGCGGGATGGGCTGCCGGATGGGGCGCGGGGCGGCTCGCCCGAATTAGCGCGCGGATGCGCATCGATCCGCGCCGTCCGGTGCAGGGGCTTGCTACCTGGCTCTGGATCGCCTACTTTTTCGTGATGATCCTGCTCATTTACGGCGCAAACGGCTTGAGCGCCTGGACGCTCGCCCTGATCCTTGCGCGCTTTGCCTGGGTCGGCTGGATGTTCTACGCGGGCATGAACGCCAACCGCGCGTTTGGATCGGGCGCGCTGGCGGGCGTGATGGCGCTCGGCATCGTGCAGGCGATCCTGATTGAGAATATCAGCCTGGACATGCTCAGTCTGCCTGTCGGATCATGGCTGCCGCGCGTGATCAGCGCCGTGATCTGGTTGGGGATCGGCGTGTTTGCGGCGCGGCGCGGCGCGAATGCGCGCAGCAGCGTTCGTGAGACGGCTGCGCTGCGCGCTCTGATCGGTGCGGGCGTTATCTGGCTGGGGATCATTGTGGTGATCGTCCTTGCCTTCACCATGGCTGGCACAACCGAAAATCTGCTCCCCGTGACGGATACGGGACGCTGGGGCGGTTTCCTGCTGACTCTGCTGCTCACTGTGGTGGCGATCATCGGTTCCTTCCCGCTTGGCGTGCTGCTGGCGCTGGGACGGCGCAGCAACCTGCCCGCGATCCGCCTCACCTGCATCGTCTTCATCGAACTTGTGCGCGGCGTCCCGCTGATCACCGTCCTGTTCATGGCGCAGCTTCTCGTCCCGCTGGTCAATCCGGCGCTGGCAGAAGTCGATAATGTCTTTCGCGCGATGGTCGGGCTGACGCTGTTCAGCGCCGCCTATCTGGCGGAGAACGTGCGCGGCGGCTTGCAGTCGGTCGCAGGCGGTCAGGAAGAGGCTGCGCGCGCGCTCGGCTTGACTGGCTGGCAGATCACGCTGTTCATCACCCTGCCGCAGGCGCTGCGGGCGGTCATTCCGGCGCTGGTCGGGCAGTGCATCGCGCTGTTCAAGGATACATCGCTGGTGGCGCTGGTCGGGCTGCTCGACCTGACCGGCACGTCGCGCAGCGTGATCGCCCAGTCCGAGTTTGTCGGATTGCAAAACGAAATTTTCCTGTTCACGTCGATACTGTATTTCATCTTCAGTTATATCATGGCAGCCATCAGCCGCCGCATCGAAGCGAGCGGATCGGGCGCGGCACGTCGTGAATTGTAAAAAGTGAGGAGGATTGATTATGGCAGATTTAGCGGTTGAACCGAAAGTGACCATTTCAGAGCGCAAGCTCGATGAAGCGATCATCATCTGCCGAGGTGTCAATAAATGGTTTGGCGAGTTCCATGTGCTGCGCGATATTACCGTCGATGTCATGAAGCAGGAGGTTGTTGTCGTCATCGGACCGTCTGGTTCCGGCAAATCGACTTTCATCCGCTGCATCAACCGGCTGGAGGAACACCAGCAGGGGCAGATCATCGTCGATAACATCGAGCTGAGCCACGATGTCCGCAATATTGCCGCGATCCGCCGCGAGATCGGCATGGTCTTTCAGCAGTTCAACCTGTTTCCCCACCTGACCGTGCTTCAGAATATCACGCTTGCGCCGATCAATGTGCGCGGCTGGTCGAAGGACAAGGCGGAGGCGAAGGCGCTGGAGCTTCTGGAACGCGTCGGCATTCCAGAGCAGGCGCTCAAATATCCGGGTCAGCTCTCCGGCGGTCAGCAGCAGCGCGTCGCGATTGCCCGCGCCCTGGCGATGGAGCCGAAGATCATGCTGTTTGACGAACCGACTTCCGCGCTTGACCCGGAGATGATCAAGGAAGTGCTGGATGTGATGAAGGAACTCGCGCATTCCGGCATGACGATGGTCTGCGTGACGCATGAAATGGGGTTCGCCCGTGAAGTGGCGGATCGCGTCCTGTTTTTCGATCAGGGGCGCATCGTCGAGACCGGGACGCCGGAGCATTTCTTCGAAAATCCGCAGCATCCGCGCACCAAAATGTTCCTCAGCCAGATTTTGTAACCCGGATCGGGTTTTCTTGCCGCATCAGACAGTTAAGCGCCCCCGATTGGGGGCGTTTTTTGACGTATAATCAGGACAAAGGTTGAAAGGTAGCGGCATGATCCAGCAGAAGGAAGCCATTACGCTTGATGCGTTCTACACGTTCCTGCGCCAGCCGGAGAAGCGCGAGCGGCACTTTGAATTCATGCATGGAAGGATCGTTGAAAAAATGGTTGCCAGCCCATATTCATCGCGTGTGTCGGTGCGGTTCGCTTCGCTGATCGACGCGTATCTGACAAAAAACGATATTGGCTTTCTCACTGGTATGGATGGTGGCTATCTGGTCGGTGATGAACGGTATATCCCCGACTGCGCCTTCATCAGTTACGAACGGATGCCGGAACTGGTCGTAGAGGAGGGTTACATCGCGCTGGCGCCAGACATCGCTGTCGAAGTCATGCCGCCCACCGACTCGCTGAGAATGCTGCTGGACAAGGTGGCGGATTATCTTGCCGCTGGCACGACCGTCGTCGTCGTTTTCGCTGACACCCGCGACCTTGCAATCTACGCGCCGGGCAAGCCTGTCCACCGGCTCGGTCTGGACGATACGCTCACGCTGGAGGCGCTCTCCGGCTTCAGCAGCGTCCCCGTCCGCGACTGCTTCCCTCCTGAAAGAAAAACAGCGCCAGCGGAATAGCTGCGCCAGCGCTGCGCCCCTTCGCAAATCTGCCTTACTTACTGCCCCTGACCAAGCGAGAAGCCCGGTTCACCATCGAACGTGCAGAGATTCTCAATCTTGATGAACTCCAGACCCGCATCGGTGACCCGTCCCAGCAGACGGATGATCTGCGCGTGCGATACCGGCGCACCCTCCGTTGTGGACATGAAGCGGCAGCGCCAGTGATCCACGCAGAAAGTCTCCGGCAGTCCGCCCGGATACACCTTCTGACCGCGATTGCTGATCATGACCAGCTTCAGCCCATCGACCGCCAGCGGTTCGAGCAGCGCGCCGAGCTGGTTGGGATCGCGCTCTTTCCAGTGCAGGAACACATCCACGCCGACGGTCTCTTTTTTGGCGGTCACTTCGGAGGGGATATACGCAGCGGGCATCGCCGCTTTGCCTTTGGCATATCGCGCTGGCGCGAGCGTCTCCGGTTCCTTGCCCATCCGCGCGATCACCGCATCGGCAAACTCGCGCGTGCCGACTTTCTCGCGGCTGACGCCCTCCTCATAAATGTCGTAGGTGTGGATGCCGTCCTCGATGGTCTTGAGCCAGGCATTGTGGACGCGCTCGGCTTCATCCGCCAGACCGAGATGTACCAGCATCATCACGCCGCCGAGCAGCAGCCCCGACGGATTGGCGAGATTCTGACCGGCGCGGCGCGGCGCGCTGCCGTGAATCGCTTCGAACATCGCCGCGTGTGTCCCGATGTTAGCGCTGCCCGCCAACCCGACCGACCCCGCGATCTGCGCCGCCACATCCGACAGAATATCCCCATACAGATTCGGCAGCACGATCACATCGAACGCTTCCGGCGTGTCCGCCATCTTCGCCGCGCCAATGTCCACAATCCAATGTTCGTTCTGGATGTCCGGGTACTCGGCGGCGATCTCGTCGAACACTTTGTGGAACAAGCCATCGGTCATCTTCATGATGTTATCTTTAGTGAATGCCGTCACCTTCTGGCGCTTGTTCGCCCGCGCATACTCAAAGGCATAGCGCACGATCTTCTCGCAGCCCGGACGGGTGATCAGCTTGAGGCACTGGTAGACCTCATCCGTCTGCCGATGCTCGATCCCCGCATACAGGTCTTCTTCGTTCTCGCGGATGATCACTAGATTCATCTTGGGATGCTTGGTATCGACAAACGGATGATAGCTGACGCATGGACGGACATTGGCGTACAGACCCAACGTTTTGCGCGTGGTGACGTTCAGGCTCTTGAAACCGCCGCCTTGGGGGGTGGTGATCGGCGCTTTGTAAAAGACCTTCGTCCGCCGCAGCGATTCCCACGCCGACGGCTCGATCCCGGCACTGTTGCCGCGCAGATAGACCTGCTCACCAATCTCAATCGTCTCCCATTCCAGCGGCGCGCCTGACGCTTCAATGATACGCAGGCAGGCATTCATGATCTCAGGTCCGATGCCGTCTCCATATGCGACAGTGACCGGGATTTTGGCGGTCATATGGTCGATGCTCCTCGTATAAATCGTCTGTGAACACAATCAGCTCGAAAATTATCAGCCTGAGCTTTTCCAGATGCTAGGGTTGATTCGCCTGATCGATGCTTATTTCGTGAAACTAGGCGCAATTGATCAGTCAGCGTTGAAGCAGTGTTCCAGCGACTCGCAGGGAAGACACCGTAAGCAGTTCAGCGCTCTTCCCCGATGACAAGGAATTTGAGGTCTTTGCCCCCTTGGCGCAGTCCCCGTCCGCCTGACCTCAGCGGACACGCTCGACGGCGGGGCGCTTCTCCTCGGCTTCAGCGCTCTCGTTAAAGACCCGTTTCCCGCCGAAGGCAAGCCCCAGTCAGAAGAAGAGGCATCAGGGCGCAGTCAAACGCCAGATCGCGCTGGAGATCGCCCGTGTTCGCATCGCGATGCCGATCAGCACAATCGAGAGCAGGAAGATCGCCACCGTCAGCACCCACTCCAGCTCAGTCGGCGGCGTGAACTCGAACAAATCCGGCAGCAGGTAAGGCGCGAGGATCGTCATGATGGACAGCCCGATCCCGATCAGAAACAACTGCCACTTCTTCAGGATGTCGCGGGGTTTATAGATGTCCAGCCCATTCACATGCCACAGCACCAGCATCCCGTAGAAAGTGATCAGCAGCATCATCGTGCTGCGCGAACTGCTCGCCGCGATAGCGCGCGGAGCCGTCAAAAAGCTGATCGCATACAGCAGCGCCATCGACGCCGCGCCAATGATGCCGACCGTCACCACGTAGTCCATGACATCGCGCCGAAATGCCCGCATTGGAGCCGGTCTCAGCAGCCGGATCGCGATCAAGCCGGCTGGAATGTTGACAATCCCAAACGTGACCCAACTGATCTGAATCGGGCTGATCGGGAATGGCAGCGACATGAAGCCAGCGAAAATGAACAGCAGCGTGCTGTAGATATTCTTCACCAGAAAGGTCTTGGTCGTCGCCCAGATCGACTGCGTGATGATCCGCCCCTCCGTCAGCGCGCGCGG
The DNA here is from genome assembly GCA_937995825.1 of uncultured Anaerolineae bacterium. GTDB lineage: Bacteria > Chloroflexota > Anaerolineae > Aggregatilineales > Phototrophicaceae > Flexifilum. Next base: position 25,238 of record CALKJO010000001.1, read on the forward strand.
CAGCGTAGACATGGCATTATTCAACAGCACCAGATCGCCCACGTCCTTACTGATCTGCGCGCCATCGTTCATGACAATCGCCAGGTGTGCTTCTTTGAGCGCCGGCACATCGTTCACGCCGTCGCCGACCATCGCGACATACTCACCCTGACGCTTCAGCGCCGCCACGATGCGCCGTTTCGTCTCCGGCTCGATGCGTGCAAACACATCCCCATTCTGAGCGGCGCGGGCGAATTCTTCGGCATTCATCGCTTCAAGCTGATCGCCCGTGTAGGCTTTACGAACCTGAAGCCCAGCTTCCTGCGCAATCTCGATGACCGTTTCCAGGTTATCCCCGCTGATGACTTTGAGCGTGATCGCCTGATCGCGGAAGGCTTGCAGCGTCTGCTGAATATCCTCACGAATCTGATCTGACAAGACCACCAGCGCCAGCGCTTCGCGCTCTGGCAGCGCGGAGTCAACAGGCGCGCTTTGACTGCGCGCTAATGCCAGCACCCGCAGCCCCTGACTCGCCAGTGACCGCGCCAGTTCTCCAGCATCGGTATCGATCTGGGGCAGAACACGCTCCGGCGCGCCGAGGATCAGCGTTTCATCCGGCAGCACTACTGCGCCCCATTTGCGCTGTGAGGTGAACGGGATTTCGCGCTGCTTGATGGCAGTCATGGGCAGGCGGGTCTGCGTATCGACCTCATTGTGGGCTTCCAGAAAGCCCATAACAGCGGCGGCAGTGCGGTTCAAGTGCGACAGATTGCCCAAATATACTCGGAGGCGGTCGTGAACGCCGCGCTCATCCAGCCCATTCAGCGGGATGATCTGGCGCACCGACAGTTGATTTTTGGTCAGCGTCCCGGTCTTGTCAAAGCACAAGACGCTCACGTTTGCCATTGACTCGACTGCATTGATGCGCTGCACCAGCGTTTGCAGCCGACTGATAATGAGCGCCCCAATCGTCAGCGATAATGTCGCTGCCAGCACCAATCCCTGCGGCACAAGACTGGTCACAAACACCACGGCATTGCGAAAGGTCTCCAGATGGAACAGTTCGCGCCGCGCCAAATAACCCGATACAAAAATCATCGGCGTGCAGATCGCCATCACCAGCACCGCCACCTGCACAACCGTGTTCAAGCGCTGCTGCGTTGGCGTGAACACGCGCTTATAGGCTTTGGCGACGCTCGACAGCCGGTTTAGTCGGCTCTGCGCGCCGACCGTTGTCGCCACCATGACGCCGCTGCCAGCGATACAGAACGATCCCGAATAGACCGCGCTCCCGACATCCTTGAGAGTCGCATCCGACTCGCCCGTGAGCTGCGACTCGTCCATCTCCAGCGCATCGCTCACCAGCACCCTACCATCGACCACCAGTCGATCTCCAGGCTCAATCGGGATGACATCGTCCTTGACGATGTCCTCCACCGCCAGATGCGCCAGCGTCCCATCCCGATACACTTTGATCGTGCTGGCAGCCAGCGCCGCCAGCCGATCCAGCTTGCGCTTGGCGTCGATCTCCTGCACCATGCCCAGCACCGAATTGGTCACCACTGCGAACCCTGCGAAAACCACCGTCGCGTAATCGCCGAAAAACAGGACGATGATCAGCAGCGTGCCAAGCACAACATTGAACAAATTGAAGACGTTTTCGCGGATGATGTCCCAATAAGTGCGCCCGACGCGGGCTTTGAAAGCATTGGTCTCGCCGCGCGCGACGCGCTCTGCGACTTCGGCAGAGGTTAAACCCTGGATGGCAGCTTGTGCAGTCAAACGACCTCTCCGTGACGCTGTGTCTTACTGAATAGGAAATAATACACTGAGCAGGTCAGTGTGTCATGAGTGTTTTGCCTTGACGGAGCGCTTTCAGTGAATATAATAAAAAATGGCTCCGTAGCTCAATTGGCAGAGCAGTTGACTCTTAATCAATCGGTTGTGGGTTCGAGTCCCACCGGAGTCATACTTCAGCTGAGGTCTGGCTGCAAATTATAAATAATGACGATGTGAGCGAACATCGCAGAGGATCGCCCGCATCGTCATGACTGACATTCAAGCTGGCTCCCATGGGCAGCGAGATAGAGCGCAGCGCAGCCTTCAACCTCGATTTGACGTGCGCCCACTGCGCTCTGTTTTTCATCTTTCACCCATATAGATGTAAAAGGCACTTAAACAAGCTGACGAGCTGACTTAACACCGCCTGGCTAAGCTTGTCATACGTCTACTTTGCAGACGACATGATCAGGTGTCCATTGAGCAGTGTGAGGAGTAACTCTCTTGAAGCGCATGGCTTGGGTTTTGGTGCTGTTAGCGATGGTGTGCGCCCCATTTGTTGTGGGTATGGCACAGAGCGAGCCGAGCGGGACGATCACGCTCTACACCTCGGAGTCCGAGGCTCAGGTGAACGAGATGGTCGCGCTGTTCAACGAGTCGTATCCGAATGTGACGGTTAATATTTTCCGCGCCGGGTCGGGCGAGGTGCTGGCGCGCCTTCAAGCAGAGCGTGAAGCCGGGGCAATCGGCGCCGATCTGCTGTGGTTCGCCGATATCGACTACTTCTCGCGCCTGGCGGAAGATAACCTGCTGGTCGAATATATCCCCACGGGCGCCGACAAAGTGGACGACATGTTCACGTATGAGAATGGGCTGTATCATGAAGTCCGTTTGATCTTCAATGTCGTCGCTTATAACACCGAACTGGTTGAAGAGGCGCCGACAAGCTGGGCAGACATGCTCGATCCAGCCTACCAAGGTCGCGTGACAATGCCCAGCGCGCTGATCTCCGGCGCAGCATTCAATCAATTCGGCACGTTCATGAATCGTGAAGAATTCGGCATTGATTTCTACAACGGGCTGAACGCCAATGGGATTGTGGTAGAGCGCGCTAACGGCGCAGTCGCCGAAAAGATCGCCAGCGGCGAGTATGCCATCGGGCAGTTGGTCGATTTTATGGCTCGCAATGCCGCCAAACAGGGATCGCCCGTCGCTTATGTTTACCCGGTTGAAGGCGCGATGCTCGTGCCAACGCCGATTGGCATCTTCAACAGCACGCAAAATCTGGCTGCTGCCCAAGCGTTCATCGATTTCCTGTATACCGAGGCGGCGCAGAACTTGTTCGTGGCGCAGAACTACATCCCGGTCGTGCCGGGCATCGACCTGCCCGAAGGGATGCCGGAGTTTGACGTGACAGCTGAAGATGTGACGGGCGTGCTGCCAGGCGTGACGATCATCGTGCCTGATCTGGAATACATTCGTGCCAACCGCGACACGCTGCGCGCTGAATTTGAGGCGCTGTTCGGCGCGCCTGCGTCGTAAGCAGCCCATCTTCAAAATAACTAAGTAATATCGACAGGCGTCGGGGCAGTGCAGCGTGTACCGCCCCCGACGCTGTATGATTCAGAACACATGCGCATGAACACAGCTCACTCACGGCGTCCCTCGCCGCTCATCCTGTTATTCGGGCTGCTGCTGCTGGTGCTAGTCGCGTTAGTGGTCTACCCCTCTGCGGCGCTTATCCAGAACAGCCTGACGGTAAACGGGCGCTTTGGCATTGAGAATTACCTCTACTTGTTCGATCAACGCGGTAGCGCGGTGATCTGGAACACGCTCAGTGTTGCGCTGATAACGACAGTGTGCGCTACGGCGCTGGGCGTGGCGCTGGCATGGCTGATCGGGCGGGTGGACGTGCCGCTTAAAGCAGTGTGGCGGGTGCTGCTGATCGTGCCGTATCTCATACCCCCGTTCATTGGGGCGATTGCCTGGGTATACCTGCTCAGTCCGGTGGGCTACATTAATCGTTTTTGGATGGACATCACCGGAACACGGACGCCGCTGTTCGTCATTTACGGGCAGGCAGGCACGATCCTGGTGATGACGCTGTACAGCTACCCAATCGCCTATTTGGTCATGCTCGGTCCGATGCGCCAGATCAGCAGCGCGTTGGAAGAAGCGGCGCGCATCAGCGGGGCATCGGCGCTGCGCGTGCTGCGCGACATCACCCTGCCGCTGCTGCTGCCCAATATGGCAGCGGCAGCGCTGCTCATCTTCATGGCGGCGCTGGCGAATTTTGGTATCCCGGCAGTGATCGGCTTCCCAGCGCGTTTCTTTACCCTGACCAACGAAATCTATGTCGTCATCCTCAATTTCGACCTGCCCAACAACCTGCAAATCGCCGCCGCCATGTCGATGCAGTTAGTGCTGATCAGCATTGTGCCGCTGCTGCTGCTCCAGCGCTTAGGGACGGGGCGCACTGCTGCCATTGTCACCGGCAAGAGCGATCAGGCGCTGCTGCTCGACCTGGGCGTATGGAAATACGCTGCCGCCATGTTCCTGGCACTGATAACGTTAGCGGCGGTGATCGCGCCCCTGCTCGCTATTTTCGCCACCTCCATTACTCCCGCGCCCGGCGTCCGCTTGACCGCCGCCAATGCGACGCTGACTCATTACCAAACGCTCTTTTTCGGCATCCCCAAAGTGCCACGCGCCTTCTTCAACAGCCTGATGCTGGCGTTCAGCGCAGCATCGGTAGTGGCGCTGCTGTCAGTGGTGATCGCCTGGGTGACGGTGCGCACGCGCCTGCCTGGGCGTCGGCTGCTGGAGGTGCTGGTCATGACGCCGTATGCCCTGCCCGGCACAGTGACGGCGCTGGCGTTCATCCTAGCGTTCATTCGCCCGGTGCTGGGGATCAGCCTGTATAACACCATCTGGCTGCTGCTGCTGGCGTATGTTGCATCGTTCCTGGCGTTCGGGCTGCGCGCGGTGACGGGCGCGCTGACCAATATTGACCCGGCGCTGGAGGAGGCGGCGCGCAGCGCTGGCGCATCGCCGCTGCGCGCCTTCCGCGATGTGGTCGTACCGCTGGTGCGCGCCAGCATCGTCGCTGGGTGGTTTCTCGCTTTCATGCCAGCGCTGACCGAGCTGACGCTCTCGGCGCTGCTCTTTTCGGTGGGCAACGAGACGATTGGGCAGGTGGTATTTGGCTTATATCAGGAAGGGCGCTTTAACCCAACCGCGGCGCTGGCATTCAGCGTGACAATCAGCGTGCTGCTGCTCAGCCTCCTGCTCAGTCGATTGACGGGCGGTCGGCTGCTGATTTGACGACCAAGACAGGTGATGATGATGGCACTGCTCGAACTGCACCAGCTGGAAAAAGCCTATGACGATAGTCACGTCCCTGCCGTGCGCGCGCTGACCTTGCACATCGCGCGCGGGGAATTCGTCACGCTGCTCGGCCCGTCCGGCTGCGGTAAGACGACCACGCTGCGGATGATCGCCGGCTTCGTCAAGCCGACGGGCGGGCTGATTCGGCTGGATGGGCAGGTGCTGGCGAACGCGGCGAACGGCGCGTGCGTCCCGCCAGAGGCGCGCGGCATGGGCATGGTCTTCCAGTCTTACGCGGTCTGGCCCCACATGACCGTCGCTGCTAACGTTGCCTATCCGCTCAAACTGCGCCGCACGCCGCGCGCTGAGATCGACCGCCGCGTTGATGCCATGCTGGAGCTGGTCGGCTTGGGCGGTTTTGCCAAGCGCTTTCCCAGCCAGCTTTCAGGCGGGCAGCAGCAGCGGGTGGCGCTGGCACGCGCGCTCATCGCAGAGCCGCGCGTGCTGCTGCTCGACGAACCGCTGAGCAATCTCGACGCCCAACTGCGCGAGGCGATGCGCGGCGAACTGATTGACCTGCACCGCCGTACTGGGGTGACGATAGTCTATGTCACGCACGATCAGGCGGAGGCGCTCGCCATGTCCGACCGGGTGGTGATCATGCAGCAGGGCGCGGCGCTTCAGATTGGCACGCCCGCCGAGGTGTATCACCGCCCAACACAGCGTTTCATCGCCGAATTCATCGGCGCGGCAAACATGCTGCCATGTCAGGTGAGCGGCTGGTCGGCGGGCATGGCACAGATTGCCCTACCAGGGGTTGATGCGCCGATCCATGCCGCACACGCTCTCGACCGAACACCAGATAAGCCGCTGCTAGTGGTGCGCCCGGAACAAGTGCGCCTCCACGAGGCGGGTGCAGGCTGGCTTGATGGGACAGTCCTGCGCCGCCAGTTCCTCGGCGAGGCGCATGAGGTGAGCATCGAGACAGCGCACGGCGTGCTGCGCGCCAAAGCAGGGGCAATCGATGCGCCGCCGCGCGGCGCGTATGTCGGGATCACTTGGGAAACAGGCTGGCTGGTGGCGGGGTGAAGAAGCCCGCTTAAGCAGCACAAGAGCTGACAGCGTCGCCGCTGGTGAACTGCATATGCTTGCTCGCGCCAGCGACCTGATGTCCAGCGCACCGCACTGACTCTCAAACACCCGATGGCTAACGCGATTTACAGCCATTATATCTGACGAATGACGACGACAAGACTGATTGAAGGCAGTCCGACTCTGGAACGTCTCGGAACTGCCTTCAACCATGCTGCGATATTCGCTCTGCTACATGTTTCTCATGCGTCAGTCCGAATGAGCTGTCCGCACAGCTCGGATCATGCGGCTACTCAGCACGGAATGACGCGAGAACAGGCATGAGCAGGCTCTCTTCCAACTGCGGCGCGCTGCCCAGATCACCTTGTATCAGCACGAGGTAGGTGCGTGTGTCGGTCTCTGTGCCAGCCGCGAAAATGACAATGCCCTGGCTCTCCAGGCGAATCCTGTAGATTGTCCATGTGTATTGGTTAAACATGTGCTGATCAGGCTTGCCCAACTGCTGCTCGTCCAGACCTTCAGTCAGCCCGCCGATTTGCTGCTCCAGCACACGCCCTTCATCCTCTTGCACCAACATAAAGTTGCTCATCATGTCGGTGAAAGCGCCGGGTTCAACCTCTGTCCATTCGGCTGGCACGAGCAGTGTCACTGTGCCGACCGTGCGCTCAGTCAGCGCGAAGTCCGCGGCAAAGCGCAGTCCCATCGCCTCGACACAGGACAAATCCAGCTCTGCCGTTGGGTTGTTCAGAAAAGCTGCCGCAATTGACGCTGGACAAGTGCCGCTCACGATCGCACCATGAGCGATGCCCGGAAACTCCACATGAACCGATTGCGGTAGTGTCTCAGCCACACGCCTTCCGTAGTCAGCTGGCGTGATCGGGTCGTACTCACCGCTCATCAACAGCGTTGGGATATCCACGTCAGTCGGCGTATTGCCCTCGGATGGGATGAGCGGCAGATTGACCAGCGAACATAATTCGGTATTGTCAATGCCTTCCAGCATCGCTTGGGCAAAGGCGAGCGGGACGTCAGCGCTGATGATCGGCTGCGAGCCAGCGTAACTGCGCTCAGAGCAGATCACCGCCCAGTTCAGACCGACGCCGAAATCGGGTTGAAGCAGCGCAACCACCATGTCCGCCGCCCAAGAAAAGTCACCGCGCTCCGCCATGGTAATCTGACTGGGCAGTTTGGTCAGAGCCAAAGTATCGTACATCGTGCTGAAGACGACCTGCGCGAGAAGGCTGTCGTCAAACTTGATGTCGACCATCTCCCCTGAGTCGGGGTTTGTGACGGTCATGTTGATCGGCTCGGCGCTCAAGCGTTCAAGCAGGCTGAGCAGCGTCGTCTCCAGATCGGGGTTATTTGCGGCGCAGGTCGCATCAGCAGCGCAGGCGTCAGCCAGCCGCTTGAAGGCACGCCAGCCATGCTCCACTGTCAGTTGGTCAAAATCCTGATCGCGCGGGACAACGGCGTCCAGGATGACGCTGCGCAAGCCGCGCGGATCAAGCTCCATCACGTGCTGAGCGAGCAGCGAACCATAGGACACGCCATAGAGGTTGTAGCTGCTGTAGCCCAAAGCGTCAATCACGACCATAGGGATGTCACGGGCGTTCTCATAGCTGTCGAACGCCGCCAGATCGATTCCAGCGGCGTCAAACTCACTCAAGCAGCTTTCAACCACTTCGCGCTGGCGCATCATCTGCTCGGATGTGTCCGTCTTCGCCAAGCTTGCCAACATCATTTCGCTGTAGGTTGAGCAGGTGAGAGACGGGCTGCTGTAAAGATTGCCGCGCTGCTCGATGAACACTAAATCGCGTTCAGCCAAGATGTTTGTCAAGCCGGCTGCAGAAGCGACCAAGAGCGTATTGACTGAGCCGCCCGGACCGCCCTGCAGCATCACCAGCGGATCAGGCAGCGGAGCATCACTCGTCGAGCGCGCGCGGAAGACGGCTAGCGAGATCGCAGCACGCTGCGGATCGTCATGCTCCAGCGGGACAGCCACAAGACCGCACTCCAACGTCAGCGGGAGTTCGGCAAACATTTCTGGACAATCAGTGGGCGTGAACTCAGCGGCGGCCTGAGCGTGGCTCACAGCGGCTGCCGCAGACAACACGAACCAGCTCATCATGACGACTTGCAGCGTCTTGCGTAAGGTCAGCGTGTTCATGGAATTGTTCTGCCTCTTTATGGTCACGTGATTATGTTACGTAATGAGATACGACAAGATGAACAGCCGGCGTGCTTTACGTTCGGCTGTTAGCGGGAGCTGTTCGGCTTCATCCAGAAGTGTGGAGAGTTTGTGTCGTAAAGCGGCAAATTCTTCATCGGTAGCGGCAATCTCGTAGTCGCGGAACAGAATCTGATCAACATCAAGCCGTGAACTTGATGCAATCGCAGCGGCTGCATCATTGGCGGCTATCGTCCCGTAAGTGCTGACAAAATCGGCAAATTCATCAATCTCAATCGTGTTTGTCAAGTCCTCCTTGCTCAAGTGTAATTCCGATTTCACAGTGGTTAGCGTCCGTTCTTCAATTCCCTTGACCATGTGTGTTTCGACAACTTCAAGCACACCTCCCTGCAAAAGTCGGTTGATATGCCGATACAGAGACGCCTTAGGCACATCCCTCAGCATCGCGGCAACTTGGTTCGTCGTCAGCCGACGCCCGTAAAGTGCCAAGACGATACGCAGGCGTACACGATGATTGAGCAGCTCAAACCGTCTCATTGATTGTTCTCAAATATGATAACAATCTCAATCTTAAGATAAGCCGTTTGTCTTGTCAAGGACAGTGACAATCTGGTAGAGTTTTAACTGCCAGCCAAGCAGATTGTGACACTGCGCGTTTTGAGGGCTGTTTTTCGTCTGCGATCCACCGCGCGCCCGGCGCAAGTCAGCCGCCCTTCAGCACACCGCTAGGTCTGCCCCTGCTTTCATGCATCAGCGGCTGTATTACAAAAGAAAAAGCGGTCTGAAATATCGTTTTGAGCCATTCCCGTGTACGATTGATAGAAAGTAGGAACGGGAATAAGTGGTCACGATTCTAGCCCGTGACTGTGGAGACTCGGCTTCCTGAGCAGCTTGTTCTTGTCGTGAGCGCCGCCTTAAGAGCGGCGCTCACAATGATCTTGGGTGGCGCTATTGGACAAAGTCGTCAGGCGTATCGCCGAATTCCAGGATGCTGTTTTTCACCAGCCAATCCCATGCCATATTGAACTGTTCGCTGTTGAGTCCTGTCAGCCGCTGCAGAACCAGCGTGTTTTTCAGCGGAATGTCCGGATGGTCTTCCAGGAATTCCATCAGCAGATAGCCGTAAAGCTGTTCCTCGGTGATCCCAGTCAGTTTCTTCATGGGGCAAACGTCCCGCGCTGCTTCGCGCAGGCGTCATCACTCCTTTCTCGCTGGGCGAATGATTCGTGGGGTTTTATCATCGGCTTAAATATACCACACTTCTAACTCAACTTTTCTAATAGTTTCCATACTGTTTCCGTGCGATCACCTGCGCTTCGCGCTATCATGTGGGTGATCCGCGTCTCTAGGGTGAGTCTTTATGTCGGCTTCACAGCATTTCTTCCTCGTCATCGAAGGTCTCGATGGCACGGGTAAAAGCGAGGTTTCGCGCCATCTGGCGCGGATGCTGCGCACGACGATAGGCGAGCGCGTTTTGCTGACCTTCGAACCGCACGACCCCTCCGCTGCCGGCTTATTCATCCGGCAGGCGCTCACTCAGCGCATTAAGACCTCCTCGCGGGCGCTGGCGCTGGCGTATGCGCTCAACCGCGTCGATCACAATGAGCGCGCGATTCAGCCGTTTCTCGACGCCGAGGGCGCGCGCGTGGTCATCTGCGACCGCTATTATCTGTCGTCACTGGTCTATCAGTCCTCTGCGTCGCAGTCAATGGAAGCGGTGCTGGCGCTTAATGCCGCCGCGCGCCGCCCTGACCTGACGCTGTTTCTCGCCGCCAGCCCGCAGACCTGCTATGAGCGCATCCGCGCGCGCGCCGGCGACCGCGAACTGTTCGACAGCAGCCTTGCCGCCATGCGCACCCGTTATGATGAAGCGATCGCCTTTCTCAGGGCGCGCGGCGAAGCGATCATCGAAGTCAGTGCTGAAGGCGATCTCCCCACCGTCCTCAACCGCACCATTGACACTCTGCGCGCGCATGGTCCCGCCTGGCTCGACATGCAGCGCATCCTGATGGCGGAGTTTCACCCCGATCTGGACATGGAGGCGGATGTGCGCATCGACTATCCTGGCATGATCGCGGCGCTGACCGCCGATCTGCTCCCCATCGCCGATAAGGGCGCGCTGAAATCCGCCATGAACGAACTCAAAAAGCGTGTCACCGCCGAGATCGAGCGCATGTCCGCCGCGCAGCTTGGCGCGCTGCTCCTGCTCGAACTGGAGTCCGCTGGCTATCAGCGCGGCGAGCGCCTTCCCTGGACGGACGCCATCGCCTATGCCCTCGAATTTCCACTGCCTGCTGTCGGACTGACTCAGCGCGGTGTCCTGCTGCTGATGCGCGAGCCCGGTCGCTACGGCGCGATCACGCGCAAGCTCCAGCAGCTCGCGAATGAAAACGCCAATCTCGGTCTGCTCGCGGATTTCGCGGTCGTCCTCGATCCCGCGCCGCTGCAAAGCCCGCCCGCCTTTCAGTACCGCCGCGATTTCAGCCCCCGGCTCTTTCCCAACACGCGCATCGTCGGACGCGCCGACCTGCTGACCTACCTCTGGTCAACGGTTTCAGCGCAGTTCATCGCCACCCTCGATCAGCCCCTTCATGCCGCCGCCCATGCCCTGGTGATGGCGCTGTAATTTCGGGCGAACGCGGTATAATTAAATAAAAAACAGAGCTTTACCCTTATCTGAAGTGCAAGAGAGGCATCCATTGGTTTTTAACCCTATCGATCATCCGCACCGCCGCTTGAATCCGCTCACCGGCGAATATGTCCTAGTCTCTCCACATCGCACCAAGCGCCCTTGGCAGGGGCAGGTCGAGCGCGCCGCCGACGAACAGCGCCCGCGCTATGATCCCACATGCTATCTCTGCCCCGGCAACGTCCGCGCCAGTGGCGAACGCAATCCTGACTACGACAGCACCTTCATTTTCACCAACGACTTCGCCGCGCTGCTGCCCGACACCCCTGAAGGTAGGGCGGCGCATCCCCTGTTTTCCTATCACAGCGCGCGCGGAACCAGCCGCGTGATCTGCTTTTCGCCGCGCCATGATCTGACGCTGCCACTGATGGAGCGTAGCGACATTCGCCGCGTGATCGATGTCTGGGCGGAGCAGGTGACCGATCTCGGCGCGTCTTACCGCTGGGTGCAGGTCTTTGAGAACAAAGGCGCGGCGATGGGCGCATCCAATCCGCATCCGCACGGGCAAATCTGGGCATCCGACTTCATCCCCAACGAAGCCGCCGCCGAAGATCGTCAGCAGCGGGCTTACTATCAGGCGCGCGGCGTCCCGCTGCTGATCGAATATACGCTGGAGGAAGCGCGCCGCCGTGAGCGGATCGTCGTCGAAAACGCGGAGTGGCTCGTTGTCGTCCCGTATTGGGCGGTCTGGCCCTTCGAGACGCTGCTCATGCCGCGCCAACATGTCCTGCGCCTGCCCGATCTCGACCCAGACCAGCGCGAGGCCCTCGCCGACGCGCTCAAACAGCTCACGATCCGCTACGATAATCTTTTTGAGACTTCGTTTCCCTATTCGATGGGCTGGCACGGCGCGCCCACTGAGCCAGACGATTACACGCACTGGCAGTTACACGCGCATTTCTACCCGCCGCTGCTGCGCTCTGCGACGGTGCGCAAGTTCATGGTCGGCTACGAGATGCTGGCAGAAGCGCAGCGCGATCTCACGCCCGAACAAGCCGCCGCGCGCCTGCGCGATTTACCCGAGATTCACTACACAGAGCAGAGTCCGACATGATCTCACGCGAACGCCTCACTCAGGAATTTGCCGCCCGCTTCGGCGATGATCCCAAGCTGATCGTCCGCGCGCCCGGTCGTGTCAACCTGATCGGGGAACATACCGATTACAATGATGGCTTCGTCCTTCCGCTGGCGATCCAACATGCGGTCTGGATCGCGCTGCGACCGCGCAACGATGGCACTGTCTCCGTGATCTCGATTGACTTTGACGACTCGGTTGAGTTTTCCCTGTCCGGGATTGTCAAACGTGACAGCCTGTGGGCGGAATATGTGAAAGGCGTCGCCTGGGCGATGCGGGAAGCTGGGCTGACCCTGCGCGGGTGGGAGGGCGTGATCATGGGCGATGTGCCGATGGGCGCGGGCTTGTCCTCGTCCGCCGCCATCGAAGTCGCCGCCGCTCGCGCCTTCGCCGCCGCATCCGACATCCCCTGGGAGGCGGCGCGCATGGCGAAGCTGTGCCAGCGCGCTGAAAATCAGTGGATCGGGGTCAATTCCGGGATCATGGATCAGATGATCTCGGCTGCCGGAGTCGAAGGGCGCGCTGTCCTGATCGACTGCCGCCATCTGACGCTCGAAGCCGTCCCCTTCCCGGCTGGCACTGCCGTCGCCATCCTCGACACCGCCACGCGCCGCGAGCTTGCCACGGGGAGCAAATACAACGAGCGCCGTCAGCAGTGCGACGATGCCGCCCGCACCTTCGGCGTCAAGGCGCTGCGCGATCTCGATCCCGCCCGCCTGATGCGCGAGATCGACCGACTCGATCCGCTGGTCGCCCGCCGCGCCCGCCATGTTGTCACCGAAAATGCGCGGACGCTGCAAGCCGCCGCCGCCATGCGCGCCGGGGACGCGGACGAACTCGGCGCTTTGATGAACGCCAGCCACATCAGTATGCGCGACGACTTCGAAATCTCGCGCGCCGAACTCGATACGATGGTCGAGATCGCGCAGGCGCACGCCGCCTGCTGTGGCGCTCGGATGACAGGCGGCGGCTTCGGTGGCTGCGCGGTCGCGCTGATCCGCGCCGATACTGCCGACTCGTTCGCCGCCGATGTCGCCGCCGCTTATCGATCCGCTGCCCAGCTTGTGCCGCAGATTTACATCACCCAGGCGTCCGCAGGTGCAGAGCTGGTCTGACTCTTGCGAAGATTTGGGGCATCCCCGCCCGGAGGAAACCACTTCATGCGCACGCTGCACGACTTCAATCACGGTTGGCTGTTCGCGGCGCGCCCGCTGCCGCTGGATGCCGACGACTCCCTGTTCGATCCGGTCACCATCCCACATACCAACATCCTGCTGCCGCATCACAATTTCGACAACGCCGACTATCAGTTCATCTCGACCTATCGCAAGCATTTCCATCTCCCCGAAGCCCGCGCCGGACGCTTCGTCTCCCTCGACTTCGACGGCGCGATGACCGCTGTGACCGTCTGGCTCAACGGACACCGCCTCGGCGAACATGCTGGCGGCTATGTCCCGTTTTCATTCGATCTGACGCCGTTTCTGCACGAAAACGCCGAGAACACCATCCAGATCGAACTCGACTCGACCGAGCGCCCTGACATCCCGCCGAATGGCTATGTCGTCGATTACCTCACGTTCGGCGGTATCTATCGGGATGTCCGGCTGCGCCTAGTCGAACCTGCGCACATCGATGGCATCTTCGCCAAGCCTAAACATGTCCTGACGCGGCCGGCGCTCGATGTCGATCTGCGGCTGCGCAATCTGCGCGGGGAGATTCGGGAATGCCGCCTGCGCGTCACGCTCGATGGCGATGAACACGGCTTCCAGTATGAGACGCTGATCTTCCTGCCCGCCGGCGGCGACTACAACGCGACGGTCGAAATGCCGCCGCTGCACGATATCCAGCTCTGGACGCCCGATCAGCCCAAGCTGTACACGCTCAACGTCTATCTCTACGGCGGTCAGACGCTGCTCGATCATGCCTGGACGCGCGTCGGCTTCCGCGACGCTGTTTTCAAGGATGACGGCTTCTATCTCAACGGCGAGCGCTTCCCGCTGCGCGGACTCAACCGTCATCAGACCTATCCCTACATCGGCGGCGCAGCGCCTGCCCGGCTCCAGCGCAGAGACGCCGACATCCTCAAAGACGAACTCGGCGTCAACCTCGTTCGCACGTCGCACTATCCGCAGTCACCGCATTTTCTGAATCGCTGCGATGAGATCGGCTTGCTGGTTTTTGAGGAAATCCCCGGCTGGCAGTTCATCGGCGACAGCGACTGGAAAGCGCTCGTGCTGCGCGATGTCGAGGCGATGATCACCCGTGACCGCAACCATCCTTCGATCATCCTCTGGGGCGTCCGCATCAACGAGTCCCCCGACGACGACGCGCTCTACAGCGCCACCAACAATCTCGCCCACCGGCTCGACCCGACTCGTCAGACGGGCGGCGTCCGCAACTTCACCACCAGCCGCAAGCTCGAAGACGTGTTCACCTATAACGACTTTTCCAACACGATCATCGATCCAGTGGTGACGCCGTATTTAGTGACCGAGTTCAGCGGGCATATGTTCCCGACCAAGACCTGGGACAACGAACTTAGGCAGATCGAACATGCCCTGCGCCACGCCCGCATTCAGGATCGCGCGCTCGCCGTTCCGGGAGTCAGCGGGGCGATTGGCTGGTGCGCGTTCGATTACAACACCCACCGTGAGCTTGGCTCCGGCGACCGCATCTGCTATCACGGCGTCAGCGATATTTTCCGCCTGCCCAAGTTCGCCGCCGATTTTTACGCCAGCCAGGGACTCAAGACCCCGTTTGTGCGCGCCGCCACCTTCTGGACGCAGGGCGACCGCGACGAGGGAGGCAACGATCCGCTGTGGGTTTTCAGCAACTGCGACGAGATCGAAGTCTACATCGGCGATGAGCTGGAGGGGCGCTATCAGCCCGACCGCGAGACTTTCCCCAATCTGCCGCACCCGCCGTTCCGCGTCCCGAACCTCAGCTTGATCCGGCTGTGGGGAGTCCACTATCAGGATTTGCGCGTGGTCGGCTGGATGAACGGCGAACCCGCCGCCGAACATCGGATCGCCGCCGATGGACTGCCCGCGCAGCTCATGCTCATCCCCGATGATGAAGTCCTTCAGGCGGACGCTATCGACATGACCCGCGTGGTGATCAAGCTGGCGGACAAGTACGGCAATCGTCTGCCGTATGCCACCGCCGCCGTCGCGCTCACGCTGGAGGGCAACGGCACGCTAATCGGGGAGAATCCATTCCCGATGGTCGGTGGGCAGGCTGCGCTCTACGTCCGCGCTGGGCGCACGCCCGGCGTCCTGACGATCAGCGCGCACGTCATCACCAGCCTGGCGCGCGGCAATCTGACCGCCGCAGCGCAGATCACCTGCCGCTGATCAAAAAAGGGCGGCTGTTTAGGTCGCCCATTTCACGCGCTCACCATCGGCATCTTGTGCAGATACTTTTCACCATTCTGAGCCAGCGTCAGCATGAAATCTGCCACATCCGCACGACTGATTCGGGCTCCCGTGTTCACGCCAACCCAGCCAACGCGATAGCTGCCCGTCCGCGCTCCCTCCGTCAGCATCGGACTACGCACAATCACCCATTCCAACCCGCTTGACTTCACGACCTCTGCATAGCGCTCTGAGTCCGCCAATACCGCTGGCGAGATCGTCCTGAGCAGGAATTTGATGACATGATTGAGCAGCTTGGGTTGATCTTCCGGCGCGCTGACGCCTGCCCCAGTCAGCGTGATGAGACGCTTGACGCCATGTTTCTTCATCGCCGCCACAATGTGCTGAGCGGAAACGGTCATCAGGTTGCGCGGCGTGTTCTTGGCATGTCCAAGCACATTCAGCACCACATCGCCCCCGATGACAGCGCGTTCTACGTCGTCTGCGTTCAGTGCATCGCCCTGCACCAACGTCAGACGCTCATGCTGAATCGGCATTTTGCTCGGATTGCGGACGAATGCCACGACTTCATGCCCCGCGTCGAGCGCCTGCTGCACCAGCGGCAGACCCGTCCGACCACTCGCCCCGAAAACCACCAGTTTCATGTTTGTTCTCCTTGAGTAGACCAGTCTATATAAGCACGACCGAAAAAAAGGGCGCATCGAGCGCCAATAACTCACCTGTTCGAGCTGATCAGACTCGCCAGCTCGTCACCGATCTCCCGTATAAGCTGAGAGTCCCGCCGCGTTCGGCTCAGGATGATCCCGCCCTCGATGCTCGCCAGAATCAGCATCGACAGCCGCTCGGCACGTTGGCGCTCGATCCCACTGGACACCAGCTTTTCCCGAAATGCCCCGCGCCAGCGCTCATAGATCGCCAGACACGTCTCGCGCAGTCGCTCGCTCGTCGATGCCGTCTCCAAAGCCACCGTCGTGATAGGTCCGCCGCGCTGAAAATCCGACGCTGCGACGTGATATGCCAGCCCGTAGAGAAATCCGCGCACTGCCTGAGCAGGATCATCGCTGTCCGTCAAGCCTGCCCGTATCCGCGCCTCGATCACATCGCCTGCGCGCTGAAGCGCCTCCGTCACCAGGGCTTCTTTGCCGCCGGGGAAATAATGATACAGCGACCCCTTCGGACTGCCGCTTTCGCTGATGATCTGACTCAGCCCAGTCGCGTGATATCCCTGTACTTCAATCAGGGCGCATGTTGTTTCGACGATCTGATCCCGCGCTGACGTCATCTTGAGTGTCCCTTCCCGATCTGGATTATATAGACCATTCTATATAACTGCAAGCCCAACTGACGCGTTTTCACTGATCCAATTCTTACAAAGATATGCTAAAAACGATCCCGATTCAGCCGCATGTTTCCAGGAGTGTCGATCATGACTGCCGAAAATCACCCCTTTCAGGCGGAAATCAAGCAGCTTTTGAATATTCTCGTGCATTCCCTGTACACCGATCGCGAGATCTTTCTGCGAGAGCTGATCTCCAACGCCTCAGACGCGCTTCATCGCGCTCAGTTTGAAGCGCTCACCAATCCGAATATGCTCGATGCCGGCGCGGAATTGTATATCGAAGTCAAAGCCGATGAATCCGCTGGCACACTGACAGTCAGCGACAGCGGCATCGGCATGACGCGGGATGAGCTGGTCAATAACCTCGGCGTGATCGCGCGCAGCGGCGCAAAAGCCTTCGTCGAGGCGATCAAAGCCAACCAATCTGCCGGCAGCGCAGCGCAGAATGTCATCGGGCAGTTTGGCGTCGGCTTCTATTCGGTCTTCATGGTCGCAGATCGGGTGCGCGTTGTTTCGCGGTCATATCATCCTGAAGATACTGCCTACGCCTGGTCATCCGACGGCGGCGACACCTTCACCGTTGAACCCGCTGAACGCGACTCGCGCGGTACAGACATCATCCTTCATCTGAAAGAAGACGCGAAGGAATTCCTGCAAACTTATCGCCTGAAAGAGATCGTCAAGCGCCACTCGGACTATATCGCCTTCCCGATCTATGTCGGCGATGAGGAAACCCCAACCAACCGCCAGATCGCCATTTGGCGTCAAGACCCAAAGGAACTGACCGACGAGCAGTACGAGGAGTTCTACCGTTTGTACACGCTCGATTTTGAAAAGCCGCTCTTGCGCCTGCATCTGCGCATCGACTCGCCGATCCAGTTCTACGCGCTTCTGTACATCCCCGCCAGCCCGGAGCGCAATGTGTTCAGTCCGCGCAAGCAGCCCGGTCTCAAGCTGTATGCGCGCAAAGTCCTGATTCAGGAATACACCACCGACCTGCTGCCTGACTATTTGCAGTTCATTCAGGGCGTCGTGGACAGCGAAGACCTGCCGCTGAGTGTCAGCCGCGAGACCGTCCAGGCGACTCGGCTGATGGCAACCCTCAAGAAGACGATCACCGGGCGCATCCTGAATGAGCTGAAGCGGCTCGCCAAGTCCAAGCCGGAAGAATACAAGCCGATCTACAAGACCTATGCGCGCTTCATCAAGCAGGCTCCCGCCATCAGCCCCGCTGACCGCGCCGACATCGAGCCGCTGCTCTATTTCGCCAGCACGCGCAGTCAGACGCCCGACGACTGGGTTTCGCTGAGCGAGTATGTGGATCGCCGCGCCCTAAACCAGGAAGAGATCTACTACGTCCTTGCGGATGACTTCGCCAGCGCAACCCGCAGCCCACATCTTGACGCTTTTCGTCAGCGCGAGATCGAAGTCTTGTATCTAACCGATCCGGTCGATCCGATCCTGCTCATGGGCTTGACGGAATTTGACGGTCACAAGCTGCGCAGCGTCGATGAAGCGGACATCGACCTCTCCGGCATCGGCAAGCAGCCCGACGAGCAGCCGAGCGCTGAGCCGCTGCCCGAAGCCTCATTTGAAAGCGTCCGCGCGCGCTTTGCCGCGCTGCTGGGGGAGCGAGTCGCGGGCGTCAGGGAGAGCAAGACTCTGGTGGGAAGTCCGGCGCGTCTGGTCAGCGATGAAACGGGCGCAGCGCGGCAGATGTACCGCGTGAACCGCCTGCTTGACCGCGAAGTCGCGCTGCCGGTCAAAACCCTGGAACTCAACCTGCGCCATCCGCTGATCCACAACCTCAGCAGCCTGATCGCGTCCAATGCTGACGCAGAGCTGACTGACGCGGTCATTGAGCAGATTTTCGAGACCGCTCTGCTTCAGGAAGGCTTGCATCCCGATCCGGCGTCGATGGCGGATCGGTTGGTGCTGCTCATGCAGGCAGCCACCAAAGCATAAAGCATAATCCTAGCGGCTATTCCGCGTTTTCAAGACGCTGGGCGATGATGTCGTCCAGCGTCATCGTGAGCGCTTTTGCCCGCGCATCCCGAAGGACACGTGGGCAGACCACGATCTCCAGGTCGGAGAGCAGACCCTCAGCGCGCGCACGCATCTCCAGCGGCATCGGATAATGGATGACCAATGCTAGAATGTCGGCAGCCGATGCCATCCTGCTGCGCATGATTTCCGTCTCCGCGATCTCGATAAGTATATCGATCATCGCCGTCACCGACGAATCAGCCCATGCTCCTTGTAGTGCTCTGTGCAGCTCGTCCATATGTCTAGCCAGTCGGTGTATTGAGTCGTTAAACATTTATAACATTATTGGGTTCATTTTCGAAAGCTGTAAATCATTTTTCTATGAATAATTTTTAATAACACGATGAGAATTCCATTCATCGCGCTGCTACGGTCGAACGACTGAGTCTGAGTGGAACAGAGAGCGCTGCGCGCAGACGAAGGGGAAAATTTGCTCGGAAAATGAAAAAGACCGGTACATCCGGTCTTTTTCGGGTAATAGGTGAGAACTAGAGGGTGTTGACGATGTTCGAGAAGATGTTGCCGATGGCAGGTCCGACCAGCGCCAAGATGACGATGACGACGACAGCCACCAACACCAGGATCAGTGCGTACTCAACGAGACCCTGACCCTCTTCACGCGGTTGATACATCATGATGATTTCTCCCTCGAATAATCTGATCGACCATAAATTGGTCGAACTCAATTTCATTCTACTGCGACTCAAGCTGGACGCAACCTTGAGATCGTGAAATATTTGTGAAGATTTCTATACTTCCGCAATTTCTGGCGTGAATTTTGTCAAATGTTCCCCCAGTTTCTCCAGCGCCAGTCGCAGCGCCGGCGGCACTTCCGCCGTCATAAACTGACTCACCGCATGTTGATCATTCAGGTTCGCGCCCTGAATCGCCAGGAAGGCATAGGCTGGCTCATTCGCCAGCAGATGCGGATATTCCGCCTCAGCATGAAAGCGCACACCGCCTAGAAGTGTCGCCAATGATTGATCGCGCTTATTGACACGCACCGTCAGCGCGTTCAGATCGATGCTCTCCGCCGCCGACTGCACCTCCTCAACTAGGGCGACCGTTTCAATCAGCCAGGCTGCCGTTTTCGGATAGCGCCCTGCGATGCGCTTGATCGGATTAGGCGGTGCTTCACCGCGTATCGTCATGCGCGCTGCGCCGATCAGCGCGCGCCAGTAACGACGCAGTTTGGTCATCGCCGTCTCCTTGTAAAGTAATCGCCCTGCGGCGGACGATCTGTGCTTCCGCGCACGATCCAGCGGCGAACGAACTCCACCCCTGCCCCAACGATCAGAATCCCCTGAATTCCCAGCGCGATCACAATCCACAGCGGAAGTCCGCCGCCGCCTGCGTTCCCTGATGGAGGCGCGCCGCTGACCGCCGTCGGGAGCGCCGCGATCGGCGTCATCGCCTGGGTTGGCGAACTAGTTAATGCTGCAGTGGGCTGCGCAGTCGCCATGATGATGGTTGCAGGCGCATAGACCACGATCTCATAGGTGGGGTCGAGCGTCGGAACGGGCGTCGGAGGCGCTGAGGTCGGCTCGCGCTGCGCCACAAACGGCGTGATCGTCGGCGGGATCGGGCTGGGCGTGTGACTCGGCGTGGGCGTATTCGGATCGACGGTGGGCGTGAAGGTTCCATTTTTAGGCGGGACGAGAAATTCGCTGCCGACGATCAGATCGCGCACGTCGGTCATGTTGTTGAGCGCCATCAAGGTTGGAATATCGCTCCATCCATAGCCGTAGATCAGCGCGATGTCGCCCAGCGTGTCGCCCGGCTGAACGCTGTGGCGGATGTTGCCGCGCGCATCCAGCCCCAGCACGAACGAGGGCGGCGCATTATTCGCGGGCGCGCCCCGTCCGCCGCCGCCTGCTCCGCTGTTGGGCGCGGCTGCTGCCTGCGGCGCTGACCAGCCGCCGCCCTGACTGCCGAAAACGACCACAAACGCTGTCCCCCATGCGCCGCGCGCGACTCCAACGCCGATCTCATTGTAATTGGGGTTGACCATGCTGTTGTAATGAACACCGGAATTGACCCAAAAATTCCAGGCGTCATTGACGGTGGCATTCGAGCCGCCGTAGATGTTCTCGGTGACCTGCTGCGAGGGATAGCCGGCGTTCGCCGCCCGCGTGCGCACACCTGACCCATCCGGTCGCGTATGGCTGACGCTGCCGGTCTCAACGATCCACTGCGCTTGCGACTGCGCTGCTGCTGCCAGCGCCGGATGTACGCTGTATCCACTGTGACCCAGCGATGCCCGCAGCGCGTTGATCCGCCCCAGCAGCTCACCTGCGCCATCCTGCGCGAATGCGCGGCTTACACTGAGCAGCAGCGCCAGCGCGCCTATCACCATCCACCATCGCATGTCGATCTTCATGATCCAACATTCTATGCAGCGCAGCCAGTTTTGTCACGCCCCGTCGGGAAACCGTCAGGATCATCACTTTCCGCAAGCAGCGAAACCATTCGAGGGATCATGTGTTCTTAAACTTAAACTCATTGTTGCCCGCAATACTGATATTGTAGAGAAAACTATCCATTTACAGGGATAATCCATGCTCGATCTGGTCTTTCAGTTCGCTCTGGTCATCGTCATCGGCTATCTTCTCGGCTCGATCCCGACTGCTTATCTGATCGGTCAGGCGCGGAATGTCGATATTTTCGCGGTTGGCAGCGGCAACATGGGCGCGACCAATGTCGTCCGTTCGATGGGCATCGTTTGGGGCGCAATCACCTGGTTCTTCGACAGTTTCAAGGGCGTTGTCGCCATGCTGATCGCGACTCAGATCGTCCCCGATCACCGCGTGCTCGCGTCGATCATCGCGGCGCTCGCCGCTATTGCCGGGCATAACTGGTCGTTCTTCATCACGATCATCACTGGCACGCTGCGCGGCGGCAAAGGCGCGGCGGTCACGTTTGGGACGCTGCTGCTGATCGTCCCCTTTCATATCATCGCCATCATGCTCTTCATCTGCGGCGTGATCATCGCGCTGACGCGCTATATGTCGCTCGGCGTCCTGCTGATGTTCACCTTCAGTATGGGGTGGATCATCCTGCGCGTGAGTCAGGGCGCGATGCCCTGGGAATACACGCTCTACGCGGTCATCACGCAGCTTCTGATCCTAGTGCGCTTTCAGGGCAACATCAGGCGCCTGCTCAACGGTACAGAACGCCGGATGTTTGAACGCGCGGGATAAGGTTATAATGGCGGAAAGATTCAGAGCCGAAAGGACATCCCCGTGACTGTCGATCCGCTGCTGGCATGGCGCGAGGAATTTCCGATCCTCTCCACCTGCACTTATCTGATCTCCAATTCGCTCGGCGCGATGCCGCGCGGCGTCTATGACCGTCTCGCTGAGTATGCCGACACATGGTCAACGTTGGGCGTGCGCGCCTGGGGAACGCCCTACGAAGATAACCCAACCTGGTGGGAGCTGAAGCGCGCCGTCGGCGACAAGATCGCCCCGCTGATGGGCGCGCCGGCTGGCAGCGTCATCATGCAGGAAAACGCCAGCATCGCCAACGCCATTTTGATCTCCGCGCTCGATTTCTCGGACGCGCGCCGCGACAAGGTGGTCATGTCAGATCAGGATTTCCCGTCCGATGTCTACAGCGTCAGCCAAATGCTTCCGCCGCACATGCGCGTTGAGTTCGTCCGCTCCGATGACGGCATCACCATCGATACGCAAAAGCTGCTCGACGCCATCGATGAACGCACGCGGCTGGTCAGCCTCAGCCATGTCCTCTTTCGCAGCGCTTACATCATGCCCGCCGCCGAGATCGTCGCCAAAGCACACGCGGTCGGTGCGCAGGTGCTGCTCAACGGCTATCACAGCGTCGGCGTGATCCCGGTCGATGTCACCGCGCTGAATGTCGATTTTTACGTCGGCGGGACGCTCAAATGGCTGTGCGGCGGCCCCGGCGGCGTCTTTCTCTACGTCCGTCCCGATCTGCGTCCATCACTTCAGCCGCGCATGACCGGCTGGTTCGCCCATCCGCGCCCGTTCGCTTTTGAGGTCGATAATTACGAAGCCCGCGACGACGTGTTCCGCTTCGCCAATGGGACGCCCGCCATCCCGGCGCTGTATGCGGTTCAGCCCGGCGTTGAGATCATCGCCGAAGTCGGCATTGAGGCGATTCGCGCCAAATCCATACGTCAGACGGCGCTGCTGCTCGATCTGGCGCAGTCAGCCGGATACGCTGTCAAGTCACCGATGAACGCGGAGGAACGCGGCGGCACGGTCACGATCAATCCGCCTGAAGCCTACGCCGTCAGCCGGGCGCTGATCGCGCAGGAGATCGTGATCGATTACCGCGAAGACGCGGGGATTCGCGCTGCGCCGCATTTCTACACAACTGATGAAGAAGTCCACGCCGTGATCGACGCGATCAGCGCGATCCTGGCGGATGGCTCATGGAAGCCGTTCAGCCGCGACCGCGCTTTTGTCACCTGACCCGTCGAGAATTTGCCCACTGTTCGGTGCGCGGATCGGGCGCGCGGCGGCGCTTTATACGAGCAGACGATTCAGGAAATTGTACGCCAGTTGATGCGCTGACGGATTGGCATCGCGCTTGATGAGCTGGACATTCACCGTGATGTGGCGGCTGATCGCGCGCTCCATCCAGCGCCGCCCCTCGCCCTTCGTCCACTCCAGCACGTAGGTTGAGTCGGTGTAGAGCGTCACATTCTGCGCCGTGTCGTCCAAATGCGCCAGCGCCTGCAGAAACGCCATCAGCTCGGTCGCGTTGCTGTCCAGCCCATTGACCGCGCCGACGAGATACCCGGTCGGATGACCGCCTCGGTAGTAACACACCCCGTATGCCCCGACGCCATCCCGATGCGATCCATCGATGAAGACCGCGATCCCATGCCCAGGACCCTTCGGACGCTCGTCCGCCGTTGAAAGATAGATCGTCGTCCGCTTCTGCGTCCCGAAATGCTCCGTTGAGACCGCAACCGGCGTCAGATCGGGGATCAGCGACGGCAGCAGCGCGATCAGCGGATGCTGATAGGGGTAGATCATGTCGCCTGCAAAAGTCAGTCGGTAATGCTGGTCATCCAGCCGCATCACCTCGCCCGGTTCATCGAAAAACGACTCATACAGCTCTACGATCCGCTGAAGCAGCATCTCTCGCGCCTCCGGCGTCACCGCCGCTTTCGGCAGGTTTGACATCAATGCCCGCCGACTCCCTGTCCCGCGCCCACTGCGCCGCCCATCTTTGTTCGCTGGGATCGCCACCCAGATGTCCGAGCCATTCCGTTTCACCAAGTGCATCCCTGGAAATGCGCTTTTCAACGCCCGCAGCCGAGCATCG
Source organism: uncultured Anaerolineae bacterium (assembly GCA_937995825.1). GTDB lineage: Bacteria > Chloroflexota > Anaerolineae > Aggregatilineales > Phototrophicaceae > Flexifilum. The sequence goes on from CALKJO010000001.1 coordinate 49,445, forward strand.
ATGTTCTTCGGTATCCGAATATTCACCTGCCACAGATCATCTTCCAGGTCGGCGCTGATCAATTGACCAATGCTCGCCTTGATGATCGCCTCAATTCGCTCACGCTCGATCACGTCTGCCATGAACCATTTCGCTTCTCATAACATCAGCACACACGATAACAATAGCGCCGCTGTCATTGCTGACGCGCCCGCCTCTTTGACCAGCAGCAAGCCCGCTATGCAGTTCCACAAGTGAATGTGCTCCTCCCACATGCCGTCGAAGCGCCCCGCCGCCAGATCGATCACCGTTGTTCTGCTCCTCATCATAAACAGAGGGGCAGCCGGATTATCCAGCGCCCCTCCATACGAATTTCACATCCGATGAACGCCGCCGCGGCTTAGAGCAGCACGACTTGGCTCGCCTGCTTCCCCTTTGGACCCTCAGTGATCTCAAACTCGACCTTCATGCCCGGCTCTAACTTCTTGTACCCAGACATCTGAATTGCCGAATAATGCACGAATACATCCTGTCCATTATCCGGGGTGATGAATCCATAGCCCTTCTCAGCGCTAAACCACTTGACGACGCCATGAATGCGTTGAGCCATTATGAAAAACTCCATGCACTTGCAATGTGATGCGAAACTGCCTCCACCCCCAGCGGCTTTACGCCGTGAAGCGCGTGTGACTGCACAGAGTGTAGTATAGATTTTTTGTCATTGTCAAGCGCTGCGCCTAAGGCGAAATCATTAGCTGACTCTCCAGCGCCTCGATTCGCGCATTGAGCGTTACAATCTCAGCTTGGAGCGTCTCAATCTGTCCCCATGTCCGTTCATCGCGCAGCCGCGCAATATTGCCGATCACCAGCAGTAATAGACACACGCCAATGATCAGGAGAATGTCCATCCAATGCTCTTGCAGCTTCGGCGCCGGCGGCATCAACCGCACTTCATTGTGATTGACATAGCCGATAACCGGCTTCTCCCACATCAACTGCACCGCCGACCAGCCCGGAAAAATATCCGGGATGTAGCGCAGCCGTTTATTGGCATAGCGGTAGGCATTCGCAAATACCATGACGTTGGTCGATGTGCCGAACGGGGACGGCGCAAAGGTGGGCGTTTTATGCACCCGCAAGTCCTTCACCACCTCGAACGTCCCGCGCCGCCACCGTGAATCATCTAGGCTGGGAAAGGGAAGCGAACTGCGCAGTTCGAACACAGGGCGCGGCGTCCGCGGATCAGACGGGCTGATTTCCGATTCATCCTCGCTGATTGTCCGCTCGCGATCCGCCTTAAACGGGTTAGTCACGTCCGGGCGTTCCCAGTTCGCCGATGATGGCGGTCTGTCTAAACCGCTCTCGTCCCCCAAGCCCTCGAAATTGAGATGATTGTTCACATAATCATCAAAGGGACTGCGCTCACTATCGGGGTCAGGTGGAAATTGCTCTGGCACTGCTCGGCTCCATTTACTCACATAAACGTACGAATGAAAGATGTCATCATGCAACCGCTGACTAAGTACAACGTGTAAAATTAAGTTGGCTCTCATAATTATGATTATCTCACATCCCAACCCTAAAATCATCCCTAACCTGCACAAGTCTAATCTGGTGACGTTCATAAAAAACCGCTATCCTTCCTCATATGCGCATCCTGCTGATCTCCCGCTGTCCTCCGTATCCGCTTTATCTGGGCGACCGCCTGATCGTCTATCATCTCGCCCGCCAACTGGCGGAACGGGATCACCATCTCGACCTGATCGCCCTGGATGACGGCGCGGCAGGCATGGAAGCGCTGGCGCATCGCCGCTGCTACGCCGACTATTTTCAGAACATTCAAATTTTACCAGACTCGCGGCGGTCTTTTTTCCAGCTCGCGCGGCGCGCCCTGCTCCCCTGCAGCCGCTTCCCGCGCAGCGCCGACTCCGCCTGGTCGCCCGATCTGTGGAATGCCGCCCAGCGCGCCGCGAGCCAGCCCTATGATCTGGTTCATGTCTTCGGCGGCATCTCCGTCTACGAGATCGCCGGCGCACTGGCGCATCTGCCGCGCCTGATCACGCCTTACGAGAGCTTCAGCCTGCTGCTGCGCCGCGAGCGGGAAGTCCACCATGATCGCATAACAGCGCAAATACGGCTGGCGTTTGCCCGCTGCTACGAGTCCTTCATGTTCGCGCCCTACGCGCGAGTCGTGGTCGTCGCTGAAGCCGACGCCGCCGAGCTGCGCCATCTCAACCCCGATTACCAGATCGATGTCATCCCGAACGGGGTCGATCTGGGCTATTTCTCTCCGACCTGCGCGCCGCGCATCCCCGGACGACTGCTGTTCGTAGGTAATTTTTCCTATCCGCCGAATGTCGATGCCGCGCTCTGGATGGCGCGCGAAGTGCTGCCCATCATTCGCGCCTCCCGCCCTGATGCTGTCCTGCGGCTGGTCGGGAACGCGCCTCCGCCCGAACTGACCGCGCTCGCCAGCCCACACATTCAGGTCACCGGGCGCGTCGAGGATGTCCGCGCGGAATACGCGGCAGCCGATGTCTTTCTCTGCGGGCTGCGCGCCGGCGCAGGCATCAAGAACAAAGTCCTGGAGGCGCTGGCAATGGGCTGCGCCGTCGTTGCCACGCCGATCAGCGCCGATGGCATCGCCATCATTCCCGATCATCATGCCCTGATCGCCCCGCCTGAACCCGCCGCATTCGCCGCCGCCGCACTGCGCGCCCTCGCCGATCCCAATCTGTGCGCGCGGCTTGGCGCAAATGGACATCAATTGCTCAAAATGCAGTATAGTTGGGATCACGTGGCGCGCTCCTACGAGGCGCTCTATCAACAGATTGTGTAAGGAGACTGCATGACTCGGCTAACTCAGCGTCCGTTCATTGCGCTTTTCATCCCGATCCTGTTTGCGATATTCAGCCTGACCGTATACGCCCAGTCCGATCTACCGGATTACGCCAGCTACCAGGTGATCGACCGCCTGGAATTTGAAGATTTATATGCCGCACCCGGCATCTCCGCCGCCTATCTCGACCCGTCCGGAGAACGTTTCGTTCATATAGCAGACGAGCGCGTCTGCGTTTACGACCGTCTTGAATCGGCTTGGACGCAGCGCCGCTGCCTCACTGTAGACCGTCGCTTTCTCAGTAATCCAGTTGATGCCGCCATCTCGCCTGACGGCGCATGGCTTGCGCTGCCGACATTCGAGCGCGCTTTCTTTCAATACCGCGACTCCGACCTGCGGCTGCTCAACCTGGAGAGCGGAAGAAGCGTCGCCTTGACGGAAGACGGCTATGACGGCGGTCTGTTCGACTTACCGCGCGATTCCACTGTTCATGTCGATACCGCCTCCGTCTGGCTTAGCGACCGACAGCTCGCCTTTGTCCGCATGTCGCCCGATCCTGCCAGTAAAACGGAACAAGTCTCCCTGCTCCCCTCCGCCATCTACCTGCTCGATATCGCCGAGGACGGGACTCCCTCCGAGCCGCGCCTTCTGGCGACCAGCCCAACGCCGACTCCGTTCTCGATTTACGTCCTTGCCGCCAATACGACGGGCGGGCAGCTCGCCTTCGTCGTCGATACGGGCAATCGGGAGCCTGACATCCAAGGCATCTGGCAGGTCGATGTTGAGACCGGCGCGCTCCGACAGCTCGCCGCCGCTGCGAGGATGGAAAACCTCCCGCGCGGCTTGGCATACTCTGCCGATGGACGTTATCTGCTCGCGCTCTACGCGCTGCCGATGATCGATCCGAACGCGCCCGCGCCAGTCGCGCGCGTCCTCGATCTCGAAACCGGCGAATTCATCGATATCGCCCCATCGCTGGGCAACCGCGCGTATGTCAGTTCTGCGGGCTGGGCACCGTCCGGATCGGCGCTGGTCTACACCCTGCGGGGTCTAGCTGCGCCCGACATGACGGGTGTCTACATCGCCGCGCAGCCCGGTGAGCCGGGGCGGATGATCCTCGAAGGGCAGTTCTTCGCCACCACCGCCTACATGACCACGCCGATCAACTGGGGCGCGTCCGATATCATCCTGGTCGGACGCGGCGCGCAGCCCGGCATCCTGCTGATTCAGGTGGGCTGAATGGCGTCCGAAGTCATCGCGTCCCATCTCGACCCCAACAGCGGCTCGTTCAGGCATAATGCGGCTCATAACCGCGCCCTTGCCGACGAACTGCGCGAGCGCCTCGCCCTGGTACGCCAGGGCGGGGGCGCAAAGTATCAGGCGCGCCAGCGCGAGCAGGGAAAAATGTTCGTCCGCGACCGGATCGACGCCCTGATCGACCCTGGATCGCCGTTTCTGGAGATCGCCCCGCTCGCCGCATGGGACATGTATGACAATTCTGCCCCCGGCGCGGGCATCGTCACCGGCATCGGGCGCGTCTCCGGCACGGAGTGCATGATCGTCGCCAACGACGCGACCGTCAAAGGCGGCGCGTACCACCCCCTCACCGTCAAAAAACATCTCCGCGCCCAGCAGATCGCGCTCGAAAACCGGCTCCCATGCCTGTATCTGGTCGACAGCGGCGGCGCGTTTCTCCCGCTTCAGGATGAGGTCTTTCCCGACGCAGACGACTTCGGGCGCATCTTCTACAATCAGGCGATCATGAGCGCGGCGCGCATCCCGCAGATCGCCGCCGTCATGGGGAGCTGCACCGCCGGCGGCGCATATGTCCCCGCCATGTCCGACGAAGCCGTGATCGTCGATAAAACCGGGACGATCTTCCTGGCGGGTCCGCCGCTGGTGAAAGCCGCCACCGGTGAAGAAGTCTCCGCCGAAGCCCTTGGCGGCGCATATGTCCATACGCACCGCTCCGGCGTCGCCGATCATTTCGCCCATGACGATCCCCACGCGCTGCACATCCTGCGCGACATTATCGCCACGCTCAACCTGCCGCATCCCTCGCTCGATTGGGCAGACCCGGAACCGCCGCTCTACGATCCCGACGAGCTGTACGGCATTCTGCCTCCCACGTTCCGCGAATCCTACGATGTCCGCGAAGTGATCGCCCGCCTCGTCGATGGCAGCCGCTTGCGCGAGTTCAAAGCCGATTACGGCACGACTCTAGTGACCGGATTTGCTCGCATCGAAGGGTGTCCGGTCGGCATCGTCGCCAATAACGGCGTCTTATTCAGCGAGTCCGCGCTCAAGGGCGCGCATTTCATCGAACTCTGCGCCGCCCGCGCCATTCCGCTGATCTTTTTGCAGAATATCACCGGGTTCATGGTCGGCAAAGCCTACGAAACGACCGGCATCGCCAAAGACGGCGCAAAGCTCGTCCATGCCGTCGCCAATGCCGCCGTTCCCAAGCTGACCGTCATCATCGGCGGGAGCTTCGGCGCGGGCAACTACGGGATGTGCGGGCGCGCTTACAACCCGCGCTTCTTATGGATGTTCCCCAATGCGCGGATCAGCGTCATGGGCGGAGAACAAGCCGCCAACGTCCTGCTCACGATCAAGCGCGATCAGCTCGCCCGCGAAGGCGCGCCCGATCTCACGCCGGAGGAGCAAGCCGCCTTCAAACAGCCGATCCTGGACAAATATGAGCGCGAAGGCAGCCCGTATTACTCCACCGCGCGCCTCTGGGATGATGGCATCCTCGATCCCCCGCAGACGCGCCGCGTTCTGGCGCTCGCGCTCGCGCTTGTATGCCGCGCGCCTATCCCGCCGACCCAATTCGGCGTATTTCGAATGTAATCTCCATACTCTGCACACGCCCCCTTATAATAAAATAACGCTGTATCTGACAAATCTGGATGCTATGTCTGGATGACCTAGCTAGTCATGGCGCGGCTGTGACCGAGCCTGTGCCGTGAGAGGATTGAACCATTGGACGCAAAACCCCCCCTCGTTCTCATCGTTGAAGATTCTGTCGAACTGGCACAAGTTTCAGAGATCGCCCTCAGCCGTCTCGGGCTGAAAACCATGCACGCCGTCAATGGTCGGCGCGCGTTGGAGATGCTTGCCGACCAAACACCCGATCTCATGCTGCTCGATATCGGTCTGCCGGGTATGAATGGCTGGGAAGTCCTCGAACGCATCAAGCTCGACGAGTCCGCCCTCGAATTTCCGATCATCGTCCTGACCGCCGCCGGCGATCCGGTCAATCGACTGATCGGCAAACTTCAAGAGCGCGTCAAGCGCTATATCGTCAAGCCGTATTCGGTGGATGAACTCAAGCAGGCTGTTCGCGAAGTTCTCGACCTCCTATGACCCGTCTCACTGGTCGGCAAGCCGAGTGCGCCCGCGCCCTCGACGCACTGAATGCGCTCGGCTTTCTGGAAGAACTCGGTCGCGCGCGCTTCTCACCGCGCTTATCCAGCCCATCCCGCGCCTATGCCGGTGACCTGCCATCGCCCTGGGTCTCCGCTGTCTTCTGGACGCGCCCTCCGGGTTACCTGGGCTATAAAGTGCTTTCGGTCTACGGCGTTTGGGCATCCATCGACGACGCTGACGCCATCTCTATCACCATTGGGATGAAAAAGCTCCCGTTTGCGCGCCCGTTTTTCGATCCTGAACCATATCACAAGCTCTTTCGTCGCGATTACACCCTCTATTACGATGATGATGGCGCGCCGCCCGCACAGCCGGCTTTTTCTGAGCCGTACACTCCCGCTAACCGCCTTGCGCAGCGCGACTCCGTGCGCGCAGCCCTGATCGCGCTGCTCACCTAAGGTCAAAGTCGGTCGTTATCGACGCTGCCATCCCCATCTTCATCGAGAATGCCGCCGAAGATTTCGTCCTCGGAATAGTCGTCGTTCCGTCTGCGCCGCCGATCCGTATTCGGCGCGCTGCGCCGCGCTGCATTCAACCGCGCGCTCGATGGTCGCCGTGTCCTCAACGTCGGGATGTTCTGATCCTGCTTGATCACATTCTTCGCAACCGCTGAGTCAAAGTCATTCGCATTGGCGATCTTGCGCAGGTTGGGACGCCGGCTCACATGGACAACTTCATCATCTTCGACCTTGCTTGCGTTCGAAAAGATCGAGAAGAAGTCCAGCACGCCGCCGCCGAGCCGCAGACCGATAAAGCCGAGGACGATTAACCCGATACACACGATCCCCAGCCCACAGACCGCCAGGATGATCAATGGATTTTCTAACATCGCGTCCCTCTCATGCCCCCAACCGTCCGAGTTTACAAACATTGAGCTGATGAATGTTTATTTTCTTTATATACTATAGTAGTGTGTGATGCACTCGACACTCAGGATGGGCTGCATGACAGAAAACGCTCGGATTCTTGTCGTTGAGGATGACGCCTTGCTCAGACGGCTGATCTGTGAAACCTTATCTCGAACTGGCTCGACTGTTTTTGAAGCAAATTCAGGTGTGGAAGCGCTCCGCATTCTCACTGATGGGCGCCCTGATATTGTCATCCTCGATATGCGCCTTCCGCAGGTCAGCGGTGAAGAAATCCTTAAAACGATTTATTCCAATCCCCATTACACCAAGACGCGCGTTCTGGTGCTGACCGCCAGCGCCTACTTCGATCCACGTATCCTCCGCCCCACGGATCAGTATCTCATAAAACCCGTCCCCATGAGCAGCATTCTCGCCGCTGTCCATCACTTCCTCAGCGATCTCTCAGTTTGCTCCTCGCCCTAATGCGCCCGATCAAGCTATAATCACCTGTAGATTTTTGCAGATTTTTACACTTTTGAGCCTCTGGTTTTTAAAGAGGCGCTTTAGTCTGTTTTTCAGTCGATTGGAGCTGCGATGGAAGGTCTGACGCTTCCCTTTATCCTTTCCTTAATTTCCGCCCTCGTCAGCGGGGTTTTCGCCGTCGTCGTCCTGCGCCGCTGGCAGCGCAAGCGCCGTCCGCATCTGCTCTGCTGGGGGATCGGGCTGGTGCTGTATTTCACCGGTTCCGCTGCCCAGGCGGCGCTGGCGCTGGTCTGGAGTCGGCTGCTGTTCGGCATCTGGTACTGGAGCGGGGCGCTGGCAGTCGCCGCTTGGCTCGGTCTCGGCTCGATCTATCTGCTCGTTCGGCGCGGCAACATCGCGCGCAATATCCACATGGCGCTGATCCTCGTCTCGGTCATGACCCTGCCCTGGACGATCTTCCTGACCCCGATGGACTCCTCGGTCTGGCATCCTGGCGCAGATATGGTGACGCTCTACCGCGACATCATGCCCCGCGATGCGCGCGGCACGGTGCGCTTTTTCTCGCCCATCCTCAACGGCTTCGGCACGGTCGCGCTGGTGGGCGGCGCGCTCTACTCGGCGCATCTGTTCCGCCGCAAACAGATCATGCCCAACCGCGTTTACGGCAACTGGCTGATCGCGGCGGGTGGGCTTTTTCCTGCTCTTGGCGGCGCATTCGACGAGATCGGACTGCCTGAGTTCAAGTATTTCGGCATTCTCATCGGCGCGATCCTGATCTTCGCGGGTTTCCTGCTCGCCACCAACATCCCTGACGATGCCGACAAGCCCATCCCCGGCTCGCGCCCGGCTTCGACAGCGGCGGGCAGCTGATGGCGGAGCTTTACCCGCTCCTGCGCGAGCTGCATTTCCATTTCAGCCGCGCCGGCCTCCTCATCGGGGTGATCATGCTCGCCGTCGCCATCTACATCGGCTTGATCCGGCATGGCGATGTGACCCGTCCGTTTCGGCTTGGAGTCTACGCGGTCATGGGCTTCATCGCGCTGGAAAGCCTGATTGGGCTGGTCATGTATGCCATCGGCGGACGACCTTACGAGGAAGTCCACCTGATCTACGGTCTCGGTGCAGCGCTCGCGCTCCCTTTTTTCATCTACGTGGAGGTAACCGCGCGCAAACGCCCTGCGATGGGCAGCTATATCTGGGGATTTCTGCTCATGACCGCTATCCTCGTCCGTTCGATCATGACTGGCGCGGCAGGCTGATTCCATTTTGGCGCAGCACTTGACAGCCTCGTCCCTACGGACGCATGATCATCACTGTTGTACACAAAATCTCTGCATCGCTCAGGATAGACACATGAAATTGCCGCGCAGTCGCGTTTTCTGGTCGGTCTCGTTCGGGCATACAATGGTGGACATGTTCGCCACCATCGGACCTGTTTTGCTGGCGTTCATGAGCGTCCATGTGCTGCCCATGACCAACACCCAGATCGGCTTTGCTGTCAGCGCGTTTCAGCTTGGCGGCGCGCTCAGCCAGCCCTTTTTCGGAGCCTGGGCAGATCGCACGGGTGGACGCTGGCTCGGCGCGCTCGGCGTTGCGTGGGAGGTGGGGCTGGTCGTGCTGGCGATGATCGTCGCGACCGTCACCGGCAGCTACGCGCTGATGCTGATCCCGTTCATCCTGGCGTCGCTGGGCAGCGGTGCGCTCCATCCCGTCGGCACAATGCACGCCGCAGCCGCTGACCCTTTGCGCGTCGGACGCAACCTGTCGATCTTCTTTCTGATGGGGCAGCTCGGCTCCAGCATCGGACCCGTGCTGATCGGCGCGCTCCTCGACCGCTTCGCCAGCAACAACGCTGTTTTCACCGCCGCGCTCGGCGCGAATTTCGCTGGTCGGCTGATGGAAACCGGGACCGTGCTGCCTGCAATGGCAGTCGGCATCATCGCGCTGCCCGCCGCGCTCTGGATGGCGCTGGCGCTGCCGAATGCGGCCGCATTTGGCGGGCGCGAACGCCGCGCCGCTGCTGAGCGCCGCGCCATCCTGATCAAGCCGCTGCTCATTCTCGCTGCAATGGTGGCGCTGCGCAGCCTGGCAAATCCCGGTATCGTCGCGTTTCTGCCGCGCCTATTTCAATTCAAGGGCTGGACAGCGGCGGAATACGGCGCGATCACCAGCCTGTATTGGCTCTCCAGCGGTCTAGCCGGTGTCTGGTTCGGGACGCTGGCGGATCGGTTCGGCGCGCGCGGCGTGATCGGCATTACGCTGCTGCTCGGCGCGCCTGTGATCTTCCTGCTCTCGATCACGGACGGTATCATCGCTTTCGCGGCAGCTCTGCTCGCGGGCGGTCTGACGGGCGGGTCGCACAGTCTGATCGTCGCCACCACCCAGCGGCTCATGCCGACGGGCAAAGGCTTCGCCAGCGGCATGTCGCTCGGCTTTATCTTTGGCGCGGGCGCGCTGGCAACCCTTGCCATGGGCGCGCTGGCTGACCGAGTCGGCTTGATCGGCGCGTTTCAGATCGCCGCTGGATTCACCATCGGGGCGAGTCTGCTCGCCTGGTTTCTGCCCGCTGATGAACGCAAGCCAGCTGTGCAGTCCCGCGCAGCGCTGCCGACCGCGCAGCCCTCGCCCTCAGCTCCCGGTGACTGACGGGCGCGCCGCCCGCATCCGCACCCATCCGCGCTCGACCGCTCGCGCTTCTTCGACAGCGATGAAGGCGTCGTCCTTGACCTGTCGAATGACCTCGATCACATTGTTCATGTCGCGCCTCTGCACCACACTGCGCAGCATCATCACTTCGCCATCGCGCCCTTCGCTGATCGTCTCCGTCACGCCGAATCCTTGTTCGCGCAGCGCATCCGCGATTTCACGCCCTAGAACCGACGTGAACACATTCACGATCATATAGCTGGTGATCAGCCGCGCCTCGATCCACATGCCAACCCATCCGCCAACGGCAAACCCAACGCTGTACGCGAGCAAATTGAGCAGATTGGTCAGGTCGGTGACCACGCTGGCAATCGTATAGGCGAAGATCAACGTCTCGAATACTGACAGGATGAAAGTGAGCGCCTGCTTATTGCGCGCCAGCATGATCAAGCGAACAGTGCTGATGGCATTATTGAGAACACGCAGCGCGAACAGGATGCCAGCGGCGAGCAGTGCTTCGGGTGTGATGATCATCGGTTTCCTTTCATTAAAATGAGGGTCACCCCGCCGCTAGATCGCCCCACATCCCTTCGATCAGAAGGCGCGGTTCGCCGTTCCTCGGCGGCATTTCCCAATCTAGGCGATAGATCACGTCGAGTCCGCTCATATCCGATGTGAAGATCAGCGCCGTCCCATCTGCGGACAAGCGCGCGCCCCAGTCATAGCCGGGGCTGTCCACGACCACGCGCCGACTGCCACCATCAGCATCCATTAGCGCGATGCTTCCGTAACCATCGCCGTCGGTAGTATACAGGATCGATCCGTCGGGTAAAATATGCGGCGAGGACTCTTTGAAGCGGTTCCGTGTCAGGCGCTGCAAGTCTCCCGTCGCCAGATCGAGCCGCCGCAGCTCCCAGGTGGTCGCGTCGCGCGGTTCGCCGCTGACAAAGACAAGCATTCGCCCATCCGCGCTGATCGCCAGATCGCCGCAGCGCATCCCATCGGTGTAGATCAGGCGAGGATCGCTGCCATCCGCCGCCACGCTGAGAATATCGCTGCTGCCATCGCCGCGCTCATCGGATGTGTAGTAAATGCGCTCCCCATCCGGCGACCAGACCGCCGCGCGAATGTCAAAGGGCGTATCCACCAGGCGCAGCGCGCGCCCGCCTTCGATTCCGACCACGTACAGATCAAAATTACCGTCTCGGCGCGACAAAAACGCCACCCTCAGTCCGTCCGGCGATACCACTGGCGCAATCTCATGGGCTGGATGATCCGTCAGCCGCGCCGTCTCTCCGGTGTCCAGATCGAGCCGATAGAGATCGAAGCCGCGTTCGTCCTCTGCTGCATAGACCAGCCTAGAGCTGCGGCGCAGCGCGGCGGTTACCTCTTGACGCGGACGTTCAACCGCAGGACTGGCTGCCGGCGCAGCGGCTGCGGTCGGCGCGCTCGTCCGTATCAGCTCCTGCGACACCGTGTTGATCGGCGTCAGCGCGATTTCTCGCGCGCCAGTCACCGTGACCAGCCTCCGTCCATTGTCCGTTGAGTAGTCCTCCGGCAATTCCGCACTGCGCAGGCTGGCGATCACCATCAGCGCCGCGACCACCAGCACTGACAGCAGCCCACACCCGATCAGCCCGCCCACGCCCGCGCTCACGATCAGCCCGCCAACCCCGCCCCGATCCTGACGTCGTGGGCGCTTCAGCGGCGAAACGCGGCTGAACTCCAGCGGGGTTAGCGCAGCCGCTGGAGGGGGCGGGAGATAGCCTATCTCCGGCTGTCTAACCGGCGTGTGAGGAAGCGTGTCCGCCGCTTTCAATCGGATATTCGGCTCAGTGTCGGTGATCGTCAGCGGACTGTGCGCTGCGCGTTTAAGCGCCTCCGCAAAGGACACAGCATCGGCATAGCGATCCTCGCGCCGCTTGCTGATGGCGATCAGGATCGCCTGCTCAATTCCGGGCGGCAGATTGGGATTGAACTGCCTGGGCATCGGCGGCAGTTCCGTGACATGTTTGACCGCCACCCCATACGGCGTGTCGCTCTCAAACGGACGCCGCCCGCACGCCATCTCGAACACCATCACGCCCAATGAGTAGATGTCGCTGCGCCCGTCAAGCGCGCCGCCCTGCGCCTGCTCGGGACTCATATAGCTCGGCGTGCCGACAACGCCCTGCGTCGTCACGGTGCTGCCCGTCTCGCCCATGATGCGGGCGATCCCGAAGTCGGTCAGGTAGGCGTCGCCCTGCTCATCGAGCAGCACATTGCTCGGCTTCAGGTCACGGTGCAGCACGCCCTTGCTGTGCGCAAAGTCCAGCGCCGGCGCGATCTGCTCGACCACGCGCAGCAGCCGATCCAGCGGCATCCCGCCATCCGCCAGCAGATCATCGACTGAGCCGCCCGCCATGTAGCGCATGACGATATACGGCTGTCCCTCAAATTCGCCATAATCATGCACCGGCACGATGCCGCGATGCTCGAGCTGCGCTGCGATCCGCACCTCGCGCTCGAAGCGGTGCATGTAAGTGGCATCATTCAGGAAATGGCGCGGCAAAATCTTGATCGCAACGATCCGATTCATCGAGGTCTGATGCGCCCGGTAAACCGTCGCCATCCCTCCCATCCCGATCAGATCGAGGACTGCGTATCCGCCAAATCGCTTGCCGATCAGAGCATCGGTCATTTAGTCCGCCCTTACCACGCCATTTCACATTATCGGGCGGCGCGCCAGACCCATCTAGCGAGCCACGCGATTAGGATCGATCACATATTCCCACCAGTTCCACGAAATGCCGTCCGCCTGCCCGACAAAATGAGGGAAGTGCGCAAACCACCATTTGTGATGCGCCCGGATGTCCCCGCCGCCCCACTCCGTGCAGTCCACCATGCGCGGATCGCCGCTCAAATCGGGAAACTGATACCAGGTGTCGCAGCGCGACAGCACGCGGCGCGGATTGCCCCAATCGTAATCCCTCAGGCTGTTGGGCGCAAAGTGGACATTCCCACATTCCGCTTTGCCCGGATGCGTCTTGTCATAGCGGGTGAAGCGCTCCCACAGATTCGCCTCACCGCGCGTATCCGCGAACACCTCCGCCAGGATCGACTCTGCGCGGTGTCCCAGGTCTTCCAGCATCTCGCCGACTCCGCGCTCGTAGTTGAAGCCCATGATGACAAAACGCTTTTTCGCGCTCTCCGTCCCATGCAGCGGCGGCGCGTTGCACCAGAATGCGCCCGGACCCGCCATGATCGACTCGTAGTAGCCGCAGTAGGGAAAGCCCAACAGCCACACTTCATCGATCTGATCCGCGTTCACCCGCTCGATCAGCTTGAATTCGCGCACCAGCGCCAGATAATCCACGCCATCCGGCTGATGAAACTGCCGGCTCATCCAAGCTCGGTGAAAGGTCTCGTCCGTGTAGCGGAAGCCGTCCGCCTTTAGCGGGAAGCCGTCGACTTCGATCCGCTCGACGATCTCAAAGCGCGCATAGCCCCCGCTGACCTCGGCAATATCGGCGATATATCCCGCCGCCAGCTTATCCGGGTCATTCCAGCCGTATGCCTGCTGCGCTTTCAGCCCGCCCTTCGCCTTGATGATCGGGTGATGCACAATCGCCAGCACTTTCGGATGCACTGGCTCCGGCACAGCCAGTGGACTTGCCGGTCGATTGCGCCAGCGCGTGCCATCCTCCTCGCCCACGTCCAGCGGGTGAGTCCCGCCGAACAGCCGCCGCAGCAGGTTCTCCATCATTCCCCCTTCAGAAATCGTCGTCCCCACAGTTCCAACGTCAGCAGGCGAAAGACGATCTCCACCTGCGGCGCGCGTCCGCTGAAATGCCCGTCCAACAGCCGATCTAATGCGTCCCCCTCAAACCACACGCGCACGAGCGCGCCCGGATCGCGCAGCACCGCCTGAACCCGCGCCGCCAGCGCCCCACTGAACCATGCCAGAATCGGCGTCCCGAACGGCTGCTTGGGACGTTCAAGCGCCCACGCTGGCAGCAGCGGACGCATCGCCTCGCGCAGCACATGCTTATTGCTCAGCAGCTGCAGGCGCGCCGGAATCCCCGCCGCCCAGCCGAGCAGCGCCGGGTCAAAGAATGGTACGCGCGCCTCAAGCGAATGCGCCATCGTCACTTTGTCCGTGTTGAGCAGCGCGTTGCCCGCCAGCCAGGTGTTGATCACGAGCCGCTGCGCCAGTTTCGCAGGATCGGCGTCCTGGCTCTCCCGCACAACCGCCGCAAATGCGCTGTCTTCAGATGGCGGCGCAGCGCGGTAGAGCTGACGGCGCAGCGCGTCGGTCAGCACCAGTCCATCGAACGACATCGCCCGCCGCAGCCGATCAGCGCGCTCCAAGAGCGGAAGCCGCCAGCGCGGCAGATGGGTCGGCAGCGCGCCGACTGCCCGCCAGCGCTTCATCGCCGGATAATGCGGCTCGATTCGCTGAAACACCCCATCCAGTGGGGCGAGCGCCCGCCCCCACCGCCGCGTCAAAGCCCAGGGAATGACGCGGTGATGTCCATAGCCGCAGAACAGTTCGTCCCCACCCAACCCCGTCAGCACCACTTTGACGCGCTTTGCCGTCTCCTCCGCCAGCAGCAGCAGCGATACCGCCGATGGATTCGCGTTCGGCTCATCGTGGTGATAGATATACCGCTCATAACCGCGCCACCAGTCCTCGGCATCGATCACCTGCTCATGATGCGCCGTCCCAAAGTGGACGGCGATCCGGCGCGCCGCCGCCAGCTCATTATCCGGCGTCGTCGTCGCGTAGCCGACGGTGAACGTCTCGATCTGACCGCCATGCGCCGCCATATTCGCCAGCACCGCCGCCGAGTCCACGCCGCCGCTCAGAAACAACCCCAGCGGCACATCGCTGCGCAGATGCAGCCGCACCGACTCGGCGATCCGCTCCCGCGTCCCTGCGATGATGGCGGCATCATCCAGGTCGCCCATCTCAACCGCCGCCGCGCCGAACCGCCATGTCTGAAGCGTGTCGAGCCGTCCGCGTTCCGCGATCAGCGCGTGTCCGGGCGGGATTCGCCGGATGCCTTTGAACAGCGTCTCGACACCGACCCGGTAGCCGAAGGTCATGTAATGATCCAGCAGACTTTCATCGATCTCCGCCCGCACCGCCGGATCGACCAGCAGCGCCTTGACTTCGCTGGCAAAGCGCAGCATCCCGCCCGCCTCATGCACGTACAGCGGCTTCATCCCAATGTGATCGACCGCCAGCACCAGCCGCGACCGCGCTTCATCCCACAGCGCAATGGCATACATCCCGCGCAGCGCGCTGAACATCTCATATTCATCCCGCTCATACAGATGGATCAGCGTCTCGCCGTCTCCCTCCGTCCGAAACCGGTGACCCTGACCGATCAGCGCCGCGCGCAGCTCGAGGTAATTGTAAATTTCACCGTTGAACATCAGCGCGATCTGCCCGTCCTCGTTGAAAAGGGGCTGATCGCTCCCCGCCACATCGATGATGCTCAGCCGCCGCATCCCCGTCGCCAGATCGCCCGATGCCGACTCGTAAAACCCGTCCCCGTCCGGTCCGCGATGGCGAATCGCCGCCGCCATTGCCCGCACGATGCTCCCATCTGCCCGTCCATGACCCGTCAGATCGAACATCCCGACAATTCCGCACATCGATTTGAAGTCCTCTGCTGATCGGTCTCCATTTATGAGAAATTGTAAAATCCGAGCGGGAAAGTTTGGTAAGAACCTAAGTATAAGTTAGAGTCACGTTAGTTTCGAATGAAATGACGGCGTCAATCAGCTCTGGACATCTATTTCATGCCCGCCTCACTCTCTGACTCTCAGCCATCACCGCGCACACGCCTGATCTTCAACAACATCATCGCGTTGCTGATCGCGCTGGGGCTGCTGGTCACCCTTACGCCGCCGCTCATCTTTCAAGACCCCGATTACACCTACTTCGGAGACTATGCGCCAGTCATGCTGGCTGCACTGGCGGGCAGCGCCATCGCCGTCTTCGCCGCCCATGTCTTTGACGCTCGGTTGGGCGCGGCGGCGTTGATCGCCACGTTCTTCTTGCTGATCCCTGTCGGCTTCATCATATCGCCGCCGATCAGCCGTCTCAGCTTTCTCACATTTTACATTCTCCCCGTGCTGCTGACGAACACCTTCTTTGGCTATCGCCTGCTGGTTCTCAGCGCCGCCCTCGCGCTCGCCAGCATGATCACCCTCACCCAGATTTCTCCCGACATCAAAATGAGCGATCTGTTCGCCGGACCTGGCGCGCTCTTTCTTATGTCGATCAGCATAATCCTCATCGCCCAGTATCACCGCGATCTCGTTGAGTCCGAGCATCGCGCCAAACTGATCGAGGCTGAGCGCCTGCGCACCGATCTCGAAATCGCCCGTGAACTCGACGCCACCAAATCGCATCTGATGCGCATGATCAGCCATGAGTTCCGCACCCCCATAACCATAATCCGAACATCTTCCGAGCTGATCGAGCGCTACAGCGAACGGATGGCTCCCGAACAGCGCGCCGAGCATTTCAATGCCATCTATCGCGAAATCGATTTCCTCAACGCGATGATCGAGGATGTCGCCATTGTAACCCGCCTTCAGAACGAACGCTTTCGGCTTCAGTTCAAGCCGCTCGATCTTCAGGGATTCTGTCTGGAATTGATCGCCGCCTTCAAGCGCCGGATCGCGCCCGATCACATCTTTAAATTTGAAAGCGTAGGTAATCTCAACGGCGTCCCGATTGATGAAACGCTCCTGCGTCACATCCTCGGCAACTTGCTCAGCAATGCCGCCAAGTATTCGCCCCCGGGCAGCGAAGTCCTGCTCCGGGTTGAGAGAAAAACGGATGAGCTTCGAATCACCGTCCGCGATCAGGGGATCGGCATCCCCGAGTCCGACCGTCCCAATCTCTTTGAGCCGTTTTTTCGCGGCAGCAACACCGAAAACCAACCCGGCAGCGGTCTTGGCATGAAAATCGTCGCGGACAGCGTCCGTCTGTATCAGGGCAGCATCAGCTTTGAGTCCACTGTTGGCGCTGGCACGACGTTTTTCATCCGCCTACCGATTCCCTTGTCGAGCAGTCGAGCTGAAGCAGAGCGCCGGTGACGAAGGCGTCATTGACGCCCCTTTTACAGCGCGGCTATAATGCCCACCTATGAAAACCTTCATGCTTCTGTGTCTGACTTTGCTGGTGAGCGTTCTGATCGCTGCGTCCAGCGCCCACGCCCAGCGCCAGGACCGACCTGACGGGGCGGTCGTGTATGTCGTGCAGGCAGGTGACACGGTCGATGGCATCGCTTTTTCGTTTGGCGTCACGCGCGCCGAGATCATGGCGCTCAATAACATCACCGATCCCCGCCTGATCCAGGTCGGGCAAGAGCTGCTCATCCGTCCGCGCGCCGCTCCGTCGCCGACACCTGAACCCAGTGCGCTTATCCCTGCGCGCGGCTCGCTGCTCGCCACCCCCGCAGATCAGGCAGCAGCCACGCCTGCGCTTACACCCAGCATCGCGCCAGCGCCGATCCTTGCGCCCGTGCAGCCCGCCCTTGATCCGCGCGCGGCTGATGTCCGCATCTGCCTTGAGCTGTTCGACGACGCGAATCACAATCGCATTCAAGACACGAATGAACCGCCCATCGGGGGCGGCTCGCTCTCGCTGCTTGCACCCGATGGCGCGCAGATCGCCGCGTGGGACAGCGCCGCCGACTCCGCCGCGCGCTGTATCGATGGACTTGCCCCCGGCGGTTACACCGCGTCCGCGCGTCCGCCGAATGGCTTCGGTTTGACCGGCACGGACTCGCTGCGCATCGACGCCAACCACGGCGCAGACATCCGGATCGCCTTCGGCGCAGCGCGCGGGCTGCCGGTCACGCCGCTGCACGCGGTCGATTTCGCCCTTGTTGTCGATGAGCCGCTTCCGTCCACGCTTCGCGCCGCTGCGACGCCGACCGTGACCAGCCTGATGCGCGACAATCTCGGTTTGTTCGCCTTCGCCCTCGCCGGGCTCGTCCTGATCGGCGGGATCGGTATGGCATTTCTGGCAAGAGGAAAACGCTGATGCGTATGACGCTGCTGCTTATGCTGATCATGGGTCTGTTGGCGTTTCGCGCCGCCGCGCAACCCGACGGTGGACAATTCTGGGTGCAGTTCTTCGAAGACCTGGACGGGGACGGCGTGCGCGCTGCGGATGAGTTGCCCATCACGCGCGGGGCAGTGGCACAGCTTCTTAACGCTGAGCGAGTCGTGATCGAGTCGGCGCTGCTGGACACCGCCAGCAACGCCGCGCGCGGTCTGGTCGCCTTCCAATACCTGACCGCCGGCGAATACACGCTCCAGATCAGCGCCGCCGAATGGATCTCCACCACGCCAACCGAGTTCACCCGCGCTATCACCCCTGACCAGCCGCCGACGGTCGTCGAGGTGGGTTTACAGCGCCTCCCGATCACGGCGCAGCCTGCATCGCGCTTCAGCGAGTCGGAATGGAAGGAGCGTTCGTCGCGCGCTCGGATCGCGGCGGCGGGAGTCGGCGCATCGCTTGCCGCCGGCGGGATGATCGCACTGGGAGGATTGATTGCAGGATTGGCATTCCGTCCTCGCCGCAGCCGGTCAGGACGACCGTCAGACTAACGATCTAGCCGCGCGCACGTCCCGCGCAGGACGCCCGCGTTCGCCTCGATCGATCCCCCAACACCATCTGCGATCAGGATGATATATTGTCCTGCTTCTGCACGGACAATCGGATATTCACGCCCAGCATCCAGCGGCACATTCAGCCCGCCGATATTCAGCAGCGCGCTCTCCAGCACGATCAGCAGCCGACAGTCACGCAGAGCGCCCGCGGTCAGATCGGGCGCAGGCGTGTAGCGCGCTTCCGACAACGCGATCCCAACGCAGTCGCCAAACAGCTCCGCCTCACGTCCACCCACGTAACCCACCATACCTGCTGCCGTCTCGACGGCATACCAGCTGTTTGCCGTGCGCTCGATCACGCGCCCGATCTCACCCGGACTGAGCGCGCCAGCGATAAAAGCGCCGGCGTTCGGCTCGTTCAGAAGCGGGATCGACGCGGCGCTCCGGTTCAGAATGCTGCACACATCCAGCGGCGGAACCGCCACCAGCGCCACCGGTGTCAGCGTCGTCAGCGCGACCGGCGTCACGACCGGCAGCCCTGCGCACGCGCCGTTCAGCATCAAGCTGCTCTCAAACACCCATCCTGCGCGCGATCCATGCGGCAGCCTGCCGCGTTCGTCCACCAGCAGAATCCAGCCGCCCGTCGTCCGCTGCGCCGCCGCCATCAGATAGCCATTCGGCATCACGCCAACCACATCTGCCGACGCCGACGGCGCGTTATATAAGTTTGCAGCCGTCCCCGTCGCGCTGCTGGCGCGGCACGCGGCTGCCATCGCGCTCACCGGCGTCGTGGATGGCATCGCCAGCGCGCACACGCCGACCAATGACACGCCGTCCTCAACCACCCATCCGACCGCACCATCGCCAAGCTGCACCAGCAGCCAGCCTTCGCTGCTGCGTCCGAGTGCAGCGGCGGCGCGCGCTGACTCCCACACGCCGATCACATCGCTCTCAATGCCCGCCAGCTCACGAAGCAGAAGCGGCGCGCGCGCGCGGTTATAGGCGATGCACGGCGCAGGCGTCCCAACATATTCGGGCGATGGCGGCGGCATCCGCATCGTCGTCGCCACCAGCGTCACGCCTGGCGGAAAAATCAGCCCTCCCGTCGGCGGCGGGATCGCATTGGGGGGGAGCCGTCCGCCGACGGCTGTCTCCACTGGGGCGACGGTCTCGCTTCCCTCTATCACAACTACTCCCGGCGGCGGCTCAACAGACCTCATCGGCGGCGCAGCGGCGGTCGCCGCGCTCGCCCGAAATGCGGTCACTTCAATCTGAATGCTCCCAGCGCATCCCACCAGCAGCATAGCAATCAAAAACCAAAACCCCACGCTGTACAGACAGCGCGGGGCAGTTGGTGAGGAAGTTATGTATGTCGCAGGCGTCCTGGGGTGGAGGGAAGCGTTCTTACATTTGCGGGTCATTTCTTCCGTCCTGCAACACTTCTTTATTATACCCATTCTCTCTCTATCCTGTTACGCAGTCCCGTAACTAGCACGCCGATCTGCGTTACTGATCGATTACAACTGCCCCGCCAGCGGCAGCCGCACCGTGAAGACCGTCCCCATCCCGACTCGGCTGCGCACATCCAGCGTTCCGCCGTGCAGCCCAATGATCCGCTCGACCAGCGGCAGTCCCAGCCCGCTGCCCGGCACACTCGCCGCATTTTGCCCACGGTACAGCTCCTCGCGGATATACGGCAGGTCTTCCGGGGGTATCCCACGCCCAGCATCCGCGATCTCCACCTGCGCAAAAGCGCCATTTTCCGCCGCCCGAATTTCGATCCGGCTGTCAACGTCAGTGAATTTGATCGCATTGTCGATCAGATTGCGAAATGCCACCGCCAGCAGATCGCGGTCGCCTATCACCGGAGACAGCGCCCATGGGATTTGCTGCACACTGAGCTGTATCCGCCTCGGATTCGCCGCGTCATACGTCAGCTCAATCGCCTCCTCAAGCACCGAGCGCAGATCGACCCGGTCGCGTTCCAGCCCGCCCACATCCAGATCAGCCAGCCGCCGTAAGTCCTCAACCAGCTTGCTCAGCCGCCGAGTCTGCTCGATTAGGCGCTCGACCGAGTCGCGGCTCGGTTCGCCCGACTGCAAATTTTCAATGCTCAGCCGCATGATCGCCAGTGGATTCTTCAGCTCGTGATCCAGACGCCGCAAAAACCGCCGGCGCGCCGCCGCTTCCTTTTCTGCCGCCGCATGCTGCGCCTGCCGCCGTGCGGCTTCAAGCTCACGCGCCGCCGTCTGCGCCGCTGTGCGCGCCGTCCACCGCACAGCCGCAGCTATGACCAGCATCACAGCACTGACAAGCCCCCCGATCATGAGCGCCAGCGTGGATGCCCATGCCTCGAATCGTCCTGCCAGTACCCAATCGCCCGCCAGCGCCGCGCCGGTCCCCCCCACCGCCAGCGGCAGGCACACCGCCAGCGCCCAGCCGATGCGCCCCCTGACGCGACTCGCCATCATCGCCCCTGCACATCACCCAGGAAGCGATATCCCTGTCCCACCAGCGTTTCGATCAGGTCGGATTCGCTGTCCAGCGCCTTGCGAATCTCGGCGATGCGCACATCCACCGCCCGCGTCTCGACCGCATATGCCCAGCCCCAGACTTCGTTAAGCAAGCGATCCCGACTGACGATTTCGCCAGCGTTCAGCATCAGGTATTCCAGCACGCCAAACGCCCGCGTCGTCAGATTAAGCGCCCGACCGCGCAGCACCGCCTGCCGTGTCTGCCGATCTACGACCAGTTCTCCGCTGATGAGGTGGCGCGCCGCCGCATAGGTTGAGCGACCTAATCGGCGCAGGATCGCTTGAATGCGCGCCACCAGCTCCAGCGGGTCAAACGGCTTGTTCAGGTAATCGTCCGCGCCCTCCTGCAGACTGAGCGCGCGCTCCGCCGATGACCCAACCTGCGTCAGCAGGATCACTGGAGTCCAATTATTCATTTCGCGCAGCCGGCGCAGCGCTTCGCGCCCATCCATCCTCGGCATCAGCACATCCAGCACCACTAGCGCCGGATGCCATTCCAAGATCGCCGCCAGCGCCGCCGCCCCATCGCGTTCTGTCCGCACTTCGAACCCCGACCGCGATAGCAGCGCGCTCAGCTCCGCCAGCAAATCCGCCTCATCATCCACAATCAGCAGCCGGGTTTTTTCGTTCATTCGCATTCATCCTGCTTTCATGGTCAATTATAGTCCATCTCCATTTCCGACGATCACGATAAGCCGCGGCGCTCTAAAGCAAACGCATCAAAATCACAGCTGGACTCATAAAAAGGCTGTAATTTGATGCTTTTGCCCTTCCTCCCTCGCTTGACTGGATCGAACGAGCGTGCTATCTTAAGTTAAGAGATACAAACTCGATAATCGAATGGGTGAATGTGGCGGTCGCATTTAACCAGTTGGTCGATCAGGTGCAGCGAATGGGGCGCTATCTGGGGACGCGCTGGAACAGCGCGGCAGACCGAATCGCGCTGGCGCTGGAACGATTTGACGCCGCCTGTGACCTGGAGCGCGTGCAGGAGCGGATCAAACTGGTGCGCGGGGCGGGCGTGAGCGGCTATCGCGGCGCAGCGCCGCTGGATGCGCCGCTTAGCGAGATCGTCTGCGGCGTGGCTGATCCGCCGTCCCCCCCTGATCGCGCCACGCTGATCGCGGCGGACGGGTCGCAGATTTATCCCGATCCCCATGCGCCGGCGCTGTATTACCTGATCAACACGGGCGTGTTCACCTATTATCACGGCGAACCGCGCCTGCCCAACCAACAGAGCGCGCCGCAGCTTTATTACAAGCAGTCTGAGATCGAAGATCAGGATGGGCGGACGATCAACAATCAGACCGTCAATGCGCGGCGCACCGTCGAAGAGATGAAGCGGCTCGCCGAGCGCGCTGCCGAACTCGCCACCGACTCAACCGCTTATCGTCCGCTGATCGCGCTGCACGACGGCGGGCTGCTGAAATTCTTCGGCGCGTCGGAAATTGCAGGCGCGAAACAACTGGAAGCCGATTATTTCAAGGCGCTGCGCTCACTGGCGGAATCCAGGGCAGTGCTGGCAGGTTATCCGGGGGCGCAGCGCGCCAGCTATGTGATCGCGCTGCTGCATCTGCTGAGTCTCGCGCCGGAACAGGTGAACGACGCCAACCTCAAGACCAACGGCGACCTGGAAGGGCTGTCGGATGCGCGCTTTTACGCGGAAATCCTGCTGCCCGGTCAGCGGTCGGCGCTGATGGCGCAGAATTCCCCGCAAAATCTGGAATACAAGAAGCGCGAGCCAGCCTTCGAGATCGCGTTTTTTTACTTGAATGTCGCGGAGGAGGGCGAAGCGCCGCGCATCGCCCGAGTCGACGTGCCGATGTGGGTAGCGCGAGAAGCGTCAGCCGTCGACGCGCTGCACGCGCTTTTACTTCAGCAGTGCGCGATCCAGGGGCGCAAGCGCTACCCCTACGCGCTGACGCGGGCGGATGAACTGGCGGTCGTGAGCGGGCATGAACGCGCCCAGGTCGATCAGTTGATCCGCATCGCCATGCTTGAAAACGGCTTGACGCCGGAGGAGTCCGAAAAGCTGCAAACCAAAGGCTTGGCGCGCGGCAAACGTCGCCAGCATCGTATCAAGCGGTGAAAGGCTGAAGATGGGTTCGATGAATGGGACAGCGGCACAAACCAGAGTAGGACGGGTGCTGCGCGCCAGCACGACTGGCTTCGACTGCGGAACGCGCGGCAGCCGGATTGAAGCGGCGCACGGCTTTGGATCGTTTGTCAAAGCACCACTGGACAACAGCGGCGCGCTTTGGGCAGTGGGGCTGATCTACGCCATTCGCATCGAGGATGATCCGCTGGCGCGGGAACTGGTCATGGCGACCGGCGTGGACAACAGCGCGCTGCTCGATCAGCGCGAAAACCGGATGGTTCCGGTCGAGATCGGTGTGATCAACATCGGCTGCTTGATCGACGGCAAGCCGTATTATTCGCTGCCGCCGCGCCCGCCGATGAGCCTGACGGAAGTCGAGCTGTGCAGCGATGCGGAAATTCTGCGTTTCACGGGGCGGCTGGAATTTTTCCGGCTGGTGCTGAACACGCGCGAAGTACCGTCGGATGAGCTGCTTGGCGCAGCGCTTCAGCTTGCCAGCGAGAAACGCGCCAGCGCAGTTGAGCGCACCCAGTTTCTCGTTGAGTGCGGTCGGCGGCTGGCATCGCTGCTGTCCCACGACCTGACGCGCCTGGCGCACGTGCTGGAACTGATCCGCCCATAGTCCGGTCACTCCAGCGCCCGATCCATGAACGCCACGATACGGCGGGCGTAGTCGTCCCCAGCCACCGCCGCATAATCCCCATGACCTGCCCCCTCCACTTCCCATAATTCTGCATTTTCTCCAGCCGCTGCAAGCTGAAGCCGCGCGCCGCGCAGCCCAGGCTCATTCGTGCCGTAGATCAGCAGGATGTGGCGCGGGGCGATCTGCCCGATCACGCTGATCGGGCTGAGGACGCCGACATCCCGACCAGTGCGCAGGCGATAGGCGAAGCGACCGCCTAAATTGAACAGTCCGCCGAGGATGCCGAGGCGCTCACTGGTGGTATTGTGGGTGAGTTCATCGCCGAAGTCGTGATAGCCGCCCTGCGCGACCACCGCGCGCACTGCTGGATAGCGCGCCGCCGCCAGCAGCGCCGCCGCGCCCCCCTGCGAAAAGCCATGCGCGCCGATTCGGTTTATGTCCACGTCAGGGCGTGTCGCCAGATACGCCAGCGCGTCGCCAACCTGAAACGCCTCCATGTAGCCGAGCGTGTTCACACCCGACAGACAGCCGCGCCCTGTGAACGTGAGGACATGATAGCCAGCGTCATGGTATGCCATCCACTCGAATGCCCGCGCCCCGCGCGCCTGATTGGTCGGCACGATCAGCACCACCGCCCCATCGCGCCCGCGCCCCGGCACGAAATAGGCAGGCGTGTAGTCTGTCCCCGACTCGGACGACAGAAAGCGCACCTCCTCATACGGCACAGACGGAGAACTGCCATCACCGCAGCCGACTGAGGTCGTCAGCGCGCCGATGAACAGCGCTCCGATCAGCGTCGGCATGGTCAAGCCGATACCGATCAGGGCGACGATGAAGCCGCGCAGGACAAATAAAACACGCTGTGCAAGGGTGCGCTGTGTATAATCGGCGGCGTCATGCATCAAACAATCAGCGGAAGAACAGGCTGAAAATCCGCCCCTGCTCGTCGATGCTGAACTGTATCTCGACCACGCCGTTTTCCAGCGCAGCGCTGACAGTGATCAGCGGCGAATTCGGGACCACCCGCGTATAAGTGATGGCGGAGAACGCGCCGCGCGCGGCGATCACGCTCCGCCAGGCGGCGGCGAGGCGATCCAGCGGGAGCGCAGCGGTGAGCTGCGGATGGAAGCGCGCCGCTGCGAGATCATAATTCCCGTCGATGATGGCGCGAGCGGCGTCCAGCGCGATGGCAGCGCGGGCGATGGGGTAAAGGGCAGCAGTCGGCGCGGACGGCAGCGCGGGGACGCTCACGGTGCTGACCGACTGGACTTCAGCAGCGGTCGGCGGCGCGAGCATCGGCGCGGACTCGGTCGGCGCAGGGGGCAGAGTCACCGAACGGAAGAACAGCCGATAGATCGCGCCCTGCACATCGACGCTGACCTGCACCTCATAGGCGGCGCGCTCAAAAGCGACGGTCACGCGGGCAGTGTCACCAGCCACGGCAATACCGCGTATACTGGATGCCGCGCCGCCGTAGAAACGAATGTCACTCCATAGAGCGAGCAGGCGCGTCTGCGGGACAACACGTTTGAGTTCGGGATTGAACAGCGCGTAAGCAGCGTCGTAGTTATCCGCCAGCAGATGGACGACGAATTCTCCGGCGACATCAGCGGGATTGACCGCCTGTGCGCGGACGAAAACGGCGGTCAGCCCAATCAAAGCGATCAGAACGATCCAGCGGCGCATGGTTCCCCCTTAATGGTTGGATTGGCTCCCGAACAAAACTGCCTCCACGATAACAGCAAAACGCGGCATTGGCAAAAGAGGCAGAAGTCCCATCGGAGTCAAACCCTCGGCATCGGTGGGAGCGGCGGCGGCGGCGCGGGCGGCGCAAAAAAGGCAGGGACGAGCTGCGCGAGCAGCGCGATCACGAGGATGACCGCGATGATGAGATAAAACAGCCGCCGCCGCGTCCAGAAGCGTTCGGACGCGGCGGGTTCAGCGGGATCGCTGTCTTGACGCGGTTCATCAGGCGGCGGCGGGGCGAGTCGATTAGGATCGATGATCAAGCCTGCGCTGAAGCGCGCCCGATAAACGCGCCTCAGCGAGGCGGCTGACTCAGATCGGTTCTCGCGCTCGCCATTCATGATCGCCTCAGCCCATGCCCTGACCGCTGTGCTTGGGCGGATCGACCACAATGCCCTCACGCTTGCCGCGCTGGATCGCCAGCTTGACCTCGCCAATGGCGCGGGTCACCTGAATGTCGCGCGGACAGGCGGGCGTGCAGTTGTAGATCGTGCGGCAGCGCCAGACGCCGTTCGGCTCGGACAGCACGTCGAGGCGCTCTTTCAGCGCTTCATCGCGGGTGTCGAAGATGAAGCGGTGCGCCTGGACAATCGCAGCCGGCCCGACATATTCCCCGTTCGCCCAGAACGATGGGCAGGATGTGGTGCAGCAGGCGCAGAGGATGCACTTGGTCGTGTCGTCGAATTTCTCTCGGTCTTCTGGGGACTGCAGGCGTTCGCGCCCATTAGCCGGCAGCGGCGAGTCGTTGATCAGATACGGCATAACCTGGCGATAGTGGGCGAAAAACGGCTCCATATCAACCACCAGGTCTTTCAGCACCGGCAGGCCGAGGATCGGCTCGACCTGAATCTTCTTCCCCTCAGGGAATTCCTTGACCAGCACTTTACACGCCAGCCGATTGACGCCGTTGATGCGCATAGCGTCCGAGCCACAGATGCCGTGCGCACAGGCGCGGCGCAGCGTCAGTGTGCCATCCTGCTCCCACTTGATGCGGTGCAGCAGCTCCAGCACGCGATCCGTCTCCTCGACATCCTTGAGCGTGAACTCCTGCCAGTAGGGCTTATTCTTGCCCGGTATTTCCGGGTTAAAGCGGCGAATCCGAAAGGTGACTTCCATGGCTCCACTCCGTTTGGCGTAATGGGTGATGAAGCATGCGGTTTTTGTTCTTCCTCATGCCTCGTCACGCATCACTGTTTCTAGTACGTCCGAACTTTCGGCGCGAAGCGCTCATCGACATCCGAGAGCGACGTGTCCACACGCTTGTTGAGGTTGATCCGAGGCTTGACGCCCGCCCTGAGCGACGCGCCAATGCCATCCTGATGCTCCACCAGCGTATGCACCATCCAGTTGGCGTCATCGCGCTCTTTATAGTCCTCGCGGCTGTGCGCGCCTCGGCTTTCCTTGCGTTCCAGCGCCGAGATCGTGGTCAGTTCCGCAATGTCAAGCAGGCAGCCCAGCTCCCAAGCTTCGAGCAGGTCGGTGTTGAATTTCATGCCCTTGTCGTCGATGGACAGGTCATTGTTGAAGCGTTCTTTGAGTTCGTAGATGCAGTCGAGCGCCGCTTTCATGCCGCTCTCCTCGCGGAAAACGCCGACGCCATCCATCATCGCGCGCTGCATCTGCTGGCGGATTTCGCCTGGGCGCGTCTTGCCGGTGCTGCTGCGGATGCGGTTGAGTTCGGACTCGACTTCAGCGGACGGATTGGCGGGCAGCGGGACGAAATCGGCGTGCTTGACATAATCGGCAATCGCCATACCGCCGCGCCGACCGAACACCACCAGATCGACCAGCGAATTCGTGCCGAGGCGGTTGGCGCCATGACAGGAGACGCACGCCACCTCGCCCGCCGCATACAGACCGGGGATGACCGTCCAATCTTCATCGATGACCGCTTCGGCGTTGACATTGGTTGGGATGCCGCCCATCGAGTAATGCGCCGTCGGCTGGATCGGCATCGGCTCGCGGACGGGATCGACGCCCAGATAGGTGCGGCAGAAATCGAGGATGTCCGGCAGCTTGCTTTCAACATAATCGCGGTCGATCCGGCGCGACTCGCCCGCTTCCGCCAGATAGCGGTTGACCGTCTCCGGCGTCACATCGAGATACACATAGTCCTTGCCCTTGATGCCGCGCCCCTCGCGGATTTCGAGGTAGATCGAGCGGCTGATCACGTCGCGGCTGGCGAGGTCTTTGATGTTGGGGGCATAGCGCTCCATGAAGCGCTCGCCGCGCCCGTTGATCAGCACGCCGCCTTCTCCGCGCACACCTTCGGTGATCAGGATGCCGAGCTTATAAATGCCGGTCGGGTGGAACTGGTAGAACTCCATATCCTGGACGGGAATCCCGCGCCGGTAGGTGATCGCCGCGCCGTCCCCGGTCAGGCTGTGCGCATTGCTGGTGACCGACCAGACGCGCCCCCAGCCGCCGGTCGCAAAGAGCGTCGCTTTGCTGTGAAAAACATGGATTTCGCCCGTGCCAAGCTCCACCGCGACGCAGCCGACCACCGCGCCCTTGTTGATGATCACATCGACCACGTGGAACTCATCGAAGAAGTTGACGTTGTGCTTGATGCACTGCTGATAGAGCGTTTGCAAGATCATATGACCCGTGCGGTCAGCGGCGTGGCAGGCGCGGCGGACGGGCTTCTTGCCGAAGTCGCTGGTATGACCGCCGAAGCGCCGCTGGCTGATGCGCCCATCTTCAGTGCGGTCGAACGGCAACCCCATGTGTTCAAGTTCGATCACGGCGTCGATGGCTTCTTCTGCCAGCACCTTCGCGGCGTTCTGGTCGCTGAGCCAATCGCCGCCCTTCACCGTATCATAGGCATGCCAGAGCGGGCTGTCCTCTTCGAGATTGCCCAGCGCCGCGCCGATGCCGCCCTGTGCGGTTCCGGTATGGCTGCGCGTGGGATAAAGCTTGCTGACGACCGCGACATTCGCGCCGCCCTTGACAGCATAGAGCGCCGCCATCAGACCTGCGCCGCCCGCGCCAACGATCACTGCATCAAACTGGTGTACTTTCATGCTAATCTGCCTCTGCACCCCTACTTTTCACTGTACGTTTCATTACTGCGCGAACAACTGCTCAGCGGCTTCGCTGGCGATTTGAATAGCGGTGCTGTCAATCGTGTTGACGAGCGCCAGTCCGCCGAGAACCAGCAGCACCGACGCGCCGATCACGCATAGGTAAACCGCAGCGCGGCGCAGCAGCGGGCTGCTCATCGTGTAATCCGTCAGCACGTAGCGCAAGCCGTTGAAGCCGTGCGCGACCACCATCGCCAGCAGCGCAAAGTCATACAGCCGCCACACCGCGACGCCCGCAAATAGGAAGTTCCAGCGGTTGGCGACGAACTCGACCGCCGTGCCGGAGACATTCGGCGTCGTTGTGCCGACGACGGTGTGTCCCACTTCCGTGATTGCAAAGACGCCCTGGATCACGTGCATCATCGCCAGATGCCCGAACACCAGCGGGACGATCAGAATGCCGCTGACGCGCATGAACGACCACCAGAATTTCTCGATCCGGCTGCCGCGCTTGATGCCGGCGGCGGTTTTCTCACCGGTGACCGCGCCGAAGGCTGCACTGGCGATGATGGCGGCGATCACCGCAGCGCCGATGCCCGCTGCAAAGGGAAGCTGCGACTCGATGACCTCGACCAAGCCGAGCATCTGACGCATAGGGTCGTTGTAGAACGCCAGGACATGCCCGAACATGGCGACGAACACCGGAATCGACACCATGATCGATAAGCCCAGCACCAGCAGCGCCGCCCGCGCCTGATACTTCCACCAGCCAGGGCGATAATCGAAGACGATGATGCGGATGCCGTTAAAGGCATGGTAAATGACACACGCCACCAGCACGAACTCGCCGATAGTGAACAGCGGCGTCTGATAAACTGCAATCGCTTTGACGTATAAATCGGGATAGAACACCGCCCACGAGGTATCAATGACGTGCAGCGTCAGAAACAGCACCACGCCCAAGCCAGTCACGCGATGCAGCACCCAGCTCCACTGTCCAATTGCGCCACGATACCGGAGAGTTTCGGTAATCGTCGTCACCAGTGCAGTCAACTCAACACTCCTTTGCTAAAAAAACGGCTGGTTTACTTTGCGAGGCGCGAACTTCAGAAGGGACTCGCATCTTGAAAAGACATCTCAGAGTCACTTTTACAGACCTAATCCTGATCAGTCGGTTACAACTTATTATAGCACCCTGAAAGAGCCGCGCAAATACATTCCATTCAGAATGAATTGAATATTCTGAATAACTGAGCGCCAACAGGCAGCAAACCGCCTGCTTGCGATCCTCCTGGTTTTACTTTAAGATCGTCGGCTGCTGCTCGAAGGACACTCACTATGCCCGACTCGCGACTCGCTCATGCATTCGTCTTACCTGACCGCGATTTCGACATCTGGAAGCGCGCAGCCGAGGCGTACATCGCTGCATTTGCGCCGATCACCGTCATTCGCTCGCCCAGAGGCGCTGATCTCAATCGCTTTTATACCGTCACGGCAGTGCGCGCTCCGGGCGTCTGGTTCGGGGACGATCCGGTGACCCATATCCGCCGCACCTACCCCGCCGTGATCCGCATTGATGTGATCGATGCGTCGTCACCGATCCAGTTGGAAGCGATCCTAGCGGAACGCATCCAGCGCCGTGATCGGCTGGCGGCGTTTCGGCAGGATGGACATCTGAATGACCGCCTGACGATCACCTGGGCGAGCGACTTTCGTCCAGCGCGGATTGTGACGCGCTACGGCGCGCTGATCTCGGTTGGGGGCAGCACGCGGCAAAATGAGGGGATCGACATCTCGACTGTCGGCAATGTGGTGCTGCGCGCTCCATGTGCGGGGACAGTGCAGCGCGCGCTGAGCTACCCCCCCTCGCAGGGATACGGCAGCATCGTCCAGATCAAAACGGAGTTTGGCGGCAAAGAGTATCTGGTCACCATCACGTCGATGCGGCTGATCGATGTCCAGCCGGGGCAGACTGTGACCGCCGGACAGCGCATCGGCACGGCGGTTGGCTCCACGAGCAAGATCATCGTCCAGGAGCGCGCCCTGCGTTTGCAGCGCGACCGTGAACCAACATTGACCCACATCGACCCGACGCCGCTGATCTACTGGGACGGGCTGCGCGTTCAGCCGACGGGCGATGGGCTGCGCGTCCGTCAGGGACCGGGGACGCAGTTTGCGATCCTAACGACGCTCAACCGCAGCGATCTGGCGGAGACCTTAGAAACACACGGGCGGACGCTGGAGAAGGTGACGGTGCAGGGCGAATGGCTGAAACTGCGAACGCCGACGGGCATCGAAGGCTTTGCGGCGGCATGGTTTCTGAATGCGGTCGCGCTGCCGACCGACTCGGTGCTGCCAGGCGTCAACCTCGACCCCAAGCATCCGCTCGGCAAGCCCGCGCCAGCCCGCGTGCAGCCGCTCGACTGGGTGCGGCTGGTATACAAAGCCGTCCCAACGCAGGGCTTCCCAACGATAGAGAACGCCCACGCTTTTTATGACCCGATTTTATCAAGCTATGCGGGCGCGGGCGTCGGGACGCTGGTCGTGCTGACTCATCAGACCTTTGGCGAAGGCGCGGGCTTCAACTGGGCGGAGATGTATGCCCATGATCGCGGGCGGTGGGACGACTTCATCCCGCCGTTCGTCAATGCAGTGCGCAGCATCGCGGCGCGCTACAAGAACCGCGGCATTGTCAAAGTTTATCAAATCTGGAATGAGCAGGATGCCGATCCGGCTAAGGCGCAGGCGGCAGTGCCGATGCAGGCACAGGATTACGCCAAGCTGTTCACAGCGGCGGCGCGGGCGATCCGCCAGATCGATCCGGCGGCGAAGGTGATCAGCGGCGGACACATCCGGGGACCCGTCATCGGGCGGCAGTATGCGCAGACGACGCTCTCTTTTCTGCCGCCAGATGCCCACCCAGACGGATTCGCGGTGCATCCGTATGGGCGCGGCGCGCCGGGCGCAAGTGCGCGCTACGCGCCCTTCGGCTTGGTTGATGATGAGGTCAATGCGTACTATCCACTGCTGAATGCGCCGGTCTGGTTTACAGAGTGGGGTGTTCTGGACAAGCCGACCGATCCGCCTGCTGCTGTCGCAGCATACGCGACCGGCTTTCTGAACCATCTCAAGCTGAATTTCACGCACCAAGTCGCGTCCGCCATTTGGTATGCGTGGGCGGACACGATGGACAACGGCTACGGCTTGGTCAACAGCGCCGATCAGCCTAAACAGCCGCTTTACGATCAGTTTTTAGGTGCCTGAGCTAGTCCATCTGTGCCGCCTGGATGATCCGGTCACGCAGCGACGGCGCAGACGGGAGCGCGTCGATCCGCCAACCGCTGGAGCGGTATGCAGCGCGCCAGCAGTACGCGGCGGCGATCTGGGCATCGAGCTGCTCCCCGACCGCCCTCAGCCCCGCCCGCAGCGCGGAGTCGGCATCTGCCAATGCGCCCTGCATCAAGCCGATGCGCGTCAGCGCCAGCCAGCGGCGCACCAGCTCGCCCAGTTTCAGCGCGGCGTCCCAGTCCAGAACCAGAAAGACAGCACGGCGGATCGGGCTGCCCGCCGACTCCCAGCGATCCAGCGCCGCCATGATCGCGGAAACGCCGACGGCGCGGTGAAAGTGCTCCGCCGCCCCGATCACCAAACGCGGCTGATCAGCCGTCCAGGTCACATCGCGCGGCGCGATGACGATGGGCAGCGGCGAGTGGGCGGGCTGAAGCAGGCGCAGCAGCCGGACAACCTCAGCGCGAATTTCGCCGCGTTCCCAGGTGTTGATCAGCCTGGCGATCCGCTCCTCCAAGTCGGCGTCGAAGATGGCGGCAGGCGCAGACGAGCGCGGCGCAGGCGTGATTTGCTGAAGCAGGTCGGCGCGGATGCGGCTCAGCCGCTCAGCCGCCGCCGTGACATCGACTTCCAGCGCCTGAAAGCCGTTCAAGAGCCGCACAGCGGTATCGACGAAGCGATACAGATCGGCGTCCGTCGGCGCGGACTTGAAATGCGCTGAGCCGCTGCGCGCCTGGCGGAGTTCACCAGCGTAGGCGAAACACCCCTCATCCAGCTTTTCGCAAAAAACCTCGTTCCACCGCCGCAGAATCAGATCAAGACATTCAGCCGAGTCGATCTCGCGGCGCGCCTCCTCCATGCTGGCATAGGGCGGCGTGTGACGGTCGCTTTTCAAGGCATCGATGATCTGATCGAAGGCGCTGCGCCCAAAGCGATGGCGATAGGCATCCAACACATGCGGCAGCAGGGCGTCGCGCAGGGTCAGCAGGGTGTCATTGATGATGGTGTTTGCATCCATAGCGCTTTATTATACGTAAGCTACGCAAATTCGACGCCCGATTTTTGCGCTTTTGGGGAGAGATAACCGATGGGAACACTGACGGACAAAGTCGCGCTGGTGACCGGCGCGGCGGGCAATCTGGGGCGAGCGGTCACGAAGCGGCTCGCGGCGGAAGGGGCGCGGCTCGTCCTGGTCGATCAGCAGATCGAGCGGCTGAGAGCGCTAGTCGATGAGATCGGCGGCGGCGCGATTGGGGAAACCGCCGATTTGAGCCGTCCGGAGGCGGTCGAGGCGCTGATCGGACGGTTGGAGGCGGCAGTCGGACAGGTCGATGCCGTCGTACATACGGTCGGCGGCTTCACTTACGGCAAGCCGGTGCATGAGGAGTCGCTGGAGACGCTGCAAAACATGTACATGCTCAATGTCGTGCCGATTTACGTCTTTTGCGGACGCATCGCGCGACACATGGTTGAGCGCGGCACGAAGGGCAGAATCGCGATCGTGCTGGCGCGGGCGGCGTACCAAGGCGCAGCCAACACAGCAGCATACACCGCGACCAAAGCGGCGGCGCAGCGCCTCATGGAGAGCATGTCGCTGGAACTGCGCGATCACGGGATTAACGTCAACGGAGTCGCGCCCAGCATCATCGACACGCCGCCTAACCGCGCCTCCATGCCAGATGCCGACTTCAGCCGGTGGGTGACGCCGGACAGCCTGGCGGACGCCATCGCTTTCTTAGTCTCGGACGCGGCGCGCGACCTGCACGGCGTCACGCTGGACGTGTTTGGTCGCGCCTGACGCCAAATTACGGCGGGGGCGGCGGGAGCGCCGCGGTGGGCGGAATCTGAATGGTGTCCAGCGGCTGGAACGCGACGCTGTCGAGAATCCGTTGAAGCGCCGGCGCTGCCCCATCGAGCGCCGTGATCGGCGTGGTGAAGACGTAAAAGACAAAGTTGAGGTTGTGCGCCCGCAGTCCCGCGAACCAGCCGCGCGTATCGGGAAGTTCAGGGCAGTTGACGGCGGAGAACTGCGTGCCGGTGGCGGCTAAGCCGCCGATGCTGTATTCGCGGCGCAGGTCTGTGCCGATGTTGCAGCCTTCCTCGATGACCGCCAGGCGCAGCAGACGCAGCCCATCCGCCCACAGATTCGGTTCCGCGCGGGCGATGTCCGCCGGACTGACTCCGACCAGATTGGGAAAGCCCCACAGCACGACAATCGTCCCCGTCCCGCCCACCACATCGCCCTGATAGACGGCAAACGGGATGGCGCGCAGCCCGTCGATGTCCTGAATGATCAGCCCATCGTAGGCATAGCCCCAGCCGTCCGGCAGAGTCAGGGTCAACGGCGGCGGAATTTGCTCCCCGGTCAGCGGCTCGACGAGCGTCAGCCCTTCGGGCGTAGAGGTTGCCGTCGCCTGAATCGCCTGGCTGATGGCGGTGGCATTGGCGCTGACCGCCGCCCGAATGACCGACTCCAGGCTCGCTCCATCTGTCAGAGTTGGATCACCATTGACGAGAATATAAGGCGTTGCCGTGAAGAATGCCAGCTCCGAGACCGCGCGCTCGCCTTCGCGAAGAATGACATCGGGGCGGCTGCTCAACATGCAGGCGTCCCAACGCCCTCGGTCGATGCCCAGTTCGCCGATCAGCGTCAGCACGCGCGCGGCTTCCAGCGCAGGCGCGCCATCCGCCGCCAGCGCCGCGAACTGCACATCGAAGTAGCGCCAGAACGCACCCTGATCGGCAGCGCACAGCGCGGCGCGCGCAGCAGTGCGCCCGCCGGGGAGCGCGCCGCGTTCAGCGAGCGGCACGAACAGGATGCGAATTTCGCCAGCGCGCAGGCGGTTGTAAAGCCGCTCATAAGTCGTGTCATACCAGGCAATCGACGCTGGATCGTCAAAGCTGAGAAAGAGCGTGACGCTGACCGGCGCGCTCGGAAAGCCGATGCGCGGAAAGCCAGCATCGTCGGTCACCTGAGGGATAGCGGCGTAGCGGTCAGACAGCGCAGGAGTCTGCGCGCTGGCGACAGCGAACATCAGCAGGGCAGCGAGCAGAATCGCCGTCAGACGCATGTTACGGCAGAATCCCAAGCTCACGCGCCTCATCATAGGTGAGCGGACCCCGTCCGCTGCGCGACTCATTGGCGATCTCAGCCAGCTTGTCGGGATCAAACAGGTCGTCGAGATCGGTAGGGATGTCCGCCAGCTCGCCGGCGATCAGATCGATATCGAGATCGGGAATCGGCTCCATGCGCGCAATTTCAACCGCAGTTGTAGTGACGTGCGGCAGCGGGTTAGGTTCCGCCCATTCTTCGGCTTTGACTGCGGCTGGCTGAATCTTCTCCTCATTAGTCGCAGCGGTGGCGGTGCGGCGGCGGCGGCGCTCTTCTGGGACAACAGTCGGGCGCTCGAAGATGAAAGCGCTTGCGCCCAGCGGCGCGATCAGGTCTTCTACGCCGCGCCGCCCGAAACGAGTCACCGAGCCAAAGTGCCGGTTTCCCTGCGCACCATCGTAGATCAGGCAGAGGAAAAAGTGCAGTCCGACAGACAGGACGAACACGTCATAGTTTTCGCCGTCAAAAAACTGGATCGTCGCGGGCTTGGAGCCGCCGATCAGACTGCCCACTTCGACATTGGTCGTCGTGGCAGGCAGCAGTGACTGGATCAGGTCAGGAATGTGGAAGTTGACGACGCCAATCTCAAGCAGTATCTCCCCCTGCCGATCCGCCAGCACCATCGCTGGCGCGCTGAGATCGGTGGCGAGCTTTTCAAGCACCTGCCGCGCGGCGGTCAAGTCCATCTTGGGAATCGGACCGAGATTGGCGGCTTTCGGCGGTCGAATCGCGGGCATCGACATCGTCTGCCGAGCATCTTCGCCGTCGAGCGCGGCAAAGAGCGCGCGAATGAAGACCGGCGCTTCGAGCGGACGCCGCAGATACACGAATGACGACTCGGGCGTGATCGCCTGATCCAGCTCATCCGCGTCATCCTCGCTGGCGATCACGATCACCTGCGTGTCGGCGTGAAGCTGACGAGTCAGCATCGCCAGATCGATCCCGCGCATGGTCTCATCGATTTCAAGCGCGCAGATCACCACCTGCGGCATGAAGGCGCGTATCTCTTCGAGCGCCTCCTGACTGTCTGGAATGTCGATCTGAATGACGGATCGCTCGGTCAGGTCGAACGTAGCGCGGACGATGCGCGAGATTTCCCCAGACGGATCAACGGTAACAATGCGAGGCAGTGAAACCATGAGCTTATTCCATCAGCGTGAATGGCATTTTTTGCATTATAATCCCAAAAACCATACTGGTGGACAGTGGATGATTAAGTTTTCCTAACTCCAGCCTGCTGATGAAAGGACACAGACGAATGCGCTTGCGCACAGTCGGGTTATCAATCGTGTTGGTCTTGTTGTTCCTGGCGATGAATGGGAGAGCAGGCGCGCAGGCGATCATCAGCGCCCGCCTGCCGACGATCATCGCGCTGCGCGCCGATGTCAGTTCCGTCGCGCTGGATGCAGTGGAGGCTGGCAGCGTCTCGATCATGCTGATGTGGCGCATCGAAGATTTCGATGACGTGCTGCGCATCGGGCTGGATCAGCTCATTCGGGCGGAGTGGGTCAGCATTCTTGAGAAAAATGAAACGCTCTCCCCCATCGGCACGCGCGCCACCCGCGCGGTTCATCCGGGCGATTTCGCGCCGCTGACGTATCGACTGACGGTCAGCAGCAGCGGCGGTGAACTGCTCACCCAGCAGATCATCACGATTCCCTACGCGACCGAGGACGCCCTGCCCGTCATTGAGATATTCGAGTCGGATACCGCCGGACTGGACACCGCCGCGCTGCTTCAACGCAGTGCGCTGGCGACGGTGCGCTGGTCGGTGCGCAACCGGCGTCCGAGCAGTCAGATTCGCTTCGAGCAGGTCTTGAGCGAGCAGGATGTCATCCTGGTCGAGCTGCCGCGCTGGGATTTACGGCTGCCATCGGCGGGCGAGATTCAGGTTGCGCCCGATGTGCCGCTGACTGAAGAAGTCGTCCGGCTGCGGATGAGCGTCTTCGACCTGCTGACCGGCGAGGTCTACCATCAAGCCGAGCTGACACTGCCGCTGACCGGCGTCCCGCTCCCCATCCCCGGACTGACGCCCGCGCCCACCGCAGCCAATGCGCCAGTGGAGACTCAGCCGACCGCCGACCCCACCGCCAGTGCTGTATCCGACGCAGATGCGCCGACCATCGTCAATTTCAGCGCTCAGCCGGTCAGCGCCCGCCCTGGCGAAAGCATCATCGTCAGTTGGCATGTCGAAAATGCCACCAACATCAGCATTCAGGAGCAGTCCGCCGATGGCGCGGAAGGCTTGCTCTATATCGAGCTTCCCCCGATAGGGGCGCTGTCGCTGCAGATGCCGGAGAATCCGCCGGGGATGATCTACATTTTGCGGGCGCGCAGCGCGGACGGCACGGAGATCACTGCGCAGGTGGTGGTCGCCCGCGCCCGCTGAAGCAGAAGCCATCTCGCTTGGTTGGGAGATCGAGTACAATAAAGCTGGGATGCAGGCATAGACAGCGATGAAAGATCGGCAGCATGGATCGTCATTTATCACTCTCCCCGCGCGCGCAGCGGCTGCGCGAAGCGGGCTATAAACTCACCAGCGCTCGTCTGACCGTGCTGCATGTAATCGAAACCAGCGGCGGACATGTCACCTCATCAGAGGTGCTAGAGCGCGTGACCGCGCTCGACGACTCGATTGGGCGGGCGAGCGTCTTTCGCGCGCTTGACCTGTTCACGCGGCTGTCGATCCTGCGTCCAACCTACATCGGAACGAGCGCGACTCCGACGTATGTCCTGATGCCCGATGGGCATCATCACCATATGATCTGCATCAGCTGCAATCGGGTGATCGAGTTCGAGGACTGCGAGCTGGACGAGCTGGCTGCAGAACTGGAAACGCGGCTGAAGGTGCATATTACCGGTCATCTGCTGGAATTTTACGGCTTGTGCGACGACTGCTACAACCAGCCGCGTCCCAGCAAGCTGTGACGGGCAATGCAATGCGGGTGATTTTCAACGGCTGGTTCTGGGATCAGCCCCACACTGGCAGCGGGCAGTATCTCAGGCGGCTTCTCGGCGCGCTGCGGCGAATTGACCCCGATCTGAGGCTGGCGCTCGTCCTGCCGAGGGGGGTGAATGCCGCTGCTGTGCCGGAAGGCGTTGAGGTTATCGCAGCGCGCGGCAGCCGTTCAAATCTAGGCAAGGTTTGGTTTGAGCAGCGGATTTTTCCACAAGCGGCAGCGGCATGGCGAGCCGACATCGCGCATGTGCCGTATTGGGGCGCGCCGCTGGCGTCACCGGTCAGGCTGGTGACGACGATTCTGGATGTGATCCCTTTGGCGCTGCCTGAGTATGCGTCGGGGGCGCTGGCGCGGCTGTATGTATCGCTGGTGAGCGCATCCGCGCACGGCAGTGCCCACACCATCACGATCAGCGACGCCGCCAAAGCGGACGTGATTCAATATCTGGGCTTGCCCGCCGAGTCGATCACGACAACCCATCTGGCGGCGGATGAAGCGTATCATCCACGCATCGGGGCAGAACGAGATGCCGAAGTCAAAGCAAAATACGATCTGCCAGATGATTTCGCCTTGTATCTGGGCGGCTTCGACCGCCGTAAGCGCGTCGATGTCGCGCTGCAAGCGTATACCTTTGTCGGGCGCGCGCACGGCGACGAGATACCGCTGATCATCGCCGGGCGCGAACCCGCTTGGGGGACGCCGCTCTTCCCCGATCTGCGCAAAGCGGCCGCGCAGCTCAATGTTGAGCCGTATGTGCGTTGGATCGGCGCGGTCGATGAGGCGGACAAGCCGTCACTCTACCGACTGGCACGGGTGTTTGTCTTTCCCAGCGTGTACGAAGGCTTCGGGCTGCCCGTGATCGAGGCGATGGCATGTGGGACGCCGGTTGTCGCCAGCGACATCCCCGTCATGCGCGAGATCACCGGTGATGCCGCCTATCTGGTCAAGCCGGAAGATGGGCGGGCGATGGGCGGGGCGCTGATCGCACTGCTGATTCAAGACCCGCTGCGTGACGAGCAGATACAGCGCGGACTGTCGGTCGCAACGCGCTACCGCTGGACGAAAACCGCCCGCGAGACCCGCGCAGTCTATGACAAAGTGATGCATTTGTAGTGGAGGACAGGACGATGGTCGCCGATGTTCAAACCAGGCGGATCAGCGCAGATGAGTTTGCCACCATGCCCGACTTCGATGCGCCCTACGCTGAACTGATTGAAGGAGAAATTGTCTTGGCAGGTGGAGCAAGTGACAGCCATCAGGGAAAGTCGCTCGATCTGGTTCGTTTTCTGAGCGCCAATGTGCAGCAAGGCACGCTGCGTTTCGCGCCTTTATCCGTCCGCTTGGACGAGATCAACCTATTTGAGCCGGACATCTTCTGGATCGCGCCGGACAACACGCGCTGCGCGCTGCTGGATGAGCGGACATGGAGCGGCGCGCCCGATCTGGTGATCGAAATCCTCTCCCCCTCGACAGCGCGGCGAGATCGGGATCAGAAATATCGCGCCTATGAATCGGCAGATGTGCGCGAATACTGGATGGTCGAGCCGGACGCGGATTTTCTGGAAGTCTACCTGCTCGAGGATGGCAAATTCCACCGCCTGGGCGTCTACGGCTTCGGCGAGACGTTCGAGTCGCCAGTGTTGGGTATCGCAGTGCCAGTGGACTCGTTGTTCAGGCGTGAAGAGAGCGTGAAGACAGGGTGAATATGCATTTAAGAACCATTTTTCTCGGTCTGGCGATACCGCTGCTGCTGTTCGCGCCGGTCTTTGCGCTGGATGCGCCGATGGTGTCGACCTACCGGCAGGTCTATGTCTTTGCCGGACCGGGTCACACACACACGCAAATTGGCGTGATCGCTCCCGACATTCCGCTGCGCATCATCGAGCGCAACCGCGTCGGCAACTGGGTGCGGATTCAGCGCATGGGAGACGATGGCAGCGTGATCCTCGATGGCTGGATCATCTCCGGCTACGTCCGCTACACGCCGGAGCTGCGCTACAGCCTGATCCCGGTCAACTATACCGAACCGGATCACAATCCGAGCAACGCGGCATATGCGTCGTTTGCGGAGCTGTACCGCGCGCCGCTGGTCTCCCCCATCGATGAATTGATGGTCGAAGTGTTCGAGCTGGGTCAGGATATGGGCAACAATCCCAACGGCGTGACCAAAGTCGGCGACAGCCTGTTGGTTTCGCCGCAAATCCTGAACGTAATGGCGCGGACAGATAATCTGCTCGGACCCTATGACTTTCTTGCGCCAACGATTGCGTTCTATGGTCAGGGGATCACGCCGTACAGCATCGCCAACACCGTCGGCATGAGTACCTTCACCGTTCTCGATCCGATGTGGGCGCCTGGCGGGTCGTGTCTGCCCAATGAAGCGCCGCTGACCTGCGAATACCGCATCCGCAAGCCGAGCGTCGCCTTCATCCTGTTCGGACCCAACGATCTGCGCGCCAGCGATTCAGTGATGTTTGGACGCAATATCGCTCGGATCGTCGATGAAACGCTGCAAGCGGGGATCATCCCGGTCTTGTCCACCTTCAGCCTCGATCAGCACAGCGATCTGTTCTGGTCGGGGATCGACTTCAATCTTGAACTGAAGCGGGTGGCAGAAGAAAAGCATGTCCCGCTGATCAATCTGTGGGGGGCAGCGCGACCGCTGCCGGATTATGGGCTGGATCAAGATCGGGTGCATCTGCGTCAGACCGGTTGGGACAACCTGCGCCTGGATGGCGGACAAGAAGCCTTTTCCGGGACGGCGCTCTACAACCTGCTGGCGATCTACACGCTGCACAGCATCCGTGAGGCGGTTGGATTGGGCGCGTGAAGGCGAAAGAGCGTAACCGATGCTATAATAGCGAATAATCTCGTCCTACAAACATGAGCAGGTTCGCAGACGCAGCATGATCCCCAACAACAGCGCGAGCGGCAGTGCAGAGCGCGCCGTCGGCGCGCAGACCGCCGAGCAAGCGAGCGGCGATTTGCCCAACGCACTGCACAGATTGACCGATCTTCGCGGGATGCTCGATCAGCTGAGCGCCGGTATCCGCAGTCAGGACGCGCTGCTGCGAATGCGCCAGCTCAGTCTCCCTCAAAACGTGCTGAACCAACTGATCCAGCTTGAGCATGATCTATCCAGCTTGCAGCACGCGCTGCTCGATGATGAAACAGAACTGACTCAGCTTCGCGCCTTGGTGGAGATGTCTGCGATGATCAATTCATCGCTGGATGTCGATGCGGTGCTGGCGCAGGCGATGGATGTCATCATCACGCTGACCGGAGCTGAGCGCGGTTTCATCCTGCTCACCCATGAGTCGACCGGCGAACTCGAATACCGGGTCGCGCGCGGCGTTGAGCCGAGTGATCAGGGCTATGAAGTCAGCCGAACGATCCTCAACGACGTGATCACGACGGGTAAAGCTCTGCTGACCGACAATGCCTCTGTCGATCCCAATCTTCAGGAGAGCGAGACGGTCGCGCGCTTCGTGCTGCGCTCTGTGCTGTGCGTGCCGCTGGTCTACAAAGACCTGATCATCGGCGCGGTCTATGTCGATAATCGCTATCGCGAAGGCGTCTTCACGGAGCGCGAGCTGAATCTGTTGACGGCATTTGCCAATCAAACGGCAGTTGCCATCGAAAATGCGCTGCTGTACACCCGCGTGCAGCAGCAGTTGGAA
Source organism: uncultured Anaerolineae bacterium (assembly GCA_937995825.1). Taxonomy (GTDB): domain Bacteria; phylum Chloroflexota; class Anaerolineae; order Aggregatilineales; family Phototrophicaceae; genus Flexifilum. Next base: position 91,378 of record CALKJO010000001.1, read on the forward strand.
GAAATTTCGCGCGTCAACGAGCTGCTGGAGAATATCTTTGCATCGATTGCCAGCGGCGTGATCACCACCGACAGCGACAACACGATCACACTGTACAATCACGCGGCGGAGGCGCTGTTCAATCTCGCCCGCGAGAACGCGATTGGCGCGCCGATCAGCCGCGTGCTGCCCGATCTCGACGAGCGGGTGTTAAGCCAGATACGTGAGCAGAGGCAAAGTGCCGCGCTGGAACTGGAAACCACCATCAGCGGGCGCGGGCGCCGCCTGCTGGGCATCCAGCTGACGCCGCTGCAGAACACGCGCCAGGAGACTCAGGGCGGGGCGGCGCTGGTGCTGGATGACTTGACCGAACAGCGCGCGCGCGCCGCCGCGCTGCAAAACATGCGCGTGTTCATGCCGCCTGGGATGATCGAGAATATTGACCAGATCGCCAATCTCGCGCTGGGCGGCGAACGGCGCGAGATCACTTGCGTTTTTGTGTATGTCTGCTCCTACAGCATCTTTCCCCGCAACATGCGCCCGCAGGCACAGATGGAAATGCTCAACGCCTACCTGGAAGTCGCGACCGGGACGATCTTCCGCGCTGACGGCGTGATCGACAAATACATGGGCAATGAGATCATGGTGCTGTTCAACACGCAGTTGAACCCACAGACCGATCACGCGCTGCGCGCTGTGCAGATGGCGCTGGCGCTGCGCAACGACTTTCGCGCGCTCTATCGCCAGTCCGCAATCGCGTCGGAGGTCGATTATTACCGGATCGGGATTCATTCTGGAATCGCAACGCTGGGCAACGTCGGCAGCGCGAACCGCCGCAGCTTCACCGCCATCGGCGACACCGTCAATCTGGCAAAGCGGCTCGAAGAAAATGCCAAAGATGGTCAGATTCTCGTGAGCGAGGAGACAGTCAGCGCCATTGGCACTGCCAACCCGCCAATCCATTTCATTGAACTCGGCGCGATTCAGGTCAAAGGACGTCAGCAGTACACGCGCGTCTTTGAGGTCTTCGAAAGCTGATGGTCGAAAACACCGAGAAATTCCGCAAGCTTTCGCCGCTTCCGCAGACCACTCAGGAACAGATTCGCGAAGTCCGTATGCGCCTGAGCGATCTAGAGAACATGCTGCGCGATCATCTGCCGATTCTGCGTCAGCGCGGGATGAGTCTGCCGGCGCGCACGCTGATCTATCTGTCTCAGCTTCAAAACGGGCTGGACGCGCTCAATCGCGAGCTGACAGCGCGCCAGATTCAGCTTCGCCAGCTTCGCGCTCTGCCCCAGACAACTGCGCTGATCAATTCAGCGCTCGCCATGGACAGCATCCTGCAAGAAGTGATGGACACGGCGGTGATACTCACCGGCGCGGAACGCGGTTACATCATGCTGCGCGATCCAGCGACTGGTAAAATGGAATTTCAGGTCGCGCGCGGCATCGACAACAAGCAGTTGAGCCGCGATGAATTCATCATCAGCAATACGATCATCAACGAAGTCGTCAGCACCGCGCAGCCTGTGCTGACGCACAATGCGCGCAACGATAACAAATATATCGGGCAGGAGAGCATCGTCGGCTATCAACTGCGCAGCATCCTAGCTGTGCCGCTGAATGTCAGCGGCAGCACGATTGGCGTGGTCTATGTCGATAACCGGATCATGGACGGCGTGTTCACCGAGCGCGAGATGAGTCTGCTGGAGGCGTTCGCCAATCAGGCTGCGGTTGCGCTGCGCAATGCCCAATTGTTCGAGACTGCGCGCCAGCAGTTGGCGCAGATCACGACCTTGCGCGATCTGCTCAGCAATATGTTTGCCTCGATCAACAGCGGGCTGATCACGCTGGACGGCGCAGATACGGTGACCGGGATCAACCGCGCTACCGCTGTGCTGATCGGCGTGGACGAGGCGGAGGCGCTGGGAATGCCGCTGAGCGCGCTGCTGCCGGCATTCAGCGCGCATTTTGCAGATGCGCTGGAGCACGTCCGGCAGAATGGGGTGGCGGCGGCGGGCGAAATCGAGATCAAGATCGCCCAACGATCCCGTTATTGGCGCGTGGGCATCACGCCGCTGCGCGGTCAGTATGGCAGCGTCGTGATCGTGATCGACGATCTGACCGCGCAGCGCGATCATGACCTGCTGCTGACCTATCTGCCCAATCCGGCGCTGGCTGAAAAAGTGGACTTCTCCACCCTCGGCGGGCAGGAACGGCTGATCACGGTGATCAGCGCGGATGTGCGCGGCTTCAGCACTGTCAGCGAGCATCTTGAGCCGGAACAACTGATGGAGATCATCAATAAATACCTGAGCGTCGCCAGCGAAGCGGTCAACCGTCAGGAGGGGATCGTCGATAAGTATCTGGGCGACTGCGTAACCGGTTTGTTCAACACCCAGCTCAACGAACACGATGATCACGTCATGCGCGCCGTCCGCGCCGCGCTGGGTATACTGCATGATGTCCGCGCGCTGCATGAGGTCTTGCCGCCGGAGCAGCGGCTCAATTTTGGGATCGGCATTCATACTGGCATCGCAGTGCTGGGCAATATGGGCAGCGCCAACCGCCGTGAATTTTCAGCGCTGGGAGACGCGATGGAGATGAGCAAGCTGCTCCAGGAAACCGCCGGACCGGGCGAGATCATCCTCAGCGCCGCGACCTATGAACTGGTCAAGGATATATTTGAGGCAGTGCCGAAAGCGCCGCACAAAACCAAAAACGATCCGTCTTTCGCCGTCATGTACAGCCTGACCGGGCGTAAGAAAAACTAGCCCCGTCTCATCGTTTAATCAGCTTTCAGGTGTACCATTTTTCCGACAAACGATCCCCAAACAGATGAGGACAGATCATCGATGAGTTCACGTGAAGAAGTCAACCGCCGGCGCGTGCTGGAGGCTGAGATGAAACGGTCGGGTCGGCTGCCGCCGGGTCAGTCGGCAACGCTCGATTTTCCGGTGCTGCACTACGGCGGCATCCCGTCTTTCAATGAGGCGACCTGGGATTTGCGCGTCTTCGGCGAAGTCGAGCAGCCGATGCGCTGGACGTGGCAAGCATTCCTCAAGCTGCCAACAGTCAAAGTCACATGCGACATTCACTGCGTGACGCGCTGGAGTAAATTCGACACCGAATGGGAAGGCGTGCTGTTCCGCGACTTCATCAAATTGTTCGGCGTCAAGCCGACGGCGAAATATGTGATCGCGCACTGCGATGGCAGCGGCAGCTACACCACCAATCTGGAGCTGGAAGCGATGCTGGATGATGATGTGCTGCTGGCGTATAAATATGACGGGCGTTTCCTCGAACCCGAACACGGCTATCCGCTGCGGACGCTGGTTCCGAAGCGCTATTTCTGGAAAAGCGCCAAGTGGCTGCGCGCGTTGGAGTTCAGCGCGACCGATAAACCCGGCTTCTGGGAGGTCAACGGCTATCACAACGAAGGCGATCCATTCAAAGAAGAACGCTTTTCGCGGCGCGGATTCCTGTTCTAGTCCCGCGACCTCACCCCACCACACGCCGCATCGGGTGGGGTGAGGCTGAAAGCCCCCGAACTCTATGCCCCTGCTCACGCTCGATCAAGCGCTTGAACAGCGCTCCACCATCGCGCCGCTGGTGTTCACCAACGGCGTCTTTGACCTGCTGCACGTCGGGCATCTAGAATACCTGGAACAGGCGCGCGCGCTTGGCGCGCAGCTCTGGATCGGGCTGAACAGCGACGAATCGGCGCGGCGGCTCAAAGGCGCTGGACGCCCGATCATCCCCGAAAGGGAGCGCGCGCGGCTGCTGCTGGCGCTGCGCCCAGTGGACAGCGTGATCATCTTCAGCGACGACACCGCCCTCAGGCTGATTCAAGCGCTCAAGCCGGAGATTTATGTCAAAGGCGGTGACTACGCGCCTGCACCGGATCAGCCGATCAAGCCGCTGCCAGAGCGCGGCGCGGTCGAGGCATACGGCGGGCGCGTTGTCCTGATCGACTACCTGCCCGGTCGCAGCACCAGCGCGCTGATCGCCGCGATCCGCGCGCTGCCGTGAGCTATTCCCCGCTGTAGCGGTAGATGATCGTCTCGGCATACTGACCATCCGGGCGGAACACGTCGTTGATCGCGCGCAGCATCGCCGGCGTCCAGCGCTCGAAGCGCAGGGATGGATTCGCCATCGGTTGATAAAGCAGCAGCAGCGGATACGCGCCAGCGCGCAGCGACTCGACAAACGGCGTCTCATCCCACTGGCGCGCTAGCGCAAGCTGGCTCATCTCAAACGGCTGAAACAGAATCGGCTGCCCGATCAGCGTCAGCAGACCCATGTGTTCATCCGCCAGCGGTATCACACCGTCATTGGCAGCGGCGGTCAGCCGTGCCATCAACTGCTCAACGCCGGCGCGCTGTTCTGGCGTCGTCCGATCGAAGATGATGCGGTAGTACTTGGTCTCGCTGAGGTTCGCCATCAGGAAAACCTGGACGATGACTCCCACAATCGCCGCCGCCTTGATCAACGGGACGGTCTTGAGCCAGCCCACAACCACGCCCGCGCACAGACAGAGCGCCGCGCTCAGTTCGAGCAAGTAGTTGACATCCGAGCCGACTTTGGCAATCGTCAGCGCTGCCGCCAGCGCGCCGAGCGCATACGGCGCTGCCAGCCATCCTGCCGCGCTGCCATCCTCCAGATAATCCCAGCGCAGCAGCAGCAGAAACAGCCACCCCAGCACGGTCACCCCGCCTGCGACGATCAGGATCGGCATGGCGCGCCCCATCTCGTCTGCGTAGAAGCGCAGGATGTCGGCGTCCAGCGCGTTGACATTCGCTGTCACCATGTGGAAGAATGCGCCGCCTTCCGTCAGCACCAGCATCACGGCGAACACCACCAGCACGACCGCCGCCAGCCATGCCGCGAGCATGAACGCGGACGCCCGCGCGCGCGCGCCCCACAGCCAGGCAAAAGCAGCCAATGGCGCAGCGAGCAGATAAGTCTGGCGTGTGTATGCCGCCAGCGCCAGCAAAACCACCGCCAGCGTCAGGCTCAGCCATTCGCCAGGACGCGCTGCAGCGCACCACAGCCCGATCAGGCTGAGCGCCAGCGCCAGCCCATCGATCCGCGCCAGCGCTGACCAGTGCAGCACGTAGGGAACTGCCAGCAGCAGCCCACCGGAGACCAGCGCCGCGCTCCAATCGCGGGTGATCGCGCGGGCGATCAGCGCCAGCATGACCGCGCTGACCACCATGCTGACGAGCGAGATGGCGCGCCCCCAAGTGAAACTGACTCCGCTGGCTTCAACGAGCGGGAGCTGCGCCAGCAGATAGACCGGCGGATAATTGGTGATGGTGTAAGGCGGCGCATCCAGATGCACTGGATAGAGATTATCGCCGCGCCCTAAGCGCAGCGTCTGATCGAGCAGCGGACCTTCGCCATAGTTGAGGACATAAGGATACTCCAGCGCGCGCTGCGCATGGTCGATGAACATCGTCAGCGGACGAATGAGCGCGCCAACCAGCGCGATCAGCGCTGCCAGCACGATCAGGTTGCCCAGCGCCCAGAGCCATTTTTGAAGCGGCGTTCGCGTCTGCACGATCCTTGCCCTCTTGATGACTGCGACTCCATATGCTGCCCCAAGCGTAGCGCAAAGCCGCGAAAACGTAAACTTGATCTGGACACACGGCGGCGCGTCAGAATAATGGAGGCAGCACGGACTCGAACAAGGACAGCCACCGCATGACCGTCAAAGGACGCATTCTGACCGGCGACCGCCCGACCGGAAAGCTCCATCTGGGGCATTATGTCGGATCGATTGCCAACCGCATCCGCTTGCAGGATGAATACGAGTGTTTTTTCATCATTGCCGACCTGCACACGCTCACCACCCGCCCAGAGCGCGAGCATATCGCACAGTTGGGCGACAACATTCATGAGATGGTGCTGGATTATCTGAGCGCGGGCATCGATCCGGAGAAAAGCGCGATCTTTTTGCAGTCCGCCGTCACCGAGACGTTTGAACTCAACCTGTATTTCGAAATGCTCACCACCGTGCCGCGCCTGGAGCGCGTGCCGAGCATCAAGGACATGGCGCAGGCGGCATTTCTGGACGCGATGCCGTTCGGCTTGCTCGGTTATCCGGTGCTGCAAGCGGCGGACATCCTGCTGCCGCGCGCAACGCTGGTTCCGGTCGGCAAGGATAACGAATCGCATGTCGAAGTGACGCGGGAACTGGCGCGGCGTTTCAACTTTTTGTACGGCGAGGTCTTTCCAGTTCCGGAGGTGCTGGTGGGCGAAGTGCCGTCGCTGATCGGAACAGATGGGCAGGCGAAGATGAGCAAGTCGCTGAACAATGCGATCTTCCTGTCCGACGATGAAAAGACGGTCAACGACAAAGTCCGCAATATGTACACCGATCCGGCGCGCATCCGGGCGGACATCCCCGGCAAAGTCGAGGGCAATCCAGTTTTCATCTATCACGACGCTTTCAATCCGAACGTCGATGAGGTGAACGATCTCAAAGAGCGCTATACGCAGGGCAAGGTCGGCGATGTCGAAGTCAAGCGCAAGCTGGCGGCGGCGATCAATGCCTTTCTGACTCCCTTCCGCGAGCGGCGCGCGCAGTACGAGGCGAAGCCGTCGCTGGTTAGGGAAGTCATCCGAGCAGGGACGGCGCGCGCCCGCGTTGAGGCGGCGGAGACGATGCGGCGGGTTCGCGATGCGATGGGGATGTACCGGCTCGATTGAAGGCGCGGCGCTGAACTTGACGCGCCTTTGCCAAGCGGTTACACTTTCAGCATGAATGCACAAAGGTTGCTTCGTTCATAACGCGAACGTCGCACCGCAGCTTCAACCGACGCGAACGCGGTCGTTTCGCCTGCCTGTAAAGCGGCTGCCGATTTTGCTTACTCAACCGCCTGGCGCGAACGCAGGCGGTTTTTTTATATTGTCATGTCAGAAGAGGTCGTCATGCCGAAGCACATTCATGTTTCCGTCGCCTGGCCCTACGCCAATGGCGATCTCCACGTTGGACATCTGGCAGGCGCGTATCTGCCCGCCGACATCTTCGCGCGCTATCACCGGCTGGCGGGCAATCATGTGCTGATGGTCAGCGGCTCGGACAGTCACGGGACGCCGATCAGCGTTGAAGCCGACAAGCGCGGCGTGACAGCGCGCTCGATCTTCGAGCATTATCACGAGCGCTTCCTGCTGACGCAGCAGAAGATCGGCATCAGCTATGACCTGTTCACGCATACTGACACCGAAAATCATCACCGGATCGCGCAGGATATCTTCCTGACCCTGCTGGAGCGCGGCTACCTCTATAAAGAGAGGCAGACCCTGCTCTACAGCCAGATCGAGCAGCGCTTTTTGCCCGACCGCTACATCGAAGGTGAATGTTATATCTGCCATTACCCGAAAGCGCGCGGCGATCAGTGCGACAACTGCGGCAGCCTGCTCGACGCGGTCAAACTGATCAACCCGCGCAGCCGCAATCACCCGGAAGAGACGCTGATCGTCCGCGAGACCGAACATTACTTCTTCGAACTGGGCAAATTCACTGATGCGCTGCTGGCGTATTTCGACAAGCACGAGTCCCACTGGCGACCACAGGTGATGCGCTTCAGCCGGAATTTCGTCGCCGAAGGGCTGCGCGGACGCCCGATCACCCGAGACATCGACTGGGGCATCCCCGTGCCGCTGGAAGGGTGGGACGAAAAGCGGCTGTATGTCTGGTTTGAAGCGGTCATGGGTTATTTCACTGCCAGCCTCGAATGGGCGAACAACATCGGTCAGCCAGACGCCTGGAAAGCCTGGTGGTATAACCCTGAAGCCGAGGTCTACAACTTCATCGGCAAGGACAATGTGCCGTTTCACACCGTGATCTGGCCCGCTGAGCTGATGGGGATCGACGGCATTTATCACGACCGCAAAGGGATCAGCCTGCCCTACGACGTGCCTGCCAATGAGTTCATGAACATCGAGGGCGACAAGTTCAGCAAGAGCCGCAACTGGGCGATCTGGCTGCCGGACATCCTGACGCGCTATCAGCCGGACGCGATCCGCTACTACACAGCGGCGATGTTCCCCGAAACCCACGATGCCGACTTCGACTGGGAAGGCTTCCTCAACCGCGTCAACAGCGAGCTGCTCGGCACATGGGGCAATCTGGTCAACCGGATGCTCAGCTTCGCCTACAAACGCTATGAGGGCAAAGTCCCTGACTACGACGCGCTGACGTCGGCGGATGAAGCGCTGCTGACAAAGATCGAAGGCGGCTTGGCGACCATCGGCGGGTTGATCGAGGCGGTCAGACTGCGCGATGCGCTGGGGACAGCGATGGGACTGGCGCGGGAAGTCAACGCCTATCTGAACAACCGCGCGCCCTGGTCGGTGATCAAGACCGATCCGGCGGATGCCGCGCGCATCGTCTACACGACGCTGCGCGCCATCGACAATCTCAAGACCATGCTCGCGCCATTCCTGCCGTTCACATCGCAGCGGGTGCATGAATATCTCGGCTATGACGGGCAGATGTTTGGCGAGCTGCGCATTGAGGAATACGCCGAGTCCAGCCGGACACATAAGGCGCTGGTCTATGATGGGACAAATGCGGTCGGTAAATGGGCATTGAGCGCGCTCCAACCCGGACAGGCGCTGCGCGAACCGAAGGCGCTGATCGTCAAGCTGGAACCGGAGATCGTCGAGCGCGAACGCTCCTTTCTGGGTCAGCCGCGTGTTGAAGGGGAGATCGTGCTGTGAAGGGCGGCTGAGCCGGTCTCCGCGCTAGCTTGCAGCCAACGGTCAAGCTGATATACTGAGATTCAGAAGATGAGTCTGTCTGATCATAGATGGTTGCCCGCTTACGCAGCACATTCAGGACACTTCTGCTCGTCATCGCCAGCGTCTGGCGTCTGCATCCCCCGGCGCTGATGGCGGTGCAGGCAGCGCCGGCGGTGATCGTGCAGACGCTCAGAACGGCAGCGCGCCCCAGCACGGAGCGGCTGCACCTGCGCGATCTGTTTCGCGATGGGCTGCGCTACTACGTCGAGCCGCTTCAGAACGGCTTTCGCATCACCAGCAATTCGCGCGAAGCGTCTGGTGGACGGCGGCGGCGCACGCGGGTCGCCGCGATTCTGGATGGGACTTTTTCGAGCGCGCAAGCAGGCGAAATCACGTTCATCCGCCTGAAAACGCGGATGAACCTGCCCTATCTCCTGGGCGGACTGCTCATCCCCGCCTTCATCAGCTCGATCATCATCTACATGCCCTGGGGCAGAGGCGCGATCCTCATGCTGGTCGCGCTGCTGTTCGGGCTGTCGCTGGGAGCGCGGCGGCTGAATGCGGCGCTGCAAGCGGCGGAGATGGTCTATTTCGTGCAGAAGGTGATGGAAGACCTGCCGCAGCCGGAGGTCATAGTGCTGGAGGCATCGCGACCGGAGATCGTGATAGCGGGCGAGGACGATCCCGTCCACGCGGATTTCAGCGCGCAGTGGCAGAAGTTTTACCGCCGTCAGACCGAGGATGACTCAGCGTAAATCGGCGCTGTCGAGCCAGATCGTGACGGGTCCGTCGTTGATGATCTCGACCTGCATCACCGCGCCGAACACGCCCCTCTCGATGCGTTCAATCCCCTCAGCACGCAGCGCGTCGGCGAACACCTCGACCAGCGGCGCGGCGATCTCCGGCGGCGCGGCGTCGATGAAAGAAGGGCGGCGTCCTCTGCGCGAGTCAGCATACAGCGTGAACTGCGAGACAACTAGGATACCCCCGCCGACTTCAAGGGCAGACCGGTTCATCTTGCCCTGCTCATCCTCAAAAATGCGCAGATTAGCAGTCTTACGCGCCAGCAGCTCAGCCTCAGCGCGCGTATCTGTGTGAGTGATGCCGACCAGCACGACCAATCCCAGCCCGACCGCGCCGACGATCTGCCCATCGACGGTCACGCTGCCGCGTTTGACGCGCTGGAGCAGAAGCCGCATGCTGCCTTACGCCCGCCCGAAATTCGGCGGCTCATAGTGAATTCCGTCCACTTTCTGCATCGTCGTCAGGTGTTCTTCCCAGTGATGCAGAAAATATGCCTGCACCGCCCGCTCGACCGTGAGATAGGCGCGGCTGGGTGGATGCCAGACAGGATGGGTGAATTTATCAATCGGTAAAGCCAAGATGAATGCGCCGATGCGCTCCTGATGCGCTTCGATCTGGCGAATCGTGGTTGCGATCAGCCGATGTCGAAACACAGCGGCGCTAAGTCCGTTCAGAGTGTTGACAACCGTCAGCGGCAGAGGTGGCGCGATGCCGATCAGCGCTGCTTTGATCTGAAGCATCCCCAGCGAGTCGATCAGGTAGAGGTGCATCAGCATGGCGGACAATGACCAACCATGATAGCGCGGCGCGGCGTGTTTCTCGGCTGGGATGCTGTTCGCCAGCGTGATGACCGAGCGGCGAACGCGCCTGATCTCCGCGATCAACGCCTGACGATCCGCCTCTGTATCGAGAAACCGCCATTCGCGCTGCGTTTTGGTGTCCATCCTAAAAAAACCCCTCAACTTTTCTCCCATATTATCCCGTTTCCAGCGAAGGCGTCAACTAAAGCGCGTTTTGCGCCGCCGCTGATCGTGACTTACAATAGGCGAGCGGTAAGGAAAGATAAGGTGATGGCAGATAGTCTTTTCGATCAGCGGTATCGTTATGACTTTATTTATCCGCGCGGGCGCTCCGGCGAGACGCTGCGCGCGGTTGACACCCTTGATGGAGACCGTCCGGTCGTTATCAAGCGCCCTGCGCCGCACGATGCGCCGCCGATCCGCTATGGGCAGGAGGTCAGCATCCTGAATGAGCGCAAGGCGCTGATGCGGCTGGCTGGACATCCCGCCATCACCGCGCTGCTCGCCACCGGACAATTCACCGTCAGTGGGACGATTCATCAGTATATCGTCATGGAGCGCGCCGAAGGCGCGATCATCGCGGAGGTCGTCCTTGAACTTGCCGCGCGCGGCGAGCGCCTGCCCGAATTGGAGATGCTGACGATCCTGGACGGGCTGCTCGATCTGCTGATTCAGGCGCACAGCCGCGACATCGTCTACAACGACGTGGATGCTAAGCATCTGTTTTGGGATCGCGACCATTACCGCCTGAAGGTGATCGACTGGGGCAACGCCGTCTTTCTGGAAGGCGACGAAAGCACGCCGCAGGGAGTCAGCCGGCAGTCGGACATCTATCAGGTGGGCGAGCTGATCTATTTCATCCTGACCGGCGGCGGGCGCGTCGATATTTCGCGGGCGGAAGCAGCCACAGCGAGCGAGGATTTTCGCCTGAATTTCGGGCATGAAGCCGAGCGCATCGCGCCACAGATGCAGGCGATTGTCAGCCGCGCTGTGCATCCGAATCCGCGCCTGCGCTACGCGACCATCGCCGAGCTGCGGCGCGATCTCAATGACTACCGCATCCCAATTGAGCGCGACCGCAACGCCGTGATCGGACGGGTCAATGATCGACTCCGCCGCGACCTGAGCAAGGATGATCTGATCGGGCTGGCGCGCACGCTTGAGCCGGCGCTCGCCATCGATCCCGGCTTTCCAGCCGCCAAGCAGGCGGCGCTTGAGATACAGCACCGCCTGAACGACCTGGCAGTTGCCGCCGATCTGGACGCCGTGCGCATTTATCTGCAGAGCGGGAACTGGTCGCGAGCGACGCTGCTGCTGGATGAGCTGCGCTCGCGCGCGCGCAGCGAGACCGCCGCATTGATCGGGCTGCTGAGCGACTGGTGCGCCCTGCTGATTGAGCAGGACATCCGTCCGCTGCCGCCCGCCGTCGTCGAGGCGATCAGGCTGGTCTTTGAACGCCACTTCGACCGCGCTGCTGTCACACTGCTGACGCAGGGCATCGAGGATGTGAACGCGCGCGGGCTGCAACTGCTGCTGGCGGAACGCATCTCCGCGCAGATGAATGACATCCTGCTGCTGCGTCCCAGCCTCTACCGGCTGGAGACGGCGCTGGGCGCGCTGGCGGCGGAAGGGACAGCGCTGCAGGAGCCGCGCGCGCTGCTGCGCGAGATTCAAACGGCTGTTGACAGCCTCTCTGGCAGCAGCACAGCCAATCTCAACCAACTGCGTGACGGTTTTCGCGCCATCGTCGAGCAGTTGATGGCGCTCAACAGCCTAGTCGAGACCGCGCAGGTGCAGCGCGGACTGAGCAACCGCCAGCTTCCTGCCACCACGCTCAGCCGCGCCCTGAATGCGGCGATGGGGCTGGCGGACAACATGCACATCATCGGCAAGCAGGCGGTCGAGAATCCCCGCGAAGCCGGGCGCGCCCTGGAGAACAGCCGCGCCATCGATCCGGCTAACACCGCTTGGGACGCCATCGCCCGCTTGCTGCGCAGCCTGTATGACCTGCTCAACAGCTATCAATCCTACTTCCCCGCGCCGGACGGCTCCGATCTGGCGGAATGGCTGGCGACGACCCATGCAGAACTGCAGCCGTTCGCCGAGCGGCTGTTCGATGAGACGCTGGTCAGCATAATCGTCGGTCTGGAGATCGCGGCGCAAAGCTGGCGAACGTATGCATCGGCGGTCGTGCAGGGCAATCGCGGCGCGGCGCTGCTGGCGCTGTCTCAGGCGACCGACGCCGTGAGCGCGGTCAGCCCAACGCTAGCGGGCTGGTTCAGCCAGCTTCGCAGCGTGGTCAACGGAGCAAATTATATCGAGCGGCACGCGCTCTATGGCGCGCTCGGTCGGGCGCTGGCGGACGGCTGGGAGAGCTTCGACCGCAGCCGGCTGGCGGAAGCGGAGCGGCTGGGCAAGCAGGCATACGATGCCGCCCGCGATGATTCGGAGCGCGCCGCGGCGCGCCGTTTGCGCGATCTCGCGCAGGTCATGCGCGACTGGGTCGAACGCGGCGTCGGCGGCGATGTCAAACGGACTCAAGCGGCGCTGGCGACCGTCGAGCTGCTGTTCACCGCCGACGAGATCGGCGCGCGCGACGCCTTTTCCGCGCAGATGCCGAGCAAAGAGACCTATCTGAAGGCGATGCATAAGGGCTTGGTCGATAACTATCATCGGCAAAGCACCGCGCCCGCTCGGATTCTGTTCGCCAACTATGTGCTGTGGGGCGCGCTGGAAGCCCACGAAAATCGGCTGGATGACGCGCGCTTCTGGCGCGAAGCGGCGGTGCGCGCGCTGGGCGATCTTGGTGCAAAACACAGCGCCGTCCGCGCGCTGGACGAATTCATCGACCGGCGGCACGATCTCAGTCTGGCGGCGGCGCTGATCAACAGCCTGAACAACGCGGCGGCGCTCACCCGACTGGAGCGCGCGCGCAAGGCGCTTGAAGACAATCCGCAGGCGCGCCTGCTGACCGCCGCGCATTTCAGCCTGCGCGAATTGGAAGCGGCGCTCCGAGACTGGTTAGACGGCGAATTTCGCGCCGCCGGCATCAAGCTGGAAAACGCCGCGCGCGCCATCGATCAGGCAGAGTCGCAGGCGGGCTTCACGCTGACGCAGTACCGCGCCTATATCATGGAGCTGATGCGCGCGGCGGCTGAACTGCATCAAGGCGCCCGCAAGATCACCGCCATCGTCGAGAGCCGCAGCGATGACCAGCTCGCGGCGCTGCGAACAGCGCATCAAAATCAGCTCGACGTGACGGCGCGGCTGATCGGCGAACCATACACAACGAACCTGCGCACCTGGCGCGACACGCTGGAAACCATGCTGACGGTCTATCTAGATCGGACGATGCGCCGCAGCGCCAAACTGCTGCGCTTCAACGACGTGTTTCAAATGGTCTTCATCGACCGCCACCCCGCTTACGCGCTCTATCGGCGCTGGCAGGACACGATTGAGGCATCGCCCGAATTTCCGCCGCCGCCTACCGTCGAACCCACGCCGCGCATGACCGAGGATGAAGCGCCGCTGCCCGATCCGGTCGAAGCTGTTGAACCTGAGCCGCCCACCGAGGCGGAGTCCGCGCCTGAACCGCCATCGGCAGCGCAGGCAGCCTTACCAACAGGCAGACGCTCGCGGCTGCCGCTGCTGGCGGTGATCGCGGGCGCGCTGATCGTCGCGCTGGTGATCAGCACCGGTCGAGAGGCAGCCCCTACCGATCCGACACCCACAGAGATGGCGGCAGTCGTCGAGACCGAGCAGCCATCAGCCCAGCCGCTGATCGCTGAAGCGACACCATCCGCCCTCCCCATTCTGCCGACCCACACGCCGACGGTGACAATCGAAACCTCGCCAACCCCGCCCGCGTTACTGGCGACGGTCGCGCCGCGTGGAGAAGAAACCGCCACACCAACTCGCCCGCCCTCCGAGACGCCGATGCCCTCTGCAACGTTCACCGCGTCGCCCACTGCGACCTTCACGCCGTCGAATACGCCAACCCCAACCGACACGCCGACCGACTCCCCCCCGCCAACGGCAACGCTGCCCCCTGGCGGGCTGCGCGGCGCACAGTCGATTCTGGCGCGTGCGGCGCAGACCGGATTGGCTCCCTGGGATGCCTTGTATTTCTCGCCGATCTTGAACAGCACTGACGGCATATGGCGCTTGGGAACAGGCGAATTCACCGGGGGCGACACTAAATTCATTCAGATCGACTCGGAAACGCTAGAAATCTATTTTGGGGCAAATGCCGCCGAACGGGTCTTCCTGATGGAAACCACGCTCGCGCTGACGACCTGGAACCCTGCGCTTGTTATCGATCAGCAGGTCTTTTTCGGGGCAGCGCTGCAAAATGCGGCAAATCCAGCGCAGCAGATCGGAGTCGATATCCGCTTGGTGCGCGATGGAGTGATCCGCCTTGGGGTGCGCAATGGAAATGAAGTTAGCACTATTAGCGAGCGCGCGGTCAGCGCGTATGAAGTGCGGCTGCGGCTAGAATACGATGATCGCGCCGGCGCGATCAGCCTCTTTTTCAACAATGAACGGCTCGGTCAGCCGATACCCTTCACTGCCAGCGCGGGACTCGGTCCGGCGCTGTATGTCAAGGATGGCGGGGTGATCGTGTATGTATCGGCGTGGTCAGTCAGCCTGCGTTAAGAACCTTAAGGGAGATCAACCTAAGGTGACACGTATGATGTCATATAATGTCATATTAGAGAGATGTTGAGTGAGATTGGTGGCAGTGCTGCCTTTTCCGATGGAGCTGTTTACAGATATGGAGATGAAGGTGACGGCACGCATCTTGATCATCGAGGATGATCCTAGAACATCGATGCTCCTCAACCATTTTTTTGAACCACAGTATACTGTTGTCAACGCGCGCACCGGTGAAGAAGCGCTAACGCTGTTGGCGCGCGAGGAATATGACCTGATGCTGCTGGACATTAAGCTGCCGGGCATTGACGGCTTCGAAGTGCTGCGGCAGGTGCGCAGCAGTTTCAGCTCATCCGATCTCCCCGTCATCCTGCTCTCCGGGCTGAATGACACTGACACTGTCTTAAATGGGCTGACTCTGGGCGCAAATGACTACGTCGCCAAGCCGCCGGAATTCACCATCCTTCAGGCGCGGATGCAAACCCTGCTCGATCTGAAGCGGACTCACGATCAGCACAAGCAGGCGATCCGCGCACTGACGCAGATGCAGCAGACTCAGGAAAAGTTCTTCAGCATCGTCTCGCACGACCTGCGCAATCCACTGAACAATATCCGCACCGCGCTGTTTCTGCTGCGCGATATGCACCAGGAAGACCCGCAGAGCCAGCAGATTCTCGATCAGGCGGACACCACCCTGAACGATATGCTGTCGATGATCAAAACGTTTCTGGATGTCGCCCGACTGCAGTCGACTGCATCGGGTCGGCTGGACATCAATATCACCGCTGTCAACGTCAGCGATGTGATCCGCAGTCTGGTCGGTCAGAATCGGCTGCTCGCGGGCGAAAAGCGCATCACCCTGATCCATGATCGGATCGCCGGGCTGGTCAGGGGCGACGTGCGTTTCGTGTCGCAGGCGGTCGGCAATCTGATCGACAACGCGATCAAGTTCAGCCCGCGCGGATCGACCGTCTTGATTGAGGTGATTTCAGTCGAGCCGGGATGGAAGCGCATCAGCGTCACAGATGCGGGTCCGGGTGTGCCGGAGGAGGAACGCCCGCGCCTGTTTGAGATGTTCAGCAAGCTGACTCCCCGTCCCACTGGGTCGGAGACCAGCACCGGACTCGGCTTGTGGATCGTCAAACAGCTCACGCTGCTGCAAGGCGGGCGCGTGGGCGCAGATTTCCCCGCCGACGGCGGCTCGACGTTCTGGATCGATCTGCCGGCTTACGAACCGGATGCTGACCGCGCGTAAACGCTGAAGCTGTCACCGCGATCCTGAATCAGCGTCTCGCTGGGAAAGCAGCGCAGCGTCCAGACCGACCACAGATCGCCAACCGCCCCGCCCGCGTTGAGAACCACTGCCATCACGATCAGCATCCGCCAGCCATCCGCGACAAACGGCATGAGGATCATGCCCAGCGCCGTGACCGCGATCAGCGGAGCTAGCGCGATAAAGACGTATTCGCGCCAGCGAAAATAAGCGCCGTCCGCCGTCGCGTAGAGGACGCCCTGCGCCAGCTTCACGCCGTAGCGCGGGCGGTGTCCCGTGATCTGAATCGCAACTCCATGCAAAAACTCATGCAGCGGCAGCACGATCAGCAGCGTCAGGATGACATTCAGCCACCAGGGCGCGCCGCCGTCCGCGCCGCCAGCGGAGGGGATGACCGCCGTCCAGACGATCATCAGCGCGAGCGCCGCGCCCATCGGCAGCAGCGCCAGCAGGTTCAGCCGCAGCAGCAGCCCCTGCTCGGTCAGCGTGATCGAGCGGACTTCACTGTAATCGGGCGGTAGCTGACGGATCGGGGTCATGTTCAATCCTGAACTAGCACGTCCGGCTTGGCGATCCAGACCGGATCGGGCGTGATCGCATCGGCGGGGCGCTCGCCCGGATCGTCGAGATCGCTGTTGGAGACTGTGTTGATCACGTCGATGCGCATATCATTCTCGCAAAGAATCTGGCAGCTCAGCCGATATTTGCCGAATAGATCGCGCGCTTGAAGCCGCTCTAACTCAGCGGCGGTCATCTTGTCGGGTTCGCCTTCCAGAAACACAACGCGGCAGGTGGTACAGCGCGCATGTCCACCGCAGCGGTGCAGAATATCGACTCGATTGTCCAACAGCGCCAGCACCAGCCGCTTGTTGTCGTCCGCCTCGAACACCCGTCCGTCCTTCAAGGTGATTTTTGCCATTTTGCCTCGCCTGTAACTTTGCCTTTTCCTTGTTTGTAACGCATCCCCTCCCAATTGACAATCCCAAGACCGAGTCTTATACTTTTGCGCGCCCTTTTCCACCGATCCACTGAGGAATTCACATCGTGTATCCTGATCCGGCTGCACCATTTGTGAATGGACAGCTCCATTCGAGCGAAAATTTCACCGAGTCCGAGCGCAACGCAATGCGCGCTTACTTCAGCGCACCGAAGTCCGGCTCTCGACGCTGCACTGCATCGCCGTGACGTTCATCAGCGGCGCGGGGCTGCTGCTGCTGTTTCCAACGTTCTTCAAGGAAGAAATCTTAGTGCTGCTGCGTATCTTCCTTGAGCGCAGCGGCGATGTGTTTTTCATCCTGGGCGCGAATCGGCTTGGGCTGGCAGTGCTGATGTTTGCCCTGGTGATCTATCCGTTTGTGCTGTCGCTGACCATCCCGATTTATGGGCTGTTTTTGCTGCTGAAGGACATTGTGCATTTCTATTTCACCATTCGTTATATCAAAACGCTGCTGATGTTCGTCTGGACAACGGTCGTCGCATTTGTCATGCTGCCCTTTCTGAACGATGCCCGCCTGCCAACCTTTCTGCTCATCGCCATCGGTTACAGCCTCTGGTCGCTGCTGGCGATGCCGATCATGCACATCCCGATCAACTGGATTTACCGGCACAAAAAAGAGACCTGGGACAAAACACACCTTGACCCACAGTTGATGCGGTTCGAGAGTCAAATGCGCCCGTTTGTATACGGCGCATGCGTCAGTTCGCTGATCGCAGCGGTGCTGAGCGCGCTAGTCTGCTTTGACTGATGCGCCCGCCGAGGGCATGTCCTTCAGCGGGCGCATCAGCACCTGCTGCGGTCAGCGGACACCGCTCTTGGTCTGATTGCGCCGCGCCAGCGCATCGACGACGACCGCCGCCAGTAGCACCAATCCGGTGACCACAAATTTCACGCCCGAACTCAAGCCGAGCAGTCCCATGCCGTTATCGACGCTGGCGATGATCAGCGCGCCGAGCAGGGCGCTGCTGACCTTGCCCGATCCACCGAACAGGCTTGTCCCGCCGATGACGGCAGCCGCAATCGAATTGAGCAGGATGCTGCCGCCGCCGGCATTGGTATCGACCGAGCGCAGGCGCGACGCCAAGATGATCCCGCCGAGCGCCGCCATGCCGCTGCTGATCATGAAGACATAAATGCGGATGCGCTCGGTATTAATACCGGCGCGGCGCGCCGCCTCTTTATTGCCACCCACCGCGTAGACATAGCGCCCGAAGCGCGTGCGCTCCGCGACATACGTCCAGATAACCAGCATCACGATCAGTCCGACGCCGATCAGCGGCAAGCCGCGATCCAGATTGGTGATGTAGACAACCGCTACCACGAGAACTGCCAGAAACACAATCTGTCCAATAACGATAGCGACCGGCTTGGTCGGCAAGCCCTGGCTGCGGCGGCGCTGAAACGTGCTGTACTGACTGAACGCAAACAGCAGCACGCCGCCGATCCCAAGTATCCAGCCAACTTGCTGCGGCAGAAACGTGTTGGCAATCCCCAGCACAACCTGATCCTGAATGATGACCGTCCCTGCGCCGCCGATTAGAATCAACACCACGCCGTTCCATGCCAGCAAGCCCGCCAGCGTCACGACAAAGCTGGGAAGCTGGAACAAGGTGATGATGCTTCCATGCAGCAGCCCGATCAGCACGCCCAACCCGATCCCCAGCGGAATCGCCACAAACCAGGGGATCGCGGCGGGCGGGCGCAGCAGCAGCGCAATCGTCACGCTCGCCACTGCGCTGACATAGCCGATGGAGAGGTCGATCTCACCCAGCAGCAGCACAAAGACCACGCCGTAGGCAATCGTCGTGATGCCCGCCATCTGCAAGATCAAGCTGACGAAATTGCGCGGGGTCAGAAAGTTCTGGTTAGCGCTCTGAAAGATGATCGCAATGATCACCAAACCGATGATGATCGGCAGCGCGCCGATGTCGCCTTGGCGCACGCGCTGAAGATAGGCGCGAATGTATTCTCCAGCGCTCTGCTGGGACTGGCTGGCGAGCAGGGCATTTTCCGATTTCAGTTCTGCGCTCATCCCCACCCTCTCACTCGCTCATCCCAGGCACGCGCTCCAGCTTGCCGGCTGTGATCGCATGGACAACTTCCTGCTGCGTGGTCTCTTTGGCGACATACTCCGCTACCTTCTGACCCAAGCGCAGCACCGTGATCCGGTCTGCAACCTCAAAGATGTCATGCAGATTGTGCGAGATCAGCACCACCGCCAGCCCTTTTTCCGCCAGCCGCCGCACCAGATCAAGCACCTGGCGCGTCTGCGCGACGCCGAGCGCGGCGGTCGGCTCATCGAGGATCACCAGGCGCGAATTCCACATGACGGCTTTGGCGACGGCAATCGCCTGGCGCTGTCCGCCGCTCAGTCCGGCGACCGCCATCCGCACTGAGCGCAGCGTTGTCACTGACAGCGACGTGAGCGTCTCAACCGCAGCCTGCTCCATCGCGGCTTCATCGAGGCGAAAGAAGCGCCCCGTCCATTCGCGCCCCAAAAACATGTTGGCAACAACATCGAGATTGTTGGCGAGCGCCAAATCCTGATAAACGACTTCAATGCCGAGCGCGGCGGCGTCGCGCGGGCTGTGCAGATGCACCTTCCGACCATCAAAAATGACTTCGCCCTCATCGAACGGATAAATGCCCGCCACGCCCTTGATGAGAGTCGATTTGCCCGCGCCGTTGTCGCCCACCAGCGCGTTGACTTCTCCAGGACATACATCGAAATTCACCCGCGTGAGCGCCTGTACCGCTCCAAATCGCTTTGAGACGCCCTTCAATTCCAACAGTGGCTGCATAGCACCTCTCTTCTCGAATTAGCAAAGAGGGTGAGGGGCTGCGCTGGCAGCGTTCCCTCACCCTCCATGTCTAACGACCTGTATGCGCTGTAAAGTTTACGAACCGGCTTCCGGCGTCATCGTCATTAAGGCTTCTTCGGGGCAGAACGCCGCGAATTCGCCAACGCAGATTTCTTCCCAGGTGCGGAAGCCGTCCGCAATGACTGTTTCAGCGATGTTGTCGATGGTGACGCTGACGGGAACGAGCAGCACCGACGGGATGTCGTTGGTGCCGTTGTTGACCACGCCGGTGACCAAGCCGCTGACATCTTCGCCGCGCAGCAAGCCGATTGCCAGCGCCGCCGCCGCTTCCGCCTCCGCTTTGATCGCCTTGTAGACGGTCATGCTCTGCTGCCCCGCCAGAATGCGCTGGATGCCCGCCACCGTCGCATCCTGACCAGTGACCGGGATGTACGGCAGACCCTGATTCGCCAGCGCCGCCGCAACCGCGCCCGCTAGACCGTCATTTGCCGCAATTGCCGCGTCGATCTCGCCGCCCGCCGCCGTGAGCATCTGCTCGAAGATCACCAGCGCCTGCTGATTGTCCCAGCCGGGGACGCTCTGATCATCGACTTCGACCCACTCGCCGCTTTCGAACAGCGGATTGATGACCGAGTCATAGCCGTTCTTGAACAGGGTGGCATTGTTATCGGTCGGCGAGCCGTTCAGCACCGCAACGCGCACCGGGCTGGGGATGCCCGCCGCCTCGACTGCCGCGACCAAGCCCTCACCCTGGAGACGCCCAACAGCTTCGTTGTCAAAGCTGACGTAGTAGTCCGCGCCTTCGCCTTCGATGGTCAGACGGTCGTAATCGATCACTGCGACTCCCGCTTCACGCGCCAGCGCAATGATCGCTGCACCTGAGCCGCTGTCCAAATTGACCAAGAGGATGACCTTCGCGCCGTTGGTGATCGCCTGCTCCGCCTGCGAAATCTGAACTGTTGCATCGCCCTCAGCATTGACGATGCTGTAGTTGACGCCTGCCGCCTCAAACGCCTGCGCGAAGAAACGACGGTCGTCAGCCTCCCAACGGGCGCTCGATGCGCTGTCCGGAAGCAGCACTGCGATCAAGCCCTCGCTCTGCGCGTTCGCCGCAACGGTGAAAACCAGCATTAATGAAAAAATGAGAATACGTGGTAATGCTTTCAACATGGAAATTTCCTTCCAAAGTGCAGTTAGATTGAGCGATTGGTAAGGTGCAGCGCGTAAAAACCCTTACACCCAGACGAATATAACACGCGCCTTTTCTTCGCGCAACAGGTCTGTCAATACCCAGGCTGACCATTCTTTTCGTGTATAATGGCGTCCCATGAGGACATGCAGCCAGACAGGATAAGCACTATGAAATTGGGCATTATCGGTCTGCCCAACAGCGGTAAAACGACTTTGTTCAACGCCCTGACGCGCAGTAATCTGCCGACGGGCGCAGCGACCAGCGGGCAGTTCGAGGTGCACACGGCGGTGGTCTCCGTCCCAGATGCGCGCGTTGACCGGCTGAAAGCGATGTATAACCCGAAAAAGACAACTTATGCGCAGGTGACCTATGTCGATATTGGCGGACTCGACAAGGGGATCGGCGAGGGCGGGCTGAAGGGACAGTTTCGAAATGAACTCGCGCAGCTCGACGGCTTTCTGCATGTAGTGCGCGTCTTTGAGGATGAAAACGTCCCCCACCCCGACGAGCGGATCGATCCAGCGGCGGACATCGCCAAGCTGGACAGCGAATTCGTCCTGACCGACCTGGTCATGGTCGAGTCGCGCATCGAGCGGCTCGAAGCGGACATGCGCCGCAAAGGTCGGACGATGGAGAAGACGCAGGTCGATGAACTGGAGCTGCTCAAGCGGCTCAAAGCGCATTTGGAGGACGAAAAGCCGCTGCGCGATCTCGATCTGACCGAGGCGGAGATCAAGCCCTTAAAGGGCTTCGGCTTTCTGACGCTCAAGCCCGTGCTGATCGTGCTGAACACCGGCGAAG
Organism: uncultured Anaerolineae bacterium; assembly: GCA_937995825.1. GTDB lineage: Bacteria > Chloroflexota > Anaerolineae > Aggregatilineales > Phototrophicaceae > Flexifilum. Next base: position 113,450 of record CALKJO010000001.1, read on the forward strand.
ATGGGCAGACGCCAGCGCTGAACTATCCGCATCGCAAAAGCCTGATCGTCCCGCTTCGAGCGCGCATCGAAGCCGAACTCAGCCAGCTTGACGGCGAGGATCAGCGGATGTTCATGCAGGAATACGGCGTGACCGAGCTGAGCGCGGACAAGGTGATCCGGCTGTCGTATGAGCTGATGGGGATTCAGTCGTTCTACACTGTCGGCGAGGATGAAGTGCGCGCCTGGAGCGTGCAGATCGGCGCGACCGCGCCGGAAGCCGCCGGAGTCATCCACAGCGACCTGCAAAAGGGCTTCATCCGCGCCGAAGTCATGACCTATGACGACCTGATCGCGGCGGGCAGCGAGGCAGCGCTCAAAACGACGGGCAAACTCCGGCGCGAAGGCAAAGACTACATCGTCAAGGATGGCGACATTCTGCACATCCTGTTCAATGTATGAAGCTGTTGATTGCGTCGGGGATTTTCCACCCCGAGCCGGGCGGACCCGCGACTTATCTGCGCGAAGTGCTGCCTGAATTGGCGGCGCGTGGATGGGCGATCCGCGTCCTGACCTTCAGCGATCCAGCGCATATGGCGGCGGAGGCGTCAGCGGCATACGCAGTAACCCGCATCCCGCGCGCAGGGCTAGCGGTGCGCTATCTGCGCTACGCAGCCGCCTCGCGTCCGCTGATCGCGTGGGCGGACGTGATCTATCTGCACTCGCTCGGTCTGCCGCTGATAAGCAATGGACACGCGCCGAGGATCGTCAAGATCGTCGGTGATGTCGCGTGGGAACGCGCGATCCGCAAGGGCTGGATCGCGCCGACGACCGACATCGACGCCTTTCAGACCATCAGAAGCGGCAGTCTGGCGGCGGAAGCGTCGAAAGCATGGCGGGCGCTGGAGGTCCGGCGGATGGACGCGGTGATCGTGCCGAGCGCGTATCTCAAGCGCATGGTGACGGGCTGGGGCGCACCGCCGGAGCGGGTGCGCGTGATCTACAATGCGCTGCCGCTCCATCACGCCGAATTAAGCCTGTCTCAAGCCGAAGCCCGCGCCGAACTCAGTTTAGATGATCGCCCAACCGTGTTAACTGTCGGGCGGATTCTGCCCTGGAAGGGCGTCGATGCACTGATTGCAGCGCTGCGGCGCGTGCCGGATGTGCGCCTTGTCGTGGCGGGCGACGGCGAGTCGCTGCCCGCGCTCAAAGCGTCCGCCGCCGATCTGGGCGAGCGCGTCGTCTTTCTGGGGCGCGTGCCGAATGCGCGCGTGCAGCTTTACATGCGCGCCGCCGATTACGTCGCGCTGTATTCGGGGTATGAGGGCTTGTCACACACGCTGTTAGAGAGCCTGCGCGCTGGGACGCCGTGCATCGCCAGCGACAAAGGCGGCAACCCGGAGGTGATTCAGCACGGCGTGAACGGGCTGCTCGCGCCGTACACACAAAATCTGGACGACGCAGCAGCGCACCTCTCCGCAGCGCTGAGTCAAGCATTTGCGCCGGGAATGCGCGCAAAGCTGGCGGCGAATGCGCACGTCGGCATGGAGCGGTTCGCATTCAGCAGCATGATCGAAGCGACAGTGCGCGCCCTTGAAGACGCGCAGGCGGGACGATCCTAATCAGCATCACTCGACAAAGAGCCAGAGCTTCCGCTGCCGCCCCCGCCGGAATAAGCCAAGTCGCAACTGTGACTGACGCGCTGCGCAAATGTTATCACAACGCCGCCGCGCCGGATCAGGGCGGGACGATCCTGACTGCTGGCGCGCCGAAAGACATCAGCATCGGCGAGCGGCTGAGTCACAGTTATATCAGCGGAACACGCCTGCAGGAGCGGACTCAGTGCGCGCCGGCAGGATGATCAGCTCGACCATTCGGTCATGGTCGCTGCAGCTCAGGCGGCATGTCGCTTATCCGCCGCCGCTGATCGGGACGCGCGGCAGATAGATCGTCTGACCCGAAAAGAGCGTGTCGGGGTTGTCGAGGCAGTTTGCCTGTGCAAGTGCGGCAACGGTTGTGCCAGTGTTGGCGGCGAGCGCGCCCAGACTATCTCCGGTGCGGACGACATAAGTCACCCACCCGCTCGGCTGTGGGCAGTTCAAGACGGCAGTTCCCCCAGCAGGTGGCGCATTTACGCCGGGCAGCGGTGTGATCGACGGGATGGCAGTCGGAAGAATTCGAGTCGCAGTCGGAAGCGGCGCAGCGGTTGGGATCGGGATCGGCGTCCGGCGCTCCAGGTTACACGCTGCGCACAGCAGCATCAGCAGCCCGATCAGCGCCAGCCGCCAGCCCGAAAGCATTACGCCTGTTCCCCTTGTTCTTCGGCGATCAGTTCTTCGATCATCACCTTCGGGTCGGTCAGCATCCGGTGGACAGGGCAGCGTCCGGCGATCTCAAGCAGGCGCGCCCGCTGCTGATCGTCCAGATCGCCCTTAAACACCACGCGCTGACGAAACTCGCTCAGCAGCTCGCCGACGCCGTGCTTGTCCGGGTCGTAACCCGGGTAATCCGCCGCTTTCACGCGGTCATGACTGACCTCAACTTCAACTCCCGCCAAATTCCAGCCCTTGCGCTGCGCATACAGCCGCGCCGTCAGCGCGGCGCACGCGCCTAGCGCGCCCATCAGCAGTTCGGTCGGCATCGGCGCGGTGTTCGTCCCGCCGCTTGCGATCTCTTCGTCGGCGTAAAAGCGCAGTCCGCGCACTTCCATCTCAGCGCGCAGCCCTTCATTCAGCACTACCTTTACATCTGCCATTGTGTCCCTTATGACTTATTCAAGCTTATCATTCAGAGCAGCTCGCTCAGCGCGTTCTTACTCACTGCGCCAGCGTCTCGGCATTGGCGATCAGCGCCTGCTTGAGCAGATCGAGATCGGCATATCTGCCTGCTGTATGGGGCAGCAGTGCCGCGCTGAAGCGCAAATAATCCGGTTCACCGGCAGCATGGCGGCTGGGATGGTAGAAATGGTCGATAGACATGTTCAGCCGCATTTCGATCTTGCTGCGCACGCTCACAAGCCGTTCAGGCGTGCTGATCAGCACCAGCGACTCCGGAGTCAGATGCCCGATGAACTCATCTTCCCTCGCCGCTTGGCGCAGGATCAGCGCCATCGCCCGCAGAACCTCATCGGCAGCGACAAACCCCGCGATCTCACGGAGCTTCTCCAGCCCAGTCACACTGACCATCAGCAGCGCCCAGTGGGAATCGTCCCGGATGAGCGCCTGCAGGCGCTCATCGAGCGCCGGTGCATCCGGCAGCTCGGTGACTGGATTCACTGGCGGGATGTGCGTGGCGCGATAGATCGCATTGCGGACGCGCAGCAGCAGTTCTTCCATGTCAAACGGCTTGGTGATGTAATCGACCACGCCCAGCTCCAGCCCCTGCAGCTTGTCGCCGCGCTCGCTGCGCTCAGTCAGGAAGATGATCGGCGTTTCCTGCGTCCGCCGGTGACCGCGCAGTTGGCGGCAGAGATCGTAGCCGCTGATGTCAGGCAGATGAATGTCGATGATGATCAAGCTGAGCGGTTCGGCATCGGCGATTTTGAGGGCTTCATCCCCCCATGCCGCCGCCCGCGCAACAAAGCCATATTGACCGAAAAACTCGATCAGCAGCTCACACAGATCGGCGTCGTCGTCCACAACCAGAATTGGCGCAATCTCCGAAGATGTTCTGTCCATCGGCTATTCCCTGTTCGGTCTATGGGCAGAGAGGGGTTCAACGGGCTGCTTCTTGATCACAAAAATGCACGCTCCACCTTCGACAGCGCGGCAGTTGGTCTCGCGGACGAGCAAATCCTTACCCGACGCCCAGCGGACACACTCCTGCAGCAGCCCAACCATCATCTGGCAGACGGGGCGGTCAGACTGCACTCCCCAGGCGGGTGCGCAGGGGTCGACGATGAAGCGGAAAACGCGGTCGCTCTCATCAAGCCACGAGCTTTGATCGCTGAAGTGGGTGAAAATATGCGCCAGCGCCTCTAGCGCCAGACGCGCCCGCACCTCCGAAGGAAGAGCGGCGACTTTTGGCGTCTCGATGCCCGCCAATGCGCCGAAACCCTTGATCCCCTGGTAGAACCAAGCACGCCCGACGCGCAGCGCCATGCCGCGCCCGATGCGCGCGCCGCCAGAGTCGGCATCATAGTGCGTATCCAGGGCGCGGTTGAGCGCGCTGAGCGACTCGAAGGTGAATTCCTTTGCCAGCGTGTTGGCTGGGATGTGTTCCGGTTGATCGTCGCCCCAGGCAATGCGCATGACGGCGTTCAAGCCCATCTCACCCATTTCAACTTTCATCGCGCGCAGCAGAAAGCGCGCAAAACGGTTCGGATAAGCAGGCTGTCCGGATGCTGAATCGGGCGGCTGCCCAAGATGCCGATTTCGGTAAGCGCTTCGCTGCGTCACAGCTCAGGTCTCTAAATCAGCTGCTCCAGATCGCGGACGGCACGTCCCACATCGAGCAGGATCAGCCCCAACCGCGCTTCTTTGCGCGCCAGCACCGTCAAGACGGCTTCCTCACCGACTGAGGTCAGGATGACATAACCATTTTCACCCTTGACGTAAACCTGCTGCAAGCTGCCGCGTCCCAGTTCAGTTGAAATTCGTTCACCTAATGAAAGCATCGCCGCAGACATCGCGCTGACACGGTCTTCTTCGTAGCCGCCGGGCAGCGATGAGGCGATGCTCAAGCCGTCAACGCTGACGATAGCAGCGGCTTCTACGTCCCCCGAACTGGCTTGCAGGTCGCGCAGACGCGCTACCAATTGTTCAGTACGTGACTTCGCCAACGCAATGCCTCCTATAGAGAGGGTAAAGTCATGAGCGTGAACGTCCAATGCTGCAATTTCTCATGATGGATCAGCGCTGCGAGACGCTGCGCCGATTTTACTTAGGATACCAGAAATGACAAGCCCGGAGGCTGAATCAGCAGCATCAATGCATCATGATGATGACCTTGACATGGCTCATAGTATAATCGTGCCACCAACCCGCTGCAAGCGATGCTTAAGCCTGGGCGTTCAAGCCCGTTAGATCGGTCGAGATCGATGTCTGCCCCCCCATCTTATTTCGATGCCCTCAGCCAGATCATCCAGCCGATCCGTGCCGCCGCCTATCCGCGCCCATTGGATAAGCTGCGCACGCTGCTCAACGCGCTGGATAACCCGCAGACGCGCTTTGCATCGACGGTTGTCGCAGGATCGGTCGGCAAGACGACGGTCTGCCACGCGCTTGCAGCAGAACAAGCCGATCAGGGGCGGATCGCGCTCTACACCAGTCCGCATCTGCACAGCTTCCGCGAGCGGCTCATCATCCACGGCGCAATGATCACGATGGAGGCGTTCGCCGAGACTTGGACGCGCGTTCACCGAGCTGGCAGGCGGATCGGCGAGACTGAATTCAGCACATTTGAATGGACGACGGCGCTGGCATTCGCGTATTTCGCGGACATGCGCATCGAACATGCCATTTTGGAGATCGGGCTGGGCGGGCGCTTCGACGCGGTCAATCTCGCGCCGCACAGCGCCGCTTACATCGCGCCGATTGAGCTGGAACACGCCGCCATGCTCGGCGGGACGCTCGAACGCATCGCGTGGCACAAAGCGGGTGTGATTCGGCGCGGCGAAGTCGTCTTTGTCGCGCCACAGCCTGCCGAAGTGATGGCGGTGATCGAGCGCGAAGCGGAAGTCCAGGGCGCGGCGCTTCAGCCCTGGCGCGATCTGCCAGCGGTCAGCGTGCCAGGCAGGCTTGAAAGCGCCCCGAACGGCGTCCTGATCGATGGGGCGCACACGCCGAACGGCTTTCGCCGACTGCTGGCGCATTTACCCGATGAGGCGCGGATCGTCGTCGGGATGCTGCGCGACAAGCAGATCGCGGGGTCGCTGGCGGCGCTGGATCGAGCGGGCTTTCACCTGATCCTGACAACCGCGCCCGGATCGCGCGGGCTTCCCGCCGCCGATCTCGCGGCATATCCCTTTCGCGCCGCTTCCGTTGAGGTTGTTCCGGCTTTAGACGCGGCGCTGGACGCGCAGCCCAATGCGGTGACCGGTTCACTGCGCATGGCAGCGGCGGCGCGAGAACGATATGGGATGGTCAGTGCGGCGCTGAGCGCTGAAGCAGCGCAGACACGAGCGCTGATCGACGCCAAAAGCGCCGCGCTGTGAGGCGCGCTAAGTCATGGAGGATTGACATCAACATAGGCGAGGAGCCTATCCCCGCCCACGCCCCTTACTTGACTTTCAGTTCGCCGATCCCGCCGGTGAACTTGACATTGATCTTGCGCTCAGCAGCGTCGTAGTTGACCGTCTGCCAGACGCCATGCCCGCCGATACCGCTGTCCGACCCACCCAAGCGCGCAAACCGCGCCGGGACACGCGCGCCGCCGATGCCGAGCTTGGCTTCGATGCGCGCCGCCGCGCCTTCCGGGATGTGCAGCGTGCATTCGCCGATGCTGCCGGAGATGTCCGCCGTTATGTTCACATTTTCGCCAAAGAAAAGATCGCTTTTGCCTGTGCCAACGCGCAAAGTCAGGTCGATGCCCGCGCCGTCAGGGATGGTGAAGCGCATCTCACCGACGCCGCCGCTGATGGTCGCGGCATAGCCGTCGGTCGCGGGCAGAGTCACATCGAGCTCGCCCGTCCCGCCCGCCAGATGCAGCGCGGTGACATTCAGGCTGCCCAAATTGAGCTTGCTCTCGCCCACGCCGGCGCGAATGTCCAGATTCATCGGCACATCCGGAGACAGGCGGATGTCCCATTTCAGAGTTTTACGGCTGCCGATCCAGCCGAAGAAGCTGCGGAACCAGTCCGACGCGCCCGCCGCCTGCGACAAGCTGACGACGCGGACGCCCGGCGCATCTGGCGCGGACTCAGCGATGAAATGAATTTCGCCGACATACGTCAGGTCGGCTTCGATCAGGTTGTCCGACCCCACTAATGGCGCTATCATCGTCTCGCCCACCGACAGATCAAGGCGCACCCGCGCCGACTCCGCGCCCGCCAGCGGCGCGCTGAACTGCCCCTGCCGAATCGCTTCTTCAGCGGAAACGCCAACCGACTTGACAAATTCGCCGATCTGCTCGTTCAGCTTGTCAAACGAGAATGACCATTCCTTAACATATTTCTTTTCCGGCTGCTCGCTCATTTGTCTACCCATCTCCCACGGATCGATCTGAATACTTCATTCTTTAGTACGCGCTGCGCGCCGGAAAAGTTGCAGTGCAGATGATGGACTCAGCGTATGGATGCGGCACTGGCAGACTGCGAACTTGCCCGATTATGGGAGACCACCGGTAGATACACCAGCGCCTGCGTCCCTTTATCGACAACAGAGCGAATCTCCAGTCTGCCGCCATGCACGTCGATCAGTTGTTGAGCCAAGCTCAAACCGATGCCCATGCCCTGCTGCTCGTTGAGCTCGCGGTCGAGCTGGGAGAATAATTCCATCGCGCGCGTGAGCCGATCTTCGGGGATGCCGCTGCCCTGGTCAGTGACGGTGACACGGACGCCTTCAGGGACATATTTCTGCCCAATAAATACGGTGCTGTTAAGAGGCGCGTAGGCAATCGCATTGGCGATCAGCTCGATCAGCGCCTGCTTGAGCGCGGGCGGATTACAGACGACAAAGGCATCCGCCGCGGCATCACCATGCTTGATCGTCACGCTGTCATCATGGCGTCCGGTGATCCGGCGCGCCTGATTGATCGCGCTCATGACCAGATCGGACAGCCGCGCCTCAACCCCCTGACTGGTGATCGACTTGTAAGACAGCGTTTGCGTCTGAAGCTGCGTGATGAAAGCGAGCTGCTCCACGCGCCGGCTGAGACGGATGCTGCCCTCGGCGAAGGTCTCCAGCAGATCGCGCATCTCCTCCGGCGTGAAGAGCTTGGCTTCACGCAGGAGGATATCGACCGCTGTATTCATCGAGACCAGCGGCGTCCGCAATTCGTGAGTCAGCATCCGCGCGAGCGCGCGCTTGGTCTTATCGAGGCGCATCTCCGCCGCTTCGTTTAACACCTGATGACGACGCAGGCGCACCATCATCGACTCGAGCAGTTCCTGCGTGGTAAAGGGGCGTATCAGATAGTCATCCGCGCCCAGGTTCATCGCTCGGCGCATTGCGTTTCTGTCATAGCGCCCAGCGATCAGGATGAATGGGATCGACTGGGTTTGAGGGTCAGCGCGGATCAGTTCCAGAAGTTCACTGCCATCGAGATTGAGCGATGGCATATCGCAGACGATCAGATCGGGCGCGTTCGCCTGTGCCTTGAGCAGCGCGTCCGCTGTGTTATCGACGGTCTCCACTTCAAAATAGGTCTCCCGCAAAGTCTCCGCGATGGACTCGCGCGGGGTGCTCTCATTTTCGACAATCAGCAGCCTTGGCATGGTCTGCTCCTGAAATCCCGTCCATCGCCTTTTGACTGGAGCTTATCCTTACTTTAATTCTAACTAAAATGGCGATCTGCTTATCCTTGAGCTTGGCTAGTGATTGAATGAAGGGGGGCGCCCCGTGCTGCCTGCGATCAGGCAGGGATGATCAGCTCACGGGGAAACTGCGTCAGCACTTCGACGCTGTCGGCAGTGACGACGACATCATCCTCAATGCGGACGCCGCCAACGCCGGGCAGATAAATCCCTGGCTCGATGGTGAAGGTCATGCCCGTCTGCAAGATATCGGTCACGCCCGCCGCGATCTGCGGGATCGGCTCGTGAATGTCCAGCCCCAGCCCATGCCCGGTGCGGTGGATGAAATACGCGCCATAGCCCGCCGCCGAGATCAGGTCACGCGCGGCTTTGTCCACATCGCCCATCGGGACTCCGGGTCGAACTGCCGCCTTCGCCGCGATATTCGCGCTCAAGACTGTATTGAACATGCGCTGGAGATCGGCGGGCGCTTCGCCCAGGCAGAATGTCCGCGTGATGTCGGCGGGGTAGCCATCGACCACCGCGCCGAAGTCGATGATGATGAGCTGACCGCGCTCCAATCGGCGGTCGCCGACGCTGCCATGGGGCAGGGCGCTGTTTGCCCCAAACTGCACCGCCGGACTGAACGCCTCGCCGTGTCCGCCTTCTTCCTTCATCAGCACGGACAGGCGGCTGGCGATCTCGCGCTCGGTCACGCCGACTTTGATCTCCAGCAGCAGGCGCTCAAGCGCGCGCTCACTGACGGCAATGGCGCGGCGCATGGCGTCCACCTCGTAAGGGGACTTGATGGCGCGGATGGCGATCAGACCGCGCTCGACTCCGCGCACGCCCATCGTTGGGTCGATGCGCTGAAAGGTCAGCCATTCAGTGACGCGCATCGTCATGCCGTCCACGCCGAGGATGCCGCCGCGCAGCCCCAATCCATCGACCGCCGCCTCAAATGCGCCCTGATAGCCTTCGGAGTCGCTCCAGACGAAGGCGCGGGCATTGAGGTCAGGGCGCTGATCGAGCTTGCTCGCCTCAAGCTGGGGGATGATCATGGCAAAGCTGTCCGCCGTGATCAGGGCAATCGTCGGGCGCTGCATCAGATGGAGGGATAAGCCCGTGAAATAGCGCATATTCGCGCCAGGGACAAGCGCGATGGCGCTCACGCCGTCGATGAGCAGGGCGCGCAAACGATTCAGCCGTGCGTTATAATCAAAGGTCATCGTTGAAGTCCTTTTGTGTACTGCACCGATGGGTAGGTTGGCGGCGAAAAAAGCCGTGTTACAATCAAAGACATGCTGAGAAATGCTGCTCTTGTTTCCCGCACGTCAAGTCTACAGGACGAAATCTCATGTTGAAAGATCTAAGCCAGGTCAAGCGGTCGCTGGGCGATCAGCAGTATGTCGCCACCGATGAAATCGCAACGGTGATGTTCCTGGCTGAGCAGCTTGGCAAACCTGTATTAGCTGAGGGGCCTGCCGGCGTTGGCAAGACCGAACTGGCGAAAGCCTGGGCGAAGATCAGCCGCAAGCCGCTGATCCGCTTGCAGTGTTACGAAGGGCTGGACGAAAGCAAGGCGCTTTACGAATGGGAATACGCCAAGCAGATGCTCTACACGCAGCTTCTGCGCGACAAGCTGAGCCAGCTTCTGGCGGATGCCAGCACGCTGACCGAAGCGGCGGATCGGCTGAGCAAAGAGGAAGATGTCTTTTTCTCGGATCGTTTCCTGCTGGCGCGTCCGCTGCTGAAGGCGATCACCTCCGATGAACCGGTGGTGCTGCTGATCGACGAGATCGACCGCGCCGACGCGGAATTTGAGGCGTTTCTGCTCGAAGTGTTGAGCGATTTTCAGGTGTCCGTGCCGGAACTGGGGACGATTCAGGCGAAGCATCAGCCGATTGTACTGCTGACGAGCAACAACACCCGCGAGCTGTCCGAGGCGCTCAAGCGGCGCTGCCTGTACCTGTTCATCGACTATCCGAGCGCCGAGACCGAGATTGGCATCGTGCGGATGCGCGTCCCGAATTTGAGTCAGAAGCTGGCGCAGCAGGCGGTCGAAGTCGTGCAGGGACTGCGGCAGATGGACTTGAAGAAAAGCCCCTCCGTCAGCGAGACCATCGACTGGGCGCGCGCGCTGGTCATGCTCAACGCCGACAATCTCGATAAGGAAACGCTCGAAAACACGCTGACCGTGCTGCTCAAACATGAGAGCGACGTGCAGAAAGCGAAGCGAGCGCTGCTCGGCAGCCGACCGCATCCACTCGACAACGACCCGCGCGGCTCCTCGTCGCAAAGTCGGCGTCTGCGTCGTCCGGGCGACTGGAATCACTGAGCAGCGGCGGGCGTTGGCAAAAATCCTGTTTGTCGCCTCGATCCACCATCCTGAGGCGCTGCGCGCCATGCCGCCAGGGACGCTCTTTCCATCGAGCATGGCGCAGCACTTCTGGGAGAAAGCGCTGCGCAAACGCGGACACACGCTCGCAGCGTTTTACCGCAATCAGCCCGCCATCGGCGGCATGGGGCGGACGAAACGGCATTCGCAGCAGATCACGCTGGGCAAGCTGATCGATGCGGCGCTCAACCGCGTCCCGCCGCGCCTGAGTCCCGATCTGCGCGCCCGCAATGCCGCCTTGATCGCGCAGACGCGGGCATTTCAGCCGGAGATCGTCTGGATGGTGGGCGATAACACGGTGATCTACCCGGAGACGCTGGCAACAGTGAAGCGCGAGACCGGCTGCAAGCTGGTGTATGCCTGCGGGACATCCCCGATTGTCTTCAGCCACCCTATCGACCGCGCCGCCGCCCGCCTCTACGATCTGGTGCTGGCGAGCGACTACTATCATGGGGTGCAGTGGCTTGAACTGGGCGCGCGGCGGATGGAATGTCTGCCGCTGTCGGCGTGCGACCCGGATTTTCACCGACCATATGCCCTGAGCGACGCTGAACGGCGCGCGTATGCCTGCGAGATCGCGTTTGTCGGCACGCTGACGCCGGATACGCTCTACCGCCGCCGGATTCGCGCCCTGGAAGCCCTGACTGGCTTCGATCTGGGCATCTGGAGCGTGCATGATGTGCCGGAGTCGCTGAAAAAACACGTGCGTGGGCGGGCATTAGGCGAGGACATGCTGAAAATCCTGTCAGCAGCGAAGCTGTGCGTCAACACGCACGGCGATTTCGTCTTTTACGGCGGCAATCTGCGGCTGTTCGAGGTGGCGGGGGCGGGAGTCGCGCAGATCGCGGAAGACCTGCCGGGGACGCGGGCATGGTTCCCCGATGACACGATCATCATCTACGCCGATTACGCCGATTTGCGCGCCAAAGTAGAGGCGATCCTGCGGAATGACGCAGCGCGCGAGGCGATGGCGGCGCGCGCCAGGGCGCATGTCTACCAGCATCACACCTACGCTGTCCGCGCATCACGATTTGAGGAATTGATGAAGGAGCTGCTTTGAAACACAAACACACTGCCCCACTGGTCAGCGCATCCAGGTTAGAGCGGAAGCTGCGGGCGGGCGCATTCGCAGTCGTCGCCGAAGTTTGCCCGCCGACCTCCGCCGACCTGACCCCCTGGCTGGATCGCGTCGAGGCGCTCCGTTCCTATGCGGACACGCTTCAGCTCACCGATATGCCGCTGGCGACACCGCACACCGCCAATCTCGCGGCGGGCGCGCTGCTGGTCGGGCGCGGCTTCGATGTGATGATCAACATCACCTGCCGCGACCGCAACCGCATCGCTCAGCAGGGCTATCTGCTCGGCGCGGCGGCTGTCGGCATCGACAATATCTTCTGCCTGACCGGAGATCATCCCCGCTTCGGCGATCACCCGACCGCCGCGCCGGTTTTCGAACTGGACTCGTTCGGCTGGCTGGCGCTGGCGAAACAAATGCGCGATGGCGGGACGCTCGCCAATGGACGGACGATTGAGACGCCGCCCCGCGCCTTTCTGGGAGCCGCCGCTGCGCCGGACTCGCCGCCGGTCGAGTCGCGCCCTGAAAACGCGCTGCGCAAGGTGGACAGCGGCGCGGACTTCCTGGCGACTCAGCCGATCCTGGATGTGGATGCCTTCAAGCTATACATGGCGCGGCTGCGCGATCTGGGCGTGACCGAGCGCGCGTTCGTGATCGCGGGGATCATGGCGGTCACGTCGATGAACCAGGTGGACGCGCTGCGCGCCACCCCTGACATCGCCGTGCCGGACTCGCTGTTCAATTATCTGCGCGGGCTGCCGGAGTCGCAGCGGTCGGACGCGGGAATCAGGCGCGCCATCGAGACGATCCAGCAGGTGCGCGAGATCGACGGCGTGGACGGCGTGCTGATCTACCCGTTCGGGATGGGTCAGGACGATATGATCGCGCTGATCGCAGGCGCAAACGCCATCCCTACATCTTGACCAGCGCCTCCGCCCGCGCCGTGAAGCGCGCCGCCATCGCGGATGCCGAAAACAGCCGTTCGACTCGCGCGCGTCCAGCGTCACCCATGCGCCTGCGCAGATCGGGGTCGCGCAGCAAACGCACAACCCGCTCCGCCAGCGCCGCCGGCTGATCCGGCTCGACCAGAAAGCCCGTCTCACCATCGACGACCGTCTCAGCCGGTCCGCCGGCATTGGTGCTGACGACGGGCTTGGCGCACGCCATTGCCTCGACATTGACCATGCCGTAGCTCTCAAACCGCGATGGGCAGACCACCACATCGGCGGCGGCGATCACGCGCTCGGCGTCGGCGCGAAAGCCCAGATAGGTCATCGCGTCGGACAGCCGCGGATCGGCGCGCCAGGCGTCCAGAATGCGCCATTTATAGGCGTCGTCGGCGGATGCGCCATGCACATTTTCACCTGCGACGGCAAAGCGCGCTTCCGGCATCGCGTCCAGGATGAGCCGCGCCATGTCCTGAAAGGTGTCATGACCTTTGACATCCTGAAAGCGAGCGATGAGCGCGACCAGCGGCGTTTCCGGCGCAATGCCGATCTTGGCGCGCACGCCCGATCCATCGACGCCGGGATGAAAGCGCGCTGTATCAACGCCGGGCGGCAGCACTTCGACGCGCTCCGGCGGCATGAACGGCGGCGCTCCCAGAAATCCCGACTTGATCGCGCTGGACGCCGCAAAGGTGTGATAGGGGGGGGCGGTCAGGCGGCGGAAAAAGTCCCGCTGCCAGGGCTTCGGATGGAACCACCAGCCCCAGCATGTCCAGATCAGCGGCGTTTTGGTCAGGCGTGCCGCCGCCGCTGCAAATGGCAGCGAGTGATAGTCGCTGTGGATCAGGCGGATGTTTTCGCGCTCGATCAGGCGCGCCATCCGCCCGACAATCGGAAAGCGCGCATACCCTGCGGGCAGAAAATAGACGGTTGCGCCGCGCCAGGGTGTGACATGGGTTTTCCAGCCAAATGACCGAAAGCGCTCGCCCAACTGCCCATCGGACGGCGTGAGCAGATGGGGTCGAAAGCGCGCCGGATCGAGCTGCGCCATCAGGGTCAGCAGCGCGGTCTCGCCGCCGCCCAAGCCGGTATACGTGGTGACGCAGAGCAAATCGATCATCGAACGCCGGGCTTATGCGCCACAATCAGCGTCATATAGTTAAAAGCCCAGGGCAGCAGAAAGCGCAGCGCAGCGCCGAGCGCCTCAGCCAGCCGGCTGGTCTTGTAATAGCCTGGGGCGCGGAAGAGTCCGCCCAGTCCCCAGAGCGTAAAGCTGTGGCTGGTCGGCTCCGCCAGCGCCACCTGGAAGCCCGCCGCCGCAACTTCGTGGACAAGCTGCGCGCGCGCATAGGCGGTTTCGTAGTAGCCTTCGGCGGGGCGATGGCGGTTTTTCCACCTGACCAGACGATAGACAAGGTTGGGGTAGGGGATGGTCAGCACCAGCACGCCGCCGCGCTCCAGAACCCGATAGGCTTCGCGCAGTCCCACGCCCATGCCGTGTTCAAAATGCTCCAGCACGCCGAACGACAGGTATCCGCCGAGGCTGTCATCGGCGAACGGCAGCGCGTGAATGTCGCCTGCCACCAGCCTAAGCGATGGATCATACGACCGTGAAAGATGCAGCGCATTTTCGGCGTAGTCCAGCCCGATCAGGTCATAACCGAGCGATCCGAGCGCGATCACGACCGCGCTCAGACCGCTTCCGGCTTCGAGGATCGGGCGGTCTTTAGGTAAAAACGGACGATAGCGGTTGATCGTCTCCTGAGCGCGGGGGTAGGCGGCGGCGGCTAGCTCCGTTTCGACATCCGCCCTCTCCCAGATGCGCTCCCAGGCGGCGCGGGTCTGATCGTAGGATGGCTGCGGCATCATCCGCCCAGATTGAGGATCAGCCACAAGCCCGCCAGCCCGATCAGCGCGAAAAGGAGCGACAGCAAGCTCATCACCAGCGGGTTGATCCGACGGTAGAGGCGCGCATACGGCGTGTCACCGCTGACGGCGCTGAAGCGCGGTTGATCGGGCAGGTATCTGACGACGACCGGTGAGCCAATCGGCGGCTGTTCGTCGTCCGAGACTTCCTCGCGGACATAAGTCTCATCGCCCACTGCGAAGCGGTAGGTGAAGAAACGGTTGATCTCAGTGCTGCGATGGCGGATCACTTCCGCTTGGGTTTCGATCCCTTCCCGATCCAGCCGCCGCTGACGCAGCGCCAGCCGCAGCGCGCCCGTCGAGAGAGTCAGCCCGACAAAACAGACCACCATCAGCAGGATGCCGCCCACCAGCGGCAGCACGAAGCCCATGCCTTACAGCCCTTTCGCTTTCGCCTCATCCCAGAGCGCGTCCATCTGCGCCAGCGATAAGCTCTCCATCGATGCGCCCGCCGACTGTTCGATGTATTGAAAACGGCGGACAAACTTTGCGCACGCGGCGCGCAGCGCCGTCTCCGGCTCGACCTTGAGATGGCGCGCCCAGTTCACCACCACAAACAGCAGATCGCCCAGCTCGCGCTCAATTTCATCCGGCGGCGCGGCGATCAGCTCGTCGATCTCCTCGCGGACTTTGGCGACCACGCCGGCGGGGTCTGTCCAATCAAAGCCGACCTTCGCCGCCGCTCTTTGCAGCTCATACGCGCGCATCAGGGCGGGCAGCGCCTTGTTGACGCCATCCAACCGCGATGTCTGGATGGGTTCGCCGCGTTCGGCGCGCTCCTGACGCTTGATCGTCTCCCAGTTGGCGACGACGCCCTCCGAGCCATCGACCGATGCCGTCCCGAACACATGCGGATGCCGCCGCACCATCTTGGCGTTGATGGCGCGCAGCACATCGCTCATGCGAAATTCGCCGTCATCGATGGCGATCTGCGTGTGCAGGACAATTTGCAGCAGCAGATCGCCGAGTTCGCCCGCGAGCGCGTCAGCGTCCTCGTTATCGAGCGCCTCCAGCACTTCGTAAGTCTCTTCAAGCAGGAAGCGCCGCAGCGATAAGTGCGTCTGCTCGCGATCCCAGGGGCAGCCCTCCGGCGCGCGCAGATGGGCGATGATCTCCTGAAACTGCTCAAAGCTGGACATGCCGCCGAGCGCAGGGACGTACAGCGCGGTCAGATAGCCGATGTGAACGCTGCGGTCGATCTCGTAGAGCGGGATGCGCTCGATCAGCGCTTTCGGCGTGCCGGCGGCATGGACAAGCGCGACTTCAAACTCATCGGGGTATTGATTCATCAGCGTCAGCTTGAGGTTGGATGCCATCTCCCGGCTGAAGACCTGCGCCAGCAGCGCCGGATAATCGGGGTTGATCGGCGGGTGATGTCCCATCGCAATGGCGGCGGCATCATACAACTGCAAGCCGTCCAGCGCGTCAATCTCTAAAAGACTCAGAATCGGCTCGATAAAGCTAATTCCATTGATCATAGTATATGGAATAGCGCCGCTTTTCGCCGCTGCAATCAATCTTGTGACCGACTCTTCTGCCACCAGTGGATCGCCTGGGACGGCATAGACAATGTCTCCTGTCCGCGCGGCTGCGATCAGCTGCTCCACAATCGCAGCATAGATGTGGGCAAAGTCAGCGGTCGACTCGTAAAGGTGATCGAAGCTGATGAACGTTTTCACCGGCAGATCGGGGACGCATGGATGCTCGCGCGTACGCAAAAACACCGTATCCGCCGTTTCGAGCGCGCGCCAAGCGCGGCGAGTCAGATCATCCGCGCTTCCGGGTCCGAGTCCGAGGATGGTCAGCATCAACTGCCCTCATTCAGCTTGCGCACATTTAAGGCAAAGGCGCGATGACGCCAAGAAAAAGCTCCCCTTTTCTCCGCGCCTTCGCGCCTCTGTCACATGGTCTTGTGCCAATTAGCGCTTGGTGTAGGTCGGCGCTTTGCGAGCGCGCTTGAGACCGGGCTTCTTGCGCTCCTTGACCCGCGCGTCGCGCGTCAACAGCTCATGATCGCGCATGGTGGCGCGCAGTTCGGGATCGATCTTGAGCAGAGCGCGGGCGATGCCCAGACGGATGGCATCGCGCTGCCCGCTGACGCCGCCGCCGCTGACATGAACGCTGATGTCATAGTTGCGATCCTGCCCGATCACCGTGAGCGGCTGCATGATGATCTCCATATCGCCCTGACGGCTGATATATTCGGAGCCTTCGCGGTCGTTGATGATGATCCGCCCCGTGCCGCCGGGGAACAACCGCACGCGCGCGCTTGCCTCTTTGCGGCGCCCAATTCCTTCGTAGTACTGTGCCGACATGCGTTCTGTCCCTCTCAGTCGAGCTTCAAGACTTCAGGCTGCTGCGCCTCATGCGGGTGTTTCGGTCCAGCATAAACCTTCAGCTTGCGATACATAGCGCGCCCAAGCGCATTCTTGGGCAGCATCCCCCTGATCGCGGCGCGGATCGGGCGATCAGGAAAGCGGCTGACCTGATCGCGCAGCGTGATCGCCTTAATGCCGCCGATGATATGCGAATGGCGATAATAGACCTTATCATCCATACGGTTGCCAGTCACAGCGACCTTGTCCGCATTGATGATGATCACGTAGTCGCCAACGTCGAGGTTGGGCGTGTACATCGGCTTGTGCTTGCCACGCAGGATTGGCGCGATCTTCGAGGCGAGACGTCCCAGCGTTTGCCCCTCCGCATCGACGATCCACCACTTCCGTTCAATATCGCCCGGCTTCGGTGTATAAGTTTTCTGGATCATCTTCAATTCCCTCCAGCGGGCGTCTCATCCCCGCCGTATCATAACGTACCTGCTCTAAGGTCAATCCGTGCGGCGGCGCAAGTGTCCAGGGATCGCGCCCCAGTTGGGCGTGCGTCATGGTCACCTGCAGGTCAGCCAAGGCGCGCCATCCGCGCCCGATATCGACCAACATCCCGACGATCCGCCGCACCATGTGCTGCAAGAAGGCGTTAGCCTCAATAGTATATGTCCAGAGCGCGCCGCTGTACAGCGGCTCTCGCGCCCATTCGGACTGATAGACCGTGCGGACTGTGTTGGTTCCCTGCGGCGGCTGCCCGAATGAGGCAAAATCGCGCCGTCCGATCAGCATTTCAGCGCCCTGCCCCATCGCCTCCTCATCTAGGTCAGCGCGGACATGCCACGCCCGGTTGAGCAGCGGGTGGCGGCTTGGCGCGGCGTAAACCCGATAGCGATACAGCCGTGATCGGGCGCTGAAACGGGGGTGAAAATCCGGATCAGCCGGCTGCGCCTGCTGCACCGCGATGTCGTCCGGGAGCGCCGCGTTGAGCGCCTGCACCAGCGCGTCCGCGTCATGCTTCCATGCCATCTCGAAGGCGATCACCTGCCCGGTGGCGTGGACGCCAGCATCTGTCCTCCCCGCCCCAACCACTGTGACCGCGCCGCCCGCAAGCCGCCTGAGCGCCATCTCGACCGCCGCCTGCACGGTTGGGACGCCGTTCGCCTGGCGTTGAAAGCCTTGATAGGCTGCCCCATCATACGCCAGAACAGCGCGCCACTTCGCCATCTCAGCGCGCCGGACGATCCACCAGTTCGACGATCACCATCGGCGCAGCATCACCCTTGCGCGGACCCAGCTTGAGGACGCGGGTGTAGCCGCCCGCCCGCTTCTGATAGCGCGGCGCAAGCTCATCGAAAATCTTCTTGACCAGATCGCGGTCGTTGTACAGGCGGCTGCCGACAATCCGGCGCGCATGGACAGCCCGGTTCGGGTCTTCGTGCGCCAGCCCGCGCTTGGCGACCGTGATCAGCTTCTCCACATATTCACGCACAAAATCCGCCCGCGCTTCTGTGGTCGTGATCCGCTCATGGGTGATCAGCGCCGCAGCCAGCGAGCGCATCAGCATCCTGCGCTGGTTAGTCGTGCGGCTGAAGTGTCTTCCTTTTACGCGATGTCGCATGATCTGTGCGTCCTCATTCGTTCGAGTGGGCGTCGCTCTCGCCCTCTTTTTTGAGATAGTTCTTCTGGCGCAGCTTCTCGATCAGCTCGTCGAGCGATTTCTCGCCGAAATTGCGGATCGCCAACATCGCATCGGGACCGCGGTCGAGCATGTCCAGAACATCGCCGATGGTGGTGATGCCAGTGCGCTTGAGCGAATTGAAGACGCGCACACTCAGATCGAGTTCCTCAATCGGCTTCTCATAGAGCTGCGCATTCTTGCTCAGGTCTTTAGCGCCGACCGTCTCAATGTCCAGCTCCGAGTCGTAGCTGTCGCTGCTGCTGCCGCCGATGACGGTCAGATGCTTGATCAGGATTTTCGCCGCTTCGCTCAGGGCATCCTCCGGTCGCATCGTGCCATCCGTCCAGATTTCGATGATCAGCCGGTCATAGGTGCGCTGACCGACGCGGGATCGCCCCACCTCGAAGTTGACGCGCCGAATCGGGCTGAAAATCGCATCAACGGGCAGCTCGCCAATCGGAAGCCGTCCGCGTTCTTCAGCAGGACTGTACCCCCGCCCTTTCTGGACTTCAAACTCCATCTCGATGTGCGCGTCGGCTGAGTCGGCGGTGAACAGATAGAGATCGCTGTTGATGATCTCCACCTCGGGCGGGCAGACAATGTCGGCTGCTGTCACTGTACCTTCGCCGCGATGCTCCAGGCGCAGCCGCGCCGACTCGCTGTCGACTAAGGTCAGGCGGAGCTGCTTGACCTGAAGGATAAGCTGCGTCATATCCTCACGGACATTCGGGATCGCGGAAAACTCGTGATGCACATCGCTCACGCGAATGCTGGTGACCGCTGCGCCTTCCAGCGAAGACAGCAGCACACGCCGAAGCGCTATGCCAAGCGTCTGCCCAAACCCATTTTCCAGAGGGCTGATGATAAATCGCCCATAATTTCGGGTGATCGCGTCGCTCTCGACTTTGTGCGGCGTGACCATGCTGTTAGATGCCAATATCACTTGTCCCTCACTTGGCGCGTATGAATGGATCGACTGTGCGCTGGACGATAGACGCGAATACCGTGCCATATGGCTAAACGCGGCGCTTCTTGGGCGGGCGGACGCCGTTATGCGCCACCGGCGTCACATCGGTGATCGAGCGCACCTTGATCCCGCTGCTCTGGATCGCCCGAATCGCCGCTTCGCGCCCTGGTCCGGGTCCTTTGACAAAGATATCGACTTCCTGCATGCCCTGCCCCTGCGCGATTTCAGCGGCGGTTTGCGCTGCCACACGCGCCGCATAGGGCGTGCTTTTGCGGCTGCCTTTGAAGCCGGAAGTTCCCGCGCTCGCCCAGCTAATGACATTACCAGACTGGTCGGTCATGCTGACGATAGTGTTGTTGAAGGTTGCGTAAATATGCGCCTGACCATAGGGAATATTCTTCGTGACCTTCTTGGTGGTAGTGCGGCGTCCGCTGCCCGCTGTGCGTTTGGCTGGTGTACGTGGCACGATTCTGACTCCTTGTTACTTCTTGGTAGCGCCGCGCCGACGACCACGCCCTGGAACCGTCTTTTTCGGCCCCTTGCGGGTGCGCGCATTGGTGCGCGTGCGCTGTCCACGCACCGGCAGATTGCGGCGGTGACGCAGACCGCGATAGCTGCCAATTTCGGACAGGCGCTTGATATTCAACTGCACCTCACGGCGCAAATCACCTTCGACTTTCAAGCCCATGCCTGCGATGGCATCGCGCAGGCTTTGCACTTCCGCTTCCGTTAGATCACGCACACGTGTATTGGGGTTGATCCCCGCGCGCGCGATGAGCTGATTGCTGGTGAAGCGCCCGATCCCATAGATATAGGTCAAACCGATTTCAATTCGTTTGTCACGGGGCAGGTCTACCCCTTCGATACGAGCCATATGCCCCCCTGAATTTAGCCTTGGCGCTGCTTGTGTTTGGGATTGCTGCAAATAATCATGACAACCCCCTTGCGCTTAATCACGCGGCACTTGGGGCAGCGCTTTTTGATCGACGTGCTGACGCGCATGATCTACCCTATCTTGCTATGCGTCCAAATGGACGAAACATTATACCTTACCGATGTTAACCCGTCCAGAGTCAGCCGATTAAGGCAGAGTCAGGATGATCGGATCGCCTTCAGTAATGGCGATGGTATGCTCGAAATGCGCGCACAAAGACCCGTCGCGCGTCACCACCGTCCACTTATCATCGAGTTCGCGCGTATCTGGTCGTCCCGCATTGACCATCGGCTCCAGGGCATAGGTCATGCCCGGAACGAGCTTGACGCTCTGCCACTGGCGCTGGCGCGCGCTGCTGGGCCACCAGTTGGGAATCTGCGGCTCCTCGTGCATGGAGCGCCCCACCCCATGCCCGGTATATTCGCGCACAACGCTGTAGCCATGCTTCTCGACAAAGCGCTGAATCGCCGACGAAACATCTTTGGTTTCATTCGGAAGGCGCGATGCCCGAATGCCGACATAGAGCGCCTGCTCGGTGACATCCAGCAGCCGCTGCACCGCCGCCGGAATTTCCCCGACCGGCATAGTGTATGCCGAGTCCGCGACAAAGCCCTGATAGATGCACGCCGTATCCAGGCTGAGGATATCGCCTTCCTTGAGAAAGCGGTCATCGCGCGGGATGCCATGCACCAGCTCATGGTTGATGCAGGCATTGATCGTCGCTGGGTAGGGCGGGCTGTCCGGCTTGGGATAGCCGATGAAGGCTGGCGTCGCGCCGTGATCGCGGATCACCTGCTCGGCGATTCGATCCAGTTCACCGGTTGAGATGCCCGGTCTGACTGCTTCACGCATCGCCTGATGCGCCTGTGCCACGATTCGCCCCGCCTCGCGCATGATCGCCAGCTCTTCCGCCGTTTTAAGCACCAACGGCGGACGCTGTGGACGCGCAGGCGCAGCAGGCGGGCGCACGCCTAAGCCTGCTCCAGTTGGTCGAAAGCGGTTACGATTGAACGTCATCATCTATCCTCACGCCTGAACGCCGATGATCTGGCGAAGACTCGCGCTGACATCGGCGATGGACTGTGCTGCATCAACCACATGTACCAGTCCATGCTGCTGATAATGCGCGATCAGCGGCGCGGTCTGCTCCAGAAACGAGTCGATCCGCTTGATGATCGCGTGGGCATTGGCATCATCCGGTCGGCGTTTGAGCGCCACCCCATTGACCGACGCCACCAAGCGCGGCGGGTAAGCCTGCTCAGGGTGATCCTCGAATGTCCAGTTCAGACCCTCGCTGTTATAGTAAATGTTGTAGCTTTTCGTATCATCCGGCATCGAGACGCGCCCAAAAGCGCGCTTGAACGCCGTGAACAAGTCCAGCTCGAACAGGATGACCGCGCGCAGCCTTTCGCCGCGCTCCGCTAGAAAAGCCGCGAGCCATTCCGCCTGCGCCGGCGTGCGCGGATACCCGTCCAGGATTGCGCCGCCCGCCGCATCCGGCTGACTGAGCCGCTCACGCACCACTTCATTGGTTGTCACGTCGTCGATCAGTTTACCGGCTGCCATTGTCGCTTGTAGCTGCTGCGCCAGCGGATCGGCGCGCGTTTTCATGGCGCGGAACAGATCGCCGGTCGAGACGTGCGGAATGCCATACTCGCTGCTCAGGATGCGGGCTTGTTCGCCCTTGCCCGCGCCTTGAACGCCGATCAAAATGAGATATAAGCCCATTTTTCCTCTTTTTGAGGGGATGAGCCGTGCCAGGCTGTTTCCAGCCATCCGGCTCATCCTTCATCTCAACGGGTTAACGGATGAAGCGGTCGTAATTGCGCATGACCAGCTGCGCTTCAAGCTGGCGCAGCGTGTCGATCACAACACCGACGACGATGATCAACCCTGATCCAGACAGCACCAGCGCTGGATTGCCCGCGACACCAGAGACCACCTCATTCGGGAACAACTGTCGGTTGATAAAATCCATCACGCCCGGCACGATGGCGATGATCCCCAGAAACAGCGCGCCCACCAGCGTAATCCGGCGTGTCACGGTTGAGATATATTCCTGAGTCCGTTTACCCGGGCGAATGCCTGGGATGAAGCCACCGTTGCGCTGCAAATTTTCGGCAAGGTTCTGATTGCCCACCATGATGTCCGAGTAGAGGAAAGTGAAGCCGACCACCAGGATGAAAAAGGTCGCCCAGTAGAGCAGCCCCTGCTGCTGACCGAACGAACTATTGATCGACTGGCGCACCGGTCCGTCCGGGAAAAGATTGACGACCAGCGCCGGAAAGGTGATGATCGACTGCGCAAAAATCAGCGGGATCATGCCCACCGGGTTGACTTTCAGCGGGACATGAGTCGCCGTGCCGCCATACTGCTTGCGTCCGCGCACGCGCTTGCCATACTGCACCGGAATGCGGCGGACGCCTTCCTGAATGATGACGATGCCGACGATGCTCACCACCGTGATGACGATGAACGCGACCACGTTGAAGATCGGCTGCGTCGAGTTGGTCACCAGGCGCACGAGATTGCCCGGAGCCTGCGCGACGATACCGGCAAAGATGATGATCGACAAGCCGTTGCCGATGCCCTGCTCGGTGATCAGGTTGCCGAGCCAGATGGCGAACATCGTGCCAGCGGTCATCGTCGCAATCACAGTGATCGTTAGCAGAAAATCGCTGCCGAAGCCGGGGATGATCGGCACACCGCCGAGCGCATTGAAAATCTGAATCTGACTGACGGTCTGCACCAGCGCCATCGGGATCGCCAGATAGTAGGTATAGGTCTCGATCTTCTCGCGTCCGCCCGGCTCTTTGGAGAGCTGCTCCAGGCGCGGGATGACCGGCGTCAGCACCTGCAGGATGATCGACGCCGTAATATAGGGATAGACGCCATTGGCGATCACACTGAAATTGACCAGCGCGCCGCCCGACAGCAGATTCAGCACGCCCACCAGCCCGCCCGCCTGACCCTCGATCAGGTTGCGCAGCGCGACACGATCCACGCCCACCACCGGCACATGCGCCGCAAACTGGTAGATCACCAGGATCAAGCCGGTGATCAGCAGTTTGTTACGCAGGTCAGGGAGGCGGAATGCATTCCGTAACGCCTCGATCATGCCCTTATTCCTTGTTCAATTCTGCCAGCTTTGCTTTCGGCAGCAGCTTAATCGTGGCGCGCGCGCCGACAACCTTGAGTTCGAGCTTGTCCGCCGAGCCGCCCGCCGCCGCGATCTTTTCCGCCGCCGACTTGCTGAAGCGGTGCGCTTTGACCGTCAGCGCCTTGCTCAGATCGCCCATGCCGAGAATGACGACCGGCTTATCCGCATCGCGTACGAGTCCGCGCTCCGCCAGCCGCGCCGGCGTCACCGTCTCGCCTGGATTGAACCGCTCCTGAAGGGCATCGACATTGACCTCTTGGTACTCAATGCGGAAGATATTGGTGAAGCCGCGTTTGAACGGCAGGCGCCGCACCAGCGGGAGCTGACCGCCCTCAAAATACGCGCCCTTGCGCGCATTCCGACCGCGCGCGCCAGCGCCCTTTGTGCCGCGTCCGGCGGTCTTGCCTTTCCCCGCCGAGATACCACGCCCAACGCGGGTGCGTTTCTTGCGTGACCCCGGATCGGGCTGCAAATCGTGCAGTTTCATGGCTCGATCTCCTCCACTTTGACCAGATGGATGATCTTGTTGATCTGCCCACGATTAGTCGGGGTGTCATCCACAATTACACTACTGTGCAGCCGGCGCAGCCCGAGCGCGCGCACGGTCATGCCCTGGCTCTTTTCGTAGCCAATCGCGCTTTTGACCAGCGTGACGCGCAGTTTCTTGCGCTGTTGTTCAGCCATCATCAGCCCTCCGTCGGCGTCTCAACCGACGTGCGCGGTTCGCGCTCCCAGAACGGCAGCACCTTGCGAATCGGCTTGCCGCGCATCGCCGCCATCTGCTCCGGGCTGTTGAGCTGCTGCAGCGCGGTTAGCGTCGCCATTGCGACGTTGAGCAGATTATTGCTGCCCTGGCTTTTGGTGAGAATATCGCGCACACCGACCGCCTCCAGCACGGCGCGGACGCCGCCGCCCGCGATCACGCCCGTGCCGGGCGCAGCCGGCTTGAGCAGCACCTTCGCGCCGCCATATTCCCCTATGATCGGATGCGGAATCGTCGTCCCCGCCAGCGACACCGACACCATCCGGCGGCGGGCGCGATCCGTGCCTTTACGGATGCTGTCCGGGACGGCGCGCGCCTTGCCAATGCCGATGCCGATGCGCCCCTTATTGTCACCGACCACTACAACCGTGCGGAAAGCGAAGCGCCGACCGCCCTTGATGACTTTGGCGACGCGCTTGATGTCGATCACGCGCTCATCGAGTTCTTCACGCTCCTCGCGCGGCTCGCGCCGATCACGGCGTCCGCGCCCATCGCTGCCCTCGCTGTCGCCGCGACCGCGACCACGGCGCGCCTCCGCAGCGGGCGCTGTTTCATCACCTGCGCCAGCCGCGCGCGCCCCGCCGCGACTGCGACCACCGCGCGCCCCACGCGGGCTTTGAGGTTTATCTGTCATGTTTTGCTCCTAAAATTCCAATCCGCCCTCGCGCGCGCCTTCTGCCAGCGCCGCGACACGCCCATGATACCGATAACCACCGCGATCAAAGACCACCTTGCCGATCCCCGCTTCTTTCGCTCGCTGCGCCAACACCTGCCCGACGATCTTGGCGGACTCGATCTTGGTTTTGCCCTCGACCTGAGCGCGAATCTGCTTATCGATGGTGGATGCGGAAACCAACGTCACCCCCGCCGTATCGTCGATCACCTGGGCAAAGATATTGTCCAGACTGCGAAAGACGTTCAGACGCGGGCGCTCCGGTGAACCAGCCACGCGGGCGCGAATCCGCCGCTGCCGGCGTTCGCGCTGCTCGCGTTTTTTGATCAGTTTTTTCGACATGCCCTACACCCTCACTACTTGCCCTTGCCCGTCTTACCTTCTTTACGGCGGATGACCTCATCCGAATAGCGAATGCCCTTGCCCAGATAGGGTTCCGGCGGGCGCAGCTTGCGAATGTTGGCTGCCACCTGTCCGACGACCTGCTTATCGATGCCGCTGATGCGGACAATCGTCGGATTACGTCCCTCCACCTGGAAGGTGATGTTGGGCGGCGGCTTGATCACCACTTCATGCGAAAAACCGAGGCGCATCGCCAAGTCTTGCCCGCGCACCTCGCCTGTGTAACCGACCCCTTCGACGATCAGCGTCCGCTGATAGCCCTCCGATACACCCTGCACCATGTTGGCGATCAGCATCCGCGTCAGCCCGTGCAGCGCGCGGTGCTGGCGCTCATCGGATGGACGGCGCACCTGAACCGCGCCGCCCTGCTGCTCGATGATCATATCCGGGTGCGCCTGGATCGACAGCTCGCCTTTGGGTCCCTTGACCCTGACGGTCTGCCCATCAATCGTCACCGATACCTCGGGCGGGATTGGGATGATTTTTTTGCCGATTCTCGACATGACTCTGCCTCTTCCCTACCAGACCACGCACAGGACTTCGCCGCCCAGACCGAGCCGGCGCGCCTGCTGCGCGGTCATCACGCCTTTTGGGGTGGTCATGATGGCGACGCCAATGCCGGACATCGGGCGCGGCAGGTCTTTGCGACCGCGGTAAACGCGCCGACCGGGCTTGCTGACGCGCTGAATATTGGTGATCACCGGCTTGCGCTCACGGCGCGCGCCGTGATACTTGAGGGTGATATTCAACATCGGAAACGGCTTCTCATCGCCGATGCTGAAATCCTCGATGAAGCCTTCTTCTTTCAAGATGCGCGCAATCTCGACTTTGATCTTAGAGAGCGGAACCTGAACTGTCGTCATATTGACCAGCAGCCCATTACGGATGCGAGTCAGCATATCTGCAATCGGATCACTCACCATCATTCCCCCCTCACCAGCTCGATTTGACCACACCAGGAATCTTGCCCTGAAGCGCCATCTCGCGGAAGTGGATGCGGCACAATCCGAAGCGGCGGATATACCCACGCGGACGCCCGCAAATTTTGCCCGAATTGGGATCGACGAACTTGCAGCGGTTGCGAACCTGCACTTTATACTTACGACGTCCTTCACGCGCCGTGACTGAACGTTTCGCCATGCGCTTTCCTCTTTCGTCCTTATCTCGTTACTTGTCGCGGAAAGGCATACCCAGCAGCTTGAGCAGCCGCCGCCCCTCGTCATCAGTTTTCGCGGTGGTCACAATCGTGATCTCCATCCCGCGCACTTTGTCGATTTTGTCGTATTGAATTTCGGGAAACACCAACTGCTCGCGCAGCCCGATGGTGTAATTCCCGCGCCCGTCGAAGGTATCCGGCGACACGCCGCGAAAGTCGCGGATGCGCGGCAACGCGATGTTGACGAGCCGATCCAGCAGCGCCCACATGCGCTCGCCGCGCAGCGTCACTTTGACGCCGATAGCGCGTCCTTCGCGCAGCTTGAAGGCGGCAATGCTCTTCTTGGCTTTCGTCACCACCGGCTGCTGACCAGTGATGGTGCGCAGATCGTTGACCGCCGCGTCGAGGGCTTTGGGGTTATCCATCGCCTCGCCCATGCCGATATTGATGACGATCTTCTCGATGCGCGGAACCTGCATCGGATTAGCGTAGTTGAATTCGCTTCTCAGCGACGGGACGACATGTTCCCGATAACGCTGCTGTATTTGGTAGTCAGGCATGATTTCGCCCCAGCTTCCTACTCAATGTCCGCATTGCACTTGCGGCAGACGCGGACTTTATAGCCATCTTCGCGCACGCGAAAGCCGACGCGCGTCCGTTTGTCACAGCTTGGGCAGACCAGCATCACATTCGACAAGTCGATCGGTCCTGGAAATTTCAGAATCTGCGCTGGAACCTGCCGCGTGCCTGCCTGACGCGCCTTCTGGTGCTTGTGCAGGATGTTGACCCCCTCCACAACCACGCGATTCTTTTTGGGCAGCACCGACTGCACTTTGCCGCGCTCGCCTAGGTCTTTGCCGGCGATCACTTCAACGGTGTCGCCTGTTTTGATTCGCTGCATGATTGCCTCCTCCCGCCTTCACAAGGTTTCCGGCGCGAGCGATACGATCTTGAGATAGCCGCGGTCGCGCAGCTCACGCGCAACCGGACCGAAAACGCGCGTCCCTTTGGGGTTTTGCAGGTCATCATTGAGGATGACCGCCGCGTTGTCGTCGAACTTGATATACGAGCCGTCTGAGCGGCGGTATTCCTTTGCCACACGGACGATGACCGCCTTCACCACGTCCGACTTTTTGACGCTCCCGCCGGGCTGCGCCTGCTTGACAGTCGCCACGACGATATCGCCAATCGAACCATAGCGCCGAAACGATCCGCCCAGAACGCGGATGACCAGCAGCTCCTGCGCGCCGGTGTTATCCGCAACTTTCAAGCGCGACTCATTCTGAATCATGATGCCCCCTCGCTCTCCGCCGGGGCAGAGTCGCCGCTGCTGGCTGCCGCTTCATCGGGCAGCTTGACCAGCGCTTCACGCCCGGTCGCTTCGATGACCGCCTCAACGACCCAGCGCTTATGCCGGCTGAGCGGGCGGCTTTCGACCACGCGCACCAGCGCGCCTTCTTGAATTGCGTTGCTCTCATCATGCGCCATGACCTTCTTGGTGGTCTTGACGACTTTCTTATAGATCGGGTGCAGCTTACGCCGCTCGATAGCGACCACGACGGTCTTATCCATCTTGCTGCTGACCACGCGCCCCACTAACCGACGCCGTTTGTTCGCCATCACTCATTCTCCTGCGCCGAAGCCCGCGCCGCGCGCGCGGTTATTTCGGTTTTGATTCGCGCGATCACGCGCCGCGTTTTGCGAATCGCGGTCTGATCTTCAAGCTGTCCGAAGGCTTTCTGAAAGCGCAGGTTGAAAAGCGCTTCTTTTTGGTCTTCGAGCGCATCGATCAGCTTTTCATCATCCAGTGCGCGGATTTCACGACTTTTCATTGCTGTGTCACCTCTGCCCCGCTGATCGGGTCGATGCGCCGGACGAACTTGGTCTTGATCGGCAGCTTATGCGCCGCCAGCCGCAGCGCCTCGCGCGCCTCTTCTTCCGGAATGCCGCCCATCTCGAACAGGATGCGCCCAGGACGGACGACAGCGACCCAATACTCAACTGGACCCTTGCCTTTGCCCATGCGCGTCTCGGCGGCGCGTTTGGTGAACGGCTTATCTGGGAAGATGCGAATCCAAATTTTCCCCCGGCGCTTGACATAGCGCACCATCGTGCGGCGCGCCGACTCGATCTGCCGGCTGGTCAGCCAGACCGGTTCGAGCGCTTGCAGCCCAAAGTCTCCAAACGCCACCGTTGAGCCGCGATACGCCAAGCCTTTCATCCGCCCGCGCTGCTGCTTGCGGTACTTCACTCGTTTTGGCATCAACATTGCCGTATTCCTCCTCGATCCAACCACGCCCGCCCTCATGGGCTGACGTAGGTCTCCTGGCGCTCAGCCGGCTGGGCTTTCTGGTGTTCATCGCGGATGACTTCGCCCATGTAGACCCACACCTTGATGCCGATGCGGCCGAATGTGGTCAGCGCTTCCGCCTGAGCATAGTCGATATTGGCGCGCAGCGTGTTGCGCGGGACGCGCCCTTCGCTCTGCCACTCGCGCCGCGCCATGTCCGCGCCTGCCAGACGACCGCTGATCTCAACCTTGACGCCCTGCGCGCCCTGACGCATCGCCTGGCTGAGCGCGCGCTTGATCGCGCGGCTGTGACCGATGCGGCGCTCAAGCTGACCGGCGATATTCTCCGCGATCAACTGCGCGTCGGTGTCCGGTTTGGCGATCTCCTCGATCTTGACATGGACTTTTTTGCCCTGCGTCAATTCTTCCAGTCCGCTGCGCAAGTCTTTCACGCCTGCGCCTTTCTGCCCGATCAGGATGCCGGGGCGCGCGGTGTGAACAGTGATTTGCAGTTGGTTGGACTGCCGCTCGATCTCGATGCGCGAGACGCCCGCCTTATCCACTTTCTTCTTGATGTAGCGGCGGATGGCGAAGTCTTCCTGAAGCTGATCGACGTAGTTCTTGCCTTCGGCGTACCAACGCGCGTCCCAATCGCGGTTGATCTTCAGCCGAAATCCAATTGGATGGACTTTACGCCCCATCTTTTAGCCCTCTCGCTCTGCCAAGATGACAGTCACATGCGACGTGCGCTTTTTGCGCGGCTTATAGCGCCCCCGCGCGCCGGCTTTGAAGCGCTTGAGCATCGGCCCGCCGTCGGCGTAAATCGTCTTGACGACCATGTTCGACCGTTCCAGGTCAAGGTTGTTTTCTGCATTCGCCAGCGCCGACTCGACCAGCTTATGGACGATCCGCGCGCCTTTCTGCGGCATATACTCCAGCACGACCAGCGCCTGTTCAGCGCCTAACCCACGCACCTGATCGCACACCAGGCGGAGTTTTTGGGGCGAAATGGAGGCATAGCTCCAACGCGCACGCACTTCCATGTCCTCAAGCCTCCTACTTCTTCTTCTTCTCAACCAGGTGACCGCGATACGTCCGCGTCGGTACAAATTCACCCAGCTTGTGACCGACCATATTCTCGGTGATATAGACTGGGATATGGCGATTGCCGTTATGCACCTTGAGCGTATGCCCGACCATCTGCGGGAAGATCGTGCTGTCGCGGCTCCAGGTGGTGATCATCACCTTGCGATTCTCCGCGTTCAGCTTCTCGATCTTCTTGAGCAGCTTGATATCGACGTATGGACCTTTTTTTAACGAACGTGACATGCTTTCATCCTCCGCTGACTTAACGACCTTTACCGCGCCGCCGGACGATGAAATTGTCGGTGCGCTTGTTTCGGCGCGTGCGCTTGCCCAGCGCCGGCTTGCCCCATGGGGTTTTCGGACCGGGCATACCGATGCCGGAGCGCCCTTCGCCGCCGCCGTGCGGGTGACCGCCCGGGTCCATCGCGATACCGCGCACTTCAGGACGCCAGCCCATCCAGCGCTTGCGCCCCGCCTTACCCAGCTTGATATTGCCGTGATCGGTGTTGCCAACCTGCCCAATCGTCGCCATGCAGCGCTCATGGATCAGCCGGACTTCGCCCGACGGCAGACGCACTTGGGCATACACGCCCTCTTTTGCCAGAAGCTGCGCCGAGACGCCCGCCGAGCGCGCCAGCTGTCCGCCGTGACCTGGCAGCAGCTCGACGTTGTGAATCTGCGTCCCGACCGGGATATCGCGGATGTAGAGCGCATTGCCGGGGCGCAGCTCCGCCAGCTCACCGTTGGCGACGCGATCGCCGACTTTCAGCCCCAGCGGCGCGATGATATAGCGATATTCGCCGTCGTCATATTTGAGCAGGGCGATGCGCGCCGAACGATTCGGATCATACTCAATCGTCTCGACCGTCGCGGCGGCGTCGAACTTGTCGCGTTTGAAGTCGATCAGCCGGTAACGACGCTTGACACCGCCGCCGCGATGGCGCACCGTGACGCGCCCCAGGTTATTGCGACCGCCGCGCTTGCGCAGCGGCACGGTCAGCGACCATTTCGGCTCCGAGGCGGTGATGTCCTCGAAGGTGTCCGAAGTCATGCCTCGGCGTCCCGCCGAGGTCGGTTTATAGACTTTGACTGGCATCGTTATACCTCGAACAAATCGATCTTCTCGCCCTCAGCCAGCGTCACAATCGCTTTCTTCCACTGCGGCGACCGGATGTAAGCGCGGCGACCGCGCATACCGCGCTTTGCCGGGACGATCATCGTGTTGACCGCGACGACCTTCTTCTCAAAGATGATCTCGACGGCTTCCTTGATCTGGCGCTTGTTGGCGTTGGGCGCGACCTCGAACACATACTGATTGCAGTCGCTGATCATCCCGTTGGTTTTTTCAGACACAATCGGGCGGATCAGCACATCGTAGAGATTGATCTCCGCCATGAGTTATTTCTTCCCCCAGATTGAGACGATCACGTCGAGCGCATCGAGCGGGACAATCACCTTGTCGTAATAGAGCAGGTCGCGGATGTTGAGATATTCGGCGCGCAGCGTTTTAGCGTCCGCCAGGTTGTTGACGCTGCGCTGCACGTTCTCATCGCGCGCGCCCAGCAGCACCAGCTTCTTCGACGCATCGCCAGCGATATTCTTCAGCACCGCCTGCATCGCCTTAGTCTTAGGCGTGTCCACGCTCAGCTGATCCACAAACACGAGCTGGTTATCTGCCAGCAGCGCGCTCAAAGCGGAGCGGATCGCGCCGCGCCGCATCTTCTTCGGCATGTCCTGCGTGTAATCACGCGGACGCGGACCCATCGGGCGACCGCCGCCGACGAACTGAGTTGCGCTATGCGACCCATGACGCGCACGCCCGGTGTGCTTTTGGCGGTACATCTTTTTCCCCGTCAGGCTGACTTCGCCGCGCCGCTGCACCTTGTGCGTTCCCAAGCGGGCATTCGCCATCTGGCGCACATACGCCTGATGCATCAGCCCTTTACTGACCTTGACCGCGAAAATATCGGCGGGCAGCTCAATGGTCTTGACCTGCTTGCCGTTCATATCCAGCACTGGAACTTGCATCGCTGTCTCTCCTTGCGACTAACGGCGGCGCTTACGCGCTGGCTTGATCATGACGATGCCACCGTTCGCGCCGGGGACTGAACCCCGCACAGCGATCAAGTTGCGTTCGGGATCGACCAGCGCCACTTCGAGATTCTGCGCCGTCACGCGGTCGTTGCCCATCCGTCCCGCCATCCGCTGACCAGGGTAGGTGCGTCCGGGAGTGGTGGTTGAACCGACTGAGCCGGGCGCGCGCTCGCGGTCGCTCTGACCGTGCGTCTTCGGCTGCCGGTGGAAGCCGTGCCGCTTGATCGTGCCGGCGAAGCCGCGCCCTTTGCTGATCCCGATCACATCGACGCGCTCGTTGACGTTGAACACGTCGGCTTTGATCTCATCGCCTTCTTTTACATCGACCTCGCCATCCTTGATGCGAAATTCGCGCAGATGGCGCAGCGCCGGCAGGTTGTTGCGTTTCAGATGCCCGAGCTGACCGCGCGTCAGGCGGGTCGGCTTGGTCTCACCAAATCCGAGCTGAACGGCGACATAGCCATGTTTTTCCGCCGTCCGCACTTCTGTGACGTAACAGGGACCCGCTTCGATGACCGTGACGGGGATGACATTCCCATTGGGGTCAAAAATCTGGGTCATGCCCACTTTTTTGCCGATTATGCCCTTCATACGTCCTCCGAATGGGCTTTCATTTGACGATACGTTCTCGCATTGGCGGGCGGCACATCCCGCATACGAGCCTGGGTTACAGCTTGATTTCGATATCGACACCCGCCGGCAGGTTGAGCTTCATCAGCGTGTCGATGGTCTTGGTATCAGGATTCAGCACGTCGATCAGCCGCTTATGCGTGCGAATCTCAAAATGCTCCTGCGAGTCTTTATCGATGAACGGCGACCGGCGAACAGTGAACCGCTCGATGCGGGTTGGCAGCGGGACAGGACCCACCACACGCGCGCCGGTGCGTTCTGCCGTTTCGACGATTTTCTGCGCCGACTGGTCGATGACGCGGTGGTCATACGCCTTTAGGCGAATACGGATTTTGTTCTTCACTTCACCCTGCCTTAACAGAAGGATAGGGGCGCCTGTAACGCGCCCCCATCCAATACTCGATTGACTGCGATCAGTTCAGCACTTCAGTGATGACGCCTGCGCCGACCGTCAGACCGCCTTCACGAATGGCAAATTTCGAGCCTTTTTCCAGCGCAACCGGCACGATCAGCTCAACCTCAAGATTGACGTTGTCACCCGGCATGACCATCTCCACGCCTTCCGGCAGGATCACGGTTCCGGTCACGTCCATCGTGCGGATGAAGAACTGCGGACGGTAGCCGCTGAAGAACGCCTTGTGACGCCCGCCCTCTTCCTTCTTCAGCACGTAGACCTCGCTCATGAAGCGCTTGTGCGGGGTGATGCTGTTGGGCTTGGCAAGCACCATGCCACGCTGCACGTCATCGCGCTCGATCCCGCGCAGGAGGATGCCGGCGTTGTCGCCCGCTTCAGCGGCATCGAGTTCCTTGTGGAACATTTCGATACCGGTGACGACGGTCTTCATGATTTCATCGCGCAGACCGATGATCGCGACTTCCTCGCCTTTCTTGAGCGTCCCGCGCTCAACACGACCGGTGACCACCGTGCCGCGCCCCTTGATCGTGAACACATCTTCAACCGGCATCAGGAACGGCTTGTCCTTCTCGCGGACAGGGGTCGGAATCCAGTTGTCAACTGCGTCCATCAGTTCCAAAATCGGCTTGTATTCCGGCGCATTGATATCCTCACTGGTGCTGTCGTTCGCCAGCACTGCCGAACCGCGAATGATCGGCGTGTCTTCACTAAAGCCGTAGCCGGTCAGCAGGTCGCGCAGTTCCAGCTCAACCAGTTCGAGCAGTTCGGGGTCGTCAAGCTGGTCGATCTTGTTGAGGAACACCACCATCGCCGGCACTTCCACCTGACGCGCCAGCAGCACGTGTTCGCGCGTCTGCGGCATCGGGCCGTCCGGTGCGCTCACCACCAGGATCGCGCCGTCCATCTGCGCCGCGCCGGTGATCATGTTCTTGATATAGTCGCGGTGACCAGGGCAGTCCACGTGCGCATAGTGGCGCGCATCCGTCTCATACTCGACATGACGGATGTTGATCGTGATCCCGCGCGCTTTTTCTTCTGGCGCGTTGTCGATCTCGTCATACCTCATGCGCTGCGCCTTGCCTTTAAGCGCCAGCGTCTTGGTGATGGCGGCGGTCAGGGTGGTTTTGCCGTGGTCAACATGACCGATAGTGCCGATGTTTACATGCGGCTTGCTGCGATCAAATTTTTCAGCCATTGCTCACTGTCCTTTTTGACTGTTCTTTGCTTTGTCTCGGATAACACCTTTTGGATCAGGGGCTTGCGCTCCATCACCGGGGCGAGTTTTTCGCCCCTCTACCAAGATTACGCGCTGCCCTTGATCACTTCATCAGCGATGTTTTGGGGCGCGATGGCATACCTATCGAATTCCATCGTGAAACTGCCGCGTCCCTGGGTCATGTTGCGGATGTCGGTCGCGTACCCGAACATCTGCGCCAGCGGCACTTGCGCCCGAACCGAAGTCGCGCCGCCGCTGCGCGGTTCCATGCCCAGAATCGTGCCGCGCCGCGATGACAGGTCACCGATGATCGTCCCGGTGTACTCCTCCGGCACCACCACCTCCACCTTCATTATCGGTTCCATGATGGCGGGCTTGGCTTTCTGAACGCCTTCTTTAAGGCACATCGAACCGGCAATCTTGAAGGCGATTTCGCTGGAGTCCACTTCATGGAAAGCGCCATCGACCAGCGTCGCCTTGACACCGACAACTGGGTAACCCGCCAGCACGCCGCCAGCAGCCGCCTCGCGAACGCCGTTTTCAGTCGGTTTGATGAACTCTTTGGGGATCGCGCCGCCTTTGATCGCGTCGATGAACAGCAAATCCTGTTTCTCGGCGCGCCCTTCAGCGGCAAGCGCGTAATCCTCTTCGGTCATCGGCTCGAACTCGATCACGACGCGGGCATACTGACCGGAACCGCCGGTCTGGCGCTTGAAAGTGGTATCGACGCGCGCCGAGCGGGTGATCGTCTCGCGATACGCCACGCGCGGACGCCCCACCGTCGCCTGCACGCCGAATTCGCGCTGCATCCGGTCAACCAGGATTTCCAGGTGCAGCTCGCCCATGCCGGCGATCTTGGTCTGACCGAGCTTCTCATCGACTTCGATCTTGAAGGTTGGGTCTTCTTCCGCCAGACGACGCAGCGCGACGCCCATCTTGTCCTGATCTGCCTTGCTGTTCGGCTCAATGGCGACCTGGATCACGGGTTCGGGGAAGCTGATCTTTTCCAGCACAATTGGCTTATCGGGATCGCAGAGCGTATCGCCGGTGAAGCTGTCCTTGAGCGCCAGCACCGCCGCAATATCGCCCGCGTGGACTTCTTCAACATCCTCGCGCTTATCAGCGAACATCCGGACGATGCGCCCGATGCGCTCACGAGTCCCTTTGGTCGAGTTGAGCAGAGTCGTGCCGGCTCTCACAACGCCGGAATAGACGCGGAAGAACGCCAGCCGACCGACATACGGATCGGTTAGGATTTTGAAGACCAGCGCGGTCGTCGGTTCATCATCGCTCGCCTGGCGCACCAGCTCCTCATCGGTCTTGGGATGCGTCCCGCGCACTGGGGGGATGTCCAGCGGCGAAGGCAGCAGCTCGACGATCTTGTCCAGCATCAACTGGACGCCCTTGTTCTTCAACGCCGATCCACACAGCACCGGATGCACCTTGCCGGCGATGGTCGCGGCGCGCAGCGCGCCCATCAGCTCGTCCTCGGTGATCTCCTCGCCCATCAGGTACTTCTCGGTCAGGAAATCATCATTTTCGACGACTTTCTCGATCATCTCGGCGCGGCGCGTCTCCGCTTCTTCGCGCAGATGTTCTGGAATCGGATGGCGCTCAATCGCTGTCCCCAGATCATCGCCGTAGGTGACCAGCTCCATCTTAATCAAATCGACGATGCCGGAAAAATCTGCGCCTTCGCCATCAGGAAACTGCAGCGGAACTGGATTGCCGCCGAGCCGCTCGACGATCATATCGACGCAGCGCTGGAAATTCGCCCCTGTGCGATCCATCTTGTTGACGAAACAGATGCGCGGCACGCCGTAGTTGTTCGCCTGACGCCAAACCGTCTCCGACTGCGGTTCGACGCCAGCCACACCGTCGAACACGACCACGCCGCCATCCAGCACGCGCAGACTGCGCTGCACTTCAGCGGTGAAGTCCACGTGACCGGGCGTGTCGATCACGTTGATCTGATGTCCCTTCCATGAAGCCGTGATCGCAGCGGCAGTGATCGTGATGCCGCGCTCGCGTTCCTGCTCCATGTAGTCGGTGGTCGCCGCGCCTTCATGCACTTCGCCGATCTTATGTACCATGCCCGTGTAATACAACACGCGCTCAGTCGTGGTGGTTTTGCCCGCGTCGATGTGAGCGATGATTCCGATGTTGCGAACTTTGCTCAGATCGAGGGCGCTTTCCGTTTTCTTCGCCATCTCCGCTCAACCCTGACCTTCCAGATTATCTGAAATGCGCGAAAGCGCGGTTGGCTTCCGCCATACGATGGGTGTCGTCTTTCTTCTTGACCGATGCGCCCTGTCCGCTGGCAGCATCCATCAGTTCATTGGCGAGCTTTTCGGACATACCGCGTCCACCACGATTGCGCGCATTTTCAAGCAGCCAGCGCATCGCCAGCGTGATCCCGCGCTCTGCTGGCACATCGACCGGCACTTGATAAGTCGAGCCGCCGACCCGCATCGGCTTGACTTCAACCGACGGGATCACATTGCGCAGACCCTGCTCCATCACTTCAATTGGATTGCGCTTCAATTTTGCCTCGATGATATCGAGCGCCTCATACATAATCCTCTGCGCCGTGCTTTTCTTGCCGCCGCGCATCATCCGGTTGATCAGCATCGCCACCGTCAGGCTGTTATACTTGTTATCCGGCGGTATGACGCGCTTAGGTGGGCTGTTTCGTCTTGGCATCGCTTACTTCTTCCCTTTCGCGGGCGCGCCTTTGCCCGCCGCGGCGGGCTGACCCGGCTTCGGGCGCTTCGAGCCGTATTTGCTGCGCCCCTGCTGGCGATTCTTGACCCCGTCGGTGTCCAGCGTGCCGCGCACGATATGGTAGCGAACCCCAGGCAGGTCTTTCACACGACCACCGCGCACCAGCACCACGCTGTGTTCCTGCAAGCTGTGTCCTTCGCCCGGGATATACGCTGTCACTTCGATCTGATTTGACAGGCGGACGCGAGCAACTTTTCGAAGCGCCGAATTCGGCTTCTTCGGCGTCATGGTTTTGACGACCGTGCAGACCCCACGCTTCTGCGGTGACCCCTTTTTGGTGCGGGTGCGCCGCTGATCGAAAATGTTGAGCGCATACTGCAGCGCAGGCGCTTTGCTTTTGCTTTTCTTCGCCTTGCGCCCCTTACGCACCAATTGATTGATTGTGGGCATACATTTCTCCGAACTTAAGCTTTTAACCTACAGCGGCGCGCGACCAGCCTGCATCGGCTTTTGTTGCGCTTAGCTGCCGGCTAAACGCTCTCCAGACATGCAAAAAGGCGCTCTTATATAAATGCAAAGACGCCCCTATGCGAATGATCGTTGCGACGGGCTATACCGCCTGGAGCATGAACGCATGCTTAGACAGGGCGCTGCACTGCAAGCAGCAGGCGGACGCTTTCGCCACCCTATACTCACGCCGGCGCGCCATTGCCTCCGCGAAGCCCGCGCTGCTGGAGGGTGTGCGCTTTTGTGATTGATGCCAGAATGATAGCAGAGGGCGCGCCAGAGTCAAGGGGAGAGGGGCGTGGAGCAGCCGCCTGATGAACACCATGCTTTCAGCGCCGCGCTTGTGCTAGAATCAGCGTGATGAAAACACAATCCCTTGTCCCCTTGTTGATTCCGGCATTCGTGCTGCTGATGCTGGCGCTTGCCGCTCTGGCATGTAACCTGACGGAGTCCGGCGCGCCGCCCACGCTGGTTGCGCGCCCAACTTCGACGCCGCCGCCGACCATTGGTTACGCGACGCTCGCTCCGAATGAACTGCCCAGCGCCGCCACTTTCGTTGCGCCCGCCGCCGCCTCGGTTGGCGCGCCCGATCTAAGCGCTCCAGGCGCGCCGCGCAGCGATATCGCCCTGCTCAATCTGATCAATCAGGTCGATGTCGGTCGGCTGATGAGCCATGTTCAGGCGCTTCAGGATATGGGAACGCGCCATGTCAATTCGGGCTATGGGGCATTCGGGCGCGGCATCGGCGGCGCCTATGACTACATCACGCGCCAGTTCGAGCAGATTCGCGATGCGTCGCGGGGGAATTTTGTTGTCCTGCCGCCGCATGAGTTTGCCGTCAGCTATGAAGGCGTCGATTCCGTCGGTCGCAATATCGTTGGCGTCCTCCAGGGGACGGAGACTGGCGCAGGGATCATCCTGCTCGGCGCGCATTACGACAGCATCACGATCAACTTTGCCGATGCCAGCGCGTATGCGCCCGGAGCCAACGACAATGCCAGCGGCACAGCGGCATTGATTGAGATCGCACGGGTCATGAGCCAGCGTCCCCATCGGGCAACGGTGATGTTTGTCGCTTTTTCCGCCGAGGAGATCGGACGCAAAGGCAGCCAGGCGTTTGTGCAGGATTATCTGACGCCGTTCAACATCCGCATCGACGCCATGCTCAACATGGACATCATCGGCAGCAGCACCGGACCCGATGGCGCGCTCGATGACCGCCGCATCCGCGTGTATTCCGCGCCACCCAACGAATCGCCGTCGCGCCAGCTCGCGCGCGCCCTCAACCTGATCGCTTTTCATCACGTGCCGGGGATGGAGATAGTGCTTCAGAATGAGATAGATCGCGCCGGGCGCTACAGCGATCACATGTCGTTCAGTGAAGCCGGCTTTCCGGCTGTCCGCTTCATTGAGATGATCGAAAATCCGAACCGTAACCACAATAACGCTGACACGCTGGACGGGATTCGCCCGGAATATCTGCTGCGCGCCACGCAAACGATCCTCGCCGGGGCGACTTCGCTGGCGGATGGACTGCGCCCGCCGCGCAATCTCTCGCTGCGCGCTGAGGGCGGCGGACTGCGGACGCTGCTCTGGGAGCGCGTGCCAGCGGCGCGCAGCTATCTGGTCGCGCTGCGGCGTCCGGGTTCGCTGATCTACGATCAGTATTTCGAGACGATAGAAACCAGCGTGATCTGGGATCAGTTCACGGCGGATCGCTGGGTTGGGCTGGCGATTGCCGCCAAAGACAGCGCCGGCATGATGGGTCCCTTATCGACCGAATATCCGGTAGGGAGCTGAGGGAAATGTCGGACGAGATGATCTCCCCAGAGCAGGCGCGCCAACTGCTGGATCGCGCCATGCGCGAGACGCTCGGCGAAGACTGGCAGGATGAAGACAGCGGCTGGCAGCTCATCACTGGACATGACTACATGGCGCGGGTGACGCGCGGGCGAGTCAATATCGATTTCTACGTCGATCTGCTCGGTCAGGTGACGATTGAGAAGAAAACCATCAACGCTGCGCAGTCCAGCGGCTGGACGCTGGCGCTGACGCTGCTGCTGCTGTCGCTCGGCATTGCCTACCTGATGGCGAGGGCGGTCGGATGGCTCTGAGACGCAGTTGGGTCGGGCTGGCGCTATGCACGCTGGTGATCGCCGCCGCCCTGCCGATCCTGACCTATCCATTGGGGCGCGATCAGGGTGAATTCGCCGTGATCGGGCGCGGACTGCTGGATGGCAAAATCCCCTATGTCGATCTGTGGAATCCCAAGCCGCCGGCGGTCTTTCTGGTCTATGCCGCTGCAATTGCCGCCTTCGGACGGACGGCGGCGGCGGTGCGCGCCATCGATCTGCTCATCATTCCGCCAACGCTGCTGGCGGTGGCGTGGATCGGGCGGCGGACGCTCGGTCAGGCGGGTGGGTGGCTGGCGGCGGCACTGATGGCGCTGGCATATTTCAATGAGACGTTCTGGACGCTGAGTCAGAACGATGGGATCGCCCTGCTGCCAATGGCGCTGGCAGCGGTTTGCACGGTCAAAGCAGCGGAGACGAGGCGGCTGGACTGGGCTTTCATCAGCGGCATCCTCAGCGGAGTCGCCATCGGCTTCAAATATCCGTTCGCGCTCCTCCCCGCCGCACTGATGCTGTGGCTGATCGCGCATCGGGATGCGCCAATACATCCGCAGGTGCGCGCGGCATGGCGTCTCATCGTTTCGTTTATAGCAGGGATGGCGCTGATCCTGCTGATCGGCGCGCTCTGGCTAGCATCGATGGGCGCGCTCGATGACCTGATCGAGTCGGCGCGCGTCACCGTTGGCTACACCGCGCTGACGCTCAACCTGGTCGATCTGAGCGCGGCGCTGGCGGTGGCAGTCGGCTACCGCTGGGCGCACTGGGGCGTTGTGCTGGCGCTGGCGGGAGTCGGGCTGATCGCGCTCATTCGGCGTCGAGACGCGCGGCGCGATCTGTGGGCGCTGATCCTGCTCTGGCTGGCGGCAGGGATCGGCATTGTGCTGGCGCAGGGCAAGGCGTATGATTACCATTGGCTGCCGATGCTGCCGCCGCTGGCGCTGCTAGCGGCGCATGGCGTGACAAAACTCCCCATTCTGGGAGGATTTTTCACAAAATCCAATCTTGATTCGCCTGTAGAATCGCGCATAATTGCGCC
This sequence comes from uncultured Anaerolineae bacterium, assembly GCA_937995825.1. Lineage (GTDB taxonomy): Bacteria > Chloroflexota > Anaerolineae > Aggregatilineales > Phototrophicaceae > Flexifilum. The sequence goes on from CALKJO010000001.1 coordinate 154,356, forward strand.
CTCATCCTGGATAAATCGCACAGGATGGCGCGCCAGCGCGTTTGTGCAAACCGTTGCAATCGCCGGCGTGATCGGGGTTTTAGGCGTCCTGCTGTGGCTGCGGGCGCTGCCGTATCTGACGGGGGCTGAAGATCGGGACAGCTACTTCAGCCGTTTCCAGAGCGGCGAATTCATCGCTGACGAGTCCGCGTGCATGGTCGATTTTCTGCGCGCGCGCGTCGTCCCCGGCGATTCGCTGTTCATTTGGGGGTTTCGTCCCGAAATCTACTACCTGAGTGGTCTCAACCCAGCGGTGCGCTTCATCTTTAACTACCCGCTGGTCGCAGACTGGTATCCGGTTGAATGGCAGGAGGAAACGGTCGAGATTTTATGGTCGGCGCTGCCCCCGTATGTGCTGGTCTTGCAGGTGGATTATCTGCCTTGGGTGACCGGCAGCCACGATGACAGCCATACACTGCTGCAGCGAAATACAGAACTTAACAACTGGTTGATGTATAATTATGCGCGGGACGCGCAGATAGGCAATTTCCTGATATGGCGGCGAATCTCATGACGCAGGTCGAAATCAAGGTACGGTCGGCAAATCCAGCCGATCTTCCGGCGATTGCCGCGTTGATCGAGCCATTCGTCGATGAAGGTAAACTTTTGGAGCGTACCTTCGATGAGATGAACGAGCTGCTGCCGAATTTCTTCATCGCGGCAACGGTCACTGAGCCGGATGGCACTGAACTGATCGTCGGCTGCGCGGCGTTGGAAATTTACTCGCGCAAGCTGGCGGAAGTCCGCAGTCTGGCAGTCCACCCAGATTATCAGGGGCTTGGGATCGGTCGGATGCTGGTCAAGGCGTGCGTTGAGCGCGCCCGTGAGCGCGGCGTCTTCGAAGTCATGGCGATCACCGCCGCTGAAAGCTTCTTCAAAAGCTGCGGCTTCGATTTCACGCTGCCAGGCGAGAAGAAGGCGCTTTTCATCCAGACACGCGACCGTCTGTGACACACCTGACGACAGCAGTCTGAGCGAACCATGAGGCGCGGCTGATCGACCAGATCAAGCGCGCTTTTTCATTTCATGCGGTCGGCGTCAGCATCACGCGGCGGCTGACTTCAAGCAAACCGAGCTTGTCCGCGATGCGCAGCGCTGCCTTGTTCCCTTCATCGACTGCCCAGATTGGAAGACTGCCGCGCCTTCGCAGTGCATCCATCACCAGCCAAGTCGTATAACTGGCAAGACCGCGTCCGCGCATGTCCGGTTGGGTGTAAGCGCGCACTTCGGCATAGAGTCCGGCATAGGCGCTCACCCAGGCAGTGGAGATCAGCCGCCCAGCGGACAGCGCCCCCGCCGCGATCCCATTCCTCAGCGTGTTTTCCCGCGTCCCGAAGCCGAAATCATCAATCGGCAGCGTTTCCAGCAAATCGACATCCACGCTCGACAGCAGTCGCGTCTGCGCGTCCAGGGTAGGCGGCTGAGCCGGCGCGCCGCGCAGCGCATGAAATACGATCTCTTGAAACCGAATGTGGGGGTAGTACCAGCTCATGATCGGGCGCAGATCGTGGGCGATGTCGGGATCGACCGTGATGCTCGTCCACCCTGCCAGCGTCCGCAGGATCGCCCAGATCGCGCCAGCATCGGCGCCATAAGCAAGCGGCACAGCGGGAGTTTCCGACCGCTGCACTACAACTGCGCGCGGGTTGAAGATGTCGCCTGAAATCCACGCCTGAGCCAGCCCAAGCCGCAGCGCGTGCAGCGCCGTGACGGTCACCGGCGTTGTGCCGATGGCAAATTCCAGATCGACGGATTCAGACGGGTCAATCGCGCGCATCAGCCGCGCTCCCTCAGGAAGGACTCGACTGCCGCGCGCATCGGCAAGCCGGGGATGCCGCCTTTTTTCGTCGTCGCCAGCGCGCCGACTGCGTTGGCAAAGCGGACGATCTGCGGCAGATGCGGCGTGTAATCAGCATCAGGATCGGCATCCGCGAGGGCGAGAAGCTGAGTCAGCATCCCAGCGACGAAGCCATCGCCCGCCCCAGTGGTATCCACCACGTCGACAACAAATCCGGTCAGATCGGCGCTTCCGGTTCGGGTGTGGAGCGCTGCGCCGCCCGCGCCGCGCGTCACCGCGATCAGGCGCAGATCGGGATAGGACTCCCAGAGCGGCGCGAGAGCATGCCCGCCGGTCAGAAAGTCCAGTTCTTCATCGCTGATCTTGAGGACATGCGCGTAGCGCATCCCTAAGCGCATCCCATCGCGGGCGGCGTCGGCGCTGTCCCACAATGCCAGCCGCAGATTCGGGTCATACGAGATGAGCAGCCCACGCTGACGCGCATACTCGACCGCCGCCAGCGTCGCTTCGCGGCTCGGCGAGCCGATCAAGGTGATCGAGCCGTAGTGCAGCGCCCGCCGCCCGTCGATGACCTCCAGCGCGACATCGTCCGGCGTCATCAGCATGTCCGCGCTCGGATTGCGATAGAACATGAAGCTGCGGTCACCGGTCTTGTCCAGCGACACGAACGCCAGCGCCGTCCGCGCGGTGGGATGAAAGCGCAGCCCGCGCACGTCCACGCCGTCGGCGCGCAGCCCATCCGCCAGCATGTGTCCAAACGGATCATCCCCGACCATCCCCAGAAACGCCGACTCGACGCCCAACCGCGCCAGCGCCACCGCCACATTGGCAGGCGCGCCGCCCGGCGCTTTCACAAATCCCGATGCCTCACCGACGCTGACGCCGGACTCCAACGCCACAAAGTCGATCAACAGTTCTCCAAAGCATACTATCGCCATGATCGCCTAATTTCCTAAGTTTAAATCCCGGTAATCATACCGTCTGTCCAGGGCGCTTACAATCGCCGCTCTGCTCAGTCATAGAGCAGAAAGGGCTGTCGAAAAGCGCGGAATGCCGCCTGATAATCCGCCCACTCCGCCATCACGTCCGCCGCCGCCGCGCCGCTTTCGATCTGCATTCGCGCCGCGCTCGTCCCGATCAGACGGTCAAAATGGTGGATCGCCTGCCCGCCCTCGACCGACTCGCCAGGCGGGAGCCAGGCAAACTGCGCCGGATACAGCCGACGGATCGCGATGATCACATTCAGCCACACGTCAATCGGACGCCAGGCGGCGCGATCGGTGATATAGACCTGCACACCCTTGCAGACTTCACCCGCCCATTTGCTCGCAGTCGGCTTGAAGACATGCGGGCGAAAGCGCGCACCAGTCAGCTTCAGGGCGGTCAGCGCGTCCGCGAGTTCGACTTCATCGATATACGGCGCGCCGACGATCTCAAAGGGGAGCGGCGTGCCGCGTCCTTCAGAGAGCGTCGTCCCCTCGATCAGACACGCGCCCGGATAGTGCAGCGCGGTCTCGAAGCGCGGCATGTTGGGCGACGGCGGCGACCAGAGCAAGCCCGTCTCCGCCCACGTCATCGCGCGCCGCCAGCCGTCGCATGGGACGACCGTCAAGCCGCGAAACGACTCATCGCAGCTCGCGTAAAGCAGGCGCGCCAGCTCGCCCATCGTCATCCCGTGACAGACCGGCACGCCGCCGCCGACCGGCGAGATCAGCGCCGGATCGAGCGCTCCGCCTTCGATGCGTTCCCCGCCGAGCGGATTCGGGCGATCCAGGACGACGATCTCGACATCCCGCGCCGCCGCCATCACCTCAGCCAACGTCCACAAGAAAGTGAAATAGCGCGCGCCAACATCGGCGATGTCAAAGACTATCACATCGATGTCCGCCAGCATTTCCAGCGATGGGCGGAAGGTCGCGCCATACAGACTGTAGACCGGCAGACCGGTGCGCGAGTCGCGGGCGGAGGCGATGGCTTCGCCCGCCTGTCCGACGCCGGACAGCCCATGCTCTGGCGCGAACAGCGCCGCCAGCCGGACGCGCTCATCGGTGCGCAGGAGGTCATAGGTGCGGCGCAGATCACTGTCCACCGCCGCGAACGTCGTCAGCAGCCCAACCCGTCTGCCGCGCAGCAGGTCGAAGCCGCGTGCGCGCAGCACATCAATGCCGAGCTGCACCGTCACCGTTCGCGGAGTCCTTCTCAACAGCGTTGATCAGATTGAGCGCCGCGCGCGCCAGCTCATTGTTGGGATAATCGCGCAGAACGCGCTGGTAAGCGGCTTTCGTTCGCTCTGCATCGCCCAACTGAGCGCAGCAGAAGGCGATATTCGTCAGCGCCATCTCACGATAGCCGTAGTGGGAGGGCGTGAGCATGGTCAAGGCGCGGAAGCGATCCAGCCAGCGATAGCGGGTGAAAAAATCGGCGCTCCGTTCAAATGCAGCAATCGCTTCGGCGCAGCGCCCCAGCTTGACCAGCCGCAGCCCGCGCCGATGCTCCCGCGTTAGCAGCGCGCGCGATCCTAACGAGTATGTTAAGTAAAGAGTCGCCCCCAGGGAGATTGAAAAAATCCCGATCTGCGCCGAAAACAGCGCGTAACAGATCGCAATGCACAGCCCTATCGCGATGAAATTCGGGATCGTCAGCAGCCAGTTTGTCCGGCGGATGACGGGAATATCCGGCTTTGGCGCTGTCATTGGTCAATAGGCTCCTTGACGCAGCAGGACGCGCGGGATGGTCATCATCAGGATTTGCGCATCGAGCGCGATTGACCAGTTTTCGATGTAGTAGATGTCCATCAGACACATCTCCTCAAACGGCACTTCGCTGCGCCCGCTCACCTGCCACAGTCCGGTCATGCCGGGCAGGATGTTCAGCCGCTGCATGTGCCAGGGTTCGTAAAGCGAGACCTCATCCGGCGTCGGCGGTCGCGGTCCAACCAGACTCATCTGACCGCGCAGCACGTTGATCAGGTTGGGGAGTTCATCGAGGCTTGTGGCGCGGATGATGCGCCCGACGCGCGTGACACGGGGATCATTCTTGATCTTGGGTCGGCGCGGGTCAAGTGCGAGCGTTTTGGTCAGTTCGGCGCGCAGACTGTCCGCATCTGGGATCATGCTGCGAAATTTGATCATCTCAAACTCGCGCCCATACGCGCCAACGCGCCTAGCCCGATAGAAGACCGATCCGGGTCCTTCCAGCCGAATCGCCAGCGCCACCAGCGCGAACAGCGGCAGCCAAACCGGCGCAAACAGGACGATCAAGCCGATATCGATGGCGCGTTTGAGCAGCCGATTCGTGCCTCTGAAAGCGACATGTCCATTGACGCGCAAGAGCGGCAGCCCGTCCAGGCTTTCGACCTGAACCTGGCGCAGATTCAATTGAAACACGTCCGGCACCACGCTGACTTCGACTCCGGCGCGGCGGCAGACCTGGATCATATCGAGGATACGGGCATGATGCGACCATGGAAGCGTGATCATCACCATGTCAATCGAGCAGTCGCGCAGCGCGTTTTCAAGCTGATCCAGCCCACCCAATCCGCGCACCCGCCCGATGTTGCTGGCGGCGCGCTCCGGATCATCGTCGAGGAACCCGACCGGCTCATAGCCGAGTTCGCGCCGCGCCACCATCGTCCGCAGCACTGCACCGCCGACCGACTGCGCCTCTGCCATGCCCGATCCGATCACCAGCACGCGCTGCACGCCGATCCCCTTCGCGCGCAGCCGCGCCTGAATCGAACGTTGAATCACCCGCGCCAGCGCCAAAAAGAAGATGGTGATGATCGCCGCGTAGATCAGCATCAGGCGCGAAAAAACAATCGGCTGCGTGACGAAGCTGATCGCCATCATCACCACAGTCGCGTTGCTGACGCCGTTGATGATGCTGTAGACTTCCTCCAGCCACGGTCGCCCGCGCACCGGACGATACAGCCCGCTGCCGCGATAATTGATATAAAGCCAGCCAATAAAAACCGCTATATAAGGCAGAAAAGGGTCAAAAGGCGCGCGGTTGAGTTCAAACACCGGGCGCAGAATCTGCCACTCATAACGCACAATATACGCCAGCACAAACGCCGCCAGCGCCAGCCCCGCATCGACCAGCGGCATAACAATTGTGTATTCCGTTTGCTCGCGCCGAAGATGGGCGCGCCGCGCATTCGTGTCCTGCATAGTTATCCTAAAATTGACCGATAAACCGCCGCTGTACGCCGCGCCGCCGCCGTCCAGGTGAAGCGCGCCGCCTGTTCCATCCCGCGTTCCCGCGCCGCCCGCCGCCAGTCGGCGTCATCCGCCGCGCGCGCCAGCGCCGCTGTCCAGGCGCTGACCGCATCCGGCAGGACGCGCATCCCCGCATCCCCTGCGACTTCCGGCAGTGACGATGCCTCCGACACGATCACTGGCGTCCCGCACGCCATCGCCTCCAAAACTGGCAGTCCGAAACCCTCGAAAACCGAGGGATAGACGAACGCTTCCGCACCATTGTACCAGAAGGGCAGGTCATCGGGTGGAATGAAACCAGGAAACGCCACCCAGCCGCCCAGACGATGCCGCTCCACCGCGTCAAAGATCGGATCGTAATCCCAGCCTTTGCCCCCGCCCAAAATCAGCGGCAGGCGCTTGGCTTCGGGCAGCGCTGCATACGCTTCCAGCAGCATCGGCAGGTTTTTGCGCGGTTCGAGCGTGCCGATGAACAGCCAGAAGCGCTCCGGCAGCCCTTTGGCGGCGCGAAAAGCGCGCACGGCGTCCGCGTCGAGCGGTCGAAAGATGCCGCGGTCTGTCCCTGGCGCGATCACGTGGATTTTCTCCGGCGCGATCCGCAGCGTGGCGGCGACATCGCGCGCCGTGCTCTCGGAGATGGCAAAGACCGCCTTCGCCCGCTGACAGGTGAGCGCGGTCATCAGGCGCAGATAAAGCCGCCGCGCTGCGGGCAGCCGCCCCGGATAGTGGATGAAGCTGAGATCGTAGACCGTCACAGCGCATGGCTGCCGCAGCCAGAGCGGCGCAGCGAACGCCAGCGCGTGATACAGGTCAAAGCCGCCCAGTTCCCAGGGCTGCACCGCCTGCTCCCACGCGATTCGGCGCAGCGGCGGCTCGGTGTCGAATGGACGCCCCAGAAGCGCCGCCCGCCGCATGGTCATGCCGTCATACTGGGCGGGATTCCGCCCGCTGACAAACGCCGTCAGCCGCCAAGCCGCCGGCAGCGCCGCCGGCAGCGCCCGCAGCAGCCCATCGATGTAGCCGTGAATGCCGGCAGTTCGATAGCCGGCGGAGCGCGAGAGCAGATGCGCGTTGAGCGCGATGTGAGCAGGCTGAATCATAGAGGAGAAGTGTACATCGCTGCCGCTGCACAGTATCTACAAGGATTGATTCACGTCCACGCGGTCAGCAGCGCGGGCAGATCGGCATACACCGCGTCCGGCTTGATCTCGGCGCGCTCCACATCCGCCCGCGAAGATACCCCCGTCAGCACCAATGCGGTTTTGAGTCCCGCCTTCGCCGCCCCTGCAATATCAGTGTCTAGCCGATCCCCGATCATCAGTGTCTGCTCAGGCGGCGTCCCGACGATCTTGAGCGCCGCCGCGAACATCGCCGCATTCGGCTTGCCCATCAGCAGCGGCTCGCGCCCCGTCGCCGTCCGCAGCAGCGCCAGCAGACTCCCCGCACCGGGGACGAGTCCCTCCGGCGTCGGAAACGTCGCGTCATCATTCGTCCCGATGAAATCCGCTCCTGCGCGAATCAGCAGCGTAGCGCGGCACAGCTTGTCATAAGTGACGTGCATATCCAGCCCGACCAAGACGACTTTAGCGGGCGTCCGCTCCAGATAGTGCAGCGGAAAGCCCGCCGCCACGACCAGCCCTTTCAGCCCATCGCCGCCAAGCACATGCACGGACGTGTCTTTGGGATAAGTTGCCTTGAGATATTCGACCGCCGCCACGCCCGACGTGATGATCTGCGCCGCGTCGATCTTCGGAACGCCAAGCTGCGCCAGCTTGCCGACATATTCCGCAGGCGACTTCATGCTGTTATTGGTCGCCAGGGCAAACGGGATATTCCGTGCATTGAGATGGTCAAACAGCGCCGTCATGCCGGGCAGCGCTTCATCGCCCTTCCACAGCACCCCGTCCATATCCAACACAACGCCTGCGATGGTCTTCAGCATGATCAATTGCCCCTTTTTCGTTCGCGCTTATGCAGTTATGCATTGTACAGCCTTTACGACGCCTTCTACAGCCTGTTATCATCCTGTCAAGATGACCGAGGATCATAAATCCATGACCGACTTGCCCCCCCATGACCTGCGCTCGCTGATCGGCTATCGCTTTGAACCGATCCGCTTCACCCACACCGCCCGCGACGCCATCCTCTACGCGCTCGGCATCGGCTGCCCCATCGACGCGCGCGAACTGCGCTTCGTCTATGAACAGAGCGCTGACGGCTTTGCCGTCTTTCCGACGTTCGCAGTCATCTATCCGTCGCAGATGATCGATCTGATCCTCGCTAACCGCGTGCCGGGCTTGACCTTCGACCCGATGATGCTGCTGCACGGCGAGCAAATGACCCGAGTCAACCATCCGCTGCCCTATTCCGGCACGATCACCAGCGAACCCACTATCACCGCTGTCTACGACAAGGGCAAAGGCGCGCTGATCGTGGTTGAGTCACCGTCCTTTGACGAAAACGGGCGCCAGATCGCCTTCAACCGCTCCAGCTTCTTCATTCGCGGACTCGGCGGCTTCGGCGGCGAACGCGGAGCGGGCAGCGACACCCATACCCCGCCTGATCGCGCCCCTGACGCAGTCATCCGGCAGGCAGTCGGAGCGAATCAGGCGCTGATCTACCGGCTCTCCGGCGATCTCAATCCGCTCCACGCCGATCCGCAGATGGCAGCGCGCGCCGGCTTCGATCAGCCGATCCTGCATGGGCTGTGTACCTTTGGCTACGCGGCGCGCCATGCGCTGACCGCGTTCGGCGGCTGCGATCCGGCGCGCTTTGGACAGATCAGCGCCCGCTTCACCAGGCATGTCTTTCCTGGAGAGACGCTGGTCACCGACATGTGGGACGCGGGCAGTGGTCAGATCATCCTCCAGGTCAGGGCGGAGGAGCGCGGCGAAGTCGTGATCAGCAGCGCGGCGGTGCAGCTTCAGCCTTGAGGACGCTGCTGATCCTGCTGACGGCGGCGCTGCTGCGCTTCAGCGGCACGGCATGGGAGACGCGCTTTCACCCCGATGAAGCGTGGTTTGCGACCTTCGCCCGGAATGCCGCCGTGCATGGCGCGTGGATGCTCCCCGGCGCGCTCGACAAGACGCCGCTGGCGATCTACGCGCAGGCGCTCTCGATGCACCTTTTCGCCGTCGAGACGACTCCAGCCGGCATCCTCGATCTGGACATCAACCGCGGTGAATGGGCGGCGCGCCTGCCCTCGGCGCTGGCGGGCGTCGTCACGGCTGCGGCGGTCATCGCGCTCGGTCGGCGGATGGGCGGTCGCAGGGCGGGCGATCTTGCCGGACTGATCGTGGCACTCTCCCCTTATGGGATCGCCTACAGCCCATCCGCCTTCACCGATGGCATGATGGCAATGTGCATCGCGGCGGGGCTGGCGGCTGCCCGCCCGACTCTGCGCGGCGGAGCCTGGGCGGGGGTCTGCATCGGGCTGGCGTTCGCCTGCAAGCAGCAGGGTTTATATGCCACCCCGTTTTGCATCGCGCTGCTGGCGGCGCGCCGATCCGAGCTGCATCAGCGTCTTATCGCGTTTGCGCTGGCACTGGCGGCGGTGATCGGACTTGTCCTGATCTGGGACGCGGCGCGCGCCGCTGCCAGCGGCTGGGCGAGCGTCTTTGCGCAGGCTGCCGCCAACAACAATCCAGAGCGCGTCTTCCCCGCGCTCAACGAACTGATCCCGCGTCTGTCGGCATGGCTGACCTTCGCCCCGCATCTGATCGCCGTGTCGCCTCTTTGGATTGCGCTCATCGTGCTGGCGCGTCCACGCCTGAATCGGCTGCATCGCGCTCTGCTGGCGCTGGTGCTGGCGTTCATCCTGGTTCACTGGCTGCTGCGCTTTAACTTATATGACCGCTATCTGCTCCCCCTGCTTCCTGCTTCGGCGGCGCTGGTCGGTGTCATGCTGGCGCGGGCGCGCGGGCTGATCATCACTGCGTTTGCCGCGCTGCTGATCGTTGGGGGGGCGGCGGCACATCGCGGTGACATCCCGATTGGGGCGGCGGCGGCCGCGCTGCGCGACGACGGACGCAGCTATACCGGCATCGATCAGATCGCCGCGTATTTGGAGTCGCGCGCGCTTGGCGCGATCATCTATGATCGCTGGTTGGGCTGGGAGCTGGATTACTACCTCGGCGCATGGTCGGACAAGCGGCGCGTTTACTATCCGACACCGGACGAACTCGCCAGCGGCGCAGCCGCGCAACCCGACCCCGCCCCACGCTATTTCGTCGTAGCACGTGACGCTGAGTACATGCCGTATCTTGAAGCTTTACAACAAGCCGGATTTACCGCGCAAATGCGCTCTGAACAGGCGGCGTTCCGCGTCTACGAATTGGAGCGCGAGTGACAGGCATCCGCCCGATCATCGCTTGCTGTTGCGGCGCCCGCTGCGCAGGATTTCCTGAACGACAGTCAGCAGGTTGTTGGCGATATACGGCTTGGTCAGGTAGCGATCCGCCCCGGCATCGAGCGCGCCGCGAATGGTCAGCGGGTCGATCACCGCTGACAGCACCAGCACGGGCAGTCCGTCAAAAGCGCTGCGCCCGCGAATCTGCTTGAGGAACTCGACCCCGCTGATATCCGGCAGCATCAAGTCCAGCACGAGCAGATCAGGCAGCGGCGGCGTCCGCAAAATCTGCGCAGCGGCAGCGGCATTCGGCGCAGTGATCGTCTCTGCGCCAATTCGGTCGAGCAGAACGCGCACAAGCTGAAGCAGCTCAGGATCGTCGTCCACAACCAGGATTCGTTTTTTTGAGTCCACCACGTAGACCCCAACCCTTTCTGAACAGTCATGCCTCTACCACGGCAGTTATTCTAACGCGCAAACGCCGCTTAGTTTAGCTCAAATCGCGCTGTGCTGCTATAAGCCGCGCTTATCGGTCTATGATCACCCAGCGTTCAACAAAGCCATCGGCGCTGAGCGCACCGTTGAGATAGGCGAGCAGATCGCTTCCCGCGATCCCAACAGCGCCGACAGCCAGCCCAGCAGCGTAATTGTACAGCCGAACTGCCAATCCGCCGGGCGCGCTCTCGCGAAATGTCCCCCAAGCGCTCGCCGCAGCCAGCCCGACTTCGCGCGTCAGTTCTTGAGCATCAGCGGCGCTAAGCGCCTCCACCGGAACTGCGAACACAATCGACGCGACTTGTCTGGGCGGCTGACGCAGGTAGGCTTCGTCGATCTGAAACCCCTGCCGTTCAAGCGCGCGCCGAAAGAGCGGCAGACGGCGCTGGCGCGTCCCATCCGGCTCGGTCATCCACGGCGTTTCAACCGCATAGCCATCGACGGCGGGCGGCAGCGCGGCAAAGATGCCATCGGGAAGCTGCGCCGTCGAAATGCGCAGCAGCGCCCGGTCATCGCCAGGTGTGCCAACATCGGGAACGAGGAAAAAGCGCCATCCACGCGCGACTCCGCCGCCCCTGAGCGCTTCTTCGCTCAAACGCGGCGCATCGCGCGCAGCCAAGCTCGCATCACTGCTGACCAGATCGCCCCAGATTGAAAACGCGATCTCCGCTTCCGGCGGGGCTGCGCAGCGTTCCGCCGTCGGGCGGCAGGTGAATTCCAGCTCCACCCCAACATAGCGCCATCCTGCGGGCGGCGGCGCGGGCGCGGCGCTCAAGCCCGTCGTCCGGTAGAGGACAAAAGATGCGGGATTTTCGTAAGTCAGCACGCGCAGAAAACCCATTTCATATTCGATCCGGCTGCCTGCTGGAATTGGGCGGTCGATCCCGCCCAAGCGCGCCGCCTCCTCCGCCTGAAGCGTGCGCTGCGCCGCCTGCACCACCGCCGTTGCTGTCGCTCCCCACGCCTCGAGCATGGCGGCGATGTCCGCCGGGTTCGGCAGCCGCGCCGCCTCCAACGTCAGCCGTGCGCCGGACTCGGTCGCCGCATACCCTGCGACCGCTGTCTGACCGACGATCCATGTCGAGATCGCATTGACTGCCGCCTGCCTCTGACTGTCCACCTGCCCGATCTGCGCCAGCAGCAGCGCGCTCAACACCACCACCAGCACCAACAACACGCCGACCGCGATCTGCAGCAGCAGCAGCACTGCGCGGTCACGGCGCAGATGGCGCTGGCGCACCTGCTTCTCCCATGCGCGCGCTCGCGGATGATCGATGGTTCGCAGCAGCGCCAGCGCTTCATCGTAGTGGCGCTCGTCAATCAGCTTGCGGACAACCGCGAACTGATCCCGCAGCGACGGCGCGGAGATCGGAGACGAAGATCGGCGCAAAAATATTTTCCTCGTATGAACAGGCATTCGAACGCTATTGTAACATCACCGACAAATCTGCGTACAGGCGTGTTCAGGTCATGTTATAATAATCGCACACTGATTCCATCTCGGAAATAAGCCGCGATGTCCACGCCAGCGCAAGCCATGCAAGCCCAAGCCGAATTTGAATCCCGTCTGCTCGCCAAGCCGAATGTAGTCGGTGTTGGCGTTGGCTTCAAAGAAGAAAAGGGCAAAACCCAGGGCGATCTGGCGCTGGTGGTGCTGGTTGAGCAGAAAAAGCCGCTTGCCGCGCTCGAACCGCACGAGGTGATCCCGCCTGAAGTGGACGGGATGCGCACCGATGTCTACGAAGTTGGGCAGCTTCGGGCGCAGCAGACTCCGCGCGAGCGCTTTCGCCCGCTGATTCCGGGCGGAGTCAGCATCGGGCATTACAAAGTCACCGCTGGCACGTTCGGCGCGCTGGTCAAGGATCGGACAACCGGCGAAGTACTAGTGCTGTCGAACAACCATGTGCTAGCGTATAACAACGAAGCGCAGATCGGGGACAACATCCTTCAGCCCAGCGCAATGGACGGCGGCGCTGCGCCGAGCGATGTGGTTGCCAAGCTGGAGCGCTTCGTCAGGCTGCGTTTTCTGGATGAACCGCCCGACGCGCCCCCAAGCGGCGGGACGCCCAATCCGCCGTGCGATGTCGTGACGGCGGTCGCGGCAATTGCCAACACGATTGCGGCGGCGTTGGGGTCGAACCGCCGGCTGACGATTGCATCAGCGGCAGCTGTCGAGCGCGCGCGCGAACTCACCGGCGGAGGCGTCCCGGACTCGCCGCAGCTGCTGCTGCGCGCACTGGCGGTCAGCCCGAACGCCCCCACCAATCAAGCTGACTGCGCGGTCGCCCGACCGGTCGATCCAGCCATGTTCAGCGAGATCATTCGTCATATCGGCATCGTCAAGGAGACGACAGCGCCGACGCTGGGGATGCGCGTCGGCAAATATGGGCGCACCACTGCGTATACCGAGGGCAATATCACCCTGCTCAACGCGACTGTCAACATCACCTACAGCACCTCCGGCGGTCGTCAGCGAGTCGCGCGCTTTGTTGGGCAGGTGATCGCGGAGGGCATGAGCGAAGGCGGCGACTCCGGGTCGCTGGTCGTCAGCACTGTAGATCGGAAAGCGGTCGGGCTGCTGTTCGCCGGATCGCCCGTTGCCACCATTTTCACCCCGATTGACATCGTTCTGAATGCCTTGAACGTGAGTCTTTAGAAAGGGCAGCCCATGACCGCCCAGAACACCACCCAGAAGCAGATCGAACGAGCTTACCGCATCAAGCAGAAATACTGTGATAAGCTGATGAAATTTCCGCATGTGGTCGGCGTTGGCATCGGCTTCGCCAAAAAGCATGGCAAACGCACCGATGAAGTCGCACTGATCGTGATGGTAGATCGCAAGCTGGACGACGATGAACTGAGCCAGGATGACCGCCTGCCCCATGAACTGGAGGGCATTCGCGTCGATGTCCAGGAATTCGGGGCGTTTACCGCATCTTGAGCCGCATGATGTTCAACCCGGCGCGCTGGTTCACGGCGCTCATCCTGCTGCTGGCGGGCTGCAATCTCGATGTGCCTCAGGGACGGCTGACGCTGCCGCTGCCGCCAAGCGCGGTGCGGGGCGCGCCGGTCGTCACCATTACATCGCCGCTGCCAAACACCGTGTATCAATCCGGCGTAACCATCTATATTCAGGCGCTGATCGCCAACGCCGGCGCGGACATTGCCCGGGTGGAGATCGCCGTCGATGGCGGTGTGGTTGAAACCGTGTCCGCGCCCAACCCCGATGGGATGACCGCCTTCAGCATCGCCGTCGGCTGGGCGGCGCAGCCTGGTTCACACCGCGCCACTGTCACGGCTTTTCGCGCCAGCGGCGAGTCGAGTCTTCCAGCCGAAACGGCTTTCACCGTCATCGGCGGCGCGCCGCTGAGCAGCACATTATCCCCCTCGCCGTCTGCAGCACCTGCGCCAACCGATCCGCCAAGTCCGACCGCGACCGCTGCCGAGCCATCCCTCCCGCCGATCCCGACGGTTGCGCCGCGCGTCGTCCAGCCCACCGTCGAGATTGTATCAGCAGACGGACTCGCGCCGTCGGCGCTGCTGAGCGCGACACCATCGTTCACGCCGACACAGACTCCCACCTTCGCGCCGACTAGTTCCCCCACTCCCGCGCCCACCTCAACAGGGATCACCGTCACTTTCAATCAGGGCGCGAATATCCGCAGCGGACCCAGCCGCGTTTTCGATCCGCCGATCCGCACTGCGCCGACCGGCGTCACCGTCGAGGCGCTGGCGGTCGATCCGACCGGGCTGTGGTATCGCATCCGCTTTGAGGACGGTGAAGGGTGGGTGTTTCGCGATCTGGTGACGGTGACGGGCGATCCGGCGCGGCTGCCGGTCGATCCAGGTCCGGTCACGCCGACAATCATTCCGATCATGGCGACCAATACGCCGCCGCAGATCAACCTCGCCATCGAGTCAGTCAGCCTCAGCCCGATGCCGCCGCGCTGCAATGAGCCGTTCACGATCCGCGCCGCCGTCATCAACACGGGAAGCCAGCCCAGCCCGCCGAGTATGATCCGCGTGGTGGACACGCGCGCCGCCGATGACAGCATTCAAGCGGATTTCGTCGTCGCGCTGCCCAGCATCGATCCCGGCGTGACCGCACAGGTGGAAATCCCGATCACCGTCTCCACCTGGTACAACGAGGAACACCAGATCGCGCTCACGCTCGATCCGATGGGGCGGCTGCCTGAAGCGAATGAGGACGACAATCGGCGCGTCGTGCGCTATCTGTTGGATCGCGCCGGCTGCCCGTAGC
This sequence comes from uncultured Anaerolineae bacterium, assembly GCA_937995825.1. Lineage (GTDB taxonomy): Bacteria > Chloroflexota > Anaerolineae > Aggregatilineales > Phototrophicaceae > Flexifilum. Next base: position 169,514 of record CALKJO010000001.1, read on the forward strand.
ACTCACCTCAGCGCAGCAGCCAATGCGCGTCCGGCTGCCAGTCCGCTCAGCACTGCGCCCTCAACCCTGGGCCCGCCAAAGGCATCGCCTGCAAAGACTAAGTTCGGCTGTCCCTCCGCCATCAGGAAGCGCGCCCTGTATGTGCTGGTCACCTGCGCGTAGCGCCAGCGCTTGATCTCCATCTCAACGATCCGCGACTGCTCACCGATGATCGGCAGCAGATCGACCTGCAGCGCGCTGGCGATCTCGCTGTCCGTGCGCTCCCAGAGCTGCTGGCTGTACACGGCGGACGCCTGCGCTGTCAGCACCAGCACGTCGGAGATGCCTTTGCGCCGATTATCGCTGATCCAGGAGAGCGGCGCTTCGGGACGCTGGATCGCGCCCGGCGCAGGCAGGCGGACATCACCATCGACCACGATCATGGCGGTGAGGCACGGCTCATACTTGATCGCCTCCAAGGCGCGGCGATCCGCCTCAGACAGCGCCACGCGCCCGCTGTCGAGCAGCGCCAGCGACTGCGGCACGGGCGGCGTCAGCAAAACGGCGCGCGCGTGCGCCAGTCCGCCGCCTTCAGCGGTGATGCGCCAAACATTATCGACATGCGCGACTGCCTCGACCTTGAAATTCACCCGTACATCCAAGCCCTGCGCCAGATGCTTCGCCAGCGCGTTCATCCCGCCGCGGATCGCGTAGCGCGAATGTCCGTCGCGGGTTTCCGCCAATGAACCATCGCTCCAGCCGCGCGACCACTCGAACGCCAGCCCATCCGCCAGCCACCCATCCAGCATCGTCTGAAATTCCGGATCGCGGACAGTGAAGAACTGCGCCCCATGATCTGCCAGCCCGCCGCCGATCCGCCGCGTCGCCATGCGCCCGCCGACACTGCGCCCTTTATCGACCAGGACTGCATGGATGCCTTCTGCGTTGAGGATGCGCGCTGCGTTCAGTCCTGCCAGCCCCGCGCCAACGATCAGCACATCCGTTTGTATCATTTCAGCCATCAAATCACCCTTTTCTTACCTTATATAAAAAAAACACGCCGATCGTACTCATTTTCTGCCGCCCATGCCGCGCTAACCCGCCGCCGGAGACAAGGGTACAAAAGTCTAGTAACAAGCCTTGTAAAAAAGTGGCACAATGCCTAAATAGGCAAATCTGTAGAGATGCTTCTGTGCGCTGTCAGATTCGCGGGTTTCTATCGTCATTTCAGAGCAATTCCTAAAGAGATCGATACTGTGAGTCACACAAACGTTTTTGCAGGATGGCATTTTCTGATCGTCGATGACAACATCGAAACGCTGAAGCTTCTCCAGGTCATATTTGAACGCGGCGGGGTTCGGGTCACCTGCGCTGAAGATAGCGAGCAGGCGTTCGAGCGCGCGATTGAAACCCAACCTGACATGATCATCACCGACCTGGCGAGACCGAAGCTGAATAGATGGGGCTTGATCGCCAAACTCAAGCATGATGATCGAACGCGTGCGATTCCCGTGGTGGTGTTGACGGCTTACATGTCCGCCGATGATCGCGAGCGCGCCGCTGCTTCAGGCATCGATCACTTTTTGATCAAGCCGATCACCCCTAAAGCGCTCATGCATGAGCTGTCCCGTGTGATCGCCAGGTCGCCTTAGCACAGCGGCGCGCACTGCTCGCGCCTCAACTCGCTTTCAGACGGCGCTTCGCCTCCGCCTGAACCAGCGCGATGATTCCCATCAGCCCCGCGCCTTTGCCCATCGAAATTTCCCTGCCGAATAAATTGAAGACAAGATCCGTCGGCGTCTGCGCGACCTGTTCCAGCGGCTGCCCGCTCAGCGTTTCCGCCAGGATCACCGCCATCGCCATCGCCGACAGCCCCTGCGGATTCAGCACATCGAAATAGTAGCGCAGCGTGCCGTCTGGCTGATCGACGGCAAACACATACGCCTCCGACTCGCAGGCGGGCGCACGGTTTGCCTCCGAATATGGCGGCTGCGCCACATCCGCCGGCACGCGCACTGACGCGAAGCGATCTGCCGTCTCGATCAGCAGTTCCTGACGCTCACGGCGATCCGTGATCGACGCCATATCCGCGATCACATCCGCCAGCGGTTTTGGGTAGCCCACCATGAACGCGCCTCTCATCTCTCAATCGGCAGACCGACGGCATTGCCCCATTCCGTCCAACTGCCATCGTAATTGCGAACATGAGAGTAACCCAGCAGGTATTTCAGCACAAACCAACTGTGGCTGCTGCGTTCCCCGATCCGGCAGTAGGTGATCACCTCGTCGGCGGGGTTCAAGCCCTGTTCTTTTTCATACAGGGCGCGCAGCTCATCGGCGGGCTTGAACGTCCCATCCTCAGGGTTGATCGCTTCCGCCCACGGGACATTCTTCGCACCGGGGATGTGACCGCCGCGCAGCGCGCCTTCCTGCGGATATTCCGGCATGTGCAGCTTCTCGCCTATGTATTCGGCGGGGGTGCGGACATCGATCAGCGGTTTGCCCGCCTTGACATGCGCCAGCACCTGATCGCGAAAGGCGCGGATGGCACTGTCATCGCGATCCGGCGCGGGGTAGGTCGTCGCTGGATACATCGGGACTTCGCGCGTCAGCGGGCGTTTTTCCTGCTCCCACTTGGCGCGCCCGCCGTCCATGATCTTGGCGTTGGTGTGATTGAACAACTGGAACACCCAGAAGGCGTAGCACGCCCACCAGTTGTTCTTGTCGCCGTAAAAGACAACGGTCATCTCTGGCGTCACACCGATTCGCGACATCAGCGCGGCAAAACCATCGCGGCTGATATAATCGCGGCGCACCGGATCGTTGAGATCGTTTGTCCAATCGACCTGCACCGCACCGGGGATATGCCCAGACAGATACAGCAGCGGGTCTTCATTTGACTCGATAATGCGAACATTGGGATCGTTCAGATGCGCCGCCACCCACTCGGTCGAGACCAAGGTGTCAGGATGCGCGTAGCCGCGCTCATGGATCGCTGTCGCCATCGCTTCAGGCTCCTCACATAGATCAGGCTCAGGGACATCATCTTAAAATCATTGCTGCGCCGGGACAAGCCCGAAATTGGCATGCTGGTTAAAAAATGAATGCAACCACCTCAAAATCGCCTGGCGCGCAGCCCGTCAGGCGTCAGTTCGAGCATCCCGCTGACCTGATCGACCGTCAGACGCGTCGAGTCGAGGCGGAGAATGACCGGTGTATCATGATGCGCCAGCACATCGAGGCGCAGCGTCAGCAGACCACCGGCAATGCCCTTGAGCAGATGCGCGGCGCGGCTGCGCAGCGCGACGACATAGACTCCCGAGTCGTCCTGCTCAAAGACGATATGCCACGCGAACGGCGGCTGCCAGCGCGCTTCGACACGGACAGAAGGGTCAGCGCCGCGCGCAATTGAGACCACCGCGCGCTCCGCGTGCAGATAGAATGCCGTCCCAGGATGCAGCGGGAAACGCAGCGTCTCGGCGCGCTGCACGGCGCTTCCGACCACCCCCACCGCCGACGACGCCGCGCCCGCCAGTTTGATCAGCCGATCCAGCGTTTGCATTCGACTTATCCCTCTAAAATCTTTCAGAATTGTAAAGCATTGCCTCGGTTGGCGCGAATGGCATTGACGCCGAGCAGTTCATCCGGCATGATTCGCCCGATCATCCAATGAAACTTGGAGTCACCACCATGCAGCAGATCGATCTTGGCAAACCGCGCACGCCGCAGCAGTATCTTCGGCTGTTTCTGACCGGCTTCGCGATGGGCGCGGCGGACATCGTGCCGGGCGTCTCCGGCGGAACGATGGCATTCATCCTCGGCATTTATCACACGCTGATCAACGCGATCAAATCGTTCAACCTGACAGCGATCCGGCTGGCGGTCGGTCTGAAATTCAAGGAACTGTTCGCGCATGTCTCCCTGACCTTCCTGATCGCGGTCGCGCTCGGCATCGGCACGGCGATCATCGCGCTCTCCAACTTGCTTGGCAGTGCGCTCGAAAACACGCCGACCTTCGTCTTTGCCTTCTTCGGCGGGCTGGTGATCGCGTCGATCATCGCCATCGGCGCAAAGCTGAAATGGACGCCGGTCAATTTCATCCTGCTGATCGTCGGCGCAGTCGGGGCGTTCATCATCGTCGGGCTGCGACCGATGCAGGACGGCGATCACACGCCGCTGGTGCTGTTCGTGAGCGGAGCCATCGCCATCTGCGCGATGATCCTGCCTGGAATTTCGGGTTCGTTCATCCTGCTGATTCTAGGGCAGTATGAATTTATCCTGAACGCCGTGCGGACGCGGGACATTGGCTCATTGATCATGGTAGCGGCGGGCTGCGCCGTCGGGATTATCGCCTTTTCGCGCGTGCTGAGCTGGCTGCTCAAGCATTATGAGCAGGCGACCATCGCCATCCTGACCGGCTTCATGATCGGCTCGCTGCGCAAAATCTGGGAGGAAGCCTCCACCGGCTGGAAACCCGAATACGGCGCGGGCGAGATCGCCCTGACCGCCGCGCTGATCGTCCTCGGGTTTGTTCTGGTGAGCGCCATCGATCACGCGCAGTCGCGGTCGAACCCGCTCATGCGCATGATCACGGGGCGCAGCACGGCGACTCAGCCGCTGTAGCGGCGGACGGCGGCTTCGAGATTGGCGCGCTCGGCGCTGAAATCGGCATCGCTGGCGGCTCGACCGCCCATCAGCAGGATGTAGGCGTTGGTGTCGATGCGCTCAACCGCGTCGTAGGCGGCTTCGAGGTCTTTGCCGATGACAAAGACGCCGTGCCAAGGCGCGAGCGCCGCAGCCGCCTGCTTTTCGATGCGTGCCTCGCTGCCACGAATGGCGGCGGCGATGTTGTCGGCTAAATCCTGAGAATGGGCAGGCGCATAGCTGACGACCGGGATCGTGCCAAATTTGCGCGTTTGCTCCAGCACCGGCGGCATCGGGCGGTTGAGCGCGCAGAACACCAGCGTGTTGCGTGAGTGCGCATGGATGACTGCCGACCCATGCGCGCCGAATTCATTGTGCAGCCTGAGATGGACTTTCGACTCGCGCGAGATCGATCCCGCGCCCGCCAGAATCGCCCCGTCCAGCCCGATCACCATCACATCGTCAGGCTGCAAGCGCCAGAGATGGCGGCTGCCGCTGTAACGCGGCGACATGCACAGCACATCGCCCGCGTCCGTGCGGACGCGCGCGGTGATGTTGCCGCCGCCGGCATCGGTCAGGAACCGGTCGAAGAGCAGCGCGCCGATCTCGGCAACGCGCTGACGCATGGCGATGACAGCGGGATGATCGATCAGTGGATGAACCAGTGTCATGGTGTGTCCCCTTCTGTGGGTGAATACGCGGTCAGTGCGCCGTAGGTAGACGGCATTCGCTGGCGCAGCAGCGGAAACAGCGCGCGCCAGTGGGTCAGGACAGCCGGATCAAGATCAGCGCTGATCACCTCCACCGTATCGCGCCCCGCCTGCGCCAGAACACGCCCCATCGGGTCAGCAATGAAACTGCTGCCGTAAAACGTGACCCCGTTCTCGACGCTGACGCGGTTCGCCGCGCCGACAAAGACGCCGTTAGCGATGGCGTGAGCGCGCATCATCGTCTGCCAGGCGTCTTGGGTATCGACCTGGGGCGCGGTCGGTTCGCTGCCGATAGCGGTCGGGTAGAAGATGAACTCCGCGCCGCCCAAGCCGTAAATCCGCGCCAGCTCAGGAAACCATTGATCGTAGCAGGTCGGCGCAGCGACGCGCAGCAGCCCCAGATCATGCACCGGATACGAATCGCCCGGCTCAAAGAAGTCGGTTTCGTGATAGCCTTCGCCCGACGGAAGATGCAGCTTGCGCGTGGAGCCGATGAGATGTCCGTCGGCATGATAGATGACAGCGGTATCGAAAAACCGCCCATCCTGAGTCCGCTCGAACAGGCTGCCGATCACCATCACGCGATTTTCGCGCGCCAGCTCCGAAAAAAACTGATCAGACTCGCCGCCGGGCAGCGGCTCCGCCCATGCAAACCCCGCCGGGTCACGCACGCCCGGAAAATACGGCGACAGCGACAGCTCCGGCAGCCCGATCAACGCCGCGCCGCGCTGCGCCGCCTGCGCGACCAGCTCGCGGTAGAGGTCTTGCATGGATGAACGCGACCCCGTCCAGCCGATCTGAATTAACGCGACTCGAACTAACTGCACAGCAGCACTCTCCATCTCTAATTCTACCACACGACCGTGTCGGCGCTTTCACCCTGCTCGCGCCGCGCCAGCTCCGCCTTGATGCGCGGTAGAAACGCGGCGATCTGCGGCATCGCCGTCTCGCCGCCAAGCCGCTCCAGCAGCATCTCCAGTGTATCAATCAGCGATTGCAGCGCATACGGCGCGGGCGCGGTGTAGAACACCGACTCCAGCGTGTCTTCCGCCTCTTTGACCTTGCCCAGCACCAGCCGCGCGGTCAGCAGATCGGCATATCCGTAGTAATTGCCGACTTCCGCCAGCGCCTCGTCGCGCGCCAGCCGCTCGACCTGTTCATATGCCTTGAGCGTCGCTTCAATATCGCGCTTCTCGCTGTAGAGCATCGCCAGATTGCCGAACGGGTATGAAGAAAATGGCGTGACTTTGGCAGCGCGCTGGTAAGCGGCAATCGCCTGCTCGATCTGGTTGCGCCGGCGATACAGCCCGCCAAGCGATCCCCACCACGACTCGCCGTCCTCATCAACCAGCGTGTCGGACATCTTCAGCGCCGTCAGCAGCATCTGCTCTGCTCTGTTCATCATAATGTCCTTATCGACGCCGTCGGGCATCTTCTCCGCCTGCCGTCGATAGATATAGCCCAGCGCCGCCAGTGCCGGCGGGAAATCCGGCTCGATCTCCAGAGACCGCAGCAGACATTTCTCCGCAAATTCGATATGGCTGAGCTGAAAATGGACATAGCCGAGTCGGTAATAGATGATCGGGTTGTCCTCATCCAGTTCGAGCGCCCGCTCATAAGTCGCCAGCGCGCCGGTGTAATCCTGCATCCGATACTGCCGCTCGCCTAAGGGCAGCAGCGACAGCGCCAGCGCGGTCTTGCGCGCCTCTTCGCGCTGCGCCGCCGCCTGATCGCGAATCTGCTGATTGAGCGCGCTCACGGCGCGCTCTTTGGCGTCCAGTTCATCCTGAAAGCGCTGGCGGTCGCGGTCGATCTGCTCCTGCTGCTCTCTTGCCCGCTCGACGAGCTGACGGGACAGCGCGTCAATCTCGCCTTGTTTGGTTTCGATCTGCGCGGCAAAGTGCGCCAGCGCCTCATCGAGCTTGCGGCGGTCAGCTTCCAGCGTCCGCGTGACTTCGGCGCGCGTTTGAAACAATTGACGAAAGCCGAACACGCCCAGCGCAGCGGCGGACAGCGTGATGACGATGCCGAGCGCCTCAAAAATGTTCAGGAAGTTGCTGGCATCGCTGGCATAGCGCGATGCATCCTCCGCCGCTGCGCGCGCCCGATCAGCGGCGCGCTCCATTTCGACCAGCAGCGCTTCCAGCTCCGCCAGCGTGATCGCTCGAGCCGGTTCAGGCGTGGACTCCTGAGCGCGCAGGCGCGCTGCCGACAGGATCAGCCCTCCGATGATCAGCATCGTAATCAGGCGTTTCAGCACAGGTCTATCCTTTTTGATAGAAATGCTCAAGCCAAGCGCGCAGACTCTCCGCCCCGCTGGAGATCGGCAGAAAATGGATATCGGGGAAATCCAGAACCGCGCGGATGATCGGGTCTTGCAGTAGAGCCGTGTGAACACGACCGACAAGGCGCGCGCGCTTGCCCGCCGCCAGCTCATCGGCGAAGCGACCGCTGCCCTCCAGCACCAGCAGCGGGATCGGCTGTCCGGTGTACGTCTGAGCGGTGGCGCAGCGGTGGGCTTCGCGCTTGACGATCTCACCGCCGTTGACGATTAGCCCTAGCAGCGGCTGCGCCCCATATCCGCTGATAGTCTGCGCCAGCGCGATCATCATGTCCGACTCGTCGCCGAACTGCTCGCCGGGTGTCAGCACGATATGGGAATGAAAAGCGTCGATCTCCGCCTGCCGATGAGGGTTGTTAAAACCAGGATAGCTGACCAGCGCTTCCGGGACGACTCCGATCAGCGGAAAACGATACCCCCGGCGAAAGCGCGCCAGCCCGATGATCGCCATGCCGCCGCTGGTTGTGCCGCCATCCAGGACATTGACCAACCGTGCCTCTGCAAAACGCCCCAACCCATCTTCGACCGTGCTGCGCGCCAGGCTCATTGAGTCGCTGGTCATCTTGCCCGCGCCGCTCATCAGGAAGATGACCGGGCGCGGCACTGCCAGACCGAGCGCATCGATCACCGTCTCCGGGCGCGCATTGGGCGCGATCCGCACCGCGCGCAGCGTCCGCCCGCTCGGATAGGTGATGCTGAAGCCCTGCACAGTCTGCGCCGCATTATCGTTGGGTTCTGGTGCAGAGTTTTTGCCAAAAAGCCATTTCAACATGAGGCGTTACTTGTCGTCAGTATCGGTTATGATTATAACGTGCTTATGAAGTTGGCAAAGTCAGTGGATATTCCAATCGATGGGGCATGCAGCGATCATCATTCGGCGGCGGCGGCGCAGGCTTGAGCGGCGCGCGGCGGCGCAAAAACAGCGGACGCTGTGGACGGGCTTCTTCGCGGCGCTGCTGCTGATCTGCGTGCTGCTGCCGGGCGGGATCGTGCTGGGCGGGACAGCGCTGATCTACCGCGACAGCGCCGCGCTGCTGCCCGCGCCGCAGTCCGCGCCGCTGAGCGTGAGCGGCGGCGCCGCCCGCTTCTACGATGCCTCCGGCACGGTCGAAGTTTACGCCGCCCGCGATCCCCTCGGCGAACGACGCACCTGGGTAACGCTCGATGCGCTGCCGGCGTATGTCGTCGATGCGACGCTGCTCGTCGAAGACCCGGATTTCTGGTCTGCCACCCGATCCGACGCTTTCGAGACGCTGACGCGCCTGTGGCACAATCTCCTGATCGGCGCTCCGCCCCCTGATCCGTCGATCACGGGGCGGCTGGTGCGCAATGTCGCGGCGGCGGGGCTGAGTGCGCCGTTTGCGCAGACCGAACGCCCGTGGTGGGCATCACTGCTGGATCGACGCACGGAGGGCGCAGCCCGCGAGATCATGCTCGTCGCAGAGGCAACCCGCCGCTACACGCCCGCCGAAATCCTCGAATGGCATCTCAACACCAACGATTACGGCAGCGAAGCCTACGGCATTGAAGCGGCCGCGCAGATTTATTTCGGCAAGCCCGCCATCGCGCTGACGCTCGATGAGGCGGCACTGCTGGCAGCGATCCCGACCGCAACGCAATACAACCCGTTCGACAATTTAGCGGCGGCGCAGGCGCGCGGACGCGATGCGCTGCGCGCCCTTTACACGGCGGGCTTGATCGCGCAGTCGGACTACGAAGCCGCACTAGCGCGCCAAACGCCGATCCAGCCCGGCGGACTGCGCCCGGAGGTCGCGCCGGATTACATGCTCTACGCGCGCCGTCAGGCGGAGACGATCCTCAACGACCTCGGCTATGACGGCGCGGCAGCCATCACGCGCGGCGGGCTGCGCATCATCACCGCGCTCGATCTGGATTTGCAGCGCGCCGGCGAATGCATCCTCGCGGCGCACCTGGCGCGGCTGAACGGCGCGCCCAATCCGTCAGCCTGCTCCGCCGCCGCCTATTTACCGCCTTTGGAGTCGACTCAGATAGTCACAGCGCCTATCGGGGCGGCGCTCCCACCGGATATGGGGACGCTGGCGATCATCGATGCCCGCACCGGCACGCTTCGGAGCATGGTTGGGGCGGCGGGCGCGATCGCGCATCAGCCGGGCGTCACTTTGCAGCCGTTCGTCTATCTGGAGGGCTTCAGCGAAGGCTTGACCGCCGCCTCGATGGTGCTGGACATCCCGATGCAGTTTCCCGGCGCGCGCGAAGGCTTGATTTACACGCCGACCAATGTCGATGGGCTGTATCGTGGACCCATCAACCTGCGTGACGCGATGGGCGCAGGTCTGCTGCCGCCCGCCGCCGCCATCGCCAACCGCCAGGGCATGAGCAGCGTGATCGAGACCGCCCATCTGCTCGGCGTCAACGGACTGACCGACGGCATCGGCGATCTGATGCTCTTGGAACGCGGCGGGCGCGTCTCGGTGCTCGATATGGCGGCCGCCTACTCCGTGTTTGCGGGCATGGGCAAGCTGCGCGGCGCGCCGGTCGAACCGCTGGGACGCGGCTTTCGCGGGCGTGATCCAGCGGCGGTGATCCGCATCGAGACGGGTGACGGCGCGCCCATCTGGACATATGACCTCGACGACGCCGCCCAATGCCGGACATTAAGCTTCTGCACCAACCTGCTTCAGGACGGCTTAGCCTATCTAATCAACGACATCCTCTCCGACCCAACTACGCGCTGGACGACCATCGGACAGCGCAGCGCGCTGGAACTGGCGCGCCCGGCAGCCGTCGTCAGCGGCGTCACGTCGGATCGCGTCGATAACTGGACAGTCGGCTACACACCGCAGATCGTGACCGCCGTCCATCTTGGGCGGATGGATGGCGCGGCGCTCGCGCTCGACCGCTACGGGGTCAGCGGCGCAGCGGCGGTCTGGCGAGCGATCATGGAATATGCCCATGCGCGCGATGCGCTGCCTGTAGTGGGCTGGGCGCGCCCAGCCAGCATCGTCGAGGCGGTAGTCTGCGACCGATCCGGCATGTATCCGAACACGATCTGCCCGCTGCGTCAGGAGATTTTCATCGATGGCACACAGCCACGCCCATCGATGGTGGACACCTACTGGCAGGAATACGAGATCAACCGTCAGACGCGCCTGTTAGCGACCGCCAGCACACCGCCCGAACTGCGCACCACTGCCCGCTACTTCGTGCCGCCAGCGGAGGCGCTCGCCTGGTGGCGCGAGACCGGTCAGCCGCTCCCCCCAACGGAAACCGATGCGCTGACCAGCGCCAGCGCCCTCGACGCCACCCGCATCACCGCCCCCGCGCCGTTTTCCTATGTCGGCGGAGTCGTTCAGGTGCTGGGCGCGGTCGATCCGGTCAATTTGCAGTTCTTCCAGCTCGCCTACGGCGCGGGACTCAACCCCACTGCCTGGACTGACTTAAGCGGACAGCAAACTCGCTTCCAGCCGGGCGCGCCGCTGGCAGTCTGGGATACATCGGGTCTGGATGGGCTGTACAGCCTGCGCCTGACGCTGGTACGCACTGACAACAGCGTCGAGCGCAGGATCGTGCAGGTGACCGTTGACAACCAGCCGCCGCAGATCAGCTTGAACACCGATCCGCCTGCCCGTCTGTACCGCTTCCCCGGCGAATCTCAGATCGTCCTGAGCGCTGAAGCGCGGGACAACTTGGCGGTTGACCGAGTGGCGTTTTATCACAATGGCGCGCTGCTCGGCGCGGATGAGACCGCGCCCTACGGCTTCACCTATCCGATCACGGGCGTTGGGCGGCATGAATTCCGCGCCGTCGCGTTCGACGCGGTCGGCAATCAGGCGGAAAGCCTGCTGACTGTCGAAGTGATCCGCTCAGGCTGAATCAAAAGGGCGATCCATAGATTGGATCGCCCTCTCAAAGCAGAAACCGGTGCTGCCAATTACATCGGGGGCAGGATGACCGCGTCGATGACGTGGATGACGCCGTTGACAGCGTCCACATTGGTGAGGATGATCTGCGCGTCGTTGATGAACACGCCGTCCTCATTCGCAGTGAAAGTGACCGACTCACCGTTAAGGGTTGGCACTTCCAACGTCATCATGTCAGCATCCATCAGCAGTTGGACGAGGACATCGTCATGAATGATCCCCTCCAAGACATGGTACAGCAGGATGTTGGTCACCATCTCAGCATCCGCCAGCACTGCGTTCAGGGTCTCCTCGCCGAGCGCCGCGAAAGCTGCATCCGTCGGAGCGAACACGGTCAGTTCAGCATCGGCATTGCTTAGCGCTTCTAGAACTGCCGGGTCAGCCGCCTGCACCGCCGCCAGCAGCGCCGTGAACTCCGCGCCGTCTTCCATGCTGGCGAGATCGACGACAATTTCAGCAATCGTGCGGCTCTCCGGCAGGATGACCGCATCGATGACGTGGATCACGCCGTTGGCGGCGGTGATGTCAACCGCGACCAGATTTGCACCGTTGATCGTGATGCCCATGTCGGTCTGCGCGACATCAATGTACTGACCCTGGAGCGAAGCTCCGCTGAACGAACCGGCTTCCAGCGCCGCCGCAACATCCGCCGACATCACCACGCCGTCAACCACATGGAAGAGCAGGATGTCAGTCAGCATCGCCTGATCGGCCAGCACCGCGTTGAGAGTCTCCTCTCCAAGCGCAGCAAACGCCGCATCGGTTGGGGCGAACACGGTCAGGCTGGCTTCCGGGTTGCTCAAGGCTTCAAGGACAGCCGGATCAGCCGCCTGCACCGCCGCCAGCAGCGCGGTGAATTCCGGCGTTTCGCCGGTGGCAGACGCCACGACAATCTCAGCAATGGTGGGGACATCATCCTGAGCGAAAACCGGGAGGGCGAACGCCATCACAGCGACGAAAGCGACAAGTACACCGAAAAGCTTACGCATGTTTTACAATCCTCACATACTTTGACACTAGCGTTACGACATGTTCACAAACTGGTTTGTACCGTAAACAACCATAGCTGCGAATTATAAGAGACGCTAAAGCTCAGCCTGAAAGGAATATGAAGATCAACATTTCAAAATTAAAGCCTCATGAAAACCCATGAAAACGCACAAAGCAGATATAGGACTTCGTCTTTCACGGATGTTTATTCACATATCATGCCCTGTCTATCCCAAGAGCTTTGTGGAGCCGCTGCTGGGCTGTGTGAACCGCGGCTCCGGCGCGCTTAGATCGGCGGCTGCGTATATCAAGCCTACGACAAGGATTTTTAATATAAATTTAAATTGTGGGATAAATGAAATTTGCGATAAATTTGCGATATATGGAGTCACAAGGGAGAAGTAATCAATTTCATAAATCATTTTATCCCAAACAATTTGCCGACTTTGCAGCGGCGCTTATCCTGCATTAAGGCTTCATCAGCCCCCTTATGATTGGGTGGCGCAGGAATGCGAATATCGCTACACTGAGGAGGTGTAACGCCGTCCTGAATTAAAAGAGGGAACTATGAGCGATCAACCTGCTCCACAGCCTGTCAATGCCCCGCTGCCACAGGAACCGGAGCGCTTAGTCGAGGAATTCAAAGCGACACGCATCAGCCTGGGATTCTGGCTTCCTGTGATCTTAACGTTCGGAATCTACTACGTGCTGTGGCATCGCTATAATAAGATCATCCTGACCACCCGCCGCGTCACGCAGATGCGCGGCAATCTCTTCACACAGAATGAGACCACGATTAGCCTTCAGAACGTCACTGACGTGACGATCAACCGCTCGCTCATCGGCAAGATTTTGGGCTTCGGTGATATCATCATTCAGTCAGCGGGATCAGGGGCGTCGGAGATCGATTTTCGCGGCATTCGCGATCCGGAGCGCCTGCGCGAGCTGATCTACGATCTGCGCGATGGGCGGCTGGACAGCACCAACTTGCAAACGCCGAAGCGCTAGACCGAGCCAAAGTCACCCCCATGCGAACTGACTGCATGGGGGTGGAGTGGATAATTTCAGGCTTACATCCCCAGCGTCTTGTAGGCGAATTCGAGCATCAGCGACTGATGTTCGATACTCTGCTCAACCACCTGCGAACCATGCCCCGCATCGAACCAGTGGACTTGAATCGGCTTCCCCAGTGATCTGAGCTTGTCTTCATACAAGCGCATCTGGCGCGGCGGACAGCGCGTGTCGTTGCTGCCCTGGATGATCAGCACGGGCGCTTGCAGCCGTTCGGCGTGTGTGATCGGGGATGCCTGACGGTGCGCTTCCGGCTTTTCTTCCGGCGTCCCGCCAAACAGCGCCCGCTGATAACCGCGCAGCGTGTCCGCCTGATCTTCATACATCGTCACCCAGTCCGCAATTGCCACGCCCGCCATCCCGCCCGCCCATCGATCGGGGCGCAGGCTGAGCGCCTGCAATGTCAGATAGCCGCCGTATGACCAGCCCGTCAGCAGCACGGCGTCCGGTCTGGCGATCCCCTGCGATACCGCCCAGTCCCGCGCCGCCGCGATGTCATCGATTTCGAGCGTGCCGAGCTTCCCGTCAATCGCATGTTCGAACTCCCTGCCGAAGGTGGTAGACCCACGATAATTGATCGACAGGACAGCGAAGCCGTGATCGAGCCACGCCTGCTGCATCGGATCGAAGTCCTCGCGCTTGACCGCGGTCGGGCCGCCGTGCATCTCCAGAATCAGCGGATATGGGGCATTTCCCTCCGATGGCACGCCGAGCCAGCCCTGAATCTGCGCGCCGCCTGTCGATGGAAATGTTACTGACCGCAGCGGCGTCCCCAGCGGCGCATCACCACCTTGTAATAGCACGCGCCTGACCGACCCGGTTACGCTGTCCAGCGCGATCAGGCGGCGCGGATACACGCTTGAATGGTGGATCGCCAGAATCTCTCCCGACTCCATGAATTCCGCCGCGTCAAACACGCCAGACGGATGCGCCAGCCGGTTGAGTGTTTGAGTCGGCAGATCGTAGACGTAAAGCTGATTTTCCGCGCGGTTCAACCCGGACAGCAGAATCGCCTCCCCATCGCGCGACCAGCCGTTGGGAGAAAGCGCGCCCTCCACGTCCGGCAGCGGGATGTCCGTCCGTTCGCCCGTGCGGACATGCCAGAGCAGGGGACGCTCATAACCGCTGATGTTCGATTCCGCCAGCAGCGTAAACGAGTCGCCCAGCGGCGCAAAGCGCATCGGTCTGATCGACCCGCCTTCGTCATACAATTCCTGAAGGACGCGCCCGCTGTTAGTGTACAGGCTGATCAGACCTGTATCGGTCGTGCCGCTGCGCTCAGTCGTCGCGATCACCGCGACATCGCCATCATGCGACAGCGCGCCGCCATACGCCAGCCGCTCCCCCGACCAGAGCAGACGCGGCACATCCAGCCCGCCATTGATCAGCTTTTCGATGACATAATAATGAAATTTGCCGCTGTGCGCCGCCATCAGCCCGATCATGTTGTTGCCCCGGCTCTCATGGATCGACCAGGAGGCATAGCGCGGCAGATCGGGCGTCATGTCCTCCGGTTCGCCGCCCTCAAAGGGAAGACGCACAAAATGACCGAGTTCATCGCCCTGTTCATCGCGCAGATGATAGATATATGCGCCGTCAACCGAGATCGCGCCGAAATTGACACCGGCAGGCTGATGCGTGATCTGGCGCAGCGCCCCGGTCTCCACATCCCAGGCATGAAGCTGGTAGATGCCGCTGACATTCGCGAACACGATGCCGCGCTGCGCATTGGCACGGGCGATCTGCGCCCAAGCGATGGTATGGGCGCGAAAACGCGCCTTCCAGGGCGCATTCGGACTTAAATCGAGCGGTTTGGGCATGAGCTGTCTCCTGCTCTGCGAAAGATATAGGCAGATTGTAGATCAAAACAGGGCATTCCGAAGAATGCCCTGCGCAAATTCGCCCGGTATTCATCCGGTCGTCCTCAGAACACGGGACACGATCCCGCCAGACTGACCTGCATCGTCGTCGCCGACAGCCAGCCGGTGATCGATCCGGTATCGACCTGATACCACTGGAAGCCGGAGGCATCTATCGTCCGGTTGCGGACACTGACCTGCTGCCCGGCAGCCAGCGCGCCCACCACCGCCGAGGTGAAGTCCGGCGTCTGATAGAGCGCAAAGTTGGTCAGCGGCGTCAGGACGCAGCCCGCCGGCACAGGCGGCGGAGTCGGAGGCGGCGGGACATATGGCGGCGGCACGGGCGGCGCATAGCCGCCTAAGCCGGGGATGCGCAAGCCCTGTCCGGCAAAAATCCGGTTCGGGTTGGCGAGGCCGTTCGCCTGGACGATGCTCTGCTGCGTCACGCCGAAGCGTGCCGCGATTGCCACCAGCCAGTCGCCATGCGCGACGATGTAGGTGTTATTGTTGATCACATACCCCCTCGCCCGCGCGCGCGGTCCTCGATCAAACACACCGCCCGTCCCACAGCGGTTCGGCACTGTGATCGTGATCCCCGCGTAGAGCAGATTGGGATTGGACCCGATGATATGCGCGTTCAGCGCGTAGATTTCCTGCCAAGTCGTGCAGTAACGCGCTGCAATCCTCGCCAGGCGATCCCCAGGCTTCACGGTATATGTGATGTAGGTCTGCGCCGCTGTGGGCAGCGCGCTGAGCAGCATCAGCGCCCCGACCAGCGCGACCGCAATCCCCCACTTTCGCTTGAACATGGGCATCTCTCCCAATTATTTTTTTCAAAAAACTATCTACAGTCTAGCACTTTCCCTCAAATCTGTATCATACTCTTGCTGAATTCTCGATGACGATCACCCTACGCCTGCGTTTGATTTCAGCTTCAACGAGGTTAAAAAAACAGTTCAAGCGCCAACCAGGAAACGATGACATTATGCCGCCGGTTCTTCCAGGCTTAGCCGCTGCGTTTAGATTTTTGGAAGCGCTTGCCCTGCCTGTTTTTCTTATCCCTCATTCATGCACCAGAGAAAAACTGCCCTATAATGCGTAATGTTGCCAAACGCACGGGGCGGATGACCGCCTGCCGTGCGTCATTTTTCCTTAATGGAGGGATCGTTAAAACGGGATGAAACATGTCCACCTGGACACTATACTGCACGACACACTGACAACCACCCCCGCCTTGATCGTCGATTTTGACCTCATCCGCCAAACGTATGACCGTTTCGTCGAAGCGTTCCCCAACAGCCACATCACCTATGCGATGAAAGCCAACGCCAATCCGCTGGTGGTGCGCGCATTGGCTCAAAAAGGCGCTGGCATGGAAATCGCGTCGCTGGCGGAACTCAAGCTGGCGCTCAATGCCAGCGTGCCTGCTGACAGGATCATCTGCTCGAATCCGATCAAGAATCCGCTTTTCCTGATGCATTTACACGACAGCGGCGCATACGCGATGGTGGCGGACTCGGTCGATGAGATCGACAAGATCGCCCAGCACGCCCCCGGCAGCCGGGTTTATCTCCGTCTGGCGGTCGATAACACGGGCAGCGTGCTGCCGCTGGCGGGTAAGTTCGGTGTCGATGCCGATTTGGCGCTGACGCTGTTCGATCTGGCGCACGAACGCGGTTTGCAGCCGATTGGGCTGTCGTTCCATGTCGGGTCGCAGTGTCTTAACCCGGATAATTGGGTCAATGCCGTTCGCGCCTGCGGCGCAGTCTGGACGGCGGCGCTGGAGCGCGGTCACCACCTGTATTTCCTGGACATCGGCGGCGGCTTTCCAGCAGGACATTATCACACGCCGTCGATCCCGACGATTGAGGCGATTGGCGCGGCGGTCATGGCGGCGGTCGCGCAGCACATCCCAACGACGGATAATCTGATGCTGGTGCTGGAACCTGGGCGCGGTATGGTCGGCGAAGCCGGTCGGCTGCTGACCACCGTTGAAGGCAAGGCGCGGCGCGGCAATGAAACCTGGCTGTATCTGGACGCGGGCGTTTTCAACGGGCTGATGGAGACCTATGAGGGCTTTCCGCCAGTTGTGCATCCGCTGCGCGACATGCTCGGCGAAGGCGCGGCGCGCCCGATGATGATCTACACGCTGGCGGGTCCGTCCTGCGATTCGTGCGACGTGATCGCGCGCAATGTCCAGCTTCCGCTGATGAACATCGGCGAGCGGTTGGTGTTTTACGACGCCGGCGCATACACCAACGAATACGCGGCGGCGTTCAACGGCTTCCCAATCCCGCAGTTCATCCCGATCAACCTTGATGTGCAGGAAAGCGTGACGGCAGGCGTTAACTGAAGATGAGGCAGCGCTTTTAAGGCGTGACGACAGGGCGCTGATCGGCGCGCAGTCGCGGTTTGAGCAGCAGTCGCGCTGCCACAAAAGTTGTGGGGACAGTGATGCAGATCACAATGACGGGGGCAAATGCCGCGTCTATGCCCAAATCGTCGATCAGCAGCGCCGACAGCGCCATCGTCAGCGCATACTGCAGCAGATACACCAGCGGAAATTGAACGGCTTTGCGCCAGCGCAGCGGCTGACGAAAGACATAGCGCGCATTGATGTAGTAAGCGGTGAAGATGCCAATAGCATAGCTGACCGTACTGGCGATCTGCCAGGGTGTGATCACCAGCAGAAGCAGATAGATACCGTAGGTCATGGCGGTGTTCACGCCGCCGCCTACGATATAGCGCACAATCTCGCGCCGCCACAGCTTTAGCGCCAAGCTGCGCAGACAGCGCTTGACCGACTCAGCCTCCAGCGCCAGACCGAAGGCTAATATCCGCTCAGTAGACTTCATCGATCACTACCTCCGGTCGGCGGGTCAGCTCATCGAAGATGCGCCAGATATATTCGCCGATGATCCCCAGCATCAAAATGACCAGCCCCAATAGAAACGCGATCAGTGCTGCCAGCGTCGCAAAACCCGGTACATCTCGGGCGCCAAAGAGATAGCTGATCGCGATGTACATGCCATAAAGAAAGCTCAAAAAAGCCACAATGAAGCCGATCAGCGAGATGATCCGAATCGGCAGCACTGAAAAGCCCACCAGCGAGTCGACGAAGTAGTTGAACTTCTTGAAAAATGTCCAGCGCGACTTGCCATATGGGCGCTCCGGTCGGACGTATTCCATGATAATGGGCTTGAAGCCCAGCCAGTAAAGCAGCAGCGTCGTGTTCATATTCTTGCTGCTATCGCGGATATAGGGCAAGAGCTGTTTATCCATCAGCATGATGTCAAAACCAGTTGGTGGATAGTCTGGGGCAATTATCCAGCGCACCAGCCGGTAATACAGCCAGGCGAAAAAGCGGGTCATGGCAGGATCGCTGCGCATCGTCCGCGCTGCCAGCACAAACTTCGCGCCGTTGAGCCAGTGTTTGGTCATCTCAACGACCAGATAAGGTGGGTCTTGCAAATCAGCAGCAAGCCACATAAAGCAGTCGCCTGTGACGTAATTCAGCCCAATTTTAGAGGCGTGGATCGCGCCGAAATTGCGCGCCAGCTTGATCACGCGGGTGGCAGGGCGCTGCTGACGAATGGCGAGCAGCGCCGCCAGGGATGTGTCACCCGATCCATCATCGACGAAGATCAATTCCAGCGCGCAGCCGAGCTGCGCTAGCTGCATCTCTACGCCCTGCAGCGCAACGAACAAATGCGGCAGCGACTCGGCATTGTAATAGACAGGGACAACGACGGAGACCGTTTTATCCATGTTCACCATTCCAGGACATAGGTATCGCAGACGATGGTGCTGCCGCCGAAATCCTCCTTATACGCCAGCAGACCTTGATTGATCGCGCCTGTTTCAGGTTCGATAGACGTGCCAAAATCGAAATAGGCAACGTTCGGGCAGCCAATGCGAACAACGTAGTCGATAACAGCATCAAGCGCGCCTAACCTGCGCCCCTCTGCGCTGGATGCCATATACTGCATGCGCGCGACACATTCGCTGACATACATCAGCGCGCCGGCGATCAGCGCACCTTCCAGAAATGCGCTGTAAAGCCGGATGTGCTGCGGGAAGGCGTACCGCAGCCGCTCGATCTCAGCGAGGGTATGCACCGGCTCGGCATCGTGCCGTTCGCGCAGCACCTCTGCTAGGACGCGCCAATAAGCGGCGTAATCCTCGCTTTCAGCCACTATGACACCCGCCTTCTCCGCCTTACGCACTTCATAGCGGCGGCTTTTGGGAAAAGTCGGTGGCGCGCTTCCCACTCGCCCAGGCAGCACTGTTGACGGGCGACGATCCATTAAATGCGCGCCGCACTGCTGCAAAGCGTACAAGTCCTCTTCAGCGGGCATCCGATGATAAATATGCGGAATCGGCTTGTAGATCAGGCGAGCCAAAGCGTGCGCGCGCGCGTAAGTGTTCAGCGCATCAAAGACTGCCAGCATATCCACCTGCTTGAGGCGCGGGCTGACGATCCAGCCGCCGAACGTCAGCCCGCTGTGGCTGATCAGAGCGCCATCGCGCAGATGCGCCGGCAGCACGGCGATCCACTGATCGCCGCTCCGCGCGATCAGCGAGTGATCAACGAAGCGATCCGCGTGGTAGTCCATATAGCCGCGCTCGAACAGGAATGTGCCGTTTTTACTCGCATGCACGACGGCATCCCAAGCAGCGCGCTGATCAGGGTGATAGCGCTCGACCAGGATCGTTTTGGACATTCCAGGCTCACGGTTTTAGAATCAGCATATCCTCGCGTCGATTCGCCATCGGCAGATCGGCGCGCTGTGGCAGCAAGTAAGCATCGAAGCCGAAGCGGCGCGCCCGTATGATCAAGCCGATGATCACGCCATCATCCATCTGCCCTGCCTCAACTGCATTGAAATGCACCTCCGGCGCTTCTTCCGTCTCCATGAACGCCTTGTGAAACGCGATTCCCGTCGGAGAGGCAAAAAAGCGCTTGCGCTTGTCGATGTTGGGGAAATCGCCGATCAACCACTGCCCGCCATCCGCCAGCAGCGTCAGCGTTTGATCAAAGAACGGGTAGAGCAGCCCTTCCGCGAAGATGATCGAGACGACACCGTACGCCAGCACAACATCAACCTTACCCGCGCAGTCGGCAAACAACTGCGGCGTCTCTTTGGGATAACAGCCGCCCATCTTAGTCAGGTGAGGCGCGTCGGGGAGCAGATCGAGCATTTCAGGGGCATCGATCATGATCAGCCGATGCTCGTGCGCGCCGCAGTGTTCGATCATCCGCTTCGCTGGATCGCTGCATCCAGGCCCGATATCGACCACAGTCAAGCCCCGCTCATTTAAACGCGGAAGCTTGGCGAGGATGTCCGCGAAAATAGCGTCTCCCTTGCCCTCGCGGTACGAGTCAGGAAAGCCCACTTTTTCATACTCGCTCAACATCGGGTCTTTCGCCATCTGGCGAAAGCTTTCGTAGGTCAGATTCTTGAAACGGTCAAAGTTGATGCCCTGTCCCATGTTCTGCTCCTCACCAGTACCTCGATTTATGCGCGCGGTAATACGCTGTGGTCTGCGCCAGCCCATCGCGCAGCGCTGTGCGCGGCTCCCAGCCGATAACACGCCGAATCTTATCGATGTTGGCGTAGAAGTCGCCTGGCTCTTGCGCGGCGCGCTCTGGCGAGAACGGCGCGAATGTCCAGCGCCCCGATCCCGACACGGCGATCAGTGTCTCCACTAGCTCGCGGAAGCTGCACGGGATGCCCGTCGCCAAATTGAACACGTTACCGTAAGCAGCATCACACAGCGCCGCCATGAGCATGGCGTCGATGCAGTCGTCCACGTACAGAAAATCGCGCAGGATTGTGCCATCTCCAAACACCTTAATCTCATCGTTGTCAATCGCCAGCCGCACGAACCAGTTGACCACGCCATAGCGCGGATGCTGCATCTGCGCGCGCGGACCGTAGATATTGGTCAGGCGCAGCACCATTGACGAGATGTGATGCACCCGATGATACATAAAGATGATCTGCTCGGCGGTCAGGTTGGAGATGTCCAGCAGTGCTTTGGGCATCATCGGCGCGTCCTCATCGACCGGCAGGTGCGGCTGCGCGCCGTATTCGCCGCGCGTGCCAGTGTAAATCACCTTGACGGTTGGGTTGTGGTGACGGCAGGCTTCCATGACGGTTGCCGTGCCGCGAATGTTAATGTCGATATCGGGGTAGGGATCGGTCAGGCTGACGATGTGATCGACCTGCCCAGCCAGATGGAATAGATAATCTTGATCGCGGACTAAATAGCCCATTAAATTAGCGTCGCGGATGTCAGTGAAAGTGACCTTGACTCGATCCTTGACCGGCTCGATATTGAACAAATTGGCTCCATGATCGGGCAGCATACAGTCCATGATCGTCACCTGTGCGCCCAGCTCAACCAGCCGGATCGCCAGATTGCTGCCCAGAAAGCCGAGACCGCCAGTGATCAGCGCGCGCTTGCCCGCGAAAGCATCACTAGCAAAGCGAGTCATGATGTCAGCGCCTCTACACTCGCGCGGACGGCGGCAATCACGCGCACTGCCTGCGCATCCGACAGCCCAATGTATAGCGGCAGCGACATGATCTCTCGGCTCACCTGCTCAGTCGCGGGCAGGCTGCCGGGCGCGCAGCCCAGATCGCGGTAGGCGGGCTGGAGATGGATAGGGATCGGATAGTGGATGAGCGTCCCAATCCCCGCATCCGCTAAACTCGCCCTGAGCGCATCCCGCGCAGGATGACGCACGACGCAAAGATGATACACGGACTCTGCACCGGGGCGCTGCAGTGGTATAGTCACCATACCCATTAGTCCAGCGTCATATTGGCGCGCGATCTGGCGGCGGCGCGCGTTCTGCGCATCCAGATGCGGCAGTTTGACGCGCAGGATCGCCGCTTGCAGCTCATCCAGCCGCGAATTGATTCCGCGCTCGGCGTGATTGTAGCGCGACGTTTGACCGTAGTTGCGCAGCCGACGCAGTCGCAGCGCGTAGCCCTCATCGTTCGTGATTAGCGCGCCACCATCGCCGACCGCGCCCAGATTTTTCGTCGGGTAGAAGCTGAACGCCGCCAGATGCCCCCACGTTCCGACCAGCCGTCCGTTGAGGCGCGCGCCATGCGCCTGTGCGCAGTCCTCAATCAGCAGCAGATGGTGCCGCGCGGCGATCTCGGACAGCGCCAGCATATCAGCTGGCTGACCGTAGAGATGCACGGGAACGATTGCTTTGGTGCGCGGGGTAATTGCAGCTTCTGCCGCTGCTGGATCGAGCGTGTACGTCTGCGGATCGATATCGACCAGCACCGGCTGAGCACCAGCTCGATCAATCGCGCAGACGGTGGCAACAGCGGTATGCGCCACCGTGATCACCTCATCCCCTGCCCCGACTCCAGCGGCGCGCAGCGCCAATTCAATGGCATCCGTGCCGTTAGCCACGCCGACCGCGTAATTGACGCCGTGATAGGCAGCGAACTCCGCCTCGAACGCTTCAACTTCGCCCCCTAAAATATACCAACCGCTATCCAGCACGCGCCGGATAGCAGCGTCGATGTCTGGCAGCACTGCAGCGTGCGCGCCGTTTGGTCGGTTGAACGGGATAGGGGCAGGTTGAGTCAAGGTTATATCCTTTGCGTCTCTGTTTCCATTGTATTGTAAGGTTAGAGTCGATCTGTCAACCATAACGAATCGATGGACACCAGATGAAAGCGTGGATCGCAATTGCTGGACTGCTGCTGCTCGTTGGGATTGGAGTATATGGATTCAACGGCATTTACAGCCGCTACATGGCGGATGACTACTGCATCATCCATGAAATTCGCGGTCGCGATCTGGTCTCGATGACCGCTGAATGGTATCAGAGCGCCAGCGGGCGCGTGGCGCAGTTCGCCGCCCTGATCATTGCGCTCAATCTCAGCGTCGGTTTCGCAGCATTGTCGCCAGCGCTGCTGCTGCTGGTGTGGATCGCGGTGCTGACCTGGAGTCTGCTGCCGCTCATCCATCATTTCGAGCCGGATCGTCCACGGCTGGCGGCGCTGACGGCATCCGCTGCGCTGATCCTCGCGGCGCTGTCGGGGTCGCCGCAAATTCCGCAGACTCTGTACTGGGTCACAGGCGCTTACACCTACACCGCGCCCCTGATCGTCGCCTCGCTCCTGCCCGGCATCGTCTTGCGCGCGCGCACGCGCCTTCTGCCCAGCGCCGCTATGCTGACTTTGACTCTGGTCAGCGGGACGTTCTCCGAGCCGAACGCGACCTGGCTGTTGGCGGCGCTGCTGAGCGCGCTGATTGGCGCGGCGCTGCTGAGCGCCCCGCGCGCCCAGATCGCGACCTTGGGCGCTGGCGTGATTGGCGCGGCGCTGGCAATCCTGATTCTACTTCTGTCTCCAGGCAACGCGCTGCGTTCCACCGCTTTCACGCCGTCGGACTCCGTGATTGCAACAGGGATCGGCTCGATACAGTATGCGCTGATGTATGCGTTAGCGCTCGCCCCTCGGCTTGCACCGCTGGGGCTGCTGGCGCTGTTTATCGCCCCGTCCCTGATCGCGCTCTCTAGCCCACATCCGCCCGTCCTGCCGACGGAGCGGCTCGGATGGGCGCTGCTGCTGTGGATCGCGACGGGCTTGTTCATGCTCACCGCTTTCATGGCTCCCGGCGTCCACGCCACCGTTGCCCCACCGCCCGCGCGCGCCTTCATTATCCCCGCATTCAGCTGGTCAGTGACCTTGGCGGGCGCCGGATGGCTTCTAGGCAGCCTCCTCCGTGCCCGGCATAGCCATCAACCCAGACTAACTCGCACCGCCGCTCCGCTGGGAGTAGGGCTGATCGCGCTGATGGCTGCCATCACCATTGTCCGCGAAGCGACCCTTATGCCGATTTACGCCGAATACGCTGCCGAGTGGGACGCGCGTGACCAGGCGCTCTGGGAAGCTGACGGCGCAGTCGTCATCCCGCCTTACACGCGCGATTTAGCAGTCAGCATTGGACTGGACACACTCACCGACGATCCGAAAACATGGGTCAACCGCTGCGCAGCAGATTATTATGATCTGGTCTCGATCCGCGTTGAGCGCCCCGCTTGATTTTTGGGAGTCATGCTATTAGACTCAAAAATGTAAGTCGGGTCCATAGCTCAATGGCAGAGCGCACCGCTCATAACGGTTTGGTTGTAGGTTCGAATCCTACTGGACCCACTATTGCTCGCGAACAGCCAGCGTCCCCGACGTATCTTGCGCATAAAACGCGATCTGATCCTTGATCCACTCGTAACCTGGCTTGGGATCGAAATACATCCAAGCGACATTCTGAACCCGCTCTGTATCGCTCTCTAGATCGATCCAGTAACAGCGACCCTTGTATGGGCAGGTGTAGATGCGCTCCGTCACACGCAGCTTGTCCATCCTCACTGCCTCCGGCGCGAAATACCAATTGCCCTCAAACACCTTCACCTGCACGCCCTCCTCGCCGCTGGCGATCACTTCGCCGTCGGTGCGCGCCTTAATTGTGTAAATCATGCAGCTCGCTCCTTCATCCATCCATGCGTTTCTCTGACGTTCTCAGACTGGTCGATGTTACGTTTTGCGCAGCACGATATAGCTGTTGGCGCGGTCGCCTTCGCCATCCGCGCGAAATGCCATGATCGGGCGCAGACCCGACGCGCTGATCAGCGCCGCTTCTTCCTCATCGTCGATGGCGTGGCAGTAGCGCAGCGCCGGCAGATCGGCGTGCCGTCCGCGCCGCCAGTCGAGCAGGTAATCCCCTGGCTCAACCCGCTCGGCGAGATCGGCGTCCCAGGGCAGCAGGCGGCGCTGAAAACGCGGGAATTCATAAAACCGCCACGACGTGAAGATCAGCAGTCCGCTAGACTGGACGCGATCCGCCAGCATTCGCACCAGGTCAGCCCGCCGCGCCCGCCCCGGAATGTGATGCAGCACCGCGATCAGCACGATCAGATTGTATACCTCCTCGAAATGGGGTGAGTCGAGCAGATCGACCTGACTGAACGCCGCGCTGACATTCTCCCTAGCGGTCAGCGCGGCGCGCGCCCGTTCCAGCAGCGCGGCGCTGCTGTCCACGCCGTGATAGGACAAGCGGCAGCGCAGCGCCTCCGCCAGGAACACCCCAAAGCGCCCATTGCCGCAGCCAACATCGAGAACACGCAGCGGCGCAAGCGTCAGCGGGCGCAGCACAGGCAAAAGCCGCCGCCAGCCAGCCCATGCCTCGGCGCGGCTGGCATCAAATTCATCGGCGGTGGCTTCGTAAAAGGCGCGGTTGATGGCGTTGAGCCGCTGCGCGGTCACTTCATCCATGTCACGGACTAGGTTCGAGGCAGCTCGGCAGTTCAGCGGCGCTGCGCGCCCAGCCGTCGGCGTAAAAGCGCAGATATTCCGCAATATGCGCTGACCAATACGCCTCGTCATGTCCGCCAACGGGGTTGACGATATACGTGTGCGCTACGCCGCGCGAACTCAGCCGACTGGAGAACAATTCCAGATCGCGCCCCGCCGGATCGCTGGCGGCGTTATCGAGGTAAATCCGCATCCCCGACTCCGGCAGAAACGGCGCGCTCAGCGCCAGATCGAGCGGGTTGAACGCCGGCGGCGCGTTGCGCGCATCGAACGACGCGCTGTGACCGCCGATCCGCCCGAACACATCGGGGTGGCGCAGTCCAACGCTGACCGCCCAGAAGCCGCCCCGCGAAATTCCGCCGATGGCACGATGAGACGGATTTTCGATCACGCAGAATGTCCGCTCGACGGACGGCAGCAGCTCCTCGATCAATACGGTTTCATACGACGGATCGGGCGGAAACTGATTCAGCCCGCCGATCCGCCCGAATGCCGGCATGACCAGGATCATCGGACCCAACACGCGCAGCCGCATCCCTTGTTCGAGCGCCTGGATCACGCCGACGCGCTCCCATGTCCGCTCATTTTGGTTGAGTCCATGCAGCAGATAGACGACCGGGTAGCGCCGCTGATATTCCAGATAACACGGCGGCAGATAGACCTGATAAGGCAGATTCTCGCGGGCGGCGGCGCTGCGAAACTCGCCAAACGGCACGATCTGCCCCCCCCCCGCTTCGCACGGCGGCAGCGTCGGCGTGGGCGTCGGTTCGGGAGTCGGTGTCAGCGACGGCAGCGGCGTCGGCGTGAAGGTCGGTGTCGGCGGCGCGGGTGTCGGCGGCGTCGGTTCGACGATGATGATCTGCGGCGTAGCGGTCGGGAATGGCGCGAGCAGCGCCGTCGAATCGCACGCCGCGAGCAGCAGAAGCAGAATAGGCAGGAGGGGGCGGATTGACATCATGCCAGCATTGTAGCGCCGCGCAGCAGCGGCGGCAACTGCATCAGAAAAGCTCAAACCACAGCGTGCGCAGCGGGAAAGCGGCTTCTGCCACACGACTTTCATCGCATTCCTCATCACGACTTTCGCCGAAAAGCGCGATCCTTGCGCGTTTGCGCCTTTGCGTTATGATTGATTTGGCTCCGTCGAATACGTAAAAGCAGGATAAGGGGAGAGAGGGCATGTCCGAAGATCGCGTGCAGGAACTTCGCGCACAAATCGACAAGATCAACCTGGAAATGCTCGATCTGCTGAATGCACGCGCGCGCATCGTCAGCGAGATCGGCAAAATTCACACGCAGATGGGTGTCAGCCATTACGACCCGCAGCGCGAAGGGCAGATGCTTCAGGCATTGGAGATGGCGAATCGCGGTCCCTTCAGCAACGAGACGATCAAGGCGCTCTTTCGAGAGATCTTCCGCGCCTCGCTCGCCTTGGAGGAGAGCCAGGCGCGCGCCAAGATGCGCGTTCAGCGCAAATCGCCTGAAGATCGCACCGAGATTGCGCTGCCCGATGGCACGCGGGTGGGCGATGGCAGCTTCCAGGTGATCGCCGGCGCGTGCGCGGTCGAGAGCTTCGAGCAGATGGATGAAGTCGGCGCGGCATTAGCGGCGCGCGGCGTCAAGATGATGCGCGGCATGGCATATAAACCGCGCACCTCCCCTTACGAATTCCAGGGCTTGGGCGAGGAGGGGCTGAAGATCGCGCGGCAGGTGGCGGACAAATACGGTATGTTCGTCGTCAGCGAGATCATGGATCAGAGCCAGATTCCGATGTTCATGGACTACGTCGATATCTTCTGGGTCGGCGCGCGCAATATGCAGAACAGCTTCCTGCTCAAAGCCGTCGGCAAGGTCAACCGACCGGTCATCCTCAAGCGCGGGCTGTCCGCGACGCTGGAGGAATTCCTCTACTCGGCTGAATACATCGCCAGCAGCGGCAACCCGAACATCATCTTGATCGAGCGCGGCATCCGCACCTTCGAGAAATGGACGCGCAACACGCTCGACATCGGCGGCGTCGCTGTGCTGAAAGTTGAGTCGCACCTGCCGATTGTGGTCGATATCTCGCACTCCGCCGGACGGCGTGACATCGCCAAGCCGCTCGCGCGGGTCGCGCGCGCCAGCGGCGCGGACGGGCTGATGGTCGAAGTCCACCCCAATCCGCCGGTCGCCATGAGCGATGCCAAGCAGCAGCTCACCATCCCGGAATTCAACGCCCTGATGGACGAGATTCAGCGCCCCGAACTGGCGTAGTCAGCGAATACATCGCACGGGTGCCCCCATTCCATTTTGGGGGCATTGTTTTAATGGAAAGCGATGATCATGACTTCCCATCCGCGATTTTCCTCCTTCGATCTGCTGCGCGCATCGCTGCGCGGCGAACCGCCCGACCTGCTCGCGCTGGCGGCGCAGTGGAAGCGCGATTACGGCGACTTCGTCTATTGGAATCTCTTCCCTTATCCGGCATACGTCGTCAGCCACCCCGACGCGCTGCATGAAATCCTAGTCGAAAAGGCGGACGCCTTCCAGAAGCCGCCGATCTATAAGACGGCGCTGAGCCGCTTTCTCGGCAATGGGCTGCTGGTCAGCGATGGCGCTTTTTGGCGCAGGCAGCGTAAGCTGGCTCAGCCGGCTTTTCACCACGCCCGCATCGGCAGATACGCCGAGACGATGGTCAGCGCCGCACAGACGATGATCGCCGGCTGGCAGGATGGCGCGCCCATCGACGCGCACGCCGCCATGATGCGCCTGGCGCTGGAGATCGTCGCCAAAACGCTCTTCAACGCCGATATCGGCGCGGACGCCGAGACGATTCGCGCCAATCTGCACATCATCCAGCGCGAGACGCTGGTGATCGCCTCATCGTTCTTGATCGGGCTGCTCCCTGCCTGGTTTCCCATCGCCGCCAACCGCCGCCAGCGGCGCGCCATCCGCGCCCTGAACACTGTGATCGCCCGCATCATCCGCGAACGGCGCGCCAGCGGCGTCGATGAAGGCGATCTGCTCTCGATGCTGCTGCTGGCGGCGGACGACGGTCAGCCCATGGCGGATCAGGCGGCGCGCGATGAAGCCATGACGCTGTTCATGGCGGGCTATGAGACCTCTTCCAATGCAATGGCGTGGACGTGGTATCTGCTGGCGCAGCATCCAGACGCGGAGGCGCAGTTACACGCCGAACTCGACCGCGTTCTCGCCGGACGCCCACCGACGCTCGACGATCTGGCGCGGCTGACCTACACAGAATGGGTCATCCAAGAGTCGCTGCGGCTCTATCCGCCGGCGCATGGCTTCGGGCGTCAAGCCGTGCGGCGAGTCGAGATCGGCGGGCGAGTGCTGCCCAAAGGGAGCATCATCTTCATCTATCCCTATCTGGTGCAGCGCGACGCGCGCTGGTTCGACCAGCCGGATGTCTTCAAGCCGGAGCGCTGGGCGGACGACCTGGAGAAACGCCTGCCCAAATTCGCCTATTTCCCGTTCGGCGGCGGCGCGCGCATCTGCATCGGCAGCGCTTTTGCCATGATGGAGATGCGTCTGATCCTGGCGACCATTGCGGCGCGCTGGCGGCTGCGCCTTCAGCCGGGCGCGCATGTGAAACCGGAGGCGCTGATCACGCTCGCGCCCCGCGGCGGACTGCCGATGGTCACAGAGCGGCGCTAATTCGCATCGTCGGCGCGCTTGAGCGCCGTCAGCCAGCCAGCCAGCGGATGATCGCGCCAGCGTTCCAGTGGATCGGCATGATGCGCGATCAACCAGACCGCCTCCGGCGGCGCGCCCGCCTCGGCTGCCATCTCCGCGCCCCATGCCGGATGCCCAACATAAACCGCGCACGGTCGCGTCAGCCCAAGCGGTCGGCGCGGATAGCGCGCTGCCAGCCGACTGACCCACTCGGGGGCGAACATATGCAGCGCCACCGGCAAGGATCGCCCCCAAAGCGCCAGCGGCAGCCGAATCTTGCCGATGTCATGCAAAAGCGCCGCCACCGCCAGCGGGCGCGGCGGATCAGCATCGAACTGCGCGCAAACTCCATACAGCACATTCAGACTGTGCGCCTGTTCGCTGCGGCGCAGCTTCATGAACAGCGCCAGCAGCGGCGCGTCCAGCACTGCCGCCACCCGCGCTCGTCCCATTTGAGGATCGTAGCCTTCAGCGGCGCGCACGGCGCGCACCGCCTGTCTGAACCGATAGGTCACAGCCCAGTGAGCAGAGTCCGCAGCGCTGCGGCTGGCTGCCCGATCAGAATGCCGAAGATCGGGAAGATGCCGATGATCGACAAGAGCAGCAGCGCGAAGAAAATATAGGAGCTGATCTGCTGATAGCGCTCCCACTGATACGCCAGATCGGGCGGCAGCAGCGCCCATACTATCTGCCAGCCGTCAATCGGAAACAGCGGCAGCAGATTGAACAAAAACAGCACGATGTTGAATTGGATCGTCATGAAAAGGATCAGCAGCGGCAGCCGCACTGGGTCGAGATTGGAGCTGAGCGCGATTGCCAGATCGACGCGCGAATAGATTCCAAACGCGAAAATCAGCCGCAGCACCAGCGCGAAGATGATCGCGATCAGCAGATTCGCCAGCGGACCCGCCGCTACCGCCGCCAGCCAGCGCCAGCGCCGATTCTCGCGCGGCATCCGCGTCCAGCTGATCGGCGCGCTGCCCAGAATGCCGAACCCGATCAGCGCGAACATCAGCCAGCCGATCCAGTTGATATGCACCAGCGGATTCAGGGTGAGCCGTCCTAAGCGGCGCGGTTCGGGATCGCCCACGCGATACCCGACATAGTTATGCGCAAATTCGTGAAACGTCATGCCGATGCCAACCGCGATCAGGCTCGCGATCAGCAGTGCGGGGGTCTGTCCTAACAAATGCGTCTCCGCAGACAACGCTATCCCAACGACTCGCGGATTATAGCACGATCTTGCCAACCTAACTGAACACTTTTGCGTACTTCAGTGTTAGAATAAAGCGTAAGTCTTGAGCGGTGCAGCAAACCCATGATCGAGCAAATGGTGAATCGCAAGCCGATTCAGGTCGGCGCGCTGGTGCAAATGCGCAAACCCCATCCCTGCGGCGGGGATCGTTGGCTGATCTACCGCGTCGGCGCGGATGTTGGGCTGCGCTGTCAAACCTGCGGAAAGCAGGTGCTGCTGTCGCGTTCAGCTTTTCATAAACAGGTCAAAGCCTGGATCGACGCCGCGGCTGTATCTTCACCTGGCGTGCGTCAGCATAAAGGACGAGGATAGTGAAAAAACGAGTTCTGTTCCTCATGTCCGATACCGGCGGCGGACACCGCGCCGCGGCGGAAGCCATCCGCGAAGCTCTCTACCGCCGTCATCCCGGCGAAGTTGAGGCGACCTTGGTCGATGTCTTTCGGGATTACACCCCGTTTCCCTTCAAATCATTCCCTGAGCTGTATCCCTGGCTGGTCAATCATGGCAAGTCGTCATGGGGAGCCAGCTTCAAGCTCTCCAACACGCGCCAGCGCGCCAAGATTCTCTCCAGCACCATGTATATGACGGTCGAGGGCAGCCTCAAACAGATGCTGCGCGATCATCCCGCCGATGTCGTCGTCTGCGTCCATTCGCTGCTGACGCGCCCGACGATGAAGGCAATGCGGACGCTGGAAAAGCGCCCGCCGTATGTGGTCGTGGTCACCGATCTGGTCTCAACGCACTACTTTTGGTATGACCGCCACGCTGACCGCACGCTGCTGCCAACACCAATTGCCTATGAGCGCGGTCTGAAGGCGGGCTTGTCCCCCGCAACGATGCGCATCACTGGGCTGCCCGTGCATCCGCGCTTCAACGAGCAGCTTACGGACAAGCCGAGCGCCCGCGCTGCGCTCAACTGGCATCCGACTCTGCCCACCATTCTGCTGCTCGGCGGCGGCGATGGCATGGGACCGGTCTCCAAGATCGCCCGCGCCATTGATGAGCGCGCCTTAAACTGCCAACTCGCCATCATCACCGGTCGCAATGAGGCGCTCAAAGCTCAGCTCGAAGCCGCGACCTGGAGTCAGCCAACCTATATCTACGGCTTTGTCAAGGACATGCCGCGTATGATGGCGGCGGCGGACATCCTGGCGACCAAAGCCGGACCGGCGACCATCAGCGAAGCCTGTATCGCTGGTCTGCCGATGGTTCTCTACGACGCCATCCCCGGACAGGAAGAGGGCAACGTCGATTTCGTCCTTGAAAACAACGCCGGCGTTTTCGCCAATCAGCCGCGCGCCGCCGCTGAAACCATCGAGCAGTGGCTGCATGAAGGCGAGTCCGCCCTGCGCGCGCGCGCCGCCAATGCCCGCCGCGCCGCCAAGCCCAACGCAGTCTGGGAGATCGCCGATGAGGTCTGGGAGTATGCCCACATGCCGCCGATCCCAACTCAAGCGCGCAAAAAATTCACCCTCAAAGATGTCGCTGAGCAGATCGGGCTCGATCTGTAAGCGGCTGATGCCCAGCTCTCGGCATGAGATGGCAGCCTGACCCGACGACGCTGGCATTTATGCGGCGGCTGGCGCTGCCGTTCATGCTCGCATGGCTCGGCGCACGACGGCTGCTGGCATGGTCGCTGCGCCATCCGCTCGCGGCGATCCTCATCCTGGCAGCGGCGCTACGCATCGGCGCGCTGACCGCGCTCTATCCATCCCTGTTCGCCTTCGAGACGACCGGCGCGGTGCATGGCTCGGAGAGCTTCGACCGCTACGCCCAGAATCTGCTGGCGACCGGCGTCTACGGCTTGCAAGCGGGCATCCCCGACGCGACTCTGCCGCCGCTCTACAGCGCATTTTTGGCAGCCGTTTACGCAATTTTGGGGCGATCCGGCTGGGCGGTTGGGGTGGTTCACACGCTGCTCGATCTGGCGTCGATCTGGCTGCTCTATCGCATTGGCGCGGCGCTGTTCGTGCGTGTCACCCTGCGCTGGCGCACCGTCGGGCTGATCGGCGCGCTGGCGTATGCCTGCTATCCTTATCTGATCTTCCAGAATCTCACCCTGATCGACACGCCGCTGTTCATGCTCATCCTGCATGGCTTCGTCTACACCCTGATCTTGCTGCGCGAACGAATGCGCTTCGACGCGGGCAGCGGGCGGCGGGCGGCGCTGGCAGGGCTGCTTTTGGGCATGGGGATGCTGCTGCGCCCCGTCCTCGCGCCGCTGGCAGTCCTGATCGCGCTCTGGTTCCTAACGCGGCGGACGCCCGCGCAAACCATCATCCGCCTGCTGCCGGTCGCGGTCATCGGCGCGCTGATCGTGCTGCCCTGGTCACTGCGCAATACCGCTGTCTTCGGGGTGTTCGTGCCTGTCGCGCTCAACGGCGGCGGCAATCTCTATCAGGGCAGCAACCCCGATGTCGTGCCGTATCTGCGCGCCGGCTATGATGCCCAGTGGATAAGCCCAGAAGGGGCGGGCGCTGTCCCCGACAGCGAACGACACACGCCGCAGCGTGATCAGGCGCTCGCGGATGCAGCTTGGGCGTATCTGCGCGAAAACCCACCCGCGATCCCCGAACTGCTCTGGGTCAAATTCTGGACACACTGGAGCATCGACGTGTTCCCGCGCCAGAATCCCAAGCCGGGCGAACGCCCGCCGCTCGATCAAGTGCGCCGCACAGAGCGTGACGGTCAGCTTACGCTCGAAGGCGTTGTCGTGAGCGATCCGGTCACGGTCTATGACACGCCGTTATTCGACCTGATCGGACGCTGGCTGCACCGGCTGTATTTCGGGGGATGGTTCGGTCTGGCGCTGATCGGGTTCGCGCTCAGTCTGCGCTGCCCGCGCGAATTGGCGATTTTGGGGCTGATCCAGCTTAACATGACGATGGTTTACATGTTCTTTCATCCATCGACGCGCTACCGCGCGCCGACTGACCCGCTGCTCTTTCTCTTTTCAGCGTATGCGCTGGTCTGGCTCTGGGAAGCCTGGCGCAGCCGCCGTCAGCCTATCTCGTTGAACACCCTCGGCGCCACCAGCCACACCAGCTTGCCGCGCAGCGGATGATAAGTGTTGATGTCCACCCGTGCCATGCCGCCTTTCTTCAGTTCGATCATCGCGCCGGTCAGTTCGCAGATCGTCTGGCTGAAATCCGGCTCATGCCCAACGAAGATCGCTTCATCGTCGCGCCCCATATCGCGCACCAGCGCGGCGGTCACCGCTGCATTGAATCCCGGTCCGACTTCGCTGCGCACCTGCACTGCCACGCCCAGCACCTGCCCAAGAATGTCTGCCGTCTGCCGAGCGCGAATCAGTGGGCTGCTGTACAGCCGCGATGGCTTGACGCCGAGCAGTCGGAGCGCCCGCGCCGCCCGCCAGACGCGCTGCGCGCCAACATCCGTCAGCTTGCGCTGATGATCTGGGATGCCTAGAATTTCGCGCGACTGCGCCACTCCATGCCTGAAAAAATACAGCCGCATCATCATCATTCCGTTCACAGCGCGACATTTTGGCTTGATCATAGATGAAAATAAGATAAGTAGAATAGAGCCTAATTGTTAAAACGTCTTTTCAAATCGATTAAGGCATTCTCAATGCAATTGCCCTGACTCCGCCTTTACAAACGGCACACATGTTGGTATATTTCTCTCTCAAGACATCGACATTATCGGGTGTATACCCTTGGCAGGCACAGCCATTGCTGTGTCTTTTATGTCTTAGAGTGGTGAAACCGCGTTTTTACTAAAAAGGAGCCGCTGAATTATGTCGACTCAAACGCAGTATCTGACCGCTGAAGGGTTGAAACAGCTCGAGGAACGGCTGAAATTCCTGCAGGAGGTTCGTCGTCCGGAAGTCGCTGAGCGCCTGCGCCAGGCGCTTGAAGAGGGAGGTGACTTGAGCGAAAACGCTGAATATGAAGATGCCAAGAATGAACAGGCGTTCGTCGAGGGCGAGATCATGCGCCTGGAAGGGATTCTGCGCGGCGCGCAGATTATTGAAATCACCGGCAGAAAAGATATGGTCGTGCTGGGATCAAAAGTGACCGTTCAGGAACAAGGCAGCAGCACCAAAGAAGTCTATTACCTGGTCGGCTCAGCGGAAGCTGACCCAAGCGCGGGCAAAATCTCCAGCGAAAGCCCGCTCGGAAAAGCGCTGCTCGGCGCGAAAAAGGGCGATAAAGTCACCGTGCAGGCTCCCGCCGGTGAGATCGTCTTCGTGATTAAGTCCATCGGCTAGGCTGTCCTCACGCGGACGCCTGCGTTCCATTTTCACCATGACACCGCCACCCACCACCTTCTCCGATCGCGTCCGCGCCGCTCTTTCGACAGTGACTGCGCGCGCCGGCATGGCAGTGCATCGCGCCGGCATCCATCCCGATACCCTCACAATTGTCGGGCTGATCGTGGTGGCGATTGGGTCTGCCTTTATCGCCTCCGGCGCGCTACAATGGGGGGGGCTGTTGCTGCTGGCAAGCCTTCCGCTGGACGCGCTCGACGGCGCGGTCGCGCGCGCAATGGGACGCCAGGATCGCTTCGGCGCGGTGCTGGACTCGACGCTCGACCGCTACGCCGACGGCTTGATCTTCGGCGCGCTGGCGTACTATTTTGCGTCGCAGAATCAGCTCGGCGACCTGCTGCTCGCGCTGGCGGCGCTGATCGGCAGCTTTGCCGTCAGCTACGTGCGTGCGCGCGCGGGCGAAGCGGGATTATCGGTCAAAATCGGGCTGTTCTCGCGCTTCGAACGGGTGATCGCGCTGCTGCTGGCGCTGCTGATCCCGCCGCTGCTGATGCCGGGGCTGTGGGCGCTGGCAGTAGGGACGAATATCACCGGCGTGCAGCGCTTATGGTTTATCTATAAACATCTGGATCGAGGTTAGAAGCTATGGAGTTTCAGGCGGAATACATCCTCATCGCTGACCGGCTGCAAATTCGCTACTATGGCATTATTATCGTCGTGGCGATGCTGATCGCCGCCTCCATCGCCGCACGGCTGGCGAAGCGCGATGGCAAAGACCCTGATCACATCTGGGGCGCGCTCACTTGGGCGATCATCCCGGCGATCATCGGCGCGCGGCTGTGGTTTGTGCTGTTTCCACCGCAGACGCTGATCGCGCAGGGGAACGATACCGCCTGGTTCTTCGAGAACTTCTTCAATCTGGAAAATGGCGCAATTGCCATCTGGTCAGGCGGGCTGAGCATCTTCGGCGCGGTGCTGGGTGGTCTGCTCGGCGGCTATCTCTATCTGCGCCGCAACAAGCTGCCGGTCGGTCAGTGGCTCGACATCGCCGGCGTGTGTATCCCGCTCGGTCAGGCAATTGGACGCTGGGCGAACTACGTCAATCAGGAGCTTTACGGCACAGTGACAACACTCCCCTGGGGCATCACCATCAGCGCCAGCAAGCGCGTCGATCCCTTCCGCAGCCTGGTCGATTACCCCGTTGCCGACACGCTCTTTCACCCGCTGTTTCTGTATGAGTCGCTCTGGAGCATCCTGGCATTCATCGTCCTGCTCAATCTGTTTTTGCGCCGGCGCAAAAACTTCGCCCCCGGCTCATTCTTCCTGCTCTACGTCATGCAGTACAGCGTCATCCGCTTCCTGCTGGAATTCATCCGCGTAGAGGTGTCGCTGGTAAGTGGGGTCAACGTCGCGCAGGTGGTCTGCGCAGTCGCATTTGTGATCGCGCTGGTGGTGTTTGTGGCGCGGCGCGGCGCATCAGTCACAGCGGCTAAAGCCGTATAACATCATGTGAAAAGGGGACGAGCCTCCCCCTCGGCACTCGTCCCCCGTGAGTTTAGAAAGGCGCGGCGATGGAATTCTTCGGCGTCGGCGGGATGGAACTGATTGCAATTCTGCTGATCGCGCTGATCGTGGCAGGACCGAAACGGATGATCGCGTGGTCTTACACCCTGGGTAAATGGGCAGCTCAGGCGCGGAAAATGTGGTCGGAGACGGCGGCGCTGCTGCAAAAAGAACTCGATGCAGCCGGCGTCGACATCAAAGTCCCCACTGAGCCGCCCACCCGCCAAAGCCTCAACAACGAAGTCCGGCGGCTGACCAGTCCGGTCACCAAGCCGCTTCAAGACTCGCTCAAATCCGTGCAGACCGAGCTTGAGGATGTGAAAAAATCGGCGGACATCGGCGAAGCGATGACGCCAAAAGCGCCGCCGTCCAACGGGACGCCCACGACTCGCCCCTCCGCTGCAGCGCAGCCTAAACCCACACCCACCAGCGCCGATAGACCAGATGCGCCATCAGAAAGCGGAGGCTACGGCACGTGGTCGAGCTAAGTCAGTGCGCCAGCCGCCCCTGCGCGCGTTCCAGCTCGGCTTCACGTTCGGCGCGCCGCTGCGCTCCAGCCTGCCGCGCTTGTTCGAGCGCGTCGCCATAGTGCTTGCGCACGGCTGCGCGCAGCCGGCGACCGGTCAGCGGCGCATACCACAGCACCCCGATCACGCCCATGAGCGCGCCGATACTTATGCCGATCAGCCAGTTCTTTGAGCGATTGGTCATTCAGACGTACTCCTGAACCATGCGTAAATTCTAGCCCATCGGTACAATACGCGCATTGAATGATTTGCCTCGAAAGGGTTTTTTTCCTATGTCTCGTCAGGTTGTTCAAACGGACAATGCGCCCAGCGCCGTCGGTCCCTATTCGCAGGGCATCATCGCCAACGGCTTCATCTTCACCGCCGGACAAACCGGCATGATCCCCGGCACAAAAACGCTGCCGGAGGGCGTCGCCGAGCAAACGCGGCAGACGCTCAACAACATCAAGGGCATTCTCGAAGCCGCCGGCACGCGCTTAGACCGAATCGTCAAGACGACGGTCTATTTGCAGAACATCCAAGATTTCGCCGCGATGAACGAGGTCTATGCGTCGTTTTTTCCTGGCGATCCGCCCGCCCGCACCACGGTTGAAGTCGCGGCGCTGCCATTGGGCGCGCTGGTCGAGATCGAAGCGGTTGCGCTCGTCTAGCGCGCCCTTCAAGACAGTCCATCAGGTCTCGATCTCGAATGCGGAGTGAAGTGCCACAGCGCCCAGAAAGCACCGTATGACGCCGCCTGATCCGTTCATCGGTCGCCAGCTCGGCGATTACCGCATCATCGGCGTAATCGGACGCGGCGGCATGGCGTCCGTCTATCGCGGCTATGATGTCCATCTGCAGCGCTATGCCGCCGTCAAGGTCATCGGCGCGCACCTGGTCACCGATGCCGATCATGAGGACTACCGCCAGCGCTTCCTCCGCGAAGCGCGCGCCATCGCCCGCCTGAATCACCCCAACATCGTCGGCGTCTATCAGTTCGGCGAGATCGAAGGGCTGTATTACATGGCGATGGTGCTGATCGAAGGGCGCAACCTCAGCCAGATCATGAAGGAACAGGCGGCGTCTGGGCATCTGCTGCCGCGCCAGCAGGTCGTCCGCATCATCCGCGACATTGCCGCCGCGCTCGACTTCGCCCACGCCAGCGGCGTCATCCACCGCGATGTCAAGCCGTCCAACATCATGATCACCGCTGACGGGCAGGCGATCCTGACCGATTTCGGGTTAGCGCTCAGCGCCAGCGAAGGCACTATCGGCAACACCTTCGGCAGCGCCCATTACATGTCACCAGAGCAGGCGCTCTCATCCGCCGCCGTCGTCCCGCAGAGCGATCTCTACTCGCTCGGTGTCGTCACCTACCAACTGCTGACCGGTCGCGTCCCCTTCGATGACCCCAGCCCGATGAGCGTTGCGCTCAAGCACATCAACGAAGCGCCGCCCTCTCCACGCCGCTACAACCCCGCGCTCACCTCCGAGGTCGAGCGCGTCCTGCTGCGCGCGCTGGAGAAAAAGCCGCAGGATCGCTTCCCCACCGGCGAAGCGATGGCATCGGCGCTGACGCACGCGCTCGACGGCGTCGGCGTTGGCGCGTCCGCCGTCCCCAACTGGGATGATCAGACGCTGCTAGACGATCTCGACCTCGATCAGCTCTCAACCGCGTTTGCCGCAACGCGCCCCACGCTTTCGCGCATCACGCGCGTCAAACGGCGGCGGCGCATCGTCACCTGGGCAGCGCTGCTGGGCATCCTGATTGTAATCGGCGCGCTGATCGCGGTGCCGCAGTTTGCCAGCGCGCCTGGCGCAGGTGCGCCTGAGGGCGGCGTCCCGCTTGCCACCGACAGCCTCGCCCCATTCCACACCGCCAGCCCGATGCTGGTGGCGCAGACTGAATCCCCGACGCCATCGCAAACATCAACCCGAACAGCATCTCCAACATCGACTCGCACCGCCAGCCCAACCCGCACCCTGACTGCGACTCGCACGTCATCGCCAACCGCCACCATCACACACGTGCCGACCTCTACCCGCACCGCGACCCGAACGCCAACGCGAACTGCTTCACCAACCAGCACGTCCACGACGCGCCCGACCCGGACTTCAACCAGCACCCCAACTCAGACCGCGACCGACGACATCAATGCTGCGCCGCTGCTGCTGATCTATGACCGAGCGTTCGTCCTGCTCAATCGCTCAGACAAGACGGTCTACATCAGCGATCTCACCTTTGTCCAGAGCCTGCCCGACGGGCGAACGCGGCGCTTTGAGGCGGCGCGCTGGTCAGGCAGCATCCTTGGGACAGGCGTGCTGCCCGCCGGAGACTGCTTCTTGATCTGGGGGCTGTTCGAGGATGAACCACCGCTGCCGCCGATCTGTGAGGCGCGCCAGGCGTGGCAGATCGTCGGCGAGCTGCGCCAATTCTGGCGCAGCGACGCGCCCGGCGCGGTCTTTGAGGTGCGGCGCGAGGATGCAGTCCTGGCGCGCTGCCCCATCGACGCCGGGCGGTGTGTGGTAGCATTATCGTGAAATTTCACTGAAAAGGACGAACTCAATGGCTCTTCCCGTCACCCAACTGCGCATCCCCAACGCGGAATTTCGCGCACGCTGCGCTCGGCTCACTGAGCATCTTCAGATCAACGGTGATCGCGGCGTCGTCCTCTTCGACCGCGACTACATCCTTTACTACACCGGCTTCGCCTTCATCCCGACTGAACGCCCCATCGCTTTCGTCATGAACAGCAAAGGCGAGCGCGGCTTGTTCGTCCCGCGCCTCGAACTCGAACACGCCCAGTCCAACGCGCTCATC
The DNA here is from genome assembly GCA_937995825.1 of uncultured Anaerolineae bacterium. Classification (GTDB taxonomy): domain Bacteria; phylum Chloroflexota; class Anaerolineae; order Aggregatilineales; family Phototrophicaceae; genus Flexifilum. The sequence goes on from CALKJO010000001.1 coordinate 209,410, forward strand.
GACCGCGTCGATCACTATCTCGAATACCCGCACGATCCCCATCCGATGACCCTGCTCAAAGCGATGCTCGACGACATGGGCATCGTCCAGACCATCGCCGCCGATGACGACGGCTATCCCTGGATTCTCGGCTATCGCGGCGAGTCTCTGTCCAAACTGACTGGCGCGAAAATCATCCACACTCGCGCTTTCATCGAAGACCAGATGATGATCAAGTCCGACGCCGAGATCGCGCTCATCCGCGAAAGCTGCAAGTGGGGCAACATGGCGCATGTGCTGCTTCAGCGCTATACTACCGTCGGCGCGACCGAGACCGAGGTCAGCGAGCGCGCCAGCCGCGAAGCGACTGCCGCCATGCTCGATGCCATTGGCTTTATCTACAAGGCGCAGGCGGGGCTGGGCATGGGCAGCGGCGCGTTCGCCGGCTATCGCGGTCAGATCGGGCGCAATTCCGCCATCCCGCACGCGCTGGCGAACAACATTACCTTCCAGCCCGGTGATGTCCTGGTGACCGGCGCGGCGGCGGCTGTCTGGGGCTACGGCTCCGAACTCGAACGGACGATGTTCATGGGCAGACCGGACGGTGAGGCGCGCCGCCTGTTCGATCACATGATGGCGCTCCAGGAGACCGCCTTTGACGCGCTAAAACCCGGCGTGCCGTGCAGCGAAGTCGATGTCAAAGTCCGCGCTTACTACGAAAAGCACGATCTGATGGGCTTCTGGAAACATCATGTTGGACACGCCATCGGCATCCGCTATCATGAAGCCCCGTTTCTGGACATCGGCGATTCAACCATCATTCGCCCCGGCATGGTCTTCACCGTCGAGCCGGGTCTGTATGCGCCTGGCATCGGCGGCTTCCGCCATTCGGACACCGTGCTGATCACCGACGACGGGATCGAACTGCTGACCTATTATCCGCGTGACCTTGAAAGCATGATCATCAACTAAGGAGTCTTCGTGAACAATCTCCCTTTCGGCAAGCCTGGACGCTTCTATCGCGGCAATCTGCACACCCACTCAACGCGCTCGGATGGTCGGCTGTCGCCTGAAGCCGTCTGCCAGTTCTACAAGGACATGGGCTACGATTTCCTAGCGATCACCGATCATTTCATGGAGTCCTATGGCTATCCGATCACTGACACCAGCCCTTACCGCACGCCGGCATTCACCACCCTTCTCGGCGCAGAACTCCACGCCGGGCTGACTTCCGTCGGCGAGACCTGGCACATCCTGGCGGTCGGGCTGCCAGGCGACTTTGCGCCCAACCTGCCCGATGAGACCGGACCGGGCATCGCGGCGCGCGCGCTGGCGGCGGGCGCATTCGTCGCCTGCGCCCATCCAGCCTGGTACGCGCTCAGCGAGAAAGATGTGATCGATTTGGGAAATGTCCACGCCATCGAGACGATCAACGCCGTCAGTGACGATCACAATGATCGCATCGACAGTTGGTACATGATCGACACTATGCTGGCGCAGGGACGCCATTACACTGCCATCGCCACCGACGACTCGCATTTCCATGACCGCCACAGCGACCGCGTGCGCGGCTGGGTCTGGGTCAAGGCGGAGGCGCTCACGCCGGAGTCCATTCTCGACTCGCTTAAAAGAGGCTGGTTCTATTCCAGCACCGGACCCCAGATTCACGATCTGCACATCGACAGCCACACGCTGCGCATCCGCTGCTCACCTGCCAGCAGCATCTTCGTCACCGGCAAAGGCTCGCGCGCAGTCTACAAACATGGCAAGGGCATGATCGACGCCGAACTGAGCCTTTCCAGTCTGAAAAGCCCCTACTGCCGCGTCACTGTTCGCGATCAGCACGGCGGGCGCGCCTGGACAAACCCGATCTGGTTCACGGTGTGAACAGTTCACGGTGTGAACAGTGAATCAAAAAGGCGGCTCCGCGCTGGAGTCGCCCACTTAATCAGTTTATCCATCCCCGCCGCGCTAAGCCAGTGATCGACCACTATGAGGCATTGATAAGCCTAAATCGCGCTCACCAGCCTGTTTTTCCTCATCACTTATCACCGATTGCTTTCGATTTCTGGCTCACACCAGCAGCAGCATCGGGGTTTCGATCAGCCGCTTAAACGCCTGCATGAACGCCGCGCCCTCCGCGCCGTCGGTGACGCGGTGATCCGCGCTAAGCGTGACTTTCATCCGATTGCCAACGCCCAGCGTCCCATCTGGCAGCACCACCGGCACTCTGCTCGCCGTGCCGACTGCCAGGATGCCCGCTTCCGGTGGATTGATGATGGCGACGAACTGACTGACGTCAAATGCGCCGAGGTTGCTCACCGTGAACGTGCTGCCTTGCATATCGTCCGGCTTGACCTTACCCTCGCGGGCGCGCGCGATCATGGCTTTGGCATCCGCCGCCAGCGCGCCCACGCTGAGCTGATCCGCGTCCTTGACCACCACGTTGATCAAGCCCCCCTGCGGCAGCGCCACCGCGATGCCGATGTGAATCCGCTTGTGCCGAACGAGCTTATCGCCGTAAAAGTGCGTGTTCAGGTTAGGATACTGGCGCAGCGCCAGCGCCGCCGCCTTGACCACCAGATCATTGACACTGATCTTGTGATCATCGTCGAGAGTGGCGTTGATCTGCTGGCGCAGCGCCAGCAGCGCGCCGACATCGATCTCGGACGTGACATAGAAATGCGGAATCTGCTGCCGACTCTCGACCATGCGCGCGGCGATCCGCGCGCGCATCCGCGTCACCTCGATGATCTCCACATCGTCCCCTGTCGGCAGTGCATCGTAATGCGCGGCGGGGATCGCTGACGCCGCTGTCGGCGGCGCCGTTGGCGCGTCAGCCGGCGCCGCCGTGCCGGGCTTGAAGCCTTCGATGTCTGCCTTGGTGATCCGACCGCCGGGTCCGGTTCCAGCGACCAGCCGCAGATCGATGCCGCGCTCCGCTGCCATCTTGCGCGCCAGCGGTGAGGCTTTCACCCCATCGGGAAAGTGATCGTCCTCGCTTTGCGCAGGTAGCGGGACAGGCGCTGCCGCCGCGACGACGGGCGTGCCGTTGCTAGCGGGCGCGGGCGCTTCTTTGGGCGTGTCGTCTGACGGTGCAGCCGCTTCCCCCTCGCCGACATAGCCAATCGGTGTGCCGACCTTGAGCAGATCGCCGGCTTTGCCAATCAGCTGTGTGATCGTGCCGGAGACCGTCACCGGGACTTCGACCGTCGCTTTATCCGTCTCCACCTCCGCGATCACATCCCCGCTGTTGATGGTATCGCCCACTTTTTTAACCCAATTCAGCAGCGTCGCCTCTTCCATTCCAGAGCCGAGATCGGGCATGATAATCGCTTCAGCCATCACAGCACCTCTTTCACTGCATCGATCACTTTTTGCGTATTCGGAAGCGCCATCAGCTCGATCTCAGCCGCATATGGCAGCGGCACATCCATCGCGCTGACCCGCTTGACCGGCGCGTCCATGTAATCGAAGGCTTTCTCCTGAATCTGCGCCGCGATCTCGCTGCCGAAGCTGTACATCGGCAGGCACTCCTCCACCACCACGCACCGGTTGGTCTTTTTGAAGCTTGCAATCACCGTTGCGATGTCCAGCGGGCGCAGCCAGCGCATATCGACCACTTCGCACTGCACGCCGTCCTTTGCCAGCGCCTCCGCCGCGTTCAGCGACCACTCGACGCCGCGCCCGAACGTCACAATCGTCACATCCTTGCCCGCCCGCTTGATGTCCGCCTTGCCAATCGGCAGCACGAAATCGGGATCGTCCGGTACGGGCGCGGGCTTGGAATAGAGCGCGATGAACTCTGTGAACAAAACCGGATTTTCATCCCGAATCGCCGCCTTCAGCATCCCTTTAGCGTCAGTCGCGTTCGATGGACAGCCGACAAACAAGCCAGGAAAGTGCGCAAAGATCGGCTCCGGCGTGTGACTGTGCGTCGCGGTCGCCTGATTGCCCCAGCCTGTCGCCGCGCGAATGACCAGCGGCACGGTGAACTGTCCACCGAACATATAGTGGATTTTCGCCGCATGGTTCACAATCGCGTCCAGCGCCAGAAACGCGAAATTGATCGTCATGATCTCCGCCACCGGGCGCAGCCCCGCCATTGCCGCCCCGACTGCTGCGCCGGCAATCGCCATCTCGCTGATCGGCGTGTCGCGCACGCGCCGCGCCCCGAATTCCTCTAGCAGCCCGCGCGTGACGCGATGCGTCCCCTGCCACTGCCCAACTTCCAGCCCCATGACGAACACGCGCTCGTCGCGGCTCATCTCCTCGCGCAGCGCCATTCGCAGCGCCTCGCGCATCGGTTGATTGCGTTCACTCATCGTAGCGCCGTCCTACATATACGTTCGCGATTAAATCCTCAAAGGTTGGCGCGGGGCTTTCCTCCGCAAATTTCACCGCTGCCTCGACGATGGCGGCGGCTTCCTGATCGCGCTTCTCCAGCTCGCTTTCAACGCCCTCGAACTGCTCGACCAGATGCGACCGCAGCACTAGAATCGGATCGCGCTCCTGCCAGACCTTCAATTCGCTCACCAGGTCATCGCGCACATCATACGACCGGTCGCTGACCCCATGCCCGCGAAATCGATACGTCAGCGCTTCCAATAAAACCGGTCCGCGCTTCTTGGCGTATTTCACCGCGTCACTGACTGCATGATACACCTCAATCACGTTCTGTCCGTCGATTCGCCCGCCGTTTTTCATGCCATAGGCAATCGCCCGCTTCGACAGCTCCGGCTGACCGCTCGAATCCTCCACTCGCGTCCCCATCCCGACCAGGTTGTTCTCGATCAGCCACACCACCGGCAGATCCCAGACCGCGCTCATGTTCAGCGCTTCGTGAAAATAGCCGTTGTTCGTCGCGCCATCGCCGATAAAGCACAGCACCACCGCGTCCTCCTCCATGTAGCGGACTTTGAGCGCGATCCCCGTCGCCAGCGGCAGATGCCCGCCGACAATCGCGTATCCGCCCCAAAAATTCAGATCGCGCTGCGCCAGATGCATTGAGCCGCCTTTGCCGCCGCTGCTGCCCGTGCGCTTGCCCATCATCTCCGCCATTGCCACCTTCGGATCCATCCCCCGCGCCAGCGCGATCCCGTGATCCCGATATGCTGTGATCACGTGATCGTCCAGCGTCAGCGCCGCCAGCGCGCCAACCCCAACCGCTTCATGCCCGCTGTAGAGATGCAGGTAAACGCCGGTGATGCGCTTCTCGCGATACAGTTCATCGCACTTGTTCTCGAAGTGGCGGATCAAGACGATCTGATAGTACCAGTCCAAAAGCTTCTCTCGATCAAGAGTTGCCGTCTGCGTTGCCATGTACAGACTCCTCCATATACGCGCCGAGGAGCATTCTGCGCAAGCAGGGGCGCTTGAGCCAGTGACAGCACGCTCGGCATGATGTGTCGCAAAGTTTGTAGTAAGTTTACCAGAAAGATCGCATATCGATCAAAGCTGTCCGCCCACAGGGTGATCGCTTCGAAGAGTTGGAAAATAGGTGCGAACACTTATATCGATGCGAACTGCAACCCTGTGTTATCATATGACGATGTAAATGCAGGCGAGGAGGGCTCCGTTTTGATGTCAAGCTCACATCCATCCATCTTGACAGCGCCCAACAAGCAGAGCGCGCAGTCCAGCTCACAGCAATTTTCGCTCTGGATCGCCCTGGCTGGGCTGGCGCTGATCTGGTGGCTGCCTGGCGGCTTCGGCATGAGCCCGATCTTGGACGACTGGACGATGCTGCTGAGCGCCTCAAACGGCGACCTACCCATCTTCTATCCCGAAGCCGCGCCAACCCGCCCGCTGACCTACATCCCCTGGATCGCGGCATGGTCGCTCACGCCAGAGTCGTTTCTCGGTCTCAATCTGACCATGCTGGCAGTGCATTGGCTCAGAGGCGCGGCGCTGCTGGCGCTGCTGCTGCGCCTCGTCCCGGCGCGCCCAGCCTTCGCCTGGATCGGCGCGGCGCTCTTCATGCTCTTTCCCGCCGATCACGGCATCTTCTATCCGGGCATCCTCAACAGCCAGCTCTCATCGGCGCTGGCAATCATCGCGGTTGAGCGCCTGCTCGCCTACTGGCAGCGACCGACACCGCTTTGCCTGGCGCTGATGCTGATCGCGCAGGCGCTCGCCGTCCTGACCTATGAGGCGGGGATTCCGCTCTTGCTGTGCGCGCCCGTGCTGCTGATCTGGCTGGAGCGCGGCGTTTCGCGCCGTTTCTGGCGCTTTGCCGCCATCTGGACGGCGATCCCGCTGGTTTGGATGGGCTACATTGTTTACACGCTCGTCGGCGGTGGGGCGAGCTATCAGGCAAGCCTGATCGATCTCGGCGGCGAACGCTGGGAGCTGCTGAACGGACTGAGCTATATGCTGTCCATGAACTACATCACGGGCTTTCGTCTCGGCGCGGAGGCAGGGCGGCGCGTTTTAACCGGAGGGCTGCCACTGAGCCTGCTGATCGTCGCGGTCGGGATGGGGATCGCGGCGGCGCTTATCGCGGCGTGGACGAATCGCCAACCGGACACAATGACGCGGCGGCGCTGGCTCAGCTTGGCGCTGATCGGCTTCGCCGCCGTCTTTGCCGGCTTCGCCATGTACATCCCGACTCGCGATTTCAGCACACAGCACTACACCTGGCGCTTATCCGTCTTCACCGCCATCGGCGCGGCGACGTCCATCAGCGCGGCGCTCATGCTGCTTCCTCGGCGCGGGGCATACGCGGCGGCGGGGATACTGATTCTGCTGGCGGCGCTGCGCGGATTGAGCCAGCATCAGCGTTTCGTCAATTGGTCAAAAGACCAACTCGCTATTGTTCGCGCCGTCGTCGAGACCGTGCGTGTCCCGCCCGACGGGACACTGATCGCCATCATCGACGCCAGCCCGAACGAGCATATGCGGGCGTTTCGCCTGAATTACGTCTTTGAACACGCGCTTCAGCTCATGTATGGCAGCCCGCGCCTGTTTGGGCGCGTCTGCTACGACGACGCGACTTCGCCGCGTCCGCATGAGACCTGCCGTTTTGAGGACGAGACGCTGATCGCGTCCGGCATCTGGGCGGGCTTCGACCGCTTCCCGCTCGACCGCGTGATCCTGTTCTATTACGACGACTCGCTTTCGCTCGTGGAGTCGATCTCGGAGCGCTACCTCAGCGGCGCATCCGCCGCAAGCTACAATCCAGCGCGCCTGATCGATCCCGCCAGCCCATTACCAGCGCGCTATGACGCGCTCTTCAGGCTAAATTGAACAGCGTTCACACTTCGTCTATACTGGTGAAGGCGAACGGATGAAAAGCTTTTGCGGTTTATGATTTAAGGATGAGCGGTGATGGATCATACAAATGTAACCCCCTACGCGATCCGGCGAATTGTGCTCGAGCAGTCCAAGCGCGCGCATGTCGGGCATATCGGGTCGTCGCTCTCGATTGCCGACCTGATCGCCGCGCTCTACGGCGGCGCGCTGCGCATCAGCAGCCCCAATGACCCCGACCGCGACCGCTTCATCCTCTCCAAAGGTCACGCTGCGCTCGCGCTTTACGCCGCCATCTACCTGCGCGGCTGGATCGACGCCGAAACGCTGGCGACCTTCCACCGTGACGGCTCGGCGCTCGGCGTCCATCCCGAACCGACCCTGATCGGCGTCGATTTTGCGACCGGATCGCTGGGCATGGGCTTGTCGATGGCAGTCGGCGCGGCATTGGCGGCGCGCCTGCAGCAGTCATCCCGCCGGACGTTCGTGCTGCTCTCCGACGCCGAACTCAACGAAGGCTCGACCTGGGAAGCAGTCATGTACGCCGCGCAGCATCGCCTCAGCCGCTTGATCGCGCTGATCGACCTGAACGGTCAGCAGGCGCTCGGCTACACCTGCGATGTCATCCGCATCGACAATGTGCATGAGCGCTTCACCGCGTTTGGCTGGGATGCGCGCGAAGTCGATGGACACGACCTCCCCGCCATCCAGCAGCAGATCGACGCGCTCGACCTGGACGGCGGGCAGCCGCACGTCCTGATCGCCAGAACCACCTTTGGCAAAGGCGTGTCGTACATGGAAAATCAGATTCGCTGGCATTATATGCCGATGAGCGACTCGGAATATGCACAGGCGCTCATGGAGATCGCCGCGCTTCACGGAGTGACCGAACATGCGTAAAACCTTCGCCCAAACCCTGATCGACCTGGCAGATCGCGATCCGCGCGTGCTGCTGCTGACCGGCGATCTCGGCTTCATGGTGCTGGAGCCGTTCATCGAACGCCATCCAGATCGCTTCTTCAACGCCGGAGTCGCTGAGCAGAACATGCTCGGCATGGCGGCTGGGCTGGCGCAAGCGGGCTTCATCCCCTTCTGCTACTCGATTGTCACCTTTGCCGCGCTGCGCCCGTATGAGTTCATCCGCAACGGCGCGATCTTGCAGCATCTACCCGTGCGCGTCGTCAGTGTCGGCGGCGGCTTCGAGTATGGCGACGCCGGACCAACCCATCACGGCGTCGAGGACATCGCCATCATGCGCGCGCAGCCAGGCATGATGACCGTTGCGCCCGCCGATGCCGCTCAGGCGCGAACGGCACTGCGCGCCACCTGGGACATGCCCACGCCGATCTACTACCGGCTCGGCAAAGACGACTCCTACGCGCTGCCCGGTCTGGATGGAGCCTTCGCCGTCGGGCGCGCCAACCAGCTCCGCAAAGGGCGCGATCTGCTCTTCGTCACGGCAGGCGCGATTGCCCGCGAAGTCGTCGCGGCGGCGGACGCGCTGGCGGAGCGCGGCATCCAGGTCAGCGTGCTGGTCGTCCCCACTTTCAATCCCGATCCGGCGGATGATCTGGCGGCGGCGCTGGCGTCTGTGCCACTGGCGATCAGCGTTGAAGCGCACTATATCAACGGCGGCGTCGGCTCGCTGACCGCCGAGATCATCGCCGAACGCGCCATCCCAACCCGATTGATCCGCTGCGGCGTCCGCGAAAACCACGATGGTTTATCCGGCAGTCAGGCGTATTACCAGCGCAAACACGGCATCGCCGCCGAGCCGCTGGTCGAGACGGCGGTCAACGCGCTTCAAACGGCATCCTGACCATGACTCCATCTTTGATTTCGATTGTGCTGCCGGTTTACAACCAGGCAGATCATATCGGCGCGATTGTCGAGGAATACGCCGCGATGCTGGCGCGTATCCCCAATCCAACCGAGATCATCCTGGCGGTCAACGGCAGCCGCGACGCATCGCTCAAGGTCTGCACTGCGCTGGCGGAGAAGCACACCGATCCGGCGCGGCGCGTGCGCGTCGCCCACAGCGAACGCGGCGGCTGGGGCTTAGGCGTCCGGCTGGGGCTGTCCGCCGCCGAGGGCGATCTGCTCTGCTATACCAATTCGGCGCGCACTGCGCCCAAAGACCTGACGCTGCTGCTGCTCTACGCTGTCGCCAACCCGGACACTGTCATCAAGGCGAACCGCAAAATCCGCGATAACTGGCAGCGGCGCATCGGATCGCTGCTCTACAACATCGAGGTGCGCACGCTCTTCGACCTGGCATACTGGGACATCAACGGCACGCCGAAGGTCTTTCCGCGCCACTTCGATGCCCTGCTGCGCTTGCAGTCCGACGATGACCTGATCGACGCCGAGTTCAACGCGGTCTGCCGTCGTGAAGGCTATCCGATGCTCGAAGTCCCGATCTTTGCCACCAAACGTCACGGCGGGCGCTCGACCACCAATTACAATTCAGCGCTCAAGATGTACATCGGCGCTTACCGGCTGTGGCAGCGGATGCGCGCCGAAGGCTGGACGCCGAAAAACAGCACCAGCGGAGACGGCGCGTGAACTTAGAGTCGCTCTGGGAGCATCATCACGCCCAGTGGCGCGACCCGAACGCGGTGATCGCGCTCTGGGAGGGCGTCTCCGATCCGACCGCGCTCCCTTACACGGTCAGCGGGCGCTTCTGGGAGACGCTGGCGGAGTCGAGCGGGACGCTGCTGGTCACGCGGGAATATGAGCATCTGGTCATGGCGCTGCGCGCCGATCCCGCTCCGGCGATCACGGCGCTGCGCCTGCCGCATCCGTCCGGCATCGCCTATGACGCGGCGCGCGGAGTCGTCCACATTGCCTGCACGCGCAATCCGAACCAAGTGCTGACCCTCGCGCCCTACGCCGGCGCGATCCCGCGCCTAGACATGCCGCCGCCCGAACCGGATCGACGCCCGCTCATGCCGCTGCGCTCAATCTTCTTTCCGGGCAGCCTGTACATGCACGATCTGGCGCTGATCGGCGGCGAACTCCACGCCAATGCCGTCGGGCAGAACGCCGTCGTTCGCCTGCATGACGATGGACGCCATGAGCGCGTCTGGCATCCGGCGTGCATCGAGCGCGATGGCGCGCCGGTGTTTGGGCAGAATCATATCCAGCTCAACTCGATTGCCGCAGGGGACACGCCGGAAACATCGTATTACTCCGCCTCGGCGGACGAGATCACCGACCTGCGCCCTGGTCACCCCGATTACCCGGTGGACAAGCGCGGCGTGATCTTCTCCGGCGCAACTCGCCAGCCGATCCTGCGCGGACTGACCCGCCCACACTCGGCGCGGCTGCATCGGGGGCGCATCTGGGTCGATAACAGCGGCTATGGCGAAGTCTGGGCGGTCGATCCCAACGGCACACACGACGTGATCGCCCGTCTGCCCGGCTGGACGCGCGGCTTATGCCTGATCGGTCATGTCGCCTGGGTCGGCACATCGCGGGTCATTCCGCGTTTCCGCCAGTATGCGCCGGGGCTGGCTGTCGATGCCAGCGTCTGCGGCGTCCACGCCGTCGATCTGGCGTCGGGAGATATTCTCGGCTCGCTGATCTGGGAGGCGGGCAACCAGATTTTCGCTATCGAACTGCTGCCAGGCGACTTCACGACCGGGCTGCCCTTTCCAGCATCCGCTGAGCGCGACCGCGATGCGGAAACGCGCCTGTTCTACGCCTATGATGTGGAGCGCGGATGAGGTTGCGCGCAAGCCGGCTTGTCTTCTGCCTGCTGCTGGCGCTGGCGATGGTCGGGCTGCGGATGGCGGCGTATGACTCGGTCATTCTGGCGCTCGACACGCCGCCCAACCATGACATGCTGCAAGGATCAGCGTTCTTCGCCCCGAACATGCACAGCGTCCGGCTGACGGGCGACCTGGCATGGTGGAATCCGGCGTCCTTCACTGGCTACGCGGCGTATTATCAGGCGTTCTTATCGCCGCTCGCGCCTACGCCGGGGCATCTCGTTCACATCGTCTGGTCGCAGATCGTCCGCGGGCTGGCGCTGATCGGCGCGGCGGTTCCGGAATACAGCCAATATCTGCTCTTGAACTACCTGCTCCTGCCCTATCTGGCGATCCTGGCGTTCATCCTGTTCGCGGCGAGCTTGCTGCGGACACGAACGGCGCTGGCGCTTGCGGCGGTCGTGTTCACGCTGTCGGGGATCGGCTTGTGGCTGTCGGCATGGTTCTATTTTCAGGAAATCTTCACCTTTTTCCTGCTGCTGACGGCGACTCACGGCGTCCTGCGCCGTCCAACGACGCCCCGTGTGCTGCTGTGGACGGCGGCGGCGCTGATTCAACTGGCATCCCTCAACTACTGGACGCTGTATAACCTGTTTTTCTTCATCATCGTCGTCGGCGCGTGGGCATGGTTGTATCCGCACCGCTTCGCGCGGCTTTGGCGGCGGATCAGGCGCGGGTTTACCCCGGCGGCGGGGGTCGCGCTGGCGCTGGCGGGGATCGCGGTGGCGGTCTGGGCAGTGATGATCGGGTCGATGGTGATCGAGCAGCGAGATGCCTACTTCCGCGCCAACTACACGACGTTTCAGGCGCGCGACCGCGTGCAGGAGATGCGGCGCTTCACAACCGAATTGTTCAACAATCAATGGCGGCGTCCGTTTGAGTCGTATGGCTGGCAGTCGCACAATTACCAGCACTACGCCCGCTATATCGGGGCATTTACGCTGCCGCTGCTGGTCATGGTCGCGGTCATGGCGTGGGGGCGGCGCGAACGCTGGCTGATCGCCGTGACAGGCGGCGCGCTGATCGTCTCGCTCGCGCCGCCGCCGCTGCTGACTCTGTGGGAGACCATCCCGCTAATGAACAGCATCATCCACTTGTTTTACTTCTACTCGCACTACTGGCAGATCGGGGTGATGCTGCTGGCGTGCGCGGCGCTGGATCGGCTGCTGACCGAGAGTCTCACCCCATTCGAGCGTTTGCGCATGGCGCGGGCGGCGCTTATCACGGCAGGAGCCGCTGCGCTCGTCCTGATCGGCATGTTTTTGATCAGCGAACAGTATCCGAACAACGATCCTGATCTGCAAAGCGTGATCTCAGCCGCGCTGCTGGCGCTGATCGTCGGCGTATTGGCATGGCGCGCCCTCGCCACGCCCTCGGCGCGCAGTCTGTTCGTCGCGGCGCTGATCGGGCTGGCGTTGGCGGATTTGACGGGCTACTTTGCCTCGATCAATCGGGAGGATCAGGGCTTCACGCGCTACCGCTGGGGCTTCGATCCGCGCGTCCCGCTGCCGGAGACCGTGCAGGCGCGCCTGGCATCCCCCTGGACAGCCCATCCGCAGGCGGGATTCGGCGCGGACTTGTTCGCCAATCTGCCGATCCGCAGCGATTTCTGGATCGACAACACCTATATGAAGCCGAACATGCTGCGCGAACTCGAAGGCGCGGACGGCGAACCCGCCAACACGCTCAGCACGGATGGGCAGCCGATCCGATCCGCGCTGACGCTCACACTGACTCAGGGTGAGCCGCTGGTCTTCTATCCGGTGGACGCGCTCGTCCCTGAAGCGGAAGTCGACTGGACAACCTTCGATCCGGCATCGGCACTGGTGTTATTCGATCCCGCGCCGACGGTGCAGCCATCGGGCGCGCAGGCGGGCGATTTTTCCTGGTCATGGCAGAGCTGGTCATACAACGACTTCGCCTTCAGCCTGACCGTCCCGCAGGACGGCTGGCTGCTGGTGCGCCAGCTTCCCGATCCGCTTTGGGACTATGCGCTCGATGGACGGCATGTAGAATATTATCGCGCCAACTTCGTCAGCACAGCGCTGCCGATTCAGGCAGGAACGCATACGCTCACCATGACCTATCAGCCGTTCGCGCGGCGGATTTACTGGGGCGCGGCGGGCTTGCTGGAAGCAGCATTGATCGGGCTGCTGTGGGCGGCATGGCGATCCCGAAAATCGCGTTTTGAGATGGCTAATCGACAGACAACGGAGTAAAAAACCATGACCAATGACATTCGCCTGCTGATGCTCGGCGCGATGTATGAAAACGGCGGCAATACCACGCATCGCTTCCTCGACGGACATCCGGGCATGTTCGTCTATCCCTTCGAGTCGCAGGTTGGGACACGCCTGGTCGATGATCACCTGACCTCGATGTTTCCGGTCAAATACCGCTGGCCGGTCTTCGCGCTTGACGCAGCACCCTGCGAGGACTATCACCGCATCATCGATGAGGAAGGCAAAGTCCGTTCGCGCACGCCGCACGTCAGCAAGTTCCGGCATATGCCCTTCGACATGAACGACGATGAACGCCGCGAGCTTTACGTGCGCATGGTCGAGGAGACAGGGCGCAGCCGCGCCCATAACATGGCGGCGTTCTTCAAAGCGACCTTCGAGGCGTGGAAAGACTACAAACGCACCGGTGAAGAGCAGGTCTACGTCGGCTACAGCCCGATCATCGTCGTGGACGCCGACAAAATCCTGACCGATCTGCCCAATGCGCACTTCCTGCATGTCGTCCGCAATCCCTGGTCTGCTTACGCCGACACCAAAAAGCGCCCTGTCCCACTCAGTCTGCGCCATTACATGACCGGCTGGACGATCAACCAGTATCACGCGCTCTATTTCAAGCAGAAATTCCCGGATCGGATGCACATCGTCCGCGTCGAGGATGTCATGGCGGACAGCTATAAAACCCTGGGCGATCTCTGCGACAAGCTCGGTCTCGCGCCCGCCGACTCGCTGCGCCAGCCGACCTGGAACGGTGAAGTCCTGGAAGAAGTCTATCCCTGGGGGACTCTGCGCAAAGTCACGCCGGAGGTCAACAAGGCAACCGCGCTTGAGCTAAGCGCGGATGAGCGCGCCGCCGTTCGCGAATACACCTGGCAGTACCTCGACGTATTCGACTATACCCACTTCGTCTAAGCTAATGGCACGGGTCGCAATCACTGGCGCAACTGGCTTCGTCGGCGCAAATCTGGCGCGGCGGCTGCTGGCGGACGGGCATGAGGTTCACGCGCTGCTGCGTCCGGGCTATCAGCCCTGGCGCATCGACGCGATCCGCGCCGATCTCCATCTGCACACGGTCGATCTGGCGGATCGCAGCGCGGCGCGAGCGGTTGTGGAGGCGATCCAGCCAGAATGGACATTCCATCTGGCAGCGCACGGCGCGTATTCCCATCAGCAGGATGCCGATGCCATCGTCCGCACTAACCTGACCAGCACGATTCACCTGCTCGATGCCTGTCTCGATGCCGGCTGCGCGGCATTCGTCAACGCGGGGTCATCATCGGAGTATGGCTACAAGGATCATGCGCCGGATGAGCTGGAGGCGGTCGATCCCAACAGCACTTACGCCGTCACCAAAGCCGCCGCCGCGCATTACTGCCGCTTCCGGTCGATCAGCCGCGGCGCGCACGTCGTGACGCTGCGGCTGTATTCGGTCTACGGCGCGTATGAAGAACCGACGCGGCTGATCCCGCGTCTGGCGGCGCTGGGGATGCGCGGTCAGCTCCCGCCGCTGGTCAACCCCGACATCGCCCGCGATTACGTCTATATCGACGACGTATGCGAGGCGTTCATCCGCGCCGCGTCCATGCCAAGCGCGCCGGGCGCGATCTACAACGTCGGCACAGGCGTGCAAACGACGCTGCGCCAGGCGGTCGAGACGGTCAAGCGCGTCCTGGCGTTCGATGCCGAACCTCAGTGGGGCAGTATGCCCGACCGCGCCTGGGATACGACCGTCTGGGTGGCGAATCCGGCGCGCATCAACGCGGCGCTCGGCTGGGAGGCGCGCTGGACATTTGAGCAGGGCTTCGCCGCCTTCGCCGACTGGCTGCGCGCCGCCGTCGAGCATCACGGGCGCTATGAGGTGCAGTTATGAGCGCCGACCACCAACCCAAGCGCCGCGTTCCCTGGGGCTGGATGATCGCCATCGGTCTGGCGGCGGTTCTGCTCTACTTTGCGCTGCGCAATGTCGATTGGAGTGAGGCATTAGAGACCGCGCGCGGCGGGCGTATCGAGTATCTGATCATGGCGGCGGGCGCGCTGGCGCTGTCGTATTTCTTCCGGTCGCTGCGCTGGCGCGTCCTGCTCTCAGCAGACAAGCCGTTGCATCCGCTGACCACCTATTGGGGCATCTGGGTCGGGTATCTTGGCAACAGCGTGCTGCCCGCCCGCGCTGGCGAACTTCTGCGCTCAGTCATGACCGGGCGCAAAGCCGCCATCAACATCGGCTTCGCCCTGGCGACCACGCTCACCGAGCGCATCATCGATGCTGGTGTGCTGGTGCTGATCGCGCTGGTCTCGATCTCGACGCTGGCGGATGTGCCGGAGACGCTCCTGATCGGCGCGCGGACGATGGCGTTCATCGCGATGGTCGGGATCGCTGGCGTGCTGATCACGCCGAGGCTCGAAAAGCCGCTGCTGGGGGCGCTGGCGTGGATTTTGGGCAAGCTGCCTCTGCCTGGCGGATTGAGCGCTAAGATCGACCAGTTCGCGGCGCGTTTTCTCAACGGGATGCGCGCCCTGCAGCATCCGAGCCGCGCGGCGGGCTTCGCCGTCTGGACGGCAGGCGCGTGGGCGGTCGATTTCGTCGTCGCCTGGTGCGTCGGCATGGCGTTCGGCATCGCGCTGACCGCGCCGCAGATCGCGCTGCTGCTGGCAGCGCTCGGTTTAGCCAGCGCTGCGCCGTCCACGCCAGGCTATGTCGGCATCTATCAGGCGGTTGCCGTCTCCGTGCTGACTCCGTTTGGCTACACAGACAGCCAGGCGATTGTTTTTATCATCGCATTTCAGGCGGTGTCCTATACGATGGTGATCGCCTGCGGCGCGCTCGGTCTGTGGCGGCTGAACACGAGCGGGCTGCGCCTGTCCGAAGCCATCGCCGAGGGGAAGCGATCCGGCGGCTGACGAATGGGCGTTGTTTAACGCGGCTTACCGGTTTTCGGGTCGATGATGTCGTCGCCGAACTGGTTCACACTGCGATCCCAATCTGCGTCAAGCTGTCTGCGCGTCCGCTCGGTGACCTGCTTGATATCGACCCGCTTGATCACGACACGCGGTTCGTTCACCCCCATCAGGCGTTCAAGCACTAAGGACACAGCTGTGACGATGATCGATCCCAGGATCGCCCAGAGCAGATTATCGATCTGAAGCGTCCCACCCACGCCGACATTCTGCGACACCAGCCCGGAGATGAACGCTGTCGCATACAGCAGCGCGCCGTTGATGATGAACATGAACAAGCCCATCGTCAGCAGGATGACCGGGCAGGTCAGCAGTTGGACAATCGGCTTGATCAGCGTGTTGATCAAGCCGAAGATCAGCGCCACCACCACCAGCGTCGGCAGCGTGTTGCCAGTGATGCGAATCCCCGGCAGGATGCCAGAGACGATCACGCCGATGGCGGCGGCGTTGATGAAGAAGCGAATCAGAAATCGGCGCATCCTTCCTATCCTCGTGCAATCCGTCGGCGCGCCAGCAGGAACACCAGCAGCAGGATCAGCAGCACAATCACGATGATCACCGCCAGCGGCGCGAAATCGGCGGCGGGGGGTGTCGTCCCGACCTCAATCAGCGTCAGTGTGCCGATAGGAGTGAGCGTCGGCGGGACGGTCGCGGTGCTTTCCTCCGGCGTGATGGTCGGCGATAGGCGCGGCGTCTCGGTCGCCGCCAGCGTCGCGCTGGCTTCCTCCGTCCGCTCTGCCTCTAGCGTACCAAGTGCCGCCCGCGCCATCGCTGCCGTCGCTTCGGCGTTGATGGTGGCACGCGCGCTGACAGTCGCCTCGCGCTGCGCCTCAGCAGTTGAGCGCGCGCTGGACGTGTTGATAGCGGCGATAGTTTGCGCAGCCTCCGCGCTCGCCGTCGCGCTGATCGACTCGCTGGTCTGCGTGAGCGCGGCGATCAGCGTTCGCGTTGCTTCCACATCCGGTGTCGGCGTGAAGGTATTGGAAGCAGTCAGCGTCGGCGTCGGCGTCTCCGTCGGACGCGCTAATTCTGTCTGGGTCGCGTCAAAGGCGATCTGCGTCGCGGCTGCGACCGTCGCAGTGAAGGCGGCGCGTGTCGCGCGTGTATCCTGAGTGGCGCGCGCCTGCGCCTGCGCCACCGCCGCATTGGTCGCCAGCACCGCACGTGTCGCCGCGCTGATCGTCCCTTGCAGCTCCGCTTGGCGGGTGCGCAGCGCATCCTGCGCCGCCTGGGTCGCTGCAGCGCGCGTCGCTGTGGCTTCAAATGCCTGGGTCAAGCGCGCGACTCTCACCGCCTGCATCGTCTCCGTCGCCGGTACGTCCGGGGTGTTCGTCGGCGTATCCGACGGCGTCAGCGTGAACGTCGGCGTCGGGGTTGCCGTTGGACGGGCTGCCTCCGTCTGAGTCGCTGCCACGATCACCGCTGTTTCCTGCGCCTGCGTCCGCTGGACGTTGATCTGCTCCTGCACAGCCGTCGCTGTCGCCTGCGCATATGCCGCCTGCTGGGTCTGCGTCTGAGCAGCGGAGGTTGCCATCTGCGCTGTCTCAGTCGCTTGTATCTGCCTCAAAATTTGTGTCTGCGTGAGCGCAATCGCGGTCATCCGTTCGGCGGTGGACTGCGCGTCCTGAGTCTGACGCACAGCGGTCTGCTGCGCCGCAGCGGTTGCGGCGATCTGCGTTTGCTGCGCGAAGACTGTCGCCTGCTGCGCGGTTGCTTCCGCTGCGACTGCCGTCGCCTGGGCAAACTGCGCCGCCTGCTGCGCAGTGGCTGACACCGCCACCGCCGTCTGCTGGACGTAGATCGTCGCTTGCAGGCTGGTCGCAGTCGCCTGAATCGACGCCGAGGTTGCCGTTGCCGCCGGCGCGGGCGAAATACTGAACGGAATGTCGAGCGTGCTGCTGCGTCCACCCGCGTTATCGGCGATGATCCGCAGCGTGTGTTCGCCTGGCGCGTAATTCAGGACATTGATCTCGAAGATGAACGGCTCGCGCGCTGATCGGGCGAGTTCGATCTCATCGATGGACGCTGTGACTTGGATGATCGGCGTCTGACTGTCGAAGGTCACGGTGACCAGGCGGTTGGCAGTCAGTACATCATCCGGCGCGATCCCCTCGACGAAAATGGTCGGCGGGAGCGCCTCAACAACGAACGGAATGTCCACCACTGCCTGATTGCTCGCATTGACGACGCGGACGCGCAGAGTCTGCGCCCCTGGACGCCAGTCGCGCGGGTTGAGCGCGTAGAAATCGCCGCGCGGCTCAAGCGGCGTGTCCCCAATGCCGATGAACGCGACGCGCGCCGGCGTCTGGCTGACAGCGGTCACGCGGATCAGCGTCTCCTGACTCACCGTCTGCCCCGCCTGAAGCCCTGCTACCGTGACCTGCGGCGGCAGGTCTGCGATCCGCAGCGGGAACGCCTGAGTGCTGACAACGCCGCCCTCATTGGCGACCTCGATGATCAATTCCGCCGCGCCGGGAAGCAGCATCATCGGGTCAATCGTGAACGTATACGGCGCTTCGAGCAGCGACTCGATGCCGCCGACCCGATAGCGCACGTCAACAGGCGGCGTCTGACCGGTGATTGTCAGCGTGAAGGTCGGCGGCGTGCTGATCGCGCCCAATGAGGCGGGAAGAGGATCGATAGCGATGCGCGAGGGCAGCGCGGCGATGTCCAGCGGGACTTCATGCTGCCCAATATCGCCGTCCGCATCCTCTGCAACGGCAAAGAGCGTGTAGCCGCCAGGGGCGAACGCCTCTGGATCGATCCCGACGGCGAACGGCGCGCTCGTATCGACGATCTCAAAGACGGTCACCGCCTCAATATCCACCAGCCCGAAACGCACACTGATGATCGGATCATCGGCGCGAATCTGCGGCGTGATCGTCGTCGGTTCGCTGATCAGATACGGTCCGCCCAGATCAACAATCGGGGCGGGGATCGGCATCCGCAGCGTGCCGGGGAGCGTGACCGCTTCACCTTCCGGCGTCCGAACGCGCAGCGCCAGCGAGTAGACCGTCCCATCCAGCGGCAGACTCGCGGTGTTCAGCGTTACAACATACTGGCTGCTGAGCAGGCGCGCCAGATTGGTGTAAATTGCCGTCAGCTCGGTCAGATCGGGCGACTCGTAAAAGCGCGCATTGGTCGCGCTGGCAATTTCCTGCAAGTAAGTGCGGTCAATCCCGAAGCCGATCCCGATGGTGTAGACCGGAACGCCGCGCACCAGCGCCGCATCGCGCGCTGCATTTCGTCCAACCGCGCTGATCCCGCCAAATTCCGCGCCATCGCTCAGGATGATGACAGCGCGGCGGGTGTTCGGCGCATTGCTCGCCAGCGCCACCGCGTCGAATGCGCCCTGATACAGCGCGGTGCGCCCGAACGCCTCCAGCGAGTCAATCGCGGCATACAGCACGTTTTTATCGGTGGTGTAGTCCTGAATGACGCGGATATCGCTGCCAAAAGTCATCAGCGCGACCGAGTCAATCGGGCGGATCGTGTCCACGAATGCCCGCGCCGCCTGCCGCGCCAACCGGATCGGCAGGTCTGCCATGCTGCTGCTGACATCAACCAGCAGCACCACCGAGAAGGGCAGATTGTCGCTGCTGATGCTCTCAGCATCGATGATCTGCGCCAGTGATGCCAGTTCACCGACCAGGGTAAAGTCCGCCGCCGTCAAGCCGCTGACCGGCTGGCTCAGCGAGTCATACACATTGATGGATACGACTGTCGTCGGTGGATTGGACGGATCGACACCGATAATCTCCGCGCGTGGAGCCGGCGCATCCTGCGCAGTCAGCAGACCGACCGCCATCAGCGCCGCGATCAGCACGAATCCCGCCAGAATCGATTTTTTCACCCGATTGATCATCACTGCTGCCCCCTCGATGGACAGACCGCATCCATCGCCACTGTAAAAAAAAGCATCCGCGCTGGACGATAATGGTAACGCACTAGGACGCGAATGCAACTTTTACGCGCAAACTTAACTTTTCGAATTTGACAGCCGAGGACAGGGCGGGCAGCTCGCCCTGTCCGTCCCCAATCTTCGATCAGCCGCGCGGATTGGCAGGCGTGACCGCGCCGCGCTCCGTGATATAGAGCGATCCGCGAATGTTTTCGCCCGCGTTATAGCTGGCGACCCAGATATCGTAGCGCCCCTGCGCCGGATTGAGGAAATCGAGCGTCGGATTGAGCGTGCCGTAAGAATCGTCGCTGCAGAACCATGCCCCGTTTGGCGCGTTGATGATCAGCACCGTATCGCCCTGGCTGAGGAAGAAGAAGCGCACGCCGCTTGAAGTCCCCGTCCAGCGGACGCTGTAATCCGGCTGGCGCGTCGCAAAGCCTCGGCATTCTGCGCCGTAGCCGAAAGCGCTGACATCCAGATCGCCGCCGCTGATGATCTCAACGATGAACGGATCGGGTGTGAAGCCTGCCTGAAGTGTTGTGCCGCCGTAGTTGGGCGTCAGATTGTAGTCCAAGCCCTGCACTGTCCCTTGTGGGCGCTGCTCCGGCGTGGGGAACGGCGTGACTTCGAGCTGCGACGGCTGCTGACCGGCTTGCGGCGGCTCTAGTTCCAACAGCGCGTAGATCAGCTCCAGCGGGATCAGATATGCCAGCCGTCCGCCTGTCCGTTCCTCGCTCTGCACCGCCGTCGGGATGCCGACCATGAAGCCCTGATTGTTGACCGCCAGCCCGCCGGAATTGCCAGGGCTGATCTCGGCGTCAGTCTGATTCCAGACCGGGATGCGCCGCCCGCCCACGTCGCCATTTTGGATCGTGGTGATCGTCCCATTGGTGAACACCAAGAAGTTATCGCCCACGCCAGGAAAACCGAAGACATGGATCGGCTCGCCTAGATCGACCGGCTGCGGTGAGAGCTGGATGTAGGGTAGATTGAGCGTCTCTGGGTTGATCCGATTGCCGTTGCGGTCGCGGTCGATCTGCAAGACCGCAAAATCAAATTCCTCCGCAAAGGTCACCGGCTGCGCAAAATAACGCAGCACCGGCTGCTCAGCGATATTTTCGACCAGCAGGATCGCAAAGTCGCTTCCGCCTTCGATCACGTGATAATTGGTGAAGATGTATCCCGCTGGATCGACAATCGTCCCCGATCCGGTGGACAGCGGCTCGCCGCTGCGATCCAGCGTCACGATCATGACGACACTCTGCGCGATCCGCCGGATTTCCGAGGGCGGCAGCCGATCCTGCGCTAGCACGCTGCTCACCGCCATCGACAGCAGGACAAATGCCCCGATCACCGCTAGAAATCGTTTCATGGAAAACCTCTTCAACACCAATGCCTCTACTTCACCATTGCTATCATTGTATTGATTTTTGGGCTGCCGTGCGAGCCACCTCACGGTTAGATTGCGGGCATGGCTGATCGAAGCGGGTCGTCAGCGCCAGCGGGGCAGGATTCGGGTTGCGATAGATGAAGACGCTGGCGGTCGTTTTGCCGTCGTCGCGGCTGCGGCGGTAGGGCTGCCCCTGCCCGATCAGCTCCAGATCGTCCAGTGTCCAGCGCTCAGTGTACAGATAGGGCAGCAGTAAATCCTCGAAGATGAAGTAATCCATCGCTTCGAACAGCGCGCGCCTCCGCCGGGCAGCCGCGCCGCGCGCGTGTCAGCATCCCATATACATCGGCATCCAGCGCTACATACGCCGCGATGCCCTCATTCGGGCTGTAAATCCGCGCCCGCCGCGTCATGCCGCGCGATGCCCAATCCGCCTGCACCAGCGCCGATGCCTGCGCCAGCTCGTCCAGATAGCGCGGGATGTCCCAGGCGGCGCGCAGTTCGCCCACCCGCGCCAGATCGAGCGCGACGCGCTGCTGCATGAACGCGCCGATTGCCTGTAAGAGGATCACGCCCGCCGTCAGCAGCGGGATCAGGCGCGGCAGCGGACGGCGTGACAGTCCACTCACCAGCCCGCCGACAGCGATGAGCGCGAACGCGCCCAGATACGGCAGGTACATCCGAAACCCGTACATCATATGCACCGTGCCGAAGAACGCCGCATACACGCCCCACATCAGCGCCAGCCCGACCAAGACCGCCAGCGCCGGATCGCCGAGCACCTCGCGCAACGCCCTGAGACCCTGCGGCGCGCGCGGAAGCGCAGCGACCAGCCTCCAACCACCGCCGACCAGCAGCACGCCGGACATCCACAGGAATTCACCGGTATAGATCAGGTTGACTGGTCTGAACGGCGTGCTTTCCGCCTTGACGTAGAATGAGGTCGGCAGCAGATTGCCGTAATACCCCCAGTTGAACGCCAGCGACGCCAGCGGCAGCGCCGCGCCGAGCGCGCCCATGATCAGCAGGCGGCGTGCCGTCGGGCAGCGCAGCCAGATCGAGAGCAGCACGGGCGCGAAGAAGAGCGCGGAGTCGTAGCGCGCCAGCACGCCAAGGCCCGCCAGCAGCGCCGCCGCGCCCGCGCGCCAATCATCGCCATGATCAGCGCCGGCAGCGATCAACACCGTCACCGTGACCAAGGCGAACAGCAGCGGCGTCTCCAGCCCGCCGACCAGCCAAAGATTGAGGCTCGGTGACGCGGCGATCAGCGCGAATGCCAGCGCAGCGGCTTCCGGCGCGCGCCGAAAATGATGCACCACCGCAGCCAGCACCAGCGCGAACAGCGCGATGCACAGCAGCACATACGCGCCCATCAGCCGCTCTGCCCCGACCAAGGCGTAAAGCGGGATCATCACCGCAAGCTGAAGCGGCGTCGTCACCGCGTTGATCAGCTCGCCCGGATTGTAAACGAGCTGCCCGATCTCAACCGCGTTGGCGGCATAACGAGCGACGATGTAAGCGTCATCGGCGGTATAATATTGAAATGTGAGCAGATGCGCCAGCGACGCTAGGATCGACAGCGCACTCACCGCCGCCGCCCGCGCTCGCCCCCGCAGCAGCACCGCCAGCAGCGCGCCGCCCACCCCGAACCCGATCCAGCCGTCGCCAGGTGTCATCAAATGAACAACGCTCCAGTTATGTGACGCATCTACGGTATAATAACATATCGCGAGTACAGCGCAGAGTGAGGTCAACCGATGGCTTACGAAGCGGAGATCAGCCGGAGCAATCCGAGCATGTTCCTATTCCTGATCGACCAGTCCGGCTCGATGGATGAGAAATTCGCGGGCGGCAGCACGCGCAAGGATCAGGCGGTCGCAGATGCGATCAACCGTCTGCTGCAAAACCTGGTCATCAAATGCGCCAAGTCCGACGGCGTGCGCGATTACTATCACGTCGGCGTGATCGGCTACGGCGCGAAGGTCGGTCCGGCGTTTGGCGGTGAGCTGGCGGACAAAGCGCTCGTTCCGGTCAGCAAAATCGCCGACTCGCCCGTTGAGGTTGAGGAGCGCATCAAGAAAGTCGAGGACGGCGCGGGCGGGCTGATCGATCAGAAAATCCGCTTTCCGATCTGGTTCAAGCCGCTGGCATTCGGTGGCACGCCGATGGTCGAGGCGCTCAAACAAGCGCACAAGATCGTCGATGACTGGATTCGGACGCATCCCACCAGCTTTCCGCCGATTGTCATCAATATCACCGACGGCGAATCGACCGACGGCGATCCGGTCGCAGCGGCAAAGGCGCTGCGCGATCTGCGCGGCGCGGACGGCGAAGCGCTCCTGTTCAACGTGCATGTCTCGTCCATCGGCGGCGCAACTTTTGAATTTCCCAGCAGCGAGAGCGAACTGCCCGACAAGTTCGCCAAACAGCTCTTCCAGATGTCCAGCCCGCTGCCGCCCCATCTTCAGGACGCCGCCCGACAAGAAGGCTACAACATCGGCGAAACGCCGCGCGGATTCGTCTTCAACGCTGACATCGTCGCCGTGATCCGCTTCCTGGACATCGGCACGCGACCGAGCAATCTCAGATAAGGATGATGGTTCAGCTTTCATCGCCATGACGATGTTCAGTCACCAGACTTTCTGGCTGCCAAAACGCGGCAGCCGCGATGACGAATACGAAGACGCGCACGCCATCTCCTACGCGCACAGCTTGTCGCCCGCCAATGAGCATCTGCGCTGCGCCGTCGCCGATGGCGCGACCGAAGCGTCTTTCTCCGGCGTCTGGGCGGAGATTCTGGCGCAGCACTACACGCAGACCGGGGCATTCAATGTCGAGGCGCTGCCGTCGCTGGGAGAGCAGTGGCTGAATGGGATCATAGCGCGGTCAGGCGATCAGCCGCTCCCCTGGTACGTTGAGGAAAAGCTCGGCTACGGCTCGTTCGCCGCGCTGATCGGCTTCCATGCCGACCCATTCGGCGGCTGGACTGCCGCTGCCGTCGGCGACTGCTGCCTGTTTCACATCCGGCTGGGGCGGATCATCAAGGCGTTCCCGCTGGAATCGGCGGACGCCTTCAACAGCCGCCCCGCACTCCTCTCAACCCATCCGGCGCACAATGCCGGCGTCGAGATCGTCACCCATGCCGGCTCGTGGCTCAAACACGACCGGTTCTTCCTCATGTCCGATGCGCTGGCGCAGTTCACGCTGATGTACCCTGAGGCGGTCAAGAAGCTGGCATCGCTCAAGCCGGAGCTGTTCGCGCCGATGGTCGAGCGCCTGCGCGACGAAAAGCGCTGTCGCAACGATGACGTGACCTTCATTCGAATTCAGATGCTCGCCGCCCCGTTGGAGAGACAATCAGACCTGCAGCCGTGACCGCCTGGCCCAACCCCAATGATTATGTTGAAGCCCTGCAAAATCCCGCACTGGCGTTCGACGATCCCGCGCTCAAACACGGCGTGGTGACGCTCGACAAGCTCGGTCTGCCGCGCCCGATTTCGGGCAATTTCGCCATCGTCTTTGAGGTCGCCAACCGTGAGCGCCGCTGGGCGGTGCGCTGCTTTGCCCGCGAGACGCCTGGGCAGGAAGCCCGCTACGCTGCGATTGCCCGCCATCTAAAACGGCTCAAGCTGCCGTTCATGGTCAGCTTTGAATATCTGCCAAAAGGCGTGCGCGTCCGTGGACAGTGGTATCCGGTCGTCAAGATGGAGTGGGTGCGCGGCGTCCGGCTCGACACCTTCATCGAGCGCAATCTCAACCAGCCGGACACGCTGCTCAAGCTGGCGCTCGAATGGGATGCGGTGGTGCAGGCGCTCAGCCGCGCGCAGATCGCTCACGGCGACCTGCAGCACGGCAATATCGTCATCACCGACGGCGATATCCGTCTGATCGACTACGACGGCATGATCGTCCCCGAACTGATCGGCAAGCCCAGCGGCGAGATCGGGCATCGCCATTATCAGCATCCCTCGCGCACCTCCGAAGACGGCATTAACATCGGCAATTTCCTGCAGGTGGACTCGTTCTCCGCCTGGGTGATCTGGGCGTCGCTGATCGCCGTCAGCCTCGATCCGTCGCTGTGGACGCGCGCCGGCGCAGGCGATGATCGGCTGCTGTTCGCCGAGCGCGACTACAAAGACCCGGCAAAGAGCGCCTTCATCAACCTGCTCTTCAGCCACCGCGACCCGCGCCTGCGCGAAGTGGCGCGGCGGCTGCTGCGAGTCATGCAGACCGACTTCTACCTTGACTGTCCGCCGCTGGATACGCAGGGCATCCTAGCGCCGCGCCCCGCGCCTGGCAGTGCCTGGCTGAGCGATTATATTGGCGGCGGTGCTGTAACCAACGGTCAATCGCCGGTCCCCCCCTCCGCCAGCGCTAACTGGATAACAGACCATACCCGCACCGGAACGCGCCCCTCCGCCCTGCCCATCGAGTCGCCTGTGCCGCCTGAGGCGCGCAGCGGCGGCTCAAGCTATGATTTTGATCCCGTCTTCGTCCGCTCACTGCGCCAGCAGCTCCGGCGCGATTTTGCCGCCATGAATTTTTTAGAGCGGCTGGCTTATCTGTTCAACCCGCGGCTTTTCTTCAACGCCAGCGTCCGCATCCATTTCAATGACTTCCGCCTCGTGCAGGAAAAACAGGCTGCAGAAGCGCAGCGCCGCGCTGCACGCCGCGAATGGGAAGCGGCGAAAACGCGGCTCGATGACGTGCAGAAGTGGGCGAAAGCGGAGAAAGCCGGCTTCGAAGCGCAGGTCAAAGCGATCTGGGAT
>CALKJO010000002.1 GCA_937995825.1 uncultured Anaerolineae bacterium
CCGATCCGACGACGCCAATGGGGAAAGTACGCGCGGCAGTCCTGGAGGCGCAGATGGAGCTGGCGCAGGCCGAAGCACGGCTGGCGCAAGCCGAAGCTTATCTGCGCCGCTACGCCGCGATCACGCCTGAAAATCTGCTGCGCAAATTGCAGGAAAGCCCTTAACGCGGTAGGACCTGCGCCAGCACAACCAGCAGCACAACCAGCGCTCCCGCCAGCAGCCCCATGCTGCGCAGATCGCTGATCACATAGGCGTAATCGCGCCGCAGTTCATCTTCGCTGACGATTTTAGTCGGGTGCGCCAGCAGATAGGCGGTCATGTCCTGCTCCTGCTCGCTGCGCTGACGCGCTCGCTGCTGCTCCGCCGACCGCTGAGCCGCTGCGCGTTCGCGCTCAAGCGGATCAGCGCCGGTGACGCTGAAGGAACGCCGGCTGGCGGCTGCCTGCGCTTCCCGCGCCTTGCGAGCAGCGCGGCGCTTGCTGGCGGGAACCGCGCCGTAGGTGCGTTTTGGCGGCTGCTGACTCATCTTCAACTGATCCTATCCGCAAAGATCACAATGCGCTTATCGTTCACCTGATAGGGATAGCACGAGATCAAGGTCGCGGTTGCGCCCTGACGACTTTCCAGCACATAGACATCATTCGGCATGACGATCCGATAGGGTTCGCTGACTCGATAGGTATACAGGTTGGTGGCGGTCTGGATCGTGAAGGTATCGCCGGGTTCGAGCTGATCCAGATGCCGGAACAGTTCGCCGTAGATGTCATTGTGGGCTGCCAGCACTAGATTGCCGGTCTCATCGCTCGGATTGACGCCGTTCGGGAGCTGACCGATCCCCTGCTTGAGCGCCTCCCAGTCCACGCCCTGGACAATCGACTGGCTCAAATTGAGCTTAGGGATGGTCAGGTTGAGCGCGGTCTCGCGAGTCGGCGGCGGACGATTGATGATCGGCTGCACCCACTGCGTCTGCACCAGCGGCGCAAGATGCGCGGGGACTTCAGCAAAATTGAACTGCGCCGATCCCGTCGTCCGGTCGAGCGTGTGTCCGCCTGGCAGGACAAAGTTCTCAATCCGCAGCGTCGGCGTCGGCTCCAGTGTCGGGATTCCAGCGCGGCGCTGTTCTTCCGCCAGCCGCTGCGCTTCCGCTGTCTCCCGCTCCAGCGTCTGCATCCCTCGCAGCAGCAGCAGCCCGATCACCAGCACCCCGATCACCGCCGCGATCTCGATCAGCAGCAGCAGCCGATCCACAAACTGACGCGCCGCCGCGCGGCGCGCATTCTCGCGCTGCTGCATCTCCGCCGTGTCGATAAACGTGACACCGTCGCCGCCATCATCGAACTGCGGCAGCGGCGCGCTGCTCCCCTTCGGAATGATCGGCTCCGGCTTTGCCAGCGGCATCGGTCTCGCCGCGATCACCGGTGGCGGCATGACGGGCGCGGTCTCAACCACCCGCCCCTGACGCTGAAGCTCCGCCAGCCGCGCCAGCCGCGCCTCGCGCTTTTTGATCGCCAGGATGCGCTCCAGTTCTTCGATACTCAGTTCATCGACCGGTCGCTTATCGCGCATCACGCAGCCTCATCACTGCAAACACTTCGCGCTCGAAAAACCAGCGCAGCGGCGCGGTGTGAAACGCCAGATAGCGCAGGCGCTCCATCCCGCCCTTCTTCCAGTCCTGCGGCGGGCTTTCCAGCCAGACCTTGCCGACGAAGCCCGCCCGATTGAGCGTCCGCCGTAAGCTCCACATCGACTGCTCATTGACATGCACATGTTCATTGACCGCGACCAGGAACTCGCGCGGGTTTTTCGGATATGCCGCGCCCTGTCCCATCAGCGACCGGATGCGCCGCACCAGCGGGTATGCATATCGATCATACCAGACGTTCGGCGCAGTGTGGACGATGAAACGCCCCTCCGCTTTCAGCACCCGCCGGACTTCCGCCAGCGCCTGATCGAGTTCCCACGGATGCAGATGCTCGACCACATCGAACATCAGCACGCGGTCGAAAGACCGGTCTTTGAATGGCAGTCGCTTGGCGTCTGCCAGCCCGACCGCGACTTTGCCAGGCGCAACCCCCTCCAGCGGCTCGATCACCTGGCGCGACATGCGCACGGCGACCTCAGCGTAATCCACGCCAATCGCATTCGCGCCCAGACGCGCCGCGTGCCGCAGGATTTCGCCGCGTCCGCAGCCGACGTCCAGCACGCGCATCCCGGCGGACACCTCCGCCAGCGCAAACGCCGATGCCAGCCGGCGCGAAAGCTGCTCGCCTTCGCTGGCATTAAACTCATCATACCCTTCGCAGGCGGTGCGGAAATACGCCTCATCGTAAAGCTTGGAGGGGACGGGTTCGGGCTGGTGACTCACAGGCTGTCCTGCTGCTGCATC
Organism: uncultured Anaerolineae bacterium; assembly: GCA_937995825.1. Lineage (GTDB taxonomy): Bacteria > Chloroflexota > Anaerolineae > Aggregatilineales > Phototrophicaceae > Flexifilum. The sequence continues at coordinate 2,387 of CALKJO010000002.1, forward strand.
TGCGCTCGCCTTAAATTATAGCCTGAGCAGGACGCCGCGCAACCGTCGATCCAGCGGGCTGCAGCGGATTGCAATACTTAGAAATATTCATGAATTTTTAGGATCACCTTAGAATTTTTCGGCCTTACAATTCTAGGAGTTTAAATGCACGCTACGGAAGTAATAACATAACATGAGTTTTACGAATTCGCTTCATCCTCAACCCCTCATCGACTCAGACCAACTCATCGACCTGCTTGAGCGCATCATGCTGGGAATTTACCTGTTTGAAACCGTGCAGGATGAAAGCGGCGACCTTGTCGACTTCAGATTTATCTATGTCAACCGTCTGGGCGAGCTTCAGATGGACATGCCCCGCGAGCAGATGATCGGTCAAAAACTGTGCGAGCTGCTGCCTTACAATCAAACAGGCGGGTTTTTCGACAAATACAAGCAGGCGGTCGAGTCGGGGCAGGCATTCGAGGAGCAGTATCAAATCCCGGACGGTCAGCCGCACGCCGGATGGTGGTATCATCAGGTCGTGCCGATGCGCGGCGGACTCGCCATCGGCAGGCGCGAGATCACCGCAGCCAAACGAGCAGAGGCAGATCAGATTCAGGAGGCGGCGCTGCAAGCGGCGCTTGAAAAAGAGATCGAACTCAGCCGCTTCAAATCGGAGATGATGCGCCGCATCTCGCACGAATTCCGCACGCCGCTGACGCAGATCGGCTTGGCAGGGGAGTTGATCGAACGCTATTTCGACCAGATGAGCTATGAACAACTGGGCGAGCGGATACTTACCATCCGCGAGAGCATCATGCAGTTGGAGGCGATGCTCGACGCGCTCAGCCTGGCGGTCACCGGCTTGGAGATCACGCGCGAAGACGAAAGGCTCGAAGCTCTCGATCTGCGCCAATTCTGCCTCGACCTGGTCGAACGCTATTGGGACAAGCACTTGAAGAACCAAAGCCTGACCGTCAATGCGCCCGCGCCGATCATGCTGACGACCAACCGCCGCCTGCTGGAGCTGGTGCTGGTCAATCTGCTCTCCAACGCGATCAAATTCTCGCCGCCGAACAGCGCCATCACGATCAGCATCATTCAGGATGAAGACCGCGTGATCATCACCATTCGCGACTCCGGGATCGGCATTCTGCCGGAGGACGCCGATCACATCTTCAAGCCGTTCTACCGAGGGCGCAATTTCGACGAAATTCCAGGCATCGGCGTCGGGCTGACGGTGGTGCAGAACGCGCTGATCGCGCTCGGCGGGACGATCCATGTCCAGAGCGCGCCAGGCGACGGCACGACGGTTCACGTCGCCCTTTTCCGCTGACATGCGCATCGGCAAGCTCAACGAGAGCGGGCTGCACGCCGCGCTCAAAGCGCACTATGCGCAGCCAGGCGACCGGCTGGAGAGCGTCGTCAGCGGCTGTGTGATCGACATCGTGCGCGAAGGCCAACCGCCTCAGTTGATCGAAATTCAGACGGGCAATTTCGGCGCGCTCAAGCCGAAGCTGACCGCTCTGCTCGCTGCGCACCGGATCAGGATCGTCTATCCGCTGGCGATGCAGAAGTGGATCGTCCGCATTGACGCGGCTGGCGTGCTGCTCTCGCGCCGCAAATCGCCGCGCCCCGGATCGCCGCTGGACATTTTCCGCGAGCTGGTCTACATCCCGACCTTCGTCGGTCACCCCAACCTGACCATCGAGCTGATCGAAACGCAGCAGGAGGAAATCTGGCGCGATGATGGCGCGGGAAGCTGGCGGCGCAAACACTGGAGCATTGCGGATCGCCGTCTGGCAGCGCTCGGCGGCGCGCACATCCTCAGGACGCCCGCCGACTGCTTCGCGCTGCTGCAAACCGCGCTGAACACCGATTTGCCCGCCGAATTCACCCGCTCCGACGTGACCGCCCGCCTGAGCGCGCCGCGCCTGAAACCGCTGATCCAGCCCAGCCTATACACGCTGCATAAGATGGGCGCGCTTGCGCGCATAGGCAAGCGCGGACGCGCTTATACGTATGCGCTTCGCCCTATGGACGCGCTATAATCTAAAAATTGACAGATCAACACAACGAGTTTCAATCCTATGCCGATGACAGGTCAGGAAATGCTCGTGATCGGGATCACGCTCATTGCGATGAGTCTGATCCTGACGAACGCACTACGGGCGGATGTCGTCGCGCTGCTGGTGCTGATCGCGCTGGGCGCATCGCAGGTGATCACGGTCGAGCAGGCATTTGCCGGTCTGAGCCAGCCGGTCATCATCACCCTGTTCAGCCTGTTCATCCTGGCGCGGTCGCTGGAAGAGACGGGCATCGTCCAGTGGATCGGCGACCGAATGCGGCTGTTCGGCAGCAAGTCAGAGGCGCGGCTGATGCTGGCGGTCATGCTGGCGGCGGTCGCGCTGTCGTTCTTCATGAACCTGGTGGCGGTCGTGGCGCTGCTGATGCCAGCGGTCATGCAGGCGGCGCGCGACTCGGACATCCAGCCGTCACGGGTGCTGATGCCGCTGTCATTCGGCTCGCTTTTGGGCGGCATGGCGACCTACTTTGCCACCGTCAACCTGCTGATAAGCAGCATTCTGGTGCAGCAGGGCTACGCGCCGCTCACGCCGCTGAGCCTGCTGCCGACGGGAATTCCGATTATCATCGCAGGCATTGCTTACATGCTGCTGATCGGGCAGCGGCTGCTGCCCCATCGTGAAAGCGCGGTCAGCGGGGTGAGCGCGCGCAGCTTGTCGCGCAGTTTGTATGAAGTCTACCAGCTTGATGAGCGCTTATGGGAATACTTTGTCCCGCCGACCGCGCAGCTTGTCGGCAAGACGCTGCGCGAAAGCTGCATCGGCGAAGACCTCGGCGTGACCGTGCTGGGCATCTGGCGCGGTCAGCAGGCGCTCCTGACTCCTGCGCCCGAAGAACAGATCAGGGCGAACGACTATCTGCTGATTCTGGGGCGCCAGGAGCGCGTCGCGCATTTGCGCCAGCACGGCTTGCAGCTTGGGCGTGACGAGAACGGACGCCGCTATGATCCCGATCACGACTATTCCGTCGATCTGACCGAGGTGATCATCCCGCCGCGCTCAACCATCATCGGTAAGACGCTGATCGAGCTGCATTTTCGCAGCAGATTCGGGCTGACGACCGTCGCGCTCTGGCGCAATGGGCGCAGCTATCGCACCGATGTCGGCAAGATGCCGCTGCAAGTGGGCGACGCGCTGCTGATGGTCGGCAATGCCGGACACATTCGCGCGCTGGCGCAGGAGCCCGATTTCACCGTGCTGCAAAGCGGACACGCGGCGCGCCCTCGCCGCCCCCACAAAGCGCGGCTGGCGCTGACGATCTTCATCATCACGATCTTCACCGCCCTGACCGGGATCATCCCGCCGGCGGAGATACTGCTGGCAGGCGCAGTAGCCGCGATCCTGACCGGCTGTTTAAACATGGACGAAGCCTACCGCGCTGTCGAGTGGCGCGTGATCTTCACCATCGCCGGGATGCTGCCGCTTAGCACCGCGCTCATCGAAACCGGACTTGCCGCGCGGGTGGGCGATCTGCTGACCAGCACCTTCGCGCCGCTCGGGACATGGGTCTTTCTCGGCGCGCTCTATCTGGTCGTCATGCTGCTGACGCAGGCGCTCAGCTCGCAGGTGACGGTCATCGTCGTCGGCGCCATTGCCGTGAACGCGGCGGTCAAAGCGGGCATCGCCCCCACTATCGCCGCCATCCTGACCGCCGCCGCCTGTTCCAGCGGCTTTCTCAACCAGGTCGCGCATCCAGTCAATGTGCTGGTCACTGCACCGGGCGGGTATCGCCCTGCCGATTATCCTCGTGTCGGCTTCGGGTTGATGGTAGTGGTCTTTTTAGCGCTCATGTTCGGCTTAGCGGTCTTTTGGGGCGTGAGGTAGAATGCACGCTACTTGACCGGATTTTCCCAGGAGTACTCATGCGCCTTTTAACGATTGCGAGCGTTGTTCTGCTCCTGTCCATCCTGCCTGTGTCTGCGCGGGATAATGCGCTGCCCGCTGACCTGGTCGAACAGATGGATGGACTGGAACGCTTCACCAACCGCGCCCGCCGACTCGACACGCTCGAACCGGTCGCGCGCGCTTTTCCAACCCGCGACAATGTCCGCGCCTACCTGGAAGCGCTTTACAGCCGCGACACCGCGCTGCAAGACCTGACGCGCGCCGAGCTGTTCTACAAGGCGCTTTGGATGCTCGCGCCGGAGATCGACCTGCGCCAAACCTACCTGACCCTGCTCGGCAGCCAAGTGGCGGGCTTTTACGACACCGAGACGCGCCTGATGAACGTCATCCCCACCCTCGGCGAGGGCAGAGCGCGCCTTAACCTGACCGAGCAGATCATCTTTGTCCATGAATTCGTCCACGCGCTCCAGGATCAGCATTTTGGGCTAGATGCGCTGATCGAAGGCGCGGGCGACAACTTCGATGCGCGGTTGGCGCGGGTCTCGCTGGTCGAAGGCGACGCGACCGCCGTCATGAATCTCTACATCACGCAGATGTCCGCCGTTGCGCCTGGGGCTGCGTTTCAGCTTCTGGCAGAAGGACTGCTGGCGGGCAACCTGCTCCTGCCGCCAGACATTCCGCCGATCCTGGCGCGCGAACTCGGCTTCCCATATGAAAACGGCTTGGTCTTCGTCCTTCAGCTCTGGCGCGACGACGGCTGGGATCGCGTCAATGCCGCCTACAGCGATCCACCAACCACCACCGAGCAGATTCTCCACCCTGAGAAATACCTCGCGGGCGAAGGCGCGATCCCGGTTGAGATCGATGCACCCTCTTTCGGCGAAGACTGTGAATTAGTCTTGGAGACCCCCCTGGGCGAGTTTTATCTGCGCGAGCATCTGCGCTCTGGTCTGGATGCCGGTGTTGCAGCGCGCGCGGCGGCGGGCTGGGGCGGCGATCAGTTCGTGCTTTACAGCTGCGGCGGCGCCGCCGCGTGGATGCTGCGCATCGTCTGGGACATGCCTGAAGACGCTGCCGAATTCACGACAGCGTATGAGGCGCTGGCGCAAGCGCGCTATGGGGTCGAGCGCGTGGAGGGCTGCTGGCGCAATGACACGTCGTCGCTGTGCTTGAATGCCGCCGACGGTGGACACACGATACAGTATGTGGAGGCGCGCTGAAGCGCGATCTTAAGCAGGATTTGCAGGAATGCAGATCGTATGTTATTGTCCTTATTAAACTCTGAAGGGGTATCCTTCGGTATTTAAGAATTTTTGTTGATCAAAGGAGTTTTCAGAATGCGTCGTGGATTGTTTATCTTCCTTTTGCTGACGCTGGCGCTCGCGCTGGCAGTCGGCGCGGTGGGCGCGCAGGAACCGACTCGGTTTGCGGGCGGCTGGCCCTATCAGCTCCCTCCCGATGGTCACTTCAACAGCTACGCCTCCGGCGTCATCAACCTGGGCATCTACTGGGACTTGATGGAGCCGCCGCTCGGCGTGTACATGTGGGCGCAGGGCGCATATGAAGGGATGCTGGCGGAGCGCTTCGGCTTTGAAGGCGATGAAGCCTATACCGTCACCCTCAAGAGCGGCGTCTCCTGGAGCGACGGCTCGCCCGTCACTGCGCGGGACATCGTCACCACGTTTTATACCGGCTATCTGATCGGCTGGGCGGTCTGGAACGACATTTCTTCGGTTGAAGCCGTCGATGATCGGACGGCGCGGTTCGTCTTCAAAGCGCCGTCGCAAGCCGCCGAGCGCCGCATCCTGACCGAGCAGATTCGCCCTGCCAGCGTTTACGGCGCCTTTGCCGAGCGCGCCAAGCCGCTGGTCGAGGCGGGCGCGCGGGCGGGCAGCGCCGATTTTGACGCGCTCCTTTCCGAGCTGACCACCTTCCGACCTGAAGCTTTCGTCTCGGCGGGTCCGTATGTCCTACTGCCGGAGAACATCACCGATGCCAAGGTTGTGCTGGTCAAAAATGAAGGTGGCTTAAACGCTGACATCGTCGCGTTTGACGAAGTCCACCTGTGGAACGGCGAGACCGAAGTGGTCACGCCGCTGGTTCTCAACGGCGAACTGTGGTACGGCACGTATGGCTTCCCGCCGGCGACCGAAGCGCAGTTCATCCAGGCGGGCATCGACATCATTCGTGGACCCAGCTATTCCGGTCCAGCGCTCTATTTCAATCATGCGATTGAGCCGCTCAATAACGTCAAGCTGCGTCAAGCGCTGGCGTATGCCATCAACCGCGAGCAGAACGGCTTTGTCAGCTTGGGCGAGTCGGGCATCGCCAACGAATGCATGTGCGGCATGAGCGACAACCTCGCCAGCGTGTGGCTGAGCGATGAGGTGATGGACAGCCTGAACTACTATGACTATGACCGCGCCATGGCGGAATCGCTGATGATTGAGGCGGGCTTCAGCCGCAGCGCCGCTGGCAAATGGACGGACGCGGGCGGAAATGTCTTGGCGTTCGAGCTGATCTTCCCAGCGGAATTCCTCGACTGGGCGGCGGCGGCGGAAAACGTCACCGCGCAGTTGAACGATTTCGGGCTGGAGATCAGCGCGCGCGGCGTCCAGTTCCAGCAGCAGCAGCAGGATGTCTACGATAACAACTTCCAGCTCGCCATTCGCAACTGGGGCGTCGGCAGCCCGTTCCCCGGACAAGCTTACCTGCAAGCCTATGACCGCTACAACGGTCAGGGCGAGCTGGCGGGTGAGGGCGTCGGCGGCGGGATGCGCTTCCCGCAGTCGGTCGAATACAGCGGCGGCACGATCGAAAACCTGCGCCAGCTCGCCCTCGACTCCAGCTCCGGGCTGGACATCGACGCGCAGCGCGCGCGAGTCGCGATGCTGGCGCTGTCGTATAACGAGCTGCTGCCCGCTATCCCGCTCTGGGAACGCTATGGCAACAACCCGCTCAACCGCGCCAAGCTCAACGCGCCGCCGAACGGCGATCCGGTCTATATCAATGCGGGCGTGGATCACTTCATGCCCTACCTGATCATGACCGGCGGCATCACGCCAGCAGTGTAACTCCACGCACGCCAGGCGATGCGTGAAGCGGGCGTCTGCCTGATCCCCGCTTCACGCATCGTCTTTTCAAGGAAACGCTATGGCGACCCTCAACCCACCGATCCGGTCTGCTTCATCTCGCCCCCCATCCCTCACAGCTAGCGCCCGACTGCGCCGCTTGGCGCGCAGCTACACCCTGCGCGTGTTCGCGCAGGCGGTCGTGACTGTCTGGGCGGTGATCACCTTCACCTTTTTTCTAATCCGGCTGATGCCTGGCAATCCGGTCGATGTCTATATCGACTTTTTGATGAATCAGCAAAATATCACTTATGAAGAGGCGCGCGCACGCGCGGCGTCGCAGTTCAAATTCGACCCGGACGCCAATATCTTCGTCCAGTACGGCGAATACATGGGGCGGCTCATCCAGCTTGACCTAGGCGAATCGATCACCTCGACGGGGACGCGCGTCATCGAGCAGATCGCCCGCTTTTTGCCCTGGACGGTCTTCAGCGTCGGGCTGGGGCTGTTCATCAGCTTTATATTGGGCGTCACCATCGGCACGATCATGGCATACCTGCGCAACAGTTGGCTGGACAATCTCTTCTCGCTGCTGGCGTCGATTCTGGGCGCTGTCCCCAATTACATCTGGGGCTTGCTGATTCTGATCGTCTTCGGCGTTCAGCTTCAGTGGTTTCAGGTCGGCGCGCTGCGCGGCACGTACAACTCCAGCCTGACGCCCGGCTTCAACCTGACCTTCCTGCTCAGCGTGCTGACCCATGCGGCGCTGCCGGTGCTGGTCTACGTCCTGGGATCGATCGGGCGCTGGATGCTCAATATGCGCAACAGCACCATCGGCACGCTCGGCGAGGATTACGTCAGCGTCGCGCGGGCGCGCGGGCTGCCGCCATCGCGGATTCTGCTGGCGTATGTCGGGCGCAATGCCGCGCTGCCGATGTTCACCCTGCTGGCGATTGACATCGGCTTCATCATCGGCGGCAGCGTGATCATTGAGGAATTGTTCGTCTATAAGGGCATCGGCTCATTCCTGTTCTGGTCGATCTCGCAGCGCGATTACACCTCGATGCAGGGCGTGTTTCTCGTCATCACCATCTCAGTTGTATTCTCGAATGTGCTGGCAGACCTGCTCTACAGCCAGCTCGATCCGCGCGTCCGCGTCGGCGGCGGGGAGAAGTGATGGTCTCCCAAGCGGCTCCCACCCACGAACGGATCATCCAAACCGCCCCACCGCGTTTGATGGAAGGGCTGCTCCGCCCGCTGCGGGTCTTCTGGCGCGCGCTGCGCCAGAATCCGGTCGGGCTGGTCGGATTCAGCGGGCTGCTGTGCTACGCCTTGCTGATCACAGTTGGACCGCTGCTTGTGCCATTCGACAACATCGTCCGCCTTGACCAGATCGCTGCCCCGCCCGGATCGCGCCAAGTGCTGCTGACTCGGGCGGAAGATGCGGCGCGCTACACGACGCTGGAGTCGCTGGCGGGTCGCACCGTCGGCTACGTCCGCGAGACCGGCGGCGAGGCGTTCCTACGCGACTATCTGCGCGCCAACCCAGACGCCTTCCAAACCGAAGACACTCGCTGGCGCAGCGGGCGCGGCGTCCCGGACGCGATGCAGGCGCTTGCTGACGGCGAGATCGATGCGCTGGTGGTCTTTTCCGAGTCGGTCAAGCGCTTCATCCCCCATGATCCAGCCACCCCATTCACCAACCTCGTCGTCAGCAATCCCGCGCTCGGCGCGCCCCACCTGCTCGGCACAGACACGCAGGGGCGCGACATCTTCAGCCACATCGTCAATGGCGGCTCGGCGCTGATCTACACCGCGCTGCTGGCGGGTTTCTTCTCCAGCCTGATCGCGGTCACGCTCGGATCGCTGGCAGCGCTGATCGGCGGCGTGGTGGACAATGTGCTGACTTCTATCGCCAATTTCGTGCTGACCATTCCCGGCTTTCCGCTGCTGGTGGTGCTGGCATCGCTGATCACACTCAACAATATGGTGCTGCTGGCGGCGCTGATCGGCGCGCTCTCGTGGCCCGTGCTGATGCGCGCCGTGCGTTCGCAGGTCTTGAGCCTGCGCGAGCGCGATTACGTCGAGGCGGCGGTTGCGCTCAATCTCGGACTGCCGCACATCATCCTGCGCGAAATCCTGCCCAACATGATGAGCTTCGTGGCGATCAATTTCATCTTCGCCGTCACCAGCGCCATGTATCAGCAGGTCGGGTTGATCTTTCTGGGCATGGCTCCAATCAATGACTACACTTGGGGCGTGATGCTCTATTTCGGGCGAACGCGCGGCACGCTCTTCAGCGCGGATAGCGCGCTGATGGTCTTAGCGCCTGTGCTGGCGATTGCGTTCTTTCAGGTGAGCATGGTTTTGTTTGCGCGGGCGGTTGAGGAGATGTTCGATCCGCGCCTGAGGACGGCAAAATGAGCGAATCCGTGCTGCGCATCGATGACCTCTCCATCGTCTATCGCACGGCGCGCGGTCTGGTGCGTGCCACCAGCCACGTCAGTTTTTCGCTGGCGAAAGGCGAAACCATCGCCCTGATCGGCGAGAGCGGCAGCGGCAAGACCACCCTCAGCCTGGCGCTCATTCGGATGCTGCCCGCCGCCGCGCAGATCACCAGCGGCGCAATCCACTACACCCGCAATGGGCAAACCCGAAATGTGCTGTCGCTGTCGCCTGGCGACATGCGCGCTTTCCGCTGGAAGGAGTGCGCGATGGTCTTTCAGGGCGCGCAGAACGCTTTCAATCCCGTCCTGCGCATCCGCCAGCAGTTCGCCGACACCGCCGCCGCGCACGGCATCAAAGACCCGGAGGTCGTCAAGGCGCGGACTTTGGAGCTTTTAAGACTTGTGCGGCTCGACCCGCAGCGCGTCTACGATGCCTATCCGCACGAAATGTCCGGCGGGATGAAGCAGCGGGCGCTGCTGGCGCTCGGCGTGCTGCTCGATCCGCAGGTGGTCATCCTGGATGAGCCGACGACCGCGCTCGACATTCTGACTCAGCGCGCCATCATCGACGTGCTGAACGAGATGCAGAAGCGGCTGAATTTCAGCATCATCTTCATCAGCCATGACCTGGCGCTGGCGGCGGAGATGGCGGATCGGGTTGCCACGATGTATGCCGGTGAGATCGTCGAGCTTGCCCCCGTCGCAGAGATGTTCTACCGCCCGCATCACCCCTACACGCTCGGCTTGCTGCGCTCTGTGCCGAAGCTCGATCAGCGCCGCGATGATCTGGTCAGCATCCCTGGCGATCCCCCCAACCTGATCGATCCCCCGTCGGGCTGCAAATTCCATCCGCGCTGCCAGTTCGCAACCGACCACTGCCATCAGGAAGCGCCGCCGCTGGTGGAATACACGCCGGGGCATTTCGCGGCGTGCTGGCACACGGATAAAGTCGCCGCCGCGCGCAGCGGGTTTATCGATTTGAAGGAGGTGAAAAAAGATGATCGCAGTTGAGACGCTGCCACAGGATCGGTTCGTTCAGGTCGGCGGGTTCAAAGCGCGCTACTGGCAGGTCGGTCAGGGCGCGCCCATCCTGCTGCTGCACGGCATCGCGCACAGCGTCCGCGCCTGGGAACAGAACCTCGAAGGCTTGTCAGCGCGGCACACCGTCTACGCCCTCGACCTCATCGGTCATGGGCTGACCGACAAGCCGACCCGCTCATATCACATCAGCGATCTGGCGAAGTTCGTCCATGATTTCATGGCGGCGGTCGATCTGTCCAAAGCCCACCTCGTCGGGCATTCGATGGGCGGCGCGATTGCCATGCACTTCGCCATCCTCTATCCCGCGCAGGTGGACAAGCTCGTGCTGGTCGCGCCCGCCGGCATCGGCAATGTAGTCGGACTCGGTTTCCGGCTGGCATCGCTGCCGCTGCTGGGCGAATACCTCACCCGCCCAGATTGGAAGCGCCTCAAGCTGGTCAGCCAAAGCCTGGTCTTCGACAAAACGATCATCCAAGATGAATTCGTCAATTGGCAGTATGCGTACAATGCGCTGCCCGGCGCGCAGGCGGCGCAGCTCGCCATCATCCGCACGCATTTGAACCTGTTCGGCTTCAAAAAATGGGTGACGGACATGGTCAACGCCGAGCTGGATCGCTTCAAAACCCCAACGCTGGCGATCTGGGGCGAAAATGACAATGTCATCCCGCTCGACTCGGTCAGGAGCCGGATCAGCGCGATGAAAAATGTCACGCTGCACACGCTCAAGCACTGCGGGCATCAGGTGCAGTTGGAATATCCCGAAGAATTCAATCGACTCGTGCTGAACTTTGTGAACAGCTGACGGAGGCGACATGGAGGGGGCGATTCTGGGGCTGGAAGGCGTTTATCGCACCTTCAAAAAAGGGCGAACGCTGATTCCGGTCTTGCAGGACATCGATCTGAATGTCATGCCGCAGGAATGCATCTGCCTGGTCGGAGAAAGCGGCTGCGGCAAGACCACCACCGGCAAGATTCTCTCCGGGCTGCTCAAGCCATCGCGCGGGCGCGTGTTCTTTGAGGGCAAAGATACCACCTCGCTACGCGGCGCAGCATACAACGCCTACCGCCGCGCCGTCCAGATCATCCATCAGGACCCGTATGCCTCGCTCAATCCCGCCCACACCATCTACAGCACCCTCAGCTTTCCGCTCTTTCGGCATAAACTGGTTAAACATTACAACGAAGCCCGCGAGCGCGTCGCTGCGCTTTTGGAAATGGTCGATCTGACCCCCGTCGCAGACGTCATCGATAAATACCCGCACCAGCTCAGCGGCGGTCAGCGCCAGCGCGTCGGCATCGCCCGCGCCCTGACGACCAATCCCCGCGTCATCGTCGCCGATGAAGCCGTCAGCATGGTCGATGTCTCGATCCGCATCGGCTTGCTCAACATGATGGGCCGTTTGCAGGCGGAGCTGGGCGCGGCGCTGGTCTTCATCACCCATGACCTGGCGCTGGCGAAGTATTTCGCCTGGGAAGGGCGCATCGCCGTGATGTATCTGGGGCGCATCGTCGAGATCGGGCGGACGCAGGAGGTGATCGCCAACCCGCAGCATCCGTATACCCGCGTCCTGCTGTCTGCCATCCCGGAAGCCGATCCCGAACGGACGCGCCACAAGCAGCATATCCAGCTTCGCAGCGAGGATATCCCCCGCCTGACCGAACTGCCGCCCGGATGCGCCTTTCACCCGCGCTGCCCCTGGTTCGTGCCAGGTATGTGTGACAGCGAAGTCCCGACGCTGGAGCGCGGCGCAGACATGGACACCCGCGTCGCCTGCCACCCGCTCACGCGCGGTGAACCGCTGACGCTCTATCCAGCATGACCGCGGAGACGCGGCGCGCCTTTCTGCGCGCCGGCATTTTCGTGCTGGGCGCAGGGCTGTTCACAACGCTGCTCAACCGCCCCGACTCGCCGGAATTTGTCATCTCAGTCTGCTCGACGCTGATCGGCGCGGCGCTGATCGGCGGTGTGATCATGCTGCTGCGCCTCACCCGTTAGACGGTGCGGCGTCCGGCTCTTTCTCATCACCCATCACGCATGACTTTCAACGTCTCTGCCCCCCTGCACTTTCGCGTCCACCAGCCGCGCATCGGGATGCAGGGCGATCAGCTTCTCCCCAAGCCGCCGCACCGCTGCATGGACACCGGCGGTCATGCGCGGATGCCCCAGCGTGTTCACTTTCAAGCTGTATTCCCCGCCGCGCCTCGGCAGCAGCGTCAGCGCGATATGCTGATCAATCGTCGGCTCGCTGACGTGCGCCTCAAACAGCAGGCTGCTGCGCCCGCGATAGACGGCAGTCAGGCGGATGTGCGCGCCATTACGCTCAAACACCTCCGGCGTGAAGTTCTCGCGCAGCGCGTCCAAATCCAGCGGGGATGCAAAGATCAGATGTGCCATCGGCAGTTCCTCGATCACAGGGATGTCCGGCGCGGGATGATGCGTCCGCTGGTACGCAAAATACAGCGGCGTCCGCCCTTCGCGGCGCGCCTTCTCTTCATACTTGGTCACAATCCGCCCCGGGGGCGGCTCGGTCGTCCACGATTCCGACTGCCGACTCTCAAACGTCCGCACTGACTCCAGCAGCGCCGCGCTCATCTCGGCATAGTCCAGAATATCGGTGGCAAGGTACAGATGCGCGCCCGGCTGCATCCGGCTGGCGAGCACGTCGAGCGTGTCCGCCTGCATCAGCCGGCGGTGATGATGCCCGCGCTTGAACCAGGGATCGGGGAAGTTGATGTACACGTCGCGAATCGTGTTCGGACGAAACAGATGATGCAGCGCCGTCTCCGCTCTAGCATGGACAAGGCGCACATTGGTCAGTCCGAGCCGCTCCACCGCGCTCTCGGCGGCTTCCAGACAGCGGTTGGCGACTTCTAACCCGATCACGTTGCAGTCGGGATGGGCGCGCGCCAGATGGATCAGAAACGCGCCGCGCCCAAAGCCGATCTCTAAAAGTAACGGCGCGGCGCGCCCGAACACGCTATCCCAATCGGTCGCCCAAGGCAGCGTTTGCGCGGACAGACGCGGCAGGATCATCCAGACCGAGCGCCCTCGCCCCTAGCGCGCATACTCGATGGCGCGCTTCTCGCGGATCACCTGGACTTTGATCTGCCCCGGATACTGCATCGTGTCCTCGATCTTCTTGGCGACATCGCGCGCCAGCCGCAGCGCCGCCAGATCATCCACTTCTTCAGGGCGCACCAAGACGCGGATTTCGCGCCCAGCTTGCAGCACGTAACACTGCTCAACGCCGTCGAAGCTGTTGGCGATCTCCTCCAGGTTCTTCACGCGGCGAATGTACATGTCCATGCTCTCGCGCCGCGCCCCCAGACGCGCCCCGCTGATCGCGTCTGCCGCCTCCACGATGTACGCCTCAATGCATTCCTGCTCGACTTCATGATGGTGACTGGCGATGCAGTTAACCACTTTCGCGCCAACGCCGTAACGCTTGGCAAACTCCGCGCCGATCAGCGCGTGTGTCCCTTGAACTTGATGGTCAATCGCCTTGCCCAAATCATGCAGCAACCCGCCCATCTTAGCGATCAGCACGTCGCCGCCCAGTTCGGTCGCGATCATGCCAGCGATATGCGCCGTCTCGATGGCGTGCGCGTGCTGATTCTGCCCATAGCTGGTGCGAAATTTCAGCCGTCCGACCAGCTTCAGGATTTCCGGATGTAAACCTGGTATACCCGTCTCATAGGCGGCGCGCTCGCCTTCCTGACGGATGATCGACTCGATCTCGGCGCGGGCATCGTCCAGCAGCTTTTCGATCCGCGCCGGATGGATGCGCCCATCGCCGACCAGCTTCTCCATCGCCCGCCGCGCCACTTCGCGCCGAATCGGATCGAAGCTGCTGACTGTGATCGTCTCCGGCGTGTCATCGACCACAATATCGACGCCCGCCGCCAGCTCAAAAGCGCGGATGTTGCGCCCATTGCGCCCGATGATGCGCCCTTTCATCTCGTCGCTCGGAAGCTGCACCACGCTGACCGCGATCTCGTTAACATGCTCCGATGCGAGCCGCTGCACCGCCAACGAAATAATCTCGCGGGCGCGGTTGTCCGCTTCCTCGCGCGCTTCCGACTCGACCTGGCGGATGATGCGCGCCACCTCGTTGCGCGCCTCCTGATGTGCCTGCGCCAGCACTTCAGCGCGCGCCTCTTCGATGGTCAGCTGGGCGATGCGCTGCAGCTCGGCATCGCGCTCGGCTTGCAGTTTGCTCAGCTCAGCCTGCTGCTTGTCGAGCTTGCTCTGCCGCTTATTCAGCAGCTGCTCGCGCTGTTCAAGACGTTCGAGGCGTTTGTCCAGTTCTTCACGGCGCTTTTGCAGGCGCTCGTCCTCGCGATCCAGTTCACGCCGCCGCCGCAGGGCAGCTTCCGTCGACTCATCGGTAACCGCTTTGGCTTTCGCCTCCGCATCACGGGTGATGGTAGCAGCTTGTTCATGAGCCTGCGCCAGAAGCAGCCGGACTTCCTCTTCCGCCAGTGTCCGCCGGTTTTTTCCCTGCGTGTTCTGATACCACAGCAACCCGCCTCCCCCAAGCGCAGCGCCGACCGCTAATGCGATCAATGCGATTATAATTTCCATAGACTTTTATTCTCCAGGTCAAGTGCTTCAAAGCTCGTCCTCCTGCTCAGCCCGCCAAAAAGAGGGATCAGACGCTTCAATCTCCGCCTGAAGCTGGCGGATGGCGCGCGCTGCATCCTCATAGTCAAAGCCGCGCCGCTGCAAAAATGCGCCAAGCTTGAGCCGAAAATCACGTCGGCTGAGTCCGCGCAGTTTGCGCACCTGCCCTTGAGCAGCCCGCAACACATCCTCCTCAGCATCGACATCCGCCAGCGCCTCACGGATGATCGACTCGCTGACCCCTTTTTGACGGAGTTCATAGCGCAGCGCGCGCGCGCCCAGCGGCTTGAATGCCCGCCGTTCGCGCACCCAGAATGCTGCAAAAGCTTGATCGTCGAGGTAACCAAGCGCCTGGAGCTTGTCAAGCGCCTGCGCGATGACCCCATCCGCAAAGCGCTTGCGAGTCAGGTTGTCGCGGACTTCTTGAATGCTGCGCGGGCGCGCCGCCAGAAACCGGCTGGCGCTATCTACTGCGCGAACAAGCGCATCAGCGCTTTTAAGCGCGGCGATCTCAGCCTCGGTCAGCTCCTGACCCTTGCGCAGGCGCGCCGCGTCATTCCGCGTCAGACTGAAAGCATATTCACCGTCCAGATAGACGTTGACTCGCGACGGATCGCGTTTGCCCACTTCAAGTGTGGTGATTTTGCCCATCGTGCTTCGATCCAGCTTAACAAGCCGTGATCGCCAGGACGAGCGCCGCTTACCAGCATCGATAGGCGCTGCCCCTCTTTTAATTCAGGGACAGTCTCCGCCAGAACTTCCGACCAGATTTGACCTGTTTTTCGCCTCAGCGGCGGCGCGAACGCGCCCAAAACGCCTGCTGACGGTCGCTTGGCTGTCGTAAACGGCATTTCCATTGATCTCTACAGGAAAACGCCGCGTTTCTCGTCACAGGGTTACACGTCGATCAAGTTTATACGCTAAAATTATGCACAATTTGAGCGAATTGCACAACAGGGGTTTTCATCCACTTTGGCTGCGAAGCGAAAACGCGTCTTGATCACGGGCGGCGGGACATTTCTAGGCGACGCGCTCGCGGCGGCGCTGCTGGCGGAGGGCGCGGAGGTCACGCTGCTGGTGCGTCCGGATAAAATTCCGCCGGAGGAACGGCTCGGCTCGCTGGCGGATCGGACGCGTTGGCACAGCGCCGATGTCTGGAATCCAGCAAGCCTCAAAGGGCATGGACGCGCTCATGCTGTCGCCATCCACACCATCGGCGGCATGCATGCCGATCCTGCCCAGGGCTTGACCTATCATTACCTCAACGTGGTCTCGACGCGCAATGTCGCCCATATGTGCATCACTGGCGGGGTCAACCGCATGATCCTGATGAGCGCGGCGCGCGCGCCCTGGATGAGTCCGGGCTACATTGCCGCCAAGCGCGAAGCTGAGGCTTATCTGGAGCGCATCGGCTTGCCGCACATCATCATCCGCGCCCCGCTGGTCTACGCGCGCGGTCATCCGCGCCCGTTGTTCTACCGCCTCATGTCCTGGCTGCGCGGCGTGCCGCCGTTTGCCTGGATCGGCTGGCGGCGCGCCGCCCCGATGCCGATTGACATCCTGGCGCGCGGCGTGGCGCGCATCGCGCTTGACGACACACCGACCCAAACCATCTTTTACGCGCCCGATCTGCGCCGGCGCAACACCTGGGCGGAGCGGCGGCGCGGCTCCGCTTACATCACCCAGCCCACCGCCGCCCCGCGCCGCCCGATCGACCGCATCGATGACGAAATCCCCTTCGGCTGGACGCCGTAAAGGGCGTCATGCCCTTCTATTCCACAACGCTGCCTTCATCCGTCGGCGCTTCGCCATCCGCCTCCGACGCCGGCGCATCGATCGGCGGAATTTCCAGCAGCGCGCTATCCGGGGCATACGGCTGCATCTCTGGAAGCGCCGTCGGCAGCAGTTCGGGCAGCATCTCGCGCACCACCTCATCCGTCAGCAGCTCGAGCATCCATTCAGTGCTGTTGTCGATCAGCGAGCCAGGTTCGTAGCACTCCGTCCCGTGCACGTTCAGGTCATGGCGCTGGCGCAAAAACACGTTGTCCAGCCGCGTCCAGCCTTGCGTCGTGACCGTTGAAGCGTAGAAGGTGATGCTGGTCGCGTTCCACGCGCTCCCGGCGAATGTCCGCATCAGATACGGCTGAAGCGGGCTGTTGGGCGCGAGCCAGAACGTGCAGGCTTGCAGGTCAGTCCAATCCCCGCGCCGGATCAGCACGGTGACGCGCTTGCGCTGCGTGCTGCTGTTGCCGAGCAGGAAGCTCGCTTCGAGCGCCGACCCGATCGGCGTTGCGGTCGGCGTGTTCTGCTCGATCAGTCCAACTGGATCGGCGGTGCTGTAGAACTCGAACACCCCGCTCGACCACTGCCAGGTCAGACTCCAGAAAGTCGTCCAGGGCGCAATCGGGAAAGTGTTGAAATTCGGATTGGCGACCAGATTGGCGCTGGAGAACGTCCCAGTGGACGGCGGCGCGAGCGGATCGATGCACAGCGTCTCGGCGCGGTTAAACGTCGGGAAGTATTGCAGGCTGGCGTTGTCGAACTGCAGCCATGGCAAGCCGTCGTTGTTGGAGGCGTAGAGCGAGAATGTCGCGTTCGTCCACGCGCGCGTTGTATGGGTCAGGATGGTGAAGGTGCGCATCGGCGCGTTCGGCGGAATCCAGAACGTGCAGAATGCCAGATCGCTGAAGTCCGAGTCATGCAGCAGGATCGCCGCGCGCTTGCGGACGCTGCTGCTGTTGCCCAGTTGGAAGCTGGCGTGCAAAACGCCGCCGGACGGGATCGCCGCTCCGGTGCGCTGGAGAACCCCTGCGCTCGCGCCGCTGCGATAGAACTCAAACACGCCGCCGCTGACCTGCCATGTGATCTGCCCGAACACGCCCCAGTTGCCGTTGCCATTCCCCAGCGCGCCGCTGAAGCTGGGATTATTGAGCAGATTCGGCGGAGTCGGCGTGGTGGTGATCGTTAAGTCCCAGTCGTTCAGCCAGCCGCTGAAGCCTGCTTCATCGTCGCGGATATACAGCTCCCATGTGCCGTTGGGATGACCACCGTCAAACGCGCTCAGCGCTCCCCAGTACGGACCCAGCGGCGCGGGCGCGCCGAAATTCTCCGCGCCTTCATCGAGATAGTTCATCGGACGATATTCGCCCGTCCCGCACGCGCCCCCATTCGGCAGCGGCGCGGCGGCTTCGTCGTTGAGCGTGATCACAGCGTTCGAGAGCGGCGTCAGACCGCACGCATCCGACATCACCATGACCGTCTGCCCGTCAGGGGATTTGAGCATGATGTCCAGATCGTCGGGGCGGCTGTGCGTCAGTCCATTCAGCCGCAGATTGACATCGGCAATCGAGCCGCTGATGCCGCTGTACGTGCGGCGCGATGGGAACGGACTGGCGCTGCCGCTGGTCGGAATTGTGATCGCGGTTGTGAACTCCAGCCGCCAGCCGCCGCTGATCGCCCCCACATTTGGGCTGCTGAAGGTATCGTCATAGACGTAAAGCTCCCACACCCCGTTGGGATTCATGCCGTTAAAGGCGCTCAGCGTGAAGCTGTAGACGTTCGGCGCGGGCGGCGGGAACGTGTTCGGCGTATCCGTGTAGTCGGTTGGCTTATACGTCCCGCTGAAACACGCGCCGCTGTTGGATAGGAACGATGCCGCTTGATCGTCAAACGTCAGATTGACCCCCAGCATCAGATTCGCCCCGCATGCATCCGACATCAGCAGCACCGCGTTTCCGCTTGGGCTTTTCACCAGAATATCGAGATCGTCAGGGAAATAATGATTGATCCCCAGCAGAGTCACGTTGAGGTCGGTGATCACCCCTGTCGCATTGGTGACGTTGATCAGCGATGGATACGGGCTTGCCGCGCCAAATGTCGGGATCGAGATGCTGAGTGTGTTGGCAAAGACATAGCTGGCGGCGCTGGCGCTTGGCACAACGCCGATCAGCGCAGTGAGCAGAGTCAGCAGCAGCAGAAGGCGGCGCATGGTAGACGCTCCGATGTTACAATTTTTTCATCAATCGCTACTATTGTACGACGAATTGAAGCAGCGCACTGAGGCTGACTGCCCGACGGTTTCCCGCCGCTGACTCAAAGAGCAGGCACACGGCTGATCACGACCACCACCGCGATCACCCAGATTGCGATCAAGAGCAGAAACAGAAGGGGGATGAGATGTTTCAAACACTTCACCTAAACAGAGAGACGGATGTAATGGGGACCGAGAGATACAAACCCATCAGCCGCGCAGTGTGTTTATTCATAAAAAAAGCGCACACCAGAACCCGATGCCGCGCTTTTCAGTACTCGATGTAGCGCCTCCAGGCGTCGACGCCGCTCCCGATGGCTACCACCAGATAGCTCGTCCGGGGCGTTTTCGGCTCCCAGAGCAGCTTCATCCCCGCTTCATTGGGCATCTTGTCGCCCTTGCGGTGATTGCAGGTGTAGCAGGCGCAGGCGGTGTTCACCCATTGATCCTTGCCGCCCCGCGACTTGGGGACGATGTGATCGACAGTGAAATCGCTCTTGGAGAGAACTTTGCCGCGAACCACCGTTCCCGGCGTCACGCCGCAGTAGATACACGTGTAGCCGTCCCGAACCAGCACGCCGCGCCGACTCCAATGCGCGTGGCGGCGCGGGACATTGATATACGTCCGCAGCGCGATCACCGACGGAACCGGGAATTTCTCGCGCACCGTGCGCAGAAAATGCCCCGATTGTTCTATGACGAACGCCTTCTCCGACAGCACCAGATTAATCGCGCGCTGCACAGAGATGACGGACAGCGGTTCCCATGTATGCCCATTGAGCAGCAAAACCCGACTTTGCGCGGCAGAACTGGTCACGTTTGCACCCTTGAACGCGCCTTTTTTCACGATCTACCACATTATACACTGAAATTCAAACAAACGTTGTGATTTAACACACGCTTGATACAGAGGAAAAGTAATGAGGTGCGAGGAATGAGTGATGAGGAAAAGCAGCTACTTTCCCCCTCATCCCTGATTGCTACTGCTTACGCAGCGCCGGCAGCAGCAGCAGTTGAGTCAGCCCGTTCATGACCACGATCACCGTGCTGCCCTCATGACCCAGCACGCCGAGCGGCAGCGGCAGCTCGACCAGAAACACCCCCGCGATCAGCATCCCGATCACCAGCAGCGAAAACGTGATATTCTGCCAGACGACGCGGCGGGCTTTCTTGCTCAGCGCAATCGCGTATGGGATCAGCGGCAGCCGGTCGCCCATCAGCACCACATCCGCCGTCTCCAACGCCACATCCGTACCCGCCGCGCCCATCGCGACGCCGATCTGCGCGGTCGCCAGTGCCGGCGCATCATTCACGCCGTCGCCGATCATCGCCACCGCGCCCACCTCGGACGCGAGCCGCTGCACTATCGTCACTTTGTCATCGGGCATCAGCTCAGCGTAGACTCGATCTACACCTGCCTGTCTCGCAGCCGCCTCAGCGACCCGCGCATTGTCCCCGGTCAGCATGGCGACCTGAATCCCCTGCGCTTTCAGCGCCTGCACGACCGCTGGTGCTTCTGGGCGGAGCTGATCCGACAGCGCGATCAAGCCGATATGCGCGCCATCGCGTTTGACCAGCATCACCGTCTTGCCCTCGTGTTCCAGGCGCATCCGCTCCTCATTCAAAGCGGCGGGCAGGTCTGCGCCGAGATGAGTTGGGCTGCCGATCTCGATCTCGTGTCCGTCCACTGTGGCGCTGACTCCGCGCCCCATAAGTGCATGAAATGCGGTTGGCTCGGTCAGCGGCGCGTCTTCCGCCGCCTTCACAACCGCTTTTGCCAGCGGATGCTCTGAGCGCATCTCCGCCGACGCCGCGATCTGGATCAATTCGCCCTGACTGATCCCCAACGGCACAACATCGGTCACCGTCGGCTTGCCGAGCGTCAGTGTGCCGGTTTTGTCGAACGCCACCGCCTTGATCGCCGCCAGCCCCTCGATATACGCGCCGCCCTTGAACAGCACGCCGCCGCGCGCCGCCGCCGCGATCGCGCTGATGAAGGCAGCCGGCGTGCTGATCACCAGTGCGCACGGGCTGGCGACCGTCATCAGCACCATCGCCCGATAGAAATTGCTCTGAAAGTCCGCGCCAAAGAGCAGCGGCGGCAGGACGATGAACAGCCCGACCGCGCTCAGGATCACCTTGGCGTAGCGCTGCTCAAAGACCTCCAGAAAGCGCTCCGTCGGCGCTTTACTGTCCTGCGCCTGCTCGACCAGCCGGATGATCCGCGCCAGCACCGTGTCCGACGCGCCCGCCGACGCCCTGACATCGAGCGCCCCCTGCTGATTGAGCGTCCCGGCGAACACCGTGTCCCCTGGCGCTTTCTCAATCGGCATCGACTCGCCCGTGATCGGCGACTGATCGACTGTGGAAACGCCCGCCGCGATCACCCCATCGACCGGAATCCGCTCGCCCGGCTCGATCAGCAGCACATCGCCCGCGCGAATCTGCTCCACTCCGACCGTCACCACGCCATTCTCGCGCCGCACCTTCGCTTCGGATGGGTAAAGCTTCATCAGGCTCTTGATCGCCTGACGACTGCGCCCGATGGCGTAATCCTGCAAAACATTGCTCAGGCTGAACAGAAACAGCAGCAGCGCGCCCTCCGCCCACTGATCGATCAGCGCCGCGCCCAGCGCCGCCAGGATCATCAGCAGGTCAACGTTGATGACGATCTTGCTCTCATCGTGTTCACCCGCTGCCGGCTTGATAATCCGCAGCCCGTGCAGCACTTCAAGCGTGCCGTACAAGCCGCCGGAAACATACCCTACCGCATATACCGCTGTGATCAGCCAGCGCTCCGCCTCATTTGCGCTGAGCCATGCGCCGATCAGCAGCGCCGCCAGCGTCACGATCACCAGACGCGGTTCAAGCCATGCTTTGCTCAACGGCGGTCGGGTTTCAGGCGTTGAAGCAGCGGGCTTGGCGAGGACTTCCATAGTGATACCTCGGTTCATTATCAGGTATGCGTTGATCAACACCTGAATTTAACCACTGTTTTACTCAGATCGCAAGCGACGTGGTATCATTTGGCAACTTGAGTTTCTGATTGGGATTTAGGCTCATTCAATGCGCTCGATTTCGCGCCGCCAATTCCTTGCCGGAACAGCGGCAGGGCTGATATTCCTCCCCCGATTGCAAATCGCCCGTCCACCGCTGACGATTGCCATGCCCGCCCTAACCGCCTCGCTCGATCCGCACATGGCGGCAGGGCGGCGCGACTGGCTGGTCATCCGCCAGGTGTTCGACACGCTGGTCGAGTACGGCGAAAACAGCGCCATCCAGCCCGCCCTAGCGCAGTCCTGGACACTGGATGAAACGGGCGCGACCTTCGCGCTGCGCGACGATGTGACCTTTCACGATGGGACACCGTTCGATGCGGACGCGGTGGTCTTCAACGTCGAGCGCATCCTGACCGCCGACCCGACTCGCGCCGCCGTGCGCGCCCTGATGGGCGGCATCATCGGCGCGCAGGCGCTCAACGCGCGCACCGTCCGCATCGTCACCCGCGCAGCCGATCCGCTCCTGCTGCGCCGGCTGGCTCATCTGCCAATTGCCGCGCCAAGATCGGACAGCCTGCGCTATCGCGCTGTCGGCACGGGGGCGTATCTGGCGGGGGAATATCGCCCTAACCGCTACCTTGACCTGATCGCCTTCCCGGAAAGCTGGCGCAGCATTGCGGGGATCGAGTCAGCCCGCCTGATCGCCATCGACGACCCGCAGCGCATGTTGGGCGCGCTTCAGCGCGGCGAAGCCGACATCCTCGCCGAGACACCAACAGAATTTCTCGCCGGAATCGCCCGCATTTATCCGGTGGCGGCGCGGGCAGATGGGACGTGCGTGATGATTCGGCTGAATGCATCCGCGGAGCCGCTTTTGGACGCGCCGGAAGTGCGGCGGGCGCTCAGTCTGGCGATGGATCGCCGCTTCATCGCGCAGATCGTGTACAGCGGCTTCGCAGGTGCAGCGGGACAGATCGCGCCGCCGGGCTATCCCGATCATGACCCGGCGATCACCCCGCCTGACTATGACCGCGCGTCCGCCCTGGCGCTGCTGAATAATGCGGGCGCGTCGGCGCTGCGCCTGACCATCGGCGGGACAGCGTCATGGGAACGCAGCATCGCCGAACTGGTCATCGCGTTTCTGCGCGCTGTCGGGATTGATGGTGAATTGGCGGAAATTGGCGCGCTGACGGTCGAAACACAGGATTTTTCAGCCCTGCGCGACACCTCCGGCGCTGACGACAGCGCGATCCCGCTGGTGCATCCGCAGATCGCCTTTCCGCTCTCGCCGGGCGTGGCGGCATCGGTCGCGCCGGACGGCTTGATCCGCCTGCGCGAGGTCATCCGCCGCTGATGCGATGCCGCCGGCGCTGAACGTATGGGCTTGCTGCATCTTTTCAAACGTCACGCCCAGTTTTTGGCGCGCTCGACCGCCTTCTTCCAACCCGCGTACAGCGACTCGCGCTGATCGGCGGACATGCGCGGCGCAAATTCGCGCTCAACGCGCCACTGCCGCTTGAGTTCCTCCGGCGATGCCCAAAACCCGACCGCCAGCCCCGCCAGATACGCCGCGCCGAGCGCTGTCGTCTCCGTCACTGCCGGACGCTGCACCGCTGTCCCTAAAATGTCCGCCTGAAACTGCATCAGGAAGTCGTTGCTGACCATCCCGCCATCGACGCGCAGTGCCTTGAGATCGATCCCGCTGTCGGCGTGCATCGCCTCCGCCACATCGCGCGTCTGGTAAGCGACCGCTTCGAGCGCCGCCCGGACGATATGCGCGCGCCCCGTTCCGCGCGTCAAGCCCAGCACTGCCCCGCGCGCGAACTGATCCCAGTGCGGCGCGCCCAGCCCGACAAACGCCGGCACGACATACACGCCGCCGCTGTCCGCGAGGCTTTCCGCCAATACCTGCGACTCCGAGGCGTGCCGAATCAGCCCCAGCTCATCCCGCAGCCACTGCACCGCCGCGCCTGCGATGAACACGCTGCCTTCAAGCGCATACTGCGTCGGCTGATCGCCCAGCTTCCATGCCACCGTCGTCAGCAGATTCGCCTTCGATGGCACAGCCAGCCCGCCGACATTCATCAGCATGAAACAGCCCGTGCCATACGTATTCTTCGCCGTCCCCGCCTCAAAACAACTCTGTCCAAACGCCGCCGCCTGCTGATCGCCCGCGACGCCCGCAATCGGGATCGACATGTGCAGCAGATCGGTCTCGCCGTAAACCGCGCTCGACGGCATCACCTGCGGCAGGATCGCGCGCGGGATGTTCAGCCGCGCCAGAATCTCATCCGACCAGTCGCCAGCGCGAATGTCATACAGCATCGTCCGGCTGGCATTGCTGACATCCGTCGCGTGGACGCGCCCCTGAGTCAGCCGCCAGATCAGGAAGGTATCAATCGTGCCGAATGCCAGTTCGCCGCGTTCGGCGCGTTCCCGCGCCCCAGATACATTGTCCAGCAGCCACGCGACCTTCGTCCCGCTGAAATAGGCATCCGTGACCAAGCCCGTTCTGGCAGCGATCACGCTGTCGAAGCCCTCCGCTTTCAACTGCTCACAGAGCGGCGCGGTGCGCCGGCACTGCCAGACAATCGCATTGTAGATCGGCTCGCCTGTCGCCCGATCCCAGATCACGGTCGTCTCGCGCTGATGGGTGATGCCGATGACGGCGATCTCGCTGGCGGTGATATTCGCCCTGTGCAGCGCCGCCCGCGCCGAGTCGACCTGCGAGCGCCAGATGGCTTCTGGGTCATGCTCGACCCAGCCGGGTTCGGGGTAAATCTGGGGAAATTCCTGCTGCGCGACCGCGACCACCGCGCCAGCATGATCGAACAGGATGGCGCGCGATGAAGTCGTCCCCTGATCGAGCGAAAGCACATAAGCTGACATCGTGAATGATCCTTATTAGCGCTGACATGAGATATAAAAAAGGGCGATCCTGCAGGATCGCCCCACTCTTTTCAGAATGATGGGCAGGGCGTGACCTCCGCCACTGTGTCCGAACGGACATAGCCATTGCGAATGAATGCCCCGGCAACGTCGGCTTCAATGCGATACCAGAGCAAGCCGTCATTCAGCCCAACTTCGACGCCCAACACCCGCATCACTGTCGCGCTCGGAAGCTGCGCGATGATCGGCGTCTGCCCCGCTGACGGGCGCGCCCGCACATTGATGCTCTGGCGCGTGATCACCGTGCAGAGCGTCTCTAGCGTCGGGGTGATCGTCGGCGTCGGCGTGACGGAAGGCGTCCAAGTTGGCGTCGGCGTCTCAGTGGGGCGCGGCGTCTCCGAGGGGGTGATCGTGTGCGTCGGCGTATGCGACGGCGTCCACGTGAACGACGGCGTGACAGTCGGCGACGGCGTCCACGTCTCGGTTGGCGTGTTGGACGGCGTTGGCGTATTGGACGGCGTCGGCGTATTGGACGGCGTCGGCGTGTCCGATGGCGTCGGCGTGTCCGACGGCGTAAAGGTCGCGGTGGGCGTCTCCGTCGGCGGCGGGAAGAGCGCCGGCTGCCAGGTTCCGCGCGTCAGCAGGATGAACAGCAGGATGATGATGATCCCGCCGCCGACAATGCCGCCGTTGCGCAGGCGTGTGCGCTGTTTGAGTTCGCGCACGCTGTTCTCCAGCCGCGTTACCTCGGAGCGCCGACCCAGGATGTTGAACGGCTCCTCGCGCATCGTTTGCAGCAGCGCATCCGCCTCAACATAGTCGTTCTCATCGACAGCTGCATTCGCCCGTTCGAGATAGCGGCTCAACAATTCGCCGACCACCGCGCGATAGCGGCTGTCCTGCGCATAATGGAGCAAGCCGACCAGCATCGACCGCGCTTGCAGCAGATCATTGTCGTAGTTCTGGGCGATCAGCGCGGCGGCGCGCTCGATCACCTGACGGGCGCGCTGCATATCGGAGGCGTTCGAGCGCGCCTCCTGCGCGCGGCTCGACAGCTCGGCATCACCCGGATCGAGCTTGACCGCCAGCTCAAGCTGCTGGAGCGCGTCATTGGTCAGCGTCAGCCGCTCATCCAGACCAGGCGCGCTGCCGGCGCGCCGCAGCAGCGCCTCCGCCTGATCGACCAACTGCGTCTTGATCGCGTTCAGCCGGTTATTGGCGTCCGCCGCCAGCGACGCGAGCCGCTGGCTGTTGGGCAAAGATTGGCGCAGCCGCGTCACCGCGCCGATGATATTCTGAAGCTGCGACGCCTGATCGGACAGCGCGCCGCTCAACATGCTCATCTGCACGCTGACCGCCTCGGTCTCCTGCTGGATGCGGCGCAGCTTATCGATGCGATCCTCTGCCTGCGGATCGTTGGGGACAACCCGCAGCGCCCCCTCATATTTGCGCAGCGCTTCCTGCCAGTTATCCGCCCCCATCAGGCGGTCGCCTTCGAGCAGCAGTTCGCGCGCCAGCGCCAAATCCTGAATGTCTAAAAGCGCCTGCTCCGCGTCCTTCCATGACAGAATGCCGCTGCGCTCAGCGGCATCGCGGGCCTCGCGGTAGAGCCGCTCCGCTTCATCATAGTTGCCGGCGCGCACCAGCGAATTCGCGCGGTTATAGGCGACTCGCGCCTCAAACGGGATGCGATGATCCGGCACGACGCCGCGAATCAAGTTATCTTCGGCTTTCTGGCGGTAGTCCAGCGCCGTTGTGTTGCCCGGACTCTGATTGAGAATTCGGTTAGCGAGATCGACCACCAGCGGGTAATCGCCTGCGTAATACGCTTGTGCTAGTTCGGACAGCGCGCTGTCCAGCGCCGAGTCGCCACCGGATGACAGGAATGTCCCAGGCGAACGGCGCTGCGGAACCGGATCGCGCGGCGGCTCAGGCGCGGGATCGTGGGCGGCTTCGCGCAGTGCCTCGCGGGTCGATTCGTAAGCGGTTTTCGGCGGGCTGGGCGGCGCAATGTAGCCCGCAGATGGGCTGTCTGGCTTTGGCGCTGCCGGCGGGGGCGCAGCGCGCTTTTCGGACTCATCAGCGCCGTTCGCCTGCGGACGCCACACGCCGTGACGCGCGAATAAGTCCTGAACCCGCCGCGCCGCCTGCTCATTGTGCCGCGCGGCTTCATCCAGCAGCGCCGCCACATCCGCATCCTGCGGACTCAGTTCGAGCGCCTGCGCGAGAATATCGATGGCTTCGTCAATGTCCTCATCGTCGCCCGCGATCTCAATGCGTATCCGCGCTCGCCGCACCAGTCCGCGCACCGATACATCTGCATCCACGGCGGGCGCGCTCATCCGCGCCAGCTCCGCAAACAGTGCCTGCGCTTCACTTTCGTAAAGGGTGTTTTTCGCGTCCGTCAGCAGTGAACGCGCCTGGCGCTCCAGCTCCGCCACTGATCCCGAGTCAGCCTCATCGGTGAGGACACGAATGCGCCGCCGCAGATCATCCAAGCGCTGTCGTAGTTCTGGCATGGCTTTTGCAATCCGCCGATCTGATCATAGGCTACATTAGCGGATTCAAATTCGGATCACAAGTGGGGATTTTTGTCCTGCGTCTGTTGCGCTCCAGCGCTGTTGCCGTTATCCTGTTAAGAAAATCGTGCTGCTCTAGAAAGGGAACCTCATGCGCGCCCGTTTCATTTTAATGTGCCTTGCGCTCGTCTGCCTGTTCGCCGCCGCCGCGCCCAGCTTTGCTCAGGATATGCCCGTCGCATCGGTGAACACGGGCAGCCTGAACGTCCGCTCCGGTCCAGGGATGCAGTATGGCTCGATTGCGACTCTGCCTTTCGGCTTCGGCGTGCCGATGATCGCTCGTAACAGCCAGGGCAACTGGATTCTCATCCAGCTCACCAACGGGCTGACCGGCTGGGTCAATGTCAACTACCTGTTCACCCAGTATCCTACCAGCCGCCTGCCGATCACCGATCAGCCGATTGCCTCGGATATCACCCCAACTGGACGCTCGAACGCCTTCACGCTCGATTTGCGCAGCGGACCCAGCACTGAAAATGCGGTCATCCGCACCGTCGGGCTGAACACGCCCTTCCAGCTGCTCGGGCGCAACTATAATTCGCTCTGGGCGCAGATTCGCCTTGACGATGGCACGGTCGGCTGGGTCGAGACGCGCTATATCATCACCAGCGTGCCGGTGCGCAGCACGTCGCCGCAAGATGGCAGCGTGTTTGTGCCGTTCGCGCCTGTTAGCCCGCCGTCGCAGCCGCATCAGCCGCCCGGAACTGTCCGCTATCACATCGTCCAGCCTGGCGAGACGCTCTCCGCCATTGCCGCCCGCTACGGCGTCAGCATTCAGTCGATTGCCCGCGCTAACCACATCTACAACCCTGACCGGATTTACTACGGCACGACCTTGATCATTCCGTATTCGTGAGCCAGCAAAAGCGGTCGCGAAAGCTCCTCGTTTCGCGACCGCTTCTCAAATAACCCGGTCGAAAACTAAACCCCGCTGGCAGTCCTGCCGTATTCGCCCGAACTCCACACATAGACGAAATTATTCATCTCGCCCCCCTGGTTGTTCGGATCGCTGCTGAACCAGTCGAACAGCCATTTGGCATCGCTGATCGAGAGATTGACGCAGCCTCGGCTGTGCCGATACCCGAACATGTCGTGCCAGTACGTCCCATGCAGGCTGATCGAATTGTCAAAATACATCACCCACGGGACGCTTTGCAGCGCATACGCGCTCGGCGCGCCCGCTGCGCTCGCCATCCGGTCGCGCGGCAGCGCTGCCCATACATTGAACAAGCCTTCGTTGGTCGGCGTCAGCTGCCGCCCCGTGCTGACCAGCGTCGCAAACACCGGCGTATCATTCTCATATGCGACCAGCGTCTGCTCATATAGATCAATCGCGACCCAGCGCCCGCTCACCCCCTCCGGGCGCTCAATCCGCTGCACTTTGGCGACAAACCGCTGCTCAACCCAGTGATTGGGTCCGATCATGTACCAACGCCAGCCGGCATCATCATACGCAACCGAAAATATATTAACGCGCTCATAGCGCTGTAAAAAGCGCCCAGTGCTGGCGTTCCACGCTCCGCCGGGTTCGGTTGAGACGGCGATCCGGCTCATGTCCAGCACCCACGCAAACGGATACTCCAAGCCGTTGGTGATCTGCACGCCAGTGAAAAACGATGGCTGCGCATACGTCGCTGTATCGCGCGGAATCCAGCGCCCGCCCTCGATCTGCAGCCAGCCATCGACGCTCAGATCGATCGCGCGGACGAAGTTGAAGCCGCGCCCAATCTCCCCAACCACATTCCCACCTGGCGAATCGTAGGTCGGGACAGCATCCGGCCCGACACGCCAAAAGCTGTAGGTATCGAGCGTATACCCATCCTGCGGCACATTGAACACCGCCGGTCGCGGAAACGCTTCGATCATCTGGCGGCATGCGGGACTGAGTTCACTCCCGTCAATGTGTTCGTAGCAGACCGTCGGATCGTAGCGCAGCGGCGCACTGACATTGGCAACCGACTGCGCGCTGGCAGCTCCAAGCCCCGTGAACAGCAGACAGATCGATAAACCGAAGCGCCGCAGCATAGACACAACCTCAACACTCATGTCGAGCAATAATTCATCCAATCGTATAAACTCCCGCCGCATCTGTCCAGTCCAAACGGGCGATCCGCGAACAAGAGTCAGGTTGTTTGAGGCGCTTCAGATGACTTATTATTGAAAGCTATTGAAAGTTGGCATTCACAAAATTAAGAAGGCATGATGATCCCTGAAAAAACCTATCTGATCTGCGCAACTCCGCGCAGCGGCAGTTACCTGCTCAGCTACGGCTTAACCCGCACTCAATTGGCAGGCCGACCGGATGAATATTTCCAAGTGCGCGACTTTTTCACCTGGACGGAGCGGCTTGGCTTCAAAGCAGGCAGCTTCACCGAGTATGTTCAGGGTGTGATCCAGGCGCGGACGGTCGCCGGCGTGTTTGGCGCAAAAATCATGTGGGATCACATGGACAACTGCTTCTCGATCTACCTGAACAGCATTCCCGAATTGATGGGCAAACCGCGCCATGAGCAATTGGCTCGCCTCTTCTATCACCCACGCTACATCTTCATCACCCGCCGCGACAAAGTCCGCCAGGCGGTGTCGATGGTGCGCGCCCTGCAAACCCAGGTCTGGCAGATATGGGTGGACATCTTCGCTGAGCAGACCACGCCCGCCCAGCAGCCCTATTTTGATTTCGACTGGATCGAGCGAGAATACTGGAACCTGCTCAAAGCCGAGCAGCACTGGCGCGATTTTTTCGCCGCCAGCGGCATCGAGCCGCTCACGCTCGTCTATGAAGAATTCGCCGAGCGCTTTGAAGACACGATCACCGATGTGCTGCGCTATCTGAAGATCGATCTGCCGCCGACCTATGTCCCGCCTACCCCGACCATTCATAAGCAGGCGGACGCGCTCAATGAAAGCTGGATTGAGCAGTATTACGCCGAGCAGCGCCGCCGCGCCGCCTTGATCCAGGCGATTGAACTACGACAGGCGCATGAAAGCGAGCTGCTCTCTGCCCAGCAGGAAGTTGAGCGGCTTGGTAGTCAGTTGCTCGCCTTGAACACTGAAAACCGCGCCCTGCATCAGCAGCTCGAAGCGCTCCAACGGGAAATTGCGGACATGCCACGCCCAGTCGTCGAACTCGCGGCGCGCCGCGTTTATCGCAGCATCGTGCCGACGCCCATCCGCCTGAAACTGCGCAGCCTGCGGAAGCGGCGCTAGCTTGTGCTGACGCCTCCCAGCGCCAGCGTGGTGTGCAGCAGCACGTTCGCGCCGCTGACCACATCCTCCCAGCGGCTGAATTCGCTCGGATGGTGGCTGATCCCGCCGACCGAAGGAATGAAAATCATGCCGCAGGGCATGATCTGGCTGAGAATCTGTGAGGAATGTCCGGCATAGCTGACCAAGCGCTTGTGGCTCACTCCAAGCCGCTGACACGAGTCTTCGAAGGCGCGGATCAAGCTATCCTCCATCTTCGCCGCCGGCATGTGCGTCACCACCGTGAAGGTCGGCTCGCGCTCCAACCCAGTTGACGCCGCGCACTGCTTGGCGATGCTGATGATCTCGCGCTCCATGTCCGCCATCAGCTGCTCATCGACGTGCCGAATCTCGACCACCAGCCGCGCTTCCGACGGGATGATGTTGAACATGCCGGGTTTCACAGTAATGTCGCCGCAGTTGAAAATCCCATCCCCGAACCGCTCGCGCACCAGATCGTGCGCCCGGACGATGAATTGCGCCGCCCCCCGCAGCGCGTCCCGCCGCTTATACATGTCTGTCGTGCCGGAATGCCCCGCCTGCCCATAAAACGTCACATCATAGCGCTTGCGCCCGACAATACCGGTCACCACGCCAATCTGAATCCCCTCGCGCTCCAGCCGCTGCCCCTGCTCAATATGCAGCTCCAGATAGCCCGCCAGCTGCGCCGGATCGCGCCGCGCCGACAGCACCGCGCGCGGATTGATCACCCCGGCGCGCCGCAGCGCCGCTACAAATGACCCGTTGTTAGCGATGATGTCGATCACGTCGCGCGGCGTGAACATCCCGCCAAAGGCGCGCGCGCCAAACAGCGATTTCCAACAGCCCTCATCATCCGTAAAGTCGATCACTTCCAGATGAAACGGCAGCGCCAGCTCCGCCTCCTTAATCGTCCGCAGCACTTCCAGCCCCGCCAGCACGCCCAGCGCGCCGTCATAGCGCCCCCCATTCGGCACGCTGTCCAAGTGCGAGCCGATCAGCAGCGTTTTCGCCTCCGGATCAAGCGCAGGCAGCACGCCGCTCAGATTCGCCGCGTCGTCATCGCGAATGCTCAAGCCTGCCGCATCCAGTTTGTCGGCAAACCATGCCCGCGCCTGAATGTCTTCAAGCGACAGCGCCAGCCGATTGACTCCGTGTTCCGGTGTGCCGCCGATTGCCGCCAGCTCTTCAAAGTCGGCGTGCAGCCGATCCGCGTTAATGTGCAATGCTGCCGCTGTCATGCTGTTTATCTGCACTCTGCACCTTTGCCTCCACGTCGGGTAATCATGATTTTTGTTACATGGATTAAGTAATGATTATAAACGGCTTGCAAAGTTTCACCATCAGACCAGCATGGAAGATTGGTAGAGCTTTATCTCCCAATCAATAGGGGATCATTCAGCGGCAACCGGATGTATAATGATGCATAATAAAAGAACAAGAGCGGGATGGCTGTTAGCGCCCTGCATTCAGATATGGTCGAAAGGAGGAGCGATGCTCGATGCTAACATCGCTTATCTAGTGCTGCTGGCGAGTCTCTGGTTGGTTATCTCGGCAATCCATTTCCCGGGGACGGGCATGTTTGAGGTGTTGGCGCTGGTGGTGAGCATTATCGCTGTTGCCCTACTGATCTCCATGCCAACCAACTGGGGCGCGGCGGTGCTTGTCGTGAGCGGAATGTTGAGCGCATTGGTAACCCCATTTTTCGGGCGACAGTATGAATGGATTGCGGTCGGTGGAATGATCCTGGCAGCCGTTGCGGCGTCGTTTCTCTTCACCGGCATGGCGATTTCGCCGGCTGTCATTCTATTGATGACGAGCGCTGGTCTAATTTTTCAACGGTTTGCGCTGCTTCCCACTATCGAACATCAAAGAGCGCATCCTGCCATGCTTGACGATCAGCCGATTGTCGGCATGAGAGGCTATGTGCATCGGGCGCTCAATCCGGTCGGCACGGTCTACGTTCAGGGTGAGTTGTGGACAGCCCGCGCCAGCAGCAGCGATACTCTGCTGACCGAAGGTGCGGAGATTGTCGTGGTCGAACGCGATGGCTTGACGCTGCTGGTCGAGCCAGTCAAACAGAAACGTACGGAAATTTCTGCCGATGAGCATCTCAATTAGTTGAGTCAGATGTCAGATAAGGGAGACTTGAACCCTCATGGAAGGTCTGATCCTCACTGTCCTGATCCTGATCTTGGTCATCATGCTGTTCAACACCTTCCGCGTCATGCCCGAATATGAGCGCCTGGTCGTGCTGGCGCTCGGTAAATACGCCGGCACGCGCGGACCTGGCATCACCGTTGTTATCCCATTTCTGGAAACCGCGAAAAAAGTCGATCTGCGCGAGCGTTTTCTCGAAATCCCGCGCCAGACCGCTATTTCCCGCGATAACACCAGCATCGACATCGATTTTCTGGTCTATTACCGCGTCGTCAATCCCAAGCTGGCGGTGCTGGAGGTCGAAAATGTTGTGGTGGCGTCGCTCAATCTCGCCGCCACGACGCTGCGCGCCGTGATCGGTGACATCGAACTCGACGATGTGCTTGCCAAGCGCGAGCAGATCAACGACACGCTGCGCGTCAAGCTCGATGAAGTGACTGAGCGCTGGGGGCTGAAGATCACGCGGGTGGAAATTCGCGAAGTGGAGCCGCCGCGCGAAATCCGCGAAGCGATGAACCGTCAGATGAGCGCCGAACGCGACCGCCGTGCGCTGGTCACCCGCGCCGACGGTGAGCGCGAAGCCGCTATTGCTGCGGCAGAAGGGCAGAAGCGCGCTGAAATCCTGCGCGCTGAAGGCGAGCGCGAAGCCGCCGTCCTGCGCGCCGAAGGTGAGCGTCAGGCGCAGCTCTTGCAGGCGCAGGGTCGCGCCGCCGCCTTGCAGGCGCTGCTCAGGGAAGCGCAGAAACTCGATGAAAAGACGATGATGCTGCAGTATCTGGATACGCTGCGCGAAATCGGCACCAGCCCGTCGACCAAGTTCGTCGTGCCGATGGAAGTGACCTCGCTGGTTAGCGACATCGCGCGCCTGGCGCGTCTGACCGAAGTCAGTCAGAACGGGTCACAATAAAAGCTTGCCAGTGAGGCGAGCGCGGCTTCCCGCCTCACTGGTCTACCGCCCCGCCTCCGCCAGCACGCGGCGGGCGATCACTAAGCGCTGAATTTCGCTCGTCCCTTCGCCGATCGTCATCAGCCGCTGATCGCGGTACAGCCGCTCAACCGGGAATTCCCGGCTGTAACCGTAACTGCCATGTATCTGTATCGCGTGGTGGCAGACGCGCTCAGCCATCTCGGTCGCAAACAGCTTCGCCATCGCCGCCTGCTTGGTGTACTCCAGACCGCGATCCTTGAGCCACGCTGCCCGATACACCATCAGCCGCGCCGCGTCGATCTCGGTGGCGGCATCCGCCAGCATCCACTGGATCGCCTGATGCTGCGCAATCGGCTTGCCGAATGCCGCGCGCTGACTCGCGTATTTCACGCTCTCCTCCAGCGCCGCCTGCGCCAGCCCGACGCTCAGCGCGCCGATGCCGATCCGTCCGCCGTCGAGCAGCTGCATCGTCTGAGCAAATCCCCGCCCTTCCTCACCCAACAGATGCGACGCCGGCACGCGCACATGGTCAAAGCTGAGCATGTGCGTCGGCGATCCCATCAGCCCCATCTTCTTTTCCGGCGGGTGAATCGTCAGCCCGGGCGCGTCGGTGTTGACCAGGATCATGCTGAAGCCGTGCGTGCCGGCATCAGGATCGGTGCGCACCAGCACGGTGATCACCGGCGCAAGTCCGGCATTGGTGATCCACGCTTTCGAGCCGTTGATCACCCATTCGTCCCCCTCGCGGACGGCGCGCGTCTGCACGCCGCCCGCCAGGTCAGACCCCGCGCCCGGCTCCGTCAGTGCCAGCGCGCCTAAATGCCTGCCGGACTGCAAAAGCGGGAACCACTGCGCCTGCTGTTCCGCTGTCCCCCATCGCGCGATGGGCGCGCACCCCAGCCCGTTGTGCGCCGCAATCGACAGCGCTGTCGAGCCGCACGCCCGCCCCAGTTCCTCCAGCGCAAGCACGACGCTCAGCGCGTCCAGTTCGCTGCCGCCGTGCGCTTCGGGAATGTCCATGCTCAGCAAGCCCATCGCGCGCGCCTGCTCCAGCACATCCCAGGGAAGCTGTGCGCTTTCGGCAGTCTGCGCCGCGCGTGGTCTAAGCTTTTCCTGACAAAAGGCGGCGACCGTCCGCTGCCATTGGCGCTGCTCGGAAGAAAATTCAAAATCCATGCTCCGCATCCTTAAAAATCACCTATTTTTACATATGCAGCTATTGTACATCTGTTTTAAGATAGAGCTGCGAGCCACAGCCACAGGGTGACAGCCATGCCGCGTCTGGATCAACGTTTGGGCTTCACGCGCTATGAAGCCGATGCCGCCTATAAGCGCGCCCTCGAAGCCTATCGCAAAGGCGATTACGATGCCGCGCTCGACCTGCTCAATCTCGCGCTCGCTGCCCAGCCCGGACGCTCGGAGCTGCTGGCGGCGCGTGGACTGGTCTATCTCGAGGACGGCGAAAAAGACCGCGCTCGCGCCGATTTTGAAGCGGCGCTCAAGGCGTTCCCCTATGAAATGCTCGCTCGGTATGGGCTTGGAGCCATCGCCTACCGCGACGGTCAGTGGGAGCAGGCGCTCGACCACTTCACCCGCGCCCTCTACATCGATCAGGATCGCGGCGAAACCCTCTACTACCTGGCGCTGACGCACTATCAGCTCAAAAATTATCCTCAAGCGCAGGCTGCCATGCAGCGCGCCCTCGAACGCCTTGAAGCCGCCAATCACAAAGGGAAAGCCGACGCTGTCCGCTGGCTGCGCGAATGGAGCCGCAGCGCCGATCTGCATCGCGATCATTAGTGGACTTTTTTCGCTTTTTTAGAAATATGGACTGGTTTAAAAGTTACAGTTCATGTATATTAATTACAATCCATATGATGAAATACTTCAAGAGCAGGGCTTAAGGATATGGGCAAAACCAAAATTCTCCTCGTCGAAGATGATGCAGGTATCAACAAACTGATCCATGATTATCTATCGTTGCATGGTTATGAGGTCGTCACGTTTGGCGACGGACCCGAAGCGCTGGAGTATGTGCAGATGCGCGGGCTGCCCCATCTCGCCCTGATCGATCTCGGTCTGCCGACCATGCACGGCTTTGAACTCAGCACCCGCCTCAAATCGATGGCGGATGTGCCGATCATCTTCGTCACCGCGACCAATGACACCGATACCGTCGTCCAGGGATTGAGAAAATACGCCGAAGATTTCATCGTCAAACCCTTCGAAATGCGTGAACTCGAAGCCCGTATCCAGGTCGTGCTGGCGCGGATGCCCAGCCTCGATTACGCCAGCGCCCCTATCGTCCGCATCGACGATCATCTCAGCATCGATTTCGCCCACCATCGAATCGTACTGAACGGCAAATCCGACGGTCTGACCCCGACCGAGTCCAACTTGCTCTCCGTGCTGCTCCGGCACGCCGGGCGCGTTGTCGAAAACCGGATGCTCATCGCCCGTGTCTGGCCTACTGAAGAAGTTTACGAAGATACCCTGCGCGTCCACATGCACCGGCTGCGCCGTAAGCTCGAAAGCGACTCGCATCACCCGCACTATATCCGCACTGAGCGCGGCGTCGGCTATATGTTCACCATCCGCCCGCTTGAAGGCTTGACGATCGAGAGCGAGGACAGCGTAAACGAGGATGCTTGATTACACACTCAGACGCGATGACATGGCGCTGCTCAATTACCTGCTTGCCCAGATCGGCATCCAGAGCGGCGCGGACGCCGCCGCTGTCGTCGATTTCAACCGCGAAGCCAAGTGCGCCCGCTGGGTCGCTTTCTGGGGGGCAATCGACAGCGCCGCGCCCGCCCCTTCCGAACAGGGAGAGGCGCGCCTGCTGCGCCGTCTGCGCGATGTGCTGGCGGCGATCAAGCCCTCCGGCAGCCCATCCCATGCTCCCTTCGCAGTCGATCTGGAGTCCGAACACTGGCATTCGGCGCTCGCCTTCCCGCTGCTCATGCCCGATCAGGTGATCGGGCTGCTGGTTCTGCTCTCCAAACAGCGCTCCGCTTTCATCCCCCACAGCATCAGCACCGTGCAGATGCTCGTCAGCGCAGTCGGCAAAGTCCTCGAAAATGACCACCTCCACAATCTGCGCGCTGAAAACCTGGCAACCGCTCAGTCGATCTTGGTCGCGGCGCAGGCGATTGCCGAGAACAGTTCTCCGCAGAATGTCGTCGACATCCTGCAAATGACGCTCTTTGGCGCTCATGTCACCAGCTGCGCCCTGCTGCTTTACGGACCGCAGCAGGAGAACAGCCTCCCTGAACCCTTCGAATACCTTGAAATCGCTGGCACATGGTCGCGTCAGCATGGCAGCGGCGTCGGGACAGGGTCCCGGCTGTATTTGCGCGATTACCCCACGCTGCTCGACCAGCTTGAGCGCGACCGCATCCTCACGTTCCAGAGCGTGCGCCCGCTCTGGCGGCAGCTCGATCCGCGGGCGCGCACGTTCCTGTGCGCGGAACGCATCCGCGCCATGACGCTGATCGGGCTGCGCTCAGCGCATTACAACCTCGGCGTCATAGTCATCGGGACGAGTCAGCGCTACAAATTCAATGAGCGCGAACTGCGCAGCTATTTCATCGTCAGCGAATTTCTCGCCATCAGTGCGATGGCACAGCTCTTGCGCCGGCAGCATGATCGCGTCCGGCAGGCGCGCGCTGCGCTCATGGACGCTGTGACCGACGGTGTGCTGATGACGCTCCCCGGCGCGCGCGGCGGCTCAGTGCTGACCGTCAATCAGCGTTTCACGCGCATGTTTGCCGTCTCGGAGCGGCGCGCGCAGGGTTTAGCCCTGAAGGACTTGCTCGATCTGATGAGCCTGCCCGAAGATGTCCGCGCCGAGCTGCGCGCCGCTTGGCTGACCGTGCCGGTCAGCGCGCCGCAGACGCAGCGGGGAGCTTTTCAGTGGATCGGGACAGACGGAATGCCGCTGGAGATGGAGTGGTACAGCGCGCCAGTTTATGAGGACGACCAGGTCTTAGGGCGCATCTACACTTTTCACGATGTCACCGCTGAACGAACCGCCATGCAGATGCGCGCGCGCTTCCTTTCCGGCGTCTCCCACGAGCTGCGGACGCCGCTCACTTCGATCCGGGGTTTTGCCGAATTTATCCTCGAACAATACGCCGATCAGCTTCCCGATATGGCGCGGGAGTATGTCGAAATTATCCTGGCACAGTCGAGCCACCTCAACAACACCTTCCGCGACCTTATCGATCTATCCCGCGCCGACGCGGGCGATCTGCGCCTCAAGAAAACCGACGCTCGCCTGGCGGATATCATCATCGACGCCGTCGCCGGCATGGAAATGCGCTTCAAAGCGCGCCAGCAGCGCGTGATCATGGACATTGACGACGATCTGCCGCCCGTTTACGTCGATATCGACCGAATCATGCAGACGATCAACAATCTGCTCAGCAACGCGCATAAATACTCGCCCGAAAAAGGCAAGATCACCATCAGCACGGAAGCCATCTACAGCGCCGAGGCGCTGCCGCCCTCCGCGCCTCCGGATATCACCCTGCCCGCCGTCATGGTGACGATCACTGATGAGGGTAAAGGCTTGTCGCCGGAAGAGGCGGTGAAGGTCTTTCAGCCTTTCTACCGCGCCGAGACAGCCCGCAAAACCAAAATTGAAGGCGCTGGACTGGGACTCGCCGTGACACGGGGAATCGTCGAAATGCACCGTGGGAAAATTTGGGCAGAAGCGCGCGCCTCAGGCAGCAGCGGCGGAGTCTTCCGCTTCGCGCTGCCCATCAGCAGCGCCGCGCTTGAGAACGACAGATAATGCCCTAGCGGACGAACCCCTGCTCCAGCAGATACGCCGCGATCCGGCGGGCGTTCTCCTCCGCCGTATAGTTCACTGTATCAAGCGTGAGTTCCGGCGCAAGCGGCGGCTCATACGGATCATCGATGCCGGTGAAGCCGGTGATCTCCCCGCGCCGCGCCTTGGCATACATGCCCTTCACATCGCGCCGCTCGCAGACCTCCAGCGGCGTATCGACAAACACCTCGATGAAATGCCCCTCTTCCATCATCGCCCGCACCTGATCGCGGGTCGCGCGGTACGGGCTGACCGCCGCGCAGATCGCGATCCCGCCGTGCTTGACGATCTCCGACGCCACAAAGCCGATCCGGCGGATGTTAGTATCGCGGTCTGCCTTGCTGAAGCCCAACCCCCGGCTCAGATGCGTCCGCACCACATCGCCATCCAGCACCGTCGCCCGCCGACCATATTCCATCAGCAAAAGCGCCAGAATCTCGGCGGTGGTGGACTTGCCCGCCCCGCTCAAGCCGGTGAACCAGATGCACGCGCCCTGCTGATGGCGCGGCGGATACGTCTCCGCCAGAATTTCCGCCGTCTCCGGTCGTGTGAACCATGCCGGCAGCAGCCGACCCTGATTCAGATAATCCTCGCGCACCTGCGTGCCGGAGATCGACGCCGTCCGCGCGCCAGGCGGTATCTTCGACGACTCCTCATAGCGATCCTCATCCGGCAGATACACCAGCTCCGTGAACGGAACCATCTTCACGCCGATCTCATCCGCATACTGCGCCACCATCTCCTGCGCGTCATACGGTCCGTAGAACGGCTTGCCCGTCGAGTCATTGCCCGGACCGGCGTGATCGCGCCCGACGATGAAATGAGTCGCGCCGTGATTGCGCCGGATGATCGCGTGCCAGACCGCCTCGCGCGGTCCCGCCATCCGCATCGCCAGCGGCAGCAGCGCCAGCAGCGCTGTGCCAGGCGCGTAATAGCGCTCGATCACCGCTTTGTAGCCGCGCACGCGGGTATAGTGATCGACATCGCCAGGGCGCGTCATCCCCACCACCGGATGCAGCAGCAGCGCCCCGTTGATCGCGGCGGCGGCGCGGTGCGTCAGTTCCTCGTGGACACGGTGCATCGGGTTGCGCGTCTGAAACGCAACGATGTTGGCATGTCCAAACGCCGCCAGCCGCTCGCGCACCTGCGCCGGAGTCAGGCGCAGCTCGCGAAAATCGTAGTGCGTCGGCAGACTCAGCACGCGCAGCCGACCGGAGATATTCAGCTTACCCCAGCGCGCCGTCTCCGCCACCAGCGGATGCTTGCTGTCGAGCGTGCCGAACGCTTTCAGGCACAGTTCATCCCGATCCCAGGTGTAGATCTCCTCAATCGTCATGACCGCCAGCAGGTTGTTCCGGCTGTCGCGCAGCGCGATCTCGCGATCAAAATGAATGTCCGGCGTCTGCTCGACCGGCAGCGTGATCGGCATCGGGAACAGCGTCCCATCCGCCAGCCGCATCTCCTCCAGCACCCGCCGGTAATCCGCATGACCCATGAAGCGATCCAGCGGCGAAAAGCCGCCCGTCGCCAGCAGTTCCAGATCGCACACGGCGCGATCTGAAATCTGAATCGACGGCAACGTCGAAGCGTGCGCCTTGAACCTCTCGTGTTCTTCAGTCGGGATGAGCAGATCGACCAGCGCGCCGCCGTAGGGCGCGATCAGGCGCACGGGTTCAGTACGTAGGGACATGACAGTCGTTACCTCGCGTGTTGAAAGTAAACAAGCGCGATTATAAAGCAGTGACCGCGCTGCTTAACAGACATAAAACTATTTTTGAATGCGATTGCTCTGGACGCCGGCATCGAAAGCTTGGATAGGCGCTGCGCTTTCAGATACAATCGGAACATCCGTTAGCATTTTCCAATCGGAAACAGAACATGGGGTTCCAGCCATCCGAACATATTCAGACGATTCTCGATCATCTGCCGCTCAAGCCAGGCGTTTACATCATGAAGGACGCGCGCGGGACGATCATCTACATCGGCAAGGCGAAGAAGCTGCGCAATCGGGTTCGCAGTTACTTCAACGCGAGCGCCGAAAACAGCCTCAAGACGATGCGCCTGCGTGAGCAGATTCGGGACATCGAGTTCATCGTTGAGGAGAACGAAGTCCGGGCGCTGATCCTTGAGGAGACGCTGATCAAACGGCATCAGCCGCGCTTCAACATCGCGCTGAAGGACGATAAACGCTATCCGTATATCAAAGTCACCTGGCATCAGCCGTTTCCGAAAGTCGAGACGACGCGGCGGATCGAGCAGGATGGATCGCGCTATTTCGGACCCTACGTGGCGATGTGGGCGGTGCAGAACACGCTCAAGACGCTGCGCAAAGCCTTTCCCTATCTGACCTGCGACCGCGAGATCACCGGTAAAGACGCGCGCGCCTGCCTGTTTCACGACATCGGGCTGTGCATCGCGCCGTGCACAGGGGCGGTCGATCAGGCGGGCTACCGCGCCATGATCCAGGAATTGATGGACGTGCTGAGCGGCAAAAGCGAGGCAGTGGTCGCCCGTCTGACGGCGGAGATGGACGCCGCCGCCGCCGACCTGAATTTCGAGCGCGCGGCAGCCCTCCGCGATCAGCTTCGCGCCATCGAATACATCACTCGCCAGCACCGCGCCGTCAGCAGTACGCTGGCGGATCAGGATGTGATCGCGCTGGCGCGCGAGCAGGGCGAGGCGGTCGTGCAGATTCTCTTCATTCGCAACGGCAAATTGATCGGGAGCGACGCGCGTGCGCTGGACAACGCCGAAGGCGCGGACGATGGCGAAGTGCTGACGGCATTCATCAAGCGCTTCTACGACAATGCCGCCGAAGTCCCGTCGGAGATCGTCATCCCGCAGTTTATAGAAGAAGCGCGCATCATCGAGCGGTGGCTTAAAGACAAGCGCACGGGAAAAAAGGTGACGATCACGGTTCCCCAGCGCGGCGACAAGCGCGGGCTGATCGATCTGGCGGCAGAAAACGCCAAAGAGACGCTGCACATGCTGCGCGCCCAATGGGAAGCCGACTCGCACAAGCAGGAGACGGCGCTGTCCGAGCTGCAAGATGCGCTCGGACTGGAGAATCCGCCCAATCGGATCGAGTGTTACGACATCAGCACGACGCAGGGGACGGCAATTGTCGCCAGCCGCGTTGTGTTCGTGCGCGGGATCGCGGCAAAAAAGGAATACCGCCGTTTTAACATCCGCACGGTTACCCATGCCGGCTCAGACGACTACCAATCGATGCGCGAGGCGCTGACGCGCCGTTTCAACCGCTGGCGCATGTCGCTTGCGGCGATCAAGCCGGTCGCGCCGGGCAAGGACGATCATGATGAGACGTGGCGTCTGCTGCCCGATCTGCTGATGATCGACGGCGGCAAAGGTCAGTTGAATGTGGCGGTCGAGGTGCTGGCGGAGTTCGGCTTGACCGAGCGCGTGCCAGTGGTGGCGCTGGCGAAGCAGTTCGAGGAGATTTACCGCCCTGGTCAGCCTGACCCGCTGCTTCTGCCGCGCCAGAGCGGCGCGCTCTATCTGGTACAGCGCATCCGCGATGAAGCGCACCGCTTTGCGATCACTAGCCACCGGCATCAGCGGCAGAAGCTGGGCATGGCGAGCCAACTGGAGTCGATTCCTGGGATCGGACCCGCCAAGCGCAAGGCGCTGCTGAAGGCATTCGGCAGTTCGATCAACGCGATCCGCGCCGCGTCGGTCGAGGAACTGACCGCCGTGCCAGGGATCAACGTCAAGCTGGCGGCGCTGATCAAAGAGATGCTCTGAGACACTTGTCAGCGCGGCGCTGCAACGCATTAACTTGCCGATCCAACAGACTTTATCTCACTTCTCACGTGTCTTAATGTCAGACTTTTATCTTAATGCTGGCACATGTATCGCTTATCCAAGCTCGACTCGATTTGGAGGGTTCTTCAATTTATGTTCCAGCAGACTGTGGTTCGCATCGTTCTTATCGCTCTTGCCGTGACGCTCATCGCTGCTCCGGCACTGGCGCAGGACACCTTCACCTTGACCGTCATGCACACCAACGACACCCACACCTATCATCAGCCGGATGCTGATGGCAATGGCGGCGTGGTGATCATGAAGACAGTGGTCGACCAAATCCGCGCCGAAGCCGCGAATTCGCTGCTGCTCGACGCAGGTGACCGCTTCACGGGGACGCTCTTCCATGCCTATCATCTCGGCATGGACAACAGCGCAGTCATGCGGCTGCTCGGCTTCGACGCCATGACACTGGGCAACCATGAATTTGACAATGGCGAGCAGGTGCTGGCGGACTTCATCGACTCGGTCGATTTCCCGATTGTCTCCGCCAACATCCGCGTCAGCGAGCAGTCGCCGCTGACGGGCAAGATCGTGCCTTACGTCATCATCGAGATGAACGGGCAGCAGGTCGGCATCATTGGTTTGACCACGCCAGAGACGCGCTTTCTCGCCAAAGTGACCGAGAACATCCGGTTTGAGGAAGACCTGGCGGCGGTCGTTCAGCAGTACGTGGATGAACTGACGGCGCAGGGCGTGAACAAGATCATCCTGCTGGCGCACCTGGCTTACGACCTCCAGCAGGCGCTGGCGGCGCAGATCAGCGGCGTCGATGTCTTCATCGGCGCGGACAGCGAGACGCTCCTGAGCAACATCTTCGCGGTAGCAGGTGGTCGCTACACTGCCGACGTCGACGGTCCCTACCCAACGGTCGTGCGCAGCGCCAGCAATGAGCCGGTCTTGATCGTGCAGGCATTCCGCCACAACCGCTATCTGGGACGCCTGGACGTGACCTTCGAC
Organism: uncultured Anaerolineae bacterium; assembly: GCA_937995825.1. Taxonomy (GTDB): domain Bacteria; phylum Chloroflexota; class Anaerolineae; order Aggregatilineales; family Phototrophicaceae; genus Flexifilum. Next base: position 45,901 of record CALKJO010000002.1, read on the forward strand.
GCCAACGGCGTGCCAATCCGCTGGAATGGTGATGCCATCCTGATGTCGCGTTACATCCCCGCCAACCCTGAAATGCGGGCGCTGATCGCTGAGCTGGCTCAGCCGCTGGAAGCGCAGCGCGCCCAGGTCATCGGGCAGACCAGCGTCTATCTCGATGGCGACCGCGACGTGTGCCGCAGCATGGAGTGCAACACGGGCAACCTGATCGCCGACGCCATCCGCTTCGACACCGGCGTTCAGATCGCCATCATGAACGGCGGCGGCATCCGCGCCAGCATCCCGGTCGAAACCGACCGCCCTGCCGATCTGATGCTCCCTGAGCCGTATGCGATCACGGTGGGCGATGTGTTGACGATGCTGCCCTTCCGCAACCGCGTTTCCACCTTCCAGCTCACTGGCGCGGACGTGATCGCGGCGCTGGAGAACGGTCTCTCGCGCATCGGCGCGGACAGCGGCACGGGGCGCTTCGCGCAGGTCTCTGGGCTGCGCTACAGTTGGGATGGCAGCAAGCCGGTGGGCGAGCGCATCGTCAGCGTCGAGGTGCTGAACGCCGACGGCACGTACAGCCCCATCGATCCGGAAGCGATCTACACCGTCGCTGCCAACGACTTCCTGCGCAACGGCGGCGATGAATACACCATGTTCCGTAACCGCGCCATCGACCCGCGCGATGACGGCAAAGAGCTGGATATCGTCCTGATCGACTACATCCGCGCCAGCGGCTCCGTTGCGCCGATGATCGAGGGGCGCATCACCCGCATCGATCAGTAGCCACCATCGGCGTTCAACCATCGCGTGAAAACGGGCAGGGCGGTCTGAATTCAGACCGCCCTGCGCTTTTCAGCCGCTTGAATGTTCACCGGACTGGGGAAAAACATCCGTGCCGTCCCCACCTGCTGCATTTCTGCGCTACAATGGCGGGTAAAGATAGAGATGGGCGCAAAGCCTGATTTACCTCGAAAAACAGGAGCCTGATGATGTCCGACAGTCCCGAAATCCGCGATGCCATGGTTAGAGCGGCGCGCAGCCGCACCCTGCTGGAAGGCGCAGACCGATCCGGCGCGCGCGCGATGCTCAGAGCCATCGGCTTGACCGATGACGATCTCGCCAAACCGCTGATCGGCATCGCCAACACCTGGATCGAAATCGGCCCGTGCAATTTCCATCTGCGCCGCCTGTCCGCCAAAGTCAAAGAGGGGATCAAGCGCGCAGGCGGGACGCCGCTGGAATTCAACACCGTCAGCATCTCCGACGGAATCACCATGGGGACGGAGGGCATGAAAGCATCGCTGGTCAGCCGCGAGCTGATCGCTGACTCGATTGAGCTGATCGCACGCGCCAATTATTTCGACGGCATCGTCTGTCTTGCCGCCTGCGACAAGACGATGCCCGGCACGATCATGGCGATGATCCGGCTGGATATTCCTGGAATCATGCTCTACGGCGGGTCGATCATGCCCGGCAGCTACAACGGCAAAGATATCACCATTCAGGACGTGTTTGAGGCGATGGGCGCGTATAACGCGGGCAAGATCACGCTGGATGAGCTGCACGCCATCGAGAGCGCAGCCTGTCCGGGACCGGGCGCGTGCGGCGGGCAGTTCACCGCCAATACGATGGGCATGGTCGCCGAGATTCTCGGCATCTGCCCGATGGGCGCGGCGGACATTCCGGCAATGGACAGCGCCAAAGACGATGTATCACTGCTGTCCGGCGAGCTGATCCTGCACATGGTCGAGGCGGATCGCCGTCCGAGCCAGATCATCACGCGCGCCGCGCTCGAAAACGCGATTGCGGCGGTGGCGGCGTCCGGCGGCAGCACTAACGGCGTGCTGCACACACTGGCGTTCGCCCGCGAAGCCGGCATCCCCTTCACCATCGACGACATCGAGGCGATCAGCAAGCGGACGCCGCTGATCGCCGATCTGAAGCCGGCAGGCAAATACACGGCGGTCGATGTCCATCGCGCAGGCGGCAACCGCCTGCTGGCGCAGCGGCTCGTGCAGGGGGGCTACGTCGATCCATCCGCGCTGACCGTGACCGGAAAGACGCTGGGCGAAGAAGCCGCATCCGCCAAAGAGACGCCGGGGCAGGATGTGATCCGCACCTGGGACAACGCGATCAACAGCAACGGCGGCTTGCATATCCTCAAGGGCAATCTCGCGCCGAGCGGGAGCGTGATCAAGCTCAAGGGCGTCGAACCGAAGCAGTTCACCGGTCCGGCGCGCGTGTTCGACCGCGAAGAGGCTGCCTATGCTGCGGTCAAAAGCGGGCAGATCAAGCCAGGCGATGTGGTGGTGATTCGCTATGAAGGACCCATCGGCGGACCGGGGATGCGCGAGATGCTGCAGGTGACCGCCGCGATCACGGGTCAGGGTCTGGGCGAATCGGTGATGCTGATCACCGATGGGCGCTTCAGCGGGGCGACGCGCAACCTGTGCATCGGGCATGTCGCGCCGGAGGCAGCGGTCGGCGGGACGATTGGCTTGCTGCATGAAGGGGACATGATCCATGTGGACATCGACCGACGGCTGATCGAAGTGCAGCTTTCAGATGCGGAACTGGCCGCGCGGCGCGTGCAGTGGCATCCGCCGACGCCGCACTACACCGGCGGCGTGATGGCAAAATATGCGCGGCTGGTGGCGCAGGCGGATGATGGCGCGGTGACCAACAGCGCAGCCGGACTGGTCAGGTAGACCTCAGCAGATGGGATCACGCTCGCCCATGACCGATGGTGGAGGCATGTCAAATGCGCATTTCACAACGCTCGTTCGCGCCGCTGCCAAGCGCCCTGCTGATCATGGTAAGCCTGCTCGTCCTGATCGCACCGGCTGGGGCGCAGACAGATATCCTGCCGACGCTCACCCCCATTGGCACAACTGAGGCGCCGATTTTGCCGACTCTGGTTCCCGGCGCAACCTCAGCATTGAACCCGACCTGTCCGGCGCTGGTAGCTGACGCGCTGGAGCGCGTCAGCACGCTGTGCGCCGAGACGCGGCGCAATCAGGCATGCTATGGCAACCTTCTGGTGGACATCACGCAGCGCCCGAACACCCAGCCGGTCGTCTTCTCCCGTCCTGGCGACATCGTTGATCTGGCGCTGATTCAGAGCCTGCGGACTCAGCCGCTGAACCTGATCAATGGGACGTGGGGCATCGGTCTGCTGCGTTTTCAGGCGAATCTGCCGACGACGCTGCCAGGTCAAAATGTGACGATGTTGGTGTTTGGCGATGTGCGGATACAGAACGCCACCGACTCGCCGACGCTGCAATCGTTTTTCGTCTCCACATCATTTCAGGGGGTGGTCTGTGATGAAGCGCCGCGCGACGGCATCATGCTGCAAACGCCGCGCGATGCCGGACCGGTCTCGCTGACGATCAACGATGTCGGGATCGAGCTGGCATCCACAGTCTTCATCGGCTTCCATCGCGAGAGCGCGATGCGCATCTTCACACTGGACGGCGAAGCGCGCGTCGAGGCGCTGGGCGTGGAAGTGTTGGTGCAGCCTGGGCTGCGGACGGGCGTTAATTTAGACAATCTGCGCGCTGCCGCCCCGCCAAGCGATCCCGCCCCGTTCGATCTGGCGGCGGAACTGGGCGCGATGCCGATTGAACTGCTGCCAGAAGCCTTTGAGCTGCCCACACCGCCGCCATCGGGCGAAGTGGTGCTGCCGACCATGCCGACGACAGGCGAATGCGTGATTGCGACCAGCACGACGACCCCAGTCAACATCCGGCGCGCGCCGGCGCTGGACGCCGCCGTTGTCGGGACGCTCGATCCATCGCAGCGCTATCCGGTGATCGGGCGCGACTCGTCGGGTGAGTGGTATCAGACGGCGCGCGGCTGGTCAGCAGCATCGGTGACGCGGCGCGGCGGGAACTGTGCCAACGTCCCGATCACGTTCACGCTTACGCCCTCGCTCACGCTTACGCCCTCGCTCACGCCTGCGCCCTCGCTCACGCCGACGTATACGCCAATGGCGCAGGTCGCGGGCGATAACGAATACCCAAACCTGAGCGTGCCGTTTGTCAACAATCAGCCCGTCTTCGCATCGGGGGCGATCTCGTATCCGCAGGGAGATCGTCAGGATACGGTGTCGTACAACTGGACAGATTTCAACCAGATGTATTATTATTACAGCGGATATTTCTATATCACGGTGCGCTGCTACGGGCAGGGCGTCGAATACGCAGCATTCAGCATCAGCGGGGGAGCCTCCGGGACGTGTTCGCCGACCGCGCAGCAGTACAATCTCCAGCTGAGCAGCTATCCGCCGCCGTATGGCAGCGTCACAGTCGCGCTGGCGGGCGGAGACAATGCCTATGTCAACTGGGAAGTGACGCTTGGGTTTGCGCAGCTCGACTCGCCTGGCATATAAAGGGACGCGCTTGAACCGAGGATCGCTGGGATCGCTGCTGATCGCCTATTTCGCCTTCATCACCATCGGGCTGCCGGATGGGGCGCTCAATATTGCCTGGACATACATCCATCCGACGTTCAATGTGACGTTCGACGCGCTCGGCGTGCTGCTGCTGTTCGTGGTCATCGGGCGCATGTCGATCACGTTCGCGGCAGGGCGGCTGATCGCCGTGCTGGGCATACGCGGCGTGCTGATCATCGGCGCAAGTCTGCTGGCATTAGGCGCGCTCGGCATGGCGACCGCGCCCGCCTGGGAAATCCTGCTGCTGGCGGTGCTGGCGACCTGGCTAGGATCGGGGGCGCTGGACGCAGCGCTGAACACGTTCGTGAGCGCCAATTACAGCATGGGGCGGCTGAACTGGCTGCACGCCGCGTATGGCATCGGCACAACAGTCGGACCGGCGCTCATGACCGTGCTGATCACACAGATGGCGCTCGAATGGCGCTGGGGCTATGCCCTGATGGTGGTGCCTGGGATCACGGCGGTGGCGCTGTTTGCGCTGACGCCGAACGGCTGGCGCATGGACAGCGCGGAGACCATCGGCACAGCGCGTAAAGACACGGCGGGTTTTCGCGAAACCCTGCGCTCGCCGATCATCTGGCTGGGTTTGCTGCTGTTTTTCGTCTACGGCGGCGCGGAGATCGGGACGGGACAGCTCGCCAATCCGCTGCTGATGGAGGGGCGCGGCGTCGATCAGGAAACAGCGGGCTTCTGGATCAGCGCATATTGGGGCATGTTCACCATCGGGCGCATGATCATGGGGGTGGCGGCGGATAGGCTGCCGGTGCGCACGCTGCTGCGGGTCAGCATGATCGGGTCGATCATCGGCGCGCTGCTGCTGTGGCTGAGTCCGGCGGTCGAAGGCGCATTGGTGGGATTGGCGCTGACTGGCTTCAGCTTCGCGCCGCTGTTCGCCGCGTTGACGGCGGAGACGCCGCGGCGGGTTGGGGCGCGGCTGGCGACGAATGCCATTGGCTTCCAGATCGGGATGGCGGGCTTGGGCGGGGCGGTTGTGCCAGGGGTGGCGGCATTCGTCACCGAACGGACAGACGCAAACGCGATTGCCCCGCTGATCTTCCTGACCGTGCTAGCCGTGCTGATCGTGTATGAAATCATGATGCGCTATCAGCTACGGACGCGGCGGGTTCTGCCTGCGCCCGCCGGGGATTGAATTGAAAACGAGTATGAAATGGATCGCCCTTCTCATTCTGCTGGCTGCGCTGATAGTCAGCCTGAGCGCGGTCAGCCAGCCGTCCGCACAGGCGCAGGTGGGCGGGACGGCGACTCCGCTGCCGCTGTATGCCCTGCCCGACGCGCGCACCAACCGCGCTTACACCAACAGCACCATCGCGCTCGACAGTGACGGGCGGATCATGGCAGCGGCGAACTTTATCAACAGCACGGTGACGCTGATCACAGCCGCAACGCCGATTTCCCCGCAGGGGCGCGTACTCACCGAGATCGCCGTTGGCGGCGATCCGCGTTCCGTCGCTATCACGCCGGATGGGACGCGGGCGCTGGTCACCAGCCGGCGCGAGTCGACGCTGAGCGTGATCACCATCGCCAACCGCGCCGTCTCGACCGTGATCCCGTTGGGCGGGGCATGGGCGTATGGGGTGGTCACAGGGGATAATGCGCTGGCGTATGTCACGCTGCAAGGCAGCCATGAGGTTGTCGCGGTCGATCTGCGCGCTGAGCAGGTCGTGTGGCGGCTGTCCGTGCCGGCATACCCGTCCGGGCTGATGCTGTGGGGTGATTTTCTCTACGTCACCCATTTCTGGTCGGGCGATGTCAGCCTGATCTATCTGCCCGCCCGCCGCGTGGTGCAGACGGCGCGCATCGGCGGCGGCTTAGGGGTGGCGCAGGCGATTGAACCCGATATCTCACGCGGCTTGGCCTATCTGCCGGCAACACGCAGCAATGCCGACAATCTCGCACTGACTTATGACACAACGATGTTTCCTGTCGTGAACGTCGTCAATCTGCGCGATCTGTCCCTGGCGCGGCGGGAGCGCATCGCGCTGGATACGGCAGATCGTCCAGTCAATACGCCGTTCGCCGCTGCGCTTGACCGCTTCAGTGGACGGCTGTATGTCGCCAATTCGGGCAGCAATTCGGTCAGCGTGATCGATCTGAATAGCGGGCGCGCCCGCGCTAATCTGACCGTGCGCGGCAGTCCACGCGGCGTGCTGCTCAATCGCGACAATTCGTATCTCTATGTCCATGCGGCGCTGGATGGCATCATCACCACCTATGCCACCAATGATTTTCGCGTGGTGGATCGGCTGCCGATCAGCAATCTGACGATCTCGACGGATGTGCTGATCGGCGCGGAGCTGTTTCACAGCGCGGAAGCGCCGATGAGCGTGCCAGGCTGGGTGAGCTGCGCCAACTGCCATTTCGACGGCATGAGCGATGGGCGCGTGTGGATGGGCTTTCAAGACGGCCCGCGCAATACGCCCGCGCTTTACAACCTGCCGGAGACGCCGCCCTACAACTGGTCGGGGACATGGGATGAACTGGCGGATGTCGAACTCAAAATTCGCGGCTTGATGGCGGGCGAAGGCTTGATCGACGATCCGCCGCCAGGATCGCTCGACCCGAACACGCCGTTCACGCACGCGGGCTTGTCCGACGATCTGGATGTGCTGGCGGCGTATCTGGCGCTGCTGACCGCGCCGCCCAATCCGAATTTGCCCGACGCCGCCCTGATCGCGCGCGGAGAGCAGGTGTTCACCCAACGCGGGTGCGTCCTCTGCCATGTCGGACCCGCTGGAACCAATCTCCGCGCTTACGATGTCGGCACAGGAAGCTCGCCGCTGGAACGGCGCGGGGCGCAGTTCGACACGCCGTCGCTGCGCTGGCTGTGGTGGAGCGCGCCATATTTTCACGATGGCTCCGCGCAGACGCTGCGTCAAGTGTTCGAGCTGCCGGGGCTGCACCGCCTGTCCGGAGCGAATGCGCCGGAGGAGATCGACGCGCTGGTTGCCTACCTGCTCAGTCGTCCCGCGCCGGCGAACTGAGCGCGGCATTCAGTCCCACTGCGCGCCGCAAGCCGTTTTTCTCTATCCATAATCGCACAGATGATCTAGAATCAGGTGGTAGCGTCTGCTCGGCATGGGCGGTAAACTTGCCTATGCAGCATGGCGAACGAAAGGCAGAGTCGAGTGACCGGATTCAGGCGGATCGGGGTGCTGGCACATCCGACGCGACCGCAGAGCGCGCCGCTGGCGGAGCGGATCGCGGGCGGACTGGCGGTGCGCGGGCTGGACATCTGGCAGTTTGCGCGCTGGACAGACGACGATGCGCGCGCCCGTATGATCGGAACCGATCTGGTGATCGCGATTGGCGGCGACGGCGCGATGCTGCGCGCGGCGCGGGTGTGCGCCCCGTCGGATGTGCCGGTGCTGGGGATCAATATGGGGCATCTGGGGTTTTTGACGGAAATTCGCGACCCTGACGCCTGGGAGATGCATCTCGATGCGGTGCTGAATGGGACGTATTGGATCGAGCGGCGGATGATGCTCCGGCTTCACCTTTGGCGCGCCGATCACGATGCGCCCGCGCTGACAGCGGACGCGCTCAATGATGTCGTCGTCAGCCGAGGGGCATTCGCGGGCGTGGCGCATTTCGATGCGTACATCGACGACGGTTGGATTTCGCGCTATCACGCCGACGGGCTGATCATCGCCAGCGCCAGCGGCTCGACGGCATATGCGCTGGCGTGCGGCGGTCCGATCCTGCCGCCGGAGCTGCGCACTATTCTGATGGTTCCAGTCGCGCCGCACCTGAGCCTGGATCGCCCGATTGTGCTGCCGGAGGGCGCGAAAGTGGCGGTCGAGATTGCGCCAGACCGCGCCATCGCTGCCGCGCTGACAGCGGACGGCACGCACGTCGGCGAGCTGCATCCGGGCGACCGGCTGCGCGTCGAAGCCAGCCCGCATGTAAGCCAGTTCATCCGCTTGCGGGAACGGAGCTATTTCTATCGGTCGCTGCTGGATCGGCTGGAGCCGCGCATCAGCCTGCCAAGTCCGGGCGGTGAGGAGGGCTGATGCTGCCGCTAAATACGATCCTACATGGCGATGCAGTCGCCATGATGAACACGCTGCCGGAAAAGAGCGTGGATTCGATTTTCGCCGATCCACCGTACAATTTGCAGCTTCAACAGGCGCTTTATCGACCCGATCAGTCAATCGTCGATGCCGTTGATGATGACTGGGATCAGTTCAGCGATTTCAAGGCATATGATGAATTCACTCGTGAATGGCTGACCGCGTGCAGGCGCGTGCTGAAAGATACGGGGACGATCTGGGTGATCGGGTCATACCATAACATCTTCCGCGTTGGCGCGATCATGATGGACTTAGGCTATTGGATTCTCAACGACGTGATCTGGCACAAAAGCAACCCGATGCCGAATTTCAGGGGGACGCGCTTCACCAACGCCACCGAGACGCTGATCTGGGCGAAAAAAACGCAGAAGCAGAGCCGTTATACGTTCAACTACCACGCTCTTAAAGGGTTGAATGACGACAAGCAGATGCCGAATGTTTGGCACATCCCGCTGTGTACGGGCGCGGAGCGGATCAAGATCGACGGCGTCAAAGCGCATTCGACGCAGAAGCCGGAGGCGCTGCTCTACCGGGTCATCATGGCATCGAGTAATCCAGGCGATGTCGTGCTTGATCCGTTTTTCGGGAGCGGGACGACGGGCGCGGTCGCCAAGAAGCTCAAACGCCATTTCATCGGAATCGAGCGCGAGGCGAGGTATGTCGAGATTGCGCGAAGGCGGATCGAGCGCATCCCCGCACCGCTGTTTGACGACGCGCTGCTGATCACTAAGACCAAGCGCGATCAACCTCGTGTCGCGTTCCCCAAGCTAGTCGAACAGGGGTATCTGACGGTCGGAGGGAGGCTGTTCTCCGCGGACGGACGTATTCAGGCGGTCATTCGAGCCGATGGCACGATCTCATCCAATGGATTTGTCGGCTCGATTCACAAAGTGGCAGCCCTCCTACTCGGGCAGCCGGCACATAATGGATGGGAATTTTGGTATTACGAAGATCAAACAGGAAAGCTGACTAGTATTGATCGCTTGCGCGATCGATATCGTGAAGATCATCAAGGAGAAGGACAGATCGAGATGTTGGAACCCATCCACCGCGCGTGCATAGTGGAAAGCACAGCGTCCGATGGCTGACGCTGGCATGGTTGAGCGCACCTACTGCGCCGTCCATCCCGACCGGGAGACGGAACTGCGCTGCAACAAATGCGGGCGGCTGATGTGCGCGGACTGCGCCGTTTCGACGCCGGTCGGCTACCGCTGCCGCGAGTGTGTGCGCGGGATTCGCCAGAAATTCTATAATGCCGAGCCGGGCGATTACCTGCGCGTGGCGCTGGTCTGCGCGGCAGCGTGCGGCATCGCGACCGGAATCGTTGGGATCGTGCGCATTCCGCTGTTGTTTCTGCTGCTGCTGGGGCTGCCGTTGGGCGGGGCGACTGCCGAACTGACCGTGCGCGCGCTCAACAAGCGGCGCGGCGAACACATCGACCGCACCGCCGCAGCCGGCGCGGCGGTTGGCGGGCTGATCGGCGCGCTCGCCCCGATTTTCGTACAATATAATCAGATCGCCAGTCAGGCGGCGGCGCGCGGAGTCGCTGTCCCGCCGCTGACGCTGGATGTGCTGGTGCAGGCGCTGCTGCGCGACTGGACAACGCTGATCTTCATCGCGCTGGTGACGGCGGCGATCTATGGAAGATATAGAATGAGGGCGTAACGCGAGCATGTTAGAGGAAATCCGCATCCAGAACTTCGCCATCATCGACGCACTCGAACTGACCTTCGCGCCTGGGCTGAACGTGATCACGGGCGAGACGGGCGCAGGCAAATCGATCATCATCGACGCAGTCGATCTGCTGCTCGGCGGCAAGGCGGATGCGGCATTTGTGCGCGCTGGTGCGGAGAAAGCGCTCATCGAAGGCGTTTTCAGCCTGGATGAGCGGGCGCGCGCTGCCCTGCTGCCGATTTTGCGGCGGACTGACCTGATCGATGACGGCGCGCCGCCGGATGCGCTGACGCTGACCCGCGAAGTCCGCGCCAATGGACGCAGCACGGCGCGCATCAATGGGACGACGGTCAATCTGGAGCTGCTGAGCGAGATCGGCGGCGCGTTGGTCGATCTGCACGGGCAGAGCGAGCACCTCTCGCTGATGAAGCCGTCGTCCCATCTCGACCTGCTCGACCGCTTCGGCGGACTGATGGAAATGCGGATGGCGCTTGGCGCGGTCGTCAACAAGCTCAACGACGCCCGCGCTGAAATCGCCCGGCTGACCAGCGACGACGCCGCCCGCGCCCGCCGCGCCGAAATGCTGCGCTATGCGGTGGAGGAGATCGACGCCGCCGCGCTTGTTCCCGGTCAGGATGCCGCGCTGCGCGCCGAGCGCGATCGCCTCTCCAACAGCGAACAGATCGCGGAGCTGACCGCCACGATCCTGCTGATCCTGCGCGGGGATGACGCCGCTGACGGCTTCGTGTCGGCGGTGGATGGGCTGGCGCAGGCGGCGGCGCTGCTGCGCAAGCTGGCGGGCATCGATCCGTCGCTAAAAGACGATTACGATCTGGCGGAGTCGATTGCAGCGCAAGCGGATGAACTCGCCGCCAGCATCCGCCGCTATGCCGACTCGGTTGAATTCAACCCCGAACGCCTGAATGAGCTGGAAGAACGGCTGGAGCTGATCAGCGCGCTCAAGAAGCGCTTCGGGGGGAGCATCGAAGCCGTCCTCCAATACGCCGACGATGCCCGCGCCGAACTCAACCACCTGGAGAACAGTGAAGAGCGGCTGGAGAAGCTGCGCGCCGAAGAGACCAAGCTGCTGCGCTACATCGGTGAGATGGGGAGCAGGATCAGCGCGCTGCGGCGCGAGGCGGCAGCGCGGCTGAGCGCGGGCGTGGTCGCGGAGCTTGCCGATCTGCGCATGGCGAGCGCGCGGTTTGAAGTCGAGATTGCCCATGTGGACGATCCCGACGGCTGCTTCGTCGGGGATCGGCGGCTGGCTTTTGACCACACCGGCATCGACCGGGTGGAGTTCATGATGTCCGCCAATCCGGGCGTGCCGCTGCGTCCGCTGGCAAAAGTTGCGTCCGGCGGCGAGGCGGCGCGCATCATGCTGGCGCTCAAGCGCGTCTTAGCCAGCGCCGATCACACGCCGACGCTGATCTTCGATGAGATCGACACGGGGATCGGCGGTCGAGTCGGGGCGGTTGTCGGGGAAAAGCTGTGGCAGCTCACCCGCGAGCATCAGGTCTTGGTGGTGACGCACCTGGCGCAGCTTGCCGGCTACGCCGACCGGCATTACCGTGTCGAAAAGCGGATCGAAGATCAGGTGACGCGGACGCGCATCCTGACGCTGGACAGCGATGCCGCCCGCGCCGAAGAACTCGCCGCCATGCTCGGCACGACTAACGACACCGGCTATCAGAGCGCGGTCGACCTGCTGACAGCGGCGGCGCGCTACAAGCAGGGCATCAGCGCATCGGCGGCGGATGATCTGCCCGCACAGCCGACGCTGCTGTAATCGGTGCACCTCAAACGCCGAGGATGATCGCGCTGCGCTTCTGGAAGCCTTATGGCGTCCTGACCCAGTTCACTGACAAAGACGGCCGCCCGACGCTGGCGGATTACATCGATCTGCCCGATGTTTACGCCGCCGGAAGGCTGGATATGGACAGCGAGGGGTTGCTCATCCTGACCGACTCCGGCTGGCTGCAAGCGCGCCTGACCGATCCGCGCTTTGCTCATCCGCGCACGTATTGGGCACAGGTCGAGCGCGTCCCGGACGACTCCGCGCTGCGCCAGCTTCGCGAAGGCGTCATGCTCAAGGATGGCATAACGCGACCGGCGTCGGCGCGGCTGATCCATCCACCGGATGTACCTGACCGCGATCCCCCGATCCGCTATCGCGCCAGCGTGCCAACCGCATGGCTCGAACTGACGCTGACCGAAGGGCGCAACCGCCAGGTGCGCCGGATGACCGCCGCCGTTGGACACCCGACGCTGCGGCTGGTGCGCTTTGCAGTGGGGCGCGGCGCGAGCATGATCACGCTGCATGGCTTGCAGCCCGGAGGGTGGGAGCGCCTGTCTGACAAGCAGATCGCGGCGATCCAGTCGGCGCTGCGCGGCTGAACATGGTAAGATCGAGTCAGAGTGAAAGGCAGCACCCATGACCACCCTGAATCCAACCCGCGAGCGCGTCTATACCGTCGATGACCTGTGGCGGCTGTCGCATGACCCCGCCCACGCCGACTTGCGCCTCGAACTCACCGAAGGAAAGCTGATCATCATGTCTCCCGCCAGCGTCAAACATGGAAGCCACGCGATGCGGTTCGGTTTTGTGATCATGCAGCATGTCGAAGCGCACGATCTTGGCGTCGTGACGGCGGCGGAGACAGGCTATATTCTAGGGCGCATCGATGGCAAAGACACCGTGCGCGCTCCCGATGTCGGCTTCATCGCCAAAGCCCGCATCCCCGCCAGCGGACTGCCGGATAAGGGGTTTTTCCCAGGCGCGCCCGATCTCGCCGTCGAGATCGTCTCCCCCAACGACGACCTAGACGATCTGGCGCGCCAAATCGCGCAGTATCTGCAGGCGGGCGCGCGCATGGTGATCGCCGCTCACCCGACCAAACAGCAGCTCCGTGTCCACACGTCGGATGGGGTGAGCATTCTCGGCATCGATGACACGCTCGGCGGATCGGTGCTGCCCGGCTTCACCTGCCCCGTCCGCAAGCTGTTAGGCTGAGAACCCGATGATCGGACGCGGACTGTGGATTCTGGTCAACGCCGGCGCGGTGGCTGCGGCGCTGGCGGAGCGCGATCTATGGGATCGGGCGCTGTGGATGCCGCTGATCGCAGTGACGATGACCACGCTGACTGCGCTGGCGCTGTTCAGCCCGCGCGCACGGCTGCGTCTGGGGGAAATGCTGGCGCGCTTTCGCCGCCATGCCATCCTGTATTGGGGGCTGATCCTGCTGGTGATCTGCGGGGCGCTGACGGCGTGGGTGCTGCGCTTTCAGCCGTCGCGAGGACGCTGGCTCGAAGCGCCGGAAGTCACGCTGATGCTGTTCGCGCTCTGGCTGGTCATGTTCCTGATCGGCTACAACCTCGATGAAGCGGCACTGCGCGACGTAGGCGGACGGATCGCGCGCAGTCGGCTTTCCGGCGTCATGGTCATGCTGACGACAACCGCCGCCCTGTTCTGGGGCGCGGAGGGGTATCTGCGCCTGTTTTACATCACCACCGATGGCTACGCGCTGACAGCGATGAGCTATCTGTGGCATTTCAATTACATGTACGGCAGAGAAAACAGTCTGGGCTATCGCGATGCGGAGCCGCTGCCCGACTCGCCAGATCGGATTCGGATCGCGGTGATCGGCGACTCGTTCGCCATCGGGCATGGTATCGATGATCCAAACGACATGTTCGCCCAACAGCTTGAGCAGCGGCTTGACGCCCACTATGAAGTCAATCTGATCGCCCAGCAGGGCTGGAGCCTGCCCGAATACACCGCGCATCTGCGCGCGTTTCCGTTTCAGACCGACATCGTCATCCTCTCATATTACCTGAATGAGATCGAGCCGCTGGCAGCGGCATTTGGGCGCATTCCTTACGACAATTTCATCATCCCACAGCATCCGCTTGCCCACATTTTGCTGCGCAATTTTTGCGCGATCAGCGCTGTCTACTACCTCGGCTTCCAGTTCTTCAACGACTCGCGGGCGCAGAACTACGCCACCGATCTGCTGGAGATTTTCGACGATGACGCCATCTGGTCGCTGCACGCCGATCAGATCGACTCGTTCATCGCCGAAGTCGAGGCGCGTCAGGCGCGGCTGCTCGTGCTAGTTTGGCCCAGTCTGGTCGCCGTTGAGCGCTCCGCGCCCGCCGTGCAGAAGGTGAGCGGCTATTTTGCGGAGCGCGGCGCGCAAATCGTCGATTTCTCGGCGCTGATCGATGGGCGCGAGTCGCTTGACTGGGTGGTCAACCGCTTTGACTTTCATCCGAGCATCGACGCCAACCGGATCGCGGCTGAAGGCTTGTATCAGGCGATCACGGCGGGCGACTCAGAAAGCTGAAAACCTCATCGGGAACTTTTTCATCCCCCTCATCGTCCTAACTGCATAGACAGGATTTTGCAGGAGGGAAAAGTGATGAAACGCCTTGTTAGGTTCGTTTTACTTCTGATCGGAGCATTGGCGGTTGTGCCGGCGTCAGCGCAAGGCTGCATCCCGTGTCCGCCGGATGTCGTCTGCACCACAGTCTGCCGTCCGTGGTGGGGAGTCTCGACCAACCCGGAATGGCTCAGGATCGATCATCACCGCGTCAATGTCGAGATCGACCGCCAGATCGCCCGGACTCAGGTGAGCATGGAATGGGTCAATGAGGGGAACGGGTTAGCGGAAGGGACGTTCCTGTTCCCACTGCCAATCGGCGCGGCGGTGGAAAACCTAGTGATGTTCATCAACAACCAGCCGATCGAGGCGCGCATCCTCGATGCGGGCGAAGCGCGGGAAATCTACGACGCGATTGTCCGCCAGTATCGCGATCCGGCGCTGCTGGAGTTCGTCGGCATGGGCGCGGTGCAGGCGAACGTCTTCCCGATCCCGCCGGGCGAGTCGCGGCGCATCGAGATCACCTATTCGCAGATTCTGGAAGTCGATCATGGGCTGATCCATTATGTGTATCCGTTCGACATCACGCGGCTGACGACCTATCGCCCGGTGCAGCAGGCGAGCATCAGCGTCCGCGTCACGGGCGATGATCCCATCGGCAGCATCTACTCCCCCAGCCACAGCATCGCCATCTCCCGTCAGGGCGATAACGCCTTCCGCGCCGGCTTCGAGGCGTCCAACTACGCGCCCGATCAGGACTTCAGCCTGTATTACGGCATCGCCAGCGAGACGATCAGCGTCAATCTGCTCAGCTACCGCGAGAGCGCGACTCAGGACGGCTTCTTCATGCTGCTGGTGCAGCCGCCGCTGGAGATTCCAGAGGAACAGGTGATCCCGCGCGACATCATCATCGTGCTGGATCAGTCGGGCAGTATGCAGGGGGCGAAGTGGGATCAGGCGCGGCAGGCGGCGACGTATGTGCTGGACAATCTGAATCCGCAGGATCGCTTCAATGTGATCCTCTTCAGCACTGGCTGGCGAATTTTCTCCAACCAACTGGAGTCGGCAGACGTAGCAGGGGAAGCCATCGACTGGATCAACGGCATGTTCGCGGAGGGCGGCACGGACATCAACGGCGCGCTGACGGCGGCGCTGGACATGGCGCACCCCGAACGCCCGACCGCCATCCTGTTCATGACCGATGGCTTGGCGACCGAAGGCGAGACGCGCACGCCGAATATCCTCTCCAATCTGGCAGCCGCAAGCAGCCCGAACATCCGCATTTTCACCTTTGGCGTCGGGGATGATGTCGATACGGTGCTGCTCGACTCCATCGCCCGCGATTTTCGCGGCGCATCAACCTATGTCCGCCCGACGCAGCGGATCGACGAGGAAGTCGCCAGTCTCTACAACAAGATCAGCGCGCCCGTGCTGCGCGATGTGGAAGTGACGTTTGACGGCGTGCGCGTCGAGTCGGTCTATCCGGCGCTGCCGCTGCCCGATCTGTTCGCGGGGACACAGCTCACGATTGTCGGGCGCTATCGCGGGTCAGCGGAGGATGTGACGGTCACGCTGAGCGGCGAGGTCAACGGCGAACGCCAGACGTTTATCTACGACGGCTTCACCATGCGCGCGCGCGCCGGCGGCGAGGGCTTCATCGCCCGCCTGTGGGCGACGCGGCGGATCGGCGAGCTGCTCAACACGATCCGGCTCAACGGCGAGAATGCCGAGCTGATCGACAGCATCATCTCACTGAGCATCCGCTACGGCATCATCACGCCCTATACCAGCTTCCTGATCGAGGAAGACGACATCCTCAGCCAGATGGGGCGCGATGCAGCGGCGGCGCAGTTCTCAGCGCGGTCGGCGGAGATGGGCTTCAACGCGGCGTCGGGCGCAGGCGCGGTTGCCGCTGCCGATGCGCTGAGCGAAATGGCGGAAGCCGCCGCCCCGATGATGATGCCGCAGGCGACCATGCCCGCGCCGATGCAGCCTAGGTCACCATCCAGCGAGTTCGCAGCGCCCGCGCAAAACCCGATCCAGACCATCGACGGCAAGACCTTCATCTTGCAGGATGGCGTCTGGACGGACACCGCCTTTGAGCCGGAAGCGATGACCCCGGTCGAGATCGCGTTTTTGAGCGATGCCTACTTCAACCTGCTGACGGAATATCCCGAACTGGCGCGCTACCTGGCGCTGGGCGAGCAGGTGATCGTAGTGTATGACGGAGTCGCCTACCAGATCACGGCGTAAAAGCCGAATTGAGCCGCAGAGACGCACAGGGCGCGGAGTCGAAGCATGACTCTGCGTCCTGTGCCGTTTATTGCTATAATGCACGGCATGACTCTGCTATCCGTTGTTATCGTCAACTACAACACCCGCGACGATCTGCGTGCCTGTCTGACGGCGCTGCACGACTGCCGTCCGATGCCCGAGCTGATCGTCGTCGATAATGCGTCGTCCGATGGCAGCGCCGCGATGGTCGAGGCGGAGTTCCCCCGCGTCACGCTGGTGACGCCGGGACGCAACCTGATGTTCTGCAGAGGTAACAACCTCGGCGCGGCGGTCGCGCATGGCAAATACGCGCTGCTGCTCAACCCCGATACACAGCCGCCGTCCGGCGCATTGGCGGCGATGGTCGCCTTCATGGAGTCGCACCCCGATTACGCCGGCTGCACCATGCAGATGCGCTATCCCGATGGCAACCTTCAGCGCACCTGCTCGCGCACTCCAACTTACCGCTATCTGCTGCTGACGCAGACGGCGCTGAAACTGCTGTTCCCGAAGCGGGCAAAACAGGCAGTAGATCATCATTATTACGCCGACTGGTCGCGGGAGTGCGAGCGCGATGTGGAGGCGATGCCCGGCTCATGCTGCCTGATGCGGCGGGACGAACTGCGATTGGATGAGGATTTATGGCTGTATTTCCCAGAGGATGACTTGGCGCGCCGCCATGCCGGGCGCAAATTCCGCTTTCTGACCAGCCATCCGATCATCCACCGCGAGAAGTCCGCCACCCGCAGCGCCCGCGCTACCGCGATCTACTTTCGCGATCTGCTCGTCTACACGCGCAAACATCATGGGCTGCCCGCCGCCGCGCTCATGTGGCTGTGTTCGCGTCCGCTGGCATGGGGCATGGCGCTGCGCTGGCGAATCCGCCCGCCCACATGACTCGTTTTCTGATCGTCCAGATCGCCGATATCGGCGATCTGGTGCTGTCCACGCCGGCGCTTGCCGCCCTGCGCGACTCACATCCCGACGGGACGCTGACCGTGCTGACGACGCCGCACGCCGCGCCAATTTTGCAGCATACCCGGCTTGCCGACGCCGTGCTGACGCTGCCGCGCCGCGTTCGCCCGACCGATCCGGCGCTGTTCGCGCTGGCGCGGACGCTGCGCGCCGGAAAATTCGACGCCCTTTTGTATTTTCATCATTTCAGCACGCGGGCGGGCGCGGTCAAGCATGGGCTGATTGCGCTGGCGGCGGGCGCGCCCATCCGCGCCGGACTCGATAACGGCAATGCCCCGTTTCTGACCCACAAACTGCCAGATCGCGGCTTCGGCGCGGTGCATCAGGCGCAGTACTGGCTCGATTTAGCGGCGCTGTTCGGCGCCACGCCTGATCCACGCCCTGCCATCGTCGGCATGTCGAAGGCGGATCGGGCATGGGCGGCGGCGCTGCTGCCCAACGGCGCATATATCGCGGTTCACGCGGGCAGCGGCGGCTACAGCCTGGCGCGCCGCTGGGACGCCGACAAGCTCGCGGACGCCGCAAACCGCATGGCGGAGCGCGAACGGGCGCAGATCGTCATCGTCGGCGGGGCAAACGACAACCATGCCGCCCTGATCGCCCATCTGCGCGCTCCATACGTCGATCTGACCGGCAGGACGACGCTCAATCAGCTTGCGGCGGCGCTGGCGCGCTGTCGGCGCTTCATCGGCGCGGACTCCGGCGTGATGCACATCGCGGCGGCGGTCGGCTGCGACGTGACCGCTGTCTTCGGCGCGAGCAACCATGCCGCCTGGCGTCCCTGGACGCCGACCGGACACAGCACTGTCGTCCGGTCAGGTGTGCGCTGTTCGCCATGCAGCTACGTCGGGACGGGAGTCGGCGCGCGCGATGGCTGTCCAGCGCGGACGTGCATGAGATGGGTCACGGCGGAGGATGTCGTCGAACCCAAAACGATCTCGGAACCCCGCCTGACGCGCGCCGCGCCGACGCTGACGATCCTCGGCTGTCCGGTGTCGCGCATCACCTACGCCGAATGGCTCGATCTGATCGCGGCATGGATGCAAGATGGCGTCTTTCACCATGTCGTCACGCTCAATCCCGAAATGATCATGATCGCCCGCCGCGATCCAGTCTTTCGGGTGGTGGTGGAGCGCGCCGATCTGACGCCGCCGGACGGGGTCGGGCTGCTGATCGCGGCGCGGCTGCGCGGCGAGTCGCTGCCGGAGCGCGTGACTGGCTCGGACGGCGTGCCGCTGATCGCGGCGCGCGCCGCCCGTGAGGGCTGGCGGCTGTTTCTGCTCGGCGCGGCAGAGGGCGTGGCGGGGCGGGCGGCGGACGCGCTGATCCGGCGGTATCCGAGCTTGCAGATCGCCGGCGTCTATGCCGGATCGCCCGATCCAGCGGAGGAAGACGCGCTGGTGGCGCGGATCAACGCAGCCAACGCCGACATTCTGCTGGTGGCGTATGGCGCGCCGGAGCAGGACAAATGGATCGCCCGCTGTTCAGCACGGTTAAACGTGAAAATGGCGATGGGGATCGGCGGATCACTGGATTTCATCGCCGGAGTCGTGCCGCGCGCGCCGCAGGCATGGCGGCGCATGGGTGTAGAATGGCTTTACCGGCTGATCCGCCAGCCCTGGCGCTGGCGGCGGATGCTGCGGCTGCCGAGGTTCTTATTGCTGGCGCTGATGGAGCGAAAATGAACCCATTGATCGCAATCGTGCGTGCCTTTGTCGGGCGGCGAGTCCTGGTGTTGGGCGATGTCATTTTGGATGAATACTGGATCGGGCGGGCGGCGCGGCTGAGCCGCGAAGCGCCGATCCCAGTGCTGGAATTTGAGGAACGACGGCTGATCCCCGGCGGGGCGGCGAATCCAGCGGCGAATATCGCGGCGCTCGGCGCGTCGGCAGTGCAGGCAGGCGTGATCGGCGCAGACGCCGAGGGCGAAGCCCTGCGCGCAACGCTGCACTTACGCCGGATCGACAGCGCCGGGCTGCTGGTCGATAGATCGCGCCCGACGACGGTCAAAACCCGCGTCATGGCGCAGATGGGCTTGCGCTTCCCGCAGCAGGTGGCGCGGCTGGATCGACTCGCGCGCGCGCCGATCACGCCCGACGTGGAGGCGCACATCGTCGGCTGGCTCGAACATGCTGTGCCGTCGGTGGACGCGGTGCTGCTGTCGGATTATCACGGTGGGCTGCTGACGCCATCGCTGGTCGAGCGCGTCCGCCGCATCGCTGTCCACAGCGACCGGCTGATCACCGCCGATGCACAGGGCGAACTGGACAAATACGCGGGATTCCACGCCGTCAAGTGCAACGCCGATGAAGCGGCGGGGTTTCTGGGGCGCGCTCTGCTGACGGACGACGATTTCACCCTCGCCGCGCTCGACCTGCGCGACCGCCTGCGCCTGCACGTCGGCATGTTCATCACACGGGGCGCAGGCGGCATCACCATTGCCGCCGATCAGGGCGCGGTGCATGTGTCCGCGCCAGCGGTGATCGATGTCTATGACACGGTGGGCGCGGGCGACACCGCCATTGCAGCCATCACGCTGGCGCTGGCGGTCGGGGCAGGCGCGGTCGAGGCGGCGCGGCTGGCGAACGCCGCCAGCGGCATCGTCGTGCAGCATGTCGGCAATTATGCGCCGAGCGCGTCCGAGCTGATCGCGGCGTTGGAGTAAGTCGCTATAATCTGAAGTCAGTGGGATTGAGGATTACGCTTATGGTGTCCAGACGCGTCGCTCAGCCGACCGTTGACCCGTCGATGGTCATGACGATTGAGGAATGCATCCGCCGCTTCGATCAGGAAGGGGCATTTGAGATCATCGATGGGGAGATCGTCACCAGAATGGCGAGCGTCGCTGGGCATTCGGAGCTGATCAAGCAGTGGTTCATGGCGTTAATGCGCGCTGAACTGGCAGGCGCTGGGTTTGTCCACCGCGAAGCGACGTTTATCATCTCGGAGCGCCCCGACGGGGTCAAAGGCGCGCGCATCCCCGACCTGATATTCGTCTCCGCCGCGAATCAAACCCCGATTGGCAGACCAAGCCGTTCGTCCTCATCCCCGAACTGGTGCTCGAAATCGTCTCGCCAACCGATACCTACAGCGAAGTGCAGGCGCGGGTCGAGCGCTACCTGGATGATGGCGTTCGCGCCGTGTGGGTCTTTGATCCGGCGCGCAGAGCCGTCGATGTGCATCTCGCATCTGGACACCCGTTCACGCTGTCAGGCGGCTCGGCGCTGGAAGATGCACAACTGCTGCCCGGCTGGTCGCTGACGCTGAAAGACGTGTCTGTCCATCTGGGGCAGCCTTGACCGAGCTGCCCCAGCCATCATGACCTACAATATCGGCGCGCCGGGTGACCGCCGCACGAACTGCCCAGCGCCGTTCTTCCCCAACCACTGATCGCCATCGACCAGCCTGATCCCGCGCTGATACACCTGCACCGGCACGCCGCGCACGGTCATGCCCTCATAGACGTTGTAGTCGCAGTGCATATGGTGGGTCTTGGCGCTGATCGTGTGTTCCTTGTTCGGATCCCAGACCACAATGTCCGCGTCCGAGCCGACCGCCAGCGTCCCTTTTTTCGGATACATGCCGAAGACCTTCGCCGGATTGGTGCAGTGGAGTTCGACGAAGCGCTGCGGCGAAATCCGGCTGCCGTTGACGCCCGCGTGCCAGACGACCATCATCCGATCTTCGAGTCCGGGCATTCCGTTAGGGATTTTGGCGAAATTGCCCCTGCCGAGTTCCTTGCCCGGACGCCGGTAGGTCGGGTCTTGCGCTTCGAAGGCATGCCAGTCGCCATTGGGGTGTGCCGCTGCCCATTCGGCGGTCGGTCCGACGCCGCCCTCATACCAGAAGTCGCAGTGATCGGTGCTGACCACCGCCAGCGTCCCGTCCTTGACCGCGCCCCACAGCACTTCCTGATCGTGTTTGCTGCGGATTGGCGGCGAACAGACGTATTTGGCGCCCTCGAAGCCCGGCGCAGCCAGATGCTCATCGACCGTCAGGAAAAAATACTGGCAGCACGTCTCGCCCATGACCGGATAGCCGAGCGCCCGCCCGCGCCGCAGCGCCGCAATCGCCGGCTCGCACGTCATATGCACCACATACAGCGCGCACCCGGTCATCCCCGCCATGACGACGGCGCGGTTGGTCGCTTCGCCCTCGATTTCCGGCGGACGCGAGCTGGCATGCCATTTCGGTTCGGTCTTGCCCTCCGCCAGCAGCGCCGGCGTCAGCGCCGCCTCGACATCGCCGTTTTCGGCGTGAACCATGACGATCATGCCGTGCTTGGCGGCAACGCGCATCGTCCTGAAGAGCGTCGAATCATCGACCTGAAAGACATTTTTATACGCCATGAACAATTTCAGGCTGGTCACTCCCTCATCGATCAGAGTCGGAATCTCATCCAGCACGGCGTCGTTGAGTTCACGCACCGCCAGATGGAAACCGTAGTCGATCTGCGCCAGCGTCGCCTTTTTGCGCCATTCGATCAAGCCATCGTGCAGCGAACCGCCTGGCGGCTGGATCACAAAGTCGATGTGCGTCGTTGTCCCGCCGAATGCCGCCGCCTTGTGACCGGTGTTGAAATCATCGTTGCTGTACGTGCCGCCGAAGGACAGATCGAGATGCGTATGCACGTCGATGCCGCCTGGCATGAGATATTTGCCCGCGCAGTCCACGACTGTATGCCCGGTCGGGTCGAGATCGCGCCCGATCAGGGTGACGATCTCGCCTTCAACGAGCAGATCGGCGCGAAACATGTCGCTGGCAGTGATGATCGTGCCGTTTTTGAATAAGGTTCCCATATGCACTTCTCCCTGAATGAAAATTCTGTCCTCAGCAAAGGACCAAAACAGCTGCAGCGATTGCAGAGACGCCGAGCCTTTTGCTTCTACTCGCCCTCCGCTTCTTTTTCCAGGCGCAACCGGCTGATCTGCGAGTCGAGCTTGTCCGCGCCGACACCGCGCCGGACGACGACATGATCCAGATCGCGCGCGACCAGCGCGTTTGGAAAAACACGGCGCGCCTCTTCAATAATATCGCCTTCGCGGTAGCGGCGCGAGACATGCGTCAACATCAGCGACCGAACGCCGGTCTCCGCCGCCAGCGCCGCCGCGCGCGCCGCCGTCAGATGCCCATGACGGCGGGCGGTTTCTGCATCGGCTTCGAGAAACGTCCCTTCGATCACCAGCGCATCGGCATCGCGGACGACCTTTTTGATCGTGCTGTCGACCTTGCCGATGTCGCCGATGACGACCAGCTTCGCGCCCGCGATCAGCTCACCCAAGACCATCTCCGGCGTGATCGTCCGTCCATCGCCGAGCGTGATCGTTTTTCCCGCCACAAGCTGACCGCGCTCCGGTCCAGCCGGCACGCCAAGCGCTTCTGCCTGCTCGACCAGAAACGGACGCCGCGCTTTCTCCTGAAAAACATAGCCGAACGAGCTGTACCCCCGATGGGAGACGGGAAAAGCGCTGACGGTGAAATCTTTGAAGGTCAGCAGCGGCTCGCGCTTGACCGCGTGCAGATTGACCAGCTCAATCGGCAGCGGCGGATCGCCGTGCAGCACCACATCAAACAGCAGCGTGTGGACGCGCTGAAGCGTCACTTCGCCGCCGTAGATCGTGATCGACTCCAGCGTGTCCGCCTCCCAGCTCGCCAACGTCGAGATCAGACCGCCCAGACCGAGGATGTGATCGAGGTGTTCATGCGTGAGCAGGACGTGATTGAGGCGTTTGAAGCCGATGCCGCTGCGCAGAATCTGGCGCTGCGTGCCTTCGCCGCAGTCCACCAGGAAGCGCGCTTCGCCCGCGATCACCGCCAGCGCGGGCAGTCCGCGGTGGATCGACGGCGCAGACGCGGAGGTTCCGAGAAAGACGATCTCAAACATGATCTGCTACTCGATCAGAAAGTCGCCGATGAACAGACGTGTTCCGCGCGGAGTCGGCGGATCGCCTTCAAAGACCTCCAGGCGGCGCTGATCGTCGGCGCGATACGCGCCTGTGGAGACCAGATAGCGCCCCGCGCCAATCGTCCAGGGGAGCTGAATATAGGCAGTATGCACGACGACATCGCGCGGGCGCAGCGTCGCCGGCAGCACGCCAATCGTATCCGACTGCGCCGCCGGCGCGGCGGCGGGGTCTGCCAGAACATGGGTGAAGAACGTCAGATCGGGCGGAATCACCCCATCGATGCGCCAGTATGTGACCACCGGGACGACATCGCCCGGGCGGTGCGTCTCGCCCCACGAGCGATCATAGCCGAGGAAGGTCACATTGTCACCCAGGCGCAGCGGCGGCGCGGCGATCGGGCTATCGCCCGGCGCTTCCGGCGCAAAGCCGACGGGCGCGGTGGTGATGAATGCTCCGATGCGCGCCGCCAGCGTCTCCGCTGTATCCAATCGGACGACCGCATCGGTCACGTCGGCGCTTAACGGCATGAAGTCGCCCCCCTCCAGCCATTCGCGCGCAAAGGGAGTCACCCGCTCCAAGCCGCCGGCTTGGAGCAGGATGAGCTGACCGCGCTCGCCGCCCTCCGGCAGCACCAGCGTCATGCCGCAGTCGGCGTAGCGCAGAAAATCGGGCGAGCGGTGAATCATGAGCGCGACGCGCTGCGCTTCCGTCAGCGGCTCCAGTCCGCTGGAAGCGTGCAGCCGCCGCACGCACATGACAGTGGGCATGGTCTCGACGGTGCGATCCAGATGGCGCGCGATCTCGCCGAGGCGGGCATTGTGGACTTCGCGCACAAGCGGGTCTGCGGGGTAGTGGGTGAACAGGTCGCGCCCCGTCCAGATCAAATTGAAGCCGAGCAGCCCCACCAAGCCGATCACCCCAAAAGGCAGGCGAATGCGCGCAGGCAGGCTGTTGATCAGCGTCGTCACGCCCACGCCGAACAGCAGCGCCAGCACGGGCAGGACTGCGGCGAAGCGAGGGAAGTTTGGGCTGTCCGGCGTGACCATCGCGACCGGCAGCAGCACCGCAAATGCCAGCAGCGTCAGCACGAAGCGCGGCTGCCGCCAGAAGCGCAGCGCCGCCGCCAGCCCGATCAGGATCAAAATGCCGCTGATCAGGTCGAACATCGGACGACCGGGCAGGTTGTATTCGACGCTTGAGTCGCCGACAAAGATCAAGCCGCCCAGCGCGCGCAGGATCGAGTCGAGGGTCCAGCCGCCGTCGAAGACGCGCCGTCCGCCGCTCAGGATGGGATTGCCGAGGACAGCGATCAGATAGGGCATCGCGATCACGATCAGGATGACGACCGCAAACCAAGTGTAGCTCAGCGTGCGCCGCGACAGCGGACGCCGTCCGGGCAGTCCGCGTGCTAGGACGATGACGACGACGAAGCCCAGCGCCATCAGCGCCGCCGGATATGCCGCCGGATGCAGATAGAAGCCCAAGCCCAGCAGCGCGCCGAGCGCGGCAAAGGCGGTGGTCTTTGGCTCATGGCGCGTCCGCAGCCCATAAACGGGAAAGGAGCGCGCCAGCGCCAGCAGGAGCGCGGTGATAAAGAGCGGCACGAGCGAGTCCGGGCTGAGGCTGCGCGCCAGCAGCGCCGGAAACAGGCTCAGGCTGAGCAGCCCCGCCGCCATCAAGCCCGCCAGCGCGCCGAACAAGCGCTTGCCGAGCGCGTAGAGCATGGCAATCGTGACGAACCCCGCCAGCACGCCGACCATCCGGTAGCCGATCACGCCGCCGCCGATGACGCTGGTCACCGCAGCGCTGATCGCCGAATACAGCCCTTCGTAGCCTGCGCCGCCGATGTCGTAAAAGACCTCAATTCGCCCGCGCCGCGCCGTCTCGATCAGGCGAATCTCAGTGACTTCATCGGGGTGCAGGCCTGGCGGCACGCCGGTCAGGTTCTCCATGCGCCAGATCGCCGCGCCGAGCAGCACCAGCACCACCAGAAAATAGCTTAAACGGTCAGACAATCGCTGTCCTCATTCAGATCGCCGTCGCCCACGCCGTGAACGCCAGCGTCAGCGCCGCCAGGATCAAATTGATGCGGGTCAGCCAGACCTCACGCCGATGCAGCCGCGCCATGTCCGCCGCGGCGCGCGCCTGCGCCGCCTCAGTGCCTTTGGACTGGATCAGCGCGGCGCGCTCCAACGCCGGCATGATGCCAAACTGGATCGCCAGCCCGCAGACGAACATCCCGCCGACAGCAACATGCTTGAGCAGGATCGCCTGCGCCCATGCGTTGTCGAATTGTAACATGCCATCATAGTTTTCATCACCTGCCATCTGCGTCAAGCCGGTGACGACCAGCACGACCAGGCTGAAATGGGTCAGCGGTAGAAAGCGCTTGCGCAGACGCGCGCGCAGCCCTTCGAGGGCGGGATCGTCTCCGAGGACGCGGCGCGCCTCCGGCATGACCAGCAGCGCCAGAATCACTAGCCCACCCACCCACACGACGGTTGCAATCAAATGAAAGAAGTAGCTAAGCGCAAGGATCAACTGGGACAAGACCTAATGCCTCCGGGCTTCCAGGATCGCGTTCGGGAATCAGGCGCGCACCGCAGACCTTCGCCATGTTCGCCAGAGCGATGAATGCCGGCAAGGTCGCCCCGTTCGGACGGGTGATGCTCCACCAGTATTCCTCATCGTTCTCCGTCCAGTTCGGGTCAGCCAGATAGATCATCGACATCAGCCCGACCCACGGCTGCCAGTGCGCGGCGGCATACTGATAGGCGCGCACCAGATAATCCGCCTGTGTCGTCTCATCGACCGCGAACCAGGTGTATTCGGGATGGATCGGGTCGGTCGTCCAGCCCATCTCCAGGATGGCAGCCTGGCGCGCCGCATCGCCGTTGCGGATCATGATCCGCCGCATGTCCTCCACCCGTCGGAAAGTGAAGAAGCGCTGCGAGCCGTTCGCCTCGGCTTCATCCGGGCTGACCTCCGGCGGATGATTGTACCCCGGCGCGTTCAACCCGACGACATCGATAAACTGCGCAAAACCGGCATCGTACAGCTGCTGCAAAAATACATCGTCCGGCGTTGCTTCCGCATCGTGCGTGCCAGTTGGAGCGAGACCGGCGCTGATCAGGATGGCATGTCGATCATGCTGGCGGATGGCGCGGCTGCACGCCGCCAGCAGCGCAACATAGCCCCCTGCATCCGGCGTCCGCCCGCCCCATTCGCGCGCCAGATTCGGCTCATTCCAGATTTGATAGGCGGCGATCCGCCCGCGATAGCGCTCAGCCAGCGCGCCGCAGTAACGCGCAAACAGCGCAAGATCGTCCGGAGGGGCATCGATGAAGCCGCCAGTTTTGCGCGCGCCGAGCGCTGGATGCGTCCAGTCGGGCGCGTCGGACAGCCGCGCCACCAGCCGCAGACCGCGCCGCTCGACTTCATCGATGATGGCATCGGCGCGTTCGAAGATGAAATGTCCCTCGAACGGCTCGATGTCCTCCCACGCAAACGTCTGCTTGACATGGGAGAAAACCATCAGCCGCACCCAGTCGAGATCGCGCCCGGCGTAGCCGTGATCCCACCATAAAAACGCCTGAATGCCGTAGGTGATCGAGGGGAAAGGCGGATCCGTGACGTGATAGCGCATGAGCGCGTCCGCGCTGGAGCGCGGCATAGACAGCGCGGCGGCGCAGAACGCGATCCACACCGCCGCCCGCAGGATCGATTGAATCAATTCAAGGCTGCCTCGTATTCCCGATTCCAGTCGCGCACGGCGTCGAACACCGGACGGAACACAAAGCCGGGTCCAATGATCGAATAGGCGGCATTGTCGTTGTCCGACGCCCATCCCGCCTGCGCGCCATAGTTGAGATTCCACAGGATCGCCAGCCGCACAGCGTCCGAGTCGCGCATGAAATCCAGCGCCAGCACCGTGTAATCGCGCTGATCGTCCAGCGAATTATCGGCGGCAAACTCAAACCCCGGCGGGTAGCCATCCAGCCCGTCAGCGCTCGCCCAGCCAAATTCGGTCACGCACAGCTTTTGCCGACCGCCCGCCAGCGCGATCTTGCTGGCGTAAGCCTGAAGCGTGCTGCGGAAGCTCCAACTGTGATGGGGATTGTCAAACGGACCTCGGAAGATGGCATTCGGATTATCCGGCACGGCGTCCCAGGTGTACGCGGGGCTGACGTTGATGCCGTTGTGATGCGCGCCGACGCAGTCGGCGTAATTCAGCATGCCGGCGGCGATCAGTTGATCCATGTAGACGAAATCGTCCCAGGCGGTCACGCCGTCGCTGACGCCGGTCGGCGCGAGCGCGCCGCTGATCACCATCACATGCGGATCGACGGTTTTGATCGCAGTATAGGCGACGCGCAGCAGCCCGACATAATCCTCTGCGCGCAGTCCGTTGACCGAAGTCCATTCGCGGTCGAGATTCTGCTCATTCCAGACCTCCACCGCGTGGATCATCCCAGGATAACGCCGCAGCAGCGCCGCCAAAAAATCGCCGTAGTGCTGCGGATCAGCCGGCGGACCCGTCCGCGTCAGATCGACACCGGGCTCGCGCGCCCAATCCGGCGCGGTCACCACCGAGACCAGCACCCGCAGCCCTTGATCGCGCGCGGCGGGCAGGTAGGTATCGGTCACGAACCAATCGTAGACATCCGGCTGCGGCTCGATATCGCGCCAGCGCACCTGCATCTTGACCCAATTCACGCTGAGCTGATTGGCGGCGACATTCATCCACTGCGCCATGTTGTCATAGCTGACCTGCACCTGCACGCCCAGCTCAAAACGGTTGACCTCCAGCGGGCGCGGCGTCGCAGCGGCAGCAGATCGCGCCGCTGCCTCAGCGGTTGGGGTGAGCTGATCAGCGGCGTTCAGCGCTTGCGCGGTCGCGGTCAGAGCAGCGAACTGCGCATCGGCGGTGGCGCGCACCTGAGTCGCCAGCACGAGCGCGGCATTGGCGGTCGCCACGCTTGGATCGAGGGCGAAGGGATTGGTCGGATCGGGCAGCGAGACATCGCGCAGATCGAGCGCGCCGCGCCCGCTCATCGGATCGAAAGTGTCGTAGGTGATGAAGATGGCGATAAAAGTCGCTGCTGCGACGGCAATCGTCAGTCCCGTCCAGATCAGGACAAAGCTGCGCACATGCCGCTGAAAGCGCCTTTTGGAATTGGTTGCCATGATGCTCATCTCGCTCCCGCCAGCGCCTCACACGCCGGACAGCCGCCCCCAGGACGAATCATCGCGTAGCCCGCCTGAGGGTCTGACCCATACAAGGTGAAATCGACATTCCAGACGATCATCAGCCGAACGCGCCCGCTCTGCGACGCCAGCGCCGCCGCCTCCGCCAGCCACGCCGCCTGCTGCGCCACCGTGACATTCTGCGCCCAGGCAAAGTAGCTCGGCAGACCGCCGTAGCCTTCGGCGGTCAGATAGCCCAGTTCGGTGAAGCAGATCGGGCGCACCCCGCCGACGATGCTCCAGTAGGTGTCGAGCATCCCGTGGAAATAGCGCGTGTAGTAGCCATCGCGAGGATCGCCGCCGCGCTGCGATGGCGCGACGATGCCCTCATTGTAGTGCGCGCCGACGCAGTCCATGTAATTCAAGCCGCCCGCTGCCACCACTTCGCGCAGCCAGCGATCATCATTCATCACCTGACCCGGATAAGCGGCTTCTGCGCCGGTCGGCGCGGGCGCGGCGCTGATCACCATCACGCCGCTGTTGGTGCTTTTGATCGCCTGATACGACAGGCGCAGCAGCTCAGCGTACATCGTCCCGCTGAGCTGCCCCCGCGGCCATTCGCGGTCGATGTTCGGCTCATTCCAGATTTCGATAGCGTCGGGTCCATAGCCCGCCACACCGCCGACGAACGACGCAAACGCCTGCATATAACCCGCGCCCCCTGCCGCCAGGTCAGCCGGACTGCCAACCACGCCGATCAGCACTTTGAAGCCTCGGCTGTGTGCGGCGCTGATCATGCCCGATGCCGCCGCCGGACTCATGCCGGGGCTGAAGCGGAGCTGCTCTTTCATCCAGGTCATGCCCGCGCTGCGCATCGCCCCCGCCGCCACATCGCTGCTGGTGCTGGTGACATGACCGCCGTATTCAAAACTGCCGACCGCGATGCTGCCCGCGACCGGGCGCACCGCCGCGCTCGGCGGCTGCATCGGCGACTGCGGATTCTGCGCGGCGGCAACCGCCTGCGGCGGCGCGGGGATGGTTGGCGCGGGAGTCGGGGTTGGGGTCGAAGTCGGCGGCGGAGTCGGCGTCAGCGTCGGCGCAAAGACCGCCAATGCCGCCCCGCCCCGCCGCGTCACCGCTTGATCGCCCGCCAGCACCTCCACATTGACCGCGTAGTTGCCATCGGGCGCATCGAGCGTGGCGATCAGCGGCTCATTCAGCCCGGTGGTGACCTGATCGATCACGCTGCTTGAACTCTGAATCGTCCAGCGCAGCGCAAACGCGCTCTCGCCCGCCTGAAACGGGATGCCGGCGCGAAAATCGCGAATCGCGCCGTAAATGCCCACTGCCACGCCCGGATCGAGCAGATCGCGCAGCGCCACGCCGCCCAGTCCAAACGGCACAACCCGATCCATCCGGTAGCGCAGCGCCTCCGGCGTCGTCAGCCACATGCGCGCGATCACGCCGTCCGCCTCAAGATATTCGATGTAGGGCTGCCCGGTCGCGCTGTCCGCGCCGGGCTGCGCCGCGAACCCGTCCAGACGCGCTTGAAACACGCTGCCAGGCAGCACCGTCCCGCTGCTGGTCGTCTGCGCGTCGATATCGACATCGCCCAGCGCCGCCAGCGCCTGCGCGTAGCCAATCGGCGCGAACTCCGCCGTTCCCGTCGGCGTGGTGAACTGGCGCACTGACAGCGCCGACAGCCCCAGCAGAATTTTGCTCCGGTCGATCTCGCCCGTCGCCCAGCGAACCAGCGCCTCCACCGGTCGATCTGCCCCAGGCGCGAACGCCGACGGGTCAGCGTCCAAATCGATCTGCACGATGTCCGCCGCCATGCCGATAGCGCGGTAGTCGTATGCCCCAGTGTCCCAGCCGATCTCCGTCGGGCGCGCCGCCGGGATCACCACGCCGAACGGCAGCCCAACAGCATTCATCCGCCGCCCGATCTCGCGGATCAGCGCGGTGTATTCGTCACGCGCCTGAATCGGCAGCCCGCGATAGTCGATCAGCACGCCGTCATAGCCCTGCGAGGCGAACGCGGCGATCTGGAGCGCGTGTTCGGCGCGCAGCGCAGGATTGGCGATGATCGCGCTGACCGTCGCCGGATCGATGGCGCGAGGATCAAGGTAATTGCGTATCACCGGCATGACGCGGTAAGCGGCATCGAGCGAGAAGCCCGCCGCCAGCCCGCCCGTCAGCCGCCCATCGACCGTCGGCTGCAAACCCGCCGGCGCGACGATGGTCGCTGTCTGCGCGGCGTCGTCGCTGAGCGCGCGCATCACATCAACGGTCACCAGCACGCGCGGCTGAGTCGTCGGCGCGGACTCGAACAGGGCGACATGTTTGGGCGGCTGGCTGAGCGCCGTCAGCAGCAGTCCGCCCGCCGGCTGCGCTGGGATGAAGCGCCAGACGCGCTCGCCTTCGCTCCAGCCGTACACGCCTACGCGGTCGAGCGCGCCGGATGGCTGCGGCAGGCTGAGCGTCAGTTCGCGCGGCGGCATGCCGTCCAGATGCAGCGTGTAAACCGGACTCAGCGGCGTCAGCGACGAAGGGACTGCCGCCCGCGCCGCCGGAATCCACGCGCCCGCCGCCGCATCGCCTGCCGCGAAGCGCTCCAGCGGCACAGACTCCAGCGCTGCGCTGAAATTGCGCCCAAAATCGCTGCCGTAAACCGCCAGCGTCAGCCCATCATGCGTGATCGCGTTCGCCTGTGGCGAGAGCGCGGCGTAGCGCGGTCCCAACAGCCGATCCGCCAGCCGAAACGGTGGCAGGAACAAGCCAACCACGATCAGCGCCGCCGCCACCAGCACGGACAGCGTCCCGACGATCCAGCAGCCGATCCCGCCTGCGCGCTCGTCATGCGCATCTTCGGGATACGGCTCATAAGCATTGTGTGGTGCTGCCATTGTTTGGGGTTATCTCGATAACGCATCACATGCCGGGCAGGCGCCGCCCGGACGGATGATCGCGTAGCCCGCCATCGGGTCAGCGCCGTATTCGGTGAAATCGACATTCCAGATGATCAGCAGCCGCACGCGCCGGCTTTGCGCCGCCAGCGCGACCACCTGATCGAGCCATGCCGCCTGCTGCGCCACCGTGACGTTTTCCGCCCATCCGAACGCGCCCGGCAGGGGACCTAAGCCCTCCGGCGATAGATAGCCCAGCTCCGTGAAACAGAGTGGACGCGCACCCCGGAAGGCATTCCAATAGGTATCGACCATGCCGCCATAATAGCGGCTGTAAAAGCTGGACGATCCGCGTGGATCGCCGCTGCGCGCCGTCGGCGGCAGGATGCCCTCGTTGTAGTGCAGCCCGATGCAGTCCATGGAGTTCGCCGCGCCTGCCGCTGCCATCCGCTGAATGAATGGCGCATCGTCGCAGCCGACATTCGAGCAGCCGCCGAAGAATCCGGTCGGGGCGGGCGCGCCGCTGATCACCAGCGTGCTGGGATTTGCCGCCTTGATCGCGTTGTAAGCGCGGCGCAGCATCTCGGTGTAGCGCTCCGGGCTGATCTGCCCCGCTGCCCATTCGCGGTCGATATTCGGCTCATTCCAGACTTCAATCGCGTCCGCGCCCTGCGCCGCCATGCTGGCAAGCTGCGCAGCATACTCATTCAGGTAATTGTCATCGCCAACGCGCCCAGCTTCCCCAACCACGCCCAACAAAATCCGAAAGCCGCGGCGGTGCGCTTCATTGATGGCGGGCGCGGCATTCTGGTTGGCGAAAAGCTGGCGCTTGACCCAGGTCATGCCAGCGCGGCGCATCTGCTGCGCGGCGTAGTCGCTGAAGCCCGCCACATGTCCGCCGATCTCGAACCCGCGAGCCAGGCGCGTCGGGACATGGACGGCGGGCGCGACCGCTGGCGCTGCTTCAAGCGGCAC
Source organism: uncultured Anaerolineae bacterium (assembly GCA_937995825.1). Classification (GTDB taxonomy): domain Bacteria; phylum Chloroflexota; class Anaerolineae; order Aggregatilineales; family Phototrophicaceae; genus Flexifilum. The sequence continues at coordinate 78,712 of CALKJO010000002.1, forward strand.
GCTTTCAGCCGGCGCAGACTCCGCTGGTGCTGTACTGATGGTCGCGGGCGGCGCTTGGAGCGTGAACGGTGTATCCACCCAGACACCGGGCAGCGCCGCAATCGCATCTGCCGACACCGCAACCGCTGACTCGACCAGCCACCCGATCTGCCCATCCTGTGTGATCCCGCGCACCCAGCCGCCGCCCGGCGCACGCCCATCCAGCCGCACCGCCGCGCCTGCCGCCACCTCCGCAATAACGCGCCAGTCTGTCCCTGGACCTGTCCGCAGCCGGACGCGACCGATGGTTGTCGTGTCGAGCGCCGCCTGCGCCCATGCCATTGTCGCGAACGCCAGCAGCAGCGCCAGCGCGATCAGAATCAGTCGGGTTGTCTTCATAACGCCTTTTTGTCATCTCTGCCGACGAACAATGCGAGGCATTGTAACAGAGGGGGCATGGGCGCGCAAACTGACCGGCGCTGAGAAGCCAGGGCTTACGCTCTGCATCTCGGCGGACTTTGCGGTTGAGTCTTTTTTCAGGGATGGTTACGAAGTTGAGGCAGTCAGCGAGCCTCATTTCTTGTAGCTGTCCGTCGTCTCTAGATTCACCTCCGCTGCGATGCTCAGCTCGACTTTGCGGCGGCGATAGCTGCTCGGAGTCGGCGGCGGATTGGCGCGATAATGCGCGACCATCGCGCTCAGATACGTCTCCACCGGCGTGTAAACCATGCCCAGTTCGCGCTTGCTGAGCGCATTGTCCAGCTCGGACATCCAGCGCTCGCTGAATGGTGAACAATCCGGCAGCAAGCCATCCGCCTGCAAGCGCGCGCGCGGCGCGCGGACGATCTGCGCCTCGACGCCCATGATCGCCGCCAGCAGCCCGATAAACTCTTCCAATGTCAGCGTTTCATCCTGCGAGATGTTGTACGCCTTGCCCTCGCCTGCGCCAAGCGCGATCACGCGCATGATCGCCTGCACAACATCGCCCGCATAGACATGCCGCAGGGGATAATTCGGGGTTGAGGGCGCGATGATCCCGCCGCCGTCATCCAAGCGCAGAATGTAGTTATAGAGGCGCAAAAAATGATCGCGCTCGCTGTTGACCATCGGCAGGCGCAGTGCGGTGTACGGGAATTTTTCCTGCTCCCACGCGGCGCGCAGGACATCCTCGCAGCGCCGCTTGTCCATCCCATACCGCCATTCTTCGTAGCTGAATGTGTTTTCGACCGGCGCAGGCATCAGCAGACCGGGGTAGCTGTCCTCGGTAAAGGGGCGGCGCGCCCCTTCCAGCACCAGATAGACCTGCCCGCTGCTGAGAAAAACATAATGCCCTGTCCGGTCGCGCAGCAGCCGGATGATCGCCCGAGTATCTTCTTCTTTATATAATGTAGTGTCAACAACGGCATCAAAAGTGCGCCGTCCGAGCGCAGCGGCGATCTGACCGGGCTGCGTCCGGTCGCCGCGCAGCCGCTCAACCGACTCGGGAAGCTGATCGCGCGTCCGCCCGCGGTTGAAGATCGTAACGCGATGCCCGGCATCCAGAAGCGCAAGCGCCAGAAAATGACCGAGATTGCGCGTCCCACCAATGATGAGAATATTCATTGAGCGTTTCCTATCCTGTCTAACTCATTGTCCGATAAAATCTCTTTGTTGCTATTCTACAACTCCTACAGCTTTTACACTTATAATCACTGTCTATTCTGCATAAACCACGGTCGATCACCGCTTCAACCTGCCGCTGCATGGTTTTTTGTACCCTGAAACAGCAGGAGGATACGTGTACAATGGAAAAGTATAGAGACAGACAAGAGAAGGATGCTGCTTTGTCCCGCACAATCAGTGCTGCTTTCTGGATGATCTTCGCTCTGGCGCTGGCGGCATGTGCCGGTGTGCAGAGCGCTTCCACGCCCACCCCAACCCCCGACCCTATCGCCTTGGTGACGCAAGCCGCCGCCAACATCCGCTCAGCCCAGACTTTCCGCCTGACCATCGCCCAGACCGGACCCGATTATCGCATTCGTACGGTGCAGGGAACAGCAACCTTTCGCCGCGCTGAGGGGCAGTACATCACGCCCAACGTGATCCAGGCGCAGGTGCGCGTGGTCATTCTGGGCATTCCGCTGGCAATTGATATTTTTGCGCGCGGCGAAGCCCAGTGGGTGCGCGCGGTGTTCACAGGCAACCAGTGGTCAAACGCTTTCATCTTCGCGCCCGGTTTCAATCCGTCCGCTTTAATTGCCGAGGAAACCGGCTTCAACGCCGCGCTCAATGCCCTGCTCGATCTCGACTACATCGGAGTCGAAACGCTGGAGACGGGCGTCAGCGCGCACCATCTATCGGGGCTGGCGACCGGCGAGGGCATGAACGCGCTGCTGGTGGGCATCATCCAGGCGCGCGGCGAAGTCCCGGTCGATGTCTACATCGATACTGAGACGCTCCAGCCCGTCCGCTTCGTGCTGCGCATGTTTGAAGCCAATCCGGGCAGCGCGACGTTTGGCGGCGTGCCGGAGCTGGAAGCGACTCCTGAAGTCACCGCCGAGCCGCAGACCGAGCCTTACGTCTGGATTCTCGATATCTACGACATCAACGCGCCCGCCGAACTCGACGCGCCCGCCGAAAACGCGGATGCCGCCGCCGAGTCCACCCCAGAGACGATGCCTGAAACGACCGAGGACGCCGCATGACCCATACGCGCACTGTCAATCCCTGGCTGGTTCTGGCGCTGGTTTGCATCCCCGTTTTCGTCGGGTCGCTCGACCTGACGATCGTCTCGGCGTTCCTGCCCGAAATCATCATCCAGTTCGAACTGCCCATCGAATCCGTCATCGATGATGCGGCGTGGGTCGTCAGCGGCTATCTGCTCGCCTATACCATCAGCATGATCTTCATGGGGCGCGTCAGCGACCTGATCGGGCGTCAGCGCGCTTTCGTCATCTGCTTGATCATCTTCATGATCGGCTCATTGATCGTCGCCGAGGTCGATCCGCGCGCGCAGCACGGGCTGACCAACACGGTTTTCAACCTCCTGTTTCGTCTCGAAGGCAGACGCCCCGATCCGGGCGAAGCCGCGCTGATCACGGTCGTCATCGGGCGCGTGATCCAGGCGCTCGGCGCAGGCGCGATTGTGCCGGTGTCGCTGGCGCTGGTCGGCGATCTGTTCTCCCCGCAGCACCGCGCCCGCCCGCTGGGGTTGATCGGCGCCATGGACACGCTCGGCTGGGTGCTGGGGCATCTTTACGGCGGCATCATGGTCAACTGGTTCGCCGTCAACCGCCAGGGCTTCAGCGACTTCATCGCCGCGCTGGGGCTGAATGTCCCGCCTCCTGACTGGCGGACGCTGTTTCTGCTCAATATCCCGATCTCGATCATCGCGCTCGTTGGCGTGCTGTGGGCGCTGCGCGGCGTCAAACAGGAGCGCGCTGTAGGCGGCTTCGACCTGCTTGGGACGGCGCTCATCAGCGGCGCGCTCATCTGCGTGGTGGCGGGCTTAGGCGCGAACATCGAGATCGCGACCACTGCCGCCAGCTTTGAGGATGTAGGCGGGCTGCCCGCTTATGCCGCGCCGGTGCTGGCATTGGGCGGAGTCCTGTTCGTGCTGTTCTTGGTGGTTGAGACGCGGGTCAAACATCCGCTCTTCGACCTGAAGATGCTGGCGCGGCGCAGCGTCGCATCGGGGTTGGGGACCAACCTGTTCGTCGGCTTCTGTCTGATGGTCGGTCTGGTGAGCGTGCCGATTCTGGTCAATATCCGCGTCGCGGATGCGTCCGCGCTGGCGGAGGCGGCGCTTCAGGTCGGGATTCTGCTCTCCGCGCTGACCGTGCCGATGGCGCTGGCGGCGATCCCTGGCGGCTGGCTGGCGGATCGGGTCGGCAATGCGCGGGCGGCGTTCATCGGGCTGGCGCTGGCGGCGGTCGGCTTCGCCCTCATCTGGCGCACCTGGACGCTGGACGTATCCGATGCGCTGATCGCGCTGGAGATGGCGCTAGTGGGCGTCGGTCTGGGGCTGACCTTCTCCCCGATCAGCGCCGCCGTCATCGACACTGCCGATCAGGACAAGCTCGGCACAGCGTCCGCGCTGGTCATCATCATGCGCCTGCTCGGCATGACCATCAGCATCGCCCTGCTCACCTCGACCGCCTCCGCGCGGCTGTCGTATCTGGCAGCGCGCAAACTCGGTCCCAACCTGGTCGATGCGTATCAGGCGATTGATGTCTATGCCCACCTGACCGTCCAGGTCTTGAGCGAAATGGGCTTGGCGGGCGCGCTCATCTGCCTGATCGGGCTGCTGCCATCACTGGGCTTGCAGTCGCGGGTGCGCACTGCGCAGCCGCGCGATCTGCCCGCCCCGCAGAGCGGAGATTGACGAGGGGAACATGCTCCCGGAAACAACGCGGTCGATCACCGTTGATGAGTTCCTGAGCCGCTACGCGGAGCAGCACGCCGAGTGGGTCGATGGACAGGTGATCGTCATGGCGAACAATGCGCGCCACAGCTTCATCCTCGAATTTCTGATCAAGCTCTTCGGGCTGGTTCTCGATTTCAATCGGTTGGGCATTCTGATCATCGCCGGCGTGCCGATGCGGTTGGGCGAGGGCAAGCCCATCCGCGAACCCGACCTGATGATCCTGCTCAATACCCACCGAGGTCGTGTTAAAGAGACCTACATTGACGGGCGGGCGGATATCGCGGTTGAAACTGTGTCGCCGGAGAGCGTCGCCCGCGATTACGGAGAAAAATTCATGGAATACGAGGCGGCTGGTATCCCGGAGTACTGGCTGTTTGACCCGGAGCGCGAGCAGGTCTTTCTCTACGCGCTTGAAGAACGGGATGGCACATTCATTTACATTCGTCAGCCAGAAGATGAACAGGGGCGCATCTTCTCGCGCCTGCTCCCTGGCGCATACCTCGAAACGCGCTGGATGCTGGATCATGCCCGTCCACAGGGCGCGCAGCTTGTTGAGCTGGCGCAGACCATGAGCGGCACAACAGCGGAATAAGCAGCGGCATTCGCCAAATGGAAGCACAGGGGCGCCCCGCTCTAAGACGCCCCGCATCCGCCTCTACGCGCCTTCGATCTCCGACGCCAGCAGCTCTTCCTGCGAAACCAGCATCTCCAGCGCCGCCAAGCCCTCCTGCCAGAAGCCCGGATCGCGCAGATCGACCCCGACTTTCGCCAGGATGTTTTCCGGGTAATCGCTGTCGCCCGCCGCCAGCACCTCCAGATACTTTGGCTCGAACGCCGCCCCTTCCCTGCGATACAGGTTGAACAGCGCCAGCACCAGCAGTTCACCAAAAGCATACGCATAGACATAGCCCGGCGTGCTGATGAAATGTGGAATATAGCTCCACCATAAGCCGTAATCCTCGCGCAGCGTCACGCTGTCGCCGAACATCGCGCGCTGCGTTTGCAGCCACAGGGCGCTGATCCGCTCCGTCGACAGCTCGCCCTCGCTGCGCCGTGCCGTGTGCAGCGCATCCTCGAAGCGGTTCATGCTCACCTGGCGAAAGATGGTCGCAAAGCTGTCCTCGATCTTGCCTGCTACCAGCGCCAGCCGCGCCGCCGGATGGGTCTCTCTCGCCATCACCTCATCGAACACCAGCATCTCGCCGAAAGTCGATGCCATCTCCGCCGTCGTCAGCGGCGTATACATCCCGATGATGCCCTGCGCCTGCGCCGCCAGATAGCCATGCACGCCGTGACCGAGTTCGTGCGCCAGCGTCATCACATCGCGCGTCTTGCCGGTGTAATTCATGAACACATACGGATGCGCTGATGGCACAGTGCTGGAGCAGAACGCCCCGCCGCGCTTATTCGGCAGCAGCGCCGCGTGAATCCAGTTCTCATCGAAAAAACGGCGGACGATCGCGCCCAAACGCGGACTGAACGCAGCATACGCATTCTGCACCAGACCGCGCGCATCGTCCCATGCGTAATCGCGCTCCTCAACGCCGATATTGATCGGCGCGTAGCGATCGTAGTCGTAAAGCTCATCCAGCTTGAGCAGGCGGCGCTTGATGTTATAGTGACGCGCCACTAGCTCATAGCGCGACGTGACCGCCTGAATCAGCGCCTCCACCGTCTCATCGCTGGCTTTGTTGGATAGATTGCGCGCCGCAATCCACGATGGATACCCGCGCCGCCGATCATCACTGGCTTTGTCCGCCACGATCACGTTGAAGATATACGTCAGCTCCATGCTCCGGCTGCGCAGTGTCGCGGTCAGCGAGTCGGCGGCTTTGCGGCGCGTTTCGCGGTCGGGATCGTGCAGCTTAGCCAGAATCTGCGACTGCGTGAGCTGCGCCCCGTCATACTCAAACCGAAGCGCGCTGGTCAGCTTGGTGAAAAAGCGCGACCACGCGCTGCTGCCCGTGACGCTCTTTTCAACCAAAAGCTGCTCCTCGATCTCGCTCAGCGTATACGGGATATAGCGGCGCTCCGCCTCCAGATAGTGACGATATTTGCCCAGCGCCGGGTCTGCCAGCAGCTTTTCCGCGCCCGCCTCATCGACGGCGCGCCATTCCAGCTCGAAAAAAAGCAGCTTCTGCTGCAGCGCCGCCCCATGCTCAGTGACGCGCTGCGCCAGCGCCGACCAGACCGGATCAGCGGTGTCGGTCGAAAAATTCAGGAAGGCAAACGCGCTGACGCGCCCGCTCAGGTCGTAGATCGCCTCCATCTCCTGCATCGCCGCGACCATCTCCGCCGCCGTCATGCTGGCGACTTTGCCGCGATACGCGGCAGCAAAAGCATCTGCCATCGCCATGACGCGCTCCATGTCAGCGCTGATCGCTGGATCGTCGCCGCCTGCATAAAAGATCGATAAATCCCAAGTGACATTTTCCGCCCCAGTGACTGGCTCGGCAGCTGTCTCGACCATCGTCAGCGCTCCTTCTGTCATTTTTTTACGGATAAGATTTCCTAACCGTGTTGCGTTTAATTCATAGCGCCTTTTTGAGACGGTGTCAACAATTTCAGAGCGGAAAAATGAACACGTTGAGGAAGCCAGTCAGTCCGCGTCCTATCCCTCATCACCGGCGCCTTTGCGCTGCGCTTTCACGACGTCCTTTTTGACTTTCCGCCCGCATCCGTGCATCATATAAGCACAGTCAGCACAATCTGAGGAGCATATGGCAAACATAGAGGCATTAGAGGAGGCGCAGATCGCGGCGCGCCTCGCCCGCTTGAACGGCTGGGAACGCGACGGCATGGTAATCAAGAAGACCTTCCCGATGGAAACTTACATGACCGGGCTGGCGTTCGCGTCGGCGGTCGGGACAGTCTGCGAAGTGCGCGGGCATCACCCGGACATCCTGATCGGCTGGCGGCGCGTCGTCGTCAGCTTCACCACCCATGACGCCGGCAATATGCTGACGGATAACGACTTTGACGCCGCCGAAGCGGTTGACGCGCTGGGCTATCCTCCGCAGGCGTGAGATGGACTGGCTGCTGCGGCTGTATGGGCTGCCGCATGAGGCGCTGCACGCGCTGGCGCTGCGCCTGATCGGGCGGCGCGCGATCCGCGTGACGCGGACGCACATCGACATCCCCGGCGACCTGACGACATGGCAGTATGTCTTTGTGGCGGGACTGCCGGCGTTGGTCTTCGGCGGCATCACCGCCGCCGCGGCGGTCGCGCTGCTGAACGCCGACAGCATCATCACGGCGGCGCTGGCGCTGCTGGTGGTGACGCTGGCGGGCATCGGCGCAGCCGGCACGGTCGGAGACCTTACCCTGATCACGGAACGCTTGGCGCAGGATCGCGCCGAACCGAGCGAATGACATGTCTGGACTGGTGGCTGGACGCTATTGTAGGCTCGACCGCATCGGATCGGGCAGCATGGGCGAAGTCTATCGCGCTCACGATCGCCTGACGGGAAAGACCGTCGCCCTCAAGCGCGTGCTTGTCCTAACTTCGACGCTCTCGTTTGCATCGCGCACTTCCGACTCGTCGAAACAGGCGCTCAATCTCGCGCTGGCGCGTGAATTTCGCGTCCTGGCATCGCTGCGCCATCCCCACATCATCAGTGTGCTGGACTATGGCTTCACGCCAGCCGATGATACGCCGTCCGCCAAAACGCCAGCACTCGACGAGCAGGATACGCGCATCCTCACGCCGTTCGGCGCGCTTGACGATCAGCCCATCCGCAGAGCGCATCTGCGCCACATGCAGCCGTTCTTCACGATGGATTACCTTCAGTCCGCGCAGCCGTTCGACCGCGCCGCGCTCGGACTGACCGTGACAGCGCTGATCGAGCTGACCACACAGATGCTTCAGGCGCTGTCGTATCTGCATCGGCACGGCATTCTGCACCGCGATCTCAAGCCTGGCAACGTCCTGGTGACACGGGAAGGCGGCAAACAGCGCCTCCGTCTGGTCGATTTTGGGCTGTCCGACGCGGTCGGGACAAGCGCGATGCTGTCTGGGACGCTGCTTTACCTCGCGCCGGAAGCGCTGATGGGACAGCCGCTCTCCGCCGCAGCCGATCTCTACGCCGTTGGGGTCATGCTCTACGAAGCGCTGGCAGGGCATAACCCGTTTTCCGGCAGTCCGAACCTGATCCACGATATTCAAACCCGCATCCCCGATATGACGCCGCTGTTCGCATCGGCGCAGGCGCGCCAGTCGCCCGGCTTGATCGCCGTGATCGAGCGGCTGCTCGCCAAAGACCCGCTCGACCGCTTTGAGAGTGCCGACCACCTGATCGCAGCGCTGCACGAGTCGGTCGGGCTGCCGCCGCTGGATGAGAACGCGCAAATCCGCGACAGCTTTCTCCAGGCAGCGCGCTTCGTCGGGCGCGATGCCGAGCTGGCGACGCTGACCGACGCGCTGGAAGACGCGCTGCAAGGCAAAGGCAGCGTCTGGCTGGTCGGCGGCGAATCGGGCGTCGGCAAATCGCGCCTGCTGGAAGAGCTGCGGACGCACGCGCTGGTGTCTGGGGCAGTCGCGCTGCGCGGTCAGGGAGTCAGCAGCGGCGGACAGCCGTTCCAGCTCTGGCGCGATCCCGCCCGCCGGCTGTCGCTGGCGCTGATGGCGGATGACGAAACGCTGAGCGAGGATGTTTACAACGATGCCCGCGTCCTGAGCTGGATCGTCCCAGACATCGATCTGCTGATCGGGCAAGCCATCCCGCCTGTCCCGTCCGCCGATGCGCTGGGGAAAATGCAGCGGCTCGCTGGGGCGCTGCTGGCGGCGCTCCGGCGGCTCAATGCGCCCGCGCTCATCATCCTGGAGGACATCCACTGGGCGCTGGAGAGCCTGGAGCTGCTCAAACTGCTGATCCCAGCCGCAGCGCGGATGCCGCTGCTGATCGTCGCCAGCTGCCGCGACGATGAACGCCCCGATCTGCCCACTGACCTGCCAGGGGCGCGCCTGCTGCGGCTCAACCGGCTCGACGATAACGCCATCGAAACACTCAGCGCGGCGATGCTGGGCGAAGAACATCTCTCCGTCCAACTGCTGGCGCTGCTGCGCCGCGAAACCGAGGGCAACGCCTTCTTCCTCGTCGAGACGGTGCGCGCCCTCGCCGATCAGGCAGGGAGGCTGGCGGACATCAGCCGCGCCGCGCTGCCGGAGCAGGTGCTGGCGGGCGGCGTGCTGGATGTGATCCGGCGGCGGCTGGGGCGAGTCCCGTCTCATGCCCGCCCCCTGCTGGAACATGCGGCGGTCGCAGGACGGCAGATCGACCTGAACGTCATCAGCCGCGCCCTCTCCGCCGAGGTGAAGCAGATCGAGCCGCTTTTGCAGGCGGCGGCAGACGCGGCAGTCCTGGAAGTCAGCGACGGCGTCTGGCGCTTCAGCCATGACAAGCTGCGCGAGACGCTGCTGGCGGACATGGCGGCGGAAAAGCGCGCCGCGCTTGACCGCGCCGTCGCACAAGCCATCGAAGCCGCTTACCCCGACGACGATGATCAGGCAGCGGCGCTGACGCAGCATTGGCATCAGGCGGGCGATCTTGGCAAAGAAGCCCATTTCGCCTATCGCGCTGGCAGCAAAGCCTACAATCTGGGTCAGTTTCATGAAGCGCTGCGCCTGCTCAGACGCGCAGCAGAACTCATGCCCCCCAGCGCCCTGGAACACTGGGACGCCAACTTCCTCATCGCCAAAGCTTATCGCTTCCTCGGCGCGCTCGATACCGTCGTCGAGCTGGCAAAGTCGGCAGTCGAGACGGCGAAAGCCATGAACGACGAAGCCCGCCAGCTTCGCAGCATCATTGAACTGATCTATGTCCTGCAGCTGCTCGGGCGGCGCGATGAAGCCGATGCGCTGCTCGCCGAGGCGCTGCCCCGCGCGGAGGCGCTCGGCGAGCCGATCATCCTGATGTCCATTTTGAACCGCGCTGGTTTTCAGGCGGGCAGCGGCGGCGATCTGGATAAAGCGCTGACGTGTCATCTGCGGGCGCAGGCGATTGGCGATGTACACGGCAGCGAAGAAGACAAGATGATTTTATTAAACAACCTGTCTCAGATATATTATTACAAAGGTGATATTGATGAGGCGTTGAGCATCGGCGAGCAGTTGATCAGAACCTATCGCGCCATGAACAATATGCACTATCTCAGCGACACTTATGGCAATCAGGGCGTGCTGCTGTGGAGCAGTGGGCGCTACACAGACGCAATCCCCGTCCTCGAAAAGGCGCTGGAGCTGAATGTCCGGCTTGGCAAAGAGCAGAATGAAGCGACCACCCTGATCACCATGGGCTACTGCTACGCCGGGCTGGATGAGGACGACACGGCGGAATTCTACCTGCTGCTGGCGCTGCGGCGCTCCGCCGCGATCAACGCTGTGCCGCTGGTGCTGGATGCCTTGTCGGGAATCGCCGCGCTGTGGGCGAAGCGCGGCGATCACGCCCGCGCCGCTGCAGTCTACGGGCTGGCGCTCAGCCACCCCTCGACTGATACCGACCTCAAGCACACCGTCACCCCCCTGATCGACGCCCTCCGCCCGCATCTCGACGCCGCCGCGCTCGAAGCCGCGCTCGAACGCGGCAAAGCGCTCGATCTTAATTCACTCGTCGCGCAAATCCTGGAACAATAAATCCAGAGGGAATTTATAATGTCAACTATGGATGTTCCTGCTTGAAGCTCTTTTTTCTGGTTTCTTCGCTTGACCTAACCCGTCCATTTAGCGCAACCCCCGCCTGGTGGCAGCTTCTTAAAGGACTGCATGAGATCGGGGTCGAGGTGGTCGCCGCGCCTTATCAGGGTCCGGCGCTGGAGTCGCCCTGGTGGCGCGGCGCAGCAAATCCCGCCAAGCTGCCCGGCGATCTATATCTGGTCGCACGCGACACCTACCGCAGCACGATGCTGCCGCTGATCCGCCAGCTCACGAGCGCCGCGCGCCGTCCGCCAGAGCCGACAAAACATAGCACGGCTGAGGTCGCCGCCGCGCTGGACGCCGCCAGCCAGGCTGCTAAAACCCAGCCCCACTCGCCGATCGTCAACTTGATCGATGAGCCGCTGACCGATAAGCTCAGCCGCGCCGCCGCCCAGACCTTCATCGCGCCGATCTGGAAACGCTATTTCGATGATCTGCTGCGCCGCGAAAAAGATTTCGACGCCATCATCATCCTGACCGCGCCGCTCAATCACCTGGTCGGGCTGGCGGAGGCGATCCAGCGCAAGCACGGCATTCCAGTCTTGTATTACGATGGCGATGTCCCAGCGAGTCTGCCGTCGATGCGCGGCTTCGACAGCGGCTTTCGGATTTATCACGGGGCGAACCTGCGCGAATATGCCGCGTTCATCAGCAACAGCCACGGCGGCGGTAAAATGCTCAGTGACCTCGGCGCGCAGCAGGTTCACACGCTCTATTACGGAGTCGATCCCGATCTCTTCGCCCCCATTGACGTGCCGGCACAGGACATCGACCTGTTTTTCTACGGACACGGGCGCGAATACCGCGATCACTGGATCGATGCCATGATCGCCCAGCCCGCCCGCGCCCTGCCCGATGCGCGCTTTGCCGTCCGCGGGACAAAGCTGGGCAATCTCGGCAGAGTCGAACTGCTGCCGTATCTGAGCTTCAGCAAACTGCGCCAATACGCCTGCCGCAGCCGGATCAACCTGTGCATCACGCGGGCTGCCCATGCCAGCGTGTTCGCCTCCTCCTCATCGCGTCCATTCGAACTTGCCAGCATGGGCGCGTGCATCGTCTCCAATCCATATCTGGGCATCGAAACCTGGTTTGAGCCGGGGCGCGAGCTGTTTGTCGTGGGGACGGCGGACGAAGCCATTGACCGCTACCGCTATCTGCTCCGCCACGACACCGAGCGCCGCGCAGCGGGCGAGGCGGCGCGCGCGCGCATCCTCAAACAGCACACCCACCGCCATCGCGCTCAAGAGCTTGTCCAGATCGTGCGTCAATATGCCCGCTCCTGACCCCTCCTCCACCGCCCTAGCCCGTTAAACATCGTTAACACCAGCACAGACCGCTTGACAACCATCCCCGAGTCATGTTAGGGTGATGTAGAGTAGCGAAAGGTGAAAGCATGTCCGAGATCATCAAACCCGCGATTGAGCCAGGAGCCGTCTATTCGCGCCAAGAAGCCGCGCGCGCATTAGGCATCAGTCTCAGCACGCTTAAGCGCCTGATGAAAAACGGACATCTCCAAGTGAGCAAACCCCATGGGATGCGCCGAGTCTTCATCACCGGCGAGAGCATCCTGGCGATGCTGAACAATACGGTTGTGGAGCGAGGTGCGTGATGACGCCCAGCGTCTCCTCCCGTCTCCTGCTTCTTGACCACGCGCCCCAGGCTCGACTCCGCCTCATGACGCAGATCGTCCTGGCAGCGTCCGGAAAAGTTAGCATCGGTCAATCCCACGCGAGGAAATTCAGCGGCGGCTGATCTTCCTCCCCCAATCAGGGTTCCCGAGAGGGGCGTGAGATTGAAAAGCTCGCGCCCCTTTTTGATGCGAGATGAAATACTGCAAACACGAGGTGAAATCGCATGGGCTTGCTGCTTCCACTATCAGTGCTTTACCCACCCATCACGTCCGGTCAGCGCCCGCTGTTCGATGAGCAGTTTGAGCGCCTGCTAGCAGCCCTCGACGACCTCCACACCGCCGCCAGTGAAGGCACGCTCGCCGCGCTCACCACCCTGAGTCACCGGGAGCTGATCGGCTGGCTCAATGACCTGATTTACACCGCCAGCGAAACGCTGGATGAACTTGCTGATCACGGCGGGGAAACAAGCGGCTTTCCGCCCCCGCTGACGGTCTTACGGCGCTCTGAGATAGATCAGCGCCGCAAATAAGGTCGCATCTCATCGCCCGCTGTTATCGACGCATCCGGCGCACAAGGACGTACAGTTATGTGTCATTACAACGACATAAACCCAGCATTCGCCCTCAAACACGGAGACGCCCCTGTCTTTCGCCGCGCAGCGCCGCGCTCTTATTATAAAAGCACCCTTCCCGAACCGGACTGCAATTCACTCATCGACTGAGACGTATTGCTAGCGAAAAGACCAGGTCACATGATCTGGTCTTTTTGCCGCTCCTGCGCCTGGCGTCACTCCTCAAGCCGGTTGGTCAGGTCGTCGTTCTTGTCCTTTTCCATCAGCTCCTCGCGCACAATCTCCAGCTTGACGCGCGCAACCAGCGCCGCCAGCGCGCCAATCGCCGCCAGCGGCGGGGCGAACAGCGCCAGCGCGACACCCGCGCCCGCGCCAATCGTCAGCGGAACCTCCAGCAGAACGCGATCATCTGGATTGCGGATGATCAAACGGCGGACATTCCCCTGCTCAATCAAATCCTTGACAGTCTCAACAAGCTGATTGCCGGTGATCTCAACTTCCTCGGTGAACGTGCGACGATCCTGGGGATTCGGATTCTGACTGGTCATCTGGGTCTCCTCTCGGTCATTCTCGGTCATGCGCGTGCTTTTCTCTCTGAAATTAGATCCGCGCCAAGAGAGGCGCTGTTGGTCAATTCACGACTCTATACGTCGAATCTCCATTGTGGGTTGCGTCGAAGGACTGCTGTCTCATCCGCCGTTCTCTCTGCCCCGCTGCGGTCTCTGCGTCTAGTCGGCTGGTTCGCTAAATTGAAGCCACTCCCCGGGAATGGGCAGCACGTCCTGTTTGCCCTGCGCCGATCGCTGGCTATAATCGAGTCTGATGATAAAATCATTCGGCTGGCAAGCCAGCCTCAAAGCAGGAGCGCCTGACCATGACGGACTCACCTTTACCCCTTTCGCGCCGCGCCTCGTTTGCAGTGGTGGCGTCGCTGATCAGCCTGCTGGCGCTGCTGCTCGCCTTTCCCCCGCTGACCGCCGAGTCCCAGGGCTTGCAGTTCGGGACAGGCTGGCAGGGGCAGGCGTGGAACAACCTCGATTTCTCCGGTCAGCCCGTGCATACTCTGGTCATCCCCGCCGGACTCAACTTCAACTGGGGCTTGGGATCGCCCGACCCGACCGTCAACGTCGATAATTGGTCGGCGCGCTTCGACTCCGTGCAGGTCTTGAACCAGGGGACGTACGAATTCATCACCTCGTATGACGATGCCGTGCGCATCTACATCGACAATATCCTCGTCCTGGATCGCTTCAACGGACCCCCCGCCAACGATGTTCGTTTTCAGCAAACCTTGACCGCCGGCGCGCACCTCTTCCGCGTTGAATTCCGTGAATTCACCGATACGGCGCTGCTCCTCTTCGCCTGGCAGCAGATCACCGGCTTGCCCCCTGGCGTCACGCCCGGCTTTGCCACCGTGACCCCCTTCGGGACGCCCGATCTCCCCACCGCCACCCCGACTCCGGCAGGTCCGCAGGCGTCGATTGCCGGCGTGCGCGGGCTGGCGCTGCGAACCGGTCCGTATCTCGGCGCGAGCTTCATCACCACCATCACCCCCGACGCGCCCATCGTCATCCTCGGTCGCAACCGCGATGAAGGCATCTATAACTGGTATTACCTCCAGATCGGCGAGCGGCGCGGCTGGGCATCCGGTCGCTATCTCCGCGTCAATGTCCCCGACATCAACCAGATTCCGGTGATCGGGGCGGAAAACTTCGATAACATCGACGGCGCGCCCGACATCGGCGCGCGCGCCATCACCCGCGCCGTCATGAATGTCCGCCGCCGTCCCTCCCCGCGCGCCGGCATCGTCGGCTCGATCCCCTGGGGCGGAGTCGCCGAGCTGATCGGGCGCACCGTCCAGGCGGGGACGAACCGCTGGCTCCACGTCCGCTATTACACCGATGATGGGCAGGTCATCGTCGGCTGGATCGATGCCCGCTGGGTGACGGTGCAGGGCGAACTCTTCAACGTCCCGATCCGCTGAGAGCGCAAGCATGGCAGTCCAGCTCCAAAACGCGGATTTTCAACGCATCACGCGCATCATCAGTCTGCTTCCGACCTGGCGCAAGACCGACGGACGCATCAGCCTGATCGACGCCGCCTTTCGCGGTAAAGCGCGCGGCGACATCATCCGCGTCAGCATCGACTATGAAGGCGACGCGCTCACCACCGCCGTCAATGTCGTCGCCTACCTGCTCGACTTCGGCGAGGTCGAGCCAAAAGAACACGCCCTCACCCTCCTGCTCAAATACGTCCTCGAGACCACCGGCGGCGGCGACAGCGCCGACTTCCTCACCGCCATCATCGACCAGATCGGGCGTCAGCTGGACAGCCGCACCGACTCCCCCATCCCCTCCCGCCCGATTGACTCCTGGCGCGGCTTGGACAACGACGCCTCCGTCCAGGAAAAGATCATCGGCGAGAACACGCTGCGCCATCTCTATCTGCTCATGAGAGGACTGCGCGCCGCCCGCGCCGTCGTCCACATCGCCCTGCCAACCTATCGCGGCGATCTCTTCGGCACGGGCTTCATGATCGCGCCCAATCTGCTCATCACCAACAATCACGTCCTCGCCCAGCCAGATCAGGCGGCGCAGGCGCGCTTCCAGTTCAACTACGAGCTGGACATCGACGGTAAGCTTAACCTTCAAAACATCCGCCTCGCCGCTTTCAAGCGCGGCGGCATCTTCTACACCAACCAGACGCTTGACTTCACCATCCTCGAATTGGACATGCCCCCGCCCGACTTCATCCCCCTGACGCTGCGCCCGACTCCCATCTGCCAAGTCGATGATCGTGTCAACATCATCCAGCATCCGGCGGGCGAAGCCAAGCAGATTTCGATGCAGAACAACCGCGTCCAGTATGCCGATGTCAAAATCGTCCAGTACACCACCACAACCCTGCCCGGCTCTTCCGGATCGCCGGTCATGGACGACGACTTCCAGGTCGTCGCCATTCACCACAGCGGCGGCAATCTGCTCGAACCCGGCTCAGAGCGCCGCTACAACCGCAACGCCGGCACAACCATGAAAGCCGTCCTGGACGATCTGCGCGCCCATCTCCCCACTGTCATCCCAGCCTTCAAGGTGGTCTGACCATGCTCAACTTCGAATTTGCAACCGCCGCCCGCATCATCTTCGGCGCGGGCGCGCTGCGCGGCATCGGTGACATCGCCGCCGGACTCGGTCGCCGCGCCCTGATCGTCACCGGCAGCCATCCGGCGCGCGCGGACAAGCTCGCCCACCTCCTAGCCGCCGCTGGCGTTGAGAGCGCACGCTTCGCCGTGTCGGGCGAGCCAAAAATCGACGATGCCCGTAACGGCATGGCGGCGGCGCGCGCCTTCCGCGCAGACCTGGTCATCGGCTTCGGCGGCGGCAGCGCGCTGGACGCCGGCAAAGCCATCGCCGCGCTCGCTGCCAACGGCGGCGACCCGCTCGATTACCTCGAAGTCATCGGCGGCAATCAGCCCCTGACTCAGCCCGCCATCCCCTTCATCGCCATCCCCACCACCGCCGGGACGGGTTCGGAAGTCACGCGCAACGCCGTGCTGGCATCGCCGGAGCATCGGGTCAAAGTCAGTATGCGCAGCCCCTCAATGCTGGCAAAAGTCGCGCTCGTCGATCCCGAACTGACCTACGACTCGCCGCCTTCAGTGACCGCCGCCAGCGGCATCGACGCCTTGACCCAGGTCATCGAGCCGTATGTGTCCAACGCCGCCAACCCGATCATCGATGGCATCTGCCGCGAAGGCATCCGCCGCGCCGCATCGCTTCAGCGCGCCTATCAGGTCGGCGACGCGCCCTCCCGCGAGGATATGGCGCTGGCGAGCCTGTTCGGCGGGCTGGCGCTGGCAAATGCACGGCTCGGCGCAGTGCATGGCATCGCTGGACCCCTCGGCGGCATGTTCCCCGTCCCCCACGGAGTCGCCTGCGGGCGAATGCTGCCGGCTGCCATACGCGTCAACCTGCGCGCCATCGTCCAGCGTGATCCGAATCACCCCGCATATGCCCGTTACACCGACATCGCTCGCCTGCTGACCGCCGCCGACGACCCCGCCGCCGCCTATCAATTCGTCGAGCGCCTCATCGAAGCCATCAACTTGCCCCGCCTGCGCGAGTATGGCATTGCGCCCGCCGACTTCGACGCCGTCGCCGAAAAAGCCGAGCGCGCCAGCAGCATGAAAGGCAACCCCATCGCCCTCACCCGCGCCGAGATCATCGAAATCCTGGAATCCGCCTGGTGACTCGCCTTTAGAGCAGCTTCTTATCCTGCTCCGAGTCGGTCTGCTTCACCTTCTCCGCCTGCTTGAACGTCGCATACTGCGGCGGCATCTTCACGTCCGCCCCTTTCAGCAGCGCCTCGACGGTCAAAATCTGCACGCGCGGGTATTCCTGCCCCCACACCTCCGACCGATACACCCCCGCCTTGACCGCCTCCTCCACCATCTCCTGCGTTGGTTCTTCCAGCGTGATGAACACCCCCACCGCCGCCTTTTCCCGATCCAGCACCCCGATCAGATCGCGGATGTCGCCGCTCTTGACCTTCCCCGACTTGACCTGCACCAGCGCCGTTTTCACATCCCGCTTGACCCCATCGATGAAATTGATCACGCCGTCGATGCCCTTGTCCGCGCCCTTTTTGCCCTTGCGATCCCCCGCCGATCCGCCCAGCGGACGCGCCCGCACCAGTGACAGCGCCCACCACTGAAACTGATAGCGGTCATCCGCCGCTAGCGCCCGCGCCGACCCGACATCCTTCGGCTCGCCGATCACCGCATCATCCCGCCCCGCCTCCAGCCCGAACGAGTCCTTCAGGCGGTATTTTTGCAGCGCGATGCTCAGATGCGTGATGTCGATCCCGATCCAGCGCCGATCCAGCTTCTGCGCCGCCGCAATCGCCGTCCCGCACCCGCAGAACGGGTCCAGCACCACATCCCCCGGATTGCTGCTCGCCTGGATGATCCGTTCCAGCAGCGCCACCGGCTTCTGCGTGGGATAGTTCAGGCGTTCTTTGGCTTGTGCAGCCACAGGGTGAATATCGGTAATAACCGAATTAATCAAATTTCCCTTTTGCTCATGCAAATAACGTTTGAGATAGGGACGCCCTGTTTTGCTCCATTCAAGACGGCTATCAGAGTCGAGAGATTCTAATTTCTCCCGAACGACGCGCCAACCATAGTTAGGTTTATAGCCTTTGTATTCATAAGACAGATTAGGGCGTTCACCCATAGATGCAGAGCGTATGATATGATCTAATCGATAAATTCCTCTTTCGTCTTTGTGACGATAAAATGAATCTACATAATCTGGATCGTGATCTGTATATACGGCGTTCCAAGTATAGTTTTTTGTTTTTACATAGTACAAGACAGTATCATGAACGTTGCTCCATTTTTTAGAGTCATTGTGACTGCTCGTCCGCTTCCACACTATCTCATTCCGAAAATTCTGCACCCCGAAGATCGTATCCAGCACGATCTTGAGGTAGTGGCTGGCGGTCGGGTCGCAGTGCAGATACAGGCTGCCCGTCGGCTTCAACACGCGGTGCAGCTCGACCAGCCGCGCCGTCATCATGACCAGATACGCCATCATCTGGTTCGCCCCGATGATCGCCCGCAGCGCCGGCATCAGCTTCATGACCGCGGCGGGCGCATCGGTCGAGAGCTGGCGCAGCGTCGCCTCCGCCGTCTCGCCCCAATGCCACGTGTCCTCAAACGCCTTGATCTGCGCGTCGGCGTGGCGTCCGCTCTCATCCTTGAACAGCACGTTGTAGCTGCGCGCGCTGTTGAACGGCGAATCGAGGTAGATCAGGTCAACCGACTCGTCGGGGAAATACTGAAGATTGCGCAAAATGTCGAGATTGTCGCCGTAATAGAGCGTGTTTTTCATCGGTCTGCCTCTGGAGTCTGTCCTGTTTATAATTTAACACAGATTTTCGCCTCTTCCCGGTTTTGTTTGAAAATAAATACGAACATTTGTATCTATGCAAACGCAAAACCCATGCTATGCTGTATCTAGATTGAAGTTCTGCCCATGCCCATTCAGGAGTCAGCGCCCATGCCTCTCTCATCCCGCATCCCCCATCCCGCCGCCGCCGCGAACCCCAGCGCATACACCGCCAGATACGACGCGAACGGCGGCGCGGTCAGCGCGGCAGTCGCGGCTCCGATCAGCGCATACACGCTCAGCAGCGCCTCCACGCCCGCCCGCCGCGCCGACGCCTCGATCAAGCCGCCTTTCGGCGTCCGCGCAAACCCGATCCGCCGCCCGCCCACTTCGCCAACCACCGCCCGCGTATTGTTCCACGCCATCCCCGTGCCGAGCAGGATCAGCGTCAGATAGGCGGGTAGAGCGCGCCGTCCGCCCGCCGCCAGCGGCGTCAGCACCGCCCCCAGCCCGAACGCGCCCAGCCAGCCCAGCGCCGGCAGCGGCGCGCCCAGCAGCAAAAGCGGCGGACTCAGCAGCACCAGCGCCATCATCAGCGGCGCGGTCAGATACTGCCCTAGATGCAGCGTCCCCATCAACCGCTGCGCCAGCGTCAGCCGCGGCGCCGTCCACAGCGCCGGCAGCAGCCGGATCAGACAGCGCGTGTTCCCCCGCGCCCAACGCGCCTGCTGCGTCCGATACGCGCTCATCGACGCCGGAATCTCGCCCGCCGCTTCGACCTCCGGCGCATACCCGATCCGCCAGCCGCGCAGTTGGGCGCGGTAGCTCAAGTCTAAGTCCTCCGTCAGCGTCGCATCCGACCAGCCGCCCGCGTCCTGGATCGCGGCGATCCGCCACACCCCGCCCGATCCGCTGAAATTGGTCAGCAGTCCGCCGTTCGCCCGCCCAACCTGCTCGATCAGAAAATGCGCATCGAGCGCCAGCGCCTGCGCCCGTGTCAGCGGGTTTTCCTCCGCGTTCAGATGCGTCCAGCGCGCCTGCACCGCGCCCATCCGAGCATCGGACTCCAGCATCGGGATCAGCCGCCGCAGAAAGTCCGGTGCGGGTACAAAATCGGCATCAAAAATCGCGGCATAGGCAGCGTCCGGCGGAGCGTGCGCCAGTCCGTGCGCCAGCGCGCCGGCTTTGAAGCCCTGGCGCGTCTTACGGCGGAGATGGACAATGTCCACGCCGCAGTGCCGCCAATATGCCGCCCGCTCCGCGCAGATCTGGGCGCTCGAGTCGGTCGAGTCGTCGAGAATCTGAATATGCAGATGGGGATAATCGAGCCGCGCCGCCGCATCGATCAGCCGCGCCGCCACCAGCGGCTCATTGTAGATCGGAAGCTGGACGACGACGGGCGGATATGCGCTCAGCGGCGGAAGCGCAGGGGGAGGTCTGCGCGGCAGCCGCGCCAGCATCAGCAGGACGCACGTCCCGAAGCCATACGCCGCCAGCAGTGCAGCGCAGATCGCGTAAATCAACGTCAGGACAAGGATCATTCATCGACCGCGCAGCCTCCACAGGACGATCTCCGGCGGACACAGCAGCCGTGCGCGCGGCGCGCCCAGCCCTTCCAGCCCGACGCCGCGAGTCGTGTACAAAGTCATCCTTTGGAGGTTATACCGTCCCATGATAAACCGCTTACCAAGCTGACTGGATGAAAACACCGCCCCGATCAGCGGCAGCCGTATCTGCCCGCCGTGCGTGTGTCCGCATAAATACAGGTCGATTTTGCCCGACTCCGCCGCTTCCGGCGCGACATCCGGCGCATGCGTCAGCAGCAGCCGCAGCCCAGGCGCGTCCGGCGCGGATGCCAGCTTCTCCGCGAGCGCGGCGCGGTCGGTCGGCAGATCATGCGTCGTCATCATGCCCAGAATGTGCAGCGCGCCGGCGGGCGTCTCGACCGTCTGCCAGCGATTCGCCAGCAGATCGACGCCCGTCCCCTCGACGAACGTCAGCACGCGCGTCAGCGGCTCGACAATCGGCGTCCCCGGCACGGCATACACGCCTAGCGGCGCGCGCCACGCCCCGATCACAGTGCGGATCGCCGCCTTCGCTGTCTCATCGTGAGTGTACGACAGGTTCACAAAGTCGCCGCTGAAGACGATCACATCGGGCTTGATCGCTTCGATCAAGGCGTTCAGCCGCCCCTCGCGCTCGGTGACGCGCTCCACATGCAGATCGCCGACATGCAGCAGCCTGATCTCGCCCTGCCAGCCGTCCACGTCGAGCCTCTGCTCAGTCACGCCGATGCGAAACGGCTCGATATGCGTCGCATAAAAGGTCAAGCCGACGATGCCGACGCCCGCCAGCCCCGCCAGCCAGACCGGGGCATTCAGCGCGCCCAAGCCCGCCAGCGTCAGCGCCAGCACTGCGCCCAGCGCCAGCGCCGAAGGTTTATCGGGTCCGAAGCTCAGCCCGGCGCGCGGCAGCTCGCGCAGCCCCTCCCATGCCGCGAAGCCCGCTGCCAGCGCAAAACCGCCCATGATCAGCGCCTGCTCGATGCCGCGCCCCGCCCATGCCAGCGCGACCAGCAGCCCATCGAAAACCAGCGATCCGGCAATATACGCCGTCGGTAGTTCCTGCCAGCGGTTGGTCGCCACCAGCAGCCGATGCAGCAGCGACTCCTCCATTTTAGCGGGGCGGTCACTCGGACGCCCGTTCATCGACGAACCATGCCTGATTCTCCAGCGCTTCCAATTCGATCACCTGCCAGTCGGGGAAGCGCGCCAGAATCTGCGCGCGCACCTCGTCCGATGTCGCCCCGCGATAGTTCCATGCCGCCACGATCGCGCTGTCCAGATACGGACTCGTCACCGCCATCAGCGCGCCGAACGACCGCCAGCGGACATTCGTCCCGTTCACCAGCGCCAGCACCGGACGATCCCCATCGCGGCGTGCCTGCACGCCTTCGATCAGCGCCGGGCTGATCTGATTATAGCGGTAAAGCACGCCGATGCGCGGCAGGCTGTACGTCACAAAGCTGTACACCAGCGCCGCCGCCAGCAGTCCGTAGACCGCGCCGCGCAGACGACCGCGCGCGATCCATCCCAGCGGGACGGCGCTCAAAATCGCCAGCGCCGGCAGCGCTTCATAGTAATAGCGCGTGCTGTAGCGCTGCGACCCGATCCAGTAAGCGACCTGCGCGCCGACGATGCCCAGCGCGACCGCCATCAGCAGCCCCGCCCAGCGCGTCCGCGTCGTCCGCGCCAGCAGCGCTGGCAGCAGCGCCCACGTCAGCGCCGCCGCCACCCAGATATACGCGAACATCGGATCGCGCGCCAGGCGTCCGCCGTCGATCAGATGCGGCGCGATCACCCATGCCGCCAGCCCCGCCAGCCACAGCGCGATCCACAGCGCCCGCCAGCGGTAGATCAGCGCCAATGCCAGCGGCAGCAGCGCCCAACTGACGCCAACATGCGGGTAATAATCCGAGCGCGTCGTCAGATGCAGCCGCGCCGCGTCATTTATCGTCCCGATCTGCCAGCCGAACAAGTCCGCCGCCGTCAGCGACAGATCATAGCGCGCATGGCGGATGCCTTTTTCCAGCGTGTGGACGCTGCGCCCCGCGCCTTCGCCAAACCCGACTCGGTCATACGACCAGACCAGGGTATACAGGTTCTTGAACGGATCGCCGGTCGCCGCGTAGCTGTAAATTGGGATCAGCGCCGCGCCGGGCAGCGCGCAGGCTGCCAGCGCCGCCAGCGGAATCAACACCGCCCGCCTGTGCCGCGCCATGATCAGCCGCCGCAGACTCCATGCCGCGAACGGCAGCACGACCGCCGCCGCCGTCAGCGCGCGCGTCGCGATCAGCAGACCGAGCGCCAGCCCGCCGATCACGCCCCAGATCAACGGTCGCGGACGCCGCTCGATCTGCCATAGGCTCCACATCAACAGCGCAGCGCAGCACAGCGCCAGCGTATGTCCCATCAGAGTCGCGTTCAAAAGCAGCGCCATCGGTGAAAACGCCGTCAGCGCCGCCGCGATCAGACCGGTGTCGGGATCGAAAACGGCGCTGCCCAGTCGAAAGACCAGCGCCACCGCCCCCGCCGCCAACAGCGCGTTTACAATCCAAAGCTGCCCCAGCCAGACGCCGATCATCAGCATCAGCGGATAGCCCGGCGTGTATTTGCCGAAGCGCAGACCGTTGTAATCGACGACGAACGGCTGCCAGAAAGCATCTTCCGGCTCAGGCGTCGGGATCACCCAGTTTCCGCCCGCGTAGGTGCGTGCCTGCCACAGATACGCCAGCTCGTCCTCTAAATGCGGCAGCCGCTCAAAGACCGTCCGGCTCAGAATCGCGCTCAGCCCGAACGCCCACAAGCACAGTAGCGCCGCACCAGCGGCGTGCGCAGACCATCGAGTCCGTCGGATCACAATTCATCAGCGGCGTCATCGGACTGCGCGCCGCTCAGATAGCCCGCCATCCATTTCAGCGTGTCCACCGCGCTGTGCGGGGTCTGTTCGCCGGTGATGAGCTGACGATCAATGTCGTCGCCGCGCCGCATAATCGTGGCTTTGCTGCGGTTGTCGCCCAGTTCCGCGATCAGGGTGGCGAGTTCTTTGAGCGTGTTGGTCAGGATTTTGAGTTCGGCTTCGGTCAGTTCAGCCCGCCGCGCGTCGAGTTCTTCGCGGATGACCGCCGCATCAAAAGCGGCGGCGCGGCGCGCTGACGGATCAAACGCTTCGCTCATCCCCTGCAAAATCCGAAATGCCGTGTCCAGGTCTTCAGTGAACGTCTTGAGGCTGCGCTTGCCCAGCATCCGCCGAAACGCGATCACAGTGTTGAGCGCCGCGCGCAGCTCGTCGAGCGTTTTCTTGCCCTCAAACAGCTTGTCCAACCGCTGCAAGCGCGCCGGCGGCTGCGCGCGGGCGAACCCGCGCCACCACGCCATCAGCCCGGCGCGCAGCGCCGGATGCCACGCCGCCAGCGGCTGCATCCGCAGCATCGCCTCGGTCAGCGCGCCGTCGTCCTCCAGATTATCCAGCGCTGCGGTCAGCCGCCGCAGCGCCACCCGCCCCAGCGGTTCTTCACGCAGCTCAGCGGCGATCTCCAGCAGCCGCCACCAGACATCAGCCGGCGCGGAGACATTCGGATGCGCCTGCGCGATGCGCGCCAGCGCCGACATCATCGGCTGCGCCGCCTTCGACCAGTCCCACGCGCTCAACAGCAGCACCATCAGCTCGATCGCTTCCTGCTGAGTCAGATCGCCGGAGGTCAGCAGCGCGCTGATCAGCGTCAGCAACTCGTTCGCCCCGCGTTCAGCGCCGATGAAGGCATCCGCAGCGAGGCTCAAAAAGCGATCTTGCCCGGACAGCTGGCGCGCCAGCGTCAGAAAATAGTCATCCTCGCGGTCGCGCAGCGCCAGCGTCAGCAGCATCCGCAGCGCCTCGTCCGACAGCCAGCCCGCGCCCGTCTGCGCCCACTCCGCCAGGATGTCCGCCGGCGCGTGACCAGGCAGGTAGTTCAGACTGCCGCTGCCATGAAAAACCGCCCACACCTGCTCCACCACCGCCGCCGTGAACATGTCCGGTTTTGCCGCCCGCGCCGCCCGCGCCAGCACCGCCGAGAAGACCTCCGCCCCATGTGCCTGCATGATCGCCAGCGCATCGCCCGTGTACTCGCGCAGTCCTGTGCCGAGATGATTGGGCAGCGCGCTCAACAGCGCGGAGTCGCTGAGAAACACCTGCGCCGCTGCAGCATCCCGCTTGATCGCCAGCGCCACGATCCCGCGCGCCAGCATCGGCTCGCTGAGCGCGCGCTCCCGCGCCGCCCGCAGCCCCTGACTGAGCAGATCGCCCAGATCATACGCCGCCGGTTCGCGCGCGATCAGCCGCAGCCAGTTCAGCACCGTCTCCGCATCCCCATCGCTGATCGCCACCTGCAGCGCCGCCATCCCCGCAGCGCGCAGCCGCGTTAGCCAGCGGGCGGGCGCATCCTCGCCCTCCCCAAGCCGCGCGCGGATGAACGCATAGACCGCGTCCGGCTGCGTTTGTAGTTCCGCCTCCAGCCGGCTCCAGAGCGCCGTGTCAATCGCGCTGTCTGCGTCCATGACCGCTGCCGCGATCTGCGCTGTCTCGCTGTCCCGCATTTCGAGCGCATGTATCATCAGCGTTTCCGCATAGCGGCGGCGGCGGTCATCGGTGGGCGGATTGGTCTTCATCACCTGCTTGAGCAGATCAATGCTGGCATTATCGCCCAGTTCCAGCCGCGCCTGCAGCGTGCGCGCGTCAAGCGTTTCCAGCGTCCCCATGTCCGCTTCTGGCGCTTTGGCGTCGTCTCCCCCAGCCGATTGTCCCTTCGGATGATCGCTCATGATGACCAACTCTGACTCACGCGGCGTATTTTAACACACAATCAAGCGACTTCCGCCGCCACCAGCAGGCGCGCCGAGAGCGTCCGATACAGATGATAGCGCACACCGTCCTGAAAGCTGTTGAAAACCGCCTTCGAGACATTCAATCGCAGCGTCCCCTGCGGCAGTTCGACCGCCAGCACATACGCCGCTGAGCGCCCGCTGACGCGCACGACGCGGCGCACCACCCCGCTGACTGCCACCACCTGCCCGGCGCGCAAATCGGCGCGCAGCCGCAGCCCTGATCCGACACCCACCGCCAGCACCACCGCGTTGATCACTGTCAGCGCCACGCCGACCAGACGGAGTATCGGGGACTCGTTGCGCTGTCCGAGGTAGATCAGCAGCGCCGCGCCGATGCTCAGCGCCAGCGCCAGCCCGACCGCCGCGTAAAATATCGATCTGCCGCTGCGCCGCAGCCGCTCGCGCTGTCTGTCGGACAGCTTCCCAGCGCGATTCGCCGCTAAATCATCAGATGTGAATTGAAGCGCCGCCATCAAATCGGAAACAGGCGTTGCAGTCATCGGTTAGTTCATCCCAGGCGCGGGGTTAGGTATCTGCACTCGATGGTGGGGGCGGCGCGGCGCGGGTGATGCCAGGCACCTGCAGCACGAGCCGAAAATAGCGCGCGCTCGCGCCCTCTAGCTCAACCACCAGCAGATTCGGCGGCGACGTGTTCAGCAGCCGCCAGATCGTGCGGACATTCTCGCCGTCGATCCAAAGCGGCTCCTCGACCGCATCCGATAGGCGCAGCCCGGTCTCGCTCGGACGCCACGCCAACGTCGGCGAATTGATATCGTAGAGTGTCTCAAGCGCCCGCAGCCAGCCCCCCTCCGGCTCATACAGTACCGGCGTCTGGCTGATGTTAGCGCAGGCGCTCACCACGCGCTGAAACCAGTTCTGATCCCAGCCGTTGAAGGACGTGGCGCGGTGCTGCACCCCGTTGACGAACAGTGTGATCACCTCAATGACCGGCTGTGAATCGGGTTCCGGCGTCATAACCGGCTGATCGTAGGTGTAAATCCGCTCGGTGACCACCAAGTATTCGACGAAACGCGCAATCGCCGCGTCAGAAACCCGATCTACCAACACCTGCCGCTCAAAGCCGTCCAGATAATTCACCCAGACAACCAGATTATCGCCCAAAATCGTGCAGCGCGGGACTTCGTTCAATGCCTGCACCGTATCCTGCTCGCCGCCGATGACTTCAGCGCGAAAAATGACCGTCTCCGGGCTGCGCTCCCAGGTCACCACATTCGGATTAGGCGCAGGTCGGCACGCCGCCAGACCAATCAGCGCTAGAATCGCCGCCCAGACCTTGTGGTTCATGCGCGCCCCTTTGCATATCGGTTCCCCCAATGCCCCCATTGTAGCCGATAATCATGTGATTGGGTTGTACAGAAGCTTTACAGCCGGGCTACAATAATGCGCCATGAAAACACAACTGATCTTCTCCATCCTGTTGAGCGCTTTATGCGCCGCCGCCTGCGACTCGCCCAGACCGGCGGTCGTCTTGCCGACGCTGGCAGTGCTGCCGTCCGTGACGCCCACCGAGACGCCCTCTCCAGGCGTCACACCGCCGCCCCCCCCAACCGCAGCCCCAACCGACCCGCCAACATCGACTGAGACGCCGTCGCCCACCACCACGCGCACGCCAACTGCAGCGCCCACGCCGACGAAAACGTCCACCCCAACAGAAACGCCGACACCGACATCACCCCCGACCGACACGCCAAGCCGAACGCCCACCCGGACGCGCACGCCATCGCTCACGCCGACGCCTCCAGCCACCGAGACGCCGTCGGCGACGCCGCGCCCGATAGGAGTCAGCACGCCGATCCCCGACGGCGGCGCGCGGCTGCGCGATAGCGTGCCTGTTCAGGGGCGCATTGACCGCGTCGGCGGCGTGGCGCGCTATTTCTTCGAGGCGGAGGCGGGCGCGCGCTGCACGATCATCGCCCTGCCTGCGCCTGATTCGCGGGTCATCCCGCGCATCGAAGTCTTCAATCCCGATGGCGAATGGATTCTGCTGGCGACAGCCGATTACTCGGCGGTCGAGTTTCCAGGCGTGCGCGGCGCAGTGCTGGCGGATGTGCCGCTGCCAGCCGCTGGCACATACAGCCTGTTCATCAGCAGCAGCGCCAGCACCACGGGCGATTTCATCCTCGGATTCGGGCGCACCTCCGCCAGCGGCGGCATCGCCTATGCTTCCAGCTATCGCGGTGAACTGCTCTCCGACATGTTGATGCCAGCGCAGATCGACCAGCCAGGCATCCGCGATGTCTGGACGCTGACGCTGGCAACAGGAGAGACAGCCATCATCCGCGCCTATCCCGCCTCGGGCAGCCCCATCCTGCCTGCGCTCGATCTGTACGCGCCGGATGGGGCGGCGCTGGCATTCGCATCGGCATCAGAGGAGGAGCCGACCGCCCAACTGCGCTTCACCGCGCCATCCACTGGCATCTACACGCTGACGGTCGCAGATCGGCGTGGACTGCGGACGGGCGTCTATCTGATCGAGGTCAGCGCGCCATGAACGACGCCATCATCGTTGGCGGCGGACTGAGCGGGCTGGCAGCCGCCTGGGAGCTGACGCAGCATGCCATCACGCCGACGCTGATCGAGGTCAAGCCTCGGCTTGGCGGCAGCATCGTCAGCGAGCGGCGCGCGGGCTTCCTGCTCGACGGCACGCACATGCTGATCGAAAAGTACGGCGCGTGGGACTTTCTGGAGCCGCTCGGTCTGGCGGACGCGCTGCGTTACATCGGGCGCTACCGCGATGGGCGGCTGGTCGTCTTTCGAGACGGGACTCAGGTCTTGATCGATGCGCTGGCATCGCGGCTGCGCGCCAATATCTTGACGCGCATGGCGGTCAGCGGCATCATCCAGACAGGCAAAGGCTTTGAGGTCTGCCTAGAAAACGGCATCGTTTTGACGGCGCGGGCGGTCATCGTCGCTGCGCCTGCGCACCATGCCGCGCACATCCTGGCGAGTCTGACCCCGCAGGCAGTCGAACTGCTGGACTACCGCTATGACCCAGTCGCGCGAGTCATGCTCGGACTGGACGCCAGCGCTGTGACGCCGCAGGTCGAGCAGCGGGTCGAAGGCGCGCCGGTGCGGTCCGTCGAGTGGTTCGCGCTGCCGGAGCGCGTCCCGCCCGGTCATGTCCTGCTGCGCGCGGGCGTCCGGCTCGATGTCGAGCCGGCGATCAACACGGCGGAGTCTGCGCTGGCGCTGATCAAAGCGCGAGTCGCGATCGCGCCGGTGATCGAATGGGCGCATTACTGGGCGGAAGCCGATCCGCTGACGCTCTACCTGCCTGAACACGCAGCGCTGATGGCGCGCATCGACGCTGCGCTGCCGGCGGGCGTCGCCCTCATCGGCAGCGATTACCGCGCCCGCCGCTTCGATGCCCGCATTCAGCAGGCGCGGGATGCGGCGCGGCGCATCGCCCACTATTTGGCGAGATGACCGATTCGCCGTATTATTGACTCAATTATCAGATTGACAATCATCCGACGGAGCCGCACACGATGAGCGATGGCGAGCTTCAAGAGCCGATTGCAACCTACATCAGTTGGCTGCGCTCGAAAGACCCCAACGAGCGCCGAGAAGCGGCATATCAATTGGGCGAGCGTGGCGTCGGTGAGGCACTGCCGGACTTGATCCGGCTGTATCATAAAGAGAAAATCCGCAGCGTCCGCAAGGCGGTGATTTACGCGCTGGGGATGTTCCGCGCTGTGGAAGAGACGCTGGCGACCGGATCGCGCGACAAGGATGAAGTCTTTGACCTGCTGCGCGACGTGGACGCCGGCGAACTCGGCAGCCGCGCTGACAAAGGCGCGCTCATCCGTCGAATCGCCGCCTTAAGCCTCTCGCTGATCATCCTGATCGCCGCGTATGCCCTGCTGCCGGAGCGCGTCCCAACCCTCGGCATCGGCCCGTTTCAGATCGCGGCGGCGGTCGAAGAGAGCCGCGCCAAGCTGCTTAGCGATCTCAATCAGGGCTATATCTTCCTGCGCGATGACACCAACACGCTGACTGCCCAATTTCAAGGACTGCTCGGCGGACTCGGCTTGAGCTGCACAGCCTTCTTCAACGTGCCAGAGCCGTATCAGCTTGCGCCCGGATCAGCGCTGGCATACCCCGACCTCGCCCGCATCGCGGCGGACTACAATCGCGGTGTCACGGCGTTTCTGGAAAGCTACCGGCGCTATGAGGACGACTGCTTTAACGGCATCCCGCTGCCAATAGATCAGGTCGGCGCAGCGCTGGCGGCGCTTGCTCCCGCTCGCGAAGCGCTGGCGCAGCTCGAGCCTGCGCTGAACGCCGCCAACGCCGCCGCCCCGCCGACGCCTGTCCCGCCGACGCCTGTCCCGCCGACGCCGCTCCCACCCACCGCGATCCCACCGACCAATCCACCTGCCGCCCTGCCGACAGAAGCCCCGCCGACGCCCGTCCCGCCGACTGATGCGCCGTCGGGCGGCGCGCTGCCGACACTGGAGCCAACCGTCGATCCGCTGGCGGACGTGCCTGCGGACAGCACAGACCCACTGCGCCATGTCAGTCGGCTGTATGCCATCATCGACAATGTGACTGCGCCGCGCGGCGCGGCAACGCTGCTGGTGCAGTACTGGCAGGATGTCCAGACGAGCGGCGCGACCGACGGCTGTAATGAGCCGCGCCCGAACATCCCGGATAACTACATCGTCCTGCCGGAAGCCGATCTCGATGTCTATCCCGAACTGGCACAGGCAGTGCAGTTGGTCAATGTCGGGCTGGACGCAGTGCGCAACGGCTGGGCGATCTTTCGGGGCGCGTGCGCCACTGGCGGTCTGGCGCAGCGCGCAGCAAACGAAGGCGGCTTAGCGCGGACGGCGCTCAATTCGTTCTTCGCGGCGCAGGCGCGCCTGGATGAGCTGATGGCGCGAGTCAGATGAGAGTCAGTATGGCAAAAAAATGGTTCTCGGAGGCACCATGCTGCCGCTGAGCCCGCTAGAAGAGGCACTGCGCCTGCACAGTCAGGCGATGGATGCATCATCGTGCGGGATCACCATCGCCGACTGCCGCCTGCCGGACATGCCGCTGATCTACGTCAATGACGCCTTTGAAAACATCACCGGCTACAGCGTCGCCGAAACAACCGGTCGCAACTGCCGTTTCCTGCAAGTGCGTGCTGATGGCAGCCTGGATCGCGATCAGGCGGGCATCGCCCAAATTCGGCGCGCCCTGCAGCGGGGCGAGGACTGCACCGCAACGCTGCGCAACTATCGCAAAAACGGCGATCTGTTCTACAACGAGCTGCACGTCAGCCCGATCTTTGACGCCAACGGCAAGCTGACTCATTTCGTCGGTGTGCAAACCGACATCACGCGGCGCGTTCTCGCCGAGGAGACCGTCATTCAGGAGCGTGCCGATCTGGAGAAAACCCTCAACGAGCTGCGCGAGACGCAGGCGATGCTGGTGCATGTTGAGAAAATGAGCGCGCTCGGTCAGATGGTGGCGGGTGTGGCGCATGAGATCAACAACCCGATCTCATTTGTCAACAGCAACCTGCACAGTTTGCGCGCAGCCATGAATGACTTTTTCCGCGCCTATGATCAGCTTGAAGCGCTGTTGACATCACAGGGAGGGGCGCTGCGCGATGCCGCCGCCGACATCCGCGCCGCCGCCGACCTTGACTTTTTGCGCGGCGACCTGGATGATCTGTTCAAGGCATCGCTGAACGGACTCGACCGCGTCAAACGGATCGTGCAGGCGCTGCGGACGTTTTCGCGGCTCGATGAAGCGGAAACCAAAGAGACCAGCCTGCGCGAGAACATCGAAAGCACGCTGGCGCTGGCGCGCGCCGAACTGCGCGACCGCGTTGAGGTGGTGATCGATATTGCGCCGATGCCGGACATCCGCTGCCATCCCGCCGAACTCAATCAGGTCTTTCTGAACATCATCCTCAACGCGGCGCAGGCGATTGACGGCAAAGGGCGCATCACCATTCGCGGGCGCGATATGGGCGATCATGTTCGGCTTGAATTTGAGGACACCGGCTGTGGGATGACGCCGGACATCATGCGTCAAATTTTCAATCCGTTCTTCACCACTAAGCCGATTGGGCAAGGGACAGGGCTGGGCTTGTCCATTGCTTACAAGATCATCACCGACCGGCATCAAGGCACGATCTCCGTCGAGTCGACCCCTGGTGTCGGCAGCACGTTCATTATCACGCTTCCAAAGGATATACGCCCGTGACCGATCAGCTCCCCACCAATGGACGCGGCAATCTGTTGGTGATCGACGATGAGGAGGAAATCCTCAAGGCGCTTTACCGTCAGTTTCGCCGCAGCTACCACGTCTACACCGCCAACAGCGCCGCTGAAGGCTTGCGCATCATGACCGAGACACCGATTCAGGTGATCATCTCGGATCAGCGGATGCCGGGCATGAACGGCGCGGAATTCTTCGGCAAGGTCAAGACCGAGTATCCCGACGCCATGCGCCTGCTCCTGACCGGCTATGCCGACATCCAGGCGATGATCGCGGCGATCAACGACGGCAACATCTACCGCTACATCGTCAAACCGTGGGACCCGGTCGAACTCGATACCGTCGTCCGCGAAGCCTTCGAGCGCTACAACCTGATCGTGCAGAACCGGCGGCTGATGACCGAGCTGCGCGAAGCCAACGCCATGCTTGAGCAGCGCGTCGCCGAACGGACGCGCGAACTGGAAGCCGCCAATGCCATGCTCAAGGAGATGATCGCCCAGCGCGACTCACTTTTGGGCATGGCGGCACACGACTTGCGCACCCCGATCACGGTGCTGCAGGGCTTCAGCGAACTGCTGCTCGATCCGCGCACGCCGCCGAGTGAATTTCCTGAATTCGTCGGCGTCATCCGCGATACGACCCGCGATATGCTGACTCTGCTGGACAATATCCTGGATATCACGGCGATCCAATCGGGCAGGCTAACGCTGCGCCCAGTCGAGACCGATGTCTACCTGCTGATCGACAAAATTTACAAGCTCAACCGCCGTGTTGGCGAGCGCAAAGGCATCCAGCTCAAGACGCAGATCGACATTGAGAAGCCGGTCTATGTGTTCGACGCGCAGCGCATCGAGCAGGTGCTGAACAATCTGATCTCGAATGCCTTCAAGTTTTCGGAGAGCGACACCGAGGTTCTCGTCCGAGTCAGCCAGCGCGAGGATGGCTGGCTGCTCTTCGAGGTGATCGATCAGGGGCAGGGGATCAAAGCCGACGAACTCGAACACATCTTCGCGCCCTTCCAGCGCGGCAGCAGCAAACCGACCGGAGATGAGCCATCTACGGGGCTAGGGCTGTCGATCTGCAAGCGGCTGGTCGAGCTGCACGGCGGCAGGATCGGCGCGGAGAGCGAACTAGGAGTCGGCAGCCGTTTCTATTTCGAGCTGCCCCCAAACGGCATTCGTCAGACTGGCGGATGACGCCGCGGCGCGGTAAAGTGAAGCCGTCGTCCAAACAGCGTTTTGAGTGATCCAAGCACGCCTATGGCAACACGACGATATGAGCAGATTCAGCGGCGGCGGGCGCGCGAACGGCAGATGGCGCGCCGTCGTCGTCAGAATCGGGCCAACGGCGGCGATCTGCGCCTGTGGGCGCTGGCGGCGCTGCTGTTCGCGGGGGCATTCTGGGTGGTCGCGCAGAACCTCGAATTCAACCGCGCCCCTGCCCCAAGTCCGCTGGCATTTGCGCCCACCGCCTATCTTCTGCCGCCAACCAACAACCCCGCGCTCGCCAGCCTCCCAACTTCGACGCCCGCGCCCATCGATCTTTCGCCCCGCGTGACCATGCGGGCGGGCAGCGGCGCGCCGCTGCCCGCCGCCAATGCGAATCCGGCGCTCACTGGCAGCGAACCGACCGCGCTGCCGCTTCCTGGCGCGACTCCGCTGGGGGGCGCGGTCACTGTCGCGGCTTCCGGCAGCCGCCCGCGCCCGATCCCGCCAACGCCACAGCCGGTCGCGCCGGGGCTTCAGCTCGGCGCGTTCTGCCGCTTCAACGATCCTGAGTCGATGAGCCTGTTCGACTGGGAAACCAGTCAGACGACCCGCCTGAGCGCCGACTGGATCGCCCGTCTGCCGCTGACCTGGGACGCCAGCGCGAGCATCTGGCGCGGCTATGCCGCCGCCGAGCCGTTCGATGAGCCGGACGATCTGCGCATCCTGTGGCGGCTTAGCCTGATCGACGCCGCCGGCGCGACGCAATTCATCGATGTCGGGCGGAGTCCATCCAGCCCACAGTTGTATATCTACGCCTATGACAATGTCGTGCCGTTCGCGGATCGCAACGGGCGCTACTTCGGACTGCACCCGTGCCGCGCCTTCTCAATGCAGCCGACGGCATTCGATTATCTGATTGAAGCGGCGCGCGCCTTTCAGGAATTTAACGGCGCGTATCCCGATCTGATCGGATCGGACGATCCGCGCTGGCAGCGCGGCTTCGTCGAACCGATTGAGGGGCAGGTCAATCTGCGCGCGCTGCCGTCGGCATTTAACAACGATCCGGTGTTTGTGCTGACAAATCGCATGGAAGTGTGGTACGCGGTCGATCCGCGCAGTTGGCACGATTGGGCGCAGATCAAAATCGGCGGCACGCACGGATGGGTACATACGGGTTTTGTGCGCTTCAGCAGTTCTTAACAAATGGGGAAGCAAAAACGCGCGGCGTCGGATTGGCGTTTCGCTTATCGTCGCAGCGCGTTTGGGAGGGCTACCGCGCGGTTTCGCGGCGGATGTGGCTGAGCTGGGGAAGATGGAAGGTGAAGCGCGGCAGATGCAGCTGGCTTTCGAGCCACCAGCCGATTTCCCGCAGGCAGCAGTAGACGAAATAGCCGAGCGTCAGCAGAATCAAAATGCTGGTCAGGGTTGACAGGGTTGACAACATAGCGTACCCCTTTCGTGGTCAGTCAAGTATCGACGAGCGGCTGAAAGCCGACAGTCTCCAACATGATCATAGATGATAGATCTCTTCTTTAACGATACTTAAAGTATACATCATATAACCTTAAATATCAATCGCTGTTTCCCAAGAAAATGTGAAAATACGCCGAAATGCGGATAATATGTATCTTCTACCCAGGATACTGAAGGTCGGTGGGTTAGCGCTGGCGCTGAGCGGCGCGCTGCTGTGGCTGCTGCCGATGGCTGCGCCGCCGGCAAACGCGGAGGCGATTATCGCCCTGCTCACGCCGGGCACGTGCGCGCCACCTTGTTGGGCGGGGATTCGCATTGGCGCGACGACGCGCGAAGAAGCGGTGACGCTGCTGGAGGCGAGTCCCTGGGTCGGGCGGGTGTTCAGCAGCGAGCAGCAGATTTCCTGGCGCTGGAGCGGCGCGCAGCCCGCGCTGATCGACGGCGAGCGCGACGGCTTGATCGGGTTGGGCGGCGGCGTTGTCCAGCGCATCCGCCTGCAAACGCGCATCCGCTTCGGGGATATGTGGGCGCTTTACGGCGCGCCGGACGATACGCTGATGGTGCGCCTGATCAGCAGCCGCAGCAGCGCCTTTCAGATCGCGCACTACGACGCGATCTCCGCCCAGGCGATCAGCACATTTCGCTGCCCGGTCGATCCGGCGGCATTCTGGAACGCGACCGTCACGATTGGCATGGGCGAAATCTGGACAACCGAAGCCTTGAACGGCGTCCGCTTCAACATTTATCATGAACCCGGCTGGTGGAGTCCACTGCGAAGCTGCCGGGGCAGGACAGGACAATAAAGCATGGCAATTGATTATGCGGTGCTGCTGCCATGCGTCCCGCGTGAGCGCATCGGGACAGACAGCATCCTCGAACGACTCAAAGGGCGTGAGCGCGCTCAAACCATCATCCAGCTTTTCCGGCGCAACGGCGATCAGCGTCCCCCATCGCAGATGGGCTTTGAACTGACGCGCAGCACGCCCGAAGGCGAAGAAGAAACCCGCGTCCTGATCGTGCAGGAGATGCTCGATGACGCTGTACCGCTCGATGAACTCGCCCACCACTGCGCGGGCTGCCCGGCAAACCTGACCGGCGCGCCGTATGGCTGTTACGGGCGGATCGACTATCCGATCTCAGCGCGGGCGGAGCGCTGGCTGCTGGATCGCCTGCCGGGGATCGATCAGCCGCTTGCGTGGCTGCTGCTGCGTCAGGGCGTGCAGGAATTGGGTTACGACGGCGAGTCGGTGCGCGCGCTGCGCGTCAATCCTGCCTATTTCGAGGAACGCCGTGTCATGGGGCGCGAGATGGGCGAATTCGTCATGACCGCCGATCAGGTCTTTGAGATGCTGTTTCTGCTCGGCAGCATTCGCCCCGCCCACGCCGGCGTTTTGCTATTGTTTTTCGACCTGATCCCGCGCCAGATCGAAGCGGACGCGATCCAGCAGATTCTCGACTGCAAGCTCGACGCCGACGCGATCCGATCCCAGTTTCCGCTGCAAATCCCCACTGGAGACGAGGACGATCCCACGATCCACCAGCTCAAGGACTTCTTCCGCGCCCTGTATACGGGATGGACGCTCGGCGTCCCGCTCATGCTGGATGTCTGATCGATGATTCAGCCGTTGAAAGCCCTGCCCATCATTCTGCTAGCGCTGATTCTGGCGTTTCCGGTCGCCATCGGACTGATCATCGCGCCTGCTTACGGCGGCGGCGATGAAATCTTCACGATTCGCTCGCTGCGCCAGACCATCGAGACGCAGACCATCCTGCCCAACCGCTATACCTATCCGTCCATGACCTATCACATCGCGCTGGCGGCATTCGCGCCGTCGGCTTTGGCGCATATCTGGAAGAATCGGGCGGAGCTGCTGCGTGGATCGGGCGGTAACCTGCTGGCAGACGTGCAGCGCGACCTGATCGCGCTGGTGGAGTCGGATGCGTATCAGGACATGGCACGCCGCGTGTTCACGGTCGTCAACTATCTGACGCTGATCTGGGTCTATCTGCTGGTGCGCCGCTGGCGCAAAAGCGACCCGGAAGCGCTGATCGCGGCGGGACTGCTGGCGGTCTCATGGGAGATCAGCCATCACGCGCATTGGATTCTGCCCAACGCGCTGATGATGCAGTTCGGGATGCTCAGCCTGATGTGGATCACCTACGGACTGACCGCCGATCAGCCGCGCCGCGCCGCGCTCTACCTGCGGCTGGCGGTGATCGCGGCGGGGCTGGCATGTTCGAGCAAATATCAGGGCGGGCTGCTGCTGCTGTTCGTGTGGACGGCGGCGGCGATTGCGGCAAGACCGCGTTCCCTCCGCGCTCTGCCATGGGGCGAATGGCTTCGGCTCGGCGTCCTGTTCACGGCGGCATTCCTGATCACCACGCCCGGCGCGCTGATCCAGCCGACAATTTTCGCGCGCGGCGTCCGCTATGAAATCGTGCATTACAGCATCGTCGGGCATAACGCGCACAATGTCGCCCCAGGGATCGAGCATTTCGCGCTCAACTGGGGCTATCTGGGACTGGCGGCGCTGTCGCGCTATCCGCTGATCGGCGCGGCGCTGTCGGCATTGGCGCTGATCGGCGCGGGCGCGGTGATCGCCCGTGACCGGCGGTTAGCGCTGATTCTGGTGGCATTTCCGCTGATTTTCGTGCTGTATATGAGTACGCAGCGGGTGATGTTCACGCGCAACCTGCTGCTGCTCATCCCGATCACAGCGATTCTGGCGGCGCGCGGCGCGGGCGTCCTCGCGGCGCTCATCGGGCGGCTCGCGCGCTCAGAGCGGATCGGCAGGGGCGCGGTCGCCGCCACCATCATCGGAGTGAGTGCGGTCAACGCCGCCTGGCTGATCGAGTCGTCGGGGCAGGTGCTTGACCCGCCGCAGGTGACGCCGCTGGATCAGATCGTGACCTATCTTGACACGCCCGGCGCGCCCGTCTACATCAGCGCGGGCGTCGCGGCGCTGCTGGAGGACGCCGGCATCGCGCCGCCTGCGCGCGCCGTCCGCAGCCTGACGACGGCGGAGCGCGTCCTGTTTCTGGCGGGCGAACTCCGTGACGCGCTGCGCTCATCAGGGCAGTTCATCCCGATCAACCGCCCAAGCTATTTTGAGTATCTGCCGCCCTATCCGCACTGGAGCCACCCCGACTATGTCGATCAGCCTGCGAACCGTCCGCTGATCGTCAGCCGCGAGCGCTTCGAGGCGTTTGGGGTGGATTTCTAGCCTTGTTGTTCAACCGAGGAGGTGGACGACTGCTTCTGCGCCGCCTCCAGCGCCGCCAGATCATCGCGCAGCGCGCCGACGCGCTCCACATTCTGCTTGTAGGCGGCGTAAGCGACGGCGTGAGTCGCGACCGGCACGGTGATCAGCAGCAGCAGCGTCAGCGCGATCAGCTTGGGTGTCGTCTCCGGCATGATCAGCGCGACGCCGAGTGACAGACCGAAGATGCCAACGGTGGACACCTTACCCGCCGCATGAATGCGAGTGTAAATGTCTGGCAGGCGCACGAAGCCGACGATCCCCGCCAAGCTGAAGAACAGCCCCGCCGCGACCGCAATGATGCCCAAAATCTCAGTGATCGTCATCAGAATACCCGTCCCTCCGCCAGATAGCGCGCAATCGCCAGCGTGCCGATGAAGGCGAACGCCGCCAGCGCCAGCGCCACATCGATCACCAGCGCTGCCGCCAACGCGGGCGCAAGCAGCACAACAATGCCGACCAGCAGCGTCGTCAGCGTCTCGACCGCCTGCAGCCGGTCGGCAGGGGTGGGTCCCCGAAAAGCGCGGTAGGCGCAGGGCAGCAGCATAAAGACCATGATCGCCAGCGCGATCTGAATCAGGGTGACAACCGTCTCGCTCATTCGTCCGACTCGCTTTCTCCAAATGCCCTGCGCAGCAGCTTGAGACGCGCCGCCTGCGCTTCATCCGCTGTCGGCGCGGTGATATCCAAGTCCAGGGTGTGAATAAACATCATCGGCGGCGTATTGGAATCGTCATCGTCGGCAAATTTGATGCTCACGACCAGCTCACCCGGCGTGAGCGAGATGGCGTTGGCGGAATAGGCGATGACCGGATCGCTGCATTCGCCGTTACCGACCTTGACGCCGACGACAGCGGGTTTCAGGCGCATATCTGGCGACAGGACGCGCCGCGCCACGAACACCGATGACAGCACAATGTCACGCAGCAGCCCGAAC
The DNA here is from genome assembly GCA_937995825.1 of uncultured Anaerolineae bacterium. Taxonomy (GTDB): domain Bacteria; phylum Chloroflexota; class Anaerolineae; order Aggregatilineales; family Phototrophicaceae; genus Flexifilum. The sequence continues at coordinate 117,414 of CALKJO010000002.1, forward strand.
AGAAAACGCAGAATCGCGATCCCCTGCGGGATCGCGCCGCCGCGCTTGATCCAGGATGTGCTTGAGCCGGCGACCAGCAGCGCCAGCAGACCGACCGCGATGCCCACCGCGAACGACGCGACTGAGATTTCATCGACGATCAGCATCCACAGGATCGCCAGCGGGATCGCCAGCAGGATTCGTCCGAACATCTCACCTCCTCAGCACAGCTTGAATGTAGATCGTCGGATCGTTGACTTGATGGACGGTCTGAATCGCAATATCCAGCAGCGGCGCGCCAACGATCCCCAGCGCGACGCACGCAGCGATCAGCAGCGTCGGCGCGATCATGCTGTCGCCCGTGTCTTTGACCTTCATTTCGGGATTGGGCGCGCGTTGGAAAACCCAACTCCAGGTGCGGGTGACGTAGAGCAGCGTGATCGCGCCCGCGCCGACGACCAACCCCAGTGGCAGCCACGATCCGACTTCGATGCCGCTCTGAATCAGCCCCACTTTGCTGATGAAGCCGTTGAGCGGCGGCACGCCCGCCAGCGCTAAGCCCCCCAGCAGATACAGCAGCGCCACATACGGCATCTTCTTGCCCAACCCGCCGATGTCCTCCAGGCGCGCGGTCTTGCCTGTCGTCCGGCTGGACAAGACGCCGGTGATCATCAGCATAGCGGACTTGATGAACGAGTGGTTGACTGCATAAACCAGCGCCGCCGCCAGCGCCAGCGCCGATCCCCAGCCGATGCCCACCAAGATGAAGCCGATCTGCCCGAAGGTCGAATACGCCAGCAGCCGTTTGGCGTCATAGGTGCGCAGCGCGCCCAGGCTGCCGAAGAAAATCCCGATGATGCCCAGGATGATTAGCAGGCTGTGAATGGTCGGCGCTTCGACCGTGAACATCAGGGTGGTCATGCGGATGATGCCGTAGACGCCGATCTTGACCACCACGGACGACAAGACCGAATGCACCGGCGTCGGCGCGGTCGTGTGGAAGTCCGGCTGCCAGAAATGGAACGGGAAAACCGCGCTCTTGAGCAAAAATGCGCACATCAGCATGACCGCCGCTGCTTCTGCCAGCAGCGGACGCTCGCCATCTGCCAAGAGGCGCGCGATGTCCGCCATGTTGAGCGTGCCAAAGGTCGCATAGATTGCAGCAATCCCGATCAGCAGGAACAGCGTCCCCATCGCACTGATCAGCAGATACTTGATCGCCGCCTCCAGACCGAGCCGGTTATCGGAGATCGCCACCAGGACGACCGATGAGATCACCATCAGCTCGATGAACACAAACAGGGTGAACACATCGCCGGTAAAAAGCGCGCCGTTGAGTCCGCCCCCCATGCACAGAAACAGCGGCATGAACACCGGATAGCTGACGCACTTGTCCTTGCAGCCGAGCGCGTAAAGAATGCCCGCCGCAACAACGGTGGACGCCATGACCGCAAAGACCGATGAGAGCATATCGGCGACCAAAGCAATGCCATACGGCGGCTGCCAGCCGCCCAGCACATAGACCATCGGCGCGCCCGTGTCCAGATTTGCCCACAGCACGCCAATTGAACACAGCCACGCGCCGATCCCGCCCAGCATCGCAATAGCGTGCTGGACAGAGCGGTTGCGCGCGACCACAATCCCCAGCGCCGCGCATCCCAACGGGATGAACACCGTTCCTAAAAGCAGTAGATTCATCATCCTCACCGTTTCAAGTTGTCCACGCGGTCGCTGTCGACCGTCTGGAAGCGCCGCGACGTGACCGCGATCATCCCTAGCAGCAGCGCATACGTCCCAAAGCTGATCACAATCGCGGTCAGAATCAGCGCCTGCACCAGCGGATCGCTGGTCGTCTCGGCAGGGACGCCGCCGCTGTCCACGTATGCCGGAACCACCCCATCGAATGCGCCAACCGCCAGCAGCAGCAGGTTGATCGCCGTGAACAGGATGTAAAACCCCATCGCCGACTTGATCAGATCGCGCCGGAGCAGTTGATACACCCCCATCGCAAACATGATGCCGGTTGCAAGCGCAAAGATCGTGTTCATATCGACTCCACCTCCATCGGATGGGCAATCGCTTCCATAATCGTGCTGACGCCCGCAAACACGGTCAGGAAAATTGCAAATTCGAAGACCGTCGATGAGGCAAACTTGATATTGGCAAAGTCAATCCCGGCAATCGAGGTATGCGCCAGAAATTCGCGCCCCGCCAGCAGCGGCAGCCCCGCGTTGATCAACGCGACCAGCAGCCCCACCCCGATCAGCGGCGCGGGATGCAGCCATTTCAAACGGCGGCGCGTCTCTTCATAGCCGAAGATGATATAGGTGAGCGCAACCGCCAAGCCGCCGATCACGCCCGCCGTGAAGCCATCGCCCGGCGCGACGCCGCCGTAGAGGATATGCCCGACGGCGATCAGCAGCGCAATCGGCGTGACCAGCGCCGCCGAGACGCGCGTGACCGGATTGGAGAATGCCGAGCGATAGATCGGCGCGGCTTCCGAGTCTTCAAATGCTGCAGCCTCTTCGCGCACTGCCTCAAGTTCCTGCGTCAGCTCGGCGCTTTGCCGTCGCATGATGAACTTGCTCCTGCCCGGACGGGTGATCATCGTCAGCACGCCCAGCGCTGCCAGCGCAAAGACCGTGATCTCAACCAGCGTATCCATGGCGCGAAAATCGGTCACGATGGCAGCGACCACATCGGTCGCGCCGACTTCGCGGTAGGTGTTCTCCAGATGCCAGGCGGCGATCGGGTCGGGGGTTGGGCGGCTGCCGGTCGCCGCCAGCGCAAACACCGTCACCGCGCCGCCGATCATCACCGAGACGACAATGTCGCGCACCATGCCGGGACGACCCTGCTTGCGCGCCAGCGCGATGGCTTCGCGCCGTTCACGCGCCGGCGTGCGCGCCAGGATGAGAACCAGCAGCACCGTCGCCAGCGTCTCAACCAAAAACTGCACCAGCGCGACATCGGGCGCGGGTTCGAGCAGGAAAATGCCGCCGATGGCATAGCCCGCCACGCCCAGCAGCAGCGTCGCCAGCAGATGCGGCGGAAAGAGGATGCTCGCCAGCGTTGCCGCCAACGCCAATCCCAGCAGCGTCAGCTTCAGCAAGTCCGTTCCTGTCAGATCAAGCGCCTGACTCGGCAGCTGCATATCGATATTGAACAACACCCCCGGCGGCAGCATCAGCACCGCTAGCACACCGAGGAAGATCACAACCAGGTAGTAGCGAATCTTGCCGCCCTGGGTCGTCAGCAGCGCGTCGGCGGCGCGCTCCAATAGGCTGTTGGAGCGGTCTGCCCCTGCCGTCTCAGCGCTGCCGATGAGCGCGCGGAACGCCGCCGGACCGGACGGCAGCGGGATGGCATCGAGCAGCCGGCGCACCGGCTGGCGGATCAGGAAGACGCCGACCGCCGTCGCAATCGCCGCCATGCTCAGCCAGAACACCAGCGTGATTTCGGGCGGGATCAGATAGAGGGTGACGCTTTGACCAACCGCCGACGACGCAAACGGCGACAGCAGCCCCGCGCCCAAGCCGAGCAGGATCGACAATCCCACCAGCGCGCCGGGCGCGAAGACCATCAGCGGGTGCGGCGCGTGGAAGTGATGCCCGCCATGATCATCATGTCCGCCGTGATCATCGTGGCGCGAGTCGGCTGTCCAGACTTCGGGCTTGACCGCGCCGCCGATGAAGACATCCCAGAAGATGATCAGCGCCATCGTCCCGCCGAGCGCCGCGCTCACCCAGACGACCGCCAGCGCCGCGTAGTTCTCGATGTGATAATAGGCGTCGAACATATACTCTTTGCCGACGAAATTGAGCAGCGGCGGCGCGCCCACCATCGACAGCGCAGCGATCCCGGTGGCGATGGCGAAGCCGGGCATGACCGCGCGCAGCCCGCCGAGCTTGGTCAGATCGCGCGTGCCGGTCGAATGATCGACCGCGCCGACGATCAGAAAGAGCGCCGCTTTATAGAGCGCGTGCGCCAGGATGCCGACGAACGCCGCCTTGAGTCCTTCGCTGTTCGGCAAGCCGATCAGCGCGACCAGCGCGCCGAGCTGGCTGATGGTCGAGTAAGCAAGGCTGCCTTTCAGATCGCGCTGGCGCAGCGCCAGCACGGCGCCCACCCCCATTGTCGCCAAGCCGAAGGTGATCAGCCCGCTCTCCCAGAGCGGCGTGTCCCCCAACACCGGATAGAAGCGCGCCAGCAGATACACGCCCGCCTTGACCATCGTCGCGCTGTGCAGAAACGCGCTGGCGGGAGTCGGCGCGGTCATGGCGTTGGGCAGCCAGAAATGGAACGGGAACTGCGCCGACTTGGTGAAGCAGCCGATCATGATCAGCGTGGCGATGGCGGTGTAATACGGATGCTCGCGCAGCAGATCGCCGCTGCTGAGCATCGCCGGCAGATCGTGGGTTCCCGCCGCCGCGCCCATCATCAGCAGCCCGACCAGCAGCGCCAAGCCGCCGCTGGCGGTGATGAAGAGCGCCATATTCGCGCCGCGCCGCGCCTCCGGGTCTTTGCCCTTGAAGCCGATCAGCAGATACGACGTGACCGACGTGAGTTCCCAGGCGATGAACAGCGTGATCACGTTGCCCGCCAGCACCAGACCGAGCATCGCGCCGGAAAACGCCAGCATCAAGCCCAGAAAATTTGGCGGCTGCCGACCGGGTTCGAGATAGTAGCCGGCATACGCCATGATGCCCGTGCCGATGCCGGTGACCAGCAGCACGAACAGCAGCCCCAACCCGTCCAGATAGAGCAGAAACGTCAGCCCGATCTGGGGCATCCACTCGAGGCTCAGGGTGTGGGTCTCACCCGCTGTGATCCCAGGCAGAAATGCCAGCCCCAGCGCAAACATCCCGCCCATGACCGCCGCCAGCGTCCAGCCGAGGGCGGGAGTCGTCAGCCGGTCGGCGCGCGCCTGCGTCCAGCCAAACCAGCCGACGATGATCGACGCAGCGAACGGCGCAGCCAGAAAGATCAGCAAGAGTGGTTCGTCCATAAACCTCCAGCGTAAACAAGAATAGGTTATCGATGGAAGTCAGGGCAGCAAAAGCCGCGATGCAGCGCAGCCGATAACCTATTTTTCATTGAAAAATTCATAAGGCAGCTTATTATCGGATAAAATAGCCCAAGTTTCCATGAAAAGCGAATTGAGTTAGCATAATGACGGTCTCCATCTGGCAAGCTGACGACAAGCAACTATCGTATGAGGTCGATTTTCTGATCGTGGGCGCGGGCTTGGTCGGCTGCGCTGCTGCATATTTCGCGGTTCAGGCTGGGCGCAGCGTGGTCATCACTGAGATGCGCGATATTGCCCTTGGCGCATCAAGCCGCAACGCCGGCTTCATGATCACCGGACCCGACACCTATTATCACCGCGCCATTGCCAAATACGGGCATGACCGCGCCCGCGAGCTTTGGGCATTGTCCGAACGGACTCACCGCATCTGGCACGGCTGGATCGAGCAGTTCGATGTGCCGTTTGACCCGTGCGGGTCGATGCTGCTGGCGGAAAGCGCGGAGGAAGCCAAAGAGCTGCTTCAGGCGGCGCGCGCGCTCAACGATGACGGCATCGACGCCGCATTCATCGACGGCGATCCGCTGGAACGCGGCTATTTCGCCGCTGTCCACCAGCCGAGTGACGGCGGTGTTCAGCCTTACGCGCTGGCGCAGGCGGCATTTCGCGCCTCCGGCGCGGCGCTGGTCGCCAATAACGAGGTCTATCGCATCGAACAGCCGGACGCCGAGCGCGTCCATGTCTATACGCGGCAGTATCGCTTTGAAGCGCGCCATGTCCTGCTCTGCACCAACGCTCACTCGCCCGCCCTGCATCCGTATTTCGTCGGCAAGGTGATCCCAACGCGAGCGCAGTGCCTGGTGACCGCGCCGCTGCCCAGCTCGGTCATGCCGACCTGCGGCTACAGCGACTACGGGTATATGTACTATCGGATGACTTTCGACAACCGGCTTCTGATCGGCGGCGGGCGCAGGGATTATCAAGCGCTGGAGAATGACACGACCGATGACCGCATCACCGATCCGGTGCAGCGCTATCTGGACGCCTATCTGCGCGCCAAATTCCCCGACGTGACCGCGCCGGTTGAGCGGCGCTGGGCGGGGATCATGGGGTTCAGTATCGATGGGCTGCCGCTGGTCGGGACGCTGCCGGACATGCCGCGAGTCGGCTTTGCGGTCGGCTTTCATGGGCATGGGCTGGCGTTCGGCGCGGGGGTGGCGGAGCGTGCCGTCGATCATGTGTTGAAGGGAGTCAGCCCGGGCGTGGTGAGCGCGGCGCGGCTGGGCTGACTCGCAGGTCATCCCAACGGCACGGCGCTTTAGAACGGCGGGCGCGTGACCTCAATGCGGTACGACTCGCAAAACGGCAGCCCATCCACCAGCGCGATCACCTTCCAAGTGAAGTTGATGCCAGGTCCGATGGCGGCGGTGCTGACATCGATCTCGACGCTGGAGGTGGCGTCGGTCACGTTCTGAGTCCAGACGACATTGCCGAGAATGTCGTAGATCAGCACCCGATACGCACTGACGCCACTGATCGGCGACCAGGCGAAGGTATCGACGCCGTTGACCATGCCCCTGCGCGGCGAGATCGGCGTGAAATTCTCGCACTGAATGAGACTGCTCGGAGTCGGCGACGGGATGCGCGTCGGCGCGGGCGTCAGTGTGAAGATGCGGTTTGTCGCTGGATCGACCAGCGGCAGCAGACTGGGATCGCCGCTGACGATCTGCACGACCGTGCGCGCAACCCAAGCGCGCGTCCCATCGGGGAGCGCAATGTAAAACCAATTCGGATCGCGGTAGCTGCGCCCCAGCACCCGTAAGCGCTCGCCGACCGGATAAGTGCCGATGATGGCGAAATTCTGCCCATCGCCCGCGCGCAGATTGGGCGCGCCGCTGCTCGTCACAAAGACCGGCTCTAGTGTTGCAGTCGGCGGAGGCGTGATAGTGGGCGTGTCTGAAGGCGTCGGAGTCGGAGTGGGCGTCCATGAGAGCGCGACCTGCGTGAGCCGCTGCGCCAGCACGGTTTCCAGCGCTTCCTGTGTCTGTGTCGGCTCAGCAATGGCGGTCGCAGTTGCGGCGTCAATCGCGGACTGAGTCGCGGCGATCTCGGCTTCTGAAAGGGTTGGCGTCAGCGTGTTGGAGGGCGTAAAGGTTGGCGTCGGCGTGGGGGTATCAGTCGGCGTCTCCGATGGCGTCGGCGTAGAAGTTAGGGTGAAAGTCGGCGTCGGCGTGGGGGTATCAGTCGGCATGACCTCCGCGACCATGCCTAAGTCACCGTCGAAGCGCAAGCCGGGCGTCAGAGCATTGATCCAGACGCGGTTATCGGTCGGCAGCAGCGGCTTCGATCTATCGGGAAACGCGGGCAGCCCGACAAACAGCCACGCGCCATCACTGCTGACGCCCAGCAGCGGCAGAACGCTGCCGCCCGCAATTTGCCCCAGGATCGAAAACAGCGCGCTCGGTCCGAGGCGCGCCTCAACAAAGTCGGCGGTGGTGACCTGAGGAATATCCGCGACCAGGACGTTGATCTCGCCGTTGACGATCTCAGCGGACAGTTCGCCTCCGTCTGCATCGCGGAGAACCGCACTGCTGGCAACCAGTGCGCCCGTGCCAGAACGCAGCCCTTCAAAGGTGAGGAGGAAGGCAGTGCCATCGCGGTCGGGCAGAGTCGCGCCGCGCGCCGCAAGGCGGACGATGCCGCCCGTATCCTGCGGACGCTGCACGTCAAACGTTGTGCCGGCTTGCCAATAGCCGCCCAGCGATGCGCTGGCAAAGCGCGCCAGGCTCGGATCGTATTGCAGCGTGAGAATGACCTCACTGCACGCTGTCAAACATGCCAGCCGCACCGCGCCCTGCGCTGATCCGTTCAGGGGAATGGTGATGGTTGGCAGCCCCAACGATGCGTCCGCCGGCTGCGCCGCCGCGCTGCCCAGCCCGATTAGCAGACTCAGCAGAATGATGATGAAAATGCTGCCCTGTACTATCCCGTTCACGCTGTTTGCTCCTCTTTTCCCCTTGAAGTTATAGCACGTTCAGCGCTTTAGCGCGACACAAGGCAATGGAAGCCGCCAGCCTGCTTGTGCTGATACAGTTACATCAACTATAAAATAACGTCAAACAGGTTTATAATTTCCAACAATCACCTTCTTTGCGGACTCAGCGGCAGCACAGACCAGTGGCAGTGTTGTGAAACAGCAGACGATCATCGATGTACTCAACGCAATCCCCGATGGCTTGATCATCCTCGACGATCAGAATTACATTCAGTTCTTCAATGCAGCGGCGCAGGCGCTGTTCGCAGATGATCCACTGTTCAAGGTTGGCGCTCCGGCTCCGCAGCATCTGCTCAGCGATGCAGATGAATTTACGGTTGGACTCAGCGACGGGGCAGCGCGCCAGATCGCGCGGCGCGTGATCGCGATTGGGCAGAGCCGCGCTGAGCGCCTGATCTGGCTGCACGACATCACCGAGGAAAAACGCTTGCAAGCATCCGAGCGCGAACAGCGCGCCTTTGTCGAAGCGCTGCGCGATATCGGGTCGAGCCTGAATACGCTGACCTCCCTGGAGACGATGCTGGAGGACATTTTCGATCAGATGGCGCGCATTGTGCCATACGATGCCGCGACGATCTCGTTGATCGAGCGGGATGAAGCCCGCATCATCAGCGAGCGCGGCTACAGGGAGCGCGGCTTTGACATCATCGGGATGCGCTTCCCGACCGACTCGACCGCCAACCTCAGGCAGGTGATCAGCACCAAGCGCCCATTTTTGATCGCCGATGTGCGCCAAGAACCGACCTGGATCGCAACGCCGAACACTGAATGGGTGCGCGGACATATCACCGTCCCATTGAAGATCAGCGGCGCAGTCTTTGGCTTCCTCCATGTGGACAGCGCGACGCCGAATTTCTTCAGCCAACTGCACTTTGATCGCTTATCCATGTTTGCCGATCAAATCGCTATCGCTGTCCGCAATGCCAAACTGCTCGACGACTACGCCCGCCGCGTCGTCGATTTAGAAGCGATCATCGAGACGCGCACTGCGTCGCTGCGCGATGCGCTCGCCAACGAACAGGCGATCAACGCGCTCCGCTCGCGCTTCATCAGCATCATTTCGCACGAATTCAAGAATCCGCTGGCGTCGATCCTGCTCTCGACCGACATGATCAAGCGCTATGCCCAACGCCTGACGCCAGAGCGCCTCAAGGAATACGCCGAAACGATCCAGGTGCAGGTCAGCAGCCTGTCACTGCTGATCGACGACATCCTGTTTGCATATCGCGCCGAACAGGTTGGCTTCCCGTTCAAGCCGCATCCGGTCGATCTGCCCCGCTTCTGCAATCAGATCATCCACGACATGCAGCCGCTGGCGAACGAGCATCACCAGATTAAGCTGTTCATCTCGGATGGCTGCGACATGGTGATTCTGGATGAGCGGCTGATGCAGCGCGCACTGATCAATCTGCTGAACAACGCGATCAAATATTCCCCGGCGGGCGGCGTCGTCAGCTTGAGCGCGCACTGCGACGACAGCGGGCTGACCCTGAGCGTGTCCGATAACGGCATCGGCATCCCGGAGGACGATCTGGCAAATATTTTCGAGACGTTTTACCGCGCCAGCAACACCGAAGGCTACCCGGGAACCGGAGTCGGGCTGACCATCGTCAAGCAGGTGGTCGAAATGCACGGCGGCACAATTGAAGTCCACAGTCAGCGCGGAGTCGGGACGACCTTCACGCTGCACATCCCGCCCATCCCTCCCCCGGACGACACCGCGCCTACTCACTGATCGCCCCCTCCGCCGAACCGGTCGGTTCGAAGTCGGGCGCGCTGATCGGCGGCAGTTCAGCGGGCGCATCGGCGGGCGCAAACGGCGCGCTGACCGCCGTCGGCAGCAGCGCCGGCAGCGCAGGGATGTCTGCACCGCTTCCTCCCCCGCCGGAGACGCATTCTGTGCCGACGGTCGCCACTGCCGGGCGCGTCCGCAGCGAGACATCATCGACGCGCAGCCAGCCGCTGGCGTGTCCGCTGGAGCTGTAGAACGAGATCATCGGGTTGTGATCGCCTGCCGGCTCCCAGACCTGCGAGGTGTAGGCGCGCATGGCGAAGGGCGTCAGCGGCGTTCCAGCGGGCAGCCAGAACGTGCAGACCGCCAGATCGGTGAAGCTGCGCCGATGCAGCAGCACGGTGATCCGACCGAGATTCGGCGTCGAATTGCCGAGCGAGAAGGTCGCTTCGATGATTGTGTTGGTCGGGATCGTCGTTTGCGTGAATTGCAGCAGCGCGGCGCTGTTGCCGGTGAACGGCGGCAGGTTGGTGCGGTTCTTACGGTAAAACTCGAAGACGCCGCCGCTGACTCTGTAGTCGATGTTCTGCGCGTCGTCGTCGGGCGCGGAGAAAATCCCCCATATCCCGTTCCCATTCCCGATCACGCCCGACGTGAAGCTCGGATCGGCGAGCAGATTCGCGCCATCCGGCGCGCTCGGCGTGACCGGCGGCGCATCCGGCGAATAGCACATGACGCTGTTGAAGACGCTGTTGGGCTTATAGTTGACCAGCACATCATCGACGCGGATATAGCCCTGGCTCGATGCCGTCGAAGCGTAAATCGACAGGCTGGTATTCGTCCATTCGGTGCGCGTGCTGAAGGTCATGCGATACAGGCGCAGCGGCGAATTGGCGGGCAGCCAGAACGAGCAGATTTGCAGATCGCTGAAGCCGGCGTCATGCGCCAGCAGCGAGACACGCTGGCGCGTTAGGCTGCTGTTGCCCAGCAGCACCGCGATCTCGACGGGCGCGCCAGGCGCAAGGTAGACGCCGGTGTTCTGCAGCACCGCCGCGCTGGTGGACTGACCAAGCAGCGGAGCGCGGCGATAAAACTCAAAGACGCCGTTCTGCACCCGCCACTGATTGTCCGCCGTCTCCGGCGCGCCGAAGATTTTCCACTGGCGGAATGCTTCCCCGCCGGTGAAGGTTGTCGAAAAATCGCCGTTCTGGATGATATTGGCGCTGACCGCTGAGGTGAACGCCGCCAGCGCATCGATGCGCGGTCGCGTGACGCCGTTTTTAGCATCGGTGACGGCGATCCCCGTCGTTTCCAGGATGTTTTCAATCTGCGCGGGCGTCAGCGCGGGGTTGTATTGCAGCAGCAGCGCGGCGATCCCTGCAGCCGTCGGTGACGCCTGCGATGTGCCGGAGAAGGTGGCGGTGCTGCTGTTGAGTCCCGCGCTCTGGATCGGGCGACCGGGCGCGAGCAGGTCGATCATGCTGCTGCTGTTGCTGAAGCAGGTCACGGTGTTGAGCGAGGAGGTCGCGTCGAAGCAGGCTGGGAACGATCCACCGAACAGGCTGTTATACGTGCCGGAGGGCGGCTGCCGCCCTAAATCGCTGTCATAAGTCGCGCCGACCGCGACCACATTCGGCAGGCAGGCGGGCGCGGAAATGCTGGTGCTGCTGCCCTGATTGCCGGATGATGCAAACACGATGATGCCAAACGTGGTGACCAGCGTCTGGATCGCCGCATGGGTGGAGGGCTGCTGCGCCTGACACGCGCCGTTGTAAAGGGCGTTCGTCCCCAGGCTCATGTTGATGATGCGAATTTTCAGCACCGCCTGATTGGCGATGATCCAGTCCAGCCCGGCGACCCAGTCCGAGACCCAGCCAGCGTTGCGCCCATCCAGCACGCGCACAGCGGCGATCTGCGTCCCCGGCGCGAATCCAACCGGTGAGATGATCCCATCCGCCGTGATCACGCCCGTGACATGCGTGCCGTGTCCGCTGGCGAACGACTGCGCCGGATAGGGCGCGTCGAAAGCGCTCGTGCCAGTGAAGGTGTTGCCAGGCGCGCAGTTGCCAAGCGACGCGCCAGCGCCGCCTGTAAAGCAGACCGTGGCGAACACAGCGGGATTGATATCGGGATGGCTGGCGGGGATGCCGCTGTCCAGCACCGCGACGCGCACGCCCGCGCCGGTGTAGCCGAGCGCGTGGACATCATCGGCGTTGAGCGCCGGGACGCTCTGCGCCAGATGCCCCTGAGTCGGTTCATCGTTTTCGATGTAGCTCACCAGCGGACTCGCCAGCAGCGCCGCCAGCGCCGCCGCATCCACCGTCATGCTCATGGCTGGCACGAACTGGTAGCGATGACGGACGCGGACGGCTGGATTCCCCCCCTGCCGTTCGGCGTCACGCTGTCCATCGACCGAGGCGATCACGCTGTCCTGAAGCGCCGCGATGCGCTCGGCAAAAGCGGCGCTGACCGGATCGAGTCGGGGAAGGCGTCCAGCCGGATCACGCAGATTGACGATCACCCGCGCTTGACCGGATGCCATCAGGTCAGCCAGCGCCGCCGCGTCAAGGCGCGGATCGGACTGGGCGAAGACCGCGCGCATCGGCGCGGCGCAGAGCAGCGCGGTCAGCAGCGCGAAAACCAGAAGATGCCACTTTTTATTCATGCTGAGTGCCTATTCATCATTAAAGAATCAGGATTGGTCTGGCTCAACCGGCTCAACCAGGATGCACGCGGCAACCATCTGCCCGATGGTGCGCGGCGCATCGTCCACCAGGACGCTGACCGGACCCTGAAACGGATCGCGCTCAATCACCTGGACGCGCGCGCCGAGATTGAAGCCGCGATCCAGCACATGCTGAAGCATCTCGGCGCTGTCCGCTTTCAGGCGGCAGACTGCGGCGGGCGTCCCCACGGGCAGTTCCGCCAGCGAGAGCAGCGCACGCTCAGCAATGCAGCCATCGGCAGTTGGGATCGGATCGCCGTGCGGGTCGAGGACGGGATCGCCCAGTTTGCGGGCGATGGCTTCGATGAAGCGATCCGAGACTGCGTGTTCGAGCCGCTCCGCCTCATCATGGACATCGCGCAGTTCATAGCCCAGTTCGACCACGAGATACAGCTCGATCAAGCGGTGGCGGCGCAGCACTTTGAGCGCGACAGTCTCGCCCGCCTGCGTCAAAGTGACACCACGATAGCGCTTGTAATCGACCATGCCCGCCGCCGTCATCCGCTGCGCCATATCGGTGACCGAAGGCGCAGTCACGCCCAGATGCTCGCTCAGCGCGTTGGTCGAGACGGGATCGGTCGGTTCCGTCCCTGCCTGCTGCAAGGTGTAAACCGCCTTGAGGAAGTTTTCAACCGCCGCAGACGGGGCAGCGCTCGTGTCTTTCGCGGTGTCCTTATCCGGCATCCGTTCATTCCATCGCAACCTATCGATATTTCGATTCTAACACAAGATCGGGCAGTTTCAGGCGCAGTTGGGTACAATCGGGGCAAATGAGGCTTGACTCTGAGTAAGGATGGCTTATGGATCGGTTGCAGGAAGTTGAACACAAACACGCCCAACTGCGCGCGCTGATGGAACAGCACGGCGCGGACGCGATCTGGCTGCGGCGCGCGCGCAATGTCGTCTGGTTCACCGCCGGCGCTGACCCGGTGATCGCGGCGGACGGGGAAAACGGCGCGTACAGCGTGCTGGTGACGCCGAATGCGCGCAGCATCATCACCGATCCGATTGAAGCGCCGCGCATCCAGACGGAAGAGCAGATCGAAGACCTGGGCTTCACCCTGACGATCTCGCCCTGGTATCAGCCCGTCCCGCCGCACACGCCGCATTTGGCGACCGATGATGGCGCGGTCGGCGAGGCGATTGCAGCGCTGCGCCGAACGCTGACTCCGAGCGAGCAGGGACGGGCGCGCCAGATCGGGCGCGAAACCGGCGAAGCGGTTGAAGAAGCGGCGCGCGCTGCCCGACCGGGCGACACAGAATATCAGATCGCGGCGCGGATCAGCGCTGCCTGCCGCGCTCGGGGTGGACTGGCAATTGTGACGCTGGTGGCGGCGGATGCGCGCACCCTTCATTACCGCCATGCTTACGCGACCGCTCACGTCTTTGAGAAATACGCGATGCTGGTCGTCTGCAACCGGCGCTGCGGACTGGTGATCTCCGCGACGCGCTTCGTCCATGTCGGTGAAGTGCCTTCGGAGATCATGGAGAAGCTGCACAAGGTTGCTGCGATTGACGCCGCCGCAATCGTCGGGACGCGCCCCGGACGAACGTTGGGCGACGTGTTCGCCGACATTCAGGCTGCCTATGCCGCGCAGGGCGAGGCGGATCAATGGCAGTATCATCATCAGGGCGGGCTGGCAGGCTATGCCGCGCGCGAGGTCGTCGCCACACCGGGCGATCCGACGATGATCAGCGACGGACAGCTTTTCGCCTGGAATCCCTCGATTCCGGGCTGCAAGTCCGAGGATACGATTCTGACGCTGGAGGGCGGCTTCGAGATCGTCACCCAGACCGACTCGTACCCACTGATCGAAGTGACAGCGGCGGGGCAGGCGGTCAAGCGCCCCGCCATCCTCGCAATCTAACACGAACTGGGGCGAGCCTGGCGCTCACCCCAGTTCGTGTCCGCGTCACGACTCCGGCGTCGTTTCGGCGGTGGCTTCCGCTGTCGCTTCGGCTGCCTGCGCGGTTGCCGTTTGCATGACCGCCGTCGCGGTAGCGTTCGCCTGCTGCGTGGCGATAGCTTCGGCGGTCATGGTGGCAATCTGAACCTCGCTGAGCGGATTGAGCGTCGCGGTCGGCGTGGGGGTCGCGGTCGGCGGCGGCACATACGGCGGCGATGCAACCATACCGACAAACGTATTGATCGTGCCGCGCGCAACCAGATAGACCGTCTGCGTCCCGGTCAGCGTGACCGTCTCCTGCGGCGGCGCTGCCAGCAAAAGCGCCTGCGTGAGCGCACCGGTCGCAACGCTCGGCACGAGATCGAGCGCCGCCTCGGCTTCCGGAGTCGTCTCAGCATCGGGCATCGCCTCGGCTTCCGGAGTCGCCTCCGGGGGCGCGGCGCTGGTCTGAAGCGCGACGTAGAAGCGGTTGCCGGCTGGGTTGCTGCCGCCGATCAAGAGCGTGTAGAGCGTCCCATTGGCGTTCACACGGATGATGTTCGCCGGAGTCGCCAGCCCAAAGTTACCCAGCTCGGCTTCAGCGACTTCAAAGGCATTTTCGCCCTGCAGCGCGATCAGATTGGTCACTTGAGTCGTGATGTACTCCTGATCCGGAGCGCGGTTGGCTGGGTTGCTCGCGCTGATGCGCCATGTCCCGCGCGCATTGGCGCTGAGGGTAGTACTCGTGCCATCGGCGTTGTTGACGATCTCGACCGTCCGCACGCTATCGAGCGTCACCGGCAGCAGCGCCGTCGTGGTCGTGCCTGGAGTAGCGGTCGCTGTACCCGGCGCGGAGGCCTGATTGTTGTTGATGATGGCGATCACGACGATGATCAGCACGGCGGCTGCCAGCAGGATGAGAGTCCCCCGATTCAAACGCATGATGTGTTCTCCTCGATGTCCGCGTTAGCGGCGCGCACGTTCGCGCCCCGACCACCACACAAAAATGCCCAGCGCCAGCACGCCAAACGGCAGCCCGATGATCGTGATCAGGTTGATATTGCGCAAGACTTGATCGGTGGCGAAGATCGGCGTGTCCTGCGGTCGCTGCTGCTGCTGCACCACGATCTGACTGAAGAAGGTGTTGAAGTCCGTCGCGTAGATCAGGCTGTTGAACGCCACGGTCAGGTTCGCGGTCTGGAACTGCGTGTATGTATCCAGCGCCGGTGAAGTGCTGCCGAAGACGATCACTTTCGCGCCAGTGTTGGCGTTCTCCGCCAGCGCCGCCAGCGTCAGCGGGCCGGTTGGATCATCGGGCGACTGCGCCAGCGCCGCCGTGACGTCAGCTTCGTTCTGCGCGCTGAGCAGCAGCGCCGTGACATCGCGCTTGCTGTAGGCGTTGGCGGTCGTGCGGATCAGCGAAGTGGTAGTGACTCCGGGCGGCGGCGTCGCGCTGATGGTGATGCTGTGCGGGACTTCAAACACCACCACCGCCTGCGCGCGGTTGATGCCGCGCGTGGTGATATAGCTGGTGCTGTCGAGCGTGGAGGCGACGGGGAATTCTGGCGTCAGGAAGTTCTGCGTCTGGTCAATCACCAGGTCGTTGTTGATGCGCAGCCCGAAGTTTGCCTCCAGATAGGCGTTCAGGTTCTCCGAAGTCGCCAGGGAGGTATTGTCGGCGTTCAAGCTGTTGCCCGCGAAGATGACCAGCGCACCGCCGGCGTCCAGATACTCGGTCAAGATTTGCAGCTCCTGATCGCTGAGCGGGCGGCTGCCGCCTGGCAGCACAATCACTTCGCCATCGACGTTGGGATCATTCAGCCGGAATTCGCCCTGCGGATTGGAGAGCTGCACCAGCGAAATCTCGCGCACTGTCCAGTCATACTGGGTGGTGAGCGCGCGCGTCAGCGTGACCATCTGATTGCTCTGGGTGTTCTCACCGGTGATGAAGAAGGCGCGGAAGTTCCCCGACGCCGCGACTTTCAGAATCGCATTGGTCAGCAAGCCCTGATCGGCGGCGCTGATCAGCTCAGCCTTTTCTGTGTCGTAGACCACTGCGCCCTGCTCATTGACCACCGGCTGCCCATTTTCATCGAGCTGCGGCGTGGTGACGACGATCTGCCCGTTGCGCGTCACGCCGTACTGCTGCGCCAGCGTCGGAACGCGATCGGCGTCGAAGAATTCATAGCTGATCTTGCCGCCGCTGGCGCGGACGTAGCTGTCGAACAGCACCGTGTCCTGATCGCGGCGTCCGGCTTGGGCGCTGCCGTAAAATGCCAGAATGCGGATCGGCGGGATGGTTGGGTCAGCGCCGATGCCGCTGATCGCCGCTTCGGACTCCGCGGTGAGCGAGAAAGTGCTGCGCTGCGTCAGGTCAACGCGGATGCTCTGCCCGCGCACGAACGTGAAGACCGCCACCATCGCCGCAATGACAATGATCGTGACGATCACGCTCAGTCCGCCGTAGCGCAGCGTCCGCCCAGTCAGCAGACTGCGCAGTTGATCGGGAGCCATCAGCGCCCACAGCACCAGACAGACGACCGCCAGCGCCAGCGCGCCGATGCCGACGACGCCGAAGGTGGGCTGAGTCAGAAAAACCAGCGCCGCCACCAGCGCGCCCGCCCCCGCCAGGATCAGCAGCAGACTGGGCGGGATGAACGGCTCCTGATCGACGGTTTCCGGCGTCGGATTGGGGGTTGGTTCCGTCATGTCACGACCTCCAGCGGCGAATTTCGACAATGCGCGTCGTGATGAACAACGCGCCGATGATCATAAAGACGAAATAGAGGATGTCTTCCAGGCGGACGATGCCTTGCAACATGGTTGGTCCGTAGTGCGCCTGCAAGCCCAGCTCGCGGACAAAATCCGCGACGCCGCTCAGGTTCGGCTGCTCGCGCAGCGTCGTTGACAGGCTCTCGGAGAGGTACAGCACCAGAATGGTCGCCGCGCCTAAGAACGCCGCCACGATCTGGTCCTCGGTGATGGCTGACCAGATCAGCGCCAGCGCGATGCACGTCCCGCCATACAGCCACGCGCCCAGATATGCGCCCGCCGCCGCGCCCCAGTCCGGCACGCCGATAGACGCCAGGATCGCCAGATGCACCAGCGTCAGCGCCAGCAGCACGGTGTAATACGCCCACGCCGCCAAGAACTTGCCGAAGATGAACTGCCCTTCATTCATCGGCAGAGTCATCAGCGTTTCAAGCGTCCCCTCGCGGCTCTCCTCCGCGATCAGGCGCATGGTGAGCAGCGGCGCGATCAGAAACATCAAAAAGGTCAGCAGACCGGGCATCTGCTGCGTCGGCGCGGGCGCGCGTCCGTTGTTGGAGATGATATAGTCCATGAACAGCACGCCCATGAACAGCAGCACACCAAACGCGACCGCGTAAGCGATGGGCGAACGGAAAAACACGCCCAATTCACGCTTGAACACTGCCCAGAACGCCAGCGATGCGCCGATCTGAACCGGCTCCATCAGCGGCGTGTCATCGGTTCGGGTCACATTCATGTTCATCGGTTGATCGGTCATTGGACTGCCTCGCTTTCCGCCGCCGCCGCGACCGGCTCCGGCTGCGTGTCTGAGCCGGTCTGACGGCGCGTGACTTCCAGGAAGATTTCTTCAAGATTGATCGCCAGCGGGCGCAGTTCGGTCAGCCCCCAGCCCTTTTCGACCACCAACTGCGCAATTTCGCGCCGCGGATCGACCTCAGGGCGCGCCGGCGTGGCGATGATGCCGTCAATCGCAATCTGCGCCGACGCAACGCTCGGCAGCGCCATGATCGCTTCGAGCGCCGCCGCCTGGCTCTCGCGCCCGGTGTCGATGCGCGCCAGCACCCGCCCGCCGCGCTCCAACTGACCGCGCAGCGCGCCCGGCGATCCCTGCGCGACGATCTGACCGCGATTGATGATGACCACGCTGTCGCAGACCTGCTCGGCTTCGCTCAAAATGTGCGTGCTGAACAACAGCGTATGGTCGCGCCCCAGCTCACGGACGACATCGCGCAGCTCAAGCACCTGAAGCGGGTCTAAGCCGATGGTCGGCTCATCCAAAATCAACACCTGCGGATCGTGCAGCAGCGCCTGCGCCAAGCCGACGCGCTGCCGCATCCCCTTCGAGAGCGTGCGAATTCGGCTGTCGGCGCGGTCGAGCAGCCCGACGCGCTTCAGCACCGCGTCCGCGCGATCCCGCCGATGCCGGACGCCGCGAATCTCCGCCAGATACATCAGATAGCCACGCGCGGTCATGTCGCGGTAGAGCGGCACATTTTCGGGCAGATAGCCAACGCGCTTGCGGACTTCCATGCTCTGTTCGAACACATCGAAGCCTGCCACAAGCGCCTTGCCCGCCGTTGGCGGGGTGAACCCCGTCAGCATTCGCATGGTGGTTGTCTTGCCCGCTCCGTTGGGACCGAGAAAACCCGTCACCTGACCATGCTGCGCGGTGAACGAGATGGCGTCCACCGCCGTCACCGCGCCGTATTTCTTCGTCAATTCCTGGACTTCGATCATGACATACCGGCTCCTGTCGAACAAAAACGCCGACAATTATAACAGGGCGGGAGAGGCGCGTGAACGCCACGAATGTAAATCATGTGTAAACTGGCGTGCCAGTGTCAACTGCGCGGCGGCGCAAGCTGCGGTACAATCAGGCGCGTTCTATCGATCAGGATGAGAGGACGATCATGTACAAAATAGTGCTGCTGCGGCATGGTGAAAGCGCGTGGAATAAAGAGAACCGCTTCACCGGCTGGACGGATGTCGATCTGACCGAAAAAGGCATCGAAGAAGCGAAATCCGCCGGGGCGCTGCTCAAAGCGGAAGGCTACACCTTCGATCTGGCATATGTCTCGGTGCTGAAACGCGCGATTCGGACGCTCTGCTTCGTGCTGGATGAGATGGACTTGCTCTGGATTCCAGTTTACAAGTCGTGGCGGCTCAATGAGCGGCATTACGGCGCGCTGCAGGGGCTGAACAAAGCCGAGACTGCCGCCAAGTACGGCGATGAGCAGGTTTTGATCTGGCGGCGCAGCTACGCGACTCCGCCGCCGCCGCTGGAACGCGACGATCCGCGCTATCCAGGCAACGATCCACGCTATGCCGATCTGACGGAGAACGAACTGCCGCTGACCGAATGCCTGAAAGACACTGTAGCGCGCTTCCTCCCTTACTGGCACGAGATCATCGCGCCAGCGGTCGAGTCGGGCAAGCGCGTGCTGGTCGCGGCGCATGGTAACAGCCTGCGCGCGCTGATCAAGTATCTGGACAACGTCAGCGATGAGGACATCGTTGAGCTGAACATCCCGACTGGAATTCCGCTGGTCTACGAACTCGACGCCGATCTCAAGCCGATCCAGAGTTACTACCTGGGCGATCAGGAAGCAGCGAAAGCGGCAGCCGCCGCCGTCGCAGCGCAGGCGAAGGCGAAATGAGCGTTAAAGGCGCAGACCAGCACCGCCAGTTTGCCGGATCACAGCCGGTCACGATTGCCATCGTCACTGTCAGCGACTCGCGCACGCCGGAGACCGATACTAACCGCCATTACATCGAGCGGCGAATGGCAGAACTCGGTCACATCGTCGCGGCGTATCGGCTGATCAGGGATGAGCCGGATCAGGTTGCAGCGGCTTTAGATGAGATGGCAGCGCTGGATGATGTCCGCTTGATCCTGTTCAATGGCGGGACGGGCATCGCCCCGCGCGACACCACCTATGACGTGATCAGCCGGATGCTCGAAAAGACGCTGCCAGGGTTTGGCGAATTGTTCCGCTATCTGAGCTATCAGGAGGTCGGCGCAGCAGCCATGCTCAGCCGGGCGACAGCGGGCGTCTATAAGCGGACGCTGGTCTTTTCCATGCCGGGCAGCCCGAACGCCGTTGAAGTGGCGCTCGAAAAGCTGATCCTGCCCGAACTCAACCATCTGGCATGGGAAGTCGTGCGCAAATAACGGCGCAAGATCGCCCTTGTTTTCTGGCTTCGGCGGGCGTATCCTTGCACCTATTGCTGAACCGCAGACAGCAGGCGTCCGCAGCGCGGGCTTAATCTCCTGCCGAGGTCAATCTTCCGAAGCCATCTATCGCGGCATGTCCGCGTCTGACACGGGCTTTCTGACGACCCCTGCTGTTCTGCATGGGTCGTTTTTCATTGATTGGCGGAAAGGAGGGCTTGGCACATTGGCTATCTCACGAGAGCGCAAAGAAGAACTGGTCAGCATCTACAGCAATCTGCTGCGCGGGACAGACGGATTCATCATCACCGAGAATCGCGGGCTGAACGTTGATAAGATGGATGATCTGCGCGACAAACTGCGCGCCGTCTCCGGAACCTACGCCGTCACCAAGAACACCCTGTTCATGATCGCGCTGCGCGAAAATGGCTGGGTCGTGCCGGAAGAACTGCTCACGGGACCTGTCGCGATTGCCTTCGGCAATGGCAATCTGCCGGCAGTGGCGAAGGTGGTGCAGGGATATCTCAAGGACAACGGCGATTTTTTCGCCGTCAAAGGCGGCGTGATCGCCAACAGCGTTTTCCAGGCGAAAGACTTGGAGACGATCAGCAGCCTGCCGACGCTGGAAGAAATCCGGGCGCAGCTTGCCGGCTTGATCGTCCAGCCGGCGGCGCAGCTTGCAGGCCTCTTGCAGGCGGCGACCTCGCAGGTCGTCAACGTCATCCAGGCCTATTTGGACGACCGCAATCCGCCGCAGGCGGGCGAAGCGGCGTAATTCAGTTCATGAATCGATCTTAACGAGAGACGACGAAAGGACGAAATCATGGCGGATTTGGCAAAACTGGTCGAAGAACTCAGCGCGCTGACGATCATCGAAGCCAGCGAACTCAAAAAGATGCTAGAAGAAAAATGGGGCGTCACGGCGGCGTCCGGCGGCGGCATGATGATGATGGCGGCGGCTCCGGCGGCGGGTGCAGCGGCGGCTCCGGCGGAGCCGGTTGAGGAACAGACCGAGTTCAAAGTCATCATCACCGATGTCGGCGCCAAGAAGATCAACGTCATCAAGGCGGTGCGTCAAATCACCAACCTGGGTCTGAAGGAAGCCAAAGACCTGGTGGAGACCCCCAACGCGGTTGTGGTGGACGGCGTGAGCAAGGACAAAGCCGCTGAAGCCAAGCAGCTTCTCGAAGCCGAAGGCGCGAAAGTCGATATCAAGTAAGACTCGGCGCGCATCGACCCGAAAAATGTTCAGCACGCAGGCGGATGGGACAGCTTCCCGTCCGTTTTTGCATTCATTCCGCGGTATCTGCCAGGCTGTCTGCCAGCGGATCGGCGAACACCGCTGTGACTGGCAGCTTAAACCCCGGCAGCACGTCGCCGCCGGTGCGATCGAACGTCTCCACATCGATCAGCTTTTTCCGGGTCATGATCCGCCTCCAATCGGGCGATAAGCGCGAACCTGCGGGCTGTAAACGCCGATGACCTGCCCGTTTTCGCGCTGGTAGAAAGACGCGCAGCCCTGATCAAGCATGGCGCTGACCCAATCCGCCGCCGGAAAGCCGAGCGCCTCAAATTGGGGCAGCGACTCCGCCACGCCGAGCGCGTCCCAGATTTCAAACGGACCCAGTTCGTGCGAAAAGCCCCATTTCTGCGCGTTGTCGATGCTGACCAGCGAGTCGGCGATCTCCGGGATGCGCTGCGAGGCATACGCCAGATAGAACGCCAGATGGCGGCGCAGAAAGTCGGCGGCGCGGTCGTTTTCGCCGAACAGCGCTTTGATGCGCGCGCCTGTATCGGCGATCTGACCATAGCGGGCGGCGCTGTCGAAGGTCGGCTTGCGCGGCGGCAGATAGTCAAACGTGTTCAGGTCAAGCGACCAGAACGCGCGCTCACCGGCATCATGTTTGACCGTCTTGTAGAAGCCCTGCCCGCTCTTGCTCCCCAGCCAGCCTTTTTCGAGCATTCGCTCAAACAGCGCGTTCGCAGCGGGATGCTCTAGCAGCGCGCGCGCCGGATCGTGCGAGATGGCAGGGTGCAGATTGCGGGCGATCTGATAGAAAACGTCGATGCCGATGATATCGAGCAGACGGAATGAGGCGCTGCGCGGACGCCCGATCAGCGTGCCGGTCAGCGCGTCGATCTCCTCGACCGTATAGCCTCCGTCCAGCGCGGCATTGACCGTCTGCATCCCGATCAGGGTCAAGAAGCGGTTGCCGATGAAATTCGGCGTATCTTTGCAAAGGACAACCCCTTTGCCGAGCGTCGTTTCCGCAAAATCGACAAACGCCCGTACCAGATCGGGGTCGGTCTCCGCGCCGGGGATGACTTCGAGCAGACGCAGATAGCGCGGCGGATTGAAAAAGTGCGTCCCCATAAAGCGGCGGCGGAAATCCGCATCGAGATGAGCGGCGATCTGGGCGATGGGCAAGCCGGAGGTGTTGGTTGAGATCAGCGCATCCGGTTGAGCGACCGCCGCCAGTCGGCTCATCAGGCTCTGCTTGACCTCCAGCCGCTCGACCACCACTTCGATGATCCAATCGCAGTCGGCAACTTGCGCCAGATCGTCCTCGAGGTTGCCGATCTGTATTTTATCGGCGTCGGCGGGGTCAAACAGCGGCGTCGGGCTGGCGGTGCGCAGCCGTTCGATGCCCGCCAGCGCGACCGCGTTCCGCTGCCGCGGCGGATCGCCGGGCTGTGTGCCCTGTGCGGGAATGTCCAGCAGCACAGTTTCGATGCCGACGCCGGTCAGCAGCGCCGCGATCCCGCCGCCCATCGTGCCGCTGCCGATCACAGCGGCTTTGCGAATCGTCCAGGTCATGGTTCTTCATCCCTTCGTCGCTTATTGGGAGGGATTGTAATCGGTCGTCCGCGTCTTTCCTAATGGATCTTAGCAGGTGCGCGACGCGGATGGACTGGAAGCCGCGCTCGAACTGCCCCCGATCCAGGTCACCATCGCGCTCAGCGACCTTTACCGCCGCATCGCCTTCGATCCGACGTTAGGCGGAGCTGAAAGCCCGCCAAGCCGCCCCTAGCCTGATTTTCAAACTACGCTGTACAATCTATCTGTCACGACTTATACAAGGATCATCCATGACCGACATCCGGTGGGGCAGCTACGACCTGATCTTCTTCGACTGCGACAGCACGCTGTCGGCGATTGAGGGTATCGATGAGCTGGCGCGCTTCAAGGGCAAGGAGTGGCGCGTCGGCGTGCTGACGCAAAAAGCGATGGACGGCGATCTCGACCTGCGCGAAGTCTACGGTAAGCGGCTGCAAGCCATCCGCCCGACGCGCGGACAGCTCAAGCAGATCGAAGATCATTACTGGGAACAGATCGTCCCGGATGCGCTGGCGGTGATCGCGGCGCTGCGCTTTCTGGGCAAGCAGGTTTTCATCATCAGCGGCGGGCTGGCGGAGCCGGTGCGCGGCTTTGGGCGGCGGCTCGGCGTTCCAGCGGAGAACATCCGTGCCGTCGAACTGGAATACAATGAGCTGGCGGGCGACTGGTGGCGCTATCATGACCCCCAAACCGCCCATCAGAAAACCTATCTCGGTTATGACGAAAGCCCGCTGACGATCTCCAGCGGCAAGCCGACGATTGTGCAGGAACTCGCCGGCAGCCGACCAGGGCGGCGGATGATGATCGGCGACGGCGTCTCCGATTTAGCGACTCGTGAGGTGGTCGATCTGTTCGTCGGCTTCGGCGGCGTCGTGCCGCGCCCGAAAGTCCGCGATGGAGCCGATGTGTTCATCTCGGTCAATTCGCTCGCGCCGATCCTGCCGCTTGCAGCGGGCGCGCACGGGCTAGCGAAAGTGATCGGCACGCCGCATCAGGCGGTCTTCGAACGCGGGCTGCGCTTGATCGCCGAGGGCGTTGTGATCAAGCCGGAACCGCTGCGGCGTGCGCTGCACGCGGCATTTCCACTGGTCTCTGAATGACAATCAAGGACGAATACATGACGCACTTCTGCCCTGAAGCAGTCATCTTCGACATGGATGGGCTGCTGGTCGACTCCGAGCCGATCTGGATGGAGGTCGAGCGCTCGGTCATCGAGGAACGCGGGCGCGACTACGATCCGGCGATCACCGCCAAATACGTCGGGATGCGCCTGCTGGAATTCTGGCAGGGCTTGCAAGCCGACTACGGCTTCAGCGAAACGCCGCAGGCATTGATGGAGATCGCCATCGGCAGAATGGTTGCACTGATCCCGCAGCGGCTGGAAGAAAAGCCCGGCGCGAGCGACCTGCTGGCGCATTTTCATGCGGAGGGGATTCCATGCGCAATTGCCACCGGATCGTTTGCGCCCGTGCTGAACGCGGTGATCGATACCCTGAACTGGAGCCATCATTTCGTCGCGCATGTCACTGGCGATGAGGTCGAGCGCGGCAAGCCCGACCCGCAGACCTATCTGCTGGCGGCGGAGCGGCTCGGCGTCTCGCCGGAGCGCTGTCTGGCGCTGGAGGACAGCCCGACGGGGGCAAGAGCGGCGGTCGCGGCGGGCATGGTCTGCTATGCTGTCCCTGACAGCGCGCACACCACTGCGGCGCGCTTCGAAGGCATCACGCCGCACGTCCATGACAGCCTGCTCACCGTGCTGGATATGATGCGCCGCTGCGAATAAACGCAGCTCACGTCGGAGAAGCCCTGCCGTGACCGACCAGCACATTCTGCTCGCCACCGACCTGACCGACGACGCGCTCAGCCTGCTCAGTCAGACCGAGAAAATCACGTTTCAGCGCGTCAATCCCACTCCGTCGGCGCTGCGCGCCGCACTGCCGACCGCGCACGCGCTGATCGCGCGCGATGATGTCCAGGTGGATGCCGCGCTGATCGCGGGCGCGTCCCGTCTGCGCGTGATCGGGCGCGTCGGCACGAGCCTGAGCGGGATCGACATCGACACTGCCACAGCGCGCGGCATCCTGGTCATGCATACGCCAGGCGCGAACGCCGTTGCCGCCAGCGAACACACCTTCGCGCTGCTCTTGGCGCTCTGCCGCCGTTTGGTGACCGCTCACAACAGCCTGCGCGATGGCTACTGGCTGCTGGATCGCAAACGCCAGGCGGGGACGCAGCTTCAGGGTAAGACGCTCGGCGTGATCGGCTTGGGGCGCGTCGGATCGGGCGTAGCGGCGCGGGCGCTGGCGTTTGGGATGCGCGTGCTGGCATATGACCCGTATCTGCCGGAAGAACAGGTGATCGATGAGCGGATCGCGCTCGTGCCGCTGCGCGATCTGATCGGGCGCAGCGACTTCGTCAGCCTGCACGTCCCCGCGACTGCCGAGACGCGCGGGATGATCAGCGCCGAGCTGATCGCCGCGATGAAGCCCGGCGCGCGCCTGATCAACACCGCCTTCGGCGCGGCGGTCGATGAGGCAGCGCTGGCGGCGGCGCTCAAAGAAGGCAGGCTGGCGGGCGCGGCGGTCGATGTCTACTGCGAAGAACCGCCGTATGCCAGCCCGCTGATCGGGTTGGAGAACGTCATCCACACGCCGCATATCGGCGACAACACGGTTGAAGCGGCGCAGGATGTCTCGCTGCTGATCGCCCGTCAGGTGATCGACGCGCTGCGCGGGTCGGATTTTCGCAATGTCGTCAATCTGCCCTTCATCGGCATGGACTTCGAGACGGCGCGCCCCGCCATGCAGCTTGCCGAACGGATGGGCGCGGTCCTGCATACGCTGGCGCGCCATCCGATCCGGCGGGTGGCAGTCGAATATCGTGGCGACGATCTGACCGGCTTGATCAAGCCGGTGACCGTCGCGCTGCTCAAAGGGATGCTGACCCCAAGCCTGGGCGAGAAGGTCAACTATGTCAACGCGCCTGTGATCGCCGTCGAGCGCGGCATTCAGATCACGCAGGCAAAAGGACTGAAAACCGGCGACTATACCAACGTCGTCAGCGTGCAGGTGACCTTGGAGGATGGCGAGCAGATCGCCATCGCCGGGACGCTGCTGGATAAACGCGAGCCGCATATCGTCCAGATCAACGATTATCGTCTGAACTTCGTGCCGGAGGGCGACCTGCTGATTCTGGGCAGCTACGATCAGCCGGGCGTGATCGGCAAAACAGCGACTCTGCTCGCCAGCTACGGGGTCAATATCGCCACCTGGCAGACCGGGCGCGCGCAGCCGGGTGGTCACACGCTGACGGTCGTCACGCTCGATGAACCGCTGCCGCCGCATGTCTTTGAGGAGCTGCTGCGCCAGGACTTCATCCGCCATGCGCACCAGGTCAGAGTCTAACTAAACCAATTTCGACTCACTTCACCGAAAAACAGCGTCCCGCTCAATTTCATGCCGCAGACAGTCGTTTGACTTTTTATGCGGCGTCACATCGACCTCGCGCCCCAGCGGCGTTTGCAGCTCATCCCACAGCCCCGCCCAATCGAAGCTCGATGTCCCATGCTGTCTCAGCCATCGAACCCGCCTCCCCATCGTTGTTATACTGTAAACAAAACTCAACCCACTTTTGCGCCGTTGTCGGCTAAAATACGAGCTATGGAGACGCAAAAATGCTTTCACCGCATCGACGCGGCATGGCTGATCGGGCTGTGCCTGTTCGTGTTCGCCGGAATGCCACTGGCGACCTTTCACGGCGATGAAACCTACTACACCTTCGTCGCCAGGGATTTTTACACGGCATTTGTGGAGGGGCGTCCCGATCTGCTCTACACGGAGCAGATCTGGGAAAACCACGCGACCTATCAGCGCGTGGTCAACGGCAGCGTCCCGCCCCATCTGATCGGGCTGACGATGTGGCTGGCGGGCTATCAGCGCCACCAGCTCGCCGAGCATGGCTCGTTCTATTTCGGGCTGACCTACGACGACAATTACAACATGGGCGTGATCCCGCCCGATCCGACGCTGTGGACGGCGCGCATCTCGTCCTGCGTCATGGTCTGGCTGGGCGGAGTCGCCATGTTCCTGATCGGGCGGATGGTCGGCGGGCGTCCGCTGGCGTATGTCATGAGCGGGCTGTTCATCATCAATCCGGTCATCCTGCTCAACGGACGGCGGGCGATGCTCGAAGGCGCGCTGCTCGGCTTCGGTCTGCTGACGATCTACGTCGGCTTCGCCATCGCCAGACGCCGCGAGCGCGGCGAGCGGGTCGCCCCAGGCTGGTGGATCGGCCTGACCGTCTTAGCCGCTGCCGCCAGCGCCAGCAAGCAGATCGGCTACGCCTATACTGGCATCGCGTTTGGGACAATTGCGCTGGGCGAGCTGCTGCGGCTGCGCTTTGACGCGGCGCGCCTGAATGGGCTGCTCGGCGCGTATGCGCGGTTGGCGGTCTGCACAGTCGCGGCGGTCGTACTGTATTACATCATGTCGCCGGGGCTGTGGTTTCATGACCCGATCCTGCGCTTTCAGCAGATGGTTGCCGCGCGCGAACAGATGATGGGCATTCATATCAGCTTCACCCCGAATGCGCCCGCCAGCCTCGCGCACCGCATCGACAACATCCTGACGCAGCCGTTCATCCGCCCGATGCAGCACTTTGAAAATGAAGGCTTCGCAGAGTCGCCGACCTTTATGCGTATGGTGGCGCGCTATGAGGCGTCGCCGTTAAGCGGACTCCATTTCGGCGTCGTCGGCGGATCGATCCTGCTGGCGCTGATGGCGCTGGGCCTGCTGCTCAACCTGAGTCCCGCCGGGCGTGGACACCGCTCCGCGATTCTGGCGGTCGGCTGGTATTTCTGGCTGTTCGGCATGATCGGCATCATGCTGCTCAACCCGCTCCCCTGGCAGCGCTACTATCTGGTGCTGATCCCGCCCTTCACCGCGTTCGCAGGGCTGGCGCTGGTGCGCATGTTCCAGACGGCAAATGCACCCGCGCCGCAGCAGACACTCCAGCCGTCCAGCGCGTCGGCGGACTGATCCTTGACCCGACGACTCCGCGATATCGCCGCGCTGCTGGCGCTGATGGCGTTCGCCTTAGCGGGAACGCCGCTGGCAACCTTTCACGGTGACGAATCGATGCAAATTTACATGAGCGGCGATTACTGGCAGGCGTTCGTGCGCCGTCAGCCGGACGCGCTCAAGACCCAACCGCCGTATCCCATCGACAGCGATGGACACCTGCGCATCCTCAACGGCTCGATCAACCGCCATGCCATCGGCTTCGCCTGGCATCTCGCCGGATTGGATGAAAGCGGGCTGCCGCCGCGTCCGGGCTGGGATTGGGGCTTGAGCTACGATGACAATGTCGCAACCGATCACCGCCCGCCCGACTCGGCGCTGCTGACGGCGCGCCTGCCGTCGGCGCTGCTGCTGGCGGGGGCGATCCCGCTGCTGTTCGCGCTGGGCTGGCGGCTCGGCGGTCGGCTGACGGCGCACCTGGCGGCAGCGCTGTTCGCGCTCAATCCCGTCCTGCTGCTCAACGGACGGCGGGCGATGCAGGAGGGCGCGCTGCTGTTTTTCGGCGTGCTGGCGCTGCTGATCGCCGCGTGGCTGGCGGCTCGACTGCGCCGGCAGCCGCTGGCATGGCTGGCGCTGGCGGGCACGTGCGGCTTGGCATTGGCAAGCAAGCACAGCGCCGCGCCGATGGTCGTTGGCGCGCTGGCGGGGCTGTGGATCGCGCTGATCGCAGCCCACTTCACGCCGCGCCGTGTCCTGATCGCCACGATCACCGTCAGCACAGCGGCGGCGCTCGGGTTCGGGCTGTTCATCGCGCTCTCACCCGCGCTCTGGGATGATCCGGCGGCACGGCTCGGCGATCTGCTCATGGTGCGCGCCGAACTGCTTGAGATTCAGGTCGCGGTCAGCGGCGGCGTCCCGATGCCGCTGGTCGAGCGCGCCGCGATGATCGCCCGTGAGCCGTTTCTCGCGCCGGTCATGCACTTTGAAGTGTCGTGGTGGCGCGACATCCCGCAAATCAATGCCGAAATCGCGGCATATACGGCGCATCCGCTGTCTGGCTTGCAGACGGACAATCTGATCGGCATTGGCTTGACCCTCGGCGCGCTGATCGGGCTGATCGCCGCGCTGGCGCGGCGATCCCCGGCGGACTGGGTCGTCCTGGCGTGGAGCGGGGCTGCCGCTGGATCGCTGCTGCTCAACCCGCTGCCCTGGCAGCGCTACGCGCTCCCCTGGATTCCCGCCGCCGTTCTGCTGGCAGCGCTTGGAGTGAGTCAGATCGTGCGGCATGCAGCGCAGCGGTGGGCGGAGAGTCGGGCTGGCGTGGGGATGGCGGCGCGCGGCAGTCGTCATCTCCGATGATATAATCCCAGTTATGAACCGAAAACGCCTGCTCCGACTGTTGATCCCCATTGGCTGCGCCCTGATCGCGCTGGGCGCGGGTCTGTACGTCTGGCTGTTCCACGATCTGCCGTCGATTGACCGCCTGCAAGCCGGAATGCAGCTCCCATCGACGCAGATTTACGACCGGCACGGTCAGCTTTTGTATGAAGTGCTGGCGGGCGGCGGGACGGGCGGGCTGAGCAGCGCCGTCGCCCTCGATGCGCTCCCGCGCCACTGCGTCAATGCCGCCATCGCCACTGAGGACGCGAACTACTACGCGCATCCGGGCGTCGATCTGGTCGGCATCGTCCGCGCTGCATGGGCGAATCTGCGCGGCGGCGAAGTCGTCGCCGGCGGCAGCACGATCACGCAGCAGGTGGCGCGCACTCTCCTGCTCGATCCGCAGGAACGCGCTGACCGGACACTGACGCGCAAGCTGCGCGAGATGATTCTGGCGCTGCGCCTGCAGGCGGCGTACAGCAAGGATGAGGTGCTGGCGCTCTATCTGAATCAGTCGTATTTCGGCAATCTGGCATATGGGATCGACGCGGCGGCGCGCGCCTACTTTGGGCGATCCGCGCCGGAGCTAAGTCTGGCGGAATGCGCCATGCTGATCGGGCTGCTGCAAGCCCCTGCCACCTACGATCCACTGACCAACCTCGACACCGCCAAAGCGCGTCAGCGCGTCGTCCTCGAACTGATGGCGCAGAACGGCTTCATCACGCAGGTGGAGGTAGAGACCGCCGCCCGCGATGAACTCCAGTTCGCCGCCAGCCCCTTTCCCATCGAAGCGCCGCACTTCGTCATGGCGGTGCTGAAGCAGCTTGAGCGCGATTACCCGGACGAACTCCTGCGCGGCGGGCTGCGCGTCACCACCACGCTCGATCTCGCCTGGCACAACACGGCGCACCGGATCGTCAACAACGCCCTTTCAAGTCTGAACCAATCGGGCAATCGATCGCGCCCGGCTGCCAATGCCAACAATGCTGCGCTGGTTGCGCTCGATCCGCGCACTGGACAGATTTACACCATGCTCGGCAGCCCAGACTACTTCAACGAAGCCATCGACGGCGCGGTCAACGCGGCGCTGGCGCTGCGCCAGCCCGGAAGCGCGCTCAAGCCGTTCACCTATGCGGCGGCGATGAACCCCAATGCCGCCGATCCCTGGACGGCGGCAACGATGATCCTCGACGTGCGCACCCCATTCGTAACCCGCCGTCTGGAAAGCTACACACCGCTGAACTTCGGCTTGGTCGAGCATGGACCCGTCTCGGCACGGGAGGCATTGGCATCGTCGCTCAATATCCCCGCCGTCGTCGCGCTCGATCATGCCGGCATCGGCGCGATGGTCGAATTGGCGGCGAACGCGGGACTTTCCACCCTGGCGACCAACACCAGCATCGATCTGGCGGTCACGCTGGGCGGCGGCGAAGTCCGCCTGCTCGATCTGACCGCCGCCTACAGCATCTTCGCTAACGGCGGCTGGCGCGTCGATCCGGTCTACATCCTGCGCGTGGAGGACGCCGACGGCGCGCTCTTGTATGAATGGCAGCCCGCGCCGCCGTCCGTGCGCGTCATCGATGAGCGCCTGGCATGGCTGATCACCGACATGCTCAGCGACGATGAGGCGCGCATCATGGGCTTCGGGCGCAACAGCGCCATGAACATCGGGCGCGATGCCGCCGCCAAAACCGGCACGACCACCGATTACCGCGATAACTGGATCGTCGGCTACACGCCCGAACTGGTGACCGGAGTCTGGGTGGGCAACGCCGACAATACGCCGATGCGCAATGTGACCGGCGTCTCCGGCGCAGCGCCGATCTGGAATCAGTTCATGCGCGCTGTTCTGCACGATCAGCCTGCTTCTAACTTTGCGCGTCCCGCTGGATTAGTGCGCCAGGAAGTCTGCATCCCATCGGGCTTGCTGCCGACGCCGCGCTGCCCGCGCACGCGCCTTGAGTGGTTCATCGACGGGACTCAGCCGACCGCCGCCGACAACCTCTATCAGGAATTCATCCTCGACCGCGCCACCGGGCTGCTGGCGGATGATAATACGCCGATTGAGCGCCGCGTTCGCCAGGTGTTCGCGCTCTATCCGCAGGAGGCGCGCGAATGGGCGATCCGCCAGGGCATCCCGCAGCCGCCCGAACGCGCCAGCGCCCTCACGCCCGTGCGAATGCCAGATGCGGATCGCGGGCTGCGGCTGCTCTCGCCCGAACCGTACACTGCCTTCGAGATTTCGCCGATCCTGCCGATTGACGCGCAGCGCATCCGCTTTGCCGTCGGCGTCCCACCCGGCACGCAGCGCGTCACCTATGAACTGGACGGCATCACGCTGCCCCCCGTCGAGTCCGCGCCGTGGTCGCTGTGGTGGATGCTGGAACTGGGTGAACACACGCTCATCGCCCACGCAGACACGCTGAACGGACTGCAAACCAGCCCCCCGATCCACTTCACCGTGGTTGCGGACGCGCCCCCAGGCACGTATAATCGGAATGAATAAGAAACACATGTTCAGGTTATCACGATGCAAACCCACACCGCGCCTGATTAGCGCGGACGAATTCTGGACAACAGCCGGTCACCGTTCATACTGAGTCAGGCGCGCTCATCAAGCGCATCGGCGCTGCACTGCCTAGCTTCAGCTTGCCCGCGAGCGTTATTTTCAAATCACCCCGCTGGCTCAGCTCAGATAATCCCGAAGCTGGCGGCTGCGGCGCGGATGGCGCAGGCGGCGCAGCGCGCGCCCCTCGATCTGGCGGATGCGCTCGCGGGTCAAGCCAAACTGCTGCCCGACTTCCTCCAGCGTGTGCGCCTGTCCGTTGAGCAGCCCGAAGCGGAGCTGAAGGATGTGCGCCTCGCGCGGGCTGAGCGTCGCCAGCAGATAATCGATCTTTTCGCGCAGCAGCTTTTCATAGGCGCTCTGCGCCGGGCTGGGCGCGCTGTCATTCTCAATGAAATGCCCAAATTCGCTGTCATCATCCTCCCCAATCGGGCGATCCAGGCTCAGCGGCAGCCACGAGACGCGCAGCATCCAGCGGACTTTGCGCGCATCGACGCCCATCTCAGCGGCGATCTCCTCTGGCGACGGCTTGCGCCCTTTGTCCTGCTCAAGCTGCCGAGCGACTCGGTAAAGGCGGCGAATCCGGTCGTTCATATGCACCGGGACACGGATCGTCCGCCCCTGATCGGCGATTGCCCGCGTGATCGTCTGCCTGATCCACCAGGTGGCATAGGTGCTGAAGCGAAAGCCGCGCCGGTAATCGAATTTTTCGACCGCTTTCATCAAGCCCAGATTGCCCTCTTGGATCAAGTCCAGAAACGGGACGCCGCGATTGAGATAGCGCTTGGCGATGCTCACCACCAGGCGCGTGTTCGCCTTGATCAGATGCTCGCGCGCGATCTGTCCATCGTGAAAGTGCGTGTGCCATTCGTCAGCGCGCGCATGATCGGGGTGCTTCTTGAGCTTACGCGCCGCGTCGCGCCCGGCTTCATAGCGCATCGCTAACGCCAGTTCTTCTTCCAGTGAGAGCAGCGGCACGCGCGCCATCTCCTTCAGATACAACCCAACCGGATCGCTGGACGCCAGATCAGCGCGGTCAAAATCGCTCGTCAGCCACTCCTCGAGCGCGTCCTCATCCAGCTCCTCCTCATCGGCGCTGATCTCAGCAAACATCATCACAGGATCATCGTCCCAGGCATCCTCGTCAAGTTCATCCTCGAACTCGAACCCCGAGTCCAGATCGGAGTCAAACTCGATCTCATCAAAATCGGTGTCCGCAAAATGCGAATCATAACTATGCCGGTAACGCTCCAAGCTGCACCGCCTTTGCTCACTCGTCCAGGAGGAAATGCCGCGTATTTTAAGTTGGATTCGATTTGTCGAGAAGCTGTCTGGGCTTCGCCAGCCGAGGATCGATCAGATCGTCATGTGAATGGTTTTCGACCTCGTTCAAATTTACGCCACATTCAGGACACAGTCCTTTGCAGTCCGGTCGGCACAGTGCGCGCTGCCCATCGACGATGATCGCCTCCGCTCGCAGAAGCGGCGCCAGATCGAGAATCCCATCATCGCCAACACTGAATTCCGATACCCCCGCGCCATTAGAACTGTACAGCTCTTCAATCTCCACGACCAGATCGCGCTCAATCGGCGTCAGACAGCGGTAGCATTCGCTTTCAACCCCGATGTGGAGTTCGCCCTGCGCCAGAATGCCTTCTTTCGTCCGGCTCAGACGCAGTTCGCCCCTGACATACCCCAGATCAACATCCTCCGCGACACGCACCGCCGGAATGTCGAAGGTGGTTACGCGCATCGCGCCAGCGCCGCTGTTGAGCAGAGACCCAACATTCAACCGCAGAACTCGATTCCCGATAAAACCGT
The DNA here is from genome assembly GCA_937995825.1 of uncultured Anaerolineae bacterium. Taxonomy (GTDB): domain Bacteria; phylum Chloroflexota; class Anaerolineae; order Aggregatilineales; family Phototrophicaceae; genus Flexifilum. The sequence continues at coordinate 151,385 of CALKJO010000002.1, forward strand.
TGTCGTAATGTTTCACTGATCGCCTTGCACGGCATGTCACAAAAAAGTAACTTGCCACGCTTTAAAAGTATATGAGAATGGATGTTGTGTCAAGATATGAGACAACTTTTTTAACCCAAGACAAACATTTACGCATCAGTGGCAGCCCGGCAAGCGCTCTGACTTGACCAGCGAAGCTTGACGCTGCATGGACACTATCCCCGCGCCGTAGTACTATTTAACCACAATCAGCCGCCCTGCTGAGACGCATCCGCGATAAGAGGCGGACGCGCTTGCTCGCGCGCTCAGCGAGGCATTTTCATCGAGACGCAGCACCGCAAAATACAGCGCATTGAACCGGAGAGATAAACATGATTCTGTTGACTTTTGCGACGGCGGACGGACTGCGCCTCGGCGTCAAGCGCAGTGACGGCGTGATCGACGTCATGGCGCACGCCGGCGCGGACGCAGCATACTACGATCCGCGCACATTTTATACACATGGTCAGGCGGGCATCGCCCAACTGCGCGCCTTGATCGACTCGCTGCCGCTGGATGCGCCGACCCTGGACGAATCGACCCTCGATCGGCGCGCGCCGCTGCCTGCGCCGGGTAAAATTCTATGCGTCGGGCTGAATTACCGCCGTCACGCCGCGGAGACCGGCGCGCCCGCGCCCACCACGCCGATTTTATTCTCGAAATTCGCCAATGCGCTGGCGCACCCTGGCGAAGCCATCCCGATCCCGTCCGTCACCCAGCAGCCCGACTACGAAGCCGAACTTGCCGTGATCATCGGCGCAGTGACGCGCAGTGTCAGCCAAGACCGTGCGCTTGATTATGTCCTCGGCTATGCCAATGCCAACGACCTCAGCGCCCGCGACCTGCAAACGCGCACGTCCCAATGGCTGCTGGGCAAAACGCTGGATAAATTCATGCCGCTCGGTCCATATCTGGTGACGGCGGACGCCATCCCCGATCCGCAGGCGCTCCCGATCCGGCTCTGGCTCAACGGCGAGCTGCGCCAGGACTCGCACACCGGCGACATGATCTTTTCGGTCGCTCAGATCATCGCCTACGTGAGCGCGCATTTCACGCTTGAACCGGGCGATCTCATCCTGACCGGGACGCCCGAAGGCGTGATCCTGGGCATGAAAGACAAAGTCTGGCTCAAACCAGGCGACTCGATGGTCGTCGAGATCGAAGGCTTGGGGCGGCTGGAAAACACGATTGCAGGCTGAAACGCCTGTGTGCCGCGCGCAGCGCGCCGCGCCTGTGTTATAGTGGAGTGTGACGCCGTTTTTTTCAAGACGCGCGGAAAAGAGAAGGACTTACTGCACACATGGTCACAGCAGCTCATGACATAACCCCGCTGCACACCGAGCGCCTGACGCTCTACCCGTGCAGCGCGCAGATCGCCAATCTGGCTTACGGCGGTCGGCGCATGATGGAGTCGCTGCTCAACGCGCATTTCCTCCCGGATTGGCTCGACGACGATGGGCGCGCGCTGCTGAGCTACTACGCCCAGCAGATCAACCACGATCCGACCATGATCGGCTGGGGGCTGTGGCTGATCGTCGTCCGTGAGCAGCGCTGCGTGATCGGCTCGGTGGGCTTCAAGGGCAAGCCCTCCCCGGACGGCACGATTGAGATCGGCTATGGCATCGCGCCGTCATTTCGCCGTCAGGGTTACACGTTTGAGGCGGCGCGCGCGCTCATGCAGTGGGCATTCGCGCAGCCGGGCGTCCGCCGCCTGACCGCCGAAGCGCTTCATTACAATGTCGGCTCGATTCGAATTCTGCAAAAGCTGGGAATGCGCTACACCCACCGCGACGGACAATACACAAAATGGGAACTGGTCAAATGACTTACGAGATGATCCTGATCGAAACGCCCGCGCCGGGCGTCGGCGTCGTCCGCGTCAACCGCCCGGACGCGCTCAACGCGCTCAACGGACAGGTCACCCGCGAAATCTTCGACGCGCTCGACACCTTCGACCGCGATGACGCCATCGGCTGCATCATCCTGACCGGAAGCGATAAGGCGTTCGCCGCCGGCGCGGACATCAAACAGATGGCGAACACCGACGCTGTGACGATGATGATGGGCAAAGACTTCACCGACTGGACGCGCCTGCGCCGCGTGACCAAGCCGATCATCGCCGCCGTCAGCGGCTGGGCGCTCGGCGGCGGCTGCGAGATGGCGATGATGTGCGACATGATCGTCGCCTCCGAGACCGCTAAATTTGGGCAGCCGGAGGTCAATCTCGGCATCATCCCCGGCGCAGGTGGCACACAGCGCCTGACCCGCGCGGTCGGCAAGGCGGTGGCGATGGAGGTGATGCTGGCGGATCGGCGGCTGACGGCGGCGGAGGCGCTGGGGGCGGGGCTGGTCAACCGCGTCTATCCGGTTGAGACCTATTTTGCCGAGGCGGTCAAGCTGGCGGAGAAGATCGCGTCGCAGCCGCGCATCGCGGTGCGCCTGATCAAGGACGCGGTCAACAAAGCGCATGAACTCTCGCTGACCGAAGGTCTGGATTACGAAAAGCGCAATTTCTATCTCGCGTTCGGCACAGAGGACAAAACCGAAGGCATGAACGCCTTCATCGAGAAGCGCCCCCCACAGTGGAAAAATCGCTGACCATCCTTTACACGGGCGGGCTGCGCGGCGAGCTGGCGCTCCTGCCCCGATTATTCACATTCATCCGGCGGCTGAAAGCGCAGGAGTCCGATCGCGCCCTCTTGATCGACGCCGGCGGCTTGTGCGATCCGGCGGTCTGGCACTGTGCGGTCACGGGCGGGCGCTCAATGCTGATCGCGCTGGATAGCATGGGCTATGATGCCGCTTATCTGCCGCTGGCGGATCAAGATCGCGCCAAACTGGGCGACTCGGTGCGCACAGCGGTGGTCGATGGGGCGCATCCGGCATATTTTGGTGAGGTGGCGCTGAGCGTGGAGGCTGATCCAAACGCCAACTTGACCATATTGTTACCGATGGGTGTGAAAACGATTTTAGACGGGGATATAGTGAGACTGGGGAACGTGTCCGCCGGTGACGTCGGGCGTCTTCGGCTGGCAGCTGACGCCGCTTCACCTGTGCGCTTCGCCTCAGAAGTGCTGCCGCTTCCGGTGGAGACCCCCCCTGATCCCACCATCGCCGGCGTGATCGACTTCATCGCGCGCGAAGCGGATTACGCGCGGCGGCGCAAAGCGCGTTAGACGCCCGCCTTTTCGCGCTCAACGCGCACGCGCACGACGAACCCCTCACGCTGCACGCGCACGCCTGGCATCCGCGCCGCCAATGCCTGCACCGACGCCTCAAGCGAAGCTGTGCGGTTGAAATTCTCGACCGACTCATGGTTTTCCCATTGCACAACCAGAATCGCCGACTCAGGATCATCCACCTGCTCCAGCAGGTAGCCCGCCACAAATCCCGGACGACGGCTGATAGCGGGCAGATAGTCAAGCTCGATCAGCCGGCGCATCTGTGGCATTCCATCGATTGGAACTTGGATACGGGTGACTTGGGCGTACATGGCGTAACGCTCCTTGTTATATTTCCTTAAATTATATTAAAGCACGAATTTGAGATTTTGGATCAGCCACTTACCCTCTTCAAATAGAGTACAATAGAACCTAATCAACAAAGATGGGACTTTCATCTGATGAATCGACGCAGTATGTCACGAATTGCCGCCCTGGCGCTGGTGTTCACGCTCGCGCTCTGGAGTGCAGCGGCGGCGCAAGACCTCGTGCCTCAGCCGACACTGGAGGCGGCAGTCGAAAATCTGTTTGCCGCCACCACCGCCGCGCAGACCGCCATCCCCGTCACGCAGACGGTCGAAGCCGCTTTCAATCAAGCCTACGCCGCCACCGTCATCCCGCAGATCACGGCGACCGCCGCCGCGCAGCGCGCCGCCGACGCAGCCGTGCGCGACGATGCCAACGCGCTGCTGGCGGACATCCCGCAGTCACGCGGCGCGGACGGCGCGTTCATCCTCGGCGATCTGAACGCGCCGATCACGATCATCGAATTCGCGGATTATGCCTGCCCGCACTGCCTGGAATACCGCGCCGTGATCGAACAGTTGATCCGCGACTACGTGGCGACCGGGCAGGCGGCGTTCGAATATCGCACGTTCCCGACGGCGGGCGGTCAGCTTACGGTGCTGGCGAGCGCAATCGCCGAATGCGCGCAGGAGCAGCGCCCAAACACATTCTTCCAGATCAGCGAGATGGCATACGAACTGGCGGAGCAGGGGCGCTATAACGATCAGCTCTGGCAGCCGCTGGTGCAGACCTTCGATCTGAATATCCGGCAGCTTGAAGCCTGCTTCAACGCGACCAGCCCGCTTCAGGTCGAAGTCGATACCATCTATGGGCAGTCGCTCGGCGTCACCGGCACGCCGGCGGTGCGCGTCCGCTATGGAAGCGGCGCAGCGGAGGTGATCGAACGGGACAGCGTCGTCTATGCCAATGGGCGCGTCCCGTTTGAGGTGCTGGCGGCGGTCGTGGAAGCGGCGCAGCCGAGCTGATGCCCTATGTTCACGCCGATCATCCGGGCGGAACGGGCTTTTCAGGGACGCGCGCTGCGCCGTCCCGGACGGTTGAGCAGTCCATTCGTATTTGGACTGCTCATCGGCGGATCGTCAGCGGCAGCGCTGATGCTGCCGCACGCTGAAGTCTGGGCAGTGCGCGCCGGCGCGACGGCGTTGGACACCATGAACACGCTGCGGAGCATCCAATCGGCGCTGACGATCTTGGTCATTGTGAGTATCTTCGCGGATTACTGGCGCGTGGTCGGCGGCGCAGTGCGCGGCGCATCAATCGCGCTGACCCGCGAATATCAGGCGCGCACCTGGGAAAGCCTGATCCTGACCGGCGTGAGCGCACGGCGGCTGGTGATCGGCAAATGGTGGGGCGTGCTGCGGGCGGTTTGGGAGCATGAGCGGAAAATGCTGTTCATTCGCCTGGTCGCGTTTCCCTGGCTGCTCACACCGCTGGCAAACCCGGATTGGGATGAGTTTCACATCAGCGGTGCCCAGGCGATCATCGCTGTGACGCTGGTAGCGCTATTGACGCCGATCCTGATGAGCGGGTTCGCGGCGGCGCTTGGCATGATGGTGTCCGCCGTTGTGCGCCAGGAGGCGATCAGCGTCCGCACTGGGATGGGCGCGCTGCTGCTGGTGACGCTGACCGTGCTGATGCTCATCGCCGCTCTTGCAGCGTCTTCGACGTATTCATCCGTTGTGACCCTGTTCAGCGCGCTGCTGCCGCTGGACGGTGGCATCCTTGCCGCGCTCAGTATCAGCTTTGAAGTCAGCCCCTGGTACAGCAGCAGTGCAGCCTCGACGCCAGCCGAGAATCTGCTCATCATCGCGGCGGTCTTCGCCGCGATGACCGCCGCCGCGCTGTATGCGGCGGTTCTGATCGTGCAGCAGCAGGGGGCGCTGGCAGACTCCTAAAAGCCGATCATTCATAGCGCAGCACCACCGCCACTTTTTCATTGGCAGCGGCGCGGGCGCTGAAATAAGTCGCCAGCCACGCGATCAGCACTGCTGCCAGCAGCAGCAGCGCCGCAATCGGCAGCGCCTCGCGCGGGATCGGCAGCGCTGAACCCTGCCCGATCCAGGTCAGCAGCGCCGCGCCGAGCGCGCTCAAGCCGATGCCGATGCCGCCGCCGAGCAGCCCGATCAGCGTGTTTTCCAGAATCAGCACGCGCAGCACGCGCCCCCGCTTCAGCCCCACTGCCTTGAGGATGCCGATCTGCCGCCGCCGTTCGAGCGTCGCCAGCGAGACCGTGTTCGCCATCGCCATCCCCGCCGCCAGCAGCGACAGCAGCCCGACCAGCGTCGGCAGGGCGCTGAACTGCGCGATCAGCCGCTGGAGCAGGTTGTCGATGAAGGTGATGTCCAGCACGAAGATCAGCGGATTTTCCGATAGGCGCAGCAGCACCGGATTCAGGCGGTCAAGCTCGACATTCAGAATCGTGAAGCGGAAGCTCGGCACATTCGGAAGCACTCCCGGCGGGATATGATACTGCCCGAAATTGAGCAGCCCGCTCCCGCCGGTATGCCCGACAACCGTGAAGGCATATGGCACGCCGTCGATCTCCAGCACAACCTGCGAGCCGACGGGGAAAATCGGCATCCCGATCAGGCTGTCCACGCCGCTGATGACCATCACGCGCTGACCGCGATCCGCCAGTGTCAGGTCGCGCCCCTCGATCACGCTGCCCGTCCGCAGCCCTGGGTTGTCGCTGTCGCGAATCACCAGCGGGACGAAGCGGCTGAGTACCTGAACCTGGGCGGAGCTGCCCGCCTGGAGCATCGTGCCATCGTAGGGGACGCCGTCGATGCTGACGATGCGCGCACTGCGCGTTGTGTACTGTGTGCGGTAGCTGACCCCGTCGATCCCCGCGAGCTGAAGATTGAGCGCCGCCTGCGCCAGCGGCTGGCTGAAGACGCTGAACAGCGGAAAGACCAGCACATTGCCGCCGAGCGTCTGCGTGAGCTGAAAATTGACGATCTCGCGCGCGCCGGCTCCAACAAGCGCGATGCTGCTGAGCGCGAACATGCCCGCGCTGAGCGCCAGCAGCGTTGTGGCGGTGCGAATGCGGCGCGCCGTCAGATTGCGCAGCGCCAGCCGCAGATCGACCCAACCGAATGAGGGCAGCTTGCTCACCAGCCAGACCACCAGCCACATCACGCCGACCAGAATGCCCAGGATGAGCAGCGTAATCGCCACCCCGACGATGCCGATCAGCTCGCTCGACAGGCTGAACCTGCCGACATTGATCGCGCCGCCGCCGATGATCCACCCGGCAACGATGCCGATCACGACCACCACCAGCAGCAGCGCGATCAGGCTGTGCAGACAGCCGGCGGTGGGGATGACCGTCTCATTCGGGCGCAGGATCGATGCCGGACGGACACGATTCGCCGTCAGCACTGGCAAAACACCGAAAACCAGCGTCACCACCAAGCCCAGGATCATGCCGAAGGCAATCGCTTCGGGATAGACTCGCCAGACCAACTGCTGCTGCAAGAAAAGCTCGCCGTAGCGGTTGACCACGCCGGTCAGCAGCGTCCCCAGAATGCAGCCGACGACGCTTCCCAATGCCCCCAGCAGCAGCGCCTCCGCCAGAAACAGCAGCGCGATCTGCTGCCCTTTCAAGCCGAAGGTCTTGAGCGCCGCGATCTCGGTGGTGCGCCGCCCGACCATGACCAGCATCGTATTGATGATGCCAACGCCGCCGATCAGCAGCGCCCCCAAGCCCATGATCACGATGAAGCGCCCCAGATAATCCGCCAGCACCGCATTCTGCTTAAGCAGCCGCGTCACCGACTGAACATGCACCCCCTGCCCCAATCCCTGCGCGAAAAAGTCGCCCACCAGCCGATCAAGGTCTGCGCCCGTCGGAAAGATCATGCTCACGGCGCTGGGATCGCGCGACAGTCCGACAGTCTGCGCCTGCCCGATGTGAATGTAAGCGAAGCCGAACAGCGCCGCAAATGGATTGCGCAAGCTCGACTCGGCGTCGGTAGGCGCGATCCCACGCACGGTAAAAAGGTCAGTCGTCCCGCTGATGCGCACCGTGTCGCCCACCCGCAGCCCCTGATCCTGGGCGAGATTCTGGCTGATGATGACATCGTTGACCTGCCGCAGCAGTTGGTTGATCGGCACGCCGGGCGGGTCAAGCGCGAGGATCGGCGGCATCGGATTCGCCGGATCATCCGAGGTCAGCGGAAAGGTCACCGGATTGATCAGCAGCAGATTGATGAACTGCGGTCGCCCAACCGTGACGGCATCGACCGCCGTCAGCTGAAAATTGCTGACGATCTTGTACTCGGTCAGCCTGCCGCCGTTGGCGGCAGTCCAGGCGCGGATGCGCTCGAGCTGCCCCTGCGGAAAGACATCATCATCGCCCGCGCCGATGAAATTGAAGGAGAATAAGCCGCCCGCCGCGCCCGCTACGGTCACCGTGAGATCGCCGCGGTTGACGGCGCGCAGATTTGCCAGCAGCGAATCCCTAATCGACAGCCCCAGCCCGCGCAGCGCCACCACCGTCGCCACGCCCGCGCCGATGCAGAAAATGGCGAAAACCGACCAGCGCGCGCCGCGCCGCACGCTGCGGGCAGCATAGCTGAGGTAAAACCACAAGCGTCTGAACACATCTTTATCCTAACAACTGCTCGACATCATTTCATTATAGCGAAAGGGTTGATCAATTTTAGTTTGATCATCCTTGTGAATGCCGTTATAATGGCTGCTTGTACCCACCTATCTGCTGGAGAGCGAAACGCTATGTTGTTGAATATGCCAGGGCTGGGCGATGCCGAGGGGCAGGAAGCAAACCGCTCTGCGGATGCACTCTCGCAGCCGGAGACTGCGCCGCCGGGTGGCGCGGCGCGCAGTTCCAACTCAGCCGAAGCCATGACCACAGCCGATGGTTCGTCTGATGCCCTCGTCAGCCCTCCGGCAGAGTCCCCCCCGGCATCAGCTCCCCCGGCAGCGGAAAACATTACCGAAAGCTCAGTCGAGCAGCCTCAGGCTGGCGCTGAGGCGACCCCGACAGAGACACCGTCGCAGGCAGCTCCCGCGTCACCGAGCCCGCGGCGCGGCGAAGTGATCGAAGGGACGATTGTCTCGATCTCGCCGACTTCGATCAGGGTCGAGATCGGCGCGGCAAAGCCCGGCATCGTCCCGACGCGCGAACTCGAACGGCTGAACCGCCGCGCGCTCGAGGAAATGAAGCCCGGTCAGACGCTCTACGTCTACGTGGTCAATCCGCGCACGCCGGACGGCGAAATCACGCTGTCCATCGACCGCGCCGCCGAGGAGATGGATTGGGAACGCGCTGAAGCCTTCCGTCAAAGCCAGGAGCCGTATGAGACCAAAGTCTCCGGCTACAATAAGGGTGGCTTGATCGTGCGCTTCGGGCGCGTTCGCGGCTTTGTGCCGCTCAGCCAGCTCAGCCCGGATCGCCGCCGCCGCGCCACCAGCGGCGCGACTCCCGAAGAAAGCCTCGGCGCAATGGTCAACGACGTCATCGTCGTCAAGGTGATGGAAGTGAATCGCCAGCAGAACCGGCTGATCCTGTCTGAGCGCGCTGCCATCCGTGAGAACCGTGAGAAGCGCAAGCAGGCGCTGATTGCCCAGCTTCAAGTCGGAGACATTCGCACTGGGCGCGTCGTCAGCCTAGAAGACTTCGGCGCGTTCGTCGATATCGGCGGCGCAGAGGGATTGATTCACCTGACCGAGCTGTCGTGGAAACACGTGACGCATCCGCGCGAACTGCTCAGCGAAGGGCAGGAAGTCCAAGTCGAGGTGATCAACATCGATCCGGACGCAAAACGCATCGGCTTGAGTATGCGCCGGCGCGAACCCGATCCCTGGGACACGGTCGCGGTCGATTTCAAACAGGGTCAGTTGGTCAAGGGCGAGATCACCAAGCTGACCAAATTCGGCGCGTTCGCCCGCTTGGTCGATCTGCCGGCAATCGAGGGGCTGGTGCATATCAGCGAATTGAGCGAGACGCGCGTCTCGCATCCGCGCGATGTCGTCAAGGAAGGCGATGTGCTGACGCTGCGCGTGGTCAAGGTCGATGTCAAAAACCGGCGGCTCGGTCTGAGCTTGAAGCGCGTCCAATCAAAGGAATATTTGGATATAGACTGGGACATGGACTGGTCTGACCAGGGATGAACGCCCTGGCTGAGCCGGTTCGCTTTCAACCAGAGAAGCAAAGACATGACACAGGATCATGTCTTTTTACGTCCTGATCAAATTGGCTAAAATATTAATCAGATGTCTAGATGCCAGCGGGAACGTTCGTGTTATAATCGACAAGCAAAGTGCAATGGCGTAAATCCGCCGCCTATCCGTTAGGTTAGGATTTGAGAAAGGCGGCATTTCGCCGCCTCATCCGGTGTGGTAAGCTCAAAGGTAGTGCAGTGATACGTGCCACCGACGGCGACTGTCCTTGTCAAACATTGAAGGAATGGGCTAGTCAGCTTGACTGACCGGCTGCGGAGGGATTGACCGTGGCGAAGAATATGGAACGCTTCACACAGCGCGCACGGCGTGTTTTGAGCCTGGCGCAAGAAGAAGCTGAACGAATGCAGCACAACTATATTGGTACTGAACATCTCCTGCTTGGATTGATCCGGGAAGAAGGCGGCGTTGCTGGGCGCGTGCTGCGCGAACTCGGCTTGGAGCAGCGGCGAGTCGAAGAATTGGTTGAGCGCATGACCCGCGCCACGCCCCGCGTGAGCGGCATCACCCCCGAACTGTCCCCAGGCACGAAGCGCGTCTTGGAATTAGCCATCGATGAAGCCCGCCGCATGGGTCACCACTATATCGGCACGGAGCATCTGCTGCTCGGTCTGGTGCGGCTGACTGAAGGCGTTGCCATCGATATCCTCAAACGCCTCGGTATTTCCCCTGAAGAAGTCCGCCGGCAGACGCGCCGCGTTCTGCAGGATACGCCGGTGCAGTCGGCGCAGCCGGAAGCGCAGCAGCCGGAGCCGCCGCGCTCTCGCCCTGTGCGCGCCCGCGACGCCAAGACCCCGCTGGTCGATCAGCTCGCCACCGACCTGACTGAACTCGCCCGCGAGGGCAAGCTCGATCCGGTGGTCGGGCGCGAAACCGAGATCGAGCGTGTGATTCAGATTCTCAGCCGCCGGCGCAAGAACAACCCCGCCTTGATCGGCGAGCCGGGCGTCGGCAAGACTGCCATCGTCGAAGGGCTGGCGCAGCGCATCGTCAACGGCGAAACGCCCAAGCCGCTGCTCAATAAGCGCGTTTTGCAGCTCGATGTCGGCTCGCTGGTCGCTGGCACGATGTATCGCGGGCAGTTTGAGGAGCGCCTCAAGCGCGTCATCGAAGAACTGAAATCCTCCGACTCGATCCTGTTCATCGACGAAGTGCATATGCTGGTCGGCGCGGGATCGGCGGGCAGCAGCGTGGATGCCGCCAACATCCTCAAGCCCGCTCTGGCGCGCGGCGAACTTCAGTGCATCGGCGCAACCACGCTCGACGAATATCGCAAGCACATCGAGAGCGATGCCGCGCTCGAACGCCGCTTCCAGCCGATCCTAGTCAGCGAACCGACCATCGAGGAGACGATTGAAATCCTCAACGGCATCAAGCATCCGTATCAGGAGCATCACAACGTCGAAATCACCGACGAAGCCATTGAAGCGGCGGCGAACCTGTCCGCCCGCTATGTGCCGGATCGTTTCCTGCCGGATAAAGCCATCGACCTGATCGATGAGGCGTCCGCCCGCCTGCGCATGTACAAATCCGCTGAGTCGGCATCGGTGCGCCGCGCCGAGCAAGACCTGCGCCAGCTGGAGGACGATCTGCAAATCCTCTCCGAAGGCAATGCCTCCCCGGACGAGCTGGCGCGCATCCACGAGCAGCGCGAAGCGCTCAAAAATCAGCTTGCCGCGCTTAAGTCGAGCTGGAACAGTGACACCAATCAGCCGCGCCTGATCGCGGAGGACATCGCCGAAGTCGTCGCGATGTGGACGGGCATCCCCACCATGCGCATCGCCGGTGAGGAAAGCGAGCGCTTGATGCACATGGAGGAAGCGCTCCATAAACGCATCATCGGACAGCACGACGCCATCGAAGCGATCAGCAAAGCCGTCCGCCGCGCCCGCGCTGGACTCAAAGACCCACGCCGACCGATTGGGTCGTTCATGTTCCTGGGACCCACCGGCGTCGGCAAGAGTGAGCTGACTAAAGCGCTGGCGGAATTCCTGTTCGGCAGCGAAGACGCGCTCATCCAGCTCGACATGAGCGAATTCATGGAGCGGCACTCGGTTGCCCGTCTGGTCGGCGCGCCCCCAGGCTACGTCGGCTATGAGGACGCCGGACAGCTCACTGAAGCGATCCGCCGCCGACCCTACAGCATCGTCGTCTTCGATGAGATTGAAAAAGCGCATCCCGAAGCCTTCAACATGCTGCTGCAAATCATGGAAGAAGGCACGCTGACCGACGCGCGCGGTCGCCGCGTCGATTTCCGCAACGCCATGATCGTCATGACCAGTAACATCGGCGCAGACACGATCAAACGCGGCGCAACGCTCGGCTTCAATGCCCCGCGCGCCGCCGAGATCGAAGAGCGCCAGATGTATGAGGAGATGCGTAAAAATGTCACCGAGCAGCTCCGCCGCGCCTTCCGACCGGAATTCCTCAACCGCGTCGATGCGACGATTGTCTTCCGTTCGCTGACCCGCGACGAGATCAAGCAGATCGTCGATCTCGAACTCAACAAAGTCCGCGAACGCCTGATCGAACACGCGATCACCCTCGATGTGACCGACTCGGCGCGCGAATGGCTGGCTGAAAAGGGCTATGATCCCGAATTTGGCGCGCGCCCGCTGCGCCGGCTGATCCAGAACGAAATTGAGGACGCACTCTCCGACGGCATCCTCTCGGGCAAATTCAGCCTGGCGGGCATCGTCCGCGTCACTACCCGCGATGGGGAGCTGGTCTTAGAAAGCGTTGGCGACAGTGACGACGATGTGAACGCCCCGGACACGGCGGCAGCGGTTGAAGCCGGCACGTAGTCCAGTCCGATTTATGTAATCACCCATACAGAAAAGCCATCTTGAAGAGATGGCTTTTTTGCTGCCGCCGCGCGCAGGCTAAATTCTTAAGAAAACAGAGCGTGTTTTTATAAATTTTGCTGCTATTCTGAATTCTGTGATACATTCAGTATAAATAAACATTACAAATCTGCCTGTGCGCGGGATCGATGTGTCTGGTTTGATCATTTACCTGTTCCCATATCTGGTATCCGCCGCCGCCGCCGCTGGACTGGGCGTGTATCTGCTGCGTAAACAGCCGCGAGACGCCGCGCTTACCTGGATGGCGCTCTATCTATTCAGCCAAACAGCTTGGACAGCGCTGTATATCGGCGAGCTGGTCGCGCCGGACATCCCCGCCAAAGTGGTGTGGGACAGCCTGCAGTGGCTTCCCACTTTCGCAACCGCCTATACCTGGATGCGGTTGGTCGCCGCTTACACCAATGCCCGCTTCAAACCACCCTGGCTGCTCAACGCGCTTTTCATCCCGCTGGTGATCTTTCTCGTCCTCGTCTTCACCGATCCGCTGCACGACCTGGTCTATATTGAGGTCTATCTCGAAAGCGCGCCGCCGTTTGACACGCTGCTCTATCCCTTCACCCCGCTGATCTGGACGTTTGTCCTCTACGCATATTTGCTTTACTTGGGCGGCGCGGCGCTGATGCTGATCAAGGCGCGCACTGACACCGGTTCCCACCGCACGCGCACCCTGATCATCACCGTCGGCGGCGCGCTGCCGGCGCTGCTCACGCTGTTCCTGTTTGTTATTGATGCGCGTATCTTCGGGCAGCGCGATGTCACGCCAATCGCTTCGATCATCGGCAGTTTCATCATCCTTTGGGGCTTGCTGCGCTATCGCCTGTCCGACATCCTCCCGCTGGCGCGCGCGCTGGTGTTCGATAACCTCAGCCAGGGCTTGGTGGTGGTCGATCTCGAAAACCGGATCATGGACGCCAATGCCAGTGCGCTTGGCCTAGTCGGCAAAACCCTGCCGCAGATTCTCGGTCAGCCGGTCTGGCAGGTCTATCAGGATTGGTCGCAGGCGATTGACCAATTCGATCAGGTGAATGAATTCATCACCGATGTTCAATCGACCAGCGCTGACGGCAGAGTCCGCCATCACGAACTGCGCATCATGGCGATCCGTAAACCCGACGGGTATTTAATCGGACGCCTGATCATCTATCACGACTTGACCGAACGAAAACACACCGAAACTGCCCTGCGCGCCGCCCAGCAGCGCGCGCGCCTGCTGGCGGATGTCGCCTTTGAAGGCATCACCATCCACCATAACGGCTTTCTGGTGGACTGCAACCGCGCCTTTCTCGATCTGGTCGGCTATCGCTTTGAAGAATTGAAGGGGATTTCGCTGACTGACACGGTGCTTGCCCCGGAATGGCGCGAGACTGCGCGCTTCAATATCGCTCACAAACGCCACGCGCACTACCTGACTGAGCTGATCCACAAGGATGGCAAGCGGATTCCCGCCGAGATTCGCTCGCGCCAGATCGATGATGAACTGCGCGTTACTGTCGTGCGCGACCTGTCCGAGCGCCGCGAAGCGGAGATGCAGCGCATGAATGCCGCCCTGGAGCGCGAGCGCGCCGCGATGCTGGCGGAGTTTGTGCGCGGGGTCGCCCATGAATTTCGGACGCCGCTGGCGAATATCTCCACCTCGCTCTATCTGATCGGCAAAATCCCCGACAGCGCGCAGCGCGCCGAGCGCATCAAGCAAACCGAGAACGCGATCCATGAGCTTGCCGACCTGCTTGATCACATGCTGCTGATGGTCAAGCTCGATCATATGTCGGCGCTGGAGCGGCGCCCGCTGCGCCTGAACACGCTTCTGGAGGCTGTCACGATGAAGTATCAGAGCGAACTGACCGCCAAAAACCTCGGCTTTCAGTTTGAACCGGCGGTCGATCTGCCCATGATCATGGGCGATGAAGGGCTGCTGACTCAGGCGTTCAGCGAACTGCTGAGCAACGCCATCCACTTCACGCCGGACAAAGGGCAGATCAGGATCGACATCGGGCGCAACGACCGCGATGCGCGCGTGAGCATCACCGACACCGGCATTGGCATGAGCGAGGATGAGAAAAAGCGCTTGTTCGAGCGCTTTTACCGCGCCGATGACGCCCGCACGGCACGCGGATTCGGGCTGGGGCTGGCGATTGCCAAGCGGATCATCGCGCTTCATCACGGCAGCATCAGCGTCACCAGCAGCGTCGGCGAGGGCAGCACCTTCACCGTCTTGCTCCCGATTGGCTGAACACGGATGGACGCGCCCTTGAATCAGTGCTAGAATAGATGTTGTTCCCGGGGTGTAGCGCAGTCTGGTAGCGCGCTTCGTTTGGGACGAAGAGGTCGCTGGTTCGAGTCCAGTCTCCCCGACACGTACAGTCAAGACTGTGCAGGCTTGACGCGGCAGCGCGGTCTGCTATACTGAAAAATAGACGCGCGGGTATGGTGTAATGGCAGCACACGACCCTTCCAAGGTCTTAGTTCCGATTCGAGTTCGGATACCCGCTATAAAAAAAGGGCGGCTTATTAGCTCGCCCTTTTTGTTTTGCCCTAGAAGCGCCCCGTCATCGAGTCGGTGTAGCCGGTCAGTTCGGCGTAGCCAAACCCCGACACATCGCCGCTGATGGCGACCGTCCCTTCCCAGTAAGCGATCCCGCCGCCGTGCAGTTCCTGATCGGCGATCTGCGGTGTGATCGTCAGGTTGATCGTCTCCCCATCCGGCACAGTGACGACAGCGCGCCAGCCCGCCGGATAGACCGCGCCGGTATGCGGACTCGTCCATGAGCCGGTCGGCTCAATCGTGAACGAATCGGCGGGCAGATAGACCGCTGAGCCATCGGGATTGACCAGCAGACCGCCGAAATACGGATCGCGCCCGCCATCGGTCAGCCGAATCTGCCCGATCATCAGCTCGCGGTGATCGTCGAACTGCAAGCCGAACCAATCCCAGCCGGTCGCGCCTTCGCCCAGCGCTGACGTGCCGAATTCGTGATCCTTCCAGACCGATCCGGTGACCGCATAAGTCTGACCGCCGACCGTCACCGCCCCATCCGCGATCAGGCGGGTGAGCGAGTAATAATAGCTGGCATTGCCGATCTCACCGCTTTTGGCGCTCAAGCCGTTATCGCCCTGCAGCGCGGGCGGCTTGCTCTGCGTCAGCGTCACATTGAGCGCCGCGCCGTCCGCCATGCGCGCCGTGATGCGCGTGATCTGCGCCGCCTCATCCAGCGCCTCGACCTGCCAGTCCTCCAGCCAAACGCGGTAGCGCGGATCGGTCTCCGCGCCCGCCAGTCCCGCCGCGCCCCGGCTGAAACGCTCCTCATGATAGAAGCGATTCCCGGCTACATCCGTGATCGCAAAGTGCGCCATGTAAAGCTGGTTGGTGCGCCATTCGCCGCCGTCCACGCTGCCAGGGGTGATCCCGCGCCGGAAGACCGTGAACTGAAAGCCGAAGCGCCGCCCATCCTCGGCTGCCAGATTGCCCGTGTAATACCACCATTCGGTCAGGTATTCCGGATTCGCGCCGAAATCGCGCGGGAACTGCCATTCGCGCGGCTCGACCGCCCGCGCAAACCCAGTCGGCTCGGTCATCCCCGCCGCCAGCCGCGCGCTTGCCCCGACCTGATCACCGCTTCCCCCATCGACCAGGCTGAAACCGACCACCGCCACCGCCAGCCCGACTACGATCACCGCGATCCACCGCCACATCGGTCTAGAACCTCATTTGTTCCATCTATCACAACCTTCTCCAGTATACGGGCAGCGCATAAGATGGAGATGAGACAAACCAGGGCGACATAACGCAGTCTCTGCGCTTCAACTTTTTTGCGATTGCTCTGCGCCCCCCACTTAATAACCCATAGCGCAGCCGCCATCCCTTTGCTACAATCGAATAGTCTGCCCTGTAGCCATAGGTGAAAGAGCGGCGACGATGGACGTGAGTGAACCGACGCCCGAATTCGAGGCGCTTGTTAAAGACATTCACCGACGCTGGGAGAGCGGCGAACTGCCATTTCAGGACGCGCTGGAACAGATGATGCGCCTTGGCAGAGAGGCGGAAGCCAACCAACAGCCGTGCAATCAGGGGCGGGTCGAGCTGCTGCTCGGCGTCATGCAGGGTTACCGCGCCAATCTAGACGCGAGCATCCGCCATTTCGAGCGCGCTCGCGACCTGTTCGAACGCGCCCACAACCGCAAGCGCGCCATCGGCGCGATTCTCAACTTGGGCGAAAGCTACCGTCTCAAAGGGGACTTCACCCGCGCCCGCCAGCTTTTTCACACTGTCTCGGAAGTCGCGGTTACGACTGGGATGCTGGACACGCAGGCGATTGCCTCCTGCAACGAAGGGCTGATGCTGAGCAGCATGGGACGCTGTGAGCAGGCGCGCGACGTGCTGCTGAAAGCCGCTGAACTGACCGAGCGCATGAAAGCCGCGCCGTCCTCCCCAGAAGACGCCCATATCGCAGACGAGATCAACTGCGAGCTGTACAGCGGGCTGGCGACGGTGTATCTGCGCCTCAATGATCCTGAAGAAGCCTGGCGCTGTGCAATTCGCAGCTACAGGCTCGCCGCCGCGATGGGCGAGCCGCTGCTGATCGGCTTCGCCAACCGCGCGATGGGCGAGACGCTGAGCGCCATCATGGCGATGGAACATGACGCCGACGACACAGCGCTGATGATCGATCCCGATCTGCCAAGCGATCCGGACGACTATTTCCGCGCCAGCGGC
This sequence comes from uncultured Anaerolineae bacterium, assembly GCA_937995825.1. GTDB lineage: Bacteria > Chloroflexota > Anaerolineae > Aggregatilineales > Phototrophicaceae > Flexifilum. The sequence continues at coordinate 168,709 of CALKJO010000002.1, forward strand.
GAAGCGTTTCAGGAGATCAAAGCGGACGGGGAGATCGCACGGACGATGTATGTCCACGCGCTGAGCCTGCGCGCGCGCGGCAAGGGCATGATGGCAGCGCGCAAATTGCAGCAGGCGATGATCATCTTCACGCGCTTGGGCATGGCGGACGACGCTGCCAAAGCCGCCCGCGCGCAGATGGATGTGCTGGCGGTCAAAAAGTAAGCGAATAGATCGTGCTGCGCTTCAACTTCATCCCCTATCCGCTCTGGCGGCGGCGCATCCCTGCCCCGCTGAAGGCGGCGCTGCGCCCGGTCTGGTCGGCATTCACCACCGCCGATGCCGACGCGCAGCCGCCGGCGTCCGATCCCGCCATGATCGATTATCTAGTACGCGGTCGGCTGCTGGTGGGCGATGATGCTCGCCGCGCCTTAGACGCGCTGCGGGCATTCCCGATGCCCGAGCTGCATACGCCGCCCGCTGCGCCGACCGAATCGCCGACTGCCGCGCTGCCGCTGCGGATTCAGGCGCAGTGGGAGCCGCTGGAAGCGGTGTTGATGGCGTTTCCCGTGCTGTATCCGCCGCTGTGGGCGAGTCATGCTGCCATGATCGCGGCAGTTGCGCCGGTCGCGCGCGTCGATCTGCTCGTGCCGTCGGCGGAGTGGGCGCGGCTGGCGGCGTTCTATCTCGATCAGCATGAGATCAGCGCCGACGGCGTCCGCTGGATCAGCCTGCCGACCGATGACATTTGGATTCGGGACTACGCGCCGTTTTTCGGCGTCGATGCGCATGGACGGCGCGCCGCTGTCGGCGCAGTCTACGATCCGCTGCCGCATTATCCGCAGGAGCGCGACGATGCGATGGGGGCAGCGTATGCGCGGCTGATCGGCGCGCCGTTCGTCAAGCTGGACATCCACACCGAAGGTGGCAACCTGTGGACGGATGGCGCGGGGACACTGATCATGTCCGAAGACATCTACGCCCGCAATCCCGCGCTGACGCCCGATCAGGTGGAGCGCGGGCTGCGCCGCGCATTCGCCTTTGAACGGCTGATCGTCACGCCGAAGCTGCGCCATGAGGAGACCGGGCATGTCGATCTGCTGGTCAAGCTGGCGGATGCGCAGACCGCCCTCGTCTCCACGCCAGCGATCCCGTTCAATCGGGACGCGCTGCGCCAGGCATCATCGATCCTGCGCCAGGCGGGTTACCGCGTTTTCGATCTGCCCGCCCCGCCGCCTTACCTCAATTGGGGCATTTTTCCTATCTGGCGCAGCTATACCAACGCGCTGACGGTCAACGGGCGCGTCCTCGTCCCCACCTTTGGGATCAGCCTAGACGCGCTGGCGCTGGCGATCTACCGCGAAGCCATGCCTGACTGCGTCGTGATCCCGATTGACTGCGCGGCGGCGGCGAATGGCGGCGGCGCGGTTCACTGCCTGACGCATGACGTGCCGCGCGCAAATTTGCAATCTGATCCACAATAGAAGCAAGATCGATTTAGACAGGACTGCTCAATTGTGATCATCCGCCGTCTGCTTCTGATGCTTTTACTAGTCGCGGTCGCGCTGCCGGCTGCCGCGCAAGACCTCGCGCCAGCGCCCCGCACCGTAGTTTACACCGGCACGCTCAACGCCGATGTCACCAGCAACGCATACGTCATCCCCCTGGAAGCCGGGGATGCCGTCCTGATCATCGCCGACGCCACGCGCGGCGATCTGGATACGGTGGTGACGCTTTACAACCCCGAAGGCACGGTGGTCGCGCAGAACGATGACCGCAACCCCGATACGTTCGACTCGGCGCTCGGCTACATCGCTGTTGTCTCCGGGGAATATCGCGCCGAGATCAGCCGCTATGCGCACAGCGACACGCGCGGCAGTTATGAACTCGAAGTCACCATCGGCGATCCCAGCATTCTCAAACGCCTAGGCGCGCTGACGGGGGTTGAACTGAGTGGTGAGATGCTCATTTTTGACACCGAGCATTTCCGCATCCATTACACGCGCAGCGGACGCGACCACGCCACCGATGAATTCGTCCAAGCAGTGGCGCGCGCGGCGGAGGAATTCTATCGGCTTCAGGTCGTCGTCATGGGCTGGGCTGCCCCGCCGAGCGACGGCTTCATGGGCGGCAGCCCGCACATTGACATCTATCTCAAGGACATCATCGGCAGCGGCGCGCTGGGCTATACACTGCCACGCCTGATCGTCGGCGATAATCCGAATACGCCGGAGATCGAGCGCAGTGCAGCGGCATCTTTGATGACTCTGGACAACGATTATGCCGACACCAACACGACCAACCGCCTCGGTCTGATGCGCGCCACGCTCACCCATGAACTCAGCCACGTGATCCAGTTCGGCTACGACGCGAGCGACCGTCATTCGTGGGTTTACGAAGCAACCGCCGTCTGGATCGAGACGCAAACCGCCGGCAAGGAGCAGGACGGCACGCGCTACGTCGCCCATGCCTACCAGTACCCGGAGCTGTGCTTCGGCACGGACAACGATCCTGGCAGCGGACAGTTAATGTATGGCGAATGGCCCTTCATACAGATGCTCGCCGATGATTACGGGACGGAGGCGGTGATTCGGCTCTGGCAGCATATCGCTGCGCTCGACGGCTTCGACGCGCTGGAAGCGACACTGGCGGAGCAGGGCGCGACAATACCGCAGACAGTTGCGCGCTACCGGCTGAAGAATCTGGCGCGGGAATATCGGCTTGCGCCGCTGTTCAACGCGACCGTCTGGCGCGAGAACGTGATCACCGGCATCGGACGCTGGACATACACCGGACGCGGCATCCAGGAACTGGGCGCAAACTACTTTGAAGTGCGCCTGGATCAGGGCGCGTATTACGCCGGGCTGGTCAACGACGGCGGACGGATGGAGCTGTGGGCTGCCGGCATCCGCGATGGCAAGCTGGACGCCATGCCGCTCGGACGCGGCGGCTTCTTCGACACCAGCGGCTATAACCACGTCTATCTAATGGTCTTTGACCCGACCTACACCAATGATGTCTCCAACTGCGTCTATGCCAGCTATGCGCTCGATGTCCACACGGCGAAATCCGGGAGCGCCATTAGCGGTCAGCGCTTCGACGCGCTGCATTTTGAGCCGCTGCGCTGAGGCTTGTCACTTCTTCGACGGCGGCATCCAGTCTGAAGCCGGCGCGAACAGCAGGACGAATTCCTCGCGCGGCGGGAGGAACGGATAATCGCTGTAGGCGGGCGGCTCGACATTCGGGAAATACTGCCGGATCAGGTTCATCGTGTTCGAATCGGTCGGCTCGACGTAAAAAGCATAATTCCGGTCACGCGGCAGTCCTTGCAGCGATTTCGCGCCGAACTCGAACGGCTGGCGCGCCTCCAGCCCGACCTGATCCCCCGTCAAAAAGGCGAGCAGCACGCCGGAGACATTCGGATCGGTGCGCGGGCGCGCCAGCACGATCACCTCCGTGTCCGGCGGAAAATTCAAGCTGCGCAGCGCGACATCGACATCATCTCTGAAGCCGGGCTTATTGCGCAGTTCACGGTTGAAATACGGCAGATACGTCCCGAAATAGTACGCCATGCTCCCGAATGCGACGGCGATGCAGACGGCAGCCGGCAGGGCGCGGCGCACCCAGGATCGGCTCGGCGGCAGCAGCAGCGGGACGAGATAGCGCGCCCCAACTGCGACGGTCATCGCAATCGCGCTCCAGACCTGGATATACCGAAACTGCATCGTCCGATCCACCATCAGCGCATTGCCAAGCACGGTCGCCCCCATCCAGCCGAGGATGACTATCGACGGCGCGCGCAGCCGGCGGATCAGCAGGGCAGCGCCGATCAGAAAGACGCCCGCGATCAAGCCCGGATTGATCATCGGCTCGAAATTCCAGGGCGGCGGCGCGATCAGAAAGACGGCGGGCGTGCCGATATGGTTGGCAAGTTCGAGCGCGTCATGCAGGTTGACGCCGTCGGCGACCAGATCGATGAAGAAGCCTGTTCCAGAGACCGTGTCCATGCGTCCGGCAAACGGGTTGGGGGTCGTGGCGGAGACATAGTAAACGGGACCCGCTGACGCCCCTGCCGCCAGCAGGAAAATCAGGATGCCCCGCCACTGCGCGCGCAGCCAGCGCAGACGATCCGGCATCAGGATGAGCATCGCTGCGAGCCAAGCGATTGCCAGCGGGATGAACAGCAGCCGCCCCGCCTCATAGAAATAGACCGTCAGCCCCATCAGCGCGCCGCCCGCCGCCCAATCGATGCGGCGGTTAGATTTCAGCCCCCGCGCCAGGAAGTACAGCCCAAAGATCGCGGCAAGCGGATCGCCGTGCTGGAAATTCCCGACCTGGCTCCAGTGGAAATGCACCGCCATCAGCGATAACACCAGCGCCGCGATCAGCCCGGTTTTGCGATCAAACAGGGTGCGGGCGAAAAGATACGTCCCCGGAATGATCAGCACCGCCAAAATCACATTGATCATCCGAAAGCCCGCCAGCGACGCGCCAAAGAGGCTGACTCCGCCGAGATTCAGATAGGGAAAGACCCAGGTGAACGGCGTCAGCCCGCTGATACCGGTCAGCATCAGCGTATTCGGGTCCCATGCCAGCCCGCGCAGCGCGTTGACCGCATGGATTTCATCGACCGAGACGCGAATCCGGTAGTCCAAATCCCAGGCGCGCAGCGCGAATGCGCCGGCGGTGATGGCGATGATCGCCCAGTCCCAGCGGCGCACGTTCAGCAGCGGACGCAGCGAAAGACGCGGCGCGCCGCCCAATCCATATGCCACCAGCGCCGCCCCGCCAAAGAGCAGCGCCATCTGCGCATCGCGGGAGATGGCTTCATAGTCCTGAATGACGTAGCGCGCGCTGTAATCCGCCACGATGAACAGCATGACCATGCCGAGCAGAAACGGAATTACGCCGCGCCAGCGCCCGCGATCCATCGGCGCGGTGGTTGGAATGAGCGCCGGCGGCGCGATGTTCAGCAGCAGCGACGCGCGGATCACCGCCAGCATCCCGATCAGCGTCAGCAGACCCGCCGTCGGCATGATCTCGCCCCAGCGCGGGTCTTGCCAATACGCCGCCGACAGCAGCAGCGATCCAACGCCCACTGCGCCAAACAGCCGTCCGGATCGCCAGACCGCCGCGATCAGCCGCCCGATGACTGCAGCGGCGGGAGCCAGACTCAGCCGGAGCGGCTCCGGCGGCTCCGGCGCGGCGAATTCGTCCGGCAGCGGCTGGTACGGGCGGCGCAGCGGACGCGGCGCAGCGGGTTGAGCCGGTCGCGGCATCGGACGTGGTTTGGGCGGTGCAGGCGCGCGATTCTGCGCCAGGTCGCTGACGGCGAGATAGACCGACACGCCGACAAACGCCAGCAGCGCCAGCGTCGGATAGGGCATCGGCGCGAGCGCCATCACCGCCAGACACAGCGCCGATAAGATCAGATACACAACCCAGGGTCGGCGCAGCGGCGCAGGCGGCGGCGCGGCATCAACGGACATCGGCTCCGATTCGGGTTCTGGCTCAGGCATCGAGACCAAAGACGGCGCTGACTCCGGTTCGGGTTTTGGCCCATGGGCAGCGCTGATCGGTTCGGGTTCGGACGGCGCAGGCGGTTTATCCGGTCGGCGGCGGCGCATAAAGCGATCCAGCCGCAGCGCATACACCGCGAACACGCCGACCGAGGCAGTCGTCAGCCAGCCGCTGGCGTAGAGCAGGCGCGGCGCATAGCGGAAGATCACCTCCGTCGGCGGCGATCCGGGCGCTTTGTCCGGCAGCCGCACGCCGATCAGTCCGCCGACCGACTCCAACTGCGCTGGCTGCCCGTTGATCTCGACTTCCCAGCCCGGAAACGCGACTTCCTGCGCAACCAGGATGAATCCGGGCGTGTAGTCGCCGAGGGTGACGCGAATCCAATCGATATGATGCGAATACGTATCGATGGGCAGCGCCTCATAGCGCGTCAGCGGCGTGGTGCGCCCCATGAGGTCATTGTAATGCACGGCAAAGACATATGACGGCGCGTCCGGCTGTTCCCAGACCCATTCCGCCCCGGCAAACATCTCAATCGTTTCGGGAATGACTCGAAAGCCGTTGGAGATCACCCAGTTCATGAAGAATCCATCGACGCCGACGCCGAATTCCGGCGGGAAGCGCATCGCCTCGCGCGTGCCAATCGTCGGCTCGACCGGATCGGGGCGGTAGTCGGGATTGCCGAACGAGGCCCGCGCCAGCATCTCATAAAACGGGAGATAGACGAAAAAGCCGCCCGTCCAGACCTGGAGAAACCGGTTTGGGAAGCGCTCGCGCAGATAATAGACCAGTGGGCGCTCAAACGTGAAAGTCGGTTCGACGCCCGCTATCCGTCCCCAGTTGCGGACGATGTCCAAGCCCGCCGCGCTCGCCCCGATCAGCGAGACGCTGACGGCTGCCGCCGCGACCAGTCCGCCCAAGCGAATCGGTACAGCCGGGCGCCCGTCGGGGGCGCGCAGCGCCCGCCCAAAGGCGATCAGGAGGTCGTCCAGCCAGATCGCGGCGATGATCGCAAACCAGGGCAGCGACGCCGCCAGCATCCGCCCCAAAAAGCGCCATTCGCCCAAAGTCGGGATCAAGCCATAGAGCCAGCGCAGAAACGGCGTCCCCTCCTGCGCCCACACGGTGAACAGAATGATCAGCAGCGCGCCCGGCAGCACGATCCGCGCCCCATAGCCGACGGCGCGCTTCGGCTTGTCCCGCCGAAAGAGCGCCCATCCGCGCAGCGCCAGCAGCAGCAGCGCGAAAGCCGGCGGCATGATGTACTGGTAATGCATGGCGATATTTTCAAACGGCTTCGGCACTTCCGGCACGAAATACGGCGTCGCCACCGTGAAAAAATCGACATAGGTATCAAGCGCGTTGCGGGGATGGGCGATCATGTCATGGTTGACCCACTGCGGGATGAAGCGGACGGCGCTGACGCCGATCACCAGCGCGCCCGCCCAGATCAGCCGTGTCAGCGCGCCCAGATTGAAATACCAGCCCTTTTCATCGCGCCGCACCAGTCCGAACAGGGCGATCAGCGCGCACGAGATCGCCGTTGGCAGGACATACCAGAACGTCCCGGCGAAGATCAGCAGGGCGGCGGCGGCGACCAGCACTGCGACCCAGCGCCGGCGCTGCGTGTACAGAATCCCGAACAAGCCCGCGTATATCCAGGGGACATACGCCTGACTCAGGCTCATCTGGTAGAAGCCATAGCCAATCGCGCCCGCCATGCCGCCCGCCCCGCCCAGCAGCAGCGCGGACAGAATGCGCGATGGGGCGCGCAGCTTGAGCGCATATGCCATCAGCCAGCCGCCGATCCCCATGATGCCGATGTGCAGCAGGACGGCGAGCTTTGTCCCCTGCACCGCGCCAAACCAGAAGATCGGCAGTGTCATGATCGGGTTGAGGACAAACCCGAATGGGCTTTCCAGCAGCGGCTCGCCCCGCGCCATGAACGGGTTCCATAGCGGAATTGCGCCCGATAATTCATAGACGCGCGCTGCAATCGCGCCGCTGTTGATCAGATACGAGAATTCCGGTCCGGCGATGCGCATCTCCGGCGACCAATCCTGAAGCGAAGTCGTCGAGAGCAGCAGGATGATCAGCACAACGCCGATCTCGACCGCGTGCTGCACCCGCGTCCGCACGCGCACGACCGGCAGCGCGACGGCGCGCCCCCACGTCAGATCGCGCAGCAGGGTTTTATCGGTCGCCAGCAGCGCCGCCGCGCCCCCGATCAGCCCGATCAGCACCAGCGCATTCGCAGGCGCGGGCAAGATCGGCAGCGCCAGCACACCCAGCACGAGCAGAATGCCGAAGACGCGGCGGTATTCCTGGGTCAGTTTGGGCGGCGGCGCTGGCGGATTGGTGGTTGAGGTCATGCATTATCCTCAGAGCTGTGAACGGACAAAGTCGCAGGTGAGATTGGAGTCCAGCATGGCAGACATACAGCGCACCATGCTTATTCGACGCGGCGGGCGACAAACAGGGTGTACATCTTACTTTCAGGAATATCATACGGACTCATACGCGGTGGCTGCAAGTTAAAAAGTTGTCCAAAAATCGCAATCGTATGCAGCGAGTCGGGCGCGATGAACAGCGCCAGATCACCGGACGGCAGCGCGGCGATGGCGTCCGGCGTGAGCGCGGCGGCATCGAGCGCGATCACGACCGCTTCGCGGCGCTCCGGGTGCAGAAAGCGCCGCAGACGCCGCAGCACAAACGCGTTATCCGGCGGAGTCGAGAGGAAAATCAGCGGCATGTCCGGCGGCAGCGACTCGGCAGCGCGCAGCACCCCATCGACGCCGTCGGGATACAGCTTGGCGTCGCGAAACTGGGCATTGAACAGCGGCAGATGCGCGCCGAAATAATAGCCTGTGTGGACGGCGGCGACCATCAGCGCAGCCGCGATCAGGGCGATGCGCGCTGCCCTGCCTGACAGCACAAGGTCGATCAGCGCGCAGACGCCGAGCGCCAGCAGCAGCGCCACCGCCGGATGCACCGCGACATAGCGCTGATGCGCGGCGGTCACGATCAAAAGCGCGTTGCCGAGCGCGCCGCCGAGCGCCCATAAGACGGGCAGCACGCCCGCTCGACCGCGCAGCGCCGCACCGACTCCGGCGATCAGCAACGGGACGAAAACGGTCAGCACCATCGGCTGATCGCCGCCGTAGAATTCGGTGGTGATGTCCGGCTGATGGACATACACCAGCAGCGGCTCCGCCAGTCGATACAGCGCGGTCAACAGCGCATCGGGCGTGACCCCAAGTGCAAACACGCCCTCCCACCAGCCGACGCCCAAGCCAACATCCTCCATCCGCCGCGCAAACGGCGTCCCCGTCAGCAGCATCGCCAGATAGACCGGCGCGGCGATCAGCGCAAATGCGATCAGTACGCGGCGCAGCCCGTCGAAACAGCGCAGCACGATCAGCCAGACGAGCATCAGCGCCGGAAACAGCAGCCGACCGCCTTCATAGAAATAGCTGGTCAGCCCTAGAAAGACGCCGGCGCGCGCCCAATCGGAAGCGTGGCGCGTCTTCAGGGCGCGGGCAGCACATGCCAGCGCCAACGTCCCGAATAGCGCATCGGCGGGCTGCGGCATGGCGATGCGGGTGAAATGGAGGTGCGGCGGGAAGGACGCCAGCATGACGGCGGCGATCAGCGCGGCTCGACCGCCGTAGAGCGTGCGCGCCAGCGCATACAGCGCGATCACCCCTAGAACGCCAAGCAGGACATTCAGCGCCCGCAAGCCGATGAAATTCGCGCCGAACAGCTCGACGGCGGCAGCATTGACGGTCGTGTAGACGGCGGTCGTCGGCGCGATCATGCTCAGGCTAGTCAGCAAGCCCGTGTCCGGTCTGTCCCACAGGCGCAGGATGCCGTTGATATAGATCGTTTCATCGATCAACCCGCGCACCAGCGTATCCAGCTCGACGCTGCGCACGATCAGCGCGTACAGGACGATGGCGATCAGCGCCGCCGCTTCAACACGGGAGATCATCAGCCGCAGCCCGCTGAATCCGCCGAGTCCAGCCGCGATCAGGACGACTCCCGCCAGCCAGACCATAAACTGCACGCCGACAGGCGGCGGCGCGAGCGGCGTCCCAGACTGCGCCGCGCTCCACAGGACAACGATCAGCAGCGCGAGCATCCCCGCAATCAGCGGACGCCGCCGTATCCGGCTTCGACTCGGCTCGGACGCGGAGTCGCTCACCGGGGCGGAACGCGCCGCCAACGCCAGCAGCGCCGCCGCCAGCACCGCACAGCCCGCGCCGATCAGCAGGGCATCCGAACCAGGACGCAAAAAAAACGCCGCCGCTGCCAGCGCCTGAAACGCGATCACAAAAACCATGCGCCGCAGCCAAGGTGCGGCATCGGATGAGACGGGGATCGAAGTCATGAACTCCATTGTAACCGACGGTTGGGGCGATTCGCGCAGCAAACTTGAAACGTTCTGACGATCACCTGCGTATTAAGAAGAGGATGTTGGTTTTGGAGGACAGACATTGAAGAAAGTGGTTCTTGTGTTGGCGCTACTGCTGGTGCTTGGAGCGGCGGTGATCCCTGCGGCAGCCGTGCCAACGGCTGATCTTACAGCGCTGGCGAGCGTGTTTCCAGCAAACACGCCGATTTTCGCGGCGCTTCGGACGGATGACGGCTACATCGAGACGCTGGACGGCGTGATCGCGCGCATCAATCGGGCTTTGCCCGCGTCGGGGCAGATCGACAGCCTGCGCAGCACCTTTGAGATGGGGGCGAGGATGATGGGCGGCAGCTTCGACAGCGTGATCCGATCATGGCTGGGCGACACGGCGGCGCTCGGCGTCGATATTTCGTATCTGATCGATGATGATGAGCGGAATGATTATCTGGCGGCGACGCTGGCAATCGCCGTGACCGACTCAGCGGCGGCGGCTGAGTTCGTGCGCGGACTTCTCAGCAGCCAGATGGACTTCGACCGGGAATACAACATTGAAAGGTTCGATGGCGTCACGATCTTCAACCCGACCCACGACGGACCGCGACTCGATGGCATGATCGAGTTCATGTTCACCCAAGATTACGTGGTCATGGGCAATGTCAAGCCGCTCGTCATGAACCGCACGGCGCGTCTGAACACCAATGCCGCATTTAACGACACGATGAGCGCGCTGCCGCTCGGCGATTACAACATCGCGCTGTACATCGACGTGCAGGCGCTCTTCGATGTGCAGCTCACCATGATGCCTGACATGGGCGACACGGCGGAATTGGGCGGGACAATCGAGGCACTCACCGGCATCGGTAGTAATCTCGGCAGCGTGGGCGTCGGCTTCACTGTGGTGGATGGGCGCTCGCTCACCATTGATATCGTGTCAACCGCCGACCCCGAAGCCATCGCTGGCACGCTCGGTCTGGATATGGACTCGCTCGTCATGGCGCAGCCCGTCGATCTGGCGTTTGCCCGCTTCATCCCGGCAGGCACGCCCATCATCACCCTTGCCTCCAATCTCGCTGGCGCATATAACACAGCGCTGGCTGGGATGCGCAACGGCATGCTGCTCAGCGGCGACGCTGAAGCCGCGCAAGAAGCCCTCGCTGAGTTCGAGTCCAGCCTTGCGGGCGTGGAATTTCTCATTCGCGGGCTGACCGGGCTCGACCTGGAGGACGACATCCTGAGCTGAATGACCGGCGACCTGGCGATCTGGGTTGGGCTGACGCCGACATTCGCCGAGGCGACCAGCCTATTTGCGGCGCTGGCGAGCGAGCTGCCATTAGATTTCGGCATCCTGATCGATGCGCGCGCCAACCCCGATCAGGCGGCGGCGCTGGTCGAGGGCGTGAAAAGCGCGCTGACCTTCGCGGCGCGCCAGGTTCCGGCGGACAGCGGGACAACGATCACCACTGCCGATGAGACCATCGGCGGAAACGCGGCGGTCTCTGCCACCATCGTGGATCGTTCGCTGCCCTTCCCGATTGAGCTGGTGGTCGGGGCGAGCGCCGATGTGTTCGTCATCGGGACGCGTGCCGCCGCCGAAGCTGCGCTCAATCCGGGCGCAGGCATGGACGCCGATCCGGCGTTCAAGGAAGCGCTGCGCTACGCCCTTCCTGACACGCTTCAGCTTCAGTATCTTGCAGGCGCGCCGCTCGCGCCGCTGTTCGGACTACCGCTGGTAGGCAGTAATGCGAGCGATGCGCAGGTTTTGGTCGATATCATCAGCCTGCTCAGCAGCAGCAGCATCAGCAGCACAACCACGAACGGTCTAACGTATACGCGGCTCGTGCTGACGCTGGCGGCGTAAACCGATCACGCGCTGGCGCGCTCAGGTGTATTAAAGAATGGGGATGGGGAGCATTTCCGTCCCCATTTCGCTTGTCTAATGAGATGAAAGAGGACACCTCAAGATGTTGAAACGCGGTTTGCTCAGCTTCATCCTGGTCTGGCTGCTGGCGATGAGACGCTCAATCTGCTCTCTTAGACGAGACGACGCGCTGCTGATCCAGCGCCCGTTTGACTCGGCACTCGCCCGCTTCATCCCGGCAGGCACGCCGTTAGCCGTTTTCGATAACGATCTCGCCAGCGGGTATCGGGGCGCATTGGGGCAGCTCACCGGAATGGCGATGACAGCAAGCGGGCAGCAGTACAGCTGCTCAGCAGCAGCAGTATCGCCAAGGTCTACACCGATGATGCCGGGCTGATACGCCTGGTGATCACGCTGCCCGAATAATCGAAATGGGGAGGCGGCATCCATCTCCCTTCTTATCAGAATAAGTATTGTGTTAGAACGGCTTTAAGGGGGTGACGAAACGCAAAAATAGTTGTATGCTTTTTATTGACATGCAAGATCAGCGCGGCTACAATCCCAAAGCATTGAGGGCGTATAGCTCAGCTGGGAGAGCGCTTCAATGGCATTGAAGAGGTCAGGGGTTCGAATCCCCTTACGTCCAAACGCCGCTCTGATCCGCAGTTCACGATGGATAAGAGCGTTTTTAATTCCTAAGCGCGTCCAACAGCGATTGAAAGGTTGACTGACGTGGCACGGCAAAAGCGGAATCGTCTAGACACGCTGACTAAGCGACTTCGAGGCTTGCTTGACGACCTGGATCGTCTGCTCAATCCGCCGCTGCGTCCGACCCAAAAACCAGCGCGAGTTCCCGTGCCAATTCCGGTGCGCCGATCCCGCCAGAATGACTACCGGTAAAAAGGTCAACGTGGAGATTGAGCGCGCTCCGCTGAGCTGCAAACTCGGCTGACGCGCCTCGCTACATATCAAGGACACAGGCAGCGGACTGCGTGTGTCCTTTTTGATTCTGGTACAATTTCGCCCGTGATCATCAAAGGATAGGTGAGGACATGACCGAGAAATACAATCCGCAAGCCATTGAGAAAAAATGGCAGGCGAAATGGGAAACGGACAAGCTGTATCGTTCACGTGTGGACTGGAGCAAGCCCAAGCACTACGCGCTGACGATGCTGCCCTATCCCAGCGGCGATCTGCACATCGGGCATTGGTTTGCCATGGCTCCGTCGGACGCGCGGGCGCGCTGGATGCGCATGAAGGGCTACAACGTGCTGTTCCCGATGGGCTTCGACGCCTTCGGGCTGCCAGCCGAAAACGCCGCCATCTCGCGCGGGATTCACCCCGCCGAATGGACATACAAGAATATCGAGCGGATGCGCGGTCAGCTGCGCAGCATGGGCGCGATCTTCGACTGGGAGCGCGAGGCGATCTCTTGCGACCCGAGCTACTACCGCTGGACGCAGTGGTTTTTCAAGATTTTCTATCAAAACGATCTGGCGTATCGCGGCGAGGCGCTGGTCAACTGGTCACCGACGCTGCAAACCGTGCTGGCAAATGAGCAGGTCATCGATGGCAAAGACGAGCGCACCGGGCAGCCCGTCGTTCAGAAGATGATGACGCAGTGGTTCTTCCGCTACACGCGCTACACCGACGAACTGCTGAATTTCGACGGCATCGATTGGCCCGAACCGATCCGCATCATGCAGACCAACTGGATCGGGCGCAGCGAAGGCGCGCGCGTCGTCTTCAAGACCGAAGCGGGCGACCCGATTGAGATTTACACCACCCGCCCTGACACGCTGTGGGGCGCAACCTTCATGGTGCTGGCTCCAGAACATCCGCTGGTCGAGAAGATTACATCCGACGCGCAGCGCGGCGCTGTCGAAGCCTATAAAGCCGCCGTCGCCCGCATGACCGAGCTGGAGCGCATCGGCGAGGAGCGCGAGAAAACCGGCGTCTTCACCGGCGGCTGCGCGATCAATCCGGTCAACGGCGAGAAAATCCCGGTCTGGATCGCCGACTACGTGCTGATCACCTACGGCACAGGCGCGATCATGGCAGTGCCGGCGCATGACGAGCGCGACTACGCCTTTGCCAAACAGTTCGGGCTGGAGATTCGCCCGGTCATCAAGCCGGAAGGCGCGCCGGACAGCTACATCGATGACGCCGCTTGGACGGGCGAAGGCTTTATGATCAACAGCGGGCATTTCAACGGGACGTTCTCCAACGGCGACAAAGGGCGCAAAAATCCGGCGATCAGCGCCGTTATCGACTGGCTGGAAGCGCAGGGCATCGGCAAAGAGGCGGTCAACTACCGACTGCGCGACTGGCTGATCAGCCGTCAGCGCTATTGGGGCTGCCCGATCCCGATCATCTATCGGCAGGATGGTTCACTCGAAGCCGTGCCGGACGATCAACTGCCCGTCGAGCTGCCGCATGACGTCAAGATCACCGGCGTCGGCAATCCGCTGGCGTCTCACTCATCGTTCGTCCATACCTATGACAGCGATGAAAACCCAGCGCGCCGCGAGACCGACACGATGGACACTTTCATGTGTTCGTCGTGGTATCACCTGCGCTATCTATCGCCGCAGTATGACAAAGCGCCGTTTGACCCAGAAGAAGCCGCCTACTGGCTGCCCGTCGATGTCTACACGGGCGGCGCAGAGCATGCCACCATGCACCTGCTCTACACGCGCTGGTTCAACAAAGCGATACGCGATCTGGGCGTCTTCGACGACGCCATCCGCATCGCCAAAGCACATGGGCGCGATCTGAAGGTGGATGAGCCGATGCTGCTGCTGCGCAATCAAGGGCAAATCCTAGGCGAGGAGCGCAAAGGCGATATCGTCGTCTGCACTGGACGGATGGACGGCGCGAAGCTGTTCGCGGATCGGGTCGAAGTCGTCGAGAGCGCTATCGAGGCGCCGGCGGGCAGCGTCGCGGGCGAGATCATGCGCCGTACCGAGAACATCCTGACGGTGGCGACGGCGAACGGCGATGTGACGGTTGAGGTGCTGGCGGATGCGCAGATCATCATTCCTGCGATTCCCGGTCCGAACACGGTCAATCAATTGAAGCACCACCTGGAAATCGAGCGCATGAGCAAGAGCCGGGGCAACGTCGTCAACCCCGATGAATGGGTGCAGCGGCATGGCGCGGACACGCTGCGCGCCTACCTGATGTTCAGCTTCGACTGGATGAAGGGCGGGCCCTGGGACAGCCAGGGCATTCAGGGCGTCGTCCGCTGGCTGAACGAAGTCTGGGATGTGGTGACGGCGGGCGCGCCGTCAGCGGCGCAAGGCGATGCAGATCGAGCGGTGATCCGCCGCGTCCACCAGACGATCCAGCGCATTGAAGACAGCCTGACCAACTTCAGCTTCAACACAGCGATTGCCGCGCTGATGGGCTTCAAGAACGACCTGCGCGCTGCCGTTCGCGATGGCAGGATCGGCGCGGCGGCATGGCGCGAAGCGGTCGAGACGATGCTGCTGCTGATGGCTCCCTTCACCCCGCACATCGCTGAAGAGCTGTGGGCGCAGATCGGCAACCCCTACAGCATCCATAACCAGCCCTTCCCGGTCTACGATCCGGCGAAAGCCGCTGAGGAAGAGACGACGCTGGTAGTGATGAAGAACGGCAAGCCGGTGGATCGCCTGACTGTCCCCGTTGGGATCAGCCAGGAGGAGGCGATCCGGCTGGCGCTGGAGTCCGGCGCGGCAAAGCGCCTCCTGAACGGCGGCGAGCCGAAAAAGGTGATCTTCATCGCCGGACGCGCCGAAGCCGGTCAGATGGTCGAGCCGAAGGTGAATATCGTTGTCTAAGACAACGGGGTGTGGGACGGCACGAACCCCACCCCCATTTTGCAGCGCTCAGCGGATCGTGGTGATCGTGATCCCAAATGACCCGGCGGCGTCGCGGTAGCCGCTGACCTCGATGGTGTATTCGCCGTCGGTGGGCATCCGGTAGCGGACGATCTGCGCGTCGAAGCGAGCGAGCGTGCCATCGCTGCTGCCATGATCGTCGTTGGTGGCGAGCAGGACACCCTCCGGCGAAATAAGCGCGACCACTGGATCAAAGCCCGCCGTCAAAGCGCGCACCGTGATCGTCACGAAATCGCCCGCGCGCGCAGTGAAAGGCTGAGTAAAGCGGCCATTTGGGGCGATCTCGCCCAAAAAGACGGCATTGGTTCCCGTGCCGAGCGGCGCGCCTGTGCCGACGCGCTCGATAGTGAGCATGAAGTCGCCTGCGGCGCGTTCATTCGATCCAGCGCGAAACCCGACGACTTCGATCAGATAGGTCCCAGTCTGCTGGACGATGAAGTTGTTGATGCGCGCGTCGTAAAAAAATAGGCTGGGATCGGTCGAGCCATGCTCATAGCTGGCATCGAGCAGGTTGTCCTGAAGATTGTAGATGCCGACATCGACATCGAGCGTCTCAGTGATGGCGGTCGCTGTAATCACCAGCACATCGCCCGCATTGGCGTCGACGTAATGCTGGAACGGCACGCCGAGAATGACCGTCCCGCGCACGGTTTCGACACCGAGCTGCGGGCGCGGTTCATTCGACACCCTGCCGCGCTCGATGATCAGCTCAAAAACGCCGCCGATCCCGCCGAATCCGCTGACTTCAATCCGGTACTGTCCGCTGGTGGTGATCATGAAATTCGAGATGCGCGCGTCGTAGCGGCTGAGGGTGGTGTCCGGCGTCCCGTGATCGTCGTTGGTGGCAGTGACGACTCCGTCGGGATTGACGAGCGCAACTTTGGGATCGAGCGCATTGTCGATAGCGCGAACGGTGATGGTGACGCTGGTTCCAGCCGTCAATTGAACTGGATAGATATAGCGCTCACCGCTCGGCACTTCTGCGCGCACCGTCTCAACTGGGACATTGTCGAGATTGGGCGCAGCGATTGGCGTGCTTCCCAGCGTTAGCGTGACCTCAATCTGCCCGGATGCCGTGCCGCTAAATGTGCCGACACGGATGAGATAGTCGCCGGCGGCAGGCAGATCGAGCGCGGTGATCAGCGAGTCAAACGGATTGAGATCGGCGCGGCTCGTGCTGTGATCGTCGTTGTATGCCAGGCGTACCTGCGCCGCGTCCAACACTTCGAGCGTCGTATCCAGAGTCGAACCAGCCAGACTGCGCGCCTGGACGCTGATCGTCACCGGCTGTGCAGCGCGATAGATCAGATCAACCGCGCTTTCAT
Source organism: uncultured Anaerolineae bacterium (assembly GCA_937995825.1). GTDB lineage: Bacteria > Chloroflexota > Anaerolineae > Aggregatilineales > Phototrophicaceae > Flexifilum. The sequence continues at coordinate 185,689 of CALKJO010000002.1, forward strand.
CGATCTCAATGATAACGGGCTTAGTCTCATCAATTGTGACAGGAAAGCGCTCCTGAGCGAAACCCGGCGCAGCCAAGGCAAGCAGCAGGGTTAGCAAGAGAAATGGGCGCATAAGCACTACTTATCCTCGCATTGGGAAAGATCACAGCTTGATTGTAAATGAAAAAGGCTGGCGCGCTGCCAGCCCTCCTCTGCGCTTTGCCATCGTCTCAACGACGATCAGGCGGCTCGCTACCTCACCCGCTGGAAGTCCTTCGGAGCTTCAACCGAGATCGGCTCGTTGTAGCCGCTCAGATTGACCACCATTTCCATCTCGATCAAGGTGTCTGCGCCGCCGGTGAGCATCGCCGGAAGCGGGAAGTTCAGCGTCAGCACGCCGCGCTCAACCAAGTTAGTGCTGGTGTTGATGAACTGCTCATAGGTCAGAGTCAGATCGCTGAAGAGCATCCCGATCAACATGCTCATCTGCCGCATTTCCTGATCGGTCATGCCGCTGGCATCTGCGCCCATCCCCTGCGCCAAGCCCAGCCCCAGCAGCGGCGACAGAGCATCCGAGCTGAGCAGATCGGCGATCTTCAGGTCGATCACAAAGTGCGCCTGACCACCCATATCGGCTTTGCGCGAAATGGCGATGAAGTCCGACGCCTGAAGCATGCTGAGCGCCATTATCGCATCCGTCATGCCCGGCACTGCCATCATGTCGCCCATGTCGCCTTCAAAGAGCGATTCTGGATCGATGGGCAGCTCACTCAAGCCGAGCGCTTCAGTGAAGCCGCTCAAAAAGTCCTCAGCCGTCCCGCCGGTCCAGCCGCTGCCTTTGACAAGCTCAAGGTAAGTTAAATCGCCAACAGTACGGACTTCCATATCAATCGGAGTGCGGTCGCGGCCGATTGTCATCTCGCCAACGGCGGTCATCGAGAACATCGGCACGCCGTTCATCTCGCCGATCTGACCGCCGCCAGCGACCTGAATGTTGATATCGCCAGAGTCGACACCCGACACATTGAAGCGGAAGGTATAGTCATACGAAAGCGTATTGAATGCAGCGCTGGTTTCGACAGCGTTTGTCCAATAGGCATAATCAGCATTGCTCAACCCGAAGGTGTCCTGCGCCAGAGCCGATGGAACAATTAGAAGACCAACCAGCAAGACCAAGAAAAGCATCACCTGACGGAATTGTTTCATTACTCGTATCCTCCTATTCGTGAAGCCGATACTAAATATCAGTGTAAATGCGAATTGAAATGGGGGCAAGCAAAGACCGTGTTAAAAGCGTACAAAACTAACGAAAGCAGGAGTAACGCTTACACATCAGGAGACAATCCTTCGTTAAAGGTTGTTCAGACTTCCCCGCGCCTGTCTCCATCTGCTCGTGCCGTTACCCGATAGGATGCCGCGCGGACTGCAATCTGCCCTCTTCAGATCACGCCCGTTCCAACTAGCACTGTCCCCTGACCGACGCGCACGCAGGTAAGCGATGAGACTCAAAACCTCATCGCTTTTTTATTTAGCATATGCGGTACACTTCATGAATACGCGCGGCACAATTGACAATATGACAGCCATGAATAGAAATTCTTTTCTGATCACGGGCATTGTCCTCGTGATCGGTCTGGGAGTGAGCGCGGCGCTGGTATCGGCGCTGAGCCACCGCGAGCCGATCCGCGTTGGGATACTCCATTCGTTGAGCGGGACAATGGCGATCAGCGAGCGCGCCGTTGTCGATGCGACTCTGCTCGCCATCGAAGAGATCAACGCGGCGGGCGGCATTCTGGGGCGGCAGCTCGAGCCGCTGGTCGTCGATGGGCAGTCGGATTGGGAGGTGTTCGCCGCTGAAGCGGAACGCCTCATCACCCAGGAAGGCGTCAGCGTCATCTTCGGCTGCTGGACTTCAGCGTGCCGTCGAACAGTCATCCCGATTTTCGAGCGCCATGATCATCTGCTCATCTATCCGGTGCAGTATGAGGGCTTGGAGCAGTCGCCCAACGTCATCTACACCGGCAGCGCGCCCAATCAGCAGATCACCCCCGCGGTCACCTGGACAATGCGCAGCCTCGGTCAGCGCGTGTTTCTGGTCGGCTCGGATTACATCTTTCCCCGCGCCGCCCACGCCATCATCCGCGATCACGTCGCGGCGCTGCGCGGCGAGATCGTCGGCGAAAGCTATGTCCTGCTCGGCGAAACTGATATGACCGATGTCATCGCGCAGATCGAAGCCGCCGCCCCAGACGCCATCCTCAACACCATCAACGGGGACAGCAATATCGCCTTTTTTGCCGCCCTGCGCGAGGCGGGCATCAATGCGCCCGTGCTGTCGTTCAGCATCGCCGAGAGCGATCTCGTTTCGATCCCCATCGATGATGTGGTCGGCAGCTACGCCGCGTGGACATACTTTCAATCCATCGACACGCCCGAAAACCGCGCCTTCATCGCCCGCTTTCGGGCGCGCTTCGGCGCGGATCGGGTGCTGTCTTCGCCGATGGAAGCGGCGTATTTGGGCGTCAAGCTCTGGGCGCAGGCGGTTTCATCTGCTGGAACCTTCAGCCCAGCGGTCATTCGCACTGCCATCCTCAACCAAAGCTGCGCCGCGCCGCAGGGCGTCGTCTACATCGATCAGTCGCGGCACACCTGGAAAACCGTCCGCATTGGGCAGATTCGCCCCGATGGACAGTTCGACATCGTCTGGGACTCCGGCGATCCGATCCGACCGATCCCCTTTCCCGACAGCCGCACGCGCCAACAGTGGAATGCCTTCATCCGAATCCTGAATAACCGCTGGGGCGGTTGGGCGAATCCAGGAGAAGGGGGCGAATGAACCGCCTGTCACGTCGCTTGCTGATCTGGTTTGTGCTGATCGGGCTGACGCCGATTGTGGCGATCATGCTGCTGATCCTCAGCGTCGGGCGCGCTGGCGAGATCGAGCAGGTCTATAACCTGCTGACACTGGCAGCCGACAATAAGATCGCCCAGATCGAGACCTACGCCGCTGAACGCCAGCAGTCGCTGCTGACGCTGGCGCGCAGCTCAACCGTGACGAAGATCATGCGACAGATCGCCGTCCTAGAACGCGGGACGCCCGCCTTTCGCCGCATTCAGGCGGACGTCGTCCCGTTCCTGAGCGACTTCGCCCGAACCGCACGCTACAGCGACATTCTGCTTCTCAATCTAACGGGCGACATTCTGATCTCGCTGCAAGGGACGCGCGGCAGCATCTATCAGCAGCCGGAGCTGACCGCGCTGGCGCGGGTCGTGGAGAACGCGACCACGCTGCTCACGCCGGAAATCTCCAATTTCATCATCCCTGCCCGCAGCGTCCCTTCGCGCCTGCTCGACACGCCGCAGAATCGCCCCCCATCGACCCTCGCCCCGACCGAGCGACCAGCTCTGCCGCCTGAATTCTCGCCAGCAGCCTATCTCGCCGCGCCGATCTACGATGACAATATCATCGTCGGCGTGCTGGCATTCCAGATCGACAACAACGATCTTTACCGCGTCATCACCGAGCGCGTCGGCTTGGGCGAAACGGGCGAGACGGTCACGGCGGCGCGGCTCAACAATGACAGCGTAACGATCACCGCGCCGCTGCGCCTGTCGCTCGATCTGCCCTTCAGCCTGACCATCCCCGACAGCTCCCCCGTGCTGTCGCCGCTGCAGGCGGCGGTGCGTGGGACTGCCGGCGCGGGCGAAGCCGTCGATTATCGCGGTGAGCGCGTGCTGGCGGTCTGGCGCTATGTCCCCTCGCTGCACTGGGGCTTGATGGTCAAGGTCGATGAAGCCGAGGCGCTCGCCCCAGTCGTCTTTCAGCGCAACGCCATCCTGACCATTCTGCTGATCACGCTGGCGGCGGTGGCTGGCGCGTCGTTTCTGGTCGCGCGGGGCATCACCCAGCCCATCGAACGGCTCACCCAAGCCGTCCGCGCCTTCTCCGAAGGACGCATGGACGTGCGCGTCGGGGCGGGGGCGGCGCAGTCCCACAATGAGATCGGCGTGCTGGCAGCCGGCTTCAACCAGATGGCATCCCAGATCGCCGATCAGGTCAATTTCCTGGAGCAGCGCGTCCACGAACGGACGCGGCAGCTCGCCGAGTATGCCGAGCAGATGGACAGCGCCCGCAAGGAAGCGGAGCGCGCCAATCAGGCAAAGACGATCTTCCTGACCAACATGAGCCACGAGCTGCGCACGCCGCTCAACGCCATTCTCGGCTTCGCTCAGGTCATGGAGCGCGATAACACGCTCACTGCCAAGCAGCACGATCATGTCGGCATCATCATGCGCAGCGGCGAGCATCTCCTGGGGCTGATCAACGACGTGCTGGAGATGAGCAAGATCGAGTCCGGTCAGACCACGCTCAACGAAAGCACCTTTGACCTGCGCGAGCTGCTGCGCAGCATTGAAGAGATGATGCAGGTGCGCGCCAGCGCTAAGCACCTTCAGCTCTTGTTCGAGTGGGACGACGATCTGCCCTGCTCTATCCGCACCGATGAGGGTAAGCTCCGGCAGATTCTGATCAACCTGGTCGGCAACGGCATCAAATTCACCAAAGCGGGCGGAGTCGCGGTGCGCCTTGCCCACGCCCCCGATCAGCGTCTGATCATCGAGGTGGAGGACACTGGGCATGGCATCGCCCCGGAAGAGATGGACAAGCTGTTCAAGCCATTCGTCCAGACCGAGAGCGGGCGGCGGAACCAGGAAGGCACGGGTCTGGGGCTGGCGCTCAGCCGCCAGTTCGCCCGGTTGATGGGCGGCGACATCGCGGTCAGAAGCCAGCTCGGACATGGCACGACCTTCACCCTGACGATCCGCTACGAACTCGCCAGCGCAGCCGATCTGCCGCAGCAGGAAGCGCCGCGCCGTGTCCGCGCCATCGATCCCAACGACACCCGCGAATATCGCATCCTCGTAGTGGACGACAAATGGGAAAACCGCTATCTGATGTCCACCTGGCTGACCGATGTCGGCTTCAAGGTGCGCGAAGCCGCCAACGGCAAAGAGGCGCTCGAAATCTGGGAAAGCTGGGAACCGCAGTTGATCTGGATGGACATGCGGATGCCGATCATGAACGGCTATGAAGCGACCAAGCACATCAAATCGACCGACAAAGGCAGCGCCACCGTCGTCATCGCCCTGACCGCCAGCGCACTCGAATCCGAAAAAGCCTCGATCATGGTCGCCGGCTGCGACGATTTTGTCCGCAAGCCCACCCGCGAGAGCATCATCATGGAGAAGATGGTGCAGCATCTCGGCGTCCAGTTCATCTATGAGGATGAGCTGCCGTATGTCCCGGAAATGACCGCAGAACTCAGCGCCGAGACGGTCGCAGCGCTCCCGGCGAAATGGCGCGCCCGCTTCAGCGACGCTGCCGACCGGCTCGATCTCGAAGCCTGCGATGCCCTGCTGCGCGAAATCCGCGCCGACCATCCCGCCATCGCAGCGGGACTGAACGAGTGGGTCAGCGCCTTCCGGTTTGATAAAATCCAGGCGATTCTGGCAGAGGCGACCCCATGAGTGATGTACAAACGATCCTGATTGTCGACGACACGCCCGCTAACCTGACCGTGCTGTCCAAGATGCTGACGCAGCATGGCTACCGCGTCCGCCCCGCCCTCAACGGGCAGCTTGCCATTGCCAGTGTCAGCCGCGAACAGCCCGATCTGATCCTGCTCGACATCAAAATGCCCGACATGAATGGCTATGAGGTCTGCACTCGCCTCAAAGCTGCTGAACACACCCGCGACATCCCGATTTTATTCATCAGCGCCCTGGATGATATTGAGGACAAGGTGAAAGCCTTTCAGGTCGGCGGCGTGGACTACATCACCAAGCCGTTTCACGTCGAGGAAGTCCTCGCCCGTGTCCGCGCCCATATCACGCTGCAAAATCAGCGGCGGCATATCGCCCAGTTGAGCAGCTTCAAGGACGATCTGCTGCGCATCGTCTCTCATGACCTCAAAAACCCGATCTCGACGATTTTGGGCTACACCAAACTGATACAAGAAATAGGTGTGACCGGCGCTCACGCTGACTACATCGACCGTATCACCCGCTCAGCCCATTTCATGTACACGCTTGTCGGCGATCTGCTCGAATTGTCGCGGGCGGAGAGCGATTTTCCGCTGGAACTGCGCCAGGTCGATCTGCGGGGTATGATCGGCGCATGCGCGGTCAATCATGAGTTCGCCGCGCACAATAAGTCGGTCAGCTTGGCGTGCATCGCGATTGATACGCCGCTGATCGTCGCAGTCGATGAACGGCGCTTCACCCAGATCGTCAACAACCTGATCTCCAACGCCATCAAATACACGCCGGCGGGCGGTCAGATCGAAGTCCGGGTCTACGGCAGCGGTGACAGCGCAGTCGTCGAAGTCGCCGACAGCGGGCTGGGCATCCCGGCGGACGCGCTCCCGCGCATTTTCGACAGATTCTACCGCGTCAACACCGACGAACACATGGCGGTCAGCGGAACCGGACTTGGGCTGACCATCGCCAAAGAACTGATTGAGAAGCACGGCGGGCGCATCAGCGTCAGCAGCGCACTCGGCGTGGGCAGCGTGTTCACAGTGATGCTTCCGCTGGTGCGATAACGATATGGCATCGCTAGAAGTCGTGCTGATCACATTTGGCGCGTTCGCCCTCGGCTTTGCGACAGCCTATCTGCTGCGCGGCGGGCAAATTCGCAGCGCCGAACGGCTTGCCGAGCGCTTGTTCAGCGACGCGGAAGCGCGCCGGCAGGCGAATGAAAACGCTATGATGGAGACTCTGCGGCATCAGTTCGGCAGCCTCTCGATGCAAGCGCTCCAGTTCTCGACCGAGCAGCTGGTCCGCATGGCGGAGGAGCGGCTGCGCGCTCAGTCGTACTACCAGTCCGCCGATCTGGACGCCAAAAAACAGGTCATCGACGGGCAGTTAGAGCAGATGAACGCCCGCCTGTCCGAAGTCCAGATGATGGTAGCGGAATTTGAACGCACCCGCGCCGAACGGCTCGGCGCGCTCAGCCGCGAGCTGCAAGCACTGATCCACACCTCCGGACAGATTCAGCGCGCCCTGGCGGACAACCGCTCGCGCGGACAGTGGGGCGAGCGCATCGCCGAGGACGTGCTGCGGCTGAGTGGGTTCATCGAGGGCGTTAACTATGCCCGTCAGCGCACCTTTCAAGATTCAGACGGAGCCAGCCGCCCCGATTTCACCTTCTTTCTCCCCAACGACCTGATCCTCAATATGGATGTCAAGTTCCCGCTCGACAACTACGCAGCCTATCAGGCGGCGGAGACCGAAACTCAGCGCGATTACTACCGCAAGCAGTTCCTCAGTGATGTCCGCGCCCGCATTTACGAAGTCGGCGTGCGCGGCTACGTCAGCCCGGAGCAGAACACCGTGGACTGCGCGCTGATCTTCATCCCCAACGAGCAGATTTTCCGCTTCATCTATGAGGCGGACGCGACGATCTTCGATGAGGCGATGGCGCGTAAAATCCTGCTCTGTTCGCCACTGTCGCTCTTTGGCGTGCTGGCGATCATCCGCCAGTCGGTCGAGCAGCTTCGCCTGCAGCAGACCTCGCGCGACATTCTGCTGCTGCTCTACGACTTCCGCAAACAGTGGAATGAATACACCAAGCGCATGGACGATCTCGGCAAGGCGATCAACCGCGCACGCGGCGCATACAATGAGATCGTCGGGCGGCGCAAGCGCGCGCTGGACAAGTCCCTGCGCAAAATCGACGGGCTGATGGCGCGCCAGTCCGATGCCGACGCCGATGATGATGAAAGTTACGATCAGGGCAGGTTGTTCAACGATTGGTAACGATTGATAAAAGCAGGGAAACAGTCTTGAAACACGCTGATGAAACCATCACCAAGTCCATCAAATGCCCGATGCCGCATGACTGCACCCGCGCCTAGGCTTAAAACCCGGCGTTTGCGCCGCGCCGCGACTCTCATGCATAATGAGTGAAAATTGAGATGCCCACAAAGCAGGGGGGATGGGATGACAAGCCGCCGAATACTCTGGATGACGCTGCTGCTGGGCGCTGTGCTGGCGCTGGCTCCATCGCTGCTGCGTCAGCCCGCTGCGCTGACTCACGCTGCACAAACCGCGATGATTCAAGTCCTCGATGGCGCAACGGTCGTCCCCAACAGCGGCAGCGTCCCCGGTCTGCCCATCGATTTCCCGCCGACCACTCCTGGCGTCCCCGTCGTCAAAGACTTCACCGTCAACAACCTAGGGACTGCCGATCTGTTCATGGCGAATCTGCTCCCGCCGCCGGGCTTCTCGGCTGAATTTGTCAGCTCAGGGACGAGCGCCTCCGTCCCGCCAAGCGCCAGCATAACCCTGCGCGTCACCTGTCTGGCGGCGGCTCCGGGAACCTATGACGGGCTGGTCTCGTTCAACACCACCGATCCAGGCAATGTCACCTTCACCTTCACCATCCGCTGCGTGGTCGCTGTCATTGCGCCGCCCGCCATCGCCGTGAGCGCGAATAGTACTCCTGTGCTGAATGGGCAGATCGCCCCGGTCGAATTTTCGCCCACTTTCATCAACACCCCGGTCAACCTGACCGTGACCCTGACCAACACCGGCGCGCAGCCGCTCAACGTCAGCAATCTGTCCGTGACCGGCGGCGTATTCAGCGGCAGCTTTAGCAGCAGCGCGCCGAGCATCACCATTCCGCCGAACGCTTCATCATCGCTCAGCTTACAATGCCTCTCTGCCATCGGCGGCACTTTTGACGGCGCGGTCACGTTCACTACCAACGATCCTGCCAACCCCACCTTCACCTTCCCGATCCGCTGCGCGGTGAGCGGCGCGGGTCCTGATATTGAAGTCCTGCTCGGCTCCACCCTGATCACCAACAATCAGCCGACCCCGGTCGATCTCGGCGCGACTGCAACCGGATCGATCCTGCAGCGCCAGCTCACCATCCGCAATATCGGCAGCGCAAATCTCAATCTGACCGGGCTGGTGATCGCCCCTGCGGACCTCTTTCAGGGCAATTTTAGCGCTGCGACCGTCCCGCCGAGTCAGTCGATCACCCTGACTCTCGCCTGCTTCTCGCAGATCAGCGGAACCTTCACTGGAACGGTCACTTTCCAGTCCAACGACCCCGATGAGTCGCCGTTCAGCTTCTTCATCCGCTGCACCTTCGAATTCCAAACGGCAACTCCCACGCCCGACATCTCCGCAACGCCGACACCAACGTCAACGTCAACATCAACGCCAACCACCACCCGTACCGTCACGCGCACCCCGATCCCGACGGTCATCCTGCCGACCTCATTTTTGACTCTCGTCAGCCCGACGCCGTCGCTCGTCCCAACCTTCACGCCCTTCCCGACCTTCGTCTTCACGCCCTTCCAACGGACGCCGCTGCCTGCGCCTGCCTGCGCGCGCCAGGCTCCGGGGATTCCCCGAACGGGCGTGATCGTGCTGGCGAACCGCGACGGCGTCAACGTCCGCACGCTGCCCGCCATTGGCGCGCCGGTGATCGGCTTCGTCAACGCGGGCTACACCGCTGAAGCCGAAGCCCGCAGCGGCGACCGCCAGTGGGTGCGCGTGCAGTTGGGTCCAGGTCAGGAAGGCTGGATCGGGCTGGCAGTGCTGACCGTGCTGGAGGGCAGCATCGAATCGCTGCCGGTCGCCGATCCGCGCACCATCCCCTACGGCGGCTGGGAAGCGCCGCGCGCCGGCTTGAGCGAAGCCACCAGCCCCATCACCGGACGGCTGGCGCAGAGCGGCTTGCGCGTCCGATCCGGTCCCAGCACCAACTACGCCATCCTCGCCAACGCCCCGCGCTACAGCATCATGCCGATTGTGGGGCGCACCGACGACAACCGCTGGGTGCAGGTCATCTTTGAAGGCACGCTCGGCTGGGCGGCGGCGGAATTCTTCGAATTCTCTTCCGCGGACGTGTTCAACCTGCCGATTGACGGCATCTGCGCCGACGCCGTGCCGATCTCCGACACCGGCGACATCGACTTTTTCGACACGCTCCGCCTGCTGCTGGCGCGCCTCGACCTGGCGCAGCCCTCGCTCGATGCCATCCGCTCGATCTGGACCAATGTCGTCCTCGGCAGAGTCGCCCAGTGCGGCAGCTACCCGATCCGTCCCACCGATTACAACATCCCGCAGGCGCTTCTGGCGGCCTACTTCGACCGCCTCAGCTCGATTGGGAATGACTTCAATACGGCGATGGGCGCGCTGCGCGCTGCCATTGAACTGCTGATCCAAGCGTGCCAGTTCCCGCAGCCGAGCGCCGGCTCGGTCGGTCAGGCGACAGTGCAGCAGGCGCTCGACGCTGTCAACCTGGCGGACTCGCTCTTTGCCTCCCTGCGCCGTCGGATCGCTGAGCTGCTTCCGCCCGATGAGATCGGCGAGGATGAATGCCTGTTCGTCTATCGCGGCAGCGCCGCCGTCGTCAAGCGGCTGGATGTCGGTCAGCCGCGCAACGCCCAGATCACCACGCGCCCACCGCGCTATGTCGTCGGCTTCTGCTTCGATGCCCCTGCCGGTCAGTCCTTCCGCGTCGAACTGCTCCGCCTCAGCGGGAATGCCGCGCCGCGCATCACCATCAGCAGCTTCGACAACCCGACCGACTTCATCGCGCAGCAGACCGTCCGCGACACGCAGGAGTATGCTTCCGTCCAGCCGATCCTGATCCCACGCGACGGGCGCTATCTGGTGCTGGTCAGCGATCTCAATCTCGCCAGCCGCATCGGCAGCGGCGACTTCGTCATCCTGCTCACTAACATCACCGGCATCGCGTTTGCCGCGCCAAGCTTGTCGCTTGATCCGCAGACCGGGCAAATCCTGGTCGATCCAGTTCCACAGGCATCGATCCCGCAGCAGTTGCAACAGCAGCCCGGTCAGCCGGGTCAGTCCGTCGGAACCTGCCCCAATATCACCTTCACCTGCCAGCAGCTCAGCACCTGCAACGAGGCGATTGCCTGCTTATTAGCGGGCAATACTACCCTGGACGGCGACGCGGACGGCGTGCCGTGCGAAAATCTCTGCGCCGGCCGACCCAGACCGACTTTCGATCCCAACCAGTAATGCTCATCGGGGGTGGAGCTTGACCGCTCTGCCCCCAACATGCCCCCATGCCGCTGAATACGCCGAAAATCCCCCCAATTATTGCGACATTACACCGCGCGACTCGTATGTACAATACAGGAGAGGAGTCTGTCTCGGAGAGGACGACGTGAATATCTATAACGACGAACCAGACGTGATCGAGCAACAAAAACGCGAGCTGCCGCCGGACAACGCGGTTTTGCCGTATGAAATCCCCAGCTACAGCCCTGCAGTGAGCGAAAGCAAAAATGAGGGCGCGGAACGGGGGGGCTGTGCGCGCGGCTGCATGTGGCTAACGGCAGGCGTCGGCGGCTGCCTCATCGTGGCGCTGATCGGGATCGGACTGGCGGTGATTTTGGGACTCACATCGATCGGGGCGCTGGTCGGCGGGGTGAGCGCGGCGCTGGGCGGCGTGACGCGGGCGGATGTCAATCTCTCGCGGACACTGGTCACCAGCGTGCAGCCGCTGGGGGTGCTGGTCACCTTCCGCACGGACAGCATGATCGAGAATATTCGAGTTGGCGTGCAGCAGAACATCGGCAATGCCTGCGGCGTGGCGGCAAGCCACATGGCGACCGGCGGCGTTGAAGCGGGGATCGACCTGTCGCAGATCACCGATGAGGACATTGTCTACGATCCGCTTCGCAATGTCTATACGATCACCCTGCCCGCGCCTATACTGACCACCTGCCGCATCGACACCATCCAGCAGTACAACCGCACCTTCACCCTGTGTCCAGTGAACTGGGATACGGTGCGGGCGCTGGCGGATTACATGGCGCTGATCCGGCTTCGGGACGACGCGATTGCAGGCGGCGCATTGGAACGGGCGGCGGTTGAGGGAGCGCTGCGCCTGACCAGTCTGCTGCAAAACGTGACCGATGCCGGAATTGAGATCGTCTTCCGCGATCCTGTGCCGCCAGCGCCTGCAGGCGAAGCGGACGTGATCGCGCTGGGCGCGTCGTGCTATCCAGAGCCGCCGGCGGGCTGGCGCCTCGATCCCAACACCGGCGGCTGGACGCGCTGAGTCCAGCGTATACGGCAATCTGCACGTCACTCCGATCCAATCGCAGAGTGCGCCGGGACGTAGAGACCGCACCTGAACCTTCACGCTGCGCCTCCTGCGCACACGGCGGGCAAATTCGCCCCGTATTTTACGGCAGCTCAAGATGCGTTATGCTTATCGACTTGGTCAGCCGACAAGCGAATAGGCGCGGAATGAAGCCGTTTGGATACTATGATCTGCTGGAGGCGTTCCCTGAGCGAGGATGCCCGTTGTGCCGCCTGCTGGCGCGAGACAAACAGCAGTATCTTGAACTGTTGATTTTTGAATACACGATGGATGTTGAGATCAATGCCAATTTTCAGGCGGCGCGCGGACTGTGCAGCGCGCACGCAGCGGAATTCATGGCGATCCAGATGAGCGCCACCAGCATCGCCAAGCTCTACGGCGGGGTGATCGAGGAGACGCTGGCGCTGCTGGACGGACTGATCGAAAGCGGCGGGCATAAGCTCGGCGGACGCTGGCGGCGGAAGCGCGCTGTCGGCAAAGCCGCAGCCGAGGCGCTCGAACCGAACGCGCCCTGCCCGTGCTGCCATTCGCTTAACGTGCGCGAAGCGGATTACGCGCAGATCGCGGCGCAAAGCCTGCATGAACCATCCTTCCGAGACGCCTTTGCCGCCTCGGAGGGATTCTGCCTGCCGCATCTGGAGCGCATCCTGCGCAGCGCCGACAGCGACTCAGCGCGCTTCCTGATGACCACACAGCGGCGCATCTGGGCGCAGATGCGGGCGGATTTGAACATGTTCGTCGCCAAGCAAGACCCGCGCTTCGGCGCACTGCCGACCGATAACGAGGCGCGAAGCTGGCGGCGGGCGCTGGAGTCGATCAGCGGCATGGCGGGTATCTTCGGACTGCGCGGACGCTGAGACGACATCATGCTGTCTTACCGGATGGAGCGAATCAGCCGGCAGAAAGGTTGCCTGAACCATGACCGATACCATCCTGATCGTGGATGACGAGCAGCACATCATCGATCTCGCCCGAATGTATCTCGAACGGGCAGGCTATACAGTTGTCAGCGCCACCGAAGGGAACAGCGCGCTTGAACTCATCCTGAGCGCCAAGCCACCGACCCTGGTCGTCCTCGATCTAATGCTGCCCGGTCTGGACGGCTGGGAAATCTGCAAGCGCGTGCGCGCCAAGTCCGACGTCCCGATCATCATGCTGACCGCGCGCAGCGACGACATCGACCGCATCGTCGGCTTAGAGCTGGGCGCAGACGATTACCTAACCAAACCGTTCAATCCCCGTGAGCTGGTCGCCCGCATCCGCGCCATCCTCCGCCGCGCTGAGCGCCGCCCCGCCACCGACATAGAACGCACCCTCACGCTCGACAATCTGACGATCTATCCTGACCGGCGCATTGTCACCGTTGATGGCACGCCGGTCGATCTGCGGCTCAAGGAATTCGACCTGCTGCTGACGCTGGCGGAGAATAAAGGGATGGTCTTCTCGCGCGAAAAGCTGCTCGATGTCGTCTGGGGCTATGATTTCCCTGGCGAAACGCGCACGGTCGATGTCCACATCGCCCATCTACGCCACAAGCTGAGACGGATGCGACCGACGATTGAGACGGTTTGGGGCATTGGCTACCGGCTGGACGCCTGAGTCGATCCTCCCACCGCCGAACAGAATCGAGTACACTTGATCCACATTATCCATACCATCCTGGAGCGAACAGCGCGATGAGCCATGCCCATCATATGGGAACCGCGTTCACGAAGGCAATGGGCGCAGTTTTCAGCGCCGATCAGGGCGTCGTCACGGTGCGTGTGACCGCCTCCCCGATCATGGAGGGTCCGCGCGGCTACGCGCATGGCGGCGCGCTGGCGGCGCTGCTCGATGAAGCGATGGGCGCAGCCGGCTGGCTGGCAGGCTATCAATGCCTGACGGTGCATCTGGAGTATGATTTTCGCCGCCCCGTCCCGCTCGGCACAGCGTTCACCGTCCGCGCATGGGTCGAGTGCGGCGAAGCGCGTAAAGTCTTCGCGCGCGGCGAAGTGACTCTGCCTGACGGGGCGGTCGCGGTCGAAAGCAGCGGCATTTTCGCGCTCGCGCCGCCCGGCTTTTTCGCGTCTGGCATGGGCTTGGTGGAACCCCTCCGCACTCCGGCGGACGACAGCGAGGCGTAACGCACACACAATGCCTCCCATCTTCATCTGCGGTGATGTACACGGTCAGTATGATAAGCTCGTCCGCGTCCTGCGCGAAAACGGCTTGATCCGCGAAACGCTCGCCTGGACGGGCGCGGACGCGCAGCTCTGGTTCATGGGTGATTTCGTGGATCGAGGCGAGGATGGCATCCCCGCCGTCGATCTGGTCATGCGCTTGCAGCGCGAAGCGGAAGCGCAGGGCGGCGGCATCCATGCGCTGATGGGCAATCATGAGCTGCTCTTCCTCTCGGCATACCAGTTCGGCAGGCGCGGCGGTTTCAGGCAGGCATGGCTGCGCAACGGCGGCGAGGAAGACGACATGGCGCGCGCCACCATCCACCACATCTCCTGGATGCAGGCGCTGCCGGCGATGGCGCGGCTGGGCGATAAGCTGCTGATGCACGCCGATGCGCTCTTTTACGCCTCCTACGGACGGACGGTCGAGCAGGTCAACGCCGCGTTCACCCGTATGATGTTCGATGAAACCATAGGGGTCTGGGAGACGATGCTCGATAACTTCAGCGAGCGCTTCGCCTTCTACGACCGCCATTCCCCCTCCCGCGCCTATTCCGAAGGCGCGACCCGCGCTCAGCATATGCTCAATCTCTTCGGCGGCAAGCAGATCGTGCATGGTCACACGCCGATTGTCTACATGAAAGAAGAACTGCCGCCGCAGATGGTGCGCGCCCCGCTGGTGTACGCCAATGACAGCTGCATCAATGTGGACGGCGGCATGTTCATGGGCGGACCCGGCTTTCTCTATCGCCTTCCAGGGACATAACCATCGTGAAGATCATCCACAATGACCGCCATCACCTGCACTACGCGCACACCCGCGCCGAGCGCCAGCCCGGTATCTTTCGGCTGACCGCCTGGGAGGGCGCGGAACTCGCCCCCGCGCCGCTCGACATCGACGACAAGGACACGCCGGAGCGCGTCGAGTCGATCCTGCGCGCCCTGCGTGCCGCCGATATGACCGACATCGCGCCGCCGGTCGATCACGGCATCGATCCGATCCGCGCCGTCCACGCCAAAGACTATGTCGACTTTCTGCGGACGATCTACGACGACTACGCCGCCGCTTTTGGCGAGCGCGCCCCGATCTACGCGACCACCTTCCCCAACCGCGCTCATCCGACAGCGATTCCGACCTTCCCGCTCGGTCAGCTCGGCTATTACGCGCTCGACATCGACACGCCGATTGTCGCCGGAACCTACGAAGCCGCCTACTGGTGCGCGCAGACCGCCGTGACCGCCGCCGATCTCATCCTCAACGGCGAACCGAATGCTTACGCGCTCTGCCGTCCGTCCGGGCATCATGCCAGCGTCGATCAGTTCGGCGGCTTCTGCTTCTTCAACAATGCCGGGATCGCCGCCCGCCACCTCCAGGCGCAGACCGGCGCGAAGGTCGCCATCCTCGATGTCGATTACCATCATGGCAACGGCACGCAGGCGATCTTCTACGCCGACCCGACGGTGCTGTTCTGCTCGCTCCACTGCGATCCGCGCCACGATTACCCGTATTTCTGGGGCTTCGAGGACGAAACCGGCTCCGGCGCGGGCGCGGGCTTCAACCGCAACTGGGCGCTGCCGAAAGGGACGGACGCCACGCAGTATTTCCATGCCTTGGATGAAGCGCTGGACGCCATCCGGGCGTTCGCGCCGGGCTATCTGGTGGTGTCAGCGGGCTTCGATACCGGCGTGGGCGATTTTTACGGCGGCTTCACGCTGGTCACGGACGACATGCGCGAAAAAGGGCGGCGCATCGGCGCGCTCGGTCTGCCGACGCTGGTCTGTCAGGAAGGGGGCTATAATGCCGCCAAACTGGGAGATTACCTGGTGGCGTTTTTACACGGACTCACCGTCGGCGCACCAGCGTCGTCCGCTGCGGCAGCGGGAACCACACCGTAAACACGCTGCCGCGATTCGCGCCCGCGCTGTCGGCGGTCACCATGCCGCCGTGCGCCGCGACGATCTCGCGCACAATCGCCAGCCCTAAGCCCGTCCCGCGTTTAGGTCCGCGCGCCTTGTCCACCTGGTAGAAGCGCTCGAAGATGCGCGGCAGTTCCTCGGCTGCGATGCCGATGCCGCTGTCCTCCACCACCACCGCGACGCCGCCGTCCCGCGTCTCCGTCCGCACGCGCACCGTGCCGCCCGGCGGCGTGAATTTGATGGCGTTACTGATCAGGTTCATCAGCACCTGCGCGAGCCGGTCGCCATCGCCGGAGATCGACGGCATCGGCGGCGTGTCCACCTGAAGATCGATCCCCTTGTCCTGCGCCACGATCATCAGCCGCTGCGCGACCGCCGCCGTCAGCGCGCCCAGATCGACCGGGGACGCCCGCATCGACAGCCGCCCGGCTTGCAGGCGCGTGAGATCGGTCAGTTCGGTGACCATGCGGTTGAGGCGCGCCGCCTCGTCATAGATGATCTGCGCCGCCGCCACCGGATCGGGCGTCGCACCGTCGATGATCGCCTGCGCGTAGCCCTGAATCGAGGTCAGCGGCGTTTTGAGATCGTGCGAGACATTGGCTAAAAAGTCCTGCTGCGCGCTCTGCTGCGTCTCAAGCTGCTCGCTCATGTGGTTGAATGCCTCCGCGACCGCGCGCACTTCCGCCGCGCCGTTGACGGGGACGCGCGCGCCCAGCCGCCCCGACGCCACCACCGCCGCCGCGTCGGAGAAGGCTTGCAGCGGGCGGGCGATCCCTCGGCTGATCCACGCTGCCAGCAGCACCGCCGCGATCACGCCCGCCAGCGCTGCCTGAAGCACGGGCGGGGCGACGCTCGCCCCAAATTCGTTGAGCGCCTCGTAGAGCGAAAGCATGGGGCGCGGCTCCGCGACAAGCAGCGCCGTCACCCGTCTGCCCGCCCGAAGCGCCTCCACCCCCACAAACAGCCATTCGCCGTCGTCGATGAAGCTGCCGATAACGCCCTTGATCCGCAGCGACAGCCCTTCGAGGATGCGCGCGGTGATGTTGGAGGGTTCAACGGTCGCCGTCAGCAGACTCCCCGGCGCAAATGTGCCGGCGCTGTCATAGGCGACGACGTTCTCAGGCAGCCCGACGATCAGCAGGCGAATCCCCCGCGTCTGCGCCAGCGCATCCAGATCATCGCGCAGATCGCTGAGCCAAACCGCCGGACGCAGCCGCCTCGGACGCGCCAGCAGGGTGTGCAGGTCGAGGCTGATGAGCTGCGCGGCAAGCCGCTGGTAAGTCGGCTGTGGCGGCGCGCTGCGCGTGTTGAGCAGCACCACCAGCGCGACCGCCAGCACTCCCAGCGCGACTCCCAAGACCGCCAGATACGACACCAGCAGCCGCATCCGCAGCGTGGACAGCATGATTTTTCTACCCCAGATAGGCGGCGATAATTTCGCGCGTCTGCCGCAGCGCCTCAGCGCGCCCTGAATGCACGATCTGACCGCGCTCCAGCACATGGGCGTAGTCGGCGATCTGCAGCGCCTTGCGCGCATTCTGCTCAACCAGCAGGATCGGAATCCCCCGCGCCTTGATGTCGGCAATGATCCGAAAGACTTCATTGACCAGCAGCGGCGCTAAGCCCATGCTCGGTTCATCCAGCATCAGCAGGCGCGGACGCGCCATCAGCGCCCGCCCGACCGCGAGCATCTGCTGCTCGCCGCCCGACAGCGACCCCGCTTTCTGGCTCCGCCGCTCATTCAGCCGCGTGAAGCGCCGGAAGATGTCCTCCAGATCGCGCTCAATCTCATCGTCCTGCCGCAGGTGCGCGCCGAGCATCAGATTTTCCAGCACGCTCATCGGCGCGATGATCTGCCGCCCCTCTGGAACCTGCACCAGCCCGGCCGCGAACACCCGATCCGGACGCCAGCCGGTGATGTCCTGCCCATCGAACAGGATGCGCCCCCGCGACGGCTTGAGGATGCCGCTGATGGTGTTGAGCGTCGTGCTTTTGCCCGCCCCGTTCGCGCCGATCAGCGTGACCACCTGCCCGACTTCCACCGTGAACGACACGCCGCGCAGCGCAGCAATCGCGCCATACGCCGTGTGAATATCCTGCACCTCAAGCAGCGCCATCGTCGTCCTCGCCCAGATACGCCTGAATCACCGCCGGATCATGTTTGATCTGCTCATGCGTCCCCTGCGCGATGATCTGCCCAAAATTCAGCACGTAAATCTCATCGCAGACCTGCTGAATCAGCGCCATGTCATGTTCGATCACCAGGATCGTCATGCCCTCATCGCGCAGGCGCAGAATTTGCTCGCCCAATTCGCGCGTCTCGACCGGGTTCATGCCCGCCGTCGGCTCATCCAAAAGCAGCAGCTTCGGATCGGTCGCCATCGCTCGCGCGATCTCCAGCCGGCGCTGATCGCCGTAGGGCAGCGATCCCGCCCGCGCGTCGGCGGCATCCGCCATGCCGAAACGCTCCAGCAGGGCGCGCGCCCGTTCGCGCAGCGCCCGCTCCTCGCGCAGAAAGCGCGGCGCGAAGACGAACGCCTCGAACGGAGTCGCCTGCCCGCGCCCATGCTGCCCGATCAGGAGATTTTCCAGCGCGGTCATCTCCCCAAACAGGCGGATGTTCTGATACGTGCGCGCGATCCCCGCCGCCGTGATCTTGTGGGGCGGCGCTCGGCTGATGTCCTGATCGCGGAAGATGATCCGTCCGCGGGTGGGATGATCCAGCCCGCTGATGCTGTTGATCAGCGTCGTCTTACCCGCACCGTTGGGCCCGATCAGCCCGACGACCCGCCCCTCCGAGACGGTGAGAGTGACATTGGTCAGCGCGTGCAGCCCGCCAAACACTCGGCAGACATCGATCAGCTTGAGCATGGCGTTTTCTTCCTTTTACAAGTTGAATTGTAACGAAACCAAAAGCGCCCCGGCAATCGCAAAGGCGCTTCTGGCATCAGATTGGATCGCTCTTTTACATGCTGTTGAGGGCTGTCATCGGCCCGGCGGTGATTACATGTCGCCGGCGCTAGTGAAGCCGAGAGTCGGTGTCGCGTTCTGGCTCTGCTTGCTCTGCGACGCATTCTGCGAAGCGCCGCCCTGCGCGCGTTCATCCTCTTTGCCGAAGCGGATCACGTCGCCGGTGTCGCTGATGGCTTCGACCGCCAGACCGAGGCTTTGCAGCTCCTTGACCAGCACGCGGAAGCTGGTCGGGATGCCCGGTTCCTCGATCGGCTCGCCTTTGATGATGGCTTCATAGGTCTTGACGCGCCCGAGAACATCATCCGACTTGACCGTGAGCATCTCTTGCAGCGTGTATGCCGCGCCGTAGGCTTCCAGCGCCCAGACTTCCATCTCGCCGAAGCGCTGCCCGCCAAACTGCGCCTTGCCGCCCAACGGCTGCTGCGTGACTAGGCTGTACGGACCGGTTGAGCGCGCATGGACTTTGTCCTCGACCAGGTGCGCCAGCTTGAGCATATGCATGATGCCAACCGTGACCGGCTGATCGTATTTCTCGCCCGTCCGCCCGTCGTAGAGCGTCTGCTTGCCGTAGTGCGGGACGGGATTGCCGGTATCGAACATCACCTGATTGGCATAGGGATACAGGTCTTTGCCCTGTACATCATCCGGCGGCAGTTCGACGCCCGGATCGCACCACAGCATCCACTCGCGCAGCGAGACAGTGAGCGCGTTGTGATCGCGGCGCTTGCGCTCCGCCAAATCCAGCCCAACGGTGTCCCACATCAGAATGCTGTCCGGATCATAGCCTTTTTCGCGCAGCCACTCGGTCACGACCGCTCGCCGCGCGTAGACCAGATCGAACTGGAGCTGCTCCAGATCGTAGCGCCCGTCCTTGCCGATCCATTCGTAAATGTACAGGCGGCGGACTTCGATATCATCTTCCAGATCGGTCGTCGGGTAATCATACTGCTTGACCCATGCCCAGGCGCGCTCGCCGATGTCATCCCAGGCGCGGTCGATCAGCCATGCCCGACCGAGTTCTGCCTGAATCTCATCTTCTTTCGCGCCGTCGAACACTGGCGTGATCGCGCGGAAACCGAGCCGATCCGCCGCCCAACCGAGGTGAATCTCCAGCACCTGCCCGATGTTCATGCGCCCCGGCACGCCGAGCGGGTTGAGGATGATCTCGACCGGACGCCCATCTTCCAGATACGGCATGTCCTCAATCGGCACGATCTTGGAGATGACGCCCTTGTTGCCATGCCGCCCCGCCATCTTGTCGCCGACGGTCAGCTTGCGCTTCTGCGCCACCGCTACGCGCACCATCTTCTCGACGCCCGCCGGCAGATCAGGGTGTTCTTCGCGGGTGAACGTCTTGACATCGACCACCTTGCCCTTTTCGCCGTGCGGCAGGCGCAGCGATGAGTCCTTGACCTCGCGCGCCTTCTCGCCGAAGATCGCCCGCAGCAGCTTCTCCTCCGGGCTGAGTTCCTTCTCGCCTTTGGGCGTGATCTTGCCGACCAGAATGTCATTCGGTCCGACTTCCGCGCCGATGCGAACGATGCCGAATTCATCCAAGTCTTTGAGCGCGTCCTCGCCGATATTCGGGATGTCGTAGGTGATCTCTTCCGGTCCGAGCTTGGTATCGCGGGCTTCGACCTCGTGCTTTTCGATGTGGATGCTGGTGAATTTGTCCTGGCGCAGCAAGTCCTCGCTGATCAGCAGCGCGTCCTCATAGTTGCCGCCGCTCCATGACAAAAAGACCGCCAGCACGTCATGTCCGAGCGCCAGCGCGCCCAAATGCGTCGATGAACTGTCGGCGATCACGTCTCCCTTGCGGATGTGCTGCCCTTTGCTGATGATCGGGCGCTGATCGACGCAGGTCGATTGGTTGCTGCGGTTGTATTTGCGCAGCCGGTAGATGCGATCCTCGCCGCTGGCAGTACGGATGACGATCCGGTCGCCCTGGACGCTGATCGCCTCGCCATCGACATCGGACACCAGCACCTGACCGCTGTCATACGCCGCCTGGCGCTCCATGCCGGTGCTGACAATCGGCACATCCGGCTGGAGCAGCGGGACTGCCTGACGCTGCATATTGCTGCCCATCAGCGCGCGGTTGGCGTCGTCATGTTCCAAAAAGGGGATCAGCGCCGCGCTGATGCCCACGATCTGGCGCGGAGCCACATCCATCAGGTCGATGCGGCGGGCTGGCACGGTCAAAAATTTCTGATCATGCCGCGCCGACACGCGGTCAGACACGAACTGACGGCGCTCATCGAGCGGCGAATTCGCCTGCGCAACCACAAAGTTATCCTCGCGATCCGCCGACATGTAGATGATCTCGCCGGTGATGAACGGCACAACCGGAACCTGCTCGATGCCCGCCTTCGCCAGCGCTGCCGCCAGCTTTTCAGTGACGACCGCGCCTTCTTCAGCGATCACATCGCCGTTCTTGTTCTCAACATCCTCGCGCAGTTTGCGCCCGATCAGCTCCGGATCGGTCGGCGGCAGCCATTTCTTGACCTCGCGGTAGGGCGTCTCGATGAAGCCGAACTCGTTCACGCGCGCGTAGCTCGCCAGACGCCCGATCAGCCCGATGTTCGGACCTTCCGGCGTCTCAATCGGGCAGATGCGCCCGTAGTGGCTGTGATGCACGTCGCGCACGTCGAAGCCGGCGCGTTCGCGGCGCAGACCGCCCGGACCCAACGCCGACAGCGTGCGCTTATGCGTCAGCTCCGCCAGCGGGTTGGTCTGCTCCATGAACTGCGAAAGCTGCGACGAGCCGAAAAATTCGCGGATCGCCGCCACAATCGGGCGGATGTTGACCAGGTTGCCCGGCGTTGGCGTCTCATCTTCGCGAATCGACATGCGCTCCTTGACCACACGCTCCGTCCGCCGCAAGCCGATGCGCAGCTTGTTCTGAATCAGTTCACCGACCGTCTTGACGCGCCGATTGCCCAGATGATCGATGTCATCCTTGCCGACCCTGCCGGTGTTGATCATGATCATGCGCTCAACCAGCTTGACGATGTCGCTCTTGGTCACGGTGCGCACTGTCATCGGCACGGGGTTATCCCCATGCAGCCGCTGATTGAGCTTGTAACGTCCGACGCGCTCCAGGTCATAGCGGCGCTGGTCGAACAACTGGGTTTCCAGATATTCGCGCGCGTTGTCCAAGGTCGGCGGGTCGCCGGGGCGCATCTTCTTGTAGAACTCGATCAGCGCCGCCTGCGAGACGGTCTGCTCCTTCTTGCCGCCCGTCTCCCACTGCGGTTCCTGCTTGATCGTGTTGAGGACGAAGGGCAGAAGCGGATCCGTGTCGACATGCTCATAAAGCGCGACGATCTCCTCCGTTGTGCCGTACTGCAGCGGCGACATCTCCGGCGGCAGCGCATCCTTGACCGCCGCCAGCGCGCGCAGCAGCACCGTCACCGGCACGGTGCGCTTGCGGTTGAATTTGATCGTCAGGTAGTTGTTCTTGCGCGTCTCAAATTCCATCCACGCGCCGCGATCGGGAATCAGCTTGGCGCTTGCCAGCGCGCGCCCGGTCGTCCGCTCCGGCTCAGCATCGAAATACACGCCCGGAGAGCGAATCAACTGGCTCACCACCACGCGCTCCGTGCCGTTGATGATGAACGTGCCTTTTTCGGTCATGATCGGGAAATCACCGAGGTAGATATCGGTGCGAGTGATCTCGTCGATCTCTTTATTGACCAGCGCGACCCGAATATGCAGCGGCGCGGCATACGACATGTCGCGCTCGAGGCAGATTTCTTCCGTGTGTTTCGGCTCATCGAACCAGTAGGTCAAGCCCAGCTCTTTAGCTTCGCGGCTCGTGCCTGGAAAGTAGAGTTTCAGATTGCCATTGTAGCTTTCAATCGGGTTGATCTCGTCGAAAAGCTCGGCTAAGCCCTCTTTGACAAACCATTCAAACGACTGAAGCTGCACTTCGATCAGCGACGGCAGTTCCTGTACATCTGGCGTTCGCCCGTAACTTTTGATATGCTGATAACGTGGCAAAGCACCGCTCCTCGTCTACATCCGTTGTTGACTGAGAATCAAAAGCCGAGGCGGAGAACCGACTCACCCCGCATCGCCTGCTCAAAATACATGAATGGGCTTGAAGACTGCATCCTACCTGTGGCGGAGATTAGGTTGATCTAGCAACTTCCTATTGTATATCATCTTGCTTTTAAAAGTCAACAGGCGGAATTCAGCGGACATGCCTGAAGATCGAACCGGCTCTGTGCTGGACGATATGTCTCGGATGAGAACAGCGCCGCCTCACAGCAGATCATGAACGGCGTCGCTGGTATAGCCGACAATCGCCCGCGTGCCTGGAGCGGGCAGCGCCTGCGGCGGGTAATCCTCACTGACCGGGATGAGCGCGACGCCGTCGATCCGCTTGCGACTGGCGGGCGACTGAAATTCGTAATCGAGAAACAAGACCAGCGCGTTCGTGTCCTGCTCCCGATACAGCTCCGCCTTGACCACCAAGCCTTCGACCGGGGTCACGCCGCTGTCCGATGTCGCCGTCACATAGGCGGTCAGATCGCGTTCGCGCTCGACCACGAAGATCGGCTGCTCATCGCCTTTGACCCACCTTCTCGGCGCGGCGATCAGCGTCCCATAGCGCGGGGCGCGGCGCAGAAAATCATGGACGGACACCGGCTCTTTGCCATCGATCAGGCGGGCGGCGCGCTCAGCATCGCCGCCGAGAATTTTCATCAACAGCGCAAGCGTGATGGCGCGGCGGTCGCTGCGCGGCGCTGTAGGCAGGTCGGCGGCGGGCGGCGCAGCCAGCGCGTTCAGATCGGGCAGGTCGAGCGGCTCGTCATGCAGCAGAGCGTTCAGGTCGGGTTCAGGCAGGCACGCCGCGGGCGTGCTGGGCGGGTCAGCGCTGATCGGCTGCGCTGTCCCGCAGGCGATGCACAAGCCCTGATGGGCGAAGTTGAGCATCCCGCACGCCGGGCATTCCCAGACGTTCTCGGCGAGCGGCGCGAGCGGCGCGCTCCGCTGCATCGTGCCGCAGACGATACAGCGCCGCTGATGTTCATAGTTGATCATGCCGCAGCGGTGGCATTCCCAGGTCGGGATGGCTTCGGTCAGCACAGCGCATCACTCCTAATTCATCCGTCGTTTGTATACATATAGAGTACGAACTGCGCTGGCTGAATGTTCTAATTCGCTGACCACTGCGGGGTCAGCTGGCGATCACCGCCTGCCCACCCAGATACGGGCGCAGCGCCTCCGGCACGCGCACCGTCCCGTCTGCCTGCTGGTAATTTTCCAGAATGGCGATGATCACGCGCGAAGTCGCCAAGCCGCTGCCATTCAGCGTGTGGACGAAGCGGGTTCGCTTGCCCTCTTTCGGGCGGTAGCGGATGTTGGCGCGCCGCGCCTGAAAATCCTCCGTGTTGCTGCATGAGCTGACTTCCAACCATTCGCCGCACCCCGGCGACCAGACTTCAATGTCGTATTTCTTCGACGCGCTGAAGCCCAGATCGCCGCTGACGATCTCCAGCCGGCGGAAGGGCAGCTTGAGCGCTCGGCACACGTCCGACGCTGCCTCAGTCAGCGACTCCAGTTCGGCATAGCTGGTCTCTGGCGTGGTGAACTTGTACAGCTCGACCTTCTCAAACTGATGCACGCGCTTGATCCCGCGCACATCGCGCCCTGCTGACGCCCGTTCGCGCCGGAAACACGGTGAATGCGCGCAGTAGTAGAGCGGAAGCTGATCTTCTTCGAGAATCTCATCCCGATGCAGATTCGTCAGCGCAACTTCGGAGGTGGGGATGAAATATACGTCCGCTTCAGGATCGTGATAGACCTGCTCGCGAAATTTCGGGAACTGCCCCGCCCCGATCAGGCTCTCCTCGCGCACCATGAACGGAATGTAGACCTCGGTGAAACCGTGCTGACGCGCCAGGTCAAGATACAGGCTGATCAGCGCCCGCTGCAGGCGCGCCCCGCCGCCTTTCAGCACATAGCCGCGCGACCCGGCGATCTTGATCCCGCGCTCAAAGTCGATGATGTCCAGCGCGGGCCCGATTTCCCAGTGCGGCTTCGGCTCGAAGTCGAATTCGTAGAATTCCCCCTCCGGCGTCCAGGCGATGTTGCTGGCTTCGCTCTCGAACACCGGCACGCTCTCATGCGGCAGATTGGGAATCCAGAGCATTTCGCGCTCCAATTCCGCCTCGACCTCGCGAAGCTGCGCATTGAAGCCCTCGACGCGCTCGCCCATTGCGCCGAGCGCCTGATTGAGCGCGTCCAGCGCGCCGGAGTCGGCGACGGCAGCGACAGCGGGTTTATCGGTCAGCAGCGCCGCGGCGGCGTCGTAGTCCGCGTTCCGGATCAGGTCGGCAGCGCGGGCGGCAAGCGCGTTTTTCTGCGCCTCATCGAGCTTTTTATCCCCGCGCAGCATCCCGACGGCTTTGTTGAGCTTGTTGCGCGCCGCCTGCGTGCGCTCGGACTCAGTCAGCAGGGCGCGGCGGCGCGCGTCGAGCGCGATGATGGCGTCGATGCGCTCGACGGCAGCAGCGTCAAAGAGCTTGCCGATCTGCGCTTTGACCCAGTCTGGCTGTTCGCGGATCAGGGCGATGTCGATCATGATGCTGTCCTATGGGTACGAATCGAGTCGGATCGAGAAATTCGGATCACGCTCACCCGCCCTGCACACGGGCGCGGGCTTCGCGGGCGGGCGTGAAATTCGGGTTGAACGCAATCGCTCCGTTGAAATTGTTGATGGCGCGCTCGGTCTCGCCGCGCGCGGCGCGCGCCAGACCGCCGTAGTAATAGGTCTCCTCGACGTACTGCCCGCCGCCGTCGTCGAGCTTGGCGCGTGCCAGCGCGAGCATGTCGTCATAGCGCCCGACGTGGTAATACGCCTCATAAATCCCGAACTGATACCAGAGCATCCGCCAGGGCAGCCCGATCTCACGGGCGCGGTCATAGGCGGTTGCTGCCTCGACATACATCCCCAGCCCGACTAGGCTCGTCCCCATGTTGAACCAGGCGAACGGGTCATCGGGGTTGGCGATGGCTTCGCTTTGCGCGGCGCGGAAGGCGTTGGCGTAGTTTTGGGTCGGGTCGGCGTCCGCGCCGAGCAGCGCCAAAACCCGACTCTCCGACGCCGCCGGATACAGCACGATATAGAGCCGGTTGAAATGCCGCCAGAAGGCATCGAAGTAATCGTAGGGATAGCTGTAGTCGGGTCCGTTGAAGCTGTCCTGCGTCAGGAACACGCCGCGCCCATCATCCCAGCCCGTGACCAGCAGGTAATGTCCCATCCAGCCCTGATTGTCCTGCGGCGGATCGTAGCCTGCTTCGACCAGCACCGGAAAACTGTTGTTCAGCAGGGTTTTGATCAGCTGCATCGTCCCGCCGTAACGATAGAGCGCGCGCAGCGTTGTCCCGGAATGCTCATTGATATATGCCACCATCTGCCAGGGACTGACATTCTTATCCTCCGAGTTCGGCTTGAGCCACTGCGCCGCCGGATACTGGTCGGCGGGATAGCCGAAATAGGTCATGCCCATCGTCAGCGTGGCGGGTCCGCAGTTATTCCAGTCCTGATAGATATGGGTCACCCCGGTCAGTTGGAAGAAAGGCGGCTGTGCAGCGGCGGGACGGGCACTCAGCGCGATCAAGCCCGCCATCGCGATCAGGGAAAGACGAATCACCACCGACATCGAACGTTCTCGCTTGCTATGCTTGCAGTGTTTATAATTATACTCTCCCGATCCGCCGCGTGAACGCCGAAATCCCGCTCGCTGCCACGGCGGCGGACTCATCCCGTATCCGCTGTGACCATTTCCGCGACCAGATCGAGGATGGCGTCCTCGTTTGGCAGTTCACGCTGCCAGAGCAGCGCCGGATCGAGCGCGAAGCCAGGCAGCAGATTGGAGACCAGCTTTCCCTGTCTCATCGGCAGCCGAGCATATTTGCCGTCCTCGTCCAGCGCGTAAATGTCGGCTGCTCGCCGCGCCGGATCGAACAGCCAGTATTCCGTCACGCCCGCCGCTTCATATTCGTTGAATTTCGTCTCGTAATCGCGCCCAACGCTCTCCGGCGATACGATCTCGATGCAGATGTCCGGCGCGCCGTCGAAATAGGTGGGTTTCATGCGGTCGGCGTTAGCGCTCAGGACGACCATTAAATCCGGCTCTCGGGCGCGGCTCAGCTCGCTCAGCTTGATCGGATAACCACCTGGCTTGACCACGCCGAGTTTCGTCCGATTGAGAAAAAACCGCAGCAAGAGATACAGGAATCCGAACATCTCAACGTGAATTAAGCTCACCGGCATCAGCTTCTCCACCCTGCCATCGACCCATTCAACGCGCCCCTCATGACCCAGCTTGAGATACTCCTCGAAGCTGACGCGCTCGTCGGTCGTGGATTCATCGATGGCTTTCTGAGGCGTCATCGCTCGTCCTCCTCATCGATCAGCACTTCCCATTCTACCATCGCGGCGTGCAGCGCCTCCTCAGCCGCCGCATAGTCCGCGCCGAGCGCTGCGACTCGCTCGGCGTCGGCGGTTCCGCCGCTGAGTTCGGTCTGGATCGCCTTCAGCCGCGCTTCCAGAGCGTGGATTTCGCCTTCTAGCGCCGCCAGCCGCTTCCTGCGCTGATACGGATTGAGTCCGCTGCGGGGCTTTTTGCCGCTGCTGCCGCCGTTTTTCGGCGCGGACGCAGGTTCTGGCGCGGACGCGGCGCGCTGGCGCTCGCGCCATGCCAGATACTCGCTGTATGTCCCCTTGAAAACATCCAGCCGAC
Source organism: uncultured Anaerolineae bacterium (assembly GCA_937995825.1). GTDB lineage: Bacteria > Chloroflexota > Anaerolineae > Aggregatilineales > Phototrophicaceae > Flexifilum. The sequence continues at coordinate 213,630 of CALKJO010000002.1, forward strand.
CGTTGGCGACCGCCCAAATTTGCGTTGCCAGCGCCTCGACCAGATAGCGATCATGGCTAACCAGCACGATCGTCCCCGCAAAATCGGTCAGCACCGCCTGTAAGACCTCCTGGCTGGCGATGTCAAGATGGTTGGTCGGCTCGTCGAGCAGAAGCAGGTTCGCGCCCTCCAATGCCAGCTTCGCCAGCGCCAGCCGCCCGCGCTCCCCGCCGGACAATGTGTCCACCGTGCGGAAGGCGTCGTCGTCGCTGAATAGATATGACCCCAGATACGCCCGCGCCGCGCTGATCGGCATCTCCTGCGACGCGAAAATCTCGTCGATCAGGGTGTTTTTTGGGTTGAGCGCCTCGTGCGCCTGCGCAAAATAGCCGATCTTGACCGACGCGCCGATTTTCGCCTCCCCTGCCAGCGGCGGGATGTCGCCCAGGATGGTCTTGATGAAGGTGCTTTTGCCCGCGCCGTTGGGTCCGATCAGGGCAGCGGCTTCGCCGCGCCGCAGCGTGATGTCCGGCGCATCGAACAGGGTTTTGTCGGGATAGCCGACGCGCAGCTCGCGCGTCATGATCACCTGCTCGCCGCTGCGCCCGCTCTCCGCCAGCCGCAGCGTCAGATCGCGGCGCGCGCGCGGACGGCGGACTAACTCATCGCGCTTGAGCCGTTCCAGGCGCGTCCGGCGTCCTTTTGCCTGGCGCGTGTTCTGCCCGGCGATATTGCGGCGGATATAGTCCTCTTCTTTGGCGATGAACGCCTGCTGCGCCTCATACTCCTTCCACAGGCGCTCATGCCGCTCTGCGCGCTGCTGGACGTAGTGGCTGTAATTGCCGCGATAGCGTTCGAGCGTCCCGAAGTCGAGTTCCCAGATCGTGTCGGCGACGGCGTCCATGAAATAGCGGTCATGGCTGACGACCAGGACTGCGCCCGGAAAGTCCTTGAGGTAGCCTTCCAGCCATTCGATGGCGCTGATGTCGAGATGGTTGGTCGGCTCATCGAGCGCCAGCAGATCGGGCGCTTCGAGCAGCAGCCGCGCCAACAGCGCGCGCGTCTTCTGCCCGCCGGAGAGCTGGCTGAGTCTCATCTTGCCGTCTTCGGGCGCAAAGCCCAAGCCCTGCATGACCATCTTCAAGCGCGCTTCGTAGGTGTAGCCGCCGAGCGCCTCAAAGCGATCCTGCAAGTCGCCATAGCGCTCAAGCAGGGCGAGATCCTCAGGGCACGCGGCGATCTCCTCCGCCAGCGCGCCCAGATCGGCTTCCAAGGCGCGCAGCCCCGCTAGCCCCGCCAACAGTTCGTCGCGCAGCGTGTGCGCCCCGTCCAGCGCCGGACGCTGCGGCAGGAATCCCACGCGCACCGCCCGCGCCCGCGTCACGCTCCCCGCTGACGGCGGCTCGATGCCGAGCAGGATGTGCAGCAGCGTCGTCTTGCCCGCGCCGTTGGGTCCGACCAGCGCGATGCGCGCGCGATGCGGCACTTCGACCGTCACGCCGCTGAAAATCTCGTCCGCTCCGAACGACTTCGCCAGATTGACCCCGGTTAGTATCGACATCTCGCTCTTTCACCCTCATCGACGGCGCAGACTATCCAGCGCCGCGCCTAATTCGCTCTGACGACACTCACGACATCGCGCGCGAGCCGCTCGATCCCCGCCAGATCGTCCAGATCGAGCCACTGGAGCATGATCCGCTCGACGCCCGCATCTGCATATTCACCGAGTCGATCCACGATCTGGCTTGCCGTCCCGATCACCAGCTTGGCGGCGCGCTCGTCGTTGATCTGAGCGCGCCTCGTCTGGACTTTGGCGTCATCCGCCCCGAAGATGACCTGCGTCATGAGTGAGCGTTTGACGGCAGAACACGGACGCCCGCGCTCATCGAGCAGTTCATCCAGCCGCGCCGTGCGCTCGCGGAAATCGGCGGGGGAGAGGAATACCCCATTCCATTCATCGGCGTACTGCGCGACGAAGGGCAGCGTCTTATTCATGCCGTTGCCGCCGATCAAAATCGGCGTCCGGCGCTTCGGACGCGGCAGCAGCACCGCGCCGTCGAGCGAGAAATGTTTACCGGTGTAACTGACCGGTTCGCTCTGGTCGAACAGGCGCGTCGTGATCTCTAGCGCGTCCTGAAGCATCTCGAAGCGGGTCGGCACGTCATAAAACGGGATGCCATACTGCCGATGTTCGCGCTCATGCCAGCCTGTCCCCAAGCCCAAAACCAGTCGTCCGCCGCTCAGATCATCGACGGCGGCTGCCATGCGCGCCGTCAGCGCCGGATGGCGAAACGTCGTCGGGCTGACCAGGGGTCCGAATTCGATCCGTGTGCTGTGCGACGCCGCATAAGTCAGCGAGACCCACGTCTCCAGCGAGTCGTAATCGGGGGGTCCGATGGTGTCGTGGTCGGAGCGAAAGACGCTGTCGAAGCCAAAATCCGCCGCCGCTTTCAAGATTCGATCCCAGCGCTCCCAGGTCAAACCGTACTGACCTTCGAGCATCAATCCCACCGCGATCATGGTTGTCCCTTTCGTTGGTCAAACAAGCCTAGCATACCTCATCCATCTTCGAACAGGCGCAGCAGCTTGAGCGCGATGTGCAGGTTGGTGCGCGTCGGCGCGTCGTCCAGCCGCGCATTCAGCCGCGCCTTGAGCTGATCGAGCCGATAGTTGAGCGTGCTGCGGTGGATCGACAGCGCTTCGGCGGTCGCCACGCCGCTGCCGCCGCTGTCGAGATAGGTCTCCAGCGTGCGGAAGAGGTCTGCGCCGTCGTCGCGGCGCAGTGCGCGCAGCGCCGCCGCATACGGATTGCCCGCCAGCGCGTCCGCGCCCGCCCGATAGAGCGTGTGCAGATAGCCGAGATCGGCGAAGCGCACGATCTGACCGGGCAGACTCAGCCGCCGCGCGATGATCAGCGCCTCCCGCGCCTGCTGATACGCCCCAACTGCGCGGTCAGCGCCCCGCGTTATGCCGCTGACCGCGACCCGCATCCCGTTGAGCGCGCCGCGAACGGCGTCCGCCATTTTGTCCAGCGGCGCGTCGGTGTTGGCGACAGCGACCAACTGCCCGGCAAAGCCGCCGATGATGGCGCGCCAGCGCTCGGTCTCCGCCAGCCGATTGACGCGCCGCGCCCACTGCGCCGCCCGTTCGCGCTCGGTCAGGGGCATGTCTGCCAGCAGCAGGGCGTAATCCGCATCGAGATCGACGCCAAAGCGCAGCGCGCCGTCCATGAGCGCGCCCTCGTTCCCGCGCCCGACGCCTTCGAGCAGTCCCGCCAGCAGTCCGCCTTTGAGCGACGCTTCCGCGTCTTGGACGGCTTCGCGATGGAGCATGATCAGCGCCGCGATGGTCGCGCCGCTCTCAATCGCCATCCGATCCAAATCCGACAGCGGGCGATCATCGGCGATGATCCACAGATAGCCGTAAAGCTCGCCGTGAACGACAATCGGCGCGAGGATGCGCTCCATCTCCAGACCGACATCCGCCATCTGCCCAATCGCCACCGGGCGCAGCGTCGCCCGAATCTGCGGCAGGATGCCGCGCTCCTCCAGCGCCGCGACCAGGCGCGGGTCGGTGCGCCCTTTGTCGAGCGTGTAGCGGCGTGCCTCATCGTATGCGCCGACGTTGAAGGCTGCCAGCGCGTCGAAGCGGTCGGTCTCGATGCTGATCGACTGCCCGATCAACTGCGCCATCGTCTCGGCGAGCTGCTGCAAGTCGCCGCCGTCCAGCACCAACTGCGACAGGACGCGGTGGATGTGCAGAGCGCGCTCATAGAGCGCCAGCGGCTCCTGGGCGATGCGCTGATTGGCAGCCCGCGCCACATCGACAAAGCGCGTCTGATACGGGATTTCCACTAAGGGAAACGCCAGCGCGTCCGCTGTTCGGCGCAGTCCGGCGCTCAGACGCGGAATCGCCCGCCCAACCGTGACCGCCAGCCCGACGACGCCGCGCGCTGCCATCTGCTCGATGTAATGGCAGCGTCCGGCATCGTCGGGGGGGAGATTGAGATCGGTCGTCAGCACCAGTTCGCCGCCGTTGACCCATTCGTAGGCGTCCGCGCCGCTGGCGATATGCACCCAAGCGACCGGCTTCTTCAGCCCCTCGTGTCCAGCGGCGACGTGCGCCCCCGCCATTTCCGGCAGCCGCAGCGCTTCTGCAATCGTGAGCATCTTTCCGTCCTTGTCTTCCCGTTCATTTGTTAGAGATACGCACCTGCATCGCCGCGAACGCCTGCGCGCGTGTGTCCGTCAAAGCGGTCGTGTGTTCCATGCTGCACATGCCGCGCACTGCCGCCGTGCGGCTGTGTTCGATCAGCCACCATGGCGCGGGCGACTCCAGGCTGACGATACGAGCTATGGATAAGCCATAATATAGAGGGTCTTTCCATCTCTGTGACGCTTACGTAAGGGGCAGTTACCATACCGACCTGAACCTAAATATAGCGAGGTTGTGTATAATTTAAAGCGAGCGTTTAGAGATGTCGCCATAGGGGAGATTCGAAACGATGTTTGAGTCGATTTCGCGCAGTTGGGCGCCGGTGCAGGCGAGCCTGAACGTGCTGCGCGCCGATAAAGAACTGATCATCTATCCGCTGGTGTCGATGGGCGCGATGATCGTCGTCACGCTGACCTTCATCATCCCGCTGGCTGCTACTGGATTGTTCCGCGTGTTCACCGAAGGCGATGGCTTGAGCATCGACGCGATGATCGTCCTGTTTTTGTACTATGTCGTCTCCTATACCGTCATTTTCTTCTGCAATTCGGCGCTGGTGGCGGGGGCGCTGCTGCGGCTGCGCGGCGGCGATCCGACTGTCAGCTATGGCTTTCAGGAAGCCAGCAAGCGCATCAGCAGCCTCCTCGGCTACGCGCTGATCGCATCAACCGTCGGCATGATCTTGCAGGCGATTCGCGAGCGCTCCGACACAATCGGGCAGATCGTGGTCAGTCTGATCGGCGGCGCGTGGAATCTGGTCACGTTTCTGGTCGTGCCGGTACTGGTGGCGGAGGATGTCAGCCCGCTGGATGCGATCCGCCGCAGCTCTGAGCTGCTCAAGAGAACCTGGGGCGGGCAGATCGTCGGCAGTTTCAGCATTGGCGGGGTCTTCGGGCTGGCGATCTTGGGTGTGATCGTGCTGGGCGGGATTTTGGTCGCTGTCGCCGCCAGCATCGCGCCCGCGCTGGGGATTCTGCTCTTCATCCTCCTGCTAATCGTGGTGGTGGGGATCGGGCTGCTGTCGTCGGCGCTGAGCGGCATCTACACCGCCGCGCTCTACCGCTACGCGACGGAAGGGGAAGTCGATTTCTTCGATGAGTCGCTGATTCAGGGCGCATTCAAGCCCAAACGCGCCTGATCGTGCTGATCATAGGGCGATCCCTTGCAAGATCACTCTAGAACATCATAAAGAAACTGTTTACAAAGCGATTAATTTCTTGCCAGATGCGCCAGCTTGCGTTAGAATAAGCATAGATTGTGTAATTTTGAACAAGTAACAAATGTCCTTCTTCGCCTATGACGAAAAGGATGAATCGTCTCGTCGAGAGCGTTTTACGCAGGACGTGTCTATGAATCTTTCCACGCGTTCGCCCGGCAGCGCCGGGTCTGGGATCAGCCCGATCTGGGTGGTTGCGGCAGGTCTGGCGATCATCTTCGGCGGTCTCCTTATCGGCTCATTCGCCCCCGCGATCTTGCCGCCGCAGGCATCCGCTGAATCGCGCCAGATCGATGCCCTGTTCCGCTTCATGCTCGCCATCGGCGGGTCGATCTTTTTGCTGGTGCAGGGGATGCTGGTCTATTCGGTCATCCGCTTTCGCGCCAAGCCCGGCGACGCCAGCGATGGCGCGCCGATTCACGGCAACACCACGCTCGAATTCGTCTGGACGATCATCCCCGCGATCATCGTCACGGTGCTTGCCCTCTACAGCGTCAGCGTCTGGAACAGCACCCACAGCATCAAACCGAATGAGCAGACGGTCGGCGCGGTCGGCGCGCGCTATGCCTGGACGTTCAACTACCAACTCGATGCGCGCGCGCTCCCAAGCGGCGTGACGCTCGACCAGCTTGAGCCGAATATCCGCGCCGCGGTCGAGAACGGCGGACTCACGCTGTCATCCACGCAGCTTCACACCTGGGTCAATCAGCCGGTCGCCGTCAGCATGAACACGCAGGATGTCAATCATGCCTTCTGGATTCCGGGGATGCGCGTCAAGCAGGATTTGCTCGCCGGACGCACCACCGAGATTCGCTTCACCCCGATCGAAGCGGGCGTCTATCGCATCGTCTGCGCCGAGCTGTGCGGCTCCGGGCATGGCAACATGGCGGGGTCGGTCGATGTCAATGGCAATCTGGTCGGGGCGTGGCTGATCGTCCATGAGAGCGAGGACGCTTTCCGCAGCGAGTTTTTCGATCCGCTGGCGCGCGCAGCGCTCTTCCCACCGGAAGACCCGGTCGAGCGCGGACGACAAATTCTCGCCAGCGGCGTCTATCCGTGCGCATCCTGCCATGTGGTCGATGATCTCGGCTGGAACGGCGCGGTCGGGCCCAATCTGAACAACGTCGGCAGCCGCGCCGCGACCCGCGTCGCAGGCGAGTCCGCCGAGGAATATCTGCGCATCTCGATTCGGATGCCAGGCGCATATCTCGTGCCAGGCTACAACAACCTGATGCCGCAGTTCAACGCCGAACCCGGTCAGCCCAACTATATGCCTGACGACGATCTCGATGCGATCATCGCCTATTTGCTGACCCTCAAGACCAGTTGACGACGGAATGAGTGAGATAAAGGGGTAACGATGGCAACTATTTCAGTTCCTCTCATCGGCGGACGCGCCGTCGAGGGTAAGCGCTTCGGGATCAGCGACATTCTGCGCTGGACGGTCGATCACAAGGTCATCGGCATCCAGTATATGCTGACGGCAAGCTTCTTCTTCATCGTCGGCGGGGCGCTGGCGATGCTGATCCGCTGGGAACTGCTGACGCCCACGCTCGACATCATGGCAGATGGGCAGCAGTACAATCAGCTTTTCAGCATTCACGGCACGGTCATGATCTTCTTGTGGATCGTCCCGATGATGGCGGGCTTCGGCAATTACCTGCTGCCGCTGATGCTCGGCGCGAAGGACATGGCGTTCCCGTGGCTGAATGCGTTCGCCTTCTGGCTGATCCCACCGGCGGGCATCCTGATGCTCATGGGCTGGTTCGTCGGGCAGGCGGAAGCAGGCTGGACAAGCTATCCGCCGCTCAGCACGCTCTACAGCCTGGATGGACAGACGCTCTGGGCGATGTCGCTGCATCTGCTCGGCTTGTCGTCCATTCTGGGCGCCGTCAATTTCATCGTCACGATCAAAAATATGCGCCCCGTAGGCATGGGCTATTTCCAGATGCCGCTGTTCGTCTGGGCGATCCTGGCGACTTCGATCATCATCCTGATGGCAACGCCCTTCCTGGCTGGCGCGCTCACGCTGCTGATTCTGGATCGCGTCGTCGGGACGCAGTTCTTCAATCCAGCGCAGGGCGGCGATGTGCTGCTGTGGCAGAATGTCTTCTGGTTCTACAGCCATCCAGCGGTGTATATCATGGTGCTGCCCGCCTTCGGCATCCTGTCTGAAGTGCTGTCGGTGCATGCGCGCAAGCCGATCTTCGGCTACCGCGCAATTGCGCTCTCCAGCCTGGCGATTGCGCTGGTCGGGTTCACCGTCTGGGCGCATCACATGTTCACCAGCCTGACGCCCGAACTGCGCATCCCGTTCATGATCACGTCGATGATCATCGCTGTGCCGACAGGGATCAAGGTCTTCAGCTGGCTCGGCACGCTGTTCATGGGCAAGATTCGCTTCACCAGCGCGATGCTGTTCGGCTTGGGCTTTTTGTCGATGTTCGTGATCGGCGGCATCAGCGGCGTCATGCTGGCGTCTGTGCCGTATAACATCCACGTCCATGACACCTATTTCGTCGTCAGCCACCTGCATTTTGTGCTGTACGGCGGCAGCGTGTTCGGCATCTACGCCGGACTTTACCACTGGTTCCCCAAGATCAGCGGGCGGATGCTCGATGAGCGGCTGGGACGGCTGCACTTCATCGTCACCTACATCAGCTTCTTCTTCACCTTCTTCCCGCAGCATATCCTCGGCATGTCGGGGATGCCGCGCCGCGTCGCGGTTTACGCGCCGGAATATCAGTCGCTCAATGTGGTGGTCAGCATCGCCAGCTTCATCCTCGGTATCTCAACCTTCATCCTGATTTGGAATGTGATCGTCAGCCTCCGTGCCGGCAAACGCGCCAGCGCCAATCCCTGGCGCGCGCTGACGCTCGAATGGGCGACCAGCAGCCCGCCGCCGGTCACCAACTTCATCGGCGATCCGGTTCCGTATCGCAATCCGTATGGCTATGGCTCGGAGAGCGCCAACGCCTATCTCAACGCGCTCGAAAGCGCCTATGGACCGTCCGAACATCCATCGCCCGACGCGCCGAAGGCGATCAAGCCCGCGCCCGCCGCCGGAGATTGATCACCGCATGAAAAACAGAGTCGCAGCGGCGCAGGCTGACCGCCTTCTCGGCGTCTTTGCGCCGCTGCGATCTGGGGATAGCGACAAAAAATACACATGAACGCTGAACACAGCTTATCCCGCGACGAACGGATCGCGCTGCAAAACCGCAAGACCGGCATCACCGTCTTTCAGATTTCCTGGATCATGGTGTTCGTCTGTCTCTGCATCGTCAACTTGCAGATTCGCAGCAATTTTCCATCTTGGCCGCCCGCAGGCGTCGCCGCCCTCGACCGCATCCTGCCGACGATTGCCACGCTCGCCCTGATCGCCAGCGGAGTCACGACACAGCGCGGCGTTAAGGGCGATCTGGTGACTCAGTGGCGCATCGCGCTTGGGCTGGGGATCGTGTTCACGCTGATCATGTTCGCGCAGTGGGTGACGGTCGATACTGGCGGTCTGGGCGCGCAGTACGGCACGATCTTCCGCGTGATGGTCGCGTACCATGCCGTTCACGCCGTCGTCATCGGCTGGATCATGTGGGGTGTGGTCAAAAAGGCGGCGCGCGGCGATTACGCCGATGGCAATCCGCTCAAAACTTGGATCATCGAAGGAGCGGCGCGCCTGTGGTATTTCGTGATCGCCGCGTGGGTGCTGTTTTACATCGTCCTCTACATCGTCTAGTGCTATAATGACGCCAATTTTCGTCACAGGGGGTTTTTCCGTATGCAACCAGGATTGAGCCGAGCCATCCCCATGGGGATTCTGGGGTTTGGGCTGGGCGCGTTTCTCGTGCTGGTGGTGCGCGGCTTGCAGTCGATGGATCCCGTCTGGGATGCGGGAACGGGCTTGGTCTTTGCCACGCTGTTCTGCGCCGGCTTTTTCGTCTGGGGAATGGGCGCATTTGATCCCAAAATGAGCGCGCACGGCGAAGAAGCGCACGCCGAACCCGATCCCGATGATGCGCCTCCGCCGGCGCTGGTCAGCGGCATCACCTGGCAGGTTGCCGCGCTGCTGAGCGTTACCATCGTCATCCTGTTCGCCGCTGGCGCGTACAGCGGGCTTGGGCTGACCATCACTACTGATCCGCTCGCCTCCCGCAGCATGATCGGCATGAACCCGGTCACAGTGGCTGACCTGGCGCACCTGATCATCCTGCTGATCATCACACCGGTCGTGCTGCTTGTGCCGCTCATCGGTGTGATCGCGCTGGCGCGGTGGCTGCTGCGTCCGCCGCAAGACGGGACGAAGCGCACAACCCAGAACTGGCTGCTGCGCGTCGTGGTGGTTTTGGGGCTGTTCAGCGCCGGCCCCTTGCTGATCCCGCTCTGGTTCGACACCGTGACGCCGCTGCGAGGTCCTCCGCTGCCGCTGATCCTGTTCACCATCCCGACGTCGATCAGCCAAATCGTCACCGACTGGGTTTACCAGGGACTGGTCAGTTTGTTCGGCGGCGTGACCACGATTTACGTCAGCCAGTTGGTCTTTTTCATCGCCTTCATCGCAGCGGCGATCCTCTCGCTGCTGATCGTCGGCGGCGGGCTGGGGCTGATCTTCTTTGCGCTGGCGCGCGGGCTGGCGATCAGCAAAGCCGAAGCCGAACTCAAGGCGAAGCGGCTCGCTGCGCGCGCTGAACGTCAGCAGGCGGCGGCACTCACTTCTGGCACGACGGCGGTCGCGGCGCTGCCCAGCGGCGGCGCGATGGCGCTGCCCGATGCCGCTCAGGATGATGACGGCGATCTCGACAAGCCCGCCATCTGGGTGCAGATCGTTGCCACCGTTGCGCGCACCCTCGCCCGTATCCTGCGCGGCGCAACCCGTTCGCTGCAATAACAGAGGAGAAGCCAAAATGAGCGAAGCGCGCCTTGAAGCAGGCGTCCACCACGCCGCAGTGCATAATGACAGCCTGAAGTTCGGCATGTGGCTGTTTCTGGCATCCGAGGTGATCATCTTCACAGTCCTGATCGCCGCGTATGTCGTCTTCAGCCTCGACAACCGCGGTATCGTCAAGCAAATTCATGAGTCAACCATCAATGTTCTCGGTCTGCGCCTGCCGAGCGTGTTTCTGGTCGCGCTCAACACCTTCTTTCTGCTCACCAGCAGTTGGACGCTGGTCATGGGGCTGCGCGAAGCGGAACGAGGCAGCCGCAAAGGCTTGGCGCAGTGGATCACCTACACAGCCATCCTCGGAATCGTCTTTCTGGTTTTCCAGTACATCGAGTACGGCATCCTGGCGCATGAAGGCGTCGTCATCAACGGCACGGGTCCGCTTGCCGAATTCGGGATGCGCTTCTACACGCCAACCGCCATCCACGGCGCGCATGTGCTGGTCGGCGTCTTGTGGGCATTCTGGGTGATCCGGCAAGCCAATCGCGGCGCATACGATCAGAATCCCGTCGGCGTTGAGGTCTTCGGCTTGTATTGGCACTTCGTCGATGTCGTCTGGATCGTGATCTTCACAGTCGTGTATCTGATTTAGGGGGCAGCATGTCCGAAGAAACCAAACCGACCGAGGCGGCTGAAGAGTCGCAGACGATGTGGCTGCGCAGCGAGCGGGCTGAGGCAGCCGCGCCCGCCGCAGCATCGATCACAGACGCTCCATCCCCCCCTGTGCCCGCGCCAGCGGCTGAGGCGGTCTGGGCGGCGGCGCGCGCCTCCCACGCTGACGCGCCCGCGCCCCGCGCGCCGAGACCGCTATTGAGCGCGTGGATCGATGAGCGTGACGGCGGCGACTCGACCTACTTCTTCGGCAGGATCATCCCGATGCCGATGTATACGGTGATCTTCGCTGTCCTTGCCGTGATCACGCTGGTTGAGGTCATCATCTCGGAGCTGCCGGAGGGTTTTCTCGGCACGCTTCTGCTGGTTGCGCTGTCGCTGGCAAAGGCGGTGCTGGTAGTTTTGTTCTACATGCATCTGCGCAGTGACAGCCGATTTTTCGCCGCTGCGCTGATCCTGCCGCTGATCATCGGGCTGATCTCCGCCATGTTCCTGCTCGCCGTCCCGACCACCGGCTATCCATATTGATCATCATCAGGAAAGAGGGAGGAGTCGAAAGAGATGGGGACAGAAGCGCCGGCTCCCTCGTTGGTCATCGCTCATCCCTCATAGCTCGACCTTCATGAACGATCTCGCTATCGACTGGAACGCTGTTCCCTATTTCGCCGGACTGAACGCGGCGGCGCGCCGCCGCATCATGGATGCAGCCCGCCTGCATCACTATCAGGCGGGCGCAGTCATCTTCAATGAGGGCGATCCCTGCGCTGGACTGTTCATCATTCAGAATGGCATGGTACGCCTTTACCGCGCTAACGCCGAAGGACGGCTGCACACGCTGAGTCTGCTGCGTCCGCCGTCCACCTTCAACGAAGTCGCCGCTGTCGATGGCGGAGCCAACCCCTTCAACGCGACCGCCGTCACCGCCGCCGCCGCCTACGTGATTGCGCACTCCGCGCTGCTCAACCTGATGGCGTCCGAACGGACGCTCTTAGCCAATTTATTACAGGCGCTCGCGCACCTCAACCGCGATTACCTCGAACGCCTCGAAGATATGACCTTCCGCACGATCCCCTCGCGGCTGGCGAAGCTGTTTCTGCGCGAAGCCGCCTACGACGGGCAAATCTGCGAAATTCCCTCGCAGCTCACTCAGGAGGAGATCGCCGCGATCCTCGGCACGACTCGCGAAGTCGTCGGGCGCGCCATGCGGATGCTGCTGAATGCTGGGCTGCTGCGCAAACAGGGTCGGGCGGTCTACGTCGTCGATCAGGCGGGGCTGGCATACCTCGCTGAGACCAACACGCTGCGCAATCCGCCGCTCAACCGCTGCCCCCTATCGGTCGAAGATTCGCAGTCTGAACCTGGCTGACGCTGCATTGTTGCGATGCGTTTGAATACTTTTTTAACTTGTGTTGATCATCGATCTTCATTTAGCAAAAACTCATTTTCAAATCCAACAAAAGTTCCAGACAAGCGCGTTAAAGCCGATTACTATCACGTCTGTAGACAGAGTGAAACAGTCTTTAGGAGACGTTGTTCCATGACGCACATCATCACCAGCCTGTGCCTGCGCGACGGCGCATGTGTTGAAGTCTGCCCGGTCGAGTGCATTGTCCCCGGTCAGCCGGAGAACGAATGGCCTTGGTATTTCATCGACCCGGATACGTGCATCGACTGCGGCGCGTGCGTGCCGGAATGCCCGTATGAAGCGATCTTCATCGAGGAAGAAGTCCCATCGGAATACACGCTGGCGGCTGGGCAGGAATATGTGCCGTTCGACACCAAGACGCGCGTCAAGGCGGCGGGCGGCGAAGTCATCGACCTGACGAAGGACATTCAGCCCAATTACGATTATTTTGCCAAAGGACCCGGCTACGACGCGCTGGGCTAGCGCGCGCGAGGCGGTTGGTCGAATATCAAAAGGGGCGTGCCATCAGCGGCACGCCCCTTGCATTTGATGAAGAGATGGAGTGGCGATCAGGGCAGCGCCACGAACCAGACATCGCCGCGCAGGTGACCGGTGGTATCGCCGCGCGCCATGTCCTGCACCCAGTAGTACAGCGGGTCGCCATTGTAGGTGACCTGAAGCGTGCCGTCAGGGCGTTCAATCGTGCTGAAGATGCCGGGCAGATCGAGCGACGTGATCAGCGCGTTGGCATCCGGCACGGTCAGCGGGGGCCAGTTGTTGGCGCAGTTGTCCACGCAGTTGCTCACGCCAGGCTCATCGTTGGCAAACGTGTAGAGGGTGAAGCCGCGCTCACCGACCAGCATGAAGCCATGTTCGGCATTCGGCACGGCGTAAACGGTCGCCGGGCGAACCACTAGCCAAGCAGTGCGGAAATTGTGACCGGTAGCATCGCCGATTTCAGCGTCATTCTGCCAGAAATAGAGCGGCATCCCATTGTAAGTGACCTGAAGCGCGCCATCGGGACGCTCGATCGTCCCCACTTCGCCGGGGATGCCCTCAGCGACAGTCAGCCCCTCCGCGCTCTCCACAGTATAGGGCGGCCATGCCTGCGCGCAGTTCCCGGTGCAGTTGGTGACGCCAAAGCTGTCGCGCTTGAACGTATAGAGGGTCATACCGTTGGCAGCCACGATGAAAGGACCGAGATCGCTGTTTTCGCCGCCGAGGTTGAGCGTGTGCGGCAGCGGGTCTTGTGCCATCGCTGGAGCCGCCGCCGCGATCACGACTGCCGCCAGCGCCATCAGAATGACCAATCGCTTCATCATCTTTTAGCTCCTCATCTTTTGAACCAAGACTGCGCTAAAATTTCGCGCTGATCGTAAGGGCGCAGCCTTGACCGATGATGAGTTTTCGACAAGGCGCATATGAGTGTGCGAGGTGGTTGACAATTTCTCAAGCTGCGTTATGCTGATAGCAGGCATAGTTATTCAGATGGACCGCGATCAGACGGGCTTGATCGCATAGGATCGAAAAATGGTCACCCTCATTATCGGGGCAGGGACAGCAGGGTTAGTGGCGGCGCGCGGCTTACATGATGCAGGTTCACCTGTGATCGTGCTGGAAGCCCGTGATCGCTGCGGTGGTCGCGTTCACACCGACCGCGCTTTCGCGTCTCACCCGGTTGAGCTGGGCGCGGAATTCATTCACGGCGATCTCGCCCCGACCTGACTGCTGGCGCAGCGGTTCACGCTGCGCACCCTCCATTGGACGAAAACCGATGAGTCGCTGGTTCGGCTGGCGGATGGGACGCTACGGACGATGGCGGAGGCGCGCCGGCTTCACCCGGATTTCGACATCACGCGCAGTTGGAATTTTCCGCCGGAGCTGCTCGCTGCGCACCCGATTGCGCCGTTCGATCAGCCGCTCGACGCCTATCTGCGCCGCCTCGGATTCAACCCCGATCAGCTTGAGTATGTCCGCCGCAGTTACGCCAACGCCGCCGGCGAGTCGATCGACCGGCTGAGCGCGCGCGCTGCGCTGGACGACTGGGCGGATACGCGCTTTGGCTCTGGGGACTACCGCATCCTTGACGGCTACGACACGATTCATGCGCGCTTGGCAGAGGGGCTGGACATCCGCTTCCATGCCGTCGTCACGGAGATTCACTGGAGCAGGTCTGGTGTGCGCGTGCTGACGGCGGATGAGCGTGAGTTTGAGGGCGCGAGTCTGATCATCACGCTGCCGCTGGCGGTGCTGCAAAGCGGGCATGTCCGCTTTGAACCGCCGCTGCCCTCGGACAAGCAGGCAGCAGTTGCGGCGCTCAACATGGCTCCGGCGCTCAAGCTGATCTACCGCTTTGGTGAACCGGTGCTGCCGCGCGAGATCGCCGCGCTCTACAGCGCGCAGAGTCCGCCGATGTGGTGGACGCCCTCGTATGGGCATGACGCGGTCGATGGGCAGGTCTGGACGGCGTTCGTGACCGGCGATTACGCCCGTCAGATGCGCAGTCTGGGCGAAGCCGGGGCGCTCGATGCCGGGCTGCGGACGCTGCGCGCTGAGACTGAGCGCGGCGATCTTCAACCTGTGTCCGCGCGCTGGATCGACTGGGCAAGCGACCCGTTCGCGCTCGGCGGCTACAGCAGCAAACCGCCCGGAGCCTACGGCGCGCGCGCGGTGCTGGCGCAGCCGACTGAGGATGTGCTGTACTGGGCGGGCGAAGCGACCGCCTCCGGCGATGCCGCCGGCACGGTTCACGGCGCGTATTTGTCCGGCGTGCGCGCAGCGCAGGAAGTGTTGGCTTTAGGCATTCAGCAGGGCTGAGACCCTGATAATGCAGTTATCTGTTGGCATAGAAGGAGTATCCTGATCATGGTCGCGTACACGACCGAACAACACGATGGTAGACAGACCGCCGCGACCTCAACGGCGCGGCAGATCGTCATTCGGAACACCACCCCTGAGCATGTGCAGGGGATGGATAAGCTGTCGCAGTTGGTTTACAACTACGACCATTTCTCGCGTGTCGATGAATTTCTCAGTCAGATTCGCATCTTCCCTGAAGGGCAGTTCGTCGCCCTTGATATGACCATCCCCGATGCGCCGCAGGTCGTCGGTTACACGGCGTCCATGCGCATCAACTTCGATCCCGCTCGCCCGCGCTTCAAGCCCTGGGCGGATGAGACGGGCTACGGTTGACTGACCACCCACAACCCACACGGCGAGTGGATGTACGGCGTGGAGACATGTGTGCATCCCGACTATCGCGGGCAGGGCGTCGGCGGCAAGCTGATGGACGCGCGCTTTACGCTGCTCAAACGCCTGAATCTGCGCGGCATGATCGCTGGCAGCATGATCATGGACTATCACAAGGTCGCCGATCAGATGTCGCCGCAGCAGTATGTCCGCGAGGTGGTGGCGGGCGTCCGCTTTGACACCAACCTGTCCAAGCAGCTCCATAAGGGGTTCAAGGTGCTGCACTTGATCCCGGAGTACGAATATGACCCCCGCTCGCTCAACTGGGCGGTGGCGATTCGCTGGGACAACCCCGATTATCGACCCGAATACAAACCGCAGACGCGGATCGCGCCGTTCATTCAGCCCGCACAGGGGGCGCGCCTGGCGGCGCGGTGAAGGACACCATGACTGCCGATCACAGCATTCAGATCGTGCCGAGCGCGGCACGCTATGCCGATGAGATGGAACGGCTCTACCGACTGGTCTATGGCGATGATACTCCAGACGCCGCCGATGTCTTCACCGCCGCCATGTTCCGCCGCCACCTGGAGATTTTCCCGGAAGGGCAGTTCGTCGCGCTCGATACGGCGCTGCCCGAAGGTGAGCAGGTCATCGGGCTGACGTGCAGTATGCGGATCGCCTTCGATCTGGCGCATCCGCATCTAGAGTCGTGGTACAAGACCACCGGCGACGGCTGGCTAACCACCCATGACCCAAACGGCGAATGGCTGTACGGCGTCGAGTCGTGCGTCCATGCCGATTATCGCGGGCAGGGCGTCGGCGGCACGCTGATCGATGCCCGCTTCGACTTAGCGCGCCGCCTCAATCTGCGCGGCATGGTGGCAGGCAGCGCGCCGATGAGCTATTACCGCTACGCGGACGCGCTGACGATTGAGGACTACATGCAGGGCGTGGTCGAAGGCAGGTACTTCGACATCAACACCAGCAAGCAGCTCCGCAAGGGCTTTCGCTACACGGGCGTGCTGATCCCGAATTACATCATCGACGAAGAAGCGCGGGGCTGGGGCGCGCTGATCGTCTGGGAGAACCCGTCGTATAGCGCGGCGCGGATGCCGCAGATGGATGTGACGCTGCCGCTGATGTATTCTGTGACTGTCCGCCCGACTCAGGTGGTTGGACGGGGATTTTAAGGACAGTGATGAGTAGAGAGTTATGAGTTATGAGTAATGAGGGATGCGCTGTGCATCATCCCTCATTACTTTCTCCTCATCACTTTTACCTCACAGGTCGAAATACTGCCCATGAAACCCGAACGGGATGGGGACGGGCGTCCGCGCGCGGGCGATCTCGGTGAAGGTCTGCGCATCCAGCGCCAGCAGGAACGATGACCCCGCCGCGCCGTCCAGCACCACCGACAAGATCACGCCGTCGTCCTCGGCGCGTCCGTCTGGCGTTGGGACAAAGACTGGCTCGCCCGGATAGCAGTCCGCTTCATGCCACACCACGCCTGCGCCGGTCTCGGTGTCAATTTTGACCAGTTGATTCAGAAAATCGGCGTCTGCGCTCCGCGTCCCCGCGCCGTAGGCAAAGCGATATGCCCTGCCATTATGCGCCCGATAGTGGATGCGCGGCAGCTCAATTGCATCTGCGCCGATGGTCTCATAGGTTGCGCGCCCGCCGGACAGCGGAATCCGACAGCGCCGCAGCCGTCCGGTGGTAATTTTCGGATCAGCGCTCCGCAGATGGTCGAGCCGGAGTTCGTCGATCAGCCGCGCATCATCATAGGCGCTCAGATCGACCACGATCTCGCCATCGCGCTCAAAGGCATTGATGTGGTGGAAGGCGAAGAAGGCATCCGCCTCCGCCCGCGCCGCCACGCTGCCATTTTCCTTGTCGATGATGTGAAAAGTCGCGCCGCGCTCCGGCTGCCAGCGGTAGTTTTCGATGAACGGCTTATCCCCCAGCAGGATCGTCAGCGGGCTGGGCAGCACCAGCGGAAATTCGACCAGGATCAGATAGCGCTCGGTCATGCCGAAGCTGTGGATGTACGCCGGATGCGCCGTCTGGATCGACGCCAGGCGGCGGCGCGTCCCGCCGTCGATGGCGATCACCTGATAGCGCGACTGCATCCCGAAATGGAGCAGGTAGTTATACGCCAGCCGCCGCGACGGATCATAGTGCGGGTGGGCGGTGGTGACGCTGCCCTGAAGCCGCTCCGTCCCCTCCCTGCCATCATCGTAACCGTAGGGGCGCAGCGTCTCCAGCGTGCGCGGATCGAAGGCGATCGCCATCGGCGTCTCAGTCATGGCGATGATGTTGTCGCCCAGGCGGGTGATATTGACGTTGGCGTTCATGCCCTCCGGCGTCGGTGTGAATAGCGACATGGCGCGCTTGAACAGCGACCGGCATGGGTCGGAGGCGAAGCCGCGAAAGCTGATCCTGCCCGATGCCATATCGGCATGGTAGGCAGGCGAATGCAGATAGCGCGACGTATACGTGACCGCGCCATCCGCGAAAGCGAAGCTGTGCAGCAGCGCCAGCCCATCGAACCAATGGCGGTAGCGCGTATGCTTCAGGTCAAACGTGCCGGGTCCGTTGCGCACCAGCACGCCGGAGAGCCAGTCGGGAAAGCGCCCCTCGACATGAAGGGGCGTCGGATCGGTTTCGGGCGTGTTGGCAAAGCCGGGTTGAAAACGGTTAGCGGTCGTCTGCATGGCGCGGATATCTCATCTCCTTGTCATGATCGGATGGACTATCATACATCAGAGCGGCTCGATTTCATGGAACGATTCAGCGGGCAGCGCCGTCTTAAGCGATATATTTGTCTGTCCATTCAAATGAGGAACGCCAATGAGACACATGAAATGCGGATGGGCGCTGATCGTCGTGATCGGCATGATGCCTTCGGGAGCGATGGCGATGGCACAAGCAGACACCCCGCTGACCGGCACCAGATGGACGCTGGTCTTTGCGCCGTCGGCGGAGTGAGTTAAGTCGGCGCGCTGTAAATGGGCGGGGAGCCTCAAGTCCCCGCCACCGCGCCGACCGTCAGCCCGCGCACCAGATAGCGCTGGAAGAACAGCGCCAGCAGCATCGGCGGCAGCATCGTCATGACCGCCGCCGCGCTCATCGCTTCCCAAGCGACCTCATACTGCCCGATGAAGAACGACAGCACGACTGTCACCGGCTGCGAGCGCGCAGTGGTCGAGAAGATCAGCGGCACAAGGAAGCTGTTCCACGCTGAGAGCAGCGCCACCAAAAAGACCGCTGTCATGCCGGGGCGCGCCAGCGGGATGATGACGCTTGCCATCAACTGCCAGCGCCCGCAGCCATCGACGAACGCTGCATCTTCGAGGTCTTGCGGAAGGTCGCGGATGTAAGTCGTCATCAGCCAGATATTGAGCGGCAGCAGCAGCGTCGTCGTGATCAAGATCAAGCCGAGCAGGTTATCGACCAAGCCCACCTGCGACATGATGAAATACAAGGCGATCAGCGACACCCAGATCGGCAGCGGCATCATCAGCAGGAAAAGGAAGAAGATCATCCCCTTGAGTCGAAAGCGCATCCGCGCAAACACATAGCCCGACAGGGTGGACATGATCGTGACAGCGGCGGCGGTCGCCAAGCTGTAGATCAGGCTGTTGCGCATCCCCGCGCCCATCAGGTCCGCTGTCGGCAGAAAGCCGCCGTCGCGGTAGCGCGGACCGGTTGTGAACAGATCGACGTAGTTTTGCAGCGTCGGCGCGCTCGGAAACCAGACTTTATAGGGCGCGCTGTACAGCTCCGCCCGCGTGCTGACGCTGGAGACGATCACCCAGTAGATCGGCGCGAGCGCCCAGAACAGCACCACGCCGCAGAGCGCGTAGATGATCGTCAGCCGCAGCCACTTGCGCCAGGGCAAGGCGATCATCGTTTTGTCCCCTGGTTATACAGCCGCACGACGAAGAACAGCCCGACCGCCAGCGACATCAGCATGATCAGATACGACAGCGCCGACCCGACCGCGATGCGCAGATCGCGAAAGACCAGTTCGTAGTTATAGAGCATGAGCGTTTTCGTACCAGGGTTGATCGCCCCGCCCGTCTGACCGCCCGCCGTCAGCGTCCAGATCACGTCGAAAATCTGAAACGACGCGATGAATTCGACGATCAGCGCAATCGCAAACGAGGGCAGCAGAAACGGGAAGGTGATGAAGCGAAAGCGCGCCAGCCAGCCCGCGCCGTCCACTTCCGCCGCGTCATACAGATCGACTGGGATCGACTGCAAGCCCGCCAGCAGGATGATCATCGGGAAGGCGAAGCGCGTCCAGGTCTGAACAATCGCGACCCAGGTGAGCTGCGATGCCGGATCGCGCAGCCAGAAGCGGTATTGATCGATCAGCCCGAATTGATAGAGCAAGCCGTTGAGCGCGCCGTATTCTCCATTGAGAAGCCAGCCCCATAAAAAGCCGTTGACCACCGGCGGCAGCATCCAGGGCAGGATCACCAGCGTGCGCACGATGCCGCGCCCAGGAAATCTCTCATTCAAGAGCAGCGCGACGCCCAAGCCGAGCGCCAGCTCCAGCGGCAGCGTCAGCGCGACCACGGTCAGGCTGCGCTCAGTCACCTGCCACATTTCATTTCCGGTCAGCAGGCGCTGATAGTTGCTCAGCCCGACGAACTCAATCGGGCGGTTCGGCTGGCGCAGATTGCGATTGGTCAGGCTGGTGCGCAAGGTGTCTACTGCCGGCACGTAGATCAGCGCGGCGACCAGCAGCGCAATCGGCAGCAGCACCGCCAGCACGAAAACGCGGTCTTCAAAGGAACGCAGAGTCATGGTTTGTTCATTTCGCAGCAGCAGAGTAAACACGGGGACAGGCGCGCGCCCATCCCCGCCGCGCGCAGCGCGCTTATTGGTATTCGGCGCGCAGATTGATCCACGCTTCCGCCAGCGCGTCGATCACCGCATCAGCGCTGACATTCCCCGCCTGCGCCGCCTGCAAGATCGAGCTGCTGACGAAGTTGGTGAACGGTCCCCACCACAGCACGTAGCGCGGAAGCTGATTAACGCGCTGGCTCTGCGCCACGATCACATCATAGCCTTCAATCGCGCCGGCTGCATTGAGCGCCTCCTGCACCGACAGCCGCGACGGGATCAGCCCGACGGCATTGTAGATGGCGATCTGATTATCCTCGCCCAGATACCATTTGATGAACTCCCACGCTGCATCGGGCGCGTCGGAATTGGCGGCGATGCCAATCGCGGCGTCCAGGCTCCACGTATTGCCAACTTCGGGAAGCAGCATGTAAGCGACATGGGGAGCCTGCTGCGAGACAGCGGGATTGTTGCCGACGCGCACCGATCCCTGCCAGCCCTGATGGAAGACACCCGATCCGCTCCAGAAAAGCTGGTGCTGCGTGGTTGAGCCGCTCAGCAGTTCAGGGCTGATCACCTCGCTGCCGAACAGACTGAGCAGGTAGTCCATCGCTTCGCGCGCCTTCGACCCTGGATCGGCAAAGACGGGATTGAGGTTGCTGTCGAACATCGGATCGCCCATCGAGAGCGCGATCAAGTACCATGACCAGTCAATCGCGCCGAAGGTCACCGGATACTGATCGATCCCCTCCGCCTTGATCGCCGTCGCCATGTTCCACAAGTCGAGCCAGGTCGTCGGCGGCGCATCGAAGCCGGCTTGCGCCAGTTTAGCGGCGTTGTAATCCATCATCACTAACTGAACATAGGTCGTGATGCCGTAAACCTGCCCATCGAGCGTCCAAAAATCGAGCCGGTCGATGTCGTCGATGTTCAGCTCCGGCGTGGCAGCGATGTAGTCATTGAGCGGGCGCATGTTGCCGGTCGCGACGATGTTGGAGGGCGCTTCCTCGGAGAGGAAGATCACATCTGCGGCTTCCTGTCCGCTGGCAGCCGCCACCTGCACGCGGCTGAACAACTGATCCATCGGCAGCGATTGAATTTCGACCGTGATCCCCGTCTCCGCCTGAAATGCCGCGAGCGCGTCGGCGTCTGGCGGCACGCCCCAGGGCGGGGTCAAAAAGGTGATGGTCGTCCCCTGCGCGAATGCCATCGATGGCAGCATGAGCGCGATCAGGGCGAGCAGCAGCACACGTTTACGCATGGTGAGTCACTCCCTTTATTTAAGATACGCGGTTATATTGTAGTGCGCCGCCGCGTTCACGCAAGCAGTTGACAACATAGCGATGACATAGCGCTGAGTGATAAAGGGGGACGGAGTTCCTTCCTCATCCCGTTTGACTCATCCCTCATCACTGTCCCCCTAAAGTCCGGCTTTGCGCTCCGCCTGAGTCAGCGCCCGATCCAGGCGTTCCAAGCCCGCTTCGACATCCGCCCGCGCGATCATCAGCGGCGGACAGAAGCGCAGCGTGCTTGTCCCTGCGCCCAGAATCAGCAGTCCTTCCTGCAAGGCGAACAGCTCGACATCGTTGCGCAGCGCGCCCGCCGGCGTCCGTGCCTCATCCAGCACCAGCTCCACCCCAACCATCAAGCCTTTGCCCTGAATCCGCGCGTATTTCAGCGACGGATGATGCGGGCGCATTTCTTCGAGCGCGTCCAAGATGAACGCGCCCTGCTCCGCCGCGTTGTCCATCATGCCGGCTTCGATCAGGTCGATGGTCGCCAGCGCCGCCGCGCACGCGATCGGGTTGCCGCCAAAGGTCGTGCCGTGCGCGCCAGGGGGCCAAGTCATCAGGTGGCTGCGGGCGATGATCGCCCCAAGCGGCATCCCGCTGGCGATGCCCTTGGCTGAACAGACGATGTCCGGCTCGACGCCGTAATGCTCAATCGCCCACCATTTGCCCGTCCGTCCCATGCCGCTCTGCACTTCGTCCGCGATCAGCAAAATGCCGTATTTGTCGCAGATGGCGCGCAGCTCCTGCATAAAGCGCGTATCCGGCACGAGATAGCCGCCCTCGCCCTGGATGCTCTCGATGATGAGAGCCGCCACACTGTCACCGGGGAAGAGGCGCTTGAAGACCATCTCCTCAAGGTAGCTGGCGCACAGGCAGGCCGCGCGGCAGTCCTCCTCGCGCCGCATATGCCCGCAACGGTACGGGTTGTTGTACGGGATGTGATGGACGCCCGGCAGCAGCGGGAAAAAGCCATCGCGCTGGACGACTTTGCTGGCATTGAGCGAGAGCGCCCCAAGCGTCCGCCCATGAAATGCGCCGTAGAAGGCGATGATGTGCGGGCGCTCCGTGTACCAGCGCGCCAGCTTGATCGCCCCTTCGACCGACTCTGCGCCGGAATTGCACAGAAAGACCCGCGCCAGATCGGCGAACGGCGCGATCCCCGCCAGCCGTTCCGCCAGCCGCACCTGAACCTCGTAGTAATAGTCCGTCCCGGCAATGTGGATGAATTTCTGCGCCTGCTCGGTGATCGCCGCCACCACGCGAGGGTGGCAGTGTCCGGTTGAGTTGACCGCAATTCCGGCGGCAAAGTCGATATATTCGTTGCCGTCCACATCCCACACATGCGCGCCTTCGCCCCGCGCTATCACGAACGGATAGCGCGGCGTCATCGACCCGGACATGGTCGCGTTATCCCGCTCGATGATCATCTGCGCGACCGGACCCGGTCGAACGCTCATCTCGACTGCCATCAATACACCTCTATACACAGCCCGCTTTCAGATTTGTTACTCCGATTATAATGCCGCGCCCCGACTCTCCGCAATTTTACGGCGGGATGAGCCAGGGCAGCCGCTTCAAACAAGAGAACCCGCGGCTCACCTGCGTGCTGACTTTTTGAAGCGCCTGCCCCAAGCCCATACGCGGCTGCGCAACCCTGCGCGCCATCCTCGCGTATAATTAAGTGTAGAAAGAGGTGACACGGAGAGTCGGACGATGTGGTGGGGGCATAACGGCAATTTCCAACTTTCAGACAGCGCTCGCAAAGCCTTGCTGCTGTTGATCGGTTTGATCATCATTGCGCTGATCTTCCGCTTCAACGGATGGCTGATCTTCTTCATCTTTTTTCCGTTTGTTTTTCGCTTCAGCCGCTCCTGGTTCGATCTGGATCAGAACGCCGTTGAGAAGCGCAAGCGCGAACCCGAAACCATCCTGATCATGCCGGATGACAAGCCCAAGCGCGCCGAGCCTGTCCCGCGATACGCCCTTGGCGATGACGGCGAACTGATCGAGCTGGATGATCGCAGCGCGGATGCACCCAACGCAGAGCGCAACCGTCGAGATCAAGACGACGACGCCGCGCCGCGCCGCGCCTACTCTCGGGACGAATACGTCTAAAATTGGACGCACTCGCGGTACAATCAAAGTAACATACGCCCTAATCTGGGGGGACTCGCATTCATGGTGTCGCTCATCGGACAAACGCTCGGACAATATCAAATTATCGCCCAACTGGGTCACGGCGGGATGGCGACGGTCTATAAAGCCTATCACCCACGCCTGGATCGCTATGTCGCGGTCAAAGTCGTGCATCCGATGTTCATCCAGGACGAGGCGTTTCTGGCGCGCTTCGCGCGCGAAGCGCAGATCGTCGCTCGGCTCGATCACCCACACATCGTCCCAGTCTATGACTTCGATGAGTATCAAGGGCAGCCGTACCTGGTGATGAAGTTCATCGAAGGGACAACGCTCAAGGACGTACTGACGAACAAGACGCTCTCGCTGGACGAGACGCTCAAGCTGATGCCGCCGCTTGCCGACGCGCTCGATTACGCGCACCGGCAGGGCGTGCTGCACCGCGACATCAAGCCGTCCAACATCATGATCGACAGCGCCGGCGTCCCCTACCTGACCGATTTCGGGCTGGCGCGCGTGGTCAAGAGCGGCGAAAGCTCGCTCAGCCACGATCTGCTGCTCGGCACACCCAATTACATCAGCCCTGAACAGGCGCAGGGCAAAGCCGACATCACGGCGCGCACGGATCGGTATTCGCTCGGCATCGTCCTATATGAGCTGGTCACCGGGCAGCTTCCGTTCAGCGCGGATACGCCGTTTGCTGTCATCCACAGCCATATCTACGCGCCGCCGCCTGCGCCATCGACGATCAATCCCGCCATCCCGCCCGCCGTCGATGCCGTGCTGATGCGCGCGCTGGCGAAAGACCCGGAAGCCCGCTACGCGAGCGCGGCTGAGATGGTCAGCGCCTTCACCGCCGCCGTCCGCGATGCTGACCTGAACAAGCTCAATGCCGCCCGCGATCAGATGCGCGCCGCCCTGCCCGTCCCTGCTGGCGAAGACCTGCCCACGATTCAGACACCGACGCCCTCAATCGAGTCGCCGGTTCACGACAAAACGCCGGGCGGGATGCCGCGCCGCGTCGTGGAGGCGTCGCTCGATTTTGGGAACATCAGCGCGGCAATCTACCAGCTTGGCGGCAAGCCGCACGCCGATGCCAAGCGCAACAGCGCGCCGCCCGGACGCAAACCCAAGCCCAATTCCCCAACCGTATCGCAGTCGGTTGAGGACGCTTTACAAAAAGTCGGCGAATCGATCCGCGATGCAGTCGAGGATGTGTTCGGCGGCGCTGATCTGGACACTGCGCCGGAGGACGACGAGTCCGCCGCCCGCAAGCGCATTGAGCGCCAGATCAAGAAGCGCGAGGAATTCAACCGTCACGCCATCACCTATGTGTTCATCAACATCTTTCTCTGGCTGATTTATTTGAGCGTGTCGAGCGGGAGTCTCTTTGCGAGCATCCCCACAGAAGTGGCTTCCTTCCCCTGGCCGATCTTCATCACATTTGGATGGGGCGCAGGGTTGGTGTCGGATGCGGTCGAGACCCATTACAAGACAGGCAAGCGCGCCGCTCACCGGCTGCGTGTCATCCGCGATGCCTACCGCCGCGAATTTGGCGTGAACTGGGCGCAAGCCGCCAGCCGAAATGACCTGAAGCGGGTGCGCCGCCGCCTCGAAGCGCCGATCCAGAAGCGCGTCGAATTTTTCACGCATCTCGGCGTCTATGTTATGATCAACCTGATGTTTTGGGCAATCTATCTCTTCGCCATGCCCAGCGTGGTGGACGTGCTTAACCTTCAGGATGTGCCGATGATCAGCAGCGATGTACCCTTCCCCTGGCCCCTGATGGTCATGTTCTTCTGGGGGATCGGGCTGGTGGCAAACGCAGCCGAAGCGTTCGGCGCAGCATGCAGCGAGCGCGCCATCGAACGCGAGCTGGAGCGCGAGCGCGCCATCCTCGACTCGGAAAAGCCCAAACGCGCCCCCGCTGCCGATCAGGACGGCTCGCCAATGTCCATCCGCCTGACTCAGGATGGCGAACTGACCGACAGCATGATCGCCGATCTTGACGACGACGCCCGCCGCGCGCGCCGCTGATCAAGGACGGCTGAATGAGCGTGCGTATCACCGCGCGTCACCGCGCGCTATCCCGATCCGATCAAATCCTGCGGACGCCATCAGCACGATCAGATCGCGGTCGGGGAACGCGGTTGAGATTGGGGCATGATCTCAGACCGACATCGGCACGTCGAGCCGCAGCCAGGTGCGCCCGATGCGAAACAGCGTCCCCGGACGGACGCTGACGCGCCCATAGAGCGGCTTACGATCCCGCTCGATAAACGTCCCGTTGCGGCTGCTCATATCCTCCAGCCAGAAATACAGCACATACGGCTCTGTCACCGAGTCGCTGGCGGTTACAGGCGTGGACTTGCAGCCGAGATGGGCATGAATGCGCGAGACCTGATTGTCAAACGGCAGGTGAATTTCGCAGCCTTCGCGCCGCCCGATGCGCAAGACGCACTCGTCGCCGATCTTCGGCTGATCGAAGCGCTGGGTCTTGCCGTCGAGGGGTCCGCTCATGAATGTGATCGAAATTTCGCGGCTCATTGCTGACTCATTTTCTCTCGCGCGGTGCTGTCCGCGGAACGCGAATGCTCGTCCCGTTATTCACATACGATCTATCCGGTTCGACTGTACTGCGCTTGTCTATGTCGTCACCGCGCAGCAGTCCGACTCTTTGTTCATATTCTACCGTAAATGCAAAGGACGCCAAGACCATAATCCTCATCTCGGTTCTGTGCTGTGGTTGCCGCGGCTCACCCGACCTCGTTATACTAATCGCCATGACCAACTCCCTCCAGATCGACACCGTTTCCGTCCAATTTGCTGGGCTGCGCGCGCTCGATGCAGTCTCGCTGACGCTGCAGCGGGGCGAGATCGTTGGGCTGATCGGACCCAATGGCAGCGGCAAGACAACGCTGATCAACGCCATCACCGGCTATGTGCCGCTGACGAACGGGCAGATATACGTCAGCGGGCGCAGAATCAGCGGGCTGCCGCCGCACCGCATCGCCCATCACGGCATTCGGCGGACATTTCAGACGATCCGGTTGTTCAAGCAGCTCACGACGCTGGAAAATGTCGAAGCCGCCGCCGTTGCCGCTGGGCAATCCCGCCGCGCAGCCTCAAAGCTGGCTCACGCCACGCTGGAACGGCTCGCATTGAGTGACCGCGCGCGCCAGACCGCCGAGTCGCTGCCTTATGGTGAGCAGCGGCGGCTTGAGATCGCGCGCGCCCTAGTGACCGCGCCGCCGTTTCTGCTGCTTGACGAACCCGCCGCCGGACTCAACGAGAGCGAAAGCGACTCCCTGCTGAATATCCTGATCGGGATCGTGCGCGCCGACGGCTGCGGGCTGCTGATCATTGACCACGATATGCGGCTGATCATGCGCCTGTGCGACCGGCTGCATGTGCTGAACTACGGCAGGACGATTGCCGAAGGCGATCCGGCGTCCGTCCGCGCCAATCCCGACGTGATCGCCGCCTATCTAGGCGGGAGGCGCTAGATGGACGCCGGGACGCTGCTTGTGCAGTGGCTGATCAGCGGCTTGAGCCTAGGCGGGCTGTATGCGCTGATGGCACTGGGGCTGTCGCTGGTCTACAGCATCCTGCGGCTGGTCAATTTCGCCTATGGCGAGCTGATCCTGGTCGCCGGATACACGCTGTTTCTGCTCAATCCAACGCCGATCCCGTTTCTGATCGTCGTCGGCATCGCCATCGCGCTCGCCGCGATCACCAGCATCCTGACGGAGCGCATCGCCTTTCGACCCGTCCGCAGCGCTGACCCGAACACGGGCTTGATCACGTCGTTTGCACTGAGCGCGCTGCTGCAAAATGCGGCGCTGCTGTTCATCTCGCCGCGTCCGCAGGGCGTGCCGATGCCGGCGCTGTTCACCGACAATGTGCGCATCGGGGCGGTCTTTTTCGCGCAGCGCGACCTGATCAGCCTGGTCGTCAGCCTTGTGCTGCTGGCGCTGCTGGTGGCATTTCTGACGCGCACCAGGCTGGGAATTGGGCTGCGTGCAGCCGCCGACGACTTCACGATGGCATGTCTGCTGGGAGTCAACGCGAGCCGGATCATCGCGGCGGCGTTTGCGATCAGCGGGCTGCTGGCGGGGGTGGTGGCGATCTTCTGGGTGGGGCGAGTCGGGACGGTGACCGCCGATGTCGGGACGACTCCGGTGCTGGTGGCGTTCGTCGCCATCGTCATCGGCGGCATGGGCAGCCTGACCGGAGCGGCAATCGGCGGATTTCTGCTCGGCTTCCTCAACGTCGGCTTGCAGTTCGTGCTGCCGAGCGATCTGCTCGCCTTCCGTCAGGCATTTTTGTTCGGGATCGTGATCCTGGTGCTGCTCTTTCGTCCGGCGGGGCTGATCGCCAGTGGGCGGACGGTGGATCGGGTGTGATCACCACGCCCGCAGCACATCCCCCGTCCCGGACAGCGTGAAGCGCCCCAATCCAGCTGGCATGAAGGCTGAGCGCCCCTTGCTGAGTGTGATCGGCTCGCCCGACTCGGCGCGCACAGTGACTGCGCCGTCGATGCAGGTGAGCAGATGGAATGTCCCGCCCATCTCGACGGATCGATCTGCGCCGCGCACATGGTGCAACACGGCGTTGAAGAAGGAGCTGGAGGCGATCTCGACCTCCTCGGCGCCAGTCTGCATCCCTGTGCGCCGGATCGACGGCAGCAGCTGGGTGTCGGCAACCTGCACGCCTTTATCGATGTGGAGCGCGCGCGGCTTGCCATCGAGATCGACCCGCCCCCAATCGTAGAGCCGATAGGTGAGATCGGATGACTGCTGAATCTCATAGATCAGCACGCCCGGTCCGAGCGCGTGGATCGTGTTGGCGCGCATGAACAGCGCATCCCCCGCCGTCACGTCCTGATACACCAACAGCTTTTCGAGCGTGTTTTCGCGGATGGCGCGCGCCATCTCCGCGCTCGACGTGCCAGGATAGACGCCGATCACCAGCTTTGCGCCCGGATCGGCGTGCAGCACATACCAGGCTTCGGTCTTGCCGCGCGGCTCGCCTTCGAGCTGCTTTGCCTGCGCATCGTTGGGATGCACCTGAACGGAGAGCCACTCATTGGCATCCAGAAATTTCACCAGCAGCGGCACACCCGCCGCCGGATCATGCTTGTCGCCGAGCAGCGCCGCCGGATGGGCTTTTGCGGCGTCCCCAAGCGTCTGCCCTGCCAGCGCGCCATTTTCGATCACGGCGCTGTCATGAATCTCCCACGATTCGCCGTATGGGGAGTCGTCGGGCAGCGTTTTGCCGAGCATGGTTTCAAGCCTGCGCCCGCCCCACACCTTGACCTTGAGCGCGGGCAGCATGAGCATGGGATAGCGTACATCTGTCATAAAACCGACTTTCGTTATGCTGACTATCATTGTCCCCACATTATAACCGGCTGAAAAGACTGAACCATCCTGGGATGAGAGAGGTGTTGGATGAAGATGCCGGATGACGACCATTCGGCACTACACAGCGCTCGCGTTTACCCTGTACAATGACGTCTGGCAGCGCTTGTTATGGTAGAATGGAGTTTATCATGAAACGATTAGCAGGTTTGTTGGCGATGCTGCTCCTCACTGCGCTGGTCATGCCGGCGTCGGCGCAGGAGACGCTGGGCGCGGGCGAAGGCGCTCCCATCATCTACCCGAATTTCGGCGGCGATCCGACGACATTCAACCCGCTCCTGGTGAATGACGGCGGTTCTTCGGCGGTGGTCGCGCGTATCTTCCCGGCGTTCATCGGCATCGATCCGTTCACGGGCGCGTTCGTGCCGGGCGCGGCGGGCGCGATTGCCTCCGACTGGACGATCAGCGAGGATGGGCGCACCTATACCTTCACCATCCGCGATGACTGGACATGGAGCGATGGCACGCCGTTCACATCGATGGACATCAAGTATGCCTACGATGCCATTGTCAGCGGGCAGATTAACACTCCCCTGGCGAGCGCGGTCGTGACGGTCGAGAGCGTGGAAGCGCCCGATCCGAAAACGGTCGTGATCACGTTCGTCGCGCCGACCTGCACAGCGATCAACGTCGCGTCGAGCATCCCGCCGATCCCGTCGCACGTCTTCACCGAGCTGTTCGGCACGGATTACGCGCAGATGAATGACAGCCCGTGGAATCTTGCGCCGACGGTCACCGCCGACGCCTTCGACTTCGGCAATTTCCGCCCTGGCGAACAGGTCACCCTAGTCGCCAATCAGAATTACGCCGATGCCCAGTTAGGCTATGTCGTGCCGCAGGGCTGGATCATGCGAATGCTGGCGAGCCAGACAGTAGAGGTGGAGGAGTTCTTGGCTGGCAATCTCACCATCATCCCCAGCGTCCCTGAAGACCGCCAAGCCGAGCTGGAAGCGCTGGCGGACGCCGGCGAAATTCAGATGCACAAGGGTCCGTCGGCGGGCTGGCAGTTCCTGTCGTTTAATCTGGCTGACCCGACCAACCCGCGAAACGGTCTGGATGCCGACGGCAGCCCCATCGACCAGGGCAATCACCCGATCTTCGGCGATGTCCGCGTCCGTCAGGCGTTCGCCATGTCGATTGACCACGCCGCGCTGAACGCGGGCGCGTTCGCCGGCACGGGCTTCCCGGTGGCGGGTCCGATCCTGCCGCAGTCATGGGCATACCCGGACAGCGTGCAGCCCTGGCCCTATGATCCCGAAGCCGCCGCCGCGCTGCTCGACGAAGCCGGCTGGATCGACCACGACAACAACCCCGCAACGCCGCGCATCGCGCAGGGCGCGCTTTACGCCGACGATGGCACCCGATTGTCCTTCACGCTGACCACCTTCAGCGGCAACCCATCGGTCGATGCGTCCACGTTGATCATGCAGGATCAACTGCGCGCCACCGGTTTCGACATGCAGCTTGAGATCATCGAATTCCAGGCGATGGTTGAGAAATTCCTCAACCAGGAATTCGACGCTGCCGTGTTGTTCTTCGGTCTCGACCCGCAGAACCCCGACGAATTCACCGACCTGTTCACCCCAGCCGGCGATGTGGTTGGCGCGGGCTTCAATGTCAGCAGCTACAACAACCCCCGCGCGACCGAACTGCTCGAACTGGCGCGCACCGTCCCCGACTGCGATACCGAAGTCCGCAAGGCATACTATGAGGAATTCCAGCAGATCATCCATGACGATCTGCCCTGGTTCTTCATCAACGTCAGCATCGTGCCGTCGGTCGCGCGCGGCGATCTGGTCAATTTCGCGCCGACCGAGTACAGCCTGTACTGGAACATCGACGCCTGGTCATATCAACTGACTCGCTAAAAATAAGCTATACTGATGGGGCATGGATTCACGTCTATGCCCCCATTTTTTCTTCTTTGTGGCTCGTCCGTTTACGGATCAATCGTCCCGATGGTCAAGTATGTCGTCCGGCGTTTGCTGCAATCGATCCCGATCCTGTTCGGGATCACTCTGCTTTCCTACCTGCTGATGACTGCCGCGCCCGGCGGACCGGTCGCGGCGCTGGCGTTCGATCCGCGCATCTCGGCGGCGGAGCGCCAGCGGCTTGAAGCGCGTCTCGGCGTCAACGATCCCTGGCTGGTGCAGTATTTGCGCTGGCTGATCGGCGATGACTGGATGCGCCGCGACACTGACGGCGACGGGATCGCCGACACCGCCATCCTGATCCCGCTCGATGCCAACGGCGACGGCGTGCCGGAGCCGCCCGGCGAACGGCGCGGCGTTCTGCGCGGCGATTTCGGCATCTCGTTCACCCACCGCCGACCAGTGCTGGATGTGCTGTTCGAGCGCGTCCCCGCGACACTCGAACTGAGCATCTCGGCGCTGCTGATCGGCGCGTCGGTCGGCATCACGATTGGCGTGCTGGCGGCGGTGCGGCGCGGCAGCATTTTCGACAATTTGACCCGTGTGCTGGCGGTGGTGTTTGACGCCATCCCCGGCTTCTGGCTCGGTCTGATGCTGATCCTGCTGCTGGGGAGTCAGCTTGGGCTGCTGCCGATGCAGGGGCGCTGCCGCGTCACGATGGATGACTCGTGTCCGCCGGTCTACCAGCGGATCGAATATCTGATCCTGCCGACCTTCATCCTCTCGACCGGCTTGATCGCGGGCTATTCGCGCTTCACCCGCGCCTCGATGCTCGATGTCATGGGCGAGGATTACATGCGCACCGCCCGCGCCAAAGGACTGCGCGAGCGCGTCGTCTGGTTCAAGCACGGCGCGCGCAACGCGCTGATCCCGATTGCGACCTTTCTGGGTCCGGCGCTGACCGGCTTGCTCGGCGGCGCGGTCATCACGGAGACGGTGTTCTCGTGGCCTGGAGTCGGGCGCGAAGCGATTGCCGCCGTCAGCCAGCGCAACTATCCGGTCGTCATGGCGGTCACGGTCTATGCGGCGCTGGCGACGATCATCGGCTACTTGATCTCCGACATTCTCTACGGCATCATCGATCCGCGTATTCGGCTGGAGTAACCCGCAGTGACCACCGCAGCTCCCTCACCATCTGCACGGTTATCCGTGATCGATCTCGAACTGAGCGCGAGGCGGCGCCGCGAATCGCTGATGGCGCGCGGACTGCGCCGCCTGCGCCGCGACCGGCTGACGCTGGTCGCGCTGTCGATCCTGTTCATCCTGGCGATGCTGTCGGTATTCGCGCCCGTCATCACCGGAGCGATGGGGATCGATCCGAATGCCACCAACCCGACGCAGGGCTTTCTGCCCATCGGATCGCCCGGCAACCTGCTCGGCACGGACAAGATCGGGCGCGATCAGTTCGCCCGCATCCTCCACGCTGGTCGGGTGTCGCTGGGAATCGGCTTCTTCGGCGCGCTCTTCTCGCTCACCATCGGCACGACCTTCGGCGTCATGGCGGGCTACTGGGGCGGCGCGTTCGATGACATCATGAACTGGATCATCACTACGCTCGACTCGATCCCGTCGCTGTTCATCCTGGTCATCCTGTCGTCGGCGCTCAGACCGTCGGCGGAGGTGCTGATTTTGATCGTGAGTCTGATCGGCTGGACGGGCGCAACCCGCCTCATGCGCGGGCAGACGCTCAAGCTGAAGAATATGGACTATATCCTCAGCGCCAGGGCGATGGGCGCAAGCGCGCTGCGGATCATGTTCGTCCACATCGTCCCGAATATCTTCAGCTATACCGCGCTGGCGCTGGCGGGCGGGATCGGCGGGCTGATCCTGACTGAGTCGGGCTTGAGCTTCCTGGGGCTGGGTGTGCAGCCGCCTACCGCAACCTGGGGCAACATGCTGACCGACGCGCAGCAGATGTTCCGCCGCGGGCCGCATCTGGTCTTCGTCCCTGGATTGATGATCTTCGTGACCGTGCTGTGTCTGTACATCATCGGTGACGGGCTGCGCGACGCCTTCGATCCCAAGACCGAGGACTGAGAAGCGGATGCAGGTCGCCTATCCCCGCTATCATTTCCTGCTGATCGCGCCCAATCTCGGCGCGGAATGGCTGTTCGACGCGCTTCGGCTGTACTGGACGCGCTTCCGCCCGACCGTCATCAGCGATACGCGCCTGATCTACATGATCCCCGCTAGCGAGTCGATTGCGCTGACGGCGCTGGCATACCGCGACCTGATGCCGCAGCTTGGGGTCGAGATCGCCCGCCTCGCGCCTCACGCCTTCTTCGATGCCGTGCCAGCGGACAACTTCGACGCCATCCGCGCCGAGTTCAACCGCCGCGCGCAGCTCAATTACCCGTTCGGCGCATCCGTCCTCGCGCCGGGGCAGACGATCCCGACGCTGCCGCCGCAGCCGGACATTCCGACTCCGCGCGTCCCGACGCGCGCGCCCGCCGGATTCATCACCCAGACCCCCGAACCGACGCTCCCGCTGACGCCGACGCCAGTCATCGTCGTCACATCCGAGGAAGGGTCAGCGCCGGAACCGATCAGCCCATCGCCCGGTCCGATCACCGGCGGCTGAGCAGACCGGTTTTATAGAATTGTAAAATTCCGCTCAGAATTGGATGAGATCGCCCCCGCTGCAGGGCGTTTCGGTTTATGATACGGAGTATCTATGCAGTCAGACAGGAGCTTGTATCGTATGGGCTTGATAGTCCGGATTGTCATGGGTGTAGTTGTTCTGGCGGTGGTTGCTGCTGCTGCTGTGTTTCTCTATACCTTTTTCATCGGCGGATCGGGCGAACCCAGCACTGACATCAGCCAGGTCGTCTCGACGCTTGCGCCAACCACACCGCCGGACGGCGAGGGCGCATCGGGCGCGGAGGTGGAAGCGGCGGCGGCGGGCGTCCTGTTCAATATCGTCCCGGAGGAGTCGGAAGCGCGCTTCGTCATCGATGAAATCCTCAACAACAATCCCTTCACTGTCGTCGGCACGACCAATCAAGTCGGCGGTCAGCTGATCGTCGATTTTGCTGACCCGTCCAAGACCCAGATCGGCGAGATTGTGGTCAATTTGCGCACGCTGGTGACGGACGACGGCAACCGCGACCGCGCCGTGCGCGGCTTCATCCTCAACACCAACCAGTATGAATTCAGCCGCTTCATGCCGACCGCCCTCAACGGGCTGCCCGAAGCGATCACGTTCGGTGAGCCGCTGAATTTCACCATTGACGGCAATCTGACCGTCATCGATAAGACGACGCCGGTGACGTTTGCCGCATCGGTCACGCCGATCTCGGAGACGCGCATCGAAGGCTTGGCGACGCTGATCATCAACTACGCCGATCTGGGCGTGAGCATCCCGCGTCTGCCGCCGCAGGTCGCCAGCGTCGATGATGAAATCCGCCTCGAACTCGACTTTGTGGCAGTGGCGGGCTGAACTGGACTTGCGGTAAAGTGTTAAAGGGGACTCAGGCGAGTCCCCTTAAGTTATCGGAGGGAATATCCCGTGAATCTGATCGCGTCTCTGGCATCGCTCGCCCGTCCAGTGCTGACTCTGCCATTGGTCAGGCAGACGCGCCGCAATCACAGCCTGGAACATGCCACTATTCACCTTCTCAGCCGCCGCGTCAAGGTTCCGATGGCAGGGCGCAGCGATCAGACCGGCTTTGTCCTGTTCGGCAATATCCCGACGACCGCCGTCGAAGCCGCCGCCCGCGATGCGCTCAAGCGCTTGCAGTCGGGCGAGCGCCATCTGGCGATCCATCCCAACTGCGGGACGAACCTGGTCACCACGGCGTTCATGGTCACCGTCGCGGCGTTCATCGCGTCCATCGGCGCAAAGCCGGGCGAGCGCTGGTCACGGCTGCCGCTGGCGATGGCGCTGAGCATGATCGCGCTGTTCGCCTCGCGCCCGATTGGGATGGAGCTGCAGCGCCACATCACCACTGACGGCGATCCGGCGGACACCGAGATCGTCACCGTCACGCAGCACGACATCCGCCTGCCGATGAGCAAAACGCCGATCACGGTGCATCGGGTCGAGACGCGCTCAAGCTGAGCTGGCGCGTCTGCTTAAGCCGCGCCGCCGCAGCGCAGACAGCGCCCCTTGTAACTTCCCGCCATCGCCCCGCAGGTCGCGCATGGCGCGCCGCCAACACGATACGGCTGATCGCTGCCAGGCAGCGAACGCCGCACCGCCGGCGCCGCCGCCCCCACCGCGCCGCAGCGCTCGCAGTAGGCATAGCCCGCCGCCAGCGCCGCGCTCCGAACGCCGCAGGACGGACAGTAGACCCCCGCCCCCCCGCTCTGACGATACGCCGCGATCAAGGCGCGCGCCGCCTCCACAGTGACCGCGAACAGGTGATCGGCGTTGCGCGCGGTGTTGAGCGTCATGATCCCGACCAGCCGGTTGGAGTCGTCGAAGAGCGGATCGCCGCCGGCGTCGGGCAGTGCTTTGATGTCGGTCGGCAGCCAGTGCGCCGCCATTGTCCGCCGAGTCGGGCGATACGCGCCCAGCGTGACCGTCCCATCGAACGCCAGCGCGATCAGCGGCGTCTCGCGGTCTCCATGCAGCGCCGCGGTTGGCAGCGATGCCGGCGGTGTATGCCCGATGCTCAGCAGCGCCAGATCGTGATCCGGCGACGATGCCGTGACCGCCGCCACCATCTGACCATGCTGATGCAGCTCGACCGTCAGCCGCGCCGCGCCGCCAACCACATGGCGCGTCGTCACCCACATGCCTTCCACAAAGACCGCCGTCCCCGCGCCATACGCGCCGTCCAGCACGCGCGCCACCATCAGCGCGACGTTGACGCTGGCGGACGAGGCAGGCGCTTCCGGCGGGAGAGACGCTGGCGGCATCGCTGAACGCGCGGGCGCGATCAGCGCGCCGAGTCGGGCGCGAATCTCGGCGCTTAGACCGGGATCGCGGGCGTGCTGAAGCGCGGCGGCATAGTAACCGCGCTTCGACGCCAAATCGTCGGTCGTCTCCGCCAGCCCGATATATGCTGTCGCCCGCTGATCGCCGTCGAGCGTCGCGGATCGCCCGTCCTGCTTGAGCGCATAGCGCAGCAGCCGCGCCCCTTCCGCCCGACTGCCCATCTGCACCGCTTTGATGCCCATCTCCAATGCCCGCAGCGACATCGCGCCCCTCCCCGACCATGCCTGAAGGCTCAATTGTCTTCTCTATTCGATTTATAATACACTACCCATAGGATCGGCGGTGTTCCGATAACGTTTTGGGCGATTGACGATGCCGAGCGCGAAAGTTATAATTTGCAGCCAATGTGGTCTTAAGAGCATCCGTGTCGATCTACAGGCGGCGTTTATCGCCAGCCGCTGCGTTTACTTAGAGGCAGGGGGAATCCATGCCGCTGAAGGGCAATTTACGGGATTTTAGCACGACCCAGCTCCTTAATCTGATTAACCTCGCTGGCAAAACCGGCACGTTGTTCATTTATGAGGGGATTCTCACGGGTGAAAAGGACGCCATCGGCGGCGCAAAGATGAAGCCAGGAGCGGAGCGTGCGCGCGTTTCTTTCAAGACCGGCAAGCTGATCGCCGCTCAGATGGGCGGGGAAGGCAGCGATCTGGTGACTGTGCTGAATAAAACCGGCAAACTGAATGACAATCAAGCCAAGCTGATCCGCGAGCGCGCCAAAAACACCAG
Organism: uncultured Anaerolineae bacterium; assembly: GCA_937995825.1. GTDB lineage: Bacteria > Chloroflexota > Anaerolineae > Aggregatilineales > Phototrophicaceae > Flexifilum. The sequence continues at coordinate 250,489 of CALKJO010000002.1, forward strand.
CGATAAAGCGCTGGCGCTGCGCCTGATCAGCGCCAATTACATCAGCCAGCGCGAGATCGTCGCCAGCGTCCAGCAGCACACGCTCGATATCGTCTACAACCTGCTGAGCTGGCACGAGGGGCCCTTCACCTTTGAGGACAATGTCCTGCCGACAGGCGACCGGATCATCGTCCCGATTGACCTGGAAAATGTCATCATCGAGGGCGCAAGACGCATCAAAGAGATCGAAGAGCTGAACAAACATCTGCCCGATCTCGATTACTCGCTCAAATTCCCTGAAAACCCGCGCGAGAAGTTCAAGGGCATCCATCTGAGCGTTGAGGAATGGCGCGTCGTCTCGTTTGTAAATCCCAAAAACACGATCCGCCAGATCGCCAAAGCCAATAATATGTCCGAGATCGAAATCCGCCGCATCGTTTACGGGCTGGAGCAGGCGGGTCTGGTTGAGCTGGTGAGTCCGGCAGCGCGTGAGAGCAGCACCGGACGAGTGAGCAGCAAGCCGCTGATCAAAACGCAGGTCTCGAAACCGACTGTCAAAAAGCTCATCGACCGCATCAGTCAGCTTTAATCGACACGAACTCACGGGATTAAGTAGATATGGCGAGCCAAACCGTTAAAATGGTGATCACCGGACCGTTCAGCTCCGGTAAAACAGAGTTCATCAGCTCGATCAGTGAGATCGATATGGTCACGACGGAGCGCGGCATCACCACCGCCGCCGAAAAGATGGTCAAGGATTCGACCACGGTCGCGATGGACTTCGGGCGCATCACCGTCGATGAGGATCTGGTACTGTACCTATTTGGCACGCCCGGTCAGCGCCGCTTCGACTTCATGTGGGAGGTTCTCGCTGAAGGCATGCTCGGCTTCATCGTCATGGTAGACAGCACCAAGCCGGAGACCTTCCGCGAAGCGAAAAGCATCCTCGAAACTTTCCGCGCTTACGCCTCAACGCCGTATGTCATTGCCGCCAATAAGCAGGACATGCCCGATGCCTGGAACACCGACGATCTGCGCATCGCGCTGCGCATCGAAGATCATGTCAAGCTGCTGCCGTGCGTCGCCAAGGACAAAGAGAGCGTCAAGGCTGTCCTGCTCGAACTGCTCTATGCCATCCTTGAGGAAATGGAAGAAAGTTAATTAGAGCGCTAAGGTGTGAGGGATGAGGAAAGACCGGCTCGCTCTTTAGCTCTCATCACCTCCCCCTCAACACGTTCTGCGCATTATCAGGACGGGATTGTGCCGACACTGGTCACCGAGCAGGGCATCGTACATTACGAAACATTCGGTCGCGGTCGCCCCGTTCTGCTGCTGCATGGCTGGCTCAATTCCTGGGCGGTCTGGCGCACTACAATGGAAGTTTTAGGGCGCGAGTTCAAAATCTATGCGCTCGACTTCTTCGGCTTCGGCGAATCCGGCGATCAGAGCGAGGATTTCTCCGTCAGCAATTTCGCCGCGCTCGTCGGCAGCTTCATGGATCGGCTTGGCATCGCCAAAGCGCCGCTGGTCGGACACTCGATGGGCGGGACAGTCTCGCTGCTGGCGGCGCTGCGCTTTCCTGGGCGGGTCGTCAAGGTGGCTGTCGTCGGATCGCCGATTGAGGGCAAGGCGCTCAGCCCGCTGCTGCGCTTCGCCGCCTGGGACGGCTGGCGCGAAATCGCCGACGCTGTGCCGGTGCTGTACGCCCCGATCCGCGCCGGACTGCGCCCGCTGCTGCGCGGCTACGGCTACATCATCTCCCGCGATGGCAAGACCGTCGGCAAGATGCTGGCGGACGATTTCGCCAAGCTCAGCGTCATGTCGTTTCTGGAAAGCATCGGCACGCTGCATGACACCGATCTGCGCGACCGGCTGCGCGAACTCACGGTCCCGGTCATGGGCGTCTACGGCATGGAGGATCGGATCGTCTCGCCGCATCAGTACAAGGTCCTGCAGACCTATCTCCCGTCCAGCCAGATCGCCATCTTCGAAACATCCGGGCATTTTCCGATGAATGACGACCCGGAGCGTTTCCACCAGACGATGCGCGATTTTCTCAATCAAGGATGATGCCGATGCTGCGCTATGTCATCGAGGATACGCGCCACGTCCCGCCGTTCAATCAGGCAGCCAGCGCGCTGACCATCGGCACAGCGCCGCTCAAGCTGCATCATGAAGAAGTTTTTCTGCGCTATTTCAAGAAAGCGCTCAACCTGGGCGGCACGTTCCCCCTCAATCGCAGCGTCATCGCCAGCGTGCAGGGGCAGGCGCTGGTCTACCGCGACAGCTTGTGGTTTGATCTCGAATTTCTCAAGTACTTCATGGATCGCGCTGTCGCCAGCAAACGCGCCTGCCGCGCCGCCTTCCGCCTGGATGATCCCGCCTTCCGCACTTACACGCTGCCGCTGGCGAAAGGCTTTGAGCGCGTCAGGCTGCCTGATGGGACGCCCGCCGCGCTCTGCGATCTGTGGTATTTCCCAAATGGCTATACGCCGGACATCATGCCGATCCTCATCCCCAGCGACTCGCAGGAGATGGGCTTTTACAGCGTCCCCGACTTTATGACGATGGAGCAGGGCGATCTGACCCACTATGGCACATCGCGGGCGGTGCTGTCGATTGAAAGCTGGGTGCATGTCTATTTCGCGTCGATCATCTATGGCTTATTCGGGCGGGCGGCGCGCTTCCTGACCCACGTCAAGACGCACAATTTCTACTCGCTGCGGCTGCTCTGGCAGGCGATTTTGGAGCAGAAGCAGCTCCTAAGCACCTCGAATGTCGTCACTGTCGGCAAAGGCACAGTCATTCACCCGACTGCCGTGATCACCGGTCCCACCAGCATTGGCGAAAACTGCCACATCGGACCCGGGGTGCTGATCGACAACTGCACGATTGGCGACCGCGTTTCGATTGATGATGGCTGCGTGCTGATGTTCAGCACGGTCGCCAGCGGCTGCTTTTTGCCCTTCCGCGCCGCGCTCTACCTGACCGCGATCATGGAAAACAGCATCGTCGCGCAGAACACCTGCCTGCAAATGTGCGTCATTGGGCGCAACAGCTTCGTCGGCGCGGGCAGCACTTTCACCGACTTCAATCTGATCGAACAGAAGCCGATCCGCGCCGTCAACATCGATGGCAAGCTGGAGGATGTCGGGCAGGTGGTGTTGGGCAGCGCGGTTGGGCATAACTGCCGCATCGGGTCGGGGATGGTGGTCTTTCCAGGGCGCACCATCGAGTCGGATGTGGTGCTGATCGCGTCTCCACAGCGGCGCGTGATCGGGCGCAGCGTCACCTTTGAGGAGAGCGATCATCATTTCATCCCGTCGCTGAGCGGTCATCCGCGCCATTACCCGCGCCAGTCCGACGAAGCGCAGCCCGAAAACTGGGATCGCTGGTGAAGAGCAGGTCAGGCGGGATAAGGAAAAACGCTTTTCACCGCTCCTCCCTCATCACTCACACCTCATTACTCCGACCTAATTTCCCGGCAGATTCGGATCGGGGAAGGCATTGCCGAACATGCCCGGCACAGGCGTGACGGTCGGCGGGATCGGCGCGTTCACCTCGACCGGCAGCGCATCGATGAATGCCTGCGTCTCCAAGCCGATCACCGCCACCCACCCCGTGACTCCGCCGCCGACATCGACCTTGACCCAGGGGCTGTAAGGGCTGCGCGTCAGCAGCGTCACCGCTGCCCCGCCCGGCAGCGTCCCCAGCGCTGGGAAGATCGGATCAGGACCTGAGCGCACGGTGATGCCGCCCGATCCCAGCACGCGCGCCGTCCGTCCCAAGTCGCCGAGCCGCTGCGGCGGCAGCGGCGTCAGGAAGTAGCGCGCGTTGATCGCGCCCAGATTGCGCCCCAGCAGCTCGCCGAACATCCAGCCCGTCTCGCCCGTCTGACGGCGCACATGCAGCCAGGTCCCATCGGTGCTGCTGCCCAAGACCGACAGCAGCTCTCCGCCGGGAACCTGCACGATCACGCCCGATCCGGTGTTCGGCTCCGTGCGCAGATTGACCGCCCCCAGTGTCGTCACTGTCCCCGGCTGCGGCAGGATGATCGGGCGGTCGAACAGCGCCACCGGCAGCCGTTCCAGATACACCGGATCGAGCGGGACAGCCGCGCTCGCCCGCCCGATGGGGGCGCTGTAGTCATCCGGCGCATACGGGGCGCTGATGCTGGTTCCCGTCCACAATGTCGTCTGTTCGCCCAGCACGATCAGCGCGGCAATGCCGCTCAGCGCCGTGAAGATCGTCTCTCCTGGCGCAGTCCGCACCAGCGCCGTGCTGTTCGCCCCCAGCAGCAGCGACACGCCGTTGATGGCGATCCGTGCCTGCTGCGTCAGCGGGCTTTGCGCGATCAACACGCTGCGCGGGGCATCGACGCAGTCCGACGCCTCCGGCGCAGTGTACATCAGCAGCGCGCTCCAGGGCGGCACATCGGGCGTCCCGGCATCGCGCAGCGTCACATCGCCGACCAGCAGCAGCGTGATCGGGCTGGGCGCGCCTCGCCGCAGCCACAAAATCCCGCCGATGCCGCTGGCATCATAGGGCGGCGCGCGCAGCGCCTCGACCGCCCCGACTTCGACCAGCGACCCGACCGGCGCAATCGCGTTGGCGACCGCGCCCTCAGGCTCGACCGCCGGCGGCGCGCCGCCGTTGCACAGATAGCCGTCGGGTTTGTTGATACAGGCGTTGGTCGCGCCCGTCCAGAGCGCCTCAAGCGTCCGCCCGCACGCCGACGGCTCCGGCGCGGTCTGCGCCGTCACGATGGGCAGCGCCGACGCGCCAAGCATCAGCGCGCTGATAATCAGTCCGCACAGACTAAGACACAGCATGGGGAGAAGTGTTTTTCGCATATCGATGATTGTAGCGCGATTCGGGCGGCGCAGGATCACGGATCGTCAGGGTATTTGGCGGTCAGGCTGATCTTTCCCTCACAAAACTGGCAAAACATGCTATAGTCAAGATGCTTTGAAAAGATGAAGGATTAAGGATGAGCGCGATGGGGGTCATTCGACGCCGCCAGCCAGACGGCGCGTGGGTCTGGCAAGACACGGAAATTTACACATACAACAGCAACGACGCGACTAAACAGGTCTTGGTCGGGCATGATGACGGCGCGCACAATTTCGAGATGCGCGTCTTCACCATCCCGCCGCGCGGTTTCAGCAGCCTGGACGAACACGCCCACGATCACGGCGTGCTGGTGCTGCAGGGCAAAGCCCGCGTCATGCTCGGCGACACCTTCGATGAGGTCTGCGAAGGCGACTCGGTCTACATTCCGAGCATGGAGCGCCACCAGTTCGAAAACCTGACCGATCAGCCGTTCGTCTTTTTATGCGTGATCCCGCCCAAGCCGATCAAACAGTGAAGCGTTGAGACGCCGGGATGAGGAAGACACCGTTTTTCCCCATCCCGCTTCCCCTGCGGCTCAGAAATAGCGCCGCCCGCGCCGCGCGCTGATGATCTCGGTGTTCATCCCCACCCAGTGCAGCGATCCGCTGTAGCGCCCATGCTCGATCTTGACGCAGCGATCCATGATGACCGTCAAGCCGCCTTCCTCGGCAATCCGCGCCGCCTCAAAACTGACGATCCCCAACTGAAGCCAGAGCGTCTTCGCCTTGATCTGCACCGCCTGGCGCGCGATCTCCGGGCAGTCGTCGGGGTTGCGGAAGACATCTACCATATCGACCGGCTCCGGGATGCTGAGCAAATCGGGATACGCCTTCTCCCCCAGGATCACATCCGCGCGCGGGTTGACCGGGATGATCCGATAGCCTTCGTATTGCAGATACGTGCCGACGAAATAGCTCGGTCGCTCCGGCTTCGGGGACAAGCCGACGATGGCGATGGTTTTAGTGGTGCTGAGGACGCGCCGAATCGCGCCCGGATCGATGAAACGGGCATGTTCCGGCGTGTTCAGGCTGGTATTCATGCTCACGTCTGCTGCAAGGCTTGATCGATGTCCCATAGCAAGTCCTCCGTCGTCTCCAGTCCGATTGAAAGGCGGATCATGCCAGCGTCGATGCCAGCGGCGGCGAGTTCGGCGTCCGAGAGCTGCTGATGCGTGGTCGAAGCGGGGTGAATCACCAGGCTGCGCACATCGCCGACGTTCGCCAGATGCGAAAACAGATGCAGCGACTCGATGAAGGTCTTGCCCGCCTGGCGCGGATTGTCGCTTTTGAGGCTGAAGGTGAAGATCGCGCCGGCTCCGCACGGGGTGTATTTCTGCGCCAGCGCGTGGTACGGGCTGTCCGGCAGTCCCGCATACGCCACATACGCGACTTTAGGGTGATCGTGCAGGAACGACGCGACCGCGCGGGCATTCTGAACATGCCGATCCATGCGCACCGAGAGCGTCTCCAAGCCCTGAATCAGCAGAAAGGCATTGAACGGCGAGAGCGCCGCGCCCGTATCGCGCAGGGTGACCGCCCGCGTTTTCATCAGAAAGCCGTAATGCCCGAAGGTCTCATAAAACTTCAGATCATGATACGCCGGATCGGGGTCGGCGATGGTGGGAAAGGTCGAAAAGTCGAAGCGCCCCGAATCGACGACGACGCCGGCAATCGATGTGCCATGCCCGCCGATGAATTTGGTCGCGCTGTGGACGACGATGTCCGCGCCCCAATCGAGCGGGCGGCACAGATACGGCGTGGCGAAGGTGTTATCGACGATCAGCGGGATGTTGTGGGCGTGGGCGATGGCGGCGAGCGCTTCGATGTCCAGCACACTGCCCGTCGGGTTGCCGATGGTCTCGCCGTAGAGCGCGCGCGTTTTCGGGGTGATAGCGCGTTCCCAGGCTTCTAAGTCGCTGGGATCGACGAAATGCGTTTTGACACCGAGCTTTTTGAACGTGTGGGCAAACTGAGTCGCTGTGCCGCCGTAGAGGTGGCGCGAGGAGACGATCTCATCGCCAGGCTCCAAAAGTGTCATGAAGACCGCAAACTGCGCCGCCATGCCGCTGGCAGTGGCAACCGCGCCCGTCCCATTTTCCAGCGAGGCGATCCGCTCCTCAAAGACCGCGTTGGTCGGATTGTTGATGCGGGTGTAGATATTGCCATACTGCTTGAGTTCGAAAAGCTGGGCGGCTTTGTCAGTGTCCTCAAACACATAGCTGGTCGTCTGGTAGATCGGGACGGCGCGCGCGCCGGTGATCGGATCGGGGATGTGTCCGGCGTGAACCATCCGCGTTTCAAAGCCGAATTTGCGTTTTTGTTGGGTCATCTGTTTGCCTCTGCGATCAGTTCTCGTCCACGTCTTTCAGGTGCGGCGTGAGGATCATGAAGCCGTTGGACGGCATCATCGACTTCGGGCGATCCGGCACGACGCGCTCACCATACAGATCGGGTCGGTTGGCGGCGCACGGCGTCCCAAAGCGCGGCTGGGCATAGGGCAGGTGCGTCGCGCCGCGCGCCAAGATGTGCAGGGAATTGGCGCTGTCGCCCTCATACGGCATCCCGTGATTCCAGGGGACGCGCGAACGGGCGTTGCAGTAATGCCCGACGAAGGAGCGGCGTGTCCGCTGCGAGACATTGCCCAGCGACCAATGGATGACATGCCCGCCGAAGAAGACCACATCGCCCGGCTCTGCCTCCACTTTGACCTGCGGATATTTCGCAGCGATCTGCGAGAGCGTATTCTTCTCCGGATCGGGATTGCTCGCGCCAACAATCGGCTTGATGTCCGCCAGCGTCCGGTCTCCGTTCGGCGTCACGCCGTCGTCATCGGGGTAGATCGGCTCATTCTGCGATCCCACCGCGAACCACAGGCAGCCGTTCTCCTCCGTCGCCCGATCCAGCGCCAGCCATGCGCCGCAGAGCGTGTCCGGCTGTGTGGGGATATAGTAGGCGTCCTGATGGAAGCCCTGCCCCGCCTGACCAGGCTGTTTGAAGAACAGCATCGTTTGCAGCGCCAGCACGTCAGGTCCGATCAGCGCCTCCAGCACGTCGATGATGCGCGGATGGAGCATGAAGCGCTCATGGATTTCGAGGACGCGGTGCGGCATGTGCAGCCGCTCCCAGAATTTATGGCGTTCTTCGGCGGGCGCGTCCACCCCCGGCGAGTCGATCCCCGGCACGCGGATGCGCCCCGCGAGGATGTCGTCCATGTGCGCGTTCAGTTCATCGACTTCCGACTGCGCCACCAGTCCCGGCACGACCAGATACCCCTGCTCCTTGAAGCGGAGGTATTCGGCGACCGTGACGCGGTAGGCTTCATGCGTGCGACCAGGTAAAACGGGCTGTGCAATCATCTTTTACTCATCCTTTTTCAAAAGCTGCGGCGGGATGCCGGCAAACAGATCGCGAAGGCTAGACACAATGCCAGGCAGACAGGCAAAAGCAATTCTATCATCCATGCCGAACAACTGCGGCGCGCCATACGCGCCGTCGGACAGCCTGTAGAGCTGAAACGTGCGCTCATCGGGGTCGAGGATGCCGTATTCGGGGACGCCGGCGGCTTCATAGGCGCGGCGCTTGATCGCCTCATCGTAGGCGCGGCTGCCCGGCGAAACGATCTCGATGATGGCATCGGGGACGCCGCGCACGCCCCTCTCAGTCAGGAGGTCGAGCCTGGCAGTGGTGATGATCGTCAGGTCAGGCTGCACAGGCGTCGCGCCCGGCATGATCACCCCGAACGGCGTGAAGAAGCACAAAGCGATCCGGTTCTGTTTTGCAGGCAGCCCGATGCGCTCATACAACATCGCGGTCAGCCATTGGTGGATGCTTTTTGGCGCAGTGGACCCGTAAAGATTCCCATCAATGATCTCGTAGATGCAGCCATCATCGGGAAGCTGCTCCCAGTCGGCGTAAGTCCAGTGTCCCTGCTTCGCGCCGGATACCAGCGGCGCGTCCGTCGGGGTCGCCAGCGTGATCATCGCGGTCACTCCATTTTTATCGTGCATCTTTTCATTATAGCGCGTCCGCACACAAGTTGGTCTTAAATGCGCGCGGATTCGCGCCCGTTTGGGTGTAGAATCGAACGGGAAAATCATGAAAGGATATCCGATGCAGTTCACGATCAATTACTCGACGCAGGCGTCTGCCCTGCTGCAAGCCGGCAAAATCGAGATCGACCGCTTCAAATGCCCGCCCTGGTCTGATCTGGTGGCGGAGGCGCGCCAGGTCGCCCCGGTGTATGTCCATTTCGATCTGCGCGCCGGAAATGGCAAGCTGGCGGCGGGCGAAGTCGATTTTGACGAGATCGAGCGCTTCCTGATCGAGACTGACACGCCCTATGTCAACGTCCATCTGCTGATCAAGGACGGCGCAGTGCAGAGCGCGGACGAAGCGCTTGAGCGCATGGCCGCCGACATCGAGGCGGCGGCGCGGCGCTTCGGCGCGGAGCGCATCATCGCCGAGAACATCCCTTACCGCGCCAACCGCGCCGACGAGATCGGCGGCAAATATGCCCGCGAATGCGTCGAGCCGGCGGTCATCCGCGCCGTACTGGACGCCACCGGAGCCGGCTTGCTATTCGACCTCTCTCACGCGCGCATCACCGCGCAGAGTCTTGGCATCGACCTGCAATCCTACATCGACTCGCTGCCGCTTGAGCGCATGTCCGAGATGCACGTCACCGGCTTGGGCGAGATCGACGGCATCGTCACTGACCATCTGCCGCTGCAAGCCGACGACTGGGCACATTTTGAGACGTTCATGGGCAGAATTGGCAGGGATGCCCGCGATCCTTGGTGTCTGGCGTTCGAATACGGCGGCATCGGCGAGCGCTTCGCCGCGCGCAGCGACCTCACCGTGATCGCCGAGCAGGTTCCGCGCCTGTTTGCGATCAGCCGCGCTGCCACGCGCACCGCCGCGCAGCTCCGCGCCGGATGATCCGCCGGCTGGCGCTCGCGCTGCTGCTGATCGGCTGGATGAGCGGGTCTGCCGCCGCGCAGATGCCGATCTGCGGCTTCACCGACTCGGTCGGCTTCCCCGTCGATCCGGCGGCGTTCGTCATCGTCCAGGGCTACGGCGCGGCGTCGTTCCGGCATCAGGGGCGCTATCACACGGGTGAGGACTGGACGCGCCGCGACGATCCTTCAGCGGCATACGGCGAATTTGTCCGCGCCATCGGCGATGGACGGGTCATGTTTGCGTCACCCTCCGGCTGGGGCGCAGACGGCGGCGTGATCATCCTCGAACACACCTTCCGCGATGGCAGCGTCTTCTACAGCATGTACGGACATCTGACCGACGCCACAGGCGCGGCATTTCCGGCGCTCTATACCTGCGTCCGGCGCGGAGACATCATCGCCGCCATCGGCGACTCGCGCCCCGCGCCGCATCTGCATCTTGAAATCCGCGTCAACAACCCGACGACGCCGGGCGCGGGCTATGTCTGGGACACTCCGACCCGCCTAGGCTACCGCCGACCGACCAAGTTCATCCTCAACTGGGGCGCGCAGCTGCTCGATGCCTATCGCTGGCGGCTCGATCTAGGCGATGAGACCGGACCTGCTGTCACGCCGATCTTACTGGATGATAGCAGCCTGATCACGGTGGATCGGCTGCGGCTGCTGCGCATCCATGCCAACGGCGGCGCGCTCTGGCGGGTCAACCTGGCGCAGCCGCCGCTGGCGCTGGCGCGGGATGGGGCGGGCGTGCTGTTGATCACGCCTGATGGCGAAGTCGTCCGCTATAGGATCGATGGGACGACGGGCGAGCGCTGGAACATCGGCGCGCGCCTGGGGCGGGCGCTGAGCGCGCCTGATGGACTGCTGCTGTATACGGACGATGGCGCGTGGCTGCATTATGATCCCATCGGGCGCGCTGTCCACTGGCAAATCGACGGACTGCCGCCGCCCGCCGACTGGGTGGTTTCGCCCGTCGGCGCGCTCGTGCGCACAATCGATCAGCAGATCATCGCGGTGGACGCAGGGGGCGCGCTGCTGGATCGGGCGCAGCTGCTGGAGGCGGCGGCGCTGGCGCTGGATCGCGACGGCATGCCGCTAGTTTACGCGCGCGGCGGCTTGTGGCGCGTCGAGAACGGCATCTGGTCATCGCCGCTGCCGTTTGCGCCGGCGGGCGGAGCGCGCGCCGCTGTTTACGCCGACGCCGACGGCTATACGCTGTTCGACGGCGCGCGGATGCTGCGTTACACGCGCGCTGGATCGGGCGTCTGGCAGGCGATCCTCGCTCCGACAGGCGGCGCGGCGCGGCTTCAGCGCTATGACTCGTTCTACCTGCTCACGTCCAGCGGCGGCGACCTGGCAGTGGTGCGCGCCATCGACGGCGCGCTCTGCCGTCAGACGCGCGTCTTTGGCGATCATCGCTCGCGGATGTGGGCGGGTTTGGCTGCCGACGGCGGGCTGCGCCTGCACGCGGCGGATCAGGTGGCGGCGTTCGACTGGGGGCGGCTGCTGGGCGCATGCCAAGGGTGAGTCGCCATCACCCCGCCGCGTTGACCGCCGCCAGCTCCGCCTCGATCAGCTGCTGGAACACTGTGAACGGCTGCGCGCCCTGCACGATCTTGCCGTTGATGAAAAAGGTCGGCGTGCCAGTCACGCCCAGCGCCTGCCCATCCAGATAATCTTCCAGAATCGACTGCTCATGAATCTGCCCGTCGAAGCAGGTCGTGAACTGCGGCATATCCATGCCGATGCGCTCGGCGATGCGGAGGATCCCCTCGCGGTTGAGCGCGTTCTGATTCGCAAACGCCCAGTCGTGGAATTCCCAGAAATGTCCCTGATCGTTGGCGCATTCGGCGGCGTGCGCTGCGCTGACCGAGTTTGCGCCCAGAATCGGGTAATCGCGATAGACGTAACGCACCTGTCCAGCGTAGGTCTCCATGATCTGCGGCATGGTTTCCGTCTCAAAGCGGCGGCAGAAGCTGCACAGGAAGTCGCCGAAGGCGATGATCGTGATCGGCGCGTTGGTATCATCCGCACCGCGCGCAGGATTGCCCTTTTCCTCCACCGGATAGCGCACGTTGGGATCGCGCGTCGGCACGGGGGTGGGTCCGCGCGGCACAGCGGCGACCACGGTCTGCACGGCGCGATCGATCAGCGCCTCCTCGCTGACCGCCGCCCGATCCCGCCCGACATAGCCGATCAGCCCACCCAGGATCAGGCAGACGAACGCAATCACCACAGAGTTGAACGTCTCGCGCGAGACCGTCGCGGCGGGCGCGGCTTTTTCCGCCTCGATCTGCGCCTGAAGATCGTCAGGGGGCGGTGCTGTCCGCGCCGCCTCGGTGCTTTCGGAGTCTTTTGTTAAATCAGACATCGAGTCCTCAGATAAAACAGTCTGGCGTTCAGATCATAGCGCAGACGCCCCAAGCCCCTCCACGCTTACCCGCCAATCGGCGTCGGTGGAATCGGCGTCGGCGGGATGCGCGTCGGCAGCGGACGCCCGCTGTAACCCGTGCAGGACACCGTGACCAGCCGAATCCCCTCCAACGAGGCATTCAGCACGGGGTTATTCTCGCTGCTGCCGCCTGCAAGCTGAATCCGCGTCACTGCGTCGTTGAGGATGTTCCATGCATCCTCACATTCGCCCAGGTAGTAGTGCGCCAGCCCGCGCAGATAGAAGCAGCGGATGTCGGGGTTGTCGCCGCCGAAACGGATGCAGTTCTGAAACGATTGGATCGCGCCCTCGTAGTTGCGGCGGCTGTACTGCGTCTGCCCCAGGCTCGCCCACGCCAGCGCGTAATCCGGCTGGATTGCGAGCGCTTCTTCGCAGTAAACCTGAGCGCGGGTGTTCTCGCTCGCCTGAAAATAGGTCTCGCACAGCCGCTGATAGGCGCGGGCATTTTCGGGCTGCATGGCGAGAATCTGCTCATAGGTGGCGACAGCGAGTTCAAGCTCGTTCTGCGCCCGATACATATTTGCCAGTTCGAAATAGGGACCGGTGCTGTTGCGATTGAGCGCGACCGCCTGCTCAAGCTGATCGATGGCGTCGTCGCGCCGCCCCACCCAGATCAGCGCGTAGGCGTAGATGCGCCGCGCCAGCGGATCGAGCGGGTCGATCTCAATCGCGCGCTCCGCGCTGTCGAGCGCCACATCGTAGCGGTCGATGCGCCGGTAAGCATCGGACAGAGCAGCGTGCAGTGGGGCAAAGAAGCGATCCACCTGCAAGCCCGCCTGCCCGACTGGCACGGCGCTCGCCGCCTGACCCGAAAAGCTCAGTGCCAGCGCCTTGAGCGCGTAGCCGCGCGGATCGCTGGGATTGGCGGCAATGGCGCGGTCGCCCATCTCGATCGCCATCTCGTAAAACTGCGGGTTGTCGACGGCGCGCTCGATCAGAACGCGCCCGTATTCATACAGATAATCGACGTTGTTCGGCTGCAAAGCGACGGCGCGGGCGAAATGCTCGCTCGCCTGAACGACGTTGCCCTGTAGAAACGCCTCCATGCCCCAGGTGGCATACTGGCTCGGAAACGGCGTTGGCGGCGGCGCTTGCCCGATGGCTTCCAGCGCGACCAAGCGGAGCTGGTAGAAGTTGGCATCCACGTACCATAAAAACCCGCCAATTGCCAGAAAGAACAGCGCGATCATGCGCCAGCGACCGCGCCCCCGCCGGCGGCGTCCAACCGGACGACCGAAAAACGGCTCGGAATAGTCGCGTCGTATCTGCATCGGCTGCTTACATCCTCATCTCATTTCCACTGTGCGCGGTGATCAAGTCGGCATCCGTGTTTGCACGTTCGGTCAATATTGGATTATATCGGATCAATCGACATTCACGGGAGGGTGACTCGGCGTCAGCACAGCCGGCGCTCGCCCACCCAGTTCGGCTCAACCACCGGATCGAAGGACGGCACGCCGCCGGGAGCAGGCATATTGATGCGGATCGGCGTGTTCCAGAAGCGCGCCGTGTCAAAGCGGCACGAGATCATCGCTTCAACGCGGTAAGCGATCTGATCGGCGTCGGTCATCACGGCGTATTCCGCGATGTAGTACGAGGCAGCGCGCGGGCTAGCGATGCGGCGGAACGTCTCGCCGGAGTGCAAAAGCGCCAGATCGCCCAGCGTCAGCCGCGTTGGGATGCGGATGTACTGCACGATGTTGCGATACACCCACAGCACGCCGCTGCTGCTCGCATCGACCCAGGCGGGCTGCGCGCCTGACCAGCTCCACGCCAGCGCGTTGAGATCGATATACAGATCGACGTTTCTGACCCAGGGATGCGCGTCCAGAATGGCATAAGCTTCGCCGAGGCTGGTGACGCCAGGGCGGATCGCCATCAGACACGGCAGCGCGCCGCACCCCTCCGCCGACAGCGCATACGCGGCGAAGGCGGCGGCGGCGGGATGTGGCTGCGACAGCGCGCGAATGCCGCCGGCAAGCGCGGCGAAAACAAGGCTGAGCGCGACCCACGCCCGCCGCAGCGAAGCGCTCAACATGCGCCCCACCTCGGCTGCCAGACCTCCGGCGGCTGGACGCTGACGGCGCGCCGCCCGATCACAAATTTGACCGCCGCGTGCCAATAGGCTTCAGGGCGCACCGGGCAGTAGAGCGTCGCTTCGGCGCGCAGCCGACCATCGAAGTAATCGAGCAGCAGGTAAACCCGCTGCGGCTGCACCGATGCGCCGTAAAGCTGAATGTCATCGGGCGGCGGCATGTTCAGCCACAGATCGCCGAGCCGGATCGTGGTCGGGATGATCGCACTGCGCACCACGCCGCGCTGCACCCACAATCCGCCCTGACTGTCGCCGGCGATCTGCGGCGGCTGCGCGCCCGACCAATCCCAAGTCAGATAGCCGGAGTCGCTGTCCATACCGCGCGAAAAGCGCGCCCGCGTCACCCACGGATGATAGCGGGCGAAGTCGTTGAGCGTATCGAGCGTGCCTTGATCGAGCGCGAAGCCGAGCGCGCACGGCTCCGCCTGGATGCACGCCGCGACATCCGCCATGAAGCGCCGCAGCCCACCATCATCAGCGGGCGCGGCGCGCATGACCGCGAGCAGTCCGGCGAAGAGCGCGCTCAGCGCCCCCGCCAGCATCAGCGGACGCCGCCCGATCACGGCGCGAACGGGTCGTAGCACAGCACAGCGTTTGTGCTGGTGGCAGTGCTGACGCCGACAAAGACGTTATCAACGCGCAGATGCGGTCGATTGTCCGCCATTGAGGCATAGATCGAGATCGTCGCGTTCGCCCAGTTGCGCCCTGGTCGTCCCGTCATGCGAAACTGCGTCAGCGGCGTATTCGGCGGCAGCCAGAACGAACATATGAACAGATCGCTGAAATCGGCATCGTGCAGTGCGATCACAGCGCGTTTGCGCTGCCCGCTGGAGTTGCCAAGATCGACTCGCGCTTCCAGCAGCGTTCCTGAGGCAATGGCAGTGCCGAGATTCTGGAAAATGACGCCCTGCGTGCTGTTGGTCTGGCGGTAGAACTGGAAGACGCCGCCGGTCACGTTCCAGATGGGGTTGATCGGCGCGCCGAAGATGTTCCAGTGCTGCGGCGGCGTATTCGGCGGCGATCCAGCGTTGTCGAAGTTCCCGTTGTACACGAGATTCGGCTCCCTTAGGTTGAGATACAGCGTGGTCGATGCGGTGGGCGGCGTAATGCCGTAGCGACCGACGACGATATGATAGGTTGTCCCCTGCCGCGCCGTGTAGGTGACGCGCGAGAGATAATTCGCCGCGCCGTCGTCGTCGCACGCCACTTCGGTCAGATTGCCTTCCCACCCGGTATAGACCGCCAGCACGGTATCAGCGATGCCGTCGACCGAACTCGTGCCGAGGGTATCGATGGTGATTCTGCCTGTCAAGGGCGCGGTGAAGCGATACCAGACCGTCCCCGCAAACGGCGCGCACGACGGAGTCGGATCGGTGGCGCTGTCCGTCGCGCCGAGCCATTGCTGGATATACGTGCCGCCGAGCGAGACCGGGCGCGCATTCGGGAACAGATCATTGGCTGGCGCGGGCGGCGGGGTTGGCGTCGGATTGACACTGCCGTTGCTAATGCGGACGGTGAACGTCGATCCGCTCTGGCTCAGCACTTCGATGCTGATCCTGCGCGCAGCGTCGTTATACGTTTCACCTGGCAGCCAGCGCGCCCCAGCATCGTTGGGGTTGGTGTTATAGGTGTCGGCATCGACGACGTAGGCATGACCGCCGTTGCCCGTCCGCGCGGTGTTGACATCGTGGATGATGACCGCCGACGCCGGGATGTTCTGGTCATAGCCCGCGTTGATATTGCGGACTTCGACGGTGTAGAACTGGCTGGTTGACGATCCGAACGGCACAATCGCCATCAGCGGGTTGGTCGTGGACTGCGGCAGGACGGTGCGTTCAAGCGTCAGCGTCACATTCTGCCCCGATCCGACGGTGACGATGCGCCCGCTCGGTATCCACTGCGCCATACGCAGATGGTAGCTGATCGTGCCTGGGGCGAGCGCGCCGTAGCCGGACACCGAGACCGCGCCCGTGCCGTTGGAATCGCTCATCACGTCCCACTGCGAGACGTAGATGCTCAAGCCCGTCGGCGGATTGTTGGCGGGTCCAGTTGAATGAGGAAATCCGAAACCATGCCCCATCTCATGGGCGATCACACTGTGATTCGCCGCCCACGGCGGCAACCATGTCGTCCGGTAGAATTTCGACTGCCCATCGGCATTGACCATACTGCCGCCGCCCCACGCGCAGCAGTCGAGCGAGTCGTTGAAGAACATGTTGATACCGACGAACGACGGGAAAAACACCTCGGCGTCATGCACGCCGACGCAGTCAGTGCGCAGCGCGTCCAGGTTAGCGATCGTGCTGGAGCCGCTGCCGGTGATATAGAACGAGCGCGGCCGCGGCAGCGCTTTCCACGCGGTGACAGTGGCAGTCCCGCTCAGGTTGATGTTGTTGTAAGAAAGCTGCCGCCAGTAATGATCCAGACCCGGATAAGCCGTGCTGAACAGCGTCTGATAGAACGAAGGTGCATTCGGCTGAGTGGAGATATCGCTGAAGCGGCAGAGCAGGTTGATCCAGGGCTGCGCTCCGCTCACGCGGACATCGCGCAGTCCTTCGCCGCGCTGCGGCGCAATCGGGCTGACATGGCGCGCATTCAGCAGCGTCCCATTCAGTGCGCGGGACTCGGCGCGCAGCGTGCCGATGACTTCGACATACTGCCCGTAAAGCATCTGAAGCGTGCCTTCAGGCATGGCAACTTCAACCAGATCAGTCCCGCTTCCATCTTGCAGCGTCACCAGGCGGACTCCAGCTTGCCCGCTGTCCGGCTGCGGATCGCCGTAGATCATGCTCAGCCAGCCTTCGACGCGAATTTCGCCCGCCCCTGGCTGGCGCGAGTCTTCCCCTTTGGGGATGATCGGCTGCTGCTGGGCGGACGCGCTCGGCGGATCGCCGGACAGCGCGCCGTAGACCACGATCAGCAGCGTGAGCATCAGCCCGATGAACAATGGCAAGGCGTAACTTCTCTGACGTTTTTGTCCCATCCGCGTTCCTATTCTCTTTGAGCAGCCTCTCACTTCAATCTTAACCGATACCTTATGCCATAAAAAGTAGGATTTACGGCTCGTGGATTTGGTAGTTGGTCGGTTTTTCTCTCGCATTTTGCGCGCTCTGTATGGTACGCTGGAACCATGAACGAAATCGCCTGTCACACCTGGAGTTTCAACGATCTGACGCTGCCGGAGGCGTTGGGGACGGTGGCGCGGCTCGGCTTTCGCGCCGTGGACATCGGCAGCGGCGCGGGCTGGAACATGGCAAACGCCGTGCGCAGTCCGGCTGCCGCCGCCGCCGAGATCATCGACGATCTGCGCTTGTTCAACCTGCGCCTGACCGATCTGGCGCTGATGTTTCCGCGCATCTCGGTCGAGCATGACGAGCAGCGCGAGAAGGATGTGCAGGGGTTTGTCGGATTGCTGCCGTTCGCGTCGGCGCTGGCGGGGGCGATGGACAACGCGCCGGGGATCACCCTATCGCCCGGCGTCGCGCATGTGCTGGAGGATGGATCGCGCGATGAAGCGGCATGGGCGCGCAGCGTCGAGTCGCTCAAAGCGATGGTGACCGCCGCGCGCGATTTCGGGCTGGCGGTCAGCATCGAGCCGCACCCGGACACGATGGCGGCGACGCCGGAAGACGCGCTGCGCCTATTGGAAGCCGTGCCGGAGCTGCGGCTGACGCTCGACTGGGCGAATCTGACCTATCGCGGTGCGTCCCACGAAGCCATCGCCGCGCTGCTGCCCAAAACGCGCCATATCCACCTTCGGCAGGCGTCGAAAGGCGCACTGCAAACCCCGCCCGAACGCGGCAAGATCGATCTTGCGCGCGTTGTCGCTGATGCGCGAGCGGCGGGCTACAGCGGCGCATTCTGCATCGAGATCATCCGGCTGACCGGACGCCATGGGATCGCGGCGCTCAATCCGCACCGTGAGGCGGCGCGGCTGCGCGACGTATTACGCGGCGCGGTGCGCGCATCCGCGCGTTAAATCGAGGACGGCATGAATCGCATCCTTTTAATCGCACTCATCATCTTCGGAGTCGTGGCGGCGGTGGTTGTCGTCACGCTGGCGCTCACCCCCGATCAGACCAACCCGGCATTCGCGGCGGCGGAGGCATTCGTCCGCGCTGCCGGCGCGGGCGATGACGCGGCGGCAGAAACCTGGCTGACCGATGAGCTGCGCGCCTATGTCGCCGCCTACTGCCCGAATGGGAGCTTGTCGGCGTGCATCGCGGGCTACACGCCGCCGGAGTGGGGCGGGCTGTTCAGCGTCGGCTTTCGCCGCGCCGCGCCGGATGGCACTGCCTGGGATGTTGACCTGATCGGCATCTACGAGCGCGATCGGGGCAACACGGGCGTCTGCATTTACACGCGCATGATCCCGTCCGGCGGCGATCCGACTGCGCCGGATGGCTGGCGCGTCGCGGCGTGGGCGGGATTCGCCTGGTGCGGCGATCCAAACACCCGCTCAATGGCGAAAAACCCCGCCGCGCCGAACCGCGCCCCATGAAATGCCTGCTGATCGCGGCGCTGCTGCTGCTGATCGCCGGCTGCATCTCGGCGACTCCGCCCCCGCATTTGGCGAACACGCCGGGCGCGCCGGTGATCGTCGATGGTGACTTGGTGATCACGGCGGCATTTCGCGTTCGCGCGCCGGCGGGCTGGCGGATCATCCTGGGGGCGGCGTCCGCGCCGCCGTCGGTGACGTTTGCCGCGCCGGATAACTGCGCGCTGATCGCCGTGTCTGCCGCGCCCATCGATGCGCCGCCGCTGCCGAATGCATGTCCCTCGGTTCAGACTCAGATGCAGCAGGTTGCAGTGAATGGGGAGGCGATCATGGTCTATGCCGCTGCCGATGCACGGACAACCGCTGGCGTGGTCGCCAGCCTTGCCGCACCTTGAGCCTGATAAGGACAATTGGGTATGATTATGTATGGGTGGGGCGGCTGAGGACGGGAACATGGATGAGTCTGGGGCAAAAGCGGCGCGGCGGCGGCTGCGGATCATCAGCGATCATTGGCGGCTGACGTGCGTAGATCGCGGCGCAGAGATCGAAGCGCTCGATCTGGTGGATGTGGTCTATCATCCCTTCAAGTCCGAACCCACTCTGAACGTCGTCACCCCGCGCCGCAGCACCGCCTGGGTCTCCGCCAGCTATATCCAGCCCGGACTGGCTCGGCTGCGCGAACTCGGACGGACGCCGCGCGTCCAGTTCATCGCCGGCTTATACCCGCCGCAGTTCGCGGTCGTGCTGCGCGATCTCGGCTTGGGCATCGAACACGAGACCCCGCTCATGGCGCTGGAAACCCACGAGGACAATCTGCCCGACGCCATGCTGCCCGCCGGCGGACGGATCGCGCCCGTGACCGACTCGGACACGCGCCGCTTGTGGCAGTATGTCTGGCGCAGCGCCTACTACGATGTCAATCTGCTCGGCATCGACGACACCGCGTCATCGGTCGATGCCCTGTCGCGCAGTCTCAAGCGCAAGCTGGAGGCGGTCGTCGCCCGGCTCGAAGCTCAGCAGTCCGCAGTGCCGTCGGCTCCGCAGCCGCTCATCTGCGATTTTCTCTACTGGCATCATCAGCAGCCGATGGGCGCGGCGCGCCTGATCATCCGTCCCGACCTGGGCAGCGCGCACCTGGAGACGCTCGCGCTGCACGAGACGGCGCTGCGCGATATGCTGGCATCGATGGAGGCAGACGCCTTCGCGCCGATCCTGCCGCATGACCAAGCGCCCGCGTGGGATGCAGTCGATGAGGATGCGCTGCGCGTCGATATGCTCAGCGCGCTGATCGCAGCGGCGCTGCGATCAGCGCATGAGCAGGGCGGCAAGCTGGTCTTCGTGCCGGCGGAGGACGACGCCGAACGCCGCGCCTGCCGCCGAGTCGGGTTTATCGACCTGAGCAGTTTCGTCCGTTACGCGCCGGTATCCCGACGAGAGGAAGATCGTTATGTGGCAGAGGCTGTTCATTCGCCTGGACGGTGACCCATCGGCGCTCGCTGACGCGCTGATCGCGGCGGCGCGGGCAGAACGTTACACGCCGTATGATCCATTCGGGCTGATGCCCGGATTGTCCTATCCGCGCGCGATCAGGGCGTTTGCCGCGCCGCGCGCCTTGAACGGCTGGGGAGCGGTGATCGCGTCCGCTGATCCGATTCCGAGCGCGGTGATCGCGTCTGCCGCTGAGTCGCTCGGCGCCGCCGCGCTGCATCTGACGCTTGATGCGGTGGGGCGCGCCGAGATCGCCTGGTTCGACGGCGATCCGCCGCCTGACCTGGCTCACATCATCGACGGCGATCCGCTGACGGTCGAGCGCTGTGCGGTTCCCGCGCCCGCGTCAGCGCTTGAAGCGCCGGTGCTGGCGCTGCCTGCCGACGCACTGCCGGAAGATATGCGGTCGGCGCTGATCAAAGGGCAGATCGATGGGACTCAGGCGGAAAAGCTGTTCGCGAAGATGGCGGGCGCGGTCGCAGGCAAGGTCGGCGTTGGCGGGGAAGATGCGGAGGCGGCGAAAAAGCTGCTTCAGACCGCGCAGATCGACTGGGAAAGCAGCGGCGGTCGCCGGATTCGCGCTGCCATTGGGCTGTTCGGCTTGGGCGAGGCGCTGAGTCTGCCGGATTTCACGGCGCTGCGGGATGCCTACGCGCTCCATGCGCGCAAACGGCGCAAGCCGGACGCGATTCTTTATCCGGGTGACGCTGAAGCGATGGCAGCAGTCCCGGACGCGCTGGCATACACGCCGATCTTTGCGGGGAGGCGCGCCTGATGGCGGGGCAGGATCGACTGCGCTGGGATGCCATTTACAACGAACGGCGCGATCAGCCCTATCCGCCGCCCGATCCACTGCTGCTGCAGTTCGCGCCGCCGGCTGAGGGCGCGCGGGCGCTCGATCTGGCGGGGGGACTCGGTCAGAATGCGCTCTGGCTGGCGGAACAGGGCTATGTCGTCGATCTGGTCGACATCAGCCGCGCCGCTCTCACCCGCGCCCAGGAAGAAGCCGCGCGGCGGAGCCTGCGCGGGGTCAACTTCATTCAGATGGACTTGGACAGCGCCGCATTCGAAGCTGAGACCTACGATCTGATCGCGGTCTTTCGCTTTCTCGACCGCACGCTCTTCCCGATGCTGCGCGCGGCGGTCAAACCGGGGGGAAGGATCATCTATCAGACGTTCAATACGCGCTACCGCCCGCCGCAGCCGTTCAACCCCGATCATCTGCTGCGCATCGGGGAATTGGCGGGCATTTTCGCCGATTGGCGCCTCTTGCACCTGTCTGAGCCGGATTTCGTGACTCAGGTCGTGGCGATCAAGCCGTGAATCAGGCGATCTCCCAAACCGGCTCGCCGTTCAGGATGCGCGCGATCTGATTTGGAAAGAGCGCGTGATCGAGCGGTTTGCCGATGAAGCCGTCAAAGCCAGCTTGTTTGACGCGGTTGATCTCGCTTACATGCACCGTATAGGCAATGATCGGGACATTCTGAATCTGCTCGCGCAGCAGCAGGCGCGCATCAAAGCCGGAAACACCTGGCATCTCCAGATCGAGAAAGATGACATCCACGGGCGCTAACTCCGGGATCAGCTTTTGCAGCTTGCGCGAGTCGACCACTTCGGTGACAGTGATCCCCTCGCGCGCCAACAGCTGCGCTAGCACTTTCAGGTTTTTCGGATTGTCGTCCACAATCAGCGCGTGGCACATGAGACTGGTTCCTCTCTATCTATCTGTTGTGTAAGTGGAGCATAACATATCGCTAGCCGGTATACCAAATTTCCTCGCCTTCCAAAATCGCGGCGATCTGCAGCGGGAACAGCTGCTTATCAATCGGCTTGGCGATGAAGCCGTTGAAGCCCAGCTGTTGCGCTTTAGGGACAGCGACAGCCGGTTCCATCGCCGAAACAGCCACAATCGGGGTGTCGGCAAAGCGCGAGACGCCGCGAATCTGCTTGAAAATGTCAAATCCAGACAAGCCATCGTGGAGCATCAGGTCAAGGATGATCAGATCGATGTGGATCGCATTTCTTATACGCACGAGTGCTTCCGTCCCCCATCGGTCAAAGCCGGTTCGCGCCTCATGTTTCATGAACATCAGTTGAAAAATGAGGCGATTCTCGGTGTTGTCCTCGATGATGAAGATGTGCTTATTGCGCAGCATGGATGGAGCCATGTCGATGACCTTAACCACGTGTAATCCTTTTCAGCGTTAATCTGCCATGTGCCAAACGACTTTGCCAGCCAGAATGCTGCTGAGCATGTCTGGGAACGTTTCGATATTGATCGGTTTGCCGATGCAGCCGTCGAAGCCAGCGTCTTTAAGCCGCTGAACTTCCTCCACCATGACGCTGGCGGTGAGCGCGACAATCGGCATCTTTTTCGCCCAGTTCAACTGTCTGAGCATTTCGAGCATGGCGAAGCCGTCGTAAGGCTTCATCTGGATGTCGAGCAGGATCAGAGTGGGCTTGGGATCGAGCGCCTCCAGATTGCTCAGAAAATGCTGGCTGTCTTCGAGGATGGTGACGTGAGCCAACTTCATTCTGCCGCGCAGCAGCATCGACATCAGTCGGCGGCTGTGTGGATCATCTTCAACGTACAGGATGCTTATGGGAGACTGTGCCATCATGGGTATTCACCTGGGTTGGAATGCTATGCCAAGGCTTCCACAAGCATATCCGCTTTGATCGGCAGCGCGACATAGAATGTTGTCCCTACCCCGTATTCGCTTTGCAGCCAGATGCGCCCGCCATGCGCCTCAGACAGGCTCTTGGCAATCGGCATCCCCAAGCCGGTTCCGCCCGCCTGGCGCAAGCCAGCGGAGGACTGCTTGAACGGCTCAAAGATCAGGCTCTGGTCTTCGGGGGCGATGCCGATGCCGGTATCCTTGATGGAAACCATGACCTCCCCGTTTTGCTGAAGGGCGCGGACGGTGATCTCGCCTTCATCGGTGAATTTGCAGGCATTGGACATGATGTTGAGGAAAATCTGCAAGATGCGCTTCTTATCGCCGCAAATCTTGGGCAGATCGGGCTGAATGTCGGTCACGATCCGAATCGGCTTATCGCCCAGCAGCCCTTCACCGGTGCTGACCGTTTTCTCCAGCAGCGCCTTGACATCCACATTCTGCTCGACGAACAGATTGAGCGACCCCGACTCGATCTTGGACATGTCCAGAACATCGTTGATCAGGTTGAGCAGATGTTTGCCACTGCCGAGGACTTCGTTGAGAATCTCGCGCTGCTGTTCATTGAGCTCCCCCAAGTCGCCATCGACGACGAAGCGGGTGAAATTGAGGATGGCATTCAGCGGCGTCCGCAGCTCGTGCGACATGCTGGCGAGAAACGCCGACTTGACATGGGAAGAACGCTCGGCTTCCAGACGCGCGGCATTCACTTCATCGATCTTCTTCTGGATCGTCTCCGCCATGTCATTGAACGCGGCGGCGAATTCGCCCAATTCATCGGACGACTGAAAACTGCTGCGGACGGAGAAATCGCCGGCTTTGAGTCGCGTTGCGGTTTCCGACAGTTGCTTGACGGGGCGGATGACCATGCGGTTGAACTGGCGCAGCACCACCACGATGATCACAACGATGACAGCCAGCAGTATCAGCGTCAAATAGAATGCCTGATCAATCGCGATGTTGACGCTCGCCTGGCTGCGCTGCAGATTGTCGGCTTCTAGAGCGAGCAGGCTTTCGGACTGCGCGATGAATTCATCTTCCAAGTTCTCTAACGTCTGGCGCAGCTCGATGAGCGCTTCGACGGACAGGTTCGCGCCCTCGATGATCCTGCTGCCGATGGCGATAATCCGCTGTCCGATCTCCACAACGCTGGTGAAGTTTTCGTCTTCATTCAGGACGCGCTGCTCTATGAGCGCCTGATAGTCCGTCAGCAGCTGCGAAAATGTTTCGACGTTTTCTTCAATTTCTTCGAATTCCCGCGCGCCGATCTCGCCATCCGCATCCAGAAGCTGGTCAGTGATCAGTTCGTTGATCGAAGAATTGATGCGCGCGCCGCGATACGCCAGCTCTTGCATCATCAGTGAGATCGGCAGAGTCACTTGAGACAGTTCGTCGATGCGGCTGCGAACGATGCTCGCCGAGACCAGCCGCGACAGCAGAATAATGAAGGTGAGTACGACGGGGATAAGAATGCCGAGCGCCAGCTTGGCTTGGAGAGAGAGCTTCATGTTCACTTTCATTGATCTATCGAGCCTGAGCGAGAGATTAGTGCGCTGCTGCGCGTTATCTATAACGATACAACATTTCGAAACATTATGAAATAGTCGGTGGGGCGGTTGCAGGAGATTTCACGATAAATTCATAATCTAAAAGTGATTAAAGAGCCTGCGCGCAGGCGCGCGCAGGCTCTGCGCATCTGGCGAGTCGGGGCGGATCAGCCGATTAGAGTCTTGACCTGCTCGACCAGCGCCTCACCCAATTTCAGATGCTGATCCGGTTCGAGATGGATCGCGTCGCGCGGGCTGGAGACGATGACGCTGCCGGCATCGAAGAAGGCGCAGCCCATCTCGGCGGCAGTCTGAGCGTAGAAGCCCGCCAGCTTCTCGGACTTGGCGGGCGCGCCCTCGAACATGTCCTCAAACGGCGTGCCTGCCAGGGGCGCAATGGGCGGGGGCGCGACCAGCAGTAGTCTGGGCGCTTTTCCGCCGACTCCTGCCGCGCTGCTCAACACAAGCTGCGCCAGCGCGCCCATGCCGCGCGCGATGTCGGAGGCTGGCACGTCAAAGCGCTTCTTCAGATCGTTCGTGCCGAGCATGATGATGACCAGATCGAGCGGCGCGTGGGTTTCCAGCAGCAGCGGCAGCGCCGCGCGCCCGTTCTTGTGCGCGCCTTCAAACGGATCATCCTGGGCAGTGGTGCGCCCGTTCAGCCCCTCCTCAACGACGTGATAGCCCGCGCCGAGCCGGTCGCGCAGGACGCCCGCCCAGCGCGTGTGAATGTCCATGCGCCCCGATCCATCGGGCAGCGCGCCCCAGGTGTTCGAGTCGCCGTAGCACAGAATCGTTTTCATGATCCATTCCTTAATCGACAAACCGGTATTTCAGCAGCGTCCAGAGCGCAATCGGCGCATCCGTCCACTTGATCTTTTTGCCTTCCGTCCATTCGCGCCCGTTGTAGCTGATCGGGACTTCGTAGATGCGAATCCCCTGCTTGAGGACTTTAGCAGTGAACTCCGGCTCAAATTCAAAGCCGCGCGCGTGGATCGTCATGCCGCGCACCACCTCCGCCCGAAAGACCTTGTAGCCCGTCTCCATGTCGCTGAGGATGGCGTTGTAGAGGATGTTCGTCACCAGAGTCAGGCTTTTGTTGGCGACCATGTTCCAGAAGTTCATGGCTTTGCGCGGTCCGCCAAGAAAGCGCGATCCATAGACGACTTTGGCGATGCCCTCGTGCAGCGGCTTGAGGAGCTGCGGATATTCGCGAGGATCGTATTCGTAATCGGCGTCCTGGATCAGGAAAATGTCGCTGGTGGCGGCGCGAAAGCCGGTGACCAGCGCCGCGCCTTTGCCCTGATTATGCTCATGATACAGGATGCGCACGCTCGGTCGCGCTTCGCGCTCCATCTGGCGCAGGATGTCGCGCGTGCCATCTGTCGAGCCATCATCGACGATGATGATCTCATCCGCCAGCCCGACCGCCTCAACGCGGTTGACGACCTCCTCGATGGTTGCCGCCTCGTTATAGCAGGGGATGATCACGCTCAGGGTCAGACGGCGGTCGGGGGTGCGCTGCGGCGCGTGATGGGGGCTTGGCTGCATGAAACTTCTCCAGTACGTCAATTCATGCTTAAGAATACATGATTTTGCGCTGCTTTTCGCATAAAAAGTGATCAGGCTGTGTGTTTTGAACGCAGCGCGCGCGCCGAGACGCAGCGCGCACGGTGTAAAATCTTTTTCTCCAAAAGTCCCTGTGTTCTCTGCGTTATTGACTTTTGGGAGCGCTTGCCCGGGTTTAGAGGGCGGGATCGAGTCCCCACCTGGTGACATTGATGATACAATCATCCTGAATACCCGTTCACACCAGACAGGAGCGCGCCTTATGCCGCGTTGGCTTACTTTCGACTCCTTCCTGACCGACGCCGCCGCTGCGGTGGACGATGCCGCCCGTCAGGCGCTGGTCGATGAGCTGCTCGAAGAGCGCCCGACCACGCCCTGGGTGGAGGACAATAAGGCGACGTTCTTGTACGCAGGCGACGCCAAATCCGCCGCGCTCAACCTCGACACGATCGACGCCGATCCGCCGTTTCTGCCGATGACGCGGCTGGAAGGGACGAACCTCTGGTACGTCTCGCATCACTTCGAACGCGATGATCTGCTCGACTACCTGCTCGCCATCGACGACCCGATGACGCCGACGCAGGGCGATCCCGATCTGGTCAGCCGGATCATGACCTACTGGCGCGCTGATCCGCGCAATCCGCTGCGGTTGGACGCGGGCGGGACATCGGTCTCAGTGCTGCGCATGGGGCAGGCGCGGGCATATGCGGACTGGAGCGCCTTCAAAGCCGTCCCGCGCGGGCGCATCACGCAGAGCAGCATCGCCAGCGAAGAACTCGGCTTCAGCGGACGGACGCTCTGGGTCTACACGCCGCCGGGCTACAGCCGGATCGTCAACGCCGACGTGCGCTATCCGCTGCTGATCCTGCACGATGGACAGTGGGCGGCGGGCGCGCTGCAAGTCCCGGCGATGGCGGATGCGCTGATCAAGAACGAACGCCTGCAGCCGTGCGTGATCGCCATGATCCAAAGCGCGACCGGCGCGGATCATGACCGCGAATACATCGCCAATGAGCGCCATTACCGTTTTCTGCTGACCGAGCTGCTGCCGTTTGTGCAAACCCGCTACCGCGTCGATTCGGCGCGGGTGGCGGTTGGCGGTGTGGCGACCGGCGCAGTCGCGGCGGCGTTCGCGGCGATCAACAACCCATCGGTCTTCAGTGGCTTGATGATGATCTCGCCACCGTTGGGCAAAGGCGCGAATCAGGAGGCGCTGCGCGATCTGGTGCGGCAGGTGATCACGTCAGAGGTCTATCCGAAGCGGATTTTTCAGTCGGTCGGGCGCTATGAAGCGCGCGCGCGCTTCGTCCGTCCGGCGCTGGCGCTGCGCGAGGAATTGATCACTCACCGCGAGATCGCCTACCGCTTTGTCGAAACGGGCAGCGGGCACAGTCTGGTCGGGTTCAAGAGTGTGATGCCGGAAGCGCTGGCGTGGATGTTCCCCGGCAGCGCTTTCGACCGCTGATGCGGGCGTTTTTCTGGCTGGCACTGATCGCGCTGCCGGGGCTGTTGTTTACGGGCTGGCAGGGCTGGCGCTGGTGGCGCGCGCCGGCGAGTGACTGGTTTGTCACCGAGGATGGCGTTCCAGCGCCGGGCGCCTGTGAAGCGGCGGCATGGGCGCGGATCGCGGGCGGCGGCTTAGCGCTGATGCCGCTCAGCGATCTGATCGATCCGGCGGAAGCCCGCCGCCGCGCCGATGTCATCCTGCGCGCCGCCTTCGATCTGGGCGAGACCCCGTTCATCAGCCGCCCAACCTTGATCCTGACCGCAGCCGCGCCGGTCTGGGTGCTGACCGCGCCGATCCCGCTCGATCCGGCGTCGATGCCCCTGATGTCCGAAGCGCCGCCGACGCAGCCCGCCGCCGTCCTCATCCTGGATGCGCGCACAGGCGAACGGCGCGATCTGATCGCCGCTGCGCAGTCCGCCGCGCCGGAGACCTGCCGCCGCCAACTGCGGGCGCTGGTGGACGCGCTGCGGGCATCGGCGCGGGATCGGGCGGCGCTGATCGCGGGCGCGAGCGTGTGGGCTGCATGGGGAATGCTGATTGTCGTGATGTTTTTACGTCAGCAGCGGACAAAGCGCAGTACAATGAAAAACGACTTTCCTGACCTGAGATGAAAGGCGCACCATGACTCGCAAGCTCATCGGGATGCTGACACTGGGTTTGGCGCTGCTGCTGGCGGCATGTGGCGCGCCAGCGCAGCCGACACCCACGATCACGCCTTCGCCGCTTCCATCGGCGACCCCAGAACCAACCGCGACCATCGCGCCGATCGTGCTTCGGGCGCGGACGCAGGATGTGATCCTCGCCGGCACGCTCGACATCCGCGCCAATCCCGCTGGCACGCCGACTGCTGACTCGGAGTTCACCTTCACCCTGCTCGAATTCGCCCAGACGGGCGGCATCACCGGCGCGACGCTGGCGATCACCGTCACCGGTGATGGGACGATGAATTACAACGGCGTCGAGCGCGCGCTCAGCCCCGAAAAGCTGGAGGCGCTGCGCGCCGCGCTGGCGGCGATCAATTTCTTCGGGCTGCAGGGGAATTTCACCGGCATGACGGCGTCAGACGCCTACAGCTACACGCTGACGGTCGAAAGCGCCACCGGTTCGCGGACGCTGCGCGCTACCGAGGGCTTGATCCCGGAGCAGCTCCAAAGCCTGTTCGACCTGATCATCGACTTGAACGCATGAGCGCCGCCGCGATCCCGTCCAGCAGGGACAGTTCCCGCGCCGGGCGCGCCGTCCGCATCCCAGCGGCGCGCGCCGTTTGGAGCGCATCCATGCTCGCGCTGACCAGCAGGCATGAGTCTGGATCGACCCCCGCCCGACGCGCCGCGATCTCAAAGTAGGTCTGATCGCGCTCGAAGCGCTCGACCGTCTCCGGCGTCAGGATCGGCGCGTCGATCAGCGTCAGCGCTGCGCCGCCGCGCAGCAGCCCGCGCGCATGATCGGCGGTCAGATACGTCGTCACGCCGCGCCGAATCCCCGCCCGGCTAAGCCATTTGAGCGCGTCCAGCGCACCGGGCAGCAGCGCAGCGCACGCCGCTGCTGCCTCCCCCGGCAAACTCCGTGACAGCGCCGTCAGCGCCGGCTGAGCGGGCGTAGGCATGTCCGCCAGCCGAAAATACCCGCGTGTAACGCGATACAGTCCTTCCCACATATCGGCGATGCCGTCGTCGCCGGAGAGATTGAGATCGGCGTAGTAGCTGTCCCAGTCGGCAAAGACGCCGCGCACAGCGCTGTGCCAGCGCGCCAGATCGCCGCCGAAGCGGGCGCGCAGCGTCCGCGCCAGCGCATCGGTATAGCAAGGCAGCAGCGCATCCGAATCGACCAGTGCGCCGATCAGATCGAAATAAACGACATGCAGAGGCATCAGATCAAGTCTTCACCTTGCCACTTCCGACTTTTAATCTTCGCTATTATACTTTTTCATATTCGCCTCACTCACTTTATGATAGACCATCATGCGTGTTGCCCTGTTCACCGAGACCTTTCTTCCCAAAATCGATGGCATTGTCACCGTCACCTGTCTGCTGCTCGATCATCTGAGTCGGCGTGGGATCGAGACGGTGATCGTCGCGCCGAAGATGGGCGTGGATCGCTATAATCAGACGCGGATCATCGGCGTGCCGGGGATGGTCATGCCGCTCTATCCTGAGCTGCGCGTGGGTCCACCCACCATCAGCACCTATCACGCCGTCAAGCGCTTCCGACCGGACATCGCGCACTTCATCCATCCGGCGCTGATCGGCGTGCCGGGGATGTGGATGGCAAAGCGGCTGAACATCCCTAAGCTGGCGTCGTTTCATCTGGATGTGGCGCGGCTGCTGCGCCATTTTCGCTTGGGCTGGCTCGAACCGACGACGCGCTGGATCACGCGGCACATTTTCAACACGGCTGATTACGCGCTCGCCCCATCGCGGCAGATTCAGCGCGAGATGGAAGCATTGGGCGTGAAAAACGTCGGCTTATGGAAGCGCGGCGTCGATGGCGACCGCTTTCATCCCCGCTTTCGCAGCGCGGACATGCGCGCGGCGCTGTCCGGCGGCAATCCGAACGATACGCTGATGCTGTATGTTGGGCGGCTGTCCGACGAAAAGCAGATCGATCACATCCGTCCGGCGCTGGAGCAGGTTCCGGGGACGCGGCTGGCGATTGTCGGCGACGGACCCGCCCGCGAACGGCTGGAAGCGGTGTTTGCCGGGACGCCGACGCGCTTCATGGGCTACATGAAAGGCGAGGCGCTGTCGCAGGCGTATGCCAGCGCGGATATGTTCGTCTTTCCGTCCGCGCTGGAGACATTCGGCTTGGTGGTGGTCGAGGCGATGGCGGCGGGGCTGCCGGTGGTGGCGTCGCGGGTCGGCGGCATCCCGGATGTGGTTGAAGAAGGGCGCACCGGCTACACGTTCGACAGCGGCGATGTCACCGGGCTGGTCGAGGGCGTCCGCCGGATCGCGGTCAGCCGCGAGCGGATCGCCGAAATGGGCATGGCGGCGCGGACATTTGCGCAGACCCAGACCTGGGACGCGATCATGGACGAGGTGATCGACCACTACGTCCGACTGATCGAGCTGAAGCGGGGGCGCCGGCGGCGCTGAGACGACCAAGTGTTAACCCTGCAAAATGGCGGCATCGGTGTAGACTAATGCTAACCTTCAAACAGATGAGGGAGCGCCGATGCGCCTTTTTCGTGTCCTGCTGAGACTTGTCCCGCTGGTGGTGATCGCCGCGCTGGTGATCGCCTTCGGCGTCATCCCCTACTCGTTCGCCCGTCAGATGGCGGCGGCGCTGATTCATCCCCAACGTCTGCCGATCACCGGCACGCCCACCACGCTCGGATTCACCGACTGGCAGACCGTCCGCGTCGATACGCTGGACGGGATCACGCTCGAAGGCTGGTTCATCCCGCCGCCCGCCGCCGCGCTCGACGGCACGCCGTCCGATGGGGCGACGATCCTCTATCTGCACGGCTTAGGCGGGACGCGCCAGTCGATGCTGCTGCAGGCGGCGCTGCTCCACCGGCAAGGATTCGGCGCGCTGCTGGTCGATCAGCGGGCGCACGGCGAAAGCGGCGGCGAGCGCTCGACGCTGGGCTATCAGGAACTCGCCGATACCTCGGCGCTGATCGATTTCCTGCTGACTCAGCCGGAGGTCAATCCGAAGAGGATCGGCATCGTCGGCGAAGGCATGGGCGCGGTCACCGGCATTCTGGTCGCGTCGCACCGCCCGGATGATGTGCGGGCAGTGGTTGCGCAGTCGGCGTATGCGTCGATTGAAGACCTGATCCGCCCAGAGGCGCAGCGCGCCTCTGGACTGCTGGCGCTGACAGCGGTTCCGCTGACACGGCTGGTACTGGAGCAGGAAACCGGCACGGATTTCAGCGCGGTCAACCCGCTGGCGCAAATTTACTGGCTGCATCCGCGCGCGGTCATGCTGCTGCATGGCGATGCCGATCTCGTGGTCGCGCCCGAATCGAGCCAGGCATTGTATGATGCCGCCCGCGATCCGCGCGAACTGGTCTTTTTCGTCAGCGGCGGGCATGGCAGCCTGCTGGAAGCCGATCCGTCGCTGTGGGGACGGCGGGTGACAGCATTTTTGCGGCGCTATCTGCGCGATGCGCCCATCGAAACAGGGGCTTCATGAACGAATCGAGGACGAACCGTGTCCGGCGGGGCGAATGGCTGCGGCTGCTGGCGATCATCGTCATCATGCTGGCGCTCGATCAGGTCAGCAAGCGGCTGATCGTCGAGACGATGCTTCTGGGCGAGACGATCCGCCCGATTCCGGCGCTGGCGCCGTTTTTTCAGCTCACCTTCGTCTATAACACGGGATCCGCGTTCGGCTTTCTGCCGCAGGCGGGCGATGTCTTCCTGATCCTGGCGGTGGTGACCGTCGGCGCGCTGATCTTCTTCTATGCGCGCATCCCGCCCGGCGCATCGCGCTTTGCGGTCGGCTTGATCTGCGGCGGCGCGCTCGGCAACGCGGCGGATCGGCTGACCTACGGCGCGGTGGTGGACTTCATCCACTACCAGATTCCGGGCGTGATCTCGAATGTCTCTAATCTCGCCGATCACGCGATTGTCGGCGGCGTGCTGATTATGCTGATCGAAAGCTGGCGGCGGCCGGATGAAACCAAGCAGCCCAAACCCAGCGATGATCGCCCACTGCATTGACTGAAACGCTGAGCAGCCATGAGATCAGTGAGGATTGATGATGCCCAAAATCACGTTCATCGGTGCAGGCAGCACCGTTTTCGCCAGGAATCTGCTCGGTGACCTCCTCGGCTTCCCCGAACTGGCGGATGCCGAGATCGCGCTCCATGACATCGACCCGGAGCGCCTGCGCACCTCGGAGATCGTCGCCCATCGAGTCGCTGAGGCGCTCGGCGCGCATCCGACCATCACCGCCAGCACCGACCGGCGCGCCGCGCTCGACGGCGCGGATTACGCGATCTGCATGATCCAGGTCGCCGGCTATAAACCCGGCACGGTGATCGACTTTGAAATCCCCAAAAAATACGGGCTGCGCCAGACCATCGCCGACACGCTCGGCATCGGCGGGATCATGCGCGGGCTGCGGACGATCCCGGTGCTGCTGGACATGTGCCGCGATATGGAGCAGCTCTGCCCGGACGTGACCTTTTTGCAGTATGTCAATCCGATGGCGATCAACTGCTGGGCGATCAGCCGCGCCAGCCCGATCAAAACGGTCGGCTTGTGTCACAGCGTGCCGCACACCGCGTCCGAGCTGGCGCATGACATCGGCGTGCCGGTGGAGACGATCAATTACCTGGTCGCGGGCATCAACCACATGGCGTTTTACCTGAAATTCGAGCGCGATGGACAGGATTTGTACCCGGAGATTCGCCGCGTGCTGGATGAAGGGCGCGTCCCGCCGACGAACCGCGTCCGTTATGAGATGTTCCGGCGGCTGGGCTACTTTGTGACCGAGTCGAGCGAGCATTTCAGCGAATATGTCCCCTGGTTCATCAAGCGCGACCGCCCCGATCTGATCGAGGCGTTCAATATCCCGCTGGATGAATACATCCGCCGCTGCGAACACCAGATCGCGGACTGGGAGAAGCAGCGCGCTGCGCTGGAAGGGGGCGCGCCGCTGGAGATTCACCGCAGCGTCGAATATGGATCGGGGATCATCCACAGCTTAGAGACGGGGACGCCGCGGGTGATCTACGGCAACGTCGCCAATGCACACCTGATCGACAACCTGCCCGCCGGCTGCTGCGTCGAAGTGCCGTGTGTCGTCGATAAGAATGGGATTCAGCCCACCAAGATCGGCGCGCTGCCGCCGCATCTGGCGGCGCTGATGCAGACCAATATCAACGTGCAGGCGCTCACGGTCGAGGCGGCGCTGACCGGACGGCGCGAACACATCTATCACGCCGCCATGCTCGATCCGCACACAGCGGCGGAGCTGTCGCTCGATCAAATCTGGGCGCTGGTCGACGATCTGATCGCCGCGCACGGCGGTTGGCTGCCCGCATACACGTAGGATCAGCCCTTCGGGGGCGGGACGGGCAGATCGTCAACAGGGGTGTCTTTCCATTTTGCCCCTTCTTCGATCAAAAGGATCGGAATCCCGTCCCGAATCGGGTATTTGTAGCCGGAGTCGGCGCTGACCAGCCAGCAGCCTTTGACCAGCTCGAGGCGACCGGGGTCACTTCCCAGGCTGCGATCCTGCACGGCGACCGGGCAGCGCAGCAGGTCGAGGAATTCCGGGTCAAAAGCGGGCGTTGTCGCGTCCATCATGCAGCCTCATTTCCATGTCCACGTGATGTTGTCTAGATGCAATGATACGGCGCGGACGGCGCGCCGTCAATTGATTGTACGGCTCTCTATATCATCAGCGGCAGGCATTACGGTATAATCTAAAGCGAAATTGACCCAAATACTGGCAAGGATCGGCTGTGCGCTCAGTGTTCACATCGCTGCTGGCGCTGGCGCTGATGGTGCTGATTGCGGCGGCGCTGATCGTCCATCCACGCGCGGAGCTGTCCGCGCAGGCATCATTGGGCTTTGCTGTGTGGCGCGCGCAGGGCTGCGCGGGCTGTCACGCATTGTTCGATGCCGGCGGGGGCGTCGCGTCCGATCTGGCGGGGGTGACGCGGCGGCGCACGATTGAAAACATCCGTGCAGCGCTGCGCGATCCGGCGCTGCCGCCGCACCATGCGGGCTTGACCGTCTCCGAGATCGATGATCTGATCGCGCTCTTTCGCTGGCTGGATGCGCAGCCGCTCTCGGCGCGTCCGACACCGACGGCGCTGGCATTCGCCGCCGCCGTCGCCTCGACAGGTGCGCCGCCGACCGCCGCGCTGACTCCCGCTGAGCGCGGACGGGCTGAATTCAGCCGCGCGCCGGGCAACTGCGCGTCATGCCATTCATTAGCGCCGGATGTGGTAATCGTGGGTCCATCGCTGGCGGGGATCGCATCGCGGGCTGCGGAGCGCGTGCCGGGGCAGACGGCGGCGGTCTATCTGCGCAATGCCATCCTCTATCCGTCCGACTATCTCGTGCCAGGCTATGCCGATCTGATGGCGAAGAATCTTGGCGCGGCGCTGACCGTCGATCAGGTCGATGATCTGGTCGCGTTTCTGCTGACGTTGGAATGACCATGACCCGTGCCGAACGCGCCGCAGTCCACCTGCTCGCTCTCGCCCTCGCGCTGCTGATCGGCGGGGCGGCTGCGTCAGCCCTGACCGCCGTTGAGCGGACTGGGACGGCTCCGCTGCTGGCGCTGAGTCTGCCGTCAGCAGCGGGGCTGGCGTCGACGCTGCTGACGTGCGGGCTGCTGAGCGGTCTGCTCGGCGGTGGGCTGCTGATCGCGCTGGATGATTGCCCTGCTTGGCGGCTGAGTCCGGCGCAGATCGGGGCGATGCGGCTGTGGTGGGCGGCGGCGCTGGCATCTCCAGCGGCATGGCTGCTCGATCTGCCGTTTGCCAGCGCGCTGACGGTATGGGTCGGTATCGCGGCGCTGATCCTTACGGCGCTCGTCCCATCCGCGCTGCGCCGCGGTCTGGCGGTCTGGCGGGCGGGGATGGCGTTGGCGGGGATCGGGCTGCTGCTGCCCGCGCTGCTCGCGGCGATCCTGCCTGGCGATGTGTTCACGGCGCTGATCGGCGGCGTGATCGCGGATGGGCTGCGGGTGTCTATCGGGATACCGGTCGCGGCGGTGGCGCTGATGTTCTGGCTGATGCACCGTTTCAGCACGGTGACGCCGGTCTGGGCGGCGCGTGGGACGCGGACATGTGGCGGGCTGATCGCGCTGGCGGGCGCGTGGCTGACGCTGCCTGGGCTTGCGGCGTTCGGCGCGCCGAACTGGATGCGCACCCTGATCGGGGTGGGTGGATTCATCCCGCCGCTGGCATGGGCGGTGGTCGCGGCGCACACCTATGCAGCGCTGGTTCGCAGCGGCATGACCACCGCCCGCACCACGCACTGGACGGCGCTGGCGGCGCTGCTGTTTTTGCTCGGCGGACTAACGGGCGGGCTGCGCGCGCTGCCGGAGTTTGCGGCGTGGACAGCCCCGGCGCTGTCGAATACCCTGATGATGTGGGGCGCGGCGGCGGTCATGATCGGCGCGCTCAATCAAACGAGCGCGGCATTCGGCGGGCGCGCGGCGCGCGGGGGCGCGCTTGCCCCATTCTGGTTGGTGACGGGCGGCGTCCTGATCGCGGTCTGGGCGCTGAGTATGGCATATGCCGCGCAGACGGCGCTCGCACTGGGCGCAGGCGTCGGGCTGGCGGGGTCAGCGGGGCTGATCGCGCCGCTGCGGAGTCTGGCGCTGGTCGGCTGGATGGCGGCTGTGTTCGGCGTCAGCTGGTTTGGCGTCGGCTTCTGGCGGCGTCCGCCCGCCGCGCTGATAGAAGCAGAGCAGGAATGACTGTGCCAAGTCGATTGAGCGGAGTTTTGGGGATTACCGATGTCTGTGTTTATCTGCCGGAGTGCGCGCGCCTGGTCTGGCGGCATTGGATCGGCGGTGCAGCGCCGCCTCTATCTGCCGCTTGAGCGCACGGAGGACGCGCCATGAAACAACTTCGCCTGATTCTGGCGCTGTTGATCGGCGTGGTAATCCTGCTGGCATATCTGCCCGTCCCGGAGGATGCGCTGATCGCGCCCGATCAGCAGGGCGGCGGGGCGCGCCAAACCGCGCGAAGCGTGAGCGGGCTGCAAGCGCCGTTCCCTGACCTGCCGCCGGTCGATCCGGCGGCAGCGGCGCTCGGACGGCTGCTTTTCTATGACCCGATCCTGTCGGTCAACCGTGACCGCTCGTGCGCGACCTGCCATCACCCCGATCTGGGCTTTGCGGATGGGCTGCCGCTGGCGCAGGCGGCGCACGGCGGCGAACTGCGCCGCAACACGCCGAGCCTGTGGAATGTCGCCTTTGTCCCGCGCCTGTTCTGGGATGGACGCGCCGACTCGCTCGAAGCGCAGATGCTCGCCCCGCTGACTCATCCCGAGGAACTCGGCATCGGCATCGATGCGCTGCTGGCGCGGCTGCGGGCGATTGAGGCATACCGGCAGTCTTTCGCGCAGGTTTACGGGGATGAGGCGATCACGCTGGAGCGCGTCACCGGCGCGGTTGCCGCCTTTCAGCGCACGCTGATCAGCCGTCATTCCCCGTTCGACCGCTTCGCGGCGGGCGACCGCGACGCGCTGACTCCGGCGCAGCGGCGCGGCTTCGATGTGTTTCGCAGCGCGCAAACGCGCTGCATGGAATGTCACGCGCCGCCATTGTTCACACACAACACGTTTCACGTGCTGGGCGTGCCGGACTATTCGATCAACGCCCCAGATCGCGGTCAGGCGGAGATCGTCAGCGCGCCGGCGTCGGAGCGCGCCTTCCGCACGCCCGGACTGCGCAATGTCGCCCTGACCGCGCCTTACATGCACAACGGCGCGTTCGCGACGCTCGAAGAGGTGATCGATTTCTACGCCATCGGCGGCGGATCGGCGTTTCGGACGGGCGCGCTGGCGGATGAAAAAGTGCGCGGCTTCAACCTGACCGATCAGCAGATCAGCGACCTGATCGCGTTTCTGCACGCCTTGACCGATGAACCCGCTGAGCTGATCGCCATCCCAGACAGTGTGCCGAGCGGCTTGCCAGTGGTGCAGCCGCGCCCCAATCCGGCGCGGGGGATGGCTGCGGCGCTGCGCGCGCCGATGGCGGCTGAGTCTGCGCCGCGCGCACCGACGACCCTGCTGGTCTATCCACATGAGTCGATTCAAGCGGCGGTGGATCGCGCCCAGCCAGGCGACACCGTGCTGATCCTGCCCGGCGTCTATCATGAGACGGTCTATGTCGATCAGCCCAACATCACCATTCGCGGGCTGGGCGAGGGGGATGAGCGCGTCTGGCTAGATGGGCAGCACGTCCTGTCGGACGGCTTCAACACCACTGGCAACGGCTTCACGCTGGAAAATCTCGGCATCCGCAATTACATCGGCAACGGCGTGATCACGACCGGGGCGCGGGGCGTGGTCTACCGCGATCTGATGATCGTCAACACGGGCTTGTACGGCGTCTATCCGGTCGAAGTGACGGATGTGCTGATCGAGCGCCTGACCGTGACCGGCATCCGCGACGCCGCGATCTACGTTGGGCAGAGCCGCCCGCCGATCATCGTCCGCGAGAATGTCGCCTTTGGCAACGTGACTGGCATCGAGATCGAGAACAGCGTCGGCGCGGAGGTCTATGATAACCATGTCTACAACAACACGGGCGGGATTCTGGTCTTTCTGCTGCCGAACAATCCCTCCCGCGTCGCCTGCTGCACCCGCGTCTACAACAACCTGATCGAAAGCAACAACCATCCCAACTTCGGCGATCCTAACAGCGTGGTTGGCTTGGTTCCGCCAGGGACAGGGATGCTGGTCCTGTCGGCGGACTCGACCGAGGTTTTCGGCAACACCTTCAGAGACAATATGACCGGCGGCATCGGCGTCACCAGCCTGTATATGCTGTTCGGGCGTGATACCGTCTTCGATCTGGGCGCGCTGCCGGAACACAACTGGATTCATGACAACATCTATGAGAACAACGGCTACGATCCGCACGGGATCGTCCGCGAACTGGGGCTGCCGGGCGCAGACGTGACCTGGACGGGCGAAGGCTGGACGAACAGCTTCGACGAGCCGTCGGCGTCGTATTTCCCGCCGGTTTTACCGTCGCGCAGCACACCCGACCCGCTCCGTCGGCTGCTCTGGCGGGTTTACGATACCGCTGTCAGGCTGCTGCTGACGGAGTGAACGCAGTTGGCAAGGCATGTGTTAAGATTGGGCTTTATGCAATGAGCAGGTGAACCGTGGAAACCGAAACGATAGAGGTGGTCAATCCGCCGCTGCGACTGCTGGCAGCGTTTGCGCAGCGCTTCCCCGACCGCGAGCCGTCGGTCATCCTGCAAGCACCGGGGCGCGATCTGTGGACAGCGGCGGTTGTCCTCGGCACGCAGCAGTACCGGATCGAGGCGCTCGATTTGCGCGCTAAAACCGTTTTCAGCCGCCAGAGCGCCATCCGCCGCGAGACGATCCTGCGCCGTCCGCTGCCGCGCTGGGCGCGCTATGCCTCCGGCGTGATGCTGGCGCTGGACGATCTGATCAATGTGCCGGGGATGGTCGCGCTAATCTGCGGGGACGAGGCGCCCGGTCCGCGCTATGACTATGGCTTAGGCGTGCTGTTCGCGGCTTTGTGGCATGAAATCGCGGGCGCATGCGCCCGCGAACGTGAGCTGATCGAGCTGGTGGATCGCGTTCAGCGCGAGTATGTCGGATGGGAATAGGATCAGCTAGCCGTCGGCTAGAATCCGATCCACCGCTGCGCTGAGTTCGCGTAAATTGCTGACGCGGTAGACGCCGTTAGAGAGCGGCGCGTAGGCGCGCATATCGCTGTCGCCTGTCCCCCACTGCGCCGGCGGCTCTGGGTTGAACCAGAGCAGGCGGCGGCTCTTGTGCCAGATTTCCTGGATGATGTCGAGGCGCGGATCGTTGAAGTTGTTGCGCCCATCGCCGACGATGATCACCGTCGTCTTGCTGGTCAGGCAGCCCATATGTTCCTGGCGGAAAGTCGCCAGCGCGCTGCCCAGATCGGTGTTGTAGTAGCCGGGGCGGTTCTCCGTCAAGACGCGCTCAACCGCATCCTGCGGGTGCATCTCGTTGAAGACCATGCTGATGTCCACGATGTCGCTGATGAAGACAAAGCTGTTGGTGCGCGCGACCTGATCCTGAAGCTCGTAGATCAGCGTCAGCAGAAACTCAGCGCAGTAGCGCATCGACGTGCTGATGTCGCAGATCAGCACCAGCGCCGGCTTGACGTGGTGCGTCTTGAAGCGCAGTTCCATCGGCACGGCGTCGTAGCGCATGTTGGCGCGCATCATCTTGCGCGGATCGAGCGTTCCGGCATTGGCGCGGCGCTGACGGAGCGCGGCGCGGCTGCGCAGGCGCGCCGCCAAGCGGCGAATCTCCTCGCGGATGGCGTCCACTTCGGAGTCGCTCAGGCGGGTGAACGGCACATCGAGCAGATCGGGCTTGGGTTCGGGTTCGCGGTTTGCCATCCGCTGCGCCATCGCTGCGCCGGTGTATTCGGAGACCTGCTCGGACAGCCCTTCGGCGTTTTGTTCAAGCATTTCGCGCAGTGCTTCGAGCGACTGCCGATCCATGCCCATCTGCTGAAGCTGCTCAAGCAGTTGATCGATCAGTTCCTGCATCTGCGGCATACTGAGCTGGCGCTGCATCCGTCGTTCCATCCATGGGCGCTGGCTCATGTCGGACGCCTGATCCAGCCCGGCGCGCTGGGCAGCGTCATCGAGCTGCTGACGGCTGAACGGCTGACCGCGCAGAAGCTGATTGAGGAGCTGCTGAAGCGCCTGCAGGTTGCCCATCAGCGCCTGCAGCGCCTGCTGAAGCATCTGCTGCTGCTGCGGGGTCATGTTCCCGGCGGCATCCTGCATATTCGGCTGCTGCGAACCGAAAAAGAGCGGGAAATATTCGTCAAAAATCTTCTGATCGCGCGATTCCTTGATGAGCGTGGTCTTGAGCGCGGCGCGGAACAGCTCGCGCTGCTGCACGCCGATCACATCGACGCCGTGCATCGCGTCTATGCTCTCCGCCAGCGACACGCGCACTCCCGCGGCGCGCAGCGCGCGGATGAAATCCACCATGCGCTTATTCATGGGCATGATCCTAAAAACCTTTGCGTTGATCGCAAGTATGGCGCACTTCGCGCAGCGCGTCAATTCGTCCAAATGGGCAGGCTTACTGCGCCTGCACGGGCAACCCGGCGTCCTGCCAGGCGTCGATCCCGCCGCGCAGATTGATGACATCGCTCAGTCCGGCGCGTTGAAGGATGCTGGCGGCAATCAGCGAGCGCGTCCCACCCGCGCACTGGACGATGATCGGCGTTCTCATCGGCAGTTCATCCAGATGCGCCATCAGATAGCCGTAGTGCAGATGGCGCGATCTGGCGATCTGCGCTTCGCGGCGCTCGCTGGCTGCGCGCACATCCAGCAGCAGCGCGCCGTCCTCGTCCAGCAGCCGCTTTGCCTCATCAGGCGCGATCTGCGCCACCGTCACCAGGTCACCGCCGATGTCGGACGGCGCGCACCAGCCCGCGACCTGATCGACGCCAACCGAGCGCAGCGCCGTCACCAGCTCCGGCACGGCGTCCTCATCTGCGATCAGATAGACCGGCTGATCATCCGGGATCAGCCAGCCGGCATAGCCTGCAAAGCCGGACTCAGGCGGGATGTGCAGCGCGCCCAGCAGATGCCCGGCGGCGAACTGATCGGCGGGGCGGGCATCGATCACCCAGCCGCCCGTCCGCCCCACCTCCTCGACGACGCTCCCCTCGACGCGCTCCGGCGCGGGCAGCGTCTCCAGCAGAGCCGGACCCTGCTTGTTCATGCGCTTCATGCGGGCGAAGTAATGCGGCGTCTCCGGCTGACCATCGAGCAGCCAGGCGACAAAAGCCGCTTCATCCGTGAGCTGGAAAGCCGGATTGAACAGCTTCTCATACCCCAGTGTGGATGACGGAACCGCGCCAAGCGCCTTGCCACAGGCGCTCCCCGCGCCGTGACCGGGCAGGACTTGCAGATAGTCGGGCATGGCGCGCAGCTTTTGGATGCTGCGGAACTGATCGCGCGCGCCGGCTTCTTTCGTCCCGATCATGCCCGCCGCTGTCTCCAGCAGATCGGGGCGTCCGATGTCGCCCACAAACAGACAGTCGCCAGTGATCAAGCCCATCGGCTGCGCCGCGCCCGCTGTGTCTGTCCAGGAGAAGATCAGGTGTTCGGGCGTGTGACCGGGCGTGTGGATCGCCTGGATCAGGACGCGCCCGACTGCGATGATGTCCTGATCGCGCAGCAGGATCGTATCGGCGTCGGCGTAGGCATACTGCCAGTCTGCGCCGCCTTCGGCGCTCAGGTAGAGCTGCGCGCCAGCTGCCGCCGCCAGTTCGCGCGCGCCGCTGACAAAGTCGGCGTGGATGTGGGTCTCAGTGACATGCGCGATACGCAGCCCCTCGCGCTGAGCCGCCGCCAGATACGGCGCAATATCGCGAGCTGGATCGATCACGATGGCTTCCTTATATGCCTGGCAGCCGATCAGGTAGGACGCCTGCGCCAGCGCGGGATCATAGAAGTATCTCAAGAGCATGCGTTCACCCCTCAGTAGACATCGGTCAGTTCCGCCAGCTTATCGACGTACTTTGCCAGCGTGGCAAAGGTCTCTTCGACCGCCGTCGGCGTCGTCATGTCTACGCCCGCCTCCTTGAGCGCATCGACCGGATAGCGCGAGCTGCCGCTGCTCAAAAAGGCAAGGTAGCGCTCCGCCGCCGCCTCATCGCCCGCTAGGATCGGCGCCGCCAGCGCGTGCGCGGCGGAGATTCCGGTCGCGTATTGAAATACGTAGTAATTCATGTAGAGATGCCCAAAGGTCGCCCAGGTCATGCCGATGCGCCGGCGCGTGGGGGCGTCCATCGCCATTTCGCCGCCATAGCCCTCTTCGAGCAAGTCTGCCATCAGCGCGATCATGTCGTCGGCGGTCACGCCTTTGCCGGCTTCGATGCGCTCATGGATTTCGAGTTCAAAGCGCGCCAGCGTCGGCATCTGAAAGAAGTAGCGGTGGAAATTGTCCATCGCTTCTTCGATCAGCGCGATCTGGAACTGCGTATCATCGGCTTTTTCCTTCATCAGATAAGCGCGCGTCAGCGCCTGGTTGAAGTTAGACGCGACCTCGGCGACGAACATGCTGTAGCTGCCATAGATATAGGGCTGCGTCTTCCAGGTCAGATACGAGTGCATCGAATGTCCGAGTTCGTGCGCCAATGTGCTGACATCGCCGAGCGTGTTGTTGTAGCTCATCATGATGAACGGATGCGTGCCATACGCGCCATAGCTGAACGCGCCCTGGCGCTTGCCTTTCGTCGGATAGACATCGACCCAGCGCTCTTCCAGACAGCCGCGCCGGATCGCTTTGCTGTACTCCTTGCCGAGCAGCTTCATCGCCTCGCTGATCCACTCGACCGCCTGCTTATACGGCACGACCGGCTGCTTTTTGGCGATCGGCGCCCACACGTCATACGGCGCGAGCGTATCGAGTTCGAGCGCGCGCCGCCGAATCGCCCAATAGCGATGCCAGGTCGGAAGATTCTTCTTGAAGGTGTCGATCAGACTGCGGTAGACGCGCTCCGGGATGTTGGACTCGTGGAGCGCGGCTTTGAGCGACGACTCGTGCCGCCGGACGCGAGAGAGGAAAATATCGCGCTTGAATGCCAGCGCCAGATTCGCCGCCAGCGTGTTTTTGTGCTGGACATAGCCGTCATGATAGCGTTCCCACGCCGTCCGGCGCAGTTCGCGGTCAGGATGGTTCAGCAGCGTCTCATAGTTGGTCTGGGTGATCTCGATCACCCTGCCGTTCATGCCCCCCGCCGGCACGAACACCATGTCCGCGTTGGTCAGCTCAGAATTGACCATCTCAATCGACAGCATCATGTCCATCGCCAGCCCGACCGTCTCCTCGACTTCGGCGGAGCGGATGTGCGCGGCGCGGCGGAACAGATTATCCAAGTAGTGCTGATAGACGCGCAGCTTTTTCTCTTTGCTCAGCCAGTCATCGAGCGTCTCGCGCGGGATCGTCAGCAGTTCCGGCTCAAAGAAGGCGGCAGCCGCCTGGAACTTGGCGATCAGCGTCCCCGCTTGGCTGCTCATGGCGGCGGCTTCAGCGTCGTTGGCGTTGCATTCGCGCAGCATGAAGGCATAGAACGACACGATATCGACGCGCCGCTGCAGATTGAGCGCGTGATCGAACCACTCCAGCAGCGTCTCCGGGCTTTCGGCGATGCGTCCCCGATAGGCGCTCAGCATTGGCAGCAGCTCGATCAGGGCGTTGTATTCCTTCGTCCACGCAGCGCGATCCTTGAAGAGGCTCTCGGCATTCCAGGTGTATTCCACCGCTGGCGCGCTGCGGGAGGGCGCATTCGCAGGGGTTGCAGGCATCGTTTTTCCATCCTCCCGTTTCTGGCTGGGGCTTGTGTCCTTATCTTAGGTCACATTGTACTATCTGGCGGGGAGGATTTGCTATCTGGAAACCATGTTCTATCGTCAGATGTAATGGATTCTTAAATCCGTTTTTCACATAGGTTTAATTGTTTTGTAAACCAAGGCAGACCAATTTATAGCAACTTATTGACAAGCCGCGCCACTAATGCTACTCTCATAAAAGAAGAGACTCTTACGAAGGGTACTACCGAAGCCCTTTCTGGAGAAAGAAGGTCGGTAGCATGAAAAAAATTCTTTTGGGTAGTAGAGGCGGCGTTGAGCGAAAATCGATTTGGTGCGATAGACGGGCTTCGTGCCTGCCCAGCGGATCGCTTTCACCCTGCGTTTCAGTGTCTTCCAGCGTCACCGTCTTACCGTAATCTCCACATGGTCTACTGGAAATCCTTCACTCGATCTTCCGTGATGTAGTTGGTAGCTGAAGTGAGCCTGACGTCCCTGCTGCTCATTGACTGTACCTGACGTTGGGATAGGTTTTTTAGCTGTTCTAGGTTCCAATCAACCATAAAGAGTGGCGTATGCAGCAATCACAGTCTAACTCGATAAGCCTCAGTTCTGTCCAGATCGGCGCGATTGCCGTTGCCGTGATCGGTCTGATCCTCGGATTGATCGGCGCGACCAGCGATGCCGATCACTTTTTCCAGGTCTATTTCCTCGCATTTCTGTTCTGGCTTCAGATCGCGCTTGGGTGCCTTGGGGTCGTGCTGCTGCTCAATGTGCTGAGCAGCCCGTGGGGCTTTGCCATTCGGCGCATCGCTGAAGCAGGGGCGCGCACGCTGCCGCTGCTGGGGGTGCTGTTTCTGCCCATCCTGCTTGGCATGGAGCGCATCTTTCCGTGGGCGAAGGCGGGCGTCGTCGTCGCGGGCAATAAAGGCTTGTTCATGACGCCGGGTCTGTTCGCGCTTCGCGCCATCATCTATTTCGCTATCTGGATCGCGCTGGCGTATCTGCTGACGATCTGGTCATACAGCCAAGATCGCAGCAGTGACCCCGAAGCGATCCGGCGGCGCGCGCATCCGGTCGCAATTGTCGGCATCATCTTGTTCTTCCTGACCACGACCTTTGCCGCCTTCGACTGGATCATGTCGGTCGAGAAAGGCTGGTTCTCCTCGGTGATC
This sequence comes from uncultured Anaerolineae bacterium, assembly GCA_937995825.1. Taxonomy (GTDB): domain Bacteria; phylum Chloroflexota; class Anaerolineae; order Aggregatilineales; family Phototrophicaceae; genus Flexifilum. The sequence continues at coordinate 295,330 of CALKJO010000002.1, forward strand.
GGCTGGTTGTTTGTGAGTCAGCAGATTTTGAGCGCAATCCCGTTTGCCATTCTGGTGCTGGGGACGCTCTGGGATCGACCGCCGCTGGCGAAGGTGGCGCGGAAGCAGGTGCTGATCGACTTGGGATCGCTGATGCTGGTCGGCTTGCTGCTTTGGACGTATCTGAGCTACATCCAATACATCGTGATCTGGTCGGGCAACCTGCCCGAGAAGATTCAATGGTACGTGACGCGCAGCGCGGGCGGCTGGGAAGGCTTCGTCATCTTGATGGCGATCTTCCACGCCATCATCTTCGTGATGCTGATCGTTCCGGGGCTAAAGCAGGTCAAATCGGTCATGCTGGTGATCGCCGGCGCGCTGTTGGTGCTGCGCTTCATCGAGATGTACTGGCTGATCATGCCGTCGATGAGCGCAAGCTTCGCGCCGCGCTGGTGGGATTTGGCGCTGGTTGCCGCGTTCGGCGGGGCATTTTGGGCGATGTTCCTGTGGTCGCTCAACAGCAACCCGCTGATCCCGGTCAAACATCCTGAGCTGCCGAAAGCGCTGCGAGAGGCGGATGACGATGCTCAAGCACAGATCGCGATTTGACTTGCATTCGCATATGCTCAGTCGGCTGGGGCAGCGCCGCGCCTGTGCAGGCGGCTGTCCATCGTTCCTTCATCGCTCGTATTGGCTGATGTAGATTGGTTTTAGACCTATGAAGCAAGCTTTCGGAGCAGGTGCAAACACGTTCGCCAAGCTCAGTCTGCTCGGCGGCGGCTTGTTCACCGTACTGATTTTGGGTTTGCTGTTCGTCCTCGACCACTCACCTTATACGCGGGGACCTATCGGGGTCGCAGTGAACCAGCCCGTCCGTTTCAGCCATCAGCTCCACAGCGGTGTGCTGAATATCGACTGCCGCTACTGCCATATCTCGGCAGAACAGGGTGCTTATGGCGGCATCCCTGACACGCACACCTGCATGAGCTGTCACTCGCAGATCGCCACTTACAGCGAACTGCTTGAGCCAGTGCGCACCAGCTACGCAACCGGCGAGTATCTGGTCTGGAATAAGGTGCATAACATCGCCCAGCACGTCTACTTCAATCACAGCGCGCATGTCAACGCGGGCTTTGCCTGCGAGACCTGCCACGGGCGCGTCGATCAGATGCCGCTGGTCTGGCAGCATCAGTCGATGACCATGAGCTGGTGTCTAGAGTGCCATCGTGAACCGGAGCGTTTCATCCGCACGTATGATCAGGTCTACACCTTCGGCGAACCTGCGCCGGAAAACCAGATCGACGTGGGCTTGCAGCTTGTCGCCGCACAGGGCATTGATGTCTCGCGGTTGAGTAACTGTTCGATCTGCCACCGCTAGCAAAGGAAGCAGGACCTATGCCCAACGAAATGACTCACCATGAACCCCATGCTGAAGACGGACGTCAGTGGCAGCCGATGCAGCTCATGTCTGAGGAAGACGCCTTTGAAGCCCTCCTCCGGCGCGATCATCCACGCGAAGCGGCGGCAATGCAGATGGCAAAAGTCAATCGACGCGCGTTCCTCAAGATCATGGGCGCATCGCTGGCGCTGACCGGCTTTGGCGCTGTCGGCTGTGTGCCGCGCCGGACGGATGAGCAGATCATCCCCTATGTCCGTCAGCCGGAGGAACTGATCCCCGGTCGTCCGCTCTACTTTGCCTCATCGATGGTGCTGGGCGGCTTTGCCACCGGAATTCTCATCGAAACTCATGAAGGTCGCCCGACCCGCGTCGAAGGCAACCCGAATCACCCCGCGTCGCTCGGCGGCAGCAACGCGATGGTGCAGGCGTCGGTGCTGGAGCTGTATAACCCACTGCGCCGAGTCGGCGTTCTCAATAACAATGCCGCCAGCAGTCTGGAAAACTTCACCCAGGCGCTTCAGCGCGCGCTGCAAAGCCGCAATGCGGCGGGGCTGCGCCTCCTGACCGAAACCGTGACCTCGCCCACGCTGGCAGCGCAGATCAAGGCGCTGTTGGAGGCGTATCCAGGCGCGCAGTGGGTGCAGTATGAGCCGGTCTCACGCGACAATGTGATTGACGGGTCGCTTCTAGCGTTCGGCGAGGTCGTCAACACGGTTTACCACTTCGATCAGGCGGAGGTGGTCGTCTCGCTGGACGCGGATTTCATGGCGTCGATGCCGGGCAGCGTGCGCTATGCGCATGATTTCGCCAGCCGCCGCAAAGTCCGCGCCGACAGCGCGAGCATGAATCGGCTGTTCATGGTTGAAAGCACGCCGACGATCACCGGCAGTGCGGCGGATCACCGCCTGGCGCTGCGTCCATCGCAGGTCGAGACGTTCGCGCGGGCGCTGGCAGCGGCGCTCGGCGTGCCGGTCGAGGTTCCGACGGCGCGCCCGTGGCCATCCGCCTGGTTCGACGCCGTCGTCGCCAATCTGCGCGCGGCGGGTTCAAGCATCGTGATCGCGGGCAATGAGCAGCCGCCGGCGGTTCACGCGCTGGCGCACGCGATCAACGCGGCGCTCGGCAACGTCGGCACGAGCGTGGTCTACACCGCGCCGGTCGAAGCCAATCCAGTCAATCAGCGCGCGGCACTGGCTGAGCTCGTGGCGGACATGGAGGCGGGGCGCGTCGAGACGCTGATCATGATCGGCGGCGACCCGGTCTACAATGCGCCAGCCGATATCCCATTCGGCGCGGCGCTCAGCAACGTGCCGTTCACTGCCCATCTGTCGTACTACAACAACGACACGTCGGCGCGCAGCGCCTGGTTCATCCCGCAGACGCACTACATCGAGGAATGGAGCGACGCGCGCGCCTATGACGGCACAGCCAGCATCGTCCAGCCGCCGATTGGCCCGCTCTATGATACAGTGGTCTCGGCGCACGAGCTGCTGGCGCTGCTGACCGGCGATACGCGCTCCGGCTACAACATCGTCCGCGAATACTGGCAGTCGCAGTATCAGGGCGGCGATTTCGACCGCTTCTGGCGGCGCGCCCTGCATGACGGCGTCGTCCCGGACAGCGCTCTGCCCCCCGTCTCGCCGACGCTGGTCAGCGATCTAAACGCAGCGCTTGGCGCGCCCACCGCAGCGCCAGGCGGGCTGGAGCTGGTCTTCCGCCCCGACCCGAATATCTGGGATGGGCGCTTCGTCGGCAATGCCTGGCTGCAAGAGCTGCCCAAGCCGCTGACCAAGATCACCTGGGACAATGCCGCGCTGGTGAGCGCTGCAACCGCGCGCCAGTTGGGGCTGCGCAATGAAACGCTGGTGCGCCTGACCTATCAGGGGCGCGAGATGGAAGTCCCCGTCTGGATCACGCGCGGACAGCCGGATGATGTGATCACCGTCAGCCTCGGCTATGGGCGCGGACTGGGCGCAGATGTGGACGCCGGGCGCAGCTTCAACGCCTACGCCATCCGCACGTCGGCAGCGCCCTGGTTCGTCAGCGGCGTCACCGCCACTGCGACGACCATCCGCTATCCGCTGGCGACCGTGCGCGCCAATATGGAGACAGAGAACACCGAGCATGTCCATCTGCTGTCGCTGGCGGAGTTCCAGGCGAACCCCGATCTCTACCTGGCGCACACGCCGGAGAATTCGGCGTATCCGCCGTTCGCATACGACAGCTATTCATGGGGCATGTCGATCGATATGACCTCGTGCATCGGCTGCAACGCCTGCATCATTGGCTGCCAGACCGAGAACAATATCCCCGTCGTCGGCAAGGATGCAGTGCGGCGCGCGCGCGAGATGCACTGGCTGCGCGTGGATCGCTACTACGTCGAGGATGCCAGCGGGAGCGAACGGACGGTTTTCCAGCCGCTGCCATGTATGCACTGCGAACAAGCGCCGTGCGAGCCGGTCTGCCCAGTGACCGCAACGGTTCACGACTCGGAAGGTCTGAACACGATGATCTACAACCGCTGCGTCGGCACGCGCTATTGTTCAGCCAACTGCCCGTACAGTGTCCGCCGCTTCAACTATCTGACCTACAACACGGACGAGCCGCTCAATGCCGAATGGCGCAACCCTGATGTGACCGTGCGCATTGAAGGTGTGATGGAGAAATGCACCTACTGCGTGCAGCGCATCTCCGAAGCGCGTATCAATGCCAAGAACGAAGGACGCCCGATCATGGATGGCGAAGTCACGCCCGCCTGCGCGGCTGCCTGCCCGACCAAAGCGATTGTGTTCGGCAATCTGAACGATCCGGCGGCGCAGGTGGTGGCGCTGAAGGCGCAGCCGCATGATTATGGTGTGCTGGCGGAACTCAACACCCGACCGCGCACCACCTATCTCGCTCGTATTGTCAATCCCGATGAGTCGCTGCGTGGAACAGCAGGTGAGTAAGGAAGAACTATGTCAACTTTAGACATCGTACCAGGCAAATCGAGTCCGAACGAGCCGCAATCCCTGACTGTGCGCCAGCAGCCGCCGGATAACACCATCGGCGGGGTGTCCGATCAGATCACCGCCGTCAGTCTGGGCAAAGCGCCGCTCTGGTGGTGGATCGGGCTGATCTGCTCGGTCGCGCTGCTCGGCGTGTTCGCTTTCACCCTCGGCTCGATTGCGATCCGAGGGACAGGCTTATGGAACTTGAGCATCCCGACGATCTGGGCGATTGACATCGCCAACTTGATCTTCTGGATCGGTATCGGTCACGCCGGCACGTTCATTTCGGCGTTCCTGCTGCTGCTGCGCTTCAAATGGCGCGGGACGTTCAGCCGGTTTGCCGAAGCAATGACGATCTTCGCGCTGGCGACAGCAGGTCTCTTCCCGCTGTTCCATCTCGGTCGGATCGAGTATTTCTACTATCTGGCTCCGTATCCGAACACGATGTGGATGAATCCGCAGTGGCGCAGCCCGCTGATCTGGGACTTCTTCGCCATCAACACCTATCTGCTGATCTCGCTGCTGTTCTGGTTCATCGACCTGATTCCAGACATTGCCGCGCTGCGCGATAAAGCAAAAGCGCCGGTGCTGAAATTCTTCTACAACATCCTGGCAATGGGCTGGCGCGGTGATATGTTCCACTGGGAAGGCTTGCGCAAAGCCGCTTTCACGCTCGCCGTGATCGCCACGCCGCTGGTGATCTCGGTTCACAGCATCGTCGGCTTGGACTTTGCCGTCGCCATCACCCCCGGCTGGCATCACACGATCTTCCCGCCGTTCTTCGTCGTCGGCGCGATCTTCTCCGGCATGGCGATGGTGATCCTGTTCGGCGTGATCCTGCGCTCCGGCTTCAAGCTGCAAAACCTGATCCCGCTGTCGCACATGGACAACGCCGCGAAATTGCTGCTGCTGACCGGTATGCTGGTGGTCTACGGCTACCTGATCGAGGCGTTCGGCGCGTGGTTTGCCGATGATGCCTTCGAGTTCGCGCTGGTCGCCAACCGCAGCACAGGTCCGTTCGCGCCGGCGTTCTGGGGCATGATCTTGCTCAACGCGCTGCCCATTCAGGCGCTCTGGTTCAAGAGCGTGCGCCGCAGCCCGACCGCGCTGGTGGTCATCGCGCTGTGCGTGCTGCTGGGGATGTGGCTGGAACGCTTCGTGATCATCCCGGTCAGCCTGTCATATCCGTACCTGGAGAGCATGTGGAATGTCTACACCATCGGCGTCTGGGACTTCCTGACGATCATCTCGCCGTTCGGCTTGTTCCTGACGCTGATGTTCATCTTCATCCGCATCCTGCCGATCATCTCGATTGCCGAAGCCAAACAACACCTGGCGGAGGAGGCTGAACATGCCCACCAATAAAGCAACCCCCTTGTATGGGATCGCGGCGGAATTCGACGACGCCGATAAGCTCAAGCAAGCTGCGGCGGCGCTGCGCAAAGCCGGCTATACCGAGGTGCGCGCCTTCACGCCCTACTGGGTCGAGGGACTGACCGAGCTGCTCAGCCCGCGCACGTTCAACTTCGTGCCATATCTGGCGATTGGCGGGCTGTTTCTGGGCTTGCTGGCGGGCTTCCTGCTTCAGTATTACACGTCGGTGGTGTCTTATCCGCTGAACGTCGGCGGGCGTCCGCTCAACAGTTGGCCCTCGTTCATCCTGGTGACGTTTGAAGTCGGGATTTTGTTTGCGGGCGTCGGCACGGTGCTGGGGTTCTTCCTGCAGACCAATCTGCCGCTGCCGTATCACCCGATGTTCAACGCGCCTCGGTTCGAGCTGGCGTCCCGCGACGGCTTCTTCCTGTGCGTCGAGGTGACGGATAAGAAATTCAATCTGGACAAGACCAAAGCCTTGCTGCAAAGCCTGGGGTCATTGAACGTGAGCGAGGTGCCATGTTAACACCAATGCACACCACCCAACGGGCGTCGTCACGACGCCTCTCCCCACTGCTGATCGCGCTGGCGCTGCTGCTGATGGCGGGCTGCCGCAATATGCAGCAGCAGCCCAAGCTGGCTGCGCCATACGATGAGAGCGTTTTATTCGGGCGCGCGGCGCGCGAAATTCTGCCGGAGGCAGTCCCTGTCGGCTTCCTGCGCGACGATGAACTGCTGCACACCGGGATGCAGAACGGTGAACTGGCGACCGAATTTCCGTTTCCGATCACGCGCGAAATCCTGGAGACCGGTCGGTCGCAGTACAACGCCTTCTGCGCCCCTTGTCACGGCTATGCCGGCTATGGCAACGGCGTGATCGTCGTCGAGGGCTTCCCGATGGCGCGCTCATTCCACACCGAAGAGATGCGCAGCGCGCCCGTCGGACGCTTCTACCGCGCCATCGCCTACGGCGTGGGCGTGATGTATGACTACGCGGCGCGCGTGCCGGTTGATAAACGCTGGGCGATTGTCGCGTATATCCGCGCCCTTCAGCACAGCCAGAACGCCGCCTACGCCGAGCTGCCCGCCGAAATTCAGGCGCAGCTTGCGCAGACTGGAACTCAGACCACGGAGGCGATGGGATCATGACCACCTATCAGAATCGCGCCTTCGCGAATGAAAACATCGTCGTGGATGGCAACCGCTACGTCGCCTGTTCGTTCCGCAGCGTCGGCTTGATCTACAAGGGCGGCGATCTGCCCAGCTTTGAGGGCTGCACCTTCCAGGGCATGACGCTGCAGCTTGGCGGATCGGCGCTGTCCACCGTCCGCTACCTGAGCGGGCTGCATCAGGGCGGGATCGTTGCGCCGGTCGAGGCGACGCTCAAGCGCATCGAGGCGGGTCCGCCGTCGCCAGAGGCGGCGCGGCGCTATAACCCCGAATATACCGGGACAAACTGGGGGACGCTGGGCTTTGCCAGCCTGATCTTGGTCGGGGTGACGCTGCTGCTGCTGCTGGCGTTCCATTATGGCTTGCAGGTCGCCCCGCGCACGCAGTTTCTCAACGCCAACCCGCCGCGTCCACTGGCGGCGCAAATTCCGCTGGAGCTGATGCCGGCGCTGCCGGATGAGCTGGCGGTGGCTTACGATGAGCTGCGCGCGTCGCAGCTTCAAATGGTGACCAGCTACGGCTGGATCGATGAAGCGCAGGGCGTCGTTCATATTCCGGTCGATGCCGCAATCGATCAATTGCTTGCAGCCGACGGGTTTCCGGTAGCGGGAGAGTAGATGATGGAAACGGTTGAAAATCAGGTCTTCCGTGACCAATCGGTCGAAGTCGATGGAAAACAGTTCACAAAATGCACGTTTCGCAACGCTCGGCTGTCGTATGCGGGCGGCGCGCTGCCGGCTTTCATCGATTGCAGGTTCAGTAATGTCAGCTTGGAGTTCACGCAGGGAGCAGCCAATACTATCGCCTTTCTGAGTGGGCTGAAGGGGCGCGGTTTCGACGTCGCCATCGAGCAGCTCACCAGCGCGATTCGTGAACACAGGTTCTAAGACATCCTTATTTCCTTTTGGAACTACAGAGCCGACTGGCTCTTGGGTTCAGCAGTCTGCTTGCCATCAACGTTAAAGGGAGGAAACTGATGGCTGACAATATCGTGGTGGTGACCACCGAAGAAGATCGTGAGGTCGTGGTTGTTGAAAACGACCGCGTGCCGGACAAATGGAAGGGGCTTTTCAACAACGAAGAGTGGCTGATGCACGACATCGTTGTCAAAGCTACCTACGGTTTCCTTGTGATCGCGATCATCGCGCACACACTCGTTTTCCTGTGGCGCCCGTGGCTGGGCAACTGAGTGATATCCGAAGGGGGATATAAAATGAGCGACAATCCGCAAGAAAAACTGGTCGTCCAGCGCAAAGAGCGTCCCGTTGAGTTCCGCACCGTGATGCTGCTCTACGTGCTTCTGGGCTTGGGTGTCGGTCTGACGATTCATTTCATTCTGCTCAGCACCCCGACCTACAACTGGCTGGGTGGCTGAGCGTCCTGTAATGTGCGCAGGATAATCTGCACGCGGCGGACAGGCGGGCGGCGCCAAGCTTCGGCTCCGCGCCGCCGCCCTGCCCGCTCCAAGACATGAATTAGAAAGCGAGACGACCGATGGCAAAGGCAATCACGGGGTCACTCCCTCCTGAAGAACGCAAACATGCAGGTGAACGCCTGGCAATCGAACAGGCGCTGGAGGGGCAGGAGATTTCATTCGCCGAAATGGAGCGTTACTACAAAAAACCAGGCGGCACGCTGATGCACGCTTGGTTTGGCGCTGATCCGTTCGACTTCTGGGTGGGGCGCTTCTACGTAGGCACGTTCGGAGTGCTGTCGCTGATCGGCATCTTCTTCGGCGTCGTCTTCTATTTCTATCAGGTATGGGTGGTCGAAGGCACGTTCAATCTGCTTCAGGCGCGCATCGATCCGCCGGCGATCAGCGCGGGGCTGCGGCTGGTCGGTCCGAATGAGCCAGGCTTCTATTGGCAGTTGATCGTCTTTTTTGCCACGCTTGCCTTCATCGGCTGGATGCTGCGTCAAGTGGACATTGCCCGCAAGCTGGATATGAGCTACGAAATTCCAATCGCCTACGGCGCGGTGGTGTCGTCGTGGATCACGCTGCAGTGGCTGCGCCCGATTGCGATGGGCGCATGGGGCAACGGCTTCCCGCTTGGGATCACGCATCATCTGGATTGGGTGTCTAACATCGGCTACCAGTACTACAACTTCTTCTTCAACCCGTTTCATGCGCTCGGCATTTCGCTGCTGTTCACAGCAACGCTGATCCTGGCAATGCATGGCTCGATCATTCTGAGCGCTGCCCGCCGCCCGCATGTGCGCGAGGGGAACGAAGATGGCTTCTGGCGCAATCTGCTGGGCTACAGCATCGGCGAAATCGGCATCCACCGGCTCGCGCTGTGGGTTGGGGTGGCATCGGTGCTGGTGTCTAATCTATGCATCTTCCTATCCGGCACGCTGGTGCAGGATTGGGTCGCCTTTTGGGAATTCTGGAATGACTTCCCGGTCTGGGAAAGCACGGGCGTGCTGAGCGCCACGATCATCGGGATCGTCGTCTGGCGTGGGCGGGCGCGCGGTCGTCCGGTCGATCCGCGTCAGCAGGAATATGGCGGCACGGGGCTGGAAAGCACCGCCATCAAGCGCCCGATCAACGTGCGCTTCCTCAAACAACTGTTTGACAATGGACAGGTCGGTCCGGTTTACCTGGGGATTTGGGGCGTAGTGTCCATCCTGGCGGGCGTACTCTGTTCATTCATCATCCTGGAACACTATCTCTACCAGGTCGGCTACAACCCGATCCAGTTCGTCCGCGATTTCTTCGTCCTGTCGCTCGATCCGCCGCCCATGCGCTATGGGCTGAACGCTGCCCCCTGGCGTGAGGGTGGGGCATGGCTGGCGGCAACGTTTTTCCTGCATGTGTCCGTCCTCGCTTGGTTGATGCGGATAATCAACCGCGCCCGCGCCGGTGGGCTGGGTCAGCATCTGGCGCGCGGCTTTGCAGCGGCGCTCGCGCTGTATTTTGTGATCTACCTCATCCGTCCGGTCATCATGGGCAACTGGGCGCAGGCGCCCGGTCACGGCTTCAAAGCCATCCTGGACTGGACGAATAACGTCAGCATTCAGTACGGCAACTTCTACTACAACCCCTTCCATATGCTGTCGATCTTCTTCCTGCTCGGCTCAACGCTGCTGCTGGCGATGCACGGCGCGACGATTGTCGCAACCTCGCGCTGGGGATCGCATCGTGAAGTCGATGAGATGATGGCAGAAGGTCCTGGCACGCATCGCGCGCAGCTCTACTGGCGCTGGTGCATGGGTTTCCAAGCGACTTCCAAGACGATTCATGACTGGGCATGGTGGTTTGGAGCGTTGACCGGCATCACCGGCGCTATCGGCGTGCTGCTATCGGGGACGGTCATTTTCGACTGGTACGCCTGGGCGGTGCAGTCCGGTTTTGTCGCGCCGCCGTTCCCATGACCCGGATGATCGGATGACAGGGGGGAATGGGGTGGTCATGCAAAGCAGTAGAACCATCGACTTGTCGTCAGGCGCAGAGCGCACCGCCTGCGCCGCGAGACAATGGAGGATCAGATGTTACGTCGGGTTTTAGGCGAACGTGGATTGTTCCTGTTCACGTTTGGGCTGATCACGCTGACCTTGTTGGGCGCGACCGCCTGGGTGGTCACGTTCGTCTGGCAGCGGGTCAGGGTAGATAATTTGCTCCGAGTGGACAACGCGCTTTCGGCGATCTACGTCAACTATTACAACAGCGCGGACAACTACGTGAGCGCGGACTCGTATCTGGCAATGGCGGCGTATCAGCGCGATTACGTGCGTCCGCAGAATGTGCGCGTGCTGACCGGCTTGGATACGCAGGGCGTGATCGGCTATATGCTCAATCATATCAGCGCCGGCATGGGCGTGAACTGCACCCACTGCCACACGCTGGCGAATTTCGCCGCCGACATGTGGGACGATCCAGTCGGGGTGGCGAATAAGCGGCTGGCGCGCGAACACCTACTGATGGTGCGCGATCTCAATCAGGAATGGATCGCCACGCTTGCATCGCTGACCGATCGGCGGCGTCCATCCGGCGCGCAGGTGACCTGCGCGACCTGCCACAACGGCGTTCCCGTCCCGCAGTCGTATCCAGCCAATCAAGAAGGCGTCCCGGATGATTTCCGGCTGCCGCTAGGGGAAGATGTGGTTTTCAGCGTTGAACAGCAGGGCATTCTCAATGTCAACGCGCGGCGGGATATTTCGCTCGACACAGTGCAGTACAACCAGAACGTCATGTATCACATGAACCAGAGCCTGGGCGTCGGCTGCACGCACTGCCATAACTCGCGTTACTTCCCAAGTTATGAAGTGCCGGCGAAATACTATTCACTGCACATGCTGCAAATGTCGCAGTTTCTGGTCTCGAATTACAGCGACGCGCTGCGCGGTCAGCAGCCATCCTGCAACCTGTGCCATCAGGGCGCCGCGATCCCGCCGGGCGCGGCGCGGTCAGCGGACGTGATGCCGGCGGCGCTGGTCGCCAACGACTAGGCACGCAGACACCCGCCATCGGCGCGCGGAGGGGTGTTTGCTTGATCAAACACCCCTCACCGCAGCACTGAAAGCGCATCGAAGCCTTGAGCGTGCCAGCGCACGCCTAAAACGCGCACTTGCAGCCATCTTTCGTGGATAAGTCTGGATGGGAATGAAGATTAACCAGCAACCTACCGAAAACGTCGCACTCCCCGTCGTTCGACCGCCCGTACTGGCGCGATCCCTGGCGCTGATGAAGCCGATCACGTGGTTTGCGCCGATGTGGGCATTTTTATGCGGCGCGGTCGCCAGCGGGGCGGTCGAGTTCACCGTTGGCGACATCCTCCGCGTGATCCTTGGGTTGGTGATGGCGGGTCCAATTTTGTGCGGATTGTCGCAGGTCATCAACGATTATTTTGACCGCGAGATCGACGCGATCAATGAGCCGCACCGCCTGATCCCCGCCGGATTGGTGACGATCCAGCAGGTGATGATCACGATTCTGCTGCTCGCCCCGATTGGCATCGGCATCGCGCTGATCTTAGGGCGCGGCGTGCTGTTGTTCACCGGTATCGGGCTGCTGCTGGCGCTGGCATACAGCGCGCCGCCGATCCGCGCCAAGCGTAACGGCTGGGCGGGCAACACCGTGGTCGCGATTGCTTATGAGGGGCTGGCGTGGCTGGCGGGGCATATCGCTTTTGCCCCGCTGACAGGTCCGAGCATCCTGCTGGCAGGGCTGTATTCGTTCGGCGCGCACGGCATCATGAGCATCAACGACTTCAAGAGCATCGACGGCGACCGCAAAACGGGGATCAAAACGATCCCGGTGCTGTACGGTCCGCAGGGCGCGGCGTGGCTGATCGTGATCACGATGAACCTGGCGCAGCTGGGCGTAATCGTCGCGTTCGCAGCCTGGGGGCAGTGGTTCGCGGTGCTGGGGATCAGCGCGATCCTGCTGGCGCAGCTTCCCTTGCAGCGCCGGTTTTTAAACAACCCGATGGAAAATTTTCTGAAATTCAGCGCCATTGGCGTGAGTATCTTTGTCTGGGGGATGCTGGCGTCGGCGGTTGCCGTGCGCGGGCTGTGACCCCCCTTCTCTGCTGGTTGAGTGTGCTTGAGGGTATCGACCGTGGTAAAGCCGATTGTGGTGGTAGGGGCGTCTGTGGGCGGGTCAACCGCCGCTAACACGCTCACTCAAGCGGGTCTGCCTGTGATTCTGCTGGAGCGCGACCTGAGCTGGGTCAAGCCGTGCGGCGGTGCGCTGCCGCCGGTGGCGTTTGAGGAGTTCGACATTCCCGAAAGCCTGATCGCGCGCAAGGTGCATAAGGCGACCATCCACTCCCCATCCGAGCGCGTCGCGGAGATCGATGTCGCCGGCAAAAAGCGCCGCAGCAATGATTATGTGGCAATGACCTGCCGCGAACAGCTCGATCCGTATCTGCGCAGTCGCGCCGTCGCCAATGGCGCGGAGCTGATCGAAGGCAAACTAACCGGCTTATCGGTTGAGGCGGACGGCGTGAAAGTCACGTATGCGCCGAAAAACAGCCGCGCCAGCCGCGTGATCGATGCGGAGGTGGTGATCGGCGCAGACGGCGCGTATTCGACGACTGCCAAACTGCTCAATCTGCCGCGTCTGCCGCAGTGCGTCGCCATTCAGGAGCGGATCGTTTTGCCGCCGGACAAGATGGCGCGCTGGGAAGACACTGCCAGCCTCTATCTGGGCGAAGATATCAGCCCTGACCTATACGCCTGGGTGTTTCCAAAGGCGGATCATGTCGCCATCGGCTGCGGCGCGGGTCCGGGCAAGACCAAGGCGATGCGCCAGCTTCTCGCCAATCTGAAGGCGCGCTTGGGCGATCAGATCGCCGGCGGCAAAACCATTATGGAAGAGGCGCACGCGCTGCCGATCCATCCGCGCAAGCACATGGCGTTCGACCGCGTGATGCTGATCGGCGATGCAGCGGGCTTGGTCGCGGGGACATCGGGCGAGGGCATCTACTGGGCGATGAAAAGCGGACACAATGCCGCCAAGACGCTGGCTGAAGTGCTGCCGCAGACCTCGGCGGCGGCGCTGCGCCAGTACGAGCGCCGGTGGTGGAAGGAATACGGCACGATGTATCGCTTCCTGCGCTGGCTTCAGCGCTGGGGCTATGGCAGCCGCCGGCAGATGGAGGTCTTCACCGACATGTGCCGCAACCGCGACGTGCAGCAGCTTACGTTTGAGTCGTACATGCACAAGCGCATGACGACCGTCCCCTGGGCAGCGCAGATGCGCATGACGGGCGACATCATCGCGGCGCAGGTGCGCCATTATCTGCCAGTGAGGGCGGCAAGCTGATGCTGACACTGACTCACCTGCTGACGGTCGCTTTCACGATGTTCGTATGGTGGTTCTCCACCGGCGCGATCATGGCAGTTTACGGGCGTTCACAGCGCTTCATCGGCTGGGTCTTTGGCGTTTGGACGCTCGGCTTGATCCCAGCATTGCTCGGGCTGTGGATGACGCGCAGCCGGACGGACGTGCTAGATGTGTATCTGGCGGTCGCCTGTGCAGTGATCATCTGGGGCTGGCAGATCGCGGGCTATTTCTTCGGCTTCATCACCGGCCCGCGCCATCCGCAGATCATCACACTGCATGAGCCAGTCCCGCTCTGGGATCGGTTCCGGCTGGCGCTCAGCTTCAGCCTGCATCATGAGCTGTTCGCTGTCGGCGGCGCGGTCGTGATCGCCTTGATCGCGCTGGGACAGCCGAATCCCTGGGCGCTGTGGATGTATCTGATCCTTTGGCTGATGCACACCAGCGCCAAGCTGAATGTCTTTCTTGGCGTGCGCAATTTCAGCGTCGAGATGCTGCCGCAGAAGATGCGCTATCTCGAAGTTGTGTTCGGCAAACAGCGGCACAACTTGCTGTTCCCATTTTCGATCACATTCGCCGTCAGCGCGGCGATTTTCCTGCTCTACCAGACGATTGCGCCGGACACCGAACCGGCTCACAGCGTCGGCGCGGTCATGATCGCGACGATGATCGGCTTAGGGACGCTTGAACACCTGCTGCTGATGCTGCCGCTGTCCGCCACGCTCTGGGGCTGGGGCATTCGCGCCCTGCCGCAGACCGCCGAGTCCGATTCGATGGCAGAAGGAGGCGCACAGTGAACGGCGCGGCGATTTTAACGCAAAGTGGCGCAGCCGCATCCGCTTCTGGACTTACAGACACGCTGCGCGTGCCGGTTCGCAGCGGCGAGATGGTGGTCGATGTCTGGCGGGCGCGGACGGCGACTCAAGCAGCGCCGATCCTGCTGGTGCATGGCTGGGGCGGGACGGGGAGCTATTGGCGCGCAACGGCGGCGCTGCTGTCGGAGACGACGACGGTGATCGTGCCGGATTTACCCGGCACTGGGCGCTCGCAGCCAGTGCGCCGCGCGCAGAATATGTACGATCAGGTGAACGCGCTGCGCCAACTGCTCGACTATCTCAAGCTGGATCGGGTGCAGGTGGTCGGGCATTCGATGGGCAGCGCGATGGCGCTTTTGCTGGCGGACGCGCAGCCCGGGCGGATCGAGCGGCTGGTGCTGACCTCGCTGAGCTTTTTCGTGACCGAGAGCCAGCAGCAGATTTACCGCGTTTTCATGGGCGCGTTCGCGCTGACGATGGTCTTTCGACCGAGCTGGCTGGAAAATATGCCGGCGATGTGGCGGATGATGGCGGCGCGCTATTTTCACCGCATCCCCGATGATGAGGCGATCCTCAGGCAGGGCTGGAGCGATTACCTGCGGCTGGATTACGGCACGGCGATTGCCTGCGCCAAAAATGCCGCCGATTCGAGCATCCCGAAGGCGGGCGCAACCATCCGCGTGCCGACGCTGCTGATCGCGTGCCGGCAGGATCAGGTGATGCCGGTGGAGAACGTCGCGTACACCGCGCAGACGATCCCCAACTGCGAAGTGGCGTGGATCGATCAGTGTGGGCATATGCCGATGATCGAACAGCCGGACATCTATCATGCGCATCTGCGCCGTTTTCTGGCGCTGGAATAGGGGGCGCGGCATGAGCGGGGACATCGATCTGCACTACCTGAACGACATTTTGGTCAACCGGATGAAGGTCAAGCGTCAGCCGGTGGCGATCACCACCCCGCAGGGCGCGCGCCGTAACAAGGAACAAAGCTATTCGCTGCCGCGCGGCGCAATCACTGCGCTTGCTGCCGCGCCGCTCCACGATGTGCCGGACGGCGTTCAGGTCGATCTGATGGTCTGCGTCTGCAACACGCAGCAGGCGACGCAGATCGCGGGGGCGGCACCGGTGCGCGAAGGGAAGTTCCCGCATGGCGAGAGCCGATTGTCAGCGTGTTCATCGATTTTTGCCGCGCCCTGGCACACCCAAAACGGCGTTCTCGCCACAGGTGACGGCGGCGGTCGCGCCTTCAATCACGTCGCGGTCAGCGATCTGTTCGTGTCGATCCCGCGTCGCCATTTCGGTTACACCATCGAGCTGATCGGAAACCTCCGCATCAACCCTGAGAAGATGCGCGAAGCGATCATGCCGTCCCATGCGCCTAAATCCGACTCGGATTCAGACTGAAACGATTGGAGTGATCCTATGTTTTTGCAAGATGTCCCAATTACCGGTCTCCTGTTCTGCTACGGTCCGCTCATTCTGACCGTCCTCGGCTTTATCGTCTTCGCTGCGCTGACGGACGGCAATGCCCGCCGCACGTATCTGCGCCGCAAAATCGGCCCGGAGGAAAAGAATCTCGGTAAACAGGTGGGGGTGCGCACGCGACCGCTGACAGTGGCGACGCCGGCAGGCTCCTATCTGACCGTCCAGCCGACGCCGCCGGTTCAGGTCGTGCCGCCGGAACTCCCGATCAGCAGCGCGCCGCCCGCGCTGGCAATGGGCGAAGCAGCCGAGGCGAGCGCAGAAGCCGCGGAGACAGGCGCGGAAGCCCAAGTGTCCGCCGAGGCGAGCGCAGAAGCCGCGGAGACAGGCGCGGAAGCCCAAGTGTCCGCCGAGGCGAGCGTAGAAGCCGCGGAGACAGGCGCGGAAGCCCAAGTGTCCGCCGAGGCGAGCGCAGAAGCGCCGAAGCGCCGCCGCCGTCGCAGCGGCGAGTCGGCTGAAAGCGGTGAACAGGGCGAAGCGCCAACCTCAGGCGATGAGCCAAGCTAGGGGCGGCGCGCCCTTGTATTGGGGTCATGAGTAAGGCGAAAGTGCGATGAAGAAGTCGTCCAATTCTCCCCTGCTGAGGCTGCTGAAGCTGCTTCTGCTGCCTTTCACCAGCCTGTTCAGGGCGGTAGATGGGTGGTTCAAGCGCCGACCGAGCCTATATTGGTGGATGCGGGTGCTGCGGCTGGGGCTGATCCAGTTTGGGATCGGCTTATCGCTGGCGCCGATCTCCGGCACGCTCAACCGTGTCCTGATCACCGATCTGAACATCCCGGCGGTCGCTGTTGGCGTGCTGATCGCAATGCATTACTTTGTGTCGCCGGTGCGCGTCATGATCGGCTACCGGTCGGATAAAGCGCGCTCAATGGGGCAGTGGCGAACGCCGTATGTCGTGCTGGGCGTGATGCTGACGTTCGGCGGCTTAGCGTGCGCGCCGTTTGCGCTGATTTTGCTCAGCGGCGACGGCGTGCTGCCCTTCTGGCCCGCGTTGATCATCTGCATCGGTATTTTCGCCGCTTATGGCATGGGAATCAACATCGTCGAGACCGTCTACTTGGCGCTGGTGAGCGACATCACGCCGCCCAATCAGCGCGGGCGGGTGATCACAGTGCTGTGGCTGATGCTGATTCTCGGCACGGTCGTTAGCGCGGTGATCGTCAGCGCCATCCTGATCGATTACTCGCACCGGCTGTTGATCGGGGTGATGCAGGGATCGGCGGTCATTTTCGTCGTGCTGACGGTGATCGCGCTGTTCGGGCAGGAGCGCCTGCGCCCCGATGGCACGATCATCTCGGCGGTGCAGACGGTGCGCGTCCGGCTGACGCTGTGGGAGTCGCTCGCTGTGCTGAGCAAGCAGAAAACCCTGATCGCCCTGTTCGCGCTGATCTTCATGGCGACGATGGCGTTTGCGACTCACGATGTGCTGCTTGAGCCGTATGGCGGGCAGGTCTTGGGCATGAGCGTGTCCGCCACCATGAGCCTGACGGCGCTGTGGGGAGTGATGACGATCGTCGGCGTGGGCATGGCGGGCTATCTGCTCTGGCGGCGACCGCTGCCAGTGGTGTTGATCGGGATGGGCTGCGGCGTCGGGCTGGTTGGCTTCGGCATGATCAGCGCCGCCAGCCCAGCGCCGATGATCGTCGTCTTTCAGATCGGCGTTGCCTTCGTCAGTCTGGGGCGCGGCTTGTTCCTGGTCGGGACGATTGTGCTGGTCATGTCGCTGACCGATGTCGGACATGCGGGCTTGCTGCTGGGCGTGTGGGGCATCGTCCAGGCGATGGCGCAGGGCATCGGCACGATTGGCGGCGGCTTGGCGCGCGATATTGCGCAGATGCTCAGCGGCAGTGTCGCCATCGGTTACAACGTCGTCTATCTCTCGTCGCTGGGGATGCTGCTGCTGGTCGTCCTGCTGCTGGCGTTCCGGTTCGGCAAGCAGTTCCAGACGCGCGAGATTCGAATGCCCTGGAGTGGGATGGAGGAAATCCCTGCCGATCAGCTTGTGTTTTAATTTCACATTTTGGTTCCATCGCACGGAGGCAGTATGAAGCGATTTTCCATTTTGTTCCTGAGCCTGGCGATGCTGGCGCTGGTCGGCTGCGGCAGCCGCAGCTTCGGCACACTCAGTGTTCAGACCGAACCGGTGGAGACGACCACGATCACGCGGACGGTTCAGTTCGTGGAGTCCGGTCGGCTCGGACCGGCGTACAACATTTCGCTCACAGTTCCGACTGAGTGGGTCGGGCGCTTCCAGACGCGCAATCGTGGCAACAGCTTGCTTTTTGAGTTCATCAATGATCGCGGTCGCCCTGCGCCCATTTTCTCGCTCGATGCGCTGTCGAATGCCCAATACTGGGAGCAGATCGGCAATCTGCCAGGCGATTATAACAGCATCATCAACACCGCTGACACTTACATCGTCTATCATCTGCCGCTGACGCCGTTCTATTCTGGCTTGTCGCCTGCGCAGTTTCAATCGTTAGCCGACTCGGTTCCGAGCGTCATTCAGAGCATCCGCGTGACGCGCGTGCGCTGATCTTTTCGACAGGCGCAAGGCAAGTTACAATGGGGAATGTGGGTAAAGAAGGAGAGAACACCTGATGATGTACACTGAGTTCTGGGATATCGTTCTCAATCCCATCTTTGTCATCATGTTCGGGCTGGTGATGCTGCCGTTCGTGCCGCTGCTGATCAGCGTGTATGTCACTTGGAAAGAAAACGGCGAGCAGATGGACGAGTGACCCGTCCACAGCCACCGACTCAACCTAAAAAAACGGCGTCTTCAGGCTGCCCCAAGCCTGTTGACGCCGTTTTTTTCATGCAATGGTGCTGTTTCGGGGCAAAATCCCTAGACGCGCCCGCCCGCGCCGATAACAATCATCAGGACAATCCAGACGAAAACGACAATCGTGACGACAACCGGCACTGCCCATTCCGAAGTTTCAGGTTTCATGCTTTGACCTCCTCATGGTCAATTCAATGCGCAACCGATAGAATATCAATATATATCGATTATAGAACTCTCAAACGAGACCTGTCCAGCACCAAACCGCCGCTGCGCGCTGTGTCTATGGGGGCAGCAGTGCCAGCGCGGCGCCAAACTTATTCTGCACGCTCCGCGGCGCGACTGCTGCAAGCTGCCAGAAGAGCGACCAGAAACCTGGGAATTGATGGCGGTAAAAATGCCGCGCCACCATCACACGGCGCATCAGCAGACGCCCCAGGTGATGATCGAGAAGGCGCGCGCGATACCCCTGAAATGTGAAATCGTCACGAGCAAAGGCGTCGCGAATGGTTTCGACCACCACCGCGCCGTATTCCATCGCGTAGGAGATGCCCTCGGCGAACAGCGGATCGACGCCCGCCGCGTCGCCAGCCAGCAGGATATGCGGGCGCGCGAACTCAGCGTCGGCATTGAACCAGCGCACTGGATGCCCCTCCAGCACCGCCGCGTCGAGATCGACCTGGCGATCCTGCAAGCCCTCGGTGAAAAACTGCTTGAGCATCCCATGCGCGCGCTTGGCGGCGGTGTGCGGAATGAGGCGGCTGTCGAGAATGCCGCGATTCATGTGCGGCGCGCCGTCGATCAGGCAGGGAAAATCCCACATGTAGCCCTGAATCCCATGCAGGACGCAGGTGAAATCGAAGATGGCGGTCTGCTCCGCCCAGGTCGGGTTTTCGGGGCTGACGGGCGTCATCGTGCGCAGCAGCCGCGCGACTCCGGGCGTGTTGAACATGCGCAGCTTGCGCCGGACAGTGCTGTTCGCGCCGTCTGCGCCGACCACGACGCGCGCCCGATACTGCCCGGCGGCAGTCGTCAGTTCGACGCCGCCCTCAATCATGCGCAGATCGACCAGCTGCTCATGCGTGTGCATGGCAATGCCTCGGTCGATCACCGCCTGCGCTAGCACGGCATCGAAGACGGCGCGTTCGTAGATGTGCATCGCGCCGCTGTGCCGGATTTTGAAGCTGCGCCGTCCAAGGCGAAAGAGCAGGTTGTTGACTCGGAAGGTCGGCACGTCGATCTCGACGCCGAGCCGGCGAAGCTGCGCCGCGCCGTGAAACGTGACGCCGCCGCCGCACAGCTTGGGGCGCGGATGCTGTTTGGATTCGAGGATCAGGGTCTGACCTGCCAGCTCAGGAGCCTGCTGCGCCAGAAAGAGCGCTGTCGCTAAGCCGGCGGGTCCGCCGCCGACGATGATGATCTGATGGGTCATCTCAGTCATGCTGCCCGCCAATCTCCGCGCCAGACTCTCATCAGGAAACGCCGCATGACTGGCTGCGGGGTCTCCAAGTCGTCCCAGCGTGCCGCTGCGTAGTCGCGCAGATGCGCCAGCACGGTCTCAAACAGATCGGGTGGGAGAACCCAGCTTTCATTGTCGCGCCGCTCGGCAATCGCGCTCAGCCGCTCGGCGGGGCTGGCATAGGTGAGCCACTCGGCAACCCGCAGCTCTTGAACATCGTCACCGCCCAGATCGCGCAGCAGGGTGTCGCGGGCAGCAGTCGCTGCCGGCGGCATGAAATTTGGGGTGAGCGCAGCGACTTTAGCGCGCAGCTCATCGCGCAGCGCGCCTGTGACCGATTCGGGGTCGATCCAGTCACTGCCTTCCATGAATGCTGCGCCAGTACGCATGACTCGCGCCGCTTCCGTCAGGACTTTGCGCCAGTCCTTCGCCAGATGCAGCACGTGGATCGCCATCGCGCCATCGACGCTGTTATCGCGCAGCGGGATCGCGTGCATATCGGCGCGCAGGATGCGCAGCCGAGCGCGCCGATCATCGTCCGCAAGCTGCGCTTTCACTTCTGCCAGCATCTCCGCCGACAGGTCGAAGCCGATCACGCGGCAGCCAGCCGCCACCACCGGCAGCGCGATCCGACCCGTGCCGATGCCGATCTCCAGCACGCGCCGATCTGCCCCTACCTGCGCAAACACGGCTTCTCCGATGGCTTTTGAGACTTCGGGCGGATGCGCACGCTGCGCCGCATACCGGCTGGAGACGCGCGCGTCAAATGAAAAATCGGGCTTGATCGATATGTTCAAATCACTGCGCCCTCACTATTTTTCCCCTAGAGAGTAACATTCCCGCCGTGACCTGTCAACTTTCCCCGTCCCCATTCCTTGCCGTGCCAAGTCCTTTGCTATCGTCGCCAGGGTGGTTACAATGGAGGCGTCTTTTGGGCGGCGCAGACGGAGAAAACCGTATGCTTCAGCGCATATCCACCATCACCGACAACCTCGAACATTTCTGGGAAAACCGAGTCATGAAGCGGTCTGCTGGGTCGATCCTAGTGGTGGTCTACCTCACGCTGATCGGCATCATCGAGCTGAACCGTCAGCGGCTTTTCCCGGAACCCCTGGCACCTTCTCTTCCAACCAATCACTTTTTCGCCGTCGAGATCACCTTCACCATCCTGCTGCTGACGGAAGTCATCAGCTTGGTCTTTGCGCTCACGCGCTCTTTCTCGCGCTCGATTGGCGTGCAGCTTGAGATTTTATCGCTGATTCTGCTGCGCGACACGTTCAAGTATTTCACGACCTTCAGCGAGCCGCTCGAATGGGAGCAGGTCTCCGAGAGCATCGTGCCGATGCTGATCGATGCCATTGGCGCGCTGGCGATCTTTGTAATCGTGAGCTTCTACTACCGCATTCAAAAAAGCCGCCCGATCACCGCCGATGATTTGGAACAGAAAGAATTCATCGCCTACAAGAAGCTGCTCGCGCTCGGCATGATCGTCGTTTTCATCCTGATCGGCATCGTCGATCTGGTGCGGTTGATCCAGGGGCTTCGGCTCTATCCTTTTTTCGAGACCTTCTACACCGTGCTGATCTTCATCGACGTGCTGATGGTGCTGCTGTCACTGCGTTACAGCGTCAAGTTCACGGTCACCTTCCGCAATTTCAGTTTCGCTGTTGTTACCGTGTTCATCCGGCTGGCGCTGATCGCGCCGACGCTGATCGCCGTCCTGCTGGGCATCGGGACGGGCATTTTTGCGCTCGCCGTGAGTTATGCCTACAACTACAATCTGCGCCTGTATGCGGCGGAGCCGGCGGAACCGCGCCAGGCGAATTAGATCGCCTGGCGCATGACGCGAATGACGTCGTTCGTTCCCTAGCGCGCCAGCATCTCGATGCTGAAAATCTGGGGCGAATTGTCCAGATTGAGCTGCATCGACTGGACGCGCGGCGTGTGCACAAAATAGAACTGCACCCATGACAGGAACAGCACAGCGGCTTCGTCGTGCATCAGCCGCGAATTCTCGCGGATGAGCGCGTTGCGCGTCTCCCGATCGGGCGCGAGCTTGATCTGCTGGTTGAGTTCAAGGAAGCGCTCATTGTCGAACTCAATCGGCGCATTCGGCGGCAGCGTGGTGCTGTCGAGCGCGACCATCGCCTGCGTCCAATCGCCGAGCGTCGAGAACTGCGCCGGCGCGAGGATCATGTCGAAGTTCGTGCCGGTGAGCATCTGCATGATGATCGTGCCGGTGTCCGCCGTTTCGACGCGCGTCCGAATGCCGACGCCTTCGAGATAAGCGGCGACCGCCTCGGCATCGGTGCGGACGGTGTTGGGCGCGCCCAGCGACAGCTCCAGATTCGGGTAGCCGGCTTCGCGCAGCAGCCGCATCGCCTCTTCAGGATCATACGGGAAGGCTTCGAGTTCCTCGTTGTAGCCGTCCATGCCCGGCTGCATCAGCTGACCAGTGGTCGGGACGCCGAAGCCGGCGCGGATGAACTCGTTGTACTCCTCTTTGTCGACCGCCAGATTGATCGCGCGGCGGACGCGCACATCGCGCAGCGCCTCATTGTTCTGCGGGAAGAAGCGCGCGATCTCGGTCGAGAGCGCTGGCTTGGTGGTGACAGTGAACGCGCCGCTGTCGATCAGTGCGCGCGCCACATCCGGCGGCACGCTCTGAGCGATGTCGATGTCGCCCGCCTGCAGCGCCGTGCGCAGATCGCCGACGACGGTGTAGGTCGCGGTCTGGATCGGATAGCTGCCGCGCCAGTTGCCTTCCCACCTCTCCAGCTCGATGCGCTCGCCTGGCGACCAGCCAGCGACGCGGAAATAGCCGGTTCCGACAGCGCCGTTGACCAGATCGCCGTTGGACTCGTTCATATACTGCTCAGAGATGATGAACAAGCGCGAGAGACGCTTCTCCAGCGTCGGATCGGGGCGGGTCGTGCGGATCAGCAGGTGCGTGTCGTCGATGATCTCAACGCTCTCATTGGTGAACAGCGGCGGCGCAACCATTTGACCCGTCGGGCTAAAAAGCGGCAGCAGGTTCAAATCCGTCAGCGGAATCTGATACGCGCCGAAATTCTGCATCCCCACCGTCAGCAGGTGGTTCATGGTGTAGGCGACAGACGCCGAGGTGAAGCGTTCGCCATTGGAGAAGAAGACATCATCGCGCAGCCGCATCTCCAATAGATTCGGCTCCACGCGATTCCACTCTACCGCTAAGCCGGGCAGCAGATTGCCTTCGGCGTCGGTCTCGATCAAGGTGTCGTAGATTTGGCGCGCCTGGAAATAGGCTTGGAAGAACGGACTCAGATTGGGCTGAATGCTGGTGTTGCCGATGGTGACATGCGACGCCAGCGCTGTCTGCGCGGCGGCGCGCTGCGGCTGCCGCAGCCCGGCATACCCCATCAATCCCAATCCGGCGGCTGCCGCGCTCATCTTGAAGAAATCGCGGCGGCTGAGCTGTGTGGTGGTAGGTGACATGAGCTTTGATCTTTCCTGAATCTGAAAACACGAACGAAGATGCGCTGCAAGAAACCGATTGTCAATGGAATGATGATCTCGTCACGAATGATCGGCGAATCCTCCTCCTTTGTAGGCTAAGCCGTCTTCATCAAGTTGTCGCCGGTTGGATGCGAATAAGCATTCGTATGCCGCTAGGCATACAGATGTCGCGACGAGAACTTTTGCAGCGCATCGCCAACCGTGTTGACACAGAGGATGGTCATCATCAGCGCCAGCCCCGGAACGACCGACATCCACCACGCATCCTGGAGATACGTTCTGCTGTCGTTGAGCATGTTGCCCCACGATGGAGTCGGCGGACTGACGCCCAGCCCGATGAAGCTCAGGCTGCTCTCGACCAGCACCAGCGCGCCGAAACTGAGCGTCCAGACGACGATGTTGACCGAGATGATGGCAGGGAAGATGTGGAGGCGGATCACGTGCTGTGAAGATGCGCCCAGCGCGATGGAAGCATGGACATATTCAAGCTCGCGCATCTTCAGGGTTTGCGCCCGTGTCACTTGAGCAGGATAGACCCAGCCCGACAGCGACATCAAGATGATCAGCACCAGCGGGCTGCTGCCGACAACCGCGATCACCGCCAGCGCCAGCACCAAAAACGGGAACGACACCCAGAATTCCGTCAGCCGCAGCAGCAGCCGGTCGAACACGCCGCCCAGATAGCCGCAGATCAAGCCCAGGCTCGCCCCGATCAGCGTTGCGGCGGTGCTGGCAACGAAGGCGACACCCAACGACACCTGACCGCCGTAGAGCGTGCGCGTGAGCAGATCGCGCCCCAAATTGTCGGTGCCGAGCGGATAGGCGGTCGAGCCGCCTTCCAGCCAGAAGGGGGGTTTAAAACGCTCGCGCATGCTGGCGGCGGTTGGACTATGGGGGGTAAGATGCTGCGCGAAGATGATCGCCATGACGAGGATCGTCAGCACGATGCCGGCGATCACGCCTTCGCCATAGCGCCTGATCTGCCGCTGCAGCATGCGCCAGCGCCAGCGCGGGAGATTGAGCGGAGGCGGGGCATGAAGCAGTTCGGACGGCGCAGGCAGGACGACCGGGCTGGTTGGAATTTTAATGCTTGAATTCATTCGTTCACGCTCGAATTCTTGGATCGATCATCTGATACAGCCGGTTGGACAGCATGTTGACCACCAGCACGAAGACCACGATCACGAACATGCTCGCCTGCACGAGCGCGTAATCGCGGTTGAAGATCGCTTTGACCATCTGATCGCCCATGCCGCTGTACGAAAACAGCGTTTCGACGATGATCGAGCCGCCAACCATGAAGGACAAATCCAGCGTCACAAACGCCACGACCGGGATGAGCGCATTGCGCAGCGCATGGACGAACAGGACTCGGCGCGGCTTGAGTCCTTTCGAGTGCGCCGTGAGGATGTGGGCTTCGTGGAGTTCATCGATCAGCCCGCTGCGCACTAGCCGGATCAGCCGCGCGACATAGAACGACGCCAGCGTGATCGTGGGCAGCGCCATCCGGCGCAGTAGATTGTCTTCCAGATTCGACACACTGCCGACCCATTTCAACTGCACGGAGAAGATCAAAAGCAGCACCAGCCCCAGCCAGAAGCTCGGCAGCGATTGCAGCACGCCGGCAAACAGATTGACGACGACGCCATCGGCGCGGCGGAAGTGGAGCGCCGCGTAAATGCCGCTCGGGACGCCGATCAGCACCGCCAGCGTCAGCGCGCTGACGCTCAGCAGCAGCGAATTGGGGAAGCGCGCCATGACCAGTTCAAGCGCCGGCTTCTGAAAGCGGTTGGACTCGCCGAAATCGAGCTGGAGCGCCTTGCCGAGGAAGGTGGCATACTGAATGTGAAGCGGCTGATTCAAGCCCATCTGTTCGCGCACCGTTTCCAGCAGTTCGGGCGTCGCGTTATGACCGACCAGGACGGCTGCCGGGTCGCCTGTGAGACGCTGCAAGAAGAACAGCAGCGTGAGGATGCTCAAAATGATGACGGCAACCTGCAGCGCGCCGAGAAAGAGTTTTTTGGACAGCAGAAGCACCATTTGTAGAAGCCCTCTAAGATAGTTAGGGCATGAAAAAAAGCTTAGAAGATCATGAAATTTTCTCGCTTTAGTAAAGATTATACAGCTGTTCTCGGCGCGCGCAACAATTTCATGGTATTACAAAGGCGAAATTGGCTCTATGCGTTGGGTAACACCCAATCTTTGACCTGCCAGCCGGCATCGACGCGGGCGCAGGTGGCGTCCCAGGTGCGCACGCCGCTGAGCGCGTCCGCCGCTTCGACATTGCAGCCGCCGACCGCGTTCGCCATGCGCACGGCGTCCTCCAGCCCTAAGCCATGCCCCAGCGCCGCAATGAAGCCGGCATAGCAGCAGTCGCCCGCGCCAGTTGTCCCGACGACCTGCGCTTCAAACGCGGGCAGCCAGACCTCACCGCCGCGCCAAGCCTCCCGATCAATCGGCAGGCGCGCTAAGGCGCTGAGCCGTTCCACATCATCGGTAACGCGGACATACAGCCCGCCCTCGCCCAGCTTGAACCCCGCCACCGCTGCGCCCATCGCCAGCAGCTCATCCGCCAGCCCGCGCAGATAGGCGCGCGTCAGGTGCGGCAGAGCGGTTCCCTGCCAGCGATCATAGTCGGCGCGGCGCAGCATAAAGACGATCTCATCGATGCTTGGCAGGAAGATATCGACAAACGGCAGTGTATTGATCAAAATGGCGCGCCAGTCCACTCTGCCGCTTTCGCCCTCCGCGTCGGGATGCGCCATGTCCAGCGAGGTGACGATCCCCAGCGCCTTGACGCGCTGGTAAATCAGCCGCAAGTCCGCGCCGTCATGCGGCAGCAGCCCGGGCAGGATCGGCGGGTAGCCCAGATGGAACAGATGGCAGTCCGCGATCCGCGCCGGATCGACCGAGTCGGCGCAGAACAAGTTGTTTGTGCCAGGATAATGCAGAAAGACCCGATCCCGCCCCAATGGGGACAGCGCAATCGTATATGAGCTGGAACAGCCCGACATGACGCTGATCGTCTCGGTCAGGCGCGGATTGATGCGCCCGATGATATCCAGAATCAGCCCACCGAGGCGATCATCCCCCACCTGCGACAGCAGCCGCACCTCCACACCGAGCCGATCCAGCGCCAGCCCGGTATTGGAGACCGATCCGCCCGTCGCCGTCGTCATCGGGCCGACTTCGTAGAGTCGTCCGGGATGTTCCAGCGCCGTCGGCGGGACGGTGCGCATATCTGGCAGCAGATCGATGCATAAATGCCCTGCAGCAGCGACTTTGATCGTCATGGTTTCACAAATCCGTTCTCAAAATACTTATCAAAAAAAGCCTGCGAGGGCAGGTCAACTGCCCGTCACAGGCGCTGATCTAAATGCCTTCCAGATCGACCGCCTGCTTCATCTCATGCGAACGGAGTGCAGCGGTCAGGACGCGGTGATGCTGCGTCGTCTCGTCTAGTGTCGCGCAGTAGAACGGCTGGCGCATCCCAGCGCGCCCGTGCGTCAGTTCATCGCAGAACGCCGCCCACATTTGCAGCAGCGCGTCCGACAAGCCGAACTCAAAGATGCCGCCGGTGATGGTGGCGTAGGGTGGAGTGTAGCCGAGGCTCTCCTCGCACCAGAGCTGCGCGCCGCCGCTGCTGTATTCCATCGTCCAGAGCGATTTCGGCTGCCGAGTCGAGAAGCGGACACCGCCACGCGTGCCGTGAATGGTGATGTACCAGGTGTTGGTCTCGCCAGGGGCGATCCGGTAGGTTTTGAGTGTCATCGGGAAGGCTGCGCCGTCGGCTTCGGCTTCGCAGAACAGCACGGCGTTGTCCCAGGTGTCGCAGGGGACGGTGTCTCCCTTGCCATCGGGGCGCTCATGCACCAGATCGCTCAGCAGCGCGCGGACATTCCTCGGCATCCAGCCCAGCCGCAGCGGGATGTGCAGCGCGTGCAGCCCCAGATCGCCCATGCAGCCGTAAACGCCGTTGAAGCGCGCGATCCGCTTCCAGTTGATCGGCTTGTTCGGGTTGAGGTCGCTGCTGTGGAGCAAGCCCGCCTCTACCTCGACGATCTGCCCCATCCTGCCTTCGCGCGCGAACGCGATGGCGCGCTGTGCGCCTGGAAAGAACGGAAACTCCGATGAACTGGCGACGAACACATGTGGATGCTCTGCAGCGGCGGCGGCGATCCGGCGGTTGGCATCCAGATCGATGCCGAAGGGCTTTTCACCGAGCAGGTGCTTGCCGGCGCGGATGATGTCGATGTAAACATCCGCGTGCAGATGATGCGGGATGGCGCAGTAGATGGCGTCGATGCCGGTATCCGCCAGCAGATCGTGATAGTTCTCCGTGACGACTCGGATCGACGGGAAATTGTCTTGATACCAGCCGAACAGCGCCGGATTGGTGTCGCAGATGCCGACGATCACGGGCTGAAAATCGAGATCGAGCAGATGCGCCCAGCGCGCGGCGGCGCTGGCGAATTCGCGCCCCATCAGCCCCAAGCCGATGACGCCGAAATGGATCGGTTTCTTCGCCATCGGATCACGCCTTGAGCATGTCAAGCGCGGCTTCCGGCGTCGCGCCCTCATGGACGATAGCCATCAGCGCCCGCGTCATGCGCGCCGGGCTTTCATGCTGGATGACATTGCGCCCGTAGACGATGCCTTTTGCGCCCTGCTGCATCAGCGCCGCCGTGCGCTTCAGGATTTCTTCATCCGACACCCTGCCGCCGCCGCGCACCAAGATCGGCACATCGCCGGCGATCTCAACGACGCGGTGATAATCCTCGACGTTATCGGTCGGGTCTGCCTTGATCACGTCCGCCCCAAGCTCGACCGCCTGCCGGACGACGGGCAGGATTTTATCCAGATCGCCATCGACCATGTAGCCGCCGCTCTTCAAATTGTGCTGCATGACCAGCGGCTCGATCATCAGCGGCATTCCCATCATCTCGCATTCCGGCTTGAGCAGGGTGATGTTGCGGACACACTGCGCCCAGACATCCGGCTGATTGGGCAGCATGAACAGATTCGCCACCACGCACGCGGCGTCCAGCCGGAGCGCCTGCTCGACCGGCTCGGCGATCATGTCGCTGTAGAGGCTGGCGGGCAGTTCCTTGCCGTAGACGTTGGCGATGTCGGTGCGCAGCACCAGCGCGGGCTTGCGCTTGCCGGGGATCGACTGCAAATAGCGGGCATTGCCGATGGAAAGCTGAATCGCGTCCGGGTCAGCCTCCACAAGGATTTTGACGACCCTGGCGATATTTTCGATGCCATCGAGGAAGGCGCGCTCCCCGAAGAAGCCGTGATCGACCGCGACATCGAAGCATTTGCCGTCGGGCGCGAACAGACGATTCAGACGATAGCTTGTACTCATGATGGTTGGACTCTTTCGTGTATGTTCCCGTTTATGCGCTCAAGTGTATCTTGCACCATAGGCAATGTCCACGCGGACACAGCGCCGGTCACAAAAGCAGGGGATGAAACGCTTGCAGATGGCGTTGTTTTCGCTCCAGCTTTCAGCTTTCAATCTCGGATCAGCGTTCGCAGATATGCCGCGCTCTGACGCACCCAGTCCTGTTCCTGCTGCACGGTCTCGCGCATGGTCGCCAGCGGCGGCATCCAGGTTTCGATGATGGCGCTCAATGACCGACCATAGGGCTTCAGCGTCTCCAACAGCCAGGGGACATTCAGCATCCCCTGTCCGGCGGGCGCGCCGGTGACTTCAAAGCCCATATTGTGCCGCGCGCGCCGGACGACAAACTCCTTGACGTGCAGATTGATGGTGTATTTTGCCAGCGCCGCGACCACGACCTCCGCCCCTTCGAGCGCGCCGAACGAATTGACCGTGTCGAGGCAGATGCCGACCTGCGGATCGTCCACCGCTGCGACGATCTCCGCCAGCGTCCGCGCCTTGCAGCGGTCATGGTTTTCAATCGCTAGCGCCACGCCCGCCCTGTGCAGATCGGGCAAGACAGCGCGCAGCCGCTCCACCAGCGCCTCCGCTGATGGGCGATCCGATCCTGCGTCCGGCACGATCCGCAAAATCGGCGAGCGGTAATATCGGGCGATGACGATCCAGCGGCGCAGATGCTCCGGCTGGCTGCCGCGCGTCCCAACTTCGATGGCGATGCCGCGCCGCTGCGCGGTCTCGCGCAGGCGCGCCTGCTGCTCACTGTCGAGCGCTTCTAACGACAGATTGTCAGCGTACTGCACGCACGTCAAGCCGAGTTCGTCGGCAAAATCCAGCACATCGAAAACGTCCATCGGCGCCTCCGGCGGCGGAAAAGTCGGCACCCCAATCGACCACGCCACCCCATAGCTCCCCAGTCCGAGTCGGATTGTCATCGCGCTCGCTTTCCCTGCTGAACCACACTGAGTCAACTTTAACGCAAATACGCCGGGGCGCGAATAAAAAGACAATCCGCGCTTTTCCGACTCTTCCCTTACACTGCGCCAATGTCTTTCTTACACCATTTCATCTATGCTTACAGTATCAATGCAATCGCAAAATCGACCGCCGCGCGCGCTGGATTTCCGCGTTACAATGGAAATCGCGAGCGTTGGCTTGTCAACTGAGGATGAACTGAACATGATGCGTTATGACCGTTTCACCGAGCGCGCTCAGGACGCCGCCATGCGCGCCTATGAGATTCTTCAGCGCTATGGTCACAACCAGGTGGACACTGAGCATTTGCTGCTCGCGCTGCTGGAACAAAAGGATGGCGTTGTCCCGCAGATTCTGGAAAAACTCAACGCCGACGCCGGCGCAATCCGCGCTCGCTTAGACGAAATCCTGCGCGCCAGCCCGAAAGCCGCCATCTACGGCGGCGGGACGGGGCAGGTGTTCATCACGCCGCGCGTCAAGCGGATTCTCGACATCGCCAACGAAGAAGCCAACCGGCTGCGCGATGAATACATCTCGACCGAGCATATCTTCATCGCCATCCTGGCGGAGCGCAACACCGCTGTCGCCAAGATCATGGCGGACAATGGCATCACCCGCGACCGCGCCAACGACGCGGTCAAAGACATTCGCGGCGGTCAGCGCGTGACCGATCCGCAGGCGGAGTCGCGCTATCGCACGCTGGAAAAATACAGCCGCGATCTGACGCGCATGGCGCTGGAAGGCAAGCTCGATCCAGTGATCGGGCGCGAAAGCGAGATCATGCGCGTGATCCAGGTGCTTTGCCGCCGCACCAAGAACAACCCCGTCCTGATCGGCGAAGCGGGCGTCGGCAAGACCGCCATCGTCGAGGGCTTGGCGCAGAAGATCGTCAGCGGCGATGTGCCAGAGATTTTGCAGGGCAAGAAAGTGATCGCGCTGGACTTGAGCGCGATGCTGGCGGGCAGCCGCTTTCGCGGCGAATTCGAGGAGCGCCTCAAGGCGGCGATAGAGGATGTCCAGCGCGCCGAGGGCGAGATCATCCTCTTCATCGACGAGCTGCATCAGGTGGTCGGCGCGGGCGCGGCGCAGGGCGCGCTGGACGCCGGCAACATGATGAAGCCGGCGCTGGCGCGCGGCGAGCTTCAGTGCGTCGGCGCGACGACTCTGGACGAATACCGCCAGTATATCGAGAAGGACTCGGCGCTGGATCGCCGCTTTGCGCCGGTCTATGTCGAGGAGCCGAGCGTCGAAGACACTATCGACATGCTGTTCGGCTTGCGCGACCGCTATGAAGCACACCACAAGGTCACCATTAGTGACGACGCCGTGATCGCAGCGGCGCGCATGGCAGATCGCTATGTCTCGGAGCGCAAACTGCCGGACAAAGCCATCGACCTGCTCGACGAAGCGGCGTCGCGCCTGCGCGTTGCGCTCTATTCGCTGCCGCCGCGCCTGAAGGAGATGAAGGACGTGCTGGGGCGGCTGTTAGCGGATGAGGAAGCGGCGGGTCAGGCGCGCGATTACGAGCGCGCCGCCGAATACAAGATGCGCCGGATTCAGCTTGAGGAGGAATTCGAGCGCGAGCGTGACGCCTGGCAGCGCGAAAATACGCTCGATGAGGTCGTCAGCGCCGAGGACATCGCCGCCGTTGTCACGCAGTGGACAGGCATTCCGGTCACCCAGATCATGGAGACCGAGAGCGAGAAGCTGCTGCGCATGGAGGAAGCGCTGCACCAGCGGATCATCGGGCAGGAGGGCGCGGTCAGCGCGATTGCCAACGCGATCCGGCGCGCGCGCAGCGGCTTGAAAGACCCACGCCGCCCGATTGGGTCGTTTGTGTTTCTGGGCAGCAGCGGCGTCGGCAAAACAGAGCTGGCGAAGGCGCTGGCGGAAATCCTGTTCGACGATGAAGAGGCGCTGGTGCGCATCGACATGAGCGAATACCGCGAACAGCACACCGTCAGCCGGCTGTTCGGCGCGCCGCCTGGCTATGTCGGCTATGAGGAAGGCGGTCAGCTCACCGAAGCCGTCCGTCGCCGCCCGTATCGGGTGATCCTGTTCGATGAGATCGAGAAGGCGCATCCTGACGTGTGGAACGCGCTGCTGCAAATCCTGGAGGATGGACGCCTGACCGATGGGCAGGGGCGCACGGTCGATTTCAGCAACACCGTCGTGATCATGACCAGCAACCTCGGCACGGAGTTTGCCCGTAAAGGCGGGGCGCTCGGCTTCGTCCAGCCCAACGATGAGCAGGCGATTGCCGATCATCAGAAGATCGAGCGCGCTATGCGCGAGACCTTCCGACCGGAATTCCTCAACCGAATCGACGAGATCATCATCTTCGAGCCGCTGACGCTGCCGCAGGTCGAGCAGATCGTGGACTTGCAGTTGAACGAAGTCGCAGCGCGGATCGCGGAAAGCACCGGCATCAGCCTGCAGTTGAGCGCCAATGCCCGCCGCTGGCTGGCGGCGCGCGGCTATGATCCGCAGTTCGGAGCGCGCCCGCTGCGCCGCGCCATTCAGCGCTACGTCGAGAACGAGCTGAGCGCGCTGCTGCTGCGCGGCGGCATCCACAGCGGCGATCTGATCATGATCGACGAGGTCGATGGCAAACTGACCTTTGAACGGCAGGAGCAGGCTCCCGGCTTCATGCCGATCCAGCAGGAAAACAACACCCTGGTCGAATGATCAGGCGCGCAAGCCCCCGCTCGACGAGGGCTTGTTTTTATTCCCGCCAGCCGTAGAGTGTATAGCGCAGTCCGTCCGTCCAGACTTCGACCATGTGCCGTTCCAGCGCGGGGTAAAAACCGTCGATCTGATCGCTGTAGCGGTCGAACAGGTCACGATAATGATCGTAGCCAGCGCGCCAGACCAGTAGATAATCATCGCCTGCCGCGCGGTAAGACGCGAAAATGGCATCCGGATCGCTGCCATTGACCGCCGGATGCAGCCAGTGATCGAGCAGCACGTCGGCGGTGCAGGTCAGATGCGCCGGACAGTAAAAGCCGCGCGGCTCCCACATGAAGCGCACCTGCGCGCCTTCGGGCAGCGCTTCCAGGCTGCGCATGGCGGGAGAATACGCGAGGGTATTGATATAGCTGTAATTGTCCTGCGAGATTAAGCCAAAGAGGTATTGCGGCGCGCTCTCGCGCAGCCAGATATGCACCGTGTCTAGGGTGTTGAAAACAACGCTGCTGATCATCAGCGCGCGAATGATGAATCCCACGTCCAGCGGCTTTTTCGGCATCGCCATCAGCCCGGTCAGCCCGACCGCGCCCGCCACTGCAAACAGCGGCAGCGCCATCGCCATCAGGCGCGTCTGCATCCCGACCGATGAGCTGAGCGCGGTCACCGTCCAGACGCCGATCAGCGGGACGAGCGCGATCATCGTCAGCGCCGCCAGCCGGCGCGCCCGCGCATCCAGCCAGCGCCAGACCAGCGGCAGCAGCAGCCAGATTGTCAGCAGCCAGGGTCCCGCCGTGAAACCGAATCCGTCGGTGCGATCTACGCCAAAGACGGTCGCGCTGACCGGGACAAACAGCGCCTGCCACGCATTTCCGGTCGCCAGCAAGCCGCGATCGGTGAAATTGAACAGCGCGGCGCGCAGCGCGTCCCAGTTCAGCCCGCCAAAGACGAACGGATAGATCGGGTTGCCATAATGCAGCCAGCCGCGCACCGCCCAGGGTGCGAACGCCAGCGCGGCGGCAGACGCCGTGATCAGCCCGTTGACGATCACGCGGCGCGGCTGGTAAACCAGGATGACCAAGCCCGCCGCCAGCGCCAGCGCGCCCGCCGTGTATTTGACGCCGACAGCAAAGCCCACCAGCGCGCCGATCAGCATCAGCCCGCCGCGCCCGCCCGTCTCGCGCCATGCCAGCAGCGCCGAGAGCGTCCCCGCGCCATATGCCAGCGCCGCCAAGTCGGTGTATGCCCACCCGAACAGCGCCGCCAGGTTATACGCGCTCATCATCAGCAGCAGCGCCGTCCAGCCCGCCGTTTTGCCTGCATACCGGCGCGCCGCGCCCATCGCTGCCAGCACGCCGCACAAACCGAACATAAAATGCACGGGTGCGGCGGCGGTCGCGCGCCCGAAGGCGCTCATGGCGATCCCGAACAGCAGGTTGACGCCCTGCGGAAAGCCGAGATAGAAATTGTCGTGATAGGGTTCGACTCGCCCCGATTCGAGATAGCGCGCTGGAGCGACGAGCTGATAAGTCAGGCTGTCCCAGTGGATCGGCGGGCTGAGCGCCTCCGTCAGCGCCATCAGCAGCATGGCGGCGGCGATCACGGCGCTGAAAGCGCTCCACGCCGAGTCCAGGCGCAGATCGCCGACGACTCCGCCCAGATCGCTTATCCAGGCGCGGACACCGCGCCGAAACACCACCGCCCCCAGCGCGATCAGCCCCCACAGCGCAGCGCGATTGAACAAGCCGATCATGCCCAGCGCTAGCGCGCCCAGCCCGACAACTCCGAACCCGATCAGCCCCGCCAGCGCGAGTCGTTCCAGGCGCGAGAGCTGGCGCATGGGCAGCCGCGCCAGCAGTCCGCGCCCGATCCCCGCGCTCAGGACGGTCAGCGCCGCCGCTGTCGCCAGATCGAGCATTGCGCCGAGGATGCGCAGCGCCGCCGTCAGGCCGTAATCGATGGAGAGCGGCTTGTGTAACCAGTAATACGCGCCGAGCAGCGCCAGCGCCCCCAGCAGAATCGCGATCCCGCGCATCAGCACGCCGAGCGCGCCCATCTTTTCTGACATCTTCACCCTATTCCTATTCGACTCTGCTAAGATTATGACATAAGTTTTCGCGCCGCAGGATGGACGAACATGCCGTATCTGATTGATGGACACAACTTGATCGGGCAGCTTCCCGACATTTCGCTCTCCGACCCGAATGATGAAGCCAAGCTGGTGATCAAGCTGGTCGGGTTTGCGGCGCGCAAGCAGGTGAAGTGCGTGGTGGTGTTTGACAGGGGGATCACGGCGGGCAGATCGCGCATGTCGAATTCGGCGGTCGAGGTGGTGTTTGCGCCGAGGAGCAGCAGCGCCGACGCGATCATGATCGCCCGCATTGAGGCGACGACCGATCCGAGCTATTGGATCGTCGTCTCCAATGACCATGCCGTCCTGAAACGCGCGCATCAGCGGCAGATGAAAGCGATCAAGAGCAGCGTCTTTGCCCGCGAGCTGCGCCCAGTACAGGTGATCGACAAGGACGCCGATCCAGGCGCGGCGGAGCATGTCCGTGTTTCACCGGCGGAAGTCGAGATGTGGATTCAGATTTTCAAGGAGCGCCGCAGCGGTTGAAGCGGCTCACTTCCCCGGCATCCGCATCCCGCCGTCCAGCCGGATCACCTCGCCGTTGAGCATCGGATTTTCGACGATTGCCTGCGCCAAGTGCGCAAACTCCGCCGGACGCCCCAGGCGCGGCGGAAAGGGAACCTGCGCCGGCAGCGTCTCGCGGACGCTTTCGGGCAGCGCGCTCAACAGCGGCGTGTCGAAGATGCCCGGCGCGATCGCGCAGACGCGAATCCCGTCCCGCGCCAGATCGCGCATGATCGGCAGGGTCATGCTGACGATCCCCCCCTTTGACGCGGCATACGCCGCCTGCCCGATCTGCCCATCGAACGCGGCGACCGACGCCGTGTTGATGATCACGCCGCGTTCGCCGTCAGCATTGGGGGGGTTGTTCGCCATCGCCGCTGCGCACAGGCGCAGCACGTTGAACGCCCCGATCAGGTTGACTTCGATCACTTGGCGGAACACGTCCAGCGGGTGCGCGCCATTCTTGCTCAGCGTCCGCAGGGCAACAGCGATCCCAGCGCAGTTGACGTTGACATGCAGCGCGCCGAACGCCGACACCGCCCGATCAACCGCCACCTTGACCGCGTCCTCGTCAGTCACATCGGCTTCGGCAAAGCGCGCTGCCTCGCCCAGCTCCGCCGCCAGCGCCGCGCCGCGCTTCGCGTCTTTATCGAGGATCAGCGCCTGTGCGCCGCCTTCGACAAAGCGGCGCGCCGCCGCCGCCCCTAAACCGGATGCGCCGCCCGCGATCAGCGCCACCGCGCCCTTGAGTTCCATAAGCCTTTCATCCTTTTCCCATTCGACCTTCAGCACAGCGCGCTATTCGTTATAATGGTAACCGATTGATCCATTTAGGGAAACACGATGGCGCAAACGCACGAACTCCGAGTCAAAGTCCATGGCGAAGAACATGTGATCCAGGCTGCAGACGGCGCGAATCTGCGAAAAACGCTGCTGAGCGCCGGCTTGACCCCCTACACGGCGATCACGCGGGGCGTCAACTGCGGCGGGCGCGGCATCTGCGCCACCTGCGGCGTGCATTTTGAGGCGGGCGAACCCGCGCCCGTCCACTGGCATGATAAGCTGGCGGCGCGCTTCGGCTATCCGCGCCTGTCCTGCCAGATCGCCATCCACAATGCCATGACGATTGCGATCATTGCGGATAAAGTCATCTGGGGAGCGCGCGATCCCGCCCGCCGCTTTGGAATATCCCCCCGCTGCCAGATCGACTGACCGATGGGACGGCTCGCGGACGATGCAGCGCGCTTAGGCGTGACCCTGAACGCCGATCAGGAGGCGCAGTTTGAACAGCTGGCGGCGGAGCTGGTGTGCTGGAATGCTCACACCAACCTGACCGCCATCACCGACCCCGAAGGCGTGCGTGTCCGCCATTTTCTCGACTCGCTGACCGTGCCGGTGCGCCCCGATGATCGGGTGATCGATGTCGGGACGGGCGCGGGCTTTCCGGGGCTGCCGCTGGCGCTGGCGCATCCGTCACTGCGCGTGACGCTGCTGGAGGCGACCGGCAAGAAGATCGCCTTTCTGGAGCATATGATCGAGCTGTTGGGACTGACCAATGCGGTGACGCTGCACGCGCGCGCTGAGGACGCCGGTCAGCACCCCGCCCATCGCGCCGCTTACGATCTGGCGGTGGCGCGGGCGGTGGCGCGGCTGCCGGTGCTGCTGGAATACCTGCTGCCGCTGGTGCGAGTCGGCGGGCGCTGCATCGCCATGAAGGGCATCACCGCCCATGAGGAAGCCGAGTCCGCCAGGCGCGCGCTGCGGACGCTCGGCGGGAGGCTGATCGGGATTGAGACGGTCATGCTGCCGGGAGTTGCGGAGCCGCATCATCTGGTGATGGTTGAGAAAACCGCCTCGACTCCGCCGCTCTATCCGCGCAAACCCGGCACGCCGAGCAAAAAGCCGCTTTGACTTACAGCTCGCGCCCGCCCATCAGCCCGCCAGGACGGACGATCAGCGCGATCAGCATCAGCAGGCTGATCAGCAGCGAAGTCGCCCCGGAGACCGAGATCGCCCCGCCCACATTGATCGCGGCTTCCGCCGCGCGCAGCAGCTCCGACAGGAGCGTGATCGTGAACACGCCGATCACCGCGCCGCTGACGCTGCGCGCGCCGCCGATCACCAGCATCGCCAGGATCAGAAAGGTCGTACTCAGGTAGAAGGCGCTCGCGCCGAAGCTGCCGATGAAATGCGCATACAGACCGCCCGCCGCGCCGGTGAAGAATGCGCTGATCACCCAGGCGATCCAGCGCATCCGCACGATGTCCACGCCGATGCTCTCCGCCGCCCGCGCATCCTCGCGGCTGGCGCGCAGCATCAGCCCCCAGCGCGACTCCTTGAACGCCAGCGCCGCGATCACCGCCGCCGCCGCCCATCCCAACGCCGCCCATGAATTCGTCAGCCGTTCGATGCCAAAGACTGTGCGCGGCCCGTTGGTGACCTGATTCCAGTTGAGCAGCACGACATTGACGATCACCAGCAGCGCAAACGTCGCGATCACCGCCGCGCCGCCCGACAGCCGCATCAGCGGCAGCCCGACCATTGCAGCGCACAGCGCCGCGATCAGCCCCGCCGCGATCAGCGCCGGCAAATAGGGCAGCGCCAGATCGATCAGCGGCGCGTATAAATTCGGCAGCGCAACCCGCTTGCCGCGCTCGGTCAGGGTGAACAGGATCGACGCATACGCGCCGATGCCCATGAAGGCGATCTGCCCGAAGGACACCACGCCGCTGCCGCCCATGAAAATATGCAGCGCGACGGCTAAGACGACGTGGATCAACATCAGCGTGATGACGCGCTCGACAATCGCACCGCCGCCGAGCAGAGTCACGCCCTGCGCGGCGATCAGCAGCCCGATCAGGATCGCCCCAGTGCGCCAGCGCCGCATGTCAGCTCAGCCTGAGCCGCGATCTGAGGAAGGTGTGCATCGCCACCGACAGCACGATCACGAAGCCGTAGATGACTTGAGTCGTGAAGCCGCTCCAGCCAATCGCCACGACCGCCGGCTGAATGGAGGCGATGATGAAGCAGCCGATGAACGTCCCGAAGACCGTCCCCGTGCCGCCGAAAACCGATGTCCCGCCGAGAAAGACCGCCGCCAGCCCGATCAGCAGGTAGCCTTCCCCGAGATTGGTGAAGAAATTGGAGATGTCGAGCGCGGTCAGCAGTCCGGCAAACCCCGCCGCCAGCCCCACCAGCCCGAACAGCAGCACGCGCGTCCTGCCGACGTTGATGCCCATCAGCCGGGCGCTGTTTTCGTTATCGCCGATCAGGTAGACGTGCGCGCCGAAGCGGTGGCGGTTGAGCAGCAGCCAGACCAGCACCGCAGCCGCGATCATCCAGATCATCTGCATCGGCACAAAGCCGAACAGCCGCCCGACCAGCAGCTCACGCAGCGGATCGCCGCGCAGATCATTCAGGGCGAAGCTGCGCCCGTTGGTGATGACCTGCACCATGCCGCGCCAGAAAAACTGCGTCCCGATGGTGGCGATCAGCGCGGGCAGCCCGATCCCGACGACGATCACGCCGTTGAGCAGCCCAACCAGAAACCCGACCAGCAGACACGCCGCAAATGCGATGATGATGCTGCCCGTCGCCTGATTGATCAGCACGAACGCGGTCACGCTGATCGCCATGATCGACGGAAACGACAGATCGATGTCGCGCGCAATCACCAGCATCGTCAGCGGCAGGGCGACGATCCCGAAAAATGGGACGCTCTGCATGAAAGCGCGGTAGATATTTTCGCTGGCAAAGACCGTCGGCGCGAAGCTTAGGTAAAACAGCCAGAGCAGCACCATCACGCCGACGATCCCAAGCTGCAAGCCGTTGCGCCGGATGAAGCGGCGCGCCGCGCTCGTCGGACGGGACGCGCTCGGTGGGGGTGGGGTGGAGATGCGGGGTGTATCGACCATCGCGCTCGCCCTCTTAATCCAGTGTGCCGGTCTCAGCGACGTGCTGCATCTTCTCCAGCAGTTCGTTGAGGCTCAGCGAATCTTTGCGAAATTCGCCGGCGACCGTCCCGCGATCCAGCAGCACGATCCGATCCGCCACGTCGTAGACATGAAAGACATTGTGATCGATGAAAATCGCCGACTTACCCGCCCGCTTGATGTCGCGGACGAAATGGAGCAGTTTGCGCGTCTCGCTGAGCGCCAAGCCCATCGTCGGCTCGTCGAGGATGATCACCTCGGCGTCGAAATACAGCGCGCGGACAATCGCGACGCCCTGCTTTTCCCCGCCGGAAAACCCTTTGATGATCGAGTCCGGCGTGACCGCCGCTGACGTGAAGCCGAGTTCGCTGCGCATCAGCCGGTCGGTCTCGGCGCGCATCTTCTTGATGTCCAGAAAGCCGAGGCGCGTGGTCAGTTCGCGCCCCATGAAGATATTGCGCCACAAATTCTGCTGATCCGCCAGCGCCCGCTCCTGATAAACCGTCTCAACGCCAAGCTGGCGCGCCTTCGGCACGGTCAGATGATCGACCGGCTGCCCGTTGAACAGGATCGTCCCGCTGTCCGGCTGATGATAACCAGTGATGATCTTGATCAGCGTCGATTTACCCGCGCCGTTGTCGCCCAGCAAGCCGACGACCTCATTCATGCCAACCTTGAAGTTGACATCGCGCAGCGACTGCACTTCGCTGAACGACTTGCTCACGTTCCGCAGTTCTAAGCGGTACGACTCCATGCGGTCTCATCCTGTCAGAGGCGGCGCGGACAAGCTGGCTGCGCCGCCTCACTGCACCGTAATTCAGCGGATGCCCTGCTCGACCAGCGGGGCGAGGATGGCGATATTGTCCGCGCTGGCGAAGCCCGCGCCCGTGTCAATCGTCAAGCCGGAGAAGCTGAAGCGCTTCGCCAGGCAGAGCTGAAGCACGGGCAGGTAGCCCTGGAGATACTGCTGCTGATCGATCACCAGATCAGTCCAGCCGCCTTCGATGGCGCGGACGGTCGCTGGCGACAGGTCGAAACCCGCCATGAAGATGTCATCGGGTCCCTTGCCAGCGGCTTCGAGGAAGCTCTGCTGTGAGGCGGTCAGGTTGCCGTGATCGGTGATGATCAGCTTGACGTCCGGATTGGCAGAGACATAGCCGGTGAAAGTCGGGATGCCGGCGGAGGCATCGGCGTTGGTCGCCGAGTCGATCTCCAGATAATCGACGGTCATGCCCGCCGCTTCCAAGCCTTCGATAATGCCGCGCGTCCGCTCACCGCGCCCTGGCTGCGACAGCAAGCCCCAGACCATCGCTCGGTCGCCTTCGCCCAGCCCAAATCGGCGCACCGCCTCCTCAGCCAGCGAATAGCCCGCCGTATACTGGAACGCGCCGACATAGCCGAAGCCGTTGGCGCCATACTGCGCCTGCAGCTCGCTGAGCGGGACGTTCATCGCAGTCACCAGAATCCCGCGCGCTTCGGCTTCTTCAACCGCCGCGCGGTAGGCTTCATCGCCGGGATGTCCCATGATGGCGATGCCGTCCGGGTTGGTGGCGATGGCTTCGTTCAACTGCGTCACCATCTTCTGCGGATCCCAATCCGACCAAAAATACTGAATGTTCGCGCCGAGTTCTTCGGCTGCGCGCACTGCGCCGTTATAGACGACGGTCTCGAACGGACCGCCGGGCGATCCACCGGGGAAGAAGACAATATCGACGCCCGCACAGGTGCGGTTGTCTTCCTGCGCCACCACAACCGAACGATTGACCAGCAGCAGGCTGGCGGTCAGCGCCAGCAGCGCAGTCACCAACAGCGAGAAACGAACTAACTTCAACATGGAAACCTCTCCTGTATGAAAGGATTTTTCTTCAAGAAAAGGCGGTGACACCTTTTCACAACGATCCCAGTGGCGATTATAGCGCGAAACAATTAATCTGACGAAAATATGCGTCCGCCCGGTTGGGCGGATCGATGATTTGATGGTCAAATAGAGCGGTCTAGATCTTCACGGAGAGTAAACCCCATGAACTACCGCTATCTCGGGCGCACCGGCTTGAAAGTCAGTGAACTGTGTCTCGGCGCGATGACCTTCGGGCGCGAGGCGGATGAAGGCACCAGCCATGCCATGCTCGACGCTTTCGCAGCGGCGGGCGGCAACTTCATCGACACCGCCAATGTCTACACACGCGGCGTCAGCGAGACGATTTTGGGCAACTGGCTGGCGAAGCAGCGGCGCGAGGACTGGATCATCGCCACCAAAGTCCGCTTCACGATGGGCGACGGGGTGAACGAAGTCGGCTTGAGCCGCAAGCACATCCTCTACGCCGCCGATCAGAGCCTCAAACGCCTGCAGACCGACTACATCGACCTGTATCAGGTTCACTGCTGGGACCCCGGCACGCCGCTTGAAGAGACGCTCTCGACGCTCGATACGCTGGTCAAGGCGGGGAAGGTGCGCTATATCGGCGTGAGCAACTATAAGGCATATCAAATTCAAAAAGCGATGGATATGAGCCGCGCCAGCGGCTGGGAGGCGTTTGTGTGCCTTCAGCCGCTTTACAACCTGCTGGATCGCTCGCTGGAATGGGAGATCGTCGAGCTGTGCCAAACCGAGGGCTTGGGCATCATCCCGTGGAGTCCGCTGCGCGGCGGCTGGCTGACCGGTCGCTATCGGCGCGGGATGGCGCTGCCTGAGGACGACTCGCGCGTCGCCAGAGCGACTCGGCAGGGCTGGGGTGAGATGTGGGGGGTCTATAACAACGAGCGCACCTGGAGCGTGATCGATGTGCTGGTGGCGACCGCTGACGCGCTGGGCAAGACGCCGGCGCAGGTGGCGCTCAACTGGGTCAAGGATCGCCCCGGCGTGACCGCGCCGATCATCGGCGCGCGCACACCCGAACAGCTCGCCGACAACCTCGGCTCGGTCGGCTGGACGCTGGACACCGAACACCGCGCCAAGCTCGATGCCGTCAGCGATCTGCCGGGTCCGTATCCATATGATTTCATCCTGAGCGCGACCGGCAGCCGCCTGCGCTGAGAGTCAGCCGGCGACGGGGATCAGGGCGAGATCGGCATCGGTGTCGATGAACACCGCCGCCACCCAGCCGACTTCACCCGCATCGGTGCGGATCAGCAGCCAGCGGTCATCGGCAGTCCTGCCTTCGATAATGACAGGGGTCAGCGCGGGCAGATTCATGATGACACGGGCGGAGTCGCTAAGGGATTGACGCAGGCGCAGCCCGCCCGCGCCTGCCGCCACCTGCCCTGAGGGCGGCACAATCGTCACGGTGGGCAGAGCGGCTAGATCGAGCGTGAAGGCGAGCGCGTCCGCCTCGACCCAGCCGGATTCGCCCGCCGCTGTCTCACCCTGAAACCACGCGCCCTCCTCCAGCCGCCCCGTCAGCAGAAGGAGAGTCAGCGGGTCGAGCGATGCGACGACTTCGCCAGCGCGGTTGGGCGCAGCGCGCAGTTCGGCGTCGCGGGTGAGGAGGGCGGCATTGTCGATCTGCGCCGCTGCTCCGGTCACCGGCAGCGCTGCGTGATCGCGATCCAGCCTCACCGCGCGCGCCATCACCCAGCCGCCTGCGCCGTCATCGCTGCGCCCGATGGGGGTGAGGGGCGCGAGATCGCAGGCAGTGCGGATGATCGCCGCCATGCGCGACGGCTCCGCGCGGACGTAGAGCGCGCCATCCGTGCCAGCCAGCGCGTCGCGGATGAGCGCCGAGGGAGCCAAGGTGGGCGTCAGCGTGGGGGTGGTGGGCGGCGCGAGCGTCGGCACGGCGGTGACCACCAGGGGCGGGCGCGTCGGCATTGAGGTGGCAATCGCTGCAGGCGCGTCGGTCGCGCACGCCGTCAGTGCCAGCAGCAGCAGCCAAGGACGCGAGTTCATCGCCGGGGTTCAAGGCAGGCGTCCGTCCAGATCAAGGGCGGATCAGCCCTCGAGATGGGCGCGCAGCATCCACGCCATCTTTTCGTGCTTCTCCATGAGGGCAGTCAGGAAATCGCTCGTCCCCATGTCGTTGTACTGCTCGGCGGTCGCGTCCACATCGGCGCGAAGCTGGCGGATGACGGCTTCATGATCGCTGAGCAGATTGCGCACCATCTCTTCAGCGGTCGGCACGACGCCGGGTTCTTCCCTGAGCGCGCTGTGCTGCTGGACTTCGCTCAGCGTGCCGATGGCGATGCCGCCGACCTGCCGGACGCGCTCCGCCATCTCATCCATCGCCTCTTCAAGCTGATCGTACTGCTCCTCGAAGAACTCGTGCAGCTCCGCAAAGTGCATCCCGGTGACGTTCCAGTGATAGTTGCGGGTCTTGAAGTAGAGCGTCACGAGGTCTGCCAGCCGATGGTTGAGCAAATCCGCCACCGCCTTCTGCGCCTCGCCCAAGCCGATGTTCGGATCGATAAACTTTACCTTATGGGTCATGACTCACTTCCTCTCAGTTCGATTGTTT
Organism: uncultured Anaerolineae bacterium; assembly: GCA_937995825.1. Classification (GTDB taxonomy): domain Bacteria; phylum Chloroflexota; class Anaerolineae; order Aggregatilineales; family Phototrophicaceae; genus Flexifilum. The sequence continues at coordinate 339,150 of CALKJO010000002.1, forward strand.
TGATTGTCGACCATCAACATGAGACGAGCATGAGCGTCAGCTCATGCTCGTCGTATGAATACTCTGGCAAAATCCAGCGCATTGACAATACGAATGGTGTTGATTGGATCAAGCGCCGGGAGATCGCCATCTTCAGAGACGATATAGTCCGCCTTGCCTGTCTCAGCGCAGGCGAGAAAAATGTCATCCTTTGGGTCACGCGAGATCGCCTTTACCTGCTCTACCGCGACCTTCTCCCCCTTCGACAGTCGTTCCATCATTTGCTGAACTATTTTGTCGGTCAGCCCAGATTTCCGGCGAATCTTAGGACGATTGAGAACATCCTCAATTCTGGGCTTTGCGCTCACGTCTGACCTCATCAAGCGCCTCGTCCAGCGTTTGTTCGATCTCCTCATCGGTCATGACCGACGCCTTCGCATGAACCGACTCCAGCAGGGTATCAAGCTCCCGGAGTGCCAGCGGATCAACCGACCAGACGGTTGTCAGGCGGCGCTGCTGAATATATCGGCTCAATCGAGCCAAGTCTTCTCGCGGAAGCTGGTCGATTTGCTCTCCGTCCCCACTTATTTCACGACCACATACCGCCCGACCGCCAGCGCGTCCATGCGCGTGCGCAGGAAGCAGTCGATGGCTTCGGCGGGCGTGCGAACAATCGGCTCATTCTCGTTGAACGACGTGTTCAGCACAACCGGCGTACCGGTCAGGTCGCCAAATGCACGGATGAGCGCCCAATAGAGCGGCGACTCCTCGCGCGAGACGGTCTGCAAGCGCCCTGTGCCATCGACATGAGTGACGGCGGGAATCTCGGCGCGCTTCTCCGGCAGCACGTGGTAGACTTTGATCATGAACGGGTCGGGGTAGGTCTGGTCGAAGTAATCGCCGGTCGCTTCCAGCAGTATAGATGGGGCGAACGGGCGAAAACTTTCGCGGTGCTTGATGCGCGCGTTCAGGATATCCTTCATGTCGGCGCGGCGCGGATCGGCGATGATGCTGCGCGCGCCCAAGGCGCGCGGTCCCCACTCCATGCGCCCCTGAAACCAGCCGACGACTTTACCGTCGGCGACCAGTTCGGCGGCGCGCCTGGGCAGCGCGTCTTCGTCATGGACGGTGTAGGCGAGTCCGGCGTGATTGAGTTCGGCGCGGATGGCGTCATCGCTGAAGCCGCTGCCGAGATAGGCATTCCCCAAAGTGGTCGCGCGCGGCTGCCCCAAAAGCTGATGGTAAATGTAGAAGCAGACGCCGAGCGCTGTCCCCGCATCGCCCGCCGCCGGATGAATGTGGATGTCGGTGAAGTCGGTTTGGGGCAGGACTTTGCCGTTGAAGACGCTGTTGAGCGCGACTCCGCCCGCCATACAGAGCGCGCTCATGCCCGTGTCGCGCTGTAAGCGCCGCACGAGCGCGAATTCGGCTTCTTCGAGCATGGCTTGCAGCGACGCCGCCACATCTTCATGCTTCTTTTCGATGGCGGAGCGCGGCTGGCGCGGTTCGCCGAGCAGATCGACCAGCTTGCGCGAATAAAGCGTCCCGACGGTCGGCTCACCGCCAGCCCAAGTCATGGCTGCGCCTTCGGCATGATGGACGAAATAGTCCAGATCAAGCTCGAACGTGCCATCGCGCTGAAGGCGCACGAGCTTACGCATGGCGTCCAGATAGACCGGCTCGCCATACGGAGCCAGCCCCATGATCTTGCCTTCGTCGCCGTACTTGAGATAGCCGAGCCACTGGCAGATCGCGCTGTAGAAGATACCGAGCGAATGCGGAAAATTGATCTCATCCAGCACCGTGAGCTGATTCCCCTTGCCAACCGCCCACATGGTCGTGACGAAATCGCCCGCGCCATCGACCGACAGCACCGCCGCCTGATCGAACGGCGAGACGAAAAACGCGCTCGCCAGGTGCGCCCGATGATGCTCGACATTGTGAAAGTCGGCTTTGAGCGCGTCGGCGCTGATGCCCATGTGCCGGATGAATTCGCTCTTGAGCGATCCCACTTTCATCGTGTTGGAGAGACGGTCGCGCACCATCGCCAGCGTCGGGCGCTGCGCGAACGCGAACAGCGCCGCTTGCAGCAGATTCGCCTTCGGATCGCGGCTGATGCCGATATGATCGAGGTCGGCGGGCTGAATCCCCGCCTCATCCAGCACATAGCGGATCGCCTGGACGGGAAAGCCCGCCCAGTATTTGACGCGGTTGAAGCGCTCTTCCTCCGCCGCCGCGATGATCCGTCCGTCCTCGATCAGGCACGCCGACGCGCCGCCGTGATACGCATTGATGCCGAGAATGTACATTGCGTTTGCGTCTATCCTTCATCATTCAAACGTCTGCATTATACTGTTCATCAGCAAACAACATCAGACCGCGTTTTTGGGAGTTCATCATCATGGACAATCGGCGAGTCCGCGTCTCGTGCGCGGGGTTATGCCGCATCCGCGACGACGACGGGCGCTATCTGCTGGCGCTCAACGCTAACCGCCTGACTCGCGGCGTCCGCGTGTATACGCCGCTGGGCGGCGGACTGGAGTATCACGCGCCCGATCTGCCGGCGCGCTTCGACGCCGAGCCGGAAAATCCCAATGAGCGCGAACTGCGGCTGTATCTGCCGTCGGCGCGCTTCCCCGAATTTCGGGCATGGTTTCTGCGGCGAGTCGAGCGCGAAACCGACCCGTTCCGCGAGCTGCGCGAGGAACTGGTCGATGAACTGGGCGTGATCGACGCGCTGCGGCGATCTGATATCGCCTTTGAGCGCGTGCGCGCGCTGGACGCCGAGCGGATCACCGACCGAGCCGGCGCGCACGGGCTGCCCACACGCTATCTGCTGGAAGTTTTTGAGGTGCGGCTTGAGTCGCTGCGGGTGCGCGCGGCGCTGATGACTTTACCCGCTGACGGCGCGCTGGGCTGGTTCACGCCGGCGGAGCTGGACGCGGGGCGAACAGACGACGGCGCAGCCGTTGAAGCGAGCGCCTTGTTGGAAAAAAGCTGATCAGTCCGCCGGGTAGATAGACGATCACCAGCATCAGGATCAAGCCGTTGACCACGCCGCGATATTCGCGGACGGGGCGCAGCACCTCCGGCAGCCCGGTCAACACGACCGCGCCCAGAATCGGCCCGAAATAGGATGCGCCGCCGCCCAGCACCGCAAACGCCAGGATGTTGACCGCCTGCGCAAAGCCGAAGCCGTCGGGGCTGATGATGCGCGTCAGATGTCCGCTGAATGCGCCCGCCGCGCCCGCCAGCAGCGCGCTCAGGACGAAGACCACATTCTTGACGTAGACGACGTTGATCCCCATGTTGGCGGCGACTTTTTCGTCCTGCCGGATCGCCGCCATCGCCCGCCCGAAGCGCGAGCGGTGCAGCCGGTCGATCAAATAGCAGACGGCGATCAGAAAGCCGACCAGATGCCAGGTCTCGGTGAGCTTAGGGATGCCCTTGATGCCGAGCGCGCCGCCGGTGATCGTAACGCGCTGCCCGATGATGCCGCTCACCAGCGGATCGAAGTTGAGGATCAGAATCCGCACCACTTCGCCAAAGCCGATGGTGGCAATCGCCAGGTAAATATCGCGCAGGCGCAAAACGGGCAGCCCGACAGGGATCGCCAGCACGCCTGCCAGCGCTGCGCCGCCTGCGATCCCAACTGCCAGCGGCAGATCGAAAGTTTGGGTGAGGATGACGCCGGCAAACGCGCCAATCGCCATGAAGCCGGCGTTTGCCAGCGAGAACATGCCGGTGTAGAGCGTCAGATAGATGCTCAAGCCCAGCAGCGCGTTGACGAGCATGAACTGGATGACAGGTTCAGTGATGCCGATGCTGCGGAGAACGTCCATCGTTTACGCCCGCGTCTGTTCCTTTTGTCCGACCAATCCCTGTGGACGCACCAGCAGGATCAGAAACAGCAGCGTGAACACAATCGCATCGCGGTAGTTGCTGCCGCCCGCCGCCACGCTGAAGACCTCCAGCGCCGCAACTACAAAGCCGCCGATCAGCGCGCCCTGAATGTTGCCCAGTCCGCCCAGCACGATCACGGTCAAGCCTTTGAGCGCGATGGCGTCGCCGATGAACGGCGTGATCTGGTTGAATGCCAGCCCATACAGCACGCCCGCCGCGCCCGCCAGCGCGCCCGCCAGGAAAAAGGTGATCATATAGATCGCGCCGACGTTGACACCCAGCAAGCCCGCTGTCCGCTGATTGAAAGCGACCGCTCGCATCCGCTGCCCCAACCGCGTGCGCGCCACGAGCAGATTGAGCAGCGCCATCAACACAACCGACACCATCAGGATGACGACCTGAATCGGCGTAACACGGAACGGCAGGTTTGGGATCGCCTCCGCTGGGATGAGTCCGATGGGGAAGCGCTCCGGGTTGGTTCCGAACAGCAGCTGAGCGAAATTGACCAAGAAGAAGGACGCGCCGATGCTGCTGATCAACTGCGAGATGCGCGGCGCGCCGCGCGCACGCAGCGGCGCAAATGCCGTCCGTTCAAGCGCGACGCTGATCAAGCCTGCGCCGAGCATCGCCGCCGGAACCGCGATCCAAAGCGGGAGCGTGAGCTGCGTCACCACCAGCAGCCCGATCCACGCGCCCCACATGAAGACCGCGCTGTGCGCCAGATTCAGCACGCCCAGCACGCTGAACACCAGCGCGTAGCCGAGCGCGAATAGGCTGTAGACCGAGCCGAGCCAAATGGCGTTGACGAGCTGCTGGATGAGATTCATCGGATCACGGGAGGGGAGGACGGTCAGCGCCGCCCCTCCCCGCCTCACGCTTATTCTGCGCCGAGGACGGCAAACGCGCCGCCCCGGTTGACCTGCACAACCGGATCGTGGATCGGGTTGCGGTCTTCAGTGAAGCTGAAGAAGCCGAGCGGCGTCTCCATTTCGAGCGCCGCCAGCGCATCGCGCACGGCGGCGCTGTCGGTGGAGTCAGCGCAGCGGATCGCGCTGGCGATCATCCATGCGCCAGTGTACGCCTGCGCCGCAAACTGATCGGGCAGGTTGCCGTATTCATTCTCGAAAGCGGCTTTGAAGGCGGCGCTGAGTTCGTTCGGGCTGCCGATATTCCAGGCTGCGCCGACGATTAAGCCTTCGCTGTCCGCGCCGGTCTGCTGAAGGACTGCCGGGCTGTTCAAGCCGTTGCCGCCCATCAGCACGCCCTGATAGCCCTGCGCGCGCGCCTGAAGGATGATCTGCACCGCCTCGACCGCCAGCGCCGAGATGGCGAGAGCGTCGGGATTCTGCGCGATGATATTGGTGAGCTGGGCGTTGAAATCGACATCGCCGGTCGCGTAGGTTTCTTCCGCAACCACCGTGACGCCGTTGGCTTCGAAAGCCTCGCGGAAGACATTTGCGCCGCTGACGGTGAAGTCGTCGTCATTGGCGTAGATGATCGCCGCCGAGCGGATGCCGAGCTGATCGACTGCGCCCGCGACCGTCCCCGGAATGACCGAGGCTTCCGGCAGGCTGTTGCGGAAGATGAAATCGCCCATGTCGGTGATGCCGTTGGCGGTATTGCTGACCGCCAGCACCACCACGCCCGCGTCCTGAGCGATCGGATCGGCGGAGAAGGCTTCGCGCGAGAGCGTCGGCCCGATCACGGCGATCACGCGGTCTTCTTCAACCAGCTTGGTCATCGCGGCAATCGCCTGATTGTTGTCGCTGGCACTGTCCTCAAAGATCACCTCCAATGTGACGCCTTCGCCCAGGAAAGCGCTGTTGTTGATCTCAGCAATGGCGAGCTGAATGCCGCGCTGCTGCGACACACCGAAGACCGACGCGCCGCCGGTGAGCGTCAGCAGTGAGCCGATGGTGACGGTGTCGGGCAGATTAGTCGGGTCTGGGCAGGTTTGGCGGATGTCCGCCCCGATCAGGCTCTCCATCGTCGGCATCTGCGCGCTGACCAGCGCCGGCGCAGTCAGCAGCGCCAACAGACTGAACACCCAAATCCACTTCTTCATGAGCATCTCTCCTCTAAATTGCATTAACTTTTCATTGGTACGCTGGCGCCCTAGTTTAACGCAGACCATGCTTGCAGGCAAAACCTGTTTTTTCTCGCCCTTGCGCATGTCATGCGCATCAGATAACAGTATAATGTGGGATAAGCAGTTCAACCGATGGGATTTTGAGGGATTATTCCCAGCATGGGCTACTGGGGCTGGCGTCCGCTGTTTTGTGGAGTGTTCTTCAGCGTATGGGTCGCAAGCTGCAGCGTCGTCGCGGAGACGACAGACGGGATAACGCCGCCAACTGCTTTTCCCAGTGTCACCCTGACGGTTGGGCGGATTGTGCCATTCAGCACAGCCTCTCCCACTCAGATCGCGGCAGCCCGACCCGATACGACACTGAGCGCCCCGCAGCCGAGCTGTTACACCAATCGAGCCGGCGGTGTCGTCTGTCTTGGCGTGATCGAAAATCGCGGCTCAACGGCACTGACGCTTGACGATGCCTTGGTGACGGTGCGGCTGCGGGTGCGCGGTCAGCTCGTCGAGCGGCACGCCCGCTTCGAGCAGCGCCAGGTTGTCCCAGGCGGGATCGCGCCCTACCGCACCGCCTTTGACGCGCCGCCCGATCCGGGCTTTGCGCCGCAGATCGAGATTTCGCTGCCCCTGATGACTGCTGTGCCGTTGGAGTTGGTCAGGCTGACGCCGATGAATGCAGCGGTGGCGTGGGATGGTGGGCGCTATCAGGTGAGCGCCGCTTTGTTGAATACCGACACGCAGACCGGTCTGCTTGAGCGGATTGTGGTTACGCTGCGGGACGATGCCGGTCGCGTGATCGGCTACCGCGTGCTTGCCCCGGCGCCGATCCGGCTTGCGGCGGGCGAGTCGTTCCCGCTGCGGGTTGAGATCGTCCCGCTGGCGGACATGCCGGCACACACGCTGCAGATCGATTGCTACGCAGAAGCCGCGCCGATCAGCGGATGAGCGTGCCGACCGCGCTGTCGCCCATCACAGCGCGCAGCAGCGCATCGTCCGACGAGAAATCCAGCACTAGAATCGGCATATTGTTTTCCTGGCAGAGCGTGAAGGCGGTCATGTCCATGACCTCCAGCTTGTCCTGGATCACTTTGTCATATGAGACGTGCGTATAACGGGTGGCATTGGCGTGCTTCTTCGGGTCAGCCGAATAAACGCCGTTGACCTTAGTCGCTTTAATGACGATCTCGGCGTTGATCTCCATCGCGCGCAGCGCGGCGGCGGTGTCGGTAGTGAAGTACGGATTGCCCGTGCCGCCGGCGATGATCACCACGCGCCCTTTTTCCAGATGACGGATGGCGCGCAGGCGAATATACGGTTCAGCGACGGCGTTCATGGCAATGGCGGTCTGGACGCGCGTCTCGACGCCGGCGCGCTGAAGCGCGTCCTGAAGCGCCAGCGCGTTCATGACCGTCCCGATCATGCCCATGTGATCGGCGGTGCTTTGCGACATGCCGCGCTCAACCCCCTGTGCCCCGCGCCAAAGGTTGCCCGCGCCGATCACTAGCGCGATCTGCACGCCCAATTGATAGACCTGCTTGATCTTGACCGCGATTGCTTCAGCGCGATCGGGATCGATGCCAAAATTTCCTTTTCCCGCTAACGCCTCTCCGCTCAACTTCAGCACGATGCGCCTGTAAGCGGGTGCGGGGTGTTGAAGTCGACTGCCGTTCATCTGCCCTCCTGATAAAAAAGGGGGACTAGCCAATGCTAACCCCCCTCAAAGATCGTATTGGATCGTTCGAGGCGTCCCTGTCAGTGAGATCGGGAAAACCCTTACCCATTTGCACCATTGGCATTCGCGGCGCTGTCCGAATCGAGCGGTTCGCCAAGTTGATAGCGCGCAAAGCGGCGAATTTCGATGCTCTCGCCCAGCTCAGCGACCGTCTCGGAGAGAAGCTGCGAGATCGTCTTGCTGTCGTCCTTGATGAAGGGCTGCTCCATCAGCACGATCTCTTTGAAGTAGGTCTCCATGCGTCCAGCGACGATCTTCTCAATGACCGCCTCCGGCTTGCCTTTGCCCTCTTCCTGAGCGCGGCGGCGGAATTCTTCGCGGACGACCGCCGCCGCCGACTCTGGAATCTGCTCGCGCTTGACGTACTGCGGGTTCATGTTGGCAATATGCAGCGCGATGTCCTTGCAGAACGCGCCGAACGCCGGCGTTTTGGCGACGAAATCGGTCTCGCAGTTGATCTCGACCATGACGCCGACGCGCTTATTGAAATGCAGATACTGCTCGATGAAGCCTTCGTTCATCGTCCGACCCGCGCTGAGCTTTTTCGCCGCTTTCGCCAAGCCCTTTTCCTTGAGCAAAGCGGCTGCTTTGTCGAGATCGCCGCCAGTGCTTTCGAGCGCCTTCTTGCAATCGAGCGGACCTGCGCCGGTCATCTCGCGCAGGTCTTTGACCATTTGTGCCGTGATCTGCTGTCCCATGCTTTTATTCGCCGTCCTCTTCTTCGTCGTCGAATAGCCTTGTCGTCTTGAGCTTCGCCAGGGTCGAAGCGCCGAGATAGACCTCGTCGCTGCTGTCCTCGTCGAAGGTCTCCACCCTCTCCTGCGCCATCTCCGCCGCGCCGGCCTCGTCATCATCGCCTTTGCGCATCATCTGCCCCTCGATTACGGCGTCCGCCAGCGCGCCGATCAGCAGCTTGATGGCGCGCACGGCGTCATCGTTGGCGGGGATGATATAGTCGATTTCATCGGGATCGCTGTTGGTGTCCGCCAGCGCCAGCACCGGAATTTTCAGCGTGTTGGCTTCTTTGACCGCCGTCGCTTCGCGCTTAGTGTCAATCACAATCAGCAGGTTGGGCAGACGGCGCATATGACGGATGCCGCCGAGGCGCTGCTGCAATTTCTCGATCTTGCGCGAGAGAATGAGCGACTCTTTCTTGGGCAGCAGGTCGAATTCGCCGTTATCGCGGCGGCGTTCCAGCTTCTTGAGCGTGTCGATCCGGCGCGAGATCGTCACCCAGTTGGTCAGCGTGCCGCCGAGCCAGCGCGTGTTGACATACGGCATCTTGCAGCGCTCGGCTTCACGCTGCACAGCGTCCTGCGCCTGACGCTTCGTGCCGACGAACAGGACGACGCCGCCATCAGCCACCAGATCGCGGATCATGTCGTAGTATTCGTTCAGGTTGACCAGCGTCTGCTGCAGGTCGATGATGTGAATGTCGTTGCGCGCCATGAAGATGTACGGCTTCATCTTCGGGTTCCACTTGGTGGTGCGATGGCCGAAATGAACGCCCGTTTCCAAAAGCGCCTTCATGGAAACATTCGATGGCATGATGGTGTGCTTGCTCCTATGGTTTGTGTTTTAGCGATCACGCCGTTCATCCTCGGCTGTCAGATGGGCGTCCCCTCCACACCAGCCGAGTCCGGGCGTGTGATATTTGCGGATGTATTCGCAGATGCGAATGTCCACCGCAGGGTAGTCTAACATAGGGCGTAGGCGTGTTCAAGACGAAAAAAAACGCAGCCCAGAGGCATCAGCCTGCGGCGGTGATGCGCCAGAGTCCGAGCGATGGCAGCCGCGCGCGCAGCAGCGACTCGAAAGTGAGCAGACCAGCCGCCGGCTCGATAATGAGTTCGATCCGCGCCGTGTCCGGATTGAAGGCGTAATTGTTGAAAATCGTATTGAACTCCTCCGCCCACATCGAGAGCAGCACATCCTCCGACCGGACCGGGATCGGTTCGGGATAGCGCCCTAACTCATGGTAATTGGCGATCACACGGGCATAGGGTTCGTCGATGATCGGCAGCGCCAATCGCACCGATACCCATACCAGACCCGGCGCAGTTCGACCGGAATAGCGGTCGATCTCAGCTAAGACCGCGCGCGCGGTCTCGCCGTAGCGCGGATTTTCGAGCTGCTGAAACGTCGGGAAATAATGGGAGAAGAAAGGCAGCATGAGCAGCAGACCCGCCGCCAGCGCAAGCCGGGGGCGTCCCGCGTCGGGGAGGCGAGCCAGCCGCCAGACGATCAACAGGATCAGGTACGTGAAGTAGCTGCCGCCGCCGCCGAACAGGATCGGCAGCATGAACACCAGCGCCAGCGCAGCCTCGCGAAGCAGTCGGCGCGGCGACTCCTGCACCAGACGCAGCAGCGCACGTCCATACAAGATGACCAGCGGCGCGCCCCAGCCGAAGAAGCGCAGCGCGTCGGCATCGAGCGAGGTCAGGCTTGACAGACCGCGCGGCTCCTCACGGGTGAAAAAGCCGAGAAAGTTTCGGCTCCACTGCTCGACATCGACCAGGATGACAGGCAGGTAGAGCGCGGCGGCGAACGCGCCCACAGCCGCCGCCAGCGCGATCAGAACGCGCAGTTTCCAGCCGCGCTCCAGCCCCGCCGCCGTCAGCGCCAGCACGCCGATCAGCCCGCCGAGCGGGTGCGCGAGGCCGGAAAAAGCAGCCAGAAAGCCGCTGCTGAGGATCGCCCGCAGCGGCGGCTGACGGCTCGAGCGCGCGATCAGCGTCAGCGCCAGCAGCAGCAGCGGGATGGTCAGCGCCTCCGGTCGCATCGCCCACAGGCTCGGATAGACGAAAACCGCCAGCGCCGCAATCGCGCTGGTCAGCGGATCGACGCCGCGCCCTGAACGCAGCAGCAGCCACGCGGCAGCCGCGCTCGACAGCGCGAACAGCAGCGACGCGGCGAAATAGCTGTGAGTCGTGCCGAAGGGCAGCAGCGCCAGGATCACGCTGGCGGCGGCGCCGAAGCCATACGGAAGCTGATAGATCGGCATCCAGTTGTGCCACAGGCGGCTGAGCAGCGGTTCACCGCGCAGCAGCGAATAGGGATGCGACAAAGACTGAACGCCGTCGGTCGTCGGCAGCGGCAGATGCAGCCAGAGCGCCGTTTTCCAGACGATCAGCGCGGTCAAGTAAAGCGCCAACAGCAGCGGGATAAGATGGTAGATGCGGTCACGGCTCAATGGGCGCGCACATCCTGGACAGACACGGAAAATAGAACGCGATTGTACCGAAAAATTCGGCGATTGGGACTGTGAACAAGCTGTTATATAATCGCCGCTTGCGCTCGTAATCGTAACCATCCTCAAGGAGACAAAATTTGGACGCAAAAATCCCGTTCGGGGGGCGCATTCTGGTTTTGGGCTGTGGATCGGTGGCGCAGTGTACGCTGCCCTTGCTGCTGCGGCATCTGGAGATGGATTTCCAGCGGATCACGGTCATGGACGCGCTCGACAACCGCGCGGCGATCCAGAGCGCGCTGGAAGCCGGCGTGAGCTATGTTCAGCATACGATCACGCCGACCAACATGGCGGAGACGCTGGCGCAGTATCTCGATGCCGGCGATCTGCTGATCGACGTGGCGTACAACATCGACTGCGCTGAGATCGTCGGCTGGTGTCATGATCACGGGGTGATGTATATCAATACTTCGGTCGAGGTCTGGGATCCGTATGACAAAATGGAGATAACTCCACCGACCCAGCGGACGCTCTACGTCCGCCACTTGGCGCTGCGGCGGATGGCGGCGCGCTGGGATGAGCCGGGCGCGACGGCGGTCGTCGAGCATGGCGCCAATCCCGGCTTGGTCAGCCATTGGACGAAGGTCGCGCTCGAGGACATCACCAGAGCGGTGCTGGCGGGATCGGTCGAGGCGGAGCGGCGCGCCGCGCTCGAACGCGCGCTGGACGTTGGCGCGTACAACATCCTGGCGCACCGGCTGGGGGTCAAGGTGATCCATATCTCCGAGCGCGACACGCAGATCAGCGATCAGCCCAAGCAGGTCGGCGAATTCGTCAATACCTGGTCGGTCGAGGGGTTGTATGAGGAGGGAGTCGCGCCCGCTGAGATGGGCTGGGGGACGCATGAGCGCCGTCTGCCCGCTGGCGCGCAGGTGCATCTTTACGGACCCGCCAACCAGATTTGCCTCAGCCAGATGGGGATGAATACATGGGTGCGCTCATGGGTTCCGCTGGGCGGGGAGATCATCGGCGCGATCATCCGGCACGGCGAAGCCTTCACCATCAGCGATTACCTGACCGTCTACGACGCGCACGCTCGCCCAATCTACCGCCCGACGGTGCATTACGCCTACATGATGTGCGACGCAGCGATTGCCTCGCTTCACGAACTGCGCATGAACGCCTACGATCTGCCGCCTAAAATCCGCATTATGAACGATGAGATCATCGATGGGCGCGATGAACTGGGCGTACTGCTGCTAGGGCATGATCTGAACGGCTGGTGGGTGGGATCGCAGTTGGACATCCACGAGGCGCGGCGGTTGGTTCCGGGTCAGAACGCGACGACGCTGCAAGTGGCGGCGTCGATTTTGGGCGCGCTCTTCTGGATGATCCAGAATCCGCGCCGAGGTTTGCTCGTGCCGGATCAACTGCCCCACCGCGCGGTGCTGGCGATTGCCAGCCCCTATCTGGGCCTCTGCCCGTCCGTGCAGACCGATTGGACGCCGCTGAAGAATCGCTATGATGCGTTCGCTGGCTATGGGACGACTCCGCCGCCCGCGCCGGAGGAGGTCTGGCAGTTCGAGACCTTCTGGATACGCTGAAAACAGCCAGAGCGAAGCAGCAGAACCGAGTATAATTGCAGACATCGGAAATTAGGACAACGGCGCACGATGAAAACGACGCGCAAGATGCTGCACGAAGGGGACGCCGCTCCGCTGGTCTGCCTGTTGGAAATCTGGGGCGTGCGCGCCAACCCAAACGCGCCGCCGGAGGCGGTTCAGGCGGAATTGGCGGAGGCGATGATCGAGCCGACGCGCGTGGATCGGGTGATCGCGCTGCTGAGCGACGAACAGCGCCAGGCGCTGCACATGATCCTGAGGGCGCGCGATGGCTTCATGCTGGAGCCATTTTTCCGCGCGACACAGGGCGATATCCGCGAGCTGGGCGAGGGCGCGATCCAGCGCGAGCATCCGCATCTGACGCCCAAGACCAACGCCGAAGCGCTCTATTATCGCGGGCTGATCGGGCGGGCATTTGACCTATCGAGCAGCGGCAGCGCGCGGCGCGTCGTCTACGTCCCGACTGACCTGGCGAGTCTGCTGGTCGGGCTGAAAACTAGCTACGACGATGCCGACGCGAGCGCGGAACCCCTAGATGAGGGCGAGCTTGCCATCGAGCCGCTGCCCGACATGCCCGCAGCGCAAACCGCCGATACGTCCCTGGTGGACGACATGACCACGCTGCTGGCGTTCATCCAGGTTGAAGCGCCGAAGCTGTCGGGTCGGCTGCTCGATCCGGACGCGGCGGCGGCGCTGCTGCCCCATCTGCTGTACGCCAGCGTGAGCCGGCTGGCATTCCTGATTCAACTGGCATGGAGCGCCGAACTGATCGAAAGCCAGGAAGAGCGCGCCTATATCAAGCGGGCGGAGGCGCGCCGCTGGCTGAGCGCGACACGGGCGCAGCAGGTGAAAATGCTGGCGGAGAGCTGGCGCGACTCGCGGGTGATCGTCGATCTGTGGAGTACGCCGGGGCTGCGCATCGAGCATCGCGCCGGATCGATGCCCAACTACGATGGGCTGGCGGCGCGCAAGGCGGCGCTGAGTCTGATCGGCGAGCGGGTTCCGCCGGAGGCATGGTGGTCGCGGGACGACCTGATCCATGTCGTCCAGCAGACGCGCCCCGATTTTCAGCGCCAGAATTTCGACACCTGGTACATCCGCGATGAGGCGGGCAATGACCTGAGCGGCGAGCGCCACTGGGAGGATGTCGAGGGGCGGCTGCTCGAATACCTGATCACCAGCCCGATGCACTGGCTCGGGCTGGTCGATCTGACGGAGGAGGCAGCGCGGCTGACCGCGTATGGGCGCGGCTTTCTGGGGCTGGCGGCATTTCCGACTCCGGCAGACCCGCCGGATCAAATCGTCATCGAGGACGATGGGCGGCTGTCGATCTCACGCCGGATCGCCCGCATCGACCGGTTCACGGCGGCGCGCTTCAGCGAATGGCTCGACACGGCGCATCTGGTGGAAAACACGCCTTACCACTACCGGATCACGCTCGCCAGCCTGGAGAAAGCGAAAAATCAGAGCATCACCCCCGATCAGATCGCGGCATTCTTACAGCGGACGGGCGGAAACATCCCTGACGGCGTGGCGCGCCTACTCAAGCTGTTCACGATGGCGCCGGTCTCATCGGCGACGGTCGAGGCGATGTGGGTACTGCGGACGACATCGAAGGCGACGCTGGATTTACTGTATGAGACGCCATCGCTGCGGCGCTTTTTCGGAGCTAGGCTGGGTGAGCTGGCGGCGGCGCTGCGCGCGGACACCATCGAGCAGGCGGCGGAGGCATTCCGCGAGCATGGCATCAAGCTGGACGTGGTGGAAAGGTAGCACGATGCAGCCGGGCGCGCTGGATGACTTCATTCTGAGGCGGATGCTCGCCGATGTGGGGATGCCGGACGAATCAGCGCTGGAAGTCGAAGCGGCATGGGCGGTTTTCAAGCAATTTGCCCGTGTCCCGCTCAAGACCGAGAGCGACCTGCTGATGATCGAATGGCTGATGGTGGGTATCTGGGAGAGGCAGGCAGATGGCAGAGGTGCGCGGGTTGGAGAACGCTTCCATTTCTCGATGATCCGCCAGGGACAGGAGGAGGGCGACGAGGAATACATCCAGACCGGCTGCGTTTTTGAATATGAGCCGGACGAGACGCTGAGCGGGTTTGGCAAAAATATCTTCTACTGGGAGGAGAACGAGCGCGAACCCACGCTGGATGACTTCTTCGCGCAGATCGAGGCGACCGGCGTGATCGCAGCACTGAAGGAACGGACGCCGATCATCCGGCGGATACGCTGCGATCCGACGGGTTGAGCGGACTAAGCCCGCAATCTATGATACGATTGCCACAGCCTTGCATGACTCAGGGGAGTAAACCATGACAGACTGTCTTCAGATACGCGCTTAACGGCATCCTGATCGGGGCATCCGTCGCCGCGCCCGTCGGCGCGATGGGTATCTTATGTATACGGCGCACGCTGGCGCATGGCTGGCGGTTCGGGTTCGCAACCGGACTAGGCGTCGCCGCCGCAGACGGCATCTACGGCAGTTTTGCTGCCTTTGGACTCACTTTTATCACGCAAACGCTCGTTGACCTGCGCGCTCCCATCGGCATTGTGGGCGGGCTGTTTTTGCTGTATCTGGGCTGGCGGACGCTGCGATCAGCCGGTCACGCGGCGCGTTCACATCGGCGCTGGCATTGGGCGTGACCAATCCCATGACGATCCTGCTGTTCGCTGCGATCTTCGCGGGATCGGGTCTGGCGGTGGCGGGCGGCGATGCGCGCGGCGCGGCGGCGCTGGTGGCAGGAGTCGTCGCGGGATCGACGCTGTGGTGGCTGATCTTAAGCGGCGGGACGGCGCTGCTGCGGACGCGCCTCAAGCCGAGCGCGCTGATGTGGTCGGATCGGCTATCGGCGGCGATCCTGATCCTATTCGGCATCGCCGCGCTAATCGGCGCGGCAGGCTGACATGATGGGGAACGCCACGATGACGGCGTTCCCATCACGGCAATGTCACGGGGTCAGCCCTTCCAGCGCATCGCGGTATGCCTGGGCAGTGCGCGGGGGAAGATCGGCGTTGATTTGGATCATCACGTTGCGGAAGGTATAAACATAGGAGACATCGCGGCGTGTCGCGGAGTTGGCGCGCAGACGCTCGATATATGCCGTCCATTGGGCGAGCGCTTCGGGCGTGTCGAAGATCAGCACCTGCCCGCCGTTGGGGGCGACGCCTTCGATGGCGAACACGTAGCGGTCGCGGAACGATGACGGCGCATCGCGCCCGACCTGCATCTCGCGGGCGGGGTTGATCACGCTCAGACCGGCGGCGCGGAAGACATCAAGCACCTGCTGCGCCGTGTGCAGATTGAAAGGAAGTGGGGTCGGCGGCGGCGGACCCTGACCGGGAAGCCCGCTGCAGCCAACGGCGGCGAGCGCGAACAGCGCGATCAGCAGGTAGCGCAGCATGACCTTTTCCTTTTATTGAGCAACACCCTAACGATTATAGCTCAGGTTGAAAATGACGGTGATTTTCCACGATCAGGATGGCGATCTCAGCGTTTTACAGGGTCGGCAGATCGGCGTTATCGGTTATGGCAACATGGGGCGTCCGGTGGCGCTCAATCTGCGCGACAGCGGCGTGAATGTGCTGGTGAGCGAGCCGAGCGCAGAAAAACAGGCGCTCGCGGTCGAGGAGGGCTTTCCGCTGCACGATGTGGCGGAGGTCATGGAGCGCTGCCATGTGATCATG
The DNA here is from genome assembly GCA_937995825.1 of uncultured Anaerolineae bacterium. Lineage (GTDB taxonomy): Bacteria > Chloroflexota > Anaerolineae > Aggregatilineales > Phototrophicaceae > Flexifilum. Next base: position 355,349 of record CALKJO010000002.1, read on the forward strand.
CCGCTTTTGCGCGATGAGGACATGCCCAAAGTCTATCTCAGCGAAGTCTCGCCGCGCTTGCAGCGCGATCAGGCGCTGATTTTCAGCAGCGCCTACAATATCGCCTTCGGTTTCATCGAAGCGCCGCCGTTTGTCGATGTGGGGTTGGTGTCGGCGCGGACGCTCGGCGCATCGGTCAGGCAGCGCTACATCAGCGGCGAGGGCTTTGCCAGCTTTGTCGCGGTTGCGCAGGATGCCAGCCGGCACGCCTGGCAGATCGTGCTGGCGGTGGCGAAGGCGATGGGCGCGCTGCGCGGCGGCGGCGTCGAGATTCGCTTTGAACAGGAGGCAGAGCTGGACTTGTTCATGCAGCAGACCGTCCTGCCGATGTTTCACCACATCATCATCGCGGCGGCGCGCCTGCTGATCGACAAAGGCTACCCGCCGGAAGCGGTCTTCACCGAACTTTACGTCAGCGGCGAAACATCGGATTACCTCCGGCACGCCGCGCAGTTTGGGCTGATGCGGGCGCTGAAGATGCAGTCGCTGCCGGCGCAGTACGGCGTGTTGAGCCGCTATGAGCGCTTTAAAGAGATGAAGCTGGATCGGCTGCTGGAGATCGCGCTGGAGGACATCCGCGAGGGCAAGTTCGCGCAGGAGTGGGCGAAAGAATTTGCAGCGGACTATCCGCGCTTGCGCGCGCTGATGAAGCAGCGCGCGTCGATGGACATCTGGGAGTTTGAGCAGCAGACGGTCGAGCTGCTGCGCGGCATCGCGCTGGACTGATTTGTAAAATGCTTAAAGATACAACAAAAACGACTTAATCGAAGCTCTCTACATTTGAAAGCATCCGAAGTCTAAAGCCACACTTGCGCGATCATTAATTCAGGAGGTCTGTCATCGTGCAGAAAGGTTTTTGTCACAGTCTTCGATTGGTGTTGATTCTGATCCTCGCGCTGAGCCTGTCGGGGCTGGCGCGCGCTCAGGACAGGAACGACACCGTCATCATCGGCGCACCTGCATCCACGGCGTTTCGTAATAATCCGCTCTGGGCGACCAGCTCGGCGGACTTCTACGTCTTCCCGCTCATCCTGCCGGGGCTGACTTGGTTCGACGATCAGATGAAGCCGATCCTGGCGCTGGCGGAGTCCGTGTCGATCAGCGAGGATGGGCTGACCTATACCTTCATGCTGCCGGAGAACGCCACTTGGAGCGACGGCGCGCCGATCACGGCGGAGGATGTCAAGTTCACCTGGGAGCTGAAGTCCCATCCGGCGCTGCTGGCGCTGCCGCAGCCGCCAGCGGGGCGCGGTGACATCACGCTGGTGGCAGGCGTCGACGCCTACAGCCGCGGTGAAGCGGATGAGATCACCGGCATTCAGGTGCTGGATGAGCGGACAGTGTCGTTCACGCTGAATTCCCCCAATTTCCTGTTCCTGGGCAACGCCACGCTCGGCATCCTGCCCAAGCACATCCTCGGCGAGGTCGATCCGGCGCAGATCGCCGATCACTCGTATATTGACTTCCCCGATGTCACCAGCGGAGCCTATACGCTGGTGGAGTATGAACGCGGGAGTTTCTGGCGCTTAGCGGCGCGCCCGGATCACTGGGGCGTGCAGCCGGCGATCCCGAATGTGATCGTGCGCGCCTTTGCCGATATCCAGTCGCAGCTTGCAGCGATGGAGGCAGGCGAGATCGATGTGACAACCGTGCCTGCCGCTGAGGTCGAGCGCTTCGAAAACGTGGACGGAATCACCCTGGTGGCGCGCCCTGGATTGGGCTTCTACGTGCTGCACGTCAACATCAGCGAGCCGCGCGTGACCGAGAACTGCTCAGCGGAAGCGGTCGCACAGGCGTACACCAAGCGCGATCCGATTGCCGATGTGCGCGTGCGCCAGGCGCTGTCATTTGCCATCGACCGCGATGAGATCATCGATGTGATCGCCAACGGTCAGGGGACGCGCATCTTCTCCTCGATCTTCGGACCCGACTGGCTCGATAACAGCGGCTTGGAGGCGTATGACTACAATCCGGAGCGCGCGCTGGAACTGCTGGCGGAAGCCGGCTGGACGCTCAACGAGGCGGGCAATCGCTTGGTCAATGCCAACGGCGAGTCGATCCGTCAGCTCATTTACGTGTCCCAGGCGGGTGAGGAAGGCTTTCAGCTCGGCATCCTGCTGCAGGATTATCTGGGCGCAATCGGCATCCCGCTGGAAATCCGCCTGACGACCGCCAGCAACTTCCTGCCGACGGTTTTTGAAGAAGATTGGGACTTGGCGCGCAACGCCGGCGGGTCGCTTGGGCGCGATCCCAGCGAGAGCGCGCGCTTCTACCGCACCTGCGCCGGCTGGGCGAACGCCATTGGCTACAGCAACCCCGAATGGGACGCCCTGATGGACTCCGGCGCGGCGACGACTGACCTGAGCGAGCGCGCTGCCATCTACAATCAAGCGGCGCGCACCCTCAATACGGAGCTGCCCAGCCTGTTCTTGATGTCGCCCAACATCACGTGGGCGGTGCGCGATACGATTGAAGGCTTTGTCGGCTCGGCGGGCAACTACATCACCTGGAACCTTCCCGATTGGCGGCTGCGCTAGCTGGACAGCACCGATGGCGAGGGGCGGCGCGCCCGCCCTTCGCCCTGCTCGCTCACGCAGACTCTGCCTATGACCGCTTACCTTCTACGCCGCATGGCTGTATCCATCCCCGTCCTGATCGGCATCACCATCGGCACATTCCTGCTCATCAGCGCTGCCCCAGGCGATCCGCTGCTGGCATACGCCAGCCTGGACGACTTCAGCGATGCCCAGATCACGCGCGCGCGCGCTGAGTTGGGCTTGGACGACTCGCTGCCAGAGCAGTATCTCCGCTGGCTCAGCAGCATCTTGCAGGGGAACTTCGGTCGCTCGCTGGTCACGCAGCGCAGCGTTGCCGCTGAGATCGCCGCCAGCTTTGGCATCACAGTCCGCCTGACGCTCCTGGCGCTGTTGGTCAGCACAGCGGTCGGCATTGGCGTCGGCGTCATATCCGCGGTGCGCCAATATTCCCTGCTGGACTATGCCTTCACGTTCATCTCCTTCCTCGGTCTGAGTATGCCCGGTTTTTTCCTAGCGCTGCTGCTGGTGGCGGTGTTCGCGCTGAGTCTGGGCTGGCTGCCGACATCGGGGATGTTCACGCTGACGCTCCCCGCGGAGGCATCCGCATGGGAGCGCTTCTGGGACAGCGCGCGCTACCTGGTGCTGCCCGTGATCGCGCTCAGCGCGCCGGATGCCGCATCGCTGGCGCGCTACACCCGCTCCAGTATGCTCGACGTGCTGGGACAGACCTACCGTGCCACCGCGCGCGCCAAAGGGCTGCGCGAGTCCTATATCCTCTGGCGGCATCTGCTGCCCAACGCCATGCTCCAGATCATCACCGTGATCGCGCTGCGGCTGCCTGGCTTGTTCGGCGGCTCGGTCGTTGTGGAGACGATCTTCAACTTTCCGGGAATGGGGCTGCTGAGCGTGCGCGCCGCCACAGACAAGGACTATCCAACGATTATGGGGATCACGCTGATCTTCGCGCTGCTGCTGCTGGCAGCCAATTTTGCCGCTGACATGTTGTACGCGATCTTCGATCCACGAGTGCAGTATGACCAACCGGGCTGAAGTCATTCGGCTGAGCGCCGGGCGATCGCGCACGCGCCGACCCAATCGCACGGTGAGGCGCTTCATGCGCCATCGTCTCGCTATGATCGGCGCGATCATCCTGATCACGATGCTGAGCGCCGCGCTGCTCGCGGAGCAGATCGCGCGCTTCGATTACGATGAGCGCGCGCGCGGCTACCGCGACAGCCCGCCTAACAGCGTGCATTGGCTGGGGACGGATCGGCTGGGGCTGGACGTGTGGAGCAATTTGATCTACGGCGCGCGCGTCTCGCTGACGGTGGGCATCACAACGGGGCTGCTGGCGGTCGGCATTGGCGCATTGGTCGGCTTGGTCTCCGGATACACCGGCGGTTGGGTCGATGGCGCGCTCATGCGCTTGGTGGACACCATCATCGCCTTCCCGACGCTCGTGATCGTGCTGGCGGCGATCGCGTTGTTAGGCGCTAGTCTCATCAACATCATCCTGATCATCAGTTTGGTGACATGGACGGGCAGCGCCCGCCTCGTCCGCGCGCAGGTCTTATCGCTGCGCAGTTGGGATTTCGTCACGGCGTCACGCGCGCTCGGCGCGTCGGACTGGCGCATCCTCTTTCGGCATATCGCGCCCAACGTCGTTTCGTCGTTGCTGGTCGCGGTGACGCTGTCGATTGCCGGCTCGGTGCTGATCGAGGCAAATCTCAGCTTTCTCGGTCTCGGCGATCCGACACAGCCAAGCTGGGGACGCATGTTGAACGCCGCGCAGTCGCACACGATCCTGCGCACGCGCTGGTGGCTGTGGATTCCGCCAGGGCTGGCAATCGTCCTCTGCACGCTCAGCTTCAATTTCGTCGGTGATGGGCTGCGCGATGCGCTCGACCCATTCACAACACGCTAGCTCACCGTCATAAGCGCGGACGCGGGATGTTGGGCGGGCGGCTGCCTGCACCTGGCGGGGGCGGCGGCGGCGCGGCAATTCCCCCACTCGGATCGAAGAAGGGTAGGCTGGTGGGGCGCGCGGGCGGCGGCGCGCTGGGCGCGGCGGGTGGCGCGCTGGAGGGGCGCACGGGCGGCGGCGCGCTGGGCGGTGGATTGGCGCAGCCTAGCGAGGGCGCACTCGGCGCGGGCTGTCCCTGCTGCGTCTGCTGAGTGCGGTTGGCTTCATGGTAGGCGCGCAGATATTCAACGATGGCATCGCGCTCGGACTGCGCTTCCCACTGCTGAGCGCGATTTTTCAGCTCCGCCTGACGGCGCGAAATCTCCGCGTGGAGTTCCTGCGGGGCGTAGATCGGGGCGATGATCTTGGGCTTGCCCGCCCCGATCAAAAAGATGCGGACTTCGCCGCGATTGAGCAAACTGTTGACCAAGCCCTGCACATCCGAGATGACATTGTCGATCTGAGTCAAACTGATCTGGTCGATCTCGTTTTGCAGCCAGAGCGGGCGCTTGTGGACGATCGTGATCGTCTGCGGATTGATCGTGATCGTGTCATTGCGCCAGTCCCAGTCCGCCATATAGAACCAGACCACCGCAAACAGCAGCACCGCGACCCCCAGCGACAGCGCGATGATCGGCGTGACCGCGCCGCCGAAGATCGATACGCCGGCAATGGCGGTGATGATCCCGATCAGTCCGAGGACGAGAGCGATGGCGGGCAGCGCGATATACGCCAGCCAGACGGTGAAGTGCTTGCGATAAACCGTCTCGCCCGCTTCATTGATGAAGCGCGTGCGCGCAATCGCGAGTCCCTGCATCCCGCTGCGCCGGACGCTCTCGCCAGAGCCGCCGCCCACGCCCCCGCCAGCCAGAGAAATGTAGGGCGAGTTGGTCGAAAGTCCTGTACCATCGCTGATGCCAAGCGCGCGTTCAATGTCGGCGCGGATGTTGAGCTGACTGCGCTGGCGCGTGAGCTGCTGGAAGCGGTCGCGCTCAACAAAGATCGCCGACTGCACTGCGCGTGGATTCGGCATAAAAGGCGCTTCTAAACTGCCCGTCTCGCCCGCTGTCCTGACGAACACCGTCCCGTAGCCAAACAGCCGCGCCATCAGATCGGCGGGGGGAATCTCCGACCGCACTTCAACGACGCGCTCCAGCGGGATTTCGCTCAGCGAGCGGGTGAAGGTGAGCAGATTGTTATGCACCTTGACGATGCGCTCACTGGTCAGGATGAGCGCGTCGTCGCGCCATTCAAAATACAGATAGGCGATGCCCGCCACCACGATCACCAGCGCCAACCCGCCCAGCGCCAGCGCAACTGTTGGCGTTGTGGCGCTGAGGAAGACCGCCGCCGCGCCAACCGCGCCGCCGATGATGACTGGGATCGGAATCTGGCGAATCCAGACCCATTGATGCAGCCGCCAGGCATGGATGATCGTCTCTGTCGGGCGCTGTCCGGTAAGAAGCTGGCGCGCCAGTGCCAGCTCTTCCGCCTTCAGATGACTGCGCAGATTGGGCTGAGTCGACGGCTGCGCATTGAGCGCGGCGTCCATGCGCGCGCGCGACAAAAACAGCACCACCGATGGCTCCAGCACGCGCAGTGTCGCGCTTTCGATCATCGGCTCATTGAGCGCTGCCTCGTTGATATACTGCCCGCCGCCGACTAGACCAAGCTGCTGCTCACCCTGCGGCGTCTGGCGTGTCAGCAGCGCCTTGCCGGAGACAAAGACGAACATCCCCTGCGTCGGCTGCCCCTGCGCAAAGACGATTTCGCCCGGCTCAAAGCGCCGCACCTGAAACGCGGTCGAGAGCGCGCTGAGCTGCTCCGGCGAAAGCCGCTCAAACAGCGGGATACTGCGGATGTGATTGAGGACAAATCGGTCGGTCATGGCGATGCGATTCCGGCTTTTGCAGATCATTGTACTCGTTTTTGGGGCGGAATTGACGATCAGGGGGCGATTTGCTATGCTAAAGTCGCACAGATGGGGCAGTGGCGGAACGGCAGACGCAGCAGACTTAAAATCTGAAGCCTGAAAGGGCGTGTGGGTTCGAATCCCACCTGCCTCACCAGATTGGACGTAGTCCGAACATTGACCAGCCATCGCGCTGGCATTTTTTCCCGCAACTGCACCACCGCCTGTCACATGCCGCAGGTAAAAGAAGGAGGAAGTAATTCCAGCCGGACGATCATTCCCTCGATGCTGTACCTGCAGCAGGTGGGTATGGATCGCATTCGTGCGATCCCGCGCGGCATCGGGTCGGGGATGGGTAAAACCACACCGCCGCGCTCTTCAGGGGTATTCTTCCGCGTTCCAAGCTGGCGATCGACACTTTTGGCGATTCCATGCCGCTGATGGAGAAGTCATTCAGGACAAGCGCCGGCGGTTCCGCTGTACAAGGTGTTCAACTGCCTTCTCTTCCGCCAGCGGGGATGGAAGCTTGCGCGTCTGGTCAGCGTGCGCTAAAGCCAAATCTTTATTCAGGGTGTTTTGATTTGTAGTGTATAGTTCATATATCATATGCGATTCAAATAATTTTGAGGTTTATTCAAAGGTGAAGATCATGCCAACTGCCACACCCTACGCCGACATGGAAGTGAACGGAGCATATCTGCTGGGTCTGATCAACTCGCTGAACGAAGAGGATGTCAAGCCATTTCGCGAGCGCCATCACCTCACCGAGATCGACGCGGAGAAGTGGTATCCGGCTCAGCAGGTGATCGATTTCTACAACGACATCGCCAATGCGCCTGGGGGCATGTTCAATCTGATCGCTATCGGCATCAATGTGGTGATGCAGCTTCCCTATCCGCCGTCTGTGAAGACCTTGCAGGACGCCATCGCCGCTGCGGACGCGATCAATCGAGGGGCTTGGCGCGGCGGGGATGCGCCGGAATTGAAAATCGAGATGCTGGATGAGCGCCATGTGCGTTTCCGGTTTCGCAATGTGCCGTTCCCTACGGATTTGATCTATGGGCTTTGCTTCGGATTGGTCAAGCGCTTCTCCCCGCCCAACACCCATTTTTACGTCACCCAAACGACTGAAGAGGATACCTACATCTACAATCTATCGTGGTGACGTGCCGCCTTTTCAGACCAGCCCGCCGCCGCGCCCACTGATGCGCAGCCCGACGAATGATCCTGGCGGTGGGGCGGCTTCACGTCCCTCCGCCAGATAGAGCGCGCCGTCAAAGTCGGTCTCCAGCCTGCCCAGATCGTGCGTCGCGCTGAGGACGGTTTTGTTGGAAGCGCGCAGATTGTCCAGCACCTCGGTGATGATCGCGCGCGTGTCCGCATCGACGGCGTTGAGCGGCTCATCGAGCAGCAGCAGATCGGCGTCCTGCGCCAGCGCGCGCGCCAGCAGCGCCCGCTGCTGCTGACCGCCGGAGAGCTGGGCGATCTGGCGGTCGCGCAGGTGGGTCAAGCCGAGCAGCGCGATCATCTGATCGACGATCTCCCAGTCGGAGCGGGTCGGGCGCTTGATCCAGCCCAGATGGACATAGCGCCCAGTCAGCACCAGCTTGCGCACCGTGATCGGAAAGTGCCAGTCGATCTCACCGCGCTGCGCCAGATATGCCACCCGATGGTGACACGCGCCCGGCGGGTTGCCATAGATCAGAATCGACCCTGAGCGGGCGGGCAGCAGCCCAGCAATCGCTTTCAACAGCGTGGACTTGCCCGCCCCATTCGCTCCCACCAGCGCCACCCGCGCCCCAACCGGCACGCACAGACTGACATCGCGCAGCGCCAGATGCCGCGTGCCAGGATAAGCCACGCTCAGATCGCGTATCTCCAGCGCATTCGCGCCCGCGACAGCATCCTTGTGGACGCGGTGACCGTATGGGAAGTGCATGTTTATCGCAGCGCCTCAGCGATGATATTGATATTACGGCGCATCATGCCGAGGTAGGTCTCCGCGCCCGAACCCGCCGGACCGAGTCCATGTGTGAACAGTGGATCAGCCAGCATCACGCCCGCTTCGTCGGCGATCTGCTGCATCAGCGCCGGATTGCCGACGGTCTCGACGAAGATCGCCGGGATGCCCGTTTCGCGAATTTCCTCGATCACCAGCGCGATCTGCCCCGCCGCCGGTTCCGCGCCGGTAGTCACTGCCCCAAGCGCCGAGTCGAGCAGGGTGAAGCCGTAATCGCGGGCAAAATAGGCGAACAGCTCATGCGTCGTCACCAGCACGCGGTTCGCTTCCGGAATGGTCGCCACCTGCTCGCGGATATAGGCATCCAGCTCCAGCAGCTCGACGATGTACGCTTCTGCGTTCGCCGCATAGACCGCCGCGTTCGCCGGATCAGCCGCCATCAGCGCATCGCGCACATTTTCCGTCATGATGACAACATTCAGCGGCGACATCCAGGTGTGCGGGTCGAACTCGCCGTGTGCATGATCATCATGGGCGTGATCGCCTTCGCCGTCAAGTTCGCTTTCGGCGGTCATGCCGAACACTGCCATGTTGGCGGGCTTGCCGCCGACGAAGACGCGCATGTCGGTGATCGCCATCGTCTCCAGGTCAACCGCGCGGATGTCGCCTGGCAGTGGCTCGCTGACATAAACCATGTGACCGTTGGTGACGAACGTCGGGCGGGCGGCGGCGCGACCGCTGGCGGGAGCCGTGAACGGATCGACCACCTGCACCGTGCCTTCGATCTCGCCCGTCGCGATGTCGATCACGTGCAGATTGCCGTCCATCGTCAGCGCGACGACTTTCGATGGGTCCTCGCCGTGATACTGGAAGCGCCAGATGCGCTGACCGGCATCCAGCACCACCGCCGACTCGCCGGCGACTGGATCGATGCGGACGATGGCATTGCGCCCGTAATTGCCCAGCAGGAATTGAGCGCCATCGACATAATAAAGCGTGCCGGTGCGCAGATCGGGGTTGGCGGTCGGGTTGGCGATCTTGCGCGAGACGAATGCATCGCCATCGCGCTCGATCAGCAGCACGCCGTCCGAACAGCCGAACGCCACACCGTCATCGCTGTACGCGGCTTCGCCATGCAGACCTGGGCATTCCGGGAAGCTCTGAAGAATCTCGCTGTCCATGTTCATGACATCGACGCCAATCGGCAGGCTGCTGTTCATATCCTCCATGTTCGGGCTGGAGATCAGCACCACATCGCCCAGCGGCACGGCAACGCCGTGATGGGCGCGGGCGGTCGCCACCGTGATGATCGCCTCAGACGGATCGAACAGGTAGTTCTGCGTGAAGATCGACGCCGTGCCGTCCCCATCGTTGAAGATGGCGATCTGGTCATGGTGCGTCACGAAGTGGATCGGGGTTGAACCGGGAATGTCAACGCCCAACAGCGCCGGACGCCCGAACTCGGCATGGAAGTGGTCATCGTGCGCCACCATCGACACGCCGCTGTCGATCACATTGGTGACGCCGCCGGTCATCTGCACGGCAAAGGCATAGCGCCCATTCGGCGAAGGATAGAGGTTCGGGCGAGCGGTCAGCTCGAAGGTGGCGATCACTTCATTGGAGCGCAGGTCGATCACATGCACCGTGCCGCTCTCGAAGTCGTTGACGATCAGGCGCGCGCCGACCATCGAATCGTCCTCCATGAAGCCGCCGTGATGATGATCCCTGTCATGAGCGTGATTGTGGTCATGATGCCCCGCGAATTCCAGCACGTCAACCCCATCGCTGACCGCGACGCGCAGCGCCGTTGAGCCGGAGGATTCATACAGTGCGTCGATCCACGGTTCCAGTTCCAGCCCGTTCTCAAACAGGATGTCGGCTTGTGCCAGCGCGATCAAGTCCTGCGGCGTGGGTTCATACACATGCGGATCGCCATCCCCGCCGACCAGCACGGTCAGTGAAACGTTCTCGCCGCCTACGATCTCGACGATTTCCCCAAGAATGCTGTACGTGGCGACCACCTTCAGCGGCGCGTCCTGCGCGCTGCTCAGCGGCGCACTGAGCGCCAGAAGTGCCAACAAAACCAGAACCAACATACGACGTAATGCCATGAACAGCCTCTCCTTGCTTCAAACTTACCTCTTAATGCTTGCAATGCATTCATCGATGCGCTGCTGAGTCAGTCAGCGCAAAACGTATTGATACCATGTATCACTGAAGTTGACAAGGATGAACACGAAAGATGGGAGCGAAAGCGCGCTCCCATCGTATCGAAGGTGTAAAAGCGGCGTGCAGATGTTGTTAACTGCTTCGGCGGCTGTTCAGGAAGCGGCTGTAGCCGATGTAGATCGCGGCGCAAACGACGGCGGTGACGATGGTGGCGATGATGGCAGTGCCGATTCCATCTAAAAGACCCGGCGGGCTGACGATTTCCTCTACGCCCGGATTAGCGCTCCAGAAAGTCACAATTGCGGCGTATGGCACCAGCAGCGCTACGAAAAAGGCGACAATCACCACCACGATCAACCCATAACGCAGCAGGCGAAGACGACCCTGAATGTCGGACTGACTAATCATGTGCTTCCTCCCCTTTTGTTATGTGTGAAGACAGCTCAGTCTGCAACAACATGAGCTACTATATTTATTGTTAGGAGTTTTGGCGCTGATGTCAATTGGGTGATACCAGCGGGGCAAACGCTTGAAAATGACCACACGCAGAGGATGCGGAGAGTATAACAAAGGGGCGCCGGCTGATGGTGACCGTCCAATCAACGTGAAGAGAGTCTAATCGAACCCCAAACCCTCCCCGTTGCAACAATAGAATTCCTTCACTCCATTTCCTTTCCGCCGCGGAGGCTAACGGCACTTCCAGCCAAGAGAATAACGGTTGGTAGTTCGTTGGTTTCGCAGATGGTTTCGTTCAACTTTTTCAGTTTGCGCAGGAACACCCAATCGTGACTCGCGCTTTTGTATTCACCAACCACAAAGGGGGCATCGGCAAGTCCACGTCCGCCACCAATATCGCGCTCGGCATCGCCGGGATGCTGCAGCGCGCTGGCGCTCCCAATGCGCGTGTGCTGCTGATTGATACCGAAGCGTGCTGGAGCTGCTGCCGAACGCTGGCGGCGAAGGTCGCACAAGTGATCAGCGCGACCACGCCGCAGGAACTGGCACGAGCGCTCATGCGCCAGGAATCAGATCAGGCATCAGCGCACGCTGACCAGATGCGCACGCTCCCATCCCCGCTGGCGGAGGCGAGTTCGCGTCCATCCGGCGACCAGGCGAGGTCATAATTGTAGCCAGTATGCCCGCGCAGGATGACCAACTGCTCCCCTGAGACGACATCGAAAATGCGCACTGATCTGCCCTGTCCGGTGGCGGCGAGCAGCGCGCCGTCCGGTGAAAAGGCGACCGCCTGCGAATTCCAGATCAAATCGGTCATGAAACGCTGCGTGCCCGTCTCGACATCCCACAAGCGGACGGTGTTATCGCCGCCGCCGGACGCGAGCAGGCGTCCATCGGGGCTGAACGCCATCGCGCGGATCGCCTGACCGCCGTGTCCCGCCAGCGTGGAGACCCGCGCGCCGGACGAGTCGGTGATGACGATCTCCGGCAGCGCCAGCGACGCAGTCAGCCGCCCATCCGGGCTGGTGACGGCAGCGAGATTGCGCGCCTCGGTCGGCGGCAGCAGCTCGCCGGATGCGGCATCCCAGACGAACACATCGCGGTGCGCGCCCTGCGCGGTGATCTGCGCGCCGTCCGGGCTGATCTCCACATTGAGGACAGCCGCAACCCAGCCCGCAATCGGATAGCGCCGCTCCGCGCCCGTCGCGCGCTCCCAGACGATGATCTCCCTACCCCCGCCGCCCGCCGCCAGCCGCGCGCCGTCCGGCGAGTAAGTCAGCGCGTTGAAGCCGGTGTTGTACATGGGGGAGGTGTCCAGCAGCGCGCCCGACTCGGCGTCCCAGCGCCGCAGCGCGCCGTCGGTCGATCCGGTGATGAGCTGCGTCCCGTCCGCGCTGTAGACAATGCCCGCCACCTGCCATTCGCCATCGCTGAGCGAGTGGATCAGGTCGCCCGACGCCGTATCCCAGACGCGGATCAGCCCGCGCATCCCCGCCGCCGTCAGCCGCGCCCCATCCGGGCTGAACGCGATCTGCCGCGTCTCCTCCCCGAAGCGCAGGCTGAACCGCTCAGCGCCGGTCTCGGTCTCCCACACCCAGACATCGTGCGCGCCCGCCGCCAGCAGCCGCCCATCCTGGCTGAAGGCGAGCGCGCGCAGATGCAGCGAACCCGTGCTGAAGTCATAGAGCAGGCGTTCGTCCGCCGACAAGAGGACGACGCGCCCGCTGCTGTCGCTGAAGGCGTAAAAGCGCCCATCGGGGGATGCCGCCACGCTGGTCATCCGGATCGTCCCCGTCCCGATCAGCGAATTGCGCCGCCAGCGCCGAATGACACCCGACGCTGCGTCCCAGATGCCCAGTCTGTTATCATGCCCGGCGGTGAAGGCGCGCGCGCCGTCCGCGCTGAAGGCGACATCGACGATCCAGCCGTCATGACCGCGCAGCGTTGTCAGGATCGACTCGCTGGCGATGTCCCAGATGTGGGCGGTGTAGTCCCAACTCCCGCTGATCAGCCGCGTCCCGGTCGGGTCAAAGGCGGCTGCCGCTGTATCGTCGCTGTGACCACTCAGCAGGGTAAGCGGCTGCATCGTCGCGGCATCATGCAGCCAGACGCCGATGGTGCTGGCGACCGCCAGCGTTTGCCCATCCGGGCTAAGCGCCAGCCGTTTGATGATCCCGCGCCCGAACAGCGCCGTCTGGCGCATCTGCGCGGCATTGTCGATGGTGATGGGTGGACATTCGGCTTCGGCGGCGGACGGAGATGTCCAGAACGGAGAAAAAAAGACCGACAGGATCAGGAAAACTGTGCCTACTCGCAGCATGTGGACTGTACCTCCTGGCTATGAAGCCAGTGTAGCAGCAAAGCGCATTTTCCGCTTGCGCGCGGCGCATCAGCCGGTGACCAGCGCCAGCGCCATCCCGTCATAGCCCTTGCCCCCGACAAGCTGGATGATCGTCGCGGTGACGCGCGGTTCGGCGGCGAGCATGGCGTTGAAGGCGCGCACCCCCTGGACATTCGGGTCATCGCTGCTCACGTCGATCACCTTGCCATCGCGGATGACGTTGTCGGTGATGATCAGCCCGCCGCGCCGCGTCAGTTTGAGCGCCCATTCGAAATAGGCGGGCGTGCTGGGCTTGTCGGCGTCGATGAAGACGAAATCGAAGGTCAGCCCTTCATCCGCCAGCGTCGGCAGGGTGTCGATGGCGCGTCCGACTCGGACCTCGGCAGTAGTGTCCACGCCGGCGCGGGCGAGGTTGGCGCGCGCGACTTCGGCATGGGCAGGGTTGACTTCGAGGCTGATCAGGCGTCCGTCGGGCGGGAGCGCGCGCGCCAGCCAGATCGTGCTGTAGCCGCCCAGCGTCCCGATTTCGAGGATGGTTTTCGCGCCGACGGCGCCCGCCAGCACACTCAGCAGCCTGCCCTGCGCTGCCGAGACCTGAATCGCCGGCAGACCGGCAGCGGCAGAGGCCGCAAGCGCGGCATCGAGAATCGGATCAGCGGGCAGCAGCCCGGCGATATAGTCATCCACCTGCGTCCAGATCGTCTGGGACATGCGGCTTGCTCCTTGTGTATGTATCGTGTATGCATCAGATTCGCCGCAAGGATACGCCATTGCCCTTGACATCGCGAGGGGGACTCTGCTATAAATAAAAGCCATAGTCCACAGTAGCTCAACGGCAGAGCAATCGGCTGTTAACCGATGGGTTCCTGGTTCGAATCCAGGCTGTGGAGCAAGCGTGGATTAGACTCGAACATTGTTCGGAGGAAACGCCGTAAGAGACTGCTTCGGCGTTTTTTGTTGGCTTGCGTCCGCGCTTCACCGTTTGTGCTGCATTGATATCCGCGCGGCGGATGTCGTCTAGCAGTGCATAGAAATAGGCGAACGGTGAACGCAGCTCCCAGGAACGTCTCCACCAACTTGGATTGGGTGGTCGTCCATTGACGGCAAAAGTCGTCGCGCACGCGCAGCGCCTGCATTTCACCCGCGGACACCACACCTTCGTTTGTCCCACTGTCGTATCATGGCGTTTCCTCAGTGCTGTCTTGGGTTGACGACCAGGCATTTTATCCGAGTTCACGCCTTTTTCTATTTCAACCGAATTCAATACACTTCCGCGATGACCCTGGCATGGGATGAAAAGCGAAAATTCGTTATAATGTGCGCATCTGATCGGGCGAAAACTAACATGCGTTTATTAAAAAAGCAGCAGCTCGCCGCCAAAGAAAATCTTGACAAGCGGGTCTTTCTGGAGGGCGCAGCGGGGACGGGCAAGACGACCGCCGCGATTGAGCGCATTAAGCAGTTGATCCGCAGCGGCGCGCCCGCTGGCTCGATTCTGATCATCGTCCCCCAGGCGACGCTGGCAGCGCCGTATCATGAGGCGCTCAAGCGCGCGCGTGTGGAGGGCGCAGGGAGCGTTCGCGCCGCGACGCTCGGCGGGCTAGCGGTCGAGATGCTCGATCTCTTCTGGCCTCTGATCGCGGAGGAGGTCGGCTTCGCCCGCCCGACTCAGCGCCCGCACTTTCTCAGCCTGGAACTGGCGCAGTACTACATGACGCGCTTCATCCAGCCGGAGATCGAACGGTATGATCTCTTCAACAGCGTCCGCATCCAGCCCAACCGCCTGTATACGCAGATTCTCGACAACCTGAACAAGGCGGCGCTGGTCGGCTTTCCGCATGACCAGATCGGCGCACGGCTCAAATCGGCGTGGGCGGGCGATGTCGAGCAGGCGGCGATCTACGACGATGCGCAGCGCGCCGCCGATCTCTTTCGCGATCTCTGCCGCCAGTACAATCTGCTCGACTTTTCCTTGCAGGTGATCCTGTTCGTCCAGTTTTTATGGCGGAGGGAGCCGCCGCGCCGTTATCTGACGCGCCGCTATCGCCATCTGATCGTCGATAACATCGAGGAGGATAACCCGGCGGCGCACGATCTGATCGCGGACTGGCTGCCCGAATGCGACTCGGCGCTGCTGATCTACGATCGGGAGGGCGGATTCCGGCGCTTTCTGGGGGCAGACCCCGACGACGGCTATCGGCTCAAGGCGCTGTGCGAGGTGCAGCTCGAGCTGGACAATGACCGCGTGATGTCAGAGGAGGTCGCGGCGTTCCGCTATGAACTGGGGCGCAGCCTGGGGCGGCGAGTCCCCGCCGAAAAGCCGAACGCCGCCGACGCCCGCGACGCGATCCGCTTTGCCGACAGCCGCTATCTGCCGCAGATGCTCGACTGGACGGCGGACAACGTCCGGCGGCTGATCGTCGATGAGGGCGTTTCGCCCAAAGAGATCGTGATTCTGTCGGCGCTGCTGCCGGACGCGCTGCGCTTTGCGCTGCAAACCCGCCTGTCCGAACGCGGCATCACCAGCCGGACGCACCGTCCATCGCGGGCGCTGCGCGAAGAACCCGCCGCCCGCGCCCTGATCGCGCTGGCGAAGCTGGCGCATCCGCATTGGGGGATGCCCGCCGAGAAATACGATACGATCTTCGCGCTCAGCGCCGCGATCCACGATCTCGATCTGGCGCGGGCGCGGCTGCTGGTCGAGACAGGTTACAAAAACAATCAGCTCATCCCATTCGCCCAGATTGCCGATCCGGAAATTCAGAATCGCGTCACGTTTGAGCTGGGCGGGCGCTATGAGCGGCTGCGCGCATGGCTGGCGCGCTATCAGGCGGGCGATCCGCAGCCTTTAGACCACTTCTTCAGCGCGCTCTTCGGCGACGTGCTGGCGCAGCCGGGCTTCGGCTTTCACCGCAGCCCCGATGCCGCCGCCGCCACCGCCAACCTGATCGACTCGGCGCGCGAATTCCGCCAGACGGTCAGCCGGATCGAGCCGGATTTGGCTGTCGCGCCGGAATATGTGAAGATGGTCGATCAGGGCGTGATCGCCAATCTCTACCTCCGCGATCGCGATCCCAAGCTCAGGGACGCCGTGCTGATCACGCCGGCGTATGCCTTTCTAATGAGCAATATGCCGGTGGATTATCAGTTTTGGCTGAATGTCGGCAGCAGCAGTTGGGGACAGCGGCTTTATCAGCCGCTGACGCACCCGTATGTGCTGAGCCGAGGGTGGAAGCCGGGGCGCATCTGGACGGACGCCGACGAATACGCCACCGATCAGGAGATGGTCTACCGGATTGTATCCGGGTTGGCGCGGCGCTGTCGCAAGCGCGTGTATATCGGCTTCAGCGAGATCGGCGAGCAGGGCATCGAGCAGCGCGGCGCAGTGCTGACGGCGGTGCAGGGGATGCTGCGGCGGCTGTCCAGAGAGGCGGCGGGCGTATGACGTTCAAGCCGCGCCCCGCGCAGCGGGAGGTCTTGTCCTATACGGGCGGCTGGATGGGGGTTGCCGCCGTGCCTGGCAGCGGCAAGACCGCCACGCTGTCGTATCTGGCGGCGCGGCTGGTGGCGACGGTCGAGCTGCGCGATGGACAGGAAATCCTGATCGTGACGCTGGTCAAGTCCGCTGTCGGCAATTTCGCGGCGGCGATGGCGCGCTATCTCAAAGAAGAGTTCAACCTGCTGCCGGGCATCGGCTATCGCGTCCGCACGCTGCACAGTCTCGCCAATGACATCGTCCGCGAACGCCCCGGTCTGGTTGGGCTGGCGGACAATTTCAACGTCCTGAGCGAGCGCGAAGCCGATGACCTGCTTCAGGATGCGGTCGAAACGTGGATCAAAGTCCACCCCGACGCGCCGAACGCCTGGCTGAAGGATGAGCAGTTCGATCACCGCAGCGCTCGGGGCGATGGCTGGCGCGATGCGGTCAAGAGCATGGCGAACACGTTCATCCGGCAGGCGAAAGACTACCAGCTCAGCGCGGCGGAGACGCGGCGGCGGCTAGATCGCTTCGGCATGGCGCTGCCGCTGGCGGAGATATGCTTGAGCATTTACGAGCAGTATGAGCGCGGGCTGCGCTATCGCGGCGCGGTCGATTTTCAGGACTTGATCCGGCTGGCGCTGCGCGTGCTTGACCTCGACTCGCACTATCTGGTCAGGCTTCAGGATCGCTGGGGATACATCCTGGAAGATGAAGCGCAGGACAGCAGCCTGCTTCAGGAGCAGATTCTGCGGCGGCTGGTCGGGGAGATGGGCAATTGGGTGCGCGTGGGCGACCCAAATCAGGCGATCTTCGAGACCTTCACGACCGCCAACCCGAAGTATCTGCGCGCCTTCATGACCGAGCCGGGCGTGCAGGCGCGGACGCTGCCCAATTCCGGGCGCAGCACCAAGAGCATCATCGCGCTGGCGAACCGCCTGATCGCCTGGTCGCTGGAGCATCCGGTCGAGGCGGTGCGCGCGCGGATGCCGCTGGCGCCGCCCTATATCGAGCCAACGCCGCCCGACGATCCGCAGGGCAACCCGCCCGATCAGCCGGATAAAGTCATTTTGTGGGGCAAGAAGCTGACCGCCGACGAAGAACGGGGCGCGATCATCGAGTCGCTCAAGCGCTGGCTGCCGGAAAATCAGGATAAGACGGTCGCTGTGCTGCTGCCGATCAACAGCGCAGGGGCGGCGATGGTCAAGGCGCTGCGCGAAGCCGGCATCCCGCACGTCGAAAATCTGCGCTCGACCAGCGGGGCGCGCGCGGTCGTCGGCGCGCTGGCGCTGCTGCTGGACTATCTCGATCACCCGCTGGATGCGGCGAGCCTGGCGCGGGTCTATGCCGTCTGGCGGCGCGATGCGCGCGGCGATGAGGACGTTGAGCGCGGCATCAGGCAGGTGAGCGATCTGCTGCGGATGATCCCGTATGTGGAAGATTTTCTCGCCCCGCGCACGTCGAACTGGCTGGAGGAAGCCGTCCCCTACAGCGATCAGCCGATCCTGCATGAGCATCTGGCGCAGTTTCGGGCGTGGGTGCGGCGCTGGTCGAGCGCGGTCGATCTGCCGATTGACCAGCTCATCCTGACGATGGCGGGCGATCTGTTCGTCCTGGAGACGGAGATCGCGACCGCGTATAATGCCGCGCTCCACCTGCGGCGGCTGGCGGAGTTCAACCCGCTCATGCGCCTGCCAGATTTCGCCAAAGAACTGCGCGACATCGCCGAGGGCAAGCGCAGCTTCAGCGGAATGGGCGATGATGACGACGCCTTTGACCCGGAGCGGCACAAGGGCGAAGTCACCGTCACGACCATGCACAAGGCAAAGGGGTTAGAGTGGGATCGAGTCTATCTGATGAGCGTCAGCAACTATGACTATCCGTCCGCCGACCCGTTCGACACGTTCATCGGGGAGAAGTGGTTCATCCGCGACAGCCTGAATCTGGACGCCGAGGCGTCCGCGCAGCTTGAGTCGCTGGTGAGCGGCGCGGCATACGTCGAGAGGGTGGCGACGGAGAAGGCGCGCGTCGATTACGCGGCGGAGCGGCTGCGCTTACTGTATGTGGGTATTACCCGCGCCCGCAGCGAGCTGATCATCACCTGGAACACCGGACGGCGCGGCGAACAGGTCGAGGCGCGCCCGCTGGCGGCGCTGCGCGGCTGGTGGGCGGAGCAGCGGGGGAACGCATGACGCTGCCGGACGATTTCAGCTTCAGTCAGACCAGCCTGAGCGACTACGCCGACTGCCCGCGCCGCTTTGAACTCAAATATCTGCTTGAACAGCGCTATCCCGCGCCGATTGTGGCGGAGCAGCTCGAATTGGAGCACCGCATCGAGCAGGGCGCGCGCTTTCACCATCTGATCCATCAGCACCAGATCGGCATTCCGCCCGATCTGCTGACGCGCCATCTCGACGATGATGAGCTTTTGGCATGGTTCGCGCTCTATCTGCGCAGCGGGCTGGACGATCTGCCGCAGGTGCGCTATCCCGAAATCGCGCTGACCGTCCCGCTGGGCGATCATGCCCTGACCGCCAAATTTGACCTGATCGCGGTCGATCTGGGCGAGCGCGCCGTGATCGTGGACTGGAAAACGGGCGGGCGCGTCCCGCGCGCCGATGCGCTCGCAGGACGGATGCAGACCGTCGTCTACCGGTACGTGCTGGCGAAGGGCGGCGCGCATCTCAACGGCGGCGCGCCGATCCCGCCGGAGCGGATCGAGATGCGCTACTGGTACGCGCAGGGGGGCGAGTCGATCCGGCTGCCCTACAGTGCGGCTGAATACGCCCGCGATGAAGCCGAACTGCGGCGGCTCGCCGCTGAGATCGCTGCCCGCGCCGACTTCCCGCTGACCGAAGAGACGAGGCGCTGCGCCTTCTGCATCTACCGCGCCCTGTGTGACCGGGGCGATCGGGCGGGTTCGCTGGCGGAGTGGGACGGCGAAGGCGAGTCGGATGATTTGAGCGGCTTCACCCTGGACATCGAGCAGATCGCGGAGATTGCGTTTTGAGAGTCTGGCGCGATCCCGTCCCGATTCAGGTCTCGGATGCGCTGGCGGCGGCGGTCGGCGGACACCCGCTGATCGCGGCGCGGCTGGCGCGGCGCGGAGTCAATACCCCGGAGGCGGCGCGCCGCTTCTTATCGGCGTCCGCGTATGTCCCTGCGCCGCCGGAAGCCCTGCCCGACATGGATCGGGCGGCGTGGCGCGTCCGCGAGGCGATCCGGCGCGGCGAGCGCATCCTCGTGTGGGGCGATTTCGACGTGGACGGGCAGACTTCGACCGCGCTGCTGATCGAGGCGCTGCGCAATCTGGGCGCAAACGTCACGTTTCACATCCCGAACCGCTTCACCGAAGGCCACGGCATCGCGCTGGACATGCTCAAACGTAAGCTTGACGGCGTCGGGCTGCTGCTGACGTGCGACACGGGCATCAGCGCGCATGAATCGGTGGCGTTTGCGCAGCGCCGCGGCGTCGATGTCGTGATCACCGATCACCATGCGCTGCCGGAGAACCTGCCGGAGGCGTTCGCCGTCGTCAACCCGATGCGCCTGCCGCATGGTCACCCGCTGCGCGAGCTGCCCGGCGTCGGCACGGCGTATCAGCTCGTCCGCGCCTTGTATGGGGCGGCTTCATCCGATCATCTGCTCGATCTGGTGGCGGTCGGCATCGTCGCCGACGTGATGGTGCTGGTGGACGACACACGCTACTGGCTTCAGCGCGGGCTGGATGCCCTGCGCAGCCGTCCGCGCCCTGGATTCGCCGCGATCATGGAGCGCGCCGGGATCGCGCCCGCCGACCTAACCGAGACGGACATCGGCTTTGCGCTCGCCCCACGTCTGAACGCGCTCGGACGGCTGGCGGACGCCTCGCCCGCCGTCGCGCTGCTCACCACGTCGAATCGGGCGGTGATCGCCGAGCGCGTCAATGAGTTAGAGGGGCTGAATCAGAAGCGGCGCTTCCTGACGACGCAGGTCTACGAGGCGGCGCGCCGACAGATCGAAGAGGACGAGTCGCTGCTGAAATATGCGGCGCTGGTGGTGGTGGGCGAGGACTGGCATACGGGCGTGGTCGGCATCGTCGCCAGCCGACTAGCGGAAGATTACGGCTGCCCGGTCGTGGTGCTGTCCGAGCATGACGGCATCGTCAGCGGATCGGCGCGCTCGGTCGCCGGATGCAGTATCATCGAGGCGATTCGGGCGCAGGCGCAGCTGCTGTCCGGCTTCGGCGGGCATGACATGGCGGCAGGGCTGAGTCTGCCGCCGGAGAACGTATTCGCGTTCCGGCGCGGGCTGTCGGCGGCGGTGCGCGCCCAGATCGGCGCGGAGGCGATCACGCCCGAACTCGCCATCGACGGCTATGTGACGCTGAGCGAGATCGATCTCGCCTTCGCCGACGACATCGGGCGGCTCGCGCCCTTTGGAAACGGCAATCCGGCGCTGACGCTGGTCACGCGCGATCTGCGCCTTGCCAGCACGCGCACCCTCGGCAGCCGGGGCGATCACCTCGAACTGCGTGTCGAGGACGAGTCGGGGACGGCGCGGCGCGTCTTGTGGTGGTTTGGCGACCGCGACGCCCTGCCGGAGGGCAAATTCGACCTGGCGTACACCGTCCGCCCGAATGTCTTTCGCGGCGAGCGCGACGCGATGATCGAATGGCTGGACGCGCGCCCGTCGGCATCCGCGCCCGCTGTCATTGAAGCGCCAGCCCGCCGCCGCACCGTCGATCTGCGCGCTGACCCCCACCCGACCGCCGCGCTCGAACGGCTGAGCGCGTCCGAAGCCGATCTGCTCATCTGGCGCGAGGGCGTCAGCGGGATTGCCGGCGTCCACCGCCATCAACTGCGCGCGGCGGCGGCGCTGGCGGTCTGGACGATCCCGCCCGATCCGCTGGTCTGGACGGCGGCGCTCAAAGTCGTCCAGCCGGAGACGATCTATCTGTTCGGTCAGCGCCCGGCTTATGACTCGGCGCAGGCGCTCGTGACTCAGCTTGCGGGGCTGGTCAAATACGCGCTGGCGCACAAAGACGGCGTGATCGCCGTCAGCGAGCTTGCCGCCCTCACCAACCATCGCAGCGCCACCATCCGCGCCGCGCTTCAATGGCTCGAACGGCGCTCCACGCTGGCGTTCGAGGCGCTCAGCGATGACATCCTGCGCGCCCGCTCTGAGCCGGAAGCGCGCTCGTCCGACGCGGCGGAGATCGAAAGCCGCCTGACGCGCCTGCTGGCGGAGACCGCCGCTTACCGCCGTTTCTGGCTGAATACGCCATCCGTATAAAAAAAGGAATGAGGAGCATTGACACGCTGTGGCCCAACCGAACCGCACTCGATGGATCAGGCTCGCCTTGTTTGTAGTCGCGCTGCTCGCGGCGGGATTCATCCTCCGCGAGCCGGCGCTCTGTTTTGTCTATCTGCGGAGGCTGCCCGATGAAGTCCTGCTCTATTCGTCGGTCGAGGGCATCCGCATCATGCACCTGGATGGGACGGGGCGCTGCCTGATCGCGGGCGGGCAGTTCCGCAAGCCGAGCGGCTCGCCGGACGGTCAGCGCGTCGCCTTATTCGACTACGCCGCCCGCGATGGGCGGCTGCTGATCGTCAGCGCTGATGGCACAGGGCTGACGGCGATCAGCCCACCGGGGATGTCCGTCCCCGTCCGCGAGAGCGCGCCGCCGTCCTGGTCGCCGGACAGCGAGCGGCTGGTCTTCTATGCCTCGCCGCGCTTCGGCGAGCCGTCGCAGCTCTATATCTGGTCAGCCGAGGAGGGCGTCCAGCCGATCCCGAACACCGAGGGCGCCTCGATGCCGTTCTGGTCGCCGGACGGTGAACGGCTGATGTTCATGGTCGTCACCGCGCCGACGCTGGACGTGATCGAACGCACCTTTTCGCTCTTCGCCATCCGCCCCGATGGGAGCGAGCGCGTTCTGCTGGCGGATGATGTGACCGATCGCTTTCTCGTCCCGCCCGCTTTTTGGACGCCCGATGGGCAGATCGCCTATCTGAACAACGCTCAGCCGAGCGACCTGATCATCATCGATCCGATCACCGCCGAACGGCGCGGGCGGATCGACTTCGAGCGCTTCTGGGTCACCAAGATCATCTGGTCGCCGGATGGCGGGCGGATCGCGGCGCTTGCCGGCGATTACACCATCCGCACGAGCGTGGGCGCGGACATGGTGCTGATCACCCTCGCCGCAGACGCCGAGTCGGAGGCGGATTTCCGCGAAGTGCGGCGCGCCAACCTCGACTACCTCAGCGATCTGGGCTGGTCTGCCGATGGAACGAGCCTGTTTTATCAGGATGTCGAATTCCTGATCTACCGGCTGCCCGCGCGCGGCGGCGCATCCGTCCAGCTCGCTCAAGGCGCGGAGTTTGCGCTCTGGAACAGAACGCATAAAATGGGGATCGCGCCTCTACGCTGATCGTCCAAGCCGCGCTCTAAACGACCGTATAAACAAAGTGCAGGGAGTGTGTAGTGTGTCTACGACTGGACAGACCCTCAGGCGCTGGCTCATCCGCGCCTCGATCCTGGCGGCGCTGGCGGCGGGCTTTGTTGTCCTGCGCGAGCCGGTGGCTTGTTTTGTCTTCATGCGCAGCCTCCCCGACGACGCTATTGTTTACGTCCGCGGCGGCAGCATCCGCATCATGAGCCTGGACGGCGCGGGGCGCTGTCCGCTCGTCAGCCGGAGCGAAGGGCAGCGCCTTTACATGCTGAGCAATTCGCCGGATGGACAGCGCTTCGCCTTCATCGTCGAGGATGAACGCGAAAACAGCGCGTGGATCGAGATCGCCAGCGCCGACGGCTCCGGACGCACGCGCATCACCCCGCCCACGATCCAAGAGCTTCCCTTTCCCGGGACTGTCTGGTATTCAAGCAGCATAGACACCGCTCTGTCGTGGTCGCCGGACAGCGAGCGGCTGGTGTTCGCCGCTGGGCGTTTTGCGAACAGTCAGCTCTATGTCTGGTCGAGCGCGCAGGGCGTGCAGCCCATCCCGAACAGCGACGGCGCGTTGTTTGGCTTCTGGTCGCTCGATGGCGACAACCTGCTGTTCATCACTGACCCGCTGCAAACACAACGCGATGAGATGCGCGCTTTTGCGCTGGAGCGCATCCGCATCGACGGCAGCGAACGCCGTGTGCTGGTGGATGATGTCCGCTATGACCTAACAGCGATCCAAGCGCTCCCTGATGGGAGTATCGCTTACCTCAGCATGCGGAATGAGGTGATCGCCGTTGACCCGCAGACGGGCGAGCAGCGGGCGCAGATCGCATTTGATCGCTATTACGCCCTGAGTTTCGTACTGTCACCGGACGGCGCGCAGTTCGCCATCAGCGCATGGGACGCCCGACATCAACGCCCGACCAGCCTCGACAGCAGCGATGAGGTGATCCTCCTGATCGACCGAGGCGCAGCGTCGGAAGCTGATGCCCGCGTCCTGCGCCGCGATGCGAACAATATCCCCAGTTCCGAAGTGTTCGGTTGGTCGCCGGATGGCGCGAACGTGTATTACCTAAAAGGCACTCTCTCTCGGCGGCTGACGCTGGCGAGCGGCGAAGAACTGACGCTGGACGACGGCATCGATTTCAGGTTCTGGCGGCGCGGCGGGCGCTGAGCGCGCTGCCATATGGACAATGAGTTCGAAAGGCACTTCTCCCGATGAACAGACCCAATCTGCGGCGCTGGATCGTCCGCGCCCTGATCCTGGCGGCACTGGTGGGGGCGGGGTTCGTCCTCCGCGAGCCGGTGACTTGTTTTGTCTTCATGCGCAGCCTCCCCGACGAGGTCATCCTTTACCGCGCGAGCGACGGCGTCCGCATCATGAGCCTGGACGGCGCGGGGCGCTGCCCAATTGCCATCGGCGAGTCATTCCATACCCCGGCTGGCTCGCCGGACGGCAGACATATCGTCTTCTTCGATGACGGCGGTGATGGGGCTGACCTGCGCGGTCAGCTCATCGTCATGGACATGCAGACCGGCGCACAGACGCCGATCAGCGCGCCCGATCTCGGCTTCGACTGGCTGCGGCTCGTGCCGCCAGCCTGGTCACCGGATGGGGAGCGCTTGGTCTTCTCCGGCGTCTCGATCCAGAGCGGCACGTTTTCGCTCTACACATGGTCGCGCGCAGACGGCGTCCGCCCCATCCCCAACACCGAGGGCGCGCTCAAGCCGCTCTGGTCGCCGGACGGCGCGCGCATCAGCTTTATCACGCTGGCAGAGCGGACACGGGACATGCGGACATGGCAGCTTCACACCATCCGCCCGGATGGGAGCAGCCGCCGCACCTTAGCCGACGATCTGCTCGACGCGCTCGCCAAGATCTTCACAGAAGACCTCACCACGCTCACGCCGGTCTTCTGGCTGCCCGATGGCGGCATCGCATACGTCAGCCGCACAGCGGAGCTCGTCCTGCTCGACGCCGACACGGGCGAGCGGCAGCGGGAGAGCATCCTCGAACGCGCCTCGTTCAGTTATGCGCTGTCACCGGATGGGGCGCAGCTCGCCATGCTCGAATTCGCCACCGATGTGCAGGAGGACGCCGCCGCATTAGAATACATTGTGACCGTGCTGGACATCGGCGCGCAGTCCGATGCGGAGGTGCGCGAGGTGCTGCGCACAACCGATGTTTACCTGTTCGGCAGCTTGATCGGCTGGACGCCCGATGGGGCGAATCTGCTCTATCTGGGGGATGAGCGGCGCATTCAGCGGCTGCCGGTGGACGGCGGCGCGCCTGCGGCGCTGGATACCGGCACATATTTCACCGCTTGGCGGCGCAGATAACAACAAGACATTAAGGATGCAGCCATGACCCTGACCTCCCCTCTTGAGAACGCGCTTGAGGATGCCGTCAGCGCCCATCTGGGGCGAACCTTTCCGGCGGCGGCGATCTGCGCCCTGCATGACGACGCTGTCCTGATCGAGCGCGCCTGGGGCTGGATCGACCCGGAGAGCGAGCGCGTCCCGGTGACGCCGGAGACGCGCTTCGATCTGGCATCATTGACGAAACTGTTCACCGCGTCGGCGTTTCTCAGCCTGGTCAGTGAGGGGCGCGCCGCGCTCGATGCGCCGTTGGTCAGCGTGATCGACGAATTCGGCGGCGCGCCGCGCCCCATCGACGGCGGACAAGACCCGTTCAGCAAGGCGATGCTGCCCGCGCCGCCCGACGCAGCGGCGCGGCGCGTCGATCCTGCGCGCGTCACCTTCCGGCACCTGCTGACCCACACCAGCGGACTCGCCCCCTGGCGCGCTGTCTTTCAGGCAGCGAGTCCGCATCCGCCCGCTGCGCCTGGTCACGCCGAGTCCATCGGGCGCGAGATCAAATGGGCGCAGGCGGTGGCGGCATTGTGCAGCTATCCGTTCGTGGGCGAAGTCGGCTCAGCGGTGCGCTACAGCGACCTGGGCTTGATGCTCCTGGGCGAGGCGGTCGGGCGGCTGCACGGCGAGACGCTGGATCGCGCCATCGACGCCCGCGTGACGCGCCCATTGGGGCTGTCGAGCGTGACCTACAATCCGGCGCGGGCGGGCGTCCCGCTCGACCAGATCGCCCCGACCGAACACGATCCGCTCTGGCGCAAGCGGCGCTGCTGGGGCGAAGTCCACGATGAGAATGCCTGCGGCGTCGGCGGCGTGGCGGGTCATGCCGGCTTGTTCGCGACGGCGCGCGATGTCGCCTTGTTCGGGCAGGCATGGCTGGACGCGGGATCGGCACTGCCCATCGCGCCGGATGTGCGCGCTGAGGCGACGCGCCTCCAAGCCGAGTCGAACGGCGAGCGGCGCGGCTTGGGCTGGGCGCTCAAGGCGGCGGTCGACTCGATGGCGGGCGAGCGTTTCAGCATGGAATCCTACGGACATTCCGGCTTCACTGGCACAAGCCTGTGGATCGATCCGACGCGGCGGCTGGTCGCCGCCATCCTGACCAACCGCGTCTACGCTGGGCGCGAAGGCGACGGCGTGCATGGCTTCCGGCGCGCTGTCCATGACGCATTGGCGGGGATCAGCGCGTCAGAGTCAGCGCGCCGATCCTGAACACATCGTTTGCCGTCTCAGTCGGCGCGGCGGTCAGCCGGAAGCGGACGATCTCCGGGTAGCGATACCAGCCGGTCACCAGCGTGTATGTCCCGGACGCGAGATCGGCGGGCAGCGCCAGATCGACCGCCTCGATCCGCCGCGATCCACCCGCGATCCGTCCGAGCGGCGCATCCGACTGCGCGATCAGCCCGCCCGACTCGTCGAGCAGGTGAACGAAGCGGATGTCGTTTTCATCGACCGCGCTGTCAAAGCGCCAGTCCAGCCACGCGGAGACCGTCTCGCCTCCCTGAGTCACGCGCCAGCGCACCAGTGACACGCCGCGCTCCCAGATGACGGGCGGACTCGGCGGCGTTTCGTCCGCTGTGAAAGTGAGCGCCGCACTCGTCAGCCGCAAATCGCGGCACGTCAGCGCCGCCGACGGGATGACCGCCGGACACGGCGGGCTGAGCGCCATGCTCAGCGTCGTGTAACCCGCCTCCAGCGGGATCGGCAGGCGGAGGCGATCCGCTTCGCCGACGATCTGCCCATGCACCGCGTCGCCATCGATGAGCAGGCGCACTCGACGGCGGTCAGCGCTGGCGTCCGCCTCAAAAAGCGCCCATCCGGGTTGGGCGGCGTAGAGATAGACCTCCGAGCGCGCCGTCACCGCCAGCGACTCGGTCAGCGCGGCAGCGAAAAGGCGCGGCGCATCCGGTTCGGGCGGCTCAAAGAGCGCCAGCGCGTCATCTTCATAGGTCGGCGCGCCGAGGCGATCCAGCGCCCGCGCATAGAGCGTCCCGTCGTCGTGCTGTTTGTGCAGGATGATCAGATCGACTCCGGCGGCGTCGAGCAGCGCCGGGTCGAGCGTGTCCTGCAGGATCGTGAGCATGGCGGGCGCGACCGGTGTCCGCCGCGTGACCTGTCCGGCGAGCAGCGGGCGGCGGTGCGCGGTGTGCAGATAGAGATCGGTCTTGGCGGCGATCAGGTTGTCCCAGGGGATGCCGAAGACAGCGCGCATGTCCGTCCGCTGCTCCAGCGCAGCAATCGCGGGCGGGATCGCCGCTGGCGTCGTCGGCAGCGGGAAAAAGGTCTGGTAATCGAAGGCGATCAGTCCAATCAGGATCAGAGACACGAGCGCGCCGCGCCTGCGCACGACTGCATCCGCCCCATAGCCCGCCATCATCGCCAGCGCCAGCGCCAGCCCGAAATTGAAGCGCCCCGGCGCGCGCAGCAGGCTCAGCCCCGGCAGCTCCGCCAGAATCCCCCACGGCAGCGCCACATAGCTGATGTAGCCGTCGGTCGTGAACTGCACCGGCGTATCCAAGATTTTCAGCAGTCCCCCCAGCGACAGGACATACGCCAGCAGCGCCAGCCCCAGCCACATCCGCGCTTCCCGACGCCGCCACACCCCGATCAGCGCCAGCGCGCCCGCGATCACGCCGACATACGCCGCGCCTTCATCCAGGTTGACGCCCAGAACCCGTCGCGGGTAGTCCAGCAGCGCGCCCCACAGCGGATGAAAGAACGACGGTGACGCAAACGCCAGCAGATCGGCGCTGTAGCGCACGACTCCGCCGTCGTCATACGCCGATCCGAACGCGGCGCTGAACGTCGGCAGCAGATACACCGCCAGCGCCGCCGCGCCGATCCCCGCCGCGATGACCTGGCGCGCCGCCGTCGACCATGCCCGCCGCCACAGCGCCGCCGCGCCGATCACCAGCGTCAGCGGGGCGGTCACATAAATGATTTGCAGCGTGTGTCCCAAGCCGGTCAGCGCAAATGCTGCCGCCGCGATCCCGATCCGCCCGACTCCGCTGCGACTCAGCCGCAGCAGCGCCAGCGCATACAGTGGGACGGGATACTGCACCAGCAAGCCCGCATGTCCCACGCCCAGGTGCGCCTGCATCAGCGGGAAGCACATGAAGACCACGCCCGCGATCCACCCCGCCCAAAACCCCATGCCAAGACCTCGGCATAACAGCGCCAGCGCCCACCCGTTGAGCGCCAGCGTCAGCAGGATGGTCAGGTTGGCGGCGGCGGGCAGCGGCAGGATCAGCGCCAGCGCCCACGCCGGGAAGAACTGAAGCGGATTTGCCCACAGCGTGATCGCGTCAATGCCGTTGGGATACGCCAAGTTGGACATGAAAAATGGGCTTTCCCCCGTGCGCAGCGCCTCCCCGAACCACCACAGATGATGCGCCATCTCGCGCCCATCGCCATACGCAAAGCCCGCCAGCGAACTGCTCAGCTCAAATCCCAGCGGATAGGTGATGATGAGCGCGATCAGCAGAAACAGCCCGAAATCGGTCAGGGGGCGTCTCATCGCAGTTCCATCCCTTCGATGCGCAGCGTCGCGCAGCGCAGCGCCTCATGCGGCGGCACAAGACACGGCGGGTCGAGCGTGATATTGAAAAAGTGAAAGCCAGCGGCGAGCGGCGGCAGCGGCAGTGCCAGCGGGTCGCCATCGCTGAGCTGACCGCGCCAGATCGGCTGATCGTTGAGCCGCGCCTGCGCGCCGCGCGCGCCGTCCGTGCGCGCCGTCCCGACGAGCGCGAATGCCCCGCCCTCCGGCAGATAGGCGAACAGCCAGGTCGAGTCCGCATGGCGGTGAACGCCGCTGATCAGGGCGACTGGCTGCGTCGGATCGGGCCGCTCGAACACGGCGAAGCGCGCGTCCGCGAACGCTGGCGCGCCGAAGCGCTCGCGCAGCCGCGCCTCCAGCCCGCCGCCGCTGTAGTCCCATTCCCGATGGACGATGATCAGATCGACTCCGGCGGCGTCGAGCAGCGCTGGATCGAACGTCTCCTGCATCAGCCAGCCTTTCGCTGGATTGAGCGGCGTATTGCGCGCCAAATGTCCGGCGATCATCGGCTTGCCGTGCGCGGTCTGCAAGTATAAGCCCTCTTTGTCGGTCAGCGGATGCTCCCAGGGGACATTGAACACGGCGCGGATGTCAGGGCGCTCCGCCAGCGCGTAAAATGCTGCTGGGATCGCCGCCGGACGGGTCGGCATCGGAAAAAAAGTCTGGTAATCGAAGGCGATCAGCGCCGCCAGGATCAGCGTGACAAGCGCGCGGCGTCGCCCCTGCACGACTGCATCCACCCCACAGCCCGCCATCACCGCCAGCACCAAGCCGACCGCGAAGCTGAAGCGCACCGGCGTGCGCGAGATGCTCAAGATCGGCAGCCGTTCGAGCAGCGCCCACGGCAGCGCGAGATGGGTCGGGTAGCCGTCGATCACCAGCGCCATTGGGGCGGTCTCCTCCAGCTTGAACAGCGCTCCCCATGACAGCCCCCATGCGCCCGCCGCCGCCATCAGCCAGAAACGCGCCGCGCGCCGCCGGATCAGCCCTATCAGCGCCAGCACGCCCGCAGCCACACCGACGTACGCCGTCCCCTCGAACGGATCGATCCCCAGAACGCGGCGCGGATAGTCCAGTCCCAGGCTTCCCCAGAGCGGATGGCTGAAGGACGGCGCGATGATGTTCAGCGGCGTGGCGCTGAAGAAGACCGACATCCCCCCGCCAGAGACGCCCGCCCCGCGCAGCCCCAGCAGGACGAACGGCAGCGCCAGCGCCGCACCCACCGCCAGCGCGCCCAGCGTCCAGCCCAGCGCGCCCCATTCCCGCCGCCCGATCAGGCGCACCAGCCAGACGCCGACCGTCGGCAGCAGCAGATACAGCCAGAGCAGGGCGCTGCCCCAGCCGACCATCATCATCCAAACTGCCGCCAGCAGCAGATCGCGCCCCTGCGCCGCGCGAGAACGCGGCGCGCCCCGCAGCCGCATCAGCGCCGCCAGCAGCAGCGGCGCGGGGTACAGCGTCACCAAGCCGACATGCCCAAGCGCAAGCTGACCCTGAAAGGCGGGGTACAGCACAAAGACCAGCCCGGCGATCAGCGCGCCCGAACCGCCGATCCCCAGCGTCCGCGCCAGCGCGTACAGCGCCAGCCCATTGAGCGCCAGCGTCAGCAGCGCCGCCAGGTTGAACGCTGCCGGCAGCGGCAGGATGAACGACAGCAGCGCCGTCGGCAGGCTTTGCAGCGGGATCGCCCACAAAAGCGCCGAGTCGATGCCGTCGGGATAGAGCAGCAGCGGCGCATCCGCCGCAATGCGCCCGCGCAGCACCTCCGCCATCCACCAACTGTGCCGGAGATACTCGGTCGTGTCGCTGAAGGCGTGACCGAGCAGGCGCGAGTCGAGCTGGAGCGCCAGCGGAAAGGTCATCACGACCGCCGCGCCCAGGTAAAAAATGAACACGCCGATCCCCTGTCTCATCCTGCGTTCCCCGTGCCGCCTATCGGCATCCCTTCCATCGGCATTGTATTGGACACGACAGCGCTTAGCAACGATCATGTAGTATGCTTGCTGGTGGAGTGCGTGCAGATCAATCGCTGTATGGAGGTATAGAGGCACAATGCACAAGGTACGCTTAGGATTCACCATACTGGCGCTGCTGATGGCGGCGGTCGGAGATGGGGTCGTGGCTCAGAATTCCTGCGCCAACCCGTTTGCTGGGGTTCTGCTTCGTTTCGAGACCGATTTCTGGACGAAAACCGATTTTTGCCGGCGCAGCGTGGATGTCAGCGAGATTCGCTCCGGCGGACCCCCGCCCGACGGCATCCCGCCGATTGACAGCCCTGTGTTCGAGTCGATTGACGCGGCGTCGCTCTGGCTTCAGGAACAGTCTCCGCTGATCGCGCTGGAGATCGACGGCGATGCCCGCGCTTACCCGCTCGCCATCCTGACCTGGCATGAGATCGTCAACGATGTCGTCGGCGGCGTGCCGGTGGCGGTGACGTTCTGCCCGCTGTGCAACAGCGCGCTTGTCTTTGACCGCCGCGTGAACGGCGCGACGCTCCGCTTTGGGGTGTCCGGCTTGCTGCGCAACAGCGACATGGTGATGTGGGATGATCTGACGCAGTCGTTCTGGCAGCAGTTCACCGGAGAGGGGATCGTCGGCGTGTATACGGGCGTCCAGCTTGAGATCATCCCATCGCTGGTGATCGGCTTCGGCGCGTTCGCCGACGAATACCCGAACGGCGTAATCCTGTCGCGCGACACGGGTCGGAGGCGCAGCTACGGCGTGAATCCCTACGTCGGCTATGACTCCAGCAGGCAGCCGTTCCTGTTTGAGGGCAGCATCGACTCGCGCCTGCCTGCGACCGAGCATGTCCTCGGCGGACTGGTCGCGGGGACAGCGGTCGCGTATCCGTTCCCGCTCCTGCGCGAACAGATCGTCATCAATGACGTGGTCAATGACGTGCCGGTCGCGGCGTTCTTCCAGGACGGAGTCGTCAGCGCGCTCGATCAGCGCATCATCGACTCGTCGCGCGATATCGGCACGGCGGCGCTCTATGATCGGCGGCTCGATGAACGCGAACTGTCGTTTGCACTGCGCGACGGCGCGATCTACGACGATCAGACTGGCTCGCGCTGGAACACGTTCGGGCGCGCTGTCGAAGGCGATCTCGCCGGATCGCAGCTCCGCCGTCTGAACGCGGGCGCGCATTTCTGGTTCGCCTGGGCTGCCTTCCGACCGGACACGCTCCTGCGCACGGACTGAGGGATCAAACAAGGGGCGCTGACGCGCCCCCTTTCGCTTCTCTAGCTCAGCCGCCCGCCGCGGCTGGGGAAAGCGCTGGTGTCGGCGATGCGGCTGAGGCAGTGGATGGGATCGGCGTCAATGCCTGCATCAGAACCGGAGTCGGCGTTTCTGTGGCACTGGGGACAGTCGTCGGGACAGCCGGAACCATGATCGACGGCACATTGATCGATGGCACAACCACGTTCGGCAGGACGATGCCGCCTTGAGCGCTGGACGGCTCAACGACGGTCGGCGTCAGTGCCACAACGCTCGCCACACCGGAAAAATCGCATATCTGAATGCGGAAAGTCGCGCTGTCCGCTTCGATCCAGCCTTCAGGCACGCCGGTCTCGCCGACGATGACATACAGCCACGTCCGTCCATTAATGAGCTGGGCGCTTTGAATGCGAAAGACCATCTCCGGCGTGAGCATATCGGGACGACCCGCTCCAGCGCGCAGAAGCGGCACGCTCTCCGTGACCTGATAGCACAGGCTAACCTGGTCACCCGTATCGTTCTGCGGCAGCGCGGACGGACTCTCGGACATGAAGCCGCCGCTCAGGTTCATCGAGGGCGGCGCGCTGTTCATTATCATCGCGCGCACCACCAGCAGGGCAGCGAAGGTCAGCGCGATCAGGGCAGCGAACAACAGCAGACCGGACTGCGCCATGCGCTCCGGTCGCTCAGGATATATCGGCATCGAGAATGCAGTCATTGTCTCTTCCTCTCTCAATCGTGAATTGTTCAAGGGGCGGTCGAGTTCCGCTGTGTAAACCCGGTCGATCTCAGCCAGCATCCGCGCCAGATCCGGATCGCGCTCGGCATTGCGCAGCAGCGCGGCGACGGCGTCAAAATCGCCGCGTTCGAGCGCGCCGATGTAGCGAAAGGCGGCGCGTTCGCGGTCTCTATCCGTCAGCATCGTCGCCCCCCACTGCGATCGCGCTCCGCAGCCGCTTGAGCGCCCGATGCAGCCGCACGCGCGCTGCGCCCGCTGAAATGCCCAAGGTCTGCGCCAGCGCCGCTCCATCCAGCTCGTGCAGCACCGCCAGCTCGATGATCCGCTGATCTTCGGGCGCGAGCCGCGCCAGCAGCGCCGCCGCGCGGTCGGTCTCGTCGTCGGCGGAGGGCTGAGCGATGGTCAGCAGCCAGTCGAACAGATCATCGTCGCCGATTGCCGCGTCCGCCCCCGCGACCAGATCGCGCAGCAGCGGCTCGCGCCGATGGCGGCGCGCCAGCTCCGCCTGTTTGCGCTTGATCAGGTTGGCGGCGATCCCCAGCAGCCAGGCGCGCGGACTCGCTGAACTCCGAAACCGTCCCTCATGACGCAGCGCCTCCAGCACCACTTCGTTGAGCAGTTCGCTGGCGGCGGCGTCCAGGCTTTGGTCGCGCCCAGACAAACCAGCGCGATAAAGATAGACGCGCAGTGTCCTTTGCAGGTCTGCCGCCTCCGTCTCAATATAACGGCGCAAATCCGATGCGCGCACGCGCTCCATGCTCATCCCGGTTCGGGCTGACCGATCAAGGCTGCGTTTGCAAACACATGAGATCATTCAATGTGCGGCGCGAAAATGTTACAGGGACGCGCTCACCAGGGCATTTCAGCGCCGTCCCAGCGCAGAAAGCGACCGGTGTCAGCGGGGCGCAGCGAGTCGATCACACGCAGCATCCCGCCGACCGACTCCGCCGGCTCAAGTTCGGCAGCGTCCGTCCCCATGTCGGTGCGCACCCAACCGGGATCGACCACTACCACGCACAGCCCGCGCGTCAGGCGGTCATGCGCCAGCGCGCGCATGAACATGTTGAGCGCGGCTTTGCTGGCGGAATAGGCATAGGTGTGGCTGTGGGTGTGCAGAGTCAGCGAGCCATAGCCGGAGGTGATGCTGGCGATGATCCCGCCTTGGCGCATCATGCCCAAAAATTCCCGCGCCACCATCAGCGCGCCGACGGCATTGACGCGGAAGACCTGTATCGTCCGCTCGAAATCGAGCGCCGCCAAGTTATCCGAGATTTTCTCATCGTCGAGCAGGATGCCGGCATTGTTGATCAGCACATCCAGCGCCTCGGTCTGCGCATGAACGATCTGCCAGGCGCGGGCGATGCTGTCTGCGTCCGCGACATCCAGCGGGATGATGTGCAGCCGGTCGGATGCCAGCGCCGCCAGCCGATGCGCGGACTGTGGGCTGCGGCAGGCGGCAAACACGCGCTCTCCGCGCGCCAAACACTGGCGGACGAATTCCAAGCCGATGCCGCGCGATGCGCCAGTGATAAGGACGGTTTTCGGAGTCATACTTCGCTGCAATCCCAGACGAAGCCGCAGCGACCGCAGCGGACTTTGCACGCCAGCTTGAACGTGTCTTGCCCGCACGCGGGGCAGACGGTGGACAGCGTATAATTGGGGAGCGGCGGAAGCGGCTTGGCGTTGGGGGGAGCGGGGGCTGTTTCGCTGGCGGGCGGCGCATCTGGCATGGACAGAACCTCATCAAAAACAAAAACGGGATGTCTGTCTATCCCGCCTTGAGGCGACGACCGGATTCGAACCGGTGCATAAGGGTTTTGCAGACCCTTGCCTTACCACTTGGCTACGTCGCCGTCTTGCAATAGGCATTATAACGCCTTGAAGCGCTCGCGGCAAGGTGGATCGGCGCGCGGAGAGGCTCATTCTAGTATGATGAAGCGAAGACAGAACATCCCCCGTTCGCTCCGGACGGATGGAGAGAGCGATCAAGATGAGCAAGGTAACGGTTCTGTCCATCGACACGATTGTGTCCGACCCGAAGATACACAGCGAGCGTCCGATCATCGCCGGGACAACTGCGAATGCGTTATAATGCATCCAAACTACGGAAGGACAATCATGAGCGATCCGATCACGCGGTTCGATCATCATCAGCCTGAATACACCGCCGATCTGTGCATCAAATGCAATATCTGTACGGCGGCTTGCCCGGTTGCGCCCGTCACCGACCTGTTTCCGGGTCCCAAGACGGTCGGGCCGCAGGCGCAGCGCTTTCGGATGAATGAAGAACGCGGTGACGATTCCCCCGATAAAAGCGTGGATTACTGCTCCGGCTGCGGCATCTGCACGATGGTCTGCCCGCACGGAGTCAAGATCATGGAGATGAACGTCCGCGCGCGTGAAAAGCTCTACGACGGCAAAATCCCCCTGCGCAACCGCGCATTAGGGCGCTCCGAGCTGCTCGGCAAATACGGACACTGGTTCGCGCCGATCATGAACTGGGGAACAAAATTCCGCCCCGCGCGCGTCGTGATCGAAAAGACCTTTGGCATCCACCGCGATGCCCCGCTGCCGCCGTTCGAGTTTCAGACCTTTCGCGCCTGGTTTGCGCGCCATCAGCCCGTCGCTGAGCCGCCGCTGCGCGGCAAAGTCGCTTACTTTCATGCCTGCGCCGGCAATTACTTCGATACGCGCACGAGCAAGGCGGCGGTCAAAGTGCTGGCGCATAACGGCTTCGATGTCGAGCTGCCGGAGCAGAACTGCTGCGGGCTGCCGATGCAGTCCAACGGCGAATTTGTCGCCGCCCGAAATTACGCCAGGCGCAATCTCGACCGGCTTGCCGCCTATGCGCGGGCGGGCATCCCCATCGTCGGCGCGTCCACATCCTGCACACTCAGCCTCAAGTCCGATTACCGCGAAATTCTCGATCTCGATCATCCGGATCGCGACCTGGTCGCTGAACACACCTACGATCTGAGCGAATTCCTGCTGATGCTGCATCAGCGCGGCGAACTCAAGACCAACTTCAAGCCGATTGGCGCAGGCGAGACGCTCATCTACCACGCGCCGTGCCAGCAGAAGGCGCACAACATCGGGCAGCCCGCGCTCGATCTGTTCGATCTCATCCCCGCGCTGCGCGTCCGGCTGGCGGACGCCGCCTGCTGCGGGATCGCTGGCACATATGGCTACAAGGTCGAGAAATATCAGATCGGCATGGATGTGGGGCGACCACTGTTCGAGCAGGTGCGCGCCAACGGCGTCGACAAGCCCGTGATCTGCGACAGCGAGACCTGCCGCTGGCAGATCACCCACGCGACCGGGGCGCGCAGCGTCCATCCGGCGCAAATTCTGGCGCAGGCATACGGATTGGAAGGATGAGCGCGGTAAAGCGCGCCATCAGTGCCGCCGACCCAACCATGACCACGCTCGATCAGCGCTACCGCATCGCCAATTACATCGACACGTTCGCGCTGGGGCATTACGCCCGCGTCCTCGACGCGACTGACCGCAAGGCATCGACACACGTCGCCTTCAAAGTCCTGCGACCGGAGCATCTTGGCGGGGATCAACCGCGCTGGGAATATCAGGCGTTCGCCCATGAAGCCGATCTGCTCACGGCGCTGGCGGACAGCCCGACGGTCGTCCGGCTGCTGGACTGCGGCTATGTTGAAGCGGGCGGCGAAGCGCCGTCCGGCGGGGGAATCGAGTCGTTCGGGACGGACGCCGCCGCCTTTCGCGCCGCGCAGGCGGGCTTTTTCAAGCGCGGCTGGCGTCCGTATCTGGCGCTGGAGCCGCTGCCGCGCGCGCACAACCTGTTCTACCTGATGCGCCCCGACCGCGCCGGGCTGCGCTGGCGCGTCCCGACGGAAGAGGGACTGGCGCTGGCGCTCCAGTTCGCGGAGACGCTGAAAATGGCGCACCGGCAGGGGATCGTCTATCTCGATCACAAGCTGGAGCATGTCTATTGGGATGGCGTGCAGCTTCGCATCATCGATTTGAACAGCTCGCGTCGCGTCGAGGGCAAAAGCCGCGACACAGAGGGCTTATTCCGCCAGGACATTCACAGCCTGTGCGTCGGGATTCTGTATTCGATGTTCACCGGGCTGTCGCCGCAGAAAACGGCGCTCCGTCCGCAGCCGGGCAGCGTCACCGAAGTTGAGGCGCGTTATCAGGCGATCACGGCGCTCGATTTTGGCGTGGAGCCGTCGCTCAGCCCTGCGCTCCAGGACCTGATCCAGCGCGGCGCTGCCCGCCAAATCGACACCGTCGACGACTTCATCGACGGCTTGCAAAAAGTCGCCGCGCTGCACGGCTGGGACTTCCCAGGACAGTATACCAATCCGCACAACCGCGACGCCCGCGCCCATCTGCGCGCCGGACTGACCAAACTGCGCAAGGGACAGGATGCGCTCCGCGAAGCGCGCGATCTGTTCCGCGAAGCGGCGATCCAGGATGGGATCACCGATGATCTGGACGCCGAACTGCGCCGGCTGGTCAAGGCGGTCAATGAGATGCTCAATACCCGTGTGATCCCGTGAGCGCCAACCCAAACGATTGAACCGCAGACTCGCGCAGCGGCGGCGCTTGTGCCACAATGATGGGGGCATTTTATCGGTGACTCAGAGTGAACTTCATGTCCCCAACGACCCTGTTAGCTCGTCTTGCCGCCCTGCTGCTGATTTTCGGGGCGCTGTTCGGCGCAGTCGGCGGGCTGCGTTCGCCTTCCACATTCGCGCAGTCAGCGACTCTAGGCGCGCTGGTCTACATCGTCCAGCCTGGTGATACGCTCAGCAACATCGCAGCGCGCTTCAATATCGAGCCGGCGCGGCTGGCGGCGGGCAATCTGCTGGCAGAGGACGCGGCGGTTCCCCCTGGTATGATGCTGATCGTTCCAGTCGGCGCGTCCGCCTCGTCCTTTCCGACCAACACCTCCGCGCCGTCCGCGACGCCGCCGGTCGTCACGCCCGCTCCGACCGCTGCGCCGATCATCCTGCCAAACATGAATGCGCCGATGCCCGCTCCGGAGCTGATCAACGACATCCCGATGACGCAGATCGTGCTGCTGGATGCCGACACCCGCGCCAACATCCGCGCCATCTTCGCGCACGGGCAGCAGCTCGGTCGCAACCCGCGTGCTTTCTCTAAGCTGGGCGATAGCACTCTCGAAAGCCCGTATTTTCTAGATCGCTTCGACGATGGTCAGGGGACGTATCATCTCGGCGCATTCGCCTATTTACAGCCCTTGATCGACTACTTTCAAGGGTCATTTTCACGTCAGGGCGTCGCGGTCATACGCGGGCTGCACACCTGGTCAGTCTTTGACCCCATGTGGGCGAACGATCACTACTGCGAACCGCGCGAGACGATGCTCGCCTGCGAGTTCAGGCTGCACAATCCGGCGTACCTGTTCGTCCGGCTCGGCAGCAACGATCTGGGCGCGCCGACGGCAACGGAGCGCAATCTGCGCGCCGTGATCGAATTCTGCATCGAAAATGGCGTCATCCCGATCATGGGGACGAAAGGCGACCGCCGCGACGGGACGCGAACGAATGACATCATCCGTCGGCTGGCGGACGAATACAATGTGCCATTGTGGGATTACGATCTGGTGGCGGGGACGCTGCCAGGGCGCGGCGTCGGGTCGGATGGCGTTCACCTGACCACCTGGTACGCGCACGACTACACCAACCCGGAGGCGTTCCGGCGCGGCTACGGTGTCCACAACCTGACCGCGCTGATCGCGCTCTATCAGACCTGGCTGGTGGTGCTGGAGGCGGAGGATGCGGGTTCGTGAGAATGCCTATGCCATCGCGCTCTGCCTGATCGTCATCCTGCTGGTGATCGTCACCACTGACAGCGCCCCGCCCTGGATTTATCAGAGATTCTGACGGCGTGACCCTCGCGGACATCCTCATCTTCATCGCGGGCGGGCTGGTCTACGAGCTGATCGTCCCCAAGCGGCTGCGCCGATGGGCGCTGCTGGTCGCCAGCATCTACGCCATCTACGCGCTTCAGCCCGCGCTCGACGTGCGCTTTCTCGATTTCGGACTGCCAACCGCGACGCTGGCGCTTGCCGTCTACGGCTGGATACTCACCCGCGCGCGCGGTCAGCCGTTCACCCGCGCCGATGCCGCCGCGCTCATCATCGTCGTTGGGATGACTCCCCTGCTGACGCTCCCGCGCTACCTCGCGCTGCCCATCACTCCCACGTCGCGCCCGCCGGAGGTCGGCGTCGTCCTGATCGGGCTGGCGCTGGCAGCGGGATTCGGCGCGCTGATCGCGCTGCTGGCATGGCGGCGGCGCGCAGCGGCGCTGACTCTGGGCGTGATCGGCGTGATCGCGCTCTTCATCATCGTCAAGACCGAGCCGCTGGCGGCGGCGCTGGCGGGACTGCTGCGCGCCAATGTCGGGCAGAGTCCGGCGCTGGCATCCCCGCTGGAGATCGGCTGGCTGGGATTTTCATATGTCGCCTTTCGCCTGATCCACACGCTGCGCGACCGTCAGTCCGGGCTGCTGCCCGCGCTCGATCTACGAACCTATCTGACCTATCTGATCTTCTTCCCGGCGTACACGTCGGGTCCCATCGACCGCGCCGAACGCCATGCCGCCGATGATGCGCGTCTGCCCGACCTGCCGCGCCTCGATCCAGATCGACTCGTCCGCGCCGGGGCGCGGATCGCCGTCGGGCTGCTGAAAAAATTCGTGATCGCCGACACGCTGGCGGTCTTCAGCCTATCCGCCGATCTGGTCAGCCAGACCGACTCAGCCGGCGCGCTCTGGCTGATGCTCTACACCTATGCGTTTCGGCTGTATTTCGATTTCAGCGGCTATACCGATATTGCCATCGGCATCGGGATGCTCTACGGCGTCCAGCTCCCCGAAAATTTCAACAATCCCTATGCCCAAAATCACATCGCTGCCTTCTGGCAGAGCTGGCACATGACGCTCAGTGCGTGGGCGCGCGCCTATGTCTACGCGCCGATCTCGAAGGCGCTGGTGCGCCGCAAAGCCGCTCCTGGCGTGGTCGCGGCGGCTGCCAATGGGGCGACGATGCTGCTGATCGGGCTGTGGCACGGCGTCAGCGCGTCGTTTGCGATCTGGGGACTGTGGCACGGCGCAGGGCTGACCGCGCATTA
The DNA here is from genome assembly GCA_937995825.1 of uncultured Anaerolineae bacterium. Taxonomy (GTDB): domain Bacteria; phylum Chloroflexota; class Anaerolineae; order Aggregatilineales; family Phototrophicaceae; genus Flexifilum. Next base: position 395,660 of record CALKJO010000002.1, read on the forward strand.
TCTGTGGAGCGACCGGACACGCACATGGCAGCGCCGCCTGAAAACCATGCCGCGCCGCGCGCGCCTGTGGCGCTGGTTCGGGACGGCGCTGACCTTTCATTTCGTGCTGCTCGGCTGGGTCTGGTTCGCCATCCCCGATATACCTACGGCGCTGCGCGCTTTAAGCGGACTGTTCGGCGTTCGCTGAGGCGTCAAAATCTGCGTTGTAAACCTTTACATTTCGGATGTCTATACCCCATTACACTGTTATAAATTTTATCATAGAGCCGACCAGGACTTACTCGGAGTTTACATCGATGAAGAACGCTGCATCCCTCGCTCAACTCGCGCGCTGGCTCGCTGTTCTAACGCGCCCCTCCCCACAGCTTGTGTGCGACCTCGACCGGCAGCAGGCGCGCCTGCTGGCGGCGCTGGCGCTGGCGCTGCTGCTCATCGAAGTCATCGTCACGCCGGTCTGGATTCTGATCATGCCGGCGTTCGGGTCGGCGCCGCTGATCTCGTTTGGGATGCTGCTGGCATTCGGCGCAATCTATGCGCTCAGCCGGACGCAGTACTACAAATACGGCGCGTTTATGCTGGTGACGGCATTTCTGATCTTCGTGCTGTGCATCCTGCTGCTGATCCCGGTGACAAGCGGCGAGCGGCTGCTCGTGCTGAAATATCTGGTGTTCGTGCTGATGCTGTCGAGCATGTTTTTGCAGCGCACCATCACAATTGGATTCATGGTCGTCATTTACGCGATTGTGAGCGCATTCTTCTTCATCCCCGATGCCCCCTTCATCTATGTCTTCTCCTACCTGATCTTTTTCATCCTGATCAGTCTTTTGGGATCGATTTCGTCGGTTGCGGGGACGCTCTACCGCAGTCGGTTGATGGAAAGCGAAGCGCGCTATCGGTCGGTCGTGTCGGCGCTGTCGGAGGGGGTCGTCCTGCAGGCAAAAGATGGGACGATCCAGGCGTCGAATGAGGCGGCGGCGCGGATACTGGGCTTGACGCCCGATCAGATGATGGGGCGCACCTCGGTCGATCCGCGCTGGCGCGCCATCCATCAGGACGGGACGCCTTTCCCCGGCGAAACCCATCCGGCGATGGTGACGCTGCGCACGGGCAAGCCGCAGTCCAACGTGATCATGGGCGTGCATCATCCCGATGATACGCTTGTCTGGATTTCGATCAATTCCCACCCACTGATCTACCCCGGCGAACGCCAGCCTTACGCCGTAGTCACCTCGTTCACCGACATCACCGAAATACGCAAAGCGCAGCAGCAGGAATTTCAGACCGCGCTGGAGCGCGAGCGCATTAAGCTGCTGACGCAGTTTGTGCAGAATGCAGCGCATGAATTCAGGACGCCGCTGGGGATCATCAATACGACCGCCTATCTGATGGCGCACATCGAGGATGCCGATCAGCGCGCCGCTAGACAGAAGCAGATCGAGCGTGAAGTCCATCGAATCACCAATCTCATCGATATGGTGCTGCTGCTGGTCAAGCTGGAAAGTCAGCCGCTTGAATTGGGGACGCAGATCGACTTCCACTCGTTCCTGCGCAGCATCTGCGCATCGGTCTTCAGCGTTGACACGCCGGCGCTGTGCATTGAGATTCCCGACGACAAAGTCACTGTGCGCGGCGATCTGGCATATCTGACCGAGGCATTTCGCCAGATTTTAGACAATGCGCGCCGTTTCACGCCGCCGCACGGCTCCGTGACGGTGATCAGCCGCGCGCTGGACGGCGAGGTTCATATTCAGATTGCGGACACGGGCGCAGGGATCGCACTGGAGAATCTGCCTTATATTTTCGATTCGTTCTGGCGCAGCGATCAGGCGCACACGACGCCGGGCTTTGGCTTAGGGCTGGCGATTGCGCGCCGCGTGATCGATCAGCACGGCGGATCGATCACGGTCGAGAGCGCGGTCGGCGTCGGGACAACGCTGCAAATTCGGCTGCCGCTGGTGGACAAAACGCCAAAGGACGGCATATGAAGCTGTTTTTACCACCAACACCGCTTCCAACCCACCGATGAACCGCGTCGATCTTGGCGAACACATCCCTGAACGTGTCGTGCAGTGGGGCATCCCATACTGCATGTGCAGCGGTTACCCTGACTCTGCCGAGGGCGGAGTGTTCGTCAGCCTGATTTTTTCCGGTACACTATACACAACAGACACACAGAGGCAGTGGGATGGCGCAGAAGCTGGCGATAGACAAGCCGACCGTGTCGCTCGATGCGCTGATGGCATCGGGGAGCAATGCGCGCATTGACGTGATCGACGGGGAGATTGTCTATCGATCACCATGGGCGCGTTCATGCCCGGTCTGCCCATCCCGCTGCCCGCCATTTTCGCTCTGCCCGAACTGGAGTAAAACGCCATGAGCCGTATCGCTGAACTGTTCCGAACCATGCCCTATGGACCCGCCCCTGAAGCCGCCGACGCCGCGCGCGCCTGGCTTGCCGATCACGGCGGGCGCTTCGGCTTGTTCATCGACAATGCCTGGGTCGAGCCGTCCGGCGGGGCGTATCTGCCGACGTACAATCCAGCAGCGGGCGACAAGCTCGCCGAGTTCGCCGATGGCACGCCCGCTGACGTGGACGCGGCGGTGAAAGCGGCGCGGCAGGCTTTCGAGACCTGGAGCCGGACGCCGGGGCATGTCCGCGCGCGGCATCTGTACGCGCTCGCCCGCGCTGTGCAGCGCCATGCGCGGCTGTTCGCCGTGCTGGAGTCGCTGGACAATGGCAAGAGCATCCGCGAGACGCGCGATCTGGATATTCCGCTGGTGGCGCGCCACTTCTACTATCACGCGGGCTGGGCGCAGCTTGCCGATACCGAACTGCGCGATTATCAGCCGGTCGGCGTGGTCGGGCAGATCATCCCCTGGAATTTCCCGCTGCTGATGCTGGCATGGAAGATCGCGCCTGCCATCGCGATGGGCAACACGGTTGTGATCAAGCCCGCGCCGTATACGCCGCTGACGGCGCTGCTGTTTGGCGAGATCGCGGCGGAAGTCGGCTTGCCGCCCGGCGTGGTCAACGTGGTGACGGGCGGCGATGAGACGGGCGCGGCGATCACAGCGCACCCCGACATCGACAAGATCGCTTTCACCGGCTCGACCCACGTCGGGCGCATCATCCGCCGCGTCACCGCCGGCACGGGCAAGCGCTTGTCGCTGGAACTGGGCGGCAAATCGCCGTTCATCGTGTTTGACGACGCCGATCAGGACGCCGCGATTGAGGGCTTGGTCGATGCCATCTGGTTCAATCAGGGGCAGGTCTGCTGCGCGGGATCGCGCGTGCTGGTGCAGGAGAACATCGCAGAGAAGTTTTTGGAAAATGTGCGCGCCCGCATGAGCAAGCTGCGCATCGGCGACTCGCTGGATAAAAGCATCGACATGGGCGCGGTCGTCGATCCCGTCCAGCGTGCGACCATCGACGGCTGGGTGCAGCGCGGAGTCGCTGAGGGCGCGTCGCTGTTCCAGCCTGACTTGGCGCTGCCCGCTGCCGGCTGCTGGTATCCGCCGACGCTGCTGACCAATGTGCAGACGGCTTCGGCGGTCGCGCAGGAGGAGATTTTCGGACCCGTCGCCGTCGCCATGACCTTCCGCACGCCCAAAGAGGCGGTCGCGCTGGCAAACAACACGCGCTACGGTCTGGCGGCGTCGGTCTGGACGGAGAATGTCAATCTCGCGCTCGACGTGGCGCGCAAAGTCAAAGCGGGTTCAGTCTGGGTCAACTGCACCAACCTGTTCGACGCGGCGGCGGGTTTCGGCGGCTACCGCGAGTCGGGCTATGGACGCGAAGGCGGCGAAGCGGGCATCTACGAATATCTGCGTCCGAAGTGGGCGGCGCGCCCGCGCCCGACGCCGCCGGCTGAGCCGAACGTCAGCGCGTGGGCGGCGCATGTGCCGGCGCGCCCCAAGCCGCTCAACGGCGGGACGAACAGGGCGCATCTGCCGCTGGTGGATCGCACGGCGAAGCTCTATATCGGTGGCAAACAGGCGCGCTCCGACGGCAGTTACTCGCGCGCGGTGCTGAGTCCGTCCGGCGCAGAGGTCGGGCAGGTGGCGGATGGCAACCGCAAGGACATCCGCGATGCCGTCGAAGCCGCTCACGCCGCGTCCGGCTGGGGCGATCGGGGCGGACATCAGCGCGCCCAAATTCTTTACTACATCGCCGAAAATCTCGCCGCCCGCGCCGACGAATTCGCCCGACGCCTGATCGACGCAGCGGAATACAGCCCGGTTGACGCCGCGCGCGAAGTGATGGCGGCGGTAGATCGGCTGTTCACCTTCGCCGCATGGTGCGACAAATACGGCGGGACGGTGGCGGAGACGACTCTGCGCGGAGTCGTCATCGGGCTGAACGAACCGATCGGCGTGATCGGCATCGCCTGCCCGGACGACGCGCCGCTGCTGGCGTTCGTCTCGCTAGTGGGGCTGGCGATCAGCCGAGGCAATACAGTGGTGGCGATCCCATCGGAGCGCTGCCCGCTGCTCGCGACCGACTTCTATCAGGTGCTGGACACGTCGGACGTGCCGGGCGGCGTGATCAATATCGTGACCGGCAGCCGCGATCACCTGACGCGCACGCTGGCGGAACACGACGCTGTAGACGCGCTCTGGTATTTCGGATCGGCGGAAGGGGCGTATTACGTCGAGCATCTGTCGGCATCCAACATGAAGCGGACGTGGACGGATTACGGCGCGGGGATCGACTGGTATGACGCGGTTCACTGCGCGTCCGGTCACGCGCTGCGCGAAGCCGTGCAGGTCAAGCACATCTGGATTCCCAGCGGGGAATGAGGGGAAGCAGCAGGATGTCCCTCTATGAAATAACCGAGCGGCTCCTGATGCGCCGCGGATGTTCGCATGACCTCACTCAGCATCTACAGCCAGCTTGGGCGCGGCGATGCTCTGGACGTGGATCGGCTGGACGCTGCGTGGCACGCTGATCGCGTGTGCGCTGACCGGCGGGCTGATCTTCGCGTCGATGCGGCTGCCCGGATCGCTGCTGGCGCTCAACGAACTGGTCGATGAGACCGGGCGGCTGCGCGCCATCTTCATCCTCGACGCGGCGCGCCCCGGCTTGGGCATCTGGGAATGGACGCGCCACGTCCCGCAGCCGACTTACTACCATCAGGCGAATCTAACCCGCGACGGGCGGCGGCTGGTCTATCTGGCGCGGATCGGCGGCGTCGGCGTGCTGCACACGCTGGACGTGACTAGCCCCACCACCGACGGACGGCGCGCTGTCCCGCTGCAAGCCGACGATCAGGACAGCGTCAAACTCAATCCGGTCTGGTCGCCGGACGGGTCGCAGATCGCCTTTTCCGCCGCCCGTGCTGACGGCGTTGACTTGTACATCGTCGATGCGCGCACAGGGCAGGAACGCCAGGTCACCTTTTCGACCCAGCCGGAGAATCACCCCGCCTGGTCGCCGGACGGGCGCTTTCTCGCCTATGCCGGCTGGCAGCCGGAGAGCATCGAGATCATGATCGTCTCAGCCGACGGCGGCGCGCCGCGCCGATTGACTCACAATACCAGCATCGAGTCGCGCCCCGCCTGGTCGCCGGACGGATGCTGCATCGCCTATGAGTCGAACGCCGCCGTGCCATCGAGCGCCGACATCTACATTGTCGAGGTCGAAACGGGCAAGTCGCGCCGGCTGACTCCGGCGCTGTGGCGCGCCAGCCAGCCGGTCTGGACGGCGGATGGCGGGCGAGTCGCATTTCTGGCGGTCATCGATGGGGTGACGCATCTCGGCACGGTCGATCTGGCGGGACATGTCGAGCTGATCAAAACCACCCGCACCGACGCGCTCTGGGCATTGGACCTGCCCGTCCGTTGACAGCCGCGCGCCAGACTGCGACAATCGAGCCATCCTCTGCCCGCCCGTTCGTGAGGCGGGCGCGCTGTTGCATCAGGATAAAGTTCATGACGCCTTTCGATTTCGACGCGCTCATCGAGCGCCGCCAAACCCATTCGACCAAATGGAGCCATCCCGATCCGGACATGATCCCGATGTGGATCGCCGATATGGACTTCGCCGTCGCGCCCGCCATTCAGGCGGCGCTGCGCGCGCGGATGGAGCATCCCATCTTCGGTTATCAGTTCGATCTGCCTTCCATGCGCGATCTGCTGGTCGAGCGCCTGTCAAGCCGGCATGGGATTGCGGCAAAGCCGAACCATCTGATCTTCTCGCCCGGTCTGGTCATGGCGCTGCACACGGCGGCGCGCGCAGTGGGCGAGCCGGGGACGGGCGTGGTCACCTTCACGCCGGTCTACCCGCCTTTCCTGACTGCGCCCGGCACGGCGGATAAATCCCTCATCACCGTCCCGCTCGCCAGCCGCAGTCAGGACGGCATCCTGCATTACACCATCGACTTCGACGCGCTCGAACACGCGCTCGACCATGCCGACGCCCCCCCGCGCCTGTTCATGCTCTGCAACCCGCATAATCCGGTCGGGCGCGCCTTCACCCGCCCCGAACTCGAACAGCTGGCGGAGATCGCCCTGCGCTATGACCTGATCGTCTGTTCGGATGAGATTCACGCTGATCTGACCATGCCCGACGGCGTCCATACATCGTTTGCATCGCTCTCGCCGGAGATCGCCGACCGCACGATCACGCTGATGGCTCCCAGCAAGGCGTTCAATATCCCTGGACTCGGCATGGGCTTCGCTGTGATCCGCAGCCCAACGCTGCGCACTCGATACAAGCAGTTGAGCGAGTCGGCGGGCGCGTTTGTGACCGTGTTCGGCTTCGAAGGCGCGCACGCCGCCTATACGCAGGGGGGCGCGTGGCTGGAGGCGCTGCGCGTTTATCTGGGGGCAAACCGAGACACCCTGACCGCCTACGTCCGCGACAACATGCCGCAGATCGCGCTCACCCGCCCGGAGGCGACCTATCTGGCTTGGCTCGACTGCCGGCATCTGGGCATCGAAGGCAATCCGTCCCGTTTTTTCATGGAGAAAGCCAAGGTCTGGCTCAATGACGGCGCGGTCTTCGGCGGCGGCGGTAAGGGCTTCGTCCGTCTCAATTATGGCTGTCCGCGGGCGCGCCTGCTGGAGGCGCTGGATCGGATGTGTCATGCGCTGAACACACACACCTAAAGCGCCAGCTCACGGACGGACGCCGGCGGCTCACTCGGGTGAGCCGCTGTTTTTTTATCCCAACCTGAAAGCGGCGTAAATATCCCTAATTAATCCAAAAATTACATTTTCAATATTACAAATGAAATAAACCTGTTCAAAACCTGTTCAAAACTCGGGCGTGATCTGTTCAAAACTCTGCCCTAACCTGTTCAAAACTTCGCCCCCCCTGTTCAAAACCTGTTCAAAACTTGCCCCGATCTGTTCAAAACTTCCGCTTTACAGCCCCGAATCGCGCCCAGTCAAGGCGCAGCCTGTTCAAACTGTTCAAAACTACCCCGAGTTTTGAACAGGGGGGTGTTCAAAACTTTTCTTAACAAAAAATGCGTTATCCCCGGAATTACCCAAACCAAATCGCCCACATTGCGTTATTTTTGGGTTAAATTTGGGTTAAGTTGGATTTATGGGATTCTGAGGGAAAAAGTTTTGAACAGTTTGAACAGCCCTACTACTACTACTAGTAATCAACCGGGCAAAGCTATCTGACGACATCTGAAAATACGCCGCAGGGGGACAGCATTTTTTGACCTGCCGCCCCTGCCTTGAATAGCAAGCTTGTTGTTGTGGTGCTACACTTGTGAATTATGTGAAGCCCACCGACCGCCAATGAGTGAAAATCCATGACTGCGCCAGATCGACCGGAACCGCTGGACATCAATAACCGTAAGATCGCTGAGCTTGAGCGCAAAGTCGCCATCTTATCGCGGTTGGCGGAGACGAGCGCCGTGCTGAACTCGACCATGCGCCTCAAGCCGCTGCTCGGCTCGATCATGGATACAGCAGCGGAGATCGTGGACGCCGAAGCCGCGTCGGTGCTGCTCTGGGATTACAAAAAGCAGGAGCTGGTCTTCGCAGCGACGACCACCAGCGACACCTACGGTCAGGAGCTGATCGGTAAGCAGGTTCCGCTGGAAGGCAGCATTGCCGGTCGAGTCATGCGCGAAAACCAGATCGTTGCCATCGATCACGTGCATGACACCATCGGGCATTATTCGAAAATCGACGAACAAACCTTGTTTCAGACGCGCTCCGTGCTGGGCGTGCCGATGCGGTCGCGCAATCGCATCATCGGCGTGCTGGAAGCGGTCAACAAGCGCCGCGCCGTCTGGACAAAAGATGACAGCTACTACCTGTCGGTCTTAGCGGCGCAGGCAGCGGTCGCCATCGAAGGGGCGCAATTGATCACGCAGCTTCAGCTCGCCAACGAAGAACTGAGCCAGCTCGACAAGCTCAAGAGCAGCTTCATCGCCATCGCCTCGCACGAACTGCGCACGCCATTGGGAGTCATCCTGGGCTATGCCAGCTTCTTGCAGGATACCCTAGACCCGCAGGTGCGCGAACACGCCTCCAAGATGGTCAACGGCGCAATGCAGCTTCGCCGCATCATCGAAGACCTGACCAATCTGCGTTACATGGAACAAAGCCAGCTTGAGCTGAACCTGGAGGAGGTGCCGCTGGCGGACGTGCTGCGCGAAGTGGGGGCTGAGCTGCAGTCGCTGGCAGAGGCGAAGCGCCATGAGCTGATGATCGCGCTGCCCCCGCCTGCGCTGCGCGTCCGCGTGGATCGCCTCCGCATCGGCATGGTGATCAGCAACGTGCTGAACAACGCCATCCGCTTCACGCCCGACGGCGGCAAAATCAACGTGCGCGTTGAGCAGAAGCTGCGCGAAGTCTGGATCATAGTATCGGATACCGGCATCGGGCTGGCGAAAGACCAGCTTGAGCGGATTTTTGAGCGCTTTTACCAGATCGAAGACCACATGACGCGCGTCAATGGCGGCTTGGGCATCGGTCTGAGCATCGCGCGCGCGCTGGTTGAGGCGCACGGCGGGCGGCTGTGGGCGAGCAGCCCCGGCCTCAATCAGGGCGCCACCTTCATCATTGCCATCCCGACCGCGCCCTCTAAAATATAGTCTATAAGTTCGGGTTGGTCTGACCACCCCGATACGGGTATAAAAGAGAGTGACGCGCTGAAGCGCAAAGGAGCGCAGAAAAACCATGTCGATGAAGATCACCTGGCTGGGACATTCCGCTTTCACTGTCGATCTGGATGGACACACGCTGCTGTTCGATCCCTTCCTGACCGGCAATCCGCTGGCAGCGCGCTCAGCGGACGAGATTCAAACTGAGCTGATCCTGCTCTCACACGCACACGGCGATCATCTGGGCGACACACTCCCGATTGCCCAGCGGACGGGCGCGCCTGTCGTCTGCAATGCAGACATGGCGGTTTGGCTGCAAAAGCACGGCGCGCCGACGGTGCATGGGCAGAACAGCGGCGGCGGCGCGGATTACGGCTGGTGTCATGTCAAGCAGACTGTCGCCCACCACAGCTCGATGTTCCCGGATGGCAGCTACGGCGGAAACCCCAATGGCTTCGTCGTGACCGGCAAGACGAGCAAAATGCGCCTGTACTACGCTGGCGACACAGCGCTCTTCTCCGATATGAGGCTGATCGGTGAGGAGCGAATCGATGTCGCCTTTCTGCCGATTGGCGATCACTTCACAATGGGTCCCAGCGACGCGGTCAAGGCGCTTAAACTGATCAACCCGCGCTATGTCGTCCCGATGCACTATAACACCTTCGATCTGATCGCGGTCAATGTAGCGGGCTGGGCGAATCGGGTCAGCGCAGAGACCAACGCCGCGCCCATTGTCATTGATCCGGGCGGTTCTTTCAACGTGACCGGTTAAAAGGAGATTTTTTTTGATGCAGCGACGAACTTTTTTGATGCCAGCAGCGGCGCTTGCCGCCTTAGTGGCGCTGTTGGCAGCGCTGGCAGTGGGGACGTTCAGTGCCAGTGCGCAGATCGGCTTCTGGGCGGTCACGTTCTTCAACAGCACTGACCTGAGCGGTCCCCAGGTTGCGACCACCACCATTCAGGGGACGACGCTCAATCTCGATTACGGCACGAATGCGCCCGTCGCAGGAGTCAACCCGGATGGCTGGTCAGCGCGCTTCATCCAGCAGATTTTCTTCAATCAGGGGACGTATGAATTCGTCGTCGCGTCCGATGACGGCGTGCGCGTCTTTATCAACAACCAGTTGGTGCTGGATCGCTTCGTCGGGCGCGTACTGACGACCGACCGGTTTCAGCAGTCCTTCGCCGCTGGGACCTACACCGTCGTGATCGAGTATTTCGACGCGATTGACCTGGCGATCTTGCAGTTCCAGTTCTTCCAGATCAGCGCCGGCGTGACGCCGGGTGTCGGCTTTGCCACCGTCACCCCTTTCGGGACGCCTGCACCAACAGAGGGTCCGTCCCCGACTCCGCCGCCCCCAACACGGACGCCGCTGCCGCCGATCCCGCCGGGCGCGCTGACTGGCACGGTCGTCCGCGCGCAGGTCTTGCTCGTGCGCAACGCGCCGTTTTTGGGCGCGCCGGTGATCGGGCGCGTCCTGCGCGGACAGACCTATCAGGTGGTCGGGCGCGATCAGGATGCGCGCTGGTTTTTGATCCAGCTCAGCGAAGGTCAGGGCTGGGTCTGGGGCTTCTACCTCAACGTCAACGGCAATGAATTCAACGCGCCGGTCGCGAGTCCGTATATCACGGCGGGCAATCCCGCCGCGCTGACGGGCGTCGTCGCCCAGACCAACGCCGTCATGCGCCTGCGCGCCGCGCCGCTGGTTGGATCGGAACAGATCGGGCGCGTCCCCTGGGGCGACATCGTGCCGGTCATCGGGCGCAGCGCCGACGGCGGCTGGGTGCAGGTGGTCTTCCGCGGCACAGTCGGTTGGCTGGCGGTCAACTTCATCACCTTCGTCGAGGGCGATGTCAACACCCTCCCGGTGACAGGGTAAACGAGCTGAGTCAAAAGTCGAAAGTGAGGAGGGGAAGAAAGCCTTTCTTCCTCATCACCTTCAACTACGACACCGGCGCTCCGCACCCCGCCATCAGCGACTCGAACTGCGCCAGCCGATCCCCATTCGGCGACGCCGCGCTCTGCTCCAGCGCGTAGCCGCTGCGCAGCAGCGGCAGCGCCGTCCGGCAGTCCCCCGCCTGCACATTGACCCGCCCCGCCGCTAGATAATGCGCCGGATTCTGCGTCCCGGCGCGGAGCAGGCGATCATAGGTCTCGGCGGCGGAGCGCAGATCGCCCGTCCCCGCCTGCACTGTGCCTAAGTAGCTCAGGCACGAGATGTTATTGGGCGACGCAGTCACGCAGCGCGTCAGATAATCCAGGGCGCGGTTAGGATCGCCGTAGACTGAATAATAGTAAAAACCGAGCGCAAACAGCCCATCTAGGTTGCCCGGATTGCGATCCACCACCTCTTCCAGCAGCACCAAGCCGTTGTCGTAATTCTGCAAATTCCATTCCAGCCATGCCATGTCGATAGCGATATACGGCAGGTTGGGCGCGCGCTCCAAAGCCTCCTGAAAATCAGCGTAAGCGGCGCGAAAGTCGTACTTGCTCTGCCAGTTGATCAACCCGCTGACGTAGTAGGCTTCGAAGCTGTCGGGGTTGGCGTTCAGGGCGCGGCGCACCATCTCCCCCGCTCGACCCGGCTGGTTGGCATCCAGATAGGCTTCACCCATGAACGCCAGCGCCCGCGCCGACGCCGGATCGAGCGCCAGCGCCTGCAAGCCGCTTGCAATCGCGGCGTTCGGTCGTCCGGCGCGCGTCTGCGCTAAGGCGCGCACCGCCCAGGCGTCGGCTGAGAAAGGATTGGCGGTGACGGCGTTTTCGGCGGCGGCTAAAGCCTCCTCGCGCCGCCCCATCATGATCAGCCCGAGCGTATACCGATAATGCACGCGTATGTCGTTTGGGACGCCGGGTAGCGCCTCAGCGTACAGTTGGACAGCTTCCTCAATCGCGCCGCGTCCCCAGGCGTTATCGGCGCGCGCCAGCGTCACCGTCGGATCGGGGATCGGCGTGGCGGTCGGCGCGATGGCGGTGGACAGCGTCTCGCCCGCTGAGCTGATCGCCTGATGGATGAAAGCATCGACCTGCGGCGCGATCTGCTCGCGCCGTTCATACAGCCACGACCCCGCGTAGACCGCCAGCGGCGTCACAATCCACAGCCACAGCCAGCGCAAGTTGAAAAGATAGCGCTTCGGTCGTCTGCCGACGCGGTAGCGCTTGGGCGTTCGCAGATACACCCGTTCCAGTCCCTCATGTGTTCAACCCACAGCGCACCATTGTATCACAGGCGCGGGGTCTCGGTCGCGGGCTACCTACCCTCAAAAATTAATGCGAACATTTGTACCTATGCAAATCCAAAACCTGTGTTATGCTGTCAATGGAGATTAAAGATCATCCCGCGCCCCTTCTTAGCGGAATGGCAGCGCCGCGCACGACGCGCTCAGGCTCAAAAACGCCCCATCGACCCATCCCGACTGCCCCTCGTAGGTGGTGGCGTACCAGCTCGAGTCGCTGTTGCGCGCGGTCAGTTCCAGCACCGTCGTGAACGGAATGACCAGGATCGTCTCGGCGTCGCGGCTTGGCGCGCTGCGCAGCCTGAGATTGTTATTGACCGACCCCAGGCAGAAGCCGCTCACCGGGCGCGCCGTCGGGCTGGCGGCAGTGGGCGCGCCGTCGGCGGTTGGCGCATCGGTCGGCTGATCCGCTGTCGGCGCGGGGACGACGGGCGTCAGCGTCAGCTCGGCGAACAGCGTGGCGATCAGGTTCGGCGTCGGCGTGGGCGTTGGCGGCGGCGTCCGCGTCGGCGTGGGCGTTGGCGTGATCGTCGGCGCGCGTGTGTCCGTTACAAGCGCGGTCGGCGCATCGGTGGACGGCGGCGGCGCGGTTGATGCCGCCGTGATCGGCGCGGTCGGCGTGGCATCGATGGGCGGCAGCGCCGTCAGCAGATCGGTCAGGCTGCCGCGCGTCGCGCTCGGATCGGGAGTCGGTCCGCCGAAGCGCTGACCGAGCATGGTCAGATCGTTATTGACGGCAATCCGAATGAATGTCCCCATCTGACTGCTGAATAATGCCGCCTGCAAGCGCGGAATCTCGCCGCGCTCCGCCGAGTCCGCGATCAGTCCGCGCATGACCTCGGTGAGCTGGCGGATGACTGTCTCGACATCGCCGCCGTTGGCTTCGACGATCTGCGCCAGCGGGACGCCGCGGTCCAGTTGTTCAAAGACCTCGTTTTCGGGCAGATCGATCTCATTCCGCAGAATCGTGCGGATCGCCTGAAAAAGCGCCGCAATCCGCGCGGTCGTCTCCGGATCGGCGGTTGACGTGGCGTCGGGTAGGGCGGAGTCGTTCGGCGCAGTCGGCGTGATGGTGGGGACATTGGCGGCGACAGCGGGGACAGGCGTCGGTGCGGCTTCCAGCGCGAAATACGCGCCCATGAACGGCACGAACAGCGTCGCCAGCGCGATCATCCCCGCGCTGAACAGCCCGAACACGCCGCGCGACCCTTTCAGCCGCCAGGGACGGAACAGTTCGATCAGGGTGATCAGCAGGCTGTAGGCTGCCAGCGCGCCGCATGCCAGCAGCGTCAGATATTCAACATACGGATCGGGCGGCGATATTGGGATCGTGAAGGCGAACGCGCCCAGCCTGCCGCTGATCGGTTCATCGCCGAACGCGCCCAGGTTGTTGACGATCAGCGCCGCCAGCAGCGTCAGCGCGGTCAGGTAGTTAAGCAGCAGCTCAAGAAAGCTGATCTTCTCGACCCGCCCAACCGTTTTGAACAGGTTATTAAGCGCCAGCAGCGCCCCGAAAAAGACGCCCGCAGCCAGCAGCAGCAGCGCCACATGTCCCCCTTTGCTATCGTTTGCTGACTCATTATACGCAGGATAGGCAGCGGCGTCGCACACGTTTATGCACTGCTCATGCTGGAGGACGGCGTATAATAACCATAGACTCGGATCACCGAAGGGGATCGACCATGGACACCTACACCCTGCCGCTGGCGGCGGTCAAGGCAGCGCAGGCGCGCATCGCGCCCTATATCCGCCGCACGCCGCTGTCGCCGCCGCCGCTTCCGGCCGGTGATCTGCCGGGGGCGCTCAAACATGACGGGCTGCGCTTCAAATTTGAGCAGATGCAGGTGGCGGGATCGTTCAAGTCGCGGGGTGTGTTCAACAGTCTGCTGCTGCTGCCGCCGGACGTGCGCGGCGTGATCACCGCCAGCGGCGGCAATCATGGGCTGGCGCTGGCATACGCGGCGCGGCGGCTCGGTGTTCCCTGCATCGTCTACCTGCCGGACAATGCCATGCCCGACCGGACGACGCGCATCGCCGCCTTTGGCGCGCAGGTCATTCGCGAGGGCGCGGTCTTCGATGAGGCGAATCGGGCGGCAATGGCGCGCGCCGACGCCGAGGGGCTGGCGTATATCCATCCGTTCAACGCGCCGCAGATGGTCGAGGGGAATGGGTCGCTGGCGGTCGAACTACTGGAGGATATGCCCGATATCGACGCGGTGATCGTCGCCATCGGCGGCGGCGGGCTGATCGGCGCGGTGGCAGGTGTCCTCAAGCAGCACAAGCCGGCGATCCGCGTCTTCGGCGTCGAGCCGACGGGCGCGCCGTCGATGAAAGCCAGTCTCGACGCCGGGCGGGTGGTCGCGCTGCCCGGCGTTCACACCATCGCCGACACGCTCGCGCCCCGCGCGGTCGGGGATATCACGCTGGCGCTGGCACAGCAGTATGTCGATGAGATCGTCCTCGTCTCCGATCTGGACATGATCGCGGGGATGCGCTGGCTGTGGACGCACTATAATCAGTTGGTCGAGCCGGCGGGCGCGGCGGCGCTGGCTTCAGTGCTGACCGGCAAAATCGACATGACGCCCTTTCGGCATCCGGCGATCATCGTCTGTGGCGGGAACGCCGGCGCGGAAGGGGTATTTGCTAGCTATGAAGAAAAGGTATAATTAAGGGAATGACCGGTAGCGCACGCTTCAAAACTGTGAAATAATCACAAGCAGCGACAACATTACGAATTGTTACCAGGCGGCGCTCTGGTGGGAGCTGTTGATGAAGTGGATTGCAATTTTAGGGCTGTTGGCGGCGCTGTCGATATCATCGATAGCAGCGGCGCAGAATGAACTTGCGGCAACGCTGGAAGTGCTGTCCGGCGGCGTCGAGATGAAACGAGTCAATACCTCCAATTGGATCGCCATTCGTGTTGAAGCCGTTGTGGGTGTCGGCGATGTGCTGCGCACCGATCCGTCTGGACGAGCGCGGATCACCTTCTTCGCGGACGGCACCGAGACCGAAATCCTGCCAGGAACAGAATACCGCATCAACCGCTTCGAAGGCAGTTCGACTCGCTTCAACCTGAGTGCAGAGGTGCTGGTCGGGCAGACCATTCAGCGGCTGAGCCGGCTTTTGGATGCCACTTCAAGCTACAACATCGCGACTCCGGCGATGAACCTGGTCGCGCGCGGGACGGAATTTGCCATCCGCGTGGAGGAGAACGGACGCTCGGCGCTGCTGGTGCGCGATGGCGAAGTCGAAGCCGATGCGCAGAGCAGCAGCGCCAGCGTCCCGCTCGGATTCGGCGTGCGCGCCGCCGTCGGCGAGCCGATCAGCGATGTGGTGCGCGCCTCCACCTTCGCCGAACTGGACGCCGCGCTCGACGGCTGCTCCGCCGTCCTGACTACGCCTGACGATGTCAGCCTGAATGTTCGAAGCGGCGCATCGATGGGCGCGGAGCGCATCGGCTACATCGATGCCAGCGCGGTCACGCGCTTGTTCGGCGTGACGACCAGCAGCGGCTGGTACCGCATCCCCTTTGGCGACGGCTTCGGGTGGGTGCTGTCGAGCAGCGCCGAGATCGCCTCTGGCTGCGCCGGACTGCGCGTGTTCCCGGATAACTTCCGCGAAGGCATGAGCACTGCGCCCACCCCTGCGCCGACTTCCGCCCCGTCTGCAACGCCCATGCCTCGATCATGAAACGACTGGCAGGACTGCGCCAGCGGCTGTGGATCGGCGTGCTGACAGGCTCGGCGCTGCTGATCCTGTGGCTCAGCGGCGCGTTCGTCGGGCTGCGCCTGCGGCTTCAGGATGTCTATTACACGCCGCTGCCGACCACCGGCAGCGTGGTCATCGTCGCCATCGACGATGAAACCCTTCAGGCATATGGGCGCTCACCGACTCAGTGGTCACGGGCGCTCTACGCCGATTTAATCGAGCGGCTGAGCGGGGCGCGGGTGATCGCCTTCGATCTGCTGTTCGCCGAGCCAAGCGAGGAGGATGCGGTGGTTGCCGCGGCGATGCGCGCCGCCCGCGCCAGCGACATGCGGACGCGCTTTGTCATGCCGAGCGTCGGAATCTCCGCCAGCGATCCAACTTTCAAGCCCAACGGCTTTGATCAAACGCTGCACTTCGTCAGCACGCTCAGCCCGCAGCCGATCTTTGTGGAAGCGGCGGACTGGCTCGGCTTCACCAATGCCTACCCCGACATCGATCACACCATGCGCCGTCAGCTGTCATTGGCGCGGATCAGCGCGCGCGATGACGCGACCGAGCGCGGCATCGCCTTCAGTCTCGCCGTCTACTATGCTTATCTGCGGACGCCGCCTTCCGCGCTCGATCAGATCATGCGCAGCGAACCGGGGACGCTGTATCTGACGCCGGAGCGCGCCTTGCGGGTCGATCCGTTCGGGCTGTGGATGCCATATTATTTCGGAGCGCCATCGCGCAGCCCGGAAGGGACATTCCCGGTCGTTTCCATGCGCGCCGTCCTGAACGATGAGATCGATCCGGCGCGCTTTCAGGACAAGATCGTCCTGATCGGCGTCACCAACAGCATCGGCTTCAACGATCTGCACGCCGTCCCGTCGGGCGTGACCGGGCAGTTGATGGCGGGCATCGAACTCCATGCCAACGCCATCGAGTCGCTGCTGCAAGGCGTGCTGCCCTTTGAGCAGAGCGCGGCTTCCCAGGCGATCATGATCATGGGGCTGGCGCTGCTGTCATCGCTGATCTACGGCGCGCTGCGCTGGTCTGGCGTGCTGATCGCGGCGCTGGCGCTGATCGTCGGTTGGACGGTGGGGGTGTTTGTCTTCTTCCAGATGCGCATGGAGCTGATCAACCTGTTCCATTCCCTGCTGGCGCTGGGCGTCCCGGCGCTGGTGGCGATCAGCCTGAGCGCCGCGCGCGAGATCGAGCGGCGTCGGCGCAGCGAGTGGCTGCTGACCCAGGTCTCCTCGCTGCTGACTGAAACGCGCCGCCAGAAGGCGCTTTTAGAGGCGCTGATCGATAGGTCGCCCGTGCCGATCCTGCTGCTCGATGCCCAGCGCGTGATCGTGCGCGCCAACCCCGCCACAAGCGACGTGTTTGGCGGCAAGCCGGAGAATTATGTTGGGTGCGCCTTTGACGATGTGCTGCGGCAGATGGACATCGACATCGACATCCGCGTCCGTCTCGCCAATGCCTTTCGCTTGGAGCTGCCGTTTGAGCAGTCCTTGCAGCGCGGGCAGCACCACTACGCGCTCAGCGCCGCGCCGCTGTCGGAGAACAGCGGTTGGGTGGTGCTGATGAACGATGTCTCGGCGCTGACCGAGCTGAGCAACCTCAAGACGCGCATGATCCGCATGGCGTCGCACGATCTGAAAAACCCGCTGACGACCATCTTCGTGCTGGGTCGGCTGATGCTCGACGCCGACAGCCTGGATGTCACTCAGCCGCGTCAGCGCGAATTTCTGGAGCGGATGCTCGACAGCGCCCAGTTGATGAATGAAATCATCGAACACATCCTCAAGCTGGAGCGCGCCCGCGCTGGCGAAATCGAGCGCGAACCGGTCGCTGTGAGCGATCTCGTCGATGCCGTCGTCCGCCAGAGCATGACCGCTGCCGAGCAGAAACGGCAGACGCTTCGGGCGGAGATAGAGAGCCATCTGCCGATAGTGATCGGCGACTTGCAGCAGCTTTCCCAGGCGGTCGGCAATCTGGTCAGCAATGCGATCAAATATACGCCGGAAGGAGGGCAGATCACTGTCCGCGTCTCAGCAGGCGAGCGCGATGGGCGCAAACGCCTTTACATAGAAGTTGCGGACACGGGTTTTGGTATCCCGACGGAAGCGCAGGGCAAGCTCTTTCAGGAATTTTTCCGCGTTCACACCCGTGACACTCAGGATATCCCCGGCACGGGCTTGGGCTTGAGTCTGGTCAAATCGGTGGTTGAGGCGCACGATGGCAAAGTCAGTTTCAAGAGCGTCGAAGGCAAAGGCAGCACCTTCTACATCGAGCTTCCGGCGGTGGCGGGCGAGCATGAGGCGGTTTAATCCGATCTGGCTGGCGCTGATCGCGCTGGCGCTGGCGGTTCGCGTCGGGGCGCAGGCTGACGCGCCGCTGGCGTCAGCGCTGCAAGTCATCTTCAACGGCGTGGACGTGCGGCGCGCCAATACAGAAGACTGGTTTCCGATGCGGGCGGGCGCGCAGATGGCGTTCGGCGTGGGCGACACACTGCGCACCGACCTGACCGGGCGCGCCTGGGTCGAGTTTGACGGCGCGCGCACGCTCATCCTGCCCGCCAGCGTTTTCGCCCTCCGCGCTTATCAACCGGATGGAAGCATCGATGTTGAGCTGAGCGGACGGGCGGTTCACGAGATCGCCGACGACGGGCTTGTTTACCGTGTCTTTTATCCCGATGCGGCGGGCTTGCATGTCCGCGCCGACGCGCCTGCCCTGTTTGCGATCCAGACGCGCCCATATCGGAGCATCCCGCTGCTGGAGCCGCTCAACCGCGGTCAGCCGAGCTTGGTCGCGACTGCCGCCGCTGCTGAGCGTCCGCTTCAGATCGTGACGTTCGATACGGTGCAGGCAGTCTTCAGCGCGGGCGAAGGGGTGTTCAGCCCGATTTTTGGCTCGCTTTCGCCGCCGCAGCGCCTACCTGGACTGCTGCGTTTTGCGGAGATCGAGTCCCTGAATGTGCCGGTGAGCTGCGCGGCGTTGTCGCGTCCGACGGTTGCGCCGCGTCTGGCGGCGCGCATCGGACCCGCTGAACAGTACCGATCCATCGGCGGGGTCGATTTCGGCGTCCCGCTGCGCATCGTCGGGCGGACGGAGGATAGACGCCGCTACCGGATCGCCTATTACAGCGCGTATGCCTGGATCGTGGCGGATGGGGTTGTCCTCGACCCAGCCTGCGATCCGGCGGCGCTGGCGGTCTTTCCCTATGAGACCGTCGAACTGCCGTTGGGCGCAGTCGCGGTCACGCCGGAGGAATTGGCGCTGCTCCAGCCGTTCTATGGCACGCCGACCGATGATCCCTGGTTCTACCGCGCTGCGAATGACATCAATCCGGTACGCTAGACCCCTGCTCTGGCTGATCCCATTTCAAGCAGCGCTGGCGCTGCATCTGTTGGTCTACCTCGGTCAGCCGGGCAAGCTCGAAAGCCGGGCGCTGCTGCTGCTGGCGGGGCTGACTCTAGCGGGCGCGCTGGCGGTCTGCGGAGCCGCGCTGCTGCCCTGCGCGAGCCTGGCGCGCCTGAGCCGCTGGCGGAGCCTGGCTTGGGCTGGGCTGGCGCTGACCGCCTTCGGACTCGGACTGATCGCCCGTCCGGAATGGCTGTATGCGCATCTGGCGCTCAATCTGGCGCTGATCGGGGCGGCGCTGCTGCGCGCCATCGACCCGGACGGGTGGACAGGGGAGGTGCGCATCCGGCGCGGCGCGTGGATCGCGCTTGCGGCTGGCATTGTCGTGGTGATCGTCGTGCGGGCGCTGAGCCTGTCCTACGCGCCGGACATGCAGATCACCGACGAACCCTGGCATCTCGGCTGGGTGATGGGGCTGCTGCGCGAAGGGCGCTTCACCGACTATCTGATGTACTACGGCGGTCACGATGTCCAGCGCTATTACGCGCCGATGGCGCTCTGGCTGTCGATTGCCGGCGTCGGCTTCTGGCAGGCGCGCCTCTACAGCTTCGCCTTCACGCTGGCGGTCGCAGCCGTCGGCGGACTGGCGGCGGGACGCCTGTACGGGCGGTCGGCGGGCTGGATCGCCGCGCTGCTGCTGTTTGCCAGCGCCAACGTCCTGATCGGAGCGCGGATTCGCCATGACGCGGGCTTGGCGCTGGCGATTGCGCTGGCGCTCTGGCTGTATGCCATAGGACTCCAGCGCGAGCGCCGCATCTGGCATCTGCTGGCGGGCTTGGCGGCAGGACTCGGCTGGTTTGCGCATTATCACGCCATCATTTTCGGCGTCGGGCTGCTGATCGGGCTGTATGCCCCGCGCTGGATGGCGCAGCGGACATGGCGGCGGGCGCTGGAGGGCGCTGCCTTCGGATTCGGCGGGCTGATCGGGGCGGCGGCGGTGGCATGGCTGCAAATCGCGCCGCACCTTGCCGCCGGAGACAGGCTGGCGCGCCGTGGACGCGGCGCGGGCGACTTGGTCGGCGTGCTGTCGGCGTCCGTCGCGCATCTGGGCAGCATCGCGCAGCACAGCCAGCTTGAGCTGGCGGTCATCCTGGCGGCGGTCGGGCTGGCGTGCTGGCGGCGGAGACTGACCGATCTCTCATTAGCATCCGCGCTGATTGTGTGTCATATTGGATTAGGATGGGCGCAGCGCGAAACCTGGAGTCACTATCCGATGCCGCTGACGCCGCTCTACATGGCGCTTGCCGCCGGCATGATCGCCCCACTGGACGGGCGCATGACGCGGGGGGCGCTGAAGGTTGGGGCGCTGATCGCGCTGCCGATGCTGGGCTGGACGCTGCAAACGCCGCTCATCCGCGCTTTTGAGCGCGCGCCGGTGCAGCTGCCGCCTCCGCCCGCCGCGCAGTGGGTGCTGGACAATATCGAACCTGGCGCGGTGATTGCGGGTGAACACTATTACTATTTATGGTTGACGGACTATCGCTACGTGTCACCATTGACCCCGAATTTCATGCCCGATCTCGAAAAGACCCGCCTGCCCTTCCGTGAGCAGGTCTGGGATGAGATCGCGCCGGACATTTATCTGATCGACCCGAACCTCTCGACCTGCTGCGTGCTTCAGTGGATGATCGACACGGGTTATTTCGAGGCGCGCGGCTACGCTGTCGCAGCGCAGTTCGACGGGCAAACCCTTCCGATTACGATCTATCGAAAGACATCATGAGCGAGTCTCCATCTGTGGCTTTCACGCCCGTCGATCTGATATCGGCGGGCGAACGACGGGCGCAGGGCGCGGCGGCGCTGCTGCGGACGGGCGCGCTGATCTGCGGGGCAGCGGCGCTGCTGGCGCTGATCGGCGCGCTGATCGCGGCGGCATCCGGCGGCTTTGACGCGCTGCGCTCGCTGCTGCTGTTCCAGTATACGGGCGCGGGCGATGCGGCGGCGGCGCTGGCGATCATGCTGCTGCTGCTGGATATGGGGCTGCTGCTGGCGCTGATGGTCGGCGCGCTGGCACGCGAACGCTGGACGCTGGTGGGGTTGATCGCCGCTGGTGTGCTGAATCTCGCCGCGCTGATCGGGTTCGGCTTCACTGCCGGCGCGCTGGTGATGGCGATCATCGGTCTGGCAACTCCGCGCCTGTGGGGGGACGATGCCCTGCGCGCCAACCCGGTCATGATCAAGGAACTGCGCGGGCGGATGCGCGGGGCGCGGGCGTTCGCGCTGCTGACGGTGTATCTGGGGCTGATGAGCGGCTTCGCCGGGCTGCTCTATCTGACCTTCAATTCGTTTGCGCGTGGATCGGCGCTCGGCACAGCCGGGTCAGCGGCGGCGGGCGAGATCGGGCGCGTTTTGTTCATGGGGATCGTCGGCGTTGAGATGCTGCTGATCATCTTCATCGCCCCGGCGTTCACAGCGGGCGCGGTCACGGGCGAACGTGAGCGCCAAACGTATGATCTGCTGCAAACGACGCTGCTGAGCAGTCCGGCGTTCATCCTGGGCAAGCTCGAGTCGGCGCTCAGCTTCATCGTGCTGCTCTTGCTGGCGGCGATCCCGCTGCAATCGCTGGCGTTTCTGTTTGGCGGGGTGAGCGAGATCGAGATCGCGCTCGCATTTCTGATCCTGCTGGTGACGGCGGTCGCGCTGGGCGCGGTCGGGATGCTGTTTTCGGTGCTGCTGCCGCGCACGCTGACCGCCAGCGTCCGCGCTTACAGCGCGATTGCGGCGGGCATGTTCATCATCCCGGCGCTGGTCGGGTTTGCGCTCAATCTGGCGCGCGAGCTGATCTTTCGCGGCGGATCGGTGACGCCGGCGGTCGAAGCGGCGCTGACGTATGCCGGGTTGATCGCAGCCGCCCTCAACCCGATCACGACCGCGCTGCAAACGCAAACGCTGCTGGTCGAGCGGCAGATCGTCGGCATCTGGACGCTGACGCTGGCGAGCGACGGCAGCACTATCCCGATGATCTCGCCCTGGATACCGTTCTGCGTGCTGTATATCGTCCTTGCCGCGATCCTGATCGCGCTGGCGATCCGGCGCGCCGGGCAGGTGGAAGGATAAACCGCGATGGCGACACAAACCGCCTTTAGGCTGCAGTATCATGCCCTGACGGGCGCGGTGCGCCGTTGGGAAGCGCGCCGACGGATGGCGCTGTTTCTGCGCTGGCTGCCGCGCCTTTTGGCGGCAGGGCTGGCGGTCGGCGCGGGGGCAGGTCTGCTCGCGCGGCTGACTCCGCTGCTGCTGCCTGCCGAGATCGCCGCGCTGACGGTGATCGCCGTCCTGATCGCGCTGATCGCGGGCGCGGTCGGCGTCTGGCAGACGGGGCGCGGCGGCGCGGTCGTCCATGCGCGGCGCTTTGATGTGTTATTCGGGCTGGATGAGCGGCTCTCAACGGCGCTGGAGCTGATCGAGGGACGGATTCGGAGTATCGATGAGCTGACCGGACGCCAGATCGACGATGCTGCTTCGGTCTTAAGCCAGGTCAATGCGCGCAGCCGCCTGCCGCTGACGGCGGATCGCCGCGACTGGCTGATCGCGCTGCTGCTGGCGCTGGCGGCGGCGCTGCTGATTTTTCTGCCCAATCCGCAGGCGGACGCGGTCGTCCGCGATGGCGCGGCGCGCGATGCGCTGGAGGACGCAGCGGAGACGCTGCGCGATCTGACACAGCAGATCGCCGTCGATCCGCTGCTGAGCGATGAAGATCGCCGCAAACTGCTGCAAGCGCTGCAAGCGGCGGTCAGCACGCTCGACCGCGCCAATATTTCGCCAGAGGAAGCGTTTGCGGCGCTGTCCAGCGCGGAAAATGCCCTACGCGAGCGCGCCGACGCGCAGACTCGCTCCGCCCAGACGCAGCAGCAGGCGCTCGCCAGCGCCGCCGCCGCGCTCCGGCAGACGATGGATGGCATGGACGGCATGGGGCAGTCTGGCGCGTCGATGTCCGCGTCCGAGCTGATGGCGCAGATGGCGCAGCAGATGGCGAACATGACGCCGGAGCAGATGGCGCAGGCGGCGAACGCGCTTCAGCAGGGCGCGCAGGCGCTTCAATCCATCGATCCGGCGGCGGCGCAGGCGATGCAGCAGGCGGCGCAGGTGATGCAGCAGCAGCCAGGTCAGCAGATGGATCAGGCGGCGCAGGCGATGCAGCAGGCGCAAAGTGCGCTGCAAAACGCTCAGCAGCAGACGCAGCGCGCTGAGAACGCCGCGCAGCAGGCACAGAACGCCGCGCAGCAGGCGCAAAGTCAGGCGCAGCGGGCGCAGCAGGCGGCGGATCAGGTCGGCGGGCAGTCGAATAATCAGCAGCCAAGTGGACAGCAGCAGTCTGGACAGCAAAGTCAGAACGGGCAGAACTCGCCCGCCGAGTCCGGCAGCCAATCGGGAGCGCAGAGTCAGGCAGGACAGCAGAGCCAGCAGTCGCAGAGCGGACAGCCGGGCGCGCAGGGGCAGACTGGGCAGATGGGCGAACAAGCTGACAGCAGCCAGCCCGCCGCCGGAATGCAGGGACAGTCCGGCGTGGAGGACGATCTGCGCTCCGGGCTTGGCTCAGCGGGCAGCGGCGCGGGCGATCAGCCTGGCAGCGCCGGCGCGGACACCGCCATGCAGCAGTCGCCGATGGACGGCGGTCAGCTTCAGGCGAGCAACAATCCCGATGGGCAGGGACAGAGCGACTTCGAGCAGGTCTACGCGCCGCGCCGCATCGGGGGCGAACCCGGCGACACGACCATCGAGCTTGAGAGCAGCCCCGATGGGCTGCCGGTGACTGAGGGCGAATTCGCCAGCAATCCCGCTGGACAGTCGCTCGTGCCGTATGCCGATGTCTTTGGCGATTACCGAGGCGCTGCCAACCGCGCGCTCGACAGCGGCTATGTCCCGCTCGGTCTGCGCGATGTCGTCCGCGAATATTTCACGTCCCTCGAACCACGAGGACGGGGTGAGTGAGAGGATGAACAACCATGTCGAACACACCGATTGAGGCGGTCTCGCTGGAGCAGTTCAGCGCACTGGCGCAGGCGATTGAGCGCGAGGTCAAGCGCGTGATGGTCGGGCAGGATGAGGCGGTGCGCAGCGTCCTGATCTGCATCCTGGCAGGGCGGCACGCGCTCTTGGAAGGCGTGCCGGGCTTGGGCAAGACGATGCTCATCAAGACGATGGCGGACGCGCTCGACCTGAAGTTCGCCCGCATCCAGTTCACACCCGACCTGATGCCGTCGGACATCGTCGGGACGGACATTTTAGAAGAACAGGAAGATGGGCGGCGCGCCTTTCGCTTTCAGGCCGGTCCGGTGTTCGCCAATTTGATCCTGGCGGACGAGATCAACCGCGCCACACCCAAGACCCAGTCCGCCCTGCTCGAAGCGATGCAGGAAAAGACCGTCACCGTCGCCAATCGCAGCTACAAACTGGAGCCGCCGTTCTTCGTGCTGGCGACTCAGAATCCGCTGGAGATGGAGGGGACGTATCCGCTGCCAGAAGCGCAGCTCGACCGCTTCATGTTCAAAGTCAATGTGTCGTTTCCAGCGCTGGACGATCTGATCGGCATTCTGGATCGGACGACCGGGGCGGCGGAACCGCGCGCGAGCAAGGTCGCGGATGGCGCGCAGGTGATCGGCATGGGCAAGCTGGCGCTCAATGCGCCGGTGGCGTCGCATGTCACCGAATATGTGGCGCGGTTGGTGCTGGCGACCCACCCGGACAACCAGTCTGCGCCGCGCATGGTGCGCGAATATGTCCGCTATGGCGCGTCACCGCGTGGCGCGCAGTCGATCATCATGGGCGCGAAAATCCATGCCCTGCTCGAAGGGCGCTACAATGTCGCGTTTGAGGATGTCCACGCGGTCGCGCCAGCGGCGCTGCGGCATCGCCTGCTGCTGAATTTCGAGGGCTTGGCGGAGGCGGTTCGCCCCGATGCCATCATCGCCGAGGTGATCAAAACGCTGCCGAGGACGACATATAATGGATGAGATGAACTTCCCATGACCCATGCGCTGTTTGACGACTCGACTCGGCGCAAGCTCGAACAGCTCATGCTCCACGCCAGCCGCGTCCGCGCGGGCGCGATCAAGGGCGAACGGCGCTCGGTCAAGCGCGGGACGAGCGTTGAGTTCGCCGACTATCGCAACTACGCCCCTGGCGACGACTTGCGCCGCCTTGACTGGAACATCTACGCTCGGCTTGAACGTCCGCTGACCAAGCTGTATGAGGACGAAGAGGATTTAGCCGTCCATCTGCTGCTCGATGCGTCCGCCAGCATGAATTTCCCCGATGGCGGCGAAGGCGGCAGCGCAGAACATCACAAATTCGCGTTCGCGCAGCGGCTGCTGGCGGGCTTAGCGTATGTCTCGCTGACGACGGATGATCGGCTCATGGTGACGGCATTCACCGTCCCCAATGAGCGCGATTCGGACGGGGCGCTGCACTTCGGACCCGCGCGCGGGCGCGGCTATGGCGCGGCGCTGCTGAAATTCATCGGCGGGCTGGAGGCGCGCGGCGCGGTCGATCTGAATGCAGCGCTCAAGCATTACGCCCTGCGGACGGTGCGGCGCGGGCTGGTGGTGGTCATCAGCGATCTGTTCGCGCCGTCGGGCTTTGCCGATGGGCTGAACGCGCTGGTTGGCAAAGGCCATGAAGTGGCGCTGCTGCATGTGCTTGCGCCGGAGGAAGTCGAGCCGCCGCTGTTGGGCGATCTGCGCCTGATCGACAGCGAAACCGGATCGGCGCAGGAGGTCAGCGTCGATGATGGGCTGCGCGATCTGTACCGCCGGCGCGTCGAGCAGTGGCGCGACTCGCTGCGGATGGAATGCCGCCGGCGCGGCGCGCACTACATCCCCGTCACGACCGATCAGGCGTGGGAGGGGGTGATTTTGTTCGATCTGCGCAAGCTCGGCGTGATCAAATGAGAGAAGCATCTGTGAGCGGCGGCGTTGCGTTTTTTTGAGGCACAAGCGAGATGGCATTCTTAACCCCATTGGCGCTGCTGGTTGGCTTGCTGAGCATCCCGATCATCCTGCTCTACATGCTGCGGCTGCGGCGGCGCGAGATCGTCGTCAGCAGCAACCTGCTCTGGCGTCAGCTCTTGCAGGATCGCGAAGCCAACACACCCTGGCAGCGGCTGCGGCGCAATCTGCTGCTGCTCTTGCAGCTTTTGATCCTGGCGCTGCTGACGCTGGCGCTGGCGCGACCGTATATCACCGTGCCGGCGGTCAGCGCGGGGCGGATCGCGGTCATTCTCGATGCGTCCGCCAGCATGAACGCGACCGATGTTCCTGATGGAACGCGCTTGGACGACGCCAAGCGCCGCGCCATCGACATCATCGACACGATGGGCGCGGATGATCGCATGACGATCATCCGCGCCGCGGCGCAGCCGCAGGTCATGGCAGGCTACACCGGGGATCGGGCGGCGCTGCGCGCGGCGGTCGAGTCGGTGCTGCCGAGCAGCGAAAGCGCCGACTGGAATGCCGCGCTGACGCTGGCGGCGGCGGGCGCGCTCGGCGAATCGGCGGCGGATGCCGTCTCGATGATCATCATCAGCGACGGCGGGCTGGGGCGCGCCGCCGATCTGCCGCCGATCCCGGGCGCCCTCCGCTACATTCCGGTCGGGCAGGCGGGCGACAACTTGGCGATTGCGGCGCTGGCGACGCGCGCGCAGCCCAATCAGCCGCCGCAGTTGTTCGCCCAGATCGTCAATTACAGCGATCAGGATGCAGACACAATCTTTTCCCTGCGCATTGACGGCGCATTGGCGACCGCCGAGCGCTACACGATCCCCGCGCGCGGATCGCTGCCGATCGTGTCGGCGGCGCTGCCAGCCGGCTTCACCGTCATTGAGGCGGCGCTCACCCGACCGAGCAATTCGCCGTTTGTCGATCATCTGCCGACCGATGACCGCGCCTACGCGCTCGCCCCGCAGACGGACGCGCGCCGCGCCCTGGTCATGACCGACGGCAACCTGTTTCTGGAGCAGGTCTTGCGCATCATCCCCGGCATCCAGCCGTTTCGCGGCGATCCGGCGCTCGGTCTGCCCGGCACAGGCTACGATCTGTACATCTTCGACGGCTGGCAGCCGCCCGTCCTGCCGACGGATGGCGATCTGCTGATCATCAACCCGACGGTCTCGACGCCGCTGTTTGAGGTCGGCGGGCTGATCGACATGAGCGGGACGATTCGCGTTCAGCGCGGCGATCCGCGCATGACCTTCGTCGATTTCAGCGCGGTCAATCTGCTGCGCTACAAGGCGGTGCGCGCGCCCTGGGCGGAGGCGCTGATCGAGGCGGACGGCGGCGCGCTGCTGCTGGCGGGCGAGGTGGCGGGGCAGCAGATCGCGCTCTTGTCCTTCGATCTGCGCGACTCCGATCTGCCGCTGCAAATCGCGTTTCCGGTGCTGATGGCGTCGCTGATCGAGTGGTACGCGCCGCCCAGCCTGATTCAGGCTGCGGAGACGGCATTCCGCCCCGGCGCTGCGCTGGCGCTGCGCCTGCCGCCAAACGCCGACGCGCTGCGCGTGACGCTGCCGGATGGGACTCGGCGCGAGCTGACGCCGGGATCAGCGCTGGTTTTCGCCGAGACGGGTCAGTTAGGGCTGTATCGGCTGGAAGCGCTGCGCGCGGGCGCGGTGGTCGAGTCGGCGCTGTTTGCCGTCAACCTGTTCGACCCGAATGAGAGCGCGATTGCGCCGCGCCTTGAACTGACGCTGGGCGGGACGGTCATTCCGCAGGCGGGAGCGGTCGAGGAGATCGGGCAGCGCGAATTATGGAGCGCGCTGGCGCTGCTGGGGCTGATCGTGCTGTTGATCGAGTGGGCGGTCTATCATCGGCGGTCGCGGCTGCGGCTGGCTCCGGTCAGATAGATCGAAAAACGCCCAATGGGAGGCGTTTTTGAGATGCCAAAGCCCAGACTTGAACTGGGGACCCACGCATTTTCAGTGCGTTGCTCTACCAACTGAGCTACCTTGGCATATGTCAATAGTATAGCCAGACGCGCCGCCAAGATCAAGCCTCGAAGTTGCAGGCACAAGGAATGAGGAATGCGCCATGTCTATCATCTTACCGGATCGACCGGGGTTCTACGCGCTGGTGTGGGAGATCGTCAGGCAGGTTCCCGCTGGTCGTGTGACCACCTTCAGCCAGGTGGCGTCGATGATCCCGCCCCCGGAGGGCGTCAAGCCGGAGGATTACGCCAGATTGGGCGCGCGCTGGGTCGGGGATGCGCTCAACCGCGTCTCCTTGGTCGATGACCCAAATATCCCCTGGCATCGGGTGATCAATGTGCGCGGCACGAGCAGTCTGCCAGAGAACAGCGAAGGCGCGGCGCTGCAGCGCGGTCGGTTGCGCGCTGAGGGCGTCATGCCGCCCGATTCGGAGGCGGTCGATCTGGCGGCGTATGGCTGGGAGGGGCCTGATCCGGCGTGGCTGGCGGCGCGCGGTCTGCTGCCGCCCAAGCCGATCAAGCTCAATGCAGACGGCGATGCCCCAGCGCAGATGCGGCTGTTCTGAGGCGGCGCGGCGCTCACCGTGACAGGCTCATCGGCATGACGACGTAGATGAAGTCGTCGCGGTTGGCGGGACGCAGCACGCCAGGATGCGACGCGCCTTTGCTCTCGATGACGATGCTCGGATCGTTGGACGTGTCCATCGCGCTCAGCACATCGATCAGATACTTGATATTGAACGCGACCTCCATCGCTTCGCCCTCAATCGAGGCATCGACGATCCCTTCATTGTCGCCGCGCTCGGTGCTGCGCCCGATGACGACGATCTCGCCGCGCTCGCCGGCGCTGGCGGGCGGCTTGATCATCAGGCGCGCGCTGTAGTTGTTGTCGCGGGCGAAAATCTCGGCGCGGCGGCACGCCCGCAGCAGATCGATGGACGAGACCACCATCGACGTGCTGTAGCTTTTGGGGATGATCGCCCCGAAATCGGGGAAGCGCCCCTCGAGAAGCTGCGTGGAGATGACCGTGCCGCCGATGGCAAAGAGCGCTAGGCTGCGCTCGGTCGGCAGGCTGAGGCTGACCAGCGTTTCATCGTCGGGGATGATGCGCGCAAGCTCGCGCATCGCCTTGACTGGGATCACCACTTCGCGGGACTGATCGAAGGGCGTCTCGACTTTTGCCGTCCGCACCGCCAGCCGGTAGCCATCCGCCGCCGCGAACGTCAGATGATCGCCGTCGAAATGCACGTAGATGCCGGTCAGGATCGGGCGGCTGTCCTCGGCAGCGGTCGCAAACTCAGTGTGGCGGATCATGTCCTTGAGCAGATTGGCGGGCAGCGCCGTGTCGATCTCGCCAATCTGCGGCAGCACCGGAAACTCGGTGGCGGCGATCCCGCGAATGTTGCTGTTGGTCGCGCCGCAGCGGACATTGACCGTCTGAGTCGCGGCGTCCAGCGTCAGATCGACCCGCTCCGGCGACAGCGCGTTGACCAGCTCAAAAAACGTCCGTGCCGGCAGAGTGATCGCCCCCGCCCGCTCGACTTTTGCACCGATGCTGGTGCTGATGCTCATCTCCAGATTGGTCGCTGACAGACGAAGCTGGGTGTCGTCGGTTGCCAGCAGCACATTTTGCAGCACGGGCAGATTCGAGCGCGATTCAACGGCGCGGCTGACCATGCCCAGTGCCTTAGCCAATTGATCCTGGAGTACCGCAACGCGCATACACTCGCTCCGTCCTGATAGTCGCGCTGATGAAACGAGATAAGTATATAATGATCGACGGCAAACGCTCAAGTCCGGCGGCGATCATCGCCCCAGGATCAGCACGATCCAGACATACAGCGCGGCGATGTTGATCAGCGTCACAATGGGCGCAAGCCAGCCGCCGTACCGCCACCACTGCCCCCATGAGAGCTTCGCTTTGGCGTTAGCGATGATGTTGGCGGCGGAGCCGATCGGCGTGGAATTGGCGGCGACCACGCCCGCCGCCAACAGCGCAAACCACAGCGCCGTCACCGACAGCCCCAGCGCCTCCAGCTCGTGGATGATGCCGCTTAGAATGGCGATGGCGATCACATTGTCCATCACTGCCGTGACCAGCCCGCCGACCAGCGCAATCGCAAGCACCCAGACCAGCGAGTTTGTCCCGATCAGCTCAAACAGGCTGTTGGCGACCAGTTCGGTGATGCCGGTCGCCTCCAGCACGTGGGCAATCGCGAACAGAAAGACGATGAACAGCAGCGTACTCCAGGGGAGCTTTTTCAGCAGCCGCTCATTGTCCTCACCGAAGACGCTGGCGGTGTACAGCGTGACGCCCCACAGTAAAAGCGCCACGATGCCCGTGCCGGTCGTGCCGGGGTAGCCCAGCGACAGCGCGATGGGCTGAGCGATGACCAGCCCGATGACACCAAAGATGAACAGCAGATTGAGCAGCCAGAACGGAGGCGCGGCGCTGGCAGCTTGATGCTCGCTTCCGTTGATGACAGCTTGGATGACTTTGTATTCCATCTGAGCGGGAAACCCTGCCGCTTCAAGACGCTGAAAGTCCTTTTCTTCGACCACCACGCGCCCAAAATTGCGCACAAGCTGCGGGTAGAAGCGCCGCGTCAGCAGAAAATAGGCTGCCAATGTCAGCGCAGCGGGCAGCCAGGCGAACTGAATGAAGTCCACCGCCGTGAAGCCGGCGATGGAAGCGATGGCGATGCCAACGGGGTTGCCGAGCGGCAAAAGCTGCGAGCCGATGTTGGTCGAGGAGACCAGCGAGACGGTGGTCTTGCCCCAGTCCTGATCGTCCATCAAAAATCTGCCGTCGACGAAGCCGACGACCGCGCGCGTCAGCATGTAGATGATGACAATCGAATTGACCTCGTCGATCAAGGCGGCGGAGACGAACGCCATCGCGCTCAGAACGGCGAGCAGCGCCGTGCCTTTCAAGCCTTTCGGAAGCAGGCGCTCGATCATCGTCTTGAAATAGCCGCTCGAATAGAGCAGCTCGACCCACGTCAGCAGCGCAACCAGCTTGACGAACAGCACCCACTCCGCGCCTTCGATCAGATGCTGAAAGTCGATCACTCTGGTCACCAGCAGCATCGCCAGCGCGAACGCGATAAACGGCAGGCGCTCCTCGCCGAATAAAATCGTGCCGCAGATCGCGGCGCCGAGCGCAGTCAGCGCGAGCGCCATGTCCGGCTCTGGCAGGATTTGCCCGATGAGCAGCCAAATCGCGCCGCTCAACGCGATCCAGAGTCCGATCCTGGGAAGTTGAAATGGAGTCATTGTGTCGGATCATCCTGATTGAAGTGCAGACGCCGGTATCGTGCTTCAGCGAATGCTAGAAGAATGCTGTTATAGCAGAAGATCGGGTTTTTGCTAGCGCTGTGATTCGGGATTGAAAAAACCTTAACCCAGCCGCACAGATTTTAAGCTGATCGCCCTGTCGGAAAATTCACTTTGCTTTACCGGATGATTACGTTAAGATTCTGGCTTGCTGTTCAAGCAGGTCTTTAAAAACAAATTTAAAATCAAGGAGTCTAAAGCGATGCGTATGAAAATGGCGGGCTTGTTGGGGCTGGCAGCATTATGCGGGGCAGCATGGGTCGCGCCGGCGGCGGCGCAGGAGGCGCTGATCGAGTCGGTCTGTCTGGTGACGGATGTCGGGCGCGTCAATGATGGCACGTTCAATCAGTATGCGTATGAAGGGATGCTGGCGGCGGCGGAGGATTTCGATCTCGAAGTGACTTTCATCGAAACCCAGGCGCAGACGGACTATGAAGCCAATCTCGCCACCTGCGTCGACGAAGGCTACGACGCCGTCATCACAGTCGGCTTTTTGATCGCCGATGCGACGCTGGCGGCGGCGGAAGCCAATCCCGATGTATTCTTCATCGGCGTTGATCAGTTCGTGCCGGAAGGCAGCCCGACAAACTACGTCGGCGTGCAGTTCCGCGAGGACGAAGCGGGCTTCCTGGTCGGCGCGATGGCAGCCCTGATGACCGAGAGCGGCACGATTGCCGGCGTCTACGGCATCGACATCCCGCCGGTGGTCAAGTTCCGCAACGGTTTTGAGCAGGGCGCGCGCTTCATCAATCCTGACATCAATGTGCTGGGCGTCTATATCGACAGCTTCACAGCGCGCGATCGCGGCGCATCGGCGGCGGAGCAGTTCATCGGCGAAGGCGCGGACGTGATCTTCGGCGCGGGCGGACCGACCGGATCGGGCGCGATTGCGTTCGCGGCGTCGGCGGGCGCGCTGGTGATCGGCGTTGACCAGGACGAATATTTCACCACCTTCCTAGGCGGCGAAGCGGCTGGCGCGGAGAACATCATCACCAGCGCGGTCAAGCGCGTTGACCAGTCGGTCTATCTGTCGCTTAAGGCGCTGGTCAACGGCGATCTGGAAACCTTCGGCGGCGGCGGCACGCGCGTGCTGTCGGCGGCGAATGACGGCATCGGCTTTGCCCCGCCGCATGACGCCGATGTTCCCGAAGCCGTGATCGAACGAGTCACCGCCATTCTCGAAGGGCTGAAGGACGGCTCGATTGAGACCGGCGTCGATCCGATCACCGGCGAACTGCTGAAAATGATGTAAAGACGCGCACTGCTCGAAGCAGCGGTTATTGGGCTAACATGCTGGAGGGCTGCGTCACAGCGGATGCCCCAGACGATTTCGTACATAAAATGAGGTGTAAGCGATGACACTGGTTCGGTTCCTGATGATTCCCTTTGCTCTCCTGTTGGCAATCACGCCGGCGCTGGCGCAGCCGGAGATCGACGCCGTCTGCCTGATCACCAATGAGGGGGGGCGAGTCAATGACGGCACGTTCAACACATTCGCCTATGACGGGATGCTGCGCGCCGCTGAGGATTTCGGCTTAGACAATACCTATATCGAGACGGTCGCGGCTACAGATTATGCGAGCAACTTTGAGGCGTGCATCAGCGAAGGCTACGATGTGATCGTCACCGTCGGCTTTCTGATCACCGATGCCACCCTTCAGGCGGCGAAGACTTACCCGAACGTGTTCTTCATCGGCGTCGATCAGTTTCACAGCGAGGCGCTGCCCAACCTCGTTGGGCTGCAGTTCCGCGAGGATCAGGGCGGCTTCTTGGCGGGCGCAATGGCGGCGCTGATGACCGAGAGCGGCAAGGTGGCTGGCGTCTACGGCATTCCGATCCCGCCGGTGGTCAAGTTCCGCAACGGCTTCGAGCAGGGCGTGCGCTATGTCAATCCTGACGTGACGGCGCTGGGCGTCTACATCGATGACTTCAACGCCCCTGATCGCGGCGCATCGGCGGCGGAGCAGTTCTTGGGCGAGGGCGTGGATGTCATCCTCGGCGCGGGCGGACCGACCGGCTCCGGCGCGATCACCTTTGCGGCGGCGCGCGGCGCGTTGGTCATCGGCGTCGATCAGGATGAGTATTTCACCACCTTCGGCAGCGGCGAGACGCCTGGCGCGGAAAACCTGATCACCTCGGCGATCAAGCGCGTCGATAACGGCGTCTATGACATGATCGCAGTGCTGGCGGCGGGCGGTTCGTTCCCGGAAAACAGCCTCTACATCCTCGAAGTCGCCAATGACGGCATCGGCTTTGCCCCCGCCAACGAAGCGCCCGTGCCGGCGGAAGTGACCGCGCAGGTGCAGGCGATCCTGGACGGACTGCGCGACGGCTCGATTGTGACGGGCGTGAATCCGGTCACAGGCGAGCTGCTGCCGACGGTCGCCGAGGCGCTGGCGGCGTCTGCGCCGGAATTCAGCGTGCTGGCGGCGGCGGTGGACGCGGCGGGCTTGGGCGATGTCTTGGTCGGCGGCGGACCTTTCACCATCTTCGCGCCGACGGATGCGGCATTTGCGGCGCTGCTGGAAGAGTTGGGCGTGACGGCGGAAGCACTGCTGGCGGACACCGAGACGCTGACCGCCGTCCTGACCTACCACGTCGTGCCGGGCGCGTTCACATCGGGCATGATCCTGAGCGCGATGCCGGAGTCGCTCCCGACGGTCAACGGCGCTGACCTGGCGCTCACTTATGACGAGACGCTGAAGGTCAATCAGGCGAACGTCGTGGCAACCGACGTGCTGCTGCGCAACGGCGTCATCCACGTCATCGACAGCGTGCTGCTGCCGGAGTAAGCCGCACAGCCCAATGCTGCAAACTGACCTCACCCCGTCTGAGTCAGGGGTGAGGTTTTTTTCATACTTCCAATCCTGCCCTCCTCGGCGTATGTTCGCTAAGCTCTGGTATTCGTTTTTATCTTCACCCCCGCGCCCTCGTAAAGTTGTGTACAATAGAGGCACACGAGGCGGGGTTGTGCAGTGAAATAGGAGCATCTGATTGACGCAAACGGCTGACGGGCAGCAGATCAGCGGGTTGGTGGTGAAAGAGCAGAGCGGTTTTTTCTGGGTTGAGACGGCGGAAGGGCGCATATATCGCTGCCGACTGCGTGGGCGTTTGAAGGAAGTGGCGCACGCATCCGACATCGCCGCTATCGGTGACCGCGTCTGCATCGAAGCTTATCCTGACGGCACGGGCAGCATCGAGGCAGTCCAGCCGCGCCGCAGCGCGATCTCGCGCGCCGTCCGCACGGACGGCGCGCGCGGAGCCGGATCGCCGGAGCGCGAGCATGTCATCGTCGCCAACGTCGATCATGCTTTCTTCGTCTTTGCTGCCGCCCAGCCCGCCCCGAACTGCCGCATGATCGACCGTTTCCTTGTCGTCGGCGAACGCGCCGGCATCCCCCGCATCACCCTGGTCATCAATAAAATCGACCTCGTCGCTGGCGATGCCCGCTGCCCATTCGCGCTCTACGAGCAGTTGGGCTACCCGATCCTGCTCACCAGCGCCCACACCGGCGCGGGCGTTGAGGCGCTGCGCGCCGAACTTAAAGATCAGCTTTCGGTCTTCACTGGACCCTCCGGCGTCGGCAAGACCAGCCTGCTCAACGCGCTCAGCCCGAATCTCGGTCGGGCGGTCAGGGCGGTCAGCCGTTATCATCAGGAAGGCGTCCACACCACCCGCGACAGCCAGCTTGTGAAGCTGGAGTCCGGCGGGTATCTTGCCGATACGCCGGGCATTCGCCAGCTCGCGCTCTGGGATGTTGAGCCGACCGAGCTGGACGGCTACTTCCGCGAGATCGCCCCGCTGGTGTCGGCGTGCCGCTTCCGCGACTGCACCCATCGGCATGAACCGGGCTGCGCCGTCCGCGAGGCGCTGGCAGCGGGCGTCCTCGCCCCATCGCGGTATGAGAGCTACCTCAGCCTGCGCGATGAGCTGGAAAGCCGCCTACGCCCTATGACATTGAATGCGCATTGTGGGAAGGAAAAGAACCAGTGTCCAGTTCGCTGATCGGGCGCACACTCGGCAAATATGAAATCACCGCCCTGATCGGCAAAGGCGGTATGGCGACGGTCTACAAGGGCTATCAGCCGGACATTGAGCGCTACGTCGCCATCAAGGTGCTGCCGCCGCATCCTGGTCAGGATGAGCAGTTCATCGAGCGCTTCCGTCTTGAAGCGCGCACCATTGCCCGCCTTCAGCACCCGCACATCCTCCCGCTCTATGACTATGGCAGCCAAGACGACATCCTCTATCTGGTCATGGCGCTGATGGAGGGCGGATCGCTCAGCGAGCGTCTGCGCAAGCGCGGCGCGCTGCCGCTTGCTGAAGTGGACGCCATCCTCAGCCCGATTGCCTCCGCCCTCGACTACGCGCACCGCCAGGGCTTCATCCACCGCGACATCAAGCCCGACAACATCCTGCTCGACCGCGAAGGCTTCGCTGCGCTGGCGGATTTTGGCATCGTCAAGATGCTCGAAACCAGCAGCGGACTGACTGCCACCGGCGGCTTGATGGGGACGCCGGCGTATATGTCCCCAGAACAGGGGCAGGGGCTGGAGGTGGACAGCCGCAGCGATATCTATTCCCTCGGCGTGGTGGTCTTCGAGATGTTGGCGGGCAAGCCGCCCTTTCAGGCGGACACGCCGATGCAGTTGGTCTTCAAACAGATCAACGCGCCGATCCCCAATCTGAGCAGCGTTCGCCCCAGTCTGCCGTCCGCGCTCGACGACGTGATGCGCCGCGCGCTGGCGAAAGACCCCCAACTGCGCTACCAGACCGCGACCGCGCTGCTGCACGATTTCCGCCGCGCCATCGAAGGCAAGCCGCTGCCCATCACCCGCGCCGCCATCTACGATGTTGGCGGCGATACGCTCATCGATCCCCGACCGCCGAGCCGCGGCGGCGCGCCACTGCGCGAAGAGGTGCCGACGCCGATCATTTCGCATACGCCGCCCGAAGCGCACTCAGCGGCGCAGCCCTACGCCCAGACGCCCGCCGCCAGCGTCTACACCACCCCGACTGCCATGCAGCAACCGACTGTCATCCGGCAGTTGGGCTTCAGTCCTCTCATCATTGCCGTCGGCGTCGTCATCATCCTGCTGCTGGTCGCGATCCTGGTGGTCATCCTGATCACGTTTTCTCAGCAGACGCCGCAGGCAGTCCTGATCCCATCCGCGCCGCCCGTGTCGACTCGCGCGCCAACCGCCGCGCCCACAATCATCGGCAGTTTCGGCCGCCTGAGCTTCGGCACGACCGCCGCAGTTGGCGACACGATCAATCTGCGCGTCGAGCGGCTGCGCCAGCCCACCAGCGGAACCAGCTATGTCGCTTGGCTGATCCCCATCGACCCACAGGCTCCGCCGCTCAACCTCGGCGAGCTGCGCGTCGACTCGCTCGGTCAGGGGCTGCTGACTTACATCGATCCCCAGGCGCGTAATCTGGCAACGCTCTATTTTGCTGTCAGCATCAGCATGGAACAGCGGATGGGGGAGGCACAACCACAGGGCGAGATCGTCTACAGCGGGGCGACGCCGCTGCGCGTCCCGCAGGCGCTCAGCGCTATCCTGATCGCCGCCGCCGACGGCTTCAATGGGCGCAGCCTGCTCGACGGCGCGATCACCGAGGCGCGCATCGCCCGTCAGCATGCCGGCTTAGCCGCTGGCTCGTCCACCGTCGGCGCGATGAAAATTCACGCCGAACACACCATCAACATCCTGCGCGGCACGCAGCTCGACCTCGACGGCAACGGACGCGGCGAAAATCCCGGGCGCGGCGTTGGCGTCTATTACTTCCTCGACCGGATTGAAGAGGAGCTGTCCGCCGCCGCCCAAGCGCCAGGCGCGACCATCGCCCTGCAGTCGCAGTTGGAGCTGATCCGCGTCTGTGTCGCCAATGCCCGCGCCTGGGCGGATCGAGTCATTGCGCTGGAAGAAGCTCTGCTTGCCGCTGAGTCGCTTGAAGCGGTCGCTGACGACCGCGCCGAGTCGACGGATATCGCTCAGCGCGTCATCAGCGGCTTCGATCTCAACGAAAACAGTGAGGTCGAGCCGTTCGAAGGCGAGTGCGGCTTGGAGCAGATTCCCACTTACGGCATCGCCGTCGCCAACATGGATTTGCGCGCCGGCGCGCTGGTGATTGCGGTGGACGACCAATGAAGCGCTTGACAGCGCTGCTAACGCTGCTGCTGACTCTGGCGGCTTGTCAGCCCGCCGCGCCTGTCCCTCCAGCCCAACCGACTCAGCCCCTCCGCAGTCCAACCCTGCCGCCTGCCCCAGCCTGGATCGAAGCAGGCGACCCGATCCGGCGCGGAACCGCCGATCAGACGCGCCTGCTCGGTCGCCTTGACCCGCCCGCTGTCCCCAGCACCGCCTTTGCATCGGCGGTCTCTCCCGACGGCACGCGCCTCGCCGTCCTCAACAATACGCAGGTGCTTGCTTGGGATTTGATCACCGGCGCGCTCATCTTCCAGACCGCCCGCGTCGATTACACCCGCCTTTTCTATTCCCCCGACAAGACCGAACTCTACGCCCTCAACAATGATGGCTTGGTCGATATTCTGAATGCCGAAACGGGCGGCGTCATCGGCGGCTTTACCGGCTACCAGCCGTATGCGAACGTGTACGCCTATGATGAGGAAAATGGCTTCTTCGCCTTTGGCGGCGCCGATGGCGCGGTGCGCGTGTGGGATGCGTTTGAACGCCGCGCCCGCGTCACCATCACCGCGCACAATGGTCAGATCGCGGCGCTGGCTTTTTCCCGCGATGGGACGCGCCTGGCGACAGCCGATGGCGGCGGACTGGTGCGCCTGTGGGACTGGGCGACGCGAACGCCGCTTGCCGAAGTCCATAACGACGGCGTGATTGTCGGCGCGCTGGCGTTTGCGCCCGCCGGATCGCCCATCGCCATCGGCACACTGACCGACGCGCGCCTCTGGCTGCCGGACTCGAACCGCCTCATCCCGCTCTTCAGCCTCGACAATCCGACCGCTGACCCGCTGATGTTCTCGCCCGCCGGGGATTATCTGCTCGGCGGATCGGGGCGCGGCATCTTCTTGTGGGCGACGACTCCCGCCGTCAACGCCCCGCCGGACGCGCCGCCCGCCGCGCCGCTGCGCCTGCCCGGTGTCACCGGGAACACGGTCAGCGCTGGCTTTTCGCCCGATGGCGCGCTCTTAACCACCGCCGCCCTCGACACCGCCCCCGTCTTCTGGGACATGACCAACATCAGCGCCCAGACCGTTGCGCGCGGCGATCTGCGCCTGCCGCAAGACGCGCCGTTGCGCATCTTCGCCGTCCGCTGGACGCCCGATGGACGCTTGCTGCTGCTCTTCGATGCCGCCGGCGCGGTCTACGCCTGGGGCATTCCATCCGACGGCGCGTGATCGGGGATGGGAGAGCCACAGCCCTAAGCGCACCCCCCTGGAAATTGGGGCGAACATTTGTGCCTATGCAAATGCGAAACCCGTGCTATGCTATAAATAGCGCTGAGAAGCATCCTAGGCTCCATCATACGGACTTAACCTGCCTGCGCCGCCAGCTTGAGCTAGGCGTCCCTTGTCCCACTGCCCCGATTAATGGCATAATCGGGGCGTTCTGTTAGCCAAAACTGAGAGCGACTTCATGCCAGACGAGAACAGCAAGAACGTCTTCCTCACTGGGGCGACCACCCCCATCGGGCGCGAGACTGTCCGCCAGCTTGTCCGCGCTGGATACTGCGTCGTCGGCGCGACCGAGGGCAGCAGCGGCGCGGTCAAAGTGCGCGCTGACGGCGGGCTGCCCGCCTATCCCGATCCCACCCGCGCTGGCGAGCTGCGCAGCGCGATTGCGGCGGCGGACGCCCGCATCATCGTCCATCTGGAGACGACGCGCCACAACATCGCGCCGTTCAGCCGTCCGACCTGGAACGCCAACGCCGTGCGCGCCGTCGGTCACGCCATCGTCGAGGCGGCGAAAGCGGCGGATGCCGTCCATCTGGTCTTCGGCAGCGCGCTGCTGGCGGGCGTGGACACAGGCGGCGAACACCCGCCGCCCGCCGAGATCATCGCCATCGTTGAGGCGCTGCGCGCCGCCGAGTCCGCCGCGCTGGCGAGCGGCATCCCCGCGCTGGTGCTGCGCTTCGGCTGTGCCTACGGCGCGGACTCCGACGATCTGCGGGCATTGGCGAGCGCCATTCAGATGGGCCGCCCGATCTATGTGGGCGCGCTCCCCGCCGCCCATGGTCACACCGACACCGCCCATCCGCACGGCGCGCGCGCCGGCTTCATCCACACGGCGGACGCCGCCAGCGCGGTCGTCAGGGCGGTTGAGAGCGCGATCAGCGGTCAGACGCTCGACATCTGCGGCGGGGAGTTGGCTTCGCCCGCCGAGTTTGCAGCGCGCTTTGCCGCTGCACAGGGGATGAGCCTGATGAGCCTCCCGCCGCTGGTGGCGCGCGGGCTGGCGGCGATCAGTCCGGCGACGCGGCTTCAGCATGGGCTGCTGGCGCTCTCCATCGTCGGCGATCCGGCTCCGGCGCAGTCCTCGCTCGGCTGGACGCCGCGCTTCACGCAGCTTCAGCCCGGTATTGACGATCTGCTGCTCTCGTGGCGGGCGGCGGCGGTCGAGGCGTAGGGCGCATGGCTGCATTGAAGGCGGTGCTGTTTGACATGGACGACACGCTGCTCGATTGGAGCGGCTTCGACGATGACTGGGCGGAACTCGAAGCGCGCCACATCGGCGGCGTGATCGACTATCTGCGCGATCAGGCGGGGTATACAGTTGAACTCGACGCCTTCGCCCGCGAACTGCGCGATCGGACGACCCAAGCATGGGCGCAGGCGCGCCAGGATTTGCGCGCGCCGCATCTCGGTCGGCTGCTGTTCGAGACGGCGGTCGCGCTCGGCGTGCCGCCCAATGCGATTGATGCCGAGCGCTGTATGTTCGCCTATAACTGGGACGCGATCAGCGGCACGGTCATCTTTCCCGATGTGCCGCCGTGTCTGAAGCTGCTGCACGATCACGGCATCGGCGTCGGCATCGTCACCAATGCCTACCAGCCGATGGCGCTGCGCGAGATCGAGCTGCGCACCCACCGCCTGCTCGATTTCTTCCCATCATGCCGTCTGTCAGCGGCGGATGTTGGCTATCTCAAGCCGCATCCGTACATCTTCAAAGCCGCGCTCGAATGCGCCGGCGTCGCGCCGCATGAAGCCGTCTTCGTCGGTGATGATCTCCATGCCGACATTCTCGGCGCGCAGCGCGCCGGCCTCAAGGCAGTGCTGCGCATCACCTCGCGCGTTCAGGATGGCAGCGCCCTGATCAATCCTGACGCTGCGCTTTCCACCTTTGACGATCTGCCCGCCGTGCTTGACGCCTGGTTTCCAGGATGGCGGGACTGAGCCATGTTCGCGTCACCGTCCGCCATCGACCAGAACTGCATCTTGACCGGCTATCTCGGTCCGGCGCAGTTGGTCGTCGCCCGCCGCGCTGCGGAGCGGCTGCGGCTGGGATTTGTCGATTTTCAGACCGAGCTGGAGCGGCGCGCCGGAGCCGATCAGGCAGAACTGCGCCTGCGCTTCGGCGAAGCGCGCCTCAAAATGCTCGAAAACGAGATCGTCGGCGATCTGGCGCTCTATCGCGGGACGCTGATCCACGTCAGCGGCGCGGCGCTCTGCCGCAATGGGCATTTTGAGCTGCTCAGCGCCACTGGCACGGTCATCTGCCTGGTCGCGGCGCTCGATACCGTGCTTCAGCGGCTGCATCTGGCGCTCGGCGCGCGCTATCACGACCCGCGCGAGCGCGCGCAGGCGCTCGGCGTCATCCGGCGCGAGTGGGCAGTCCGCCAGCGCGTCGATCCGCACGATGTGATCGACACCAGCGCGATGGACGAAGCGCAGATCGTCGAGCGAGTCGCGGCCCACTGGCGCGAGCGCGCCGCCGTTCTCGACTGGCGCGCCGTCTGAAAGACCGATTGTAATGAAAGGATGAAGTGACCATGCCAAAACTGACCGTCAGCCTGGGGCAGATGAACATCGCCATCGGCGACCTGCGCAGGAACACCAAGACCGCCGAAGACTTGGTGGTCGAGGCGGCGCGGCGCGGATCGCACCTGGTGGTGCTGCCTGAACTCTGGGCGACTGGTTACGCGCTCGAACAAGCGAAGGAACTCTCGACCGAACTCAACGTCGGCGTGTTCGCTCAGGTCAGCACGTGGGCGACGCAGAATAAAATCAGTGTTGTCGGCTCGCTACTGGAAAAGCGCGGCTTACAGGTCTCCAACAGCGCCACCTTTGTCGCCGCCAATGGGCGTCTGATGGGCGTCTATCGCAAAATCCACCTGTTCAAAGGGATGGACGAAGATCGCTGGCTTCAGCCGGGCAGCGCGCCCTTGTTGATGGAGCTGCCCTGGGGCTTGACTGGCATCGCCATCTGCTACGACCTGCGCTTCCCGGAGCTGCTGCGCCGCTACGCCGTCCAGGGCGCGAAGCTGATCATCATCCCAGCGGAGTGGCCCATCGAGCGCATCGATCACTGGTGCGCGCTCTTGCAGGCGCGGGCGATCGAGAATCAGGCATTCATCGTCGCCACCAACAGCGCCGGCAAGACCGGCGATAAAATTTTCGGTGGGCATTCTGCCGTCATCGATCCGTGGGGCAAGGTGCTGGTCGAACTGGGCGAGCATCCCGGTCTGGCGACGATCGATATCGACCTGGATTACGTCGATACCATTCGCGCGCGCATCCCCGTCTTCGACGACCGCCGCACCGACATCTATGGCTAACACGCTCTATGTCGTCCCGACGCCCATCGGCAATCTGGACGACATCACGCTGCGGGCGCTGCGCGTGCTGCGCCAGGTCAGCCTGATCGCCGCTGAGGACACGCGCACGACCCGCATCCTGCTCGATCACTTCGACATCAAAACGCCGCTGACCAGCTATCATCAGCACAATGAGCGCCTCAAGCTCGACGCCATCTTCGATGCGCTGGCGATGGGCGATGTCGCGCTG
This sequence comes from uncultured Anaerolineae bacterium, assembly GCA_937995825.1. Taxonomy (GTDB): domain Bacteria; phylum Chloroflexota; class Anaerolineae; order Aggregatilineales; family Phototrophicaceae; genus Flexifilum. The sequence continues at coordinate 438,323 of CALKJO010000002.1, forward strand.
GTTAGCGATGCGGGGACGCCGGGCATCAGCGATCCAGGCGCGGCGCTGATCGCGGCGGCGGTCGCGCGCAGCGTCCGAGTCGAGGCGCTGCCCGGCGCGTGCGCGGCGATCACGGCGCTGGCGGCGTCCGGTCTGCCAACGGATGGCTTCGTTTTCGTCGGCTTCCTGCCCAAAAAAGACCGCGCCCTGCGGACGGCGCTAGCCGGTCTCGCCCGCCAACCGCGCACGCTGATCTTTTACGAAAGCCCGAACCGCCTGACCGACACGCTCGCCGCGCTGATTGAGGCGCTCGGTGACCGCCGCGTCTGCGTTGGGCGCGAACTGACCAAGCTGCATGAGGAATATGTGCGTGGAACAGCGCGCCAGGTGCTGGCGCAGTTTCAGGCGCATGAGCCGCGCGGGGAGATCGTGATCATCGTCGAGGGCGCGCCGCCAGAGCAGACCGCGCAGTGGGACGCGGAGCAGGTCTTGGCTGCCCTGCAAACGCGGCTTGACGCCGGCGATCCGCTCAGCACGGCAGCAAAGACCGTCGCAGCGGCGTCGGGCTGGGATCGCAAGGCGGTTTACGCCCTGGCGGTCGAGAAGCTGCGCTGAGGGCGTGAAACGCGCTGTGAGCCGCGCCTATTCGTTGACCAGGCTGTGAACTGGGAAGTCCGTCGGCGTGAACGCATTGTTGTAAACGACGGAGACCCCGTCCGGGTTCGGGCGGACGTTGAAATTGCAGTTGGCGGCAAGCTGGACGTTCTCCGTGCCGGGGCCGAAGCGTTCGAAGCCGTCGAAGATCGGTTCGCGCCAGGTGACGCGGTATTCGATTTCGTAATGACCAGGGCGCAGATTGCCGACATCGACCGTGTAGAAAATCCAGTAGTTGGCGGTGCGGCGAACGGGTTCGCTGACGCGGACTTCGTTGAATGTCCCGGTGTTGAGCCGGACGGAATACTGCGCGTTGGCGCGGTGCTGCGCGATCTGATCGAGCGTCCGCGCCCACCATGACCAGTAGATCGTGATGCGGTCGCTGTCGTAGATGATGCCGGGATTTGCCAGCGGATAGTTGTTGCATTCGGCGAAGATCAGTCCGGGCGTCTGCGAGCGGAAATTTTCGCTCGGTCGCGCGCCGATGAAGACCGCCGCCTCCGCCGACAGATTCGGGTTCAGCACGCCCGTCGGCGCGAGGATCGGGCGCGTGAAGCCGACTGCGCCGCCCCCCGCATCGGTCGTGCCGTCCCCTGCGCCGCCGCCCAGACCGGTATCGGTGCTGGCGCTTTCCGGGTACAGCGGGCTGGCGCAGCCATCCTGCACATCGCTGACGACGAAATCGAATTCGATCCGATCTGGATTATTCGTGCGCGCCGCGCGCACCTGCATCGTCAGCGCCGCGCCGGCTGAGAGCGCCGTCCCCGCCGGATAGAGGACGCGCTCACTGTACTGGAACGTCCCGCTGACATTGGCGCGCCGCAGCGTGGTGATCGGCGTCCCGTCACTAGCGAAAATCTGGAAGTAGACCGAGCTGCCGCTGATCAGCGTCCCGCTCAGGTTGACAATCGCCTGATCGGCGCAGGCGACAAAAAAGGCTTCGATCTCGCTGCCCGGCGTGACGGTGGTGGCTTGCGGCGCGGGCGTCGGCGTCTGCACTGCCTGCGCTAACGCCGGCGCGCCGCTGAAGGTGATGGTCAGACTGAGCGCGGCGATCCCGATGCCAACGACCGCCAGCAGAAGGGTGAGTTTCCTCATCATTACCCCTTTTGTTGAAACTCATGGTCACACGCGCTCGATTGTAGCGCAGTTTGGGCGTTTTATTTATCCCGCGACAGCGCAAATCCGCTCATGAACTGCTTTTGCAGCAGCAAAAAGACGACCAGCGGGGGCAGACTCGCCACGACCGCCGCGAGCATCAGCGGACCGAAGCTGATGCCCTGATCCGCCCCCATCAGCGTGCGCAGCCCCACCTGGACAACCTGACTCGCCTGCCCCTGGATGATCAGGGCAGGCCAGAGATACATATTCCAGGCGTAGACGAACTGGATCACCGTCAGCGCGCCGATGGTGTTCCAACTGATCGGGATCAGCACGCGGATCAGGAACTGGATCGGCGTTGCACCGTCCAACTGCGCGGCTTCGCTCAGCTCGGCGGGGATATTGGCGAAATGCTGGCGGAACAAAAATGCCCCGGTCGCGCTGGCGATGAACGGGACGATCAGCGCCAGATAGGTGTTGCCCCAGCCGAGCTGATTGACAAAGCGGAACAGCGCGATGATCAAAATCTCGGTCGGCATCATCAGCGTGACCAGCACGAACCCGAACACCAGCCATTTGCCCGGAAAGCGGAAGTAGACAAATGCCAGCCCTGCCAGAAGCGACAGCACCACCTTGCCGACCGTCACCGCCACCGACACGATCACGCTGTTGAGCATAAAATTGCCCAGGTTGCCGAACACCATCACCGTATTCCAATTGTTGGCAAACGCTGTCCCCGGCTCAAACCGGTAGGCGAACACGTCCGAGTTGGTCTGCGTGCTGACCAGAATCGAATAAAACAGCGGAAAGCCGATGAGAAAACAGGCGATCCACAAAGTCAGATGGGCATACCAGCGTTTCGGCAGCAGACTCGCCGCCGGATTGACCTTGACGCGCTCTAGGGCGCTTTCCTGCGCGATGCTTGCCATGATGGTTTTATGCTCCGTAGGTGACGCGCTGACCAGCGGTGCGGAATTGCAGGACGGTGAAGCCGATCACCAGCACGAACAGCACAATCGACTGCGCCGCCGCCTTTCCCAGATCATTGTTGCGAATGCCGACCAGGAAGATGTTATACATCATCGTCGTCGTCGAATTGAGCGGTCCCCCCCCCGTTAGGTAGTCAATCGTGCCGAACGTCTCGAAAAAAGCATAGGTCATATTCGTGATCACCAGGAAGAAGGTGATCGGCGAGAGCATCGGCAAGACCACCTGACGGAAGCGCTGAAGGGCATTCGCGCCGTCGATGGCGGCGGCTTCGATCAGGTCTTTGGGGACATTCTGCAGCCCCGCCAGGTAAAAGAGGATATTGTAGCCAAGCGATTTCCACACGCTGGCGATGATCACCGCCCACGGCGCCCACGCCGGATCATTCAGCCAGGGGATGCGCAGCCCGAACAGATTATTCAAGGCATAGTTGATGATCCCGCCCGTCGGGTTGAAGAGCAGCAGGAAGATCACCCCTGCGACCGCTGGCGAGATGGCATAGGGCCAGATCAGCAGCGTCCGGTAGACCGACGCGCCCTTGATCGGCAGATAGACCATCGACGCGATGAAGAGCGACAGCACCAGGCTGATGACGACGATGGCAATCGAGATGAGAATCGTCGTTGCGACGCTGTTGAGATAGACCGTGTCGGTCGCCAGGCGGGTGAAGTTGTCGACGCAGATGAAGCGTGTGCGCGGCGCGCCGAGCAGCGCCAGCAGCGTGGACAGGCGGAACGTGTCCAGGGAGGGATAATACAGAAACAACGCCAGCACGCCGATGGTCGGCGCGAGCAGAATCCAGGGCGTCAGCCAGCCTTTGAACGTCCCCGGCTGCGTCCCGCCGCTGAACACTGTCCGCCGCGCCGCCAGATTGCCTGCGATCCACCCGGTCGCGCCCAATGCCAGCGCCGCCGTGGCAGCCATCAGCAGGATGCCGAAGCCCATGTCGGTGGCGGTGCGATCCGGGTCAAAAGTACACCAGTCCAACGGGATCATCAGCGCCGCTGACCCGATCATGCCGACGACCGCGCCGACGACCGCGCCGAACGCTGGCTTCAGCCCGCTCTGGCTGAAGCGGCGCGCCAAATATGCCGCCCCGACGACGGCAATCATCCCGATTACGAGGAACTGCATCACAAATATTCCTTGTCCATATAAAAAATCAGGGCATGGCACCTGACCATACCCTGACTATCCTACCCAACTGCGCAGATTATTCAGCGTAGAGCAGATTGTACTCGGTCAGAATGGCGTTGGCGCTCGCAATCGCGTTCGCCAGCACCGCTTCCGCCGGCTGATCGGTCAGCAGCACAGTGTCGACCGCCTGCGTCACAACGTTGCGGATCGACGGGAAGCCGCCCAGAATCGCGCCGCTGGTCGCAACCGTGACCGTGCTTTGCGAAAGCTGATCGGAGGCGACGCGGAAGTTCGGGTTCTCGTCGTACCAGCCCTGTTCGGTCAGCAGGTCAATTGCGCTCTGGCGAATGGCGATGTAACCGGTCACCTGATGCCAGGAGGCGGCATTTTCCGCGTTGGTGATGTAGAGCAGATAGCCGAGCGCGCCGTCTTCGACTTCCGGCGCCAGCCCATCGACCAGCCACAGGCTCGCGCCGCCGATCAGGTTGCCCGTCCAGCCGGTTTCCTGATTGTAGGGCAGGAACGACGCCACAACTTCAAAGCCGTTGTCGATGCCCGTCTGCGTGTACACGGCGGTGTCGCTGCTGCTGTATGCCGCCATCGCGACTTGCTGGCTCTGGAACGCCTGATCGACGGTTCCCCAGGAAGCGCCGCCCTGCGCGCCGCTGTAGTATAGATAGCCCTTCGCCGCCATGTCGTCCAGCCAGTTCAGCAGCGCTACGCCCGCTTCGCCGCCCAGCAGGACTTCAGTCGCGCGCGCCGAGCGTCCATTGTCGTTGTTGGCATACACGCCGTTCTGCTGCGCGATCCACTGCTCGAAGAACCAGCCGTGATTGGGGAAAGTGAAGCAGTATTCCGGCGCATTCTCCAGCGCCATGATCGCCTCACAGGCGGCTTCGACTTCCGCCCAGGTGGAGGGGATTTCGACGCCCGCCGCGTTCAGGTAGTTCATGTTCGAGAACCAGATCGCGCTGGAGGTGTTCCAGGGCATCGACGTGAATTTACCATCAAGCGTGTAGTATGCCGAGACCGGGGCGATGAAGTCATCCAAGTTGACTTCGTGACCCAGCACTTCGGTGCGCCCGGCGAGCGCATCGGCAATCGACTTGAAATAGCCGCTGTCGCGCGCATTCTGCGTCGCCACTTCGAAATACTGCACAACCGCCGGCAGGCTGCCCTGCTCTGCTGCCAACGCCGTCGCCGCGAACAGCTCTTCGTAGTTGGCGTAGCCCTGCACGGTCACGTTGTATTCCGGGTGCATGGCATTGAATTCGGCGGCGCGATCCTGCGCCCAGCCCAGGCGAATTGCATCGGTGAATGCGATCCACACCGGCACATCGATCTTGGTCTGCGCCGCCGCCGGCATCACGCCCAGCAGCAGCGATAGCGCCACGACCAACAATAGACTCTTACGCATTTGGCAAAACCTTTCTACAATTATCAGCGTATTCAGCGCTGCTCAGTGTAAAGGGCTTCATTTAACAGTTTGACGCAGTATATTTAAGAATATATTAAATTAAGGCGCAGCAGGAAAGGGACAAGAACGCATGGCACATGCGCTGATCACAGGGGGCGCGGGCTTCATCGGCAGTCATCTGGCGGAGAGCCTGCTTGCCGCAGGACATCAGGTCACCATTATCGACAATCTCAGCACCGGGCGGCTGGCGAATATTCAGCGGCTCGACTCGCATCCGCGCTTTCGCAGCGCGATTGAGGACATCCGCAATCTCATCGTGATGGATCGGCTCGTCAGCGAGTGCGACATCATCTATCATCTGGCGGCGGCGGTCGGCGTGCAGCGCATCATCAGCGAGCCGATTGAGACGATTGAGACCAACATCGGCGGCACAGAAGTCGTCTTGAAAACGGCGCGCCGCTACCGTAAAAAAGTCGTGATCGCGTCCACCTCGGAGGTCTATGGCAAGGGAGTCCGCATCCCGTTTCATGAGGACGACGACAGCCTGACTGGGGCGACCACGCGCAGCCGCTGGAGCTACGCGGCGTCGAAGGCGGTGGATGAATTTCTGGCGCTGGCATATCATCGCCAAGTTGGGCTGCCGGTGGTGATTGTCCGGCTGTTCAACACTGTCGGGGCGCGTCAGCAGGGGCAGTATGGGATGGTGCTGCCGCGCTTTGTCCAATGGGCGCTGCGCAACGAGCCGATCCAGGTCTACGGCGATGGACAGCAGCAGCGCTGCTTCTGCAACGTCCGCGATGTGGTCGTGGCGATGCAGGCGCTGGCTGAGCATCCCGGCGCGGTTGGCGAGGTGTACAATATCGGCAGCAGTGAGGAGGTGACGATCCTCGAACTGGCGGAGCGCGTCCGCGACCGCGCTGACAGCGCCTCGGCGATTCGGCTCATCCCATACGATCAGGCGTATGAGGCTGGCTTTGAGGATTTTCGGCGGCGCGTGCCGAGTTTGAGTAAAATTCAGGCGGCGATTGGCTGGTCGCCGACTCGGTCTCTGGATGAGACCATCGACGAGATCATCGCTTACTATCGTGAGGAGATACAGCATGGCGGAAATCACCCGTAAAGAACTGATCCTAGCGCTGATCAGCGCGTCGTCCGCGCCCCGGCTGGCGGGAGTCAACCTGAGCGCGCTCGATCTGACCCGGCTCGACATGGCGGGCGCGAATCTGCGCGGCGCGAATATCCAGGCGGCGACTCTGCGCGAGGCGATCCTGCGCAATGCCAACATCACCTTCGCCGACATGACCGGCATCGTCGGCGTCGGTCTCGATCTCGACGGCGCAAACCTGACCGGCTCGAATCTCACCGGCGCAAATCTCAGCGCTGCCCGTCTGAGCAACGCTAACTTGACCAACGTCACGCTCAATGGGGCGAATCTCCAGGGCGGGTCGCTGAAAGGCGCCAACGTCAGCGGGCTGAAATTCGATGAGCGCACGATCTGGCCCGATGGCAAGCGCGGCAGCCAGGGCAACCCGGCGGATTATACGAGATGAGTGATGAGAAAAAGCTCTTTACGCATCACTCATCACTTTTTCCTCATTACTTTCACCCCATCACTGTTTTCTCATGCCTCTATTCGTGATTTTTGTGTTCGGCGCAGTGGTGATCGGCGCGGGCGCGATGCTCTCGCCCGCCTGGAACACGCGCCAGCCGCGCATCGGCATGACCGCCGCGCTCGCGCTCGGCATCGTGATCGGCGGCGCATTGTTCTACGCGATGTTGTTCGGGTGGGACACGCTGGTGGTCGATTACCTGCTGTTCGCGCTGGTGACGGCGATCTTTCTGTTCGGCACGCTCTCCTATGGGCAGAAGCGCGCCGAGGCGCGGGGCGAGACGCTCTCCGACGATGATCAGGGCTGGCTCAGCCCGCGCGATCTGCTCCTGTTCGGCGTCATCGCGCTGATCTTTGTCCTGCCAGCGCTGATCCTGCCCGTCCCGCTTGACACTGACGCGCAGGGCTTCGGCTATCTGGCGCTGATGGCGAAGCTGAACACGGGCGCAGGGCAGTTTCGGACGCTTGCGCCTTATCATCCCGACATCGAGTATCTGTACGCGCCCGGCTTTCCGGCGCTGGCAGCCTATCTGAGCCAGCAGCTCGCGCAGGGCTTGCACCATGTCCAGTTTGGGATCGGCGCGGTGCTGTGCGTCGTGCTGGCGCTGCTGGCATACGATTTTGGCGCGGAGTTCTACGACAAGCGCATGGGGCGGGCGATGGCGCTGGCGCTGGTGGGCGGAGTCGGGCTGTTTCTGGCATATATAGACTCGCACTATACGGCGCTGCTGGCGCTGGTGTTCGCGTTCGCCTTCCTGATCTTCACCCTGCGCTATCTGCGCGACCGCTGGACGCCCGACCTGATCGCCGCCGGGCTGATGCTCGGCGCGGTCATCCTCTGCCATCCGGACACGACGATCATCCTCGCGCTCGGTTACGCGCCCTGGCTGCTGTCGATGTGGTTGGGGACGCCGCAGCCGACGCCGCGCGTCTGGATCGGGCTGACCGTCGGCGTGATCGGCATCGCGTTGGCGGGGATCGCACCCTGGCTCTGGCACGTGCGCGATCTGATCGGCTCCGACATCACGTCGCCGTTTCCGCGCTTTCTGGAATACGCGGGCATGTTCATCGTCTATCACGGCGTGATCATCGTCCCGCTGGCGCTGCTCGGCGCGGTCGTCTATCTGCGCAAGCGCGATCAGGCGGCGATCTTGTCGGTCGGCTGGCTGATTCTGGCGCTCGACTTCGCCGCGCTCGGCATCCTGGAGACGCTCGTCCCCTGGCTGGTCGCGCCGCTGCTGCGCTACGATTACCCGTTTAGCATCGCCTGGCACGCGCCGATCCTCCCCTACACGATTCTCGGTGGGATGGGCTTGCTCTGGCTCTGGGATCGCTTCGCGGAGGCGCGTTTCGGCGTCCTGCTGCACCGCGCTGCCCCGGCAGCGCTGATCGCGGTGGCGGCGCTGGCGCTGCTGATCGCGGCGGGGAGCGAGACGCTGCTGGCATGGAGCAGGGGGCGCGTTGGCTTTTACGGCGCGTTCTCGTCGGCAGCGGACGTGCGGGCGATGGAATGGCTGCGCGCTAATACCCCGCCCGACGCCCGCATTCTCAATCATCCCGGTCCGCACGAAGCTGACTGGGCGCCGGTGATCGCCGAGCGCGACACCGTTTATTTCCGTCCGCAGCCGTTCTTTCGCGGGACTGAGGCTTGGGACGCCGAAGCGGAGCGGCTGCTGGCATTCTGGCGCAATCCCGTCGATCCCGCCAACGCTGCGCTGCTGGCGGAGTCGGGCATCGATTATGTCCTCGTGCCGCAGATCGTCAGCCAACCTGCCAGCCTGGAGACGATGTTCCGCTGGCGTCCGCCGCTGACCGAGCCGGATTTGATGCCCACCGATGTCGGCGCTGCGCCGTATCTGCGGCTGGTATTTGACGCCGACGGCGCAAGCGTGTATCAATGGATAGATGAAGCGCTGGTCATCAGTCACGAGCCATGACCCCGCCAGACCGTGGAGTGAGAAAGACGCGCAGCCATGCCCGATCAACCCGATCAGCCGCGTTTCGACGATGAAGACGATGCATTGTTCAACCAATGGGCGCGCCGCCGCCCGCCCGCCGACGCGCAGCCGTTCTCGGCGTCGGTGGCATTTCTGCAGATGATGCGCCAGGCGGCGGCGCGCGCGCAGCCGCCTGGCGCGCCGGTCAACCCGCCGGCTCCGCCCGCGCCGCCGCTGGAAGATATGCCTGAGGCAGTTGATCAAAATGCGCCGTCGGGCGCGCTCGAGGATGCCGACGAGGATGCATCCTTAGCAGACGCCGGCTCCGCCCCCGCGCCGCTGGTCGATGAGGTCACCGGCGAGATTCGCCGTCCGCCGCGCCGCCGCATCCAGCGCGGACAGCGCGCCCTGAGCGCCCTCGGCGGATTTATGCGCTCGATCTTCATCATGATCGTCTCGGCGTTTCTGGTCGCAACGATCTTCCGCTGGTGGACGCCGCCGAGCTTTCTGCCCTCCTCCGTCCGTCAGGATTTGGCGTTCGACGCCAGCGCCGCTGTCTTCACGCCGACTCCGCCGCCGACCGCACTGCCAACCCCGAATTGGGCGGTGCGCGTCGGTGTGGTCAGCGGGCATCGGGGTCCGCAGAACGATCCGGGCGCGGTCTGCCCCGACGGACTGACCGAGCGCGAGATCAATTTCAACGTCGCGCAGGTGGTCGTCACCAACTTGCAAAATCTCGGTTACATGGTCGATCTGCTCGATGAATTCGATCCGCGCCTGCAAAATTATCAGGCGGCGGCGCTGCTGAGCATCCACGCCAATACCTGCCGTGAGTGGCCCAATGGCGAAGTCGTCTCTGGTTATCTGATCGCCGCCCCTGCCGCCCGCGTCACCGCGCGCGGCAACGATGAACTGCTGGTGGACTGTATCTCGCGCTTCTACGCGCTCGGCACACAGCTCGAACGCCGCGAAGGGACAACCATTGACATGACCGATTATCACAATTTCCGCGAGATTCACCCGCTGACGCCGGGCGCGATCATCGAGCTGGGCTTCATGCGCGCCGACCGCGCCCTGCTCTTGCAGCCCGACCGGCTCGGTCAGGCGCTGACGCAGGGGCTGCTCTGTTTTCTTGAACCCCTGCGCTATCAGACCACGCCGCTCGCGCCGGGGGTGGTCATTCCTGGATCGTGAAGAGATCGATTGAAGGCGACAATGACGGATCGAACCGAACTGCTCATGTACAGCCGTTCTTATGGCTGCCCATATATCACGATTGCCAAGCGCGTTCTCCACGAACACGCGCTCCCCTACCGCGAAATCTATATCGACAAAGATGCAGATGCCAAAGCGCGCGTGATCGAATGGACGGGGTTTCAGTCCGTCCCGACGATCATCGTGACGGAGCCGGGCGGTCTGCTGCCGATTGCGCCGCCGCTGCCGCTGGCGAAAGGGGCGAGTCCGCGCGGGATCGACCGCGGCACGATGATCACCGAAGCCAGCCTGGAGGAACTGGAACGCTGGCTGCGCAAACATGGCTTCATCCCCTTCGAAGTCGAAGCCTAAACCCGCCGTTCTCAAAATTGGGCGCGGGGAGTATACTTTTAAGGCTTTTGGAGAGGTCGCATAGCGGTCTAGTGCGCTCGCTTGGAAAGCGAGTAAGGGTAACACCTTCGCGGGTTCGAATCCCGCCCTCTCCGCACACAGATCGCGGCGGATGAACGCTCCATCCTTTCACGTGTCATCTTCATCCTCAGCCGCTTGAAGACCATCCGCTCCATCCGCAATGCGCCGTTTGAAATGCCGGCGCTGCGCCTGCGCGACGACTTTTGCCGTCAATCGACGACCCCCAACCCAAGTTGGTGGAGACGTTGCCGCGCGATTGGCACAAAACCGCTGCTTTCTTCTTCTTTTTCGTGCTGCCGGTGCTTTTTGCTTTTCATTCCGACACGGGCGCGCTCGCTGCTGCCCGCGTTCTGCTTCCGTTCCGTGCCATTTGAATTTCAACCGATTCAATACACTCCCGTCATCGCTTCAAGCCAGCCGCAGGTCACGGACTTGCTTGTGAACGCAGCCTGCGCCGAGGCGCAGAGCGCGCAGCGTGAAATCTTTTTCTTAAAAAGAGTCTCTGCGTCTCGGCGTTCTCTGCGTTATGATTTTTTTTCAGAATCGCTTTCATCAGGAGCGCGACCATGCACGACCTGACCGGAGTTCCGCTTGTCGATGTCCACTGTCACCCGTTCACGCGTAAGGAACGCCTGAGCGCCGACGAGTTCATCAATGTGACCGCATTCGGCGGCGGCTCGCCGCAGTATCTTGAAGAAGCCGGAGCCGCCGTCGATGAGTCGGCGCTGGCATTTCTGCGCGCCGCCAAGACCGACACCGTCTATTTCCGCCACATGATCCACCGCCTGGCTGCCTATTTCGGCGTTCCGCCGGATGTTGAAGCGGTTGCCGCCGCCCGTAATGCCGCCATCGCCCGCGATGGCTATGAAGCATACTGCAAAGCGATGTTCACGGCGGGCGACATCGCGACGCTGATCGTCGATTTTGGCTATCCGCTGCCGTCGATCCCGGTCGAGACGTTCCGCCGCGAAGCCGGAGTCGAGATCGTGCCGATCTTCCGCATCGAGCCGCTGATCGTGGACTTGCTCAAAGCCGATCTGACCTGGGGCGAGTTCCGCCGCCGCTATGACGACACCATCGCGGACGCTTTGACGCACGGCGGTTATCGCGGCTTGAAGTCGATCATCGCCTACCGAACGGGCTTGGACATCTCCCCCCTCAGCCGGACGCCCGATCAGGGCTTGGATGCCCATGACGCGATCAGGCGCGGCGCGGACTCCGGCGCGGGCGGTGGGGCGATCAAGCGCCTGCGCGATCATCTCTTCTGCCGCGCATTGGAGCTGTGCATCGATCACGATGTCCCGATGCAGGTGCATACTGGCATGGGCGACTGGCAGGTGCGCCTGACCGCGTGCCAGCCCTCCCTGCTGCTGGACTTGCTGCGTTTCCCCGCCTATCGCGCCTGCCGCGTCCTGCTGGTGCATACCGGCTATCCGTATCATGCCGAGGCGGGCTACATGGCGAACGTCCTGCCCAATATCTGGTGTGACCTGAGCGAAGGACTGCCGTTCGCAGGCGGCGCGGCGAAGCGCATCATCGCCGAAGTGCTGGAGATGGCTCCCGTGTCGCGCGTCTGCTATGGATCGGATGCCTACGGCACGCCTGAACCGTTTTACGCCGCCGCGGTGCAGGGTAAACACGCGATCGCGGCGGCGCTCGGCGGGCTGGTCGATGATGGGATGTTGTCTCAGGGCGAAGCGCAGACTGCCGCCCGCCTGATCGCTGGAGAAAATGCGCGGGTGCTGTACAGGTTATGAGGGATGCATGATGAGAGGGCGGGATGATGATAAGGGCTGTCTTTCCCCCTCATCCCCCCGCACTTCATGCTATCATCGACGCATGACCGCAAAAGCCCTGACCACCCGCCAGATCATCCGCGCCGCGCTCGTGGTGATCTTGGGATTCATCGCCAGCGGCGCCCTCGGACTGGCGCGCACGGGTATTTTCTCCGTCACATTCGGCGCCGGTGACGCGCTCGACGCCTTCTATGCCGCGCAGCGCATCCCGGAACTGCTGTTCGTGCTGGTCGCGGGCGGCGCGCTCGGATCGTCGTTCATCCCGGTCTTTTCGCGTCTGCTCACCCGCGACGACCCAGCGAGCGCGTGGCGGCTTGCCAGCGCCGTCATGACCTGCGCCGGAGTTGCGGCGGCGCTGCTGGCGCTGATCGCGGCGCTTCTCGCGCCCTGGTTCGTCCCAAATTTGCTCGTCCCCGGCGCATCGACCGCCATGAAGCTGCTCACCACCCAGCTCACCCAGCCCATGCTGATCACCGTCGTCATCTTCAGCGTCAGCGGGCTGCTGATGGGCATCCTCAACACGCAGGGGGTCTTTTCTTTGCCCGCGCTCGCCGCCAGCGCCAAGAACATCGGCGAGATCATCGGCGCGCTGCTGATCGTCCCGCTCATCCCGACCTGGGGCGCGTCGGCGGCGCATTTGGGACACAGCCCCATCTGGGGCATCGTTGAGCGCGGTTTTCCCGCCCAGACCGGGGTATTCGGGCTGGCATACGGGGCGATCCTTGGCGCGGCGCTCCATTTGCTGGTGCAGACGCCGGGCTTGATCCGCCTCTATCGCAAATTTCCGTCAGCGCGGCTGCGCTGGCAGCCCGATCCTCGCGTGGCGGGCGTGGGGGAGGTGCTGCGGCTGATGCTGCCGCGCGTGTTTGGGCTGGCGATCACGCAGATCAACTTCCTGGTCAATGTCGTCCTCACCTCCGGCATGATCGCCGGCAGCCGGACGGCGCTCACCACCGCCTGGACGCTCATGTTCTTCGCGCTGGGCATCATCGGGCAGAGCGTCGGCACGGCGCTGTTTCCCACTCTGGCGGCGCTCGCTGCGTCGGGTGACTTTGCCGGCTTTCGGCGGCGCCTGAGCGGCGCGCTGCGCGGCGTGACGCTGCTGGCGATCCCCGCGACCATCGGCATGATCGCCCTGGGTGAGTGGGGCATCGGGCTGCTCTTCGAGCGCATCTTCGGCGGCGGCGCATGGACTGCCGACGACACCCGCGCCACCGCCTGGGCGCTGACCTTCTTCGCCGTTGGCGTGGTCGGTCATGCCCTGCTGGAAGTCCTCTCGCGTGGGTTTTACGCCCTGTCCGACACGCGCACGCCCGTCCTGATCGGCGCAGGGGCGATGATCGCCAATATCGCCCTCAGCCTGATCCTGATCCGCGTCATCGGCGATCCCGCCAGCCTGACGCGCGGGACGTTCGCCGGGCTGGCGCTGGCAAATTCGGTCACGACGCTGGTCGAAGCCGGCGTTCTCTGGCTGCTCCTGCGCCGCCGCCTCGTTCGCATCCAGACCTTGACTCCGGTCTGAAAAATCCCAAATCGGGGTTATTTCCCAAACTTATCCCAAATCTGGGATATTTTGGGATATGTGGGTTTTAAGACAGGATGAAATAAATGGAAGCATCAAAACTTTCACCTCATTTCTCATCACTCCCTTAATCCAGCGCCCCCGCGAAGACCGCTGCCGCGTCGATGCTTGCTTCGCGCTTGAATTCATTGGCGTGAACGCCGCTGAGCGCCCACAGCGCCGCCGCCAGCCCGACCGCGCCGATGGCGAACGCCGCGCCGTAGGCGATAGTCACCTCTCCGCTGATCGCCAGCCCGAGATCGCGCAGCAAGCCGCCGCCGCTGACGCCCAGCCCACGCGCAAACGTCACCACCAGCGTCCAGAAGCCGAGAAATGTGCCGGCGCGCCCGAACGGACTCATGTCCATCATCAGCCCCAGCGTGCCGACATTCCAGATGCCCAACCCCAGACCGAGCAGGATCAGCCCAGGCGTGACCAGCCCGCGAATCTCCGCGACCGAGGAGATGGCGAACGCGACGAACGTCGCCAGCAGCAGCCCGACGCCGACACAGCTCATGACCGTATTGGTCAGGCGTTTGAAGCGGCGCGACAAAATCAGAAAGGCAATCGTCCCCAGAATCGCCATGCTCCCCCAATACGCGGCGAATCGGGTGGTGATGCGCGGTTCCATGCCGAAGACATCCGCCGCGAATGGTTCCAGGATCAAATCCTGCGTAAAAGCGAACAACATCGACAGACTCAGATACCAGAAGAAAAAGCGCGTCCGGCGGTCGTTCCATGCCAGCTTGAGGTCGCCGCGCAGCGTAGTTTTGACGCGCTCAGCGGCGGCTCTGAACACGCTCGGCTGAACGCGCTTTTCCTCGCCAAACAGCGACACAAACCACAATCCCGCCAGCAGCACGGCGGCGAATATAAACAAATACTGAAGATCCTCAGGCGTGAAGGCCAGCGTGTGGAGTTCACCATCCGCGCCCAGCACAGTTGCTTCGATGGCGCGCTCCGGCGACGGCTCCGGCAGCAGCGACCCGAACAGCACGCCGCCGATGGTGAAGCCGATCAGCAGAAACGTCCAGACGATGCCGACGGCGCGCCCGCGCTGATGATCGGGGCTGCGATCATAGATGAGCGCCAGAAAGGTGCTGCCGGAGATCGCCGTCCCCATGCTGAACAAAAGCAGCGCCAGCGTCAGCACGATCCAGTCGAGCGCGTCGGCGGTGTCGCCCCGCGCTAGATTGGCGGTCGTCAAGCCGACCATCAGGATGCTCAGCGCCATCATCAGCCGCCCAGCCCAAATCCAGACGATCCGCCGGTAGCCGCCGACTGCACGCCGGTCGGACATCCGCCCCGCCCAGACCCCCAGCGGCGCAAGGAAATAGCGCAGCGCTATCAAAAGCCCGATAGGGGTGGCGCTGAAACCGAGATCGCTGATCATGATGCGATTCCAAACGCCGGTGGTCAGCACATCCGCCATGCCGGATCCGAGATGAAACACGCCGATCTTGAGATTGCGACCGACGGACAGATGCTTTTCCGCTTGATTCTCCATATCTATTCCGTTTTTTATAGATTTTTGCAGAATTTGCTCCCACATTATAAGTGAGACACGGCGCCAAAGTCAACGTGGGGAATCGGGACAGGTGGTGAAAAAAGTCAAGCGCGCTAAGCGGCTGTCATTTTAGTGAAAAAAATTTGATCTTGAAAAAAAATTCGTGAAAAAGGTGGCGGAAACCACTCAACTGCGACTGAACGAATTATAATTTATACGACGATGGTTTCAGTCACAAGAGCAGGAGGAAAGATATGTATCAGCCGCTCGCGCTGGTTGTAGAAAGCAATGCCGTTTCTCTGCGCATATTAAGCGCCGCGCTCGACACCCTCCATGTGAAGTATAAACGAAACACGTCAGGAAAATGCGTAATTGAGCAAGCGCGCACCATGACACCGCGTCCCGACGTGATCCTGCTCGATCTCGATCTGCCTCAGGGTAACGCCCTGGAGATCGCCGCCGCGCTGCGCGCTGATCCCGCCACCCGCCTTATTCCGATTATTCTAATCGCAGATGAAAACGTCTTCGCGTCGCTTCCGCACCCTCGGCAGAGATGGTTTGCCGGAACCATTGCTAAACCGATCTCCAGACCTGTTCTCACCGCGCTGATCGCTCAGATTGTGTCGCAAACGCAGCGCTCGTCGTCGGCAAATGAACCAGGGGCGGAAAGCCGCCTCTGTTTACCTTGCGCTTACCCCGCCGCGCCCTCTGACCCGCACAGCTCAAACCCAAATGCTGCGCCGTCCACCTGAATCCAGCCCTGGATCGACGCCAGCTCAAGCGTGATCAGGATGTTCAGCCACGTCCCGCCGTCCACCCGCTGGATCGCTCCCACCTGAAACGGCGTTTCCGCGGTGAGCATGGCAATCGCCTGCGCCGATGCCTCCGCCCGCGTCCGAATCGACAGCGCGCCCTCGATCAGTCGGAAACAGAGCTGGTCGGTCAGGGATGGGAGCGCCTGCGCCCGCCCTAAGATTGTGGAACCGCCGCTCAGCTCCCGATCATCGAACGGGATCGCGGATGGCGTTGGCGTCAGCCGCTGGATGGTCGGCGCACCGCTGACGCGCACCAGCTCCGCCCGCAGCGCCGCCGCCAGCGCCGCCATCAGCAGCAGCGCCGCCATCAGGACGCGCAGATACACTGTTTTCCTCATGAGTTGCCCTCCCGTGCTGCCATTATGACAACATGGTACATCGAATTGCAGATGGCGGCGCAGCCAAGATGAGTGAATGATCAGTAACTGCGCCCATCGGCTTGACTGCGATCCTGCGCCGCCATATGATACCTACAGAATTGTAGGTAGAGATGCGATGCTGAATTCGGACGCGCGCCAACGGGTATTAGATGCGGCGGAAAAGCTGTTTATGGAGCGCGGCTACCGCGCCGTCACGCTCAAAGACATTGCCGCTCAGATCGGCATTCGCCATGCGTCGCTCTATCATCATGTCCCCGGCGGCAAGCAGGAATTGTTCATTGAAGTGACCGAGCGCAATCTCGCCCGTCACCGCGAAGGGATCGCCGCTGCGATTGCCAACAGCCCGCAGGATGTCCGTGCGCAGTTGAAGGCAGTCGCCGACTGGCTGATCGCGCAGCCGCCGATGGACTTGATCCGTATGGTCAATTCAGATATGCCCGCCATCGACCCGCGCCAAGCCTGGCGGCTCTCGCAGATGGCATCCGACGCCATGATCGAGCCGCTGCATGCGCTGCTCAAGCAGGCGCAGGCGCGCGGCGAGATCGCGCATGACGATCTGGGCGTGATCGCAGGCGGACTGCTGGGGATGATCGAGAGCATCCACGCCGTCCCGACTGAGGCGCTCCATCAGCGCGGCATCCCGCTGGATCGGCATGACATGGCGCACACGCTGATCGATGCCCTGCTCGATGGCTTGATGCGGCGGGATGAGCCGACCACATAAAAAAAAAACTTTCTTGGCTTTCTTTGTGAGCTGACCAACGATGATTTTGTGGATGCTGGTGAGCGATTTAGGCGTAATGGGAGCATGGTTTTATGTCGAGTCGTAATCGAGAGATCACAGCGGAGAATCTAGTCAAGCAGTACGGGGACTTCACCGCCGTTGATGGCGTATCCTTCAAAGTGCGTTCTGGGGAGATTTTCGGGTTTTTGGGTCCGAACGGCGCGGGTAAAAGCACCACCGTAGCCATGCTGACGACGCTGGCGCTGCCTACGTCCGGACGGGCGACCGTCGGCGGCTTCGATGTGGTGACGCAGGCGGGGCAGGTGCGCGAGATCGCTGGCGTCGCATTGCAGGAGATCGGGCTTGACCCGCTGATGAAGCCGTTGGAACTGCTCACCATTCAGGGGCAGTTGTTCGGGATGAGCCGCCGCGACGCGCTCGCGCGCGCCAGGCAGCTTCTGGAGCTGGTCAAATTGAGCGAATTCACCGACCGGCGCGTCGGCAAGTATTCGGGCGGGATGCGCCGCCGGCTCGATCTGGCGCTGGCGCTGGTGCATCAGCCGGATGTGCTGTTTCTGGATGAGCCGACGACCGGACTCGATCCCGCCAGCCGCCGCGACATCTGGACGGAAGTTCGCCGCCTCAACCGCGAGGAAGGGATGACGATCTTCCTGACCACGCAGTATCTCGAAGAAGCCGATGAACTGGCAGATCGCATCGCCATCATCAATCGCGGCAAGATCGCTGTCGAAGGCAAGCCAGAAGACCTGAAACGCGGACTCGGCGCAGAGTCGATCAATGTCACCTTCGGCGATGAGGACACCGCGCTGCAAGCCGCCGATATGCTCATCCCGCACGCTGACCGCATTCAGACCGACCGCCGCACTGTTCGCCTGTATTTGAACGGCGCGGCTGCCGCTGTCCCCAATGTCGTCAGCCGTCTGAACGAAACCGGCATGACGCCCGTCTCACTGACGCTCACCCAGCCGACGCTGGATGATGTCTTCCTTCAGGTGACCGGTCAGCGCTTCGCCAGCGAAGCCGCCGACGCTGCGCAGCCCGAAGCCGCCTAGGTTACAATCACAGCTAGCTTTATTATCAATTAGGAGATCACCCTCATGACCACGATGAGTCCGAGTTCCGCGCGCATCGCCACAACCGAACGGCGCGCTGTCAGCGTCAGCAAGAGCGGGATGCCGTTTCTGCTGCAAGTCTCCATGCTGACGATCCGCAATCTGAAAACGACCTTCCGCACGCCCGCCGCGGTCATTCCGGGCTTGCTCATCAGCGGCTTCTTCCTGCTGGTCTACAACGACTCGCTCGGCGGCGCAGCGGGCTTCATCCCCGGCTTGGGCGCAAACAGTTATCTCGGCTTCATCCTGCCGCTGTCGATCATCAGCGCGGCGCTGTCGGGGGCGAGTCTGGCGGGCGAGAGCGTTGTGCGCGACATCGAGAATGGCTACTGGGATAAGCTCTCGCTGACTCCCGTCAGCCGGGGCGCGATGGTGCTGAGCGCGATGATCGCCGGCGCGGTCGGGCTGCTACTGCAGACGACCATCGTCATGACCATCGGCGTGCTGATGGGGCTGGAGTCGGTCACCGGCATCGTCGGCATCTTGGCGGTGCTGGGCTATTCGCTGCTGGTTGGCGTCGCGTTCAGCGGGCTGACGGTCGGCGTCGGCTTGATGACGGGCAGTGGCGCGGCGACTCAGGGGGCGGCGTTCCTGTTCTTCCCGCTCTCATTCCTGACCGCAACCTTCGTGCCGGTCAACCTGCTGACGGGCTGGGTGCGCACCGCCGCCGAATATAACCCCGTCACCTACATCCTCGAAGCCATGCGCGCCGTCCTCAATTCCGGCTGGGACACCGAGATCATGCTGCGCGGGCTGTCCTCATGCCTGGCGATGGCGCTGGTGCTGTATGCGTTCGCGTTCTTCGGGCTGCGCGCGCGCCTGAAGCGGCGCTAAAGTCAGTGATGAGGGATGAGACGCACCTAACCAGCGTTCTCATCCCTTATGACCTTTTTCATCCTCGCTCAAATGTCAGCACGCCGCCTGCGTAGACGATTCGCAGCGTGCCGCCGACGATCTCAAACGTCTCCGCTGATCCCAATGCCCGCAGATATGCCGCTTCCTGCGCCATGATCTCCGGCGCGCACACCATCCGCGTTGCGCCGAGCGCGGCGAAACTGATCGTGTTCTCGGCGTAGGCATAGCCGCCAAAGTAGCGGTTGCAGCCCGCCGATCCGCTCACGCCGAGCGCGTCGATGGTCAGATTGATCGCTGTGCCGTCGAGAACGGGCGTTGGCGCATTCGGATCGCCGTAGCTGATCAGGTTCCACGTCCCGCCGAGCGCGCCCAAAGACGGCGTTGACTCCAGCGGCGGGCGCACTGTCGGCGCGCTGACTCCCGCCACTCGCAGCGACAGCGCGATGCTGTCCAGCACGTCCGGCACGGGCGCAAAGCGGCTGCCAGGCGCATCGTTCAGCAGCGCGGCGGTCTCCGCGAGATATGCCTCAAAGTTCTCCGCGAAGGCGTCATAGTCGAGATTCTCCGGTATCGAACTCGGCAGGACATCCGCCCGCAGCCGGATGCTGATCGCGATGTAGGTCGCGCCGTCCGCGCTGATCCCCTGAAAAGTGTAGGCAGCGCGCTCCGCCGTCAGCGGCGACACATCCTGTACGTAGATCGTCAGATACCGAATCCCCGTCACCACCCCGTTATCGATATAGAGCGGCTGCGCGCGCACGATCTGCATCGCGTTCGCCGGCGGCAGATAGGGCAGCATGGGCGTATCGCCGAGCGCCGAGCCGGTTGCGAATGCCGCCAGATCGGGGCGCTCGCGCAGGATCGTTTGTAGCGCTGTCAGCTCCGCCGCGAATATCGGATATGCCGCAAAATCCGCCGTTTTGAAGACATAGACCGAGCCGATCTCAGCCCCGTCTTCATCGAGCAGGTCGAAGCGGGTGTGTGCCGGTCGGGGTCCGCCCGGATCGAGCAGATCGACCGGATCAGCGCGCACCGCCGTGACGCGAACGCTCGCCGCCGCTGCCTCGTCAAACTCGAAGCCGACGCCGTTGAAATCGATCTGATTAACCGCCTGCGCCTGCGCCATCCCCACCGCCGCCATCAACATCAGCGCGGTCGCAATCCGTCTGAACATGGTTCATCCCTTTCTATCCACTCTGCTTGTCCGGCTGGATCAGCATCACCGGGATCGGCGAACACTCCATCAGTTTGCGCGCCACACTCCCGAACAACAGTTGACGCAGCCCGGTATGCCCATGCGTACTCATGATGATCAGATCGACGCCCTCCTGCTGGCAGAAATCGCAAATCGCCTCGACCACGCCGCCGCCCTCCAGAATCACGGCGCGCGCTTTGATCTGCTCCATCTCCAGCTCGCGCTTGATGCCGTTGAGATGCTGCTCGATCTCAGCGCGCTCAGCGTCGATCTGCCCTTCCTGACCCGCCAGCGCCAGTTGATCGACATACTCGCGCGCCGCGCTCCGAAAGACATGCACCAGGATGATCTCCGAGCCGTTCATCCGCGCAATATCGCGCGCATCGGGGATCACCCGCTGCGCCCAGCCCGATCCATCCAGCGGAACCGCAATTTTCCTGTACCGGCTCTGTCTCGTCATCAAAAGGCATCCTTTCTCCACCTCCATTTTAGCCGCTCTCGTTCACCCTGGCGACTCCCTGGGACGATTGGATGAAGACCGCAGTTTGTTTTACAATCGGTCACAGTATTTTTGACGAAAGGACAGCGATGCGGGCTATCGTGATCGCGGCGGGGGCGCTCAAGGGCAGCCTGAGCGCGAGCGCTGCCGCCAATGCGATCGAGCGCGGACTCCGCCGCAGCGGAGTCGCGGCGCGGATGCAGGCGCTGCCAATTGCCGACGGCGGGGATGGCACGCTGGAGGCATTCCTTGCCGGCGGCGGACGGCGCAAAGCGCGCACCGTGCTTGACCCGCTCGGTCGGTCGATGGTGGCAGAATTCGGACTGCTCGACGATGGCACTGCCGTGATCGAGATGGCGCGGGCGTCCGGGCTGGCGCTGCTGGCAGCGGATGAGCTGGACGCGATGCGCGCCAGCACCTACGGCACGGGTCAGTTGATGCAGGCGGCGCTCGACGCCGGCGCGCGGCGCATGATCGTCGGCATGGGCGGCAGCGCCACCACCGACGGCGGCGCGGGCTGTCTGATGGCGCTTGGCGTCAGGCTGCTGGATGAGCGCGGCAAAGCCATTCCGCTGGGCGGCGGCGGACTGCAAGCGCTGGCGCGCATCGACCCGTCGGGGCTGGATGCCCGCTGGCGCGAGGTGGACTTGATCATCGCGACCGACGTGGACAATCCGGCATTGGGCGCGCGCGGCGCGGCGGCGGTGTTCGCGCCGCAGAAAGGCGCGTCCCCGATGCAGATTGAGCGGCTGGAGGCAAATCTGGCGCATTACTTCGATCTGGTTGAGACGGCGTTCGGCGTGGACGTGCGGTCTCGTCCGGGCGGCGGCGCGGCGGGCGCGTTCGCGGCGGGGCTGATGGCATGTCTGGGTGGGCGCATTCAGTCGGGGATCGACCTGCTGCTCGATCACCGCCGCTTCGACGATCTGCTGATGGATGCCGGGCTGGTCATCACCAGCGAAGGACGCCTCGACTCGCAGACGCTCGGCGGCAAAGCCCCCGCTGGCGTGGCGCGGCGGGCGGCGGCGCGCGGCGTCCCGACGGTCGTGCTGGTCGGCGGACTGCGCGGCGACGACGCCGACTTTCACGCGGCGGGACTGTGGGCGGCGCTGCCGATTGTGACCGCGCCGATGCTGCTGCATGAAGCCATCGCCGACGCGGATCGGCTGGTCGAAGCGGCGGCGCTGCGCTTGGGGTATCTTTTGCAGGTCAGGCTGTGAGGGCATAGGCGGATGGCAGCACGGACGGGCATTCACCCGCCACTGATGGCGGCGCAGTTCGAGCAGATCGCTGCGCTGCCCGAAAATCGGGATCGGCGGCTCGAACTCAGAGGGGGGGCGCTGATCGAAGTGGTCTCCAACAGCTATTTGTCCGAGATGGCGGCGGCGCTCCTCGAAGAAATCCACGCCTTCGATGAGGTTCACAAGCTGGAGCGCGTCACCGGTGCGGACAGCGGTTACCGACAATGACACCCCAGAACCGTATCGATCTGTTGATGGAAAGCCTCGCCCGCTATCAGAGCGACATCGACTATTATACCGATCCACAGCCGTTTCTGGCGGCGGGCGGTGTTCTGATCGAGCTGCTCACCGGAGCGGATGCAGCGGGGCGCGAAGCGGCCGCGCGGGCGCTCGGTGATTATGCCGCGCACGCCGAGCGAGTCGGCGCGTTCGCGGCTGATCTGGCGATCAAGGCGCGCATCAGTGATGCCCTGACCCGCGCGCTGACCGACTCCGACTGGGGGACGCGCCAGAGCGCCGCTGAGATGCTCATGCGCCTGGACTGCGGGCGCGCGATCGAAGCGCGCGCGCTCCTGCTGGCGGATTTAGAGTCCGACGACCCTGAAATTCGCCTCGGCGCAGCCTATTCGCTGGCGCGCTGCGGCGATGAACACACCCGCGCCGCTGGGCGCGACACCCTGCTGCGCCTGATGGGGCATTGGCAGCCGCAAATCAGCGCGGCGGCGGCGCTCAGCTTAGCCGAACTCGGTGACCGTCGGGCGATTCCAGCGCTGCAAAGCGCGCTCTACTCGCCCATTACCGCTATCCGCCAGGCGGCGAAAACCGCGCTTCAGCGCTTGGGCGCGGGAATCTGAAGCGCGGAATGCGCAGTGCGCGTAGATGCGGTAAGATGGTCGAATACGTTCAGTCGGTGAATGATTAAGAGGGCTGACATGCTCACCACAGTCGAAAAAATGGTGTTCTTGCTGCTCGCGCTGTTCGCCATTGGCGCGACCTATGCCAACCTGAGCGAGATGGCGCGGATCGTCGCACGCGGACAGGGCAGGCTGCATCTGGAACGACTCCCGCAGCGGATGATCGCGGCGCTCGGCATCTATCTGACGCAGCGCACGACGCTCAAAACCCGCCGCCTGACCAGCCTGCTGCATCTCGGTGTCGTCTGGGGCTTCACGTTCTATTTCCTGATCAACTTCGGCGATCTGCTCAACGGCTTCATCCCGAATTACACCTTTCTGGGCGAGACCGGCGCGCTGTATGATCTGTATCGGCTGCTGGGCGATCTGCTGACGCTGGCGGTGCTGGTCGGAGTCGTCTATTTCATCCTGCGGCGCTTTGTCCTGCCCAACCGCCGTGAACTGACCTTCCATGACAACATCCTGCTGCACCCCAACGTCAAAGCCGGCGGCATCCGCGCCGACTCGCTGGTGGTGGCGGTCTTCATCCTGCTGCATGTCGGGGCGCGCTTTCTCGGCGAAGCCGTGCATGTGGCGGCGCACGACTTCGACCCCTTCATGCCGTTCGCGTCGATGGCGGCGGGCGTGTTCACCGGCATGAGCGCTGATGGGCTGCAGCTCCTGCGCCATGTCTTCTGGTGGGTTGCGCACGGCGGGATTCTGCTCTTCGCGCCGTATTTTGCCTACAGCAAACATGCCCATCTCTTCATGGCTCCGCTCAACTACCTGACTCGTCCGGCGCGGACATCGCTCGGCGAGATGGAGAAGCTCGATCTGGAGGATGAGAGCCGCGAGCAGTTCGGCGCGAATAAGCTGGAAGACCTGACGCAGACCAATCTGATGGATGCCTTCGCCTGCATCATGTGCAACCGCTGTCAGGAGGTCTGCCCGGCATATGTCACCGGGAAAGAACTGTCCCCGTCGGCATATGAGATCAACAAGCGCTTCCTGATCAAGGAGCGCATGACCGACCTGGCGGACGGCGCGCCGTCGCCGTTTCCGCTGATCGGGAGCGCCATCAGCGAGTCGGCGGTTTGGGCATGTACGTCGTGCGGCGCGTGCATCGACATCTGCCCGGTCGGCAATGAGCCGATGCTGGATATCCTCGACATCCGCCGCGACGCCGTGCTGATGCAGGCGCAGTTTCCCGCCGAGCTGGAGACCGCCTTCAAAGGCATGGAGCGCCAGGGCAACCCCTGGGGCAGCAGCGAGAGCCGCTTCCGCTGGGCGAAGGACATCGCCGTGCCAACGGTCGAGGATAACCCCGATTTCGACGTGCTGTACTGGGTCGGCTGCGCCGCCAGCTATGACCCGCGCGCCATGCTGACGGCGCGGGCGCTGGTCAAAGTGCTGGAGTCGGCGGGCGTCAATTACGCCGTCTTGGGCGAGCAGGAAACCTGCACCGGCGACGCGGCGCGGCGCGCGGGCAACGAGGCGCTCTATCAAGGCATGGCGGACGGCAACGTTGAGACCCTCAACGCCGTCATGGAGGGCAAAGAGCGCCGCATCGTCGTCACCTGCCCCCACTGTCTGCACAATCTCGGCAAGGAATATCACCAATTCGGCGGCAGTTACGCGGTCGTCCATCACACCGAGCTGATCGCCGAGCTGATCGCGGCGGGCAAGCTCCCCGGCTCGGCGCGGCTGGATAACCTCCCCAACGTCACCTTTCACGATCCGTGCTATCTCGGACGCCACAACGACATCATCGACGCGCCCCGCGATGTCCTGACCGAACTCGGCGCATCGCTGGTCGAAATGCCGCGCAATAAGAAGAACAGCTTCTGCTGCGGCGCGGGCGGCGCGCAGTTCTGGAAGGAAGAAGAACACGGTACGCAGGCGGTCAGCGTCAACCGCTACGCGGAAGCCGCTGCGACCGGCGCGGAAGTCGTCGCGGTCGGGTGTCCCTTCTGTATGCAGATGTTTGAAACGGCAAAGACCACCACCGGCTCAGGTCCCGAAGTCAAGGACATCGTCGAGCTGATCGCCGAGCGGATCGGGGAACCTGTGATGACAGAAGAGGGATGAGGCGAATGTGATGAGGGATGAGACCGACTCTCTGCGGTTCATTCCGCACTTCCTCCTCCCTCATCACGTTCAACTTGCGTCTAGAAATTGATCATATGCCCTTCGAGACCGTGGGCGGCTTCCTTGACCGCCTCGCTCAGCGTCGGATGGGCGTGGACATTGCGGGCGATCTCCTCCGGCGTCAGTTCGGCGGCGCGCGCCAGCGTCAGTTCGGGCAGCAGCTCGGTCACGTCGGGTCCGATCAGGTGCGCGCCCAAGATTTCGCCATACTGCTTGTCGCTGATCAGCTTGACGAAGCCGGTCGCGTCCCCCAGACCGTGCGCCTTGCCATTCGCCTGGAACGGGAACTTGGCGACATTGACCTCATAGCCTTTGTCGCGCGCCTGCTTCTCGGTGTAGCCGAAGCTGGCGATCTGCGGCTGGCAGTAGGTGGCGCGCGGCATCATGTCGAAGTCCAGTTCGACCGTCGGCGCGCCGGCGATGTTCTCCGCCGCGACCACCCCCATCACCTCCGCCACATGCGCCAGCATCAGCTTTGCCGTCAGATCGCCGACCGCGTAGATGTGCGGGACGCTGGTCTGCATTTTGCTGTTGATCTCGACCGCGCCGCGATCCGTCAGCTTGACGCCGGTTTTCTCCAGCCCATAGCCCTCCGTGCGCGGCTTGAAGCCAATCGCCTGCATACATTTGTCAGCTTCGAGGGTCTGCTGCTTGCCATCCGCCGTCGTCACCGTCACGCGGACATGCCTGCCCGTGTCCTCAATCGCATCGACCCGCGTCTTGGTCATGACTTTGACGCCGAGCCGCTTGTACTGCTTCTCCAGCTCTGCGCTGATCTCCTCATCTTCCAGCGGGACGAGCCGATCCAGAAATTCGATGATCGTTACCTCCACGCCGTAGTTGCGCATGATATAGGCGAATTCGACGCCAATCGCGCCGCCGCCTGCGATGATGATCGAGCCGGGGAGCGCCTCTTCCATGATCTGTTCTTCATAGGTGACGACGCGCTCGCTCAGCGTGGTGTTGGGGATCAGCCGAGTCGTCGCGCCGGTCGCGAGAATCGCATTCTTGAAGGTCAGCGTCTCCTGTTTGCCATCGTTGAGCGCAACCGCGATGGTGTGGGCATCGGTGAATGTCCCCCAGCCGTCGTATTCATCGATCTTGTTCTTGCGCATCAGGAAATGCACGCCTTTGACGCGCCCATCCGCCACGCTGCGGCTGCGTTTGAACGCCGCGCGGTAGTCGAAGGTCAGCTGATCCGCGCCGACGATGCCGAACTTTTCGGCGTTGTGCTTCAGAAGGTGAGTCAGTTCGGCGTTGCGCAGCAGCGCTTTGGATGGGATGCAGCCGACATTTAAGCACACCCCGCCCCAATACTGCTTCTCGATAATCGCGGTCTTCAAGCCCAACTGCGCGGCGCGAATCGCCGCCACATAGCCGCCCGGACCGGCGCCGACCACGACCACATCATAAGCCTGTGCCATGAAAGATTGCTCCCAGTCTGTCTCCGTCGAAACTGACGCTGATTATAGCCGATCCTGCGCCTTGCTCAACGGCGGGATGGGAATTGTGGATTTTGCCCAATGATCGGAGGATTGATTGCTATTTCGGGTTTGTTCCGCTATAATAGGAGCGCGTAATATCCTTTACATGTATAAAAGTTGAGGAGTCTCAGGATGAAAAGAAGGATTGTTTCGGTGATGGTAGTGGCGCTGCTGCTCGCCGCGTTCGGCGGGATGGCAGTGCGCGCCCAAGACATGATGATGGCGTGTCCTGAAGGGGAAGCGAACATCGTGATCGCGGCGGGCGCGGTCGGTGTGGAATTCGAGCTGGTGCAGGAGCAGGCCGATCGCTACATGGCGATGTGTCCGAACATCACCATCCGGCTGCTGGAAACCCCCGACTTGGCGACGGATCGCCTCGGTCTGTATCAGCAGTTCTGGGAAGCGCAGACCGGCGACGTGGACATCTATCAGACCGACGTGATCTGGGCGGGTATCATCGCTGAGCATGTCGTTGACCTCAACGACTACGCCCCAGAAGGCTATTTCGATCAGTTCTTCCCGGCGATGGTTGCGGGTCAGAACATCGATGGGCGTCAGGTCGCGGTTCCCTGGTTCACCGATGCGGCGGGTCTGTACTACCGCACTGACCTGCTGGAGAAATACGGCTTCGACGCGCCGCCGGCGACCTGGGATGAACTGACCGAGATGGCGCAGGTCATTCAGGATGGCGAGCGCGCGGCGGGCAACAGCGAATTCTTCGGCTTCGTCTGGCAGGGCAACGCCTATGAAGGGCTGACCTGCGACGCCCATGAATGGCTCGTCAGCGAGACCGGCGAGACCTTCATCAGCCCGACGGGTGAAGTCAACGTCAACAATCCCGAATTCGTCGCCGCGTTGGAGCGCGCCGCTGGCTGGGTCGGCACGATCAGCCCGACCGGCGTCACCACCTACGGCGAAGAAGCCAGCCGCGCCGTCTGGCAGGCGGGCAACGCCGCCTTCATGCGCAACTGGCCCTATGCCTACGGTCTGGGCAACAGCGCGGACAGCGCCGTCGCAGGTCTGTTCGATTACGCGCCGCTCCCGATGGGCGCAGCAAGCGCAGCGGCGTGCCTGGGCGGATGGCAGCTTGCGGTGAGCCGCTACAGCGCCAACCCTGAAGCGGCGGCGTCGGTGGCGCTGTTCCTGGCGTCGTATGAAGAGCAGAAGCTGCGCGCGCTGTCGCCGCAGGGTGCCAACCCGACCATTCCAGCCCTCTACGACGATCCCGACCTGATCGAAGCCAACCCGCTGTTTGCGCGCATGGGCCCGATCCTGGCGACCGCCTATCCGCGTCCGTCCGGCATCACTGCCGCCCGCTACAATGACGCTTCGGTCATCTTCTTCAGCGGCGTTCACAGCGTCCTGACCGGCTCGACCGACGCGCAGACGGCTGTGGAGGACATGGAACTCGATCTGCAAGACCTGCTCGAAGACATGGGCATCTGATTGGCACGCATCGCGCTGAGCTGAACTGACAGTGCAGTCGGCGGGGACACGGCGGCGCAAGCGGCTGCGTCCCCGCTGATTTTTTTGTCCGGCTGGGGAGTTTTAAGAAATCATAAAATGCGCTGTCATCATCGGCGCAGCCCCTGGTCGGTAGATGTTAGTTTGAACTGAGAACGGACTGAAAATGGTAGAAAACCTCCAGAATGGCGAGCGCAGCCGCCCGTTTGACGGCGTGCCGCTGATCGCGCTCCTGCTGGCGGCGATTGGGGCAGTGCTGATCGGCATCTTGGTGACCAGTGTCGCCGGCGCGGTCAGCTTGAGCGGCGAGGGCGAGGCATTCGGGACAACCCTGCTGCGCTTTCTGAATACCTACGGGATCATCGTCCCGGTCTTGCAGCTCGGCTTCGGGCTGTACATGCTGTCGCTGGCGCGGCGGCTGGTCGGGCGCAGTCTGAGCGGCGCGGTCTGGGCGCGGCAGATGCTTTTGTGGCTGCTGGTGCTGGTGACCGTGCTGGCGCTGCAAGCTTACAGCCAGGCGTTCAGCGGCGATCTGTTCACCTCCGATGAACTGACGACGGCGGCGGCGCTGACGACTGCCGGGCTGGCGCTCCTCTGGGCGTTCTGGTGGCTGGGGGCGAACCTCGATCGCTTTGAAGGCGTCGAAACGCTCGAACAGACCAGCGCCCGCAACGCCTGGAATCTGCTCGTGCCGACGCTGGTCGTGCTAGTGGTGGTGGCGGCGCGTCCGTTAGAGGCGACTTTCATCGCCAGCCTGACGGATCGCCGCTTCGCCAGCCGCGCCGAATACGGCTTTGTCGGGCTGGACAACTACGCGCGGCTGCTCGGCGTCCGCCTCGATGTGATCGACTGCGCCAAAACCGCCAGCGGCGCGTGCGAAGTCAACGCCCATGGCGCGGTGGTCTTTCCGCGCGCCCGCGATGTGCTGGATGAGAGCTATGTCGCGCTGCGCTTCCGCGAACTGAACATCATCGATCTGCCCGGCAGGACATCGCGCCTGCTGATCAGCGCCCGCGACCGCGATTTTTTCAGCGCCGTCGGCAATACCCTGACCTTCACCGTCTTTTCCGTGTCGCTGGAGCTGCTCCTCGGCTTGTTCATCGCGATGGTCATCAATTCGCGCTTTCCCGGGCGCGGAGTCATGCGCGCCGCCATGCTCGTCCCCTGGGCGATCCCGACGGTGGTTAGCGCCAAACTGTGGGAGGTGATGCTGCGCGACAACGCCTCCGGTGTGATCAATCAGGTTTTGCTCTCCATCGGCGCGATTCAGTCCTCGCAGGCGTGGCTTGCCAATCCGAGCCTGCAAATCCCCGCGCTGATCGCCGTCGATGTGTGGAAAACCACCCCGTTCATGGCGCTGATCCTGCTGGCGGGCTTGCAGACCATCCCCTCCGACATCTATGAAGCCGCCGACGTGGACGGCGCAAGCAAGCTCCGCCAGTTCTTCTCGCTGACGCTGCCGCTGCTGCGCCCAACGATTGCCGTCGCGCTGGTCTTCCGCACGCTCGACGCTGTGCGCGTCTTTGATGTGTTCAACGTCCTGCTCGGACGCCAGCAGCTCTCGATGGCGACCTACAATTATGAAATGCTCACGCAGTCGCAGCAGTTGGGCTATGCCTCTGCGATCGGCGTCGTCATCTTCATCATCATTTTGCTCTTCACCATCGGTTATGTGCGTATTCTGGGAGTGAGCGCCGAATGACCACCGCGAGCATGTCACAGATAAGAGTCGATGCTGAGGGGCGTCGCATTGGCTGGCGCTATCGGCTGGGGCGGATCGGCTTCTGGGCGCTGATCATCGTCATCCTGATTTACACCTTGTTCCCCTTCTACTGGGCGTTCGCCACGTCGCTCAAGACCGAGCGCGAATTGTTCGCGCCGGCGGCGCTCTTTCCGCAGACGGCAACCGCCATCAACTATGAGTCGGTGTTCAGCAACAATCAGTTCCTGCGCAGTCTGGTCAACAGCACGGTCGTCGCCAGCACGACGACGCTGCTGGCGCTGGTGGTCGGGTCGTTCGCGGCATACGCGCTCGGACGGCTGCGCTTTCGCGGACGGATGCTCATGCTCTATCTGGTGCTGGCGATGACCATGTTCCCGCAGATTTCCATCCTCTCCGGCGTCTTTGACGTGGTCAACAGTCTGGGCCTGTTCGGATCGCTGGGCGCGCTGGTCGCCACTTATCCGCTGATCACGCTGCCGTTCACCGTCTGGACGCTGACCAGCTTCTTCAGGGGGCTGCCCGCCGAACTCGAACAGGCAGCATTGGTCGATGGCGCCAACGCCTTCCAGACCTTCTACCTGATCCTGCTCCCGCTGACCGCGCCGGCGCTGGTCACGACTGGGCTGCTGGCGTTCATCGCGGCATGGAATGAGTATCTCTTTGCGCTGACCTTCACCACCATCAACCCGACCGCGCAGACCGTGCCGGTGGCGATTGCCCTCTTCAGCGGGCGCATCTCGCGCCAGGAACCGATCGCTGAGATCATGGCGGCGTCGGTCGTGGTCACCATTCCGCTCATCGCGCTGGTGCTGATTTTCCAGCGCCGCATCGTCGAAGGGCTGACGGCGGGCGCGGTGAAAGGCTGAAATGGACGAACTCGAACTCGACCTGGAGTCCATCGCCCATAATGGGATCGCGGTGGCGCGCCATGAAGGACGTCCCGTGTTCATCCCGGTCGGCGTCCCGCCGTTTGGCGTGATCGGCGAGCGCGTCCGCGTGCGCATCACCCGCGACAAGAAAAGCCATGCCTTCGCCGAGATCATCGCGGTCATCCGCGAGTCGCCGGAGCGCCGCGCGCCGCGCTGCCAGCATTACGGCGTCTGCGGCGGCTGTCATTTTCAGCATGTCGATTACGCCGCGCAGCTGGCGTATAAGCGGGCGGTGGTGGTCGAGCAGTTGGCGCGCATCGGCGGGCTGCGCGATGTCGAAGTCGGGGAGACGATCCCCAGCGCGGCGGAATGGGCATACCGCTCGCATATCACGCTGCGCCCCGATCAGCGCGGGCGGCTTGGCTATACGGGCGTGGATGGCAAAAGCCATGTCGCCATCGACGAATGCCCCATCGCGCAGCCGCCGTTGATCGCGCTGGCGCGGGCGGCTCGCGCCCCGAAGGGCAGCCGCGCCCGGATTCAGATCGGCATGGACGACGCCGGCGCTGCGCTGGGCGCGCCGATCCTCCAGATCGGGGCGCAGGACGCCGACGATGCCGCGCCGATCCCGACTGCCGGCGCGCAGCGCGTCACATATCATGTGCGCGGGCGGTCATTTCGCGTCACGGCGGGCGGATTCTTTCAGGTCAACGCGGCGGCGGCGGGCGCGCTGGTGGACGTGGTGCGCCGCCGCATCGATCCGGGGCTGCGCGTGCTGGACTTATACGCCGGAGTCGGGCTGTTCAGCGCTTTTTTGGCGCAAGAAGCCGATGGTGTGACGGCGGTCGAGGGTTTCGCGCCTGCCGCCGCCGATCTGCGCCACAATCTGGCAGACCTGCCCAATACGGCGATCATCGAGGGCGCGGTCGAGCGCGTCCTGCGCGATCTGATGCCGATCTATGATGCCGCCGTCGTCGATCCGCCGCGCACCGGCATCAAACCGGAGGCGCTCGAACGGCTGCTGCGGCTTGCGCCGCGCCGAATCGTCTATGTCTCATGCGACCCGGCGACTCTGGCGCGCGATGCAAAACTGCTGACTCAGGCGGGCTACGCGCTGATCGACGCGCAGCCGGTCGATATGTTCCCGCAGACCTATCACGTCGAGACCGTCGCGGCGTTCATGCGCGCCTGATCGTTGTACAACCCTGCTGCCGATGGCTGCGTATACAAGGATCAGTTAAAGCGCAATGAAGGGGATTTCTCATGTCGTTATTGGGCAACATCGTCTGGTTGATCTTCGGCGGCTTGATCGCCGCACTGGGCTATCTGATCGGCGGATTAGTGCTGTGCCTGACGGTCATCGGGATTCCGTTTGGGATCGCGTCGTTTCAGTTGGCGGGGGCAGTTCTCGCGCCGTTCGGCAAGGAGATCACGCGCACCGCGACCGGATCGGGTGTCCTGGCGATGATCTTCAACGTGATCTGGATTTTGCTGTTCGGCTGGGGGATTGCGCTGGCGCATATCGCGGGCGGAGTCACGCTGTGCATCACCGTCATCGGCATCCCGTTCGGCATCCAGCATTTCAAGCTGGTTCCGGTGGCGCTGCTGCCGTTCAGCTACAAGCTGGAATGAGCGCCGCAGCGAGTGAATAGTCTGCTTTTCATTGCGGCGTTCGTGAAGCATCAGCTGCCCGACCATGAAGTGAGAACCGTCCCCGAAGTCGGCTGGACTGGTATGAAAAATGGCGAATTCCTGAAGCGCATGGCGGGCGTTTAAGACGCCTTCATCACAGCGGATAGCAACATGGAGTATCAGCATGTCCTGGAGGGTGTGCAGGTTGGCTTTGTCTCGCGATCTGCCCCTAAACATTCAGGTCAGGCGGATGATCGACTCGGCGGCGCGCCCCGCCGTTGTGATCAGCACCGCGCCCAGCTCCACCGCGCCTTCAGCGAAGCGCCAGGGCGTATCGTCATAGAGGCGTTTGCGCATGGCGCTGACGAATTTGTCCGGGTGATAGCCGAGGATGCCGCCGCCGCGTCCGGTCATGCCGACATCACTGACGTAGGCGACTCCGCCGGGCAGGATGTGCGTGTCATTGGTCGGCACATGCGTATGCGTGCCGACCAGCGCGCTGATGCGTCCAGCGCTGGCGAAGGCGACGGTCAGCTTTTCCTCAGTCGATGCACCGTGAAAATCGACCAGCACGGCATCAGTGCGGTCGTTCCAGGCGTCAAGCTGCTGATCGAGCGCCGCCAGCGGGTCATCCGCCAGCGGCAGCGCGTCGCGGCTGGTCAGATTGACCACGCCGAGCCGCAGCCCGCCCTTGTGGATGATGGTGGAGCCGCGCCCTGGCGCGCTCGTCCCATAGTTGAGCGGGCGCAGGACGCGCAAATCGGCATGGACGGCGTGCCCCTCCGCGCCATCCCACGAATGATTGCCACCGGTCACCGCGTCCACGCCCAATGCCCACAGCCGCGCCAGCGACGCAGCAGACATGCCGGCGACGACGAAGCTGGCAGCGCCGGACAGCTCCAGGTTTTCGGCGTTGGCGATGATGAAGTCCGGCTGATGCTGCGCGGCAAGTTCAGGCAGCCGCATCTCCAGATAGTCAAGTCCCGCCCCGACAATATCCCCGACAAAAATGATCTTCATCCCTTGATTGCTCCATCGACAAAGGTCGTCAGCACGCGCCGACGCATCAGTAAAAAGATGATCGCGGTCGGGAGGCTGGTCAGCACCGACGCCGCCATGATCGCGCCCCAGTAATCGCCGCCCTCTGGACTGGTATAGAAAATCTGCACCGCCACCGTCAGCGTATATGAGCGCGGATTGCCGCCGCCGACCAGCAGGGGCCAGATGAATTGATTCCACGTGTTGATCAGCACGTAAATCCCGACCGCCAGCACCGGCGACAGATTCGCCGGCATCAGCACGCGCCACAGGATGTCCCATGAGTTCGCGCCGTCGATCATGGCGGCTTCCATGACTTCGCGGGGGAAGCTCATGAAGTGCTGGCGCAGCAGAAAAATGCCGAAGCCGAGCGAGATGCCCAGCATCGGCAGGATCAAGCCCGGCAGCGTGTTGATCAGCCGCCACCGCGCCAGCAGCAGATAATTCGGAATATAGGTGACCACAAAAGGAACCATCAGGCTAATGATGATCAAGCCCAGGAGCAGATTCTTGAAGCGGAAATTGAAATACGCGAATGAAAACGCCGCCGGGATCGCCAGCGCAAGCTGACCGAGCGTCACACTGCCCGCAAAAGCGACGCTGTTGAGCAGATAGCGCGGGATGTCCATCTGCCGCAGCACCGCCTGATAATTCTCCAAGCTCGGCGGGATGGTGAAGGGCAGGATCGGATTGGCGAAGATGAGCTGCGGCGCTTTGAAGCTGATCCCGACCAGATAGACCAAGGGCATCAGGACGAGCGCGGAGACGACGATCAGGATCGTCCGCGACAGCCAGACGGCGCGCCAGCTAGCGGTCATAATGCACCCGCCGGTCGAGCAGGCGATACTGTAAGAGGGCGAAGCCGCCGAACAGCAGGATCATCACCACCGACATCGCTGATGCATAGCCGGCGCGGAAGAACTGAAAGCCCTCTTGATAGATGGCGTACATCAAGTTGTTGCTGGCGTTGGCGGGTCCGCCCAGCGTCATGACGCGGATCGGCACAAACACATACTCCAGCCCCTGAATCAGCGTGATCACCAGCAGAAACAAGCCGGTCGGCGCGAACAGCGGCAGGATGACGCGCCGCATCAGCGACCAGCCGTGCGCCCCATCGACGTAGGCGGCTTCGAGATAGTCGCGCGGGATCGCTTTCAGCCCCGCCAGCGCCAGCAGGAAATGAAAGCCCATGACTTTCCAGTTGGCGACCAGCGCGACGGCGGGCAGCGCAGTGAACGAATCCGTCAGCCATTGCACCGGCTGCGTGACGCCGAAGGGCTGCAGCAGCGTGTTGAACAAGCCGGTGCGCGTCGGCAGATAGAACCAGACCCAGACCAGCGTCGCGACGCTGGTGGCGATCACCGTCGGAAAAAACATCGCCGATTGGTAAAAATCGACCTCTTTATCGGTGAGCTGGAGCGTCAGAAATGCCAGCGAGATCGGCAGCGCCACCACTGCCACCACCGCGATCAGCAGATAGACCAGAGTCTGCCCGATGATCTGGCGGAAATTGGGATCGGCGAGCAGGCGGGCGTAATTGTCCAGCCCGACATAATTCTGCCGGTCGCGGACGATATTCCATTCATAAAAGCTGATCTGTACCGTCCGCGCCAGCGGATAAAAGACGAAAATGAAGATGAAGATCAGCGCGGGGGCGATATACAGATAGGGGACGAGCTTCTGAAAGCGCAGGCGGCGCGTTTGCCCCGCCTGCGCTGCGGCTGCCGCCGTTTTTGCTCTGACTGCCATAAGCTGAGTCGTTTCACCTTTGCTCAATGGGTGTGAAAGAGGGGCGCAAGCCTCAGCGCCCCTCTCAAAGCATACCGCAAAATGACCGGATCAGCCCGCCGCGCCGCAGGGTTCACTGCCGATCAGCGCGTTGATCTCCTGCGCCGCCGTCGTGAGCGCGGCTTCCGCCGTGAGCTGACCGCCAAGCGCCGCCTGCACCGCGCGGAACAGCGCCGCGCCCGCCGCCAGCCCATTCTCGCCGGGGAACGAAGTCCAGACGATCATGTTTTCGATCTGGCTGGTGGCGACCTGCTGGATCGGGTTCTGGGCGTAGAAATCCGCCAGGTAGTTCGGGTCTTCGGTCAGGCTGGGGATCAGCGGGATGTAGCCCGTGCCTTTCGTCCATTCAGTGACGCCTTCCGCCGACACGAGATGCTGCGCAAAGCGCCACGCGGCTTCCTGGCGCGCCGGATCGGTGGCGAAGAAGACCAGCATGTTGCCGCCGGTGGGCAGGCGGGTCGGCTTGTCGCCGAACTGCGGATAGGTGGTGGCGCGCAGTTCGTCGAAGCTCTTGTTGTTGGTGATCGCGCCGCGTCCGGCGATGCTCCAGAAGAGCGCGCCCGCCTGACCCGTCCAGAAGACTGTGCGCGACTGATCGAGCGCGTTGACCGCGTAGCCGTTGGCGACCCAGTCCGCCCAGGTTTGCAGCGCCTCAATTGCCTCCGGCGAGTCGACGCCCGCCGCGAACGTGCCATCGGCTTCGCAGATCAGCAGATTGCCGCCGTTGCTGGCGATCAGGTTCTCAATCGCCCAGTTGTCAGCGGCGTAGTCAATCGAGATCAGCGGCAGATCGAGCGCTTCCTTGAAGATGGCGGCGGCTTCCGTCCATTCCTGGATCGTCTGCGGCGGATTGTCGGGGTCGAGTCCTGCCTGCTCAAAGAGCGCCGGATTGTAGTAAGCGACAGCATTGGAGAGCGAATACGCCAGACCGACATGCTCGCCGTTGACCAGCGTCAGATCGAAGATGTTCTGCGGGATCGCGGCGAAAACCTCCTCACCGCCGTACAGCTCGATCAGCGACTCAATCGGGATGTAGGGCAGCGCGGCAGCGGTGTAGCTCAGGTAGGGCCAGCCGATCTGGACGACATCCGGCGGGTTGCCGCCCGCAATCGCGGTCAGCGCATCCTGCACCAGCGTGTCATAACGATCTTTCGGGCGCGACTCGACGTTGATATCCGGGTTGGCGGCTTCAAAGCTGGCGATCAGCGCGTCCACCTGGGGACCGCCGAATGCGCTGGTGTTGATATTCCAATATTCGATGGTGATCGGCTGCTGCGCAGCACCGATCCCGACGCTGAACACAAATAACACACCAAACAGCACCAGAAGCAAACGCAGTTTCATTGAGGAATCCTCCCAAAGGTGAAATACCTCCAGAAGGGTAGCGTCGATTAGTTAACTGAACCGCCAGCAAAGATTAAATTTTCCTGCGCAAATCTTAATCATAACGCGCACCAGTTAATGAGCGTGCGCATCGGCGTTCATCCGCGCAGCTTGGCGCCGAGTTCGCGCTCCGCCGCCTTGACCAAGCGCTGATGCACGCTGGCGACCTCGTTATCCGTCAGCGTGCGCGCGTCCGTCTGATAGACCAGGTTATACGCCAGGCTTTTATGCCCCGCCGGGATCGGATCGCCGCGATAGACATCGAACAGCGTGCAGCGCTTGAGCAGATCGCCGCCCGCTTTGACCAACACGGCTTCGACCGCCGCCGCCGGCGTCTCCTCTGTGACCACCAGCGCGATATCCTGCAGGATCGGCGGCGTCACCGCCAGCGGCGTGATCGGGTAGAGCGCGGGCGAGAAGCCGAGCAGGGCATCTAAATCGATCTCCGCCACATACACCGGCGCGCCCGTCAGCTCGAACGCCGATGCGACCAGCGGATGCAGCTCGCCGAAGTCACCGACCGGCTTGCCATCCAGCATCAAGCGCGCGGAGCGCCCAGGATGCAGCGAGGTGTGCGGGGAGCGCTCATAGACGATCCTCGCTCGGATGTGCAGCCCGCGCAGCAAGCCCTCGATGACCCCTTTCAGGTCGAAGTAATCGACATTGGCGGCGCTGTCCACGCCCAGCCAGGAGACGGGATAGCGCCGCCCGGTCATCAGCAGCCCCAGACGGCGCGGCTCATCCGGCAGCGGATCGTCCGGGCGCGTCAGATAGACCGCGCCGATCTCGAACACCTGCTGCCGATTCGTGAAGCGCGCATTGTGCCGTGCATTCTCCAATAAACTGATCAGCAGCGTCTTGCGCATGACCGTTTTATCGCTGCTGATCGGGTTGGCGAGCGTCACATACGGATTCAGCGGCAGCGACGACGCCAGCCCAGGCGGCACGAGCTGCGCCTCGCGCGCCGGCGTGGTCATGCGGTAGCTGATCTGCTCGCGCAGTCCGAGCGCCGCCAGCACATCGCGCGCCATCTCCTCCTGTTCGAGCGCCGGATTGCCGCGCTGCGCCGGCATCTCATCCGCGATCAGCGTCTGCGCGATGCGGTCATAGCCGTAGGCGCGGGCGATCTCCTCGACCAGATCGGCGCGCCCGATGGTGTCCTCGCCGATGTCCATCCGGTAATCGGGGACAGTCACGTGCAGCGTCTCGCCGTCGATCTCAACCGCGAACGCCGCCCGCCGCAGCAGACCCGCCGCCTCTGCCGCGCTCATGCGCACGCCGAGCAGGCGCTCGATCTCGCGCGCCGGCAGATCGACTTTGATGGGCGGCTGTGGGTTCGGGTAGACATCGATCACGCCAGCAGCGATCTGCCCGCCGCCCGTCTGCCGCATCAGTTCGATCCCGCGCTTCAGCCCCAAGATCGCCTGCGACGGATGCACGCCTCGGCTGAAACGGTAGCCGGCATCAGTGCGCACCGCCTGCGTGGTCATCGTGCGGCGGATGTTGATGTAATTCCAGCTCGCCGCCTCCAAAAGCACGTTGCGCGTGCCGTCGTCGATCTCGGTCTCCGCGCCGCCGATGATGCCGCCAAGCGAGAGCGCGCCCGCCGTGTCCGCCACCAAGATGTTGTGCGGTTCGAGCGCCCGCTTGACGTGATCGAGCGTCTCCAGCGTCTCGCCCGGCTCCGGCGTGCGCGTGATGATGGTCGGCGCGCCGCCGCCCGCCCGCGCTGCCAGCTTGTCATAGTCGAAGGCATGGAGCGGCTGCCCGATCTCGAAGGTGATATAGTTGGTGACATCGACGATGTTGTTGATCGGGCGCGACCCGACCAGCCGCAGCCGCCGCTGCATCCATTCGGGCGACGGCTTGACCTTTGTGTCGCGCAGCAGCGCCGCCGTGAAGCGCGGATTGAGCGCCGAATCGCGAATTTCGACCCGCACCGCGTCCCCAAGCGGCGCGCCGTCCATCACGGCGTCGAATGACGGCGGGCGCAGCGGCAGATCGAGCAGAAATGCGATCTCGCGGGCGACTCCATAGATGCTGATGGCGCGCGCCAGGTTCGGCGTGAACTCGATCTCAAAGACCACATCGCCCAGCACATCTTGAAGCGGCGTCCCCGGTGCAAACGGCGTCCCATCGCGGCGCAAAATCGGCTCATGGAACAGGATCACCCCGTCATGATCGTCGGATATGCCCAGTTCCTTCTCCGAACAGACCATGCTCCGGTTGGGAATCCCGCGCAGCGGCTTCTCTTTTAGGATCATCCGCTGCGGCTCATCGCTGTGTCCGTCCCAGACCTCCGCGCCTTCCGCCGCAAACGCTGTCCACAGCGGCATGTCCAGCGCCTGCCCTTGGTAGTCGAACAGGTTCGGCGCGCCCGTCACGCACTGCTCGATCACCCCGCCGCCAATCTCGACCATCGCCAGCACCAGCCGGTCAGCGTTCGGATGCGGCTTGACCTCGCGGATCGCCCCTAGCAGAATCCGCTCCCGATCCCAGACCAGATGATCCGACTTGGGATAGCGCAGCCCCGGCACGCTCGCCTGCGGCACGCCGATATACGCAATCGCCGCGACTTCCAGCCCCGCCAGCGTCAGCCGCTCCGCCAGCGCCTCCGCCGGCAGATCGATGTCTACAAAGTCTTTCAGCCATGATAATGGCACGCGCATGTTCCCGTTTGCTCCTCGGTGTCTCTGCCAGTTGATTTGATTAAGGGTCTTTTTGCA
The DNA here is from genome assembly GCA_937995825.1 of uncultured Anaerolineae bacterium. Lineage (GTDB taxonomy): Bacteria > Chloroflexota > Anaerolineae > Aggregatilineales > Phototrophicaceae > Flexifilum. The sequence continues at coordinate 477,624 of CALKJO010000002.1, forward strand.
GTTGGGCGAGTTCGTTGGCGACGACCGCTCTTGCCTTCTCTATCGCCTCATCGCGCGTCTTGACATGTGCCACCTTCAAGCGGAAGACCTCTGTCAGCGTTCTGACGCCGAATGCCGCAAGCAGTTCGGTGCTGACGACGATGATCTGCTTGAGATTGGGGTCGATCTGCGCGGCTTGGCGGGTGGTCTTGAGATCAATCGGCGTCAGCTTCGCCTCGCTCAGATCATAGATCAATACGTAGAATCCGTCGATATGCTGCTTGGCGTAAGCGCAGCGGTCTTGTGTGTGCTGCTCAAACACCGGCGTGGTGAGCCGTCCCTCTGCTTTGATGCAGATGATGCGCGAGTCGATCAGTTCAATCGGTGTGATCACAGGAGCGATCCTTTCTCAAACAACCCCCACTTAATGATCAAACTCTAACGTCTGCGCGGCTCACGCATCCCTAGAACTGCTCCAGAAAACGCAGATCGTTGCCCCAGAAATAGCGAATGTCCGGGATGGCGTGCCGCAGCAGCGTCATCCGTTCGGGTCCCATGCCGAAGGCGAACCCACTCCACACATCCGGGTCATAGCCGCCGTTGCGCAGCACCACCGGATGCACCATGCCGCTGCCGGCGATCTCCAGCCACCCGGTATACTTGCAGATGCGGCAGCCCGTGCCGCCGCACAAAAAACATTCCACGTCCACTTCCATGCTCGGTTCCGTAAAGGGAAAATAGCTGGCGCGATAGCGCATCTTGGCATTCTGCCCAAACATCCGCTTGGCAAATTCGGCAATCGTCCCTTTCAGATCGCTCATGCGGATGTGTTTGCCGACCGCCAGCCCCTCGACCTGATGGAACTGAATCTCGCTGCGGGCGGTGATCTGCTCGAAGCGGTAGCTCATGCCGGGCAGGATGATGCGGATCGGCTGTGTCCCTTCGCCGCCGAATTCGCGCATGGCGCGAATCTGACCCGGTGACGTGTGCGTCCGCAGAATCACGTTGGGCGTGGTGGTATGAAACGTATCCTGCATATCGCGCGCCGGATGGTGCGGCGGCATGTTGAGCAGGGTGAAGTTGGTGTCGTCGTCCTCGACATCGCGCGAACGGTAGACCTGAAAGCCCATCTCCGCCCAAATTTCGTAAAAGCGCCGCAGCGTGTGCGTGGATGGATGCAGCCCGCCCATCTGACGCGGACGACCAGGCAGCGTCACGTCAATCGCGCCGCCCTCCAGGTCAGCGGCAAGCGCCTGCGCCTTGATCGACTCGGAGCGCCGCTGATATGCCTCCATCAGTGCGTCGCGGATGGCGTTGGCGCGCTTGCCGAAGTCAGCGCGTTCCTCTTTCGGGAGCGTCCCGACTGAGCGCACCAGCTCGATGACCACGCCTTTCTTGCCCAGATATTTCGCCTCCCAGGCATCGAGCGCCTCGCCGCTGGCGATCGAGTCGAGTTCTGCCGCTGCCTGCGCGTAGATCGTCTCCAACTGGCTCTGCATAGTTCGCCTCTCAATTAAAAAGCGCTCTCATCTCGGAGACGAGAGCGCAATCATCACAATACACAGCCCCGCCAATCCGGAGTGGCAAGGGATGGATATTGAGAACCACACCCAACACACACTACGCTCAGCACTTGCCGTGTCTAGGTCAAGCGGTTGTAAAACTCGATGATGAGCTGTTCCTGAACCGGCACGGGGATTTCATCGCGCGGCGGCACGTACATCAGCGTCGCGCTGCGCGCGTTCTTGTCGACCGCCAGGTACGACAGGTTGAAAACCTGCCCCTCCATCGCCTCCACCACGTGCGGATTCTGGCGCATCCTTTCGCTCACTGCAATGACATCGCCGGGCGCAACCTGATACGAGGGCAGATTGAGCCGCTTGCCGTTGACCGTGATATGCCCATGCGTGACCAACTGGCGCGCTGCCCAGATGGTGGCGGCGAATCCAGCCCGGTAGACGAGGTTGTCCAGCCGCCGCTCCAGCAGCGCCAGCATGTTCGCCCCAGTGTTGCCCGGCTGACGCACAGCGCGCATGTAATAGCGGCGCATCTGACGTTCGCGGATGTTGAAGATGAACGATAATTTCTGCTTTTCGTTCAACTGCAAGCCGTAGTCGCTGCGCCGTCCGCTGCGGAAGGACTTTTCCTTGCCGTGATCGCCCGGCGGATAGCCGCGCTTCTCGACGATTTTCTGATATTTCGGGCGCGGCATCAGCACTTCTCCGAAGCGTCGCTGCACCCGTGCTTTCGGTCCGTGATATGAACCCATGTCGCTTTTTTAAACCTCAATGACGGGCTGGGCAGCAAACACCAATGCCCGCGCTGTTCGCTTCAGATAAAACAATTCTAAATTATAGACGGTTCCGCCGGCTTGAGTAGGGTGAGTTTTCACGCGCCTCATGACCGCACCTGCACGATCCCGCCTCTGTACCAGCGCGATAGAAAAGCGTATGATTGAAGGAGCGGCGCACTGATAAAGGTCGGAATGTGAGTCCAGTTCTGTTATTGATCGTCGGGCTGGTCGCGGGAGTCGCGTCCGGCATGTTTGGCATTGGCGGCGGCGTGGTCATCGTGCCGGCGCTGGTCGCGTTGGGGATGGGGTTGCAGGCGGCGGTCGGCACGTCGCTGGCAGCGCTGCTCATGCCGGTCGGCATTTTCGCGGTCATCCAGTATTACCGGGCGGGCAAGCTGCGCCTGCCGATTGCCATCCCGATAGCCGTCGGCTTGATCGGCGGCGGAATCGTCGGCGCGGAGATCGCGCTGGGGCTGGACACCGCAACCCTTCAGCGGCTCTACGGCTTCTTCCTGCTCTACGCGAGCTGGCGCTTCATGGAGCCGCGCAAATGGCTTGCCCAATTTCGCGATCCCGCCGCCGCGCCCGCTGCCCATGCCGAGTCCGGTGGGGAAACGGCGGTTTCCTGGATCGTCCTGCTCGGCGTTGGACTCGGCGCAGGCGTCCTGTCCGGCATGTTCGGCATCGGCGGCGGCATCGTCATCGTGCCGATCCTGGTCGGCGTGCTGCGCTTCGATCAGAAAGTCGCCGTTGGCACGTCGCTGGGCGCGCTCCTGCTGCCCGTCGGACTGGGCGGAGTCAGCCGCTACTACGCCGAAGGGCTGCTCGACATCGGCGCGGCGGCGGCGGTCGCTGTCGGGCTGGTGCTTGGCTCATTCGGCGGCGCCAAGCTGGCGCTCGGACTGCCCTCAGCGACCGTCAAGCGCCTGTATGGGATTTTCCTGCTGTTTATCGCAGCGCGCTTCATCCTCCCGGATGCGTTCGGCGTGTGAGGTCAGGGATGGGTCTCCAGTTCCACCCGAACAACCGCGCCAAAGCGCTTGAGACAGTCGCTCAACACTGACCATGTGAGTGAGAAACCGGGCGAGTCACCCGCGCCAATAGAGCCAAGAACATCAAGCAGGGTCTCCTCATCCGGCTGGTCGGTCTCGCTCTCGCTGAGCTGAATGAACGCTGCCTCTGCCCACGCGATGAATTCATCTTCAGTGAGGGAGCCATTTAGATAGGCAAGGATATGGTCGATAACGTCAGCCCGTGTGATCATGGATTTTCACTTTCAACTATTTCATGTCCGGTGTCATCAGGATATTTCTGATGTCTGGCAATTAGGTTCCCATCATCGGCATAAATCTCCAGCATCCGCGTCCTTGACGTATCGAGCGTAATTCTTCACCCTGCCTTTTGACAATTCGATAATACCGCCTTCCCCCGCCTGGCAGCTCATCCCAGTTGGGAAACCGGCGCTCATCTTGTTCTCTGGTTGCCATCGATCAGGACTCGCCCCGCCGCACGATCACGATCTCCTGCTTCACATACGCGCGCGCGCCATCCTCAATGTCCTGATGCACGTGCATTCCGGGTCCGATCTGCGCATTTTCGCCGACCTTGACCCCCGGCATCGTCATCACATCGACCGCCAGAAACGCCCCACGCCCGATGATCGCGCCGAGCTTGTCCCGCCCAGTATCGATCTTCTGCCCCTTGACCCGGCATGACACGCTGCCTCGGTCGATGCGCAGATTCGCCGTCGTGCAGCCCGCCGAGAAGTTCACCCCCGACGCGAACACCGAGTCCAAAACGCGGCAGGCGTGCATATCCACGCCATCCGCGACATAGCTGCGCGCGACCTCCGTCGTGAAGCCGACGTTGCAGCGATCCAGCACCATCGAACTGCGCACCAGCGCATTGTTGCCGACAATCGTCCCCGCCCCGATATACGCCGGTCCGACGATCCCCGCCCCTGCGAACACCCGCGCCCCCGCCCCGATATAGACATTGCCGCTGATCGTCGCGGTGGGGGCGATCTTCGCCGTCGGATCGACCTGCTGACCGTCGATCTGGTTCAGGAAGTGATTCATGATGTCCAGCACATGCCAGGGATACTTGAGCGCATTCCATGCGCCGCGATACGTGACCGCTTTGAAGACCGCGCGCTTCATCAGCGCGTCCATCGCCCGCTCGTAGTGATCGTCCGAGGTCAGATCGCGGGCATATTCGGCGCGGATCGCGTCAAACAGCGCGCCCGCGCGCGGAAACAGATGCGCGACGATATTGACCAGCTTCGATGGGCGCTTGTCCGCGCCGGGCTTTTCGATGATGCCGGTCAGCCGGTCGCCATCGACGATCAGATAGCCGCCGGGGAAATACTCCTCGCGTTCGCTTCCTGCCACATACGCCGCTGATGGATCAGCCGCGAAGCCATCCAGGATCGCCCGATGCAGCCAGTCGTCCACCACGTCATGTACCTGATTGATATACAGCGCGGCGTCCGGCGGGATCAGATCGGCCGCGCGCAGGATCGCGTCCCCCATGCCGTTCGGCTCCGGCTGCACCGCCACCCGCACGCGCAGCGGCAGATCGGCGGTCAGCGCCTCGATGTCGGCGTGGTTATCGGGATTGCCGACGATCACCACGTCGGTAAAGCCGAGCGCCTGATAGCGCCTGAGCTGGCTGATCAGCAGCGGCTCGGCGGGCGCGCTCGATCCGAAGCGGATGAGCGACTTTTCGCGCAGGGGCCACATGCGCGACGACGCCCCGCCCGCGAGAATCAACAGATGTGGGTGAATAGACATGGCGAATCCCCTTCAATTGCGGTCATAATGGTCATTAAGTGTAGCAAAGCGTGTGAGAGGCGTAAACGGGCGATGAAAAAGCACTGGATCGGCTGGATCGGCGCGCTGCTGCTGATGGCGTCGGCGGTCAGCGCGCAGCAGGGGAGCTTCACGCCGTCCGGCGACATTTTCTACGGCGAGGCGATCGGCGACCGTATCGACGATGAGCGCTTTTTCGACGCCTGGCGCTTCTTCGCCCGCGCCAATGACATCTTCATGATCCGTATGAGCGCGTCAGACGGACTTGCCCCGCTGATCGGCGTGCTGAGTCCGGGCGGCGAGCTGCTCGTCACCAGCGGCGACACGCCTCCCAACGGCGAAGCAACCGCCCGCTTCACCGCGCCGACGGAGGGCTTCTACCTGATCATCGCAACTCGCATGGGCAACGAAAACGGCGACACGGTCGGCGCCTACACCCTGCGCATCGACTGGCTCAACGCCCCGCCGACGCGCGATCCGGCATATCAGGATGTCCTCTTCGACTGCGCCGGTCAGCCCGCCGCAACCACGCTCACCCTGCTGCTCTATCCCGATCCGGGTGTCGCCCTGACCGTCCGCGCCTACGGCATCGACGGCTTTGATCCGGCGCTGGCATATCAGTACCGTGTCAGCGGCGAGTCGGGCTGTATCACCGCGCCCGCGCCCGACGGCGATGTCATCATCTTCCCCGGCAGTCCCCCGCGCATCACCAGCCCTGACTTTCCGTCCGCCGCGCTGACGACTCCGCCGAGCGACAACTTCTCCGAGGTTCGCATCGTGCTAGGCGGCTTGAATGATGCGCCGGGGCGCTTCATGCTGGTCGTGGCTGGACTGCGCATCAGCCAGACTGCGCCGACCGATGATCGCGGCGTCCCCATCCCGATTGACCGAGATGATCTGTGGATACGCATGGGTCCCCGCGTCTCAACCAACCCGCAGGGGATCGCGGTCTACATGGTCGCGGCGGATGGGGCGCGCCTCGATCCATTCATGCGCCCGTTTGGACAGGAAGCGGGCTGCGACGATGCCGGGCGGCGCGCCGCCGCCGGGCGTAACTGCGCCGATGTGCCGGCGATCACCGGCGCGGGAGCCGCGCTCTCTGACGGGCTGCGCTATCAGGCGGGCCGCTTCGATGCCGGGCAGATCATCCCCCCAGGCGACACCCAGCCTTACGTCTACACCCTGACCACGCTCAACCGCAGCACCTACGGCGATTACGCCGTGATCATCCTCGGCGAACTCCCGCCGCGCCGCTGAGCGCGATCAGCCGCCCTTCGTCACCTTTATTGGGCGGATTTTATACATCACCCGCTGCTCTTTGCCGCGCATCTGCGGCATCGAGGCGTAATAATCCGGCTGATTGCGATACTTCGCGCTCAGCCGGTGGATATGCTCCAGCCCAGCGCTTTCATCGATCTCGACGACTTCCCCGCGCACTTCCAGCCAGCGATAGCCGTTGTCCGGGTCAAGCGCCATGATCGTCACCTTGCGGTTGCGGCGCATGTTCCTGTCCTTCTGGCGTCCGGCGGCGGAATTGACGCGCAGAAATTCGCCGTCATAATCGACCCATACCGGCGTCACCTGCGGCTGTCCATCCGGCAGCACCGTCGCCAGCGAGACGATCACTGGACGTTCGAGTAAGTCTTTGTGCGAGTCTGGAATCATCCTCATCCTTGCTGTGAGCCAAACATGCCCGAAATCATCCCTTCACCGCGCCGAAGGTCAGCCCGCGCACGATGAAGCGCTGCACCAGCAGCGACATCAGCACCGGCAGCGCGACCGCAATGATCATGCGCGTGGACACGAAATTGAACATGATCCCGCGCACCGAGTCCGTGCCTGCCACCAGCATCGGGTAGGGCTTCCATTCCCGATTGGTCAGCACGCTGGCGAAGAGATATTCATTCCATGCGAAGGCGAAGCAGATGATGGCGGACGCCACCAGCGCCGGCGTCGCCAGCGGCAGGACGATGCGCGCGAACACGCCGAATTCGCTTGCCCCGTCCACCAGTGCCGCTTCGCGCAGCTCCGATGGAAAATCGGCGAAATAGTCGCGCATGATCAGCACGGCGAACGGCAGGGTGAAGGTGGTGTTGATGATGACCATCCCAGGCAGTGTGTCGATCAGCCGCAGATCGCGAAACAGCAGCACAAACGGGATGACCGTCGCAATCGGCGGCAGGAAGCGCTGCGACAGAAACCACGATACCAGGTTGCGATTGCCGATGCCATATTTGAAGCGCGCCAGCCCATACCCTGCCAGCGTCCCCAGCGTGGTTGCCAGCAAACACGCGCCGCTGGCGATCAGCGCGCTGTTGCGCAGCGCCTTGAATGTCTCCGCGCCGCCGCTGACAAATTCCTGCTGCCAGTTGATCAGTGTCGGTTGGTACTGCAAGAAGGGGATGACTGTCCCATCAATCGAATCGAGCTGGGTCTTGAACGACGTGGTGAGCGCGAACAGAAACGGCGTCAGCGCGAACGCGGTCATGAACAGCGCCGCGATCATCAGCGCGATCCGCCCTAACCGGAGATGGGGCAGGACAGCGCGCTGCGCTGCGTCAGCAGCGGAGGCAGAAGAGAGCGGTCGAGTCTGGGTAGGTGCGGACATAAGCTAGCACACCTCAGCTAAAATCAGTTTTACTCAAAACGCGCGCGCACGCGCCAAAAATAGAGGCTGGAGATGATGATCGCCACGATCACCACCAGCCACGACAGCGCCGACGCCGTGCCGAGCTGAAATGACCCCCGCAGCCCCGTCTCGTAGATGTAAAAATTATAGGTCTGCGTCACCGATCCCGGACCGCCGCGCGTCAGTGTGACCGGAATATCCAGGATTTTGATCGTCTCGACCAGCCGCAGCAGCACCACCGTCCCCATCGCCGGCGCGATCAGCGGCAGCGTGATGTAGCGGAACAGGCTGATGTTGTTTTTCGTGTCCAGCCGCGCCGATTCATACAGATCATCCGGGATCGCCTGCATCGCCGCCAGCACGATGATGAACACGAACGGCGTCCACTGCCAGACATCCGTCAGCAGCACCGCCGCCCGCGCCGCCAGCGGATCGGTGATCCAGTTGACCCTGCCCAGCCCCAGCCCTTGCAGGATGTTGTTGACCGGTCCATTGGCTTCGTTGAAAATGATGACGCCCAAAAAGCCGACCGCCACCGGCGCAGCGAACAGCGGCATCGTCAGCACGGCGCGCATCTGCCGCAGCAGCGGCAGATCGTGGTTGAACACCCAGGCGACCGCCGTGCCGAAAACAATCGTCAGAGTGGTGCTGCCGATCACCAGGATCACGCTAAAGCCGGCTGTGCTGGCGGCTTTCTCGTCGCCGCCGCCGCCATCCAGATTCAAAATCCGAGCGTAGTTCGCCAGCCCGACGAACTGCGGATCGCGCCCCAGGCGAAAATTAGTCGTGCTGAGATAGAGCGAGTAGATCAGCGGAAATAAGGTGAACAGCAGCACCCAGATGACGCCCGGCATCAGGAAAAAGTATTTGGCTTTCACTTTCATCCGTCTTCGCCAATCTCTTTTTTTATAAATACCCTCTCTGCCAGTGGGCTGCCTGCGCCCTCAGCGGCGTGAGCGCGCAGGCAGCGCCGTGCAGATCGAGATGTTTGTTTTACGGATTGAAGCCGATGGCAGCCTGATAGATGGCAAGCTGTTCTTCGCGCCCGAGTTCGTCGGTGATGCGGTTCCAGTCGCGCGCGGTCGCGTCAAGCGCTTCCTGCGGCGTGAGCTGGTCGGTCATCGCTTCGCTCAAACGGATGTCCAGCGTCTCCTGGATGTATTCCAGCGTGCCGGGGATGCGCAGGTAGGTCAGATAGGTCGGCTTGTCGAACACGTTCGCGCCGTAAGCGTTGATGTAGCGCTCCATGTCGCCCAGATCGAAGCCGACCGCCGCGTAATCCTCCGGGCTGGCTGTGCCGCGCGGCGGGTAGAGCTGGTAGGCGCTGCTGGGATCGATCCCCTGCCAGCCGGTGGTCGCGTTGTAGAAGTTGATCGACGGATTGGCTAGCATCGCCATCATGTAGTATGCCAGCTCCGGCGTGTCGGTGAATGCCGACATCGTCGGATGCCATGAGCCGCCGGTCGTGTTGCCGACGCAGTTGGGATTCTCCGAGTCGGTCACAAACTGCCCCAGCTCGCGATCATACCATTCCTCCGAGCAGAGGATGGCGCTGGCGCCCAGATTGCCCTTGATGCGCGAACGGTTGACATCCTGCGACAGCGACCCGACATCGCCCCACGAGAAAGTGGCAATCGCATTGCCGCCCAGGAAGTTATCCCAGGCTTCGCCCAACTGCCAGCCTAACTGCGCGCGCTGACCAGTCGCCGCCAGTTCCTTGAGGAATTCCAGCGCCCGCACATGCCCTGGCTGGTTGATCAGCGGCTCCATCGTCTCCGGATCGAACCAGAAGACATTGTCGAACTTGGTGACGGCGCGCGGATCGTCGCCTTCGGCGGGCGTGACCGCGAACGACGCCGCCAGTGTCGCATAGTGGAAATGCCCCTGACCGCCCGGAGCCAGATGCAGGCTGATGCCGTCATCGGGATCGCCGTCGCGGTTCCAGTCCTTGCCGTTGAAGAACGACGTCACCGCCAGAAGCTGCTGCCAGGTCGTCGGTGGATTCGGCAGCGGATAGCCCATCTCCGCTTCAAACGCCGCCTGCCATTCCGGATCGTTCAGCACGTCATAGCGGTAGTAGAAGAGCTGCGCGTCGCCGTCGTTGGTCGTGCCATAGGTCTGCCCTTCCCACTGCATCAGCGCCGCAAACGCCGGTGCGACATCGTTGATGTCCCATGCCGGGAAGCGCGGATCGCCGAAGAAGCGGTCGATGGGCTGAATCCAGCCGTTGCTGATCCAGTCGCCATACTGCCACGCTGCGCCGATGAACACGTCATAGGTGTACTGTCCGGTCAAAAAGTCCGCCGGAATCGTCGTCCCCAGCTCGTTGTACGGAATCTCCACGATCTCCAACCGCGCGCCGGTCGCCGCTTCAAAGGCGTTGCGCCAGAAGTAGATCGTGCCGCTGATGCCGCCGCGCGAACCCTGCCCCAACACGCCAAACGTCAGCGTCTTGCCCTCGCCGAACTCGCGCCCATCGGGCAGATTGGCGCGCAGCAGCGCCTCGAACGCCAGCCGCTGCTCCTGCTCATCGGCTGCGACACCCGGAATCGGGAACAGTTCCTGCGCGGTTTTGCCGAAAAAGGTCTGCTCCTGCGCGGTCACCTGCGCAGCGCCAACCGCCAGAAGCAGCGCGATCATCAGAACCAGAGCCAAGAGCCGCTTAGAGGATGTAATCGTTTGCTTATTCATATAACACCTTTACCAAATCTTCAACTCAAGCACCGTTCGACGAACGAAAAGACCTGCTGGACATTAAATATCAACCTGCTTCAGACGCTCTACACCTCCTTGACGTATCGATTGTATGCCGCACAGATAATATACGATTGTCCGGCTTCGTGCAAGCCGCTCACCCGTTTTCTCAGACTAAGCCCGCCGCCCGCGCCGACTCGATCACACGCTGCGCCGCGCGGATCATCGGCATGTCCACCATCCTGCCATCCAGTTGAAAGGCGCCGCGCCCCGCCGCCTGGTGCGCCTCAAACGCTTCAATCAGGCGCTGCGCGGCGGCGATCGCCGCCGCCGTCGGCAGGAACGTCTCCTGAATCGGCGCGATCTGGCGCGGATGGATCGCCATCTTTCCCGTGTAGCCCATCTCCTGCCCGTTTCTCGCTTCAGCGCGCAAACCCGCCTCATCATCCAGCGGCGGAAAGACCATATCGATCGCCTGTAAGCCGAACGCTTTCGCATGGACGACCACCGCTCCGCGCCCATACGCGATCTCATGTCCGCTGGCGGTGCGCACCGCGCCAATGTCGCCCGCAAAATCCTCCGCGCCGAAGATCAGCGCTTGCAGGCGCGGGATCGCCTCGGCGCAGGCGGCGATCTCGCGCAGATGGACGACTCCGCGCGCCGTCTCCACTAATGCCAGCAGCGCCGCCGCCGTCTCCGCCATCATCCGGTCGATCAGATGGATGTCCGACGCCGACTCGACCTTGGGCAGCAGGATCGCGTCCGGCTGTGCGGGCAAGATCGCGGCGATGTCGTCATGGGTCAGGTGCGTGCTGAACGGATTGACCCGCACGATGCGCTCGCTGCGCCCAAAATCGACCTCCCGCAGCGCGGCGGCGATAGTGGCGCGCGCTTCCGCCTTGCGGCTTGCCGCCACGCCGTCCTCGCAGTCCAGCACGACCGCATCGACGCCGCTGGCAGCGCCTTTCTCGATCTTATGCCGATCATCGCCGGGGATGAACAAAATAGCGCGCCGCATTCGCATTGACTTTTTTCCTCCCTTTGCACACAAGTCCCATCTATCATCTGATTTTTAAGTCGCTGCGTAATTATAATAACTGTCTCACACAATCAGTTTAACGGACGTGCCATGAAACGCCGACTGCTCGCCCTTTGCCTGATCCTGACCGCCGCGCTGCCGTTTGTCGGGCTTGCCGCCGCCCAGTCGGAGACCCCGTTCACCCTGCTCGAATGGGTTCCCGCCGACTTCGCCGGCGCGTTGCGGCTAGAGACCCCGACTGCACAGCGGGCGCTCAACTTCATCAACCTCAATTTCGGGGTCGCATCCCTCTTTCAACCCAACCGCACGCCCGCTCAGGCGGCGCGTGGACTGGAGGCGGTCTTTCCGCTGACCGCCTTCGATCTGGAGGGCGGCACGTTCGACACGCTCATCAATCCCTGGCTGGGCGCGGAGATCGTCGTCGGCTATCCCGCCTTCGATGCCCGCCTCAACGCCGAGTCGCCGCTGCTCATGCTCGCCACCGCCCAGCCCTTCAACGCCGTCTCCGCCATGCGCGCCGCGCTCAGCGGGCAGGATTTGCTCACCACCGAAAGCTATCGCGGCGTCACGATTTACATCGGCGACCGAACCGCGTTCGCCTTCACGCCCGTCGCCGTGCTGATCGGCGCGCCCGCTGCGCTCCGCGCTGCGCTCGACACCGCCTTCGGTGATGCACCCGCCCTGACCGCCGATCCAGTCTATGCGCAGGTCGCGCAGGCGCTCGCCCAGTCCACCCCGCGCCTGGCAGGTCAGCCGCGCCGCGCGCCGATCACCGTCTATCTGAGCGGAGACTCCGCCGCCCGCGCGCCGCGCCTGCTGCTCAGCGCCACATCCGCCGCCGATCCGCTGTTCGATGCGCTGGTCGCCGCTGTCGATGGGCTGACCGCCTATCAGCCTGATGCCCCGCAGACGCCCGAACGCGCGCTGCTGGCGGGCGGCATCGACGCCATCGGCATCGCCCTGACCGCCGATCAGCTCTCCACCAGCGTTCGCGCCGATCTCGTCCTGCACACCAGCGCGCCGCTGATCGCGTCAGACGGCGCATTTGACCCCGCGCCGCTGGCTTACCTCCCGCGCAGTGCCATGTTCGTTCAGAGCGGGGCGCTGTCGCGGGTGCGTGAGGGCGCGCTCGCCGCGCTGCCGCTGGCGAATTTCGCCGGCATTGCGCTGTCGGCGTTTCCGGTAGGCATCTCGGCGGGGGCGCGCGCCTTGCCCGCGCCGACCGGCGATGAAGTTCAGTTCGCCGTCGAGACGCTCCTCCGCTTCGCCGCCGACTCCGGCGTGGACGCGCGCCGCGATCTGCTCGATCAGCTCGATGGCAGCTATGCCTTCGCCCTCATCCCGCGCCCCAACAACCCGACTGCGCTCCTCAACACCCGCTACGATGCCCTGCTGATCGCTCAGGTCGGGGACGACTCCACTTACCACACACTCGATCACCTGTCGCGGCTGTTCCTCGGCGCGGGCTTTGAGCCGGAGCGCCTCGATGTGCGCGGCACAGCCTATGAAGGCGGCGTCATCCGCAGCGGAAACGAGCCGGTCATCCGCGCGCAGCTGGTCGATAATCTGCTGATCGTCGGGACAGGCGACGCCGTGCCGCTGGCGCTGGCGGCGGGACTCGGCGACAACCGCCTGATCCGTCAGGATCGCTGGCAGAACCTCAATCAGGACGGCGTGAGCTACCTCTACGCCGATCTGCCCGGCATCTTCAGCGTCTTTTTCCCGCAGATCGATGTCCAGGCTGCGACCACCATGCGGCAGGTGGGCGTCACATCGTCGCAGATCGCGCCGGACATGCTGCATGTCCGCCTATCCGTGGTCGGCATCCGCCGCTAAAGCGCGCCCACCAGCGGCAGGAGCGCGTCTTTGGTCGTCCAGGTCTCATACAGCGTGTCGCACTGGTTCAGATCGAACCAGTCCGCGCAGACATACTCCAGCGACAGCGCGCCCTGGTAGCCGACGGCTTTCAAGCGTTCGATCACGTCCGCCCAGGGGATGGTGTTCTCGACATAGCGCGTCTGAAGCTTGCCCGCCCGCGTCGGACGGACATGCACATGCCCCGTGTACGGAATGCAGGCGTGAATCCGCTCCAGCGCGATGTATTGCAGCACGAAATGCGAGTAATCCAGCGTGATCCGCGCTGTCGGCGCAAATTCGGTCACCAGCCGAATCGCCGTCTCCGGCGTCTGCGCCACCGATCCCATGTGCGGCTCAAAGCGCAGCTCCACGCCGTATTCCCCCGCGATATTGGCGGCAAGCCGCAGATGATGCCCCGCGATCTGAAGATTGTCCTCATGCTTGCGCAGCGGATGATCGACGCCGGGCAGGATCGTCATGCCCGGAATCCCAAGCCGCTGGCAGAAGCGCGCGCACCCGCGTATCAGGCTGAGACAATGCTCCTGCACCGCCAGATCGGGATCGTTGAGCGAATGCTGATCCGGTGACGCCCCGAACTGCGGGAAAAAGTCCGTGCAGACTAGCCCATAGCGCGCCAGCAGGTCACCCACCGCGTCCGCTTCCCGCTCTGGATCGGCGGCGATGGCTTCCGGCTCGATGCTGGCGCGTCCGCGCGCGTGAAAGCCGCTCAAATCGACGGCTTTGAACCCCATGTGCCTGACAATTGCGAGGCACGCTTCCAAAGGCAGGACTTCGAAAGAATAGGCGCTGAGGGTCAGCCGCATGACAAGCCTCCTTGTTTGATGAGCCGGCATAGGTTAAGCGCAGAGCGTGCAGAAAGAAAGTGGCGGGGCAAAGAGCTGGTGCTTCCCTTCATCCCCACCGCTTGACAGCCGGTGTTCCACGTCGTTATAGTGTGTGCAGTTTTCAGCTACTATACACAATCCGAAATGGACTGACAAAAAGATGCCCGTCACCATCAAACAGATCGATGTTTTCCCCCTCGGCTACCAGGAACCCAACGATGACAATGCCTGGCGTTACATCGTCCTGACCCGCATCGAAGCCAGCGATGGCACGGTCGGGTGGGGAGAGTGCATCAGCCAGTTCAAAGAGGCGACCTATGCGACGGCGGCGCTGCTCGACAATGGGCTGACCGACCTGCTGATCGGCAAAAACCCGCTTGACAACGAAGCGCTCTGGCATCTGCTGCGCGATCAGGTCTGGTGGTACGGCGACTCCGGCGGCATCGCCGCTTTCGCCATCAGCGCGCTCGACATCGCTCTGTGGGACTTGAAGGGCAAGCTCCTTGGCGTCCCGGTGTACCAGCTACTGGGCGGCAGGCAGCAGGAGCGGCTCCCTGTCTGCGCCAGCACCCACCCGAAGGCGTCCGAGATCGATGCGATGGCGGACGAACTCGCCGCGCATATCAAAAATGGCTATCGACTCGTCAAAGTCGGCTTCGGCAAAAAAGGACACGCCAATCTCGGCGTCAGCGCCGCCCGCGATATCGAATTCGTCAAAACCGTGCGCGCCGCCATCGGCGCGGATGCCGGCTTCATCGTCGATATTGGCGCAAAAGTCCGCTGGACAGTCCCGTACGCAATTAAAATGGCGCAGGCATTCGCCGAATATCAGCTCACCTGGCTTGAAGATGCCTTTCCGCCGGACAATATGGCGGGCTACCCGCGCCTGCGCGCCGCCGTCCCGGAGCTGATGCTCGGCTTCGGGGAGCGCTTCTGGAACCGGAGCAACTACCTGCGCCTGCTGCAAGCCGATGTCTGCGATGTCATCCTGGTCGATCCTGGTCGGGCAGAGGGCATCACCGGGATGCAGCAGATCACCCAGCTCGCCGCCCGCTTCAACGTCGGCATGGATCCCCACTGCTGGAGCAGCGCCGTCATCACCGCCGCCAGCCTGCACGTCGCCTTCGCCGCCACCAATGCCACCATCATCGAGATGAAGCCGTTTGAAAACCCGATGCAGCATGAACTCGTGACCGAGCCGCTCCACCCCGTCGACGGCTTCATGCACGTCCCGGAAAAGCCCGGCTTGGGCATCGAGATCGTCGAGAAAACAGTTGAAAAATACAAGCTCAAACGCGGGTGAGCCAGCTTTCACCCTTCCAAAAAGGCGCAGAGGACAGCAATGATGAGGGGCAAAGCCGCTCGACCGTCATCCCGCATCGCGCTTTCTCTCCGTTTTTGACCTCTGCCAGCGCTGCCCCTGAATTCCTATGATCGATCTCTTGTCGAATTCCGCTAAAAGCGGTATACATTACTTATCAGCTTATCCCTGAAATCAGCTTTGATGTGAAG
The DNA here is from genome assembly GCA_937995825.1 of uncultured Anaerolineae bacterium. Taxonomy (GTDB): domain Bacteria; phylum Chloroflexota; class Anaerolineae; order Aggregatilineales; family Phototrophicaceae; genus Flexifilum. Next base: position 493,282 of record CALKJO010000002.1, read on the forward strand.
ATAGAATCATTACTGAAATTTAGGACAGCGTTTTGGAAATGGGGAGATGACTTTTTATGCTCAGCAGCGGAAGTGCGACCGAAGCCGAAACGCTCCCCAATCCGACGCCGGATGAAAGTGATGCCGCGCTCATCGCCCGCCTGTGCAGCAATGATTTGTCCGCGCTCGGATTGTTATTCGACCGTTACTATCCCCAGATTTACCGCACTGCCTACGCCATCCTCCGTGACAGCGCCGTCGCTGAGGACATCGCGCAGGACTGCTTCCTCAGGCTCCATCAGTACGCGCGCCGCATCGATACCAGCCTCCCGCTCGCGCCCTGGCTCTACCGCGTCACCGTCAATCTCAGCTACACGTGGATTTCCCGCCGCCGCAACCGCCGCGTTTCGCTGGAGGCGCTGGTCGATCAGTTGATGAGTCCCGCCGTCAGCGCGCCCGACCACCTGGTGGAGAAAGGTGAGATCGAACGCCGCGTCCGCGACGCTGTCGCTGAGCTGCCCTTCAATCAGCGCGTCGTCGTCGCCCTCTACTACCTGAGCGGGCAGAGCCTTGAAGAGATCGCCGACATCCTCGCGTGTCCGGTCGGGACGATCAAGAGCCGTCTCTATTATGCCCGTGAAACGCTTCGCCGCCGCTTGGGAGACTGGCAGCAGACATTTGAGGTCGCGCATGGCTATGCCGGAGTTGGATGAACAGCTTCGCCGAGCGCTGCGCCACGAGGGGGCGCTTACGCCTGAGCAGAAAGCGCGCGCACGGGAACGACTACTCGCCGCCGCCGCCGTGCAGACGATGCTCGCGCCCGCTGATCTGCCGTCCTCCGGCGCGCTGCGGCGCCTCTGGCTGAGTCTGCGCGCGCTGAGCCAGTGCGGCGGCGCGATCCGCTCGCTGCACCTGCTGGCGGTCGATGAGGATCGCTACCAGCGTGCCAGCAGCTGCCGCCATGCCTATCTTTTAAAAAGCATCATGGCGGTTGGGCATACCGCCCAGTCTCACTACGTTTTTTCGTTTTACCGCTGCTGACCTCACGGCGTCAACGTCACCTTGATCGACTCTTTCCCCGACGCGACCAGCGCCATCCCGCGCTCAAACTCCGCCAGCGGCAGACGGTGCGTGATGATCTGTTCCATCGGCAGCAGCCCGCGCGCCAGCATCCGAATCGCAATCGGGTAGCAGTACGGGCTGAGATGCGAGCCATGGATGTTGAGTTCCTTGCTGTCGCCGATGATCGTCCAATCGACCGTCACCGGCTCGCGCATGACGCTGAACTCGACAAATGTCCCCAGCTTGCGGATCATCTTCAGCCCCTGCACAACGGCAGGCGGGTAGCCCGTCGCTTCGATATATACATCGCAGCCGTAGCCGTCCGTCAGCTTCAGCACCTCATCGATCACATCGACCTTATCCGGATTCAAGCCCAGATCAGCCCCGCACGCCTTCGCGATCTCCAGCCGGTGATCGTTCAGGTCAACGGCGATCAGCAGACGCGGACTCTTCATCCGCGCCGCCGCGAACATCCCCAGCCCTAACGGACCCGCCCCCGCGATCACCACCACATCGTCAAGCTGGATATTTCCCCGATCCACCGCGTGGATCGCGCACGCCAGCGGCTCGATATACGCGGCGTGTTCCACCGGAATCGACGCCGGCACTTTGTAATTCAGCGCGCCCGCCGGAAATTTCATATACTCCGCCATCCCGCCGAACACCTTCTGCCGAAAGCCGTAGACATCATGCTCATCCTGGCACATCCAGTACTGCCCGCGCTTGCAGAAGCGGCAGCGCCAGCACGGGACGATCTGCTCCGACACCGCCAGATCGCCCAGCGTCAGCCCATATTTTTCGCCCGCCCCCGCCCCTAACGCCACCACCTCCCCGACAAACTCATGCCCGGGGATCACCGGCGGCTGGCAGTACCCCTCCCGAAAGTCGTCCCCCCAAAAGAGCGCCGCCCCCTGATAGCACTTCAGATCGCTGGCGCAGATGCCGACCGACTTCACCCGAATCACGACTTCTTCCGCGCCCGGCGTCGGCACGTCCCATTCCTGATACCGGTAATCTTCGGGTCCGTAGATGACGATGGCTTGCATCGTCTTGGGCAGCGGTGCATGTGCCTGATAGTTCATGAGCCTGCCGCCTCTGCTGCCGCGCCCTTGAAATGGACGCCCGACCCGCTCGTCAGCGCCTCATTCATCGGGCGCATCCAGACCATGAACACCCGTGTCTTGGGCGGCTGAGTCGCCGCAAAAACCACCGCCTCCGCCACATCCTCCGGCTCGTGGAAGCCCTCCAGCATCGGATCGCCCGGCGTCCGCGTCCCGTTATAGAAGCCGTAGTGCGTGTTCGCCCCTCCAGGCGCGATCACGCTCACCTTGACATTGTTCGGGTACGCTTCATAGTCGATGGCTTGCGCAAAGCCCATCTGCGCGAATTTCGTCGCGCAGTAGATCGGCTCATTGGGCAAGCCATTCAGCCCCGCAACCGAGCTGACATAGATCAGCCAGCCCTCCTTACGCGCCAGCATCGGCGGGAAAAAGGCTTTTGTGCAGAGCCAGGTTGAGCGCATGTTATTTTTGAACAGCCAGTCGTAATCCGCCGTGCTGAGTGTCGCCACCGTCCCATTTTTGCCGACGCCGGCATTGTTGACTAGAATATCGACTTTGCCGAACGCCTCAAACGCCGCCTGTGCCAGCGCGTCCACGTCGGCTTCTTCGCTCACATCCGTCGGCACAGCCAGCGCCCGCGCGCCCGTGTCCAGCGCCGCAATCTCGGCTGCCAGCAGCTCCAGATCGCCCGCTGTCCGCGCCGCCAGCACCACATTTGCGCCCTCTCGCGCCAGCGCGACTGCGCTCGCCCGCCCGATACCTTTGCCCGCGCCGGTCACAACCGCTGTGCGCCCGCTTAAACGTCCAGCCATTTTTTCAGCTCCTTAAAATGGATTATTTTTTCGCAGCCGGGGATACTAACGCAAACGCAGCGGGGCGTAAAGGTGAGGGCTGAGGCATGAGCGCCGATTTTATTCCCTCATTACGTTTAACTTTTTTCAGTGCCGCATCAGCGCCACCGCCCGAAACCCAATTGAACTGTGCTGCGTCAGCGGCGGCACGCTCAAAGAATACGTTACGTGCGCGCGGCTCGCTTTGCTCTGAAACGCGCCGCCGTGAATCACCACGTGGTACGGTTCGCCTGCTTCGCTGGCAGGTTTTTCAACCGTGTCCAAACACCATTCCCAGGTGTTCCCAACCAGATCGTAAATGTCATACGGGCTGGCTCCATTCGGATATTCCGTGACCGGAGTCGTCATCTTCAGCCCGTTCTCGTAGGTGTTGCAGCGCGCCGGGTCGAAATCCGATCCCCATGGGTAGCTGCGATCATCGTCGCCCATGATCGCGCGCTGGCGCTGGCGCAGCGTCGGCAGCGTGATCTGCGCCCCCAGAATGTGTCCGAGCCAGCTGCAAAATGCCCGCGCATCATACCAGTTCACCTTCTCCCGCGGACGTTCTTCGCCTTTAAACTGCGGCTGTTTAGGATGCGGCGCGCTCTCCCGCCAGGCGCGCGCTTCCGGCGCGAAATCCCACCAGCGCGGATCGCAGTAGCCGTTCGGCGCTTTCACGAACAGCGAATACTGCAGGTTCGTGATCGGATAGCGCGTCATCAAAAATGCCTCGACCACATCCGCAGGATCGCGCTCGCCCGTATGAATGCGAACCCGCCCCGCCGGAACCTCGCGCCATTCCAACAGCGGCACTTTTGCCGAGATCCGGTTGAGCCGCTCTAGCAGCGAGACCGACTGATGCCGCGTTTGCCCAAGATAACAGCTCAGTCCGTCCGGGTCATAGTGGGGATATTTGCTCCGAAAGCGCCGAAAAGCGTTGATCCCAATTGCGCGCGTCACGTCCGCCTTGAGCAGGTGATGGATGTCGCGGTATTCCCGCTCCATCTCCCGCTGCTCTTTCTTCCGGTTGAGCGCCGACTGCGCCAGCGCGCGCAGCGCGTCCAAATCGATGAATTTCGAGATCGTGCCGTTCGCCTGCAGCGTGTCGATCAGCTCAAGCGCCCGCGCGTAATCCCCATTTTCCAGCGCCTGCACCACCTGCTCAATCTCGGTGCGCGGTTTTTCCGGCTCCGCCGCCTGCTGCACTGGCAGCATCGAGTCCGCTTGACTGACCGGTCTTGGCGGCGCAGCATCATGTTCGACGGCGTGCAGCGCGCGCAGCAGATCATGCATGGCGCTGACGGTCAAGCCGCTGCTCAGATCGACAGAGCCCGTCAGCCCCAGCTCCTTCGGCAGGCAAAGATGAGGGCTGATCAGCACAGGGATGATCGGCTTAGCCGCTTCCCGCGCCATCTGCAGATCGCGCCGCCACTCCTGCGATGCCAGCGCATTTTCTGAGATCAGCAGCACCACCGCCTCGCACCAGGCGAGCCGCTGCTGCATCTCCTTTGACCGCGCCGGCTCACCCTCGTCTTTCTGGTAAAACCACAGCATGATGTAATCAAGGAATTCTGCCAGCTTAATACAGTAGGGGCGATCCTCGCGAGCATGAATAATGATGATATCCATCATGCGCCTGCTTTCTCAATGCCGCTGCCTCACGTCCGCGGGCGCCGTGCAAGTTGGAATGCCTCAGGCGCGCTTGGACGCCTGAATGCGCTCCAGCGCAGCCTGGATAAAATCACAAACACGGCGCTCCTCCCATGCTGGCTGACCTGTGTCATGCAGATGCGCCCTCAGCGCCGGAACCGCTGAGATGTCTGCCAGCTCGCTCAATGCCCGCGCCGCCGCCCAACGCAGCATCAGCAGCGGTTCATCCAGCAGCGCCGTCAGCGCCTCGCTCACCCCTGCCGCGCGCAGACCTCGCGCGGCTTCCACAGCGGCGATCCGCACCATCGGATCGCGCCCGCTGAGCATGATCGCTTTGAGCCGCTCCACGTGCCGCGCTGATCCCAAGCAACCCAGCGCCTCGACCGCTGCCTCTTGAACGCCAGCATTCGGCTCATCCAGCGCCGGCTCAACCCAGTAAAGCGCTGCTGTATCGCCAATTTCCATCAGCGCGCGAATCGCCGCCACCTGCACCGTCCAGACCGGATCGCTCACCCGCTGTCCCAGCCGCTCCACCGCCGCCTGAGCGCGCATCCGCCCTAACGCCTCTGCGCCTGCCCAGCGCACCATCGCGTTGGTGTCGTCCAGCGCGTCCATCAGCAGCGCCATCACCTCATAAGGCGCGGCATCCTGCAGATCAGCCGCCAGCCGATGCAGCGCGTTGACCGCCTCCTGCTGATCGCCCCATTGTCCAGTGCGGATATGCTGCAGCAGCGCCGCAACCGCCTGCGGGTAATTCACTAGATCAGGGCGCGGCTGATCGAGCAGGACGAGCGCCAGCATGGGCGCGGCTGCCGGCTGCGCCTCCGCCGCAGGCTCCGCTTCCACTGTCTCACCGACGGAGTGCGTCCCCGGCTGTGGATGCGCCGCCCGCCACCGCGCTACCGCGATCTGCGCTTCGTCGGTCGCAATCTGCTCCAGCAGCGCCGCCACTTCCGCCGCCACATCGTCCGGCGTCGGGATCAGGTTCATCAGCGCCGCATGAATGTATGCGCACAGCGCCTCACCATACCGCCACGGCTTCATCTTGATAATCTCCAGCGCTGCCCGCTGATGCGCTGGGCTTGGATGCGTCAGCAGCCGCTGCATCGCCCGCAGCGCGCGCGGCTCAGTCCGCGTCAGAATACTGAGCAGGGTTTGCTGAACACGGGCGGATCGATCAGGCAGCATCTGCGCCAGCAGGTCGAACGCCTCCTCCGTGCCGATCTCCTCCAGCGTATCGACGATCATCAGCCGGTTCGCCTCGTTGGCGTTCTGGATTTGCAGTCTGATCTCGTGAAGCGTTTGCTGGCTTGCGCCGCGCGTCATCTGCTGTAGGCGCTCTTTAGCTTTCTCGGCGGAGGTGGCGCTGCTGTGCGCCTTCGGAGCGTGCTGCGCGGGCGCGGCGCGCTGCGTCGGGGGCTGCTGCTTGCGCGAGTCTTTATCATTGAGGGGAGGGGGCGTCTTGCCGCCACCGGAGAAGAAAAGCCGAGCAACCCAGCCCCAGGCTCGTTGAACCCATGAGCCATGCTTTTTGTGGTTAGAATGCCTAACGACAGCAAAATCATCCACGCGGCGAACATTTCATCAACTATGACTTCAAATCGACAAGGACAGCCTTGCTCTTGTACATCAGTTGAACTCAGAAATAATCGCCTCAACAGCAATTGGCGTCCGAATGGCTTTAAATATCCTTTTTTTAACCACTATTTTAATGAAGCCTTCAATTCAACTTTAATTGTTTGAGTTATCAAACCTTGTCAAATTCATTGTACAGACTTCAAATCCTTAAATCAAGCAACCTTACATTAATTTAACACAATGTAACAATGTAATAGTATTAAGTTTATTATTCCAATGCAGATAACACCATTGTGTGCCTGTCGCCGTTCCTGCTTGCACACACATTTGGCGAACTGTTTAAAATGGGGATATAGTAACGTCATGTCATTATCCAACGCGACCAGCCATCTCAGCACTATCTCGGTCAGCCGCACTGAGTTAGATAAGGAAGCGCCATGACCAATCCGAATAACGAACCGACCGCGCCCGGCAGTCAGCATGTGCATATCAACTCCCTGAGCGCCGCCGGGCATGTTACCATCGCCCAGGGGAACGTCACCATTGTCGGCGGCACGCGCGGCAACAGCAGTGACAACGACATCATCACTATCGGCGGCGTCGAAGCGACGCAGGAGGAGGTCGCTCAGCTCCATAGCGCCCTGGATCGCATCGACCATGCAGTCGAAGCGGCGCCGCTCGATCGCGCTGCCCAGACCGCCGCCCAGACCAATGCCGCAACGCTGCGTGAGCAGGTCACCTCCCCCAATCCACCCAACGAATACCTGCTCGTCCAGGCAGCCGAGGCGCTTTTCCACTTCGGACCCGACATCGCCGGCGCGGTCGTCGCGGCGTTCACAACCCCGCTCGTCGGCAAGATCGTCCAGGCAGCCGGTGAGCGCGCACTGCGCTTCTATCGCCAGCTTCGCAGCGCAGACGCCCCCCCAGCCGCCCCGCCCGCCGTGAATGTCTCAGGCGACCTCATCCCCCCTGGAGAAGGCTGAGTGCATGTCCAGCTGGATGCTGGTCGAAGATGAAGAGGATGTTTACTTGGTCTTGACGAAGTTCTACAAGCTCTTCGGCGTTGACCCGCTGCTCTTCACCAGCGGTGAGAATGCTGTGGCATGGCTCGACGCCGTCGATGCCGGTGAGATAACGACCGATCTGCCCGTCTTTGCCCTGATCGACATCCGCCTCAGCCCCAATCCCGATGACCTCAACGGCATCGATGTCGGAGAGCGCATCCGACGCTGCGCCCCCATCTGCCACATCCCCATTGTCCTGATGACCGCTTACCTGCTCTCGCCTGAGGAAAAACGCCGCGCCATCGAGCGCACCCGCGCCAATCTCTTCATCGAGAAGCCGCTGCCGTCCGTCGATGTGTTGAGGAAGATGTTCTACAGCCTGCTCCGATGACGATCTGTCATGGGCAGGCGCCCAGCTTCTCCAGCACTTCCTTCACCTGCCTGCATTCCGGCACGTCCAGAATCGGGTGATCGTCGATCCGTTTCAGCGCCTCGATCAGGCGGCTGCGCACCGTCTCATGCGATGGCAGCCGCACCTCCAGCGCATTTGCCGACCACACCATCCCCGCCGTGAAGATTCGATACACATCCCCATCTTTCAGATCGAGCAGCCCTGTCGGCAGCAGCGTCTCCACATACGCCCACAGCCGATCCGGTCCCCGCTCCGTCCCCAGAATCGCCCCGCAAAACAGCGCCACCTCCCGCCAGCGCTCATGATCGTCATTCAGCAGCGCGCTGATGTTGTCGGGAAACTGCCACGCTCTCCGTTCAGGGCGCGACGGGCGCGGCATCGCCACATGGTTGTACTGCTCGATCAGCGCGCATGCCGCCAGATATTCCTGAATGTGCAGATGGATGAACCGGTATTGATCCGCCGGATCAGACACTAAGATACCGTTGCGCGTCGCCAAATATTCCAGCACCTCCTCAATCGGCATCCCCAGATCGCCCACGTGCCGCTCCGCCTGACGAAGCTGAACCAGCAGCTCATCCTGCTTGATGTATCCGCCTTCCGAGTCCTTGCGCTGCTGCAGTTGTAAGTTGAACGCGATCAGCTGAAGCGCCATCCGAACGCGGCTGTGATTCAGCTTCGACAGCCTCTGCGCCAGCGGATCATCCTCATTCGGCGGATTCCACGTGTTCAGCAGCCGGACGGTTTCCTCATACAGCTCGCCCCGATTGCGCGGCATCTGCCGATTCGCCTCATGAATCAGCGCTATCAGCGTCAGCAAAAGCGGCTGCCGCGCCAGCGGTCGCAGACTCTCTTGTTCCTGCAGCGCCTGCCATAGGTCTTTTGCCTGCTTGCGCGCGTTTTGCGCCGCACGCTCGCGCCCGCCGAAACTCCCCGCTCGGCTCTGCGCCGCCGCCGCATACCACTTGTCAATGTACTGCCTGATCTGCGCCTGTGTGTACGGAGCCAGCTCAACCACCTTGAACGCCTCGCCCAGCCGCCACGCGCTGCCCGCCCGATATGCCGCCGTCCGGCTCGTCACGATCATCCGGCAGCGCGGATAGCGCACCGCGAAGTCCTCGATCACCAGCCGCGCCTTCACCCGATCATCCTCTTCGTAAATCTCATCCAGCCCATCCAGGATCAGCGCCGCCCCGTTGATGCGGCTGTCGTGATTCTCCAGATAATGCGCCGCCGCTCTGAACTCCTGAAAGCGCTCGCGCAGATGACCCAGCAGATGATCGGCTCTGCCTGTGTGTTTCTGTTTCGGAAAGTGGCGTTTATCCCCCGAAAAGCTGCGCAGATTCACGTAGATCGGAACCAGCGCGCCGTGGCTCCAGTCCGCCCCCAGCCGCTGCAAGCCCTTGATCCCGTCGCGCTGCTCGATCTTTGGATCGCACGCATACGCCAGGCTCAGCGCCAGAAAGCCCGCCAGCGTGCTTTTACCTGTGCCAGGTCCACCCGTGATCACCAGCTGTGCATGATCGTTAGCTGCCCGCACGGTCGGCTGCCGATGCACCGTCAGATCGAGATCGGCTTGATTGTTCGTCAGCGCGCAGATTTGCTCCGGTGACAGCTCCGGCTTCCACACGTCCAGCGGCGTATACAAATCATACAGCCGCGTATGCACATGCCGCGCCGGGTCAGACATGATGCTGCTCAAATCCAGCGTGTTCCAGATCGCCCGCACCGACGCCAGATACTCCCGAAGCGCCGCCTCGCGCTGGTTCGCCGCGCCATCAACGATTCTGACATCCCCAGTGGCGAACACGATATGCCCCTCCGCATCGATGCGATCCAGCTTCACCGACATGTCGTTCACGCTCTGCGGCGGAACCGGCTTCTGCGGCTTCAGCGCCGCCGTGCCGCCCTTCTTTTGCTTCAGCAGTTTCTGCGCGCCGGTCGCGCTGATCAGCTCATTCAGATAAAGATCATTGTCCTCTGCCGCCGCCTGCTGAATTTCCATGATCAGCTCGGGCAGCGTCGGCGGGATAAACGGCGTCTCTTTGCTCACGCGCTTCAGATACGCCGCCAGCGCCGGACACAGCTCAGTCTTCTCGACCATGCGCGCCGCCGCCGCCGCTTCCTTCGCGTCCAGCGGCAGGATCGGCGCCAGCGCCAGCCCCAGCATGATTTGATCATCGTCTTTTAAATTCAGATGGGCTATCGTCCGCAGGTACGCTTCGCAGTCATCGGCTAAACGCCGCCGCCATTGGTCTAAACTACGAATGGACATGATGGTCTCTACAGCCTTCATATATTGAAGTAAACCACAGCTTTTATCGTTTGACCTGTGAACTCCCCCTAAAGATGAAAAAATTTACACGTTTGAACATCATAACGTCATTCCTATCGATATCTGCCCAACCGATCCCCTCAACAAGATCGGACATCAGGACGGCGCGCGGCTGCCGCGGATGCGCCCGGCAGCGTGCCAGCAGAAACGCGCACGTCAGCCCGATCGCCAGCGCGCCCCCGCCAATGACAGCGGCGCGCTCAGCTTCTCAAATCGGATTGGCTCCTTCCTCTGGTTCGGTGTGGATCGTCACGCGCCGAATCCGCGGCATCTTAGCCCGAATCAGCGTCTCCGCGGCTTCTGCCCGATCATGCGCCTGTTCCACCGTCAGATCGGCGGGCAGCGCCGCATGAATCGACAGCGCGCATCCCTCTTCAAGCCTCGACAGCCGCGCCTGATGCCAGCGCGCCTGCGGATCAAGCTCGTTCAGCAGCGCCAGCGCCTCCGCCACTGTCCCCGCATCGTCCAGCGCCCGCGCTTCGCCCAGCGCCGGCTCAATATGCGTCAGCACAGCCTCAACGCTGGGCAGCGCCGCCGCGATCGCGCGCTCAAGCGCCGTCGCCCGCGCGTGTGCCTGCGCCAGCGACTCCCCAGCCGGCACTTCGACATGCAGCTCTAACCGCCGCCCATCATCGCTCGCCCGCAGAGCATGCGCGCTCAACCCCAGCGAGTCCGCCCGCGCCCGCACGATCTGCGCCGGATCGGGCGTCTCGCTCACCGACGGCGCAACATGAACCTCGATCTCGGCGATCCCAGGATGCAGATCGCGCAGCCGCGCCTTGATCCCATCGGCAATCGCGCCCGCGCGCTCGGCGGTCATCGCTGCCGCGACTTCAATGTCCACATCCACATGCGCCGCATCCTGTGTCCCGCGGCTGCGCGCCCGCGTCACCGCCTCCACGCCCGGAATCTGCGCCGCCTCCGCCGCAATCCAGCGCGCATCCAGCGGCGCGCGATCCACCAGCACATCGCCCGCGCTGCGCAGCACTTCATACGCCGCCTTCACGATGAACCCCACCACCACCAGCGCCGCCAGCGAGTCCGCCCAGCCCACTCCCGCCGCCACCAGCCCCATGCTGACCAGCACCGAGAGGCTGACATACACATCGCTGCGCGTGTGCGCCGCGTCCGCCAGCAGCAGCTCACTTTTGAGCTTTGCGCCCATCCCCCGTTCATAAGTCGTGACCCCGAGATTGATGATCAGCGTCGCGATCATCACCGCAAACGCCAGCGGCGTCAGATCGGGCGCGTGTCCGCCCCTTAGCCGACCCAGCGCCTCCGTGATGATCTCCCAGCCCGCCAGCAGCAGCAGCACGCCGATCCCAAACGCCGCCACAGTCTCGAACCGCCGGTGTCCATACGGATGCTGCTCATCCGGCGGCTTGCTCGCCGCCCGATTCGCCAGCAGCGCCATCACATTCGACGCCCCATCGATCAGCGAATGCATCCCGTCCGCGCTGATCGCCAGCGCTCCCGTCATCGCCCCGACGATGATCTTGCCCGCCGCCACGACCAGATTGAGAACCAGCGTGATCGTCAGAACCCGCCGCACCTCGAACCGCGCTGTCATGCCTTGTCCCCGCTGCGCTTTTACTTGATCGCGCTCATCATAGCCGCCCTCGTCCACTTTAGACAAGCTTATCTCGCAAACTTCAGCCTGCCTAAATTACGACCGGGCAGTCGCGTCAAAAAAGGCATAACGCACAGACCGGAGAGGCGTTATGATTATGCTGATCGTCACGAAAAAGCGTTTGCTCGGTGCGCGCTGCGGTCTCCGCGTTTACAGCTTTTGCAGCAGTTCCCTTATCGACCTCATCCCGGTAGCTTTGCGCCTTTGCGCCCTCTGCGGTTTAATCATTTCAATAATGGAGCAGGACAGTGAGCGGGCAACCCAAAGTCGTTCTCGTCACCGGCGCATCGATGGGCATCGGACGCGCCATTGCCGCCCATCTCACACGGTGCGGCTTTCGCGTCTTCGGCACGAGCCGCCACCCCATCGCCGCCACCCTCGACGGCTTCGCCCTCCTCCAGCTCGATGTGACCGACCCCGACTCGGTGCGCGCCTGTGTCGAGACCGTCCTCGCCCGCGCCGGGCGCATCGATGTGTTGGTCAACAATGCCGGCGTCGATCTGGTCGGCGCATTGGAGGAAACCACCCTTGCCGATCTGGTCTGGATCATGGAGACCAATTTCTACGGCGTCCATCGCATGGTGCAGGCTGTCCTGCCGGGGATGCGCGCCCGCCGCGATGGGCAGATCATCAACATCAGCTCGGCATTGGGGCGCGCCGCTTGGCCCTTTGAAGGCGCATACTGCGCAAGCAAGTTCGCCCTCGAAGGCTATACCGAAGCGCTGCGCTACGAACTCAACATCTTTAATATCCGTGTCAGCAGCATTCAGCCCGGCTTCTTCAAATCCAACATGGTGCATTCGCAGCGCCTCGCTGCCCACCTGATCGCCGATTACGCCGCGCCGCGTCAGCGCGGTATCGCCCTCAGCAGATCATGGTCGGACGCCGCCCCCGAACCCGATCCCGTCGCGCGCGCCGTCGAGCGCCTCATCCGCGCCCGCCATCCGCGCCTCCACAACCCCATCGGGCTGGAAGCCGTCATCATGCCCCCGCTGACGCGCCTGATGCCCGCCCGCGTCCTCTTCAAAGTCGGGCGCTGGATGCTCCAGCTTGACGACTGGCGCGCCGATCTGCGCCGCTTCGCCCCGACGACTCTCGTCGGAATCGCCGCCGCCCTCCTGGCTGCCGCCGCGCTCTTGAATCGCAAACGCCGCCCTTAGCGCCTCCGCCCTACCGCAGCATCCGCAGCAGCTCGATGATCTCGTCCACCACTGCCCGAAACAGCGCCTGAATCAGCTCATCATCTACCTGATAGTAGCCGCCGAAGCTCCCATCGCCCAACACGTCGCGGGGCGACCGGTCGCTCAGCAGTTCCAGGTTGACCGGCGGCTTTTGCCCGCCCGGCAGCTCGCTCACCCGATTGAACGGGAAATTTTCGCCCCAATTGGCGTGATCCAGCTTCAATCCGTGCTGGCTCTCAAATGCCTTGACCGCCTTCTCCCGCCACCAGTCATACCACAGAAACGCCGCCGTCCCTTCTTCCTGCAGCTCCCGCAGATGCTCGGTCATCCGGTTGCCGCTGTGTCCGTTGAGCATGAAAAAGCGGCTGAAGCCGTGATGCGCTAGGCTGTCGATGACTTCATTTAGCACCGCGTCATATGTCGCTTGGCTCAGGCTGATCGTCCCTGGATAATCCACAAACAGCGGGCTGACCCCGAACGGGATCGGCGGCGCGATCACCACTGGCTCGCGTTCCGCCGCCGCCAGCGCCAGCCGCAGCGGGATCAGCGTGTCCGTCGTCAGACTCAGATAGGCGTGCTGCTCTGTTGAACCGGTGATCACAATCGCCCGCGTGTCTTGCTGCAAATAGCGCTCCACATCCATCCAGTTCATATCCTGCAGCCGCATCGCATTCCACTTTCTATTACGATCTGCCATACATCCGCCATTATATAGGCTGGCGCGGCGCTTCATGACCCCATGTTTCAAAATTCGTGAAAAATTCATAAATCCCCATCGTCAGCGCCATCCCCTCGCCGCGCCGCCAGCTCTCGCAGACTGCGCGCCATCCACGCCGCCGCGAAAACACCCGTACATGCCAGCACAATCGCCGCCCCGCTCGATACATTGGCGTAAAATGATGCGTACAGCCCGATCACCCCCGACAGCGCGGCGATCCCCACCGACAGCGCCATCATCCGCCCCAGCCGCTGCGTCAGCAGCCCCGCCGCCGCCGCCGGCGTGATCAGCATCGCCGATGTCAGCACCACGCCCACCACCTGGATGCTTCCCACCACCGTGAACGCCAGCAGAATCAGCAGCAGATAGCGCAGCCGCGCCGCCTTCAGCCCGATCACCTCCGCATAGATCGGATCGAACGAGGTCAGCTCCAATTCCTTGTTGAAAATCAGCAGCGCCCCAACCACCCCCGCCGCAATCGCCGCGATCAGCCCCACATCGCTCATCGTCACCCCGAGAATATTCCCGAACAGAATATGCGTGAAATCCCGAAACGACCGCGCCGTACTCATCAGCAAAACCCCCAGCGCGAACATCCCCGTGAACACGATCCCGATTGCCGTGTCCTCCCGAATCGCCTGCCGCCGCGACAGCCACCCGATCCCCAGCGCTGTCGCCAGCCCCGCGATCAGCGCCCCGCCCGATAAGCTCCACTCATTCAGATACGCGATCACCACCCCTGGCAGGATCGTGTGCGCCAGCGCGTCCCCGATGAACGCCATCCGCCGCAGCACCACATACACCCCAATCATCGCGCACGCCACCCCCACCAGCGCCGCCGCCGCCAGCGCCGTCTGCATGAAGCTGAACCGAAACGGCGCGATCAGCCACTCGATCATCTCGTTCACGTCCGCACCCCCCTTTTGTTTAGAAATCAATACGAACATTTGTGCCTATGCAAAACCCGTTTCAGTGCTATAGTGTAATTGTATCAGGAAACCGAACGCACGTTCAGAAAGCAGCCCAGACATCATGGAGATCACAGCGTTGCCCGCCGCGCGGTCAAGGGCGCGCGGCAGCTTCGACGCTGCCCGTTTCAAGCGCGCCTTCCGCGCCGCCGCCATCCGCCGAGGCATCGACCCCGACGCCGGATCGACCAGCTATCAGGCGGCAAATATCCGCGCCGATCTGCGCAAAACTGCGCAGCGAACCGCCAATCGGCGCTTCCGCCAGCCGATCTGGTGGAGCGAACCGGACATCTGGGCGTTCAGCCCACCCTATCACAGCCCGGTTGAGCGCGCAGCGCTCGAACGGCTGTTTTTCGCCGCATACGGGCGGGCGCTCCGGCGTTCGCTGAAGCGGCTGGACAAGGAGCGGATGCATGACTGCCCCTAAAAGGCTGCGCAGCGATCAGATCGCCCGCCTGCTCACGCAGATGATCGATGCCATCCCCGACAAGCTCGACGATGCCAAGCTCGGTGATGTCATCCGCGCGCTCGTCCTGCTGCGCAAGGAATTCGAAGATGATACCAGTGACCCGGAGGTCGATGCCGATGGAGCGCGCGCGCGCCTTGAACATCTCATCGCTCGCCTCGCTGACGCCCAGTCAGCGCCAGACAATCCTTAGCCAGCTCTCTGACGCCGACGCGCTGGCGCTGCTCTACGACTGGCGTTTCTTGGCGCGCCCCGATCAGCTTCCGCCGGAGGGCGCTTGGCGCGTCTGGCTCATCCTGGCGGGGCGCGGCTGGGGCAAAACCCGCACCGGCGCGGAGTGGGTGCGCTTGCAGGTCGAATCCGGCGCGGCAAAGCGCATCGCCCTGCTCGGACGCACCGAGTCCGACGCCCGCGAAGTCATGATCGATGGCGAATCCGGCTTGCTCAGCGTCGCCCCGCCCTGGAATCGCCCCCGCCACGTCCCATCGCGGCGGCGCTTGGTCTGGGCAAATGGCGCGGTCGCGACCGCCTACAGCGCCAGCAAGCCCGATCAGCTTCGCGGACCCCAGCACGACGCCGCCTGGGTCGATGAACTGGCGGCGTTCCGCTCGGACGCGGCATGGGGCAATCTCATGATGGGGCTGCGCCTGGGGACACATCCCCGCGTGGTGGTGACCACCACCCCGCGCCCGACTCGCCTCATCCGCACCCTGGCGGACGATCCCGGCACCGTCGTCACGCACGGCACGACCTTCGACAACGCCGCCCATCTCGCGCCCTCCGCCCTGGCGTATCTGCGCCGCCGCTATGAAGGCACGCGCTTCGGCGAGCAGGAACTTCACGCCCGCCTGCTGACCGATGTCGCCGGCGCCCTCTGGCGGGGAGCATGGTTCGAACAGGACGGCTTCCGCGTCACCCGCGCGCCCGAACTGCGGCGCATTGTCGTCGCCGTCGATCCCGCCGTCAGCGCCACCCGTGACAGCGACCAGACCGGCATCATCGCCGCCGGCATCGGACATGACGATCACGCCTATGTCCTTGCCGATGCCAGCCTGCGCGGATCGCCGGACGCCTGGGCGCAGGCGGCGGTCAGCCTTTATCACGCCCTCCGCGCCAACCAACTGATCGCCGAAGCCAACAACGGCGGCGATCTGGTCAGGCACACCATCGCCACCGTCGATCACCGTGTCCCGGTGCGGCTGGTTCATGCCAGCCGGGGCAAAGCCGTCCGCGCCGAGCCGGTCGCCGCGCTCTATGAGCAGGGGCGCGTCCATCATGTCCGGGTGTTCGGCGCGCTTGAGGAACAGATGATCACCTGGACTCCGACTGCCGACGAGTCCCCCGACCGCATCGATGCGCTCGTCTGGGCGATCTGGGCGCTGCTCATCGAACACGACACCTTCACCGCCGCCGATGCGCCGCTTTTCCTGGGCGACTGGCGCGGGTAAGATCGACTTGATCGCCAGAAAGGACACACCATGATCACCCCATCATCGCCCTGGTCGGGCTTCGCCGGCGTCCGCGCCTACGATCCCGCCGCGCTCTCGCCCGCCGAATCCGCCTGGGACGCCTACCCATCCCGCCTCTTTCGCTATGGGCATTACGAGCAGTACTACCACAACACCGTCTATTCCGCGCTCGAGAAAGGCGCGGCGCTGCACCGGGGGCGCGAGAAGCTCTATAAGCATATTCGCGCCATCTACAACCCCGTCGCCCGCCAGAATGACCTGCTCGTCAGCCTCATCTACGCCGGCGCGCTCGATCTCGACCACCTGACCGGCGGCGCGATCCCGCTCTGGTTCGACCATCCCGCTGCCGCGCCCGCCCTGCGCCGCGTCCTGCTCGACTCGCGCTTTGCAAGCCTGAAATCGCTCTATGTGCGCTTCGGCGCGCTCTATGGCGATGTCGGACTCAAAATCGTCGATGAACCGGGGCGATCCCGCGTCCGCATCGAGGTCATCCATCCCGCCCTCATCCGCGTCATCGCCATCGACGCGGTCGGCGAAGTCGAGTCGGTCACGCTCGAATACAGCCGCGCCGACGCCGACGGTCAGCCCTATACCTACACCGAGATCATCGACCGTAAGCGCTTCCGCACCTTCAAAAACGGCGCGCCGCACGCCTTCCACGCCGATCTCAACGGGCGGCGTGTCTCGTCGTGGGCGAATCCCTATGGCTTCGTGCCGTTCGTGCTGGCAGGGCATAAGCCCGTCGGCGGCATCTGGTCGATGAACGCCTTCGGTCATGCGCTGCGCAAGATCGACGAGATCAACGATCTTGCCAGTCTGCTCAACGACCAGGTGCGTAAATCGGTCAACACCCTATGGTATTTCGCCGGTGTGCGCGGATCGGGCGAGCTGGTCGCGGCGGTCGATGATAAAGACGCCCTGCCCGCCATCTATGCGCCGCTGGACAGCCAGCCGCACGCGCTCATCGCCGATGCGCCGCTTGCCGACGCGCTCGCCGCCCTGCGCGAACTGCTCGCCGAAGTCGAACGCGACATGCCCGAACTGGCGCTTCAGCGCATCCGCGAAAATCGCGGCGATCTCAGCGCGCCCGGCGTCCGCGCCGCCTTCAGCGACGCCATCGGGCGCATCACGGACATGCGCGCCGGCTATGATGCTGCGCTGGCGCGCGCGCTGAGCATGGCGGTCGAGATCGGCGGCTGGCGCGGTTATGCCGGCTTTGCGCCCTTCTCGCTGGGGAGCGAACAGCGCGGCGATCTCGCGCTGCTCATCCGCGACCGCCCTGTCATCGACGAGTCCCTCTCCGCCGTCGAGCGCCTGCGCGCCCTGGCGTCGCTTGCCGGTCAGCCGGAGGACCTGCAGCGCCTCATCCTGCGCGAACTGGGGATCGAATCATGAAGGGCGGACGCCGAGGCGCAGAGCGCACGGAGCAAAATCGGTTTCTCAAAAAAACCTTTGCGTTCTCTGCGTTTGAAGTGATCAGGCTGGCTTTCAACCCATTTGCTGTCCGCGATCCGCCCGCCTTCACGGGCGTTTTCATTCCCTGATCAAGGAGACACCGACCATGTCCGACACCTCCATTCCGCCCGCTGACGACCTGCGCCCTCAGCTCGACGCGCTTCAGGCGCAGCTCGATCAGGCGCGCCGCGACCGCCGCGACGACGCCATCCGCGCCGAAGCCGACGACCTGCGCGCCCTCAACCCCGACGACGTGATCGCCTGGGCGGCGTCGGCGCAGCCCGACCTGTTCGCCGCCGCCCTCGACGATCCCGCCGCCGTCCGTCAGCTTGTGCAGGCATGCAAAGCCGCCCGCCCGCACTTTTTCGGATCGTCCGCGCCCGGTTCGCCGTCCAATTTCGGCGCGCAGCCGCCGTCCAGCGACCGCAACGCCATCGACCGCGCCCTCAAAGGGCGCAAACTGTTCAGACTGTAGCGCCCTTTCTCAATCACGCATCACGCATAGGAGGTATTTACCAATGGCTGATCTCACCGTCACCGCCGCGCACATCGCGCCCGTCTTTCCGCTCAAAGCGGACATTCACGATTATCTCGCCGCCGAGTCCATCGCCAAAGGACAGGCGGTTTACTTCACCTCGTCGGGGCGCGTCGGCGTCGCCGATGCCAACGTCGCCGGCAGGCAGCAGTGTCGCGGCATCGCGCTCAATGCCGCCGGCGTCGGGCAGGCGGTCAGCGTCCTGCATCGTGGGCATGTCTACGGCTTCGGGGTGGCGAGTCTGAATGCCGACGCGCTCGTCTATCTCAGCGACACCGCCGGCACGCTGGCGGATGCCGCGGGGACGCTCAATGTCCGCGTCGGGCGCGTCGTCGCCCTGGCGGACTCGTCAGGCAGCAAAATCCTGTTCATCGACATCAACTGGCTCACCAACTGGTCATAGTCACAAAGGAGCATCGCACACCATGGGACTCTTATTCGGCTCCATCACCTATGACGACGGCGACCGCGCCTACGTCAACAACCTCGGTCAGCGGCTGGTCTTCGACGCCGCGACCGCCTATCTGGAGCGCGCCAACGCCGAGATGCGCGCCGCGCTTGCCGCGTTTGTCGAGACCGAGACCGAAGCCTACAAGGAGCGCTATAAGCTCCCCGGCGGCGGGCGCTTGCAGCGGCGCGGCGGACAGGCGCAGTCCGGCGCGGTCAAGGCAGGCGGACAGTGGGACACCGCTTATCCGCTGGAGGACTTCGGCGCGCAGATCGTCGGCGATGATGTCAGCATGGCGTACATGACTGCGCCGGAGCTTCAGCGCCACGTGGACACGGTCATCATCCAGAATCAGAACACCGTTCGCTTTGAGCTGCTCAGGCGGCTGTTCACCAACACGGCATCGACCTTCACCGACCCGCAGTACGGCGCGCTGACGGTGCAGCCGCTCGCCAACGGCGACTCGGTGCTGTATCCGCCGGTGCAGGGCAGCGAGTCCGAAGCGACCGACAACCATTATCTCGAATCGGGCTATGCCGCGTCCGCCATCAGCGACACCAACAACCCGTTTGTCACCCTGCGCGATGAACTGGCGGAGCATTTCGCCGAGTCCAGCGATGGGGACAACATCCTGGTGGTCATCCACCCCGATCAGATGCCCAAGACACAGGCGCTGACTGGCTTCGTCCCCGTCGTGGATCGCTTCATTCAGCCCGGCGCGGGCGTCGATGTCCCGATCAACTTGCCCAGCGTCCCCGGTCGCCTGTTCGGGCGCGTCTCCGGCGTCTGGGTGAGCGCGTGGCGCTGGCTGCCGACGGGATATCTGCTCGCCGTCGATCTCGACTCGCCCGCCCCGCTGCGGATGCGCGTCGATCCGACCGTCACCGGCTTAGGACGCGGCTTGCAGCTCGTCGCCTCCGATGAAGAATTCCCATTCCGCGCCGCGCACTGGCGTCACCGCTTCGGCTTCGGCGTCGGCAACCGCCTGAACGGCGTCGTCATGGAACTCGGCACGGGCGGTTCATACACCGTCCCGGCGGCGTTCAGTTAAAGGCAGTCTGAACCGCAGAGATTGCAGCGGCGCAGAGAACGATCAGTTTCTCTCTGCGTCTTTGCGTTCTCTGCGGTTACCAACCCATCCTTTTCATTCGAGCTTATATTGAGGTGAACCTATGCCCACCCTGACCGCCGATCAGATCGCCGCCGCCCGCGCGCAGTCCGGCGACACGATCAGCCCATACGACGTGACCGATCTTCAGATGCAGGCGCTCTTTGACGACCCCGCCGCCGCCGCTGGCGATCCCGACCGCCTGATCGTCTTCATCCTGCGCCGCCGCGTCGGGCGCGCCGCCAACCTGATCGCCGTCGGCGGCGATGGACTCGACGCGGCGTATCAGCAGCGCTTCGCCCAGCTTCGCGCCCTGCTCGCCTACTGGGAGTCGCTGACCGGCTTGGACGGCGGACGCCTCACCTCCGGCGGCATCGCCCTGCGCCTGGACGAACGGGAGTCCGCGCCATGACCTATGCCATCGCGCTCGGACACAACATCGCCAGTCCGACGGCGCTGCACCTGCTCAGCCCGCCCTTGTTCGCCCGCTTTGAGGACGCCAGCCAGGTCGAGCTGACGTTTGCGCAGCCGTTCCTCATCGGCGGCGATGGGACGCGGGTCAAGGCGGCGCGTCCGCTGATGGCGTGGCGGCTGGCGCTGACCGAAGCCGAGTGGGATCATCTGCGGACGACCTTCTTTGCCGCCAGCGAGTCGCCCGCCCTGACGATCCGCAGCCGGAACGCGCTCAAACCAGGCAAGCCGTTCGAACGCTGGAACGTCACCGCTTCGTGGAACGACCTGGAACGATCAGCGCGTTCATTGGCGCTGCCTGGGGCGTTCTGGCGCGTCGAGCTGGCGTTCACCGCCGCCGTCAGCCTGGGGGTGTGACATGCCATCGATCCCATCGCCCGATCTCGCCCTTTACCGCGCCGGACAGCCGCATGTCCGGCGTTTTTTATCCGTTGTCCCGCGCGCACCGGTTTACACCGCCCTCGTCAGCGCGATTCAGGTCGATCCCATTACCGGCGGCATCCACGCCATCGACTTCACCGCCGGATCGGGGACGCTGGCGGACGCGCTGCCCGGCTTCACGCTCGACATTGGCACAACTGCCGGATCGCGCGACATCGGGCTGCTGCGGCTGCGCAAAGCGCCCATCGCCGGCACATTCTATGTGGGCGAAACCCCGCCCGGCGCGTGCGCCGTGCAAATCGGGCATCATCTGACCGTCCGCCGTGAGCGCCGCCCCTGGAGCGTGACGCCGCGCCTGGTCGAGAGCGGCTCGCCCTTCGCCGACTCGTTCACCTGGTACGCCGATTACGACATCGCCTACAGCGATCAGAACGACGCCATCCAGCCGCACGCCAACATCACCGCCGATGCCGCCGGGAATCCCGTCCGCCCCGCCGGATTCCTCGATGCCGGGCAGCCGTATCGCACCGTGACGCTCAGCGCCGCCGCATCGGTGGCACTGGCGCACGGCGCATCGGTCACGGGCTATTTGTGGAATGTCGCTGATGGGACGATTGTCGTCGGCACAGCGGCAAGCGCGAGCATCACCGTCCGCTTTCCGGCGGGCTTTCGCTACATCGCGCTGACCGTCACCGACTCGAATGGCAAAACGCAGACGCGCCATTTGCCGATCTGGGCGCACGACTCCGCCTATCCGCCGCTGACCGCGTTTCACGTCATCCGTGACATCCGCAGCGTAAGCAGCGCACGCGACTCCGGTCGCGCCATGACGATTCGGGGCTTCGGCGCGGATGGGACGTGGAGCGCGGCGGCATTTCCGGCCGGCGCAGCGCTCTGCTATTGGGAGGACTGCGCTTACGGCGAGTCAGCAGCCCCCGCGCCGGCATCCCAGACCGACTCGATGCTCGGCTGGGCATTATCCGACGCCGAGACGCTCAAAATCGCAGATCGGACGGTCTATCAGGTCGAGATCGGCGGACTCGCCGCGTGGCTGGCGCGTTTCCCGATGCCGCCGCACACGCTGCGCGGTCTCAACGCCGCTTCCGCGTCATGGGACGCCATGCGCCGCCTGACCGCCGTCCGCGCCGCCCACTACGCGCTGCGGCTGTATTCCAACGCGCTGACGCTGGCGAATTTCCACCCCTCCGGCGCGGCGGACGAAGCCGAGTCGTTCACCTTTGCCGCCGACTCAGTCTGGGACGCTGTGCGCCAAGCGGCGTCGGCGGGGCGAGTCGGCGCGGCGGGCTGCGATTCGCTCAGCGGACTCTGGATTCGCTGCGATTTCGCCCATCTCGACGCGGCGGATCGCCCCTCGCGTCCCGTGACCCTCGCGCTGACGGCGGCGGACTGGCGCGACGACGACGGCTTGACGGTCGAGACCGCATATGCGCGCCAGATCGGGACGGTCGAGGGGCGCGGCGTAAGCTGGAACGGCATCGACGCGCCCGCCCAGTTCGCCAGCCGTGCGCCCGGTCGCGTCCCCGCCGATGGCGCGGACATGGCGCGCCTGCCGCCGCAGATTCTGCCATCCGACGGCGCGGGCGGCGTCCTGAATGCGTTGGTGGGGCATCAGCTGGCGTCGGTCAATGCCGCCGATCTGACCATTCGGCTGATCCATCCCATCGACGCGCTCGAACCGGCGTGGAATGAGCCGGTGACGCTGGCATGGGCGGGCGGCGGACAGCGCGGCGTAAACGTGAGCGCTCAGCCGTATCTCGTGCGGCGCGTCGAGATCGCGCACGCGACCGACTCCGATCAACCGCCCAAAATCATCCGCTGGACGCTGCATCCCGCGCCGCTCGGTCAGCCGGGCGAGTCGATTCCGCTGACGACGACAGCCAGCCGTCCGCCGATCCCGCCGCGCCCGCCGAGTCCACCGGGGGGACTGGGCGCGAACACATCGCGGCTCGCGCTCTTTCTATCCGACAATACGCTGCGCCGGACGGCCAATTTCGGCGCGGCGTCCCCGACTTGGACGAGCCTTAACCTGACCGCGCTCTCCGGCTGGGGCGGCGGGACGCTCCAGGATTTCACCGTCGATGCCTTCAGCCCCGCCTATCTGGGGACGGGCGCGGGGGTGAACGGCTGGCTGCTGACCACGACGCGCGTCCAGCGCATCACCGACATTTTCGGTTCGCCGGCATTGGGGACAGCCACCGCCCTCGGCGGATCGCCCATTTTCCGGCAGATGCAGTTCGAGCGCGGCGTCCCCAACTGGGGCATCATCGTCTGGTCGCAGTACGCGGTCGGCGTGCGGCTGGTCTACACCACCGACGGCGCGACCTGGACAGCGCCGAGCCTGCCGTCCGCTTTCAACAACTACGCCAACAACCCGACTTACGGCGTCCGCCCTGGCTTATGGCTCGATCCGCATCTGGCGGGTCACGCAGTGGTGACGCTCTATACCAATATCGCCGTCGATGCCGCCAGCACCACCGCCGCCTATGAGACCTTCGATTACGGCGCGACCTGGTCAGCGAAGGCGAGTCCGACCATCAACCCGAATAACTGGACGGCGGGGACGATCATCGCCGCCTTTCAGGATACAGCGGCGGCGCGCTTCTTCTATGGGCGCACCAACCTGAGCGGCGGCGCGCCATTTCCGCACCGCTTTTACCGCAATGCGACCGACATCAGCCCGGTCGTCAGCGGCACGGCATACGGCATCACGCCGCAGAACGAATCGATCTGGCGGCGCGCCGCCATCTGCGATGTCGATCAGCAGACCGCCATTTTAGTCGGGACGCCGGTCACCAGCAGCGTGGTCTCCGGCGTCTTTCGGACGCGAAATGCGCTGGCGTCCGCGCCGGCATGGGAGGCGATCATCGCGCCGTCGGGCAGCGTCCCCTATCGCGGCGTCTATATCGCTGGCGGTGACCCGAACGTCTGGTTTTTGTTCGGGATCAACGGCGCGATTGCCCACGTCACCGATGGCGCGACCGTCCGCTCCAAAAAGGGGAATCTGACGACGAGCGCGGCCGTCGTCGGGCTGTGTGGAGGATGAACGCATGATGATCATTGGCAAACTGGGCATGCGCGTCGACGGCATCTACCGCCTTCAGGCGGACGACGGGCGCGCATACGTCCGCGTCGGCGGAGTCGGGGTGGCGCGGGCGCGGCTGGCGCGTCCGTTCGCGCTCATGCCCGATGGCGAAGTCCGCTTGGCGCATGATGATGATGGAGGCTGGATCGCCTCTCCAATCGAGACGGGCGCGGCTGAGCCGCCGCCGGTGGGGCGCGTCCGGCGGCTGGATGGCGGTCTGCGGATCGAGTCCGCGCCTGGGGGCTACCTGTGGTCGGGCAGAGTTGGCTGGCACAGCGGCGGCGCGCTCGATCTGACCGCCTATCGCCCCGTCACCGCCGGACATCACGCCTGGTGTGTCGTCGGCGTCGATCCGGCATCGGACGCGCTGATCGCCGTCACCGGCGCGAGTCAGAGCGCCGCGCTGCCGCTCCTTCCAGCGGGGATCGCCGCTGTCCCGTTCAATTGGGGCGTGCGCGTCGCGCTGTGCGCTGTGCGGCTGCGGCACGGCATGACCGCGCTCAGCGACGACGACCTGACTCGGCTGGACGATCTGGCATGGGGTGACGCCGTCTCGCTGACCGGGACGCAGACGCTCCACAGCAAGAGTCTGGTGCTGACCGACGGCGTCGGCGAAATCCGTTCCTCGCTCTACAGCGCTGTGCGCATCCGCCCGCTGACGACGGGGTGGGAGATTTACGGCGGATCGGGCGGGACGCGGCGCTACCGCATTGACGGCTCCGGTCACGCTTTCACCGGTCGCGTGCTCTTCGATCCGGGGACTGCGAGCGAGCCGGGCTTCGCCCTGTCCAACGACATCGACACCGGCATCTACCGCGACAATGACGCCACCCTGTCATTTTCAGGCAACGGAGTCAAGTTCGGGCAGATCGGGCGCTTCGGCTCATGGCTGGATGCCTGGGATTCGAGCGCCACCAACACGACTGTGACGGTTTTCGGTCTCCGTCACACCACCTCCGCAGCGCCGGCGGCGGGCTTCGGCGCGCGGCTGGCGTTCGAGCTGGAAAGCAGCGCGGGCAACGTCCGCGATGCGGCGGCGCTGGAGGCGGCATGGGTCGTCGCCGCTGATGCCAGCCGTCGATCCGCGCTCCGGCTGCGCGCGTACAACGGCTCCACCGCGCAGACCGGCGTCGAGATCGAAGGCGGCTCAAGCGTCAGGCTCGGCTTTTACGGCGCTGCGCCCATCGCTCAGCCGACGATCACCGGCTGGTCGAGCCTGACGGCAGATCAGAAAGCCGACGCGCTCAAAGACGCCCTGGTCGCGCTGGGGCTGATCACGGTGACATGAGTCCGACGCCGCATCAAGCGCAGCGGCGGGGAGTCTTGATCCCTCTGCGCGCTCTGCGTTCTGATTTGGCGCGGTCAATCGGATTAAGCTTCGTGGGTAAAATGGAGCATTCCTCTGGGACGATCTTGAGACGCTTGCAGACGAGACTACAATGAAGCTTATCGCTTGAATCGCCAGGAAGGATGTCATACATGCCCAAACGGTTGAATGTTTTGCTCGTGATCGTGAGCGCGCTGCTGCTCGGCGTGCTGCCGCTGCGCGCGCAGCCGAATGTCGATGAGCTGCTGCGCTTTGCCGACGATGCGCCCTTCAACGCGGCCGCCTTCGGCGCGATCCGCACGGACAGCGCGTATATCGAAACGCTCGACGGGGTGATCGCGCAGGTCACCAGCGCGTTACCATCCGATCTCGTCCCGCCCGATCTGTCGCTGAGCGCGGTCTTAGACCTGGTCTCCTCGCAGATCACCGGCAGCGGTTTCAATCAGGGGCTTCGTCCGCTTCTGGGCGATGTCGCCGCCTTCGCGCTGGGCGATCTTGGCGCGCAGATCGATGATACGTGGTATAACGACAATGACTTGCCGCTGGCGCTCTATCTGGCGATCCGCGACCGGAACGCAGTCAACGAGGCGGTCAATCAGTTTCTCGTGCAGGCAGCCGGCAGCCTGACCATCACCGACACGCCCGACGGCACGCTCTATGCCGCCGATCTGCGTCCAGCCGGGTATTTCCTCGTCCGCGCCGACTCGCTGATCATCGCTCTCACGCCGGACATGCTGCCGACCAGCGGCGCGAGCCTGAACGACAATCCGTATTTCCAGAGCGCGGTCGGCAGTCTGCCTGCTGAAAGCTATAACATCATCGGCTATGTCGATGTTGCCTATCTGGGCAGTGTCATCGTCGGAAGGGACAGCTGGCAGCCCGCCGACTCGCGCATCGCCCAGATGCTCATCTTCCGTTCGCTGGGCGTGACTGCCGGCGGGGCGACCATCCTGAATGGGACGACGCTGACGGGCGATGTCGTCCTCAGCCCTGGCAACTTGCAGCCGCTGGAGTCGTTCGGCATCGACGTGCGCGGCGCACCGGAGCCGATCAACCCCGCGCTCCTCAACCGCCTGCCGAGCGACAGCGCGCTCGTCTGGCACGGGACGTATCCGCTCGGCGCGCTCGATCTGGTGGATCGCAGCATCTCCGGCGCGGTCGAAGGGCTGTTCGGCGCAGTGCTGGACGCCGATCCGGTCTCCCGCGCCACCTTTGACGCGCTCGGCGCGTCGCTGCTGTTCTACCCCAACGCCATCCTGACCAATCTCGGTGGGCTGACCTTCGAGGACTACGCCGAATGGCTGCAGGGCGATTATCTGGTCGTGATGCGCCCGAATTTGAGCTATCTGCCGCGTTCACCAGGGCTGCCCTTCGACGGCGGCATCATCCTGGAAGCCGCCAACCCGGAGAGCGCCCGCGAGCGGATGCTGCGTTTCGCCCGCGAACTAACGCTGATGCTGCGCGCTGGATCGCTGCCGTACCATGCGAGCCTGATCCCGGTGCAGACGCGCATCGCTGATGCGGACGCGGTGCTGCTGCGCGCCCAGGTGCAGAACTTCAGTGACCGCAGCGTGTCGTATATCGATTTTGCGATTGCCGCCGATGATCAGGTCATGGCGATTGGCACGCTGGACTTTGTGGAGACGGTGCTGGGCAATGCCAACGCCGACTCATCGCCGTTCGACGCCGATCAGGGCGTGCTGCTGCCGGAGTCGCGGCTGGCGCTGTATGTCAATCCGCGCGCGCTCACCACCATGGCGCTGCCGATCCTCGGCTATAACTTTGACTTCGACCGCCCGCGCATTCAGGTTCCGCTGCTCGCGCTGACGCTGTTCGACAGCTCGACCGCCAGCCTGACCTTCGATGAAGCCGGGAATACGGTCATGCGCTTCACGCTGACGCTGGCACAGGATCAGGCAGCCAATGCCGCCGCCGCGACCGCCACCTATGAGGCGTTCGCTGCAACCGCCCAGACGCTCTTCCCGACCGCGACCTGGACGCCGGCTGCGACCCCGTTTGTTCGCCCGATCGGCATCGGCGAGACGATCACGGGCAGCCTGGCGGCGGGCGCGCGCGATGCCTATACGCTGACGCTGACGGCGGGGGCTAGCTTGGTCATGGACATGGATTCAACAGCGTTCGACACCTACCTTGAACTGCGCGACCTGACCGGACTTTTGATCGCCGAGAACGATGATCGCGGCGATGGCACGCTCAATTCGCGCCTCCGCATCGATCTGCCCCCAGGCAGATATGCGATCATCGCGCGTGGCTATTCGACGTTTGACAGCGGCGCATACACGCTCAGCGTGCAGGTCGATGCCCCGCAGGTTGCAGAGGGCGGCATATCCCTGAATACGCCGATTAGCGGGTCAATCGCGCGCGGCGGCAGCGCCACCTACGCGCTGACGGTGGACGCGCCAGCCAGCTTCACCTTCGATCTGAGCAGCACCGCTTTTGATACCGTGCTGGAAATCTTTGACGCCGCCAACAACCGCGTCGGCTACAATGACGACTTTCCTGGTCTGAACACGAACTCGCGGATCGAAAATCTGGCGCTGGCGGCGGGAACGTACCGCGTCGTTGTGCGGTCATACGGAAATGCCGGCGGCGGCGCGTTCAACCTGCTCGTGACCGCAGAATCGGGCGGCGGCGCGGGCATGAATACGTCGGTGCTGCCGTTTGCGATGACGGCGACAGCAGTTGTCCAGCAGGCGACCGACATCGCCGCAACTATGAGCGTCCAGTTGACCCTTGCCGCCACTGCCGCGCCCATGACCATCACCGTCGGTCAGACGGTCACCGCGACGCTCGCCAGAGGACAGCGCAACCTGCACACGTTCACGGCGGCGGCGGGCGACATCATCACGATTGACATGGAAGCCAGCTTCGATACGTATCTGCGCCTGCTCGACTCGACCGGGCGCATGATCGCCGAGAACGATGATCGCGGTGACGGCACGTTCAATTCGCGCATCCTCAGTTTCAGCATCCCCGCCGCTGGGACGTATACCATCTCAGCGGGCAGCTTCGGCGATGCCAGCAGCGGCGAATATACGCTCACCCTGTCGCGCGGTTAGGCGGCGGACCTCACCCTGTGCGCGGCGCGCTGCTCCCCCTCCGCCAATCGGTTTGAGGGGGAGCGGGTGAGGTTCTTACCCTATGTGACCCGGATCGAGTCGATGATGTTCTGCATCGTCGGAACTAACGAGTCCGCTGCATCCCAGGCGGTGAACACGTCGATCACCACCAGCGTCTCGCCTGATAGACGGTAGAAGATGTCCAACTGACCCGGTTGAAAGCCCGTGTTCGTCTCATCCACCTGATAACTGCGGCGGATCGTGCCATCGGGCGCGGCTGCCTGTCCGATGAAAGTCAGGTCGGACTGATGGCGAAGATGGCGTTGTTCATAGGCGCTGATCGCCGCTTCCAGCGATTCGGCGCTGAGACTGAGGCTGTCTGCCTGATAGAAGGCGATCCCGACGTAGGCGCGGTCGCCATCCCGCCAGATGTGCATCGGTCGCGCTGTATTGGATCGGTCGTCAAACTCCCAGTTCGCAGGGACATTGATCTGATACCCCGCGCCGACGGCGGTGCGCGCGCCGCTGAATAACGTCGGCGTCGGCACGACTCGCTCGCCTACTTCCAGCACCCCGACCGCGATCAGCCCGATAAAAGCGGCAGCCGCGACGGCGATCAGCGCCAGGATCGGGATCAGCGGCGAACGTCGGCGCGCTGCGCCCTCAACGGGGACAACGCGAGTCGCCTCGTCTGGCCGCGGCACAAGCGGCACGTCCGTGACTGGCTGAGTGGGCGGACGGATGATCGCCTCGGTCGGCGTATACGCTTCCGCATCGATAGGGGGGAGCGCGCGCGGCGGCGTCGGACGGCTCATCGGCGGCACGGGGCGCCGCTCGTGCGCGCCTGGAAGCGGACGATCTGGAGCGGCTGCCGCCTGCTCCGCCGCCATCTGGAACGCCGCCGCCAGATCGAGCGCTGAGGCGTAGCGCTCATGCGGCTGCTTGGCGGTCGCTTTGGCGATCACGTCGTCGAACGCCGGCGGCAGATCGGGGCGGTACGCCAGCACCGACGGCATCTTTTCGTTGATGTGCTTGAGCAGCAGCGCGACGGGGGTTTCAGCGGAGAACGGTTCGCGCCCGGTCAGCAGTGCAAACAACACGATCCCCATCGAATAGATGTCGCTGCGCGCATCGAGCGCCAGCCCGTTTGCCTGTTCGGGACTCATATACGCAGGCGTGCCGATGATCGCTGAACCTGTCAGGCGGCTGTTGAGGACTTTGGCGATCCCGAAATCGCTCAGATAGGCGTTGCCGGCATCGTCGAGCAGGATATTGCCCGGCTTGAGGTCGCGGTGGATGATGCCCTGACGGTGGGCGTGATCCAGCGCCTGCGCCACCTGAATGAGCGGGCTGATCAGCGCGCGCACGCTCGGCAGCTCGCGCTGGATGACCTGCGACAGGCTCCCGCCCGCTAGATAGCGCATGGCGATATACGGCATCCCCTCGACTTCGCCAAAATCGTAGATCGGCAGGATGTGCGGATGCTCCAGATGCGCCACCACATCGACTTCACGGACGAAGCGCTCATGGAAGTCCGGATCGTGCATGAGTGCGCGTGGCAGCACCTTGATCGCCACGATCCGATTGATCGACCGCTGGCGCGCGCGGTAGACGGTCGCCATGCCGCCGCGCCCGATTTCATCCAGGATTTCAAACTGCCCCAGCGTTTTCCCGATCAGGTTGTCAGAACTCGGCTGCGCGCTGCTCATCCCACGTCTGCCCTTTCATACTGCGCTCACCGCCTATTGTACATGGTCTTAAACGAAGGCGCGCAGTTCGATCTTGCGCCTCATCGCGTATCCGCTAAGATGTTGCAGCAGAGAGATAGGAAAACAGGGCTTATGGCGAAAACCATTGCGGTCGGGATCATCGGTTTGGGGCGGCTCGGCGCGTCGGTCGGGCTGGCGCTCAAGCGCCATCACACGGACAAAAGCGCGGCGCAGCAGTTCGCCATCACCGGCTTCGACACGGACAGCGCCACCGTCGACGCGGCGCGCAAAGCTGGCGCGGTCGACCGCGCCGCCCGCACTGCTGCCGATGCCGCCGCCCATCAGGATATTGTCGTGCTGGCGCTGCCGTTTGGGGAAGGGCAGGGCGCGTATAACGCCATTGCAGACGCGCTCCGTCCTGGCGCGGTCGTGCTGGACTGCGCGCCGCTCAAAGCCCCCGCGCTCGAATGGGCGAAGGCGCTCCCAGCCGGGGCATTTGCGCTGGGGGTGCTGCCCATCGTCAGCCCCAAATACCTGTTTGATGGGCGCGACTCGGTCGAATTCGCCGCCGCTGACCTGTTCGACAAGGGCGCGTGGCTGATCGCGCCTGGGGCAAGCGCCGCCGGGGACGCGATCGAGCTGGCATCCGACTTCGCAGGGCTGATGGGCGCGTCGCCGCTGTTCGTCGATCCAGTCGAGGCGGATGCCTGGGTCACGGCGGTTGAACTGCTGCCCGCGCTGATCGGCTTCGCCGCGTTCTACAGCCTGGCGGGCAGCGCTGCCTGGAAAGATGCGCAGCGCGCGGGCAGCGCTGCCCTTGGACGCCTGACGCACCATCTCTATGACACCCACCCCGACGATCTGCGCGACATGCTGCTGATGAACCGCACAGCGCTGACCGTCCACCTGGATCGGCTGATCGACACGCTCAGCAGCCTGCGCGCGGCGCTGGCACGCGCGGATCGCAGCGCGCTTGAAGCCGCGCTGATCGGCGCATCGGACGCATACAACGCCTGGATCAATCGGCGCGTCAAAGGACAGTGGGAGGCGCTCCCCTCCGCCGATCAGCCGACGCGCTCGGACATGATCATGTCCGGTTTATTCGGCAGCGCAATCGCTAAGCGCCTCAAGCGGGGCGACAAAAAGGACGGCGCGTAAAAATTCCATCAGAGAATGCGTCGATCTATGGACACGGCGCGAAATTTTGCCGTATCATAATGGATGGAATCAGTCTAAAGCCGTATTTTCAAATCTGAACAGGTCGAGGTGGATGATCATGCCGATGTATCAGTATCGTCGTGAGGACGGGACGACCTTTGAAATCCGTCAGAGTTTCAGCGACGACCCGCTCACGGTTGACCCGCAGACCGGGCAGCGGGTGGTGCGCGTGGTGCAGGCTGCCGGCGTGATTTTCAAGGGGTCGGGCTTTTATATCAACGACAGCAAGAATGCCTCTAAAGCCAGCGCCAACGGCGTGAGCAAGAAAGACGACGCCAAAGCGGAGCCAGCGGCTGCCGCTCAAAGCGCCGCTCCTGCCATGTCATCCTCTGCGGCGGATTGAAAAAAACCAGGGATGAGACCGATATGATGATGAGGGATGAGGGTAGAAGACCTCATCCCTCTTTACGCAGCAGCGCTAGCGAATGGTCGGATCGCTGATCCACACGTCGTTGGAATAGAGCGTTTCGCCTTCGATCAGCAGGGTGGATGTGTAGCCGTAGTTCAGTTCGTAGATGTTCAGTCCATTCGCCTGCCCCAGGCTGGGGCGCGGGACGCTGGCGGCGGTGTCGAAGATCGAAATGACCGGCTGGCATGAATTGTCCGGGTTGGCAGCTGGCTGTGTGCAAAGCTCCAGCGTCACCTGCGCGCTGCGGGTTGCGAGATTGTCCTGAAGATAGGTCACGCGGATGAAATTCCACGAGACCAGCCGCTTGACCGTTTGCAGCGTGCCGGTATCCGGTGTGGCGATTGGGGTGGACTGCACCAGCACCGCGATCAGCGGACCGAAGCCGGTGGGCGTCGGCGTTGGACCGGGTCCGCTGCACCAGACATCATCGCAGAAGGGCGCCAGACTTTGCCCCTCAATCGTCGGCAGATTGTTGAAAATCTCCTCTGGCAGCGTGGTGAAGCGGTAATCGACAAACAGCGCAAAGCGCGGGCTGCTCACGAACATCATCCGCGACTGCCCGAAATTGCGATAGACGGCGCGAAACTCCGTCCCGCCAGGCATCACGCCCATGTACTGCGTCGCGCCAGCATCCAAGTAGGCGAAGGCGAAGCGCGACTCGGCGCGCAGCCGCCGCTCCTGCGGCGTGTCCACCACGTCGATCACAGGCGGATTCTCCACCAGGCGGTTCACCGCCGCGTCGATCTGCGCGCAGTAGTCGGCTGCTGCCGGATCGAAGTCATCGACGACGAAGCCGTAGTTGTCCACCACCAGCGGGACGAGCGCCCGCGTTGCCACATCGCAGCGTTCGAGACCCTGCGCCTGCCACCCTGTCGGGCGGAAGCCGGCTCCAAAGCGCGGCTCCAGCGCCGCCGCCGCGAACAGCTCAAGATCACGCCGGAAATAGAGCGCCGCAGCGAAATCATCCGCTGGCGGCGGCACGATGACGATCCAGCCCGCTGGGCGCTGCCCGAATCCGAATTGAAAATCCGCCAGCACAGTCAGATCGCGGGCGAAGTCGTCCTTGAAGCTGGCGGAGAGCGGCTCGCGGTTCGGCTCTGCGCTGTAACCCTCCGGGCGGACATTGAGACCGAGCAGCTCATCGGCGGCGCGCTCCAGATCGCCGCGCACGGCGCCCAGCAGCGCCGTTGGGTCGGGGCGCCGCCCGTTGACATCTGGGCGGTCGAATGCAAGATCAATCAGCGTCTGCTCCACTTCGATCAGCACGGCGCGGCAGAAATCGAGCGCCGACTCGGGCGTAGTCGTCCGAATGCCGTAGAAGCGCTCCAGCATGGTGAGCGTGTTCTGCAGCGCCCGCCCACAGCGGACAATTGGGGCAGCCCCGCGCCATTCCGCCGGACGGACGCCCGCGCCGAAGAAGGCATCGGCGCTCAGCTCCAGATCGCCCCGAACGTTGCGCGCCAGCGTCACCGTGCTAGGCGTCCCGAGCCCTGCGCCGAGCCATCCGGTCGGACGGACGCCCGCGCCGAAGATACTGTCCGCCAGGATTTCGTTATCAACCCACAGATCGATCACGAATCCGAGTGTGTTGACATCGATGTTGCCCGTCCAGCCCGCCGGGCGCTCGACTCCGAAGACCGCGTCAGCAATCACCTCGAGATCGACCCGCGTATCGAAGAGCGGTATCTGATCTGGCGCAAGCTGTGCTGCTAGGGGCGCTGCCATCCGCCCTGCCAGCGCCAGCGCGATGAGCGCCGCAGCCAGCGGGAAAAGCTGAGTTAGTCGTCGCATCGCTGACCTCATTCCTCGATCTGCTCGGAGGCTCTTTCTTATCGATTATAGCCATGCCGCCGCGAACGGCAATGACTCCCCAGTCCAGGGGGGAAACGGATCTCACCGCAGCACGCGCCGAGACGCGGAGAAAGAGCAGAAAAACCGATCGCGACGCTGTCACTTTCGACTCATCTCAGCATGGTGCTATTGTGAACCCCTTCACCGATGCGCTATAATCATCTTCAGTTTGTGACTTCAGGCAGAAGGCAGTCCCTAAGCTCATGGCAAAACGACCTGCTGTTTACCCCTTCACCGCGATTGTCGGTCAGGAAAAGATGAAACTCGCGCTGATCCTCAATGCGGTCGATATGCGCATCGGCGGCGTGCTGATTCGGGGCGAGCGGGGGACGGGCAAATCGACCGCCGCCCGTGCGCTTGCCGCCCTGCTGCCGGAGATCGAGGTCTTTGTCGAGTCGCCGTTCAACGATGATCCCAACCATCCAGACACCTGGTCGGATATCGTCCGCGAGCGCGCCGCCGCCGGCGAAACGCTCCAGATCGCGCACCGCCGCGTCCCATTCATCGATCTGCCCGTCAGTGCCACCGAAGACCGTGTAGTCGGAACGCTGGACATCGAGAAAGCGATCCAGAAGGGTGAGCGTCATTTCGATCCGGGTGTGCTGGCGAGTGCCAATCGCGGCATTCTGTATATCGATGAAGTCAATCTGCTGGATGATCACGTCGTCGATCTGCTGCTGGACTCGGCGGCGATGGGCATCAATGTGGTCGAGCGCGAAGGGATCAGCTTCAGCCACCCGGCGCGCTTCATCTTGGTCGGCACGATGAACCCCGAAGAGGGCGATCTGCGCCCGCAGCTTTTGGATCGGTTTGCGCTCTCTGTCGAGATCAAAGGCATCGCTGACGCGCACGAACGGATGGAGATCATCGAGCGCCACATTGCCTATGAGGACGACCCTGAGGGGTTCCGTTCGGCGTGGGCGGGCGAGGAAAAAGCGCTGGCGGATCGCATCGCCGCCGCCCGCGAGATCGTCGAGGAAGTCGAATATTCGCGGCGCGATCTGTACGCCATTGCCTCGCTCACCAGCAGTCTCCAGATCGACGGTCACCGCGCCGATATGGTCGTCCTCAAAACCGCCCGCGCCCACGCCGCCTATGAGAGCCGCCGCAGCATCACCCAGCGCGACATCCTGCTGGCGATGGAGCTGGCGGTTCCCCATCGTCTCAAGCGCGGTCCCTTCGCCGACGCGCAGATGAACATGGCGCAGCTTGAGCAGAAGCTGGAGCGGGTGGAGAGCGAGTGGGGCGAGGGCGACGAATCCGCTGAGCCATCGCAGGATGGCGAGCAGCAGTCGGTAAAAAAAAATCCTCTTCGCTAGCCAGCGATCCCAGCGAACAGACGCCGGATTTCGGGCAAACTGACCCAACACCCCAAAACGTCTTCGACAGCCGCGATGCCTACTGGTGGGAGGGCGGCAAAAAGGTCGAAGCCGGCGCGGAATTTGCGCCGCGCAAGCTCCAGACCAGTGTTGACCAGATGATGCGCCGGCAGGCGGGGCGTCGCTCGCGGACGCGCACCGACCGCAAGCGCGGGCGCTACATCCAGGCGCGCCCCGCGCAGGGCAAGACCGACGACATCGCTTTTGACGCGACGCTGCGCGCCGCCGCGCCGTTCCAGCGCGCCCGCGCCAAGCAAAAAGCCGCCTCTGGCATGGCATACGCCCTGCAGCGCGCCGACCTGCAGCGCAAGGTGCGCGTCCGCCGCACCGCCAACCTGATCCTGTTCGTGGTCGATGCCTCGTGGAGCATGGCGGTCAGCGAGCGCATGACCGCCACCAAGGGCGCGATCATGTCGCTGCTGACGGACGCCTATCAGCGCCGCGACCGCGTGGGGCTGATCGTCTTTCAGAAGGATCGGGCGCTGCTGGTGCTGCCGCCGACGAATTCGGTCGTGCTGGCGAAGCAGGCATTGACCACCATTCCGGTGGGGGGCAAGACGCCGCTGTCGGCGGGCTTGCTGCTAGCATACGAAACGGTGAAGCGCGAGCAGAACCTGCATCCCGATGTCATCCCGCTGATCATCCTGCTCACCGACGGCGCAGGCAACGTCAGCATCGGCACAGAGCCGCCACAGGAGGAAGCCCACCGCATCGCCAGCCTGATCAAGCACGAGTCGATCAAGACGGTGACGATCAACATGGAACATGCCGCCTTCGATCAAGGCTTGGCGAGCAAGCTGGCGGAGCAGCTCGGCGGACCGTGCTATTCGCTGGCGCAGCTCAAAGCCGAGACGCTGCTCGAAACCGTCCGCAAAGAGATGGAGACCGCCCGTTGACCGACGCGCTCAATGCCCTCTGTGAGTCCATCCGCGCCGACTTTGCCGCCCGCAGCGCCGCCCGTGACGCGGCATTAGCGCGCTCGCGCGAACTGACCCGCCGCTGCGCCGAAGCCATCCGCGCCGTCCACCGCCGCGAATGGGACGCCGCTGACTCACTGCTCGACGCCGCCCGCGCCGCCGCCGCTGATCTGCGCGCCCTGGTCGCCCCCTATCCCGATCTGCTCAGCGCTGGCTACATGCAGGACGCGCTCAAGGAACTGGTCGAAGCCTTCGCCATGCGCGCCATCATCCAGCACATGCCGCTGCCGACGCCGGCGCAGCTCGATGTGTCCGGCAGCGCCTATCTGAACGGACTGGCGGAAGCCGCCACCGAGCTGCGGCGCTTCATCCTCGACATCCTGCGCCGCGCCGACGCCGACGATGCCGCCCGCGCTGAATCCGAGCGCCTGCTCAATTGGATGGACGCCATCTATGACCAGCTTGTGACGTTCGACTTTCCCGATGCCATCACCGGCGATCTGCGCCGCCGCACCGATAGCGTGCGCGGCATTCTCGAACGGACGCGCGGCGACCTGACCCAGACCGTGCAGCAGGCGCGCCTGACCGCCGCTTTAGCGCGCGCTGAGCTTCGGCTGGGCAGCGCATGACGACCGCCCCAATCGCCACCAGAGCCAGCTATGCCGAGCTTGCGCGGCTGTTCATCCGCCTGAGCCTGACGGCGTTCGGCGGTCCGCCGGCGCACCTGGCGCTGGCGGAGGATGAAGTCGTCCGGCGGCGCGGCTGGCTGACCCGCGAGCAGTTTCTCGATCTGCTCGCCGCCACCAATCTGATCCCCGGTCCGAATTCGACCGAAACCATGATCCACATCGGCTACACGCAGCGCGGAGTCCCCGGCGCGGTGCTGGCGGGCGCGTGTTTCATCATCCCCGCCGCGCTGATCTCGCTGACACTGGCGATGATCTACGCCACGACCGGCATGATTCCGGCGATAGGAGCGCTGTTCTGGGGCTTGCAGCCGGCGATTGTGGCGGTGATCGCGGTCGCCGCGTGGCGGCTGACGCCCTCCGCGCTGAAAAACCGCGAACTGGTGATGCTGTTCGGCGCAGGCATGGCGATCCTCGCCAACAAATGGCTGCCGGACGCGGCGGTCATCATCGGCGGCGGACTGGTCTACGCGCTCTACCGCGCGCGGCAGGGCGCAGCGGCGGCGCTGCTGATCCCGCTGGCGCAGATCGCCGTCGAAGTCACGGATCGGGCGGCGGTGTCGGCGCTGGATGTCTTCTGGTATTTTCTGCGCATCGGCGCGGTGCTGTTCGGCAGCGGCTATGTCCTGTTCGCATATATTCATCAGGATGTCGTCAGCACGTTCGGCTGGCTGACTCAGCGCCAGCTTCTCGACGCCATCGCCATCGGGCAGTTCACGCCGGGTCCGGTGCTGACGACCTCAACCGTGGTCGGCTATCTTGCCGCTGGTGTGCCTGGCGCGCTGGTGGCGACGGTCGGGATTTTTCTGCCGTCATTTGTGCTGGTGCTGATCACCGCGCCGTATATCCCGCGAATGCGCCAGAGCCGCTTTCTGAGCGCCTTTCTGGACGGCGCCAACGCCGTTGTCGTCGCCGCCATCGCCGCCACCCTGATCGATCTGGGGCGCGCCGCCCTCCAGCCGCTCCCCCATGCGCCGGACAACCTGGCGGGCGTCAGCCTGCTGGCGGCGGCGTTGATCGCGCTGGCGCTGATCGCTTTAGTGCGCTTGCGCATCAACACGACTTGGGTGCTGCTCGCCTGCGGAGGGATTGGGGTGGTGTTTGGAAGCTTATTGGGATAAAACTGTAATCATGACTCACCCACTCACCATTATCCCGGTGCAGGCGCCCGTCCGACGGGCGGCGTTCGACCTGCATGAAACCCTGTTTGCTGCGCTCGCCGCCGCTGAGCAGACGCTTCAGACCGGCGATGTGCTGGCGGTCAGCAGCAAATACGCCGCGATTGCCGAGGGGCGCATCGTGCGGCTGGACGACGTGGAAGTCAGCGCCGAAGCCGAGGCACTCGCCCGCCGCTACCGCATGAATCCGCGCCTGGCGCAGGTGGTGCTGTCGCACGCCGATCATGTCTTCGGCGGCATCCCCGGCTTCCTGCTGACGCACAAGGACGGCATCGTGTCCCCGAATGCCGGCGTCGACCGCTCCAACATCCCGGCGGGGCTGGCGGTGCTGTTCCCCGCCGACCCGTATGCCACTGCCGCCCGTATCCGCGCCGCCGTCCGGCAGCGGCTCGACGCCGATGTCGGCGTGATCCTGACTGATAGCTGGCTCATGCCCGGCAGACTCGGCACGACCGGAGTCGCGCTGGCGACGGCGGGCTTCAACCCTGTGCAGGATGAGCGCGGCAAGCTCGATTTATTCGGCAATCCGATGATGGTGACGCGGCGCGGCATCGCCGATACGATCTGCGCCGCCGCGCAGTTGGTCATGGGCGAGCGCGATGAAGCCATGCCTTTCGCCATCGTGCGCGGCGCGGACATCACCCTGACCGACGACCCGATTACGGTCGATCAGGTCGCCATTGACTGGCATGAATGCATCTACATCCAATCCTTGACCGATGGTTTGTTAAAGGACGCATAGATGAAACGCATTTTGATCCTGCTGGCGCTGCTCACCGTGCTTTCCGGCGCCGTATCCGCTCAGACCGACGGCGTGGTCGCCATCACCGGCACGCTCACCTATACCGACCCCCTTTTCACTGTCGGAGTCGCGCAGCCGGTGATCATCCTCGAAGACCAGGCGGGCTTTGTGGATCGCAATCTCGGCTTTCTGATGCCGCCCGAATCGCAGACGCTGGGGCAGCTCACCTCCGATTTCTACCAGTCCCCGGTCAGCTACAGCCTGGCGCTGCCGATCCAGCCGCAGGGGACGTACCGCGATGTGGACAACAACGGGCGTGGCGATCAGGGTGTTCAGATTTACGCCGTCGCTTACTGGAACAACGTCTTTGGCGACCCGTATCTGGAGGAACGCGATCTCTACGGCGGCGGCTGGTCAACCGCCTATGCCTCAACCCGCGTCAGCGAAGCCTCGGCGACACTGTACGAAGTGGTCGGCGGTAAATTGGTCATCTATGCGCCGGACGACAATCAGAGTTTCCCCTCCGGCTTCGGCGCGGATGCGAAGCTCTTCACCGAAGATGATCCAACTGTACCCGTCCCGCGCGGCTGGACAGTCGTCGATCTCGATACCGACCCGTTCACCTTCATCCGCGATGCCCGTGTGGTCATCGACCTGATCGAGCCGGAAGGCGCGGCGCTGGATGATTTTTCCAATCTGCCTTACACCCAGGCATTCGACTCGATGGTCACGCT
The DNA here is from genome assembly GCA_937995825.1 of uncultured Anaerolineae bacterium. Taxonomy (GTDB): domain Bacteria; phylum Chloroflexota; class Anaerolineae; order Aggregatilineales; family Phototrophicaceae; genus Flexifilum. Next base: position 532,356 of record CALKJO010000002.1, read on the forward strand.
GATGAAGCGCGAATACGCCTTCACCGAATACAAAGGCATCAACTGGGCAGCCCTCTTGACCGAGTTTCGCCCGCGCTTTCAAGAAGCCGAACAGCGCCGCAGCGTCAGCGACTACCAGCGCGCTCTGCGCGATTTCCTCTGGCAGATTCCTGATGGACACATCTCGCTGTATCCGTTCGAAGGCGCGCTCTATGATGACTTCTACAACGCTGTGGTTGGCGGGATCGGCATCGCCATCCGCGAACTCGATGACGGGCGCGCGCTGGTCACTTTTGTGACGCCCAATTCGCCCGCCGCCAACGCCGGCATCGCGGTCGGAACGGAGATCGTCGCCGTCAACGGCTTCCCGATTGCCGCTTGGATCGGCGCGATCACGCCGCCGACTTCGCCCTTCAGCACCGATCATGTCCGCCGGCTGGAACAGGCGGTCTACGCTGTCCGCTTTCCAGTCGGGACGCGGGTTGAGATCACCTTCGCCGGTAAAGACGGCGTCGAAACCACCGCAGTCCTGACCTCGGTCTTCGATCTGGACAGCTACTTTGCCGCCACGGACGAGTCCAGCACCACTGGCTATGAGCTGCCGGTTGAATACGAAGTCCTCCCCAGCGGCTATGTCCTGGCGCGCATCTGGAGCTTTTTCGACAACGACCTGCTGACCGTCCAGCTTTGGGAGCGCCTGATGATCGCGCTGCGCGATAACAACGCGCCTGGCTTGATCATCGATATGCGCAGCAACGGCGGCGGCAGCGGCTTTCTGGCGGATCAGATGGCGGCGTATTTCTTCAATGAGCCGCTGATTCTGGGCGGGACGGCGTTCTTTGACAAGAGCATCGGGCGCTTCTTCCAGGACACCAACCGCCTCGAACGCTTCTATCTGCCGCCCGATGAACTGCGCTATAACGGGCGGATCGCGGTCATCATCGGACCCAACTGCGCCAGCGCCTGCGAATTTTTCGCCTACAACATGACGCTGCAAAACCGCGCCATCATCGTCGGGCATTACCCAACCGCCGGCTTGGGCGGCAGCATCACCGACTTCGCCATGCCAGAGGGCATCTTCGTCCGCTTCACGATTGGTCGCGCGGTCGATGCCGACGGCAATATCCACGTTGAGGGGATCGGCGTCGCGCCGACGGTGCGCGTCCCGGTCGATGAGGCGGCGCTGTTCGGCGAGTCCGACGTGCTGCTTGACGCAGCGGTGAACGCCCTGTCTCGGCGCTGAACTAGCGCGCAGCGCACAAGAACAAGTCCCCGCTCCATCTGAAGCGGGGACTTGCCGAATGCCAGGCTTTTGAATGCGGCGGCGCGGTCATGCCCCGCTCAGATAGATGATCGTCACGCCTTCGCCGCCTTCTTTCGGCGAGGCGGTGATCGCCTTGCTGACCAGCGGATGCTCGCGCACGCGCTCCATGACGGCTTTACGCAGCGCGCCCGTGCCTTTGCCGTGAATGATGCGCGCAAATGGCAGCCGCGCCAGATGCGCCGCATCGATGTAGTCATCCAGCCGCTCAACCGCCTCCTCAACCCGCAGCCCGCGCAGATCGAGTTCCAAGCCCGGCGACTCGGCTTTCGGCGCGGTGATCGTCCGCTCCTCGGCATAGGCGGAGGCACGCCGCCGTTTGGCGACCTCGCGCTCGCCCCGCGATGGCTTTTTCAGATCGCGCAGCTTGGCGCGGATGCGGATCGTCCCCAACTGCACCGACGCTTCATCGCGCTCCAGCTCGGTGACAATCCCTTCGGCTTTGAGCGTCTCCAGCCAGACGGCATCGCCCAGCCTCGGCGTCCAAGTTTCCGTCTCCGGCATCGTCACCGCGTTGACCACCGGCGTTTTGATCGAGTCCTCCAGCTTGTTGGAGGCTTCCTGCACCGTTTGCAGCATCTCCAACGGCAGCGCCGCCTCGCGCAAATCGGCGCGCAGGCGCTTCAGTTCCTTGCGGAATGCCTCCAGCTCGGCTTCCATGCTGCGGCGCGCGCCGGAGATGATGTTGCGGCGCTCATCCTCAATCGCGCTCAGCTGGGCGGTCAGCTCCGCCTTTTCGCGCTCGATGTCCTCGCGCATGGCGGTGATCAGCGCCTGCTGACGGCGGATGTCCTCGCGCGTCCGATGGATTTCGTCGAGCAGATCGTCGGCGATCAGGTCTTCAGTAGCGACCATCGTTTTCGCGTCCTCGATGATCTCTGCGTCCAGACCGAGCCGCCTGGCAATCGCTAGGGCATTGGAGCGCCCGGGCAGCCCGACGATCAGCCGATAGGTCGGCGCGAGCGTCTCCAAATCAAATTCCACGCTGGCATTGCGCACGCCGGGCGTCTCGACGCTGTAAACTTTGAGTTCGGGATGATGGGTCGTGACCATCGTCGTGACGCGCCGTTTGAGCAGATGCGACAGGATCGCCCGCGCCAGCGCCGATCCTTCGGTCGGGTCAGTCCCCGCGCCCAGTTCGTCGAGCAGCACCAGCGAGCGCTCATCGCATTCGCGCAGAATCTGAATCGTGTTGGTCATGTGCGATGAAAAGGTTGAAAGCGACTGCTCGATGCTCTGCTCATCGCCAATGTCGGCGTAGATGCCCTTGAAAACGGACAGCTTCGCCTCATCGACCGGCAGATGCAGCCCGCACTGCGCCATCAGGCACATCAGCCCAACGGTTTTGAGCGAAACCGTCTTGCCGCCGGTGTTGGGACCGGTCACCACCAGCACCCATGTATCGTCGTCAAATTCGACATCAATCGGCACGATATTGCCCCGCAGCAGCGGATGCCGCGCCCCGATCAGCCGGATCGTGCTGCCCGGATGCGCCCCGCGCGGACGGAAATCCAGCAGCGTCGGCTCTGCGGCTTTGAGCGCCTCGGCATAGCGCGCCTTCGCCAGCACCAGATCGAAATACGCCAGGACTTCCACCGTCCGCACAATCGCCTCGGACTCCTGCCCGATCTGCAGGGTGAGAGCGGACAAGATGCGGCGAATCTCTTTTTCCTCATCCAACTGCAGCTCGCGCCAGCGGTTGTTCAGTTCCAGCGTGTCCAGCGGCTCGATGAACAGCGTCGCCCCACTGGAAGACGAATCATGCACCACGCCGGGAATCTTCCCCTTATGATCCGCCTTCAGCGGGATGACATAGCGCCCATTGCGCATGGTCACCAGCGCTTCCTGCAACAGCGGCTGATTCTGCGGCGCGCTGACGATCTTTTGCAGCTTGCTCTGCAGCCGGTCGAACGCCAGCTTGAGATCGCGCCGGATGATCGCAAGCTGCGGGCTGGCGCTGTCCTTAATGGCGGCGTTTTCATCCAGCACGCGCCCGATCTCATCCTGAATATCGGGGCATTCCTCCGCCTCGTTGAGCAGCTCCGCCATCAGCGGATACTGTCCTTTCATCCGCCCGACGGTGCGCTTGAGCGTCATGGCGCGGCGCAGCGTGCTGCGAATATCCAGCAGCACCGACGGCTCGATGAGAAGGCCGCGCGTCGCTCCCATCGCTGCATCGCGGACATCGCGCGCCCCGCCCAGTGAGACATTGACCTGATTGGCGAACATCGCCCGCGCTTCGGCGGTCTCGCGCTGCCAGAGGCGCGCTTCATCAAGGCTGGTGGACGGCTGAAGCTCGCGCGCCAGCTCCGCCCCCGCTGAAAAATCGGTGTGTTTCGCCAGTTGATCGAGAATTTTGTGCAGTTCGAGTACCTGAATCGCTTTTTCGCTGATCATTGGGAGGGCTTTTTCGTCTGCTCGGTCAGCTGCGTTAGACCATAAACGCTCGGATTGAACAGCGGGCTGTATGTCCGCTGAATATCGGATGAGAACCGGCTGCTGCGATTACTATCATCTCTGCTGGACAGCCACATGAGAACGCGCAGAGTCTTTGCCCGTTCAGTCTTGCCCCGACGACTCGCGCTGCATCGGCGGACACAACACATCCGCATACGAACAGAAAACGCAGCAGTCCCCCGCTAGCGGACGCGAGACCGCCTGGCATGACGAACACTGGTACAGGAATTGGCACGCATCCTCCGGCATCGTCAGCGCCTCCTGAAACCCACACACCGGGCAGGTGATCGCTGCGGTCAAAATCGGCTCGAAATCTAACACTTGTTCTCCATCCCTCATGACGTTAATCCACTAAAATCTTATAAAAATCATGGACAAATTTAGATTTTAGCAGATTTTTGGATATAATTTAGGCAAATATCGACGCCGTTTCCAGTTTTAAGGATCATCATGCACCATCATATCATAATCGGTGTGCTGATCGCGCAGCTCGGCACGCCAGATGCCCCCACCGCGCGCGCCCTGCGCCCCTATCTGCGTCAGTTCCTCTCCGACATGCGCGTCATCGATTATCCGCCCTTCATCTGGCAGCCGATCCTGCGCGGGATCATCCTTAATACCCGCCCTCGACGCTCGGCGCGCCTCTACCGGCGCATCTGGCTGGAGGGAGGATCACCGCTGCTGGTCTATTCAGAGCAGCTCGTCGATGGCGTGCAGGCGCTCCTCGGTGGCGGATTCCGCGTCCGCCTCGGAATGCGCTATGGCAGCCCTGGCATCCAGGGCGCAATGGCAGCCTTCGAAGCCGACGGCATCGACCGCATCATCGTCATGCCGATGTTCCCGCAGTTCTCTTCGACCACCACCGCCTCGATCTACGACGCTGTTTATCACGCTGCCGCCGGACGGCGCTGCCCGCTGTTCCATGAGCGCAAGCGCGCCGTGCCGACGCTGCGCTTCATCGAGCCATATTACGATCATCCCGCCTACATCGCCGCCATGCGCGATCACCTCCGCGCCCACCTCGCCGATCTGGACGCGCCGCCGGATAAATTCATCCTCACCTTTCACGGCATCCCCAATCGCTACATCAAAACCGGCGACCCCTACCGCGCGCAGTGCGAGCGCACCGCCGCGCTGCTGGCGGAGGCAATGGGCTGGCGCGCTGACGACTGGCTGATCTGCTTTCAATCCCGCTTCGGACCCGAAAAGTGGCTCGAACCCTATACCGATCAGACCCTCGAAGGGCTTGCACAACACGGCGTCCGGCGTCCGCTGGTGTTTTCGCCCGGATTCGTCACCGACTGCCTGGAGACCCTCGATGAACTCGGCAACGAAGGGCGCGACCAGTTCGCGGAGGGCGGCGGCGATCCCGCCAGCTATCATCTCGCGCCCTGCCTGAACGCCTTCCCAGGGTGGATCGAGGCAGTGGCGGGGCTGGTTCAAGCCACCGCCGGCGGCTGGCTGCCGGAGGAAGTCCGCCAGGCGAGCTATGAGGCGGTGAGGGATGAGAGATGAGAAAAGACGGTTTTTACTCATCCCTTTCGACTCATCGTGCATCACTTCCCTTCTGAAAAGGGCATCCGCCGCCGTTTTGCGCTACAATCGGAGAATAAATTCGATTTGATCCGATGGAATTAACGATCATGGCAAGCATCCAGTTGATCACCGAAGTCCCCGGTCCGAAAAGTCAGGCATTGGCGGCGCGCCGCGAAGCCGCCACCCCGCGCGGCGCGGCGAAGGTTAGCGCGATTGCTGTCGAGCGCGCTGAGGGCGCGGTCGTCACCGACGCAGATGGCAACCGCCTGCTCGATTTCGCCGGCGGCATCGGCGTGCTGGCGGTCGGTCACTGCCCGCCCAACGTCGTCGCTGCCGTCCGTGACCAGGCGGAGAAGCTGATCCATTTCTGCGCCATCATGGGGACGTATGAGCCGTATGTCCAAGTCGCGGAGCTGCTCAACGAAGTCACGCCCGGGCATTTCCCCAAGAAAACTGTGCTGCTCAACAGCGGCTCGGAAGCCAACGAAACGGCGATCAAAGTTGCCCGCAGCTACACCGGGCGCGACGCCGTGATCGTCTTTGAGGGCGCCTATCATGGGCGCACCAACCTGACGCTCGCCATGACCAGCAAATACGGCTTGTTCAAGAAGGGCTTCGGTCCGTTTGCGCCGGAGATTTACCGCGTGCCGTTTCCGTATGTCTACCGCCGTCCGGCGGGCATGGACGAGGACGCCTACGTCGATCTGTGCGTGCGGATGCTCGACAACGCCCTGATCGCCCAGGTCGATCCGTCGGCGGTGGCGGCGATTGTCATCGAGCCGGTGCAGGGTGAAGGCGGTTTCCTGCCGACTCCGCCGCGCTTTCTGCAGCGCATCCGCGACATCTGCGATCAGCATGGCATCGTCATGGTGGCGGATGAAGTCCAGTGCGGCTTTGGACGCACGGGTCGGCTGTTTGCGGTCGAGCATTACGACATCGTCCCCGATCTGATCGTGACGGCGAAATCGCTGGCGGCGGGGATGCCGCTGGCGGCGGTGACCGGGCGCGCGGAGATGATGGACGCGCCGCATCCAGGCGGACTCGGCGGGACGTATTCCGGCAATCCGCTGGCGTGCGTCGCCGCGATGGAGGCGATCAAGATGATCCGCCAGCCGGAATTTCTCGCCAACGCCGACCGAGTCGGCGCGCGCATCCGCCGCCATCTGGAGGCGCTGCAAGCGGATTGCCCGCTAGTGGGCGACGTGCGCGGCTTGGGATCGATGATGGTGATGGAGCTGGTGACCGACCGCGAGACTAAAATCCCTGCCGCCGCCGAGACGCTTCAGGTGGTGGCGGAGGCGCTCAAACGCGGCGTGATCAGCATTCGCGCCGGCCTATACGCCAACGGCATCCGCTTTCTGCCGCCGCTGACGATCACCGATGATCAGATCGACGAGGGTATGAGCGCGATGGCGGACGCCGTGCGCGCCGTCGAGGCGGCGCGTCTGGCGCTGGCATAAGGACGGGATGATGCAGCTTTTTTACAACGGCACGATCTACACCATGAACCCCGCGCAGCCGACCGCCGAAGCCGTGACCGTCAGCAGTAAGGGGCGGATTCGCAGCGTGGGCGCGTTCGACGCCTTCAAAACGATGACCCCCGGCGCGCGCTACATCGATCTCGAAGGGCGGACGCTGCTCCCCGGCTTCAACGATGCCCATGTCCACATCTGGAAGCTCGGCTTGCTGCTGACCGTTCAGGTCGATGCCCGCCGCGCCCATGCGCCGGACATCCCCGCCATCATCCGTCTCTTTCGGGAGCGCGCCGCGAGCCTGCCCGCCGGGACATGGATTCTGGGGCGCGGCTACAATGAAGCCGAACTCCCCGAACGCCGTCACCCGTCTCGCGCCGACCTCGACGCCGCCAGTCCCGATCATCCGATCGCGCTGACGCGCACCTGCGGACATATCATCGCCGTTAATTCGCTGGCGCTGCGCTTGAGCGGGATCGACCGCGATACGCCCGATCCCGCCGGCGGAGTCATCGAGCGCGACGAGTCCGGCGAGCCGACCGGGCTGCTGAAGGAGACGGCGATGGGCTTGATCACCCGCGCCGTCCCGCCGTATGACGACGACACGATGAGCTATGCCATCCGCGCCGCAACCTACCATCAACTGCAGCTCGGCATCACCAGCGCGACCGACCCGCTGCTGATGCCCGATCACGTCCGCGTCTACCGCCAGCTCGATGAGGACGGCGATCTCGCTGTGCGCGTCAATGGGCTGCCGATCCGCCGTCCCGATGGAGGGACGGCGACGCTGCCGCTGCCGGAGATGTTTCGCAGCGACACCCTGCGCATCGACACGGTGAAATTCTTCGCCGACGGCGGCTTGTCCAGCGCGACAGCGGCAGTTGACGCGCCATATCGCGTCACCGGAGATCGCGGTGTGCTGCGCTTCGAGACCGCCGAACTGACCGAACTGATGTGGGAGGCGCACGATGCCGGCTTCAGAATCGCGGCGCACGCCATCGGTGAGCGCGCCATCGAGCAGGTGATCGGCATTTATGAGACGCTCCACCGCCGCAAACCCAATACCGGTCTCCGCCATCGCATCGAGCATCTCGGACTGCCGACGGCGGATCATCTGCGCCGCTGCGCCGCCCTCAACGTGATCGCCGTGCCGCAGACGATCTTTTTGCCCGCGCTCGGCGCAGCGTTCCGGCGCTATCTGTCCGATGCGGCGCTCAGCCGCGTTTACCCCGTCCGCGCCATGCTCGATGCTGGCTTGACCGTCGCGCTCAGCTCGGATGCGCCGGTTGTGCCAGATGCTAACCCGCTCATGGGCGTCAAAGCCGCGCTGGATCGGCTGGATCACGCCGGGCAGCCCATCGCGCCCGATCAGGCGATCAGCGTACAGGAGGCGCTCTATGCTTATACGATGGGCGGCGCGATTGCCAGCGGCGACGCCGACAATCGCGGCAGCCTCGAAGCCGGCAAATGGGCAGATATGATCGTGCTGAGCGCCGATCTGTTCACGACTCCGGTTGATCAGTTGGGCGCGATTACAGTCGATCAGACCTATGTCGGCGGGCAGTTGGTTTACGAACGCCATTGACTCGCTGCGTCGGAAAAGGAGTTTGAGACTTCTCCCGGTCTTGTGTAGACTAAAAGTCGCTCGCATATTAACGGGACGCGCTTGAACACACATAAACACATTTTCCCGGCGCTGCTGGCGCTGATCCTGGCGGCGCAGATCGCCGTCGGCGTCGGCTTTGCGGCGTCGATGCCGCTTTGGTTGGAGCATGAAGCCGACTTTTACAACGTCGTCCGCTTTATTGTGGATCGCGGACGGCTGCCGCTGCCGCAGGATTACCCCGCTGGCGACGCTGACATCCGCCAGGCGACTCAGCCGCTCCTGTATTTCGTGCTGACTGCGCCCATCCTGGCGCTGGTCGATGACGGCGCGCCCGTCCCGCCAGGGACTCAGCCGTTTCTGATCTGCGCGGGCGGGTCGAATCTGCCCACCATTCCGACTCTGACCACGCCCGCTTACACGTTCCCGCCGTCCGGATCGGCGCTCGGCGGCTATGCGCTGCGCATCTTCGGCGTGCTGCTCAGCGCGGCGGCGGCTGCGCTGACCTATGCGGCGGGGCGCATCCTGTTCCCCGATCATCCCGGCGCGGCGCTGGCGGCGGCGGCGGTTCTCGCCTTCGAGCCGACGCTGCTGCGTCAGAGCGCCATCATCAGCAACGATATCCTGCTGCTGACCGTCGCGGCGGCGAATCTGTATTTTCTGGCACGTCTCTTCCGCGACGGCGTGCGCCCCGCTGCGCTCATCCCCGTCTTGATCACAGCGGCGCTCGCGGCGCTGACTCGGCTCCCCGGATGGGCGGTGCTGGCGCTCGACGGCGTGGTGCTGCTGGCGATCATCGTTCGGGCGCTGTCCGGCGGGCGGCGGGCGGCGCGGCTGGCGCTGGCAGGGCTGGCGCTGATCATCGCGCTGACGGTCGGGCTGGCGAGCTTCAACTGGGCGCGCTATGGCAGCTTTCTGGGGCGCTACCAGGCGCTCGACCAAGTCGTGCTGGGGACGCTGAGCGATTTCCGCCTGCCCGTCGTCACCTTGATCGGCATGTTCGATCAGACCTGGAACGATATGATGCGGCTGATGATCGCTCTGCGGACGCGCCACCTGCTCGAACGGCTCTACGGCTTCATCCCCGCTGTCATGCTGGCGCTGGCGCTGATCGGCGGCACGTTCGCAGCGGCGCGACGGGGGCTGCGGCGCGAGTTAGTGCTGTGGCTGGCGCTGGTGTTTGCCGTTGGGCTGGTGGTGGTGCGCAATATCACCGTCGCCGGCGATGATAACACCACGCTCTACGACACCTCCTACATCTTCGCCCCGCTGCGCTATTACATGGCGGGCTTGCCGGCGCTGGCGCTGCTGATCGGCGTTGGGGCGGCGCGGCTGCTGAGAGTCGTCCGGCTGGATGGGCGGCTCGGCGCGCTGATCGCGCTTCCTTGGCTGATCGTTGGGGGGGCGAGCGTGGTTCGGATCGCGCTGGCGACCCCGCGCGAGATCGTTGTCGAGCGCGTCCCGGATGGCGCGCCGGCTCCCGTTTTGGCGACCGACGGCGCAGGTCCCGCCGTCCTCGGATACCGCGTCAGTGAGCGCCCCGCCGACGGACAGATCGACGTGACGCTCTATCTGCAAACCGACTCGCTCCTGACGGACAATTACATCGGTCGGGTGAGCGCAGGCGCAGGCGGCGCGCGGGCATCGTGCGAATTTGCTCCTACCGACGGCGCGTATCCGCCGCCGCGCTGGACTCCCGGCGCGATCATCCGCGCCGACATGACGCTGACCTACTGCCCGCCCTTCAGCCGCGATCCGCTCCCCGCCGAGACGCCGATCACGCTGGAGTGGCTCCCCTTCACGCTGGATCGCCAGCCCATCGACGCCGCCCCACGCCTGACCTACCAGATCGGCGCGACCACCGCCGCGATCTCGCGCTACGACGACTGTCCCGGCAACCTCGGCATCGTCGCCGAAAGCTATCAGGCGGTGAAATTCAACTCTCCACCGGAGACTCGCATCGGCGAGACGTATGTGCCGTCGGTCAACTGGCTGGTCTTTGAGCCGCAGCCCAACGCGACTGCCCGGAATTTCGTCTTTCGCCATGACGCGACCGGGCGGGAATTCTCCTGCAGCCGGACAGCGCGCTACGTGAACGCCTGGGTGCGCGGCGAAGTCGTCTTCTTCGACGGCTGCCCGACGCAGTTCCCGCCCGATGCGCCGGACGGGGCGTATACCGTGCTGGTGGGCATTCAGGATCAGGCATTCCGCTATCTGCCCGCCGTCGATGCGACCGGCGCGCCGACGCCGCTGATCCCCGTTGGCGCGGTCACGCTGCAGCGGTGACTCCAAACAGTGATGAGGGATGAGAAGAACAACGGGTTTTCCTCATCCCTGATGACTCGCCCTGTGAGGCAGGAAAGCGGCTTGTGCGGTATGATGGAACCCGGAGTCATGATGATGCGGTGCAGACCATCTGGCGGATGCGTTGGCGCTGTAATGAGGGTGAGCGATGGCGTATGAATTAGAGGCGCTGGTCGGGCATTTGTACCTGGTCAACGGACGGACGATCAGCACGCCGCCGCCGGGGGCGCTGGTCGAGGTTGCGCCGCGCAAAGCCGCGCGCGTCCGCGAGGGCGAGACCTTTTTCTGCCTGGTGCTGCCCATCGGCGGCAAGCCCGCCCCGCCCGTCTTCTATGAGGAAATGGCGGCGCTGGCGGCGGAGCGCTATTTTGAAGGCACAAGCAGCGTCACCGCCGCGCTGCGCGACGTGATCAGCTATCTGAACGAGAATCTCTACGCCCACAACACCACCAGCGCATCGCGCTATGAGGCGAGCATGATGTGCGCGGCGCTGCGCGGCACGGAACTCTACATCGCCAAAGCCGGCGCGGGCGCGGCGGTCATCCGGTCGCGCGGCGAGCTGCTGCTGTTCCCGACTGCATTTGACAACACGGAGGCGCTCGGCGGCGCGCCGATGGGCGCGCTCTCCGCCATCGAGCCGCGCATGACCCGCTCCATCGTCAAGGCTGGGACGCGCTTTCTGCTGGGCGATCCGATTCTGGCGAGCGTGCCGATGGATGAACTGGAGGACGCGCTCAGCCGCGCCGATCTCAGCGAGGTGCTGGTCAAGCTGCGCGAGCGCTTGAGCGTGGATCGCCTCGGACGGGTCACGATGGCGGTGCTGGCGGCGGAATGCGCCGCGCCCGACCTCCCGACTGACCTGCCGGTGCGCGCCGCTGAAACCACTGCATCGCTGTCGGCGCGGGCAGCGCACTTTGACGCCGGCGCGCTCAATCCGAGGCAGCCGCCTGCCGAGGTCATGAGCAGCGAGACCATCCCGGCGCGGCGCGATGCCGCCCAAGAGACGCGCTTTGTGGCGGGCGCGCTGGCGGGGACGGCGGCGGCGGCGGTCGGCGGCGTCAATAAGGTGCTGGATAAAGTCATCCCGCTGCCGGATGAAAGCGCGCCGCCAAAACAAGGCAGCGGCGTCGGGTTAGCGGTGCTGATCCCGCTGGCGGTGGTGGTGCTGGTGATTACGCTCTGGCTGACTGGGACGGGCGAGAGCGAATTTGACCTATGCGTCCGTCAGGCGCAGAGCGCCGCGACCACCGCGCGCGGCATCGACTCCAGCGACGCCACCGGCACGCTGACCGGCTGGCGCGCTGTGATCCAGGTCGTCAGCGAATGCAGCCGCCTGCGCGCCGACGATCCGCAGATGCTGAGTCTGATGATGGAAGCGCGCGCCATTGTCGATACCCTAATGCGCGTCGAGCGGCGCGATGTCACGCTGATCGAAACCTTCCCCAACGCCGAGATCAGCCGCCTGCTGCTGCAAGGCAGCGATCTCTACGCCCTCGACCGCCGCAATCAGCAGGTCTACCGCGTCACGCTGGCGACCGATGGCATGGCGATCATCCCCGGCACGCGCCAGCCGCTCCCCGCGATGCGGCGCGGCGGCGTGATCAGTCAGTACACCGTCAGCGACCTGATCGACATCGGCTGGACGGACACCGCGACGGGCTTCAGCCAGGGCAATGTGATCGTCGCGCTGGATCGCAGCGGGCTGCTGATCGACTGCGCCCCGCGCTTTCTCGGCGACTGCAACGCGCAGCGCGTTTTAGGCACGGAGACCTGGATCGCGCCTAAGGCGATCACCTTCTGGCAGGGGCGCATGTACGTGCTTGATCCGGGGGCGAATCAGCTTTGGCGCTATGATCCGCTCGGCGGATCGTTCCCGAATGCGCCGACCGAGTACTTCACCGGCGAAGGACGCCCCGACCTGCGCACCGCCGTCGATGTCGCGATTGACGATGGCGGCTATGTCTACATCCTGTTTGCCAACGGATCGATTCGGCGCTTTCGCAGCGGGCGCGATGAGCCGTTCGGCTATGCCAATTTCCCAGCCAACACGCCGCCGGCGAGCGCGCTCGCGTTTTATCTGAACACTAACCCCGTCCGCCAGGGGATTTTCATCGTCGATCAGCAGCAGCGCACGATCTATGAGATCACGCTTGCGGGGACGTTCATCGCCGGCTTCCGTCCCCAAAATGAGGATTTGTTCGCCCAGTTGAGCGATGTCGCGGTGGACGCCGGGCAGGAGATCATCTACGCTGCCAGCGGCAACGGCGTGCTGGCGCTGCGGCGGCTGCTCGGTCTGCCCAGCAGTGAAACGCTGCCGAGCGCGCCGGGCAATCCGGCGGGGATCATGCGTTGAGTCCGACTCATCATACAGGAGCGCAGACGTTGTGCCGAGCTTGAGCCGCCGCCTGATCGTCATTCCGGGTCTGTTGGGGGCGCTGGTGGTCAGTCTGGGATCGCTGATCACCGCCTTCGCCTACACCGGCAGCAGAGGGCAGTCGTATTCGCCGTTCAATCATTTCATCTCCGAACTCGGTCACACCCAGCAGTCCGCGCTGGCAGCGGTCTTTAACATCACTGTGATCATCGGCGGACTGAGCTTCATCCTTTTCATGGAGGGCGTCGGCTTGAAGCTGCGCGGCATAGCGCGCCAGGTGATCGCCACTGCCAGCACCATCACCGGCATCACCGGCGCGCTGGTCGGCGTCTTTCCAGTCAATGAAGACTTGAATACGCATCAGACGGTGGCGGCGCTCTTTCTGCTCGGCGCGCTAATCATGCTGATCAGTTTCGCGCTGGCAGCCTGGTTTGGAAAAGAGCGCCCGTATCCGCGCTGGCTGGCGCTGGCGGCGCTGCCCGCGATGGTCTGCATCGCCTATTTTCTGCTGGTGGCGCTGAGCGGCGGCGAAAACGCGCTCGCCCCACCGCCGGGCGAGCGCGAGCCGTTCTGGATCATCGCCATGTCCGAATGGGGCGCGCTCATCTTCCTGCTGGCGTGGATCATGGCGCTCACCCTTTGGCAGATCGCTCATCCTGATCGATAATCGACGTAGACAAGGAAGTGATTTGATCATGCAGCTCGATCTATATCCTGTCCCGGCGCGCATCCTCGTCATTGCGGCGCACCCGGACGACATCGAAATCGGCGCGGGCGGCAGCATCGCCAGCTGGACGGACGCCGGCGCGGAAGTGCAGTTCTGCATCGTCACCGATGGGTCAGCCGGCAGCAACGATCCCGATTATGACAAAGCCGCCCTGATTCAGCGCCGCATCCATGAGCAGCGCGAAGCGGCGGCGGTGATCGGCGTCCACACCGTCCACCATCTCGGCTATCCTGATGGGACGCTGCAGCCGACGCTCGAGCTGCGCCGCGATCTGACGCGCCTGATCCGCCAGTTCCGCCCGAACCGCGTCGTGATCATGGATCCCACTCTGAAGATGCTCAACGATAATGAGGACTTCCACTATATCAACCATCCCGACCATGTGGCAGCGGGCGAAGCCGCGCTCTACGCCATCTTCCCCAGCGCCGAGACGCGCCCGATCTTTCCCGAACTGCTGGCGAAAGGGTTGGAGCCGCATCATGTCGATGAGGTCTATCTGATGCTGGCCCAGGACGCCAATATCGCCGTGGACATCAGCGCGCAGATGGAGCGCAAGCAGCAGAGCATCCGCTGCCATGTCTCGCAGCTTCGCGAGGACGAGATCGACTTTTTCAGCAAGTGGGATCGGCAGATCGGCGCGGCGGTCGGCGTCGAATATGCCGAGCCGTTCAAGGTCATGCGCTTCATACGCGCATGAACGCCGCTTCAGACCGCTGGGAGGATGCGCCCCCTTCTCAAGGCGTGCGGGGCAGCCGCGAGGCTCAGACCGATCACTCCAGCAGGCGGTAGGCGTTGGCGGCGTAGTCCTGCGCTGTGCCGTTGATCGGGGCGCGCTCGATATCCCCCAGCGCCTCGCGCTCATCCTCGATCCGTTCCATCAGCTTGCGCAGATCGCGGTCATGCGGATCGACTTTGAGCGCCTCCTTCACCAGCAGCGCGGCAATATCGAGGTGGCGTGGGCTTTCGACCAGCAGCCGCGCCAAGTCAACGGTGTTGGAGACGATGTTCTGCCGGTCGTTGGCGGCGTATGCCAGATGGAGCGCCTGCCGGTAGCGCAGCACCGCCTGCCGCAGATCGTTTGCCTGCACCGCCGCATAGCCGAGGTTGCTGAGCTGCAGCGCTTCTTCCTCTTTGTCCCCGACTTCGCGGGCGATGTGGAGCGCGGACGAATGCATGTTGATGGCTTCTGTCCAGCGTTCAAGTTCGCCGTTTGCCGTGCCAATGCCGCCCAGCGTCTTGGCTTCGTAATCGCGCCGTCCCTGCTGGCGGAACAGCGTCAGCGCGTCTTCCCAGGTGGCGATGGCTTGTTCCGGATCGCCGCTGTCGAGCTGGGCAAATCCGAGCTTGAAGAGCAGCACCGCCGCTTCCTGTTCATCGCCCGCCGCGCGCCGCAGCTCAAGCGCCTGCCCATAGACCCGCGCCGCCTGGTCGCTGTCGCCCAGAAGCTGGCGCGCATCGCCTAAAGCAGTGAGCAGGCGCGCCTGCGCTTCTTCACGACCGAGATTCTTGGCAAGGGTGATGCCGCGCGTCGCATACATGATCACCGCTTGATATGACTCCGTTCGCGCCGTCAGTGTCGTCAGTGCCTCTAAGGCAGCGAGCATCCCGAACGAGTCGTTCAGATTTTCGTAGAGCGTCAGGGCTTCGGAGTACGACGCGATGGCTTCGCTGTCGTGGTTGAACTGCATCTGCGTCAGCCCAATCGACGCCAGCAGCGCCGCCTGCTGGCGGAGGTCATTGTTCTGCCGCGCCGTCATCAGCGCGGCGCGCAGCCGGACGATCTCCGCCGGCGCGTCCGGCGTTTCGCTCTGGCTCGCTTCCTCCGTCTCGGCAGCCGTTTGTTCGTCGTCGAGATCGAGATCATCCTCCTCGACGAACTCACCTTCCTCAACTTCGTCTTCTTCGTCTGTTGTATAGACGCTCATGTCGCGGTTGTCGAAGTCGATGACGGGCGGCGCGTCGCGTTCCGATAAGCCGATGCTGGCGTCTTCGTCGTCCATCGCCACCACCGAGCCAGTGTCCTCAAAGTCGAGCTCGTCCTCATCCTCCTCGTCGATGGCGGGGACGAGCGGCGCTTGGATCGGGGCTGTCCGTTCATGCGCAGGAAACGCGCTGACCGAGCTGGCGCTGATCTGCTGAAGCGTCACCAGTTCGTAGACATAGCCGCGCGCTTGGACGAATCCGCCCGCCCGCGCCAGCAGCGTTGAGAACTGCTCAGCGACTTCACGGTTGCCGCGCGCGGCTGACCAGCGCGCGGCAGCCATCATGTTGTCGATCTCGATGCTCAGCTTGTCGTGCGCGGCAGCCTCATCTGTGGCGTATTTGCGCGCATACGCCACCAGCGTTTCGCTGATATGGGTCTGCAAGCGGTCGAGCTTATTCTCCGAGCGCAGCGCCGCCTGCACGAACGTCAGGACAGTCGGATGCAGTCGGTAGTAGGGGATGTCATAGCGGTAGAAGCGCTCGACCAGGCAGCGCGCCAGCAGCAGCCCCATCGCCGAATGGATCACGTCCTCTGGCGCGCTGCCGACCATGCCGATCAACTCCGCCGACGCCTGCCCTTTGAACATTGATCCCAGGACGAAGAGCAGCCCTTTCAGGCGGCTGTCGAGCGTCCGAAACAGGGTCGATAAGACCAGCAGCGGCGGCGTCAGGCTCGAAGCATTGGGAGTCGCCGTCAGCAGCCCGACAAAGGCTTTCGGCGTCAGCTTGTCCGCTTTCATCGCCGCGCCGGAGAGCGTCAGCGCCAGCGGGTGATAGTCCAATGCCCGGGCGATCCCGCTCACCAGCCGCGTCACATCGGCATCGAGCGCGTCCGGCAGTCCCGCAGCGGCGCGCAGCAGCGCCGACGCGGGTTCGGGTTCGAGCTTGCCCAGACGCAGACTCATCCAGTCGCCGCTGATCTCTTCCTCATTGACCAGCAGCACCGGCACGTTGACCGCGCATTGACGGATGAACGCCGCTGCCGCGTCCGCCGCAATGCGCCCGTCCAGCACGATCAGCGGATGCTGATTCGCCAGCATGACCGACAGCGAATTGACCATCGCCGCTGGGTTGTCTTTACTGGTGATCTCGGTCATGCGATAAGCGCGCGCAGCGCGCACCACCAGATCGGGCAGCGGACTGTTATCCACCGACAGCCATAGCACCCCGCCCGGCTGCGCCGTGGCAATCCCCGCCAGCGCCGCCGCCAGCGCTGTCTTGCCGATCCCCGCCGCGCCATGCAGCAGCATGGGCTTATTCGCTTTTAACTGGGCGTGGATGCGTCCCAGTGTGACATCGCGCCCGAACAGCTTTCCGGGAACCATCACCGGCAGGGAGAGGGCTTCATGCGCGACTGTTTCGTGGGGAGTCATATCTGCCATTGGCGTCTGCTCCGAGCGCAGGATTTGTAGATCAGCTGCAAGTATAACGATGGGCGGCGCGAACGGCAAACAGGATCGTTGTCAGGGGGCGGCGGGCTTGCGCAGCAGGTCGCTTTCCTGCTGCGCCGCCTGCCACACCTGCCGCGCTGCGTCTGCGTTCATGATCAGAATCCCGATCCCCACGACCAAATCCGGCAGCATCGACAGCGTGACCGCAGTCACAAGCCCTGCCCCGATGATGGCGATGTTGGCGATGGCGTCGTTGCGCGCCGATAAAAATGCCGCCTTCGCCAGGCTGCCGCGATGCGCCCGGTAGCGCGCCAGCAGAAACGCGCACGACAGGTTGATCGCCAGCGCGCCCAATCCCGCCAACGACAGCGGCGCGGCGCCCGGCGGGATCGGCGCGCTCAGCTTCTCAAACACCGACAGCAGCGCCAGCGCGCTCGGAATCAGCAGGATGATCGCTAAGCCCCGCCCGACGCGCGCCCGCCACAGCGGACTCCACCCCAGCGCGATCAGAATCAGAATGTTGACCGAGGCATCCTCTAGAAAATCGATGCTGTCTGCCATCAGCGACACCGACCCAATCGCCCGTGCGACGCCAAATTCAATCACAAAATAGGCTAGATTCAGAACCGCAACGATCAGAACGTCTCGGCGCAGCGCTTCATGCGGCTCGGCTTTCATTGGCTCATTCCTCCGGTTCTTTATGGATAGTGATGCGGCGAATCTGCAGCATTTTAGCGCGAATCAGCGTCTCCGCCGCTTCTGCCCGCTCATACGCCTGCGCGCGGGTCAGATCGGCGGGCAGCGCCGCATGAATCGCCAGCCGCGCATGATGCCAGTGCGCCTGCGACAGCGCAAGCGCCTGATGCTTCAGAAGCGGTGGTGGAACCGCCGTCCCAAAACACAAGGCGCTTTCGTTCAAGCCGTCCTGCCCCCGCCTGCAAACGGGGGCAGGTGGGTGAAGTTTAGCGTTCGTTTACTCGGTCATCGAGCCTTCAGCCGTGCCGCCTTCGCTCTCCGCCTCCGCTGGCACGATCAGCAGCGGGATTTCCGGCGGCGCGCCCTCCGGCGCATACAGCGGCGGGACTGCCGTCGGCAGCAGCGCTGGCAACTCGATGTCCGCTGGCAGCATGTCTACTGGCGCGAAGCCGGGCGGATAGCATTCTGTGCCGACAATCGCCATGCTCGGACGCCGCCGCAGCGAGGCATTATCGATATGCACCCAGCCCGACGCCGCCGACGATGCCATGTAGATCGAGACCGCCGCGTCAGTTGATGCGGTCGTCCAGGGCAGCGTTGTGAAGCCGCGCATGGTGTAGGTCTGAAGCGTCCCGCCAGCCGGGATATAGAACGAGCAGACCGCCAGATCGCTGAAGTCCTCCGACCTGACCAGCAGCGTCACCCGGTAGGGGGCGGTCGGCGACGAGTTGGCGAACTGGATCGTCAGTTCCCAGCGCACGCCCTGATTGATCGTCTGGTTGCTGTTCTGAAGCAGCGCGGCGCTGTTGACCGTGTTGGGACGATACATGTAGAAGACGCCGCCGCTCATATACCACGGGGGATTGACCGGATCGCCAAACACGCCCCAGTTCCCGTTCGGGCTGCCGATGGCGCTGGAGAAGTCGCCGTTGCTCAGCAGGTTACCGCTGTCCGATCCCGAACCTACACCGGGGAGATTGGGATCGCCGCAGACCGTGCCGGGGTTGGTGGTCGTCCGCAGGGTGCGCAGACTGACATTGTCGATCAGGTAGTTGCCGTTGGTCGTGGCGGTCGAGGCGTAGAAACTGACGCTGGCGTCCGTCCAGTTGGTCTGGCTCTTGAAGCGCATCGTGAAATTCGACAGCGGCATACTCGCCGGCAGCCAGAACGAACACACCCGTATCTCGCTGAAGCTGATGTCATGGACGATCACGGTCAGGCGTCTGCGCGCCGTGCCGGTGTTCTGCGCCTGGAAGCTGAGCTGCATCACATCGGCGGGGCGCACCGGCGTGCGCGTGTACTGTAAGATGCCGCCGCTGTTGCCGATGCCGGTGCGCGGTTTCAGGTGGAACAGCGCCGCGCCGCCGCTCTGCGAATAGCTCAGATCGCTCGCCAGCGGACCCGGATTGCTGAACACGCCCCAGTTCATATTGGCGGCGTCGCCGTTCAGCCAGCCGGCGGTGAAGCCAAACGCGCCGTTGGTGACGCGGTTATACGGATCGGTCGCTGTGCCGTAGACGCGGAGCTGCCAGTTGAGGAACGTGCCGACATCGCCGCTGTAGGCATCGCTGACGTAGATCGTCCAGTTGCCGTTCGGGTCTTCGCCCCAGAAATGCGAGCTGGTGAACACCCAGTTGACGTAATCGTCGCCGCTATCGTTGTAGCGCTCCCACATCAGCAGGCTCGACGTGCCGCTGGGCGACATCAGGATGACGCGGATGTCGCCGCGCCAGCTGTGCGACGCGGTGAACACCACCTCGACATGCTCGACGTAGCGGATGGCGGTGCCGACGCTGTGCGTGCTGGTGACATAATTGGTCGGCTGACCATCCGGGATCGTCTGACCGACGGTCACGATGCCTCCGGTATAGCCCTGAAGCGCCGGGACAGTCGTCCAGCCTTCAGCGCGGCGGACGGCTTCCAGTGCATCGACGCGCCCGAACCCGTGAAACTCGCTGAACCAGCGTCCGCTGCCGTTCTGCCGCCAGTTGGCGTTGCTCGGATCGTTGCGATCCGCCGTGTTGACCAGGATGTGCTGGACATCGCGCCAGGTCAGGTTGGGATTCGCCTGGAGCATCAGCGCGATCACGCCCGCCACCAGCGGCGTCGCCGACGACGTGCCGCCGTAAGCGTTCGTGCAGTCCGTCGCGCTGTAGCCCTGCGTGCCGAGCAAGTCGGTGGTGGTGATGCCGATGCCCGCGCCGCTGCTGGGGGCATTCACCAGCGCTGACGATGAGCCTTCGCTGTAGCTCGACATCGCGCCGTTATGATTGCTGGCGGCGACGCCGATCACACGGCGGTTGGTGGCATAGCCATCCGCGCCCGCGTAATCTCGATACTGCGGATTCGAGCTGTGACCGTTGCCAATCGCCCAGACGTAGATATTGCCTAAGCCGCCGCGCCCATTGTTCACATTGTCCGCAATCGCGTTGCGCAGCAGCGGACCCGGCGCTTCCATGAACACGCCGTTGTCCGGCGGACCCCAACTGTTGCTGTAGATGTGATTGATGTTGCGCTGATAGCTTTCGGCGTTGGCTTCGAGCGTGTCGCTCATCGGACCGTCGAGCATACGGATACCGGACAAGCCCGCCCGATATGCCGCGCCCGCGCCGCAGGTCGTGTTATCGCGCGCGGCAGCGACGCCGCCCGCCGACGTGCCGTGTCCATTGTTTCCGACCGGGCTGGGATCGCTGTCGCTGCTGTTGAAGTCGTAGCTGCCGCCGGCGACGTAGTTCGGGCTGAGATCGGGGTGTGTGTGCTGCAAGCCGTTATCGGCGATGGCGATGGTCGTGCCTGCGCCTGTGTACCCGCGCTGCCAGACCGGATAGACTTTCGCGTCCGCGCCCGGTGTCCCGCCGGACTGCCCGGTGTTGCGCAGATGCCACTGCTGGCTGAAGAGCGGATCGCTGGGCAGGCGCGTCTCGCGCTCGCGGGCATACTGCTGCTCGAACCAGACGACTTCCGGCGCGGTGCGCAGCGACGATGCGCCCAATTCAACCGCGCGCCTGTTGACCGACCGCGCGACTTCTGCCTGGAGCGACTCAATCGTCTGCCCGTCGAGCTGCTCCATGCGCAAGCCGGTCAAAGGAATGCGGAAGAGATAGACATGCTCAAAATTGGCGATCTGCCCCAGGTTGATATGACCGAGGCGCGCCGCCAGCGCGTCGGGATCGGTTCCCGGCGCGACCTCGACCGCCCACGTGTCCGTTGGCACGGCAGGCGCTTCTGATTGGCGCGAGTCGATTCGCGGTTCGGTGATGACCGGAGCCGGCATCATGTCCAGAATTGGAACAAACGGCGGCGGCACATCCGGCTGCGCCGCCGCCGTCCCCCCTAACACCAGCAAGCAGGCGGCAAAGACAGCCATCTGCGCCAGGCGCATCCATGTGCGGTAACGCGGTACGTGATTCATGCAATCCCTCTTAGAGAACACCCTTTACAAGGGTCATTATA
The DNA here is from genome assembly GCA_937995825.1 of uncultured Anaerolineae bacterium. Lineage (GTDB taxonomy): Bacteria > Chloroflexota > Anaerolineae > Aggregatilineales > Phototrophicaceae > Flexifilum. The sequence goes on from CALKJO010000002.1 coordinate 553,652, forward strand.
TTGTGACTCGGAAAAGCGCGCCAGCCACCTTGTTCGGGATATAGATCGGCATTCGGGCTGCTTTTAAACAACGCTTAATAAGCCGCCTGCAAGCCGCTCGCCCATCAGCGCGAATCTGCGTATGATCGGTGTTATAGTCCGTCTCAGCTCGGAATATCACAAGATACGAAAGCGCACTGACCATGCTCGACCTGAAATCGCTCGATCTGCTGCGCGAAGCCGCTGCTCGTCTCGATCAGGGCTTCGCCCATCTGCCCGTCTTCGACGCTGATGCCGACATGGACGCTCTCCGAACTGTCCTCATGGACGCGGCGGAGCGGATGCGGGACAATTATCCGTATCCGCATCCGCTCTACGCTGGGCAGATGCTCAAGCCGCCGCACGCGGTGGCGCGGCTGGCGTATATGCTGGCGCTCTATTTCAACCCGAACAACCATGCCCTCGACGGCGGTCGCGCCAGCTCCGCGATGGAGAAAGAGGCGGTCGCGCAGATCGCGGCGATGTTCGGCTGGACGACTCACCTCGGTCATCTGACCAGCGGCGGGACGGTCGCCAACCTCGAAGCCCTGTGGATCGCCGGGCGAGTCGCGCCGGGCAAGACGATCCTGGCGTCGGCGCAGGCGCACTATACCCACAGCCGCATCAGCGATGTCCTCGGCATCCCCTTTGAGCCAATCCCGACCGATGCGCGGGCGAAAATGGACATGAACGCCCTTGAAGATCGCCTCAAACGCGGCGGTGTTGGCGCGGTCGTGGCGACGATGGGGACGACGGCGGTCGGCGCGGTCGATCCGCTCGGCGACATCCTGACTCTGCGCGACAAATACGGCTTTCGAGTCCATGCCGACGCCGCATACGGCGGTTATTTCACCCTGGCGGACAACCTCGGCGCGGAGACGCGCGCCGCGTTCGACCGCCTGATCGACGCCGACTCGATCGCCATCGATCCGCATAAGCACGGGCTTCAGCCGTATGGCTGCGGCTGTATCCTCTTTCGCGATCCGGCGGTCGGGCGCTATTACAACCACGACTCGCCCTACACCTATTTCACCAGCGACGAACTCCACCTGGGCGAGATCAGTCTGGAATGTTCGCGAGCGGGGGCGGCGGCGGTCGCGCTCTGGACGACGATGCGCCTGTATCCGCTGGCGCGCGGCGGCGCATTTGCGGCGATGCTGAGCCGCTGTCGGGCGGCGGCGTGCAGGTTATATGGCAAGCTGCAAGCCGACTCACGCTTTCTAGTCGGGATCGCGCCAGAGCTGGACATCATTTACTTCGCGCCGAAGCGCGAGTCGGCGTCGGCGGTCGATGCGGCATCGCGGGCGCTCTTTGCCGCCGCCGCAGAACATGATCTGCACCTGGCATTGGCGACTCTGCCCGTCGAACTGCTCCGCCCACACTGGGATATCGTCTGGGACGCGCCGAAAACGGCGGTGCTGCGCTCGGTGTTGATGAAGCCGGAGCATCTCGACTGGATTGACTCCATCTACGCCGTTTTGGACAAGCTGGCGTAGGCAACAGGGATGAGGGATGCGTTGCAAGCAGTGAGTCTGCCCTGCCGCTTTTTCCTCATCCCTTATTCCTGTTTTCCCGCAGGCATTTCGCCCGTCGATTCTGGCGCATGATGCGACTATGATTAGCGCTTCTAAAGTAGGCGGGAGCGAACGCTTGACGGACGCATCGACACTGGACACAGCCACCCAGACGGAGACCCACGCCGCCGTTGCACGGGCAACGGGCGTGGTGGCGTTGGGCAATATCACCAGCCGCGTGCTGGGCATGGCGCGCGAGATCGCGCTGACCAACCTGTTCGGCGCATCGCGCGCGACCGATGCCTTTTACGTCGCCGTGATCGTCCCCAAAACCCTCTATGACCTGCTGATCGCCGGGCATGTCAACAGCGCGATCATCCCGGTTTTGAGCGAAGTGGCGGAGCGCGACGGCAAAACGGCGCTTTGGCGCGTCGTCTCGATCCTGCTCTCGCTGATCGGCGCTGTCCTATCTGCGCTGGTGCTGCTGCTGCATGCCTTTGCCCCAACCGCGATTGCGCTGGTCAGCGGCGGCGCGGACGCGCCCAAGCAGGCGCTCGCAGCGGACTTGCTCCGCCTGACCGCGCCCGCCCTGATCTTTCTCGGCTTGTTTTCGGCGTTCAGCGGCGCGCTCTACGCGCTGCGCGCCTTCACCCTGCCCGCGTTTGCCGGCGCGGTCTTCAACGGCGGCATCGTGATCGCCACTGTCCTGCTCGCGCCGCCGCTTCAGGTCATGGTGACTCTCAACGGCGCTCATGCCACTTGGACGGCGGCGCGCCCCGAACATGGCATCGAAGCCGCTGCGCTCGGCTGGCTGATCGGCGCGCTGGCGCAGCTCTTATGCCAGTTTCCCGGACTGCGCGGCGCAAAGCTGAGCCTTTCCTTCAACTGGCGGCACCCCGCGATCAGACAGATCGCCAGGCTCTACGCCCCCGTCATGATCTCGCTCATCCTCGATGGGTTCGTCCGCGCCTTCAGCTACAACCTCGCCAGCCAGACCGGGGAACGCAGCATCACCTACATGAACCTCGCCACCACGCTGATCCAGTTCCCGCAGGGGTTGGTCGCGACCGCTATCAGCATCGCCATTCTGCCGACGTTATCGCGGCAGGCGCTCAACGGCATCGCCGAATTTTGCGATACGCTCGGTATGGGGCTGCGGCTGGCGATCACCCTGATCCTGCCTGCCGCGGTCGGCTTATTCGCGCTGGCGACGCCGATTGTCATGCTGATCTTCGAGCATGGCGCGTTCACCCCCGCCGATACCACCATGACGGCGCTGGCGCTGCGGCTGTATCTATTCGGGCTGCCGTTTGCGGCGCTCGATCTGCTGCTGGTCTATGCCTTTTACGCCCGTCAGGACACGATCACGCCCGCGCTGATCGGGCTGGTCAGTCTGGGGATGTATATGGCGGTGGCGCTGCTGCTCGCGCCGGCATACGGCGTTTTCAGCCTGATGCTGGCGGACAGCGCCAAGCATGTCGTCCACGCGGTTATCAGCGGCATTGTCCTGCGGCGGCGGGTCGGCGGCATGGGCGAACAACGCTTGATCGGCGCGCTGCTGCGGACAGGGAGCGCGGCGGCGGTCATGGGCGGGCTGGCATGGGCAGCGGCGGCATGGCTGACTGAAACGATTGGGACGCAGACGCTGGCGGGCGAGATCGCGGTCGTCACGCTGGCGGGCGGGATCGGCGGCGCAGCGTATCTGGCGCTGGCATGGCTGCTGCGGGTTGAAGAGGTGCGCTGGCTGTGGGGACTGGCGCGGCGCAAGGGATGAGGCTTTTTCCTCATCCCTGTCTTCTATGGACTGCGCGGCGGGATGGTCGGGATCACTGCGCCGAACGGCTGCGCGGGCAGTGTCGGCAGGGTGGTCGTGCCAGTCGTGCTGGTCGAAACCGCCGCCCCGCCGCTCATCATCTGCGTCGTCGATGTCGGGGGAACGACGGCGGCGGCGGGCGCATCGGTCGGAATCTGAAGCCGCTGACCGACCAGAATCCAGCGCGTCCCGCGCAGACTGTTCAGCTCCCGGATTTCTTCAACTGTGACGCCGTAGGCGAAGGCGATCCCCGCCAGCGTATCGCCCGCCTGCACAATATGAACCTGCGAGCCGTCCGGCTGCGGCGGCTGACGGCGCACAAATGCCGCGAACGGCGGCGCGGTCGGCGGCAGCGGGACGGCGGTTGCGCCTGGCTGCGCGGCGACTCCGCCCGGCGCGCCGATCCCCAGCGTCAGCGACGCATCATCAAACCAGACATTGTTCAGGTCGCTGGGCCAGTCCTGCGAGACCCACGCGAACATCGTCACCGTCCCGCCCTGCGCTTTGGCGCTCACCGCCGCCTGCTCCCAGCGGTCATGCGGCGTGATATTGCCCGACCAGACAATCGATGGGCTGGTGGGATTCGTCCCGCCGGTGGGGTCAATGCCGACGCGCACATACGACCCCGCTTCGACCGCCGAGCCGCAGGTGTCGCCGACCAGCACGCCGTCCTGTCCGCGCGGCAGATTGCACGTCTTCAGCCGCGCCCAGATCGACGCCGTCACATCGCTGTTCGCCGGCACGCTCACCTGCTGATACAGCGCGGCGGTGAAGGTCACGTAGCCGCCGTTGATGTTCTGCGAGAAGCTCCCGCCGTGCGTTTCCGGTCCGCCCGGATGCGGAAACGCGAACGTCCGGTCAGGGCGGTTCTGCCATTCATAGCTGCGCGGGCTGTCCGCCAGCCAGATATTCCACGCCTGCGGTGTGTTCAGGTCAGGGCGTCCGCGCCCGACATAGGGTCCCTCGAAACCCGGATCGCTGAGGAGATTCTGCTGCGCCTGCGCGGGCGTCAGCGCCACTGCCAGCGCAACCACCGCCAGCGCGCCGATGAAAAGCGACCAGACCCTAAGACGTTTCATGATCATTCTGCTCCATCAATTGCAATTGTGCGTCTTTCAACCCGCGATCCTAGCGCAAACCCACCACGAAACCAACCGCGAATCCATGACGCCTAGCCTGCGCAGTTGGCAGCCTAAGGTGCGTAGGGGTGCAGCTCAACCAGCGGCAGCAGCCGCTCCACATCCTCCCGCCGGCAGTCCGCCGTCCCAGGCATCAGACAAACCGCCGCCGCGCACGCAAAGCCCAGCCGCAGCCCCTCCTCAATCGGCGTTCGATGGGCGAGCGCGTGCGTGATCCCCGCCAGTACGCCATCGCCCGCCCCGGATGGACTGACCACCTGAATCGGCAGCGGCGGAATCCGATAGGCGCGATCTGGCAGCACCGCCAGCCCGCCGTCTCCGCCGAGCGTGATGATCGGGCTGACTCCCCAGCGCTCCAGCACCTCGCGCCCGGCGGCGTATGCCTGTTCCACCGTGTCGATGGCGCGCCCTAGCAGATCGCTCAGTTCGTCGCGGTTGGGCTTGATGTAGTCGGGTTGCGCGCTCAAGCCCGCGCTCAGATTCGGCTCGGCGGCATCAAAAGCGACCGGAATCCCCTTCGCCTTCGCCATCCTGATCGTCTCGACGTAGAAATCTGGTTCCAGTCCCTTCGGCAGCGTCCCGCCCAGCACCACCGCTGATGCCGTCTCCAGCGCGGCGGCATAGCGCGCCAGCAGCGCGGCGCGGTGATGCAGCTGGACTTCCAGCGTGTTGGTCGTGATCGTCGTCTGCCAGCCCTCCTCCTCGACCACGATCACTGTGTTGATGCGCGTTTCCCCATCGACCTCGATGAAATCAGGTGTCACCCCTTTGCGATGCAGCAGCGCCTCGACCCTGCGCGCCGTCGATCCCGCCGCGCACCCTAATGCCAGACTCGGCACGCCGATCTCGCCCAGAATCCAGCTTGCGTCCGTCGGCTTGCCGCCCAGACTGAACAGCGAACGGCTGGCGCGGATCGTCCGGTTCGGGACGAAGCGGCTGATGAAAAGCGATTGGTCAAGCGTCGTATTGGCGGTCAGGCTGACGATCATGGCTCAGTTTTCTTCCCGTTTGTGTGAAGTCTCGCGACCATTCTAACGCGGCGTCCCCACTTCAGGAAACGCCCGCCGCCCGATCACCGCTGCGCTCTCAGCACGCCGGCGATACCGTCCCCCAGGCGGGCGGCGTGTTCCCCAGGCGGATGCCCCCTGGCGCTTCCAGCCGCCGCGCCTGACCCGTCTGCCGATCCACCAGCATTAGTGCGTAAGCGCTGCGAAATGCCAGCCAGCGCCCATCCGGGCTGTAGCGGGGATAATCGACATTCGGATATGCGGCGGCGTCCGCCTCAAGATACCCTGGCGCATCCGCCGCGCCGGTCAGCGGGATGTGCCAGAGCCGGTTCTGCGCCTCGCCCGCGAAGCCCCGCGCCGCCCCGACCATCGCCGATCCATCCGGCAGCCACGTCAGGTCGAGCGCGACGGATGGACTCACGCTGAGCTGCGTTGGCGCGGCGCCGCGCGCCGCGCCGATCATCCAGAAGTAATCCTGATTGGGCGCAGGCGAAAAGACGAAGCCGATCAGATCGCCGTCCGGTGACCAGCGCGGCATGGCGACATTCCCAATCGGGAAATTGGTCAGCCTGAACTTGGTCGCGTCGGGATTGTCCGCGCCGACGATCCAGATGTCCGCCTCACGGATCGTCGGCAGCGACGCGCCCGGCGGAGTTGGCACGGCGGTCGAGAAGCTGTCCGCCCCAGGCACGCGCTGTTCATACGAGACATACGCCAACTGCGCCCCATCCGGCGACCAGCGCGGCGTATGCTCATCTCCGCTGACGCTGATCAGCCTCAGCGCGGCGCTCCGATGGGATGAAGCGGCATCGATCCAGCCGACCCGATACTCATAGACCGCCGCTCCGTCCGCGCCCGTCTGCTGGCGGATGAAGGTCATGGCGATTTTGCGCCCGTCGGGCGACCACTGCGGCTCCCACACGCCCCACATTCCCGCCGCCAGCCCGTCATAGCGGATCGGCGCGATCAGATCGCTTCCATCCACTCGCGCTGTGTACAGATCGGCGGGCGCTGCGCCGTCGCTCATCGTCAGCAGCAGCCGGCAGCCGTCTGGCGAAAAGCCCCACAGCCGCACCCACGCTCCATACGGCGCGGCGGGATGATCGCGCCATGTCAGGACGCGCCAAAAGTCCTGCTCGACCGCATACAAGGCGATCCGATCCTGCTCCGCGGACTCGACCGCCAGCACCAGCCCCATCAGCGGCGGCTCGTACTGCGCCTGCGCGCCCATGTTGAACAGCGCTGTCAGCAGCAGCGCCGCCAGCGCCTGTCTCAAAGTGTTATTCATTTCTCATCTCTCCGCGATATACTCACAGCCTGTCGCACATGATTAGTCAAGCTTGCTTATGCGCACTGTCACCTACAATGCTGGCGCTTATCTGGTCGAAGAACTGCTGCGCGCCGGCGTGGTCGGGCGCTTCATCGAGGACGGCGGCGACATCATCCTGTTCGACACCCGCGCGGGCGACCGGATCAGCATCCATCTGATCGAAAGCGCCATCGAACTGTATGAAATCCGCCAGATTCTTCAAGGCAATGAAGCGCGCGGCGTTTACACCCTGTTTATCTTGTGGGGTGACCGTCTGCTGCCCCATGAAGGCTGGCAGGTGACCGCTGAGGACTGGCTGGTCGCGCTCTATTCGCTCTACGGCGATCGCGTCTATGCCTATGACATCTACGGGAATGAGATTTTCATCTTCCCTGTCCACTTCGACGGCGCTGGCGAGTCGCGCCGCGTCCGCTATGGCTCGACTGTCCACATGGGCAGCCTCGGCGTCGGCATCAAGCCGACTCCGCTCGGTGTGGGGCGAGTCGCTGGCTTCAGTCTGTTCGAACGCCAGCGCGCTCATTCTTGCCATCCGCTCGCCGCGTTTTTCGCCATCCTCGGCGTCGACTCGACCGATGATGCCGAGACGGTCAAGAAGGCTTACCGCCTGCTGGCGCGCCGCTATCACCCCGATCTCAACCACGCGCCCGATGCCACCGCGCGAATGCAGCAGATCAATGATGCCTACGCCCGCATCATGGCGGCTTTCGATCCTTGAAATCATCATCGTTCAGGAAGTTTATACTACTCGCCGCCTTTTTTTGTGCTATCTTAAGACGAATCTATCGGCAAGGATACGGGTTGAGCGGAATGACCACCTGGATGCTGATTGAGGATGAACCGGACTTATTGGAAGCGCTGTTTATCATGACTCAGCTTTTCGGCACGGATGGCGTGGCTTTCACCAGCGGCGATGAAGCCGCTGCGTGGATCGACGACATCGACCGCGGCGCGCTGCGCGCTGAACTGCCGGAGCTGGCATGGATCGATCTGCGCCTGCCGGGTACGCTTCAGGGCGATGATGTCGCCGCCTGCCTGCGCCGCAGCTCATCCTTGTCCGCCATGCCTGTGATCCTCACGTCAGCCAGTCCGCTCGCGCCCGCCGATGAGCGCCGCCTGCTTGCCCGCACTGGCGCGGGGCGTCTGCTGATCAAGCCGCTGCCGCCGCTCGACCAAGTGCGGCAGATCATCCATGACGCGATGCTCGCTCAGCAATAACCGAAAAGGGAGCGTATCTCATGTCTCAGATCATCATGCTCGTCTATGCTGCGCGCAGCGCTCTTGCCGACGCCGCCGTCAGGCTGCTCGACCTCGATTACGTCAAGCCTAAACACACCGCGCTGATCGCCCGCGCTGAAAGCGGCGAAGTCACTATCTTTGACGACGACATTAACCCCAATGAAGGCGCAGTTGCCGGCGGGACGCTCGGGACGATCATGGGCGCGATGGGCGTCGCGCAGTTGGGCGCGCTGCTGCTGCCCGGCATCGGGCCGATCATCGCGTTGGGCGCGGGCGCGTTGGTCGGCGCGCTGGTGGGCGGCATCACCGGCAGCGCCGCCGCTGCCGCGATGGACATGGGCATCCACGACCATGCTCTGAAAACGCTCGCCGGACATCTGGAGCAGGAGCGCGTCGCGCTGGTGTTCGAGACCGACAGCGACGGCGAGCTGATCGAACGGCTGCGCGCCGATCTTCAGCCGCTGGCGATTGAGTCGATAGGGGTGAAATGATGCTGCTGGCTCGTGGAGGGCAGGTTATGCGCCGTGAACTGATCGTGGCTGTTTTCCCGTCACGGAATATGCTCACTCGCGCGCTCGATCACCTGCGCGAGCAGCGCGATCTGGGCATTGCGCAGGCGGCGATTGTCGCCAAAGCCAACAGCGGCGAAGTCGTCATCGTCGATGATCGGATTGGACCCGATGAGGGCGGGATCGCCGGTGGGACGCTCGGCGCAGCCGTCAGCATGTTCGGGCTGGCGCAGCTTGGCGCGCTGGCGCTCCCCGGCATCGGCGCGATCATCGCGCTGGGCGCGGCGGCGCTGGTCGGCGGACTGGTCGGCAGCGTGACCGGGCGTTTTGCCGCCAATCTGCGCGAGTCGGGCTTCAAGCGCGAGCAGATCGAAGCGCTGGTGCGGCGGCTGGAAGCCGGGCATCCGGCGCTGGTGATTGAGCTGCGCGATCCGCTGGCGGTGGCGCGCCTGGAAAGCGCGCTGATCCCGTATCGCGCCGAGATCGTCGAGCGCGTCCGCTCGGCGTCCGCTCGCTGAGCCAAACGGCAGAGGAGAGACACCATCATGCCCCCAACTGACTCCCATGCATTCACCCGTCCGCGCAATCCCGGCGTCCCGTTCGATCTGGGCTGGATCAAAGGGATGCGCATCAACCTGAGCGCCGCCGAGCGGCGCGCCGCCACGATTGGGACGCGCCGCTCGGTCAAGAAGGACTGGCAGGCGGCTTGGCTGCTGCGCGCCATCACCTGCATCGACCTGACGACGCTGGCAGGCGATGATACGCCGGGCAATGTCGCGCGGCTTTGCGCCAAAGCGCGCCAGCCCGTCCGTCAGGACATGCTCGACGCGCTTGGAGTCGGCGATCTGGGGATTCAGGTCGGCGCGGTCTGCGTCTATCACAGCCGCGTTTGCGATGCGCTGGAGGCGCTGAAAGGGACAAATATCCCCGTCGCCGCCGTCTCGACCGGCTTTCCCGCCGGGCAGAGTCCGCTCAAGACGCGCGTCGCGGAGATCGCCGAGTCGGTGGCGCTGGGCGCAAAAGAGATCGACATCGTCATCTCGCGCGAACACGTGCTGCGCGGAAACTGGCTGGCGCTCTACAACGAAGTGCAGTTGTTTCGCGAAGCGTGCGGCGATGCCCACATGAAAACGATCCTTGCCACCGGCGAACTCGGCACGCTGCGCAATGTTGCGCAGGCGAGCCTGGTCTGCATGATGGCGGGCGCGGATTTCATCAAGACCTCGACCGGCAAGGAGACCGTCAACGCGACGCTCGAAGTTGGTTTGATCATGGCGCGCATGATCCGCGAGTATCAGACGCGGACGGGCTATCCAGTCGGCTTCAAGCCCGCCGGCGGCATCCGCAGCGCCAAGCAGGCGCTCACCTGGCAGATACTCATGAAAGAGGAACTTGGCGACGACTGGCTGTTTCCCGATCTGTTTCGCTTCGGCGCGTCGGCGCTGCTGACCGACATCGAACGCCAGCTCTCGCACCATCTGACCGGACGCTACGCCGCCGACCATCACATGCCGATGGCATGAAGCTGCTCCACATCACCCCATACTATGCCCCGGCATACGCCTTCGGCGGCGTGACGCGCGCCGTCGAGGGGCTGGCGCGGGCGCTGGCGGCGCGCGGTCATGCTGTCACCGTGATCACCACTGATGCCCATTCGCAAACGCAGCGTTCGCCCGCGCCGCCCGATGAAACCCGCGACGGCGTGCGCGTCATCCGCGTCCCGAATCGCTCGCTGAGCCTGCGCGGACGCCTCAATCTGTCCACGCCCACCGCGTTCGGGCGCGCCGTCGCAGACTGGGCAGCATGGGCGGACGCCGTCCATCTGCATGAGTTTCGGACGGTCGAGAACTGGCTCGCGCTGCGCGAGATTCCGCCATCGACACCGATCATCCTGTCCCCGCATGGCACATTGTCCACCGATGCCGGGCGCGGAAACGCCAAACGGCTGTGGGATGTCCTGCTGAGCGCGCAGATCGCCCGCCGGATCAGCCTCGTCGTCGGGCTGACCGAGTCTGAACGTGCCGACGCCGAGTCGATCTGGAAAGCGCAGGGCTGGGGCAAAGCGCGCTTCACCAGCATCCCTAACGGCGTGAACTGGGCGGAATTCGAGGCGTTCGCGCCCGGCGATCCGCTCAAAGCCGCGTATTGGATGAAAACGCAGTTCTGCGCCCGCTTCGACGTGTCGCCCGATGCGCCGCTGGCGCTCTATCTCGGTCGGCTGCACCCGCGCAAAGGGATCGATGTGCTGGCGCGCGCTTTCTCTCTGGCGGATGTGCCGGGGGCGCGGCTGGCGCTGGTTGGACCGGACGATGGGGCTGTGCGGCGCGTCCGTCCGCTGCTGGACGAACGCGCCATCGTGACCGGCTATCTGGAGGGGGCGCTGCGCGGGGGGGCGCTGGCGGCGGCGTCCGTCTTTGCGCTGCCCGCATTGGGCGGCGAGGGCTTGTCGATGGCGGCGCTGGAGGCGCTGGCGGCGGGCGTACCCGTTCTGCTGTCGCCCGCGTGCCATCTGTCGGAGGTGGAGGCGGCGGGCGCGGGTCAGATCATCCCGTCTGACCCGGAGCGGCTGGCGGAAGCGCTGCGCGCCGCGCTCACGCGCAGTCCGGCGGAGCGCGTCCGTATGGGCGCGGCAGGGCGCGCGCTGGTCGAACGGCGCTTCACCTGGGAGCGCGTCGCAGCAGCGTATGAGGGGGTGTATGATCAGCCTTCGTAACACGCCGCCTTACATGAGCGTCCACTGAAGATCGGGCGCGATCATTTGACAGACGTTCGCGCCTTCGCTACACTCTCCTCAATTATCGATGCCTTGAGAGATATTCATCGTGCAGACCTGCGTGTGTTGTTGTTGTCGTGGCATCCAACGGGGCGCGTTGCGCACTTCGGACGGCTGATCACGTCAACACCACTCCCAGCCCGGCACGCATCGACAAGCCGACATGAAGCGCGGAACGCCCGACAAGGAACGTTCCGCGCTTTTTTGTCGGCGGTTTCGTTTTTCAGACGCGCTCAATCGATAGGCTGGCTTGAGGACAAACCCAACATGACCCTGACCCTCCCCACACAGCGAAGGCAAGCGCCGGCTCCGCATCGCGCCGCGCAGCAGCTCGAAACCCTGATCGGGAACACGCCGCTGATCGGCTTTCGCTCGGTCACTGCGCATCTTCCCGACAGCATTGACATCTACGCCAAAGCCGAATGGACGAATCCCGGCGGCAGCGTCAAGGATCGCGCCGCCGCCAATATCATCCGTCAGGCGGAGCACGACGGCAGGCTCCGCCCCGGCGTGACCCTGCTCGACAGCACCAGCGGCAACACCGGCATCGCCTACGCCATGCTTGGCGCGGCGAAGGGGTATAAAGTCAAGCTGTTTCTGCCTGCCAACGCCAGCCCGGAGCGGATCACCCTTCTGCGCGCGTATGGCGCTGAACTCGTGCTGACCGATCCGCTGGAGGGCAGCGATGGCGCGATCCGCGCTGTCCGCGAACGGGTCGCCGCCGAACCCGATAACTACTTCTACGCCGACCAATACAACAATCCCGCCAACTGGCAGGCGCACTATCACACCACCGGCGTCGAAATCTGGCAGCAGACCGCCGGCGCGGTCACTCACTTCATCGCCGGACTCGGCACGTCCGGCACGCTGATGGGGACGGGACGGCGGCTGAAGGTCTACAACCCGGAGATTCAGGTGATCGCCTTGCAGCCCGACTCGCCCTTTCACGGCTTGGAGGGCTTGAAGCACATGCCGACTGCGATCAAGCCGGGGATTTACGACGAATACTTCCCCGACCGTCAGATCGCCGTCGAGACCGAAGCGGCTTACGCGATGGCGCGCCGGCTCGCCCGCGAAGAAGGCTATCTAGTCGGCATCAGCGCCGCGTCCGCGATGGTTGGAGCGCTGATGATCGCTGAAGAACTCGCCGAGCGCGGCGAATCCGGCACGATTGTCACGCTGTTCCCGGACAATGCCTACAAATACCTCTCCGACCGCTTCTGGGTCGAATAATTGGCAGGAGAAAACGATACAGAGGATCGTCGTGCGTGCGTAGGGGGAGCGCCAATCGGAGGGTCGCGCCGTCTGGTATAGTGATCGTAACGGCGTGGAGAAGATCGGACGATGGGGCGAGTCGGGTGGACAATCGGTCTGATGCTGACGATGTGTACGCTGGCGATCCTGCCGGCGTGTACGCTGGCGCCGATCCCGCAGGTGACGCCGACGCTTGCGCCAACGCGCGCGCCGAGCGCGACGCCGCGCGCGCCGAGTCCGATGCCGTTTGTGACCGCGACGCCGAGCCTGACGCTGCCTGCGACAGCAACCCACACGCCATCATCGACACTGACCCTATCAGCGACCCTCACACCATCCGCAACGCCGACTCTGACGATCACGCCGTCCGCGAGTTCGACCGCGACGCCGACCCCTACCCCCAGCCCGACTCAGACGCCGAGCGCGACCGCCCCCCCCACCCTGACGGAGACGCCGTCGCAGACGCCGAGCGCGACCTTAACGCTGACCTCCACCCCATCGCCCACCCTCAGCCCGACGCCGAGCGCGAC
>CALKJO010000003.1 GCA_937995825.1 uncultured Anaerolineae bacterium
GACGCCGACGGACACACCGACACCGACGGACACACCGACACCGACGGACACACCGACGCTGACGGCGACGTCGACGGACACACCGACGCCGACGCCGACGTCGACGGACACACCGACGCCGACGGACACACCGACGCCGACTGAAATACCAACATTGGAGGTACTGCCGACAGCGATTGTGCTGTTCCCTGAGGAAATCGATATGCCGCCATCGGTTGAACTGACACCAGCCGAGGCACAGGCAGGCTGCGCTCTCCCTCCGGAATGGACGACCTATATTGTCCAGCCTGGCGACACGCTGTTTGCGATAGCGCAGGCGATAGACAGCAGTCTGAATGACCTGCTGATCGTCAACTGCATTGTGTCAGAGGATGAGATCAGTGCAGGCTCGGTGCTGTTTGTGCCGCGTCTGCCTGTCGCGCTTGTACCGACTGCGGCTCCGACCAACGCGCTGATCCCGTTCAATGATCTGCGTCTGGTCGGCTGCGACCAGCCGGGCGCGCAAATCATCAGCCCAACCGTGGGTCAAGAAGTTGGTGGGATTTTTGATGTTTACGGCAACGCTTCGATACCGAATTTCACCGTGTATCTCATTGAAGTGCGACCGGCATCCGCGCGCAATTACACAGTCTACAGCTTCTCGCAGAGTCCTGTTACGGCGGGCAGTCTAGGCACGATTAACACGCGCTTCTTCGGAAGCGGGCTGCACTTCATTCGGCTTGCGGTTGCTGACACCAGCGGCGTGCCGCTGACATGTGTCGTGCCCGTCGTCTTCCGCTGAACCAATCAGGGCAAAGTCAGGCTGTTTTCTGCGCAAAGTTCGCGCATAATCGTGAGGTAGGCGTATGCTGCCCCATGATGTCTATGTGTTGGGAGTGACTATGGTGAATGCAAGTGCGCCGCGCCGCCGCCGGCGGATGCCGCCAGTGATGTTTTGGGTCGTGCTGCTTGCGCTGCTTGGCGCGATCATCATCTTCGGCGCGCGCGTGATCAACGCGGTCTTTATCCAGATCGGAGCACAGGCGGAGACGCAGCGCCGGCTGCCCTTGTATCAGGCGACGGCAACGGCGCTTGCCTCATCGGTGCGCAGTAAGGCGAAGAGCTATTTTGCTGCCAAAGTGAACAGCGCAGCCGAGCAGGTCTTTGCGACGAATACACCTTCTGCACCCGATCAGCCGACACCTGCGCCGACACTGCCGGACGTGACGCCGCGACCGCTGCCGACTTTATTTGTGTATCAAGGCGCGGAACCCGGCACGGTTGCCAACGGCACGCTGGTTCCGACGGCAGTTCCCGCTGTGGATCGACGCGGACAGGACTTGGTCAATATCATTCTGCTGGGCAACGACGGCGAGATCACAGGCGGCGGCTACTTCGGCACGGACACGATGATCATCGTCTCCGTCAACCGGACAGCAGGAACGGTCGCGATGCTCAGTCTTCCGCGTGATCTGCTTGTTTATATTCCCGGCTGGACGATGCAGCGGCTCAATATCGCGTATGTGCGCGGCGAAACGGGCGGCTGGACGAACGGCGGATTCGGGCTGCTTCGACAGACCATCTTTTACAATCTCGGCATCAATGTGCATTATTACGCGATGGTCGATCTGAGCGGGTTCAAGGCAATTGTCGATGCAGTGGGTGGAGTGAATATCGCGGTGGATTGCGCGATTCAGAACCTGCCCCTGATCGGCGCGGAAGTGCCGGCGGCAGCGGTTCGAGTCAATGATGACGGGGAGTATGTGCTGCCGGTGGGTTACTACCATTTCAACGGGGCGGAGGCGCTCTGGTATGCGCGAGCGCGCGATAACAGCAGCGACTTTGATCGCGGTCGGCGTCAGCAGCAGGTGCTGCGCGCTGTATGGCGTCAGGCACGCGACAACGGTCTGCTGCTGAATGCGCCGGCGCTGTGGGCGGAAGGCAGCCAGTACGTCCAGACCAACATGGCATTCGAGGATTTAATCAGTCTGATCCCGATTGCGCTCAATCTCGATCCCAGCCGCATCGAGCAGTTCCGCTTCCGTCGTCTTTACGACACCCAGCCCTGGCAGCCGCCGGATGGCAGCTTTGTTCAGGTTCCGGTTTACGAGCATATTCTAGAGATGCTCAATGACTTCTACACGCCCCCAACCCCAAATCAGATCGCGCGCGCTAATGATCGGATTCGCGTCCTGAATGGCACAACCAACGAGAATTGGGATATGGTTGCGGCTGATTCACTTGGATGGCGCGGTTTCGCTGCATTTTCAGCGGGAAGCGCGGCGGAACCGACCGAACGCACGATTTTGATCGACTACACGGGCAGCGAACGCGGCAGCAACCGCCAGACGATTGCCGCCGCGCTCCATGTTTCGCCAGACAATATTCGCATTCAGCCTGATCCTAATCGGACGGTCGATTTTGAGGTTGTCGTCGGCGCAGATTACAATTCATGCACCGAGCCGGGCATTTTGCCAGTCGATGCGCTGCCGACAACAAATTGAACGAGACAGCGTTCCTGAAGGCGCGCTATCTTATCTCGTTTGAGGGTTACCAACGCTGATGCACCAGCGGCTTAATGCGCTGATTGTAAATCCGCTCAACTGCCTGCATCGTTTCCGGCGTCAGCGGCGGCAGATCGGCGGCACGGGCATTATCCTCAACCTGGGATGGGCGTTTTGCGCCCGGAATCGCGCATGAGACCGCATCGAACATCAGAATCCAGCGCAGCGCGAACTGCGCCAGCGAGACGCCCTCTGGCAGCAGCGCTTTGAGCTCTTCCACAGCTTCTAACGCGACATCGTAATCGACGCCGGAGAACGTCTCGCCAACGTCGAAGCTCTCGCCATGACGGTTGAAGTTCCGGTGATCGTCTTGGGCAAAAGTTGTCTCTCTGGTGAGCTTGCCGGTCAGCATACCGCTTGCCAGCGGCACGCGCGCCAGAATGCCGACCTGGCGCTCCCGCGCCAGTGGGAAGAAGCGCTCTGCTGGGCGCAGGCGGAAGGCATTGAAGATGATCTGCACGGACTGCACACCTAGAAACTCAGTCGCCTTGATCGCCTCTTCAACCTTTTCGACGCTCACGCCGTAAAATTTGATCTTGCCTGCTGCAACCAGATCGTCCAGAATGCCGAAGACCTCAGGCATATAGTAGACCTGTGTCGGCGGGCAGTGGAGCTGCACCAGATCGAGCGCGTCCACCTCTAGATTTTTCAGGCTGCGGTCGATCCAGGCGTTGAGGTTTTCGCGGGAATAGCCTTCTGGAACCTGTTTAGGCAGCCGCCGTCCCGCTTTGGTGACGACATAAAACGGATCATGTGGGCGCTCTTTGCGCAGTCGGGCGATCAGGCGCTCACTGTGTCCGTCACCGTAGACATCAGCGGTATCGATCAGGTTGATACCCAGATCGAGCGCCTTGTGCATGGCTGCCATCGACTCATTGTCGTCCACTTTGCCCCAGGCTGAGCCGATTGCCCATGCGCCGAAGCTGATGGTCGAGACCTGCCAGCCCGTCCTTCCAAGCGAGCGATACTGCATCGTTTTGCCCTTTCCTATGTGGGAAATCCGCCGCCGACTCCCGATGCCGCTCCGCGTTCGTCTGCGATGCGTTTCTCATAGTCATCAGCACGGAAAGCCGCAATCGGATCAGCCGGGCGACCCATTTCAAGACGCACCTGCGCTAGCAGCGGGCGGACATCGGTCTGAAATGCGTCTGTCATGACTGCGTGCGCGCCCAACACATCGCCCTCCATCTGCCGCGCTTGCAGCGTCTTAGTATCGACAATTAGGGCTTTGGCATAGGCGATCTGGCAGTTGATCACGCTGATGATCATCGCTTCAAGCTTGGACTCGATGTTGTGGCACTGATCGATCATATAGGCGACATGATCTGCTTTTTCTCCTGCCATGACCAGCTCAGTGTAAATTTCGAAAAGCTCCATCGGGTTGTTCGTCCCGACGATCAGATCGTCGTCGGCGTAGCGGCGGGCATTGAAATGAAAACCGCCGAGCCGCCCCTCGTCGAGCAGGAAAGCGACGATGTGAGCGATGTTGGTTCCCTGCGCATGATGTCCGGTATCGACCAGCACCTGCGCCTGTTCGCCGAGCTTAAGAGCGGTCGCGTATGCCATGCCCCAGTCCGCCAGGTCAGTGTGATAGAAGGCGGGTTCGAAGAATTTATACTCGATCAACATCCGCGAGCCAGGCGGGAGGTGTTTGTAAGTTTCCGCGAGCGCCGACTCCATCCGGTGTTTGCGCTCGACGATGCTGTCCTGCCCGGCGTAATTTGTGCCATCGGCAAACCACAGACTGAGCAGGTTGCTGCCGGTTTTCGTCATGATCTCGCAGCACTCGACCATATGCGCGATGGCTTCTTCACGGACTGAAGCACTGGGATGGGTGATGCTGCCCAGCTTATACTGATCATCCTGAAACAGATTGGGATTGACCGCGCCAATCGAAACACCCTGCTCGGCGGCGAACTGTTTCATCATCGTCCAATCATCCGTCTTGTCCCAGGGGATATGAATAGCAACCGATGGGGCAACTCCGGTCATTTTGTGGACGTAACCTGCATCGGACAATTTTTCCTGAATGGTGCGCGCAGCGCCGCGCCAGGGGAAAGTCTTAAAGCGCGTGCCGCTGTTGGCATAGCCCCATGATGGTGTTTCAATGTGCTGCTGCTTGAGCTTGGCTTTCACAGCGTCAACATCAATGCCTTTGGCGGTCAATGCGTCCGCTAAGGCGTCATAACCGAGTACATTTACCATAAAATCTCCTCACAAGGGGGATATTCTTCACAGTGTTTGGTGAGTTTATTGTGTATCAAGCGAGATGTCAACCAGACCATTGATTGACACACCGCATACCGGACGCTAGACTCCGGATGTGCCGCGATAATTACGAAAAAGCCTTTGTTACGCAGAAAAGAAGGTCACAGACGATGCCACAGAACTTATGGAACGATGCAGAAGCCGCTGCGCTGCCCGATCTGGATGGATTGGTCTATCGCAGCAACTTACTTGGGCGCGATCGTGCAGTGGTCAATATCTACGGCGGCAACACCAGCGCGAAAATGATCCTAAGCGATCATGTTGGGCGCAGCGTGCGCGTCATGGCGGTCAAGGCGTCCGGGTCGGATGTGTTGAACATCACTGAACGTGGGTTTGCGTTGCTCAAGCTCGATGAGATCGATCCGCTTTTCGAACGCGAGGCGATGACCGATGAGGAGATGGTCGCTTATCTGGAGCGCTGTGTCTTCGAGCCGGGGCGTCCACGCCAGAGCATCGAGACGCTGCTGCACGCTTTTGTCCCGTTTCCCCATGTGGATCATACGCATCCCGACGCGGTGATCTCGATTGCCTGCGCGCCGGATGGTGAGGCGGAAGCGCGCCGCGTCTATGGCGACCGGATGGCGTATGTCCCGTATATCCGCCCGGGCTTCACGATGAGCAAATGGATCGGCGAGAAGGTCAAGCAGAACCCCAAGATCGAATGTGTCGTGATGGGTAAGCACGGCTTGGTCACCTGGGGCGATACGGCGAAATCCAGCTATGACATTACGATCCGTCTCATTCAGGAAGCTGAAGATTACATTGCCGATGCACAGAAGGGCAAGCGCGTTTTCGGCGATCTGATCGTCAAGCCGCTGAGCGAAGATGAGCGCCTGGCGATCATGGCGGAGGTACTGCCCGTCATTCGTGGGGCGGTTTCAAAGCGCCGCCATGCGATCCTGCAATACGACGCTGACCCCGCTGTGCTGGATATGGTCGGCAGCGAGAAATCGCCGACGGTGAGTCAGTTGGGCGCGGCATGTCCTGACCATCTCGTGCATGTCAAGCGGCAGCCGTTTTTTGTCGATTGGCGTCCTGATGAAGGTGTTGAAGCGCTCAAGGCGAAGCTTAAGGTGGGTATCGCGGACTATGATCAGCGCTATGCCGAATACTTTGAGCGCAACAAAGAGCCGGGCGATGAGATGCGCGATCCTGCGCCGCGCGTCATTTTGATACCGGGCGTCGGGATGGTCAACACCGGCAAGGACATCACCAATGCCGATGTCAGCCGCCAGCTCTATCATCGCGCGGTCGCAGTGATCGGCGGGGCGGAGGCGCTTGGCGGGTTCAACTGCCTGACTGAGAAAGAAGCCTATGACATCGAATACTGGCCCCTTGAGCTGTATAAGCTGAAGCTTGCGCCGCCGGATCGCGACTTTGCCGGCAAAGTCGTTTTCATCACTGGCGCGGCGTCCGGCATTGGGAAAGCGACGGCACAGCGCCTCGCCGCTGACGGCGCGCACATCGTGATTGCGGACATCAACATCGAGGGCGGACACGCTGCTGCGGATGCGATACAGACGAAGTATGGCAAGGGCAGGGCAATCTTTGTGTCCTGCAATGTGACCGATGAAAGCGCGGTGATCGCGGCGTTTCGCACTGCTGTGCTGCAATATGGCGGCGTTGACATTGTGATCAACAATGCTGGGATCGCCGGCGGCGCGCTCATTGAAGAGACGACTCTCAAAGAGTGGCAGCGGCAGATCGACATCCTGCTCACAGGCTATTTTTTGGTTGCGCGCGAAGGCTTTAAAGTCCTCAAGGCGCAGGGGATCGGCGGCGTCCTGATCTTTGTTGGCAGCAAAAACAGCGTCTTTGCCGGCAAGGGCGCAAGCGCATACAGTGCGGCGAAAGCGGGCGAAATCCACATGGCGCGCTGCCTGGCTGAGGAGGGCGGGACGTACGGCATTCGCGTTAACTCAGTCCTGCCCGATGCGGTCATTCGTGGCAGCAGCATCTGGGATGGACAGTGGAAAGAGGCGCGCGCCAAGCAGTATGGCGTTGATGTAGAACAGTTGAGCGAGGTCTACCGCCAGCGTAACACGCTCAAGGTGGAGATCTTCCCGGAAGATATTGCAGAGACAATCGCATTTCTGGCGAGCAGCCGCAGCGCCAAGACGACCGGCGCGGTGATCACCGTCGATGGCGGCGTCCCCGGCGCATATGTGCGCTGAGTTGCAGCGAGATGGGCGCTCTGCTGGGCTGATTCATTCCTGAGACAGGTGAACTGATGACAAATAAAAGGGTGGTCGCAATCGATTTAGGAGCTGAGTCTGGTCGGGTGATTGCAGCGAGCTTCAATGGTCAGTCTTTAGAACTACAGGTGATTCACCGCTTCCCCAATGTGCCTGTTCGCGCAAGGACAACGCTCTATTGGGACGCGCTGCGGCTGTTTCATGACATGACCGAGGGGATTGCCGCTGCCAAGCGGAGCAGCGCGGTGGACAGCATCGGCATCGATACCTGGGGCGTCGATTGGGCGCTGCTGGATCGAAACGGTGAGCTGATCGGCAGCCCGGTGCATTATCGGGACAGCCGCACCGATGGCATGATGGAGTGGGTTTTCGAGCGCGTCCCCAAGCGAACCTTGTTCGAACGCACGGGCATTCAGTTCATGCAGATCAATGGGCTGTATTCGCTTGCCAGTTTGGTAAAAAATTGCAGTCCGCAGCTTGATATTGCCGCCCATTTCCTCACGATTGCAGATTTATTCAATTACTGGCTTACAGGGGCAAAAACCTGCGAATTCACCCATGTCACCACGCAGCAGATGTTCAACCCGCGCACAGGAAATTGGGATTGGGAGACGCTGAATGCAGTCGGCATTCCTACTGGAATCTTTGGCGAGATCGTGCCTTCAGGGACATCTCTAGGCGAATATGATGGCATCAAGGTGATTGCGCCGGCAGTGCATGACACCGGTTCAGCAGTTGTGGCTGTGCCAACGATAACGCGCGACTACTGCTATATCAGCAGCGGGACATGGAGTCTGATCGGGCTAGAGATGCCCCAGCCGATCATCAATGACGACTCGTATCGCGCCAATTTGACCAATGAAGGCGGTGTCGAGGGGACATATCGCCTGCTTAAGAACATCATGGGCTTGTGGCTGATACAGCAGAGCCGCGCCACATGGCGTGCCTCCGGGCAGGACTACACCTATGAGACGCTGATTGAGCTTGCCGCTGCTGCTGAGCCGTTTCGCAGCTTGTTCGACCCTGATGATCCAGTGTTCCTCCCGCCAGGGGATATGCCAGCGCGAATTCAGCGCCTGTGCGCCGACTCCGGACAGCCCATTCCCGAAACTCCGGGTCAGATTTTGCGCTCGATCATGGAAAGCCTGGCGCTGAAATACCGCTTTGTGCTGGACAA
Source organism: uncultured Anaerolineae bacterium (assembly GCA_937995825.1). Lineage (GTDB taxonomy): Bacteria > Chloroflexota > Anaerolineae > Aggregatilineales > Phototrophicaceae > Flexifilum. The sequence continues at coordinate 8,184 of CALKJO010000003.1, forward strand.
CCTGATCGCTATCAGCGCGCAGCCCGTCGAGCGCATTCACATCATCGGCGGCGGCACGCAGAATACACTGCTTTGCCAGATGACGGCAAATGCCTGCCAGCGTCCTGTGTATGCGGGTCCCGTCGAAGCTACAGCGCTCGGGAATGCCATCGTGCAGTTGATCGCATTGGGCGAATTAGGAAGTGTCGCGGAGGCGCGCCAAATGCTGGCGGACTCGCTCGACCTGGCAGTTTACCGCCCAAGTGACGCAGACGCTTGGGCTGAGGCGTCTTCCCGTTTTCGCAGTTTGGTGACAACCATTTGACTATTTGATTTGATTTGATTGAGAGGGCTGAGATGTCGCATTCCACTGAAAAGCTCGCAGCTCTAGTCGAGATGACTCGTACTTTAGGACAGCCGCACCTGGATTATGTTATCGTCGGCGAGGGCAACACATCGATGCGCATTGATGACTCGTCGTTCTGGATCAAGGCGAGCGGTCAGGGGATGCACGGTATTGATGCGACTGGCTTTGTTGCTGTGAAATTTGCGCCGCTTTTGGCACTGATGGATGCGCCTACCTCCGACCCCCACGCTGCGATGGCGTCAGCGATGAATGAAGCTAAAGTCGAGCCGGCTTTGGCGCTGAAGCCCTCCGTTGAGGTGACCTTTCACGCGTCACTGCTGCATGACTGCGGCATTGGCTGCGTCGCGCACACGCACCCGCTGTTGATCAATCAGATCATGTGCAGCACGCGCGCTGAGGAATTTGCGCGGCGTCGCTTATTCCCCGATCAGGTTGTCCTATGCGGTCCTACATCGGTGTTCGTGCCGTATGTCGATCCAGGTTTGCCGCTGGCGCTGGAAATTCGTGCGCGCGTGCGCGCATATATGGATGAATACGGAGAGTTTCCCCGTGTTGTCCTGCTGGCGAATCACGGGCTGATCGCGCTTGGTCAAACGCCAAAGGACGCGCTCAACGTGACGGCGATGTGCGTCAAAGCGGCAGGCATCTACGTCGGCGCGCGCAGCATTGGCGAGCCGGCTTTCATGAGCGAGGCGGATATCCGTCACATCTACAGGCGTCCCGACGAGATCTATCGCCGCAGGCTGTTTGAGTAAAAAAACGGGGCTTGAAAATGCCCCATTTTTGATTCAGCGTGGTTTAGTCGCGGCTGGTCGGGTCGAATGCGTCTCGGATGCCGTCCCCGATAACATACAGACACAGCACAGTGATGAAGATCAGCAGACCGGGGAAAATGACCAGATGCACGCCTTTCGTGAAGAACGTCTGCGAATTGGACAGCATATTGCCCCATGATGGGATCGGCGGCATCACACCCAAGCCAAGAAAGCTCAAGGCGGCTTCAGTCAGGATCAGCGAGCCGATATCGATCGCCAGCGCGATCACGATCACAGAGAACAAGTTGGGCAGGATATGTGTAAACATGATGCGCCAGGGGGTTGCCCCAATTGCGCGCGCGCTGATGATATATTCACGCTCGCGCAGGGACAGTGTTTCACCGCGAACGATGCGGGTTGTCCCAGTCCAGCCAAGAAAGCCTAGAGCGATAATCAGCGAAATATCCGAAGGCGGCGCGTTGCTCAGCGAGCGCAGCACCGACGAAATGATCAGCAGAAGGAACAGCAACGGGACAGAGGTCAGGGTTGCGATCAGCCAGTTGATGATATCGTCGATGATCCCGCCGTAAAATCCGGTGATGATCCCTAAAGCCACGCCGATGGTCAGGGATAAACCTGCTGCCAGAAATGCGATGCGCAGCGACACTTGTCCTGCATAAAGCAGACGCGCGAGGTGGTCACGACCTAGATCGTCTGTGCCAAGAATATGAACAGGACTGCCAGGCGGTAGAAATGTCTTATCAGTCTGCGTGCGCGTCGGACTCACGCCTAGCGCCTGTGTGATCAGGGGTGCGCTAAACGACAGGATCGCGAGGATGATCACGACCGTCATCGCAAGAATGGTGAGTCGATCTTTACGCAGCCGGCGCAGCGCAAGCTGCGTCAGGGAGAGTCCGACTGTTCCAGATTTTTGCTTGAGATCGAGTTTGGTGACCGCGCTCTGTGCTGCCATAGCGATATGCTGTCCCGTCTAGTTGAAACGAATACGCGGATCGATCAGCGCGTATAGGATATCAGACAAGATGAAGCCAAGAACGGTAGACACGGCGGCGATGATGACCACTGCCATGACGACCGGGTAATCCTGAGAAGTAACTGCCTGGACACCGAACCGACCCAGACCAGGCCAAGAAAAGATCGTTTCCGTAATCGCTGCGCCGCTCAGCAGCCCGGTAATCGAGGGGCCGAGAAAGGTTGCCAGCGGGATGAGCGCATTGCGCGCCCCGTGACGAAACCAAGTCATTTGATTACTCAGCCCTTTTGACTTGGCGGTGCGCATGTAGTCCTGGTTGATCACGTCCAGCATCGATGCGCGCATGAAGCGCGACCAGATCGCAACCGCGCTGCCACCCAATACCAGGGTGGGTAGGATTAAGTATTCCAGCCGCTCATAAATGGGTGGATAGCCGCTTAAAATGGAGGAAGGCGCTCTGCCTCCCATCGGCAGCACCCGAAGCCATGAGCCGAAGATCAGAATGAGAATTAGCCCAAGCCAGAAATTGGGAATGGCATTCAGAATCACTGCGCCGACACGAGTTACGTTATCAAATGCGCCGCCTTTGCGCACGGCTGCAAAAATACCGATGGGAATACCAAAAATGAGCGCAAAAGTCAGCGATGAGATGCCGAGTTCGAGCGTGGCTGCAACACGTTCCCCGATCATATCTGCTACCGGACGGCGATAGAAGAAGGAGCGCCCGAAATCGCCGCGTAAGATGCCGCGTCGATTGCCGGGTGGCTCTGGAATGCCGTCGCCATCAGCATCTAACGGGATGATCACCGCGCCATCAGCGATCCCATCTCCGTCTGAGTCCCAGCGCATCCAGTCGTCTCCCAGCAGCCAGCGCAGATACTGGATTGGGAGTGGATCGTTTAAGCCGAGTTCAGCTTCCACACGCGCGATCTGTTGTGGTGTGGTGTTGGCGGAAAAGGTGAGCGCTTTTGCTGGACCGCCAGGCGCAGCCGACATCAGCAGGTAAGATAAAACGGTGATGCCGAATAATGTAGGTATCGCCTGTACCAAGCGGCGGAATATGTACTTGATCATCGTCGTGCTTACTTTGACTGCCTATTAATGTGAACAAGGATGCATGAGGGTGTGGACTCCACACCCTCATGCAGTAGTGACGACTTTATACCTCACGTATCACGGCTAGGGAGTCGCTGAGAAACTCCACTGATCGACATTCCAATACAAGTTGTTGCCACCACCGTAGGGTGTCCAGGGTGTAAGCGAGGCATCTGCTGCGTATAAGCCGTCTTGAGTGAACAGCGGCACATAGGGCAGGTCTTGCTGGAAAATTTCCTGCATCTCGCGATAGAAGCCAGCGCGGACTTCCGGATCGCAGCCGTTGGTGCTGGTCGCGCTCTTGGCGAGCGTGTTCAGCTCAACAAAGCGGGCATTGTAGTAGCTGACATCATTGCTGCCGCCGCCGACTACGTCGCCGACTGGCGTGAAGAGCTGCGTCACATCTGGATCATCCGGGTAGCCGTTGCGCCAGCCGAGGATGAACGCGTCGAAGGTCTGGCTGTCCATGATGTCGAGCAGGGTATTGAAGTCGATGGTCTGGAAATCGACCTGAATGCCGATCTGCGCGAGCTGATCCTGAACCAGCGTGCCGATGGCTTCGCGGCGGGTATTGCCCTGATTGGTGAACAGCGTGAAGCGCAGCGGCGTACCATCCGGTGAATAGAGCGCGCCTTGAGCGATACGCGGTGTTGCAGGATTGTTGTCGTGATCGATCCAGCCGGCTTCATCCAACAGCGCCGAGGCAGCCTGCGGATCATAAGCAATGGGCGGCAGTTCGCTGTGATATGCCCACGATGCGGGAATGATGAATGAGGTCATGCGCGAGCCTTCGCCGAAGAGCGCGGCGTCGACCATCGCATCGACATCAAGACCGCGAGAAATCGCGGTGCGCACGCGCGGATCACCGAAGATCGGGTGGAAGCCTTGGTCAATCGGGTTGCCATTCGCGTCTGCGCCGTTCTGCGGATTGTTCGGGTCAGCCATGTTCAGCGCTAGGTAATCCCAAGTCACGCCGGGGAAGCGGTAAACCTGTTTAGTCCCTGCCTCAGCAGCGGCATAGATATCTGAGCGCCGATTGACCGGTACATTGTCGATCACATTGGTCTCACCGGCGAGGAACTGCTCGATGACTACTGTCTGATCTGGGACCTGCTTGTAGATGAAGCCCTCTGGGCTGACATAGCCGAGCGCAGCATCCACGTAATTCTGGTTGGCGATCAGGCTAACCTGTTCAGATGGGCGGATTTCACCGAAGTTGAACGGGCCGCTGGTGACCTGTGGCGACAGATTGAACGGATCATCGTTCAGCGCCGACAGATCGCTGGGCAGGATGTGCGACGGAACAGGCACGAGAGATGACGCGTAGTTCAGCGCTGTGCATTCTGCGTTTTTGAAGGTCACGACGATAGTGTAGTCATCGACAGCTTCAACACTTTCGATGCTGTCGAGGACATATGTGAGCGGCGTGCTGACAATATTCTGCGCGCCTGCCTGAATCGCGTTCCAGGTGTACAGGGAGTCAGCAGCTGTGATCGGTGTGCCGTCGTTCCAAGTCAAATCCTGACGCAGAGTGAACGTATAGGTTGTGCCATCTTCACTTACTGTCCAGCCGTTCACAAGCGCGTTGGCTCTGAGTGGATTGCCCGGCTCTGAGGGGACGATCACACCCTCGGACGGATCAGCGGCGAGGAATCCCGGAAAGATTAACGAAATGATACGGCTGCTTGCAGTGTCGCTGGCGATAATCGGGTTGAAGCTTGCCGGATCGCCTGCGAAGGTCGCCTCGATGATGATGCCGCCCTGACCAGGACCGTCTTGGGCGACTGCCGGGACGATTGCCAATGCGCCAGTCAGCGACACCGCGGCTCCAACCAGCAAATATTTGAACAACTTCCTCATGTTTACAAAACTCCTTACTGAAAAGGGACAGTGCATCGACTGCTAATGCAGCAGCCACAGAAACCAAGTGCTGCAACACCTGGCGTGTTATACTTTATACTCAGAGATAAGGCTGCTGGTTCGAAATTAACATATCCAGTATTTAACCAGTGTTCAGATTGGATTGCAATATCTAGAATTAGAGACAAAAAAGACATCTCAACGTTGAGATGTCTTGCTGGTCGGGGTGCCGGGATTTGAACCCGGAGCCTCTTGCACCCCATGCAAGCGCGCTACCAGATTGCGCCACACCCCGATTTGCACTCAGAGTGTACTCGATCGCGCGTGCTGCCGCAAGTCTCAACCGCGCTTTGGAAATTCCTACAACAAACCTTGACATTCTTCATCGCCAATGTCACCGTTGGTCGGCTTCGGTCGCTCTGACGGAGGATTGGAATTCCCCGCATGAGCAGCCGACGGCGGTTGCTGCCGTGAGCGACCACGTAGCGATAACCGCTATCCAGTTGGCACAGCAGGTGAGCTTTTAAGCTTTTAAGTTGGAGAAACGCTGTCGATCATCGGCTTCGATGACGCCCCAATCACGCGTTTTGCCCATCCCTCCCTAACAACGCTGCGTCAGCCACTGCACACGCCGCCGCAGCGATTGTCTCTGCCGGAGTTGATCATTCGCGCGTTGTGCGCAGCGCCTCAATTCGGCTGATCAGGTCGCGCGGTGATGTCTCGGTCAGATCAGGTAGGGCGATATGGGCATGACCGATATTGGAATGACCGATGCCGACCGTCCAGAATCCAGCCTTGAGCGCCGCATCGATGCCCGCTTCGGCGTCTTCAAACACAACTGCCTCAGGCACAGCCACGCGCAGCCCACCCGCAACCCACAGAAACAGATCGGGCGCTGGTTTGGTATTGACCACCGAGTAGCCATCCCCGATGACATCGAAGGTGTGAAAGAGATCGAGCCGTGTCAGCACATCACGGGCGTTCCTGCTTGCGCTGCCAAGGCCGATGCGGATACCGAGTGTCTGTGCATCTTCGATGAAGCGAGTAACTCCGGGCAGCCGATCCTGAGGCGTAATTCGGGTCAGATAGGTCTGGTAATAGTCGTTCTTGCGGCGCATCCACGCCTGCATCGTCTGTTCATCGATGACGTTTCCCTTGAGAAGCTGGAGCAGGCTGTCGCGGCGTGAAAGCCCGCGCAGCTTTTCATTGTCTTCGCGTGAAAAAGGCAGTCCTTCCTCATCAGCGAGCTGCTTCCATGCGAGATAATGATATTCGGCGGTGTCCGTGATCACGCCGTCTAGGTCAAAGATAAAGGCTCGGATTGGCATTGGTCTCTCTCCCGCAGTGAGCAGTCGGATTTGGCTGTTCAAGTCATTTGCAGCAGGTCATTGCCGCAATCCTCAGTTTCGGGGATGATATAGGGCATTATTTTATCCTGAAGTTGAGCCAATGCGGGGAGTCTGACGTGCAGTCCATCACAATTCGAACCATCCAGTTACATGCGGTCGCGCTGCCTTATGTTGAACCCCTGAGGACAAGCTTTGGTGAAGAGCCGTTCAAGGCGTGTATCCTTATTGAAGTGGGGACTGAGGAGGGAGTGACAGGATGGGGGGAAGCTTCGGTTGAGATCGCGCCGGGCTATGGCGCTGAGACGATGCTGACCGCTCTGCACATTCTGCGTGAATTTATCGTGCCGCGCTTGATCGGCAAGACTATCTGCGATGCGACCGAGTTTCCGAGGCTGATTCGCGGTGTGCGCGGCAACCATCATGCAAAAGCCGGGGTTGAGGCGGCAGTCTGGGATGCACTGGCGCGGGTCAATGCGATGCGGTTGGCGGATTATTTCGCGGCGCATCTGCCAGCGGATCATACGCCGCGCGGCGCGGCGGTGGTCGGCGTCAGCATTGGCATTCAGCCGAGCATCGACGCGACTCTCGCGATCATTCACAAGCGGGTGAGTCAGGGCTACAGACGCATCAAGCTCAAGATTCAGCCCGGCTGGGACATCGACATAGCGCGCGCGGTCAGATCAGAGTTTCCCGATACGCTGCTGATGCTGGACGCCAACAGCGCCTACCGCCTTGATGATGCTGCCCATTTGCAGCGCTTTGACGCGCTCGACCTGCTGATGATTGAGCAGCCGCTCGCCGATGATGATATCTATGAACACAGTCTGCTTCAGCCGCAGCTTCGGACGCCGATCTGCCTGGATGAGAGCATCAAAAATGTCAACGATCTGCGCTTGGCGCTCCACGTTGGCGCGCTCCGCGTGCTTAACCTCAAACCTGCGCGTGTTGGCGGCTTCACAGAGAGTTTGGCGATGTATCGGGTCTGTGTCGAAAATAATCTCCCTTTGTGGATCGGCGGTATGATGGAAACTGGCATTGGACGCGCCGCGAATGTGGCGTTTGCATCGCTGCCGGGTGTGACGCTGCCGTGCGATATCTCCGCCACGGATCGCTATTTCAACCCTGACATTACCGAGCCGCCATTTGTCTTACAGCCGGACAGCACACTGCTTGTGCCAGACGGTATCGGCAGTGGGGTGGAGGTGATACGAGAGCGCGTTGCGGAAGCTGAGGCGCGCTGGCAGGCACATTATCCATACAAAGGGTGAAGGATAAACACTGACTACTTGCGGGTGCTGTTTGATTGACGACCCCTACTAGGCGCACCGCTGAGCTTGGGACTGTGAAGAAAATTGAACTTGGCTGCAAGGAATGAGTATACTCTTTTAAAGTTTCACACACACAATTGATACAAATTAGCGTTCAGCCAAAGAGGGAGGGTTTTATGCACTTCAGAAAAAATTTACTTGGCGCAATCACTATTCTGATGATGGTCAGCATGGTGTTGGGGGGCGTCGGCGCGCAAAATACAAAATCGCTCAGCCTGGCGTTTGTCCAGGAGATTGATTCCCTCAATTTTGGGATGTATTCAAGCCAGTTCTTCTCAGCCCTGCTGACCACGCTGTGGAACAGTCCGGCATGGGTGTTTGACGATCAGCTCAATCCGATTCCGCGCCTGGCGGCTGAAATACCCAGCACTGACAACGGCGGCGTCTCCCCTGATGGGAAAACGATCACAATTCGCCTGCGCGATGATATTGTCTGGTCGGATGGTGAGCCGATCACCAGTGCAGATTTTGTATTCACTTACGAGATGTTCATGGCGGATGGCAATGCGGTCGATTCGCGTTCGCCTTACAGCCTCATGGAGAGCGTAACTGCGCCCGATTCGCAAACGGTGGTGGTTAAATTTGCCGATGTCTACGCGCCTTGGCTGACTTCGATTTTCACGCTGGTGCATCCCAAGCACATTCTAGAGCCGATTTTTGAGGCGGAAGGCACGCTTGACAATGCGTCCTACAATCGCATTCCCACGGTGAGCAGCGGGCCGTTCGTCGTCAGTGAATGGCAGACGGGGAATTACATCTTGTTTACCCGAAATGAGGCATATTTCGATGAGCCAGCGATCCTTGACCAAATTTTTGTTCGCTTCATTCCGGATGATGCGGCGCAGGTTGCCGCATTGATCAATCGCGATGTCGATCTGGGCATTTTCATCGCGCCGGATGATGCGCTGACGCTTCAACGAAATGGCATTGACATCATCGCAGTCAACAGCGGTTACAATGAAGGTCTCTATTTCAACTTCCGCGAAGGCAAAGCGCCGGCAATCAAGGAGCTGGCAGTTCGTCAGGCGATCGCCTACGGCATGGATCGCCAGGGAATCGTCGAAGACCTGCTGCGTTATGGCGACGGTCCGGATGATCACAATGTGGTTGCGACCAACTTCTGGTACAACACGCCCTGGAGTAACCCCGATATCCAGGTTGAAGAGTACAATCCTGACCTGGCACGCCAAATTCTCGAAGAGGCGGGTTGGATCGATGAGGATGGCGATGGCATCCGCGAAAAGGACGGCGTCCGCCTGAGGCTGACTTGGGCGACCAATCAGCGCCGCCTGCGCACGCTGGTTCAGGCGGTGGGACAGCAGCAGCTTGCCGAAGTCGGCATTGAAGTCCAGTTGGTCAATCTGCCCTCTGACATTTTCTTTGGCAGCTACGGCGATGGCAATCCGGTTGCGCTTGGCGAATATGACTTCTGGGAATTCTCGACGACGCCAGGTTCTTTCCCAGACCCGAATCACGTGTACTGGACGTGCGCCGAAATTCCGAGCGACGATAACCCATCTGGCGCGAATGACATGGCGCTGTGCGATGAAGAACTAGACGCGCTTTTCCAGCTCCAACGCACGCTCGCTGATCCGGAAGCGCGGCAAGCAATCTTCTATCAAATTCAGCAGATTATGCATGACAACGTGTATTGGCTGCCGATGTGGCACGACCCCGATCTGTATGCGCTGAGCGCCCGCTTTGAGAATGCGCGCATCGCACCGATCTTTCAGTTCTGGAATGCGGCAAACTGGGATGTCTCATCCTGATGATGCCGGGCTGGGGAACTTCAGGTCTCCCCAGCTCATCCCTCCGTTTGCCGTTCACATGGCGGGTTGGCAATGCTCAGATTCATAGTTCGGCGATTGATTCAATCGATCCCGTTGTTATTTCTGATCAGCGCTATCCTTTTTGTCATCCTGAATAATATCGGTGATCCTTTAGCGACCCTGGGCGGGCGGCAGCGCACTTCTGCGGCGGAGCGTGATCGACTAGAACGCCAGCTCGGTTTGGATCAGCCCATTCATATGCAGTATATCTTCTGGTTAATCGGCAATGATTGGTTTCAGTTTGACAGTGATGGCGATGGCGTAGGCGACCGCTATGGCACGCGCAGAGGAATTCTGCGCGGCGATCTGGGAAGCTCATTTCGTGAGCGGCGACCGGTCAGCGATGTCATTTCGGATCGACTGCCGCCGACGCTGCTGCTGATGGGAACGGCTTACGTCTTCACTATCATCATGGCACTCGGGGTCGGTATCTACTCAGCGCTGCGCCCATATTCCCGCGCCGATAATGTGATCACGGCGCTGTCTTTTATCCTTTACTCGATGCCGATTTTCTGGATTGCGCTTTCCCTGTTGTGGATTTTCGCCGTGACGTTCAAGCAGGCGGGATTACCCTATCTGCCAACAGTCGGGATGTATGAGCCGGGTCAGCCGGTGACAGTGGCGCAGGTGGCGCGGCATATGGTGCTGCCTGTTCTCAGCTTATCACTGATCAGTATTGCTGGCTACAGCCGCTATGTGCGGTCGGGTATGCTGGAAGTGATCAATTCGGATTACATTCGGACAGCCTACGCGAAGGGCTTGAGCGGACGGCGTGTTTTGTACCGTCATGCGCTGAAAAACGCTTCCCTTCCCCTTGTAACTCTGATCGGGCTGGATATCCCTTTTCTGCTTGGCGGCGCAGTGGTGACCGAGCAGATTTTCTCCTGGCCCGGCATGGGGCAGCTGTTCATCAATGCGCTTGACGGCGCTGATTTTCCAGTGCTGATGGGGCTTCTGATGCTGATCGCGCTGCTTGTGGTCATATTTCAGATTTTGACCGATGTCGTCTATGCCTTGATCGATCCGCGCATTCGGTTGTGAGGAGCTGAGGATGGCAGCATCTCAACGATCCATCGATGATGTGGTCAACCTTCAGCAGCATGACTCGCTTGTGATGCCGCGCACACTGGCTGGACTGGCGTGGATGCGCTTCCGACGACACCGCATGGCGATGGTTGGATTAATCATGCTGGGGCTGCTGATCGCCTACATCGTCATTGGCAGCTTGGTGTTTACAGAAGCGTTTGCCAATTTCAATAATACGCGGATTCGCGTCCAGCCTCCTAGTTTGGAGCATCCGTTTGGGACAGATGAAATCGGGCGCAGCATCCTGGCGCGCACGATCTACGGCGGCCAGATTTCACTGATCATCGCTCTGCTGTCCGTCCTGCTCTCGATCACCATCGGAACAGCCATCGGCGTGATCGCCGGCTATTATGGCAAGCTTGCAGACAGCGTGCTGATGCGCTTTACGGAAGCAGTGCTGTCCCTCCCGACGCTGCTGCTGCTGCTGGTCATGGCGAAGTTTTTCGGCGGGCGCGTCCCCGATCTGGCGCTGCTCGGGCGTACATTCAGCGGCAGCGTCATTGTCATCATCCTGATTATCGGCTTTACAAGCTGGACGTATCTGGCGCGGCTCGTGCGTTCCAGCTATCTCACCCTGAAAGAGCAGGATTTTGTTCTTGCGGCGCGTGCGCTTGGCGCAAGCGACCGCCAAATCGTGCTGCGTCACATCCTGCCGAATGCGATGGCTCCGATCCTGGTTGCCGCGACGTTGGGCATCGCCAACGCCATCCTGCAAGAGGCATACATCAGCTTTCTGGGACTGGGCGTTCAAGCGCCGACCGCTACCTGGGGATCGATGATGCAGGGTGCGACCGGCGCGATCACGCGCGGACAGTGGTGGCTGTGGTTCTTTCCCGGTTTGCTGATCGTGCTGACTGTGCTGGGGATCAATTTTCTCGGCGATGGGCTGCGAGATGCGCTCGACCCGCGTTCTCAGAGAGGATGAGAGGATGCCGAACTGCGCAGTTCGGCATCCAGGCTGAAAAAATCAGCGCTGCGGCGTCACGGTGAAGCGGCTCAGCACCGCTGGCGTCTGATCGATGATGGCGTCAGGATTTGCCTCAAGCGTGTCCCGATCATAGGCGGGTATGCCGTAAGTCGTCACAGTGAGCATCTGCGACTCGGCGTCGATGTCAAATTCCGTCCAGCCGAAGCTGTGTCCAAGGACGTAACCGCCCTCGCTGAAAGTCGCGTTTACAAGCGAATTTTCCAGTCCCAGCGTGTCGTAACCTTGCAACCGCAGCACAAGGCGGTTGAACAAATCCTCAAGGAGCGCATCTTTTTCGACAAGGCTGCTGCTGCGATAGGTATTGAAGACGCTCTCGCTGATCAAGCCGAACTCCCGCGCGCCCTCTACCAGCGACTGCCCGGTTGGAGGATAGAATGCGACTGAACCGGTTGAGATTTCAAAGGCGTGGGTCGGGATCACATCCCCGCCCGGCTCAGTCTGGTAGGTGATGTTGTTGATGAAGGTGGTATGCACGTCGGCGGCGACGAACACCACATTGCGAATGTTGTTGTCCTCGATGAACTGCATGACCTCGGTGCGTTCCGGTGCGAAGCCTTCCCAGTGGTCATTCCCGGCGAACCAACCCATCAGCTGAGCGGGTTGGGGGATCAGGATGAATTTCCAGGTGATCCCTGCATTGTGCGCCGCCAGCAGATCGCGCTTCAGGTCTTCGACCTGCGGGCGACCGAGCATCGTTCGACCTTCGACGAAAAGCGACTCCAGATAGGCTTGGATGGCTTCACGATTGAAGATGTCGAGCGTGCCTGCCTGATTCTGATCACGGAATGAGCGTGCATCGAGGATGATCATGGCGGCGTCGCTGCCGAAGGTGACATAACGATACAGCTTTGGACGCCCATCCACACGGCGGTCGCCGGTATCAGCGTAAAACTCATCGCGCAGCGGGTTATATTCCTGAAAGACCTGCAAACCGTTGCGGTAGAGCGCGGTCTGATTGATGAATTCGACGGTTTCGCCGGCGAAGCGTTCATCGCTGGATGGCGGCGCGCCGCCTGCAAAGTCATCGGTGACTTCATGGTCGTCAATCGTGGCATAGATCGCAGTACTGGCGCGCACGTCCGCCCAGTAATTCCGTCCGAAGCGCTCCGAGTAGACTTCGGCGTGCTTGATGCGATACTCATCGACGCTGACGGCTTGTTCAGCCGGAAGATCAACCGAGGGGACATCTGCGTAGATGGTATCGCCATGCTCGACGAAGAAGGCGAGATTGCGCTCGGGGACGTTGGACAGCGCTGGATAAGGGCGCAGCTCACCGCGCCAGTCACCGGAGACGCCGAAACGCAGTCCTGCATAGATGCCGATCTCCGCGGGTGTCCGAAACTGTCCGCTCATGCGCTCGCCCGTCGAGTCTGTCACTGTATAATTATAAGACATACCCGGACGCAGCCCGTCGATGTTGACTTTGACCGGTATCATCGAGTCCGTCGAATTGGCGGTGTAAGTGCCGACAACTTGACCGTCAGCCGACGCCAGCTCAAAGGTTACCGTTCCCGGATTTGCAGCTCGTGTCCATAAAACGGCGCTGGTCTGATCGACATCACCAGCTGCGACGCCGTTAGGGAAAGCTGGCGTGCTGGATGCTGGACGAGCTAATTGTTTAGCCGGTGCAGCCTTAGCGGTGGCGTGCTGCGAAGTGCCTGCCGCGCCGGAAAATGCCAGCGCCGCGGCGCTGGCTCCTAGCAGCTTGACAAACTCGCGGCGAGAAATGAGCGTGACAAAGTCGCGCACTGCCTGCGGTGATGTGGCGTAGCGCCGCGCCTCGTTTTCGATCCGCGACCAAAGAGTCTGATAGTTAAACTTTGTCATTTGTTGATTTTTCATGGGCTGATCCTCAATTCACATTTTGACAGGCTCGACGCTACCCGATTATCGTGATCGAAGGATAAAGCCCACTTTAAGACGCTTGCAATCCACGTTTGGACAGTGTTTCCAGCGTGAGCGCGAGCAGCTCAATCCGTTCGTGCAGCATGGGGAGATAGATAGTTTCATTGGGTGTGTGAATATCTGCGGTTGGCGCGCCCATGCCGCAGATCGCCGGCGTGCCGCTGGCGCTGATGTAATTGGCGTCGCTGCCGCCGCCGCGCGCAATCGGGATGACATTGTGACCGAGCAGCGCCGCCTGTTCGAGGACAATATCGATCATCAATTGGCTGCGTTCAGTTCGTTCCATCGGTGGGATGAATGAGTCGAGGGTGTAGGTGGCGCTGTCCCATAGATCAAGCTGCGGATTGTAAACGCACGAGTCAAGCACAGCTTCAATCACTGCATTGCGCGTCATTTCCCCATCGCTCAGGCGTTCGAAACGGAAGCTGACCGCCGCTTCGACCGTACCAGCAATGGTATTGGCGGAGATGCCGCCGCGCACCATGCCGACATTAACGCTAATGCTGCGCTCAGGATTATTGAGCGCGTGCAGGCGAATAATGCGGTGCGCCATCGCCTCGGTCGCGCTCAGGCCGAGATGGGGCGTGCCAGAATGCGCCGATTTGCCGTTCACAGTGAAGTTGATGGCGCCGTAACCGCGCCGCTGATAAACCACACCGAGCGGAACCGTCGGCGTCAGCACGCCCTGTGGGAAGCCTGGTTCCAAGCCGATGCCGAAGTCGGCGTGGGTTGGGTTGGCGAGATACCAGTCGCGGATCGTGGGCGAGCCGATCTCCTCATCAGCGCTGACAATCATCTGCACATCATAATCGGACGCAAATTCGCGCAGCGCTGCCATTGCCCATAAGCCCATGACCAGCCCGCCTTTGATATCTCCGACGCCGGGTCCGCGCACGAAGCCGTCGCCCAGCGCCATGTAATGGAGAAAATCTCCATCCGGAGGAAAGACTGTGTCCATGTGGCTGATTAAAAGAATGCGCGGTGCAGCGCCGCGTTTTCTCAGGCTGATCAGGCGATGGCGCGCATGAATGCGCTCGACGATGAACCCTGCCTCAGACGCCGCCTGATCCAAAAGCGCCATGCCTTGATCCACGCCGGACTCGTTTGCTGTGTAAGTATTGATCTCGACTAGGTCGCGCAGAAGCGACTCCACCGCCGGTTTCTGCGACTCGACCCACAGTTTTAGTGCAGAGCGTTCCACGATTTTAACTGTCCATTCTAAAGTTACAGGCTGAGTTTATATGGATTATAACGCTTGTAGATAGCTCTTAAAGGAGTGCTTGCTCAGACTCGGATGCAGTTTGTTTTTGTGTTGCGTCGTGCGTCGCTTTAGATGTACACTGAGTGTGCGTAATCATTATCCCATCTGGAGAGTCCACATGAATGACGCGACGAGTCAAGCGCTGGAACAGGCTTATGAGCATATCGAAGCCGGTCGCCCTGACGACGCCGTTCCTCTTCTCAAGCCGCTTGTGGCGGACGATCCAGACAATCTCGATGCCTGGTGGATGCTTGCCTACGCAGTTAGCGATCCACAGGAGGCGCGCACGGCGCTGAATAATGTGCTGCGTCTTGACCCGGATTATCCCGGCGCGGCGGCGCTGATGGAAACCTTGAATGAGAAATATCCAGCGCCGCGAATCCGCCCGATCAGGGCGGTTAGCGCGCCGGAGACCATGCCCGAAGCGCCGCAGGCACTTCCAGAACCCCCTCCGTCGCCTTCAACTGCTCATGCGCTAGCGGCGGAGCAGGTGAGGGCAGCTCAGCCACCTCCAGCAAAGCGCTTGAGGCAGCCTCTCCCAGTAATTGCAGCTGTGGCAATTGCAGCTGTGGCAGTTGTTGTGGTTGTCTTCCTGATACTGCAGCTTGGCAGCGGCGGAGGAGACGCCGATAGTCAAAATGCGGCGCAGACGCAAACGGCGTCAGCGTTGGTGGCTGTTGCGCCTACGGAGACGCCGTCGATCAGCGTGATCGATGCTTTGCCCACGCCAGAAACTGTGCTTGAAATGACCGATGAGCCAACCGCCGAAATGACGCCGGAGCCGATCATCGTTGAGACTGTCGAGTTGACACCCGAACCCGAACTGACGCTTGAAGTGGAAGTGACGCTAGAGGCGGCGATTGAGGCTGGCGGCGGCTCTAGTGGCGATGAGTTTGCCGGCATTCTGAGTGCGCTGGCTCGCTACACTTTGCCAGATGCGCCGGTCGAAATTGTTGATACGTCGCTGGGCAGCACGCTGCTTGCCAGCGTTTGCAGCGCGCCCGGACGGGAAGCGCGCACCCGTGTTGAGGAAGTGCTGACGTTAGCCGCGCGCGAAAGCGCGGGACTGCCAGAGAGTGTCGATGCAGTTGGGGCGCGGATGGTCAACTGCGATGATGGGTCAACTATCCTTGCGCTTGGCGTAGATCGTGCCACTGCGGTTGGATTTGCGCAGCGCAGTGTCTCGGCGCGCGATTTCTCCGCTGCATGGCGTCCTGTGCGGTGAAAAGCACAGCTTGCGTCAGGCGCGGTCGGAGTAGATGGGCAGGCGCACAATGAACTGCGAGCCTTTGCCTACTTCGCTTCTCGCTTCGATTGTGCCTTGATGGCTCTGTATGATTCCGTAGCTCACCGATAGCCCCAGCCCGGTTCCGTTCGGTTTGGTTGTGAAGAATGGATCAAAAATCTGGTCAATGATGTCCGGTGGGATGCCATGACCAGTATCTTCAATGGATACTTCAACCATCTTCTCAACCTGCTGAACACGGATCGTCAGTCTCCCGCCGTGCGGCTCCATCGCGGCAATCGCATTCAGCATCAAATTCATGAAAACCGACTGGAGCTGTGACTTACTCCCATAGACCAGCGGAATTTTCGGAAGCTGCTTCTCGATTTGGATATGCTGCTGCTGCAGAAGCTTGTAATTCAGTTCGAGGATGTTGAGCAGCAGCTGACTCAGATCGAGCGGATGTAAATCGGCGGTATTCGGTCGATTGCTGGCAAAATCGCGCATGAGGTCAATCGTGTGTGCGATGCGGTCGATGTTTTCACGGATGATTTCAAGTCCATGTTTATCATAGACAACGGATTGATGACTGAGTTCTTCAGCCAGATCATCGAAGAGGGTTCTGATCGGCTGCATGGAGTTGCCAATCTCATGGGCGATGCTGGCGGCAAGTGTGCCAACGGCAGCCAGCTTTTCGTTGCGGATGATCATCTTCTGCGCGGATTGAAGCGCCTGAGTGCGCTCGCTGACCATTTCCTCAAGATGCTGGGCGTAGTTTGACTGAATGGTGAACAGCCGTGTGTTGTTGAGCGCCAGTGCCGCCTGGCGCGCAGACCCGGCGAACAGCCGATAGTGATGATCATCGTAAAGTTCGGTCTTATGCAGCAGGACGATAAAACCAACCACAGTCATGCCATGACGCAGGACTGCGCCCAGACCATCGACGTAGCAGTTGCCCAATAGTTCTGGTGGGACTCGAAAAGTGGAGTTGTTATGCTCGATAGCGACCCGAAAATAAGTCTCGTCCAGCAAAGTCTGGATGATCGAATCCATGCTGCCGACCAGGCGATGAGCAAGCTGGCTGCCATCTGAGTCAAGGTAGAGAAGGATGGCTGCATCCGATGGGAGAATCTGGGTCATCAATGAGATGATAGTGTCGAGCAGTTCGTCATGGTTAAGGTGCTGGTTGAACTGCTCAGCCGCTTGTAAGAGTGCCTCAAGTTCATTCGTCCGCCGTTCGAGCGCGTCTTCAAGTCGACGCGCTTTGATTTTACTCATAACGCGGGCGACCAGTTCGGTTGGCTGAATTGGCTTGATCAGAAAGTCATCTGCGCCGAGATTGAGACCGCGTGCGATGTCAGCGGGTTCTTTCGCATTCGCGGTGATGATAATCGTAGGAATTCTGACGGTGCGTTCATCTTCACGAAGCATTCGCAGCACATCGAAGCCGCTGAGCCGCGGCATCATGACATCAAGTAAAATTAGATCAGGCTTTTGAGTTTGGGCAATTTCAAGCGCGGCTGCGCCGTCAGTCGCTTTTTCAACACGAAATCCTTCGCGCTCGAACACATACTGCATCAGCGTCGTTGTGTTTGGATGGTCATCAGCGACCAGAATGAGCGGTGCTTGGGATGAGGTCATGTTCAGGTTGATATACTGGATTATCCGTCTCGATGTTAAAATTATATGCTGACATCAGGATGGATGATGGTAAAAACACAGGTACGCATGACTTATCGACGCTCGATCCTGCTCGGGCTGCTGTTGGGTGTGGTGATGGCAGCAGTGTTTGCGGGTGGATTTCTTTTCCGTGATGTTTTGGATCGCCGAATCAATGCGGCGGCGGTCACCTCAGGTGAGTATGTCCTGCTAAGTGAGGTGCAGCGGTTGCTTGACCGCCACTATCTGCGTGAGCAGCCGGATTTTTCACTCCGCCAGTATGCGGCTGTGCGCGGAATGCTCGGCACGTTGGGGGATCGTTTCACTTTTTTCATCGATCCGCCGGTTGCTGCGAGCGAGTCGGATGCGTTGGCGGGTACTTACGGCGGGATCGGTGTCGATATTATCCGTTCAGAGCAGGGTGAAATCGTGCTGTACCCGTTTGAGAACAGCCCCGCCGCTCAAGCTGGGATTGCAGGAGGTGATGTGCTGCTGATGGTGAATGGCGCGCCCATTGACTTATCACTGTCGCAGGACGCGCTTGATCAGCTGCTCCGAGGTGAGGTGCGGGATGGAAACGGCGTCACGCTCACCGTTCGTCAGGGGGAGTCCGAACGAACACTGTTTGTCCTGTTTGCTGTGATCAATGTGCCGTCGGTTATCTGGCGTGTGTTAAGCGAGGATGAGCGGATTGGGTATGTGCAGATCAAGATGTTTACCAGTCGGACACCTGAAGAGCTGATAACCGCACTGAACGAGCTTCGCGCAGCCCAAGTCCGCGCGCTGATCGTCGATTTGCGCGGCAACACCGGCGGTCTGCTGCAAGAGTCGATCCGTGTCGCCGATGAATTTATCGATGGCGGCGTGCTTGTCTATGAGCGCAATAACGTGGGTCAGCGTTCGCACAATGGTCAGGCGGGTGGACTCGGCGTCGATCTGCCGCTGATCGTCTTGGTCAACAGCCGGACAGCGAGCGGGGCGGAGCTGGTTGCAGGAGCTATTCAGGATCGGGAGCGCGGCATCCTGATCGGGCAGCGCACTTTCGGCAAAGGCACAGTGCAGCAGATTTTTCCGCTTTCTGATGGGTCATCGCTGCATGTTACCTCGTCGGAGTGGTTCACGCCCGCTCAGCAGCCGCTGGAAGCCGTCGGATTGACGCCGGATGTCGAAATGATCCCAGATAGCAGCGGGCGCGATGTCGAATTGGGTGAAGCGGTGCGCCGTCTGCAAGCGCAGCTCGCAGAGCATGGATCATGAAGCAGTCTGGAATCAAGGTTATCACTCGCAATCGTAAGGCGGGATTTGATTACTTTCTGGAGGCGACCTATGAGGCGGGGATCGTCTTGACCGGTTCAGAGATCAAGTCGATCCGCGCCAATCAGGTCAATCTTTCGCAGGGGTTTGTTCAGGAGCAGGGAGGTGAACTCTGGTTAATGAATGTTCACATCACCCCCTATGAACAGAGCGGGCGCTATGGCTACACAGAGCCGATGCGTCCGCGTAAGCTGCTGCTGCACAAGCGCGAGATCGCGCAGATCATCACGCGCTCGCGGGAACGCGGCTACACGATCGTGCCGACGATGCTGTATCTTAAGAATGGGCGGGCGAAAGTGGAGATCGCGCTGGCAAAAGGCAAAAAGCACTATGACAAGCGCGACGACATTGCTAAACGCGACTCAGACCGGCAGTTGCGTCAGATCATCAAGCAGGGGCGCTACGACGAATGAGGTTGACCGCCGCGTAAACTGGGCTACAATACAAATGAAGGCGCTCATAGCTCAGTGGATAGAGCATTGGTCTTCGGAACCAACGGTCGGGGGTTCGAATCCCTCTGGGCGCGCAGAAAAGGGCGGTCTGCGTTCAGACCGCCCTTGATGGATTGTTCAGCGGAGAATGTTTTCCACCCAGGTCTGAATCCATGCGTCACGATTGGCATCGATCAGAGCCTGATCGAGCCTGACCGGGTTATCTGGGATTTGCGCGTACTCAACGAACACCTCTGGCAGCACAGCATCCTGATTGACTGGAAAGACGAACATTTGCAGCGGCATGTCGGACTGGAATTCGACGCTGAGCAGGAAGTCAATGAACTGCTGCGCGCCTTCGAGATTGTCCGTCCCGTTGAGGATGCCCGCAAATTCGATCTGCCGGAAGCAGGTTTCGTCGGCGACGATCGCGCCGGTCGGCGCTGACTCCAGTTCAGTTTCGGCAAAAAAGACCTCTGCCGGCGGGCTGCTGGCATAGCTCACCACCAACGGATAAGTGCCTTGACCGGTGGCGCTGAACTGTCCATAGTAAGCATCCGTCCAGTCGGACGCGATCAACGTTTCGTTAGCGATCAGATCAGCCCAGTAATCCAGATAGCCATCTTCGCCAAAAACCGCAATCGTTGTCAGCAGAAATGCCAAGCCTGGCGAGGATGTCGCCGGATTCTGCACCACCAGCATTCCTCGATAGCGCGGATCGGCCAGGTCTTGCAGACTCGTCGGCAGGGGCAGGTCGTTGCTTGCAAAATAGGCAGCGTCGTAGTTCAGACAGACATCGCCGAAATCAATTGGCGTGACGCGGTGTTCAGGATCGATCAACAAGGACTCGTCGACTTTTTCCAGAAGCGGGGAGACATACGGGACGAATAAGTCATTTTCCAGTCCTCGACCTAAAAAGGTGTTGTCGATGCCGAACATGACATCGCCCAGCGGATTACGGCGGGTCAGGACAGCCCGATTGACCATGCTGCCGGTGTCGCCAAGCCGAAGCACTTCAACACGCAGTCCTGTCTGCGCTTCAAATGCCGCCATGACAGCTTCTGAGTAGTTGAAACTGTCATGGGCAATGACGGTCAAAGTACGGCTGTCCTGCGCTGAAACGGTCTGAATGCTCAGTATCAGCAGCAGAACGGTGAACCCAATCGTCGTTCGTCTCATGGATGAAACTCCTTAACCTCTCAACAATGACAATCCAAACAAAACACCCCTGCCGGATTAGGGTAGGGGTGCATGAATTGGCTCAAGGCTTGTCATTACCTCCCTACGCCGGCATGATCCGGATCAGGTTAAGGGTCGGCACGGCATCTACGCGCCCTCTCAGCCCGCTTGCGCGGACTCCCCTGGAATGTTGATTGTCAATAATGATGATAACGCAGTCACTCTCATTTGTCGAGAGCGACTGCGTTATCTGCTGGGGCTATTCTCCTATACTGCCTTCACTGGTCGATCCCTCAGCGGATGAAGCTGGTTCTGAAGGCTCTGGTGTGGCGAAAACAGGCATTTCCGCTGGCGCATATTCACCGCCAAACGATGGGACATAGGGAACTGCCGTCGGGACGAGCGTGGGCAGCATGAGCTGAAGCTCCTCATCGGTGAAACTGCCGAGTTCGCTTGGCAGTGTCGCGCCTGGCTCATAGCATTCTGTGCCAACCAGCGGTATGGTTGGACGCTGACGCATGACGACATTGTCAATTCGGAAGTATCCAACGCCATCATCCGACGAAGCGTAAATCGATAGATAAGCGGATGTCCATGCCTCAGTGGTGTAGGTGCGCATCACACGAGTTTGGAGCGCTGTATTCTGCGCAATCCAGAAGGTGCAGACCTGAAGATCGCTAAAATCCTCATCATGGACGAGGATGGTGATGCGTTTGCGAACATTGCTGGAATTGCCGATGTCGATCCGGACTTCCAGGCGCGCAAACTGTGGGAGCGCGACCCCGGTATTCTGGAGTACCACCGCCTGGCTCGATCCAACTTGGCGGTAGAACTCGAAAACGCCGCCTACAGTGCGATACTGGATTGCGCTGGCTGAGGGCGCGCCAAAGACAGCCCATCCATTTGGCAGGCTGCCCGTAACGGCGGAGAATGTCCCGTTGGTGATATAGTTGCCAGAGTCCTGTGCGGATACTGTCGCTGTCAGCATGAGCAGTGCAGACAGGATGAGCAGGACACTTGCGGCTTTTTTCAGAGCCATACTTACTCCAACATGATTTTCCTGAGCTGAACTGTTCTTATCATATCACGCTTCTTGTCGGAGTACATAGATTGTCAGTCCATCAACCGATTATCGAAAAGCCGCACGAAGCACCGCTCTTTTGACTAAAAGACGGGCTTGAGTTTCTCACAGCTTGTGAAACCTGTTTCAAGAGCGGATTCAAATATCCAGATTGCGGACGCTTTTTGCGTGCGTCTGGATGAAGCGGCGTCGTGGCGGCACAGCAGCTCCCATCAGCTCATCGAAAACACGATCCGCTTCGGCAGCATTTTCAATAGTGACTTGAAGCAGCGTTCGCCGAGCAGGATCCATCGTCGTTTCCCAGAGCTGCTCTGGATTCATCTCGCCAAGACCTTTGTAGCGGCTGATTTTGAGCTTGTCCGGGTCTGGATAGCGATGCAGCGCGCGATTGAGAATTTCGGATTCGTGCAGTCCCGCTTCGGGATACAGATACTCAGACTCTTTGCCGTTGACGATCCGAAAGATCGGCGGCTGCGCAACGTAGAGATGTCCAGTCTGGATCAGAGGCTGCATATGGCGGAAGAAGAAGGTCAGCAGCAGCGTTCGGATGTGTGAACCATCCACATCAGCGTCCGTCATGATGATCACGCGCTCGTAGCGCAGGCTTTCCACATCGAAATCCTCGCCGATGCCTGCGCCCAGCGCACTGACTAGCGCCTTGATCTCATTGTTGTCGAGCATTTTGTCCAGTCGTGCGCGCTCAGTGTTGAGGATTTTTCCACGCAGCGGGAGGATCGCTTGAAAATGTCGGTCGCGTCCTTGCTTGGCGCTTCCGCCAGCGCTGTCACCTTCGACAATGTAGATTTCCGAACCTGCGCCGTGCTGTGAACAGTCGGCGAGCTTGCCCGGCAGCGTTGTACTTTCGAGGAGGCTCGGACCACTGCGCACAAGGTCGCGGGCTTTGCGCGCCGCTTCTCGAGCGCGCATACTGGTTGCGCATTTCTCGATGATCCGCCGTGCTTCACGCGGGTTGACTTCTAGAAATTCGGTGAAGGCTTCGCTGACGATCTGAGAGACCGCGCCTTGTGTTTCTGGATTGAGCAGCTTCACCTTCGTCTGACTTTCAAACGATGGTGCTGGGTGCTTGATGCTGACAATTGCCGTAATCCCCTCCAGCGTATCGCTTCCGGAGAAATTGCTGTCCTTGTCCTTAAGGAAACCGGCTTTGCGCGCATATCGATTGATCACGCTGGTGATCGCTGAACGCAGTCCTGTCAGATGCGTGCCACCGTCCGGCGTATTGATGGTGTTGGCAAACGCGAGTTCGGTTGTAGTGGCGGAGTCGGTATATTGAAAAGCGACCTCGATGCCGATGGTGAATGGCGCGCCGTTCTCCGGTGTGACTTCAACCTCGCGCTCAGCGTGAATCACTGGATGCAGCCCATCGCGATGCCGATTTAAGTAGCGAACAAACGATTTCAGACCGCCTTCGAAGTAGAAGGTAGTCTCTTTGGGAAGCGGCTGTACTCGCTCATCCCGTAAAGTCAGTGTGACTTTGCGGGTCACAAATGCCATTTCGCGGAATCGCGTCTCCAGCGTATCATAGCTGAATTCATGACGCTCCATAATCGTGAAGTCCGGCTTGAACGTGATGATCGTCCCTGTTGACTCGCCGGGCTCCATCGGGCGAATTGGAGTAACTTTGGTCATGGCTTTGCCCATGCGATAATCTTGCCGCCAGACCATCCCGTCGCGGAAAACCTGCGCGATCAGTTCTTCTGACAGGGCGTTGACCGCCGAAACACCAACGCCATGCAAACCGCCGCTGACTTTGTATGCGCCAGTTGCGAATTTGCCCCCTGCGTGCAAATGGGTCATGACCAGTTCAAGCGTGGAGATGCCTTTGTCTTTATTGATGCCGACTGGAATGCCGCCGCCATTGTCCGCAATCGACACGTAGTGGTCAGGATACAGCGTGACGGTGATATGGTCGCAGCGACCGGCAAGCGCCTCGTCAATGGCATTGTCTACGACTTCATATATCAGATGGTGAAGGGCGCGCAGGTCGGTTCCACCGACATACATGCCTGGTCGGGTTCGAACCGGGTCTAAGCCTTCCAGCACCTTAATCTGATCTTCGGTCTGCCGATTCACGGCAGCGAAATCCTTATCAACCATCTGAGCTCCTCATCCTCTGAGCTGCCAATCCAATCGTTCGGAACAAACGGGTGAGATTGTGAAACTGCGCCTTACTTAGATTGGGTGTCACTTAGGGAAGAAGGCGATCTTTTAGGAATATCATTATATATCAACTTAGCCGCTTTCTCAAACGCTTCTACTTCGAATTGGCACAAAAGAGCGAACTGCCAGTCTGCTTGACACGTTTCAAGGGGATGTATACAATCCTGGCAAATGCCCCTGTAGCTTAATGGATAGAGCAAAGACCTTCTAAGTCTGAGGTTACAGGTTCGAGTCCTGTCAGGGGCAAAAGACAGACGGCGTCAGCCTGGGCTTGGAACGCAGGTCATCAAGCGCGGGCAAGAATTTCGTCGCGCAGTAAGGCTGTTTCAGGTTCAAGCGCACGATTTGCGCGCGCGGCAACTTCGGCGACGCGCTGAAGATGCGCCGCCGCCTCGCTCCTCCTTCCCATTTTCAGATAAAGGCGCATAATCTTTCGATGGATGTCCTCGTTGAGCGTCTCGGTCAGCGCGGCTGCGCGTTGATAAACGCTGAGCGCGATTTCAGGGCGCTGTCGTTCAGTCCAGTGGTCAGCAATTGCGTTTAATGC
Source organism: uncultured Anaerolineae bacterium (assembly GCA_937995825.1). Lineage (GTDB taxonomy): Bacteria > Chloroflexota > Anaerolineae > Aggregatilineales > Phototrophicaceae > Flexifilum. The sequence continues at coordinate 32,597 of CALKJO010000003.1, forward strand.
CTCAAGGTATCCAGCAAGATAACTTGCGCGCCGCTCGACAATCCATGAGTCCTGATGTCCCTGTAGAAAATGACCCCGATATAGCTCAACTGCGCGCTGATAAGCGTCCACGCGCTCAGGATTATTTTCCTCACGTCCCTCTAGAAGCTGGCTGACAAAGACAGCGGTGTCGTAATACAAGTCAAGCGCTGGATTGATCCGATAAAAGCCGTTTTCATGTACCAGAACATCAGCGTTAAGCGCCTTGTGCAGGCGGCGCTTGGTCACGTGAAATACGTTCACTGCCTGATCGCTGTCCAGTTCCTCCCAGAATGCCTGGCATATCTCGGATCGGGTGATCATCGGGCGGTCAAGTGCGAAGAAAAACAGCAGTCTGGGTAGATGACCCTCCCAGTTATCGATCAGGCGATCCTTGAAGACGACAAAGCCCGGCCCCAACGCATTGACTTCAAGGGGCGTGCCGCCGCGCTGCGCTGTGCCATAAAAGTCGGCTTTGACCAACTGATCGTCGCGCAGGATCAAGGCATAGCGTTGGGCGATCATCGCTGTCCAGGGTAAACGGGGGATAGTGCGGCTGTTGAGAATCAGGTGGCACTGCGGCGGAAGCTCAGTGATCAGCTTTTCAAGAAATCTTTGAACCTGATCCGAACTGTCGCTGCGATCATAATCGTCTAAAATAAGCATATAGCGCTCAAAGTCGAGCTGTCGCAGATCGGTGAGAAAGGCATTGGCGACCACACTGGTTTGTGACCAATCCGAGTCCTCGAGCGCGTTCACGTGTGCGCCAAACAGCGGTTCACTGAGCGCGATTCGGTAAGTGAGGGCGCGAACAAAAGACTCCAGGTTAGCATCATCTTGCCCCAGCCCGTAGTAAAATAGGGGGCAAGTCGCAGTTTCATGTAAATAAGCGATGAATGGAGAACGATATCGACTTGCGGGGTGGAACAGGGTTACGCGCGTTTGTGAGGTGTAATGATTGAACTGAGCGTTGATGCGTTCAAGGATGGGTCGGACGCTCATACGAAAAAACCCTATTTATTTGGAAACATGATCGTTAGTATAACATGTTTTATCTGATCTACCATCGGGGCGCGCGCTAGTGTGGGTGGTATGAGGGGCTTATACCATGAGGAGCATTCATGGGTGTGATTGAGTCAAAGCATACTGGGCAGCGTCCACCTCGGACTTTGGGATTGTCGCTGGCGATCCTGGTCAGCATCATGTGGTTTTCTATCCTGCCGATCATGCAGGCAGGGGCGATCCTGCTGCTTGAGCGGCGGCTGAGAGAAGCTGAGCAGGGGCTGTCATTGGGTAACGATCTGCCAGCGTTTGCCTACGGCGGAGAATTTCGCGGCGTGTCAGATGCAGTTTTGTGGTTCCAAGCTGCAACCGGCTGTGTATTTCTGGTGATTGGAGCAGCGGCATGGCGCGGTCGTCCTCGTTCGATCCGCTGGATCATGGCTTTTGCTGTGGTCACTTTAACCGCTGTGACGCTGGTGACAACGGCTGCGGCGCTGAACCAGCCTTCCACAATTTACGAAGGAATCGACTCAGGCGCATCGATTGCAACAGCGTTTCTCAACATCCGCCTGATCCTGACGGTGCTGATACCGCTGTATGTCCTGTGGTATATGAATCGCGCGCCAGCGCGGGCATTCTATCGCGGCTATTACCTGCCCGGCGCTGTCGCTCTCCGGTGATCATGCTCCCCAGGCGCGCCATGCTGCAGGAATGGATGCCACATGCCCATCTTTGCTGATGCAGATGTGTTTGGTGAAGCCAGTGACATGCAGCGCGCCAGTGTCGGCGTCAATGATCTCATACTCGAACTTGAGTCCACGGCTCTTTATCTCTCTAATCCAGCAGCGGACGGTCAGCTTTTGACCATACACGGCTGGCTTGACATAGCGCGCGCTGATTTCAGTGACCGTCAGATAGAGTCCGCTGCGCTCAAAGCTGGCGTAGTCGTGTCCGCGCTGGCGCGCGTAGTTTGTCCGTCCCTCCTCAAAATAGAGGATATAGCTGGCATGGTGGACAATTCCCATGGCGTCTGTTTCGGCATAACGAACGTAGAAGCTGGTTTCGCCGATGAAACGGTCTATAGGTGCCAAAGTCAAAACCTACTCCTGTTTGGGCTGGTGGCGCTGTTGAAGCACGGCGCGCACCTCATCGAGGCTGATATTCTGATGCGCCATTAACACCAGCGTATGATAGAAAAGGTCGGCAAGTTCATCGATCTGCCGTTCGCGGCTCTGGCTGAGCGCGGCGATCACAACTTCCACCGCTTCCTCACCGACTTTCTGCGCCACCGCTTGAATTCCTTGGTCGAGCAGGGCATTGGTATAGCTCGACGGTTTTGGATTTGCTTTACGGTCGGCGATGATGGCTTCCAACTGGCTGATCATGTCGGTCATCGTTCAAGCTCTCGGTAGAAACACGAGTATTCGCCTGTATGACAGGCTGCACCTGCTGGCTCAACGCGCAGGAGCAGTGTGTCCTCATCGCAGTCAACCCGTATCTCCTGAACGCGCTGAATGTTTCCTGATGTCGCCCCTTTGTGCCACAGCGCGTTACGACTGCGGCTCCAGAATACCGCTTCACCTGTCTCCAGAGTCAAGCGGAGCGACTCGGCGTTCATGTAGGCGACCATTAGCACGGCGTGGGTCTGCGCATCCTGAACAACAGCGGGTATCAGCCCATTGTCGTCGAATTTTAACTCAGCAATACGAACAGCCGATTTGTCGATCATCGTCTTTCCCATCCTGTTAAGCGCACTGGAACATTTTCAGCCGCGAGAAAGCGCTTTAGGGCGTCGATGCGAATTTCGTTGAAGTGAAATAGGGAGGCGGCAAGCGCGGCATCGGCTTTACCTACTGTAAGCACATTGAGGAAGTCTGCCATTGAACCCGCGCCGCCTGACGCGATCACGGGGATGCTGACCGCTTCGGCGATCAGGCGTGTCAGTTCGATGTTGTAGCCCGTTTTCGTCCCATCGCGATCCATGCTGGTGAGCAGAATTTCGCCTGCGCCGCGCTTTTCAACTTCGCGCGCCCAAGCGACCGCATCCAGTCCTGTTGGTACGCGCCCGCCGTTGATGAACACTTCATAGCGCCTATCGACCCACTTGGGATCGATGGCGACGACGATGCACTGACTGCCAAACCCCCACGCGCCCTGATTGATCAGGTCTGGATTGCGCACAGCGGCGCTGTTGATGCTGACTTTGTCAGCGCCGGCGAGCAGCGTTGCCCGAATGTCATCGAGGGACCGGATGCCGCCGCCGACGCAGAAGGGGATGAAGATGCTGTCTGCGACATGGCGAACCATCTCTAGTGTTGTATTACGATTCTCATGAGAAGCAGTGATGTCTAGAAAGACCAGCTCATCCGCGCCTTCACGATCATAAATTGACGCCTGCTCAACTGGATCGCCGGCATCGCGCAGGTCAACGAAGTTGACCCCCTTGACCACCCGCCCGTTCAACACATCTAGGCAGGGAATAATGCGTTTTGCTAACATCGCTTATCCTCTTGATGCATCGAGCGCCTCTTTCAGTGTGATTTTGCCTTCATAAAGCGCCATCCCGATCACTACGCCGGCGACGACACCGCTCTCTGCTAGCGCTCGAATGTCGTCGGTTGAGGACACGCCGCCTGATGCAATCACCTGCAGCCCAGTGTCTTGCGCGATCCGGGTCGCCTCGACGACATCTACGCCCCCAAGCCCACCGTCGCGGGTGACATCGGTGTAGAGCGCATGAATGACCCCCTGCGCCGCCATCGCCCGTCCTAGTTCAACTGGGGTAGTCTCGCTGGTTGCAGTCCAGCCGTGCGTGGTGATTTTGCCGCCGCGCGCATCCAGCGCGATACCGACGCGCTCAGCGCCATAGCGTTCAACCGCTGCCACAACGCGGTTTGGATCGGTCAGCGCGAGTGTTCCTAGGATGACCCGCGCCGCGCCGGATGCAATCGCTCGCTCAACGTCGGCTGCTGATCGCAGTCCGCCTGCAAACTGGACGCGCACGCCAAACAATGCCGCAATGCTTGCCACTTGGCGCAGCGTTGACAGGGTATCGTTAGCTTCAGAAAACGCGCCATCCAGATTGACCATGTGCAGCCACTGCGCGCCCTCGTCGATCCAGCGGCGCGCCGTTTCCAGTGGGTTGTTGCTGAACACCACCTGGCGCGAGGGATCGCCTTCGCGCAGACGGACGACTTTGCCATGCCGCACGTCGAGCGACGGATAGATGATCATCGTTCGATCTCCAGGAAATTGGACAGGATTTTCAGCCCGGTTTGCTGGCTCTTTTCGGGATGGAACTGAACGCCATACAGATTATCGCGCTGGACAGCAGCAGTCACTTGAATGCCATAGTTCACTTGCAGTATGATATCCTTCTCTTGGCGCGGCACACAGTGATAGCTGTGAACAAAATAGGCATATCCGCCATTTATACCCTGGAGCAGCGGGGAAGGTCGGGCTGGTTTGATCTCATTCCAGCCCATATGCGGAACTTTATAGCCAGGCAGGTTCGGAAAGCGCGTCACATATCCGGGGAGCAGCCCCAGCCCTTCATGATGACCCATCTCGTCGCTGTATTCGAACAGAAACTGCATCCCCAGGCAGATACCAAGATAGGGTATGCCTGCAAATACGGCATCCTTGATCGCGGGGATCAGATTTTGCTCATGCAGCTTCTGCATTCCAGCGCCAAATGCCCCAACTCCGGGTAGGATAATCCGATCCGCGCCGCGCAGCTCATGCGGACTGCGGATGACGCGCATACTTTCCACGCCGAGATACGTGAGGGCGTGAAGTACGCTGCGAAGATTACCAGCGCCATAATCGATCACGGCTAACATGCAATCTGCCTTTCCCAGACAGAAACGAAAAATCCCCACCAGTGGGAGGGGACACAGATTTGAGCCAGCGTTCGCAAATGTCCGTGTTTACGCCACCACCGCGCGGTTTGAAACGATTTGATTAGCGTGATGATGGCACTTCATCGACTTATGTCCTGTTTCCAAGCTGACGTCAGTATAGCGAAGCGAGATCGTGTTGTCAACGCAGATGCTTTCGCTACAATGAAGCGGTGATTGAGGGGACGAAAAGCCAATGCAGGAATTCATCATTGAGGGCGGTCTGCCCCTGCGCGGGGAAGTGACTGTAAGCGGAAACAAGAACGCGGCGCTGAAGATGCTGGCAGCCTGCCTGCTGACAGACGAGCCGGTCACGCTGACTAACATGCCCGACATTGGCGATGTCCGCACGCAAATTGACATTCTGCGCCAGCTTGGCGTTGAGATCAACTGGGTGGCTCCGGGAGAACTGCGCGTCCATGCTCGGTCTGTGTCAACAACCACCCTCGATCCGATCCTCGCAGCCAAAATGCGTTCTAGTATTGTGCTGGCGGGTCCAATGCTGGCGCGGGCAGGTGAAGTGCATCTGCCGCTTCCGGGTGGCGACGCAATTGGGGAGCGCCGTCTCGATATGCACGTGTTTGCACTGCGCAAACTTGGCGCTCAGATCGACTATGAAGCCGGATTCGGCTTTCACATGCGCGCGGATAAACTGATCGGCACGGATATCTTGTTAATTGAAGCAAGTGTCACCGCAACTGAGAACGCGATCATGGCGGCTGTGCTTGCAGAAGGCAAAACGCGCATCCGCAATGCGGCGTCCGAGCCGCACATTCAGGATTTGTGCAGAATGCTCGTCAGTATGGGTGCGCAGATCGAAGGCGTTGGCTCCAACCAACTGATAATACAGGGCGTTTGCTCGCTGCATGGTGGTCAAGCACGAGTAGGCGCAGATTATATGGAAGCTGGCAGTTACATCGGCGCCGCGGTCGTGACGGGTGGAGAAATTCTGATCCGTCAGGCTGACCCCGACTATCTGGATATGGTGGGGCTGATCTTTGAACGGCTTGGGGTGGTCTTTGAACGACGCGGAGATGATGTGTTCGTCCCAGCTTCGCAGCCGCTCACGGTCATCCCCGATTTGGGTAATCGCATTCCGATCATTAAAGCGCAGCCGTGGCCCGGCTTTCCGCCCGACCTGATGAGCATTGCGCTTGTCATCGCGACCCAAAGCGCGGGCGCGGTGCTGTTTCACGACTGGATGTATGAAAGCCGCTTTTTTTTCACCGATAAGCTGATGCGGATGGGGGCGCGCATCACTTTATGCGATCCGCATCGGGTTCTGGTGCAGGGTCCGGGAACGCTTCGAAGTGCGCCCTACATCTCAAGCCCGGATATTCGGGCGGGCATGGCGCTGCTGCTGGCGGCACTGAGCGCGCGCGGGCAGACGCGCATCTCGAATGTCCATCAGATCGACAAAGGGTATGAGCGGGTCGATGAAAAGCTCAGAGAGTTGGGCGCGCAGATACAGCGCATTGAGCGCGATGAACCGACGCAGGAAATGATACCACTCCGCTTGTGACAGCGCTTATGCTGCATGCCGCCCAGCGCCTGCCTTCTCATGATGTTGCGCCGTTTTTCGCCCCGTTTCCCGAGTCGACTCGGCTGGCAGCAGAAGAACCCGCCGCTGACAATGCAGTTGGATGAGTGTCATAGGTCATCAGAAGCGCTTGATAGCGCTCGCGGTAAAGTTGGGCGCGCTCGCGCTCTAGACTCCACAGGCGGTCAATTGCGTCCTGAATCGGTGGGAATTTCTCAAGCATTTCGTTGATCAATGCGACGTAATGCTCAAATTCTTTATCGTGCTGCCGCCAGATCTCATCGGTGGATAGGGTGAACTGTTTCCATCGGCGTTGATCATCACCGCGCCAATCGTTCCACTCAGTGCGGAAGCGCTCCTCGCTCAAACGCTGCATTTCTGCCACTTCGTTGGTGCGCCGTTCGATGCGTTCGCCGAGCCGTTCGAAATCATCGATAATGCGCTTCATCTCGCGATATGCTTCCGACCAAGTTTCGAAGCGTTCGATGTTGCGCTGCATCTGGCTGTCTTGCTCTCCGAACCGTTTCAAGATTTCAGCGATCTGCTGGTCGCGCTGTTGAAGGAGCAGATTTTGCTGATCGATAAACTGCTGAATCTGTTCCCGACGATCACGCTCGGCGGTCTGCAATTCCTGAATCCGGCGTTCGTTGCGCAGGGAGAGGTCTTCAAGCAGGGTGGTTTTCGGCTTAATGCTGTCGATCGTCTTGCGCAGCTCAGGTAGTTCGCTCTCAAGCTCGCCGATCCGCCGCGAGTCGGTTCGGCGCTGCTCTTCCAGGAATGCGAGGCGGCGGTCAGGTTCTTCAAACCGCTTGTAGAGATCATCAAGCCGCTGCTGAAGCGACGAGATCGATGCCCCAAGACGATCTTTTTCCACACTGATAGCGGGCAGCTCAGTGGTGCGCCGCTCCAGATTGCTAAGTTTGTCGATCATGTCTCGAACGGGGCGCATCATGTTATCGCGCGCAATCTCCATGCGGCGTTCGGCTTCGCGTTCAGCCGTGAGTCGTTTGGATTCGATGCTTTCGATGAGCTGGTGCATTTCCTTGCGCAGCGTCTCCATGATTTCTGCATCGCGTCCCACCGGTAGGGTCTGCATGCGCAGGACGGACTGGTCGGACTCGATGCTGTTAATGCGTTTGAGGAGAGTATCAATTGCGTCCTGCTGCTGAGACAAACGCTCCTGTAAGGTGGCGATGGTTTGTTTGTCGCGTCGGCGTTCCTCGTCCAGCCATTCGATCATTCGCGCCGCTTGATTGATATCCATGCTCTCCTCCGACAAATCTCTAACACACTCTATTATAGCGCTTCCTAAAGGCGATCACATATCCGGTAAGTCAGGCAAGACAAATCACATTACAATGAATAAACAGGTGAAGGGTATATAGTATGGTTTTTGATCGAAAAAAACTGGAACAGATTGAGTCAGATGTCCTTGCACCCTATGCGCTGCGGAGTGCTGACAGCCGAGGGCGCGCCTATCCTGAACCAGAACCACGCTATCGGACTGTATTCCAGCGCGACCGCGACCGAATTGTCCACGCGGCGGCGTTTCGGAGACTGGAATACAAAACTCAGGTCTTTGTCAATGATGAAGGTGATTACTACCGAACCCGTTTGACGCACACCCTAGAGGTGGCGCAGATCGGACGCACGATTGCGCGAGCGCTTGGCGCTAATCAGGACTTGGTTGAAGCTGTTGCACTTGCGCATGATCTGGGTCATCCGCCGTTCGGTCATGCTGGGGAGGATGCTCTGAATGAGTTGATGCGCGATCAGGGCGGCTTCAATCACAATCATCAGAGCTATCGTGTGGTCACTGAACTTGAAACCCGATACCCAGCTTTTCCCGGATTGAATCTCACCTGGGAAACCCTTGAAGGGATCGCCAAGCATGAGACCCATGATAACATCGGCGCAATGCTGGGCTTTGACCCGCATTTGCGCGCCAGCTTGGAGGCGCAGATTGCAGACATCGCGGACGAAGTCGCGTACAATGCACACGATCTGGATGATGGACTGCGCGCTGGGCTGCTCCATCCGGAGGGGCTGCGTGAACTTGCCGTGTGGCGCTTACTCTGCGAACGCTTGAACTGGAATGGAAATGCTTTAAATGAAGTTGATCGGCATGTGTTCATCCGCGAATTGATCGGGTTTATGGTAGACAGCATCCTGGATGAGTCGGTCAGATGTCTCGAGGAGAGCGGCGTCAATGCCCCACGCGAGGTTCAGCAGCTTGATTACAATATTGTGCAGTATGGGGCGGAAGCGCGCGCGCTGAGCGCGGCGCTCAAAGCGTATTTGTCTGAGCATATGTATTACAGTTTTCGCATTGTGCGCATGAAAAAGCGCGCTGAGCGCTTCATTGTCCAGATCTTTGAGACGCTGATCGAAGAACCGAGGCAACTGCCTGAGTCCTATCAGGCGATGCTGAGTCGGCTTCCGCTTCATCGCGTAGTGGCGGATTATATTGCAAGTATGACAGATCGCAGCGCGCTGTTAGAATATCGGCATCTATACGATCCGCTCATGCGTCCTTGAGAAGCGTGCTTGAGAGAGAATGAGTCAATGAACAACAATGAAGTGGTGCTGAATGGGCGTTTTCGACTCCTGCAGCAGCAGGGATCAGGCGGCATGGCAGTCATCTATCGCGCGCAGGATTTGTCACTGGGGCGCATTGTTGCGGTCAAGATTCTGCGTCCAACTTTGACCAGCGATCCCGCGTTTCTGGCGCGCTTTCGCCAAGAGGCACGCAGCGTCGCGAACTTCACCCATCCCAATATCGTCACAATTCACGACTTCAGCAACGACGGACTGACCTATTACATCGTGATGGAGTTTGTAGAAGGGCAAGACCTGAAGCGCATCATCAAGGCTGAAGGCAGACTCCCGCTGGATCGTGTGCTTTCCCTGGCAATCCAGATATGCGATGGGATCGGGTTTGCGCATCGGGCGGGCTGGGTTCATGCTGACATCAAGCCGCAGAATATTCTGGTCAACAAGGATGATATGGTCAAAGTGACGGACTTTGGCATTGCGCAGGCGCTTACCAACGCGCAGCAGGGTGAGAAAGTGTCGGTCGTGTGGGGAAGCCCGCATTATTTCGCCCCCGAACAAGCGCGCGGTGAACGTCCAACAACGGCATCGGATGTGTATTCGATTGGCATTGTGCTGTTTGAGATGCTGACTGGTCAGCTCCCGTATACGGGAAGTAATCAGCAGGAACTGGCGCTGGCGCACATTCGCGAAACTGTGCCGATGGTGACCGATTTCAACCCTGATGTTCCGAAGGCGCTGGCGAATGTGGTTTACAAGACGATGAGCAAGGAGCCGAGCGCGCGCTACCGAGTTGCTGATCAACTGGGGCAGATTCTACGCACATTTAAGGAGCGCGGCTTTGAGTCGCTGCCAGCGGCGCGACCAATGAGCGCGCCGGTTATACCCACAGTTCGAAATCAACCGCCAGTTGTGCAGCCCACGCCGTCGACTCCCTCTGTGCCGGAGTCTTCGGCTGGCGCGTCAAAATCCATACCTCCGCAGCCTAGCTCGACCTATCCTGCGCCGTCGTCTTTCAGATCAGGCGGGAGCGATCAGCCGCCAACGCAGCGCTACGATCTCGCGCCAAATGCACCAAACCCATACCCGTTGCCGCAGGTATCTTATCCAGCCCCACCAGGATACGCGCCGGGGTATCAGACGCCATCGGGAAATACCAGCCAGCAGTACGCGCCGTTGAGCTACGCGCAGCCTTATCCGCCACGCCCGGAAGCGCCCGCTGCGCTCGATGCACTGACGATTGGTTTGGGCGTGCTTGCGTTTTTTGCGGTGGCTTGTCTGATCCCGCTTTACATTGCGGTCTTTCAGTCCCGTTTTGGCGGCTAAGACGAGCCGATAGGCACGATTTGACGTTTGCTGCTATACTGCCAGCAGTGTCTATGGATTAAGGAAGAGCTTGTGCCAACGCCTCACATGAGCCGATCAGAGCGGCTGTTGCGTATTGAACAGATTCTAGCGCGGAGTGTTCGCGGGCTGCGCGCGGTTGAGCTTGCGGCGGCATGTGGTGTTGACCGGCGGACAGTTTATCGCGACCTTGCGCTGCTTTCTGAACTAGGGGTTCCGATTTACCAGAAAGATGGGCGCTTCAGCATTGATCGCGCGGCGTATCGTGCGCCGCTGCGTCTGAGCTGTGATGAAGCGCTGCAGCTGCTGCTTGCAGCAGCTGCGATTGCTCGGCACGCGCATGTGCGCAATGCGTCGCTTGAGTCGGCGCTGCGCCATCTGACTCATATCGTGCCGGAGTCTATAGCCGTTCATGCAGGCTACCGAAGTGAAAGAGAGCAGACTGAGCAAAGCGGCGACCGGGGATACTTTAATCAACTGACTAAAGCGTGGGTTGAACACCGCCGTGTCAAACTGCGCTATTGGACGCGGGATCGTGATAACCCTGAGCGACGAACATTTCTTGAAATGGAAATGCTCATCTATTTTGTGGAGCTGATGCCGCATGGCACGGTCTATATTGTCGGCAAGGATAGTCAGATGGGCAAGATTCGCACACTCAAGATGAGCCGGATCGTTGATTTGGAAGTCTTGAATACCACTTATGAAATCCCACTGCACTTTGATCCCCGTCCTTATTTAGCGCAACTGCGCGAAGATTCGGAATCGACCTCAACACAGCGGCAAGACGCAGTAGCAGGCGATCAGGGCTGAGCATTCGACTGCGCAAATTGAGCGTGATTGACCGGAAACCAAAGGGGAGGATATGCGACGCACGGTACTGCTGCTGACTATCGCACTGCTGATTGTCACAGGAAGTGTTCAAGCACAAGACCGCAGCCTGATATGGGATGAATGGAATGTTCGGATTGACGCGGTCGATGTGCGGCAGAACCAATTCAATGTCACTGAAAGCCATCGCGTCACCTTCAATGGGGCATTCCGGTTTGGGAACTTCACGCTGCCCGCAGCGCGCCTTGAACGGGTCGATCAAATGCGCGTCACCGTGAATGGGGTGCGTTTGGAGCAGGATTGTAATCGCTCGCTTCCTGGTTCATTCTGCTTGAGTCGAAGCGCGGGCGATTATAATATGACCTATTACTTTCCCAATCAAGTCACCGATGAAACCCTTTCGATTGAGATTGCATACCGTGTCACTGGTGCGCTGCGCGTGTATGAGGGTGGGGATCAGCTCTGGTGGGATGCCATTCCTGAGGAACATTTTGGATTTCCCATTCGCAGCGCGCAAGTGACAGTCGTCTTGCCTGAAAATCTTGCGCCCCGCGAGGGCATTGACCCCATCGAGACTTATGGAGCAACCGGTGAGATCGAGGTCAAGGACAATATTATTACTGCGACCGCAGTGAACGGGTTGACTGGCAGCGAGGGCTTCAGCATCCGCGTGCAGTACCCACACACTCCGGAGGCGCGTCAGTCGAGCTGGCAGGTGGCTTTTGATGAACGGCGCAGTTTTGAAGAAAATGTGCTTCCGCTGGTCAACATTGGAACATGCCTGCTGTCGATGCTGATCGGCTTGGGTGTGCCGCTGGCGGTGTATGCGCGCTGGCGGACGCATGGACGCGATCCGGAAGTTGGACCCGTGCCGCAGTATCTGGCGGAGCTTCCTTCAAAGCTGCCTCCGGGAGTTGTGGGGGCGTTGTTGGATGAAACAGCCGATATGCGGGATATTCTGGCAACGCTGATCGACCTGGCGCGTCGTGGTTATCTGGTGATTGAGGAAGAAAAGGCGGCAAGTTTATTTGGGACGATTCAGAACAGTGAATTCGTCTTTAAGCGCACCGATAAGCAGCTGGATGATCTACGCGAATATGAACGGATTCTGCTGCGTGGGGTGTTCAGCGGCAAAAGCCTTGAAAAGAGACTGAGCGATCTGCGCAACAAGTTCTACACCGTGGTTCCGCGTATTCAGTCAGCGCTTTATAAGGAGCTTGTCCGAGAGAATTTGTTTGCGATCAATCCTGAAACAACCCGTTCACGTTGGTCAACCTTGGGCGTGTTTTTGTTGATCGTTGGTATCGCAGGTTTTTTTGTTACCAGCCCGCTGTCTGATTTCAGTGTGCTGATCTTTGCCATCCCTATCGCCATCATTATCGCTGCGTTTTCCGTTTTCATTGCTGGGATGGCGATGAGTTCAAAAACGCCGCACGGCGCGCTGGAGGCGGCGCGTTGGAATGCCTTCAGGGAATACCTGAGAAATTTAGAGAAATACAGCGATTTGGAGGCAGCATCTTCCAAGTTTGATGAATTTCTACCGTATGCGATTGCGTTTGGCTTAGACAGGGTCTGGATGCGGCGCTTCCGACAAGTGGAGTCAGTGCCGATGCCGCCTTGGTACATCCCAATCTATCGCGGCGGCTATTACCGCCGTTACACTCCTGGTACGCCGTTCAATCCGGCTGAAACCGCCGGAGGACTGCCCGGCGATCTAGCGCGTGCTGGCGGGTCTGGACTGGACAGCATGTCAGGCGGTTTATCGCGCGGTCTGGAGTCGCTGTCCACCGGGCTTTCGACGATGCTGAATTCAGCATCGAGCATTTTCACCAGTGTTCCGCAGTCCTCTAGCAGCGGACGGTGGGGTGGAGGGAGCTTCAGCGGAGGCGGATTCAGCGGCGGGGGCGGAAGCGGCGGCGGCTCGCGCGGATTCGGTTGATTGGGCGAAGGAAAACGATGAACGGAAATCGCTTGATTGGGGTTATTCTGACGGTTGCAGGCATTGGCGTCGCGCTGATTGCGGGGCTGTGGCTAGCATCGCAGGTCGCTTCGGGAGCGCTCACCAGTGGCGGAGCGCTCGTTGGCGCGGGGCTGGCGTTTATTCCCGTCGCGTTGTTAACCGGTTTTGGTATTTATCTATTCGTCCAAGGCGGCAGAGAAGCGCAGCAGGAATCAGTGATGCAGAAGCAGCGCCAGCTTCTTGACATTGTGAAAAGCCGTGGACAGGTGACGATCTCGAATCTGGCAATTGAATTGGGCATCAGCGCTGACACAGTCAAGAATATGGTGCATGAGCTGGTAGGGCTTCAGGTCTTCAGTGGTTACGTCAATTGGAATGATGGCATGCTGTATTCTGCTGAAGCCGCTAACCTGCGTGCTCTGGACAGATGCAAAAACTGCGGCGGCGAGATCGTGCTGGCTGGTAAAGGCATTGTGGTCTGCAAGTACTGCGGCACTGAATATTTCCTGTCTTGACTAGGCGTCTGCAGCTGTCTTGAGGCGGTTTTCGCATTCAGTATTAGGAACAGAAGGAGCAGGAGGCTATGTCTGAGCTGTATGATCGCATTGTCAACCAGCGCGGAGACTTTGAAAAGCTGCTTGCGCGCATTCCCGGATTTCGCGGCTATCTCGAAGAGGCGACCCGCCGCACGGCAGATCGGATGCTGCGCGACTACATTGCGGATTTGCTCGCTCGGCGGATTCAGCGGCTGATTCAGCTTGAGCGCAGGCTGCTGGATAAAGGCAGCATGGCGCTCATGAGCCAGACTGCGAGCGTCAAGCTCAAGCTGCAAACGTATCGGGATCGGGTCGCAGCCGCGATGCCCGGCTATTCGGCTTTCGACTCCGCCGTTAAGATCGATCAAAACGCGCTTGAAATGATTTACAGCTTCGATGAAGCGCTGATCAACTATGTGGATCGAATCGACTCCGCCCTAGATGCGCTGGAGAACGCAATACAGGATAACGCCGGTATCGATGCGGCGATTGCCGATATTGATGCTTTATCAGTTGAGGCAAATGAGGCTTTTTCGCTGCGTGAGCAGGTTCTGACCAATCTTGATCAGTCCTTGATGAAATAGGGGCTAAATACAATGGCGCGAATTATTGATGTAGTCGATCATACCTTTGTCAGCGCGGATGAGCTGGTTTGGAAAGAGCCGCAGCGTGGGCAGGGCGATTTCAGGATGGGGTCGCAGGTGATCGTCTCGGAGTCACAGGCGGCGGTCTTTTTCCGGGCGGGACAGGCGTTGGATGTGCTGAGGCCTGGACGGCACACGCTGTCAACGGCGAATCTGCCGATCCTCTCCAATCTAATCGGCTTGGCGACCAGCGGACGCACGCCGTTCACGGCGGAACTTTACTTCGTCAACATGCGCGATATGCCGCAGGTGGGCTGGGGAACGAATCCGCCAATTGTCTTAGAAACGCCTGGGCGTGGGCTAGGCGTGGTGCTGCTTATTGGTCATGGCGTGATCGATATTGGCGTAGATGATCCGGGTCGGTTCGTCAAACAGTATGCGGTCAATTTGCCGGTTGTGCGGCTGAGCGACATTAAGGACCGGATTCAGGCGATGCTGCTTGCCGAGATCGCTGAACTGTTGATGAAGTCAGGCGCGCAGAGCGTCGGCGATGTCAACCGCATCCTCAGCGACCTGAAGGGCGCGATGCTGGTCAAGCTGAACGAGAAATTCCAGGCGTTGGGGATGCGGATCAAAGCGTTTGAAGCCGTGCCGTTCCGCGCTAAAGAGAACGTCACTATCGACGAACTGCGCGATTACCTCACAGATTTTGATGCGTTCGAACGTCTGCGGCGTTTAGAGATTGCAGAAAAAGCGGCGTCCAACGAAGGTATGGGTGGGGCGCTGGCTGGCGCAGGGATCGGTCTCGGTGTTGGACAAACGCTCGGCGCTGCAATGAACCCAGATATGAATGCGCTTCAGCAGCAGTTGGCGCAGCAGCAGATGATGATGCAGCAGTTGATGATGAAAATGATGCAGGAGAGGGGAGGCGATGCCTCAGCTGCGCCGCCAACAGCCGCTCCGCCGGCTCCACAGACGAAGGCGGAAATACAAGCTTTGATCGATGCGCTGGATGTGCGGTTTGCGAATGGCGAGATCAGCGAAGCAGCCTATAACCGGCTCATCGAGAAATGGCAGCAGCGCCTTCAGGAGCTTGCCTGAACGATGCTCAAGGGATGATCAGGGAACCAATCTTGAAGAAGTCAGCGCTTTGCGAGTCGGTCACCGTAAGGCGCTGATTGGTTGTCGGATCATACCATCCCACAACCACCTGATACTCACCGGCGGGGAGATTTGCGACCGGAAGCGCATAGACATCGCGAAACGGCGCGGTCTCCCAAGTGGTCGAGTTCAAGCGCCCGTCCTGTGGGAACTGGTCATCCTGTGACCAAAGCGGCGTTCCGCTTGCGGGATTGATCCCGCCGATTACATGGACGAAAACCTTGAGCGGAGTGCCTGTTGTCCGCAGCGGAAGCCACTCCAGCCATACCGTCTGTTCGCCGCTAGGTTCGGTTAAGGGAGCAATCGTTGCGCCCAGCAGCGCAGCTATCTCATCGAACTGTGCTAGGGGTTGCTCTGAGTTCGACTCGACCTGCCATGAAGCAAACTGACGGATGGGCAGGGTGTCGATCTGAGTCATTCGGAGTAATTGTGCATGGTCATTAAACCAACGCAACACAACAGTCCCATTATCCCATCCAAGAGGAGGATCAGTGACAACCCAGATACTTGAATAAGTTCGAAGCGCCGCTTCTGCAATCGAGGTGATCTCCGATTCGGCTTGGTATGGGTTGGCTGGAAGGCGAATTGCTGTTCCTGGCACATGATGCTCTTCAAAATAGAATGTAAAAGCCTCATCAGCCGCAGACTGGATCACCAGATCACTCGAATGCGTCCTCTCTCGCAGGTATGATGCTAAAGCCCGCCAATCGGGTGATTTCGTATAGTCATTAAAAACACCAAAATAACCAAACAAACTAAAGATCGAAAACACCATCACCAAAGATCCAAAAATCAAGCCAGACCAGCCAAGTCTCGGTACAGCAATCACAACTAACAAGACCAACGACACAGAAACAGGCAGCACATAACGAGGCGTAAAGACACTCAGCCGAGTAGACACTACCGCCAAACAAATCAAAGGAACAAAAAACCAAAACAGCAGGAGAATATACTGCTTACGCCAATTTAACAAAAGCATAACTAAGCAAAGAAGAGAGATAAATAGAGCAGCAGTTACAACAGAGAAAGTATCACCAAACATCAGCGTAGGAACAAACCACGTTAACAGAAGCTCAGGCTCAAAAGTAAGCGCTGTTCCAGTATAACCGCTGCTGAACAACAACCGCCCTTGAAGAAACCATACCGCCAAGCAAACACCAAGGATAACCTGTACCACAAACCAGAGGCGAAGCACACGAGATGAATACGGATAAATAATCAAAACATACAGATTAAGTGCGACAACAAAAAATAGCTCCAAATAGTACAGATAACATGCAGTCAAAGCTGAACCAAGATATACAATCCCGCGCCGCCACGTCTGACGGTCAAGAAAACGCAGCCCAGCAGCTAGCGCAATAGGCGAAGCAGCGCCCCAGAGAGCATAATTCCGAGCATCCTGAGCGTGCCATATCTGAAAAGGATGAACCGCCCACAGAAGCGCCGCAATACAGCCGCCATATCTACCCGCAAAACGCCTACCCAACAAATAAAGCGCAGGAATACCTATGACATTAAACAGAGCAGGCAAATACCGAACAATATATTCATCCGATCCAACAAGAAGCGACCACATACGATAAATGGCGTATGCTAGAGGTGGCTGAGGATCAACTGTGGCGATCTGATCAAGTGTTTGCGAAAGCGGCTCACGCATCCAATGGATAACAGTAAAAGCTTCGTCGCCGCGTAGAGAGAAGCGGTTGATGTCATGAATTCGGAGTATAAAACCAACCGCAATCAGAGTTAGTAAAAATAGTCTAGGCACGATCTAGAAACTGCTGCTCAAATTCCTGAATTTGCTGCGGGGACAAAGAAACCTGCGACGCCTTGCCAACATCGCGAAGATAGGCTTTCAGATTTGGAGTCCGCTTGATATCAGGATACAGCACGGGAACGGAGGGATTGATCATCTCTACCTCAGCACGAGGATCGACGAAAACGATCAGCGGCTGCACAATTACGCCTGTCGCCACCCGGTCAACCAGCGCCTGAACATGTGCAGCGGCGGCGCGCGCATCCTCAGATGGATTACCGATACTGTCAAAACGAAATAGGCTAAAAAACCGACCAAGCGCGCTGCGATGTGTTTTCCATTTGTCCCCCTCAACGGTAAAGCGCCCATCCTGAAAGCGCGTAACTATCGCATAGACCCCCTGAGGCGTGATCAGCACATGACGAGCAGGGAAAAGATAATAATTGTACAACACACTTTTATTGCTGATGCCTTTAAGACCATCCCGAATCACGTTTTCAGGGCGCGGGACACGCACCCATAGATTAGTCATGCGCACAGAAATCATCGTCGCAACAAATGCTAACGGTAAAACCAACGCAGGAACTAGGAATGGCAGCAGATCATCATCCTGACCAACTCGCACATTAGACACCAACAAGCCGATAATCAGCAGTCCGAAACTCGCAAAAAATAAATACTGAGCGATCTGGCGGTTCCGCCGCGCCAGGCGCACGTTCGTTTCAACCCGCATTAAGAAATCCTTTAGTTGCGTGTGAAATAGGACAGGCTTCCGCCGTACTGAACCTCAGCGCAAACCAGGTCTCCAAATCGCGCCGTAGGTAGAATGCGCCAGTGGCGCGGCGCGCCATATGCAAGACCGATCACTGCGCTTTCCAGATATGGAGGTTCAGGTCGAATACAGTGCGTCAGCGCGAAGCTCAACCGTCCCCAAGCGACAACGCCATTTGCCTTGAAGAAATAGACATCGTATAGGAAACCGCGCTGTGTGTATCCTACAGGAGCAGGAGGAGCCTGATAGGAAGCAACAATGTTACAATGAACATTGACGATATCGCTGTACGTGACCAATTCATCGGCAGTATCGTAGAACAAGTCTGTACATGCACTAAGCGGCTGAAGCACGCTAGCGTCACCCATGATCGTGCCAACATTGATCTGTCCGGGCGCGGATGCGCTGGAGGTGACGATCTCCGCAGTGATACGCGCCCGACCATTCATATTGATATTGACAGGCGCGCTTCCATCAGCCGGTCCGAATACCTGAGCTGACGCCAGGTTTACCAAGTCAAAGCGACCACCCGGCGTCCAAGCCCAATACGTGAGGGTTGATGTGCCGGATGCATCTGCAAAAAATCGGAAATTCACCGGCAGATAAAAGCCGATCCACACAGCGGGCTGCGTGACAGTCACTGGCTTGATCGGGATTGTCACCAGTCCTGCCTGATTGATCGTCACTTGAGTTTGGCTGACCAAACGGGCATCACGTGGAGAGCCGCCGTTGGCGTCCTCATAGACGACGATGTCAATCGGCGCATCAGGCACAGCGGTCTGAACCGAAATGCCAACCCGATCTATGGTCGTTGGCAAACTGATCCCAAGTGCATTCAGATCAAAGCCATTTATCACCAGAGAAGGCTCCCCGCTGATGAACCACACCGTATTTTGACCGCCCGAGTTGATCGACAGCACCCGGTCTCCCGCTAAAACAAAACTGGCATTCAGAGAGATGATGCCCAAAATCAGGCAGACCGCCATAAATTTTCTGAACATACATTATTCCTTCAACAGCTGGAACACATTGCTCGGTATTTTAGGAGCAAAACGACTGCTCCGCAAGCAGTACTCGATTGTCTTGCCAGATATGGGAGCTTATAATTGCGTCCATCGCAAGCAGATGGCATTTGACAGCATGGAAGAGTTCGTCATTCTAGGCTTAGTGATGATATTGGGGCTGGGCGCATATTGGTCGCTCGTCATCTTCCCGCGTCAGCGCGAGTTTCAGAAGCAGCAAAAAACGGTCAGGAAGATGCAGATCGGGGACGAGATCATCACACACGGGGGCATCATTGGAAAAATCCGTGAGATCGACGCTAATAATGGCATTGCCTATCTCGAGATAGCAGACGGTGTAACGATCCGAGTGGTCACATTTGCACTGCTGCACCCTTATGATCCCAGCGAACTTGCTCGCAATGCGCAAAGACAGAGCGCAGAAGGACAACAGTCTTAGCATGAGCGTCAATGGAAGATGGCTGTTCGGCATTCTCCTGCTGACGGCGTTTTGCATCTGGGTCAGTTTGCCTGACACAACAGGACTGCGGATCGACCTAGACAATGACGGAACCGATGACATCGTCCTCAATGTGAGGCTTAGTCAGGGACTCGACATTGTGGGCGGCGTGCGCGTGCTGCTGCAGTCGGAACTGCCACCGAGCGCATATACCATCGAAGACCTACGTCAAACAGCAAATAATGTCGCTCGGCGAGTAAATGCGCTTGGCGTTACGGAACCGACGGTGCAGGTGCAGGGAAATAATCGTATTCTGGTTGAGCTTCCCAACGTTGAAGATCCGAATGAAGCCGTTAACACGATCCAACAGACGGCACTGCTCGAATTCGTCAATTTCAGCGGTCTGGGTGGGCAAGTTGATCAGTTTATCGGTCGGCATATTCTAACGACACAGCAAGCCCTCATCATCAGCCAGCGCGGGGAGGTTGCTGATGAGATCGTTAGGTTGGTCAACCCATTGACCAATCAACCTTTCCAAACCGTGATCACAGGTGCTGATCTGCAAGCAGCAGCGGCTGAATACAATCAGCAGTGGATCATTCGTTTTGATCTTAAACCGGAAGCGAGCGCCGCCTTCAGCCAGTACACTGGCGCAAATATCAACCAACCGATGGCAATCGTGTTGGATGGAGTCGTTCTGTCTGCGCCATTTATCCGCGCTCAGCTCGACAGCGGCGGCGTCATCGAGGGCGGATTCACTGAGCAGGAAGCGCGGCAGCTGGCGCTTCAGCTTCGTTCCGGTGCGCTGCCCATTCCGCTGCGTGTAGAAGCCACCGAAACTGTCGGCGCAACCCTAGGACAAGAGTCAATCAATCTCAGCATCCGCGCCGGCGTCATTGGCGTGCTGATGGTGCTGCTGTTCATGCTTATTTACTACCGTGTCCCTGGGCTGGCGGCAAATCTAGCGCTGATCCTGTTTATCCTGATCAACTTCTCGATGTTCAAGCTGATTCCTGTAACGCTGACGCTGCCTGCCATCACCGGTTTTCTAATCTCGATTGGAACCGCCGTTGATGGAAACATCCTGATTTTTGAACGCATCAAGGAAGAAATTCGCGCGGGAAAGCGACTTGATAACGCGATCGAAGCGGGGTTCTTTCGCGCCTGGCACTCGATTCGCGACTCGAACACCTCCACGATCATCATCTGTGCCATTCTGTTCTTTTTCGGTCAGACACCGGGAGCAAGTATTGTCGCCGGGTTCGCTGTGACGCTCGCAATCGGGCTGATCATCAACCTGTTCACAGCAGTCGTCGTGACACGCACTTTTCTGAGGGTCTTGGTCACCCTACTGCGGCAGCCCATCGAGCGCCGCGCCTGGTTGGTGGGAGCATGACGTATGTTTAGCCTGATTCAAAAACGCCGCTGGTTCTATCTATTCTCATCAGCGCTGATCATTCCCGGCGTGATCATTATGCTGTACTCGCTCGTCACAGCCGGGTCACTTTTCCGCCTCGGCAATGAATTCATTGGGGGCAGCATCTACGAGCTGCGCTTTCTGGAAGATGGCGCGACGGAAGCCAATATCCGGCAGGTGTTCCAGGTAAATGGCAGCGATGATGTGACAATTCAACGATTGGGCAGTCCAGAAGCAAACCGCTGGTCGGTGCGTGCATCGTTCCAGGAAACCAGCACGAGCCAGCAGATTATTGAGAGCCTGAATGCGCTTGCTCCGCTTGATCGTGAGTCGCTGCGTATCGAACAGGTCTCGCCAACAGTGGGGCAGGAAGTCACACAGTCCGCCATTCTCGCTGTACTGGTCGCTGCAGCCGTGGTGACTGGGTTTATTGTGATCGCCTTTCGGCAGGTTCCGAATGCAGTTCAGTATGGACTGTGCGCCATCGCCGCGATGGTGCATGATGTTCTGGTAGTATGCGGGTTTGTATCGCTGATGGGTCTGCTGCTCGGTTGGGAAGTCGATGCACTGTTCCTGACTGCGTTATTAACCGTCGTAGGTTTTTCCATCCAGGACACCATTGTGCTGTTCGACCGTATCCGTGAAAACATCCCCAAATACCTCGGCGAACCTTATGAGACGATCATCAACCGCAGCATTTTGGAGACCATCCATCGCTCCTTGGCGACGCAGCTCAATGCATTTTTCATCATGATCGCCATCCTTCTGTTTGGCGGAGACTCTATTAAACAATTTATCGCTACCCTGTTCGTTGGACTGCTTACCGGCACATATTCCTCCATCTTCATCGCTGTGCCGCTCTTGGTTTCCATCCAGAAGGGCGAAATCCCGTTCATCAATCGGCGCACAGCACTGGCAGAAAGTCCAGCAAGCTGATGCGCGCGCTCGTTTTTGACGGAACGCTGCGCCTCGAACGCAGCTATCCAACACCTGAAGCATCCGCCGGAGAAGCGCTGCTCAAAATCCGAAGAGCAGGAATCTGCAACACCGATCTGGAACTGATCGCCGGCTATCTGGATTTCAGCGGTGTGCTTGGACATGAATTCGTCGCTGAAGTCGTCTCTGGCGACCCAAGCTGGATAGGAGCGCGTGTGGTGGGTGAGATCAACGTTGCTGATGGCACATGTGACTTTTGCCAAAAGGGTATACCGAGCCACTGCCGAAATCGAACAGTGGTCGGGATTGCAGGGCATCAGGGCGCGTTTTCAGACTACATGGCGTTGAACATAGCAAACCTGCATCGCGTTCCCGACCGCGTGACCGACGATCAAGCCGTCTTTGTAGAGCCGCTGGCGGCGGCATTTCAAATCCTGGAGGCACAGCATATCTCACCGCGCAACCGTGTGATCGTCGTTGGAATGGGGAAGCTTGGCATGTTATGCGCCCAGGTAATCCGGCTGACCGGCGCAGAAGTGATCGGCGTTGTCCGCAGAGAAAAGCAGGCGCGTCTGTTAAATCAGTGGCATATCCAAGCGGAAGCCAAAACTGAACTATCATTCGCTCAGGCGGATGTGGTCGTAGACTGCACCGGGACGCAGGAGGGTTTCGCTGATGCGCTTGATCTGGTCAAGCCGCGCGGGACGATTGTCCTCAAAAGCACTTATAAAGGGCTGCCGCAAGCGAATCTATCACGTGTTGCAGTGGGCGAGATTCGCGTGATCGGCAGCCGCTGCGGTCCCTTTGACGCAGCTCTGCGAGCGCTAGAAGCTGGATTAGTAGATGTTGACTCGCTGGTTGAGGCGCGCTATCCGTTTGACCAAATCGTGCAGGCGGTTCAACATGCAGCACAGCAGGGATGTCTTAAAGTATTAGTCGATATCTAAGCTAACGGGAGTGTAATAAAGAATGTCGATCCCTGTCCTTCTGCGCTTTCCAGCCAGATCAAGCCTTTATGGCTTTCAATAATACGCTTAGCGATCAACAGCCCCAGTCCTGTGCCGGTTGTATGATTGGCGGTGCTAGCGACACGGAAGAATTTCTCAAACAGATGGGCTTGGTTCTCTTTAGAAATGCCGAACCCCGTATCGGACACCGCAATTTCAACAAATGGCTCATCGTGACGAAGGCTACGATAGGCATTGACCACAATTTCGCCGTGATCGCGGTTGTATTTGATAGCATTAGTTAGCAGATTAAGCAAGACCTGTTTAATCTTTCCGCGATCTCCTTCAACCTCAAACTGTTCATCGCTGATCGTAATTGTAATTTTAATCCCGCGCGCTTCAGCCTGATGAGTCACAATGTCAATGCACTCTCTCACCAGAATCGTGAGATCAAACTGCGAGACTTCCAGCCTAGTACGACCAGACTCCAAGCGCGCCAGATCGAGAAAGTCGCTTGTCAGCCGGATCAGACGTTCGGTTTCTCCCTGCATGGTTGAGACGATATCGTTGATCTTTTCGCGCGGCAGATCGGAGCGCAGAAGCAGCACTGTGCTGGTTTTGAGCGCCATCAATGGCGTCCTCAGCTCATGCACCATCTCTGCCATAAAGTCGCTTTGTTGAAACAGGCGCGCGTTCTCAATCGCAATGGCTGCTTGTACGGCAAGCGTCGCGAGAATCTTCACATCCCCGTCATCGTAGCGCTCACCGCCGCGCTTATTCAGCGCCTCAAGCGCACCGATTACCTTGTTGTGCGTGCGCATTGGGACAGCAAGGATATTGCGGGTGGTAAAGTTAATCTGTTCATCGACATTGCGGAAAAAACTAGGTTCTTTAGACACGTCATGAATCACACGTGCTTCGCCATGCGTGACCACCCAACCCGCAATGCTGCTATCCATAGGGACAACTATCGAGTCGACGTAACCAGAGTCGATATTGGGCGCCATTTCGAAGCGGAGTTCGCCTGTACTCGGGTCTAGCAGGAGGATAGAAGCAGTTTCGCTATCGGTCAGTTCCATTGCCGCCGAAACAATCCGGCGCAGCAGCGAAACATGATCGAGCGTTGAAGCCAACTGCTGACTGATCTCGATGATCCGCTCATACCGCGCTAGCAGCTGCCGACCGGGGTCACTTAGCTGAATGCCCGAAGATGGAGATGTCCGATTTGAAGTCATCACTCCCCCGGAAAAATCTCACGGCATTTCAACTGCTGTCACAGTGTGGGCGCGGACATGCAGTTCTTCTGACAGCTTGATCAATTGGCTGGAGGCGATAGCGGTTGGCTGATAAAGCACAATCGGCATGTTGACATGGAGCGCCTGCGATACCAATTCTGAAGCCAGCGAGATCGTAGCGCGAATCTCGCGCCCTAGGATTTGTTCCACTTCCTGCCACGAGGGAAGCGAGCTGCTGGCGGCGCGATTCACCACGACGACCTGCGCCCTTGCATTATCTGGTCTCAGCGAGTCAATCTCATTGAGAATTTCCCTTGCCATGCTTAACGTAAGAGGGAGGGGATCGACAACGACAACAAGTCGGTCCAACTCTTTCTGAAGCTGTATGATAAGCGGTGTCAGCCCTGCGCCAATGTCAAACACGGCGGGACGCCCCATCGTTCTCAGCGCACGCACTAATGCGATGATAGACTCTATCGGTGGCGAAAAATAGGCTTCCTTAGCCCGTGCCGAGGACAAGAGCGCGCGCAGACCTGATTGATGTACCACAAGTTCAGGCTCAATCGTGCGCGGTCGGATTTCTTCAATGGGTTTGGACAGCACATTCACCATGCCCTGAGTGCGTGCCGCTCCCATTGCCAATGACAGACTGCCCTGTCCGAACCGAAAGTCAGCAATGATCGGATTGTCCCCGGCGAGCATTCGTGCAGCGGCAATGTTGAGTGCAATCGTGCTTGTGCCAACACCACCTTTCACCCCCATCACGCCGATGGTGGCTCCCTTGGCAATTGCTTGAGGGCGCTGCGCAACACTGCGTGAAAGGATAGCGCGAATGCGGGATGCCAGCTCAGCAGGATGTGTGGGCTTAGTCAGGTAATCATCTGCCCCCGCCTCAAATCCAGCTACCTTATCATCGATCAGGGTCTTAGCAGTGAACATGATGATCGGAATAGCGCGAGTTTCCGGGTGTTTACGCAAACTGCGGCACACTTCGTACCCGTTCATATCCGGCATCATCACATCAAGAATGATCAGATCAGGGTGTTCAGATGCAGCTTTGGTTAAAGCCTGCGAGCCAACGCTGGCAGCAATCACTTCATAGCCATTTCGCTGCAGCATCAAGCCGATCAGTTTCAGACTATCGATATCGTCGTCAACGACCAGGATTTTCTCAGGCATTTCAAAGCCGCCATTGACCAGTATTTGAAGGTAAACTCTTGCAGTCTAACATGAACAGTGCCGGCGCGCAAGTAACCCCAAGTCGTCATGCGGAGCCACCGTATCTTGATGCGATGCCCGGTGCAATGGTGCTGTAATAAAATACAGAGCTATAATCATAAGTAAATTGGATCGACTAGATCGGCTCATACTGGATTCAAGTATGTTCTCGGCATCGTTCAGTCATCAGCTTGTGCGCTCACTGATTATGAGTTCACCTGACCCCATCATCGTGTTTGATGCAGATTGGCAGATCCTCGCGCTGAATAATGCCGCTGAAACGACCTTAAGCTGTTCCGCCGATGCTGTCGTGGGTCACGTGTACACTGACGCAGCTCCACACACAGAAATTGCAGCAATTCTGAGCGCCTGCCATTCAGGGACATCATGGCGCACGAACGATAAGGTCTATCAGCCTCAGCTTTATAATGTTGGGGAAGAATCGCTTATTGGTTGGGTGGCAGTTTTACGCGATATCACACAAATCGACAAACTCAACCGCAGCCAGAATGAGTTCATTCGTCTAGTGTCGCATGATCTGCGTTCACCACTGACTTCGATACGGGGCTTTGCGAGTATGCTCAGCGCTGCGGGCGCTCTCAATGAAAAACAGACCCAATTTGTCGAGAAAGTGCTTTCGGGCATCGCGCAGATGACCGCGCTGATCGAGAATATTCAAGACGCCGGACGATTCGATCCGGAAACCGGCTTTTATGAGATGAAGAGAACACCTTGTGATGTCGGCATGTTGGTGCGGCGGATCATCGCCGATCACCTCGTCCCTGCAGAAAAGCAGGAGTTGACGCTAACTGTCAATCTAGTTGAACCCTTACCGATCATCAACGCAGACAACCTTATGCTCGAACGCGCCATCACCAATCTCATCGACAATGCAATCAAGTTCACACCGAATGGCGGCTTGATCACGGTGCATGTCATGGTACAAGGCGGCGCGCTGGTCATCGGTGTGGAGGATACAGGTCTGGGGATTGACGCAGAGGATCAAAAGCTGCTGTTTCAACGCCATGTACGCCTAGTCCGCAAGGAACATCAGCGCAAAGCCAAAGGAAGTGGACTAGGATTATTCATCGTTCGCAGTGTTGCGCAGCGCCATCAGGGAGAGGCTTGGGTGGTCAGCGAGTCTGGAAAGGGCAGCACCTTTTATTTCAGTATTCCCCTTTCCAATGCCAACTTGATCGCGCAGCGATGACAATCCGATGACCATTCGAATTCTTAACGATCAAGTGGTTGCGCAGATCGCCGCTGGCGAAGTGGTTGAGCGTCCAGCATCGGTCGTAAAAGAACTAATCGAAAACGCGCTTGATGCAGAAGCCACCAGCATCATCGTTCAAACCAAAGGCGATGGCAGCTCGCACATCCAGATCACAGACAATGGATCAGGCATCAAGTCAAACGAGGTTGAGCTGGCATTTGCGCGCCATGCGACCAGCAAATTAGAAACTGCCGACGATCTTTTCCAGATACGAACGCTGGGCTTTCGCGGTGAAGCGCTTGCAAGCATCGCATCAGTCAGCCACACTACCATCAGCACTCGGCATCGCAGCGATGAAACCGGCACGCTGCTGCGGCTTGAAGGCGGCGTGATTGTTCAGCGGCGCAGCATTGGCATTCCGACTGGAACAACGCTGACTGTGGAGAATTTGTTCTACAACACTCCTGCCCGACTGAAATTCATGAAGAAAGCACTCACGGAAAAACGCCAGATCGCCGCCGTTGTCGCACGGTATGCGATGGCTTATCCGCATGTCAGATTCCTGCTTGAACAGGACGGACGTGAGTCGTTTCGAACAACGGGCAGCGGTGAACTCATCGATGTGATCTTTGTAGCGCTCGGTCTCGATCAGATACGCCACATGCTCCCAGTCGATGATCACAACGAAGACATTTCCGTCAGAGGTTATACATCTTCGCCCAGCCTCAACCGCAGCGACCGAAGCCGAATCACCCTTTTCGTAAACGGAAGATGGATTCAGGATACCAGCCTGACCCATGCTGTGGTGCAAGCTTATCACACGCTGCTGATGACCGGTCGCTATCCGGTCTCAGTTCTGATGATCGAAATGCCGCCCGATCAAGTCGATGTCAATGTTCATCCAACTAAAGCAGAGGTTCGCTTTCGCGATCAGGATCGGGTCTTTTCGGCAGTTCAGCGCGCTGTCAGGCGGGCAGTCATCGATCACGCACACACACCCTCACTGCGGCTGTTTCAACGTTCTCGACCACAGCGCTCGCTGTGGGAAATTGAGGGACGCATCGCTGAAACCCAGATTGACATGCCATTGGGACTTGCAGACCCAGGACAATATCCGCAGCATCGCATTGAAACGACGGACACTGATCCAACGGCGATCCCTTTCGGTCTCGGCGCGCCGGATCGACCACGAACGCTGCCGATTTTGCGGGTGGTAGGGCAGGTTGCAGCCACTTATATCGTCGCGGAAGGTCCTGCCGGGCTTTATCTGATCGATCAGCACGCCGCTCATGAACGCATCCTCTACGAGCAGTTCCTTGAAGACCATGACCGTAAGGGACTGAGCGCGCAGTATACGCTGGCGGCGCAAACAGTGCAGGTCTCTGCCGAAGAGGAGCGCCTGCTGGAGGAGCATCTCGACATCCTAGCTGACATTGGGCTGATCATCGAAGCGTTTGGACGCGGCGTGTTTGTCGTGCGCAGCGTGCCAGCCATGTTAGCGGATACCGACATTATAGAGACGCTCGCTTTGATCGTCGACGATCTGGAGACGGGCAGACAACCAGGACGCGAAGCCACTGAAGCGATCATCATTCGGCGCGTTTGCAAGCAAGCAGCAATTAAAGCGGGTCAAATTCTCAGTTTTGACCAGATGCAGGCTTTGATCCGACAGTTGGAACGCTGTAAGTCACCTCTGACATGCCCACATGGTCGCCCGACTCTGATTCATCTTAGCGCGGATCAGTTGGCGCGAGAGTTCGGCAGAATCTCCTAACGCGCATTACCGACCGCGCCATTGAAATGAGCGCCACTGTGCCTCACCACCGATAAACTGGTAATCGCCAACGCTGTTTGGCTCAGCAATTGACACTCGCCAGCGCATCTGATGAAGGGTTTCGTCGGGCGGAACTAAGTTCGCTGGCAGCGGATACGATGTTGAGCGAGTTACATCGATAAAACTTGCGCCTGTTGTCCGATCTTCGATCTGTATTAAATACACTTGATCGCCTTGCAGCACGCCGGCGCTGACCCACTGCAGTTGAAATGTTCCTCCCGTTAGCGTAACACCATTCGGTGGAAAGACCAAAATCGGTGGAGCAAACGTCGGTGTTGGAAGCGGAGTCTCGTTCCCTGAAAAGGTGGGAGAGAGTGTCGGCGTTGGTGTCGGCGCTGGGACATTGACCGTCTGCCCGACGATCAGCGGGACATTGCAGTCTGGTCCGCCGCTGGGATTGCTGAAATCGCAGTTCAGAAACACAAGCTGGGGATTGAGACGACGCAGCACGGAAAGCGTTGTATTATTCTGCTCGGCGATCCCCAAGATCGTGTTGCCTTCGCGCACCACTACTTCTATAACCTGTATCTCACCTTCAAGCTGAGCCGTCTGCAACGAGGGCGGACGAGCGGCAATCGTGAGTTCATAGCCAATAGGCGTAGGCGGAATAGTCGGGCGAGGGATTAGAATGGTTGAACCAGGGGGCGGAAGCCGATCCACACTGGCGATATTGGGGTTCAGGCGCAGAATTTCATTGACGACATCGAAATTACGATAATTCCACGGCGGAAGCTGGATGATGAAATACAGCGTGTCATTTGGCTGGATCACATATTCATAAGGTCCGGGTGTCTCCGTCGGTGTAGGCGCTTCGGTCGCTGTTCCTGGAAGAAGGGTATCCGTCGGCTCAGCCAGGCGCGGCTGACGAGATGGCGATGGGCTGGGAGATGGCAAAACCACGGCGGAAGTCGGCGTATCTTCTAGAGAGAATGTCATGGTGAGCTGGACAGGTTCGCTCTGCACTGTTGGGTTAGGCGGCGTAAAAGTCAGGTCACAAGCAGAGAGCAGCCCCCCCAAAAGAACCATACTCAATGTCACAAATGGGGACATCTTCATCGCTCACGTCTTCCTTGCCAACTGAACAGCCGAGGCTGTGTTGTGAAAAGCGGGCTGTCGGGTTGTTCCAAGCGGATGACGCTTACAGTCCATTCAAAGTCGTGACGATTGCCATCTGTTGGCTGCCAATCCAGGGGAAGAATGAATGACAGCTCAGTGGTATCCCCAACATACACCACACCAGTATTCAAATCCATGACGCGCACGCGATACATCTCCCCGCTATCCAACGACCCAGATGCAACCCAGCGCAGAGTCACCAGATCACTTTGCGTGAAGAAAGCGCGATCAGGCGGGCTAATCGGACTGGGCGCGTTGAATGTAGGTGTGGGAGATGGAGTGGGCGTTTCGCTACCAGAAGGCGTGGGAGAGAGAGTCACTGTCGGAAGCGGAATTGGCACACGAATCTGCTGACCCGCAATCAGATTCACTGTACAGCGCTCTCCGCCGGTGACAAACTGAAAGTCACACTGCAGAAAGCTCAGCTCTGGATTGAGCTGCTGAAGAACTTCGGCTTCCGTACCATAAGCAAACACGATCTCATACATATTCTGATTGGGCTGAACGACATGCCAGCCAACTCCTGGAAGCAGCGTTGCTGTTGGGCGAATGGTAGGCGAAGGTCGAACAGTGGGCTGATCCAGCGCTACCAGCCCGACGGGTGGCTGAACCGCGCCCGAAGCAGTGTCAACTTGCGGGAGCGCAGAATTGGGATCGCCTACTTCCGTTGGGCGTGGGATTTCCAGATTTTGACCGACTTGAATCAGCTCCGGCGCGGACAGCTCATTGATCTGCAGAACCTGCGTGAGGATGAACAGGTCACGATGACCGCAGCGCCAGGCAAGGCTGATCAAGTCGTCACCTGGCTGTACCCGAACCATGCAAGGACCTTCCGTAGGAGGCGGCGTCGATGTCGGCGGGGAGGGCGTAACCGTCTCCATCAAGATGGTGGGACGCGGCGTATTGGTGGCAAGAATTTCAAGCACAGGCGAGCCGAACACAAAGGGCGTTTCAGTCGCTGCGGGCTGCGTATTCAGGCTGACAAAGCTCATACTGCCAATGATGATCGCGGCTGCGAATGCAGCCGACGTGAGCCCAAGCAGCAGCACCCATAGATACGTTTGACGCGGACGATGCAAATCACCTTCAAAGAGATCGGTCTCACCGTACCGGCGATCATAGCTGGCTTGAATTGGTCGAATCGGGCGAGTGTCGCCATTTGAAACTTCGACATCCTTGAGCGACGTGCCGCAGACCGAACAAATCAAAGCCGCGCTGTGCGCGCGTGTCCCACAAATTGGACATGCTTTATACCGTTGTGCCAATCGACCGCCTCTGACGCTCCTGAAACATCTTGCAGCGCCACATTATAGCGTTTCACTGTCAAGGCGCGAGGGGCAAATGGGTTGGGTATAATCGAGTGCAGATGAGAAACGCATCGATTGAGGGCAAATATCGTGAACAATAGTAAGAAAATTCTTGCTTATCTGCTCACGCGTCTGAATCATCGCGATCCTCAGGTGCGGCTCAAGTCCATTCAGGAACTTGCCGATTTGGGCGATCCAGAAGCGCTTGAGCCGCTTGAGCGCGTGTTCAAGACAGACGCTGATGAGTCTGTCAGGAATGCCGCATTGGCGGCTGGGCGCGCAATCTTCGTGAAGCAGCTTAAAGCAAAATAGGCGGGCATGTGCCGCTGGCACATGCCCGACCAGAATTCCATCCTCAATGGCACAGCGCGCCGATACGCTCATCCAACTGCGCTTGACTCGCCAGAAGCGTCGCAAGTTTTTCACGTTCGCGCTCGATCACATCCGGTCGGGCGCGCTGAATGAAACCATCGTTATTCAGCATTCCTTGTGAGCGCGCGATCTGCTCGCTCAGCTTTGAACGCTCACGAGCCAGCCGCTCACATTCTGCTTCCTTATCGATGAAGTCCGCCAGCGGTAGATAGATCGTCAAGTCACCAACGATTACCGCAGCAGAGGCTTCTGGCTGGCTTTGCTCATCGGCCAGCGAAACAATGGAAACAACATTGCACAGACGCGCAAAAAGATAGCTGTAGCGATCAATCAGATCACGCAAACTAGCATTTGCCCTGATAAAGGCTGAAATTTTGCGCCCTGGCTCAACGCCGTACTGGTCGCGAACATTGCGCACGCCTCTGATTAAATCGATCAGCATCACCATTTGTCGTTCGGCATCTTCGTCAATGTGCTGGGTATCGGCAGTCGGATAAGGGCTGATAATCAGCGGGCGATCATCGGCATGCGGTAGATAACGCCAAATCTCCTCTGTCACAAAAGGCATGAAGGGATGGAGCAGTCTCAGGGCGCAGTGCAGTACATGATACAGCACGCTGCGGGTTTGCGTTTTTTCCTTCTCATCACCCTGATAAAGCGGCTGCTTGCTCATCTCGATGTACCAATCTGCAAATTCGCTGTAGAGGAAATCATCGATCTGGCGTCCTGCTTCACCGTACTGATGCGATGCAAACAGCCGATGAACAGACACGATCAGGCTGTTCAATCGACTGAGTATCCAGCGGGATGGCAAATCGAGCGTATTCAATGGAGGAAGTTCTGCCGCTGGACGCTCATCAAGATTTTGGATGACAAAACTCGACATCTGCCAGACTTTATTGACAAAGCGCCAGTTGCGCTCAACCCGCGCAGGATCGAGGTTCACATCATTGCCGGGCGTGCTGCTGGTCGCGAGCGTGTAACGCAGCGGGTCAGTTCCATACTGCTCGATGAGCTCAATGGGATCGATGACGTTGCCGATCGTTTTGCTGATTTTGCGCCCATATTTATCGCGCACCAAGCCATGCAGATACACCGTATGGAAAGGGACATCGTCCGTGAACCACAGTCCCAGCATGATCATGCGAGCAACCCAGAAGAACAAAATATCATAGCCCGTTTCCAGAACACTAGTCGGGTAGAAGCGCTTGAAGTCTGGCGTTTGCTGGGGCCATCCTAAGGTGCTGAAAGGCCACAAGCCACTGCTGAACCAGGTGTCAAGAACATCTTCTTCCGGTGTCCAGATACGACCGTCGCTCGGCGGTGGCGTCCGACCGACGTAGATCTCGCCATCATCGGCATACCAGGCGGGAATGCGGTGTCCCCACCACAACTGACGGCTCACGCACCAGTCTTGAATATTCTCCAGCCAGTGATAGTAGACCTTCTCAAAGCGATCTGGAACAATTTTGATTCGTCCATCGCGTACTGCTTGAATTGCTTTCTCCGCGAGCGGCTGAATCTTTACGAACCATTGCTCGCTCATCATCGGCTCGACGATCTCACCGCCGCGCTGCGATCTTGGGACAACATGGGTGATCTTCTCAGTTTTGATCGTCATGCCGAGCGCGGTCATGTCTGCCCAGAGCTTCTCTCGGCACACGAAGCGATCTAAGCCAACATACGGACCAGCATTCGCATTCATCGACGCGTCGCGGTTCAAGATGTTAATGATCGCTAGGCTGTGCCGCTTGCCGAGTTCATAGTCGTTGAAGTCATGTGCTGGAGTCACTTTTAGCGCACCAGTGCCAAATTCGCGCTCAACATAAGCATCAGCGATAATAGGAATCGGTCGGTTTAGTATGGGAACATAGGCGGTTTTTCCGATCAGGGGCTGATAACGCGGGTCATCAGGATGCACCGCTACAGCCGCATCACCGAGAATAGTCTCTGGACGGGTCGTCGCAACTGGGATGCTGATTCCGCCTTCCACTGGATAGTTGAAATAATAGAGTGTGCCTTCTTCTTCCTCGCGCTCGACTTCCAGATCGGAGACCGCTGTTTTCAGCCCTGGACTCCAGTTGACTAAGCGCGGACCTCGATAGACCAATCCCTGCTCCCACAATCGAACAAAAACCTCGATGACGGCGTTTGAAAGCCCATCATCCAACGTGAAGCGCTCGCGTGTCCAGTCGCAGCTTGCGCCCAGCCGCCGAAGCTGGCGGGTGATCTCACCGCCATATTTTTCTTTCCATGCCCAAGCGCGAACAAGGAAAGCTTCACGTCCGATGGCTTCGCGTGATGTGCCTTCATCATGAAGCATCTTTTCGACCTGAAGCTGAGTCGCAATCCCCGCATGATCCGTGCCAGGAATCCACAGCGCCGCTTTACCCGTCATCCGTGCATAGCGGGTCATAATATCTTCCAGCGTGACGAACATTGCATGACCTAGATGCAGCGCGCCCGTCACATTTGGAGGCGGAATCGCAATCACGAACGGCTCCGCGTCTGCTGGGGCGACTTCGGGCTTGAACCATCCGTTGGACTCCCACCATGCGTACAGACGTTGTTCAGCCTCACTGAAATTGAAGTTTTTCGGCATCGTTGCCATGCAGGCAGACTCCTCTAAGACCCAAGCGGCTTGCGCGCCACTAAAACGCGCTCAGTGCGGTTCGGCTGGTCGGTCACGTCTTCAAAGCCAGTTTCCAGCAGTACAACCTTGACTTCATCGGTTGACAGCGGTCGATACATGACCTGACGCTTGATCGCATGAAGCTGACTGGAGTGACCGGTGATGATATAAAGATTTTGCGTAGCAATTACAGGCGGTCCGTCGTGCCATTCCCAGATATCAAAGCTGATGAACTCCTCTCCGTTTCCCAGCACATGCGCAAAACCTGGGATAAAACGTGGTCGATCCTGCATGAATGGCGCGAAATCGCGCATCCCGATCACAAGCGTGCCACCAGGGCGCAGGAGCGTGAAGAAATTTCGAAGCGCCGTGACGATCTCCTCATCAAGCAGCAAGTGGGGAAGGGCATTTCCTTTTGTGATCACTGCGTCAAACTGCCCCTGCACCACCTGAGGAAGCGATAGAAAATCGCCACGCTCAAAAGTGATCCGATCTAACACACGATACTGTGCGGCAACTTCTTGAGCCTTCTTCAGCATCCCAGCGCTCGGATCGACAGCAACCACTTCATATTTCAATCCAGCTAATGGGATCGCCTGCGCCCCAGCCCCACAAGATGCATCCAGCACGCGCTCGACACCACGATTGCGAAAAATTGTCCGCAGTCCCAAGCCCTCGCGCTCCATCTGGGCTTCCCAGTCGCGATAGAAATAAGGGTAATACTCAGCAATGGCGTCATAAAAGTCGTTCGTATTGTTGATCGCGTTCATAGACCGCTTTAAGGGTTCCTGCTATCCGATTTAAGTAGTTCAACAGCACAACCCAACCTTGATCACTCATGGGTGCGCGCAGCGATATCGGCTTCCAAAGTGGCACGCATGAGGCTGCGGATTCGATCTGAGACCATATCGATAGCGACTGTGTTGAATCCGCCCTCTGGGATGATCACATCGGCATAGCGTTTGCTCGGCTCGACAAACTCCTGATGCATCGGGCGCACATGAAGCATATACTGCTCAATCACCGAGTCCGGAGTGCGCCCGCGTTCAGCGACATCACGTTTTAAACGGCGGATAAACCGGATGTCTGCGTCGGTATCGACAAAAATTTTCACATCGAACAGTGGGCGCAGGCTCGGCTCCGCGAGGATCAGGATACCTTCAACCAAGATGATCGGCTGCGGCTCAACCAGCTCTGTCTGTCTGGTGCGCTCATGACGTGTGAAGTCGTAAACTGGGATCGCGACCGACTGCCAAGCTTGCAGCGCGATGATGTGCTGGATCAAAAGATCGGTGTCAAGCGAGTCGGGATGATCGAAATTGACGCTGCGCCGCTGCTCAATGGTCAGATGAGTGAGGTCTTTGTAATAGGCATCATGCGGTAGATAGGCAATGTTATGCGCGCCCACTCTAGACAGGACAGCATTAGAAATGGTGGTCTTGCCAGAACCGGTTCCGCCTGCGACGGCGATCGTGACCGGACGCGGACGCTCGGTCATACACACACACTCTCCTGGAGTATAAAACAAAAGCCCGTCTGCGCGGGCGGATTTACTATGAGCCACCCGCGGGATTTGAACCCGCAACCACACGCTTACGAAGCGTATGCTCTACCGTTGAGCTAGGGTGGCATCAAATTAGATTTTAGCAGCAGTCGCGGGCTTACCGCAAGAGCAAAATCAATGCCGAAAATGGCGCACGCCTGTAAAGAGCATCGCGATTCCGGCGCGATTGGCGGCTTCAATTACCTCGGCATCGCGGATCGATCCGCCCGGTTGGATAATTGCGGTGACACCCGACTCAACGGCTGCTTCCAAACCATCCGCAAATGGGAAAAATGCATCCGATGCCAGCACTGCGCCGTGAGCGCGTTTGCCCGCCTTCTTGACCGCAAGTTGAACAGCATCGACGCGGCTGGGCAGACCGCCGCCAATGCCGACAGTTGCGCCGTTGACCGCGATCACAATTGCATTTGACTTGACATGCTGCACTGCTTTCCATGCAAACTGGAGCGCGTCGACTTCAGCGGCAGTTGGCGGACGGTTGGTCACAGTGCGGTAGCTGACCATTTCAGGGTCTCCAAGATCAAGCTCTTGCACGAGAAAACCGCGAAAAACCGAGCGAATCTCTAGGTCACGCCCATCATAACTCGATGGAATTTGCAGCAGGCGGCAGTTTTTTCGTTTCTCCTGCAAAATCGCACACGCTGATGCGCTGAATGATGGCGCAGCAATAGCCTCTACAAACAGCGCGCCAAGCGCATTGACAAATGCCTCATCGACTTGTCGGTTCACCGCGATCACTCCCCCGTATGCTGAGAGCGGATCGGATGCCAATGCTTTCGGAAATGCCTCAGCAATCGCAGCATCGGTTGCAATCCCACAGGGCGTCAGGTGCTTCACAATCACCACTGTTGGCGCGTTAAAGCTACTGGCAGCGCGCCAAGCGGCATCCAAATCGAGCAGATTATTATAAGAGAGCTGCTTACCAGCGATCAGCGTCCCGCTTAGAAAGCCTTTTGTGCCTCCACGGCTGTAATAAGCGGCGTTCTGGTGCGGATTTTCGCCGTAACGAAGCCGCTCGATTCGATGCATCCCAAGCGAGATTTGCGGGCTGAGTTCGCCCGCCTGATTTGTGGTGGCAATATCCTGAGACAGGAAAGCATGGATTGCTGTGTCGTAATCGCGGGTATGCGCAAATGCCTTGACTGCCAGCTTACGCCGAAGAGCGATGTCTACTTGCGCATGGTCTTCGAGCGCCTTGATCACCAGCGGATAATCGTCCGGATCGCAGATGGCGATCACGCGGAAAAAATTCTTTGCCGCTCCGCGCAACAGCGCAACACCGCCGACGTCAATCTGCTCAATCGCATCCTGAAGGGTGACGTTGGGCTGAGAGACTGTCTGCTCAAAGGGATATAGATTACAAACAACCATATTGAACGGCGCATAGCCGTTATCCGCCAGCGTTTGCAGATCATCCGGTCGATCCTGAGCCAAGATGCCAGCATGGATAGCAGGATGCAGAGTCTTGACGCGGCCTCCGAGCATCTCCTTCATGCCGGTTACCTGTTCGACTGAGGTTACGGCGAGTCCAGCCTCGCGCAGCGCGCGCTCAGTGCCACCGCTTGCGACCAAATCCCATCCTAACCGCGCTAGACGGGATGCAAACTCGATCAGCCCGGATTTATCATGAACACTCAACAGCGCGCGTGGCATTCTTCATCCTTCAGGTTTAGATTGGTTCAATGTATCCCGAATGAGGATTGCAAATTCGGATGCGCGTCTCGGCGCGCTTCCAACATAACCCGACACATCGAGCAGAGCGCGAATACGTTCGGGCGCTAAATACTGATTGAGCAGGCTGCTGTTCGAAAGATTTTCGATCAAAGGGTTCGGTTTTCCTTCCGCTATTGCCCCCCAGGCTGCCAGACTGTGTTCGCGCAGGTGTTCATGCATATGTCGTCGATCTGCTCCTGCTTTTACCGCTGCTATCAGCAGGCGTTCAACAGCCGCAAACGTGCCGAAGCGCTCTAGGTTGCGTCGAATCGCGGACTCATCGATGCGCAGCCCTTTGACGACACGTTCTGCAACGATCAGCATCTCCTCAACAGCCAGAAATGTCGTGGGAAGCATTTCACGGCGGTTTGCCGAGTCATCAAGCGTGCGTTCAAGCAGAGAATGAGCTGCGTTGTCCCATGCGGTTCGCGTCATGGCAGCCACCAGACGACCGAGGCTGTTCAGCTTCTCGGCATTGATCGGGTTGCGCTTGAACGGCATCGCTGATGAACCGACCTGTGATGTTGCAAAAGGCTCGCCCAATTCACCTATCGCGGGCGATTGCAGCAGGCGTAAATCAAACGCAAATTTATACAGACTGGCGGCTAAACCTGCTAGTCCAGATGCCAACTGCCAGTCCTGCTTGCGCGGATAGGTCTGCGATGAAATCGGAAATGCTCCCAGATTGAACTGAGACAACACATGCTGCTCAAGCTTGTCGGCGTCAATCGCGGTTCCTAAGAGCAACTCTGTATAGGAAGCGGCACTGCCAACGGCTCCTCTAAGTCCCTTTGCCCTCAAGCCTATGCGCAGTGATTGAAGTGTGCGCCAATCATCGAGTAAGTCTTGGGCATAAAGCGCCAGCCGAAAACCAAGCGTGGTTGGCTCTGCTGGCTGAATATGGGTAAATGCCATGATCACGGTGTTAGCATAGCGGTCGATGCGATCGGCGAACAAACTCAGAAGCCGTTCCAGGCGCGCAAGGATAATATCCAGGCTCTCACGGATTCGCACAATCTCTGCGTTGTCTTCGATATCTGCGCTCGTTGCGCCGAGATGGATGATGCCCCCTCCTACTGAACACTGCGATGCAAAGACCTCGATCTCTGCCATGAGATCGTGATGAATACGCGCTTCGGCTGCTTCAGCGGCTTCCACATCGATGTTATCCATATTTGCGATCAGATCGGCGACCTGATCTGCATGAACTAGCCCAGCCTCATGCTGCGCCTGCGCCATTGCAACCCAGAACTGACGCCACAGCCTGCGCTTGTACACTTCACTCCAGATGGCGCGCATCTCCTGCGAACCATAACGATAGCTAAATGGGGAAAGGTATCGGCTGTGATCCAAGATTGAAGTCATCGCGATCTCGACATGAAGGTCGATTTAACAAGGGAAATTATAGCCCTGGCATTCAACAATGAGTAGTATGTGAAAAAATCTCGAAAATATTGCACGCCATTCAATGGCGCGTGATATAGTGCTGATGATCAAGAGATGCGCCGTATCGTCATGAGGTTGTTATGGAAATCCAACGCAGGCGGATAGTGATCATTGGAGCAGGTTTTGGTGGAATTTTCGCGGCACAGCAGTTGGATAATGAATTCGTAGATGTCCTGCTCATCGACAGAAACAATTATCATACATTTACCCCTCTGCTCTATCAGGTAGCGACATCGGGGCTTGAGCCAGGGGAGATTGCGTATCCGGTTCGAGGTATTTTCCGCGATCAGCGCAACCTGACTTTTCTGATGGGAGAAGTCGTTCACATCGACACCAATCAGCAAGTTGTTGAAGTGAAGACGGCCCGAGACACGCGGTTTGAACACTATGATACGCTGATTGTTGCAGCAGGCAGCACCAGCAACTATTTTAACACGCCAGGGCTTGAGGAACATGCCTTTGAGCTGAAAACCCTGAGCGATGCGGTGAACATTCGCAACCACGTTCTAAAGCTGTTTGAACGCGCGGTCTGGACAGCCGACGAGAATTTGCGCGAAGCCCTGACTACGATTGTCGTTGTCGGCGGCGGTCCAACTGGGCTTGAGATGGCGGGCGCGATGCAT
The DNA here is from genome assembly GCA_937995825.1 of uncultured Anaerolineae bacterium. Taxonomy (GTDB): domain Bacteria; phylum Chloroflexota; class Anaerolineae; order Aggregatilineales; family Phototrophicaceae; genus Flexifilum. The sequence goes on from CALKJO010000003.1 coordinate 71,587, forward strand.
GAGCTTTACAGCCATGTTCTGAAAAAAGAATATCCGCACATGACCCCGCCGCGCGTGATTCTGGCTGAAGCGGCAAACAGCCTGCTGCTGGCATATCCTGAACATCTGCGCGAGGCAGCGCTTCGCCAGGTACAGTCGCTCGGCGTGGAAGTCGAGCTTGGGAGCGCAGTTCAGTCCGTTGAGGAAGGCAAAGTCTATCTCAAAGATGGCAGGATCATTGCGAGCCACACTGTAATCTGGTCGGCGGGGGTGAAGGCTTCGCCGTTGGCTGAAATGCTCGGTGTGCCGCTTCAGCGCGCTGGTCGGGTTCCTGTCGCGCCAACCATGAAAGCACTCGGTCTGGAAAATGTTTACGTTGTCGGTGACATGGCATATCTGGAAGATGCGAACGGTCGCCCATACCCAATGCTTATTCCCGTTGCTAAACAGCAGGCGATTTTAGCGGCAACTAACATCATCCGCGAAATTCAGGGCGCTGATGCGCTGACTTTTAAATACAATGATCGCGGCACCATGGCAACCATCGGGCGCAGCCGCGCAGTCGCTCTGATCTTCAACCGTATTCCACTGACTGGCACGATTGCATGGTTAGCTTGGCTAGGTCTGCACTTAATTACGCTCATGGGCTTCCGCAATCGGCTCACTGTTTTCATTAATTGGCTTTGGAACTACTTGACTTACGATCGGTCGATGCGGATCATTCTTGAGGCACCACCCGCTGATCTGCACGATCACAAGCCCGTCATGCCGGCTCAAGCCGTGCAGACTGTTGCCGAGAAGCCTTTGCACGCGATACAATCGCACAGCGAAACATCTTACGCAGTGGAGATGAACCGACCAACCATGAGCCATGAAGAGCTGCTTCAAAGGCGCGATGATAAAACTCGTCCGCATCTTGAGCAATATGCGCCCGTCTGGATCACTGAGGAACGGATTATCGATGCTGAAGACGCAGTTTTGTTCAATGCTGTCTTCCAGCATCCCTTGTATGGATGGGTCAGCCGGCGCTATCGTTTCGATGGTTTCAACAATGTCCTCTATCACAAGGGACAGACTCTCATCACTGAGGATGAAGCGCTTTACATTCAGGAGCAGGAGCCTTATCTTGTTCCGGCGCTCATGGACATTCCCAACGCATATGGCGGCTAAGCTTGAGCTATAGTCAGAAATTGACCAAGAGCGAGGCAGCGATCACCTCACTCTTTTAATTTGATTTTTGCGCCATCAACTTGAATACGCGCGTATCCTGTCCACCCATGCGGTACTTATAGGCTTCGTTGCCACGAAGAAAGTCAAACAGATGATAACCAGACTCAATCGCCCAGCGGATGTTATGTGCCAGCAGGACGATGCCGGTGCTGAGATGAGCATACTTATCAAGTACCAGTCCTGAATTGTAAACCAGCACCTTACCCCGATAAACGAAGTCGCAGTAGGCTGCGACAGGCTCTCCACTGACTTTCAGAAATGTCATTCGCAGCCAACCGCGTTCAGCGACCGTTTGAATAATTGCACGAAAGAAACGAACATTGCTGGCGTCCTGAAGAAACTCTGCTTTGGCTGGCTGGCTCGACGACATTAGGTAAAGAAACGTATCAATCATGGCACTTGCGCTGTCCGCGTCAGTCAGCGCTTCGATAGTCAATTCTGTTTCGCTCTCGGCGCGACGGAGTTTACGCCGAATTTCGTGGCGCTGTTTCTTGTCAAGAGACTCTAGATACCCCTCCCAACTTGTAGGCAGTGAAATGACCGGACATACTTCCTGCAAGACCAGCTCAACATCAAATCCACATGATCTGAGCAAATCGGGAAATATGGCGAGAGTAGGGGAGGCTTCAGGAATATTACACAAATTGATACGATCAAATTTGCCGCTGTTATCATTGAGAACGGACGCAAAGCAGGCAAGCACTGGTTGCAAAAACGCCTTGTCAACAATCACATCAACGTAATCCGTAACATCAACGCAGCCGATGGTTCTAACAACTCGCTCACCTTCAATGTCATGGATGAACCAGGGCGCGATCCCCACCAGGCGATCCTCTGCGTCCCGACATGTGAAGATGAGCAGTTCACCTGCGTTATAGCTTTTCCACCAGACGGACTGCCATTCGATAGTTAGGAAAATGGTGTCATCCACACTTCGATGAAGAAGCTCGTCCCATTCCGAGGCTAATTCCTGAAAAATTGTGCTTTCCTGATGCAGCGCAACTTTAAGGGACATCACTTGGCTCCAGGTACATGCCGTGTAGACGGAAATTATAGAGGGCGTTTTGTGCCGCTACGCTGAGTGTCCCATTAAAAGCAATCCGCCCTGTGTAAATAACAGGGCGGCGCAGGACAAGTGATGAAACAGTGCCTAGGCTTAGACTGCGGCTTTTTCCGCCTGGCGTTTGAAATCATAAGCCAGGGAGAGCTGCGACTCTGCATCGAACAGATGCATATTTTCCAAATTGAAGGCGAGATCGATGCGATTGCCAACATGAGCGCGCGTGCGCGGGTCAGTGCGGGCGATGAATGATTTTCCTTGATCCTCCAGATACAGGATGATTTCATTACCCATCTGTTCGACCACTTCAACATTGGCGCTGACCATCGACGGAATAATGCCGGGCGGTTGGAATTCGGCATCGTGGATGTCTTCCGGGCGAATGCCCAGCGTAACGCGCTTGCCTACATGAGGACGATACATATCGAACTTTGCGCCAGACATCTTGAGCTTGAAGCTCTGAGTCTCAACCACCATCCCGCCGTCTTCCTGACGGAGTACTGCGTCGAAGAAATTCATCGAGGGGCTGCCGATGAAGCCTGCGACAAAGATATTCGCTGGATTGTGATATAGATTGTATGGGGTGTCCATCTGCTGAAGCTCGCCAGCATTCAACACGCAGATGCGCGTTCCCATCGTCATCGCTTCGACCTGGTCATGCGTCACATAGATGAAGGTGGTGCCGAGACGCTGATGCAGCTTGCTGATGAATGAGCGCGCTTCAACGCGGAGCTTGGCGTCCAGGTTGGAGAGCGGTTCGTCCATCAAGAAGACGGATGGCTCGCGAACGATTGCGCGACCGACCGCCACACGCTGGCGCTGCCCCCCCGAAAGCTGACGCGGGCGGCGATCCAGAAGCGCTTCAATACCGAGGCTCTTCGCTGCTTCACGAACGCGCTGATCGATGATATGCTTGGGTGTCTTGCGCAGACGGAGACCGAATGCCATATTATCATAGACCGTCATGTGCGGATACAGCGCGTAGGACTGGAACACCATTGCAACATCGCGATCTTTCGGTGCAACATTGTTGACAACCCGATCACCGATCAGAATTTCACCTTCGCTAATTTCTTCAAGCCCGGCTAACATACGCAGACTGGTCGATTTACCACAGCCTGACGGACCGACGAGCACAAGAAATTCTTTATCGGCAATTTCGATGTTCAAGTCCTTGACTGCAACCATGTGATTGCTGTAGCGCTTATATACGTGTCTAAAGGTTACGCCTGCCACAAGAAACCTCCGTCTAGCAAGGTCACTAAAAAGAACGATGGTTTGTCGAATTTGCACAAAGATGTTGCGTTTTGGCAAATTCAGTTTTCAAAGCCAGATTATAAAACGCTTTTTCAGAAATGCAAAAACTTTCTCACGTGAGCGGGCGTCTAGAAGAAAGGTGGATCAAATGCAGGCAGCAGAGCTTAATGCTGAAATTATCTCAGTAGGCACTGAGATTTTACTGGGCGAGATCACAGACACAAACTCTGTGTTTCTTGCGCGCACACTGCGCGATATGGGGGTCAATGTCTATTTCATGACATCGGTTGGAGACAATGAACGACGAATCGCTGAGGTCATTCGCATTGCGCTGTCGCGAGCGCAGATTGTGATCATGTGCGGTGGTCTAGGCCCGACTGTCGATGATATGACGCGACAAGGCGTTGCTGTTGCAACCAACCGTGAACTGATCTTTCATCAATCGCTGCTCGACAGCATCGCTCAGCGCTTCACAAGCCTACGTGTTCACATGACCGAAAATAACCGTCGGCAGGCATACGTGCCAGATGGCGCGATCATCATTGAGAATCCGGTTGGAACTGCGCCGGGCTTTGCAGTTGAGCAAGGAGAACAGGTGGTAATTTGTTTGCCGGGTGTGCCGCGTGAGATGAAATACCTGATGAACGAAAGTGTGATCCCGTATCTGCGCAAGCGCTACGGCATTACCACGCAAATTATCAAAGCGCGCAACTTCAAAACGGCTGGCATCGGCGAAAGCATGCTTGACGAACTGCTTGGAAGCGATCTGCTGCAATCTTCCAACCCAACGATTGGACTTGCTGCCCATTCCGGTGTGATCGATATCCGCATCACCGCAAAAGCAGACACGACCGAACAAGCTGACGCTATGATCGCTGAATTTGAGGCAGCCGTGCGCGAACGCGCTGGAGAGTATATTTTTGGCTCTGATGGCGACACGATTGACAGTGCTTTGATGGAAGCCCTGAAAAGCCGCCACGCAAGGATTTCTGTGATCGAAGCTGGCATCCAATCGATAGTCGGTGAGCGCTTTAAGGACATCGATGAGAACCTCGTTCGAAGTGTTGTTTTCTACCCGGATATCAACGCCGCAGTGACTTCCCTTGGAGTCGACTCTGAGGGGTCTGTTCGTCAGATCGCTGAACGACTTGCCGCCGCCGCCGCCGATCACAGAAGCGCAGATACAGTAGGGCTGGCGGTGGTCAGTCTGACGGCAACAAACGATGATCATGCGGATGCAGACGAAGTCAGCGCAGCGGCGGTCGTCTACAAAGGTGAGCGCCGTTCCAGAGCGTATGGATTTGGCGGCAAGACCGAAAGCGCGCGCTCGTGGACTGGCACCTGGGCAATGGCGCAAGCTTGGCGAATGCTGAAGGATTGATATGTCACGGGAATCACTGGGAGTAAAACTGAGCCGGTTGCAAACGCAGAAACAGACCCAGTATGGGCTGCTCATCCGTCCATTCATAACGCGAATGCCGCTCCCGATGCAGCGCTACGATGACCCATTTTTTCCATTTTCAAAATCGATTATTGCCGCAGTGCGCGATCTAGTATGCGCATTGGTATTCGACATGGGCGCATATCTAGCGCTTGGCGGCGCTGGCGCTGTTGCGCTGGAACGCAGCATCGCTTATGCCAGCGCCGATGCAGTGACAATACTGCACGGGTCTTTTGCGGAGAGCGGGTTTGTAGAGGCAGCAGGCGATCTGGGCTTCAACGTGGATGCTGTGACCGTTCTTGATCCCGATTTGGAACGGGTGTATCGCCTGCGCGTTGATCGCAGCGTGTTTGTCCTTGCTTCAGACAATAAGGCAGATATCCCGCTTGTTCCCGAAGTAGGATGGTTTCGTTGTGATGAGCAGCGCTGGACAGGAACGTATCTGAATGCGCTGGGTGAGAGCTTATCCCTGGATGTCGTGAGCAGTGAGAGCATATGTGCATCCAAAGATGAAGACTTCGCGCAAGCAGCGCGAGATGCGCTCTTGACAATAATCAACGGAGATGAGCTGTGACGCTGGTTGAAGCATTGATCACCAACGGTCTGCTTCAATTTGGTCAATTTCAGATTAACGGGACGACGCAGCCTTTTACAGTGAGGCTAGACTTGCTCGCATCTTACCCGGATGTGTTGAGGTTCGTCCGCGATCAGTTTCTACGCTGTGCAACGCCAGTCCCTTTTGATCGCATATTGTGTCCACTAGATGCGCTTCCCATTGCAATCGCAGTCAGTCTTGAACTTCAAATTCCTGTCGTCTACAGTCGAGGGAATTCGGAGTCTACTGTCTTCGATCTGGTCGGGGCATATGACATCGGACATCCAACCTTGATTATCGCCAACCATGCCGACGCAAATCTGATGAAACTGATCGCTCAGGCTGCGTGTGTTGGGCTGCAGTTGTCGGTCGTCTGGACAGTCATTGAACTTGCATCAGCGATGGCGTCAGACATCGATACGCTTTGTCTGGTGAGACTTCGCACCATCCTGGATGATCCATTTGTCCAATCGTGGGTCGCTCCAGGTCAAATCGATGCTGTGAAAGCCTGGCTTTTATCCAAGTGATGCACCTGTCTGACGACTGCGATTTTGCCAAAGCCTTCCTCCCTGTATAGAATACTGCGACTTGGATATGCTCAGGTGGAGACGTTAACACCTTGATGGATGCCAATGAGAGAGCCTATGGCTACACCACAAATTGGTTCGTCATGAATAGGTTAGGCGCTCATGGTGGCTCAATAGTCGTTGGCGGCATCGACATGCGCGGGGAACGGTGGACGCGCCTATTATCGCATCGGGCTGCTCACATGCTATGGTTTCAACTGACGCTGTTGTTGTTCCCTGAGCGCGTTGAGTGGCTGGCTCCGATGGACACGCTCCCAATCCGAGATAGCAAACTGCCAACCATCACAAACCAATTCATTGTTGAGCGCCTAGAAGGAGGCGTAATCGAAGTTACAGGAATTGCCAACGGCTCACGCTGGACTGCTAAGCTTCTGGAAGCTGACTCCCTAGGGCTGTGGGCTGCACTGAAGAATCATTCGGCTTCAGCCGCCTCGCAAACGTAAAAAGGATAGACAATGGCTTCACTTGCGCCTGTGCCGAAACCAGCTCAAGCCGGACCGCCGCGATCCGCGATTGCTATTACTCGCCTCGCCTATGCTAACGTGCGCAACGGTCCTGGAACACAGTATCTAGACATTGGCAATTTGCGTAAGTATACATTAACTAACTATTATCCTGGATCAAGGACGAGCGACGGTTGGGTTTGGGTAGAACAGGGAGGAGTGCAAGGATGGGTATCAACGAACGTAGTCACCTTTGAAGATGTGGTTTCGCCACCACCGCCTGCAGGGACAGGCGCTACACCCTATGACAGTCAGATCGGGATATGGCATTGGCGCGGGGATGCTATCCCAGAAAATTCGGTTGAAGATGTTGCGCGTAACATCAAGACGAATGCCCCCTATGTATCTCAAGTATGGGTGAAGACCAGTGACTATACGCCGCGAGCCGGCGCTCAATGGCAGGGCTTCTGGGACTCCAAGCGCAGTCTCGCCATTGATAACACTGCAAGTATAGACAAATGGGTGAGTGGGCTGGCGAAGTATGGGCTTGAATTTCACGCCTGGTGCGTCCCGCGAGGCGGAGACATTAACTCGGAAGCGGATCTGATCATTCAGGCATGTTTGCGACCCGGCGTGAAGTCGATGATTTTGGATGTGGAACCTTTCGATGGATATTGGATCGGCGGACGAGACCGTATCAGACCCTTCATGACGCGAATTCGCCGCGCTTTGCCGGGCGCGTTTCATATTGGCATGGCGGTCGATCCGAGAATTCAGCACTACGAGACAATTTTCCCGCGTGAATGGGCGCCTTTTGTGAACAGCATCCACCCAATGGTGTATTGGGGGACTATGCAGCGTCCACTGGATGGTCTGCTTGAGGAGACCTATCGCGTCTGGAGAGGGTACGGCAAGCCAATTGTGCCGATCTTGCAGGGGAATGCCACTGCAAGTGACATCACAGCAGCGATTACTTTAGCAACCGGGAGGTATCGCGCGCGCGGTCTAAGCTGGTGGCGTCTTGGTGTGATCGGGCCCGTTGAGTGGAATGCGCTCAACCGTCCCATCAATATCGCCACTGCGCCGCCGCCAAGCACACCCGTCGTTTACGGTGAGGAACGCATCATCAAACCTGACGACCCGGGCTGCCGTCGCTTCAGTCACACTGGTCGAGATGAATTCAAACCGTTCACTGGGGCGTGGGGATGGCGCGCCTACTACAAGGCTGCAGAGCCGCAGACCAGCAAGGTTACTGTTGAATTCATTCCATCGCTCAGTGCCACCGGCACTTATGAAATAGCCACATTTGTCCCTGCAAGACACGCCACAACGCGCAACGCTCGGTTCAAGATTCATGGGGTTCGCGGAAGCGCAGGCGAGATTATTGTCAGCATTAATCAGGAGATTCACTTCAATCAGTGGGTGACGCTTGGTGTGTTCGACATCGACACAACCAAACCGCGATCAGGTCATGTCTTTATCAACGATCTGACTGGAGAGACTGAGCGCGAAATTGCCTTCGATGCGATGCGGTGGCGTCGAGTTTTATCCCTAGTACAGCCGCCAACGAACCCACCAGCAGGTTTCGCAGACGGATACGACTCGCCAGTGGGAACAGAGGTCGAACGGCGCTCCAGCAAAGTGTGGCCCGGTCAATGGCTCGATGCAAGCCCATTCGGAAAGCTGTACTTTGTTGGCACACCCAATGAAGCCTACCACACCGGGGCTGATCTGAATCTACCACGCAACGCCGATGCACACATGCCAGTTTACAGCGTTGCAAGCGGCATCGTCATCTTTGCGAATCGACTGCCAGTATGGGGAAACGTTATCATCGTCAAAAATGATCCGTTGATCTCCACGGGCATGGTGGTTTACGCTCGATATGCCCATGTCGAGGACATGCGGGTTACAGTCGGTCAGCGTGTGAGTCGTGGTGAGATGATCTGCAAAATTGGCAATGCCTTTGGACGCTGGGCTTACCATTTACACTTCGATTTGAGCCCAACAACGATTCTGGAGACTAACCCGTCGCATTGGCCCGGTCGCAACCGCGAAGAGGTGCTCAGTCATTACATCGATCCACGCGAATTCATCGAGAGCCATCGCCCACGATAATCGGTGGCAAGGTGCAGGTTTAGCGAATTAGTCTATGATAAGAAACTTTATCATGGGTAATTTGGGGAGGGAAGATCGATAACTCGTGCGCTGGTTGATCATCGCGCCGCTTCTGTTTGTCGGCATCTTTTACGCCTATCCGCTGCTGGTCATCTTTCAGGAAGGTCTGTTCTGCGACCAGCGGCTTAATCTCGAAGCATTTCACCAAGTACTCACCTCTGCCTACTACCGGAACACAATTGGATTTACGTTCTGGCAGGCGCTCTTGTCCACTACTCTGACTATCCTGCTAGCGCTGCCTGGCGCGTATGTATTCGTTCACTTCCGGTTTCCTGGCAAGGCGCTTCTATCAGCGTTGATAGCTGTGCCTTTTGTTATGCCGACTGTCGTGGTTGCGGCTGCATTTATGTCCATGATCGGCAGTCGGGGGCTGCTCAACATGCTGTTAATGGACATCTTCAAACTAAATGATCCGCCGATTCAAATTGAGCGTACCTTGACTGTTATTTTAATCGCACATATATTCTACAATTATGCCGTCGCGCATCGCATCCTTGTCAGCGCGTGGGCATCGCAAAGCAAGCGTTTTGAAGAAGCAGCCTCTGTTCTTGGCGCGCACGGTTGGCGGCTGTGGTGGCATGTTCGGCTTCCGCTCTTACGACCAGCCATATTATCCGCTGCGGCATTGATCTTTACATACACCTTTACCAGCTTTGGCGTGATCGTCATTCTGGGTGGAACACGTTTTGCCACTATTGAAGTTGAAATATACCAGCAGGTGACCGGGCTGCTTAATCTACCGGTTGCGTCTGTCTTGTCCCTATTGCAAATGATCTGCCTATTTGTCGTTTTGTCCTTTTATGCCGCGCATCAACGCCGCAGACCCATCGAAATGCAAAGCTCGTCCGAAGTGCTTCCCTTTCCGCGCCAAATTTCAGAAAGTGTATTTGTGTATGGTAACTTAATGATAATTTTTATACTAATAACTGCACCTATAGGGTCTTTGCTAGCGCGTTCACTGATGACGGAAGCGGGTTTTTCGCTGAGCAATTATTTGCTGTTGTTTGAGAATCGACGCGGTTCAGTGCTTTTCGTCGCACCAATTGAGGCGATCCAAACCTCACTGGGATTCGCAGTCCTTGCGATGACTATCTCCGTTACTTTCGGTTCTATCGTCGCGCAGTTCCTTCATCGAAGCCAAACCCGTCTGTCAAGAGCGCTTGATCCGCTGATCATGCTTCCATTGGCAACCAGCGCTGTGACACTCGGCTTTGGCTATCTGATCGCCTTCGATACCCCTCCCGTCAACTTCCGCACTTCAATCTGGTTGATCCCCGTAATTCATTCGCTGGTCGCCATCCCATTCGTCATCCGCAGCGTTTTGCCCGCATTCCAAGCTATTCAGCCTCATCATGAAGAGGCAGCGCGCATGTTGGGTGCATCTTCATGGAAGGTGTGGCGCTGGGTTCAGCTCCCACTCGTTTCACGGGGTTTATTCGTGGGCGCAGCCTTCGCCTTTGCGATTAGTCTGGGTGAATTCGGAGCATCAGTTTTTATCGCCCGTCCAGACTCCCCTACCCTGCCTATCGCGGTCTTTCGTCTTCTCGGTCAGCCGGGCGCGTCAAACTATGGTCAAGCGCTCGCTATGAGCGCCATCCTGATGTGGATTTGCGGGGGAGCATTCTTCATCATTGAGCGGTTCCGAAAAAGCGGCTTTGGAGACTTCTGACTATGCTTCGGCTTGAAGCCCTCTATAAGCAGTTCGACTCTCAGGCTGTGCTGACGAATATTAATATCGAGGTACACCAGGGGGAGATTCTCGCGCTGTTGGGTCCGAGCGGATGCGGTAAAACAACCCTCCTACGCCTTATTGCTGGACTTGAACGAGCATCATCAGGAAAAATCTATTTTGCGAACGCGGACATCACAGAAATCCCGCCTCATCTGCGTCAATTTGGGTTAATGTTTCAGGACTATGCGCTGTTCCCACATCTGAACGTCCGAGACAACATCGCCTTTGGTCTAAAAATGAAAAACGTTGATCGCAGAACGCAAGCGCAAGCCGTTGAGAGGCTGCTCAATTTGGTTCACTTGGCTGGCGCTGGAGACCGAAATGTGTCGCAGTTATCTGGCGGTGAACGCCAGCGCGTCGCGCTGGTCCGCAGTCTTGCACCTGAACCCCGCCTGCTGATGCTTGACGAGCCGCTCGGCGCGCTCGATGCCGTTCTCCGAGACGAACTCCTAATCGAGCTTCGCCAGATCATTAAATCGCTCAATATCCCGGCAGTGTATGTCACCCACGACCAACGTGAGGCGTTTGCCATCAGCGACCGCTGTGCGATCATGAACCGAGGTCGTATCGAACAAATAGACCGCCCATCAGAACTCTACAGGCATCCAGCGACATTGTTCGTCGCGCAGTTTTTGGGGATGAATAACATCCTGAAACGCACCGATGCCCTGAAACTGCTCGGCGGACTCACAGATTTCGATGCTGAAATGCTGCTGATCCACCCCAGGGGCGTAACTGTAAACGCCACCAACAGCATTAGAGCGGTCATTCAGGATGTCGTTTTCTTGGGAGACATGATCAGGTTCGTTGTTGAATTTGACGATCAAATTCGGCTGACTTTTCATGTGCCAAGCGACACTGAGGGAGAATTTGCCATCGGTCTTCCGATTCAACTGCATATCGATACACGCTGGATCATTCCGCTTCACCGCTGAACCAACTATCAAGATACTCCTCAAACGCGCCAGAATTGCAGGAGTCGATATAGCGCAGTAGCTCACTGCCTCCAATCGGATAAAGCGGATAACAGCTTGTCGGATAAGCCCCCTGGGGAGACTCGACGATATGGTTTATACCGGGGGCAGGAATGACAATGCCATCCGCAGAGCGTTTTACCTGCTGGACTATCATTTCCACTGTAGCAATCGTCAGCTTAGCGGCAAAGATCAGATCGAGATCGACACCGAGATTGTTGTTCAATCGGACATTTCCGTACTGATCCCCTTCCAAACCATGCAGGACGGCAATATCGATGGGAATAGCGGGAAATGCGGTCAGTATCTCGCCAGTGTAGGGATCGGCAATTGTTCGAACATCCGGGCGCAGTTGGAAAAGATCAGTACCGATCCAAGCATGAGACGGCATAAACCCGACACCTGACGCTTGCGCGCGCAGCCCCATTGCGATACTAGCTTCCGTCTCTTCGCAAATACGAACAGAGTCGCTCTCAGCAGCTTTCGTGAACATCGGCGCAAGCCCGAATGCCTCAAGACCAAAGTAAACCGTGCGCACCGTCTCGACACATCCCGCGCCAACCAATAGGTCAGACTCGTAACCCGCTGTGAAGCTGAGCAGGGTCAATCGACGCGGACGCGGACTGCGTCGCAGCAGCGCGCGCACAAAACTGACCGGACGCCGATACAGCGTCAGACCTCCTAGCGCAACAGTCATGCCATCCTGCACAAGCGCGGCAGCTTCCTCAATTGGCAAAATCAGCGGCAATGAAGGGCTGTTCAGCTTGCTGTTCTCCATGAACAACGCATCTCCAATCGGCTTCTCAGCGCGCAGATATAATGTGAACTATATAATAGATGGCAACGCACAGTTTGTGGAGCATTGACATGTTCATCTCATCGTCATTTCGCCGGCGCGCGGCGCAGATTTCAACCATCTTTGCTGCGACCGTCATTTTTTACTTCGGCTTTGCGTTGGGCAATCTGACCTCGATAGGCGCGGCTCAAGACGAAACTAGCTATACAGAAGCCAGCTTCGATTATTTCTGGCAGGCTTTTCGCCTCATTCGAGAGCAGTATATTGAAGACGTGCCGATTGAAACGCTGGTGGAAGGCGCTACGAAAGGGATGCTCGAAGCGCTGAACGATCAGTTTACAGGTTATATGCCGCCCGATCTGTTTCAGATGCTGAATGAGGAACTAGACGGTGAGATTCAAGGGATCGGCGTGGTGATCCGCACCGATGAGACGACCGGTCACATTGTTGTTGTGAGCGTCATGAATGGGACTCCTGCACAGGAGGCAGGCATTCTACCTGGAGATATTTTCGCTGCAGTTAACGGAGAAGACGCGCTCAGCATGAGCCAGATGGAGCTGGCAGCAAAAGTGCGCGGACGTGAGGGGACAAATGTCGAAATTACAATGCTTCGCGGCGATCAGCGTATCGACTTCGTCATTCGCCGCGCGCGCATTGTCATCCCAAACGTGGAATATGAGGTACTTGAAGGAAACATCGCTTATGTTCGCCTAAATCAGTTCACGGCGAATGCACGCGCTGATCTGGACTCGGCGATCAACAAACTGCAAATTGCTGAACGCCAAGGATTGATCATCGACTTTCGCGATAATCCTGGTGGATTGCTATCTAGTGCCGTTGATGTTGCAAGCTTACTTCTCGACGATGGTGTCGTTACATATGAAGAATTTGGCTCAGGTCGGGAACAGGTCTTCAACACGACAGGGCGCGCGCTCGATCTCGATATCCCTGTTGTGCTTCTGGTGAATGAAGGCAGCGCAAGTGGTTCCGAGCTGGTTGCCGGCGCATGGCAGGATCGTGCCGCAGCAACCATCATCGGCGAACCCACTTTCGGCAAAGGCACTGTCCAGACTTGGCATGAACTCAGTAACGGTGGCGGACTGCGCCTGACCATCGCACGCTGGCTCACCCCCAACCGCCGTTCAATACATGGCAATGGAATTATCCCTGACATTATTATCGATTGGACGCCAATCGCTTACCAATCAGAGGACGATCCACAGCTTGACGCCGCGGTGGAATACATACAGTCGATTGCAGTGGAGTCTGTGAAATCTGCAAACTGAGCGCTATGCAAACTTCGGAGCGCATGATATACTGCGCTCCGAAGTGGTAATACTTCGGGAGAAGCGAAGTGGATCGCGCATTACAGATCGTATCGATCATTATCTCGATCATGCTGATCATCATGATCTTGCTTCAGGTGAAAGGCGGCGGGTTAGGAACAGCTCTATTCGGTGGTGACTCGGGTGGCGGTATTGCGCGCACGCGGCGCGGTCTTGAGAAGACGCTTTTCCAGATTACTATCGGGTTGTCGGTAGGCTTCATCGCCGTTGCAATCTTGGCTGTTGCGCTCTCCCGATAAAATCATCCCCTTGCCCTCTGTTTGCATCGAATTTGGGATGCACCCTAATCTAGGATTCCTCTTGTGAGTCCCCGTAACGAGGATTAGTTAACATGCTGCGTGGTTATCGGTGGCAGTTTGCCACGCTGTTGACCTCAGTGTGCCTGTTTGTGATTGCATTGGGCGCGCGCTTGACTATAGAACCAGAGCAACCTATAGTCCCCTCAACTCCTGTCGTAATCGCAGTGACAGCAACCCCTCAGGCAGCAAGTGGATTGAATTCGGCTCTGCTTGCAGTCGATATCGATCCAAACCTGGTCACTCGCACTGAAACTGATGAGATCGTCACCTATCGAGAAGGGTTAATCGGTCGCGTGCAGCGCTTAAACCCGCTTTACGCAGGTCTCAATCCCGTTGATCGCGACATCACCAGCCTGATTTTTGAAGGGCTGACGCGCATAAACGAGCGCGGTGAGATTGAGCCGGGATTAGCCGAACGCTGGTTGATCTCAAGCAGCGGTCTAGAGTACATTGTTTACCTGAGACAGGGTATCGCTTGGCACGATGGTATCCCCTTCACCTCAGCGGATGTCGATTACACCATGTCGATCCTCCGCGATCCTGGCTTTACCGAAAATGAGGAATTGGGGGCGTTCTGGCGAACGATTGAAACTGAACCTTTAGATACTTATATCGTACGCTTCCGCCTAACGCAACCACTTGGGAATTTTCTGGATCGTCTTCGCATTGGCATTCTCCCAGAACATGCTTTACGCGGCACAACAGCCGCTCAACTTGCAGCGCATCCTTTCAACCTGTCGCCTATCGGAACGGGCGCATATCAGCTTGAGAATATCCGGACTGAGGCTGGGATTGTTCGCAGCGTCAGCCTGCGAGCAGCTCCGGTATTTTTGACGCGGGCTGAAGGGCAGTCGCAGCCATTTCAGCTTGAGCGCGTTCAATTTCAGATATATGACAGCTTGGAAAGCGTGATGAACGCTTTCGCCAGAGGAGTGATTGACGGATTCGCCGCACGTGACCGCAATGAGCGTCAGATTTTATTCGAGTCGGCAAACCGAAGCGGCAAGCAGCTCATCAATGGCTTTGAGCCGACTATCGGTACGCTGATTTTTAATTGGTCAAACGACGACACACGTTATTTTCGCGATCAGCGTATTCGAGTGGCGCTGGATGCCGCCCTGAACCGCTCAACCCTTGTAGAACGCACGATGCTGAACAAAGCGGTCAGCGCTGTGCAGTTCATGCTTCCCGCGTTCTGGGCATATTCGCCATTCAGTTCACGTCCCACCTACGATCCCAATTCAGCACTTCAGCTTCTTCAAGCGGCGCGCGACCGTCTGGGTGAAAACGCCGTCCCAAGTCCACAAGAAACGCCAACTGAAACAACAACAGAAACTGGCGTGTCGGATGCGATTTTCTCGTTCACCATCCTAGTTCCTAACGATGCATCCATCCAGTCGTTGGCGCAGGAGATCGCCGCTCAATGGCGGCAGATCAATCTGAACGTGAACGTCGAAGCTGTTGATTTGAATACGTATCACGAAAGGCTGGCAAACGGCAGTTTTGAGGCGGCACTTGTCGAGTATTCATTTATGGGCAGCGCCGAACCTGACCTTTACCAGTTTTGGCATCAGGGTCAGTACTCTAATGGGCTGAACTACAGCAGGGTTGACGACCGCCGCATCAGTCAGATTCTCGAGGCAATCCGACGCGAACCCTTTGAGGTCAATCGGCGGCAGAGCTACTTCGCTTTTCAGGCTGAATTTGCTGAGCGCGCGATTGCACTCCCTCTCTATTATCCCCTGTTCACCTATGGATTGTCACACGAGATGTCAAACGTCCAGATCGGACTGCTCAGCACGCCGAGCGATCGCTTTATCACGATTGGATCGTGGCGGAAGGGCTAAAGCGCGCCTTCACGCGCCAGAATCTCGCGCAGCAGCGTCTTTCTCGTTGTGCCACCGAGCGTCTCCAAGCGCCGGACACCAAGTGGATCGATCTGCTCCCGCAGCAGTTCAAGCTCATACGAGGTTGGAACCGGTGTCTCTTGTAAATCAGGGGACACTTCAAGCGAAAACCCCGTTTTCTTCTGTATTTGCTCGACAGATACACCAGGGTGAACATGCGTCAGCCGCATCCGTCCGTTTTTCCAGTCAAACTGACCTAGATCGGTGATCAGATAGCGCGGACCAGAGCCGCGTTTCCGGCTGCTAAAATGTCCTAAACCACTGATGAAATCGACCCGCTCAACAAAGGTCACTTTGGAGTGACGGGGAACATAAAGGTAGACCCGATCTGAAAATGTGGTTACATCAGGAATACCACCTGATCCAGGCAGCCGCATTCGAGGGTGCTTCAGTGCAATGTTATTGAAATTGCCGACCGCGTCTACCTGAGCAGGACGAAAAAATTCTTTTGGCTTGTATCTGGGCAGCAGGTCGGCGGCGGCAGTCACGAAGTTAACGTGAAGCAGCCCCAGCCGCAGCCAGACCTCCTCAACATGCGCAATCGCTAATGCGCCCCAATCCTGTGTGATACTTTGCCCGATTGCAGAAGCAAAACGAACATGCGGGGCATGTGTCAGCTTAGCGAGGATGAAGCCAGCCATGACCAGCGGCGTGTTCAGCCCTTGCGCAAGCACCTCACCATCCTCAACCTGCCGCGAAATACACACGGACATCAGTTCATCAATGCTAAAATCCATCCCCAACCTTCTACATCCACCTGCTTCGACAAACACGTTACAGGCATGATAGAATCAATGTTATCAATGTTATAGGCTTCAAAACACCTCAGTACTTGTCCGTATCCGTAAGGACTTCTGGCGACAATGATACATATACTGCGTCAAGCCGATATTTTCTATGAACTGACATTAACGCAGCTTGAGATGATCGCTTCGATCAGCAGTCAACAAGCTTATGATGAAGGCACGATCATCTTTGAGGAGAACGAACCATCTACGAACTTGTTTATCATCGCGGATGGCGAGGTAGAAATCCAGGTTGACTCAAAGCTGATCGGCAGAAGCAGCGAGGAAGGACCGAAAACAATTGCTGTGCTGCGGCGTGGTCAGTCGTTTGGCGAAGTCGCTCTTGTTGATCAAGGATTGAGCTCAGCGCGGGCGCGCTGCGCCAAGCCGGGAACACAACTTGTCATGATTCCTCATTCAAGGCTGCTCAAGCTGTGCGACTCTTTTCCAGAGATGGGTTATCGGCTGATGCGCAATCTGGCTGCCGATCTCGCTATGAAAATTCGCAACACTGATTTGCAGATACGCGAATATCTCACCTGGTCAACGCGGCGCGACTCATGATGCCGCTGCTTGATATTGCCATCATTGCGCTCGTCGCTTCGCTGATTGGGCTATCGAAAGGCGGGATGGGCGCTGTGCTTGTCGTCCTGGCAACCCCACTTTTGAGTCAGGCAATGCCTGTCACCGACGCGATCAGCCTCACGCTGCCGCTTCTTCTGATTGCAGATGCTTTTGCGCTTTGGATGTATCGAAAAACATGGGATATGTACTACATTCGGCTGATGCTCCCAGCCGCAGTTATCGGCGTGATCATCGGAACTGCGCTGCTCGCCAGCCTGCCTGATCTGGCACTAAGACGCATCCTGGGCATCTTCACGTTGGCTTTCGTCATCTACAAAGTCTGGATCGAAAACCGGCTCGGCGCAGCCTATGCCCCAAAACCCTGGCACGGTGTGCTGGCTGGAGGCGCGTCAGGGCTAGCATCAGCGCTCGCCAACAACGGCGCGCCGCCTTTCACTGCGTACATGCTGCTGCAAAACTTAACACCGACCGCATTCGTCGGCACGACAACTCTGTTTTTCGCCATTGTGAACGCGCTCAAGCTGCCAGGGCTGATCGTAGCCAGTCTGTTCAAGTTCGAAAACCTGGTCAGCGCCTGGTGGGCAGTGCCAATCATTCCCATTGGAGTCTGGACTGGGCGCTGGATTGTCACTCGGATCGACAAGCGGGCGTTTGAGCGCTTTATCCTAGCGACATTAGTAGTTGCTAGTTTATTTCTTTTGCTAACTGCGCCGCCCAGCAGGTAAAGGGGCAGTCAGTTCGGTCTGCCCCTCAGTCATCACGCATTCGTCAGCCGTACAAATTTGCGCTTGCCCACTTGAAGCACAGCAGGCAATGACTCCGGCGTGATCAGCATATTGGGATCAGTGACAGGGACTTCATTCAGGCGAACGCCGTTCTGCTCGATCAGGCGGCGCGCCTCACCGCCGCTTGAGACCATATTTAGGCGCTTGAGGATCTCAACCACCTTCTCCGCCTCGGTGATGGCTGCTTGGGGGATGTCATCGGGGATGCCCTTACCGCCGCGAAAGACATCATCCCAACGCTTCTGCGCCTGCTGCGCCGCTTCGGGGCTGTGAAAGATACTCACAATCTCACGCGCGAGACGCATCTTGACCTCATTGGGATGCAGCGTTCCGCTGGACAATCCTGCTTCAAGCTCAGCAAGCGCGGCGGGCGACCAGCCAAGGATCAACTTGTAGAAGATGCCCATCGCATGATCGGGGATACTCATGACTTTGCCGAACATATCCCAGGGTTCAGCAAGCAGCGGAATATGGTTGCCGAGGCTTTTGCTCATCTTAACATATCCGTCTGTCCCAGGCAGACTCTCTCCCATAATGATGGCGATCTGCGGGCGCTGTCCCATCGCTTCCTGCAATTTCCGACCCGCAACCAGGATATTAAAAAGCTGATCCTGTCCGCCAACCTGCACATCGGCTTCCTGGGCAACTGCATCGTACCCCTGCATCAGACCGTAAAACAGTTCATGCAGATAGATCGCCTGCTGAGCCTCAAGACGCTTGGCGAAATTGTCGCGTGTGAGAAACTGCTGCACAGTGAAGTTGCTAGCGAGACGGATGATGTCAGCAAAGTCGAGCGTAGCGAGCCATTCGTCGTTACGTCGAACGCGCGTTTTTTCGCGATCAAGGATTTTAAATGCCTGCTCCGCATAGGTGCGCGCATTTTCCTCAACCTGTTCGCGCGTGAGCTGATCGCGCACTTTGTCTTTATCCGACGGATCACCAATTAGACTGGTGAACGTGCCGATCAGGAAGGTGACATCGTGTCCATAGTCCTGAAACTGGCGGAGCTTGCGCATCGTGATGGTATGCCCAAGATGTAGATCGGCAGTGCGCGGATCGTAACCACAGTACACCCTCAGCGGACGCCCTTCTTCTTCTGCTAAAATCAGGCGTTCGCGCAGTTCGCGCCGCATTGCCTCCTTAATTTGCGGGTCACCATACTCCGCGCCGGACATCAGGACATCGACCTGCTCATCAATTGGCGTCATGTCTCATTTCCTGCTGCGCTTGAATAAACATAAACAATCCCTTGCTGAAACTGCCTTATTCTACACGACAGCCCCCCTACAAAAAATGCCCTGTCATGGATATACTGAATCGACAGTTTCCAGACAGCGCGCCAAGAAACCCAATGGAGTTTAACGAATGAAAGCGATGACCAGCTCCGAGGTCAGAAAGACGTTCCTTGAGTTCTTTGAGGGGCATGACCATCGAGTCGTCGCCTCGTCGTCGCTTGTGCCAGCAAATGACCCAACGCTGCTCTTCACGAATGCGGGAATGGTGCAGTTCAAGGATGTGTTTCTTGGCTTGGACAAGCGCGATTATAAACGGGCAGCGACAGCGCAGAAGTCCATGCGCGTCTCTGGCAAGCATAACGACTTGGAGAATGTCGGTCCGTCTCCACGTCATCACACGTTCTTTGAAATGCTGGGCAACTTCAGCTTCGGCGACTATTTCAAGCGCGATGCGATCCGCTTTGCTTACACGCTGCTAACCGAGGTCTATGGTTTGCCGCCGGAACGGCTGGCATTCACTGTCTATCAGAACGATGATGAGGCGTATCACATCTGGGTCGATGAGATGAAGATCGACCCGAGAAGGGTCGCACGGCTGGGACCGAGGACCAATTTCTGGCAGATGGCAGAAATTGGACCCTGCGGTCCGACTAGCGAGCTGCACTGGGATAAATATCCTGAGCGCGGCATCGACGATATCATTCCCTCGCTGGAACAGGAAGATGATCGCTTCCTCGAACTGTGGAATTTGGTCTTCATGCAGTTCAATCGGACGAATGCTGATCCCGACCATACCGGTCAATTCGATGTGCCGCTTCCTGCTCCTGGTGTAGATACCGGAATGGGGCTGGAGCGCGTGCTGAGCGTGATCAATGGGGTGCAGTCGAATTATGAGACCGACCTATTCATGCCGATCATTGAAGCGACGCAGCGCCTGACCAGGCATTCGGACGCTGAACGCGACGCCGACATCGTGCCATACCGAGTGATTGCGGATCACGTCCGCGCGGCAGTCTTTTTGATTGCCGATGGGGTGATGCCCGGCGCAAAAGGACGCGACTCGGTCTGTCGTCTGGTCATACGCCGCGCTTCACGTTTTGGCGCAAAGCTCGGCTTTGATGAGCCTTTTCTCGGTCAGCTTGTGGATACTGTTGTCGGCATTATGGGGGAACATTATACCGAACTGGTTGAACGCGCTCCGATAATCAAACGCGTTATCACTCAGGAGGAAGAGCGCTTTCGCCGAACACTAGACCGCGGGATGGACGAACTAGAAGCCGAGATCGAACGGCTGCGCACCTCTGGTCAGGCGCGGCTTGAAGGGAAAACGGCATTTTACTTGAAAGCGTCATTGGGTCTGCCGATCCAAGTAACACAGGACATTCTCGCCGAACATAACATGACGGTGGACATGCAGGGCTTTCTCGAAGCGGAGGATGAACACGCGCTGCGCAGCGGCGGTGGTCAGGCAATGGGCAGGATCGCCTCCGCTGCTGAGTATTCCGAACTGCTTGAGAAGTTGAAGGCGGAGGGTTTGCTTCCCATCTATGGCGTTCAATACCTACCGTATGGCGATACCACCCTGAGCGCCAAGGTGGTTGCGATTCTGGTCAACGGTGAACGCGCTGAAAGCGCCATTGTCGGCGATAAAGTCGAGGTCATTCTCGACCGGACGCCATTTTACGTAGAAGCCGGTGGTCAGGTCAGCGATACTGGACGAATTGTTGGGGATGGCTGGCAGATCGATGTTGAAGATATGCGCCGACCTGTCGCTGGATTGATCGTTCACATAGGTGAAGTGGTTGAGGGAAATCCTGTATCTGGTGAGGAGGCGAGTGCAGAAGTCGATGCTGGGCGACGCGCTGACATCATGCGCAATCACACGGCAACCCATCTGCTGCACGCCGCGCTGCGCAATCAACTGGGCAGCCATGTGCAGCAGCGCGGTTCACTCGTCGCACCGGATCGCCTTCGCTTCGACTTTGCCCACGATGCTCGTGTGACGCCTGAACAACTTCGCGCGCTTGAGCATGAGGTCAACGACGTGATTTTAAGGAACCTTAGGGTTCAGGCACAGGAAAAAGCCTTGCG
Source organism: uncultured Anaerolineae bacterium (assembly GCA_937995825.1). Taxonomy (GTDB): domain Bacteria; phylum Chloroflexota; class Anaerolineae; order Aggregatilineales; family Phototrophicaceae; genus Flexifilum. The sequence continues at coordinate 92,892 of CALKJO010000003.1, forward strand.
TGAAGCGCGCGCTGAGGGGGCAATGGCGCTGTTTGGCGAGAAATATGGCGAAATCGTCCGCACGATCTCGATTGCCAGCAACGGTGATCGATACAGCTATGAGCTTTGCGGCGGTGTCCACGTTTCTGAAACAGCGCAGATTGGCGCCTTCGCGCTGATCTCAGAGGGCAGCGTGAGCGCAGGGATTCGCCGCGTCGAAGCCGTCACCGGACGAGGCGCAGTGGAATACCTGCAGCGCGCAGTCTCGACCCTGAACCAGGCGGCGGCGCAGCTCATGACGACTCCTGATGAACTAGAGAGCCGGATCGCCCATCTTCAGGCAGAACTCGCTCAGGCAAAAAAGCAGATCGAGACTCTGCATAAGGCGGCTGCGCGCAGCCGCTTCGACTCACTGCTGGCGCAAGTTGAAAGCGTGAATGGCAAGCAGGCGCTCATCGCGCGCCTCGACGATGTTCCCGCAGAGACGATGCGTGACATGGCGGACTGGTTCCGCGAAGCTGTCAAGAGCGGTGTGCTGGTGATCGGTGGGATTACCGATGGTAAACCACAGCTTTTGATCGCCGTTACGGATGACCAGACAAAACAAGGAGTGCACGCCGGTAACCTGATCAAACAGATCGCGCCGATCATCGGCGGCGGCGGCGGTGGTCGCCCCAACATGGCGCAGGCAGGCGGCAAAGACCCCTCTAGAATCGATGAGGCTTTGCAGAGCGCACGCCAACTGCTCTCGACGGGCTAAACGCGGGTATGTCCCAGGAAGTCGAGCTGATCCAGCTCAGCACTTCGGACGACGCCGCTTCGGTCAAGGATCGGCTGGCGTTTTTTCGCGGACGTTCAGTGCTGCTCATCTGGCCCGAGACAGGTACAACACTGACACGTCGGCTTGATCTCGTCCTGATTCAACGCGAGGCGAAGCGCCTCGCGATCCGCCTTGCTTTGGTAACACATGATCCGGATGTGCGGCGCTTCGCCGCTGAACTGAACATCAGCACATTTGAAACTGTAGGCGCAAGCGCCAGGGGCAAATGGCGGCGCGGACAAACGCGCACGTTCATCAACCGCAATCATCGACCTGAAGATGAGCCAGAGCCTGATGATCTCATGCCGCTTGCCAGCCGTGTCCGCGTCGAAAGTAAAGACACACCATTAGCCCAAATTGTGCGGTGGTCAGCGCGCGCGCTGCTGTTGATCCTCTTAGGTGGCTTAACGCTTACGATGATTTACCTGCTCATTCCAGGCGCAGCAGTCAGCTTCAGCCTGCGTCAGGAAACACTCACGGTTAGCGCTGCCGTTACCGCTGATCCACGCCTAGCGGCGATCAACATCGAGCGCGGGGAAATCCCAGCGGTGACGCTCCAGATTGAAGTTGAGGAGCGCGGATCGCTTCCCACATCCGGAACCCGACAAGTCGGCAGCTCACTTGCTCGCGGAGCGGTAGTGTTCATCAATAAGACTGAGCGCAGTATTGAGATTCCTGCCGATCTGGTCATTACGTCTTCAATCATGTCAGACATCTTTTTCCGAACGCTGCAATCAGCTTCGCTTCCGGGAGGACTGGGTCTGCAAGTCGAAGTCCCTGTTGAAGCACTCCCGAACACACCTGGCGAACGCGGAAACGTTGAGGCGGGCGCTCTGGATCGGATCGTCGGCATACTGGCAGATCAGGTCGATGTGCGGAACATTGCACCCATTTCAGGCGGAATCAGCAGCGCAGTCCGCGCAGTCGCTCAGGAAGATCGAGACAGTCTGCTCGCCATGCTAAGACAGCAGCTTCAAACCCGCGCTTATACTGAGATGCTGCCTCGGCTGAGCGCTTCTCAGTTCATCATCCTAGAAACCATCGGTATCGTCGAAGAGCGTTCCGATTGGACTGTTTTCGATTATGCAGTCGGCGAAGTCACGAATACCCTCACGCTCACCATGCGCGCCGTCGTTGAAGCGGTCGTCGTCGATGAAACTGGCGCGCAGCAGGTCGCATTTTCGCGGCTCGCCGGTCAGGTTCCGCCTGGTTGGGTGATTCGTAAGATAGAATACGACCGATCCGGCATAGTGAACGTGGATGAGACAGGAAGGATCTTCTTCACGATGAACGCTTCAGCATTGGTGCAGGCACAGATCGACACCGGCAGACTGCGAGAACAGCTTGCTGGACGATCCATCGGTGAAGCAGAAATCTATCTGCGTCAGCAGGTTGAAATCGATGCGTCCAGCAGCATCGATGTTCGCGTTTCTCCTGATTGGTTTGGACAAATGCCGCTTCTCCCAATCCGCATATCCGTTCAGGTTAGTGACATCACATGATCATTCGCCTGATGGGGATTGATCACGGGTTGGCTCGGATAGGGCTTGCTGTCGGGGATACAGGTTCATATCTGGCGCGAGAACTGACTATCATTCGACGCAGGTCAAAGCGCGAGGATTTTGAGCGGATCGGGCGGCTTGCTGTCGAACAACGCATCGACCGTTTTGTGATCGGTTTGCCGACAAACACCGATGCCAAGACTGCTTTTTCACAGTCGGACAAGGTTCAAAATTGGGCAGCGGCACTGCATACTGCTCTTCCCTACCCAATTATCTTCTGGGATGAACAGTTCACCAGCATTGACGCGGCAGAACTCGCACGTCAGCAGCAGCGACGCAAATTGAGGGAGCCGATTGACGATCTGGCTGCACGTTTGATTTTGCAAAGCTATCTCGATGCTTTAAGAGAGGGTCAGATCAGGCTTCCGTCTGAGATTTCGGGGTGATGAATTTGGCACGCTTTATCCGCTTTTTGATGGCTGTCACCGCTGTGTTTGCCTTGATTGTCCTTATCGGGGCGGCTGTATTACTCATGATCTCAAACGGACGCCCCGTGGATTTTGTACAAACAGCGCTCATTCGCCTGTCGCTGTCTGGGCGGACGGATGATCTGGCGGCGCGTCTCAGCAGCGATACAACGCCTGTGCGTTTTGAGATTTCCAGCGGAGAGCTTCCTCGGCAGATCGCTGATCGTCTTTGGGAATTGAACTTGATCATCGACCCCGACCTGTTCGTCGATTACGTGCGCGCCAATCGGCTTGATACCAAACTGGAAGCCGGCGTTTTCTTCCTCAATCGCACTATGAATCTACCTGAAGTTGCCCTTGCGCTGACCGACTCACGAAGCAGCCAATTCCCTTTCCGCATTCTGGAAGGCTGGCGGATGGAGGAAATTGCAGTCGTTATCGACTCCAACCCTTACTTTGGGTTTACTGGCGCAGATTTTCTAAATGTTGTCGGTCGAAATGCCGAAATCCCGCCGGATTTCGCAGCGCTGGTGCGACCGCCTGCGGGAGCATCGCTGGAGGGATTCCTGTTTCCGAATACGTATCAGCTTCCTGCACAGATCACGCCTGTCATGCTGCGGGATACCCTGCTCGAAACGTTTGAAGCCAGTTTGACTGCCGAGATCATTGCCGGCGCAGCCGAACAAGGCTTGACCTTATATGAAGCGGTCACGCTGGCTTCGATCATTCAGCGGGAAGCAGTGCATCCTGACGAACACCGCATGATCTCCAGTGTTTATCACAATCGCCTCCGAGATGGAATGAAGCTCGATGCCGATCCCACTGTGCAGTATGCGATTGGCGTAGTCAATGGTAACTGGTGGAGCCAAATCACACAGGCGGACTATTCCCGTGTCATCTCACCGTATAATACCTACCTCAACACTGGGCTGCCGCCAGGTCCGATTGCCAGCCCCGGCATCTCCGCTATCTATGCAGCAGTCTTTCCGGAGTCGTCCCCTTATTACTATTTTCGGGCGCGCTGCGATGGCAGCGGATACCATAACTTCGCCCGAACATTCCAAGAACATCTGGCAAACGGCTGCCCATGAGACTTTGGCTGATTGCGGCGGGTTTATGGTTATTGAGCGGATGCGGCAAAGTCGAGCAGCGCTCATCGCTCATTCTGCTTGCGCCGTTTGAAGGGAGATACCGCGAAGTTGGTTATGAAGCGCTCTACGCGGCGCGGCTTGCGCTTGCTGAAACCCAGTCAGCATTTGATTTGCTCCCAGTTGATGATGGAGGAACGCCGGAGTTCGCCGTCCAGCGCGCGCGCGCCATCGATCGCATGGAAAACGCCGCTGCGGTCATCCTACTGGGTCAATACGCAGTTTCACCGGAAGTTCAAGAGGCGCTTTCGCCGCTGCCAGCATGGATTGTAGGCTGGTGGGGGCATCGGTCGCAGTTCTCGCATATCTCTGAACTTTTTCCGGAGCATATTCTAGGTCTAACTGATCAGCCTTATCCACAGCAACTGACAGAACTGGCGCAGATACCCGATTTAGAAGCGGTTGGTGATGTTGGTGGGCTGCTGAGCTTCGTCCGGCTGCGACTGACCCTAGGTCTGCCTATCGAGGATGTGACCGTTTTATCCGCTGGCAGACTGCCAGATCACGATTTCAGTCAGCGTTATCTGAACAGCGCACCCTTCGCACTGCCGCCGCGCCTGCTTGCATCTCAAGTGTACGACGCGGTGATGCTGATCGCGCGCGACTCACAGCGTCGCGCGGAAGATCACGAATCACCGCTCAGACTATACGCTTATCGCCTCGATGCGCAGGGCGAACTACGACTCGATCACATCGTAGAATAGCGGCAGTCGTTCGACCGGCGTTTCACTGAATGCAAATGCGCGCTGGAGATGAGCCATACACGCATCGAGTTTGTTCGGATCGTTGGCATGGATCGTGACGAGAAGCTGCCCCTTCTCAACATAATCCCCTACCTTAACATGCACCTCCAAACCGACTGCAAGGTCGATCTGATCGGCTTTCGTCGCTCGCCCTGCGCCCAGTTCAAAAGCTGCCTGCGCAATTAGCTCGGCAGCTGCCATCGAGATGTATCCTGATAAGGGCGCGTAATACGGCACAATCACGCGCGCTTGAGATAGTCGGGATGGTTCGTCAACTACGCTCACATCACCATCCTGCGCAATCACCATCTCGCGAAATTTCGCGAACGCGCTGCCATCTTTGAAGGCTTGCAGTAAAACAGATCGGGTTTCGGCGGCGTCAAGGTAACGTTCGCAACGTCCGGCAAGTTTGAGCATGTAACCAGCAATATTCAAGCAGTGTTCGAGAAAGTCTCCCGTAAATTCTCCTCGAAGCGTTTTGACTGCCTCCATCACCTCCAGCGCATTTCCAACCGCCGACCCGAGCGGCTGATTCATATCGGAGATGACCGCGATGACATCGCGCCCAGCATCTTTCCCAATGTTCACCATGATCTGAGCTAGGTCACGCGCCGCATCAAGGGTGGGCATGAACGCGCCTCGACCTACTTTGACATCCAGCACGACTCCCTGCGCGCCTGCGGCGATCTTCTTGCTCATGATGCTGCTTGCGATCAGAGGGAGACTCGGCACGGTTCCTGTGACATCGCGCAGACTGTACAGGATGCCATCCGCGGGCGCGAGCCGCGCCGATTGACCCGCCAGCACCAGCCCAATCGATCGCGCTTGAGCCTTGAATCGTTCACCAGCAATCTGGACATTGAAGCCGGGGATCGCCTCCAGCTTATCCAGCGTCCCGCCGGAGAAACCAAGACCGCGCCCGCTCATCTTGGCAACTGGCACGCCACAAGCGGCAACCAGCGGAAGCACAACCAGCGTCGTTTTATCTCCCACACCGCCTGACGAGTGTTTATCGATGCTGTAAGCAAGCGTGTCGGACAGATCGAGGATGTCGCCGCTGCGTGCCATCGCCAAAGTCAGATCGATGATCTCACGTCGTTCCATGCCGCGCAGATAGACCGCCATCAGCCAGGCGGCAATCTGATAATCCGGTATCGCGCCAAGCGTCACCTGTTCGATAAACCAGTTGATTTCTTCGGTTTCCAGGGGCAGTCCATCGCGTTTTTTAGTAATGATATCGACAGTGCGCATCAACCTTCTCCTTTGATTGATCCATTATGATAATCTTGCGCCGAGTAAACCTGCAACGTATACTTGCCCTTTCTTACGATGGTCAATCAGGGCAAAGGAATGGTGTGAGTATGTCCAAGGAAGAAGTTGCCAAGATTTTCCCGCAGATGGCTGAACGTTTCGATCCAGCGAAAGCGGAAGGCATCAATGCGCTCATCCAGTTCGATCTCAGCGGCGATAACGGAGGTGTATACTGGCTTCACCTGAGTGATGGTCACGCTGAAGCGGGTGAGGGAAAAATTGACAACGCGCGTATGACTCTAGTGTCATCAGCGGATGATTTCGCCGCAATGATGACCGGCGACTTGAACCCGATGCAGGCATTCATAACTGGCAAAATTAAAATCAAGGGAGACACCGGTCTCGCGCTGAAGTTGATGCCGCTGATCAGCGAATAATCAGACACACCTACTGCATCGGAAGCTGCAATTCAGGGTTACAATCACAGAGGCGCAAACGCGCCTTTGTTCACATCAATCTTGAGGACAGCCCATGGAAATGATGCGCGGACTCAGCGAGTCTGAAGTGATTGCACGCCGTGAACGAGGTCAGGGAAATAACGTCAAGCTGCAAACAAGCCGCACTTATGCTGACATCCTGCGCCAGAATGTATTCACATTTATCAATATCATCCTGTTTACGATTGGCACACTGCTGGTCATCATTGGTCGTGTTCAGGACGCAGTAACCAGCGTCGGATTGATCTTTTTGAATATTGTCATTGGGGTCTATCAAGAAGCGCGCGCAAAGCGCCAGCTCGACCAGATCGCTCTTCTTACCCGCCCTAAAGCGACCGTGATCCGCGATGGCGTCGAAAGGCATGTCGATCCTAGCGAGCTGGTCATCGGGGACTATATCGTTGCGCGCCCAGGCGATCAGATCGTAGTCGATGGCACTGTCATCGATGGCAAAATGGATGTCGATGAGTCGCTGCTGACGGGCGAGTCTGATCTGATCCCGAAACAGGCAGGCGACCCTGTCATGTCTGGCAGTTTCTGTGTCAGCGGTTCTGCTACGTATGAAGCGACTCGCGTTGGCGCTGAGAGCTACGCCAACAAACTGACCAGCAGCGCGCGCATGTTCAAAATTGAGAAAACGCCGCTTCAAAGGGACATCGACTTCACGCTGCGTCTGCTGATGTCGCTGGCAGTGTTCATCGGCTTCCTGCTCTTGTTCGCGGCGATTATTTCGCAGACGCCCGTCATCAGAGGCGTGCAGATGGCGGCAGTCGTCGCCGGACTTATCCCCAACGGGCTGTTTCTGATGGTGATTATCGCGTATGCGATGGGCGCGCTGCGCATTGCTGGTCGCGGCGCGTTGATTCAGCAGTCCAATTCAGTTGAGTCGCTCAGCAACGTCACCGTGCTGTGCATGGACAAAACAGGGACACTGACCGCTAATCAGATCGACTTCTACGATGTCCATCCAATTGGCATCGACGCCGATCAGCTTAAACAACAGCTTGGCGATTTCGTCGCCACAGCGACCGTCGGCAATCGCACGAGCGATGCGCTTGCTACTGCTTTAGCTGGTTCAGCGCGCACTCTGGTTGACGAGGTCCCATTTTCGTCGGCGCGCAAGTGGAGCGCGCTCAGCTTGGATGATGACACTATGCGCGGCGTCTATGTACTTGGCGCGTTGGAGATGATTGCAGATCGCCTGGGCAGAGGGGCAGATGAGGTTCGTCCAGTTGTTCAGGCATGGTCAGATAACGGTCTGCGTGTATTAGTCTTTGCGCACAACGCTTCCGAGTCTAAACTTCACGACTCCCAGGGACAGCCCCGGCTGCCTGACACCCTAACGCCGCTGGGCGTCGTCGCTTTCACCGATCAGCTTCGCGAAAACGTCCAGCAAACCATCGCAGAGTTCGTCACGGCTGGCGTCACGTTGAAAATCATCTCTGGAGATAACCCGCAGACTGTTGCTGCGCTCGCTCGACAGGCAGGTTTTCAGGGTATGCTCAACGTCGTCTCTGGTACAGAGCTTGATGACATGACCGATGCCGAACTGGACAGCATCATTGAGGAAACCACTGTCTTCGGGCGCATCACGCCGCAGCAAAAGGAGCGTATTGTCGATGCGCTGCGGCGGCGCGGGCATTATGTTGCCATGATGGGCGACGGAGTCAACGATGTGCTGTCGCTCAAGAAAGCTAATCTCGGCATTGCGATGAATAGCGGCAGTGCCGCTGCGCGCGGTGTCGCTGACATCGTCCTGCTGAATGACTCATTTGCTGCCCTTCCGCCCGCTTTCCTGGAAGGACAGCGCATTGTGAACGGGATGCGCGATATCCTGCGTCTGTTCCTGACGCGTGCGCTGATTGTCGCGCTGCTCATCCTATCTCTGGCGGTTGTGGGTGTTGGCTTTCCATTCATCCCGACGCACGTCTCGCTGCTCACCCTGTTCACGGTCGGTCTGCCAACGCTGGCGCTGGCAACTTGGGCGCGCCCTGCGCAGTCACGAGTCGGCTTGTTTCGCTCAGTGATCAACTTTGTGTTCCCTGCCGCTCTGTCTGTGTTCGTTTTCGGGATGGGACTGTACGTTTCCTATTACATTGTGGTCGCGCAGGGCGCGCTTGAAGTTGAAGTGACTCCAGAGGACATCGCTGAATTTCAAACGTATGCAAAGATCACCTACTCCATTGAAACACAGGAGCAGTATGCCCTTGAGCTGGCAGGAGCCTATGCGCGCACTGTACTGACTACGTTCACGATCTTCACCGGATTGATTCTGGTGATTTTTGTCGAGCCGCCGATCCCATTTTTCACCGGTGGTGACGATCTAAGTCCCGACAAACGCCCAACTTATCTTGCAGGTGGACTGCTGATCGCTTTTCTATGTGTGGTCTCGATCGCGCCGGTGCGTAATTTTTTCGAGCTTGTGCCGCTGCCACTGCAAGACTATGCAATCATCGCGCTGGCTACGCTGATCTGGATGCTGACCCTGCGCCAGGCTTTCAAAGGACGCTGGTTTCAGCGCTTTTTTCAGATTACGGATTAAAAAAAGGAGCTTCCCGCTCCCTCTCAACCTACAGCTCAATCAGACCGTCGCTCCCGATACTCGCGCTGGCGATAGCGTCTTCGATCACCTCAATCAGATCGGCATCGCGAGCGCGTTCAGCATCGCGCAGGAGCTTGCGCAGCACCTTCATCGCATCCTCACCGCCGATTTCCCCGAGCGACCAGATCGCGACCTCGCGCACTTCTCGATCAGCATCTCGCCCTAAGGTTGCGAGCACGGTCACAGCATCGCGCAGTTCAAGTTCTCCCGCTGCACGCGCCGCTTCAAAGCGCATCTCTGGGTCTTCGCTGCCCAGCTCATGCAGCACGATGTCGCGCCACATCGCATCACAGGTTCGTCCCATTGCGTAAAGCGCGCTCACGCGCATTCGCCGCTCACTATCGGCATAGGCACGACGGATTGCCTCCGGGACTGTGGGATGCCCGCAGTTTGAAATCGCCTCAAGCGCCCTACGGCGCACATCTACCGACTCCAATTGATTCTTAAGCACGTCCAGCATCGCGCGCTGCGCTTTTTCAGTCTCCGACTCTGGCAGCTCCCCCAATTCGCCAGCAAGGATAAATGCGCCTAAGGCGCTGGCGGACGCGGCGCGAACCGCGACACTCTCATCGTTGATCACTGCATCAATGTAGCGCGCCATTAGCGCCAGATCGCGATCCTCCGCCAGCACCTCAATCGCAAACTGGCGCACTTCGGCATCTGGGTCATCAAGCGCAATTCGACCAACAGCAGCATAATCGAGATCGAAGTTGGTTTCACTGGCTTCCGCCATGCGCCGCACCAACTTGCGCCGATAGACAGGCGTCAGCGTCATCCACAACTCGCGCACAGCCTGAGCATCACTGGTCGAAAGCTCGGACAACCCATAGAACACCGTCGAATTCAGTTTACCGTCTTCACCCGCCTTGATGGCTTCCAAAGTCACGCTAAGACTGGGTTTTTCCGGCAGTGTGCTTGCCTCGTCGTAGTAGTGATACTTGTTGTTGTAACCCATTCTGCATCTCTCGCTGCTTCATTAGCGGATAAGGTCAGTCAAGGGATTGATAATGTCATTCAGCATGACAACTACCATCAATGACAGCAGCAGCGCTAATCCCACCAGATGCACCATCCCCTCGCGTTCAGGCGCAATCGGGCGTCCGCGCAGCACCTCAATCAGCACAAACAAGATGCGTCCGCCGTCCAGAGCAGGGATCGGGAGCAGGTTCGTCAGCCCTAGAACCAAGCTGATCAAGGCGATATATTCAATGATGATTGTTGGCTGCGAGCGCTGAATGCTCTCCTGAAGAAACAAACCTCCTACTTGACTGATGCCGACAATGCTGGCAAAACGAAGGTCTTCACCATTCGCAGTGCCATTGATGATCTGAGCGGGAACGCTGGCAATAGTACTCAAAACGTCGATCATCCGCGCCCACGCATAGCGAACCGAGTCGACCATTGACATTGAGACAACTGCCTGCTGCGGCGCACCGTCCTGATAGACCAATCCCAACTGCTCATCAATGCTCGTCAGCGCTCCGCTGAGCTGAATGCCCATCGACCCCTGATCGGATGGATAAGTGACACGTGGAACAATCGGGACTTCGAGAGTTTCGCCGCCGCGCTGCACGGTCAGAATGACCTCTTCACCGCGCTTTTCGAGAGTCAGATCGCGCAGCGCCTCATTCGAATTGACCGGCACACCATTGAATGCCGTGATCACATCGAGTGGCATCAGACCGACCTGACCAGCCGGCGCGTCTTCAACGACACCGATGATCATCGGATACACAGCTTCGCTGGCGGAGCCTGAAAGCGAAGGAAGATTGACTGTGACCGTATGCGCTTCTGAGTCGCCAGCGCGGCGCACAGTTAGGGTGACGGGCTGACCGGACAGCGCATACAAACGGTCGATCAGCTCACTGCTGAAAAAGAATGTCTCGCCATTGATCGACTCGATCGCATCGAGGTCTTGCAAACCAGCTTGAGCCAGCGCGCTGTTTGGCTCAACATACAGCACATTCATGCGACCGCCGACAATCGTGGGCAGTCCGATCAGCGCGATCAGCACAAACAGGACAAATGCCATCAAGAAATTCGCAAGCGCTCCACCTGCCAGGAAGAAAATCCGCGAGCGCGCCGGCGCTTCGCTGACCGACATGACTCGCTGGATTCCGCGCGCCTGCGCCTCCTTTCGATCCTGATCAACTGCCTCAGTCCCCATTTGACGCACGACATCTTCACCCAGCGGACGCACGAAACCACCCAGCGGGATCCAGTTTAAGGTATAATCCGTGCCCTTGTAGGTGAACAGCTTGACCAGACGCGGCGGCAGCCCGACGCCAAATTCCAGAATCGTAATCCCCGCCATCTTTGCGGTTAAAAAATGTCCAATTTCATGAATGATGACAGCGGGGATCAAAACTAAAATGAACGCCACCACCGCCGAAAGGGCGTCACTTTGAAGCAGCAAGTCAAACATCGACAAACCTTAAACAGGGACAAACTGATGGGAGAAACATGACTAAATTATATGCCTGAGTTTGAGTTGTAATCAAGTCGGCAATGAGTGTTCGATGATAACCGCTCCCCCTCCAACTCCCGCCGTGCGCACTTCCTGCACCTCCGACAGACGACCAAGCGCCTGAGTTACAGCATCAGCATCATCTTTAACACAAATACAATGGACGTTCGCGCCAGCGTCCAGTGTGTAGCAAACGCGCAGCCCCTCCGCGCGCCACTGCCGCACTTTCTCCATGATCAGCAGACTGGCAGGCTGCCAATAAAATAAAGGCGGACGGCTGGTCATCATGACAGCGTGCATTAAATTGCTGTCATGCTCAACCACCTCCGCCAGCGATGTAAAATCTCGTTCAAGAATCGCTTGGCGGCATATTGCGAGCCGTTCCGCCGCGCCAGCAACGCGCGCCCCTTGAAGATCGCTGGTCTCTGCCGAACGATGTCCTTCGGTTGAACCGACTGCTTTATGCGATTGACTGACCACCGCGATCACATCGACCAATGCCCAATGATCGGGCGGGGCGATGCTCTCCGCATAAGACTGCTCATGCTGGTCGGCAGCGTGCCACTGCACAAATCCCGACGGGATCGACCGCGCTGCTGAACCAGAGCCAAGCCGCGCAATTGCCGACAGTTCGCGCTCGTCTAGAGATACGCCTGCCGCCGCTGTTCCAGCCAGGGTCAGCGCAGCGAAGGCTGCCGCCGATGACGCAATTCCTGCTCCGGTCGGGAAGTTATTATGCGACTCAACTGCCGCAAATTTAGCGATCCCCAGGCGCGCTCGGAGAGCATCCAGATGCCTTGATACCCGTGATAGACTCTCTCCAGTCATGCGTTGGTCATTCAGTGTGAATATATCTTCATCGAGTTCATCAGCCCAGGTCACCGTCGTCTCCGCGTGCAGACCAGCAAGGTTCATGCTCAGACTAGGGCTGCTTGGCAGTCGCAGTGCATGATTCCGGTTTCCCCAATATTTAACGAAGGCAATGTTTGGGTGGGCGCGTGCGGTGGCGCGCTGTTGGGTCATTGGCATTGTCACTTTGCGATTGCGGACTATATTTTGCTCTTGCAACTTAAATAAAGCTTTATTTGGAGCGAAGATGGTAAGTGTCCACTTCAGATATTGTATCCGGTCTTTGCAACCTGAGCCGCTAGATATCATCATTGAAGCACAGCGGACAGCGCGGTGAGATGATAAATGAACGGCAGAAGGGGAAGGTTATCGGGCAGCTCGCAGAGGATGGCAGCGCAATCACGTTCGATGAGTCTGTATCGGATGGCTTCGGTTCGAATTGAGAGACCGCGTTTCTTACCCACGCAGACCGGTAGTGGCGATGCCCTGTACAATATAACGCTGCGCAAACACGTAAATAACCAGCAGCGGCAGAATAGCAATTACTGATCCAGCCAGCAACAGGTTCCAGGCTGACTCAAATTCTCCCTGAAAGGTAGTCAGTCCTAAAGTCACTGTGTACAGTTCCCGGCTGCGGATATACAGCACTGGACGCAACAGCTCGTTCCAGTTGTTAATGAACGAAAGCAGGAATAGAGTCGTCACAGACGGCAGTGACAGCGGTAGATAAACGCTGCGGAAGATCTGGAACACGTTTGCGCCGTCGATAATAGCAGCCTCTTCCAGTTCAAGCGGAATGGTAGAGAAAAATTCGCGCATCAGAAACGTGCCGAACGAACCAACCATAAACGAAGGTACAATCAAAGGGGCAAACGTGTTCATCCAACCGCCGATAGGTTGCAAGATCGGATGGAATACGCGCGCCCCCAGCAGAAATTCTGGGATAATTGTGACTTCTGTAGGAAAAAAAGCTGTCAATAATAGGATCGCAAACAGCGCATTCCTTCCTCGAAAACGCATACGAGCGAAGGCGAAGCCGGCAAGCGATGCGGTAAAAACCTGCCCAATGCCAGTCATAGTCGAGACAAAAAAGCTGTTGACAGTATAGCGCACAAAGTCGTAGCGGTACAGCACCTCGGTGTAATTATCGAACATGCCCGGCTGGAACAGCTTATCCGGGATCAACTGCGGCGGTAACGCGAAAATCGTCCCAGCAGACTTGAACGATGTGCTGACCATCCACACAAACGGAAAGATGGTGAAGACCGAGACAAACAAAAGCAACGCATATATCAGCAGGCGACGCGCTGCGTGCAAGGCATAGTGGCTGTGTGCGCGAATAGTGACGGCAGATGCAGTTCGACGAACGATTTCTGCGTTCATAAAAGCCCGTCCCTTAGTTCACCTGTTGAGCGACCCAGTACCGCCGCACCCAGAAATTGGCGATGGTAACGATGGCGATGAGCAAAACCAGCACATAGGCGATGCTGGACGCATAGCCCATCCGCTGGTAAACAAAAGCGTTCTGATAGATGAAATAGGCTAGCGTCGATGATGAGCCTCGCGGACCGCCTTGCGTCATGGTATAGGTGACTTCAAAGGTCTTAAAGGCATCAATGATTGAGACAATCAGGACGAAAAACGTCACCGGTGATAGCAGCGGAAGCACAATATGTCGGAATATTTGCAGTCGGTTGGCTCCATCAATGCGTGCCGCTTCGATGATATTTTGCGGGATGCCCTGCAGCCCAGCTAGGAAGACCATCATCTGAAAACCCGCGGATTTCCAGATGCTCACGACAATCAACACCCACAGCGTTAAATTGGTATCCGACAGCCAAGCGGGTCCGCGCTGAATGCCGAAGAAAGTGGTCAGCATACCGTTAAGTACGCCGTAGCGTGTGCTGAAAATCCAGTTCCAGGCGAGAGCCACTGCCACCATTGAGGTGATAAAGGGCATGAAGTACAAGCCGCGGAAGAAAGCGATACCCTTCAGTTTCTGGTTGACCAGAAGCGCCATCAGCAAGCCCAAGATCATCGCGCCAGGCACATAGGTCAGCACGAATACAAAGGTGTTGCGCAAGACCAACCAGAAAACATCCGAGCTGAGTAGTTCCTGGTAATTTGCCAACCCGACCCAAGTCGGATTAGTGCGGATGTTCCAGTTAGTGAAGCTCATTAAAAACGAAGCGAAAATCGGTCCAATACGAAATAGAAGCAAGCCGCCAATCATCGGACCGATGAATAAATAAGGAGTGATAGGGTGATAATAGCGCATAGAACTCCTAATGCCAGAAAACCAGTCGTCTGGATCAAACACCCAGACGACTGTGTGGAGTGAAATGCAACTTATGCCATTTTAGCCTTCGGGGTAGAAGCGTGTCAGCACGCTGTTAGCCTTCTCGTTTGCCTGCGACAGCATGTCTGCAAATTCAAGATCGCCCTCCAGCACAGCGTCGATCAAACCTTCGAGACCCGCACCGTCAGCATAGCCGCGCCACTCACTCCAGCCAGGCGTGTAAGTCGTCGGGCCGATGAACTGCGCCCAGTCGAGCAGGAAGAATTTGTTGGGCGGCAGTTTGTCTAGTTCCAGCCATTCTTCTGACTCGGCTGTGGCACGCCATACCGGGATTTTACCCGCGAAGCTCAGACTCACTGTGCGCCGGGGTCCCGTCACGCACTTGATGAGTTCCCAAGCCTGGTCAGGATATGGAGTGTCGGCAGCGATACCAAACATATCAGCCCAGCCATAAGCTACGTCCTCGACCCAGTTGGGTCCGCGCGGGATTGGCGCCGCAGCGAAGCGGAAGCTGATGTCAGGGTTGTTAGCGTGCTGCGACCGGGTATTGGCAATCTGCCAGTTGCCATCGACCCACATGGCGGCGTAGCCCAGCGGGAACACATCTTGCATACGGAAGCCAGCAAATTCCGACGGCGGCGGGGCAACCTTGTATTCGGTCACTAGCGAAGTTAAGAATTCGAGCGCAGCGATAGCATTGTCATCCGGTTCAAAGCGAGTCCTTGTCGTGTTCAGAAGGTCACCGTTGTTCTGGTACACCCA
Source organism: uncultured Anaerolineae bacterium (assembly GCA_937995825.1). Taxonomy (GTDB): domain Bacteria; phylum Chloroflexota; class Anaerolineae; order Aggregatilineales; family Phototrophicaceae; genus Flexifilum. The sequence goes on from CALKJO010000003.1 coordinate 108,278, forward strand.
AGGCTCGATTTGGGCGTAACGACCGCGGTACAGCCAGAAGCCGTACTGATCGATCCGTCCATCGTCATCTTTGTCTACAGTCAGCGCCTGCGCCGCAGCCAGGAATTCATCCCAGGTCCAGCCATCCTCGCTGGGATATGGCACGCCGGCAGCATCAAAGGCATCCATATTGTACCAAAGCACAGTGTGGATAATGGCATAGGGGAAGGCAAACATGTCGCCATCAGGCTTGGGGTAACGGGCAATGCTGAATGGACCGGTGAAATATTTGTCCTGTATCGGCGTGATGTCGCGATCGACATATCTCTGGATATTTAGCAGCAGGCCGTCGGCAGCCCACTCGTCAATAGTGCCAGAACTGACGCCGAACACATCCGGCAGATCACCAGCGGCAGCAAGCGCCGAAACGCGCTGAAAGAAGTCTGGCGTGACCAGCGATTCCAGTTCGACGTTGATACCGATTTCAGCCGCACACTCGTCGAGCAGGGCGCGTTCGGCAGCTTCGCCTTCTGGGCCGCGCTGGGCTACTTCCCAAGTAAAATAGCGCAGCGTAGGCACATCTTGGGCACTGCTGAGCGGTGTAAAAGCCATCAGGGCTATAAGCGCTAACAGAGCAGCGCGATAACGAGAAACCATATCTGCCTCCATTTGCTTCCTAGAAGTAGATAAATTGCTGCTTTAATCTAGAGCTGATTTTTTTCAATTTGTTTTGGATACTTTTATAATTTCACAAATGAATTGTAAAATATTTGTGATATCGTAAATTGAGCGCTTTTAGTTGTGCAGAGTTAAACAATCATGTCTTTCGTATTTATCGCTCATCGCGGCGCATCGGCTGATGCGCCAGACAACACCGCCACTGCCTTTGAGCTAGCGATCGTCCAACAGGCTGATATGATCGAGACGGATGTGCAAATCACACAGGACGGAGTGCTGATCCTGGAGCATGATTTTGAGATCGAGGGGCTTTCGGTGGCTTCCAGCCGACTGAACGAACTAAGGACACTGAAGCCTGATCTGCTGACTGCTGCGGCAGCCTTGCGCCGTTTCGGCAGTCGCATCCCCTTCTGCTGGGAAGTTAAAGCTCCAGGCGCAGAAACGGCATTAATCCATCTCGTGCGAGACATCCTGCCGCCAGAGATGTGGTCACGCACACACTTTACCTCATTCTTTTTCGGGACGGCTGTCCGGCTTCGCGAATTGGCTGCAGGGGTCACGGTTGGCTGGCTGACTCGCGACTGGACGGCAGATGCGATTGAGAAAGCGCGGTCTGCTGGACTAGACCAAATCTGTCCGCCGGCAGCAGCAGTCTTGAGTCAACCTGGATTGGTTGGCGATGCCCACGCTGCTGGGTTGCAGGTGCGTGTATGGTGGATAACCGACCCGGCGCAGATCCGCGATCTAGCGGTAGTGGGTGTATATGGAGGGACAGTCAATTGGCCGGAAAAAGCCCGAGCCGAACTAGCGCGGAGTGGTTTTTAATTGCTCAGTCGCAAAGATAGGGCAAGACAGTAAAATCAGCGGGCCTGAGCCAAAAACGAGAGAGTAAACACGATCTCGCGAATGCTGGCTGGGGTGCTGTTTGAAAGGGTTGCTGGCACAGTGGGTCTACGCAGTACTTACTATACCGATCTATACTCAGCATAGCGAGACCATATATAATTCAGACGGTCTCACTCATTATACTTGGGAAACCCCTTTGCAGCCGATCTTGGGTTTAATCAAGACAATGCGTCCGCGTCAGTGGACAAAAAATGTGTTCGTTTATGCGGGGATCGTCTTTGATGGTCAGCTATTTGTTCTCGACTCTTTGCTTCGCGTAACAGCCGCATTCTGCTTATTATGCCTGATTTCTGGCTCGGTTTACATCATCAACGATCTGGTTGACCTCGAACGAGATCGACAGCATCCGAAAAAGCGCAATCGTCCACTGGCATCGGGCAAACTGCCTATCCCCGGCGCCCTAGCAGCTGCTATGATCATACCGCTGATTACGGTTACGACAGCGCTGCTGCTCGACAACTGGCTGGCGGTGATCATTGCCCTGTATCTGATCATCAATCTGCTTTACAGCTTCCGTCTGAAACACATCGTCATCATCGATGTCTTAAGCATCACATCGGGTTTTGTGCTGCGCGTGGCTGCGGGCGTTGCCGTTGTATCCGTCCAGGCATTTTCACCTTGGCTGTATGCCTGCACAGCCCTGCTCGCGCTCTTTCTCGCCGTTGGCAAACGCCGTCAGGAACTCATCCAGATGCAGGCGCAGGCTGGCGCAGTGCGTGAAGCGCTGCACCAATACAATTTGCCACTTTTGGATGACATGCTGCGCTTTGTCATGGTCGGCACATTCATGACATATCTTCTGTATACCATCGAGCGCCCATCGATCCTGCTCGCGGGAAACAACCTGACCCTCGTTACCGTGCCATTTGTTTTATACGGCTTGTTCCGCTACCTGTATCTCATCCATGTTGAGGGTGAAGGCAGCGCCCCGGATGAAGTCCTGCTCAAGGATCGCCCGCTGCAGATTACCATTCTGTTGTGGGGTTTATCGTTTGTGATTATCCTGTACGTTCCAAACTGGCTGTGATATGCAAACCAGCGCGCCTGGCAAGATCATCCTCTTCGGAGAACATGCAGTTGTTTACGGCTTCCCAGCGATTGCCGCGCCAGTGAGCAGTTTGCGCACGTATGCCGCCATCCGACCCAATCCACCTGGGCAGAGCGGGCTTCGAATTGTGCTGCCAACAGCGGTTGATACATTGGTCATCACACGTGAAGCTCTAGATGAGTCGCTTGCACTCACTGTGGATAAAACACTGAAAGTGTTGTCCGCCTCTGAACCAGATGTGACCATTGAAATCACATCCACCATTCCCATCGCCAGCGGTCTTGGCAGCGGCGCAGCGGTCGCAGCAGCGCTTTCGCGGGCAATTTGTATGGCACTGGATCGGTCAATCGATAACGACACGCTCAATGAACTGGTCTATGAGATTGAACGCATTCATCATGGTCAGCCAAGCGGAATTGATAATACAGTCATTATTTATGAGCAGACCATCTACTTTGTGCGCGGTCAGCCAATTGAACGCTTTCAGGTGGGCGCGCCGCTTCACATTCTGATCGCAGATACCGGTCAGGCTGCATCCACAAAAGTCACTGTGCGCGCAGTACGCGATCTCTACGAGTCCGATCCGCAACACACTCAGCAAATCTTTCAGATCATCGGTGACATTGTTGAGCAAGCACGCTACCTCGCTGCATTTGGAGAAATCGAGCGACTCGGTGCGCTCATGACTGCGAATCACGATCTGCTCAGGCAGCTTACCGTCTCGTCGGACTCACTGGATCGCCTGGTTGAAACTGCCATACGCGCCGGCGCGTATGGAGCGAAGTTATCTGGCGGTGGACGTGGGGGCAATATGATCGCGCTGGTCCCTGCTGATCGGCTCGACGATATACACGCGGCTCTGCTCAAAGCGGGCGCAGTGCGCGTCATCGCCACAAGCATCCAATGAGGAGACGTTATGCTGACCTTCATTAAACTGGGCGGTTCGCTGATCACAGACAAGCTGATCGAGAGCAGTTATCGTCAGCCGGTCGCCGAACGAGTCGCCCAAGAAATACATTCGGCGCGCGAAGCGCGCAGTATACCCTTGCTGATCGGGCATGGCAGCGGTTCATTCGGTCACGTTGCCGCAAAACGATATGGAACCATTTCCGGTGTAAAAACATCCGAGGAATGGCGCGGTTTTGCCGAGGTGGGGTTTATCGCGTCTGAATTGAATCACCTGGTCGGGCGCACATTGATGAGCGCTGGTCTGCCGATCTTTCGCGTCCAGCCGTCCGCCTCTGCGCTGGCAGCAGACGGTGAGATCATATCGATGGAAACAGCGCCTATCCGCGCTGCGCTTGACCACGCGCTGATCCCGCTGGTCTATGGCGATGTTGCCATCGACTCTGTGCGCGGCGGCACGATCATCTCGACCGAAAAGATTTTCTTCCACCTCGCGTGGCATCTTCCAGTCAAGCGCATTTTCCTCCTGGGTGAGGTTGATGGTGTCTATGATCAGAATCGCCAGGTCATTGAAACCATCACACCACAGAAATTCCGTGACATTGAGGCAGCACTGTCAGGGTCGGGCGGGATCGATGTCACCGGCGGCATGGAGACCAAAGTCCGCGATATGCTGGCGCTGACCGAGCTTGTACCGAGTCTGTCGATCCGCATCTTCAATGGGATGACGCCCGGACTGCTGCATGATGCGCTGATCGAACGCGCTTTCCCCGGCACGCTGATCACAGCCTCGTGATCCGGTTTGAGGCTTCATTAAGGATCAGCACCATCGTCATGATCCCCAACCCAGGCAAAACACCGATCCAGGGCGCGACTCGAAAGACCTGCCAGGCTTCATAGAGCATGACGCCCCAGTCGGCGCGCCCAGGTTCACCGCTGAACCCTAAAAAAGTCAGCGCCGCGCTGTTCAAAACACAATAGCTAAACACCACGCAGCCATACGCTGTGATCGCAGGCAGAAGATTGGGCAGAATGTGCCTTCGGACTAGATAGCGCTCATCTGCCCCGCAGGATCGCGCCGCCTCGACATACGTCATCCGCGCCTCCGCCTGTGCTGCCTGTCTGATCATGCGGCTGATCGGCGCAACCTGCGCGACAGCGACCGCTAGGATCAGGCTGATCGGCGTGTTGCCCAAAAGCGTAAGAAGGATAAACGACATCATCAACCCCGGAATCGCCAGCATCCCCTGAACGAATGTGTCGACACAGCCACTGACTATCCCAGCGTCTTTGCGCAGTCCGATCACCAGTCCCAGACCAAGCGCGACCCCAGCCGACAGTCCAGCCTGAGCGACCGTCACCGAACCGCCGTGCAAAGCGCGGCTTAACACGTCGCGCCCCAATAAATCCGTTCCTGCGAGGTGAATACCGCTGGGGGGCTGCAAGCTTTGTTCCGAGTTTGCTGCCAGCGGATCGTATGGGCTGATCCATCGCCCGATTAAGATCAGAGCGGTAAATGCAGCCGCAAACAGCCCGAATTTCACCACTGCGCTTCCCTAAGCCGTGGATCGGACAGCCAGATCATGGCATCCGCGCAAAGCTGCACGCAGACAACCGCGACTGCGCTCCACAGCACGATACCTTGAACGACCGGATAATCCTGCTCCAACACAGCCGTGATCATAGTTCTGCCAAGTCCTGGGAGCGTGAAAATGCTTTCGACAACGACCGCGCCGCTGAGCAGATACCCTGTCTGAAGCCCGATTACGGACGTGATCGGAGTCAGGCTGATGGGAAGAATGTGTCTGAAGAAAATGCTGCTTTCGCGCAGCCCTTTGCTGAAGGCTGTGCGTGTGAAATCCTGCCAGTAAGCACCGGCGGCACTGGCAGCAGTGACACGCGCCACCGCACCTGCGCCGCTAAAGCCGAGTGTGACTGCAGGGAGAATCATGCCTGAGGCAGTCCCATCGTAGACTGCGGGCAGGATACGAAGCTGACCGACAAAAACCACCAGAAGGATTGTTCCCAGCCAATAGATGGGTAAACTGATGCCGATGCTCGAAACTGCCTGTGCGATCCGTCCCGAGATAGTGCTATCTCTCACAGCGAGCAGTCCTAGTATAGCGCCAAGCACAGCCGCGATCAGCACAGCGGCAGCGGTAAGCACGAGCGTGCTGCTCAGTTTTACAGCTAAAATTTCACTGACGGGTTGCCCATTCAAGAGTGAAATGCCTAGATCGCCGCGCGCCAATCTCCATAGATAATCGACATACTGACTGATAACCGGCTCATTCAGACCGAGAGAGGTGCGGCGCGCGGCAATAACTTCGGGATTCGCCCCACTGACCGTGAGCTGCACGCTGATCGCATCGCCAGGCAGCACCCGCAGCAGCATGAACGTCAGGCTCACAGCGATCCAAATTGACATCAGCGCGATCAACAGGCGTCGCACAGCCCACATCTCAACCCTCGGTTAGATTGTTAAGGTTTGGAAACCATCCATACGCATCAAATGTCAGCCCATTTAAGCGGGCGCTGATCCCGTTGAGATTGACATAGTCGCGGATGGGTAAGATCAGCGCCTCCGTCATGATCAGCCGCTGCACCTGCGAGTAAATACCCCATCGAGTCTGTAAATCCGCCTGACGCGCACCCTCGATCAGCAGGGCATCCAACTCCGTATTTGCCACCCGCGACCAGTTGAGAGAGCCGCTGCTGAGAAAATAATCATTTAGCAAGACGGGATCGATGCCAAAAGAATAGAAGGCGACCAAATTGTATTCCCCTTGGTTGACTGTCTCAACAAGCACGTTGCGACTGGGAACAGGGATCAGATTCGCCTTGACTCCAATCGTGCGCCACTGGGATTGCAAAAGCTGAGACACCTCTGGAATCAGTCCCCACGGCGGCACAATCACGTCCAGCTCAAGTTCAGCGCCGCCAAGATCGAAGATGCCGTTGTTATCGCTGTCGGCAAATCCCGCGTTTTCCAGCAGCGTGCGCGCGCGCCCCGGATCGTAAGCATACGCCCCGCGCACGCCGCGATCATAGAAAGGAGAGTTCGCTGAAAGCGGTCCCCAGGCAGCCGGTGAAAAGCGCTGAAAAATCGAGTCGATAATCGCTTCACGATTTGTGCCAAACAGCACTGCCTGCCGAACGCGAATATCGTCAGTCGGGAAACGGGTTGTGTTCATGATAAATTGAAGCGGCTGACCTGCTACCGGCACAGGCACGATGCGCACATCGCTGTTCGCTGTCAAAACGCGTGCATCCGTCGGCAGTAATTCACCCATGATTTGAACATGACCACTTTCCAGCGCAACTGCGCGCGATGCCGGCGACTCAGTGAAGAACCGAAACTCCACCTCATCGACCGAGTTTCCTAAAACCGCCTGATAATGGGCTGGCGCCCACGCATAATCAGGATTGCGTCGAATGACCAGGCGATCCCCTGGGACGTATTCAATAAAGCGAAATGGACCTGTACCGACCTGATGAAACTGGTAGCGGTCGCGGGATAAAGCTTTAAACGCGGTCGGGCTGGCGATCCCCAAATAAACCTGGCTCAATGAGTCGAGCAGCGGGCTGAATGGCTCTGCCAGCAGCAGCCGGATTGTGTATTCATCGACGATCTCATGCCCGATGTAAGGTCCCAGCATGAACACGGCGCGCTGTGAGCCGATCTCCGGATCGGTGATGCGTTCAAGATTCGCCCCAACGGCATCGGCATTAAACGGCGTCCCATCATGAAAGGTAACACCGCGCCGTAAATAAAACGTGTAAATCAAACCATCGGGCGAGATCGTCCAGCTTTCGGCAAGACCTGGCGTAAACTCTCTAGTTTCAGGGTTTCGATATACGAGTGTGTCGTACACTTGGCGCAGTGGAATGCCCAGCTCTGCGGATGAGTGAATGTGCGGATCGAACCCACTTGGCTGCAAGGTCAATCCGTAAACAATCTTGTGACGCGCTGGCGCTTCCTGTGGCAGAATCGGGTTGCGGGCGCAGCCAGCCATGGCAGTAAAACCAACCATGGTAATAATACCTGCCAGAATATGCGGAATGCTCCGGCACATAGTTGACCTTTCTCGACCCTGCGCGTAGGATTAAAGCTTGGAAATCAACACCGTTTGTAGAGGATTGCACGATTGTACTACTATAGACCGAGCATAAATGCTCTCACAGACGATGCTGAAGTCAATCCATATGGACAAGTTTGGCTTCCACTTGCATTTCAGGTGGGTATTTTACTGGTAGTTGTAGTTGTAATCTACCTGATTTTTCGCTTGTTCACGCCTAGTCTCCCGCGCCTGATCGGACAAGCACTCGATCTCCTGCTGGCGCTGCTTCCATTGGGGCTTTGGCTGTTTTTCGGCTGGTGGCGTGAGCGGTTTGTGCTTCAACCACGCGAGCGGCTGCTCATGGTTGCGATCATCAGCGCGCTTGCCGCCAATGCGGTTGCGCTCCCGCTGATCGAGCAAGTTTATCAGGTCGAGCGTTGGTTAGCAATTGCGCCAACAGCGACCCGCGTGCTTGGCTTCACGTTCACTGTCGGCGCATCACAGTCAATGGTGATTTACCTTGTCGTTCGCTATTCAGTGTGGCGTGACCATCTGCGATATCGCTTGGATGCAGCGGCATATGCCGTTGCCAGCGCAGTTGGATATGCCACAGTTTTGAATCTCCAGTTTGTCTTTAACTCGAACGCTAACCTCGATGTTGCTGCGATTCGCATCTTTGACAACATCGCACTGTTGTACTCCGGAAGCCTGATCATCGCCTTCGGCTTATCTGAGGTGCGCTTCGAACAGCCCACGCCGTTCTTTATGCCGCTCATGGTAGCGCTGTCTTCATTTCTCAGCGGCATCGTTATTCCACTGCGAACAGGATTTACCAATGCTGGATTTACCGTTCAGGCGGCTATCAATGCGCCGAGTCTGATCTTCGGCACAGTGATTTCGCTGGGCGTTTTTATCGCCGTTACAACCACCACTGCGGGGCTGTTCAACACAGCCGCGCGACGCGCAAGAGAAGCCCAGGCAGCACGTGAACCATGACGATCATCGAAGTCCGCCCGCAGTCTGATGAGATCACCCTGCGTCAGCGCTGGAGCCATTACTTCACGCTGTTTTTTGGTGTCATTGCGGTTGTCCTCGCGCTGAATCTGCGCGACTCATCGGAGAACATCACGCGGTCATATACCAATATCCAAGCAGGCATCCGCGCAAGCTATCCGCAGAATTGGGTGATCGATCAGCCTCCAGGTTACGTTTTTCGTGTGCGCGATATGGCGCGTGCAGGGTATAAAACGACCATTCAGATCGAACTGCGCCCGATCTCACTGGCAGCATCCGTGCGGAATCTGATCGATATTCTCACGCTGGATCGCTCGCAGACCCTCGCCGCATATAACGTACTTTCTCGAAGTCCTTTTCTCTTCAACGACTCTGAAGTAACCGCCCTCCAGTACACATTTGTCAGCAGCGGTGAAAGTCCATTTTTAGAAACTTTGCCCACTGTTGTTCGAGGCTTGGACATCCTGCTTCTCAGGGGCAGTCAGGCTATCATCATCTCTTTTTTAGCGGATACGGCTAGCTATGAAAAGCAGCTTCCCATTTTTGAGCGCTTTCTCGCTGCTCTGGTGCTTTAGTCTCTCGCTTCTGCTATTTGTGAGCGCTGCACCCGCGAACGCGCAGACGCTCGATCTGGCGCGTATTCAACGGTCGACCGTCTTCATCATGCAGGCGCGAGGCACCAGTGACAATCTCATTGTGACCTGTGTCAGCTCAGGCACACTGGTCAGCCGTGATGGGCTGATCCTGACCAATGCGCACAGCACCGTTACCGGTCGTAACTGCCCTGGCGACATTCTAATCGTTGCTCTAAGCGTCCGACTGGATGAGCCGCCAGTGCCGCGTTTTCGTGCTGAAATTGTTCAAGCTGACATCGGTCTTGACCTCGCCTTGCTGCGCATCACGCGCCAGAACGACGGACGCCTGCTCGACCGCGCATCGCTCTTCCTGCCATTTGTCGAATTGGGAGACTCTGAGGCGGTTCGCCTAGACGATACACTTGTGATCGTGGGTTACCCTGGCATTGCCGATGATCCCGTTGCTGTTGAGCGCGGGACAGTGAGCGGGTTCACGGCTGAACCCAGTGGGGGCGACAAGTCCTGGATCAAGACCAGCGCCTCGATTCGCGGCACGATGTCGGGCGGAGGCGCATATAACAGCGCGGGTCAGCTTGTTGGCATCCCAACGACCGCGCCGGTCACGCCCATATCGCCAGAGGCGAACTGCATCGTGCTTCAGGATACCAACGGAGATGGGCTGGTCAGCGCTAGCGATCAATGCGTCCCAATCGGTTCGTTTATCAATTCACTCCGTCCATCCAGCTTTGCGCAGGTGCTGCTGCGTTCCGCTTCGCTCGATTTGCGCATCCGCTTCATCACCGACAGCGTGAGACCCCCGATCACCTCAGCGCTGCCCAGTTTCAGCCGGTTGTTCTTCTCGCCTGCTGTCAACGAAGCCGGGATGCCAACCACTGTGATCAGCAGCCTGCCGACTGGCAGCACCAGTCTCTACCTGTTTTTCAACTATGAGAACATGACGCAGGAGACCGTTTACGAGCTGCGCGTTAGCAAAGACGGCATCCCCAATCCCAATTTCAGCCTCTCACCCGTGCGCTGGAGCGGCGGACAGCGCGGCGTTTGGTATGTGGGCAGCAGCGCGCAGCCCTACCCAAACGGATTGTATGACTTCACGCTGTTCATCGATGGTGTCGCCGCAGCAACTGCGCGGCTGCGCGTGGGTGGCGGCACAGAACCGACGCCAAGCTTCAGCGACTTAGTTTTCGGCATCCTCGATCTGCGCGGCAGTGTGCTGGGCAACGGCTACGTCCTCGGCACGGGTAACATCGCCAGCGCACGCTTCATCTACCGCAATCTCGTCAATGGCACGCCCTGGACAGCCATTTGGTATTTTGAAGGCGCGGAGTTCTTCAGACTCCCAGAAGGCACAACCTGGAACGATGGCACAAATGGGGCGAAAACCATCAGCGTTCAGGAGCCGAATGGGCTGCTGCCCGGCAGCTACCGGCTCGAACTTTATATTCAGGGGCGGCTGTCAGCAACATCCGACTTCACGTTATCCGGAGCGCAGGATGGTGCGTTCACCCGCATCTTTCAGGACGCCTATTTTGCGCTCGCTGACAACGCCGAAAGCGCGCGCGTCGCGCCGCCGCTGCGCCAATTCTCGGCAGGCATCAATTCGATCTACGCCGTCTTTGACTGGCGGCAGATCGCCATCGGCACACCCTGGACGGTCGTTTGGTCAGTTGACAATGATGTTTTCTTTCGCCAAACCATTCCCTGGTCAGCACCCAGTAATGGAACTAAGTTTTTGATTCAACTTATCAGCGAGACGGGCATTCCAGACGGCACGTATCGCATGGATATGTACATCGGACCCGTTCAGTTTGTGTCCACTGAGGCGCGCGTCGGTATCGGACAGCGACCCATCGACCGCTTCGCGCGGGCAAGCGGAATTGAAATGCGCGGTCAGATACGCGACGCGGATACAGGCTTAGGGATCCCCAGCGCAGCCTTCTTTTTAGTCAGTGAGCAGTTTTCCGCCGCTGATTTTCTCCGCGATCTCGATATGCAGCAGGTTTACGCCATGTCGATCACCGATGTGATGGGCAGTTTTTCGATTGATCGCCCCTTACAGCCCGCAGTGCCTTACAGTGTTGTTGTTCTTGCCGCTGGTTATCTCCCTGTCACAGCGGACAATGTAACAGTGCTTCCGTCGGACAGCCCGATTGAGGTGACAATCTACCTCCAAAGAGACGCGGGATGAGCGCTGAAAATGCCAGAAAAACGGCGGCTCGATCAGGTGATGACAGAACAGGGACTCGCCCCCACCCGCGAAAAAGCGCGGGGCATGATCATGGCGGGAGAAGTGCTTGTCAACGGTGTTCAGGTTGAAAAGCCCGGCGCGCAGGTTCTCCCTGATGCTCAGATCACAGTGAAGGCGCGTCCTCGGTATGTCAGCCGCGGTGGGGACAAGCTGGCGGCTGCCTTGAATGCCTTTGAGATCGACGTGGATGAGCGGGTTTGCGCCGATGTCGGCGCATCTACTGGAGGTTTCACTGACTGTCTGCTCCAGGCGGGTGCATCTAAAGTCTATGCCATTGATGTAGGCTATGGGCAGATGGCATATGCGCTGCGGCAGGACGCGCGCGTGGTGATGATGGAGCGCACCAATGCGCGGTATGTCGAGCGACTGCCAGAAGCGATCCAGTTTGTTTGCATCGACGCCTCATTTATCTCGCTGCGGCTGCTGCTTCCAGTTGTAAAAGGATGGCTGACCGCTCAAGCTGTGGTTGTCCCCTTGATCAAGCCGCAGTTTGAGGCGGGTCAGAGCGATGTCGGCAAGGGCGGTGTCGTTCGCGACCAGCGTGTGCATATGCGCGTCCTGCATGAGGTGCTGACATTTGCTCAGCACAGCGGGTTTCATGTGGTAAACCTGATACGCTCTCCACTCCTGGGTCCGGCGGGTAACATCGAGTTTCTGGCGCACCTGGTTTGGAGCAAGGATCAGGTTTCATCGCAGAGCTTTGATGCGCTGATCAAGCGCGTCATTTAATTTCCATTCGCACAATGGTATACTTCTCACTTATAGTCCGTCCCGATAGTTGGACTGAGCATCTGCTGGCATGAATCTCGACCATATCCGTAATTTCTGCATCATCGCCCATATCGATCACGGCAAAAGCACGCTTGCTGATCGCCTCTTGCAGGTGACAAACACGATCAGCACCCGCGAAATGCAAGATCAGCTCCTGGACAGCATGGATTTAGAGCGCGAACGCGGCGTGACTATCAAGGCATCGGCGGTGCGAATGAATTACCGCGCCGCCAATGGTGAGGATTACGAAATCCATCTGATCGACACTCCCGGTCATGTCGATTTTGGCTATGAAGTAAGCCGAGCGCTGCAGGCATGTGAAGGCGCAATCCTGGTTGTCGATGCCAGCCAAGGGATCGAAGCGCAGACCCTTGCCAACGTCTATCTAGCGCTCGAACAAGACCTTGAGATTATCCCGGTGATCAACAAGATCGATCTGCCTGCTGCTCGCCCCGATGAAGTAGCGCAGGAGCTCGAGAATCTGCTCGGCACAACCGCCGCGGAGGACATCCTCCGTATTTCCGCCAAGCAGGGGATCGGCATCATTGATGTCCTTGAAGCCGTCATCGCGCATGTGCCGCCGCCAAAGGGAGATCGCGAAGCCCCGCTGCGCGCCTTGGTTTTCGACTCCCATTACGACTCCTATAAGGGCGTGGTCGCGTATGTCCGTGTGGTCGATGGTCAGCTCGACAAAACGACAGCGCTGAAGCTGATGTCGACAGAAGCGCGCTTTGATCCAGTTGAGATCGGCATTTTCAACCCATCGATGCGCCCAGTTGAACGGCTGGAAGCTGGTGAAGTTGGCTACGTGGCGACTGGATTCAAGACCGTTCGCGAATGTCGCGTCGGGGACACGATTACGCTGGCGGTCAATGGCAGTACTGAAAGTCTGCCTGGCTACAAGCAGGTCAAACCGATGGTCTTTGCCGGCATTTACCCGACGGACAATGATGCCTACAGCGATCTACGCGACGCGCTCGAAAAGCTCCAGTTGAACGATGCCTCTCTGGTCTATGAGCCGGAGACCTCACAGGCGCTCAATTTTGGCTTTCGGGTTGGCTTTCTCGGCTTATTCCACATGGAGATCGTCCAGGAACGGCTCGAACGCGAATACGATCTGGATATCCTGGTCACGGCGCCCAGTGTGGAATACCAGGTCAAATTGCGCAGCGGTCAGGAAGTGGTGGTCGACAGCCCGGCGCAGCTTCCTGATCCGTCCATGATCGAAGAGATTCGCGAACCGTGGATGAAAATCCAGATTTATACACCATCGGAATACATCGGCGCACTAACCGAAATGGTGATCAAGAAGCGCGGGAAGTATGTGACGACCGAGTATCTCGACAAGACTCGTGTCGTCATGCATTTTCGCGTGCCGCTGGCAGAACTGATCATTGACTTCTACGACCGGCTCAAAAGCATCTCAAAGGGCTACGCAAGCCTGGACTATCAGTTTGACGGCTATGAACCTGAAAACCTAGTCAAGCTGGATATTCTGGTCAATTCAGAACCCGTTGATGCCCTAGCTGTCATCGTCCACCGTGACGACGCCTATCACAAAGGACAGCGCCTGGTCAGCAAGCTGAAGGATGTCATCCCGCGCCAGATGTTTGCTGTGCCGATTCAGGCAGCGGTTGGCAACAAAGTAATTTCGCGCGCGGACGTGAAGGCGCTGCGCAAGGACGTGCTGGCGAAATGCTATGGCGGTGACATCACGCGCAAGAAAAAGCTGCTGGAAAAGCAGAAAAAGGGCAAGCGCCGCATGAAAATGGTCGGCTCAGTTGAAATCCCGCAGGATGCGTTCATGGCGCTGCTGTCGCTGGATGAGGAATGAGACAGACCCAGGGGACACTGCGCAGGTGTCCCCTTTTCCTCAGTTAGATCCGCTGCGGCATCTCCGGGTTACCTGGATTAAAGTGTTTGAGGATGACCAGCGGTTCAGTGGAACTCAGATTGCTGATCTGAATGCCATTTCGCGCTGCCTCATACGTCACAAAGAATTCATCCTCCGTCATCTCGCCAAAACGGATCATCGACGGTGCTGAGATCGGGTGTGCGCCGAAACGACCATACCCCTGCATCGTGATCGCGCCGTATGCGGCTGCATCTCTGACCGTGACAGTGCGTCTTGGCAGCACGGTCAGCTCTTTTGCGCTGTAAAACTCGCTCCCATAGACGATCCACTTTTCCATGAAGCCCTGATCGGCGGTGGCAGCCGGATCGGTTGCCATGCGCGGCTCGGTGAAGTGGTTCTTCACAAAATACGGATCGACATTGGCTTCCCAATCCAGCAGGGACAGAAGATAGTCAAAATCCTGATGCTTATCCGGCGGCACGTCCTTTACCACCATCGACCAGTCAACCAGTTGATAATCCGCGATCAGCGACTGCCACATGGAGAAGACATCGCTAGCGCGCTGCGGTTCGTATGTACACAACGTCCCGGGCGCGTGCAGTATGCCTGGCGGGACATCCCAACCGGTTCCGGGTGTGAGCCGATAAGCCTTCGACAGACTTAAGATGCGATTGTCACCTTCGTGCCAGCGCTTCAGGCAGTCGATCACTTGATCCCTGGTCGTGCCGGGTTCCAACCCGAAGAACGTGTATGGGAACGTGTTAAGCGCAAAATTATACTGAGGCGGATAATAATACGCCTCCGGCTTGCCGAGCTTACCAACTTCCGCAGCTTTTTCATCGTTCTGATGGAGATGATGCGGCAGCGGATACATGTTATCAAAAAACTTACTGTACATCACCCAGCCGCTGTAACGCTGCATGGCATCCGCGCCGATGAACGCCTCGCCCATCTCCGTCATCCCGTCTAAGAGCGTCACTTTTTCCCCATCCACATAGATGTGGCTCAGCCCTTCATCTGGCAGCGTCTTGGGTCCGTTGTCGGCACGCACGGTTGAAGAAAACCAGCGCTCATCGATCCCGCCGCGATCTGCGCCAAAGGCATACAGGTCGCGCGTATCGAGCCGCAGCCGACGCCCCGGCACACAAAAGGAACGCGGAACCCATGTCGGCATTAAGCGCAGCACGCCCTGACCCTGATCGAGCGCACGCTCTAATAGACGGCGCGTTTTTTGATCGCTCACAATATAGTCCTTTCAGCAGCAGCATTATTCAATCGACCAAGAGTGTAACGCACGCGCTGCACTACGTCACCAGAATGTCATGTCTGTATTTTGTTTTTAAGAGGGCTGCGTTATATTCTCTTTATTTCTATCTCGTAGGAGATGTAAGTTCATGACTTTTCGCGTCGGAGTCATCGGCACTGGCTCAATGGGAACAGCCCATGCAGCCGCCTGGATGCGAACGCCGGCAAAATTGGCTGGCATATACTCGCCGGACAGCGCGTCGCTCGAACGAAATGCCGCCCAAACCGGCGCAGCAATCTATCACGATCTTGACAAGCTGATGGATGCAGTTGATGTGGTCGACATCTGCGCGCCGACACACCTGCATCATGAAATGATTGTCAAAGCAGCCTCGAAGGGAAAACACATTATCTGTGAGAAGCCGCTGGCGCGCCATGTCAGCGATGCGCAAGATGCAATCGATCAGTGCCGCGCTGCGGGCGTTATGCTGCTGGTCGCGCATGTCGTCCGATTTTTCCCTGAATACGCACTGGCGCAGCAGGCGGTGCTGGCGGGCGAAGTTGGGCATGTCGGCGTCATACGGCTAAGCCGGTGTGCCTATAAACCCTATCGGAACGACCCGACTAGTTGGTTTCATGATCGCGACAAGTCAGGCGGGATAATTATCGACCTCATGATCCATGATTTCGACTATGCGCGCTGGGTCGGCGGTGATGTCGAAAGCGTTTACGCGCGCAGCATCGGGGCGCGCTTTGATGACGCGCCAATTGACCATGCGCTAGCTATTCTCACACACAAAAGCGGTGTGCTGTCACACATCGAAGGCGGTTGGTCATATCCGCCGCCAACATTTCGGACATCCTTCGAGATCGCGGGAGATCGCGGGCTGATTGAGCATCCTGCGGAGTCGTCCGCGCCAGTACGCATCCATATGGCGGAGACTGCACCTGCGTCAATGGTTGCAGTGCCGCGCAGCCCGCTTGACGAAGACCCGTACACGACCGAGATCAAGCATTTCTACCACGTCTTGAACGGCGATATCACCACGCCGCGCGTCACCGCCGAGGATGGACTCGAAGCGCTGCGCATTGCGGAAGCCGCCGCGCGCTCTGCGCGCACAGGACGTGCCGTCAAGGTATCGGAGGTCAGCTCATGATTCGAATCGGATTGATGAGCGCAGCGCATCTGCACGCGCATGGCTATGCCGAAGCGCTGCGCGCTGTGCCTGATGTGAAGTGCGTTGGCATTGCCGACGACGACCAAGAACGTGGACAGAGTTTTGCCCAACAGCATGAACTCATGCATTTCGAGTCTTACGAAGCGCTGCTCGATGCGCGCCCCGATGGCATCATCATCTGCTCGGAAAACGTGTATCATGCTCCCCTGATGAAGCTTGCTGCCTCGGCTGGCGTCCACATCATGACCGAGAAACCCTTCACAACGACGCTGGAAGATGGGCTGACCGCGCTTGAAGCCTGCCGAAACGCGCAGGTCAAACTCATGACCGCCTTTCCGATGCGCTTCAACCCACCGATGCGCGAAGTCAAAGCGCTGATGGCAAACGGGGCGCTCGGACAGGTCTACACCATGAACGGCACGAATCAAGGTCAGCTTCCCAAGCGCCATCGCGCTTGGTTTGTCGACAAAGCGCTGGCTGGCGGCGGCGCGATGATGGATCACATCGTTCACCTTGCTGACATCATGCGCTGGTATCTGAGCAGCGAAGCGGTCGAGGTATACGCGCAGTCGAATCGCATCCTCTATGCCCATGATGCAAACGTTGAAACAGGCGGCCTAGTCATGATCACCTTCGCTAACGGCGTATTTGCGACCATCGACTGCAGTTGGAGCAAACCGCTCGCCTATCCAACCTGGGGCGGCGTGACACTGGATGTGATCGCAGAGAAAGGCGTTGTCAACATCAACGCCTTCAAACAAGTCTTTACCGTCTTCAACGAAATCCGCGTCCTGCCGCGCTGCGCCTACTGGGGGTCTGACTCGGACGTGGGGATGGTTGCAGAGTTTGTGAACGCTATCCGTGAGGATCGCGAGCCATCCATAACCGGCATTGATGGATTGAAAGCAACCGAGATCGTGATCGCGGCTTACCATTCGGCTGAAATGGGTCAGCCTGTTCGCTTACCTCTGTAAAGCTGCGACGTCAACGGATGACTGGCATCCCACAGCCTAACCGCGTGTGATAACTGGCGGCTCTGCCGGACCTGGGACGATGTTGTATTCCTCAGTGTAGAGATGAATGCGAACATCGGCGAACAGGTCGGCGTCCGCCCCTGCCTCCTTACCAATTTGGCTCGCAAACGACTCCCGCATTGCTTCCAGACTATCCCACCATAGTTCAGCCGTTCCGTCATAAATCGGCTGATCAGTTTCCTGCTCTGGCAGAGCGATATTGATTCGATATCCTCTCAAGCCCGGAAGCTGCGAAGATACTTTGGTGTGTTCATAGACCCAGCGCTGCTTGAATTCTTCCATCGTCATGCCTGGTTTACGCTTGAGAAATGCGATCAATTTGACCATGCTGCTTATCCCCTTCTACCGACTTGAGCGAAACTGCGCGTCAATTTCGTTCATCCGGTTTACCTTTGGCGTTGAAGCGCCGTCCTTGAATTCGGAGTCCAGCCACGTTTCGACGATCTTTTTCGCCAATTCCGGCCCGATGACACGCGCGCCCATCGTGATCACCTGTGCATTGTTGCTCTTTTGCGCTCGCTCAGCCGAATACGTGTCATGCACCAGCGCGGCGCGGATACCCGGTACTTTGTTCGCCGTGATGCTCATGCCGATCCCCGTGCCGCACACTAAGACACCGCGATCCGCTTCACCACTTGCAATTTTCTCCGAGACAGCAAGCGCCACATCGGGGTAGAGCGTCGGATCATCCGACTCGACCCCAAAATCAATCACTTCGATGCCGCGTTCTTTCAGAACTTCCCGGACGACCTCCAGAAGCGGTGTACCTGCATTGTCACAACCGATTGCAACCCTCATCTGCTGTCCTCCTCACTCGACAACCAGCTCTGCCTCTTCCAAAACCGCTGTGGCGGTCATGTCATCGGTCGCCAGCACCTTGATGAAGCCGCCGCGAAGAGCGCCGAGAATAGAACGGCGCTTTGCCAATCCGCACGCGACCGCAAGCACCTGCGGAATGCGTTTTACATCCACCAGATCGAGACAGATAACACGGCGGTTGATGTCCAGATCGTGAGTTCTCCCCTCGATGTCGAAATGCTGCCCACTGATTTCCCCGACCGCGCCCTGTTTTCGCAGTTCTGCGAGCTGCGCTTCATTCAAATGGCCTGCGCGTAGAAAGCTCGACGCCCCCGCCTCCGTTGTCCCGATACCGACCAGCGCAAAAGTTGCATTTCGAGCGCGCTCAAGCGTATCCGCAATAGTTGGCTGCTTCATGAACAAGTCGCGTGTGCTGGAGCTGTCCACAAACAGCGGCGCATGCAGATAACGATACTGCCCACCAAGCTTGGTTGCCAGTTCGCGCGCTAGCTCAGGTCCATCGATCACAGAGTCAACTGTGCCGACTGTGCCGATCATCTGCACAACATCGACTCCGAGCGACGGCTGCGGTGTTAGCGCTTTAACCGCTGCGTTGACCCCTGTCCCCCATGAAATGGCAAGGGTATCGCCAGGACGAAGCATCTCCTCGATGTACCAGGCTGCCTGCTGACCGGCGTCCGCCAGGCGGTCGAGGTAGTCTCGATCATTGCCTGCCACGATCATCGCGCGCAGCAGACCGAACCGCCGCATGAATTCCCGTTCTAGTTCGTTCACACGAGGAATGCGCTTACGAATCCGTATCTCGACCAGCCCTTTCATCTTCGCTTCTTTGAGCATCCGCGAGATATTTGAACGAGAAATCTGCAAGATGTTAGCAATTTGCTGCTGACTGTAATCCTCTTCATAGTACAGCGTCGCAACACGAACCAATAAATCTTCGCGGCTTTCGGAGCCCATACGCCCTCAGCAAACAATCAAGCCATTTTTAATCAGATCATCATACCTATATTTATGGCTTCATTACAACGCTATAGTTCCTAAATTCAGTTTGTGCTGCACAAATGTGAACGCACTCACTAAATTGCACGGTACTATATTTGTTTTTCTATCTTCTGTCAAATTCTAGTTTTCTTGACAAGCACCTATCGGTACAATACAATGCAGGTGAATTTTGTGAATTATTCTCACATTTGTGCAGCATAACTGTCAGATGAGGTGAGGAAAATGACCGTGATCGCCGTGGTCGGCGCAGGATACATGGGAACAGCCTTAACATTTCCCGCCTCAGATAATAATCATGAAGTTAGACTTGTTGGAACCCATCTGGATGAAGAAATTATTAGAAATTGTCTAGAAAACGGCTTTCATCCTAAGTTGAAGCGTCCCTTACCCCTTAACGTCACGCCATTTTTTCACAACCAGATCGCTGAAGCTGTCCCAGACGCGGAGATTGTGGTGCTTGGCGTGAATTCACGCGGCGTCCACTGGGCGGCGGAGCAGCTTGCCCCGTATCTGCGACCTGGACAGATCACCTTGATGGTGACCAAAGGGTTAGAGGAAGATAAGACGGGAGCGCTGCGCGTGCTGCCAGATATTTTTGCTGCCGATTTACCTCCCTCGATCCGCGATCAGATTTACTACGCTGCCATTGGCGGACCCTCTATTGCCGGTGAACTGGCTGCGCGCCGTCACACAAGCGTCGTCTTCACTTCTCGCACACCGAAGATTCTTCCCTATCTCCAAGCCGCCTTTTCAACGCCGTACTACCATATTTGGACATCGACCGATTTGATCGGCGTAGAAGTCTGTGTGGCGCTCAAAAATCCCTACGCACTTGCCGTGGGACTCGCGGCAGGATTGGTTGAGCGGGAAAATCCACCCGATATCGCAGGCGCGAAGCAGCACAATTTCGCCGCAGCAATTTTCGCCCAGGGTCTCGCAGAAACGGCGCAGCTTGTCCAGGTGATGGGCGGCGGCATGGAGACCGTTTTCAGTCTTCCAGGCGCAGGCGATCTATATGTGACAACCCAGGGCGGGCGCAACTCGCGCATGGGGCGCTTACTTGGCATGGGGATGCGCTATGCCGATGCGGTTGAAGAGATGCCGAATGAGACAGTAGAAGGCGTGGAAGCAACGATTGCGATTGTGCCTTCAGTTGAACGCATGATCGCGAATGGTCAGCTTCCGGACAACGCCATGCCACTGCTTCGGCGGCTCTATAAAATCCTCACCCAAAATGAACCAGTTGATTTTGACTTCAATCGGTTTTTTGGACAGCTTTCCTTCAATCCGCCTGTTTGATCAGGTTAAATGGTGTCAATTGAATGGAGTCAATGACGAAGATGACCATGAAAGACGTTCTTTCACCCACTGCGTTATCGCTTTACCATGAACTGCTCGAGACGCTCGGTCCTGAAGCATTAAAAAAAATGCTGCTGACCATGCACACGATCCGCGCTTTTGAAGAACGCGCTGAGCAGCTTTACGCCGAGGGACGCGTTCACGGCACAATGCATCTGTCCATCGGGCAGGAAGCCACCGCTGTCGGCGCATCCAGCGCGATGATACGCAGCAGCGGCGACGCTGGAGATTACCTGCTCAACCATCATCGCGGGCATGGTCACTGCCTGGCATGGGGATCGAGCGTGGATAAGATGATGGCGGAGTTCATGGGTAAAGAGACGGGTTACTGCCGAGGACGCGGCGGCAGTATGCACATCGCCGACGTAGACTCGAATAATCTCGGCGCAAACGGCATCGTTGCTGGCGGTGTGCCGATTGCGGTTGGTGTCGGCTTGAGCATCAAAATGCGCGGCACAAGCCAGGTCTGCTTAGTGATTTTTGGCGATGGCGCAGCGAATGAGGGCGCATTCCATGAAGCGCTCAATATGGCGTCGATCTGGAAGCTGCCGATCATCTTCCTGTGCGAGAACAACCAGTATGCCATGTCGATGCCCTATCCGAAGGCGTTCAATATCGAAAAAATCAGTCAGCGTGCCGCCGGATACGGGATTCACGGCGAGACCGTCGATGGCAATGATGTACTGGCAGTTTACAAAGCAGTTTCCGAAGCAGCGCAGCGCGCACGAAATGGCGAGGGACCTTCACTGATTGAGTCGATCACCTACCGCTACAAAGGACACTCCAAGAGCGATAAACAGGCATATCGAACCCGCGAAGAAGTCCAGGATTGGCGTGATAACCGCGACCCGATCATGCGCTTCAACGCACTGCTGGTGCGCACTGGGGTCATCACTGAAGCAGAAGGCGAAGGGATGCGCGAGCAGGCAGTGGAGATCATCGATCGGGCGGTCGCCTTCAGCGAAGCCAGTCCCGATCCCGATTTGAAGATGATCATGGATGGTGTTTATGCGTGAACTCAGCTATGCCGAGGCGCTGCGCGAAGGGCTGCGCCAAATGATGGAAACTGACCCCAGCATCTTTTTGATCGGCGAAGACATTGGCGTCTACGGCGGCGCGTTTGGCGTCACCGCGGGGCTGATCGACCAGTTCGGCGGACAGCGCGTGATCGACACGCCAATCTCAGAAGCGGGCATTGCCGGCGCGTGCATCGGGGCGGCACTGACAGGGATGCGACCAGTCGGTGAGATTCAGTTCATGGACTTCGTCACACTGTCGATGGAGCAGCTCGTGCTTCAAGCAGCAAAAGTGCGCTTTATGTTCGGCGGCAAGGCAAAAGTCCCGATGGTGCTGCGGATGCCTGGCGGATCAGGCACAGGCGCAGCGGCACAGCACAGTGAAAGCCTGGAAAACTGGTTTGTGCATGTGCCTGGCTTGAAAGTTGTCATGCCAGCCACTCCCTATGACGCCAAAGGACTTCTCATCTCCGCCATCTACGACGACAACCCGGTAATTTTCGTCGAACACAAGCTGCTCTACAAAACCAAAGGGGATGTGCCGGAAAAACCCTACCGCATCCCACTCAGTCAGACGCATGTCGTCAGGCAGGGTCAGCATGTTACCGTCATAGCCACCTCGATCATGGTCACGCGCGCGCTTGCCGCTGCCGATGCGCTGGCAAAAGAGGGCATCGAACTTGAGATCATTGATCCGCGCACCCTCAAGCCATTGGATGATGCGCCCATCATCGAGTCAGTCAAAAAGACCGGTCGCGCCCTGATCGTCCATGAGGCAGTCGAGATCGGCGGTTTCGGCGGCGAGATCGCAGCGCGCATCGCCGGAAGCGAGGCATTCGATTACCTTGAAGCGCCGATTCGGCGCCTGGCTGGGTTGGATATTCCGATCCCCTACAACCGTGAACTGGAACGAAACACGGTTCCTCAGATCGAAAACATCATTCATGAGGCGCGCAAGCTCGCGCAGACAGCGTATTGACCCATGGCAACCGCAGTCATTCTCCCTAAGTTTGGTTTCACGCTCGAATCCTCTAGGATCGTGCGCTGGCTTGTCAACGAGGGCGATACAGTGCGCGAAGGCGATCCGCTCTGCGAAGTGGAAACAGACAAGGTCAATATGGAAGTTGAGGCGACCGCCGACGGCGTGGTCGCTGGGATTCAGTATCCAGCGGGTGCGGATGTGCCAGTCACCAACGTGATCTGCTACATCCTGAAGCCCGGCGAGTCGGCTGACGCGATCCTCGCGCCTGAACATGCAAGCGCAGTCGCAGCCGAGAGCGCCGCTTCCACACCTGCCCCTGCTCAGCCTTCCACTTCAGCAGCGCAGAAAGCAGCAAACGGCGTGCCAATCAATGCCTCCCCGCTGGCGATCCGCGTCGCTGAAGAACACGGTATCGATCTGGCATCGGTGCAGGGCAGCGGCGCAGGCGGCAAGATCACCCGCGCTGACGTGGAGGCGCTGATCGCCGCCAAAGACACCCCAAAAATCCGAGCAACTCCTGCCGCACGCCGGATTGCAGCGGAAAATGCCGTCGAACTCAGCACCGTAACTGGCACGGGACCCAAAGGACGGATTCAGGGGACGGATGTCACTGCGGCAGTCGCGCGTAAGCCCGCTGCTGTGCTGGATATGCCGTCTGCTCCCTCGTCCGCGCCTGAACCCACGCCTGGCAACCGCGTGATCAAGCTTGAAGGGATGCGCCGCACCATTGCCACGCGAATGCAGCAGAGCTTCCAGCAGGCTCCGCATACTTTCTTCGAAGCCAACATCGACACAGCCGGAGTCGATGCGCTGCGCGCCCGGCTCAAGGCGCGTAACGAGAAGCTTTCAGTGACCTCGATCATCGTCAAGGCGTGCGCGTGGACATTGAAGCGCCACCCTTATCTCAACGCCACGCTGACCGGAGATGAGATCACGCTCTGGTCGGACTGCAATATCGGCGTTGCCGTCGCGCTGGAGAACGGGTTGATCGTGCCGGTCGTCCACAAAGTGGATGGCAAATCGCTCCAAACCATTCAGACTGAGATCGATGATCTAGCTGCGCGCGCGCGTTCCAATGCGCTCCGTCTGAATGACCTGGCAGATGGGACGTTCACGGTCAGCAATCTTGGCATGTATGGGATCGACCGCTTCACGGCGATCATCAATCCCCCGCAGGTGGCGATTCTTGCGGTCGGGCGAGCAGTCAGACAGTTCGTGCCGGATGAACATGGCAGCCCGGTGGCGAAATCGCTGGTCAGCCTGATGCTCTCTACCGATCATCGTGTTGTCGATGGCGCGCAGGCGGCGCAGTTCATGGCAGACCTGCGCCTTGTGTTGGAAGACCCGATGCTGATGCTCTGGTGATTGCTCAGTCTCCGTAGCACGCCACGCCGTCGCCGTCACGATCCAGCCCACACAGCGCTGCCTGCCGCGCGCTTAGTCCCCACGCGACCGCCTCGCGGCAGTTGCGTGGGCAAACCGCGGGCATCTGGACTTCCTGCGTGCTTTCGTATCCTGCGCCTGGGAGAGGAATGGCTGTTGGCGGCTGTAAGGTCACCGACTGGCTGTAAACATAGACCGCAGCCCCATTGTAATTCAGCCGATACCAGAGCGCATTCACGCCGTCCACTGCTTCGCCCTGAATCATCCCATTTGCGATCATCGGCGTCCCGATATCCAGCCGCGCCATGCGCTCGCACACGCGGGCTGGACAGCTCAAAAGATCAGCCGGAGTGCGCGCAAACAGAATCGTCATCGGCATGGAGACGACGGGATCGGGTATTGGCGTTGATGTTTCGGTCGGCGTGGGCGCGCTGGGCAACGCAGAAACCACAGCAGTTGGGATCGTCTCCATCGCCCTTTCCGACAGCGCCGCGATAGTTGCCTGCGCTGCCTGATTAGTCGACGCCAGTATTGCTATCTCAGTGCGAATCGCATCCGGCGTCTCTGTGGGCAGCGGCGTTTCTGTTGCAGTGGGCGCGCTGGCGGTCTGCGTCTCCAGATGCGCCAGCTCAGCGCGCGCCGTCGAGGTAAGATGATATTCAGCGGTCAGAATGAAGCTGATCGTCGGTGTCAAGGTCGGCGCTGCCGTCGGTGTGTGTGACGGCAGCACCATCAGCGTGGGCATTTCCAGCGTCGCGCTGCCTGGGGTTGCGCATCCCAGCAGCATCGCACTGATCAGCGGGCTTAGTACCCACCTTAGAAACCACATCGCTCAGGGAGCAAGTGCAGGGATCACCGCCAGCTTGATCACTTCGCTGCGCTGCATTCTCAGTAGCCCTTCTTCAACCTGTTCCAACGGGATTTCGCCGTCGATCATCACTTTTGCGTTGATCACTCCGGTCGCCAGCGCCGTGATCGCTTTCTCAAAGGTGCGCGGCGTTAAATGAAAGACTCCTTTCATCGTCACTTCGCCGTAGTGTAAGTGAGTCGCATCAAAGTTAACCTGTGTGCCGCCCGGCAGTCCGCTGAACTGGACGACTGTGCCACCCTTGCGCGCCATCAGCGGTGCGATCTGCCATGTTTCGGGGTTACCTGCCGCCTCAATCACCACATCAGCGCCGTAGCCGTTGGTCAGGTCTCTGATGGTCTGGACTGGCTCAATATCGAGCGTACTGTAAACTTCATCTGCCCCTACCGCAAGTGCCGTCTCCAGCCGACCTTTCGACCGTCCGAACACGATCACGCGCCCCGCGCCGAGCGCCTTAGCAAGCTGAACCTGCATCAGCGCCTGCGATCCAGCGCCGATGATCGCAACCGTATCGCTCAATTGAATTTCGGCGTATTCGATGCACAGAATCGCGCACGCCAGCGGCTCGCAGACTGCCGCTTCCTGAAAAGACAGATGAGCTGGCTTGATGTGCATGTTCTGCGCAGCGAGTCCGGCTGGTACGCGGATGTATTCGGCATACGCCCCAAAATTCCAATGTTTATCCAGATGCTCGCAGAGCTGCGGCTTACCCCGCCGGCAAAAATAGCAGAAGTTGCACGGATAGGAATTTGCCGCGACTACTGCGTCGCCTTCTTTCCAGCGCCCTGCGTTCTTGCCAACCGCTGCGATCACGCCGCTGTATTCATGACCGAACGGCATCGGCGGCGTGAACAGCCGATGACCGCGCAGATAGCCTTTGAGATCGGTTCCGTCAGTGGTTGCTGCCATTACTTTGACGACGACTTCGCCCTCTGCTGGCTCAGGGATCGGAACCTCGCGCATTTCGAGCTGCTTGGGACCTAGAAAGAACACCCCCCGCATCGTCTGTGCCATGATTTACAGCTCCACTACTACTTTGAGCGAGTCGCCCGCTGCGCGAGTTATTTCCCATGCCTGATCTGCCTGTTCAAGGGGAAAGCGATGCGTAATCAGCTTTTCGGCATCGATCACCTTGTTTTTCAGAATCGACATCGTGCGCCGAATGTCCGCCGGCGCAGCGGAGTAGGTTCCGGTGATCGTGATCTCCTGAAAGAACATGCGGTTGGCGTCAAATGCCCAAAGCTCGCCCTTCCTAGGCGGGCCATACAGCAGCACGGTTGCCCCCGGACCTGCTAAGCTGAAGCCAAAGTCGATGGCGGGGATTTTTGAAGGGGTAATGAGAACCTGATGCGGTCCCGACCCATTCGACCAGGCGCGCACCTGCTCCGCGATGTCAGGATCGTCGGAGTTTTTCGTCTCCAGTCCCAGCGACTTGGCGCGATCCAGCCGAACTGGAACACGATCCAGGATCAAGACGCGATCCGCGCCCCAGTGCGACGCGAGCATTCCCATCACCACTCCATTGAAGCCCGCTCCTAAAATCACCACCGTGTCGCCAACGCGGACATTGGCGCGATCCAGCGCCCGGACGCAGCAGGCAATCGGCTCAACCAGCGCGCCGATCTCATATGGCATGTCATCGGGAAGCTTCAGCACATCGCTGGCAACGATCTCCGCCGGCACGCGCACATACTCCGCCATCCCCGCCGGGTACAGCCGCGTGCGCTTGAAGGTCGGACACAACGTGTGATGTCCGCGCTGACACACATCGCAGACCATGCATGGTACATGATGGTGCAGCGCAACGCGATCACCTAGTTTGAAATCGGTGACCCCTTCGCCCACCGCGACCACATCGCCCGCTGGCTCATGACCGAGCGCAACCGGCGCGCGCGGATCCATGTACCAATCGGTCACATCGCTTCCGCACATGCCGCAGGCACGCACACGAACCAAGATTTCACCGCGACTCGGCTCTCCTGGTTCGGGAACATCATTGACACGAATATCTTTGAACGCATGATAAATGACTGCTTTCATCGATCTGACCTGAGTCTCGTTTGAATGCCGGAACCACCGAGGATTATAGCGCATCCCGCGGTCACAATGGCAAAAGACCGACTCTTGCACGTTTGTGCATCGATGATGAATGAATCACCGCGCATTTTCATAGCGGCTCGCTTTGATAAATTCCCGCCAGACCGTGTTGTTCACGCCATCGCTGATATTATCAACGCAGCGGTCAGTCTGATAGCTGGGCGCAAATGCCGGATCATCCAGCTGAATGCTCTCGATCAGAATGAAACAAAGCGCAGCCCGCGCCAGGATCATGACTCGAATGCGGCAAGCTGCGCAAACGTCGTTTTCAACGCCGGATACACGCCCTTGAATGTGGGATAAAGCCGTTCATACTCCGCCACACCAACCGGATCAGGGTAAGTCGTATCCACACGGCGGATCATCGCTTTGCAGGCGGACGGGACATCGGGATACGCCCCCGCGCCGACCGCCGCCAGGATCGCCGCGCCGAAGGCTGCGCCCTCGGTGGTGTTGATGGTGTAGAGCGGCAGTCCCATGATGTCGGTGAACATCTGCCGCCAGACCGCGCTGCGCGTCGCCCCGCCGCTGATCACCGCTTCCGTAGGATACACACCCTGCGACCGAAGCAGTTCAAGCTGATCGCGCATCCCGAAGGCGACGCCTTCCATGACCGCCCGCGCCATGTGCGCCAGTCCGTGGCGGAGCGTGAAGCCGACAAATGCGCCGCGCGCCAGCGGATCGGGATGGGGATTGCGTTCGCCGGTCAGATAAGGCGCGAACAGCAGTCCGAGCGACCCGCGCGGCACACTTTCAACCATCGTATTCAGATCGTCGTAGCTCAGGTTGGGTGCAAATTCATCATGCATCCAGCGCAGACCACCCGCCGCGCTCAGCATCACGCCCATATGAAACCATGTTCCAGGAATGGGTCCGCAGAAGGTGTGCAGCCGTCCATCCGGTTCCGGGGCATAGCCCGCGCTCACAGCATACGCCACGCCGGAAGTCCCGACCGACAAACTGACCTGATCGCGCTCAACGATACCGCTGCCAACACCGCCCGCAGGCTGATCCCCTGCCCCGCCGACAACCGGCGTGCCAACGCGCAGCCCAGTTGCGGCTGCCCCCGCCTGGTTGACATACGCGCTGACATCCTGCGACTCACACAGCTCCGGCAGCCACGCTTTCGGGAAGTCATAAGCGGCGATCAGCTCATCTGACCACGTGCGCTTGGCGATGTCCATCACGCCGAAACCCGATCCGTCGGCGACATCGGCAGCATACGCGCCTGTCAGCCGAAAGCGGATGTAATCCTTCGGTAAAAGGACGTGCGCGATCTGGCTGAATATTTCCGGCTCGTTCTGCTTCAGCCAGAGGATTTTGGGCGCGGTGAAGCCGGGCAGCAAAATACTTCCGATCAACTTGTACAGCTTCTGCGCACCGACAAGCTCAGTGATCTGCGCGCATTGAGCGACGCTGCGCTGATCGTTCCACAGGATGGCAGGGCGCAGCGGCTTGCCATCGGCATCAAGCGAGGTTAGCCCGTGCATCTGACCGGTCAATCCAACCGCCGCCACATCATCGGGGGAAATTTCTTTCAATAAATCGCGCAGCGCGCCGCTGGCCGCGCCCCACCAGTTTTCCGGGTCTTGTTCTGACCAGAGCGGGCGCGGCGTGGACAGCTCATGACTGTAACTCTTGACCGCGATCACCTGCCCACTTTCATCAATCGCCAACGCCTTTGAGGCGGTCGTGCTGACATCAATGCCAATGAAATAGCGCGCCATCTATTCAGACTCCCGTGTTCATTTCGTTAAAGCCTTGATTGTACACACACAGAGGCTGAGTCGCTAAACCATCAGCGTGCCGCCGTTTACATCCATCGTTGCGCCAGTT
The DNA here is from genome assembly GCA_937995825.1 of uncultured Anaerolineae bacterium. Taxonomy (GTDB): domain Bacteria; phylum Chloroflexota; class Anaerolineae; order Aggregatilineales; family Phototrophicaceae; genus Flexifilum. The sequence continues at coordinate 137,156 of CALKJO010000003.1, forward strand.
ATCCACGATGCCAGATCGGAACTGAGAAAGACGATGCAGTTGGCGATCTCCACTGGATCAGCGAGCCGCTTGAGCGGTGCAGTGCGAATCACCTCCTGAAGCGACTCCTCTGGAAGCACCGTCATCATCCGCGTCTCAACCGCACCGGGAGCGACTGCATTCACCAAGATGTTCCAGGGCGCATAGTGGCGCGCGAACGCCTTTGTCATTGAAATAACGCCCGCTTTAGTCGCACTGTAGACGGTTGCATTGTAAATGCCGCCGGTGCGCCCACCGGTCGAACTCAAATTAACGATCCGACCGGCATGATTGGGTTTCATCGCCTCCGCCGCCACCCGCGACAGGAAAAAGACCGCTTTGAGGTTAACCGCAGTGATCCGGTCGAACAACGCTTCAGTCATGTCCTCAATCGACACGCGCGGGCAGATGCCTGCATTGTTCACCAGCGCATCCAGCCGTCCGAACCGAGCCACAACTGACGCGACCAACGAGTCGATCTGCTGAAGATCGCTGACATCGCAGCGAAACGCTTCAGTGCTGCTGCCCAATTCGTGGGCAACGGCTGAAGCCTCATCCATGTCGATGTCAACCACTGCCACTTTTGCCCCCTCCTCAACCGCGCGTCGCGCCGCAGCCGCGCCAATGCCCCGAGCAGCGCCGGTGATCAGGATTACTTTATTCTCCAAGAGCATCATTTCATCCTTTTGTTCTCAACTGTACTCATACTCCAACAGGATCAGCGAAGCGTTGCCATTTCCTGTGCATACTCTATATAATAGCGGTGGATTATATATAGCGCGGAAAATCGATGCATTGCAGGAAATGCCTTTTATGGAGCGAAAATGGCTGAAGTGCATTTTTTGTCCACACATGACATAGACTTTAGGCAGGATGATCGTTTTCCCAGTATCAGGACAAAGCTTCTGGAGTCCCGCCAAACTCACGCTCATACCAGCGTGATGATCGCGCAGGTTGCGCCCGGTGGTGGGATTCCGCGCCATGTCCATGAGGCGGAGAGCGAAACCGCCTATGTCCTCAGCGGGCGCGGTAAGCTGATCACGGATAAGGGCGAATTCCTCCTCAAGCCAGGAGTCATGGTGACCATCCCGCCCGGTCTAGCGCATGGCGTCGTCAACGATAGCGATGAGCCGCTTGAAGTATTTGCCTTTCACACACCTCCAGCGCGTTGATCATGATTTTTCTAAACGACACCCCTTTATAAATAAGGAATCCCTTCATGACACAGCAAGCCAGAATTGCCATCATTGGCGTCGGCTGGTGGACAACGATGACGCATATCCCTGCGCTGCTCAGCAACCCCGATGCTCTCATCACTGCGCTGGCAGACACGCGGTCGGAGGTGCTGGACAAAGCGGCGCAGACATACCAACTCACTGCGCACCGCTATACCGACTACCGAGCGATGCTGATGGAGGCGGAGATCGATGGCGTGATCGTCGCCACCAATCATACCACCCACTACGAAATTGCCAAAGCCTGCCTTGAAGCCGGCAAACACGTCATGTTGGAAAAGCCGATGGTGCTGAAGGCGTGCCATGCCTACGAACTGCGCGATCTAGCAGCACAGAAAGGCGTTGAACTCATCATCGGCTATCCCTGGCACTTCACAGCCAACACCCTGCGCGCCCGCGAACTTGTGCAGTCAGGAAAGCTCGGCACAATTGAGTATGTGACGAGCTTGTTTTCATCGATGGTCATAGAGTTTCTTCGAGGAAACGATGACAAATATCGCACAACGTTCAATTATCCGGTGACTGGACCCGGGTCGGTCTACGCCGATCCAGCGCGATCCGGTGGCGGACAGGGACACTTGCAGGTGACGCATTCCGCCGGCACGATGTTCTTTGTGACCGGGCTGCGCGCTCAGCGCGTTTCTGCATTCATGAATCATCTCAATCTTCAAGTCGATGTCTGCGATGCCATCTCGGTGCGCTTTCAGCCGGAGTCCGATGCCAAACCGAACGCAGTCGGCGTTGTGGGCAGCACGGGGAATATTGGTGTTGGAGACTCAGGAGTAAGTGAGCTGCAAGTTTACGGAGAACTTGGACGACTGAAGCTTGACCACACCGCTGGGACACTGTATGTGCGCTATCATGACGGCGCGGAGATGTGGGGCGAAACGCTTTCTCAGGAGCAGCGCTACCCCAGTGCCGCGACCAGTGCCAATCTGGTCGATGTCGCGCTGGGCAAGGCAGCAAACGGATCGCCAGCAGAAGTTGGGGTGCGGGTGGTTGAGCTGCTCGACGCTGCATATCAGTCGGCGCAGGGGGACGGCGTCCCTATCAACATCGCAGACCTGTAAAACGCCAGCAGTTTTATAGTGGTTGGTATTATCCGCCTTGTCAGAGTGCAAATCATACGTACCATAAACGGTTCATATCGTCCTTTGACTCAACAGTATGAGGAATTGGCATGGTAAGGCGCAACAATCAGAAGACCAAGATGGATATGATCGTTGAGACGCTTCGGGAGGCAGTGCTGACCGGAGAATTCAACAGCGGAGAGCGGCTGCTTCAGGATGAACTGGCTGAGCGCTTTAACACCAGTTCAACGCCTATCCGCGAGGCGCTGCGTCAGCTTCAGGCTGAGGGCATCCTCGAACACAGCCCGTATCGCGGTGTCCAGGTCGCGGAAGTGAAGATGGAAGATGTGCGCGAAATCTACATGGTGCGCGCCGTTATGGAGTCGTTTGTGACGCGGCTGGCAGTGCCATATCTGAACAGCGCGCGAATTGCACAGCTCCGCAGTCTCCAGGCACAAATGCGAACTATCATCAGCAGTGGTCAGATCAAAGGGCTTCGCAAAGTGAATTATGAGTTTCATTCGCTTATTTACGAGGCGGCTTCCCTGCCTTACTCACTTAAGATCATCAAAAATCTATGGGCGCAGTCACCCTGGGATGCCCTGTATGTGCTGCCAGGACGGGCGGAAAATTCGCTCGACGAGCATGATCGCATTATCGAGGCGATTGCACAGCAAGACCCGGTTGCTGCCGCGCTGCGCGTTCAGGAACATATCGATAACGCAGCGGCAGCGCTCGCCGATTATATTGACCAGCGAAACTAGTTTTATAAATTATATTTGATCGCCTGTCTATCTGCGGTATAGTTGTGATCGACTGACCGCGCACAGTTTACAGATAGTAAGGAAGAGTACCTATGGCAGTGGATATTGTCATGCCGAATCTGGGTTTTGACACACAATCAGGACGTCTGATTGAGTGGCTGAAAAAACCAGGTGACAGCGTGACGCGCGGTGACATCATCGCTGTTGTTGAGTCGGACAAGGCAAATGTCGAACTAGAGAGTGTCGCTTCGGGCATTCTGCTTGAGACGCTCTTCCCCGCCGATACTGAGATCAATGTCGGCACAGTGATCGCTCGAATTGGTCAGCCCGACGAGGTGCGTTCCCAATCGCCCGTTCCATCCAACCAACCGCCCATCTCTGATATTTCACCGGTCGCCAAGCGGCTTGCGGAGGAGCACGGAGTCGATCTATCGCGCATCACGGGCAGCGGACGCGGCGGACGTATCATGCGTGAGGATGTCGAAGCGCTACTGAAGCCACCAATTCACGGGAGCAGAGTCCGCGCGCTTCCTAAAGTGAGGAAAGCGGCGCATGATGCGGGCATCGACCTCGCGCTTGTGCCGCCGACAGGCGCGCAGGGGCAAGTCACCCTGGCTGATCTGAACCAGTATGCGCGTTTGCAGGCGCCGACGGCGGCGGTAACCCCACCAGCACCAGCGACTTCTGAGCTGGTGATCGAAGGCAGACGGGAGGTTGCGATCACGCGCGCCCGCCGTGCCATTGGCGACCGGCTGAGCCGAAGTATGCGCGAAGCCCCCCATTTCTATGTGTCGGGTGAATTCGACGTGACCGATGCGATACGCGCCCTTCCGGATAAAATCCGTATCAACGATCTGCTGCTCTACCTGACTGCGCAAACCCTGCTGCGCGTGCCTGAGCTGAACGCCACTTACGAGGATGAGCGCTTATTTCAGTCCGATCACGTGCATCTAGGAATCGCCGTCGCACTTGAGGACGGCTTGCTCACGCCGGTGCTGCGCCATGCGGAACGTTATTCGCTTCAGGGAATCGCCGATGAAAGCCGCAGTCTGATCGAGCGCGCCCGCGAGAAGCGCCTGCGCCCCGACGATTTACAGGGCGGGACATTCACCGTGAGCAACCTCGGCATGGTCAAACAGGTGGAACGCTTCACCGCCGTGATCAACCCGCCGCAGGTGGGCATCCTGGCGGTCGGCACGGTCAAGGAGCGTCCGGCCGTCATCGACGGCGGTCTGTACATTCGCAGCACCGTCTATCTGACCTTGAGCGGTGATCACCGCGCTGTCGACGGAATGCACCTGGCGCGTTTCCTGGCGGTTTTTCATGAGCAGCTGACAGCGTTCAGCAAATAGAGAGGATCTGATGACACAGAACGGAATCGCGCTGCCGGCTCAGATGCGGCAGGACATGCTCAAGAAGATGTTGGAAATACGCGCCGCTGAGGAGCGCATTCAAGGGCTGTTTTTGGAAAATCTGGTGCGCGGCACAACCCATCTCTGTATCGGGCAGGAAGCCTGCTCAGTGGGCGTTGCCGCCGTGTTGCAGCCGGGCGATACCATGACCTGCACCTACCGCGGTCATGGACATGCGCTGGCGATGGGCATGACCATGAAAGCGCTGATGGCGGAGATGATGGGCAAAGCCTCCGGTGCGTGCAAAGGCAAGGGCGGCAGTATGCACATGACGGATGCCAGCATCGGTCTGCTCGGTGCAAACGCCATCGTCGGCGCGCAGCTCCCGATTGCGGTCGGCGCGGCGCTCACATCACGGCTGAAAAAGACCGGAAACATCACTGTCACTTTCTTCGGAGAAGGCGCGGCGAATATCGGGGCTTTTCACGAGTCGCTGAACTTAGCTGCCATTTGGAAGCTGCCAGTGCTGTTCATCTGCGAGAACAATCTATACGGTGAATACAGCGTGTGGAGTAAGACTACGCCCGTCCGCGACATCGCGGTGCGCGCTTCCTCATATGGCATTCCGGGCATCGTCGTGGATGGTCAGGACGCGGAGTGCGTCTACCACGAGGTCAGCGCAATGGCGGAGCGGGCGCGGCGCGGCGAAGGTCCGGCGCTGATCGAGCTGAAAACATACCGTTTTCGCGGACACTCCCGCACCGATCAGGCTCCCTACCGACCAAAAGGCGAATTGGAGGAGTGGCTCAAGCGCGATCCGATCCTGATCTTGAAAGAACGCATGATCGCGGATGGGCAGTTGGACGAAACCGAGTTTGAAGAACTGCGCGAGTCGATTGATCGCCAGGTCGTCGAGGTGGTCGAGTGGGCAAAAACCGAGCCGTATCCCCCCGTTGAAGCCCTCTACGAAGATATTTACTACGAAGGATAGGCACATGATCAAACTGACCTACCGTGATGCCGTCAGACGCGCCCTTGCGGATGCGCTGCGCGCTGATGAGAACGTGATCTTTTTTGGAGAGGACGTGGCTGAAGCAGGCGGCGTCTTCAAAGTCACGCCGGGCTTATACGAAGAATTTGGCGGTGAGCGCGTCATGGACACGCCGATTTCAGAGGAAGCTTTCATTGGCGCGGCACTAGGCGCGGCGATCACAGGGATGCGACCAGTTGCAGAACTCATGTTTGCAGACTTTGTGCCGGTCGCAATGGATCAGATCGCCAACCAGATCGCTAAATATCGCTACATGTCCGGTGGACAGTTCATCGTCCCACTGACGATTCGCGCGGCGCAGGGCGCAGGCGCAGGCTTTGGCACGCAGCATTCCCAGTGCGTTGAGTCGTGGCTGCTGAACATCCCCGGTATCAAAATCGTCGTCCCCGGCACGGTCAAAGATATGTATGGGCTGCTGCGCACTGCCATCGATGACAACAACCCGGTTATCGTGCTAGAACACAAAGTCCTTTACAATTACGCCGAGGAAATCGATGAGGCTGAACTCACCCATGTGCCGCTAGGCAAGGCAGCGGTGCGGCGCGTCGGTAAAGATATCACCGTCGTTGCCACACAGTTGATGATGCATCGCTCGCTTGATGCGGCAGAGAGGCTTGCGGGAGAAGGCATCGACTGCGAGGTAATCGACCTGCGGACGATGATCCCGCTCGATGAAGAGACCATTCTGGAGTCGATTGCCAAAACTGGCAGACTGGTCATCGTGGAAGAAGCGCCGCACGCCGGCGGATGGGGCGCGGACATCGCCGCTTTAGCCGCTGACAAAGGGATATACTGGCTGGACGCGCCGGTCAAGAGAGTCAATATGGGCGGCGCACTCATCGCGTACAGCCCGCCGCTTGAGGACGAAGTTGTCCCGAACGTGTCGCGCATCGCCGACGCGATCCGTGCGGTCATGCGAGCGTAAAACCAAGACAGGGGCAGGCTGCTTCCTGCTTCGCCCCTGTTTCTTAGATTCCCGCTTTGTGACGCTTGATCAGCTCATCTGCCGACCGCTGCGCTGCGCTGATATGTCCCTCTAACGGCAGAATCTGCTCATGGATCGCGTCGATAAGCCACGATGCCTGCGGGAAGAACATCTCCTCCAATTCAGCGGGCGGCGTGATCCAGTTTGGCGCGCCGACAACGACAATCGGCGCGTCCAGATAGTCAAAGGTCAGCTGGCTCAGCGTGGAAGCCATCGTGTGCAGAAATGAACCACGTTCACAGGCGTCGGACGCCAGCACCCCTTTTCCAGTCTTGCGAATCGACTCAGCCAGCGGCGCGTAATTCAGCGGGTTGATGAACCTTGCATCGATCACCTCGGCGGATAACCCGTAGCGCCGCTGCAATATGTCAGCAGCTTCAAGCGCCCGATACAGTGTCGCCCCAATAGTGATGATCGTGATGTCCGTTCCAGTGCGGCGTACCGCTGGTTCACCCTCCTCCACTTCATAGTATTCGATTGGGACGCCGCCTTGAACCAGCGTCTCCGGTTCGGTGTAAAGGCGCTGGCTCTCGAAAAACACCACTGGGTCAGTCCCGCGCAGCGCGAGGTTGAGCATCCCCTTGGCGTCATACGCCGTCGCGGGAAAATAGACTTTCAAGCCCGGTATGTGTGCTACCAGCGAAGACCAGTCCTGCGAATGCTGCGCGCCATACTTCGCCCCGACCGACACGCGCAGCACCAGCGGCATCGTCAGCACATTTGCGCTCATCGACTGCCACTTCGCCATCTGGTTGAAGATTTCATCGCCAGCGCGCCCCATGAAGTCGCAGTACATCAATTCCGCGACGACTCGCCCACCCGACAGCGCATACCCCACTGCCGTGCCGACAATCGCGCCTTCGGAAATCGGCGTGTTGAACAGCCGGTGATAGGGCAGCGCTTCCGTCAGCCCGCGATACACGCCGAAAGCGCCGCCCCAGTCCCGATTCTCTTCGCCATACGCGATCATAGTCGGATCATGATAGAAACGATGGATCATCGCTTCGAAAAGCGCCTCAGCGTAGGTCAGGGTCTTGAGCTTCGGATGCGGACTGCCCGCCTCATCCAGCCCGAACCGGAATTTTTCCTGCGTCACCTTGAGCCGGGTCTCTTCGAGCGGCACGAGCACGTCTGGCTCGCCATCTGCTAGTCGCTCACGGCGCCGGTTGGAGAACATCATCGCGCCGATCTGATCGCCATGCCGAATACGCGGAGACAGATCGAGCGAGATCGCCGCCTCCAACACCCGCTTAATGCGATTTCTAGCGCTGTCGATCGCCGCGTCGAGTTCGCTTTCCTCCGCATGTCCGTTCTCGACCAGATAACGCCGAAATCCGAGCAGCGCATCCTGCTCACGCCATAGGTCGATCTCCGTTTTGTCTCGGTAAGACGAAGCATCCGATGGGGAATGCCCGGAGAAGCGATATGTCACGGTATCCAGCAGGACGGGTCCGTCTCCTGCCAGCAGCACCTCGCGTTTGCGCATGATCGCATCTGCAACTGCCAGCGGGTTGTAGCCATCAACACGCTCCGCATGCATCGCGGCGGGATTGACGCCGAGTCCGACCCGCGCCAGCACGCCAAAACCCATCGTTTCACCCTGCGGCTGCCCGCCCATGCCATAGAAATTGTTCATGAAGTTGAACAGGATCGGCGGGTGTTTCTTTTGTTCCCAGAGCATGTGGAACTGATCCATTGCGGCGAACATCATCGCTTCCCAAACTGGTCCACAGCCCATCGACGCATCGCCGATATTGGCAATGACGATCCCCGGGCGATTGTTGATCAGCTTGAACAGCGCCGCGCCAACCGCGATGTCCGCTGACCCGCCCACAATCGCGTTGTTCGGCATGACGCCAAACGGCGGGAAAAAAGTGTGCATGGAGCCGCCCATGCCCTTATTGAATCCTGTTTCCCGTCCGAAAATTTCTGCCAGCGCACCATACAGCAGGTAATCGACGGCGTTATCCTGAACCGTGTCCGCCCGCGAGAACTGATCGACGACGCGCTGAATTGCGCCATCCATGTAGCTGCGGGTGATCGTCGTCAGCGCGCCATCACTGAGCTTGCGGATCGCTGAAAGCCCTTTTGCGATGATCTCACCGTGACTTCGATGCGATCCGAAGATGAAATCTTCGGGTTCAAGCACATAACACTGCCCAACCGCCGCCGACTCCTGTCCGATGGAGAGATGGGCGGGTCCTTTGTGATTGTAGGCAATCCCCTCGTAACTACCCTCTTTCTTGATCCGGTCGAGCATTGTCTCGAACTCGCGGATCAGCACCATATCGCTGTAGATACAGCGCAGACCATCCCGCCCGAACCGCGCCGCCTCGCGGGCGCTGTCTGGCACATATGCATTGATTGGGATCGTTGGCGCGGTCAGCTCTCCTCGCTGACGCGCTTCAGCCGGATCGATTAACAGCGTTTTTGTCACGGTTTTCCTCTTCAGAAAGCCAATAAAAGGTCAAACTGCCCGAGGTTCTGCGCCAATGCCTGCAAAAAGCGCGCGCCAGGCGCGCCATCAACTGCCTGATGATCGATAGTCAGCGACAAGCCGATATGTGGGACGAACTGCGTCTCACCATCGATCTCAACAGGCATGGGCAGGATTGCGCTGACGCCCAGAATCCCAACCTGCGGGGGATTGAGGATCGGCGTAAACATCTCAATCCCCAAACTGCCCAGATTGGTGACAGTAAATGTCCCACCTTCAAGTTCATGCGGTTTGACTGTACCCATCTGGCAGGTTTCCGCCAGCCTTGCCGACTCGGCGGCGAGGTTTTTCAATGTGCGTTTGTCAGCATCACTAATGACGGGGACGAGCAGCCCGCGCGGGGTATCCACAGCAAAAGCAAGATTCACCGAGTCCATCTGCCAGATCGCGCCCTCTTTCAGCAGCGCATTCATGTATGGAAACTGCGGCAGCGTGCGCGAAACGGCATACAGCACCATATCATTAAGCGTGATCCGCTCGATGTCGTGGGGCTTGCCGCTGTGCTTAAGGCGTTTGCGATAGGCTTGCAGCGCGCGCGCATCGGCGCTGGCGTGCAGCGTGAGCTGAGCGGTCGTCCGCAGCGACTCCACCATCCGCGCTGCGATCACCTTGCGCACGCCGCTCAGCGGCATTCGCTTTGCTGTCTCAGCATTGCGCACTTCCTCACGCGGGATAGTGGTTGGAATTAAATCCTTTGTGGTGATGCGTCCCCTCACACCTGTACCCTGCTCCGGCGCGCTGAACTCACCAGCACGGACTTTCGCCTGCGCCAGCGGCGTCATTTTCGCTGTCCGCGCCTGCAGAGCGCGCACATCGCGCTCGATAAGGCGTCCATTCGGACCGGTTCCGCTGATCTGATCGACGGATACGCCGATTTGCGCCGCAAGCTTGCGCGCGCGCGGTGAGATCGCAGGTCGGGATGTTGTCGTTTCCGCTTTCGTCTCATTCGCTGCGCCAATGCGCGCGATCTCCGCCATTACTGGCACATCAGCGCCGACAGCGTAAAGCGTCTCTAACAGCACGCCCGCCGCCGGACTCGTCACTTCCTGAATCGCCTTGTCTGTCTCGATCTCCGCCAGGACATCGCCCACACTAACGGCGTCGCCAACCTGCTTACGCCACGCCAGGATAATCGCGCTCTCCGATGTGTTGCCCAGCTTCGGCATGACGACCGGCACTGTCATCGAAAAATATTACTCCTTATATCCCTAACCACGCTTCGCCACACCCAGATAATCCCGGACGCGATCGTCATCGGCAGCAAAGCGCTGCGCTTCGCCGTCGAATGCGATCTGCCCTTCTCGCATCACCACAACCCGATCTGCGATTTTAACAGCGCTGCGAGCATTCTGCTCAACAACAATCAGCGTGATACCCTGTGCCTGAAGCTGCCTGAGCGCTGCGAATACCTCCTGTGAGACCAGCGGGGACAAGCCCGCCGTCGGTTCATCCAGCAGCATCAGCTTTGGACGCGACAGCCACCCAATTGCCATCGCTACCATCTGCCGTTCCCCACCGCTGAGCTGCCCGGCAAGCTGCGCGCTGCGCTTTTCAAGAATCGGAAACAGCGCATAGGCACTGGCAAGTAACCTTTCAGCCGTCGCTCGTGTCTCTCGGCGCAGCGCCAACTTGAGGTTATCGCGCACGGTCATGGCAGTGAAGACGTTCAGGCGCTGCGGCACGTAAGCAATGCCACAGGCATTGATGTTCTCGGTGGGCATTTGCGTGATGTCACGTCCATCAAAACGAACTGCTCCTCTGTTGATCGAGGTAAGCCCAAAAATCGTTTTCAGCAGTGTGCTTTTGCCGCTCCCATTCGGACCCAGAATCACCGTAATCATACCGGGAGCGAACTGGACATGCACATCATGCAAAACGTTCAGCTTACCATATCCCGCTTCAACGCCGACAAGCTCAATCATGATCAGTCACCGAGATACACTTCTCGCACAGCGGCGTTACTGGTGATCGCGTCCGGCGTGTCGATAGCAAGTATGCTGCCCATATGCATGACAATCACGGCGTCCACATGTTCAAACAGCAGCTCCAGCCGATGTTCCACAATCAGAAATGTAATCCCGAAATGTTTATTTAACGCATTGATGTGATTGAAAATGTTGTGCGCCAGTTTCGGCGCAACGCCTGCCGTCGGTTCATCGAGAAGCATCATGGTCGGGCTGCCCATCAGCGCCCGTGCCATCTCCAGCAGTTTCATCTGCCCGCCTGATAAGTCAGATGCCAGTTTATCATACTGCGCAGCGATCTCCATCCGAGCGAGCGCGTTGTGAGCCTCAAGCGCGTTCTTCTCTTCCTGCGCGTGCCAGAGCCGCCGCCAGGGCGCTGCGGTGGGGCGCTCACCGCGCTGATTCTTCACTGGCAGCAGCGTGTTGTCCAGCGCAGTCATCTGGAAGAACAACCCCGGCTCCTGGAATCCCCGTGAAAGACCGTATTCGAAGATCGTATTTGGCGGTTTTCCTGTAATGTCCCGTCCGTCAAAGATGACCTGTCCCATTGTCGGTTCAATCGTGCCGCTGATGACGTCGATCAGCGTGCTTTTGCCGCTGCCATTCGGTCCGACCAGTCCGACGATCTTTCCACGTTCGACCTCGAATGAAACGTCATCCACTGCGCGCAGACCGCCAAAATCCTTGCGGATATTCCTCAATTGTAAGAGCGCGCTCACCCTCGATCTCCTGTGGACTCAGCGGCCTGGCTCTCAAGTGCCTGGTAAGCAAGGGTCGCATGGCGGCGCTCAGGCAGCAGCCCTCTTGGGCGAAAGCGCAGCATCAGCAGCAGGATGACTCCGAGCAGGATATATCGAAAATAATTAAATTCCAGTGCGATGCCCGTTCGATTCAACTGGATGGCTGCAATCCCGGTAAATCGGTCGAGCAGCGTGATCAGCAAAGCGCCGAGCAGCGCACCGCGCGGATTACCAAGCCCACCAAGCACCACCATGACCCAGATATCGAGCGTCAGCGCGACATCGTAATCGTTAGTGCTGACAAAGCCGACATTCAATGCAAACAGCACTCCCGCCGCTGCTGCAATTGCTGAGCCGATTGCCATGACGCCAGCGCGAATCTGCGCAACATTCTTGCCCATCGCCTGCGCAACCTCTGCATTTTCACGGACAGCCCGCAGCAGACGACCATATGGTGACCGAACCAGGCGCTCAACATAAACATATACAACAAGCAGCATAATCAAAATGAGCAACATGAACATGATCGAGTTCAACCGAGCGTCGCGGATGAAGAAAAATGGCTGCGCGATGCCTGACACCCCATTGCTTGCGCAGATGATCGGTTCATACCCGCGCACAAAAATGCGCACAATTTCACTGCCTACCAGCAGCACGAGCGCCAAAAACCATTCCTGCCTAAGGCGCAGCGCCGCATACGACATCAAGCAGCCAACAACTGCTCCAACTCCCATCGCGATAGCAATAGTGACGGCGAAATTGACAAAACCTATCCCGGGCAGATCGCGCATGATGGCGGTGCGAAGCTGAAGCGCCGTGCTGAGCGTCATTCCGCATGGCGAAACTGCCTCCTGTCCTGCAAGCAGCGGCAGCAGCCGCGTGTAGGTCACTCCAGTTGTGTATGCGCCAATTGAGACAAACAGCGCTTTCCCAAAATTCGGAATCCCAGCGACACCATATTCAAGATTCAGGCTTAGCGCGATCAACCCGTAGATACCGAAGAGAGTCAGCAGCGCGGTGAGGGTTGCGCCGGCATCGATATTCATCGGCGCAGCTCACCCCGTCTGAGGAAATCGAACAGCCCGGTCAATCCTTGTGGACGAAAGAGCAGAATAAGAATGATGATGATAAAGGGAACAGCGGGTTTGAAGCTGAAATCCACGCCGAGCTGAAAATTCAGAAACTGCATGACCGTATTTTCTGAGAACGCCACCAGATACGCGCCAAGTATCGTGCCAGTAAAGCTCGACATCCCGCCCAGGATGGCAGCGGCAAACACGGATAGGATGGCAAACCACCCCATCAGCGGGCTGACTGATGAGTAAATTCCCCACAGCGCGCCTGACGACCCCGCCAGCAGTCCGACCAGCATCCATGTCCAGTTCTTGACGCGCTCCACACGAACACCGATGATCCGCGCCAGATCGAGGTTATTCGCCATTGCCCGCATATCTCGACCAATGGGCGTATGATTGAGCAGCAAGCTTAGGAGCATCACCAGGATTAGGCTTGTCGGAACCACCCAGGCGAAAATGTTGGTGATGATCAGGCTGCCTTCGCGCAGCAAGACCTGAAGCGAGACCTGTATCCGCCTGTCGAACAAATTTGTGCTGTCTGCAAGGATGAACAGCGAATAGCGCAAAATCAAACCAACAGCGAACGACGCCAGCAGCAGTGTGTAGGTCGATGAACGCTGTTTTTCCAATGCGCGAAACACCGTCAGATGTGCGATCAATGCTGCCAGCGCGCCCGCTGTTCCTGCGATCACAATGATCAGCAGTGGATTTCCAGGAAACTGCTGCGATGCGATCAGCGCGGCATACGCGCCAACGGTGATGTATTCGGCATGGGCGAAATTCGGCAGCTTGATCACACTGACTGTCAGGGTAATCCCCAGCGCCATCAGCGCGTACATGCTGCCAACCTGGATGGTTCGCATTAGAGAGTCGATCAAGACGGTTTCGGGCATAGAGGTGAGCAGCAGACAAGGGCATGATCATGTCGCACCCTTGTCCTGTCCATCCTGTTCCTACTGGTTGAAAGTCACAACGCGGGTTGCCCCATCGTAACTGCCAACCGCGACAAACTCCGGTGCATCCGGTGAGACTTGGAACAGCCCATAGTAGACCACTGCCTGATCGCCATTTTCATCGAGATATGCCTGAACTGCTGTCCCGATGTAATGACTGGAAATGAAAGGCAGCATCGATTTCACGGCGAGTCCGTCATTGCCAGCGACCAGAATGGTCAGCATAGCGATATTTGCAGCATCAAACGCATAGTTGGTGAACGGACCCGGCGCGCTGCCAAATTCTGCCGTGAACGAGTCGATAAAAGGCTGCGTCAGCGGCGTGCTGTTGTCAGCGAAGGAAACGGAGATGAAATTTGCAGCGCGCAGGAAATCGGCAATAGCGGCGTCCTCAAGGAGCTGTGGATTCGCCAGATTTTCGATGCCCATCCATTCAACCGCGCTCAGTGTCGGATCGACCAGGGCGATCTGAAGCAGCTTTTGAGCATCCGCGAGGAAACACACGCAGAAAAACGCGGTGCTGCCACTGCCCTGCAAGCGTGCGACTTCCGCGCTCACGCGTGTTGCTTCGGCGGACAGATCGATCGGGTTCGGCGCATAGCTCACGACCGTTACATCACCGCCACCCGCCGCCTGAAACTCAGTTGTGAACTTCTCAGCCAGTCCATTGCCAAACGGATCATTTACATGCAGCACCACCACGTTCTGATACCCACGCGCAATCGCGATCTGCGCGAACGCATTCGCTGCATACACATCTGGAGGATACATCACGCGGAAAATGTTATCGCCGGGGATGCCGCCTGCGACACCGCTCGATGCTGGAGCGACAATGACGATCCCATTCTCATCGACAAACTGCTTTGCGCCCAGCACTTCGGATGTCGTAAGCGGACCCACAATTACCTGCGCATTGGTCGTCTGGACAATCGTCCGCACTGCGCGGGCAGCACCCTCAGGTGTGCCTTCCGTGTCTTGACTGACCGCCTCAAACCGAATCTTAGAGCCAGCCGCCTCAAGCTGCGCATTCATCTGCATGACCGCAAGCTGAATGCCGCGCGTGAAGTCCTGACCGAATGAGCCAAGCGGACCTGTGAACGGCTGAGCCACACCTAGTGTGATGATCTCAAGATCGTCCTGCGCGACCGCCAGATTCGAGAATGCCAGGACGAAAACTGCAATGAGCAACGCCCTCAAAAAACGCTTCATTTATCTATCCTCCAAAGGCAGATTAATGGAGAAGGATTATAACAAGCGGCAGCAAGGGTGCAATTCCTCTCGTTCAAGCGCCTAGGCAGTGGATAGGCGAGAGTCCTGAGTCAGAAAGCGCCGCTGTCACATCCGATCAGCTGCGCTCATTCGCATCATTTCAGCATCCACGCAATAGTCTTGGTGGCGAGCCTATCGAGCGCCTGCACGCTCATAGCAATGTCTTCCTCTTTGGTATCCTCGATCTTGTTATGTGAAATACCATGCAGGCTCTGCGCAAATAACATCACCGTTGGAATGCCAATTCGCGCCACCTCCGCCGAGTCGTGCAGCGGGCCTGACGGCAGTCGATGCGAAGCGCCGCACACCTCCCGAACAGCTTCATCCGCCAGCTCGATCAGATCAGGATGGAACAAAATGGGATGAATACTCCAAAGCTTGCTCCACTCGACAGTCACTTTTTCTTCCTGAGCGAAGCGCTCGCTGGCTTCCCTCGCTTCTCTGTACATGGCTGCGAGCGCGTCAGCATCCATATTGCGCTGATCGAGCGAAGCATCGCATTCGCCGACGACCGCCGTCACGATCCCCGGTCGCGTGACGACGCTGCCCATCGTGCAGACCCCGCCGTGCCGCCGAGCAATATCCCGAATTTCCAACCCCAATTTTGCTGCCGCTGCAAAGGCATCGCGCCGTTTGTCCATCGGCGTTGAGCCGGAATGCGCCGCCTGACCGGTGAAACGGATCATATGCCGCTCGACGCCAAATGTGCCGATCACTACGCCCACCGGAAGTCCCATGCTCTCCAGAACGGGTCCCTGCTCAATGTGCAGCTCAAGATAAGCGGCTGCGTTCGCCATCTGCCGGTGCGCCTGAGTCATCGTATCGAGACTCAGCCCATAGCGCGCCAGCGCATCTGCTAGCGAAATGCCCTGCTTGTCTTTCAGTTGACGCGCTTCATCCGGGTTGAACGTTCCTGATGCTGCGCTTGACCCGATCAGACTGCGACCAAAACGCGCTCCTTCTTCATCCGCCCAGTCTACCAGCCGAACAGTTACAGGCGGCGTGCCTTCCTCAGCGATCCGGCGTAGCACTTCCAGCCCCGCAAGCACATTTAGACAGCCATCTAACCACCCGCCGTTCGGCACGCTGTCCAGATGCCCGCCGATCAGCAATGCTTTATCTGAAGCGCCGCGCAGCGTGACCCAGACATTGCCGCCCTCATCCATTTCATACTCAACCGGAAGTCCATTCAGCTTGTCCTTGAACCAGGCGCGCGCTTTGTCCCAGGTTTCCGTCCAAGCGACGCGCTGCGCGCCGTTTTCGTCACCGGTGAGCGCGCGCAGTTCTTTCAGTTCATCAATCGTGCGCTGTGGTTGTAGAGACATGATCTAAGATGATCCTTTTTTGCATAAGAAACCCGTCCATACAGAGTAGCACATCGCGCGAATTTTCCCAATGTGGATTACCTGAACGCCGTGTCGCGCCCAACTCGGATTAAATCTCAACAGTGAGTGAAGCAGGCTCTATCTATACGCTATGTTTGTGTCCACGTTCAGGAGCGCGGTGTCATTTCAAGATCACGCCGATTGACCCAGATCGGATTGGTGAGCGCGCGCATGGTGTCATGATCGCGCCACATGATCCCGCGATATTCCTCGCGCGGTGCATCGCTGTGCAGTTCAACACGATAATACGCAGGCTGCTGAGGCTGATCCTCGAACTGGACGGTTTGCCATGTGCCGGGCTGCGCGCTGATCAAAAGCGAGTCAAAATAATAGCCATTTTTGATGACGAACAAGCGCACGGTTTCATCCGTCAGCACCTTAATACCCAGTTCAACGGGCTGTCCATCCGTTTGCAGCGACTCCCACATCTGTGCGCGCTGACTGCCGCTGCTAGCGCTGAAGCGAATCTGCGGCCCACGGCTAACATAGACGCGCCCGCGCCGCAGTCCAGCGATGATGCCCTGTTCGCTGAGCGAGTCAGCTTCGACCCAAGTCACAAGCTGACCGAGCTTATGCCGCCCTTCAAACGGATTGTGGCTGTCGATGCCGCCGACGCCGATGATGCGCCGTCCCGCATTGAGATGCTGATCCCAGAGCATGAGCTGAAAAGCGTTGTTGCAGCCCTCCAGATTGTGATAAATCTCCATTAGATCGGCGCGTCCCCAGTCGAAATTGAAGGCACGCCAGCCAAGACTGCCGCTGAAAGCATGGTTGACGCAAAATAAGCCGCCCTGCGCATGAATCGCATCGGCAGCCTGGTTCATTGACCAGTCCGGTCGATCCACATAAACATCGACCCAGCTTTTCATCCCGTGCAGATTGGCATGTCCGTGATGGCTGGTGATCTCAACGGAGCGCAGCAGAGCAATCGGCTTGTCCAGATGGGGAAGCAGTTTGCGCCACTGGCTGACAGTGAAATGATCGGTCAGGGCGAAGAAATCGAGACCAGCATCGACAGCCGCTTGGATCACCGTGTCCACAGGATGCTTTCCGTCGCTCTCAGTCGAATGGGCATGCAGTTCACCGCGATACCAGCCCGCCTCAGCTTTGACGACGTGGTTTTCAGGAAAGGTCGAATCAACCGGGCGTGGCACGGTGTCGAAATCGGCATAAGCGACCAGCTGGTACTCAACATCCTCACCGAGCCGCTCGATATCAAGCTGAGCGCGCCAGGTTCCTGCAGGCAGCGCGCCAGCGATCCCGCCCTCACTGCTGTCGTTCGGCGCGATCCAAAGATCGAGCTGAATGTCGCCTTTTGCGCTGGGATTCATACGGTTGCCACGAAAGCTGTTCGGATCGAAGAGCGCAACGAAAATCTGCGCCAGTTCACGCTTGTGAAAGCGCAGCGTCAGCCCGACGCGGCTGGCATGTTCCGGCACAGTAAATAGGTAATTGAGATAGTGGATGCGCGGCTTGGGCGTTAGTGAACCGGCATGTTCGAGTAAGGTGATGCGGGTCATGGCGTTATCCTTAGCCAGCATAGACGCAGGGGGCGCAGAATGCCCCCTGCGCACAACGGCGTATTTTAGGAGATCAGTTCGCCCGCTGCACGACGCTGCTCAACCAGCGCGTTCAGTTCGGCGACTGCCTGATCCAGCACGGTCTGCGGGTCTTCGTTGTTGAGGATGATGCGTTCAATCGCCTGAGACATAATGCTGTTGTACTCCGGTGTGTTGAGCGTAGCGCACGAGGTTGGGCGTGCAAATTCGAGCTGATTCACGCTCACCTGCCAGGTCGGATGGGTCTGATAGAACTCCTGCACCTGCGGCAGTTGAGCGGCACTGAGGCGCACAGGCATGTAACCGGTCTCCATATGGAAGCGCGCCGTATTTTCCGTGCTGCTCATGAACGAGACGAAATCCCACGCGGCTTCCTGAATTTCACGCGGAGCGCGCGCGCTGATCGCCAGATTCGCGCCGCCGCCAGTGACTGCGCGCCCGCCTGGACCCGCCGGCAGCATGGTGAAGCCCCAGTCAAAATCGACCACGCTGTCGATGAAGCCGTTGATCGCGGTCGACTGGCGCATCATGCCGACGCGACCGGTCACAAACTCAATCGCCTGCTGGTCGAACGTGCCGCTCAGGTTGGACGGGATCAGCGCCACGTCCTCTTCATAGAGAAGGCTCTGGAAAAATTCAGCGGCAGCTACACCAGCGGCATCGTTGAAAGTAAAGTTGCAATTGGCATCGCTGAATTCACCGCCCCACGACTGGACGAACGGCTGCCAATACCAGGTCGAGAAAGTCGCATAGATGCCGTAATACTCATCGCCAAGCGCGCGGATAGCGCGCGCCGCCTCCAGCACTTCATCCCATGTCTGAGGCGGATTTTCGGGATCGAGCCCCGCCTGGCGGAACAGGTCTTTGTTGTAATACATGCCCTGGGTGCTGCGATTGAACGGCACGGCATACAGCTTACCATCTACAATCAGATCGCCAAGCAGACCAGGGGTTAGGTCGCTGAGTTCACTTTCGTCGGCAAGTTCATTCAGCGGCACAAACACGCCGTTGCTCGCATAGAACGGCACATACTGAAAATCGACCATCGTCACCGGCGGCGTGGTTCCAGCCGCAACCGCCGCCAGCAGCGCGCGTTGAAGCTCGTTATACCCACCCTGATTGACGTTGATGACGCGCACAGCGCTCTGGCTGGCATTGTAATCCTGCACCAGCGCGTCAACGCGCTCCGCCAACTGACCGGTCAGCAGTGTCCAGAACTCGATCTCGATTACGTCTTGGGCAGTCGCCGGCGCAAAGCTCACACCGAACACCACCACAACCAGCAGAACGATCTTTTGCAGCAGCTTCATTCATTTCTCTCCAGACTTGAACTGACTGAAAAACTGGATCGGACTCGCCCGGGCTTAGCTTCAACCGCCGCGAAGCCCGGTGCGCGAAATCCCTTCGACAAAGTAGCGCTGAGCCGCAATGAACAGCGCCAAAATCGGCAGCAGCACGATCACCGTCGCCGCCATCATGTAGTGCCAGTTCGACCCGCCTTCAGGACCGGCTCGCATCGCGATCACACCCACTGGCAGCGTGCGCAGCAGGTCTGAATTGGTCACGATCAGCACCCAGAAATAGTCATTCCAACGCCAGCTAAAGTTCAGCAGCATGAACGTCAGCAGTGTGGGTACGCTCAGCGGGATCATGATATGGCGCAGGATTTGCAAATGCGACGCGCCATCGACAACAGCCGCATCCACCAGATCACTCGGCACTTGCAAAAATGCCTGCCGGATCAGGAATGTCCCAAAGGCGGTCGCCATGAACGGTACAATCAACGCCCAATAGCTGTTGAGCGCGCCGGCACGCGACAGCGTAACGTAATTCGGCACAATAGTCACTTCATTGGGAACCATCAGCACCGCCAGAAAGAGCAGAAACAGCCAGTCGCGCCCTGGAAACTTCAGCCAAGAGAAAGCATACGCGCACAGGCAGCCGTTGATGAGCTGAATTGCGACGACGGTCACGCTGGTGAAAACGCTGTTGAACAGATAGCGGCTGAATGGCGCGGAATTCCACGCTTTGGGATAATTTTCCCAAGCAATCGGGTCAGGAATCCACTGCGGCGGGAATTGATAGACAGCGCGCAGATCGGGCTTCAGACTAGTGCTGACCATCCAGAGGAAGGGCAGCAGCACGACTACTGCCGACGCCGCAAGAACGATGAAGATGATCCCTCTGTACAGGTGGTCGCTGATGCGCATGGCAAAGCCTCTCTATTGATAATGCACCCAGCGGCGCGACAAACGAACCTGAATGACCGTGATCGACAGCAAAATGAGGAAGAAGATGGTCGAGATCGTCGCTCCGTAGCCGGCGCGCATATTCACAAATGCCTGCTCGTAGATATAGTAATTCAGCACGATAGTCGAACCGACGGGTCCGCCCTGCGTCATGATGGCAACCTGATCGAAAACCTGAAAGGCGCTCAGCAGCGTGGTCACCAAGATGAAGAAAGTTGTCGGAGACAGCAGAGGAAAGGTGATGTAGCGAAAGCTTGCCCAGCGTCCAGCGCCGTCGATTTTCGCCGCTTCGAGCAGATCGCGTGGGATGCTTTGAAGTCCTGCCAGATAGATCACCATCGTATAGCCGAGGGTTTTCCAGACATTCATGATGATTAACGCTGTCATTGCCCAGTTCTGGTCGGTCAGCCAGCGCGGACCCGTGATCCCAAAGAGCGCCAGTGCGGCATTAAGCAGCCCGTAACGCGGATCGAAAATCCAAACCCAGAGCAGCGCCACCGCTGCGGTCGTGGTGACGTAAGGGGTGAAGAAGATCGTCCGCAGCACACCGCGTGCCGGAATTTTCTCATTCAGCATCAGCGCGAACAGCAAGCCAAGCACCATCGAAAATGAAATTGTCCCGATGGCGAACACGGCGGTGTTTCCCAGCGCGCGCCAGAAGCGCGCATCGTTGAACAGACGGATATAGTTATCGAAGCCAACGGATGGGAAATCCGGTGTCAGAAAGTTCCAAGAGGTGGTGCTGAGAAAGATGTTGAAGCCCAAGGCATAGTAGATAAAGATACCGAAGATGATCAATGATGGCGTGAGAAAGAGCGCGGCAACCCAAAGATGTGACCAAGCGTATTTGGTGCCACCGATTTGCAAGGCTGGGCGTGCTGCCCTGCTTTTCACTGCTTGCAGGCGAAGCGACTCGGACACGCGTCCCCCTCTGACTTATGCTCGGCGTTCATCACGAGGAAGATGATCAGCGGATTTGCCCAAAATCGCAAGTCTTTTAGTTTATCTTCTAAGGAAAACGAAAGTTATCGATCCTTTTTAACGCATTTTAGTTAAAGCTTTATTGATTGTGTTTTGAAAGGGTAAATGGTAATTAAACTACCGATCATAAATAAATCTGTCCCTCTGCATCAAGCAAGGGTGATTTGGATGCCTTTGGCTTCTAGAGCGCGCAGCGCGTCGCTCGGCGCAGCATGGTCAGTGACGAGATAGTTGATCGCCTCAATCGGACAAACTAGCGCCGTATGAAGCTGACCGAACTTGGTGTGATCGGCAACGCAGATTTTGCAATCCGACTGCTGGATCAGGGCGCGATGAATCGCAGCATGTTCCACATCCATCGTCGTCAATCCGCGCTCGATATGCAGTCCGTTCACGCCAATGAATACCTTGTCGATCATGAACTCGCTGATCGAGCGGATGCCGTTCATCCCAGCCAGCGAAAACATCGATCCTTTCAGAAAGCCGCCAGGGACAAAGATTTGAATTCCTTCCCGACTGCTCAGTTCCATCGCAATATTTAGCGCATTCGTGATCACCGTGACTTTGCGCCCCGGTCTGATGCTGCGCGCCACCTGAGTCGCAGTTGTCCCGCCAGTAAAGGCGATCGTATCCCCATCGTTGATGAGCTGGGCTGCGGCAAGCGCGATGCGGCGCTTCTCATCAATGAGTTTGCCCTCGTTCTCGTGAAAGTTCTGGCGTCGGCGGAATGCCTCAGTCATCAGCGGCTCGATCATCACCGCGCCGCCATGGACACGGCGCAGCAGTCCTTTGCTCTCAAGGCGCTCCAAGTCTTTGCGGACGGTCGCCGCCGAAACGCCAAAACGTTTGGTCAGCATATCCACTGAGACATATTCATGCCTGAGCAGTTCATCAACGATGATCTCGGCGCGCTGTGTCAGCCTGATTGTACTGGGTGGCACAGTTCCAGCTTGCCCCTCAACAAATCATTCTCAATCAATCTATAACCGCTTAAGCGCTTTTGGGCAAGTTGTGATTTTCAGATGAGCAGATCAGATGAGCAGAGATGAAGGCAAAAGAAAAACCGCTAGCACTTATACGAGCGGTTCACTTCGAGACTGTTCAAATTAATCCCAGTTTTGCGGAGATGACGGGATTCGAACCCGCGGTCTTCGCCGTGACAGGGCGATATGTTAGGCCGCTACACCACATCTCCATGATAACGCCTTTTATCTTAACGACTCCCTAAAGCAGAGTCAAGTCCTTTTTCCTTTCATTTCGAGCATTATCCCAGCAGATTTGGGTCGTCACACAGCGTCGCTAAATTGACCGGCTCCATCAGCGGATGCAGCGACACATTGTCGATATGCAGCCATCCGATCCCATCATCTGGTGATAAGTAGATCGATAGATGCGTCCCTGTCCAGGGAAGCAGCGTCACGGTCGTCATCGTATACAGGGCTGGCGGCGCAAACGGTTCCAGCCAGAATGAACACACTGCAAAATCCTGCCAGTCCGCTCGATGCAGGAACACCCCAACCCGCTTGCGAACGCCGCTGGTGTTGCCCATTTCGATCTGCGCCTGCAAACCTGTGTTTGCAGGGATAGAAACACCCGTGTTTTGCGCGATCAGCGCGCTTGTTGTGCCTGGCAAACGCCGCATTTCAACCCACTGCCCCGGCATCTGTACGTCTGCGCCATCCCATGTAAACCACGATGTGAAACCATTGGCGAAATCACCGTTGATGATCCAATTGGGAAGCGGAAGCCCACCCAGCGCGTCCAGCGCGCCGATTACGTCGATACGCGGGATCGATGCACCGATGATCGCGAGCGGCTTTCCACTCAGGCGCAGCGCCCTCAGTATGCGCTCGAGCGAACTTGACGGCTGATGCTGGCGCAGAAGCGCTAGCGCGCCGCTGACATGCGGCGCTGCCATTGATGTGCCATTAGCGATCCCATATAGACCATTCATGATTGACGATGTGATCGAGGCGCCGGGCGCGAAGAAATCCATAATTGGCGCGCGGTTGCTGAACGATGCTACCAGATCGCTGTCCGTCGATGCACCAACTGCGATCACGCTCGAAATACACGCCGGCGCAGTAATACCCGTCGCATACCCCTGATTGCCCGTCGCAGCAATAGTGGGTATGTCGGCACTGCGCAGCAGGTCAACGGCTGCTTTCAGCGCCGCTTTCTCCATGTCGCAGGTCGTCGTGCGGAATGTGCCATCGCTCAGACTTAGATTGACAGCGGCAATCGCATAGGCGCTGCGCAGACTGTAAACATGGTTTAAACCGCTGATGATATCTGAGTCATAAGCGGTCAGGCTGCCAAGCAGCGAAAACACCTGTATGCCGATCAGGGTTGCTCCACGCGCCACACCGGAGAAACTGCTTGAACTGCCTATCGCAATGCCGGAGACATGCGTGCCATGTGCGCAGCCGGGATAGCCCATGCATTTGGCGGGTGATGCTGCACCTGCGCCGATCTGGATCGGTTCGTTGTTCGGACACATCGAGTCCGCGAATCCCCCGCCAGAAAAACACGCCTCCTCAACGACACGCCCTCCGAAAAACGGATGCGCCGCCTCAACCCCCGTATCGAGGACAGCGACCGCCCATCCTGTTCCATCAATCCCCCTTCCCCAGGCTTGATCAGCGCGGATCACAGGGATGCTGCTCGCTAGTGATGGCGTGTATGTGCCGTCGATCTGGATCGACGTGACGCGCAGATCATTCGCCAGCGCGCGCAGCCCTGATTCGTTGACTGACAGCGCAACATAAGGAATCTGCCAGTTTGCGGAATTGGACAGCGGTTGGCTGCTCGCAGCCGCTGCAAGCGCGCCTCGAACGTCCCCTATACGACCTGCCGATGGACTAAAACCCACAATCACGCGCACCTGCCCCTCTGCTTTCGCGGCTTCAAACAATGTTTCAAGCATGGCAATGCGATGATTTGAGGAGGCAGATGATCCCACAGTGAGCGCCAGGCTCAAAAGGAATAAAACGTGAATGAGTATGCGCATCGGCTTTACGCCTGTGTATGATGAAATCACCCTATATTATAGTATACTCTCGCAACTGTCGTGTTTCAGGTTCGTATCTTGATGTTTATTTTGCGTTAATGACTATTCAAAACGCGCCAATCCGAGAGTGGGCATTTCTCGTCTTTCTCGGTCTCCTATCCAGACTGATCTATGTGCCAGCGCTCGGCTTCTACTGGGGAGACAGCTTTTTCGTCTGGATGGCACATCTCCTCGGCGCGGACAGCATGATCCCTGCCCTATCAGATGATCGACCAGCTTCGGGCGTTCTGTTTATGATCACCGCCCTGCTGATCGGTGACTTGCCGCTTGCTTGGCATCTAGCGCTGCTGATCTTGTGGCTGATCGCCGCTCTATTCATCTGGAGCATTCTTCGAATGGCAGCGCCGCATTCACGCAGCGCAGCGCTGTTCGGCGCAGCAGTCTTCGTCGTCTACCCCGGATACCTGCTTCACCCTCAGACGGTGAACCTGCAGAATTATACGATCACCCTCACCTTGGCGCTCTTTTCAATCTGGCTCTCCGTTCGCGCCGCTTCAGAGGGATCACTCTGGCTGCACGTGCCTAGCGTCATTACAGGGTTTTGTTATCTAATGATTCTTGAACTCTTTGTGCCGCTTGAGTTAATGCGCTTCGGTCTGCTAGCGTTCACGCTTGCGAACAGAGACGAATTCGCCTTCCGCCGTCTGCGTCCGATTACGGCGCACCTTACTCCTTACGCGCTGACCTTGCTGCTGGTTCTGGCATGGCGGACGCTGATCTTTGACTCTGCCCGCCCTGAAACCGACCTCACCAGCCTCATCGCCTCTTATCGCGCCAGTTTCGTTGGTGCGCTGTCTAGCGCGCTCCAGTTCTGGCTCAGCGGGGTCTTACAGGCATTTGTATCAGCGTGGTATGCGCCGCTTATCGATCGGATCGCCGATGCCGCTCATGTTGGCATCATTCTGAGCTTCTCCTTTATCGGCGGAGTGGCAGCGGCGCTCATACCCCGTCGCTTCCACAACGCCGATCTGCCCTCGACCGCATCCGGCTTGGGATTGCTCGTGTTGGGCATCTTATCCGCCGCGGCTGCCATCGCCCTCCCAACATTCATGATGCAGTCGGTTGACCTCTTTTCCGCCAACAACCGCTATTTGCTCGGCGCGGTCGTCGGCATTGGCATCGCAGCAGCGGGACTGTGGACGCTGCTGAACCGCGCGCCGCTGATCAGGCGTGTCATGTTCGCAGTCTTGATCGCAGTAGGGATAGGCACGCAGCTCGCCAACGCCGACCGCTACGCCCGCAACTGGGAGTTTCAGCGGCAGTTGGTCTGGCAGCTTGCCGCCCGCGCACCGCGCATCGAACCGGACACTGTGCTGATAGCACCGTGGGGCTACCCCACTGATAACACCTATGATCGCGGGATTGCTGAGCTTTTCTACACGCCGAATCTCTTCTATCACTATGACGACCGGGTCTTCGGTCTGAGCGGAGATGTGCTGACTGTTGAGGCGCTCGACTGGATCGCGCAGGGCTATGAGCGCGTCCTCGTCTTTCGGACGAACTGGTATTCTTTTACGCTGCGCTACGCTAACAGCCTCATCTTCAGTATGCCGAACGCCATCTCCTGCCTGCGCGTGATCGACCCCATCCGCCGGGAAATGCCCGCCATTTTCAACAGCGCGCAGCCGCACCTCAACCCGATTCTCAGGGAAAGAGCTAAGCAGGTGGCGCGCTTCTCCCGCATCGACCGCATTCAGATCAATGCACCGCCCGTCCAGCCGCCATCCCATATCTTCGGCGCGCCGCCCAACGACTGGTGTCAGATTTTTCAGCGCGCCGATCTCGCCCGTCAGCGCGCTGACTGGGAAACGGTTGTCAGTCTTTACGATCCGCGCTTCCTGCTGCTCGACTCATCGCGCCAGGGCTTTCCAAATACAAGCCCTCGTGACCCTTCTGAACTGCTGCCGTTTGAAGAAGCCTTCAGGATGCTCGGTCTTGAAGCCGACGCCGATGCCATCCGCGCTGTCATCGATACTCAGCGGTGAGGTCTACATGCGATAGATGATTTCGATCCACCGATCCACTGACAAGGTCAGGCGAAATTCCAAAAGCTGACGTTCTAACGCATACTGCGCCGCCGGTGCAGGATTGACGCGGATGACCTGCGCGCCTGGCGGAAGCGTGATCTGCACATTGACCGGTTCAGCGCGCGTGCCGGGCTGTTTTTGAAGCAGCAGACGGTATCGCCAGTTGTTCCCAAATGCCTCCACTGTTCCGCTGGTGTCGTAGGTGAGCTGCAACCGCTCTGCTGAATTGTACGGAACCGTCATCAGCGTAACGATATTGGTATGGGTCGGTGTGAGATAGACGATTGGCGCTCTGAGCGTGTTCTCGTTTGCGCTTGTCAGGGACGTATTTAGCGGCGTGAACACCTGAAGCAGGTTGAAGTAGTCGATCTGCCCGTGAAATTCCGGATCGACAGCCGGATCATTGGCGGCGGCGCGTTCAGGGTAATCATAGGTGATCGTCGTGCGCGCTCTGCCAGTCCCATCGCGCTGCAAATCCAGATCGTAAGTGATCTGCCGAAAAATCGAGCTGTTCGATTTATTACCAAGATTAGCATCTGCCACCATCAGATAATCGTGACCGATCCCCGACATCTGCTGACCCGACCATCCCAGCAAGTTCACTGCCTCATTCAGACGTTCATCAGCAAAAAACAGCATGATGTGCTTTTCTTGCAGCGCTCGGAGCAGCGCGCCGAAAATGCGCGTAGTCGCTTCAGAGTCCACGCTGAGCGTCTGCCAGCGATCAAAAATGGCAGCGTACACTGCCGCGATGAAGTCCTTATGCGGCTCAAGACCGGGACTGTATGCCCGAATGTCATAGACCACATTTCTGAAGTTATTGGTGTTGACCACCACGCCATAGTTTGGCACGCTTACATCGCCAAGCGCTTCCAGAAGATACAGGAAACCATCGATATCGATGGCGATCACCCCGTCGACGGGCGAGCGGGGATTGCTGCCGCTGTTGTAGAACCACGACGCCATCCGCGCCGTTGACGGAAAATCAGCGTACCAACTTCCATCCCATGCCATATAGATCGGATCGCGATACCGAATCCACCATGAAGGCGCTGGAATTTGATCAGCGAGCGCGCGCGACGGTGGATTAGGCTCTCCCGATCCCGAAGGGCGATAGTTGTAATCGACAATCCGACCATTCCGAACCACTAGCCAGCCAAACGTGCTGATGAATCCTCCGGAAGGTCTAAGCTCATCATTGTTCTGCGACAGCACCAGATAACTGCTGTCGCCGCTTGTCCCTAATCCGAAAGCCGTTTGCAGTAGATTCGGCAGCTGCAGCAGGATGTTATTGATCTGCTCCAACTGCAAGGCATAGCGATTCAATTCGTCAACTGCTAACAGCGCTGCGACGTTCAGTTGATTGAGCTGAATCTGCGAAATGATCGTCTGTCCATCGATAAGGCGCTGTTGGGCGCTGAGAAACTGACCGCGCCCTAACTCAAGCAGCTCGATGATGCGCTCCGCAGATGAGACCGACGAGACGACGACACCCTCAGCCCGCCCTGACACTAGGAAAAACAGGGTTGGCTGAAGCCCGTTTAGCATTTCTTCCGCCGCTGACGCAAACTGCACCGATGCATCAAGCGCAGTAACTGTTGCGCTCAGTTCAGGGTTAAACTGCGCCAAGGAGCGAATAAATGCGATCTGACCGCTTGCGCTGCGCAGCGATGCAGCGAGTTCGCGCACTGATGTGCGCAGTCGATTGAAATCATTTAAAGTCAGTTGATTGCCCGGTGTCGCGCTAATCGTGTTGAGAACTCGCGTCAGGTTGGCATACGACGCTTGGACTTTGGTCTGCGCATCTGCAGCGACCACCAGCGTTCCGACTACAATCACAGCCGCTACTGCAACCAGCACAATCAACACTGTGAACAAGCGCAGTGCTGAAAGCGCTCGGCGCGTCTTGCGTATCCAGCGCGGGCCCCGCTTCTTGCGGCGTCGCAAGCGCGAACGAGTGGCGTTTACATTCGCGCTGTCTGCATTCACGGGCTGAATCGGACGGGTATCTTCAGTAAAGCCGGTTGACAAAGTAGCTCAATCCTTACAATATTTGAGCAGCACACCGGTCATGATACCACGTTAGTCTGCACTCATGGCATAGGGAGTGTTGTGCTGCGTCAATGCCTGTAACTGCTGCAAAATCTGATCCGCGTTCACCGAGTCAGTCTGGGTCAGGCAGTGAATCTCTTCCCAGAAAGATGCTGGCGTATATCGCGTTTTCCATTGACTCAGACGGATGATATTGGGGTGCAGAGTTGGCTGCGGCGTCTCCGTCTGGGTATACAGTTCCTCGTTCAGCTTTTCACCCGGTCGCACGCCAGTAATCCTGATGTCAATGTCGATATAAGGTCGCAGTCCACGCATCCGAATCATGCGTTCCGCTAATTCCAGAATGCGAACTTCTTCGCCCATCTGCAGAATGAAGATATCGTCCCCTTGCGTCAGGCACGCCGCGTGAATGATCAGATTGACGGCTTCAGGAATACTCATGAAATAGCGCTTCATGTCCTTGTGCGTGACTGTGACTGGACCGCCAGAGTCAATCTGACGATTGAACGTGGGGACAACGCTTCCACGGCTGCCCAACACATTGCCAAAGCGCACTGCTGTGAACAGGGTGATATTGTCCGGCTGCTGCGACATTATGTGAACCATCAGTTCACAAACCCGTTTGGTCGCCCCCATGATGCTCGACGGATTAACCGCTTTGTCCGTCGAAATCAGCACAAACCGCTCAACTAGATATTCGCTCGCCAGCTTCGCTAGATTATACGTGCCGCGGACGTTCACTCGCAGCGCCTCGGTCGGATAGTATTCTAGCATTGGGACATGTTTATAGGCTGCCGCGTGAAAGACAAGCTGAGGTCGATGTTTTTCGAACACCCGCCTGACATTGCTCTCGAGTGAAACATCGCTCAGCGCAGGAACCAAATCGATATTCGGGAATCGCGTCGTCAGTTCGGTTAGTAAGTCATGAAGACCACTCTCATTGTTATCCAGCAGAATGACCTGCTTGGGAGCAGTCAGCATGAGCTGCCGGCTCAGTTCAGAACCGATTGAACCAGCCGCTCCAGTGACCAGCACGACTCGATTGGACACCAGCGACAGATCGATCCCTTCCTGGCGGCTGATCACGCTTCGCCCGATCAGGTCTTCAATCTGCACATCGCGCAGCAGCAACGCGTGACTCTGACTCCGGACGATATCGAGAACATCAGGGACGACCTTGATCAGCGCTTTCGTCTTCTCACATTCTGCGATAATCGCCCGAAAGTCAGCGCTGCTGATGTTATGTATTGCAACGATGATCAGATCAACCCGACAGTCATCGACAATCCGCAGAATGTCGCGCCGTGTTCCCAGCACGCGCGTTCCCTCAATGTACATATCTTGTTTGTCGGGATCATCATCAATAAACCCGACAATAACATATTCTTGATCGGCAAAACGATGACGTAAATGCCGAGTCAGCGCTTCACCTGACTGCCCCGCTCCGACGATCAGGACGCGTGTTTTCGCTTTCGGCAGCTCCCCCCGCCACAACACTTTCCAGCGCCATTCAAGACCGCTGATCAGTCGTGAGCGATAGCGCACTGCAATCATGGCGCTCAGCGCAAGCAGGTTCCCAACCAGCACCACGCTGTTGGGAAGCGGACGTGGTTCAAACAGCGTGTTGAATGTGCCAAAGACGAGGGTGTTGAGGAGAAAGGCATAGATGATGATGCGCGCCTCATGCCCGCTCGTTCGTGTCCACATCCGCTGATAAACACCAAATAGATAAAGCATCACGATCATCATCAACGTATTGATCAGAATGGGACCGATGCTTTCATCCGCAATCAGGCCTGAAGTGGCAGCACGCGCTGAAAAAGTGATCGTGTAAGATGCGATAAAGATAACGATGTCAATAAGGATCGACAAGAGAACTCGCCGATAATAAGCAGAATAGCGTTTTGGAGAGACTTGACCTGCGCCTTGGTACATAGACAGTCCTTTGTCTGCATCGATCACATCAAAAGCTGTGTATGAGGACTTTGTTTTAGGACTTTTTTCTCTTAACTTTCATCTACCTGCTTGGATATGCTTGTAAATTTTGGAATTTTGTCTGATCCCATCTCCTCCACTCACTATAAACCGATTTTCGAGCAAAAGAAAGCAAAGTTATTATAACAATCGTTATTACCGCTATTACAATCATTATTAATCTCCTTTACCTCTATTGACTTTCGTCTCAGAATTCAATACCATTCAAGGTAACAAACTTTTTTACTTTCAAGTGAAGCACACTGAGTCACAACTTCAGATGCCTGTCCGTCGTGTAGGGAGGTTGTCTTCATGCAAGTACGTCGTACCCGTTATTTGATGTTCGTTCTGGTGGCTGCGCTTCTTGTTATTGCAGTTACCCCGACCGCGCTCGCGCAGAATCTCGATACCTGCCCTGCAATCGTTAACAATGCATTGACTCAGGTTGGTGTTAACTGCGCAGGCATGGCGCGCAACACAGCGTGTTATGGTTTCCGTAACATCACGAAAGGCGTCGTCCGCGGTGACATCGCGCCGAATTACACCTGGACACCTGATCAACCTGAACTCGGGTCGCGGATCGAACTGACGACCACCGAAGCGATCCAAACCGGCCCATTCGATTTGTTCAATCGGCGCTGGGGACTTTCCGTGCTTGAGCTTCAGGCAAACCTGCCTAACACGCTCCCCACACCCGGCGTCCGCATGATGGCGCTTGGCGGTGTCGAGGTGGAGAATGGCGTTCAGCCGGAAGAAGCGCTGATCCTGCCGCCGGCGGGCGTGAGCGTGAACACAACTCGCGCAACCGAGATGCGCAATAACCCTGACGCGCCAGGCTGGGCATCGCGCATAATTGACAGCATACCAGCAGCATCAATCCTGGAAGCCGATGTCGTGAGCGCTGATGAAGGTTGGGCACGCGTAGTTTTCAATGGTCGCCCGGGGTGGGTTAAGACGACCGACATCAGCACAACGAGTAATCTGGATGCCCTTCCTCGCGTCGCTCCTGAGGATTACACGCCATATCAGGACTTCTATTTCCGTGTCGGCATTGGCGGTGAGCGTTGCGCCGATGCGCCGTCGCTGCTGTTCATCCAGAGTCCGAACAATCCAGTTCTCAGCACCGCTGCCGCGCCCAAAAACGACATGTTCATGTCGCCAATTGAGCAGCGCCGCACGATTGTGCCAATTGCTGCTCAGATGCGCCTTTGGGATCAGGACATTGAGGTTGAGGGATCGATTGTTGCGCGCACCATTCCGCTTGGCGATGAAAACGTGACAGTCGGTAACACGGTCGAGTTGATCAACCTGTTCGGTCTGCTGCGCATTTACCCCGACACCCCAGGTGAGATCATCGTCCCGCCCGGCTTCGCGGTTCGACTGGGGTTGGCAGACATCCTGACGAGCCTCGGCATCGAAGGCGATGAAGACGAAAAAGCGCCTGCCGGTCGCTTTGGACAGCCTTTCCCGCTTTCCGCTGCCGAACTGGCGGCGCTGGGCATCGTCGGACAGATCACCAGCTCCAACTTTAACATCTTCCAGACACCAGTCATTCCGCCGCGCGTGATCCAGGCTTCGGGCGCAGGTGGCACAGTGCCGTTAATCGCATGTTCACAGCCGAGCCAATGCGCTTCGGTTCAGGCGCTGTGCGCAAGCGGCGCGCTGTCACAGGGAATCTGTCAGGCGTTCGCATTCTAATCTTAGCGCGCTCTCTGGTTCGCTGTTGAATTTCAACCCTCACAAGGTACACTTGTGAGGGTTTTTTATAATTTCCATCTGACTTTCCATAGGTCGTGAATGACGTTTATCTACATCGCATACGAACCGATCGACTATGCGCTTGCATCCCATGTGAAAGCAATTCTGGAGGATGCTGGCTTCAACGGCTGGTTTGATGAAACACGGAGCAGCCCCAATGCGCACAATGCGCAGCCGCGAATCGAAGACATCATCTTTTCGTCTTCAGCGGTGATCGGTGTGGTTCCACAGACTGGGGTAACACCGACGCTCATTCACGAGACCGAATACGCGCGAAACGTGGGCAAAACCGTCTTCTGGGTTCAGAGTCCCAGTGACATGGATGCCGTGATCACGAGCTTGCAGCGTGTCGTGGAATTTGAACAGCAGAACTCCATCGCCCTTCCTCAGCCCTTCGACTACGATGAAATCGATCAGTATGAGGCGGAAAATGGGCTGTCACGAGGGGTGTTTGTATTTGGCGCTGTACTGACAGGAGTTCTTATGCTGTTGGCGCTCTATGGCATTCTGGTCGTACCCAGCACGATCACGCCCCCCTCTGCATTTACCGCGACCGCCAATGCCCGCCTCCTGATCCTGACTCTATCTGCCGTCCCAGCAGAGATTTTATTCAATCCAACTATTACGCCATCTCCTGGTCTGCCGACAGCATTCCCCACACTTTCCGTTGCGGTCAATACCATCCCTACATTTTTTCCACCCTCCCAAACCCCAATCCCACCATCGCCAGAAGGACTTGAAGCGACGGTCACAGCCATTGTGATCGCGCTGACCGATCGGGCTTCTACATCAGCACCCATCCCGTCGACAAACACAGCCGTGCCGATACAAGCAGCGACCGATACCCCCACTCCTACTCTGACTGAAACGCCGACCGCGACCACGCTTCCAACTGAAACGCCAACACCATCTCCTACAAACACCGCAACCAGCACACTAACACCTACATCTACGTTAACCGCCAGCCCGACTCCGACCATGACACCGAGCGCGACGCTAGTACTGCTTGCCCCGCAGCAGGATATCGTGTTGACACTGACCTCGGTCATCGCTGCGTTAACACAGGTTGCTTTAAATGCGCCAGCGTCCAGCGGTGAGCAAATCATCATCGAATCAGCCACGACGCCTCCAGAACCGACTGTTACAGAAACGCCCCTGCCGACGGAAACGCCGAGTCTAACACCAACAGCAACCCCTACTTTCACTCCAGCACCGACGGAGACGCCGAGTCCAACACCAACAGCAACCCTCACTTTCACTTCAGCACCGACGGAGACGCCGAGTCCAACATCAACAGCAACCCTCACTTTCACTTCAGCACCGACGGAGACGCCGAGTCCAACACCAACAGCAACCCTCACTTTGTCACCGACCAGTACGCCATCGGAAACCGCAACTCTGACCCCGTCACCGACTGAGACCGCAACACTGATGCCTACGCTAACGCCAGCCGAGGCGCCGTTCCTGCCCGTCGGATATGACAATCGACGATGGAGCCGCATCAGTCAAGTGACTGAACAAGGTATCCCAGTGGTTTTTGTCCCAGCGGGCTGTTATCTCATCGCTGATGCGCGTGGAAACGCCGAGGAAATGTGCATTCAGGATTTCTGGATCGGGCAGTACGAAGTCACCAACGCGCAGTATAAGGCATGTGTCACCGCCGGAGACTGCACGCCGCCGACCAGCGCCGCTTCACGCACCCGACTCAGCTACTATGACAATCCTGCATTTGCTGATTTTCCTGTGATCAATATCTCGTGGGGGCAAGCGGCTGCCTTTGCAAACTGGATTGGCGGTCGGCTGCCAGAAGAGACTGAATGGCGTTATGCAGCGCAAGGTCCCGCTGGATATGTTTTTCCCTGGGGCAACAGCGAACCCAGCCCCAGCCTGCTTAATTACAATGATCTGCTGGGCGACAGCGCTCGTGTCGGCTTGTTTCCCGCCGGGGCAAGCTGGGTTGGGGCATTCGACATGGCGGGGAATGTCTGGGAGTGGGTTATTCCCTCACCTGACTCGAAAGCGGCTCCGTTGGAAGGCGAAGCGGTGATCGTCGGCGGATCGTGGAACTCGTTCGGCGTACTGGTGCAGGCAAACTACGCCGCGCCCAAACGTCAGACTGAGAGCGATGTGTTCACCGGTTTCCGCGTGGTCTTCGACGCAGACAGCCTCCCCGTGCCTGAACTAAACAACTGAACTATTTTTCAACAAGCAAATATTGCACAGGTATCTCTGCGCTTGACAGCGCTCTTTATTCTCGACCATAATGAGCCGTAGAGAACCTTCAGAGATCGGATCGAGGTATGTCCTCAAAAACAACGATAACCGAATATTCAACAGTCTTCGATATTAAACCAACGATCTCACGAAATGGGTTTCTCGGTTTATGGAAGCTCCTGCGTGGGTATCGCCTCAGTTACGGCGCGGCGGTTTTGTTTCTGGCGCTGATGGCACTGTTTAATACCGGTAAATTCCTGCTTGTGCAGTTGTTCACCGACAGCGTGCTGACCCAGCAGATCGATAACCTCATGCCAGCGCTGATGCTCGTTGCATTCGGATTTGTCGTTCTGGCGATCTGTCAGGGTTATTTTGCGTTCCTGAGCAGCAAACTGGCTTCGAAAACTGGGGAGCGAATGGCGGTGCGCTTGCGCGATTATCTTTTCGATCACTTCCAGCGCCTGCCTTTCACATTTCACGACCGCGCCAAGACGGGTGAGCTGATTCAACGCGCGACATCGGATATTGAGTCGATCCAGCGGTTTTTCTCGGAGCAGGCGACCGGTGTTGGTCGTATTCTGCTGCTGTTCTCGATCAACTTCATTGCTATTTTGTTTATCCACGCGCAGCTCGCCCTGATGTCGGTGGTGGTGATCCCGCTGGTGGTTGCGACTTCAATCTTTTTCTTCCGCCGCATCTCGGTTGCGTTCGATAAGATGCAGGACGAAGAGTCGAAGCTGACGACAACCCTGCAGGAGAGTCTGACGGCTGTCCGTGTGGTCAAAGCCTTCTCACGACAGGACTTTGAGGAGAGCAAGTTCGAGCGCGCCAACCGCAGCCGATTCATTTACGGAAAACGCCTGCTGCTGATGCACACATTCTTCTGGCCCATCACCGACTTCATGACCGGCTTTCAGATGCTGCTGGGGCTGTTCGTCGGCGCGATGCTGGCGATGACTGGGGAGATCACCGTCGGCATGTATCTGGCATATGCAGGGCTGATCATTTACATCATCTACCCGATTCGGGAGCTGGGTCGCCTGATTGTGCAGACGGCAACGGGCATGGTGTCGTATCAGCGCATCTCAAAAATCATCGAAGCAGATCGTGAAGACCTCGGTCTTAATGTGCCTCCTCCTGTAACAGAGATCCGAGGTGACTTCGAATTTCAGGATGTCTCGTTCGCGTATCAGGGCGGTGAGACAGTGCTGCACGGCATCAGTTTCTCAGTTAAAGCCGGGCAGACCGTTGCTCTGCTTGGTTCTACTGGATCAGGCAAGACCTCGCTGATCAACCTCCTGCCGCGCTTCTATGATTACACATCCGGGAGTATCAAGCTGGATGGTGTGGAACTACGTGATTATCCGCGCTGGTTTCTGCGTCAGCATATTGGCATTGTCGAACAGCAGCCATTTCTATTTTCGCGCACTATTCGGGAGAATATCGCGTTCGGCGCAGGGCGGGATGTCAGTGATGAAGAAATCGAAGCCGCTGCGAAAGCTGCTGCCTTACATGAAACCATCATCACCTTCCCTGAGGGATACAACACCCTTGTTGGGGAAAGAGGGGTGACGCTTTCTGGAGGGCAAAAACAGCGCGTTGTGCTGGCGCGAACGCTTCTGAAAAATCCGCGCGTGCTGATTCTGGACGACGCAACGTCAGCGGTTGACACGGAGACCGAGTCGCAAATTCAGAAGGCACTGACTAAACTCATGCAGGGGCGGACAACCTTCCTAATTGCCCATCGTATCCAAAGCGTGATGATCGCTGACCTGATCCTAGTCATGGATAAGGGTCGCATCATCGAACACGGCACACACGATGAATTGATGGCGCTCGGCGGCGTTTACTATCAAGTCTATGAGATGCAAGCTCAGATCGAGCTGGAGTTGGAAGAGGAGGTGAGCCATGTCGGAATTCAGCTTTGAAGAAGAGGTATTTACCTCACAGTTCAACAGTGGAACGCTCCTGCGCATCCTCAAGCAGCTTCGTCCGCACATTGGCTTGGCGCTGGCATTCATCATCGCCGTCGCGGTCGTCTCATTCCTCGGCTCGATATTCACGTATATCACGCGCCTTGTGATCGACGAAGGCATCCTAGCGGGGAACATCAACCGGATAATCGAACTCGTGACGTGGTATGGCTTGCTGATCATCGTTCAGGTTGTAAGCGTGTTTGTGTTTATCTACTGCGCCGGAATCCTAGGAGAGCGTATTCAGTATGATCTGCGCAATAAGCTGTTCGCGCATTTGCACAAGCTTTCGCTGGCGTATTACGACCGGACACCCATCGGCTGGATGATGTCACGAGTCATGTCCGACTCGGAACGCATCTCTGAGCTGGTGACGTGGGGTCTGCTCGATACAGTCTGGGCGATCCTCAACATCACCACGGCGCTGTTCTTCATGGCGACCATCAACTGGCAGCTTACGCTGATCGTAGCGCTGATCGTCCCGGTGCTGTTGTACGTTGCCTCGTGGTTCAAGCAGCGCATCCTGGTCGAGTATCGTCAGTCGCGCAAGACCAATTCGCTTGTGACTGCGAGCTACAACGAGTCGATCAACGGTGTCCGTGTCATTCAGGCGCTCGGTCGTCAGGATCAGAATCTGGTGGAGTTTCGCAGGCAGACTGAGAAGCTGTATCGGTCGAATTACCGCGCTGCGTGGTTCTCAGCATTATTCCTGCCTTCCGTTGAGATCATTGCGGCATTTGCGGTCGGCGGGATTGCGCTGATCGGCGGCGCTCAGGTTGAGACCGGCGGCATGACCATCGGCGGCATTCAGGCGTTCATCGTCTACGTCACCTTCATGATCTGGCCCATCCAGGATATGGCGCGCATCTATGCTTCGATGCAGCACGCGATCGCGTCGGCGGAGCGCTCGTTCTCGCTTTTAGATAACAAGCCAGAGATCGTCAATCGTCCGAATGCGGTCGATCCTGGCACAATCAGCGGCGATATCGAGTTTGAGAATGTCACGTTCTACTACGAGGAGAACAAGCCCATCCTGATAGATTTCAACTTGAAGGTCAAGCGCGGGCAGATGATCGCGCTGGTGGGCGCGACTGGGAGCGGCAAAAGCACGATCGTCAACCTGGTGTGCCGTTTCTATGAGCCAAAACGCGGGGTCATTCGGATCGGCGGACGCGATTATACGGAATATACCCTGGAAGCAATTCAGTCGCGGATCGGCGTAGTGCTGCAAACGCCGCACCTGTTCTCCGGCACAATCCGCGAGAATATCCGCTACGGGCGGCTGAGCGCAACTGATAAAGAAGTCTTCCAGGCAGCTCGAATCGCAGGCGCGGATGAATTCATCAGTGCGCTGGACGGCGGCTATGATGCGGAAGTTGGTGAAGGCGGCATCCTGCTGTCGGTCGGGCAGAAGCAGTTGATCAGTTTGGCGCGCGCGGTGCTGGCAGACCCAGAACTGCTGGTGATGGACGAGGCAACCAGTTCGATTGACACGCTGACTGAAGCTTTGATCCAGCAGGGTATGGAACGGCTGATGAAGGATCGGACGAGTTTCGTAATCGCGCACCGGCTTTCAACGATCAAGCAGGCTGATCGCATCCTCGTGATCGACAAAGGTCGCATCATCGAAGATGGGACTCACGCCCAGCTGCTGCGGATGCGCGGTCACTACTACGACCTGTATACCAAGCAATTCAGGCGCGAACGGCTGGAAAATGCCGAACAGGACTTCTCTAATCTGTCAGATCATGTTACCGCTGCGATTTAGGGGGTTCCACGCTGAAAATGCTGTGATTTATCAAGAAATCACGGCTTTTTTGTTTATCGATTTCTGCGTTAAGATAGTCCTAAAGTCTACATTCGATAATGTGGAGTGTCAGCGGTGTCTGAGTCTCGTCCTTTAACATTTCTGTTTGTCTCCAGCGCCTATAAGGGCGACGAGCTTCTGCGTGCTGTCAAAAAACAGGGCTGTACAGTGCTGCTGATCACCGAAGAGAGCCTGCGCGGTGAACCCTGGCCCCATGAGAGCATCGACCATATCTTTTACATGCCTGACCTGCGTCGCTTCCAAGATGTCATATATGCAGTCAGCTACCTGGCGCGGTCGCAGCAGATTGACTACATCCTGCCGATTGATGAATTTGAAGTCGAGATCGCGGCGCAGCTTCGCGAGCATCTGCGCCTGCCTGGCACGCGGGTGAGCGCGGCGCGCCAGTTCCGCGATAAGCTGACGATGCGCGAGATCGCGCGCCGAGCTGATATTCTGGTTCCTGACTTTGTTCACATCCTCAACTACGATCGCCTGCGCGCCTTCATGGAGCGCGTTCCTCCTCCCTGGGTGCTGAAGCCGCGCACCGAAGCCGGATCGATGGGCGTTGCGAAAATGCACGACAGTGAGCAGGTCTGGCGCAAGCTGGACGAACTTGGCGACTCCCAGTCGTATTATTTGCTGGAGCAGTACATTCCAGGCGAAGTCTTTCATGTGGACTCGCTGGTTGTCAATTGCAAGGTCGTCTATTCGAGTGTGCAGCAGTATTTCAAGCCGCCCATGGATGTCTATCATGGCGGCGGCGTGTTCGCTACACGGATCATCGACCGCAACTCGCCCGAAGCGGAAGAACTCCATGATCACAATCGAAAAGTCATCGAGACACTCGGCATGGTCAACGGCGCAACCCATATTGAGTTTATTCAAGGGCGCGCTGATGACAAATTCTATTTCCTGGAGGCGGCAGGTCGAGTCGGCGGTGCATTCATCGCCGATCTGCTGGAACACGCAACGGGGATCAATCTATGGCGTGAATGGGGCAATCTCGAGGTATCACTGCTGAGGGGGGAGAAGTACAAGCTGCCCAAAGTTCGCAAAGATTACGGCGGCTTGCTGGTGTGTCTGGCGCGCGATCAACACCCTGACCTCTCTTCATACGACGCGCCAGAGGTGGTTTGGAAAGCAAACAAGCCTTTTCACGCGGGTTTGATCATCATCTCGAAAGACCCCAAGCGCGTTGAAGCGCTGCTTACAGAGTATGCGAGCCGCTTCGCGCACGACTTCTTGGCGGTCGCCGCGCCGATGGGTGTAACACGTACCGGTCAAGCAGGATAACATCAATGATGACGCTGATGCCTAACATCATGTCACCGTTGTTCACACCCAATTACCCATATTTCCAGCCTGGCAAAACTGCGCTCTTGTCCACTCCTGAGCGGCTTGGCGCGTCGGATGCGTATACAGGGCGCGGCGTGGTGATCGCCTTCATCGACTCTGGCTTCTACATGCATCCCGATCTGGCAGATAGAGTGCTGGTTCACGCAGACGCAACCACCAACCACGTTGTAGAAGAACCGTCGGTCTCAGAGACCAGCGACCTGAGCTGGCACGGTCAGATGACAAGCGTGATCGCGTGCGGAGATGGTCGCACCTCGCAGGGGAAATATCGCGGGATCGCCAGCGGGGCGCAGGTTGTGCTGGTCAAGGTCAGCAGTCCGCGCGGGAGCGTGAAAGAGGTGGATATTCTGCGTGGGCTGAACTGGGTTTATGACACTCATAAACGGTATAATGTGCGCGTGGTAAATCTCTCGGTTGGCGGCGACGAATTCAGCGATGATCCGGATCAGCCGCTGCATCGGATCGTGAGAAAACTGCATGACGCCGGAATCATTGTCGTCGCTGCCGCTGGCAATCGACGCAGCGATACTTTGGTTCCGCCTGCTAGCGCCCCTGAGGCGATCACAGTGGGCGGATACAGCGATCACAACACACTCGACCGCGAGCAGTGGACGCTCTATCATCACGATTGTGGCATCGATTACACGGGTATCCGCAAACCGGAAATCGTTGCGCCCGCTGAGTGGATTCCCTCACCTATTCTGCCTGGTTCGCTAGTGGATCGGGAAGCGCGCTGGCTTGCGCCACTGCTAGACAATCGAGCTGAGGAGGCGCTGAAACGGCTGCTTCAAAAGGGCTGCAGCGACCTCGGAATCGATCCGAAGATCGCCAAACACCCCGATGAACACCTTTTCCATATGCTGCAAGCGCGCATTAACGGCTACAAACTGATCGACCGATCACATCAGCATGTGGATGGCACATCGGTGAGCGCCGCCATTGTCTCATCGGTGGTGGCACAGCTTTTGGAAATCGAGCCAACGCTGACGCCGGATGAAGTAAAAGCAATCTTGATCACCACTGCTCGCCCCCTGCCAAATGTTTCAGGACAACGACAGGGTGCAGGGGCGATCAATCCAGCCCGTGCCATCCATATCGCCGCGCAGATGCGCTCGCATAAGGACGATAATCATGCATAGAGAGTATCACCGCTGGCACAGTCCATCGCTTGACCGATCCATGGAGCTGCTGATTTTCGGTCATGCGGGGGCGCGGGTGATCGTATTTCCCACGTCTCGCGGACGCTTTTATGAATGGGAAGATCGCGGCATGATGTGGGCATTTCGCGAGCATCTAGATCGCGGCTGGCTGCAATTTTACTGCGTTGACAGCGTCGACAGCGAAAGCTGGTATAACTGGGGCGCGCATCCGGGTTATCGCGCCTGGCGTCACCATCAGTACATGAATTACATCTATAATGAGGTGCTGCCGCTGTCTGTCAGCAAAAACCCCAATCCTTTCCTGATGTCGATCGGCGCGTCGTTCGGCGCGTTTCACGCGGCATCGTTTGGGCTGAGATATGCCGATAAAGTGGATCGGATCATCGGGTTGAGTGGTCTGTATGACATTCGCCAGTTCACAGGTGGCTATTCGGATCAGATGGTTTACTTCAGCAACCCAATGCAGTTCATCGAGCATGAATGGGAAGCGCATCGCCTCGCTGCTCTGCGCCACATCGATATCATCCTGGTCGTCGGCAATACCGATCCACTGGCGTACAGCTCGCGCGACTTGTCCAGCCTGCTCTGGCGCAAAGGGATCGGCAACGCCCTGCGCGAGTGGGACGGATGGCAGCATGATTGGGGATACTGGCAAAATATGTTAAAACATTACTTCAATGGTCATGATTAGAGCTTCTGACTAATCGCGAGCCGCATTTTTTGAGAACGGCGCGTCTAACAAGTCGCATGTTATGAATTTAGAATTTCGGAAACTGCTGCTTTTCGCATTTATTGGAGCCATCAGATGCCCGAACAGAACGCAGTGAAAATTGGTTTATTTGTCGGTCGCGAGTGGTCCTGGCCCCCTGCCTTCATCGCCGAAGTTAATCGGCGAACGCCTGAAACAGGCGTGACCGCTGAATATATGAAGGTGGGCGGAACAATGATGAACGAACCTTGTCCCTATCGGGTAATCGTGGATCGGATTTCGCATGAAGTGCCGTACTATCGCGTTTATCTGAAAAATGCGGTCTTGCAGGGCGCCAAGGTGATCAATGACCCGTTCATGTGGACGGCAGATGATAAGTTCTTCGGCGCATCACTGCTGACTAAAATCGGCATCCCTTCCCCGCGCACGGTCGCCCTCCCTAACAAAGATTATGTGCCTGGGATCGTCCATAATGAAAGCCTGCGCAATCTAGTTTTCCCGCTTGACTGGGACA
Source organism: uncultured Anaerolineae bacterium (assembly GCA_937995825.1). GTDB lineage: Bacteria > Chloroflexota > Anaerolineae > Aggregatilineales > Phototrophicaceae > Flexifilum. The sequence goes on from CALKJO010000003.1 coordinate 178,921, forward strand.
AGCTCGTCGAGAGCGTCGGTGGATTTCCCTGCATCTTGAAGGATGCACATGGCGGCGGCTGGAAAGAGGTCTATGTCATTCGTTCTATGCCGGAACTCATCTACCGATATAACTACAGCGGCTTACTGACTATGATCCTTCAGGAATTCATCCAGTGGGATGAATACGCGCGCTGCATGTGCCTCGGTCAGGAAGATGTACGGGTCATGCGGTACGATCCGGTCAACCGCTACTATCATCCTGAACACGGCTTCTCCGATGAGATGTACACGAGGCTGCACGATTATACGCGGACGATCTGCCGCACATTCGGCTATGATATGAATACGTGCGAGTTTGCAATCAAAGATGGTATTCCTTACGCGATTGACTTTATGAATCCGGCGCCAGATATGGATGTCAACTCGTTGGGCAGAAACCACTTTGACTGGATGGTCACGCACATGGCGGATGTGACGATCAAATTTGCGCTCTCCGATGTCCAAACGCGCGACCGATATGATTGGGGACGCGCCGTGCGATCCGCCACATCTACTTAGCGAGATACCTACTCATGCTGCTCAACGAAGCCGTTGATTACTATCACAGTCTGCTCACCGACCGCCTTGCCTCAGAAATGGACGGCATGATGCGCAAAGTTCTGCGCCATCGAAGCCTCTATTTCGGCAGTCGCCCAATCTGCACAGTTCTGCGACCGCATTTCTACCTGAAAACTCAGTGGGAATTTCTGTCAAACGAGACTGCTATCCTGCTGGAAGCCTTCCAGCGCGCCCATGACGCCTGTATGGAAAATGCAGACCTGCGCAAACAGCTTAAGTTGGAGGACTACGAAGAAAAGCTGTTCGATTTAGATCGCGGCAGCGTGATCCCATGGACGACTTCGCGATTAGACTCGTTCTTCAGCGTAGACAGACAGGCGCTGCATTATGTCGAATACAATGCGGAGACCCCCGCTGGCATGGGTTACGAGGATGTGCTGGCGCAGACATTTCTCGAAATGCCTGCTGTAAAGCAGTTTCAGGATCGCTATGTCGTGCGGCACATGCCGCTGTTAGGCGAGCTGCTCAATGCACTGCTCTGGGGCTACCAACAGTGGGGCGGGACTCATGCGCCGCAGATGGCAATCGTCGATTGGCAGCATGTTCCCACCCTGAATGAACAGGAAATGACGCGGCAGTTTTTCGAGCAAAAGGGCATTCGCACGATCCTGGCGGATCCGCGCGCGCTCGAATATCGAAATGGCGCGCTGTGGTTTGGCGGCTTCCGGGTTGATATGATTTACAAGCGGGTGCTGTGGAGCGAGATGGTCAAGGTAATGGGGATGGACAACCCCATCATACATGCCATCCGCGATCACGCCGTATATATGACTAATTCGATAAGCTGCAAGCTGATGGCGAAGAAGGCGAGCTTTGCCTTTATCAGTGATGAACGCAACACACATCTGTTCACTGAGGCACAGCAGCGCGCGATTGCCGATCACATTCCCTGGACGCGGGTGGTTGCTGACCGGAAGACTCAGTATGCTGGAGAGGAAATTGACCTACTCACCTTCATCAGCGATCATCGCGAGCGGTTCGTCTTGAAACCCAACGACGAGTATGGCGGTAAAGGGGTGGTAATCGGGTGGGAATGTAGCGACAAAGAATGGTCAGACGCGCTCCGTGAAAGCCGCACCACACCGTATGTTGTTCAGGAGCGCGTGGACAGTGTGCGCCGACCGTTTCCAGCGTGGAATGATGGCAAGCTGACCATCAGTGATCGGTTTGTTGATGCAGACCCTTATGTTTTCTACGGCAGCAAGGTGCATGGCTGCCTAACGCGCCTGTCATCTGAAACGCTCCTAAACGTGACAGCAGGCGGAGGATCAGTTGTGCCATCATTTGTCATCGAGAAAAAAGATTAATTAGATGTTTTGTGAAGACCGTACTTGTTTTTACAGGGTCTCATCGAAATGCTGACGCCCGCCATCTTGAGCGTCAATGCGCAGCTCGACCGTATTGAAAGCCAGCTCATTAACTAGATCGGCAGTGCAGTTCAGTTTGACGACATCACACTGCTTGCGATTCAGCGGGCATGATCAAAGCGTCATGGTGTTGATACAGCGTGTATCAGCACCGACATGTCGCTGTTCATCCTGCGACGATCCCATATAATAAAGTTATTCCATTGAACGATGTCTATCGTCAGCGATACGATGATCTGTGTTACGTTGAAGGAGCGTTTCCATTGCCGCACGATACACATCTCCTTGTACAGCGCAGCGTTCCTCTGCTGTGGCAAGCAGTGCTGACTCTTGTCCTGTTTTTGGCAATCAGTGTTGGGGGTGCAGCAGCACAGGAGGACGGACTGCTTGAACGGCTGATCGCAGAGGGGGCGGTTTCGCCTGGAACCACGCAAAGTCCGTTCACATCGCGCATTTGCTTCGATACAACCGTGACATCCGTTCCAGGCTTAGTCACCGATCCAACCAATCCCAGCATCCCGAATGCCAGCAGCATCAGCGTGTCCGCTGATGGGCGCTATATCGTCTTTCAGTCGGACGCGGACAATCTTGTCCCCGGCGATGTTAACAGATCGACGGATATTTTTCGGTATGACCGCCTGACCTGCACGGTTGAGCTGGTCTCGCTCAATTCAGCCGGTCAGCAGGGGTATTTCTTCAGTATTGAGTGCGATCCGAACGGACAGCAGCCGGTCGAATGCGTCGGTCAGGGGTGGTCACGGCGTCCATCGATTTCCGCCGATGGACGCTATATCTCATTCACATCACTCGCCAGCAATTTTGACCCCCTCCGCCCGGACACGAACACCTGGCGCGATGTCTTTGTGCGCGATATGGTCGCGCAAACGACATTCCGCGTTTCGGTCTCCTCGACTGGCGTCCAGGGTGCGCAGGCAAACGATGGCTCGACCATTTCGGGCGATGGACGCTATATCGCCTTTTATTCGGCGTCGGGGCTGCTGCTCCCGCCAAGTCAGGCGACGAATTTCTTCTGCCAGCGCGACTCCAACCCATCCACGCTTGAAAAATGTTACGATGTTTATGTCCATGACCGGATCACCCAGACGACTGAGCGCGTCTCGATCTCCTCGTCAGGGGCGCAGGGCAACAATGACTCTGGTCAGCATGTGGTAAATATCAATACCATCGTGCCAGTGGACAACATCGGCGTGTCGTTCGATGGACGCTATATCGCCTTCTATTCGCTGGCGAGCAATCTTGTCACCGGAGACACAAACAACGTCGCTGATATTTTCGTCCGCGACCGCCTCTTGAACACGACAACCCGTGTCTCTGTGTCCTCATCGGGCGTTCAGGGGAACGGTGAGTCGATCTACCCTGATATGTCGAACGATGGTCGCTACATCGTCTTCGAGTCGGACGCTTCGAATCTAATTCCCAGTGACGTGAACAACACGCGCGATGTCTTTATCCGTGACATGGTGACCGGGACAACCTCGATCATCTCGCTGTCGTCCATCGGAACGCAAACAGGGCTGCCGAATTATCAGCCGGTCATCTCAGGGAATGGGCGCTATGTCGCGTTCACCTCTGACTCCAGCAATTTGCAGGTTCCGTTCATCCCGGTGCAGACGGACACCAATGCTCTGCCCGATATTTACGTCCATGACCGCCAGACTGGGCGCACCCAGATCGTCTCATCGCGTTTTAACGGCATCCAAGGCAACGGCGGATCGCGCGTCCCAGCGATCTCGGATGATGGTTTGTTCGTCGGCTTCCAGTCGGACGCGAATAATCTGGTCGCCAACGATACCAACAATGCCCGCGACGTATTCCTGACTAAGTGGCAGGAAGTCTCGTTCAAGCCCGACGCCAACATGATCATCAATTCCGGCTTCAACAGCGGCTTGAACAACTGGAGCATTTTTGGGCTGCCGAGCAATCCGCCCACCTCCATCGTGTCCGGCGCGCTGGAATTTTACCGCCTGACCACAGCGACACAGGCGGTTGTGTTCCAAAATACCCACTTCTATCTGTGGGCGAACTCACCGATTGAAGCGCAGGTGCAGGTTGGCAACACGAGCAATGTCCGCAAACGCTTCGTGATGCTGGCGCATGAGGGCGATTTCAGCGACCTGCAAGTTTGTTCGTTCTGGCTTCCTCCAAATGCACCCCTGCAAACCTACACGCTGCGCGCGAAGACGAACAAGAACTGGCGCAATGTTACACTCTCACTGTATGCATCCAGTAACGATGGGCTGCCAGCCTATCGGGTGGACAATGCGACCTTTACGTATCGTCCGGCGCTGACGCAGCTTCAGACGCGTTCAGAGTGCATCGATCCGAATGCGCCGCTGCCAACTGCCGACCCGGATAGCGCTAATCTGATCGTCAACGGCGGCTTTGATGGCAGCACGTTTGCGCCTTGGAGCATCTTTAACCCTGCGCCAGGTTCGATTGTCGCGACCTTGAACGGCGGTGTCGCCGAGCTTTACCGCCCCACTCAGACGGATGCCGCCGGATCGCTGCTGCAAAACACCGGCTTCACTGGCGTGACAGTAGGACGACCGCTCGAACTGCGGATGCAGCTTGGGAATTCCAGCTCGGCGCTCAAGCGCATCACGATTTTGCTGCACCATCAGAATTTCGCAGATTTACAGGTCTGCACGTTCTGGCTTCCGCCGTTCACACCGCTGGGCGAGTATGTCATGCGCACGCACTCAACCACCGCGTGGACAACGGGCGCATCCGTCTCGTACTACGTCTCGACCATCGACAATCTGCCGGCAATTCGGCTCGACAATGTTCAGCTTCGCGTCCGTCCGTCGCTGTCAGTCGGCGGGACATCGTGCTTCCTACCTGGCGCAGGCGTGCTGAGTGAGCCGCGTGACATGATGCTGCCCACGCTGATGCCGACACTGAGTGCTGCGCCTGGTCTGGATGGCGAACTGCCGCTGATGATCATGACGCCGACACCCCTGCTTGACGATGGCGATGAGGGCGGTGTGGTCGAGCAGCCGGAACTGCTCCTGACGCTCGAACCGACGCCGGAGCCAACAGTTCAACCGACGCTCGAACCGACGCCGGAGCCAACATGGGTATTCGCTACCGATGTGCCAGAACTGCCACCGACCGAATCGCCGCTTGTGGAGAGCGCTCCCTCACCCACAGAACTGCCCATCGAAGGCGGCAGCGAAGGTGAAGCGCAGGGCTGAGTTTGGTGACAGGAAGCGGGGCATCCGATTTGGGGATGCCCCGCTCCCTATTGGGTTGGGGATGCTTCCTTCCTGAGCTTATGAAACATCATCGCGTGCGATTCGTAGGCATACTACTTGTCAGTGCCGCCCTTGCCATCACCTCCGCATCTGCGCAGCCAACAGAGGCACTCGATCAGGCGGTTGCGGCGCGCCTGGCGGAACATGCCGCGCAGGGCGGCGCATTTTATTACACGGCAGTTGGTCAAACGGTCGATGAACGAGCTGGCGTGATCTATCTGTCGCCAATTCTCAACGATACAAACGAACCCATCCCCGGATTGATCGATCTGGCGCTAGTCGTTCAGAGCGGGCGCACCTGGTCGGTCACGCTGCCTGGCGATGCAGGTTACAATGCCGTTTACTCTCAGATTTCGCCAGCGGTTCTCAGCGCTGTCGATGCCCGCCCCTACAAGCCGTCAGCCGACCCCGCGTTAACCGATACGCGCTCGCTGCGCTCCTATCGCTTCCCCTGGGTCAGCGGACAATGGGCGACGGTCACGCGCAGCTACAACCGGCACGGACTCGGACAGATCGATTTCGATCTCGGCGCGCCTGAAATTGCTGCGATGCGCGACGGCTTGATCATCTATGCCAATGATCAGAACAGCATGAATGGCTATCATGAGGGCGCATGGTGGTACTGGAATGCCATTGTGATCGAACATGCGCCAAACGAATACGCCCTGTATGGTCATCTTGCGCCGGGCAGCATTTCGCAGTGGATTAAGGACGGCTGCACGGAAGATTTCAGCCGCGCAAACTGCGCCGTCCTAGTCTCAGCCGGGGAGATCATCGCGGCGGAAGGCAGCACGGGTTATTCCTCCAATCCGCACCTTCATATCGAGTTCGGGCAGGCTTGGGGAGTCGCGCCCTATCGAGACAGCAAGGATCAGGATCGCGATGCCGACCGCCTGGAGACAATCTTCTCGCCGTATGTCTACGCAGAACACAACGCGGGGTTTCGCGGCTACGCGCCGGTGGACGTGGGCAGGTGGTCATATGGCACGCTTCTGCAAGCCTATCATGGCGCGGACGCGCCCGCCGATCAGAATATCGTCCGCAACGGTGATTTCTCAGCCGAACTGGCACATTGGAGCGCGTCCGGTCAGATCAGTTGGGCAGTGCGCGACAGCGTGCTGCGCTTTTTCCGGCTGAACACCGCTGATCCGCCGGATTGGGCGAGCTTCTACCAGAATCTCGGTTATGGCGCAGATGCCAACACGCCCTTTGAGGTGCAGATCGCACTTGCGAATGATAGCGACTTCCCGAAAACCGTCACGGTGATGCTGCGAAATGCCGCCGGAGCGCGCTATGGCACGATCGAGTGCCGATTTAGCTTGTCACCGCGTGCGCCGCTGGAAATCCGCACAATGCGGGGGATCACCAACGCCACATGGGGACTCGTGCGGCTGGAGATTTTCGTCAATCCGCCGGACAGCGTCAGCGCAGCGGTCGCAGGTCAAATCAGCGTTCAGCGCAGACCGAGTCTGTCGCTGACTGGGACAGAATGCAGTTGATCGCTCACGCCAGCTGCCAGTCCATGTCTGGGTCAAGCGGGTAAATTGGGCGCTGAATCCGCCTATATGGGAGGTTGGTGATTGCCTGATTGACCACGCCAGGGCTGAGCGCGAGCAGCGCCTTACCCGCCATGCGCTTGAGATCGGGTTCGAGATAGCCGATCTTGACGACCACGATCTGATGCTGTGTCGGCTCAATACCGAGCTTCTGAAAGTCAGACTCGTGATGAAACGGCATGCGGCGTTCGGAAAGTCACGCCTTCATACTTGCCGATGAAGCTGGTGTAACGGCTCAGCAGCGCGTCTCCGCGCCGGATCGTGAAATCCTCCGCGCCGCTGCGCAGCGGGGAGAATGTGCAGGCTTCGATATGCAGTCCAGCGATGGCAATGCGCATGTCTAGGCTTCCCTTTGTTTCATGGATAGATTCATGATGTGAGTGTATCATGCTGATGGAGTCTATGCCGATGATCAAACTGGAACTCGCCGCGCTCAGTCTTGACGATCTGCGGCTGGCTGAAGAAGGCGGCGCGGACAGCGTTGAGCTTTCATACAATCTTGCGGCGGGCGGACTGACTCCCTCGCTCGACCTCGTGCGCGAAGCGCGCGAACACGCGCGAATCGATCTGTATGTCATGGTGCGTCCTACCGCCCGCAGTTTCGTCTATACATCCGGCGAAATCGCGCAAATTGAAGACTCTGTGCGCTGGTTCCGGCAGATGGGTGTGACCGGGATCGTCTTTGGCGCGCAGACTGAGTCGGGTCGGCTGGATATCGATCTGATCGCGCGTATCGCCGCGCTTGCTGCGCCCATTCCGATCACGCTGCATCGCGCCATCGACACCTGCGCCAATCCCAGCGAGTCGCTCCGCGAGCTGAAGGGCATCATCCCCCGCGTGCTGACGGCGGGACCGGCAGAAGATGCCTGGCAGGGTCGCTTCGGACTGCGCGAGTGGGTTCAGCAGTTCAGCGATGACATGCGCTTCGTTGCTTCAGGAGGGATCAAACTCGACCAGGCGGGCGAGATTGCGCGCACCAGCGGCGTGCATGAACTGCACATCGGCGGTGCGGTGCGCGTAAACGGGCGCGTCAATCCGGGATTAGTCCGCCAGTTTCGCCGTATACTCGATGACCTCAGTCCGCTATCGCTTGAATCAGAAGACGAATGATGAAGCGCATCTGGCATGGTTCGAGACGCATTTCAATCGTGCCGCTGTGTCCACATATCCTCCGATAGACAATGTCCAGTCCTAAACCAGTGTGACTCGCCGGCTCTTTGGTGGTGAAAAATGGCTCCTAAATGCGCTGCTCGATCTCGGTCGAAGTACCAACCCTATCATCGCTCAAGCCATCGAACAGCGGCATGGCGTACAGGTCATCAACGGTCGTCCTTCACGCTGTCCCATGCGGTGCGCAGAGTCTTGCCCCGCTGTCGGAGCAGTTCCGGCGTCCAGTCCTTTGAGACTAGCGAACTACCCAGCCCAACGCCGACTGCACCTGCTCGCGCATACTCAGCGATATTCTCAATGCCGATCCCGCCAGTTGGCACAAAATCGATGTCGTTCAGTGGGGCGCGAATAGCTTTCAGATAGGCTGCCCCTCCCAGCACATCCACTGGAAACAGTTTCAGCATCCGGCATCCGGCATTAAGGGCATTCTGCGCTTCAGTCGGAGTCGCAACACCTGGCAAGTGCAGCACATCATGCGCCATTGCCTGCGAGACCGATGGAGGATCAAAATTAGGGGACACCAGAAACTCCGCGCCGGCGTCGAGCGCAGTTTTGACCTGCTCCATCGTCCGCACCGTGCCAGCGCCGACCATCATCGTGTCACCAAATCGCTTGCGCAGCATCGGGATCGATTCCAGCGCGCCGCGTGTATTCAGTGTAACTTCGATCAGGGTGATGCCGCCTTCGAGCAGCGCCTCGCCCATCTGCAGTATCTCATGCTCACTATAGTCACCGCGCACGATGGCGACGATGCCTTCAGCTTTCAGGCGCGCAGTGGTCTTTTCAATGTTGGATGCCATAATTCAATTTCTCTCCTAGGTTGACGTGTATTTTAACCAAGCTCTCTTCCTTTAGCACCTCGCAAAAAAGCCTGCACAACTGTCCTAAAAGCTTCAGGCTTCTCAAGATGTGTTGTATGTCCTGCATCAGGGATGACAATCTGCTTTGCAGAGGAAATGAGTGCCGCCATGCGCTCCCCAACAGCGCAATATTTTGCGTCAAGCGCGCCATTCACGATCAATGTCGGGACGGCAATCTCACTCAGTCTCCCCCAAAGCGATGGCTGCACCCCCACCCCCATCCCGCGCAGGCTGTTCGCCAGCCCGTGCGGACGCTGCGCCAAGCGGATCGGGCGCAGGGCCGCGCGCTGATCGCAGGTCTGTGTGGCAAAGAGGGGCATTCGCTCCCACTGATCGACAAAAGCAGGGATGCCGTCACGCTCAATCGAGTCTGCTAGGGCAGAATCGGATGCCGCACGCGCAGCCCGCTCCTGCTCAGACTCTAAACCCGGTGATGTGCTTTCGAGGATCAGCCCACGTACTTTTTCAGGATAGTGAAGCGCAAAATACAGCGCGAGTCGTCCGCCCATGGAGTAGCCCAGGACGAAAGCGGGCTGCGCGCACATTTCCGCGAGATCTGACGCTGCATATTCAAGGCAATAACGCGCTGGGGCGGCTGGAGCGTCCGTGTCTCCATGCCCTAATAGGTCAACTGCGCTAATCCGCCACCCTGCAAATCGAAGTCCCTGCCAAACGCGACCGCTTCCTGAAAAGCCATGCAGCATCAGCAAGGTTTTGCCTGCTCCTGATGTCCTGACGCAGTATCGAACCTCATCCGAGGCGACAAAAGTTGTGGATTCCATCCGATTCTCAATTCGCTTTGTTCACAACATTCAATTTGTGATAAAATTAACGATAAGTCAGAAAGCGCACACAGCGCAACTTTTTCAGTGTATATTATAGACTGACCAGTCGGTTTTGTGGGTACATGATGAATACGGTGCGTAGAAAACCCAATCGTCCACTCGCCGCGCAGCGCGAAACTGCCAGTCGTGACCCGGATGCAACGCGAAGCCGCATTCTAGACGCTGCGCTTCAGGTCTTTGCACAAAAAGGCTACCATGAAGCCAGTGTCGATGAGATCGTCGCTGAATCGGACACATCGAAGGGAGCGGTGTATTTTCATTTCCCGAACAAACAGGCACTTTTCTTCGCCCTGATCGACAAATTCGCCGCCCTCCTAGAGAAGCGCGCGAATGAAGCTATCAGCCGCGAAAAGGCGGGCATCGACCGTGTGGACGCTGCGCTGCGCGCCATTCTGGAAGTCTTCGGGCAGTATCGCCCGCTTGCCAAAATCATGCTCGTGCAGGCAGTCGGGCTTGGGACTGCCTTCGAGCAGAAACGCATGGAGCTTCACGACCGGTTTGCCGCGCTGATCCAGCGCTACCTGGAAGAAGCCGTTGCTGTTGGCGATGTCCGCGTGCTGGATACGCGGCTGACTGCATATGCCTGGATGGGCGCGATCAACGAAATTGTGATCCGCTGGGTCTACACAGGTGAGCCGAGCGCCGAACATATCATGAAAACGCTTCGCCCGCTGCTGCTGCAAAGCATCGGGTACACACTCGAACAGAACGAACCGGAGAATGACCGATGATGTCAGGACATGCGGCGTCCGTCATGCATCCCATTAGGACCATGCGGGTTCAGCCAGCCCTGGACCCGATCTTAATTGCGGCTGCCCGTCCGATCCCGCACATGGATTTGCTACATGTGCTGCGCGCAGCGCCTTCAGCGATGCAGCGCGTCTTCTGGCAGCAAGCTGATCAGCCTATCGCCTTCGCTGGTTTTGGCGTCACAGCTGAGATCGTCGCCTATGGACGCGACCGGTTTAGCAGCATCCATCAGCAAGCAGATAACCTGTTTGAAAATGCCATTTTGGGGGATATGCCGCGCTTGGCTCAGCCGCGTTTGGTCGGAGGCTTTGCGTTTCGCGATGACTTCTCTGCTGCATCTGGCATCTGGTCGGCATTCCCATCGTCATACTTTTTACTGCCCCGTGTCCAGGTCACGCAAGCGAACGATGAGACCTGGCTGACACTCAATGCCTATCTCGATCAGGCTGCCCATCTTGATGAAGCGTGGGAGCGGCTTCATGGCGAACTCGCTGAGATCATTCGCCGATTGGAGTCGCTGCCCGCTGTCGTTAATAAACCGCGCGCAATCCAGTTGGAAGACTCTCTACCTTACCCGGTGTGGCGGGAGCAGGTCATTGAAGCAACAAGCCGCATTCGTGCCGGCGAACTGGAAAAAGTGGTGCTGTCGCGGTTCAAGGATGTCCGATTTGATGCCGCAGTTGATCCAGTGGGTGCGCTTGACTGGCTGACTCAGAGTTATCCGCAGGTATATCGATTTCTAATCGAAGTCTTCCCCGGACATGCTTTCTTCGGCGCGACGCCGGAACTGCTCGCCTCCAAAGAGGGGAACCACATTTACACGGCAGCTCTGGCAGGGTCGCGTCCGCGCGGCGGATCGACGGCGGAAGATGCAGCACTCGCCGCTGAGATGTTCGCTTCTGCGAAGGAACGAGCCGAGCATCAAGTGGTTGTGGAGGCAATTGAGCAGCTTTTGACTCCATTCGTAGAGCATGTCTATCGTGCTGAGCAGCCAGATGTGATGCGACTGCGCAATATTCAGCACCTCTACACGCCGATGATGGGAACGCTCCTTCCGAATGTCAAGCTGCTTGACGTAATAGGCGCATTTCATCCGACGCCGGCGCTCGGCGGTTACCCGCGACATGCTGCAGTCAATGCGATTCGCCGCATCGAGACTGATGATCGAGGCTGGTATGCTGCGCCTGTCGGCTGGATCGATGGGAACGGCGATGGGGTGTTCGCGGTCGCGATCCGATCAGCCGTCAGCGTCAAGGATCATGCCCGCCTCTACGCTGGCGCAGGGATTGTCGCAGAGAGCGATCCGGCTAAGGAATGGGACGAGACAGCGCTGAAGTTCAAGCCGCTGCTGAATGCGTTGGAGATCGAAGATCATGTCCGCGCCGAATCGTAATCTGCTTTGGGCAAGCATCATCGTCGATGAGCTGGCGCGGTCTGGGCTGCGCGCAGTTTGTATTGCGCCAGGTTCCCGCTCGACTCCGCTCGCAGTCGCTTTTGCTGAACACGCAGATATACAAGTGCACTCGATCATTGACGAGCGCAGCGCTGCGTTCTTTGCGCTCGGTCTGGCGCTGGCATCGGAACGTCCGGTCGCAGTTGTTTGCTCATCTGGCACAGCGACAGCAAATTTCTATCCCGCCATTATCGAGGCGCATTATGCGGGTGTGCCGCTGCTGATCCTGACGGCGGATCGCCCGCCAGAACTGCGTGACTCTGGCGCAAATCAGACGGTCGATCAGATCAAGATGTATGGCGATCATGTCCGTTGGGCAGTGGATGTTGCGCTGCCAGAAAGCAATCCGGCACATCTGACGATACGCAGTCTGCGGACGCTTGCCTGCCGCGCTTATGCCGCTGCCAATGGCATGAACGGGACGCAGCCAAAAGGTGCGGTGCATCTGAATTTTCCATTTCGTAAGCCGCTTGAGCCAATCCCTGTCCCAGATGATAAGACTGATGATCCGACGTGGGCGGGTCGATTATGCAGCCAGCCGTTCACTAGGATCGTCGGTGGTCGTGTCCAGCCACCAGCCGCTGCAATGGAAGCCCTCTTGGACACTTATCAGCGCAGTCAGCGCCCGATGATTGTCCTTGGACCCAACTATGATCGTGCGCTTGCGGATGAGTTGATCACGCTAGCAAAAGTTGGCTGTATACCACTCCTCGCCGATCCGCTGTCGCAGGCGCGCTACACGACCCATTGGCGAGAGATGGAGGGCAGCGTTATTGGTGGGTATGACTCATTTCTGCGCAGCCTTTCCGACTTTGAACAGCCTGATCTGATCCTGCGCTTTGGCGCGATGCCTACCTCGCAGTCGCTGATTGACTATCTGAATGCAAATCAGGGTGCATATCAGATCGCATTCAGCGCGGATGCGGTATGGAAAGACCCTAACCATCAGCTCGATGAATTATTCATTGCTGATCCAGTTGAAATTGTGCGGAGTCTGGCTCACTTTTCCTTGGATGATCCACGCGCTGAGTCGGTTTGGTATAAGCAGTTAACGATGGTAGAGATGAAGACTTGGGAAGTCATCGATGCAGCGCTGGATGAGGATTTCTTTGATGGTGTTGTTATCGCTGATACTGTTTCGATGATGCCGAATGGTGCGTCGCTGTTTATTGCCAATAGCTTACCTGTTCGTCATCTGGATCAGTTTGCGCAACCTACTCCAAAGGTAATTCGTGTGTTTGGCAGTCGTGGTGCGAGTGGGATCGACGGTATGGTCTCAACAGCAGTAGGCGTTTCTCAGGGTGTGAGTGCGCCTTTGGTGTTGATTATTGGCGATTTGGGCTTCTATCACGATATGAATGGACTCCTCATGTTGAAACGGTATGGTATCTGCGTGGTGATTGTTGTGATCAATAATGATGGTGGTGGGATTTTTCAGCGGTTGCCAATTGCCCAGTTTGATCCTCCTTACACTGAGTTGTTTCGTACATCTCATGGTATGACTTTTGAAAATGCGGCAGTGTTGTATGGTACTGACTATGCGAAAATATGTAGCCGCACCGAATTTCAAGCCGCGTTCGCGCGCGCATTGAGCGCAGTCAGCTCACGTTCCACCATCATTGAAGTGCCAACCGATCCGGTTCACGATTTACAGCGGCGAAATGAGATTGTCCAGCGTGTAATGGAAGCAGTGCGAGGATTGTAGGAGCAGCTATGGAGACTTCGATCACCGAAAATACCAACCTGATCCGCCAAGCGGCGGACTGGCAGACGGTCAAGACCTATGAAGACATCACTTATCACAAAACCGACGGGATCGCCCGAATCGCGTTCAACCGACCGGAGGTGCGCAATGCGTTCCGTCCTGAAACAATTAATGAGATGATTGATGCCTTCAATCATGTCTGGGATGATCAAGATGTCGGCGTCATCCTACTGACCGGTAATGGACCCGCCAAAGATGGTAAATGGGCGTTCTGTTCCGGGGGCGATCAGAAGGTGCGCGGGGATGCTGGTTACGTGGGCAAAGACGGCGTTCACCGTCTGAATGTCTTGCAGCTTCAGCGCATTATTCGTACCATCCCGAAGGTGGTGATCGCACTCGTGCCGGGGTACGCCATTGGCGGCGGTCATGTCCTACATGTGATCTGCGATCTGACAATTGCCGCCGACAACGCGGTCTTTGGGCAGACAGGCCCGCGCGTCGGCAGCTTCGACGGCGGCTATGGATCGAGCTATCTGGCTCGAATCGTCGGACAGAAAAAAGCGCGCGAAATCTGGTATCTGTGCCGGCAGTATAATGCTGCTCAAGCCCTGGACATGGGCTTGGTTAACACAGTTGTACCGCTGGCTGACCTGGAAGCGGAGGGCGTCGCGTGGGCGGAGCAGATTTTGCAGCACAGCCCGCTGGCGATCCGGCTGCTGAAGGCGTCGATGAATGCCGATGTGGACGGTCAGACGGGCTTACAACAGCTCGCCGGCGATGCCACTCTGCTCTTCTACATGACCGAAGAAGGTCAGGAAGGGCGCAACGCCTACGTCCAGAAACGCAAACCGAGCTATCGAAAGTATCCCTGGCGTCCATGACGCGGACATGGATCGACCACTGCGGCGCAGCGAAAACGGATCATCCGGCGTTGATCTGCGAGCAGGAAGCCTGGACATTTGGAGAGCTGAACGCGCGCATCGACACCACTGCAGCGCGGCTCGCTGCCTGGGGCGTCAAGCCCGGCAGCCGTGCTGCGGTTCTTATGCTGAATGGAGCAGCCTACGTGTTAGTCGCGCACGCGCTGCTGCATTCAGGCGCGGCGATCATCCCGATCAACACGCGACTGAGCGCTTCGGAAGTCCGTTATCAGCTTGAAACTGCTGCGCCCACCCTGCTGATCGACTCTCCTGATACAGAGTCGATCAGTGCGGCGGCACTGTCACCATCTCAGCCGTCATCGGCGGCATTCCCATCATATCGATCAACCGATTATGACGCTATGCCTGTCGATCCAAGCGCAGACGCGGCGATCCTGTTCACGTCCGGCACGACCGGACGTCCAAAAGGAGCGCGGCTCACAGTCGGCAATCTGGTGTTCAGCGCACAAGCATCCCGCGAACGGCTTGGCGTAAACGACGGGGATCGCTGGCTGCTGACGCTGCCGCTGTATCATATCGGTGGGTTGTCGATCCTGTATCGCAGTTATCTGGACGGCACAACGGTAGTCCTATATGAAGGAGCGTTTGATGCTCAGCGCGTCGCTCAGACGCTGACTCAACATCAGATCACCCTCATCTCGCTCGTCCCGACTCAGCTTCATCGAATGCTCGAAGCTGAGGTAGAATTTCCGAAGTCGCTGCGTTTGATCCTGCTCGGCGGCGCTGCCCCATCGACTGATCTGCTGCAGCGCGCATTTGAGCGCGGTTTGCCCGTCGCCATAACCTATGGTCTGACCGAGGCAGCATCGCAGGTCGCGACGATGCTGCCCGAACAAGCACGCTTCAAACCTGGCAGCGTCGGCAAACCACTTAAAGGCATTACAGTGCGCATCATCACCGAGGATGGGCGCGAGGCTCCGTCGGGCGAGATCGGCGAGATCGCCGTTTCGGGTGGAAATGTCATGCGCGGGTATCTCACGCACGCTGATCTCGATCCGCCGGGAACATTTCACACAGGCGACCTCGGCTATCTTGATGCGGACGGCGATCTGTGGATTGTCCAGCGTCGAAATGACCTGATCATCTCCGGCGGAGAGAATATCTACCCGGTCGAGGTTGAAAATGTGCTGCGGTCGCATCCGGCGGTTGATGATGCCTGCGTCGTAGGACTGCCCGATGCCGAGTGGGGTCAGATCGCTGCCGCTGCGATTGTGCTGAAATCAGGCACATTCGTGACGCCGGATGAACTTGATGCGCACTGCAAGGCGCATCTGGCGGGATACAAGCGTCCACGCCGCTATATCTTTGTGGATCAGCTACCGCAGACGGCTTCAGGTAAAGTCATTCGGCGCGATGCGGCGGCGCTCTTCAGCGGCGAACCGAGCTGATCGCCAGCCCTAAGACACCAATGCCACCCAAGACCATAATCGGGACAATCGGCGGGATGCCGCCGGTCTGATTGCTGCTAACGGGCGCGGGCGGCTCACTGATACCGTCTGGCGCTGGCTGAGTCGGCATGAAAACCATGCCCGCCGGATACGTATAGGTTGGCAGAATCATCCCTGGTTCACCGCTCTCGCTGCTGAGCGCCGCACCGCCCGCGCTTGGCGGCGCCGCAATCACGCGGGCATTCGCCGTTGCGGTTAGCAAACCGCCCGGTGTAAGGGTGACGGCGGCAAGGGTCTGAGTCACAGCAAGGATAGCGGGATTGATGGGCGGCTGAGCGCTTAGATCGACCACTGGAATCGCATTTGCATCCCCATAAATGGTGACCAGATCGCCGTAAACCCAGCCGCGTCCATTGGGCGAGTCTGGATACTGAAATTGATACCAGTTGACAAACCGCCCAGTCACATTGTAGACCTCGCCAACGCGAATCTGCCCGATGATGTTGCCAAATGCCCCTGAGGCATCCGTTGATGGCAAGTCACGCACATTAGCCGTCTGAAGCGGCTCTAAGCGCACCGATGGCGTCGGCTGAGGCGTCCATGTCGCGGTTGACTGAATGGAAAACTGCGCCTGAGGCTGCTGCTGAAACACGCCAGAGAGATCGACAGGAGCCGGCGTTGAGGTCGCAATCTCCTGCGCGCTCACATTAGCTGTCCACATCAGCGCACTCACGATCACAAGCGCGATAACAATCGATTTCATCGTCTTAGCCTGAAAGCCTGAAACTCAATCAACTCACCAAGAAACCCGATTCTCCAGCACGCCGCGAAACTGCTCGGCAATCCGTTCTGCCCCATCTTTGACCAGAAAGCCCTGATATTCCTGATTGGGCAGTGCGACCACTGTCCATCCGTTCAGCACAAAATCTGCCCTTGCATAGTCGGAGGGACAATTCGGGCAGGAAGCGGGAATCCATTCGCCATTATACCGCCGCGCGATGTGGATATGAGTCCCATTCGAGAATCCGCCTTCACAGCTTGGTCTGCCGATACGATCTCCAAGATTGACCTGAGTTCCTGGAGCGATTCGATCCTGAGCCGCGATATGCAGATACAGCACCGACCAGCCGGTCGATTCGTCACCATCACCATCCAGATCGAGGATGACAATGCCTTCATCCGTCCGCGCAATGATACCGGGGGCAACCGCCGTGGCGAAGTAGTCAGAGACGTAACATGAGCTGGTTTTATTTGACAGTTCATCCGGCGGCGCGAAGTCGATGGCAGCCCAAGCGCTTCCTGAACCCCATCCCCCATGTGCGCCGCCGGTGAAAAACCACGTCTCACCCTGCGCAAAGGGCAGGCCGAAGGTCGGCTGCTGGATTCCCAACGGGACAAGCGGCTCGGTGGCATCGAGAAATGGATCGCCAAAGAGCTGAAAGTAAGTCTGATACAAGCCTTCGGCGCTGACCTGGCTTTGCCAAGATACTGCGTCATTGTTGAGCGCCAGCATGAACTGAACGCCAACTGTGCCTGCGTTCAAATCGCGCGCGATCAGCAAGCGAGTCCCATCAGTGAATTCGAGGCGGCTCAATGTCCCTTGTTTCCAGCCGTAATAGCCGCGATTGAGATTATCCGCCGCCCAGATGAGCTGACGATATAAACCCTTGCGTTCGATGCCGGATGCAGTCGCTGGCGCGCCGAGCGGAAAGTTGCGGCGCTGCTCATTGGGAAGAATTGTAGTCAGCCAGCCCGCCTTGAATTCCAGCAGCGCCAGCAGCAGCCTGGGATCGACGCTGTATTCTAATGAAACGCGCCGCACAACCGCCGCGCCTGGTAAGATCGCGCCATTGACATTATCAAAGGCGACGCGGATATAGCCGATCTGAGAACCCACAAAACGATCTATGTCAAACTGCGCACTCCCCGGCGCGCGCACGAGCCGGCTGTCCGGGATGATCCTGAAGCGGCTCCCCTCCTGCGTTGGCTGCGCAGGCAGTATGATCTGCTGACCCACAAACAGCATATCGGGATTGGCGATGGAGTTCAGACGCAGCAGCGTTTCTAAAGTCGTTCCAGCGGAGAGCGCGATTCCGGTCAGCGTATCGCCAGGGCGGACAGTGTAGATTTCGCCTGCTGCTAACGGACTGCCTACGCGCGTCGGGTCAGGAATCGGCGCGGGAGCCGATGTCGAAGAAGGTGTGAATG
Organism: uncultured Anaerolineae bacterium; assembly: GCA_937995825.1. Taxonomy (GTDB): domain Bacteria; phylum Chloroflexota; class Anaerolineae; order Aggregatilineales; family Phototrophicaceae; genus Flexifilum. The sequence goes on from CALKJO010000003.1 coordinate 197,038, forward strand.
TCGCTTGAGCGAGCCGCGGGGTCGAAGACGGTTCCGGCGTTGCGGTGATGTAGATCACATTGGGCGCGCTCTGAAGGCAAGCGGTCAGTGCCAGCGCGCTCAAGATCAGCCAGATACGTCGCATCGAACCCTAACTGAAACTCCAAATGCCGATGAAGCCATCCGCGATATTGAGCGGGATAGAAACCGCGCGCGTCGTGTCGAGGATGCTGACAAAGCTCTGCCCATCCGGCGCAACCTCTCCATATACCAGATGCGTGCTGCTTGGCGACCAGAGCCGATGGCTCTGGGCAAACTGATCGTAAAAGCTGAGCAGGTAGATCATCTCGCGCGTCGGGACAAAAGCGCCATATCGCCACGTTTCTTGAGTGTCGATGTCGATGACAGACCAGGCTAAGCCGGGAGTCTGCCCTTGCACCAGCGTTTTCAACAGTTCCGACTTGTTTTCGAAAGCATTGAACGAGCCGGGCGTGTTCGCGAGCGTGATGTAGGCGATGCGCTCACTGTTGGGCGACCAGAAAAATGCCAGCACGCCGCTCACCACCGTGCGCGCGAGGCGTTCTCCGCTGACTGCATCGATAACCACTAAGGCGCCCTGACGATCCACATAGGCGATCCGGTTGCCATTCGGTGACCAAGCGAAATAAACGGGTCCGCGCAGCCCAAAGACGAGGGTCTCTATCTCGTCACCCATCGCGATGACGAGATCGGTGGTCGTGGGGTCTGCGCCATCCTGACCGAACAGCAAACGATCATCTACTGGAGACCATGCTGGCGCCGCAAATGCCCCCGGCATGTCTGACACTGCGCTGATCACCTGTCCCAAACTGCGATCATGGACTTCAATGCGCGCTTGGTTACGATGCCACAGTATCCGTTCACCGTTCGGACTCCAGCTAAAATAGAAAGGTGCCCCCTGTCCGATAGTGCTGACTTGGGCGTCGCTCTGTGGTATATCGCGCACAACGTCGATGTTGAAGCCGTTTGGCGTCCCCATCAGCACAGCCAATTCACGGCAGTCACCCTCCCCACTACAGCTCTGCGGCGACCAGTAAGCATAGGTGAACGATTTATCTGAGGTCTCATAACGCAAAACACCAGGCGTCTGCGCATCCGGTGAGATAAATACCGATGTTGTGGTTGTACCGGCGCGCGTCAGGCGGGTCTGAAAGTAGGCGAGCCGTCCATCGGTTGACCAAGTGGGCCACTGGTAAATCAGGGCGCTGTCTCGTTGGATGCCCGCATCGGCAGTCAGTTGAATAACAGCGTTGGTCTCGCGTGCAATCGTATAGACATTCAGATCAGCGCCGATATAAGCGATGTATCCGGGAAGCTGCGGGAACGTCGGCGTGCGCTCACTTTGCGCGCCTCCACGCTGAGCCGACACACTGAGCGTCAGCAGCCCAATCCAAACCATCATTAAAAGACGGTTTAAGTAGTGCATGAAGTGACCCCTATCTCATCTTATTTGAAACTCGATTTTACGATTGATATGCAGATCGGTCAAAGTCTTGTTTTTCAGTTGAGCGACGCGTCCCATTACGCTAGAATGGACGGAGGTTTAAAGTTAGGAGCGTCTGCGCAACTCCATGAACACAAAACAGAGGCAAAGCACAATCATACTCGGTGTGGTCGTGATTACCGTGATTGCGGTCGGGATCGCGATTGCCGCATCGGGTCAATTCAACACTACTGCGATCAATCTCAACACTATTCCGAAATCGCGCGGCGCCGATGGGGCGTTTATGCTGGGCGATCCAGACGCGCCAATCACAATTATCGAATTCGCGGACTACGCCTGCCCGCATTGTCAGACGTATCATTCGGAAATCACGCGCTTTATTAAGAATTACGTCGAGACGGGGCGCGCCGCTTTTGAATATCGCAGTTTTCCGACTGCGGGCGGCACACTGACCGTGTTCACATCTCAGATCGCTGAGTGCATCGACAACGAACGTCCAGGCGCTTTCTGGGAAGCCTATAAACGCTTCTATGATCTGGCAGGGACAGCACGCTATAACCAGGATGCGGCGCGCATTGTCGCCAACGAACTTGGCATGAATTACACTGCGCTTTTGCGCTGCCAGCCCAATGCACAACAGGTGAATATCGATACTCAATTCGGTCAAACCTATGGCGTGAGCGGAACGCCAGCGGTGATGATGCGTGTCGGCAGCGGCGCGCCGCAGTGGATCACACATAACGGCGTGACGTACAATCGCGGACCCGTCCCCTATGATGTTTTAGCAGCGGTCGTCAGCAGCTTCAGTTCATAGCGCAGTTCGGATCACCGTAGGGTGCTGCCTTGCATCCTCCGGCGCTCAATAAGCAGTGATCGGCTGAGGAATGAAGGCTCATGACGCATTCGGCTACATCCCCATGCTTTCCGGTGACCGTTGAGACCGCGATTTTCACCTTGTTTCAGCGCGATCTAAAAGTCTGTCTGTTTCCGTGCAATCAGCCGCCGTTTGAGGGAAGCTGGATGCTCCCGTCTGTGATGCCTGCCGAGACCGAGTCGCTGGATGATGCTGCACAGCGCTGCATTTTCAGTATTATCGGGGCGGGCAGCGACTCGGAGAGCGATCCCTTTTTTCAGCAGCTCTACAGTTTCGGCGCGCCTGATCGCGACCCGAGAGGACGCACCATCAGCATCGCCTATTTCGCGTTGGTCGCTAAGGATCGTCTGCCCGAACACATATTGGACGGCACAAATGCGCCGCTAGCGTGGCACAGCGCCTACCGTCCGCCGCCGCTGGCGTTCGACCACAGCGAAATTCTAAGCTATGCCCTCACCCGACTGCGCTACAAGATCGAATATTCCGCTGTCGCTTTCCAATTGATGCCGGAGGAATTCACCCTACGCGAGCTTCAGGACGCCTATATGATCATTCTCAATGATCAAAAGCTCGATAAAGCTAATTTCCGTAAGAAAATCCGTGAGGCGAACATCGTTGAGCCAAGCAACCGCTTTCGGGAGACCGGCGGACGCCCCGCCAGCCTGTTTCGCTTTCGCAAAGATGCCAAACTGGAAATCAAGACACGCCGCTTTTTCCCATAATTCGAGGCGCAGCCGCTCAAGATGGCGTTCAACAGCCAAGTATTGCAGAAAAGAGACCGAACATGAGAACTGTAGAATGGATCGATAATCACGTCGCCATGATCGATCAGCGTCAGCTCCCCTGGGAACTGACCATGGTCAACCTTTACACCTATCAGGAAGTGGCGGAGGCAATTGCCAACATGACGGTGCGCGGCGCACCTGCTATTGGCGCATCCGCTGGCTTTGGCATGGCGCTGGCTGCCATGACGAGCAGTGCGACAACCGTAGAGGCGCTCCTTGCTGATTTACGGGAAGCTGGGCGTGTTCTGAAGGCATCGCGCCCGACGGCTGTCAATCTCGCCTGGGCAGTTGATCGGCTTCTTGCGCTCGCGCACAACAATACTGGCTCACACCTGGATGATCTGCGCGCTTCGCTTCTGCGCGAGGCGCAGCGGATCGCCGATGAAGATGTTGAGATCAACCGACGTATGGGCTATATCGGCGCTGAGTTAGTGAAAGATGGCGATACCATCCTCCATCACTGCAACACTGGCGCACTGGCAACCGTTGATTTCGGCACGGCGCTCGGCGTGATTCGCGCTGCTCATGAGCAGGGCAAGCGCATCCATGTCCTGCTCGACGAGACACGTCCGCGCTTACAAGGCGCGCGGCTGAGCGCCTGGGAGCTGGAGCAGCTCGGCGTTTCATACGACATTATCCCCGACACAGCGGCAGGTTTCTATATGCAGCGGGGTGAGATCAAGCTGTGTCTGGTCGGAGCGGATCGGGTGGCAGCCAATGGGGACTTTGCCAACAAGATCGGCACATATCAGGTGGCGGTGCTGGCAAAAGAGAATGGCATTCCATTTTACACGGTCGCGCCCACGTCAACCATCGATCTGAGCCTTGCCAGCGGCGCTGAAATCCCTATCGAAGAACGGGATAAAGGCGAAGTCCTGCATCCGTATGGCTTAGCGCTTGTGCCAGCGCACTATCATGCGCGCAACCCCGCCTTCGATGTCACACCGCACCGTTATTTAAGCGGAATTATCACAGAAAATGGGATTGCGCGCCCCGATTTTGTCGAGTCGCTGCGCGCGATAGTCATGGCAGGTCAGACTCAGGTTGGCTAAAAGCGGGCTGCAAGTAAATTAGGTAGGTCTTCTGAATGCGCATAACGGTCTGGATACTCGGCGATCAACTTCTTGAAGATCATGTTGCCCTTGACTATGCGAAGGGATATGGCGATCACGAACACATCCGTGTGCTGATGATTGAGAGCCGAAAACAGACCTCCCGACTGCCCCACCAGCGCAAGAAGCTTGTGCTGCTGTTCTCTGCGATGCGCCATTACGCTGAGAAACTGCGGCAAAACGGGATTGAAGTCGATTACCGAAGCGCAAACACAACCACAGACGCGCTTGAAGCGCATCTTGCTGACTTTCAGCCTGACCTGCTAGTCACTATGTCCGCATCGACTTACGCCGGCAGACGGTTTCAGCGCAATCTCCAACAGCGGTTCCAGACCAGGATGATCCTGCTGCCAAATACGATGTTTCTGGTCGAGTTGTTCAATCCGTATCCCGATCCGCAAGCGGGCAAACGCTATGTGATGGAGAATTTCTACCGCGAAATGCGGCGGCATCATCGTATTCTGCTGGACGACAGCGATCAGCCCATCGGCGGCATCTGGAATTTCGATCAGGACAATCGAAAGCCGCTTCCGCGCTCCGTTGTGCCTCCTGAGCCGCTGACTTTTCCCCCTGATAAGCTGACGCAGCAGGTCATGCAGGCAGTCGCGGCACTCGATAACCATGTTGGAACAGCTGACGGCTTCGCGCTAGCCGTCACGCATGATGATGCAGAACTTGCTTTGCAGGACTTCATCAATCACCGGCTGGCGAACTTTGGCACTTACGAAGACGCGATGAGCGCGCAGCATCATGTCCTGTTTCACTCCGTGCTTTCACCGTATGTCAACATTGGGCTGCTGACGCCGATGCAGATGGTCGAGGCGGCGCTGCGCGCCTATGAAGCGGGCAGCGCTCCGATCAATGCCGTCGAGGGCTTTATCAGGCAGATCATCGGCTGGCGCGAGTACATCTACTGGCAGTATTGGCGTCAGATGCCAGCCCTTCAGGATGCCAACGGCTGGCATGGGACGCGCACCATGCCGCGCATGTTTTGGGACGCTGACACGCCGATGAACTGTGTGCATCATGTCGTCAAGCGCCTGATCGACACAGGTTATACCCACCATATCGAACGGCTGATGGTCATCTGCAATTTCTGCCTGCTGGCGGACGTCGATCCTGGCGAGGTGGCGGACTGGTTCCTGACCTTTTACGTGGACGCCTATGAATGGGTCGTCTATCCGAATGTGATCGGGATGGGTATGAATGCCGATGGCGGGCAAACCGCGACAAAGCCGTATATCGCGTCCGCTAATTACATCCACAAGATGAGCGATTACTGTGGGGACTGCCCTTTCGATCCTAAGCAGCGCATAGGTGAACGCGCCTGCCCATTCAACTATCTGTACTGGAATTTCATTATCGAACATGAAGCCATGCTTCGTTCCAATCCCCGCCTGGGTAAAAATGTCCTCGGACTGCGCCATCTGGACGCACATGAGCGGGAGCGCGTTCAAGAACAGGCGCAGGATTTCCTGAACGGATTGGAGCTTTATGAATCCGTGCGCCAGAAGCGCAGGTTAACGCTAAAATAGAGGTATCAGCTTTGTATTGAGAGCAAAATCTATGCAGCGTCTACCTCTGTTTCCGCTCCATTCCGTTCTGTTCCCGGGAATGCCGATCACACTGCGGATTTTTGAAGAGCGCTACAAGCTCATGATCAATGAGTGCATCGATCAACGCCAGCCGTTTGGCGTTGTGCTGATCAAAAGCGGCTCAGAGGTCAAGGGATTGGGGGCAGATGCCGTGCCATACCCGATTGGCTGCACTGCGCAGATCACGCAGATGCAGCCCCTAATCGCTGGGCAGATGAACATCGTCGCGGTTGGGCGCGAACGCTTCCTGATCCACCGTTTGGAATTCGACCAGCCATATCTAGTGGGTCAGGTGGAGATGCTCCCCCTGCCCAACAATACGCCCATCGAAGTCACGCAGGTGGTGCGACAGCTGCGCCCCTGGGTCGAGCGCTACCTAACGCTGCTCGGTCGCGCCGAAAACATCGAGTTCGACTTCAGTCAGCTTCCGCAGGACGCGCTGATGCTCACGTATCTATCCGCGTCGCTGATCAAAGTGGAGCTTGAGCAGAAGCAGGCGCTGCTTGAAGCAGAAAATGCACTTGCGCTTGTCCAGAAAGTACGCAATCATTATCGTAAAGAAGTAACGCTCTTGTCCGCGTTAATGGAACAGGAGACGCAGACCGATCAAGGTCCATTTTCCATAAATTAGCGCTTTTTCGACAAAGCTTCCGTTTTTCCAATGAGCTTGTGCAGCGCAGCCAAGTGGACAGCGCTGGTGTTAGTGATAGGAGGCAGCTTTGTCAAATCAGAACTCAGTCTGGTTAGCTCATGAAGCAGCGCTGACCCAAAAGAGGCTGATACCACATTTGAAGCGCGCTTTAGGTACGCTTGCAGACACCGAACAGCAGATTTTTCTTGATCGATTAACAGCGCACTTCCCCTCTCTATTCAGCGCGCTTTTTGAGCTTTACGCTTCACGATACGACTTCTTCTACCATCTTGAAACCATCCTGACGACTGCCGCTGAGATGTACGCCGCGCGACCGGATGATCTGAAGGCGCTGGATGGACTGCGCGAAACCCACCCTAACTGGTATCTGAGCGAAGTCATGATGGGCGCGGTCTGCTATGTTGACCGTTTCGCAGGCGACTTGGTCGGTATTCGCGGACGCTTGCCCTACTTTCGCGAACTTGGCATCACTTACCTCCACTTGATGCCGCTTTTCCTATCACCAGAAAAACAGCATGATGGCGGTTATGCCGTGAGCAGCTTCCGTGAGGTCAATCCCGCGCTCGGCTCGATGGACGATCTGGCAGAGCTAAGCCGCGAACTGCGTGCAAACGGGATCAGCCTTGTGCTGGATTTTGTCTTCAATCACACATCGGATGAACATGAGTGGGCAAAACGGGCGCTGGCGGGCGATCCGGAATATCAAGATTTCTATCTGATGTTCGATGATCGGCGGCTGCCCGATCAGTATGAGGCAAGACTGCGCGAAATCTTCCCCGATCAAGCGCCAGGGAGCTTCACATACCGCAGCGAGATCAAGAAGTGGGTGTGGACGACATTTCATCGCTATCAATGGGATTTGAACTACGCCAATCCCGCAGTTTTCCACGCGATGTTGAGCGAAATGTTGTTCCTTGCTAATCAGGGCGTGGAAGTGCTGCGCCTGGACGCAGTGCCTTTCATCTGGAAGCAGCTTGGAACAGACTGTGAGAACCTGCCCCAAGCACACACAATCATTCGCGCTTTCAACACCCTCGTGCGTATTGCTGCGCCTGCCCTACTGTTCAAATCTGAGGCAATTGTCCATCCCCAAAAGGTTCGCAGTTACATCGATGAAGCGAAATGCCAGCTCTCATATAACCCGATCATGATGGTGTCGCTGTGGGACGCGCTGGCAACACGGGATGTGCGCTTTATGACTCATACCATGCAGAAACGCTTCACAATCCCGCACGGCACATCCTGGGTCAATTACATCCGATCTCACGATGATATTGGTTGGGGCTTCGCGGATGAAGACGCGGTCGAGATTGGAATCAATCCCAACGATCATCGCTATTTTCTGAATATGTTTTACACTGGGCGCTTTCCTGGCAGCTTTGCAGCGGGTCTGCCATTCAACTACAACCCGCGCACCCAGGATATGCGTATTTCTGGCACAACTGCCTCGCTGGCAGGTTTGGAACAGGCGCTCGAACGCGATGAAGCCATCCTCAAAGAACACGCCATCCGGCGCGTCCTGATGCTGTACGCGATTGTCCTCAGCGCTGGCGGCATTCCCCTGCTCTATCTGGGCGACGAACTTGCAACGCTGAATGATTACAGCTACCGCGAGAATCCCGATCTCGCTGACGACAGCCGTTGGGTGCATCGACCGCATCTGGATGATGAGCGGCTTTCAAAGCGGCGCGACCCACGCACGATTGAGGGGCGAGTCTTTCAGACGCTCAGCAACCTGATCTTTATTCGCAAGCGCACGCCGGCATTTCGTACAGGCGAGACCACATTTTTTGATACGGGCAGCCCGCATGTGCTGGGATACACGCGGCATCAGCAGATCATGGTGCTGGCGAATTTCTCGGATTTCGCGCAGACAATTCATCTGCCGGCGCTGATCAAAAGTCAGCTTTACGCGCCGGTTCTGCATCTGATCGACCTAATCACGGGAAGCGATTACACCCCAGATCAGCCGATCACGCTTGAGCCATACACCATCGTCTGGTTGGAACGGCGCGGTTAGCGCCGCTGAAGCACATAAATGCGCGGATGCAGCCCGCGCAGGATGATCGGCAGGACGCGCACAGGCTGCCAAACGTGAGCGTGTTCCAAAGCTGCGTCCATAAGCCGAATTTCGTGTGTGATGACGACAAAGTGCGCGCCTAGCTTGGCAAGGCGCGCCGCTTCAGCCAGTGCAGCCGGATAGAGCGCGCGATTGTCAGCATGACTGCCAACCCGCTGACCAAATGGGAGATCAGCCAGGAGCGCATCGGCACATGAGTCTGGCAGTGGTGACTGGCGCATGTCTGCGCAGACGAGGCGGAGACAGCGCTGACAGCCAGACGCACGTACATTTGCCAATGCCAGATCGATGACGACCGGATCGCGCTCAATTCCGATCACTTGGTGCGCTGCGCCAGCAAAACCGCGCTCGATCAGCAGCGACCCCGACCCACTGCCCAAATTTACAACGGTATCGCCTGGCTTCGGCTGCGTCAGCAGCGCCATGCAGTATGCCACCACGCCGTTGAGCGCGCCCTCATAGTTTGCGACTCGCCAGGATCGCGTCGCCAGGGGGCGCGGAGTCAGTCTGACCAGCGTGCGCCACCCGCCGTCATCCGGCAAGATGCGGATGAGCAGATCGCCGCTTTCAGCATGAGGAATGCCCGCCGATGCCGCGATTTCGCGTTTGATGCGCTCCATAACCGATGAGTCCGACCCCGCCGCTGCAATTTGAAATGTGGTGAACTGATCGGGCTTTATCTGGCGGACTGCCTCGATCTGGGCGAGCAGACGCCGAAAATGAGCATCGCCAAGCAGCGCGCGCGGGCGCGGCACTGCGAACCATTCGACACGGTAGACCGCCTGCACCGTCCGCAGTCCGCGCAGCGCATTAGGATCGCCGGCAAACCGAAAGCGCACCGCACCCTTGTATGTCCGAAGCTGGGAAACCGCGCCAGCGCGCAGATGGCGCAGTTCATTAGCGGCGAATTCCTCTAGTCCGGGTATCGTCTCGGCTTCATACTGCAGCGGGGTCACTCGTCTATTCATACAATTTACCTTCAACACTGCGCCGTTTACAATGTACTTCATTCGCAGACTCAACAGGAAAACACACGCTCATGTTGATCATCGGCTTGATGTCCGGCACGTCAGCGGACGGGATCGACGCGGCGCTGTGCGACATCTCCGGCAAACCGCCGCGGCTGTCAGCGCGCATCGTCAAAACACTTGGCATCAGCTATCCGCCGGAGATGCAAGCGCGGATTCTGCGGGCGTGCCAGCCCTCGACCGGGCAGGTCGATGAGCTGTGCCGCCTGAACGCCGCACTCGGAGAGCAGTTTGCCGATGCAGCACTGCGCGTGATCGCAGCTGCCGATCTGAGACCGGAAGATGTCGCGCTGATCGGCTCGCACGGTCAGACGGTCTGGCACGATGTGGACACAGCCGGTCAGGTTACATCCACCTTGCAGCTCGGCGAAGCATCTGTGATCGCCGAGCGCACCGGCATCACCACCATTCACAATTTTCGAACACGCGATGTCGCATCCGGCGGTCAGGGCGCGCCGCTGACAGGTTATGCCGATTGGCTGCTCCTGCGCCACGCTGAGCATTGGCGCGCCGTGCAGAATATCGGCGGCATGGGCAATGTGACAGTGCTGCCGCCGCTGTCAGAGACGCAGTCTGCGCCCATCGCCTTCGATACCGGACCCGGAAATGCGCTGGTCGATGGCGCGGTGACCCGCGTCACCGATGGCATGATGCGCTGTGACTACAATGGACACATCGCGCAGGGTGGGCAAATCGACTCGAATTGGTTAGACGCGATGATGGAACACCCCTATTTCAAGCGTCAGCCGCCCAAGACCACCGGACGCGAACTTTTCGGAGCTGACCAGGCGGCACGACTGGTCGCTGAAGGACGCGAGCGCGGTCTATCCGACGCCGACATCATCGCCACGATCACTGCGCTGACCGCCGCGAGCATCACCGACGCCCTTCGGCGCTTCACGCCTCATCCGGTTGGGGAGATCATCATCGGCGGCGGTGGAGTCCATAATCCGGCACTAATGAAGATGCTGCGCCATTTTCTGAGTCCAATCCCAGTAAAGACGTATGAGGACATCGGCATGGACAGCGACTTCAAAGAGGCACTGGTGTTCGCACTGCTGGCGCATGAAACCTGGCACGCCCGACCCGGCGCGCACCCGTCGATCACAGGCGCGCGCCATGCCTCCATTTTAGGTCAGATCACCCCTGGGGAGAATTACCGCGATCTCATCTGGCGCACATGGCGCTAAACTCTGTTCGAGCTTCAAAGTCGCTTTTACCACGCCAGCGCGGGGATGGCGCGCCGACACTTTGACCTCCCCACCGTTGGGTGCCTGAATGACCCATTCGGCTTTAGCACGGTCGAGCGTGAATCCATTCCCCATCAGCATCCCCCACGGCGTCAGCGATGAAGCCGTGTAGGCGCGCCCTTCAAGCTGACCGATGTCCTGGCGTGGATCGCCGCTCCTGATGGTTGCGCCGTCGGGCAGCCCAATCTCAGCGATCACGCCGCGCACCAATCGTTTTTCAAGCGCTTTTTTGGACACATACGACGGCAGCCAGCCTGTATTCTGCACGACGAGTCTGATCTGGTAAACATCGCTGCCGAGCCGCGTCACTTTGGCTTCATAAAGTTCGAGCAGCGGCGATACCAGCGCGTGCCAGATCAGCCAGTCAGCGAAGGGCGCGATCTCCTTCTCGAGAAACTGCGGCGGCGGATTGCGCCACGCATACTGCATGTTCCAACCACCAAGTTCGACCTTGCCCAACTGCGGATGATCAAAAGGATACCAATCGACATACCCTTTTCCATCCAGCGCGTCATCGCTCCACTTGAGCATCTTCAGCGCATCCTCGACCGGATGCTCGCGGTACCAGTCGATGAACTTATACTCAGTAATGCCCGCCTGACGCTGCGGACTCCAAAGCTCAACCGTCCAGGCATATGCGCCCAGATGATCGTAGACCCAATCGTCGAAGACGCCAGTGATGACCTGTTTCGGATGGTATTTGAAGTCGTGGAAGACCGAAATGGTCGGATAACCCGTGAGCTGCGTGCCTTTCTCGCCGATGCGCTGGAATGTCCACAGGTCTTCGGCGGGAAAATTGTCATCGCTCTGCGTTCCGTAAGGGCGCAGGATGACGCCGCTCCAGGTGTGAAACGTGACCGCGCCGATGATGTTCGGGTGGCGCGCGATGAAATCGACGACAGCGCGCACTTCTGGCTCTGAAGTCGGATAGAGTCCGGCTCCGGGCTGCTCATACTCCTGACGCCAGTGCGACGGAAAATTACGGTTCAGGTCAAGCCCTTCCTTAGTGGGCTGGGGACGAATGGTAACTCCATCAAAATTTTGTATCGTCCCCTCGGACATAACACGATAGTACATCCCGCCGGTCTCGACCGGGTCGCGGCGGATGAGCAGGCGTGGTTCCTCAGGATGCGGCTTCCACAGTCCATTGGGATCGGGAATGCGCATCATCAGCATTCGACCATCCCCGTCGATGTCCTCATTGATCAGCCCATCAATCGGGTCTTCATCGAAGGGATACGGGCGCGTGCTGGAACGCACGATCTTCGGCTTATCCGCTAACGCCCATTCCGCCCCGTCCGGGCTGATGCGCGGACAGACATAGAAAACGCGCGTTTGCAGACTGCGCGTTACCGAGTCGTCGCTGCCGAATCCCTTCACCAACTTTTCGATCAGATAGAGACAGGCGCTCGATGGAGACACCTCCGAGGCGTGAATGTTGCCATCAACCCACAAAGCAGGTTTATCGGCTGGCTCTCCGGAAGCATATTCCGTGAGCGTAACCAGCCAGATATCGCGCCCTTCATAGCTTTTGCCGATACTGCCGAGCCTGACCAGGTGCGGATACTCAGCCGCATATGCCTTCAAGATCGCGGTCAAATCCGCGTACCGATAATACCGATCAAACGAAACCTCTGGCATGATTCCCCTTCTATTTTACGTCGTGCCAGGCGGTGAAAACCTCACGATCCCCGCGCTGCATCGCCCGATAAAGCGCGTCCTGATCGACCGGGATGCTGTAAACCCGCACGCCGACCGCATTGTAAATCGCGTTGCAGATCGCTGGAGACGTGTTGATCGATGGAATTTCACCGACGCCCTTCGCCCCATAGGGTCCGTCTGAGGAACGATGCTCGACCAGATAGGATTTGATCTCCGGCGTGTGCTTGATGCTCGGCATCTTATAGCGCGCCAAGTAGCGCGTCCACGGGACGCCTTCCTCGACGATATAGCTCTCAGACAGGCAGTTGCCCATCGCCATGACGATCCCGCCCTCGATCTGCCCCTGCACCAAAAGCGGGTTGATCGCCCGACCGATGTCAGTGGCGGAGATGATCCGGTGGACACGCACAACTCCCGTGCTGAGTTCCACCGAAACCAGCGCCGCCTGGGTCGCGTAGGAAAAGGCAAAATGCATATCGCCGCCCGTCCCCAATGGCTGCGTCTTGGGTCCGTAGTATTCATGCAGGATTTTAGTCGCCAAGCCCTGCCCTTTTGCCAACCTAACCACTTGGTCAAAGCCAATGCTGTGACCATTTTCTCGGATCAACCCCTCCTCAAATCGCAAGCGATCCGGGGGGGTGTCCAGCTCCTCCGCCGCAACCTTGCTCAGCAGCGCGCGCAGACTGCCTGCCGCATAGCGCACAGCATTGCCGCTCATGAAGGTCTGACGGCTGGCAGTGGTCGGACCGCCGTTCGGCGTTTTGTCGGTGTCGGAGAGCAGCACACGGACTTTCTTATACGGCAAACCGAGTTCTTCGGCGGCGATCTGCGCCAGCACCGCGATCAAGCCCTGTCCCATATCGGCGGACGAGGTGCGCACCTCAACCGTGCCATCTTCAAAGGCTTCAACTTCGGCATCCGAGCGATCCGGCGCGCCACCGCCCAAGCCCGTATTCTTATAGGCACAGGCGATACCCCATCCATAGGCGTAGCCGCCGTCGCGCCAGCTCCACTTGAAGTCGCCGGCGCGCATATCAGCATTCACTTTTTCGATGCTCTCGATCAAGCCGACACTTTCGCGCAGCACCTGCCCGGTCGCCGTCGCAACGCCGACGCGCTGGGCATTCTTGAGGCGAAACTCAACCGGGTCGATTCCGAGCGCTTCCGCCACCAAGTCCATATTCTGTTCGACAGCAAAGGCACTCTGTGTGACGCCGAAGCCGCGAAATGCGCCGGACGGCGGATTATTGGTATACATGGCATAGCAGTCGATCTTGGCATTCGGCACGTGATAGGGTCCCGTCGCATGGGTAGTAGCGCGGGTCATGACCTTGTCGGACAGGCTGGCATACGCGCCGCCATCGCCGTAAAGCTCCGCCTCGACCGCCGTCAATGTGCCATCGCGCTTTGCGCCAGTCTTGATCCGAATGACTGTTGCGTGGCGCTTGGGATGAAACAACAGCGACTCCGAACGCGAATAGAGCATCTTGACCGGCTTGCCCGTCGCGTTCGCCAGCATTGCAACATGAATTTGCCCGGCAATGTCCTCTTTGCCGCCAAATCCGCCGCCGATCAAGACACCCTTGACGCGGACCGCTTCATCTGGGACGCCCATCGCGCGCGCGATCTGGTTGCGATCCTGATAAGGTATTTGCGAACCAACATAGACAGTCAGCTTGTCATGTTCGGAGTCATAGCCAGCCGGAACGCCAATTGCGCATTCCGGCTCAAGGAAGGCATGTTCAGTCGTTGGCGTGTGATAGGTGCGCTCGATGATCACATCGGCTTCGGCAAAACCCTTATCGATGTCACCGTGACGCACTTTGATATGCTTGAGCAGGTTGCCAGCCTCGCGCCCTTCATGCACCAGCGGCGCGTCGGGTGTCCGCGCATAAACCGGATCGGCAACGACAGGCAGCGGTTCATAGTCCACTTCGATCAGCTCAACTGCCTGATCGGCGATCTCCTGCGTGTCCGCTGCGACAATCGCGACCGCATCGCCCATATAGCGGACTTTATCCTTGCACAGCACATCCCAGTCCAGATAAACCAGCCCATGAACGTTTTCGCCTGGCACATCGTCCGCAGTCAGCACGGCGCGCACGCCGGGCAGCGCCTTCGCCCTAGATGTGTCGATGCGCAGAATGCGCGCATGAGGATAGCGCGCTCGCAGCGTGCGTCCGAACAGCATCCCATCAAACACGTAATCATCAGTGTATTTCGCCCGTCCAGTCACGCGATCTTCGATGTCCTGAACCGGCTCACTGACGCTGATGTGCTTGAGCGGTTCACTGACCTCCGGCTCGTTCGGCGGCAACGGCTCTTCGCCGCGTTTGACCGATGCAGCGGAGCGAATCGCGTTGATCACGCTGGTGTAACCTGTGCAGCGGCAGTAGGTATCTTTAAGAGCAACTTTGATATCGTGTTCATCGGGATCAGGGTTTTCTTCAAGAAGCGCTGCCGCCGTCATGATCAAGCCGGGTGTGCAGAAGCCGCACTGCACCGCGCTGTGCGCGATGAACTCCCGCTGAAGGGGGTGCAGCGAACCATTCGCCAGCCCCTCAATCGTAGTAATGCGCCTGCCCTCCGCCCGGAACACTGGATAAATACACGAATTGACCGGCGTCCCATCGACATGCACTGTGCAGATGCCGCATTCCGCCTCATTACAGCCGATTTTTGTCCCGGTCAGCTTCAGATCATAGCGCAGGACTTCCGCCAGCGTCCGCGACTCCGGCACATCCAGCACATGCTCAACCCCATTTACAATCAGCCTGATCTCACTCATGAAATTACGCTCCCACTCCTTCAGCCTTCGCTTGCCCGGTCGCGGCGCGCTCAAACGCGCGCGGAAGCGCGCCGCGCAGCAGCGTGCCGATCATTTCCCGGCGATATTCCCCTGTCGCACGATATTTGCTGGTGCGCGGATGCAGCGTCTTGTGCGCCACTGCGACAGCGCGCTCAATGGTCTCCGCATTTGCCGGCTGACCGCGCAGCGCCGCCTCAGTATCCGCTGCCCGTGTCGGCGTCTGCGACACCGGCGCGAGGCATATCCGCGCATCGCGGATCGTCTCGTTGTCCGACTCCAGCGCAATCCAGACGGCGCAGCCTAAGATCGGCAGCGCGACTCCCTGCGGGCGCATGATACGTTTGAAGGCGCAGCCCTCACCTGCTTTACATGCATTGAAACGAAATGCGATCAACAGATCGCGATGCGAGTCCAGCGCAGACACGCCTGCTCCTTTGAAAAGCGCCGTGATCGGCAGCCACTCGCGCCGCCCGTCGCCCCATCCAACAAGCGCCTGAGCATCAAGCGCCACCAGTGAAGTCGTCCCGTCACCTGCTGGCAGCGCGTGCGCCACATTGCCGCCAAGTGTGCCGACATTGCGCACCTGGGGACCCCCAACAACGCCGCAGCTCTCGACCAAGCAGGTCGCGTAGCGCTCCAGCAGTGCCGATTTCACAACTGCTGCATGAGTGACCGCCGCACCGACGGTGAAGATGCCATCCTCAAGCTGGATGGTGTTCATATCCGCAGCACAAGTCACGTCAATCAGCGCTTTCGGGCGCTGATGCGCTTTTTCCGGCTGCTGCAAATCGATAAGCAGATCGGTGCCGCCTGCGACAATCTGCGCTTCGCCGCTGTAATTCGATAGCAGCGCCAGTGCTTCGTCTGCAGTGCGCGCCAGATGATATTTTTCCCAAAGTTTCATGGCTTTAAATCCATCAAAATACTGCACATGTCTAGCATAACAGATTTACGCTGTCCGAGTCACTGATCATCACCAGCTTCAGATCGGTTATTTTCGACAATCCCGCCGCATCCGACGCGCTGAATTGGCGCGCCGAGTTTATTCTGAGTTACCATGAGTTTTGAATTTAACCTGTAAACAGAAGAGTCAGCCATGAGTCTCACTGAACTTTGGAACAGCCTGATACGCGAAAAAACCTTTACAACCGCTGCATTCAGGATCGCCTCTGATCGGGTTCTGCGCACCGATACATCACGCGAGACGCGCGGTTTCGTGCCGCGCGCAACCTATTTTGAACTTCGGCTGTCGCAGATGTTCCTCCAGTATCAGCGCGAATACTGGCGAGATTTCATCCCCATGGCGTCGATGATGACGGAATTCATCTTCAACGGCAGCCGCACTACCATTCCGATCATGATTGGGCCGGAACGCCTCTCCAGCGCGCAGCAGGTCGCACGCGGAGACATGGTCGATTATTTCAATACCCGCGTCGCAGGTCCGTATCCCTATCAGGGGGATGATATTTCACTGTTTGCCGGATTGTTTCGTGTTGAAGTCAACAACTGGGCAAAGAGGACACTCTCCCTGATCGAAACGGTTGCCGAAGCCTTTGATCCAACTCGGCTGTCGTCCTATATCAACATCGCGCGTCCACTGCTGACCGGATTAGAGGGCTTTCTCGGCATGAAGGAAGTCGAGATGCGAATGGGGCGGCAGAAAGCCTACATGCAGCAGATGGAGAGAACAGCGCCCGCTGACAATGCTGCAGCCGACGTGCTTCAGCCCGCGTTCGAAGTCCATATCCGCGCAGAGAGCAGCCAGTTTTCTCCGGCTGAACGGCGCAAGTTCTGGATTTACGAAAATCGGCTGTTTTATGGGGACAACGAGAACACTATCCGACCGTACAGCAGCGCAGATTTTATGCTGCTCCGTTTTGTGCCGCTGGCAACGCGCAACGACTTTGTCACCTTCGATTTCCACAAAATTCACTGGAAAAAGACGGAGGAATTTCTCGCTCAGGGCGATGAAGAGTCAGCGCGGCAGGAGTTTCGGCTGCTGGCAGTTGCGCTGGCGCGGTCCGAGGATATTGTCGACTCCCAGCGTCGGCTGCTGGCACAGCAGTACCGAAAAATGTTCTTAGAAGCCCGCGAGACTTACGCCAACTTCTTCGATCTGGATGCAACCACACGGGAGAGCGCGCTTCAGCCTGCGCCTGCACCGATCAGCGATGTCGAGATGGAACGGGAGCTGGAGAGAGCAGCACTCGCAGCCAGCGCACAAGCCGCGCCGGAACCGCCCGCAAAGCCAGAGCAGATTTTGCGCATACTCGACATCTGACCGTAAATCAACTGCCCAGGACTGTTGGGCAGATCAATTAGGCTGTGTCAATAACAGCAGGTTGATCAAGTTACATTTGGGACAATTTCGGTCACAAACCCGAAAATGCCAATGCCGATCAGCAGCAGACCTGAAATACGAGTCAATGCCTGGTGATTACGCGCAAGCCGCCTAACAAGCTGCCGCTGGACGGGGAGCGCCACCAGCGGCAGAAGCACCAGGGGCCAGCCAAATCCAAGACCGAAAGCGAGAAAATACAGGATTTCGCCGGTCAAGGCATCCGCGCCGGCGGCGCCGCGCAGAAACGCCGCTGTCACGACGGGTCCGGTGCAAGGTAGAGTCATGGGAGCGAACAACAGCCCATAGACATATGCCGTCAGATAGGGACTGCTAAAAACTGGAGACTGGAGCTGCGCCAGACGCGCAAATGGACTGCGCCCGAACAGCATCAGTAGACCCAGCCCGATCACGACCAGATAAATCATCGGCAGCAGCGTGGTGAGCAGACCGCCGAACGGCTGCTGTAAAAGATGCAGTGCCAGCCCGATCAGCAGCATCATCGACAGCACGCCCAGCAGGACGAGCGCGCCGAGCCATTTTGAAGCGCGGCGTGTCCGTTCGTTATCAGCATTGGACGCCATAAACGCGATCAGCCCTGGATAGAGCGGCAGCATACAGGCATTGGTCAGAATTGCGCCGCTGCCCAAGAGAAAACCCGTCCACAATTCCGCCAGCACGATGTCACGCCGCTGCTTCGGTTAAAAGCTGCACCAATTCATCTGTGGACTCGATCCCGCCAGCCGCCAGTGGCGAAACCGAACCATCCGGATAGATTAAGAAATGCGGTGAGGACGGTGGGACGGTCACGCTGCGTCCAAACGTATCGGTCAGCGCGGAGACCAGCTCCGGCGTCATGACTGCAAACGTCCAGTCGAATCCATGTGTATCAGCATATCTAGCCAGATTGCCGCGATCCAGCGTCGTTTCGACGCTCAGCCCGATATAGACGATGTTGGGATTATTCAACTGCTGTCGTGCCTCAGCCAGATTGCGCATCTGCGTGCGGCAGTTGGTACACCAGGTCGCCATCGGCTCGACGAACACCAGTTGTCCCGAAAAGTCGCCCAAGGTAAATGTCTCACCAGTGCGCGCATCCACCAGCGGCAGACTGAACCAAGCTGGACGATCCGCCGCGGGCGCGGTAGTCGCCGCAAGCATGGGCGACTCCGGCTCGTTGGTCGTCGGGAGTGTAGGCGGCGCAAGCGTAGCGACACTAGATGATGTCGGCGCGCACGCTGCAAAAATCAACGGGAGCAGGACGAAAAGAACGGTTAGCTTCGGCATGTGATTCAACCCTCGAGTGGACAAGTCGGTCTCGACATGGAAGCGTTGAACAAGCGCACCCTTACCTAACTGAGGGTGAGCTAATGATGAGAGACCGCATTTAGAACTTCCATGATCGCAGTGTTTGCATCAGATCATAGAGGCTGCTGCAGTAGACTGCACATTCGCATCCAACAGCAGCCCAGTTGTCCTGGTATACGGTCACAACAACGGGCGCATTATCTGCGTCACTGACTTGAAATCCGGATCGCGTTAGCGCTCGCTTTGTCCAGAGGAGGCGGATCGGGTCAGAACCGCGCAGCGAAACCGTCGATGCAGCGTCCGGCGGTGTGATCGTAAAAGTAGCGGACTCCGCGTCAAAAACAGCGCCGACACTGCAGAAAGCGTCGTCAATGCTGCCATTCAGCACCAAGTCTTCCGGCGCGCCAACGGTCACCGCGCCGCTCGGATGGATGAGCCAGAGGCGATCTGCGCTCCGCAGCGCGAGATCGAGATCGTGCGTGGAGACCAGCACGGCAGCACCGCGCTCCGAGGTGAGCTTGCGCAGCACGCGCATGACCTCGACGCGGCGCGGCAAGTCGAGAAAGGCGGTAGGTTCGTCGAGGATCAGCAGCGACGGGGACTGCGCCAAAGCGCGCGCGATCATGATCTTCTGGCGTTCTCCGTCGCTGAGATCGCGAAACGGGCGATCTGCCAGCCCCGCCGCGTCAACGGTGGCAATCGCATCCTCAACCACTGCCTGATCGCGGTCGGTTAGCCGGGCGTCCCAGCCGGTATGGGGATGCCGTCCCAATGCGACCACCTCCCGCGCGGTCAGCATTCCAGGGTCGATCCGATCTGTCAGCACCACGCTGAGCATTCGCGCCAGCGCCATCGGCGTCAACTGGCTGATGTCGTGACCGCGCAGCAAGACGCGACCTGACAGCGGCTTCTGCATCCCTGCCAGTGTCCGAATCAGCGTGCTTTTGCCCGCGCCGTTGGGTCCGATTAGACATACCAATTCCCCATCGGTGAGCGAAAGACACAGATGGGCGGCAACAACCACTTCTCGACGACGGCGATAGCCGATAGAAAGCTGGTCTGTCTCAACAGCGATCATCCTGATTCGCCAAACGATGCACGCTGCGTGCGCCCATTCAGGACGATCCAGATCACAACCGGCGCGCCGATCAGCGCCGTGATCGCGTTCAGCGGCAGCACCGTACGCGATCCCGGCATTTCAGCGATCAACGCGGCGATCAGCGCGGCAAGCGCGCCACAGATCAGCGCCGCTGGCAGCAGGACACGGTGATCCGCCGTGCGCAGAACACCTCGGCAGATATGCGGAACCGCGATCCCGATGAAACCGACCGGACCGCAAAATGCGGTCACTGTCCCTGCCAGGATCGCCGATGCCAGCACGATCAGCGTTCGCGCCTGCCGCATGTTGACGCCCAGGCTGCGGGCATAGTTTTCGCCCAGCAGCAGCGCATTCAGCGCTTTTACCGTTGCCGCAGCCAGCAGCAGCCCAATGCCGATACAGACCGCAAACGTCGGCATCTGCCCTAGGCTCACTCCAGCGAAGCTCCCAAACGTCCAGTTCGTATACGCCTGAATGCGCTCTGGCAGCGCGGTGTGCATCAGCAGCGTCACCAGCGCACTGCTGATATAACCAAACATCAATCCCAAGAGCAGCAGGGTGACACTGCCAGATACCCGGCGTGCCGCTCCCAGCGCCAGCAGCATGACGAGCGCCGCACCTGCACTGGCAGCCGCCGTGATCGCGATGTCACCCACCAATCCAAAGCCAGCCAGCAGGGCGCCGCTTGTCGACCCCGCAGACAAAACGATCAGTGCAACACCCAGACTCGCGCCGGAGCTGATGCCCAGGGCAAACGGGTCTGCCAGCGGGTTGCGAAACAGGGTCTGCATGAGCAGACCGGCGGCGCTCAATGCCGCTCCAGCTAGTGCCGCCGTGACCGCCTTCGGCAGCCGCACCTTGAGAATGATGTTCGACCACGCATCCCGGCTCGCTTCTCCGCCGGTCAGCACCATCAGCACCTCATGCAGCGGTATCGTGACCGATCCGAGCAGCAGCGCCAAGAGAAACACGCCAACCAAAATGGCTGCCAAAGCAGCTAAGATCGCCGCACGCGTAAGACCACGCGGACGCTCCAATCTGGCGTGCCTAGAGGCAGTTATCGCAGCAGAAGCGCGCTGAAGCATCGAAGTTATCTGCCCTATCTCGGCATCTGACGGAAGAAAACAAGCTCGTGATCAGGCAGCAGACTGGGGTGCAGAATCGCAATCAAGTCTGCCAGGATAAGATGGGGATTGGTCACGCCGGTCTCAAAATAGTCGATAGCGCCATTCGCGTTCCGTCGTCCATCGTTGTTATAGACCGCGCCAGACTGCACAGCCGCCAGATCGGCATAGCGCTCGTTCTGCGCGATCAGCGCACCGATGGTATCAGTCGCAAAGACATTGGCAAACCAGACATCGGCATCCAGACCCGCCTCATACACGACTTCAAACGAGAAAGGGACGCTGCCGATCTGCCCGGCAACTGCCGGATCATCGCCCAACACCTGGATCGCGCCTGCGTCGCGCAGAAGCTGTGCGGCATAGCTGCTCCCGCCGGAGATATACCAAGCTTCACCCCATGTGCTGTATGCGCCCCACAGCACGAGCGGCTTTTCCTGCGCCGACGCTGCCAGCGCGACCAGCGCTTGATAGTCATCGACAATCGCGTCAAAGACAGCTTCCGCTCCCGCTTCGGCATTGAAGAAGGCAGCAGTGAACTTGATCCACTCTGCGCGACCGAGCGGTGATGTCTCTGTCCAGTCTGCGCTGAGTACCACTGGAATGCCCGCCTCGATCAGAATAGGATGCGCATCGTATTCGGGCGAACCGCTTCCATAAGTCATGACAACGTCCGGCTCAATGTCCAGCATGACCTCGATGTTCACACTTGATGAACCGCCGGTTTCAGCGACCAACCCCGCTTCAATCCGGTCA
This sequence comes from uncultured Anaerolineae bacterium, assembly GCA_937995825.1. Taxonomy (GTDB): domain Bacteria; phylum Chloroflexota; class Anaerolineae; order Aggregatilineales; family Phototrophicaceae; genus Flexifilum. Next base: position 218,969 of record CALKJO010000003.1, read on the forward strand.
TTGACCGCCTGCGTATTGATATAGCGGAAGCTGTCAACCCCCACCAGCGTATCCAGGCGATCCAGCGCGACCAGATGAGGGAGATACGTTGTGGACAAGGAGACCACACGCCGAACCGGAATTTGGATGATTTGCTCCGGGCTGAATCCATCTGGGATCGGCGCGCCGCACTGCACGAGCGCATATGAAAAGGCTTCTGATGCGCCCACCCAGGGCGAACTGACCGTAATCACCTTGTAGTAGTTGAAATAATCGATAGCAAGGTGCGATGCATAGTCAATCGTCGCTTTGTCCGGGAAATAGTCCACAGAGGGGTCGAAGCGCTCAATGCAGCCATCGAGCACTGCGTCTGACTGCGCAAACACAGGCTGAAACGTGAGTGAAACAACCAAGAGAAGCAAAAACAGGCAAAATCTACGCATGATTTCCTCCAATGTGAAATGCAGTTGTGCCGAACTACAAGATCAACAACTGGAGTCGCAGGCTGAACCAGCGCGGTTACACGGAGGAGAAAAAATCCCGCTGGGGGCGGGATCGCAGTTGAGTCGTTCACAACGACACAATTATCCACGCTCGTCACCTTTGATCTCGAAGGGCAACACGAGCAAAAACCTAGGTGGGCATTCGGGCTTGGCGGTTGCTCAACCACCCTACCGTTGCGGACCAGCGCCGGACTGATGTCAGAAGACAGTGACCGGACTTCCCCACTTGCGCGCCATGCATCCGGGCATAAACGCACCCAGGTCCTAACTCTGTTCAGTTGTTAGGGCGAGAATAGCATGAGTACAAAGGAATGTCAAGGCGGGCCGCCGACCATCAAGCTGGATCGGCGGCACGACGCTGCTGCTAGATTGCACCCAGCACAATCGAGGCATTCTGCCCGCCCAAGCCAAAGCTGTTCGAAAGAATGTGACGCAGACCTTTGACCTGCCGCGCCTCATTCGGGACATAATCAAGATCGCAGGCGGGATCGGGATTTTCGTAGTTGATGGTCGGGTGTAAGACCTGATCGACGATGCTCATCACACAAGCAATGATCTCCAGCGCCCCAGATGCGCCCAGCGCATGTCCTAACATGCTCTTGCTCGAACTGACCGGAATACTGTATGCCTGTTCGCCGAACACCTCTTTGATCGCCATCGTCTCCATCGCGTCGTTGGCTTGGGTGGAGGTTCCATGCGCATTGATGTAGTCGATATCTTCAGGATTGACATGCGCATCTTCCAATGCCCAGCGCATAGAACGCACTGCCCCCCTACCTTCAGGATCAAGCGCGGCAATGTGATACGCATCCGATGAGGACGCATGTCCGAGGATTTCGGCGTAAATCCGCGCGCCGCGTTTCAAGGCATGTGCCAGACTCTCAATGATCAGAATACCACAGCCCTCGCTGAACACAAATCCGCGCCGGTCGCGGTCAAATGGACGGCTGGCAGCTTCCGGGTTATCATTAAAGCCTGTAGCGAGCGCGTCCATCGCTTCAAATCCCGCAATCGCGTAGTCCTGCAGCACCGCCTCGACACCACCAGTGATGACCATATCGGCACGCCCACGCTTGATGATTTCGCTGGCTTCGCCGACCGCCTGAGTCCCAGCCGCGCACGCGGTGGAGGGCGTGATCAACGGACCAAAGGTGCGGAAGAAGCGGCTGACGTAATGCCCTGGCATGTTAGGGAGCGAATTGATCAAGTTGAGCGGATTCGGCTTGCGATAGCCCGTCGTTTTGTACTTGAAAGTGCTTTGCTCTGCCATCTCATGCGCGCCGAGAGTTGTGCCGATGCAGACGGCGACGCGCTCACCATTGGCTTCAATTTCGGGAATCGTCAGTCCGGCGTCCTCAACTGCCATATGAGTCGCGGCGACCGCAAAATGAGGTGCGCGTCCCATACGGCGCGCCTCTTTCGGCTCAATGTAGACAGTTGGATCAAAATCACGCACTTCACCGGCGATCTTCACCGGAACATGGTCAACATTGATGGTTTCAATCCGGCGAATCCCCGATTTACCCGCTTTCAGGCTCTCCCAAAACTGCTTGAGAGGCCCAAGCGCGCTGACTGTTCCCATCCCAGTGATTACAATGCGCGGGCGACCATTGCGCAGTAATTCCATGATTTTTTGACAGCGCTCCATGCACATCAGCGCTGCCAGCCTCCTTTCAACATCGATCCTATTCCGATTCCGTTTCGCTTATTCTAGTTCCTGACATCGTCCGCTCAAGCTCACTGCGAATTGTCTCCACGATGTTCGCAGACGCTGCTCGGCGAGCCTGTCCGATTGCGTTCTTGATCGCCTTGGCGTTGGAACTACCATGACCGATGATGACCACTCCATTGACACCAAGCAGCGGCGCGCCTCCAACTTCCGCTGGATCAACCTGCCGCTGAACACGTTTGAAGGCGGATCGGCTCAACGCTGCGCCTAAAGTCGATAACACACTGCTGGTCAATTCGGTTCGCAGCGTTTCCGCCATTTTTTTCGTTGCCGCCTCCATCGATTTGAGCAGGACATTGCCGACAAAGCCATCAGCGATAATGACATCGGCTTCGCCATTGAGCATCTGTTTCGGCTCGATATTACCGACAAAATTTAAGGGCAGTTCGCGGATCAGCTCGGTTGCAGCGCGGATCAGCTCGTTCCCTTTGCCTTCTTCTTCACCATTAGAGAGAATGCCGATGCGGGGGCTGGACAATGGCAGCGCTGACTTAGCGTAGACATTGCCCATCAAAGCGAACTGCGCCAGCCAGTCCGGTTTGCAATCCGCGTTCGCGCCCACATCAAGGATGATCAAGGTCGTGTTAGCAAAGCGGAACATCGCAGTCAGCGCAGGACGCTTGACACCGGGAATGCGACGCAGGGTGAACAGCGTGGCGATACTGAGTGCAGCGCCAGTATTACCAGCGGTCACAAAGCCATCCGCCTTCCCGTCCTTGACCAGTTTCATACCGACATGCATGGAGGAATTGGGCTTTGCCTTGCCAACTATACTAGGCTTATCGGTCATAGTCACCGCCTCTGGCGCATGAGCGATATCCAGTTTGAGACCCGCGTCTTTATGCTTTTTCAGTTCATCCTGGATCAGGCGCTCATCGCCAATGAGAACAATCGTAGTGTCGGGGAATTCGCGGGCAGCCGCAACGGCTCCAGCGATGTCAGGGACGGGGTTGTGATCGCTGCCCATCACATCAAGTGCAATCCGCATAGTCTTTGTCCTTGTTTTGGCTGCCACTTCGTCTCGAATTTTTATGATCGTAACATGAAGAGAATGGCTAGTGAAAGGATTGACACATAGTGACACGAGGATATAATTGCAAGATAGACGTCCCGATGGCGGAACTGGCAGACGCGCCATCTTGAGGGGGTGGTACCGAAAGGTGTGGAGGTTCGAATCCTCTTCGGGACAACCAGCGCGTGCCGGATCAAAAATCCGGCACGTGCTTTTTTACTCTTATGACCGCTTCAAGCCTCATTAGAATACCGCATTTTACACTTTTCAGTCTATAATTAAGAAGCATTCAGCTTTTCAGGAACGTATCTTATCGCCTATGACATGGGACACGCAGACCATTGAGCAGGTCTTACAGCGTCACGACTTGAAAAAAGCCGAGCTCTTGATCAGTCGGCGTCTGCGTGCATCTTTGTCTCATCAGGAACGCGCCCTAACCTTGATGATACGCGCGCGCGTGCGCCTGTTTCGCGGTCGCGTCGATGATGCACTCGATGATATTGCCCACGCCGAAAAACTGCATCCTGACCTGGCAGCGCTGCCATCGACGCTCGAACTGCGCGCAGACTGTTATTTTGCGCGTTTTGAGCTTGCCAGCGTCGGCTTCGCTGATCGCGCGGACACGCTGATGGCGCTGGAGCTTTACAACACCATTCAGCGCATTGACCCAGAGTATGAGAATCTCGGCTGGGTGTTTTATCAGCTCGGTCGGATCAGCCTGACCGAGAACCGCGTTGATGAAGCGGTTCAGCGGTTTCGGGAGGCGCTGATCGCTCCTACGACAATGCCCAAACTGACCGCATTCTGCTATGAACGTCTGGGCTTCATTGCCTTCTATGAGCAGCGCGAGGCAAAGCGCGCCTTAAGCCTGCTCAATCGCGCAGTGGATACCTACCCCGCTGATGAGGAGCGCGGTTGGTTAGCGCAGGTACACACGCTCAGAAGCCGCGTGCTGCGCGACATGCGTCAGTATCACGCGGCGCTTGAGGCAGCGCAGAACGCGCTGACGATCAGCGGCAGAGACAATCGTCTAGGCATGGCGGACGCGCTGTTAAGCGCCGCCGAAATCCTATCCGAAATGGAGCATGGCGAACGCGATGTCATCGCCTACTTGCAGCAGTTTCTTCAGATCAGCAAGCGACCGCTGGGGATCGATGTTACCTGGTCGCGGGTACATGAGATGTTAGGAGACGCCTACGCCAAAACCGGCGTTCACACAGCAGCGATCAGCGCCTATGAAGCGGCGCTGAAGTTTAACCCATATCACCCCTGGGGTCAGTCGCTGTCCTATCGGGCGGCGAAAAGCTGCTACCATGCCGGTTACTATGATCGAGTCATTGAAATTTTATGCGCTGTGATTCGAGCGGCGGAAGCGGACGGAGAGTCGATCCAGGATTATCGCGTGTATAGTCTACTTGGGAACGCGCTGTTTGCGCTTGAGCGATACACCGAGGCAGCAGACGCCTACACCAACGCCCTGAAATTAGCGCCAGCGCACTTGGAAACTCTCTCCACTCTGGAAACCTATTATCAGCGCGCGCTGGACAAAATTGGAGACGCCGCAAAATGACGGACGTAATTGTGATCGGCGGTGGTCTGGCGGGGACAGAAGCCGCCTGGCAGCTCGCTGAACGCGGCATCGATGTGACGCTGTACGAAATGCGCCCTGTCAAAACAACTGGCGCACACACTACCGACCGCTTAGGCGAGCTAGTATGCAGCAATTCATTCGGTTCAAAGCTGCCGGATCGCGCCTCCGGGCTGCTCAAAAACGAGCTGGATATGCTCGGCTGTCTGCTTTTGGAATGCGCTGAACGCACTGCGCTGCCCGCTGGCGGCGCGCTGGCGGTTGACCGCGAATTGTTCGCCGATCTGGTGACGAAGGCTGTCGAGGGACACCCGCGCATCTACATCGTGCGCGAGGAACTGCGCACTATCCCCGATCTGCCCACCATCATTGCAACAGGTCCGCTGACCTCGCCCGCGCTCGCAGAGCAGATCGCGGCGTTGACTGGGCAAGAATACTTGTACTTCTACGACGCCCTCGCCCCGATTGTGACGCTGGAAAGCATTGATATGTCCATCGCGTTTCGCGCCAGCCGCTACGGGCGTGGGGATGAAGACGCCGGCGACTATATCAACTGCCCTATGAACGAAGCCGAATATGACCGCTTTGTCGATGCGCTTTTGAGCGCAGAGCGCACTCCCCTGCGCGACTTTGAGACTGAAGACCCGAAGTTTTTCGAGGGCTGCCTGCCAATTGAGCAGTTGGCAGCGCGCGGACGCGATGCGCTGGCATACGGACCTATGCGCCCCATTGGACTGCGCGATCCGCGCACTGGTAAACGTCCTCACGCCGTCGTTCAACTGCGGCAGGATAACCTGGCAGGCAGCCTATACAACCTGGTCGGCTTTCAGACCAACATCAAATGGGGTCAGCAAGAAGCCGTGCTGCGGCTGATCCCTGGACTAGAAAAGGCGGAATTCATCCGCATGGGGCAGATGCACCGCAATACGTTCATCAATGCGCCCACCCTGCTTTATCCCACCATGCAGTATCGTCAGCGCGCCGATCTGTATTTTGCCGGTCAGATCACAGGCGTTGAGGGCTACATGGGCAATGTGGCAACCGGACTTCTTGCAGGAGTCAACCTACACAGGACGCTGCACAATCAGCCTGGATGGACGCCGCCGCGAACGACTATGCTCGGCGCGCTGTGCCATTACGTCACGCACGCTGAGGCAAAGCATTTTCAGCCAATGAAAGCCAATTTCGGTATTATGCCGGAACTCCCCACGCCAATTCGAGATAAGCGCCAGCGCTATGCGGCATATGCCGAACGCGCGCTCACCGCGATGCGTGAGTCCCTAGTTCAGCTTGCTGACCCCCATTTAAAACCCGCATTTCACCAGAATTAGAGGTTTACGTGTCCCGTCCAGCTGACCGCCTTGCCCATCTTCCAGCCTACCCATTCGCCATCATTAATCAGCGCGTGCGCCAACTGACCCAGCAGGGCATCGACGTGATCAGCCTCGATGTGGGCAGCCCCGACATGCCGCCGCCAGAATTTGTGATCGAAGCGCTGTCGCGCGCGGCGCATCAGCCTAACAAGCATGGTTACTCTGGCTACAAAGGTGCGCCCGAATTCCGCCGCGCGGTGGCGGATTACTATCAGCGGCGCTTTGGGGTGGCGCTCGATCCAGAGAAAGAGGTGCTGCCGCTGCTGGGAAGCAAAGAAGGGATCGTCAACCTTTGCTTGGCGTATCTAGATCGGGGCGATCTTGCCCTGGTTCCAGAAGTCAGCTATCCCGCTTACTCAATGGGCGCGTATATGGCGGGCGCTGAGGTGTATTGGGTTCCTGTGGATGAACAGTTTTTGCCCATCCTAGACGCGATTCCAACGGATGTTCTCAAGCGTGCCAAGCTGCTGTGGGTCAATTACCCGAACAACCCGACCGGTGCAACGGTCGATCTTGAGTTCTATCAACGCGCGGCGGCATTCTGTGCCAAATATGACATTCTGCTTGCCTCCGACAATCCTTATTTTGAAGTGACATATGATGGCTACATTGCCGGAAGCGCGCTTCAGGTCACGGACTTCAAACCGTTCACGATTGAGTTCATCTCCATGTCAAAGTCGCACAACATGGCGGGATGGCGGCTCGGCGCGGCAGTCGGTTCCGCTGAAGCGATCACCAATTTGCTGCAAATCAAGAGCAACATAGACAGCGGGCATTTTCTCGCCATCTACGAAGCGGGCGCGGCTGCGCTCAATGAGACCCCGCAGTCCTGGATCGATGCCCGCAACGCAGTCTACCAGCGCCGGCGCGATCTGATTCTATCGCGGATGAACAGAATCGGGCTGACTGCCGCGCCTCCCAAAGGCTCGCTGTATGTCTGGGCAAAAACACACGCTGGAACCGGGCAGGACTACGTAGAGGGAGCGCTGAACAATGCCCATGTCTCATTCGCGCCAGGAAGTATGTACGGTCCTGGCGGAACCGATTATGTGCGTATCAGCGTCGGTGTCCCCGATGACCAGCTCGCTGTCGCGCTTGACCGGCTCGAAAAATGGCAGAGAAATTGATGACACAATTACACATTCTTCAAGAACACGAACCCGAACGCGCTTTTCTCGTCGGCGTATCACTTCGCAGCAGTCAATCACCGCTTACGTCTAAGGACTCGCTGAATGAGCTGGCACTTCTAGCCGATACCGCTGGGATGGAGGTGATCGGGTGTACCACGCAGAATCTCGCTCATCCCGATCCCGCAACCTTTGTCGGATCGGGCAAAGTGGAGGAAATCCGCGAAGCGCTGCGGGCGACCAATACCAAGACGGTGATTTTCGACGATGAACTGTCGCCCCGCCATCAGCGCGAACTGGAGAAGCGACTGGGCGAGGACGTAAAGGTTCTTGATCGTTCCGCCTTGATCCTGGATATCTTCGCCCAGCACGCCCGAACCCGCGAAGGCGCGCTGCAAGTTGAGCTGGCGCAGTATGAATATCGCCTGCCGCGCCTGACCCGCCAATGGACGCATCTAGCGCGGCAGACCGGCGGCGGCGCGGCGCGCGGTGGCAGCGGCGGCGTAGGGCTGCGAGGTCCTGGCGAAACACAGCTCGAAGTTGACCGACGAGATATTCGCAATCGTATCAGCCATCTCAAACATGAGCTTCAGCACGTGCGCGAACACCGTCAGCGTCACCGCGCTCAGCGTGATCGATCTGGAATCCCTTTGGTCGCGCTGGTGGGCTATACCAATGCCGGCAAATCGACGCTGTTGAAGGCGCTCTCGGGCGCAGATGTCTACATCGCTGACCAGTTATTCGCAACGCTTGATCCGACGACGCGCCGCATCGCGCTGCCATCAGGTCGGCAGGCGCTGGTGACTGATACCGTCGGTTTCATCCAGAAGCTCCCCACCACGCTGATCGCGGCGTTCCGCGCCACATTGGAAGAGATTCGTGATGCCGATCTGCTGCTTGAAGTCGTGGATGCCTCTCACCCAAATGTTGTGCAGCACATCGAAACTGTGGAAGACACGCTGGCGGAGATCGAAATTCCGCCGATCCCGCGCCTAATCGTCTGGAATAAGATCGATTTATGCGCGGAGAATACGCTGATGCCTCGGCTTCAAAGCGACGATCAGCGGCATGTTGTTGGAGAAGTTAAAATCTCGGCGGCGCGCGGTCTGAACATGGATAAGCTGATGGAAACGCTCGAAACAACGCTTTCATCGCTGCTGTATAAGGTCACACTTCTACTTCCGTATCAACGCGGTGATCTGGTCTCACTGCTCCATGAGTCTGCATCAGTCCAGAAGCAGGAACATATCGAGCAAGGGATACTGCTCACCGTCAAGCTGCCAGCATCGCTTTACAATCGTTACAAGGAATTTCGGGTGTACAGTTAGGACTGAGACGCAATGCTCAAAAGAATTGACCGCTCCCCTGCCCTTTCCAGATTGATCGAAAGCCTGTCGGCAGGCTTGGCGCGCAAGCGCGGGCTGCCGATTGTGTTCGGCGTACTGCTTATCGCGATCAGTTTTGTTGTCCAGTTGATCGACTATGCTGCGCCAGCGCCAGCGCTCGATCTCGTCTGGACGATTACGCATCATATCGGTCTGCTGTTCGCGCTGATCGGGATCATGCTGGTCGAACCGCTCGGCAAATAATTTGCACTTGCAAATAATGATCCACTTTCGCGTGCTGACCGAAGTTGACGAACTGAAAGAGATCGCTTGCATCGCTGAGGACGTATGGGGTGTCAATCAGGGCATCCCAGTTAATCTGATGCGCGCGCTTGCCACGCACGCAGGTGTCATCATCGGAGCTTACGAATATGATGATCCCGTAGGCATTTGCGCAGGGTTTGTCTCCCTGCATCCGCGCACGCTGTGGTCATACATGACCGGCGTCCGACCCGACAAACAGCGATCAGGCATCGGCACTGGATTGAAATGGGCGCAGCGTGAATGGGCGCTCCGGCATGGTTTCGAAGAAATCCATTGGACATTTGACCCGCTTCAGCGGGGAAACGCCCATTTCAATCTGCATTTGCTCGGCGCAACCGCTGCAAGTTATGTTCTCAATTTCTACGGAATCATGAACGACTATATCACGGGCAGTCTGCCGTCCGACCGGATGATCGCGCAGTGGCGCCTGCATGATCCGATTGTGGAGAGCTTATCGCATGGGCGCGACATCCGCTCACAAATGCCCGTGCCATCATCAGACAGCATCCTCCTGGATATGGATGAGAAGCACCTGCCAATTGTTCACACGCTGATTGATCGATCCTTTGTTTATGCGCGGGTTCCGCCCAAGCTGAGCGCTCTTCCACAACATCAGAATGAAGACGCAGCCATCGCTTGGCGGCTGGCACAGCGGAAAACGCTAATGCCGTTATTTGAGCGCGGTTATCGCGCGGTTGATTTCTTTTCAAATGACTCGTTTCATGGCTACTTTCTGATTAAACCATCGTAATTTCACCAAACATATCTTCTCAGAGGTTGGTGAGTTTGATCTTTGCGATATTCGAGATTTAACATAGAATCACACTATCCAGTTTATGTAATGTATTAAAGGATTGACATATGCGCTTTACAAAGCCCGCCTTGTGCCTTTTGATAACTCTTTCTTTCGCACTGCTGTCAGTATTCGCCGTCGGCGCACAGGATTTGCCCGATCTAGGCGGGCAGGTGATCACGGTGGCGGTCGAAAATGCCTACATCCCGTTCAACTTCATCGATGAAGCCACTGGCGAAGCCATCGGTTGGGATTACGACACCATCGGCGAAATCTGCGCCCGCCTCAACTGCGTCCCCGAATACATCCAGACCTCCTGGGACGGGATGCTCGTCGCTATCGCCAACGGTGAGTTCGATGTCGCCGCCGATGGCATCACCATCACCGAGGAACGCGCCCAAGTCGTCGATTTCTCCATCGGCTACATCGCCATCGACCAGGTCATCCTCGCCCGCATCGACGAGACCCGCTTCAACTCCGTTGAGGAGTTCGTCGCCAACCCTGACCTGCGCCTCGCCACCCAGCTCGGCACTACCAACTACAACACCGCCATCCAGCTCGTCGGCGCAAGCCGCATCCAGACCTACGATGTCTTTGGCTTTGCCATCGAAGCCCTCGTCGCTGGCGATGTCGACGGCGTCATCATCGACGATGTCGCCGGACAGGGCTACGTCGGCGCGAATGCCGACCGCGTCCGCATCATCGGCGACCCGATCCAGTCTGACTTCCTCGGCTTCGCCTTCCCCCCAGGCTCGCCGCTGGTCGCCGCCTTCAACGCCGCCCTCGAATCCATGATCGCCGACGGCACGCTCGCCGAAATTAACGCCAAATGGTTCCCGCCGGCTGAATAAGAATAGAATGAAGCTGTGGCAGCGGGGCGTCGTGACGCCCCGCTGCCATTCTCCGAGGACACTGAAAACAGCATGGATAAATCAAGCGAACTGGTGTGGCAGGAATCAGCAAACAGGGCGAGATCGTTTTCGCTGAAATTCCTCTACACATTTCCCTGGTGGGCGCTCACGCTGGTCGTAGTGGGTCTGCTGCTGTTCACGCTCATCCTCTCGGAGAGCTTTTACACCGCAACATTCGAGCAGCTTCGCGGCGGCATCATCATGACGCTGACGGTCAGCTTCATTTCATATGGTTTTGCGATCATGATCGGGCTGCTGATCGGCTTGATCCGCTCATCGCCACCGAAAGCGCCGCCAACTATCCTCGCGCAGGCATTGGGCATTCCACACATTTTGCTCTACAACATCGCCACGCTCTATGTCTCGATCATGCGCGGTCTGCCGGTTCTGGTCGTGTTGCTGATCGTCGCTTTTGTGATTGTCCCCGCTGTGCGCGACGCGCTCAATCAGCTTTTTTCTCAGGCAGGGGTTGACCTGCGCGTCACGCTGCGTGGTTCATCACCAGAGTCGGCGATCATTGCGCTGGCGCTCACCTATGGCGCATTTCTTTCCGAAACTTTTCGCGCTGGTATACAGTCCATCGAGCGCGGACAGATCGAAGCAGCGCGCTCCCTTGGCATGACGACATTTCAGGTCATGCGCCATATCGTGCTGCCTCAGGCGGTCAGGCGCATTCTTCCGCCGCTGGGCAACGACCTGGTCGCAATGATTAAGGACTCGTCACTGGTCGCGATTCTGGGCATCAACGATGTAACGCAGATCGCAAAACTGCGCTCCAGCAACACCTTTCGGTTCATGGAAACATATCTGGTCGCGTCGATGATCTATCTGACCATGACCATCATCGGATCAGTGCTTGTGCGCTGGATGGAGCGCCGCCTGCAAACCGCACAGCGTTAAAGCTGAGTCCAGAAGATTTCCGGGCTGAACATTGTGTGAACGAACAAGCGCATGTCCGGCGTGATCGTCAGCCCTGCCAGCGGCACAGCCAGATCGGTATACAGCACAATCTCTACCTGATCGCTGGCGCAGCCGCCGTTTTCGCGGCATATTTCAGGGTTGACTCGACCGACCACCCCACGCGTGCCAAGCGAATAAGCGAAGTAAAGATTGCCGTCGCTTGCTAGCTGGATACCGGTTGGACTCTGAATGCCGCTGACCAGGCGCCGCCCCGCGCTTTCGCTCGCTTCCAGCGCCTCAAGCGCGTAATACTCGATTGCGCGGCGCGCGCTCCCGTTGTTAGCGACGTAAATATAGGTTCCATCGCTGTCGATCCCCGTCGGCGCGGCGAGTCCCTCAATGATAACCTGCCGCCGCCCATCGCGTTCGATACGCTCAACACTGTTCGCGCGCAGGCTGGTCACCAGAAAAGACTCCGTATTCAGATCAGTGATGCCCCACGGCGTTTCCAAGTCGCGGACAACCGTCTGAAGACTGCCGCGCACGATTCGGGTCAGTGCATTCGATTGATAATCCGGTATCCACAGCGTCAGCACATCGTTTTCATCGCGCTCGGCGAACAGCGTGTGCGCATTCATGACACCCCAAAGATAGGTGCGTGTTGATCCCGTCACGGCATCTGTCTCATAAATCGTGTTATCGCCAGTGCAAGAGATATACAGCATTCCATCCAGGTACGTCAGTCCATTTGGGCGCTGGACATTGCCGGTTAGCACATTCAAATCCGATTGCAATCGCGGTTCAAACGAAGCAGCGCTGGACTCCGCGCTGGGTGTTGGCGTAGGGATGTCCTGGGCGCTGGAGATGAAAACAATCCCAAGGATACACACGAACGCAAAAGCAATCTTCTTGAGTAAATACACCATAGCCTCTCCGATATTCGGTTTCACTCAAAAGGCTGTTATGAACGTGAGATCGCAGGCACTGCCGTGATCGGAACAGCAATATAAAAGGTTGTCCCCCGTCCGACCATGCTGTGAAGCCAAACGCGTCCACGATGATTTTCAACGACCGTCTTCACTAAACTCAGCCCTAGTCCTGAGCCACTGACATGCTCAACGCCGCGCTGATTGCCTCGAAAGAATCGGTCAAAGACACGCGGCTGAACGTCTTCGGGGATGCCTATACCTGTATCCATGATGCTGAAAACAATTTCGTCGTCCAGACGTTCAGCGCGCACATGGACATATCCACCCTCTGGAGTGAATTTAATCGCATTCTCGATCACATTGATGAGCGCGCGGTTAAGTTGATCCGCATCACACGCTAAATAAGGCAGATCATGAACTACCTCATAATCGAGGGAAACGCCCTGTTCATCGGCAAAATCGCGCACTTCGTTGATCGCGCGCTCAACGATCTGTTCAGGATGTACTTGTTCTATATACCGCGTGGCAGCGCGCAGCCGCTCCATATCTAAAATCCCGCTGATAATGCGGAACATCCGCTCTAACTGCCGCTCGATAGTGTCCACTGACCGGATGATCTCGGGGTCTTTCAACTCTGCCACATCATCGCGCAGCAGCTCTAGATTAGCAAGCGCGGCTTGAAGCGGGTTCTTCAGATCATGACTGGTCATACGCACCATCTCGCTCTTAAGCCGATCCAATTCCATGAGCTGGGTGATGTCGGTCAGCACAGCAACCCATCCACCAATCTTTTTCGTCCCATACTGCGCCAGATGGCAGGAGAAAACACGGTCGTGAACTTGGATTTCATACGAGAAAGCGCGATTACGCCGCATGGCGCGCAGCGCGGCAAAGCCATCCTGAGGTAGCGCGCTGGCTGGAAGCAGATCAAAGACCGTCTTTGTATCGTCCTGCAGGTCAAATAAGGCTCTGGCAGCAGGGTTGGCAAAAATCAGCCTAAAGCGCCTGTCAACAGCGACAACCGGGCTTTCAGTGCTGCTCAAGACTGTCTCAAGCTGATCGCGCGCAGACTCGATCTGCGCTGTGAGCGCGCGCTGTTCTTCAAAGAGCTGGCTGTGCGCAATTGCAACCGCCGCCTGCGCGCTCAGCACCTCCAGCGTGTAGACTTGTTCGCGTTCAAACAGCCGTCCCTGACGCCCTGCAATCACCATCAACGTACCAATGGCTTCATGAGCATAAATCAGCGGCGCGCACATTACCGAGCCGAAGCGCTCCCGCGCGAGCGGGAGTTCATCCGCGCCGCGCCACCCTTGGCGATAATCATCTATCCGCATCGACTGACGCATCTGCGCAACTGTGCCTGCAATCCCCTCGCCCAGGCGCGTTTCGCGTCCCAAGTACTGAGGGGGCAGTTGATAGCCAGCCGCAACATGCAGACGATCCCCATCTTTCAACCAGATGACAACGCCGTCTCCATCAAGCAGGGACGCGGTTTGCAGCGCGATCTGATGCAGCACCTGATCAAGCGCGGTCTGCCCGGCAATCGCCCCGCTCAGACGGCGCAGCGCCTCCACCTGAGAATTACGCTGCGCCAGCGGGAGGAAGATTTCCTGCCTGAGCAAGGCGAAACTAAGAATGAGCGCAGCGACAGCGCAAACAATCAGCGACAGCGAAAAGGATTGCAGCGCCGGATTGATGAAACCCAGCGTTTGTCCGAACACAAACAGGACAATGCCAGCCATCATGCCGCGCGAGCGGACTTTGCGACGATACCGCCAGATGAGGTAGAGCGCTGCGCCATCAAAGATGATGAAGAAGATCGTTTGCAGCGGCTGCGCCCGATAGATCGGCGAACCGCCGAGCGGCATCTCGAACAAAATTGGCGCATCATTCAGCAGCAGGAGCAGGCGAAACATCAGCACCAGCGCAAGACTGGAGAGCGCCAGCGCGCGGAAGCGGCGCGTGCCGGCATTGACCAATACTGCCACCAGCACATACAGCCCAACACTGCTGCCGACAAATCCGAATTCCATCAAGCCGACCGCCGGTCGCAGCAGCGGTGAAAATGGATCGATCAGCGCGACCGACTGCGCAATCAACGCGCCGCCATTCCAGACCAGAACCAATGTCAGGAACACAGCGAAGAACTGATTGCGCTCCTTGCGCGAGTCGTTCCATAGAATGACGAACAGCACGCTGAGCGCCAGCGCCAGCGTGAGTCCGTTTCCTAGTAGAGAAACTGCGCTCAGCACATCCACGCCGCGCTACTCACTCAGTTTTTTCATTCTGAACCGCGTTGTCACTCGTTTTGAGGTCACTGGACGGCTGACGTTCGAAGCGGTAGCCGACACGATGCTCAGTCAAGATATAGACCGGGTTAGCAGGATCGCGCTCCAGCTTGCGCCGTATCTGGGCAATATAGACGCGCGGATAATAAATATCATCGACGTAACCATGTCCCCACACCTGATCGAGCAGATCGCGATGCGTGACAACTCGTCCCGCATTTTCAAGCAGCACAGCAAGCAGTTTGAATTCAGTCGGCGTGAGATCAACCCGCTTCCCTTTGACGGAGACATGTCTCCGATAGAGGTCAATGGTTAGATACCCATCATTGTAATATTCTGCTTCAGAGGAGGACATCTGCGCCCGCCGGAGCAGCGCATTGACCCGCGCCGTGAACTCATTCAGCCGCACTGGTTTGATCAGGTACTCATCCGCGCCTGCGTTCAGCCCAGCGATAATATCTTCTTCGGTGATCGCCTGTGCTGAGAGCATCATGATCGGTGTATCGGCAACATTGCGAATCCGTCGGCAAACCGTCAGTCCGTCCACACCCTCAGGCATGATAATATCAAGAATAATGAGATCGGGGCGTTCAGAAGAGAATAAGTTCAAGGCTGCATGCCCATCCGCGCACAAGACAACATCAAATCCCTCGCGCCGCAATTTGCGACCAAGGGCGTCGCGAATCGCCTGTTCATCGTCAACGATCATGATTTTCATGATTTCAGTGTATCATCAATCACGTTTTCGTCACAATAGGGCTAAAGCTTCATTCTTCTCAGTATAATTTCAAGTCGCGACACTGCGCCATCCATCCCGTCGAGAGAGGGTTTTCGATGTCTCGAAAGAAAGTTTCACTCAATCACTGGAGCCTGCCGCTGGCACTGGCGCTGCTCTTGGTGCTGAGCGCCTGCAACCTGTCCACCAGCAGCGATGCCGGACAATCGGCACTGACGCTGGACACAACGATCACGCCGCTTCCAAGCCGCACCCCCGCATCAACCAGCGGCGCACCAACTCCGCTCCCGCTGGGGACAATTTCCACACCTCAGCTCACCCTGGTTCGCCCGACGAATATTCCGCCAACGGCGGTGGTGATTCTGCCTCCAACCGGCTTTCAGCCGGTCATCCCCACTAATACCAGCCCGCCGGTGAGCATTGTGATCATTTCCCCTGTTCCGGGCAATGTGATCGCGGGCAATGTCCAGGTGTTGGGCGCGGCAGTGCATCCCCAGTTCTTACAGTATCAGCTTGAATATGCTGAAGATAACGGCTCGAACATCTGGTTCCCGGCAACCGGAGCCGTTCAGACACCCGTCATCAATGGAGTCCTGGGAGTCTGGAGTACAGGCGGGCTGCGCGATGGAGCTTACGCGCTGCGGCTGCGGGTTTACCTGCGCGATGGCACGACGCTGGCAACGGTCGTCAACAATATCCGCGTCCAGAATCAGGCGCCGACTCCTGTGCCTTCGCCTACACCCAATGCTCCGCGTCCAGTCGCTGCATTCACGCAGGATGTCACATCGGGTCTAGTTCCGCTGACTGTCCGTTTCACCAATCAGTCCAGCGGGGAGATCACCAGCTATTCATGGAACTTCGGCGATGGCAGCAGCAGCAGCCAACGCGATCCGGTCAAGACCTTCAATGCGCCGGGCTTATTCAATGTCACGCTCACCGTCACAGGACCCGGCGGCACTGCCAATGTCACACGGCAGATCAACGTCCAGAGTCCAACCGCTCCGATCGCTGCATTCAGCCTTAATCCAGGGCGTGGAACTGCCCCGCTCACCGTTCAGTTCATCGATGAGTCCACCGGCACGATCACCTCCCGCTTATGGAATTTCAGCGATGGCAGCGCGAGCAGTGAGCGCAATCCGGTTCACACTTTCGTCAATCCTGGTCTTTACAATGTTTTCCTCACCGTGACTGGACCCGGTGGTTCATCGACGATCACCCGGCAAATTCCGGTTGACAACCCAGTTCCGGCGACGCTCCAGCCGACAACGACCCAGACGCCAAGTGAAACCCCATCGGCGACTGCGCTGCCGATCCTGCCGAGCGCGACGCTTCCGCCAACCCAGACCGCTACATCCATCCCGACGGAAACCGCATCCTTCACGCCGATTCCAACCCACACGGCGACACTTGCCCCAACGCTGACAGAAACGCCTACGCTAACGCCAACTTTGACCAATACGCCTGTTCCCCAGCCGACCGCCCTGTTTGATATTCAGCGGCTTGAGGCAGACCCGTTCACAGTGCAGTTCCTCAATCGCTCATCGGGCGTGATCGACACCACCTTCTGGGACTTCGGCGATGGTCAGACCAGTTTTGAAGCCAATCCGCTTCACACCTATGCCAGCCCAGGCGCATTCACTGTGACTCTCACCGTGAACGGACCGGGTGGGTCGAACTCTATTCAAGCCTTTGTCGTGATTGAAGCGCCAATGCGCGCCAGCTTCACCAGTGCCGCGCTGCCGAACAATCCGCTGGCAGTGCAGTTCACGAACACCTCAACCGGAAATCCAATTGGGTTTGCTTGGGACTTCGGCGATGGTCAGACCAGCACAGAAGTCAATCCAATGCATGTCTACAGCGCTTCCGGCACATACACCGTCGGGCTGACCGCGATCAACGCCAGCGGCGGGACGAATTACTTCTCGCAGCAGGTGACGGTGCAGGCTCCTGTGATCGCCGCGTTCACAACGCAAGTGATGGGCGCGCAGACGATCCAGTTCATCAACCAATCGAGCGGCGCAGTCAGCTACATCTGGGATTTTGGCGACGGCACGAACAGCAGCGAGATCAGCCCATCTCATACGTACAGCGCGCCGGGAGTCTATACAGTGACGCTCCTGGCAAGCGCCGCCAATGGTGTGCAGAACACAGCGCAGCAGCAGGTCACGATCACGCAGCCGCTGAGTGCCAGCTTCGTCAGCAGCATTGTCGAAGGCAGCCCACTGGCACGCCTGTTCACACCTACTGTCACGGGCAGCGTGAGCGCGTATATCTGGGATTTTGGCGACGGCACGAACAGCAGCGAGTCCAACCCACTGCACATTTATCCATCCGCTGGCATGTACAATGTGACGCTGACCGTGATCGGGACAGATGGCAGCAGCGCGAATGCGACAGGAAGCGTGCTGATCGAGCCGATTGTGGTCGTTGAACCGACAGTCGAGCCGACGCAGGATGTCTCGTTCACTCCAGGGATGGCAGGCAGCGCGCCAGTCATACCAGACATCCGCAGCCTGCTGGACAGCCTGCAGGGGCGCTTCCGCAACGGTGTTAACCAGGGCGCGCAGGCAGCGGTGTTCGCTCGTCTTGGCGATGAAGTTATGCTGAATGACGGCTATCTGGAGCCATTCGGCAGTAGCGCGTATCAGCTCGGCGAAAATGGCGATCTACAGTCGATCATCGACTGGTACAGCGCTGTTGGGAGCGATGGCTTCAACAGCTTCAACCGTCAGACGGCAGGCGCGGGTCAGGGCTGGCGTCCCGTCGATCTGCTCGATCCGAGCCGCGCTGACAGCGCGCTGTGCGACACGGGAAGCGGCGAAACGCCGTTGGGCTGCGAACTGCGACGCACACGGGCAGCCGTCGCGCTGATCCAGGTCGGTTACCACAGCGCCAGAGCAGTCGATCCCGAGACTTTCCGCACGAATATGCGCGCCATTATCGACTCGGTCACCAATTACGGCGCGATTCCGGTGCTGTTCACCATTCGCCCCGGTCAGGACGCAGCGGGGACAGCAGCACTCAACGATGTGATCATCCAGCTCGGCGCAGAATACCAAATCCCGGTGATCAATGCGTGGCGCGCGCTCAATGATCTGCCCAATCCAGGGCTGAGCGCTGCGCCATCTGGAGCGGGCGATCTGAGCGTCAGCGCGACAAACAGCGCCGGGCTGAATGCGCTCAACCTGATCACGCTGCGCACTCTAGAACTGCTGCGAGCGCTCGTGTTCGATGCGTAGCGCGCGTCTCATTCCAGTCATCATCGCTCTCGCAGCCGGCATCCTGGCTGGCTGCGAGGGCAGAACCAGCAGTGCCATCGTTGTGTCGCTGGTTGCGGACGGGCGCGAACGCGCTGTTCAGCAGTCATCACCGATGACGGTAGGCGAACTGCTGCGCGCTGCCAATGTCGAACTAGGCGCGCTTGACGAAGTGAACCCGCCCCTGTTCACACAGATCACAAATGGGATGCGCATTACGGTCGCCCGCGTGCAGCAGACAACGGAATGTCAGAATCAGGACATCCCGTTCCGCGAACAGCGCATTCTGAACGAAGGACTGCGACCGGGCGAAGAACGCCTGGGTCAAGCTGGACAAAACGGCGTTGAGCAGGTCTGCTACCGTGTCACCGTGCGCGATGGGCGGCGGCTCGATCCGGTTGAGATCAGCCGGACGCTGGTGACCATGCCGCAAGACCTGGTCATTTACGTCGGACCGACGGGCGAACTCGATACGATCCCGATCCCTGGCACGCTGGCATATGTCAGCAGCGGCAACGCCTGGCTGATGCGCGGAAACAGCGCCAGCAAACGCCCACTGACCAGCACGGGCGATCTCGATGAGCGGGTTTTCCGGCTGTCTGCCGATGGTCGGCAGCTTCTGTTCGCCCGTCGCACACCGCCCGCTGAGCGCGCGTCCGCCTTCAACCGTCTCTGGCTACTTTCAGACACCACTCGTGAAGCGCAGCCGACGGCGCTCGTCCCGCAGAACGTCCTCTATGCCGATTGGGTTCCTGGCGCAGAGAACACCATTAGCTACTCGACCGGTGAGCCGCGCGCCGCCGCTCCCGGATGGGAGTCCTATAACGATCTGTGGATCATGCGCCTCGATCCAGGCACTGGCGACTCGGTCGGGCTGCGCGAGCTGGTCAGCCGCTCACAGGGCGGGCTTTACGGCTGGTGGGGGACAGAATTCCAATGGTCGCCCGATGGCAGCCGTCTGGCATGGACACGCGCCGATTCGATGGGGGTGGTCGATCTGAACACGGGCGCGCTCAATCCCCTGCTGACCTATCCAGTTTTCAATACGCGCCAGTCGTGGTCATGGCGCGCGACAGTCTCATGGACTCCCAACGCCAATTTGCTGCTCACCACCGTACATGGCGATCCGATTGGCAGCGAACCGCCGGAGTCCAGCCCAGCATTTCACGTCACCGCTGCCGATCCTAACGGGACATTCAGCGTCAACATCGTTGAAAATGCCGGAATCTGGTCGATGCCGCGCTTTTCGCCGCTGCAAAACATCGGGGATCGAGTGGTTGGCTCTATCGCGTATCTGCGCGCGCGCGATCTCGCCAACAGCATCAATGACTCCGCCGAATATGACCTGATCGTCGCTGATCGCGATGGCAGCAACGCGCGCAGGCTGTTTCCAGCCGCCGGTCAGCCCGGACTGACCGCCTCCGCCGGACTCACCTGGAGTCCGGACGGCACAATGCTGGCGTTTATCTATCAGGGCAATCTGTGGGTGATCGATGCCGCATCGGGAATGGCGCATCAGCTCACCCTGGACGGCAGAGCCTCCCGTCCGGTCTGGACGCGCTGAAGCATGAATCGGCTGCACCTCATCCTGATCGCCTCGCTGATGGCACTGTGCGGCAGTCTGACGGCATGGGGAACGAGCATTATACAGCGCGATCATGATCTGCGCGGCTATGTCGATCCGACGCAAAATCCAGACTTGCCCTACCGTATTCCGCGCTTGGGCGTAAATGCCGATCTGACTCAGTATTTAAACCCAGAAACTGAGCTGCGGCGCATGGAAGCCGCCGGATTGAACTGGGTGCGTCAGCGCGTTTTATGGCGCGAAATCGAACGCGAACCCAGCCTGTATGACTGGGATGTCTGGGATCGGATCATTCCGCTGTTTGAAAGCTTTCCATCCCTGCAGTTGGTCGCTGTCCTGGTCGAGTCACCTGAGTGGGCGCGTTCG
The DNA here is from genome assembly GCA_937995825.1 of uncultured Anaerolineae bacterium. GTDB lineage: Bacteria > Chloroflexota > Anaerolineae > Aggregatilineales > Phototrophicaceae > Flexifilum. The sequence goes on from CALKJO010000003.1 coordinate 239,694, forward strand.
CGCGGGGGGACGACTGCGCCGCCGGACGATCCAGCAGATTTCGCGCGCTTCGCCGCTGCCTTCGCTGAGCGCTATGGCGCATGGGTCGATCATTACCAAATCTGGGATGAACCCAACCTGATCGATGCATGGGGCAGCTTAGCGCCTGAGCCATCGGCATATCTGGCGCTTCTGGCAGCTTCTTATCGCGCCATCCACGCGGCGGATGCGGACGCAGCGGTGATCATGGCAGCGCTCGCCCCGACGACTGAGCGCACTGAGCGCAACATCAGCGATCTGGATTTTCTGTCGCGTCTGTATGCACTTGGAGTAAGCTCGTTCATAGATGCAGCCGCTGCAAAACCTTACGGTTTCAATGACTCGCCGCTGGATCGGACGGTCTCGGCGGACAGGCTGAATTTCTCGCGTCTGATCGCGCTGCGCGAGATCATGACCGCGCATGGTGATGGGCGCAAGGCGCTGTGGGCGTCCGAATGGGGCTGGAACGCCCTACCGTCAGATTGGTCGGGCGTGCCCTCCATCTGGGGAACAGTCACACCCGAACAGCAGATCACTTATACACGGCAGGCGATCCAGCGGGCAGATCGCGAATGGGCATGGTTAGGCGGCATGATCCTAGAGTCGTGGCAGCCGAACGCGCCGACCGATGATCCGCGCTGGGGCTTCGCGCTGATCGACCCGTCAGGCGCGCCAAAGCCGCTGCTTGAGGCGCTGGCGGAAGTAGAAACGTCTGGCGCTGTGAACGGCTTATATTTCCCCGCCAATCCTTATGCGCGCTACAGCGGCGTGTGGACATTTGGCGAACTGGGGGCAGACATCGGCTGGGTGCAGGACAGCCGATTAGCGTTTGATTTCATCGGCAGCGATGTGGCGCTGTTACTACGTAGAGATGACTACTTGGCTTTTCTCTATCCCACTATCGACGGACGCCCCACCGATGCGACGCCGCGCGATGCCGATGGGCGCAGTTTCATTACGCTGCGCAGCGCCGATCTGACCCCAAGCCTCGACCTGATCCCAGTCGCGCGCGGACTGCCCTTGCAAACCCACACGCTCGAGATCATCGCGGATCGCGGCTGGGATCGCTGGGCGCTGGCGGGATTTGCGGTCAGCTCCGGCGATCTGGCTGTGCCGTATAATCGCCAAATCAGCGCCGCGCTCTTCACCTCGATTCTGGCACTGGGAGCCGTAATCGCCTCCGCCGTTCAGATCGACTGGCGTCCGCTGGGGATGAGTCTTTCAGGGCTGTGGAACGGCATTAACACGGCGGGTCAGCTCGGCATCAGCTTTATAACTTCAGCCGCGCTAATGCTGGGAATGCTTTTGACCTGGCGCGAGCCAACTCCATCGGTATTCACACGCGAGCCGGCGCAGTTGGGGCTGGCGCTGGTGACTGCCGGATTCATCTATCTTCAACCGCATGTCCTGGTCGTCATTTGTGCCGCTGTCGTTCTATGCTGGATCATCTATCATCGGCTCGACTACGGGCTGCTGCTGGCGCTGTTCTACGCGCCGTTTTTTCTGTTTCCAGTCGAACTCGCCCGCTTCGCCTTCCCGATGACGGAATTGATCATCCTCATCACCGCGCTTGCCGCAGCGCTGCGCGGACTGGCTGCATGGGGACGGATTCGTCAGATGAGCGTTTCGGGCTTTACACCTTCAGTTCGCCTGTCCGCAATTGACCTGGGCTTTTTGGGCTGGATCGCTATCAGCCTGGTCTCGATCTCGTGGGCGAGTCAGCGCGCCCCTGCCCTGACTGAGCTACGTACACTGATCATCGAGCCAGCCCTGTTTTACGCTGTCTTTCGCAGTCTGCGGCGTGATACGCGAGTCGATCTGCGGCTGGCGGACGGCTTGATCGCGTCCGGGGCGCTGGTCGCCGTGATCGGGCTGATCATGTATGCCGCTGGACAAGGCATCATCACCGCCGAGGGCGGATCAGGGCGGCTTGCGGGCGTGTATGGGTCGCCCAACAACGTTGGCTTGATCCTGGGGCGCTGTATTCCGTTTGCGCTGGCATTTCTGTTGGTCGGTGTTGATCACCGCCGCCGGCTGGTCGCAGGCGCGGCACTGATTCCAATGGCGGCGGCGCTGCTGCTGAGCCAGAGCGCAGGCGCGCTGTTCGTCGGTGTTCCGATCGCAGTCGGGAGCGTCATCCTGCTGATACACGGTCGGCGCGCGCTTGTCCCGCTGCTTGGACTGACCGCGATCAGCGCGACATTCATGGTCGCTGCGCTCCAGTCCGCCCGCTTCGAGCGCCTGCTCGATTTTGCGCAGGGAACGACCTTCTTTCGGATTCGCGTCTGGGAGAGCGCGCTGCAAGCAGTCCGCGATCATCCGATAACGGGTCTCGGATTGGATCAGTTCTTGTACGCCTTTCAGGGGCGCTATATGATACCGGATGCTTGGCAGGAACCGAGTCTTTCGCATCCCCACAACGTCATCCTCGACCTCTGGACGCGCCTAGGGCTGATCGGTCTCACCGTGTTCGCTTGGATGCAGTTTGCATTCTGGCGTTCGATGCGACGAGCCTATCTTCGCGCTCAAAGTCATCCAGTGACGTGTGCGATCCTCATCGGCGCGATGGGCAGCATGATCAATCTGCTTGCGCATGGGTTGATCGATAACAGCATCTTCGTTCTCGACCTAGCGGTGATATTCGCGTTTCTGATGGGCATTGCAGCGCGCCAATCCCCACCGTTTATCGACTCGACCTCCGACGTTACATAATATAGACTTATATAACGGGACGATGGGGAGCTGGGTCATCATGAAAGCGAAGGTCAACAAGGTCACCATTCAGATCATGCATGGCGATGTCTATAACGCTGGGACTGCCGGGATCGCCGTACAAACCAACTCTGACCTCGAATTGAATGAAACACTGCTGGCGAAAGCCGGACCCAGTATCCTGCGAGAAACTGCTTTGATCGGCTGGTGCGACGTTGGATCAGCAGTGATAACCGGTAAAGGGAATCTACCTGATCCGATTGAAAAAGTCTTACATGTAGTAGGTCCGCGCTGGGGCGAAGGCAGTGAGCGCGGCAAGCTCGCTGGCGCGACCTTCGAATGCTTGCGGTTGGCTGAGTCCAACCGGCTGAGATCGCTGGCGCTGCCGCCGATCTCGACTGGCGCACTCGGCTATCCGTTGGAAAACTGCGCCAAGACGATGATCGGACAGGTCATCGATTTCACTTTTGAAGACCTCAAGGCGCTTTCAAAAGTCATCTTCTGCCTGGAAGATGATGTTGCATTCGAGATTTTCAGGCGCGAATTCAGCGCCCAGCTCAACGAACTCAAGTCAAACGGTGACGGAAAAGTCCAGGTTTGAGCTGATCCGCGCCGCTAACAGCAGTCACAGAGAGGATGAGATTTTGCGCGTTTTAATCACTGGCGCGGCCGGATTCATCGGCTCGCATCTCTGCGACCGGTTTCTCGCAGAAGGACACGATGTCATCGGCATGGATAATCTGATCACCGGAGCGATGCGCAATATCGCTCACCTGACGGAACACCCGAATTTTACTTTTATCCATCACAATGTCACGCAGCATATTCACATCGACGGCACTCTGGACGCGATTCTGCATTTCGCCTCTCCCGCCAGCCCGGTTGATTATCTTAAACTGCCGATTCAGACTTTGAAAGTCGGCGCACTCGGCACACACAACACGCTGGGGTTAGCGCGCGCCAAAAGCGCGCGGTATCTGCTCGCATCGACCTCAGAAATCTACGGTGACCCGCTGGTACATCCCCAGCCCGAAACCTACGTCGGCAATGTCGATGCCATCGGTCCGCGCGGGGTCTACGATGAGGCAAAGCGCTTTGCCGAAGCGATGACGATGGCATATCACCGCGCGCACGGGTTGGACACGCGCATTGTCCGCATCTTCAACACCTACGGACCGCGTATGCGCCTCAATGATGGGCGCGTCGTCCCGAATTTCATCGCACAGGCGTTGAGAGGCGAACCGCTTACTGTCTACGGAGACGGCAAACAAACCCGCAGCTTTCAATACATTGACGATCTGATCGAGGGCGTGTACCGCCTGCTGCACAGCGCCTACACGCAGCCGGTCAATATTGGCACACCGTTTGAGAAGTCGATCCTGGAATTTGCGGAAATCGTTAACGAACTGACCGGCAATTCCGCAGGTATCATCTTCAAAGATGAACGTATTCAGGGTGACCCGCAGACACGGCGTCCTGACACCACCCGCGCTCGCACTCTACTCAAATGGGAACCACGAGTCGATCTTTACGATGGTCTGCGGCGCACGATCGCCTATTTCCGTGAGGTATTGTGACCAACCCAGCATCGCGACGATGGAATTCGGAATGGCTGCTGATCGCACTTGCGGGCGTGAACGCAGTTGGTTTGGCGCTTCTACCATTAGAAACTGCAGCGCTGGCGCTTTTTCTGATGACCGCAGCCATCGCCGCTGCCATCACGCCATCCGCCGCGCTGATCATCATGCTGATCGTCGCCCCACTGCGCACGCTGATGCTGACTGAAGCCCCCGGCTTGCTTCCGCTGGATGTGGGTCAGATCAGCTTAGGAGTCGCAGCGGCATCTTGGATCGCCGCATCCATCGTTCGGGAAAGATCCTTCCGGCTGATTTGGTCGCCAGTTTACCTCCCGCTGATCGCTTTCATCGCTGTCACTGGACTAACAGCATTCACCGCCTGGTCGCTGAGTGCCTGGTTGAGCGAATGGCTGAAATGGATTCAAGTAGGATTGGTCGTTATGATCTGCCTCAGCTTGGCTCCTCAATGGCGAATGCTGGTATTTGGATTGGTCGTCGCAGGTCTCGCCAATGCCATCATCGGCATTTTGGAATATTTCGGGGTGAGCGGCGCGCTTCATCTGCTGATCAATGAGTTGCATTTTCGCGCCTTCGGCACGTTCGGTCAGCCGAATCCATTTGGCGGCTTCATGGGGCTGATCGCACCCATCGCGCTCCTGACTGGGCTTGGATATGCCGCGCGTTTCGTGCATCAGCGGCGCGTTGATACCCTGCTGACAGCGCTGTTCTATGCGATCTCCGGCGCGATTATGGTAACTGCCTTGTACATGTCCTTCAGCCGAGGCGCATGGCTGGCATTCGCCGTCAGCGCAAGCGCGATGGCGTTCGCGCTGCCGCGCCGCCTCGCTTACGGAGCCGCCATCGCAGCGGCTGGACTGCTGCTCATCGGCGGGCTTTGGCTCAGCGGCAGACTGCCGCAGTCGATTGTGGAGCGCGTCAGCAGCATCACTCAGGAAACGCTGTCGATCTCGGATGTGCGCGGCGTCGATGTAACGCCGGAGAATTACGCCAATATCGAACGTCTCGCACATTGGCAGGCGGCGATCAATATGGCGACCGCATCCCCCTGGCTGGGCGTTGGATTTGGGAACTATGAAATTGCTTACCCCGAATTTCGCCTGCTTTATTGGCATTTCCCGCTCGGTCATGCCCATAATTACTACTTGAATGTGCTGGCTGAGGCTGGCATGATTGGATTGTTAACCTATCTTGCCCTGTGGGTCGGCGTCGCGCTTGTCATCTGGCAAATCCGCCGTCATCCCGATCCCCTGGCGCGTTGCACTGACGTGGGTTTGTTGGGAAGCTGGATATATCTGGCAGTTCACAGTCTGACCGACAATTTATATGTTAATAATATATTTCTGCATCTGGGTATTGTGATCGGAGTCGCGGCTGTCCTTCATTGGCAGGCGCAGAACGGAACACGATGGCACGCGAGGCTCACATGAATCAGAGTGAAACCTTGAGAATTCGCAAGATAGCAGTGCGCAATCCCCTTGATCCAATGATCCTCGCGGTCGCCAGTCGATTCGGGAGCCGATCTAAAGAAGTTGAACGTTTCATTAAATTTGCTATTGTCGGCGCATTTGGTGCGATCATCGACTCAGGAACAGTTTTTCTGCTTCAATGGCTGGTGCTGCCCCCTGTTGAACCCAACAAAGCGCTGAAAGTCGCCGTCGTCAGTACCATCGGCTTTCTGGCAGCCGTCATCAGCAATTTCATCTGGAACCGAGTGTGGACGTACCCCGACTCGCGGGGGCGCTCGATCCGCCGTCAGCTTGCGCAGTTTGCCACCATCAATTTTATCGGTTGGGTTGGTCGCACGATCTGGATCACCATCGCTTACGCCTGGCTCGGCGCGCTGCTGATGCCGATCCTGCTGCCTGAAATTCAGCTTTTCCGTCCTGGTTACGCCCCATCCGCCAGTGCAGAAGCCAAGCTCGGCACGATGGCAGCGTGGCTGATCGGCGTTACAGTGGTGATGATCTGGAACTTCCTCGCAAACCGCTACTGGACGTACAACGACGTGAAATAGCATGGCTAAAATTGCCATCGATTACACCCCCGCTTACGAACAGGGCGGCGGCATTGGGCGTTATGTTCGGGAATTGGTTGCTGCGCTCGCCAATCAAGACAGCGTCACCCAATATCGCCTGTTTGTCGCTGGCGCAAAGGCGCTGCCGTCTCCGCCGGGGGCAAACTTCAGATGGTCTTCCACCGAGATTTCGCCGAAGTGGTGGGCGCGCCTCTGGCATCGCGCGCAAATCCCCTTTCCAGTCGAGTTTTTCACAGGCAAAGTTGATCTTTTTCACGCCACCGACTTCACGCTGCCGCCGACCCTGTGTCGAACGCTCCTGACTGTGCATGATCTGTCGTTTGTGCGCGTCCCGGAAACGACGAGCCCAACCCTGAGACATTACTTAGATAAAGTGGTTCCACGCTCAGTGCGGCGCGCCGATCATATCCTCGCGGATTCGCAGGCGACTAAAGATGATCTGATCGCGCTTTATGGCACGCCGAGCGATAAAGTAACTGTGCTGCTGAGCGGCGTCGAACCGCGTTTTCGTCCGGTCACTGATGTGAATTCGCTTGAGCGTGTGCGCGCGCGCTATGCGCTGCCGCGGCGACCTTACATTCTCTCCGTTGGAACGGTGCAGCCGCGCAAGAACTACGCGCGGTTGGTCGAGGCGCTTAGTCTGCTGCGCGGGCAAGGGCTGGATGTCTCGCTGGTCATTGTCGGAGCAGCGGGCTGGCTGGCTAATCCGATCTACGAAGCGATTAAACATCTGCACATGAGCGAATTTGTGCATTTCACCGGTTTCGCCGACGATGCCGACCTACCTGCGCTGTACACAGGCGCGATCTGCGTCGCGATCCCCTCGCTTTACGAGGGCTTCGGACTGCCAGTCCTGGAGGCGATGGCGTGCGGCACGCCCGTCCTAACCTCGAACGTCTCATCTCTGCCGGAGGTCGCAGGAGATGCTGCGCTGCTGATCGATCCGCACGAAACGCAAGCCATCGCCGACGGACTGACGCGCCTGATCACTGACTCGACGCTGCGCGAGCAGTTGATCGCGCGGGGCTATCAGCAGGCAGCGCGCTTCACTTGGGAGCGATCCGCACGCGAACTGCGAGCTGTTTACCATCAGATCCTAACCTAAATATTCAGTGCGCTGGAGAGTCGACTATACTGAAAAGAGTTTTATTATTGATGTTTGACCTCCATTGATGTAAGGATAGATCATGTCACGCCGCTTCACGATTGATCCGAGTAAGCCCTTCTTCATCTATGATACGCCCGGAGACTGGCAGGGAGTTGTGCTGAATAATTTCATCTTCGATCCACGTGGAGATTACATCGGCTTCATCATCGAAGAAAAACCGGAAATGTATGACGTGTACACGACATCGGGTGAATGGATCGGCAGTCTGATTCCGGATGGGCGGATTGTGCGCAAACGCACGTCGGATCGGCGTCCGCTCTTAAAGAAACTCCCGCCAAAGCCCGCCAAGCCGAATCCCTTCCCAAGCCGCGCGCCGCTCCCGCCGCAAACTGCCGATCTCGGCTTTGATCGAATCGATGTGCTGGAGTGGGACCCAGAGGTCTTCAAGCGGCTGTCTGACCTGATCCCCGACGCAGGCGAAGAATGAGCAGCGCACGCCCTGCTAAGCGTATTGAGGATTCGCGTTCGACGACCAGCGTCCTGATGAGTCCGCAGGATGCCAACTCGCTCGGCAATGTGCATGGCGGCGTGATCATGAAGATGGTCGATGAGGCGGGGGCGCTGGTGGCGATCAGACATTCCAATCGCCCGTGCGTGACTGTCGCCATCGACTCGATGACGTTCATGCAGCCGATCCGCGTCGGCGACTTGGTGACATGCCGCGCCGAGCTGACCTATGTCGGGACAACGTCGATGGAGGTGCGCGTTGAAGTGACGGCGGAAACACTGCTGACCGGCGAGGCGCGGCTGACCAACACAGCGTATCTAGTCTACGTTGCGCTCGATCTCGAAGGCAGGAAAACGGTCGTGCCTGCGGTCGAATACGTCAGTGAGGAGCAAATTTTGCGGGCAGCGCAGGCAGTTGACCGTCAGGAATTTCGTAAACGGCAGCGCGAGCATGAAAAGAGGTCGTCATGAGCGAACCGATCCTGCCTGACTTATCCAAGCAAGGCGGGGAAGGCTCGACGCTGCTTCGGATTCTCAACCAGGCAGGGGCGCGGCGTGTGCTTTCAGCGCCTCCCGTCGATCTAGGGCTGGCAGATCGGCGTCCATTTCCATTCATGGCGATAGTGGGTCAGATCGAGATGCGCACCGCCCTGCTGCTGGCGCTGATTAATCCAGCGGTCGGCGGTGTGCTGCTGATCGGGCCGAGAGGAACGGGCAAGACAACAGCTGTGCGCAGTCTGATCGACATTCTGCCAGATGTAGAGGTGAGCGACTGCGAGGAGGGCGCGCTGCCGGAAGAACTACGAGACGAACGAGCGCGCCTGCTCTATCCAGACTGTTACGAAAAATTTCATGCTGGCGAGCCGATCTCGCACTACGAGCCGGTTCGCCTGGTAGAACTGCCGCTTAATGCTCGGCTGGAAGATGTGGTCGGCGGCATCAATGAACGGGTTGCAGTCATGCAGAGTCGGATCAGGCTCGAAAAAGGGATTCTGGCGCGCGCGGACAACAACCTGCTTTACATCGATGAAGTCAACCTGCTCAACGACGACATTGTCGATGCCATCCTCGACGCGGCTGCTCAAGGCAGCTATACCGTGCGGCGCGGCGCGGTGGCTGGGACGTATCGCTCACGCTTCGTCCTGATCGGATCGATGAACCCAGAGGAAGGTCGGCTGCGTCCGCAGATCATGGATCGATTCGGACTGCGCGTGAATGTGCGCGGGCTGATGAACCCGACCGAGCGCCTGGAAGTTTACCAGCGCGTGCGCGCATATCGGCAAAATCCGACTCAGTTCGTCCGCGACTGGGAGGAGATCACCGCCGAAATCCGCGATGAGATCATTTACGCACGGGAAATTCTCAAATCAACCACGCTCGACGATCAGGCGATCGAGATCGGCTTGAAGCTGGTGCAGCTGCTCGATATCGACTCCCACCGCGCAGAATACACGCTGTTCGAAGCCGCTCGCGCCCATGCCGCCGCCGACGGACGCGACAAAGCCGGCATTGCCGACGTGCGCGCCGTCGCGCCCATGGCGCTGCGACAGCGGCGCAGCGAGTTCATGGTCAATTTCTATGAGAGCCAGCGAGCCGAAGACGAACACATCCGCGCGCAAATTGATAGGCTTCATGCGCCGACTTGACCACCTTGAGCCGCTGATCCCAGCTGCGTTCGGCGCGGCTGTCCTGGGATACATGCTGCCCTGGCTGACAGGAATAGGCGCGGCGCTCAGCTTTCACGCCTACGATCTGGCTGAGTGGATCACTCTAATGCCTGCATCGAATGCTGAAACCCCTCCCCTGCTGACTGCCTTCCTGCTCAGACTTCCGCTGCTGTGCGCTGGCGTGATCAGCGCAGTATTCAGCCTGCATTGGCATGGAAACGGTGGGGCACGCGCGCTGTTCACATCGGTTTGGCTGGCGCTGGCAGCAGCAAACCTGCCCCCGTTTGAATTCCTGTCCTATCCAGACAACCCAAACTATCGACAGCAGGCAGTCATGGCGGGGTTAACCATCACTATCGGCGGAGTCGTGATGCTGCCGGTTGTGAGGCGCACCATAAGAATTGAATGGATCAGCGCAGCAGCCGCCTCAATAGGCACTGCCGCTGCGCTGTTCGGTCTGGCACGTGGATATACGATCTTGTCGGATTATGGATTAGACATACGCGGGGGCATTGGGGGGATAAGCTGCGCAGTAGGCTTTGTCCTGTGCGCCCTGGTTCATCTCAGCCATTCCCGAAAAGCAGGGTAAGGCACAGCCCCACCCCCGCTTGTACTGCTGCCTTAGATCAGCCATTAGTGTGCATCCGGGTTTCGATGTATTCAACAGCTTCGCCGACAGTCGTGATCCTCTGCGCATCTTCGTCGCTGATTTCGCCGCCGAATTCTTCCTCAAAAGCCATGATCAGCTCGACCAGATCGAGCGAGTCAGCCTCTAAGTCTTCACGGAAACGTGCGTCCGCAGTCACTTTTTCGGCATCCTGCCCTAGCAGTTCGACCGTGATATCGCGGATGCGCTCGAACGTGGTTGCCATGTGTTAATTCCCTCCATTTTGATCTATACACTGGATAACGCGCAAATTATACAGATTATCATCTGTGTCGCTAGTGTCCTGTTGACAGCGCCTCGCTGAAACGGTACGATCATTTTCTGTCAGTATATTGAACACTATCCAATGACTAAAGTCACAAGCGAATCAGTTATTGAAAATCGTAAGGTTGATCACATCCGTGTCAACCTTGAGAAAGATGTGCAGTTTCCACGGCTGAAAACCGGCTTAGAACGACTGCGCTTTATGCACATTGCTCTGCCAGAGCTTGATCTTGCCGACATCGATACGTCAGTTTCTCTGTTTGGTAAAACGCTGCGCGCCCCGCTTCTGATTTCGTCCATGACGGGGGGCGCTGAGATGGCGCTGCGGCTGAATCGCCGCTTAGCGGAAGCCGCACAGACGCATGGGATCGCGCTGGGGCTGGGATCGCAGCGCGCCGCAATCAAAAATCCCGACCTAGCATATACTTATCAGGTGAGAGACATTGCGCCCGATATTCTGCTCTTTGCCAATCTGGGCGCGGTTCAGCTCAACTACGGCTACAGCCTCGATGAATGCCGCCGTGTCATCGATATGATCGAAGCAGATGCACTGATCCTGCACTTCAATGTGCTTCAGGAAGCGGTTCAGCCAGAGGGTGATACGAATTTCGCTGGGCTGCTGGCGAAAGTCGAACAAGTCTGCCGCAGCCTCCCAGTCCCGGTGGTCGCCAAAGAAGTCGGTTGGGGCTTTTCAGAGCGCGACGTTCGCAATCTGGTCAATGCCGGCGTTGCCGCTGTCGATGTGGCAGGCGCAGGCGGCACATCCTGGAGCGAAGTCGAATACCATCGCGCGCCAAACGCCTTTCATGCCAATGTCGCTGCTGCATTTGCCGACTGGGGCATACCCACTGCCGACGCTATCCGCTATGCCCGACGCGCCGCGCCTGCGCTCCCCGTGATCGCCAGCGGCGGTCTGCGCGATGGGATCGATGTCGCTAAGTGCATCGCATTAGGCGCTCAGCTCGGTGGACTCGCCAGCCCATTTCTGAAAGCCGCCGATGAGTCTCCAGAGGCGCTGGATCGCTTCACCAGAGAGCTGATCGCGCAGATACGGATTGTTATGCTATGCAGCGGCGCAGCGAATATTGAGGCGCTCAGTCGAGTCGAATTAATCGTATCGGAGCATTCATGATTGCGGAGGTTGCCGCGCGTTTTTTTCCAGAACTTGATGCGCTGATGCGGCAGATCATCGCATCCATCCCGGATGCGCCGGATTTCGGGGTCATGCTGCGCTATGCGATTGGATGGGTCGATGAACATGATCAGCCTTATCATCAACCGACTGGGAAGCGAATCCGTCCACTGCTGCTGATGCTCTCCGCTGAAGCGATCGGCGGAGACTGGCGGCAGGCGCTCCCTGCTGCTGCTGCTGTCGAACTGTTGCACAACTTCTCACTCATTCACGACGACATTCAGGATGACAGCCCGCTTCGGCACGGTCGCCCAACGGTGTGGAAAATCTGGTCGGTCGCCAACGCGATCAACGCAGGTGATGCCATGTTTGCTTTAGCATACAGCGCGATGCACAAGCTCAGCACCACCACACTTGCCCCAACGACTGTGTTAAATATCTGGGACATCTTCAATCGTACCAATATCGAGCTAACGCGCGGGCAGCATCTCGATATGCGCTTTGAAAAGCAGGCAGATGTGACTATCGATCAGTATCTGTCGATGATCGGGGGGAAATCGGCAGCCCTAGTGGCGTGCTGCGCCCAGATCGGCGCGTTGTGCGGCGGCGCAGCAGCCGCAGTGGCAGAGGCATTTGCTGCGTTCGGTCTCAATCTAGGTCTCGCTTTTCAAATTCGCGACGATATTCTCGGAATCTGGGGGAATCCATCAACAACGGGCAAATCCGCTGCTACAGATATCATCTCGCGCAAAAAAACACTGCCAATCCTGTATGGACTGGAGCGCAGCGCGCGTCTGGCGGAGCTGTTCAGATGCAACTCGTTCACCGATGAAGACATTGCAGAAGCAGTCGCGATCCTTGACAACCTGGGCGCCCAGCAGTACGCTGTCGAGATGGAGACACAGTACTATCAGCGCGCACTGGACGCGCTGGCACAGTCTGGCACGCCAGAGTCTAGGCTAGAAGGACTGCGCGCGCTCAGCGCATGGCTGTTCAAGCGCACGTATTAGACCAACCCTTGGAAGACCTGATTGCTGAGCAGTCTGCCGGCGCGGGTCAGACGGACGTAGTCAGGCGCGATCTCAATCAAGCCCAGCGACTCAGCGCGCCTGAAATGATCGCCATGCAGACTCATCAAACTGGCTCCAAACCGCGCCGCAAACTCGGACAATGACATGCCCTCGCGCAGCAAGCGCAGATTCATGATCAATGTTTCCGCGATCTCATCCTCTCGCGTAACTTCCACCGCCTGATCGACGGCTGGTGAACGCGGATATGGCAGCATCGTTGAAGCAGGCTGCATCATCGCCTTGATATACCAGTGCGGTGACCGCGTGACGGCATAGCGCACTCCCCCTGCAAAACCATGAGCGCCAGGCCCGAAAGCGAGATACTGCCAATTTCGCCAGTATTGAAGGTTATGGCGGCATTCTCGACCCGGCTTCGCCCAATTGCTGATCTCATACTGAATGTAACCAGCCTCTGCCAGCACATCGGTCGCAAGTTCATACATATCAGCGGTCAGATCGTCATCTGGCGCAGGCAAGTGCCCGCGCTCGACCCAGGCTTTCATTGGCGTACCGTCTTCGATCCCCAACGCATAGAGCGACAGATGCTCCGGCTGAAGCGCCACAGCTTGTTCAAGCGTATTTTTCCAGGAGTCTATCGTCTGATGCGGCGCGCCATAGATGAGATCGAGATTGAGATTGTCGAACCCCGCCGCGCGTGCCGACCGCACCGCACCTGCCACATCATCGTTGTCATGCCGGCGGTGAAAGAGCTTCAGCTCATTGGCATTGGCAGACTGCATTCCGAGGCTGATGCGGTTGATGCCAAGAGCGCGCAGCGCAGCTAAATAAACCACACCACCAATCCGCAGATCGGCGGGATTGGCTTCAAGCGTGACTTCCGCATTCGGCTGGACATCAAAATGGCGATCCAGCGTTTCAAGGATTTGCTCGAACTGTTGAGGAGACAACAGACTTGGCGTGCCGCCGCCAAAAAAAATTGTCCACAGACACTGATGAGGACGTTGATTACCGACGACGGCAATCTCAAGGCACAGTGCCTCGACAAAACGCGGTATCAAGTGTTCAATGTGAGTATAGGTGTTGAACGCGCAGTAAGAGCATTTAAAGGCACAAAACGGGATGTGCAGGTAAGCTGACAGACTCATTGGGATCGGCATGAAACTAGGTTTGAAAGCGCCCCACAGCTGATCAATTGCGGTATTTTGTCAGCTTTACTATAATAATTCAAGGTGTATCATCATTCACCTGATCTTATCGTCAATGATTGCAGTTGGCAAGGCAAACACGAATGCCTGAAACACAAAAGTTTCCCACACGGGCAACCGCAGATACACCGCAGGAAAGCTCCCTGCAGCCTAACTTCGTCCTGCACGACCGATACCGGATTACAGGTGTAATTGGTGTGGGTGGTATGGGGACTGTGTATCAGGCGCGCGACCTGCACTTCACTGACGTGAAGAAGCTTGTCGCTGTGAAGGAAATGCACACTAACACCCCTGATCCGACCGTGCGCTCATCGATGGTCAAGACGTTTCAGCGCGAAGCCAACATTCTCGCCACGCTCAGCCATCCTGCGATCCCTAAAATCTTCGATTTCTTCGATCTCAATGATCGCGTTTATATTGTGATGGAATTCATCAACGGAAGCGATCTTGAACTCATTCTGCAGAAGACAAAAGACCTGCCAGTTGAGAAAATTGTCGATTGGGCGATTGAAATCTGCGACGCGCTCAGCTATCTGCACAGTCAGGAACCGCAGCCGATCATCTTCCGCGATATGAAGCCTTCCAATGTGATGATCGATACGCTGGGCAAAGTGCGCCTGATCGACTTCGGCATCGCGAAATCATTCGACAGCCGTGTCCGTCAGCACACGATGATCGGCACAGAAGGATACTCTGCGCCTGAACAGTATCGCGGCGAAATCTCGCCTCAAAGCGACATTTTCAGTCTGGGAGCAACGCTTCATCATCTGTTGACCCGCAAAGACCCACGCATCGAAGCGCCGTTCAGCTTTCATGAGCGGCGCATCGGCGATTTGAACCCAAACGCGCCGCCCGCTCTGATCGCGATTGTCAACAAGGCGCTGGCGCTCAATCAATCGGATAGGTATCCGAGCTGCGCAGCCATGAAAGCCGATTTGGAGGCGCTGCGCAGCGGACGGTCGCAGATCGCCTTGAATATCGGGATGGCGGGCGGCGCTGGAACTCCTCTTTCACAACCCCCGATGCCAAATGGCAGCATTGGTACAAGTGCCTTCGAGCATATCAGCGCCTCTGCCTCGATCCAGCCGCGCTGGAAGTTCAAAACCGAAGATGAAATTCGATGCAGCGCCGCCGCCTTCAAGGATTTGGCACTGGTCGGTTCCTACGATACCAATGTCTGGGCAGTCAAGCTGGATACGGGCGAGCTGGTCTGGAAATTTCCAACCCGCGGCGGGATCGCCTCCTCGCCCATTATCGATGAGACTAACCGGAATGTCCTGTTCGGATCGGAGGACTTCCATTTCTACGCCCTCGATGTCGCTAAAGGGCGTGTATCATGGACATTCAGCACTAAGGATCGGATTCGCAGCACTGCACGCCTAGCGCACGATCACGTTTTCTTTGGCAGTGACGATGGTCGGCTTTACGCACTGAACGCTCTCAACGGACGACCAATCTGGTCGTTCGATGTTGGTACGCCGGTTCGCAGTCGTCCATTCGTGACCAATGAACTGGTTATCGTCGGCGCTGACTCCGGAGAGGTGATCGCCGTCAGCCTGTCCGGCAATCGAAAATGGAGCTATCGCACCAAGCGCAGCGTCATTTCATCACCCATCGTCGATATGAACGAAGGCGTCTGCTATATCGGTTCATCCGACAATTTCATCTACTGCCTCGATGCCAACACGGGTTTCAATTCGTGGCGTTTTCGCACCAACGGGCCGATCATCGCCTCGCCGACCCTGTATAAGTCGCTGGTGATCATCGGTTCCACAGATGGCAACCTTTACGCGCTGAATGCACAGAGCGGCAGAGAAAAATGGAAGTTCAAGTCGGAAAAACCGATTGTCGCCGCGTCGATTGTCCATCGCGAACTGCTCTACTTTGGCAGCACAGATCAAACGCTTTACTGTCTCGACGCTGAAAGCGGCAAAGAGCTATGGCGCTTCAAAACCGGCGGCGCGATCACCGCAATGCCCTATATCATCGGCGATCTGCTGCTGATCGGATCGATGGATCATCATCTGTATGCCCTCCCGCTGGTAAACTAAAGAGGCTGTCAATGTCCTGGATGACGCGAGTCAAAAAAGTATTGAACTGTATTTTCTGGGGGGGCTGCAAATGAACTTCCTGCGGCGTCTGGTCGGTGGACAATCTGGCAACATCACCCATACCAGCCAAGAGAAGCCTGAACCAGATGAGTCAGCGCCTGCTGGCATATCGACTGGCAGTCAGTCGTCCGGTATAGAGATTTCGAAATCGACTGAACTGCTGCCGAACCTCGACCAGGAAGAGAATGCTCCTGATGAGAGCGAAACGCTTGAGCTGTCTGGAGAACCTATCGTTACAAAACCGCTCGACCCGGACAGTATCGCGGACTTGAACTTGGATGGGGCGACACGCGAGCTGACAACAGATATAGAAACACTGCAGACTCAATCCCATCTGATCTACAGCGTGGCATCTCATATCGGCGCTGTTCGCAGCAACAACCAGGATGCTGCCTACACTTTCTTCTCAGCCGCGCGCAGCGTTGATGACATCCCTGATTTCGGGCTGTTTCTCGTCGCAGATGGCATGGGTGGACACCACGACGGGGAAAAAGCCGCCGCACTTGTCACGCGAAGTGTCAGCAGTTATGTGATCAAGCACATCTTTCTGCCGATGATCAGCGGTGACAGCGCCAATCAGGGCGCCATCAGCGAGTCGCTTATCAAAGCGGTCGAAAAAGCAAACGCCGATCTCAACAGCAAAGTGCCTGATGGGGGAACAACGCTATCAGGCTGCGTCGTCATCGCTGGAATGGCGCACATTGCGCATGTCGGCGACAGCCGAATTTATCTGATCCATCGCAATCACATTGAACAGATGACGCGCGATCATTCGCTTGTCCAGCGGCTCATTGAGCTGGATCAGTTAACCCCAGAAGAAGCAAAGGAACATCCACAGCACAACGTTCTGTATCGCGCGCTGGGACAGAGTGAAGCGGTTGAAGTTGACACCCTGACGCGCCGTCTGCCGCCCAGTTCAAGGCTGCTCATCTGCAGCGACGGACTCTGGAACCTTGTCCCCGATCAAGAACTCCTAGAAACCGTTCGCCAGTCGAAATCGCCCGCTGAAGCCTGCGACCGGCTTATTAGACTGGCACTCCAACGAGGTGGACAGGATAACATTACTGTCGTTCTGCTGCAGATGCCGGACTAATCCTCCGAGAAAGAGGGGCGCGCAATGAACATCGACATCGATCCATATGCCGTTCTTGGCGTCCATGTAGATGCGACAAGCGACGAAATTAAGAAGGCATATCGGCAGGCAGCACGCCGCCTTCACCCTGATCTCAACAAGCACAATCCCGGCGCAGTGGCACAGTTTCAGGATATCACCGTCGCTTATGAACTGCTGATCGATCCGGCTCAGCGCAGCCAGTATGACGCCAAAGCCCGCCTGCTCTACCCTGAGGATCGGCTGGTGTTCATGCTCCGCACTATCGCCAACAAACGCACGGTCGCGCTCCTCGATGAACCTCAGATCATTTTTCTACTCTCGGAGATCATCCCTGATCCGCGCGCAGAAATGCAGCAAAATGGTGACGCGCGGCTCAATTTAACCCTGGTGCTGGATTGCAGCAAGTCCATGAAAGACACACGAATGGACAAAGTGAAGATTGCTGCGCATCAGATCATCGATCAATTGAAACCGGGCGACATCCTTTCGGTGGTGTCATTTAATGACACAGCGGATGTGGTCATCCCAGCCACCACCATGATGACGACAGACAAGGCGTCATTGAAGGCGCGCATCAGCATGATCCATCCGTTCGGAAGCACGGAAATCTTTCAAGGTCTTTCAGCAGGGATTGCGCAAAACCGAACCTTTATGGCGCCTCGCCTTGTGAATCATGTCATCCTGATCACCGATGGCAGAACCTACGGCGATGAGCAGCGCTGCATCGAGCTGGCAAGGGAAGTTGGCAAAGAGGGCATCACGATCAGCGCGATGGGTCTGGGCGAAGACTGGAATGATCAATTCCTGGACAATATGACCGCGATCACTGGGGGACGTACGGAGTATATCAGTTCTCCTGGTACTGTTGTGCGGTTCCTTAATGAATATGTGCGTAATCTCTCAAATGTCTTCGCTGAGCGGCTTCAGCTTTCAGTGGCTCCCGATCCTGACATTCGGCTGGAGTCAGCGTTTAAGCTCGCGCCAAGCCCGCAGCCGCTTTCCATTGACGGACCGACCATTCCGCTGGGCAACTTGCAGGGACATCGCTCCGTCTCGGTCTTGCTTCAGCTCGAAATTCCGGCAAAATTAACGCTCGGATTTCGTTCGCTGGCGCGCATCGTCGCTGTTGGCGATATTCTGGCGAACAAAAATACTAAATGCATGGGTTTAAACGACATCTCTTTTGAAGTCATGGATAATCCGCCAATGGAAGAGACGCCGCCCAACATCCTTGAGGCGCTGGGCAAGCTGTCGCTGTATCGGCTGCAAGAGCGCGCCCAGGAAGCGCTTGAGCGCGGCGATATCCGCGAGGCGACACAGCGATTGGAATTCCTGTCCACGCGCTTGCTTGAACTGGGCGAGCCAGAGCTGGCGCAGCAGGCGCGCCGCGAAGCGCAGCGCGTGGCGATGACCAACCAGTTATCCGAAAAAGGTCGTAAAGACCTGAAGTACCAGACACGAAGTTTGTTACTTGAAGCCAGCATGGAGACGAAATCGTGAAAATCTGCCCGTCATGTTCACATAAGAACCGCGAAGGCTCGCTTTTCTGTGAGGAATGCGGTCAGAACCTGCTCTCCAACATCAACGCGGCAGTAAAAACAAAACAGATCGATCTCGACAGCGATGCCGTATCCTTCAGCTCATGGGGCAGCGCCAAATTCGATCTGGATACGGTCGTAGTCCTGCATATTCGCGACTCGCAGGAGCCGCTGCGTATCAGCCCGAACAATCGCGTCATTCTGGGACGTTACGATGGTGGCAATGCTCCAAAGCCCGATCTCGATTTGACTCCGCATGGCGCGCTCGAAAAAGGGGTTTCCAGAATCCACGCCGCGATCTATCGCACTGACGACACGCTGACACTCATTGACATGGGTAGTTCGAATGGGACGCTGCTCAACGGTCATCGCCTCGTCCGCGATCAACCTCGTGTTCTGCGCGACGGAGATGAAATTCGTCTCGGCAAGTTAGTCGCTCACATTTACTTCAAGCAAAATTCAGATAATCCATGATCACAGTATTGATGCATATTGCCAACGCCGAACCTATCAAGATCGATCTCGACGAAATGCCCAACCTTCAGGATGTTGCCGTGATTGGCAAGAACCCGCGCGACCGCGCGGATAAAGAAGTCAACTGGCTTGAAGAAGGCGTTACCACAATTGTCTTCCCCTGGTGGCGCATTACTTTTATCGAAGTCCTGCCCACTGAAGCTGAGGAAGAACAGTTCGTGCTTCCATTCCGCAACGACTAAGGCGCATCAGGCAATGAGCAGTAAAATTCCGCTTTCTCACGGACGTGAGGGCAAGCTAATCCTCGTGGTGGACGATGAACCGCGCATGATCAGCATGATCCGGCGCAACCTGGAGCTTGAAGGACATCAGGTCATTGAAGCTCACAACGGTATTGAAGCGCTCGACGTAGTGCGCACGCGCCTGCCCGATCTCATACTGCTCGATGTGATGATGCCAGAGTTAGATGGCTTTGAGACGCTGCGGATGCTGCGCGAATTCTCCAATATTCCGGTCATCATGCTGACTGCAAAGGGCGAGGAAAACGACGTTGTCTACGGGCTTGAACTTGGCGCGGATGACTACATTCCAAAGCCGTTTGGGATGCGCGAACTCAGCAGCCGCATCAAGGCAGTGCTGAGGCGAACCGAACGCCCCAATACTACCCCAGATAAGGCGGTGCTGAAGATCGATGATCGTTTAAGCATCGATTTCAATCGACGTGAAGTCATTGTCAATGATGAGCGCATCAAGCTCCGCCCAACCGAATATCTGCTGCTCTTTCATCTGGTCGAGAATGCAGGCTGGACTGTGCCGCATGACCAGCTTCTGGCAAAGGTCTGGGGCTATGAATATCGTGACGAGGCGCACTATGTCCGATTGTACGTCAACTACCTGCGCGAAAAAATCGAGGAAGACCCGTCCAATCCGAAATACATCTTGACCGAGCGCGGAGTTGGCTACCGATTTGTCGATTTCAAGCACCAGACCGAAGGCAATCCGTAATACGCTGAATGCGAGGTGCAGCGTGGGCAGTTACAAAGTGGTTGTCACAGGAACTTTTAATTCGGGAAAGACGCAGTTTATCAAGACCATCTCCGACATTCCAGTTGTGACAACCGAAAAAGCGGTTACAACAGAAGATCGCACCATCAAAGCAGAGACCACCGTGGCGATGGATTTTGGGCGCGTGACCCTCAACGGCGACACCATCTTTCTGTTTGGCACGCCTGGTCAAACCCGTTTCGATTTCATGCGCGACATTCTGCAAAGGGAAATGCAGGCGTTCATCGTCTTGATTGACAGCACTGACCCTCCCTCGTTTCCAGAGGCAGAAGTCATCATCAAGCAGTTTCTAGCATTTGCCGATGTCCCGTACCTGGTGGTCGCAAATAAAAGCGATCTCCCTGAGGCGGTAAACCTGTCCGAAGTTCAGCGCGGCACGAAGCTCGGAGACAGTGTGACAATTATCCCCTGCAACGCACTGCAAAAGTCGAGCGTCCGTCAGGTTTTGCGCGAAGTCCTGGAGATGCTTCACGCTCAAGAGTGAGCCGGCTAAGCCATCTGCGGCAAATGTTCAGCGCGGAGCTGAGCATACTGATTGCGGAAGCGATCTTCGAGCGCTGCCTTATCCTCATCGGGCAGGTAGCTCATGCGCACTGCTGCCAGGGCAATGTCCTCAAGTTCATCGGCTGTGAACCCGCCCTGATCGACCAGCAGTCGATACTGTGCCGCCAGTGACCCGTAGAAGGTGGGCATG
Source organism: uncultured Anaerolineae bacterium (assembly GCA_937995825.1). Classification (GTDB taxonomy): domain Bacteria; phylum Chloroflexota; class Anaerolineae; order Aggregatilineales; family Phototrophicaceae; genus Flexifilum. Next base: position 260,634 of record CALKJO010000003.1, read on the forward strand.
TCCGACCCGACGATCAGCGTTACACCCTCGTCATAAAGTTTTCTCAGCGGATAATCAGCCAGGTTCGATGCCCAGCCATGCGCAAGCACGCGGCGCGGACTGACACAGATCGGCACGCGCTGATCGATCAGGCGCGCCATCAGTTCAGGCGACTCCCACGCACCACGCCCGTCCACAATCCGCGTGGGCATCAGCACCTCAAACGCCTTGCGGACGCCTTCTAGGGCTGAATAGTCGCCAGCACGCACAATCCGCGGCACATCCTTCTTTTCCACCGATTTGAATGCCCGCTCAAACTGACCGACCGGCTGTGCGTTCTCGTTTCCACTCAAGCCCAAGCCAACCACATGATAGCGGCGCGCCGCTGCACTAGTGACAAAGCGCGCAATCTCATCAGCACGTCGCGGTTCATCGCGCGGCAGCGTGACAATCCATGCCATCTCAATACCCCAGCCGCGACGCGCACGCTCCCGACCATCATGGACTGCCGCCATGAAGTCTTCCATCGTCAGACTCAATCCGGTATACAAGACGGGATTGACACTGACCTCGGCATAGACCACGTTCTGCTTATGCAAGGCAACGCCCAGTTCATAAACGATCCGCGTCAGATCATCGCCGGTCTGGAGCCAGCTGCACGTCATTTTAATTAGATCGTAGAGGCGCTTGAAGTCAGGTTTTGTAACCTGATTGAGCCAGTCGTTGAAATGCTTCATTGAAGCCGGAATGTCATTCTGATCGGCGATCATGGAGAGAATGTCTCTGCTGACAGCGCCTTCGAGATAGACGTGCAGTTCAACCTTTGGCATTGAGGTGACAAATGTTTCGAGAGTCATACTATTCCTCTGTCTCCAAATGCAGCAGCGGCGCGGTGGTCTGCGCCTGACGCTTAAGGGCAGCTTTGATCAAACCCAGAAACAAGGGATGTGGCGAATTCGGTCGGCTCAAAAACTCCGGATGGAACTGCGTGCCAACCATGAACGGATGATCTGCCACTTCGGCAATTTCGACCAGCATCCGATCCGGACTCAGACCGCTGAAACGCATCCCGCTGCGTTCAAACACCTCCCGGTAAGCATTATTGAATTCAAATCGATGGCGATGACGTTCAAAAACCCGCTCCACGCCGCCATATGCCATACGCGCTTTTGAGCCGTCTTGCAGATCACAGGGATATACACCCAAACGCATCGTGCCGCCCAATTCGGTGATGCTGCGCTGTTCCGTCATCATGTGGATGACGTAGTGATCGCTGCTGACTTCAAACTCAGCGCTGTTAGCATCTTCTAATCCGATAACGCTGCGGGCAAACTCAATGCACATCGTCTGCATTCCTAGACACAAGCCCAGATACGGGATTTTATGCTCCCGCGCGTAGCGCCCAGCTCGGATTTTGCCTTCAACACCGCGATATCCGAATCCGCCCGGCACAACGATCCCGTCAACGCTGCGCAGTTCGTTCCAGCCGCGCTCTTTTTCCAGATCACCTGAGTCGATCCAGACCAGGTCAAGGCGGCGATCACAGGCACTGGCGGCATGAAACAGCGCCTCTTTCATGCTCATGTAGGCATCATGCAGCTCGACATATTTGCCGACCACGCCGATGCGCACTGGTTCGCGCGCCTCGCGCATTCGGTCAATCATGCGCCGCCAATCGTCAAGATCAGCAGGCGGACAGTCCAAGCGAAAATGCTCGACAATATAATCGCCCAATCCCACATCTTCCAGCACCAGCGGAACCTCGTACACCAGATCGGTCGTCACCAGCGGCACAACCGCACGGCTGTCCACATCGCAGAACAGCGCCAGCTTCTCGATGACATCCTTGCTGACCGGATAGTCCGTTCGCGCCACGATCACCTGCGGCTGAATGCCCATGCTGCGCAGATCGCGGACGCTGTGCTGCGTAGGCTTGGTTTTAAGTTCGCCGGTCGCGCCGATGTAGGGCAAAAATGTCACATGCAGATACAGCGCGTCGCTGCGGCTCAGCGCCATGCGCATCTGGCGGATCGCTTCAAGGAACGGCTGACCTTCAATATCACCGACCGTGCCGCCAACTTCCACAATGACGACATCCGCATTGGTTTCTTTACCAACCAACGCAATTCGATGCTTGATCTCGTTGGTGATGTGCGGGATGACTTGCACTGTGCCGCCCAGAAAATCGCCGCGCCGTTCGCGCTCAATCACGCGGCTGTAGACCTGCCCCGCTGTGACGTTGCAAGCGCGGTTGAGATTTTCATCGATGAACCGCTCATAATGCCCTAGATCAAGATCGGTCTCTGCGCCATCGGCGGTGACAAAGACTTCGCCGTGTTGATAAGGACTCATCGTCCCCGGATCGACATTTAAATAGGGATCGAGCTTCTGGATCGCAACCTTCAGCCCGCGCGCTTTCAGAATGCGTCCAATCGCAGCAGCGGTCACACCCTTGCCAACCGAACTCACCACGCCGCCCGTGCAAAAAATATACTTCGGTTTCGTCACATTTATTCCCCGCTGCTCACCCGATGAGTCAATTCAGGATGAGAAGCCCAAGCAATGCCTTCCCACCCTCACATCAATTTCTGACTCATGAAGAGAAATTCACACCAAACGCGCGAGATCGTCTGCCGTCCGGCGCATATCGAGAAAGATCAAACCGAGCCGCGCACCTTCGCGAACCAGCGTCGTCAGCACCGCTTCCTCACCGACGGACATAAGGATGACGTAGCCATCATCGCCCTTGACATAGACCTGGTCCAGACTGCCGCGTCCTAGTTCGCTGGCGATCCGCTCCCCCAGTGACAGCATCGCAGCGGACATGGCAGAGACCCGATCTTCCTCGAAGTTTGCGGGCAAAGACGACGCAATTGTCAGACCATCGACACTGACGACGGCTGAAGCTTCCACTTCCGGGGTTGTCGCCTGGAGATCGCGCAAGCGATCCACCATTAAATCCGTCCGTGACTTAGGCATCTCGCACGCTCCTGAACAAGTCAACCCAGCCAAACGCCGGGATAAAATACGCCATATTTTAACTGCATTTACAGCGGATGTACAAGCCGAAGCGCATGCGAATCGTTAAACAGTCATCAGACGACCGAGGGTGTTCAGAGCGCATCTTGCTGCTATACTAACGATGTTCTTTCTGTTAGATCGAAGGTCAGTTATGCCTGATCCGCAAATGGAAACTCGCCGCGGCACGCCTGCGCGGTCTGCATCGGTTGAGCTGGTGCAGCAGGTCGCCGAACGCATTGCGCACAGTGTTGGGCAGGTCATCATTGGCAAACGGAATGAGATTCGCCTGACTGTTCTAGGGTTGCTGTGTCAGGGTCATATCCTGATCGAGGACATTCCCGGCGTCGGCAAAACGATGATGGCGCGTGCGCTAGCGCGATCCATCGGCTGCACATTCAGCCGCATCCAGTTCACACCTGACATGCTGCCCACCGATGTAACCGGCGTCTCGATCTTCAATCCCAAGACGAGCGAATTCGAATATCGACCGGGTCCGATCATGGCGCAGATTGTACTTGCTGATGAAATCAACCGCGCCACTCCTAAAACTCAGGCGGCGCTGCTTGAGGCAATGGAGGAAAAGCAGGTGACCGTTGACGGGATCAGTTATATGCTGCAAGAGCCGTTTTTGCTCTTGGCGACCCAGAATCCCATCGAATACGAGGGAACCTTTCCGCTTCCCGAAGCACAGCTCGACCGATTCATGCTGCGCATTCATCTCGGCTATCCCGGCGCAGCAGAGGAAAAAGCGATTCTCACCACGCAGCAGTTCGATCATCCTATTCAGAACACGTTCCAGGTTGTCTCAGCAGCAGAATTGATCGCAGCGCAGCGTGCTGTGCGCGATGTTTACGCCGCTGAGGAGATCAAGGACTATATTGTTGCGCTGGTCAATGCATCCCGTCGTCATCCTGATGTCTACCTCGGCAGCAGTCCGCGCGGCTCGCTTGCGTTATTCCGCTGCGCGCAGGCGCGCGCCGCAATGGCGGGACGCGATTACGTCATCCCCGACGATGTGAAAGCGCTGGCGGAAGTGACTCTGGCGCATCGGGTGATCGTGGGCGCAACGGCGCGCGTGAAAGACATCACGTCGCGGACGATCATTCAGGAAATTGTCGCCAGCACTCCCGTTCCAGGCGCTTCGGCGCGCTGATTCCATGTTGCCCCGTCGCAACGCCATCTACCTGCTGATTATCCTCAGTTTGCTTGCCGGTCTGTTCAGCGGGCGCGCGATCTTTTTCAGTGTCGCTTATGTTCTAGGCGGACTCCTGATCGCCTCATTTTTCTGGGCATGGACAGCCGTTCGCTGGATCAGCATCACCCGACGGACGCGCTCGCGCCGCGCTCAAGTTGGCAGCACCCTGGAAGAGGAATTTATCGTGCGCAACCGCGCTTTTCTCCCTAAGTTGTGGCTGGAGATTCGCGATCACTCGAACTTACCCGGTCATCAGGCAAGCCACGTCGCGCCAGCCATTGGGATTCGGCGCAGTTATCACTGGCAGGTCAAAACAGCCTGTGTTGCGCGCGGGGAGTTTCAGTTGGGTCCTATGACGCTGATAAGCGGCGATCCTTTCGGCTTATTCCTGTCGCCGCGCTATATTTCAGCAGTGACGCGCCTCGTCGTCTATCCAATTGTCCTGCCCATGCGCCATATCGAGCTGCCGCTTGGCATCTTATCAGGAGGCGATGCGCGTCGCCGTCGCACTCCGTATGTGACGACCAATGCAGCGGGCGTGCGCGAATATATGCCGGGTGACAGCCTGAATCGTATTCATTGGCGGTCATCAGCGCGGCGCGGCGAATTCATGGTCAAAGAATTTGAGCTTGATCCGCTAGTCGATGTCTGGTTATTTGTGGACTTTTCCGTCAGCAGCCTTGTCGACGCTCCCGGCACGCGACGAATAGAGTATCAGAATGGACAGCGCGGCGCTGCCATCCCCAATGGACGCGAAATCGCGACCTCCACAGAAGAATATGCGGTCGTGATCGCTGCATCGCTCGCGCAGTTCATCATCGAGTCAGATCGCGCGCTCGGCTTTGCCGCATACCTACCCTATCGGGAAGTCTTGCAGCCCGACCGTGGGATGCGCCAGCTCAACCACATTCTAGAAGCGCTGGCGGTGGCGCGAAGCCTGACCAGCCTGTCACTTGCGCAGATGCTCATTTTGGAGACACCTTACCTGACGCGCGGCACAACGCTGCTGATCATCACCTCCTCGACCGATACCGGCTGGATCGCGCAGGCAAGGCTGCTGCAGAGAAAGGGCATCCGCCCGATGGCGATCTTTATCGACCCAATCTCATTCGGCGCGTCGGTCGATATTCAACCTGTCCAGACCGCTCTGCGCGCATCGAACATTTCAGCGCTCATCGTGCGCATGGGCGATGACATCGCTATCGCGCTGGCACAGCGTCCATTGTAATCTGCGAGGAACGACCCTTTTAATGAGATCAAACCGATTTCTTTACCTTGTCATTTTCGTGAGCGGCATGACGACGCTCGCCATTGAGATGACCGCTTCGCGGCTGCTCGGCAGCATCTACGGCACGAGCAATCTGATCTGGGCAAATGTGATTGGCTTAATCCTCCTGTACCTGACCGCCGGATATTTTCTCGGCGGCTGGTGGGCAGATCGCTCTCCCCATCGGAAGACACTCTATCGTATCCTGATCTGGGGCGCATTCCTGAGCGCGCTTGTCCCACTTATCGCGCGCCCCGTCCTGGCGGAAGCTGCCCGCGCCTTCGCCGAACTGGAAGCCGGATTGATCCTGGGATCGTTTGTGTCCGTGCTGGTGCTGTTCGCCGCGCCGATCACGCTGTTCGGCACGGCTTCACCTTTCGCCATTCGGCTCGCCGTGTCCGACGTGCAGTCCGCTGGCAAAGTCTCCGGTCGGATTTACGCCATCAGCACACTTGGCAGTCTGATCGGCACGTTTCTGCCTGCGCTGCTCATTATTCCCGAAGTTGGCACGTTTGGGACATTCATGCTGTTCTCCGGATCGCTGTACGTCGTCTGCATGATCGGGCTGTGGGGTGAGCAGCCGCGCTCAGCGCTTCAACTTGCGTGGATGCCCGCTGTTGTCGCCGGACTCGCCCTGCTGGTCATGTCGCAGCCGATCCGCGCCGCCGCTGAAGGATCAACCATCCTGTACGAGACTGAAAGCGGCTACAATTACATTCAGGTACAGGAAGACAGCGCCGGCAATCGCTATCTATATCTGAACGAAGGTCAGGGCATTCACAGCCGCTATCATCCGACAATCTACGGCTTTGGGCAGACCTGGGATTTCTTCCTTGCTGCCCCTTACTTCAACGCAGCTCCCTTCACGCCAGAACAGGTCGAGCGCTTGGCGGTGATCGGGCTTGCTGCAGGGACGATCCCACGCCAGTATACCCACGTCTACGGCGCAATCCCTATCGAGGGCATTGAAATTGATGGCAAAATCATCGATGTCGGGCGCGCCCTTTTTGAAATGACCATGCCCAATCTGACCGCCTATGCCGACGACGGCCGCTTCCGGCTCAACCGGCTGGATCGGCGTTATACAGTGATCGGCGTCGATGCCTATCGCCCACCTTACATCCCCTGGCATCTGACTACCGTCGAATTCTTCCGCGAAGTCCGCGATAAACTGACCGATAATGGAGCTGTCGCTGTCAACGTCGGACGGACAAACACGGATCGGCGGCTGGTTGAGGCGCTGACCGCTACCCTGCTCCAAGTTTTCCCCTCCGTTCACACGATGGACGTGCCGCTGTCCTTCAACACCATCTTAGTCGCGACCCGCCAGCCCACGACTGCGGAAAATCTGGCGCGCAATCTCGCAGCGCTCCCGCCCGCTACTGTCCCGCTCCTGCGCGATACGCTGGTGCTGGCAGTGCAGTCACTCGTCCCCACGCAGTCGAGCGATTTAGTCTTCACCGATAACCGCGCTCCGATTGAAACCTTGGTCGACTCGCTGGTGATCAACTTTCTTCTGTCCGGCGGCACCGATCAGCTCCGCAGGAATTGAGCCAATGATCCGAACCACCCCTCGTTACCTAGAGCGCGCACTCAGCATCGTGATCGCGCTCTGTATCCCCCCACTGCTGGTCATGATCGGCGTCCGTCTTGCCATGACCATGTCTTTCGTCTCATTTGAGTACCATCGCCCCGATTTCCCGCCGGATTTTTACGGCTTCACCCTTGAGGATCGGCTCCGTTATGCGCCTTATGCTCTTGATTATTTGCTGAACAGTGAAGCTATCGATTTTCTTGGCGATCTGACTTTCCCTGGCGGCGCTCCCCTCTTTAACAATCGGGAGCTTCGTCACATGCGGGACGTGAAAGTGATCACCGAATGGGCATATCGCGCCGCGCTGGGCATAGGAATTGTGCTGATCGCGGCATCAGCCATTCTCTGGCAGCGCGGACGCTGGCACTTGCGCGCCGGGCTCCGCGCCGGCGGACTGATCACGACTGCTCTGATCGGCTTGATCATCTTACTGGCATTCTTGAGCTGGGACACATTTTTTACCGCGTTTCATGAGGCACTCTTCGAAGGGGATTCTTGGCTGTTTCTGACATCGGACACATTGATCCGCCTTTTTCCAGAGGCATTCTGGTTTGATGCAGCAGTTTTCGTCGGTGCAGTTGCTGCTGTCAGCGCGATTGCCCTGATTGTAATCGCGCAGCGCTGGAAGCCTGAGCGAAATATTTGACGCAGCGGTCTCATCTATCTTTAAGGCTTATCAAAAATCGGTGATGGCAGCATCGCGCGTCTTTGACACCCCATACGCAGAGTGCTAACATTGACGACTGGCAAAGGCAAGAGGCGTTGCATGAATTATCCCCAGGTATTGAAAAAACTGCTCACGCCGGGGATCGGCGTTAAGCGCTGGTTGGTCTTGCTGACGGCGGGCGTCATTGCCAGTGCATTCGGGATCGCGCTTGGGCTGATTCGCATCATTCGTGTTCGTGATGGGCTGGTTGAAGCCGCAATTTCAATCACATGGCTGGAAATCAGTCTAATCACGCTGGTTGGCGCACTAACAGTGATCGCAGCACTGGTCAAATTATCCCGCAGCCTCACCGCCCCTTATCGGCGCATGATGCCAACGCCCGTCCTCGACGCCGTGCTTTCACACAGCCGCTTGAACAAAGGCATCCGCGTTGTGGCAATTGGCGGCGGAACCGGGATGCCCTCGGTTCTCAAAGGCTTAAAATCCTTCACCAGCAATATCACGGCGGTCGTAACCGTCGCAGACGATGGCGGCAGTTCGGGCAGGCTGCGCCGCGAATTCGGCGTCCTTCCACCTGGCGATCTGCGCAATAACATTGCTGCCCTGGCGGATGACGAAAGCCTGATGACGCAGCTGTTTCAATACCGCTTCAACCGCGGCGATCTTGAAGGACATGCTTTTGGCAATTTGTTCATCACTGCGTTAGCCGGCGTCACAGGCAGTCTAGAATCGGCGCTGGTCGAAACAGAGCGCGTGTTGAACATTCAGGGTCGCGTCCTGCCTGCGACGCTGCACGAAGTCACTTTGAGCGCGAAGATCAGGCTGCCTGACTCCAATACCATCATTCAGGTGCAGGGTGAGTCGCAGATCAGCCAGACCGGCGGCGAGATTATCGATTTGAACATCCTCCCTGAGCGCGTTGAGGCATTCAGTGGCAGCGTGAGCGCGATCCTAGAAGCGGACATCATTACCATCGGACCCGGAAGCCTGTACACCAGCATTCTGCCAAATCTGCTGGTCAAGGGGATCGCGGATGCGCTGCGCGCAACCAACGCCTACAAAATCTACATCTGCAATATCGCGACGCAGCCGGGCGAAACGCAGGGCTATTCCGTCGCCGATCACGTCATGGCGCTTGAAAAGCATATTGGGCGCGGCGTATTTCAGCTTGTGCTGGCAAACAACGTCTTTCCAGTCGAGAATGCTGGCAAAAACACACGCTACGTTGAGATCGTGCCGCCCTATCATGAGATCACTCAGCGCTACGAAATCCGCTATGCCGATTTGGTCGATGTTCAGCGCCCCTGGCGGCATGACCCACACAAGCTCGCGCAAGCGATCATCGCGGCGTGCGAAGCAGAGCGCGTGTATCGCGCGCCGTCATCACTTGTGGCGCTGCTCTTGTCGTAACATCATCATTCGTTTTAAAACACGGCGCCTGCGGTTAAAATCTGGCGCTGTGACATCACAGGAGGACAGAGTTCATGGCAATTCGTGTAGGCATCAACGGTTTTGGTCGAATCGGGCGGCAGGTCACGCGCGTCATCCTCGAAAAATACAAGGATGAGATCGATCTGGTCGCATTTAACGACCTAGGCGACCTCAAGACGATGGCACACCTGTTCAAATATGACTCGACCTATGGGCGCTTCCCCGGCACGGTCGAGGTGAGGGATGACAGTCTGGTCATCAACGGCGATCAGCTTCGCGTGCTGTCGGAGAAAGACCCAGCAAAGCTGCCTTGGGGCGATCTCGGCTGCGACATCGTGATCGAAAGCACAGGTCGATTCACCAACCGTGAAGATGCCGCCAAACACTTAGAAGGCGGTGCGAAGAAAGTGATCATCTCCGCACCGGCGAAGAACGAGGATATCACTATCGTCCTCGGCGTTAATGAAGACAAGTATGATCCGGCTGTTCATCACGTCGTCTCAAATGCCTCCTGCACAACCAACTGCCTTGCGCCGGCTGCCAAGGTCGTTCATGAGCAGTTCGGCATCGTCAATGCGCTGATGACCACCATCCACAGCTACACTAACGACCAGCAGCTTCTCGACCTGCCCCATAAAGACCTGCGCCGCGCCCGCGCCGCTGCGATCAGCATGATCCCGACCACGACCGGCGCGGCAAAAGCCGTTGCGCTTGTCATCCCCGAACTCAAGGGCAAGTTCGATGGCTTCGCTGTCCGCGTTCCGACTCCGACCGTCTCGCTGACCGACTTTGTCTGCACGCTCGAAAAACCGACCACTACTGAAGAGCTGCGCGCCGCTTTCATCGCTGCGTCGCAGTCGCCACGCCTGAAGGGGATTCTTGGCGTTTCGGATGAGCCGCTGGTCTCGGTTGACTTCAAGGGCGATGAGCGCTCAAGTATCATCGACTTAGAGTCGACGATGGTGATCGGCGGGACGCTGGCGAAAGTGGTGAGCTGGTACGACAACGAATGGGGCTACTCCTGCCGCACTGCCGATCTAGCGAAGCTGATGGGCGACAAGCTCTAACGTTGGGATGCCCGCGCGTCTCAAGTAAGCCGTGTTTGGGGGCGTCCGATTGGGCGCCCCTGGGTCAATCAAAAACAAAGGACTCGCTCATGAATAAAATGACCATTCGCGATGTCGATCTGAAGGGCAAGCGCGTGCTGGTGCGCGTCGATTTCAATGTGCCGGTTGAGAACGGCGTCATCACCGACGACACGCGCATCCGCGCCGCCGTGCCAACGCTCAAAGCGATCCTAGCGCAGCAGCCTAAGTCAGTTGTGCTGATGTCGCATTTCGGGCGTCCCAAGGGCGGACCCGACCCAAAATATTCCCTCGCCCCTGTTGCGCCCGCGCTGGCGGCGCTGTTGGGCGTAGATGTGGCGTTCGCGCCCGATGCCATCGGTGAAGCTGCCGATCTGGCGCTCGCCAATCTGCCTGAAGGCGGCGTGCTGCTGCTCGAAAACACCCGTTTTCACGCGGGTGAAGAGAAGAACGATCCTGTTCTAGCGGAACAGCTTGCCAAACATGGGGACATCTTCGTCAACGATGCCTTTGGATCGGCGCACCGTGCGCACTCCTCAACCGTGGGTGTCACGCAGTTCCTGCCATCGGTCTCCGGTCTGCTGATGGAAAAAGAATTGGAATACTTATCGACCGCGCTGGAAAATCCAAAGCGCCCGTTTGTCGCCATTCTCGGCGGCGCCAAAGTCTCTGACAAGATCGCGGTCATCGAGTCGCTGCTCGGAAAATGCGACCTGCTGCTGATCGGCGGCGGCATGGCGAACACCTTCTTTAAAGCGCAGGGACATGCGCTCGGCAGTTCCTTGGTGGAGGACACAGCGCTGGACACGGCGCGCAGCCTAATGGAGCGCGCAGCCGGCAAGCTGATCCTGCCAATCGATGCCGTGATCGGCGACCAATTTGACGATGACTCACAGACGCAGACAATTCAGATCGCGGATGGCGTGCCAGATGGCTGGGCAATCTACGATATCGGGGCAGCGACGGTCGCGCTGTTCGCACAAAAGCTCAGCGATGCTCAAACCATCGTCTGGAACGGACCTATGGGTGTGTTTGAGAAAAAGCCCTTTGCCGCTGGCACAACTGCCGTTGCGCATCTGCTGGCGGAGCGCACGCGCGCCGGCGCGATCACCATCATCGGCGGCGGCGACTCAGCAGCGGCGGTCGAAAACGCGGGTGTCGCCGATCAGATCACCCATATCTCGACCGGCGGCGGCGCGAGCCTCGAAATGCTCGAAGGGAAAGTGCTTCCCGGTGTGGCGGCGCTGAAAGACCGCTAATCCTCACTACTTCTCACATAAAGGATACTCTATGCGTCAGCCGATCATCGCCGGCAACTGGAAAATGAATAAGACCCTGACTGAGTCAGTGGAGTTTGTCAACGCGCTTGCGCCGCGTATCGCGCCGTTTTCGGGCGTCGAGCGTGTGGTCTGCCCAACTTTCATTGCTCTCCCCGCTGTCGCGGATGCGCTGCGAGGAACAGACATCAAAGTCGGCGCGCAGGATGTGCATTGGCAGGAAAAAGGGGCGTATACGTCCGAAATCGCGCCGAACATGCTGCAAGGGCTGGCGGAGTATGTCATCATCGGTCACTCGGAAGTGCGCGCCTATCTCAACGAAACCGATGAGCGCGTCAATCTGAAAACCAAAGCTGCGCTCAAGGCGGGCCTCAAGCCGATTATCGCAGTGGGTGAAAGCGACACACAGCGCGAAGCTGGCGAGACGGAAACAGTCGTAACACGGCAGATTCGCGCCGCGCTGGACGGTATCAGCGCAGAGGATATGGCGCAAATCGTGATCGCCTACGAACCGATCTGGGCAATCGGCACAGGCAAGAATGCTACCGGAGAAACTGCCAATGAGGTGATCGGCGGCATGATCCGCCCGACGCTGGCGGCGCTTTACGGCGATCAGGTCGCCAGTGCGACACGCATCCAGTATGGCGGCAGTGTCAACGCGGACAACATGGCGGAATACATGACATTGCCAGATATTGACGGCGCGCTGGTGGGCGGGGCGTCGCTCAGGCTGGATGATTTTACAAAGCTGATTGAGATCGCCGCGCAAGTGAAAGGCGTCTAGCGCTGTCCGTCGTCGATCTGCTCACCCCGTGGGTGCTGGTGATCGGGCTGCTCTATCCGATGCGGCGGTTGGAGCGCTGGCTGCACCAGCACCTCTTCAAGGTCGGTTGGCTGTTCACGAAGAATCTGCGCCAAACGACGATTCTGTATTACTGCCTGTTTCTGCCGGGCGTTGTATTGTATGAGTTCGTGTACTGGCTGGTGGCAGGGCTACTGAACGTGCGCGCGGAGGCGACCTTCGCCTGGCCCGAAACGCAGGAAAGCGCCGAACTTAAGCTGAATTTCGTCAAGCTGGGCAAAAATGTCGGTCAGGTCAAACTCGCTGTGATCAGCCTGTCGCCGCTCCTGGTCGGCATCATTATCATTACTCTGATCGCCAACAATATCCTGAACGTGCCGGAGTTTCTAGAGATTTTCCAGCCAGACCGTATCAGCGGTGAGATGAACGCGGGAGCGGCTTTGAACGCGGCAGCCGCCAAATTATTTGCGATCCCGGATTTATGGCTGTGGTTTTACCTGATCTTCACGATCGCCAACACGATGACGCCCGAACCGAAATCACTTAAGGGCTGGCGTCCTATATTGATTGCTGCGGCTGGCGTCGTCGTCTTGCTCTACGCGCTCGGCGTGGGGGAGGCTATCCTGATTGCACTGCTCAGCGGATCGCTGGCGCAAGTTTCAGGCGTGCTGGGATTGACTTTCGGCGTCATCATCGCAGTTGATTTATTCATGATCGGTGTTCTAGGCAGTATCGAAGCGGTGATCGAGCGCTTCAGCGGCGACTCCGCAACCTTCCAAAACGGCAAGCTGGTTGCGATGCGCCGCGCAGAGATCATCAGGCAGAAGCAGCAGCAGCGCGAAAAGCAAGAAAAAACCGCGCGACGCGCTCCAGCCAACAGCATCTATGACCTACCGCTGCCTATCCCTGGCGCGCCATCAGGCAAAAGCCCAACCACTTACGGGACATCGCCCGCCGAAGCTGAGTCAGCTTGATGATGCGCACTTCCCATGCGCCCGATCAGGACGAATCCAACCACGATCAGCCCCATCATCACTCCGAGCGCGATGAATTTGAACAACTGGCTGGTGGTGATCAGAGTGAGCGTACCAAACAGTGAACAGAACGCATAATACCCAAGCACGATCTGCCGCTGCGAGAAACCTAAATCGAGCAAGCGAAAATGCAGATGACCGCGATCCCCTTCAAACGGGCTGCGTCCATGTCGAAGGCGGTTGACCACCTGCCAGCCGACATCCAACAGCGGCAGCCCCATGACAAGTAAAATCGTTGCCATCTTCGCGCCGCCGATGATGCTGAGTGAGCCAAGCAGATAACCCAGCAGCAGCGCGCCGCCGCCCATGAAAATCCGCGCCGGATAAAAGTTATAGAGCAGAAAACCTGCCGCCGTCCCGATCAGGGCTAAATGCAGCAGGCTGACGCTCACCTGCGCCGGCTCAACGCGAAAAGCGCTGTTGATGAACAGCATCAATCCAGCGATCAGCGTGACCCCCGCTGCCAGCCCATCCAGTCCATCCAGAAAATTCATTGTGTTCATCATGCCGACCAGCCAGAAATAGCTGATCGTCACCGTGACGATGTATGGAAATGAGTCGGTCTGCGCGCCGGTCAAGGGGTTGTTGAAATACTCGATGAAAATCTGAAAAGCAATGGCACACGCCGCAGCAATCGACTGACCGATATACTGTGGAAGCGAACTGAAGGTGAAAATGTCATCGAGCAGTCCAACAATGAAGATAACCAACGTGCCAAGCATCAACCCAATGAAGCGCATCAGTTCGTTCGGGTCAAGGCGTGGGACGGGGAGTACTTGCGCTGCCAGCGCTGCTACAGCGAAGCCGCCGAACAGCGCCATGCCACCCAGCTTGGACACACGTCGGGCATCGCCCTCGGTCTGATGACGCCCGCCCAATTTCGCTGTCACGCCGAAACGCTGTCCCAGCTGCTGTGCGACTGGGATCAGCAGCAGCGTGATCACAAACGCCGCCAGAAAGACAATGCCATACGCGATCAGTGGACTATGTTCCAAACTGGCGATCTCCAGCATCTCCAAGACCAGGGATGATGAAGCCGACCTCGTTGAGCCGTTCGTCCAACTCGGCGACATAGATCGGTACGTCAGGATGCGCTGTGCTGAGCCGCTCCACGCCTTCCGGCGCGGCGATCAGCCCCATGTACTTGATGCGCGGCACATGGGCTTTTTTCAGAATATCGACTGTCGCCACTGCTGACCCTCCAGTCGCCAGCATGGGGTCAAGGATCAAGCAGATTTGTACGCTGGTGTTCTCCGGCAGGCGATTGTAATACTGCACCGGACGCAGCGTGTGTTCATCTCGATACATCCCGATATGCCAAACCTGCACTGACGGAAGGAGCTGAAGCACCCCCTCGACCATGCCCAAGCCCGCCCGCAGTATCGGGACTAAACCGATAATCTCAGCGGCTTTGTACCCCTGCGCCTCTCCCATCGGCGTCTGCACCGTTTTCGGCGACAACTGTAAATCCAGCGTCGCTTCATAGCAGATCAGCATTGCCAGCTCACGCATCAGCTCGCGAAAGCTGCGAAAATCGGTGTTCTTATCCCGTAGCGCAGTCAGCTTATGTTTGACCAGCGGGTGTTTTGAAATGTGCAGCTGTGCCATGTGCGCTCCCCATTATATGCCAGGACGCCTCCGATTCTACGCCCCGCCTTTGCCGCTGTCAAAAGCCACGCCAGGCTTGAAGCGCCCTCACAGTCGTTTTATACTTAAATCATGGAACATTTATTCATGGGAGCGCAGCATGTCGGGAGATGAACGCATCGTCAGCGGTAAACTGCGCCGCGACGACCGCGACAACGTGGCGCTGCGTCCGAAGCTGCTCAGAGATATTGTCGGTCAGGATCGCGTCCGCGAAAATTTGCAGATCATCGTCGATGCGGCTAAAGCGCGCAATGAGCCGGTCGATCACCTGCTTTTTTACGGTCCGCCTGGACTGGGCAAAACGTCGCTGGCACATGTCATTGCCAATGAAATGAACGCCAACATTCGCATCACAGCGGGTCCGTCCATTGAGCGCGCTGGCGACCTGGCGGCTATCCTAACGCATATGAAGCAGAACGATATCTTGTTCATCGATGAAATTCATCGTCTGGGGCGCGCCGTCGAGGAGATTCTCTACCCAGCGATGGAGGACTTTGCGCTTGACATCGTCATCGGCAAGGGACCCGCCGCTAAAAATGTCCGTCTCAATCTGCCGCGCTTCACCGTTGTCGGCGCGACCACACAGCTTGCCTTACTGGCGGGTCCGTTGCGCGACCGCTTCGGCGCGCGCTTCCGTTTGGATTTCTACGATCAGGCTGCGCTGGAGTTCATCCTCAACCGCGCCGCGACGATGATGAACGTCGAAGCACGTCCGGAAGGAATCGCCGAGATTGCACGCCGTTCGCGCGGCACGCCCCGCATCGCCTTACGGCTTCTGCGGCGCGTCCGTGACTATGCGCAAACGCGCGCAGGCGGCGTGATCACCGGTTCGGTGGCTGGCGAAGCGCTCAACCTGATGGACATCGATTATCTGGGACTGGACGACATCGACCGGCGCATTTTGAAAACGATCATCGAAAAGTATAACGGCGGTCCGGTCGGACTGCCGACGATTGCCGCGTCGATCAGCGAGGACACCTCGACTATTGAAGATGTCTACGAGCCATATCTGATGCAGCTTGGCTTTCTCAAGCGTACGCCGCGCGGGCGTGAAGCGACCACACTCGCCTACGACCACCTCGGCATTGTCGATCCGCGCACTCCGGAGCAAAAATCCCTGCTATGAACGTCTCCGATTTCGATTACGAGCTGCCCGACTCTTTCATCGCGCAGACTCCCGTTGAACCCCGCGACTCATCGCGGTTGATGATCGTCTCGCGGAGTTCGGAGACGGTCGAACATCGCATCTTTCGCGAAATCACCAACTATATCCGTCCTACCGATGTGCTGGTGCTAAATGACACCAAAGTGATACCGGCGCGGCTGCGCAGTGTCAAAGCGGACACGGGCGGCACGGTCGAACTGCTGCTGCTGCGCAGACTGGACGAACTGACCTGGCGCGCCCTGGTCGGAGGAAAGCGAGTCACGGTCGGGCGTCTCCTGAAGTTCGGGGACACTGGTCTGCGAGCGGAAGTGATTGAGGAAGGCGACGAATCTGAGCGCGTGATTCGCTTCAATCAGCCGCTCGATCACACCCTCGAACAGCTCGGTGAAATGCCGCTCCCGCCGTATATTCACACGCCAGCCGCCGATCCAAAACGCTACCAGACCGTCTACAGCCGCGATCCAGGGTCAGCCGCCGCGCCGACCGCCGGACTGCACTTCACGCCGGAGCTGCTGCTCGAGCTGAGAAATCGCGGCGTGCGCTTCGCTTACTGCACGCTGCATATCGGGCTGGGGACATTTCAGCCCGTCCGCGCTGAACGAGTCGAAAACCACCGTATGCATCATGAATGGGCGACGCTCAACGCCGAGAACGCCAAGCTCATCAATGAAACCAAACTGGCAGGCGGACGGGTGATCGCGGTCGGCACCACCGCCGCGCGCACGCTTGAAACCGCCGCAGTCCTGAGCGAAGGCGGCGATCCGGCGTATCCACAGGAGTCAAATGCATGTCCATGGCGTCCGGTGATCGCGTTTGAACGGGACACAAACTTGTTCATCTACCCCGGCTATCGCTGGCGCGTCGTTGATGGGCTGATCACTAATTTTCATCTGCCTAAATCTACCCTGCTGATGATGGTGAGCAGTTTTGTCGGGCGGGAACGCATTCTGTCCGCCTATGAGACGGCAAAAGCCGAAGGGTATCGTTTCTTCTCATTCGGTGATGCGATGTTCCTGGCGGAATGAGCAAAGTGTGGATTGATTCCTGAGGCAAGAAATCTTACAATTCTCACTCAATTTGTATACGCCTGACCAATTTTCCCCGTCTTCCGGCTCCGGCGCGGAATGCGGTGAGAAGTGAAGATTGGAGACCCAATTCCATCATGTACGCAATTATCCGCACAGGCAATCGGCAGTATCGTGCCGAACCGGGCGCGACCATCGATGTTGAGCGCCTGAACACCCCTGACGGCGAACCGCTGCCCGTCGATCACAAGGTCGAAATCACGGACGTGCTGCTGGTCGGCGATGGCGACAACACCATCATCGGGCAGCCGCTGGTCGCCGGCGCGCTGGTCAAGGCGACGGTAGTATCGCAGTACCGCGCAAAAAAGGTGATCGTGTTCAAATATCGCCAGCGCACCAAGTTTCGCCGTAAGCGCGGGCATCGTCACTATTATACGCGGCTGCGAATTGATGAAATCGCATTTAACTAGGAGATAGATCAGATGGCTCACAAAAAAGGCGGCGGCTCCAGCCGCAATGGACGCGACAGTAACTCACAGCGTCTGGGCGTGAAAGTCTACGGTGGGCAGTATGTCATCCCCGGCAACATCATCGTTCGCCAGCGGGGAACGGTGTTCCACCCAGGCAAAAATGTGATGCTTGGTAAGGATCACACGATCTTTGCCACCGCTGCGGGATACGTCGTTTTTGAAAAGGCAAAAGGCAGACCGGGACGCAAGCAGATCAGCGTGTATCCCGAGATGCCCACCAAACAGGCTGGCAACGGCAGCACCACCGCCACTGGGACGGCGGATGGAAGCGCCGATTAAAGCGGTCGTGACCGCAGCAAGGACAATCTCATGAAAGAGTCAATTCATCCCCAGTGGTTTGCTGAAGCGCGTGTTATCTGTGCCTGCGGCAACACCTGGATAACAGGCGCAACCATCCCAGAGATACGCACTGACATCTGCTCCGCCTGTCACCCCTTTTACACCGGCGAACAACGTATCGTGGACACCGAAGGTCAGGTCGATCGCTTCAAGAAGCGTCTGCAGGCGCGTGAACAGCGCATCGCAGACGTGGAGGCGCGCCTCGCCGCAAAAACCCCGCTCAATCTGCCCTTGAGCGAGATGAATTTGAATGCGCGCCAAATCGCGGCTTTCGCTGAAAAGGGTATCGTCACTGTTGGCGATTTCCTGGCTCAGCTCCAGCAGGGCGCTGAAGAGAGCCTGCTCGAAATTCCGGGAATCGGTCGCAAAGTCCTGAGTGACCTGAAAAAAGGACTGCGCGCGCGTGGCTATGATGTGCCAAAGTCAGCCGAAACCGTCCAAGCCGCCGAATAACAATAATGGCAGCTCATCGAAGGCAGGCATGTCCGCATGTCTGCCTTTCATTTTGCCTGTTCAAAAGCGATATAAACAGGACACAGTCGCATGATTCATCATTCTGGGCGCATCGAAGTGATTTGCGGCAGTATGTTTTCTGGCAAGTCGGAGGAACTGATCCGCCGCGCTCGGCGCGCCGTGATCGCTCGGCAGGTTTTACAGGTGTTTAAACCGAGCATTGATGATCGCTACGGCGTGGAGCAAGTCAGCAGCCACGACGGAACGACCATTCAGGCGCAAGCCATCACCTCACCTGTGGAAATCGAGCAGCTGCTCAAGCCGGAAACTACGGTGATTGCGATTGATGAAGCGCAGTT
This sequence comes from uncultured Anaerolineae bacterium, assembly GCA_937995825.1. Lineage (GTDB taxonomy): Bacteria > Chloroflexota > Anaerolineae > Aggregatilineales > Phototrophicaceae > Flexifilum. The sequence goes on from CALKJO010000003.1 coordinate 279,504, forward strand.
TTTCGACTCATCAGTGGTTCAGGTTGTCCAGGAACTAGCGCAGCGCGGGCTGCGGATCATCATCGCTGGACTGGATACCGATTTTCGCGGCGAACCTTTTGGCGCGATGCCGCAGTTGATGTGCGTCGCCGAGGAAGTCACCAAGCTTCACGCGATCTGTGTTGTCTGTGGGGAACAAGCCTGCCGGACGCAGCGGCTCGTCAACGGCGCGCCAGCCCACTACAATGATCCGATCATTCTAGTCGGCGCACATGAAGTATATGAGGCACGCTGCCGTATGCATCACGTGGTGATTCGCGACTGATCGCAAATTGAACGCTCGCGCCAATCCAAAATCACGCTATAATTTGTTTAGCATAGCTAAATGGTTGTGATTATGCGGGGTTAAAGGAGTGTAGTAGCGATGAGTGTAGCAGCAGCGAGTTTGCAACAGCAGCAGCCGCGCGTTAATCAGTCCAGTCTATGGCTGCGCAACCGAAATTGGGACCTGATGTTCATCACGATGAGCGTGATTTTGGTTCCGCTCCCGTACTTTGTCTATTTGCTGTTGAATAATGTCGGCGGCATTGATAAGGATGTCGCTCGCAACATCGTGAACGGCTTCGTTGCTATCGCCATTGGCGGGCCGCATATGATGTCCACCTTCCTGCGCACCGGATTCGACAAAGAGTTCAGCAGTCGCTATCCGATGCTGATCCGCTCGTCAATCATCATTCCAATTGTCGTGATCTCGCTCGCCTTTCTCAATCTCAACCTCTTGCTGACCATTTTCTTCTTCTGGGCGGCGATGCACGTGCTGCATCAGGTGACCTACATTGTTGAACTTTACAACCACAAAGAGCATAAATTTGTCCGCAAAGGCAGCGCTGTGTCGATGCAGGCGCGGATAATTGATTACGCAGTCATCCTCACCTGCCTATTCCCATTTGCGGCATTGAAGATCAGCTCTGGCTCGTTTGACATTGGCACGAATGACCTCGCCCGTGTGATCCCCGAATTTTTCCAGCAGACCTGGTTCTTCCTGCTGATGAGCGGGTTGTTCAGCATCGCGCTGGTGGCGTTTATCTTCAAAACCGCGCAGGAGTATCGCGGCGGCTATCTGAACGTCCCGAAAACAATCTTTATCGTTCTGACGGTTGCGGTCGCCTTCACGATCCCATCACTAGATAATCTTGATACAGCATTTCAGGGCTTGAACACTTGGCATTCGTTCCAATATCTCGCGATCACGTTCTACATCATCAAGATTCGCCAGCAGTACGGCAACCTCGAAAAGACCGCGCCGCTGGTGGCGCGCTTCAGCCGGGGCAAAGATTCGCGGGGGTTGTTTGTGCTTAGCACAATCATGCTGGTCGGCTCGATTGGCGTGTTCGCGGTGACTTATGCGCTGGCACATCTGGTGACGCCGGGGATCATCGATGTCACCAATCCAAGCGCGCTGGCAAACTGGCGCTTCGATGTCGCCTACTATACAGCAATCCTATCGTTTCTCTGGATTCACTACTATCACGACCACTTCCTATTCACGAACTTCGAAGCGCTCGACGAGGGCTTCGCGAACAACCTGTGACCGAGTGTCAACAGCGCCCTGGGGAAAACCCAGGGCGCATGTTTCATCCCGCAAAAGCTGTACCGACCCACTGCATTGGATCGACTGGCACGCCGTTGACCCATAATTCCCAATGCAGATGCGCCCCCGTCACCCGTCCGGTGCTTCCGATTGCACCGATGATACGCCCCATCGTGACAAACTCTCCGACACTAACATATCGCTCTGACTGATGCCAGTAGCCGGTATAGATGCCCCATCCATGATCGATCACCGTGGCAACTCCGCGAATATTCAGCGTATCCGCCAGCACAACTCGCCCCGATGCTGGCGCGATGATCGGCGATCCTGGCGCGCCCGCGAAGTCAGTGCCGGTGTGGATACGCTGAAGATCGCTTCCAGCATACGTGCGCAGACTGCCAAAGGGGGAGCTGATCCCCGCTGCCGCTGGAAGTCCCATCAAACCGCCGAAGTAGCGCTCAGGGTTGAAAGCGCTCATCACCGTGCGCAAGATATTCAGCTCTGCCTCATCGGTCGCAGGATCAAGCAGACTAGTTCGATCCCCAAGGACATTGATAAATTCGCGGCGGTAAGCCTTGCCTTCGACCCGCACCATAGTTTCCAGTCGTTGCTGTCCCCGACTTGATGAAATATTGAACTGCAGTGGATATTCACCGCTGGCTGTGCCAACCGGAACCCCAACCAACGCAATTGCAGTTAAGCTGCCGTTCTCCGACGCCGCCACGAAGGCACGATTGAGAAATATCCCGGTGACTGTGATGGGCGCTGAAGCGGTGAGAGTGAAGCGCGCGCTCTGCCCGTCCTGAATCCGGCGCGGGTAGATTTCGATGGACATGAGCGGAGATGGCAGCGGCGCGCCAGCCGACTCAACAGCAGCAGACTCCCTCGGCGGTATCAGCAGCCGCTGACCGCTGTAGATCAACGACGGATCGCTGATGCTGTTTGCGGACGCCAGGGCGCTCACTGTTAACCCGTAGCGCTGCGCGATCTGAAACAGGGTCTCGCCGCTCCGGACGATATGAAAAACTGGGGTCGGCATCGGTTGGACGGCATCGGTCGGCGCTGCAATCGCCACATTGCGGGACGGAACAAGCAGCCGCTGCCCGACAAAGATGCTGTTCGGATTCGCAATGTTGTTGAGGTCTGCAAGTGCCTGAATCGTCAGCCCATGCGCGCGCGCAATGTCAAACAGCGTCTCGCCGCGCTGCACAACATGGATCGTCACCCCTGAAAGCGGCGTTTCCTGCGCCGATGCCGCGCCCAGCCCGATCACAATGATGATTAAGCTAATGAAAAATTTGAAACGCATGGTCAAACGTCGTCAAACTGGATCGAATCGCCAATGTTCACCCGATCCAAAATGCTCGGATTGGCTTCGATGAAGAACTGAGCAGGTGCGCGCGGTGCATACATCGGACGCCACGGCTTGGCAAGCGCCTTGTCCACGACATAACCTGAAGCATCCAGCCAGACGACTCCGATCTGAAAGAAGACAAAAAACATATGAATAGTGGTGTTAGAACGGCTTTCCTTCGGAAAGACGAACAGCAGTCCTTCATCTTCTGGGAGGCGCGAACGAAATTGCAGCCCCTTGAAATGACACCAGAAACTGGTGCACCAGCGCGCCCTTGCCAAGACGAGCGCACCAGTTTCTCGGTTACGCAGGGTTCGCCAGGACGCCATTAGCCTACGGGATCGTGATCAACTGTCCGACATAGATTCGGCTCGGATTGACGATCCGGTTGAGCTGCACCAGGCTGGTGACCGTCACGCCAAAGCGCAGCGCGATCTTAAATAGATTGTCCCCCGGCTGAACCCGATACAGTATCCCGCCGGTCACTGGCGGAACCGGGGAGCTTGTCTGGGTGGCAGTCGGTTGCGGTGACTGCGTTGCTATGATGCCGCGCGATGGGATCAAGAGCCGCTGCCCAACAAACAGCAGATTGAGATTTAAGATATTGTTCACTTGCGCGATTGCCTGAACAGTTGTACCAAAGCGCGCTGCAATACCGGATAGGCTGTCGCCAGGCTGAACAATGTAGAGAATGGTCGGACCGGTTGTTGTGACAGTCGGTCGTAATGTGCCAGCGGGCGGGGTTACTGTCACAACAGGTGGCGGCGTTACCGTCGTGGGGCTAACAGTCGGCGTTGGAGGCACACTCGTCGGTGTGTTCGAAGGCGTCAAGGTGGGGGTCGGAAGCTGCGCCAGCGGGATGATCAACTGCTGACCGACAAAGATCAAGCCGTTTTCGTTAAGCTGGTTGGCGATGATGATCGCCTCAACTGACGAATTGAACTGCTGCGCAATTCGTGCCACAAAATCCCCTGCGCGCACCGTATAAATGATCTGCACCGGAAACTGAGTTCGATCCAGCGTTGGGCTTGGACTCGGAGTGAATGTCGGGGTCTCCGTCGGCGGAATAGGGGTGTTGGTCGGTGTCAGCGTCGGCGTGCTGGACGGAGTGGGCGTGTTTGAGGGCATCTCGGTCGGCGGGACGGGTGTCTCGGTCGGCGGGACGGGTGTGCTAGTGGGAGTCGCTGTAGACGGTTCGTCAGTCGTTTCAGCGGTTACCTCTAACTCAACCGTTGGCACGACCGCCGTCTCAGACGGAGGAACGACCGTCACAGATACCTGTTCTGCAGTAGGAGTATCCGGGATCGGAGACACTGTCGGCGTAACGCCAGTTCCAACGATTAACGATGCATCATCCAAATAGACCACATTATTCTTGACCGGCACGCTTGCGCTAGAGCGCACCCACACGGTCACAGATGTCCCCTGCGCCACTGCAGACACAGTGTACTGCGCGTAAGCGTCATAGGTCTGAGCCGGAGCCGACCAGACGATACTGGCGCTTTCGCCGTCGGTTCCGCCTGTCGGATCGATGCCGACTTGCAGGAACAGTCCCCCATCTTCTTCGCTGGTATCCGCGTCGTCAAAGGTCGATGACCAAAGATACCCATAGATGCTGAAGGTGAGCGCATCTCCCGCAGTCAAGCCGCTGACGGTCTGGTATACACCGCCGATATGGGTCGCAAAAAACGAAAAATACTGCTGCGCATCTGAACCAGATCGGACGCGCGGCACGCCCAACCCATTATTCGTGTCCGTCGCAGGATAATATTCAGGCTGAACATTTTCCGACGCAGACATGCCCAATGCCGCCGGCACATGCCATGGCGTCCAGCCTTGAGCGACCAGACGTGGGGGCGAACCGGCAACGGTCGTAAATGGAGCTTCAAAACCCGGATTCGTAAGAAGATTGTTCCCCTGCGCGCTGACAGGCAGCAGACTCGCCAACAGCACGATAAGTCCAGCAAGAACTACTATGCTATAACTGCCTCTGACCCTTTTCATCGTTCGCTCCCAGCACAGACCCGATCAAAGACGCGCTCACCCCAATCACATTGCCGACCCGGCTGAGCGACCAGTTTCACAAGTGCTAATCACCTTTTAGTTGACGCGCCAGGAGCCGCTCTACACTATCGATCAACTGACCCGGACCGAACGGCTTGATAACGTAGTCATCCAAACCGGATTGACGCACCAGCAACAGCCGATCCTTGAACTGCGCGCGCAGTCACGATCAGGATGGAGATCATCTGCGTATTCGGGTCGGCTTTCAACTGCCTGTAAATTTCCCAGGCATCGACATCCGGCATCATCAGGTCGAGGAGAATGAGATCAGGCTTCTGCTCCTGAACAACGCGCAGTCCTTCGCGCCCCCCTGCACACTGATCACCTCATACCCGCGCCGAGTCAGAAGCAGGCGGATTGAATCGCTCATATCGTTTGCATCTTCGATTGAAACAATCCGCACAGTTTATATGACTCGACTTTTCACTTCAACAGAGTCGGATATAATGAATCGTCAAGGTGGCGATCTCGCAACAGTCTACCATATTTTCTCGCCTCAAGGCAACAAAGCCCCAGGGCGGTATTTGCTCGCACACGTCGGGAGTCGAGCGCCGACATGCCTTATGTCCCATACCGTAATTGGTCTGTACACCTTTGAAATCCACCTACCCGAGGCTGGTTCGTTGAAGGAAAAACGCAGCCGACTGAAATCGATGATCAGCCGCATCCATAACACGTTTAACGTGAGCACCGCCGAGATTGGCAGTCAGGATGTCTGGCAGAGCGCGCTGATCGCGGTTGCCATCGTCACCAATTCATCGCAGCACGCACATCAGGTGATCGGCAGCATCAGCCATTGGATTGAGAAGCATTATCCAGACCTGATCATCGTCAGGGACGAGATCGAGATCATTTAAAGCCCAAACAGCGAACAGAAATTGGTCGCCTGGGGGGTTCCGCACGCAGTCAGCAGCGTATAGACGAAGTACGCGCTGCCGCCGCATACTGCCATCCCCCCGATCAGAATGATGCAGCCGCAGGGGTTACCGGTGATGCCAAAAATCAGCTCGAAGACGCCGCTGAAAAGCTGAAGGATCGCGCCGAGAATCTGCAAGCCCACGCTTAGGATCAACCCAACTACGCACAGCAGACACACACCGCCGACGATCAGCAGTGCAGTATCAGCATCGAGTGTCATGGCAGCATCTCGTCGCTTTGCAGGGTCTGCGCTGTGCAAGCATCTTCCGCGCTGCTGATAAAATCCCACTTTGCGCCATCGGCACTGCGCCGGAAACACTCACAGTAGGTCACCGGCGGCTCATTTCCGCGCCAAAGCAAAAAGCGATTGTCCGTTTGTAAACAGCGCGTATCGCCGTCGATCGTCAGGACGGAGGTGCTTGCAACCCCGATCCCCTGCAAGCGCGCCTCCTGAATCATCCACAGCCGTATCGATTGACCCGGCAGGTCGCCCTGTGGAATGGTGATTTCGCCCTGAGACGCGGCGTAAACCATAATGCACGGCGTGAGCAGCAGCAGAAACCACAGTGTCAGCGCAATCCCACATCCGATCCTTCTAAGCGGGCTGCCCCGAACTGCTTGCACAGGCGCGTCAGTCTCGGTCGCTGTTTCCATCATTCAAGTCCCAATCATATTTGATAAACCGCACTCGCAGCCGATTGGTATTCGCCGCGATAAACGCGCGTTCATCCGCATTATCGACATACTCTGCCACAAACTGGATCAGCCGCTCACGCCGGCGATAGCCATACCACAACGCGCCAAAGTCCACCGCGTACCATGAGAAAATGGCGGACAATGAGATCATCATTTTAGCGCGATCCAGCCGCAGATTCCCATTGTTGATGAATGCGCGGGCTGCCAGGTCAAGCTGAGCGTCGAGCTGGTTTGCGTCATAAAAGCCAATCGGCGGACACGACTTGGCTGCACAAACCAGCGCAAAATGGATACGCGGATCGATTTTATTCAGTACGAAGCGCAGACGCGGGTCGCCGCGCTGAAACTGTGCGCCCGGAATCACCGGATGTCCGGCGTTCGCTCGCAAGATGCCTTGTTCAATGTCATTGGCGCTGAACCGAAAACCGCCGACTCGATAGGCAGCACGATCGAACACGTTCGGGATTTCGGTGATCGACCGTTTCGCACCATACGCGATCACGGCGTCGATGATGAGTGCGTTGTACAGATTGATCCAGAAGGCGCGGCGCTCCGACTCGGTGATCAGCGTCGTCGGATCGAAGGTCTGAAGGCTGCGCGCAGCGGTGCGATACGCCTGATAAGCCTCAGAGTGAGCGAGCCGCCGGTAATCGACCACGCCTGTGTCGAGATTCAGCCCGTCCACAGTCAGTCGATTGATCGCGAGCCGAAGCTGTGCGCTGATATTCTGCTGCGGCATCCCCAGTTCATTTGCCCCATCGTTCAGTATTTCCGAATCGTTGATCCGCAGTGCGCCCAGGTAAAGCCGTTGAAAAAATGGTCGTTGAATACTCATAACGGCTCCGCAAACCTCATCACCAGCTTATCCTGATCGTCATAGCTCAAGTGCGCGAAGGTAACCTGATCCGGAGACGCAGCTCCCATGATTCGGGGGAGAATCAGCGGTAGATCATCCACCAGATCGAGCGCCAGCACCGAATCGACCGGCACCCAATGCAGCGTGCCTTCATCATTGGCGGCGACGACGCGGCTGTCGCTGAATGCAGTGAACACAAACAAGATGATCCCCGTAGACGCACCCGCGTCCACATTGTAGACAGCGCGCAGACGCAGATCGCGCACCACCAGACCCGACTCCTCATAAATTTCGCGCGCAGCGCTGGACAACGGGTCTTCATCGCGCTCGATATGCCCGCCTAAACCATTATATCGGTCGGGAAACACACGCTTATGCGCGCCGCGCTTTATCATGAGAACGTCGTCTCCATTGAACACAAAGCACAAAGTTCGCGGAAGCGCCAGCCAGCGCCCATCGACCGCGTCTGCCCCTTGTTCTGCGGCTCCCACTGCTCCTCCTCAACAGTAGATTTTTCTTCAAGGCATGATAAGCTTAAAATAAATTGCTGCGCCATGTGAGAACATCTAATGAATGCTCCGACTCCAGATTTACGGATTGTCATGACCTCCGCATTATTTCCACATGAGGAGACGGATAGCCAGCGCCTAGAGCCGCTGATCGAGCGCATTCGGAATGAACCGGATATCATCAATCCGCCTATCGTCGCGCCAATTGACGAGGAACGCTTTGTCATTCTTGATGGCGCAAACCGATGTCAGGCATTCGTACGGCTGAATTACCCACATATCCTGGTTCAGATCGTTTCATATCGCAGTGGCGCGGTGACGCTGGAAAACTGGCAGCATGTGATCTGCAACTGGAGCGCAGACGCCCTGATCGAACATCTGATTGACCTGTCAGGCATCGATCTGCGCTATGGACATCATGCGGATGCAATCGCCCATATTCACTGCCGCGATGGTAGGCTGTTTGCGCTGCATACAGCCTATCACAACCTGCATGAGCGCAACGCGGCGCTGCGCCGTGTGGTCAGTGTGTATCAGCGCAGCGCCACTTTGCAGCGAACAGCGCTGATTGATCCTGAGGAAGTCTGGGCGCTTTTCGACAATGGCGCGGCGCTGGTTGTCTTTCCGACCTATTCTCCTGAGGATATTGTCGCCGCTGCGCGCGAGGGGGCGCTGCTTCCGCCGGGAGTCAGCCGGCATGTCGTTCAGGGGCGCGCCCTCAAAGTGCATTATTCGCTGGATGCGCTGCGCGACCCGACACAAAGCCTCGAGCAGAAAAATGCTGCGCTGCGTCATTGGCTTCAGGAAAAAATCGCACGACGGCAGATGAGGTATTATGCCGAACCCACCTATCAATTCGATGAATAAAGGCTTTTCGTGAACTCAAAATCTGCAGTCCAGGTGATGGCTCTGCCTACTGACGACACGGCTTATCGCTTCATTCGGCTCCCAGCCACATGCGCAGCGGCTGCTGCGGGCGTATTGGCGGAAACCGCCGATCCGTTTTTGGCGTTGATAGTGGATAAAGACGAAATCACTCTAGTGCTTCCAGATGGTGTTGTTAATGACTATGCGGAGCGACTGGATGAGCATAGGCTGATGAGATGCAGCCCGTTTATTCGAGGTAAAGGCTATCGTGGATATTCAGTTTTATGACGGTGACGGCGCGCCTGCGTCCCGCGATCAAGTCCGGATCGAACAGCTCGAAGTCCAGCCCTATCCCGACCGGTTTCGCGTCCATATTCATGTGCGCGTGACTCCATTTTTGGAACGTCCCAACCTGCTGTTGAGCTTACACGATGAAAATGATAACGTCGTGACAGAGCTGAGTATTATCGAAACCATGCATCACGACATGGAATTCACCATGCATATTCGGAATCGCCCCGAACCCGCTGGTGTTTACACGCTGACGGCAGACCTGTTCTACGACACGCGCCAGCCGCCTCAGGATCGCGCTGTTGAAGGGTTTATCATCCCGAATGTGGACAAAACAGACGCGTGATGATATTGTGGCTCCAGCCCGATCACGCTGACCAGATCGTGGCACAGGCATACGCCGATTTTCCACGCGAGACCTGCGGCTTGATCGGCGGTCTACGACAGACAAGTATCGATCAGGCAGTCGAGATCATCCCCATTCGGAACGCCGCGCCCGCTCCTGAACAGGCTTACCACATGGACGAACGCGCTTTAGCCGCTGCGCTGACCGGTCTTGAAAAACGCGGACTGACTTTAATCGGGATTTACCACTCGCACCCGAACGGCGAACCGACTCCGTCCAACCAAGACATCCGTGAGGCAGCATATCCAGACACCGCCTACCTGCTCATCGGCATGAAAGGTGATGCGCCGCGGCTCGGGGCGTGGACGATCAATTATGGAGCCGTTGAGCATGTCGAACTGCATATCAGCTCTGCTCCACCCGCACAGCCCGCGTCAGCTCGCGCCGCCCGCGCTGCTGTTTTGATTGCAGGGCTGATCGGATTTATATTTCTGATTGTGGTGTCATTGTCGCTGCTGCCGCCTGCGCCGGAGATTCCGCGCTGATCATCGCAAACGGAGAGAACATGCTCATCATTTTAGTCTTTCTGGTTGGCATCGTCGCAGGAGGAATTGTTAACGCGCTGGCGGACGATCTGCCGAAGCGCCGCCGTCCGCGGCTTCCCCGCTACCCCGATGATACACCGCGACCATTGATCGCCTGGCTTGGGATTACCGCATTTCTGCTCGGCAAACGCACATCGCCAAGTGGGGCTAGGCTCCGCTGGCGCTATCCCCTGACCGAAATTGCCACCGCGCTGCTGATGGTGCTGGTTGTTATGGTCACAGAGGATGACCGCAGTGTCGAGCTGACGATGAATACGCTTCAATTCATCTTCTGGCTGATCTACATGCCGATTTTCGTCCTGATCACCGTGATCGATCTTGAACATCGGCTGATCCTCTTCGTCGTCATCATTCCCAGCGCGGTCATCGCGCTGCTCGACGCAGCCCTGACCGACTACGGTGCAGACCTTGGCGAAGCGCTGATTGGCGGGCTGCTTGGGTTCTTCGTGTTCTTCCTGCTCTATATCGGCGGCTTTCTGTTCACCTACCTCCTGGGCAAAGCGCGCGGACAGCCCATCGACGAGGTCGCGTTCGGCTATGGCGATGTCATGTTGATCACGCTGTCGGGCTTGATTCTGGGGTGGCAGCCGCTCATCATCGCGATGTTCGTCACTGTGTTCCTCGGCGCGGCGGGGGCGATCCTGTATCTAGTGGTGCGCGGTCTGACGCGCCGCCATTACAGCATGTTCACCCCTCTGCCCTACGGGCCTTACATCGTGCTTGGCACGGTGCTGATGCTGCTGTTCAGCGTCGAGATTTCACGGGTGCTGCGCGCGCCCGTGCCTTAGTTGACCTTGGCGGCGCGTTCGATGATGCCCCCGCCTAAACAGACATCGCCATCATACACTACTGCGCCCTGCCCAGGTGTGATGTCGCGCATCGGTTGATCGAATGTCACGCGCATCCGCTGATCGGGCAGCGGCTCGATCCAGGCTGGAGTCGGTTTCGCCTTATAGCGAATCTTGACCTCCGCCCTGAACGACGACTCTGGCATAATGCCGCTCACCCAATTGACCCGCCGCGCGATCAGCTCTGATGAACCCAGCTCATCCGCTGTGCCGACAATTAAGGCATTACGAAGCGGATTCATCCCGATCACATACAGCGGCTCAGCGGCTTGCACACCCAGCCCTTTGCGCTGTCCGATCGTGTAGTTCGCCAGACCAGCATGTTCACCGATGACCGTGCCATCGCGCCGCACAATCGGACCCACAACCATGATTTCAGGCGCATGTTCGCTCAGAAACCGACGGTAATTGCCATCGCCCAGAAAACACAAATCCTGGCTGTCCTGCTTGCCTGCCGTTGGAAGCCCAAATTTCACCGCCAGTTCGCGCACCTGCGGCTTTTCATACTCGCCAACTGGAAACAACACACGGCTAAGTTCGTTTTGCCCCATTACACTCAGCACATAGCTCTGATCCTTGGCGTCATCTAAGCCTTTCTTCAGCCGAAAGACCCCATCGACCCGATCAACGCGCGCATAATGCCCTGTGGCGAGATAATCGGCGTCCAGCGCCAGCGCATTATTCAGCAGCCAGTCGAAGCGGATGTGCCGATTGCATTCCAAACACGGATTCGGTGTCAAACCATCTCGATGCGCATCGATGAAATACTGGACAACCGTTCTGCGAAACACATCCTTCGTGTCCAGCACATAGAACGGAATGCGCAGCTTATCCGCGATCCGGCGTGCATCATTCATCTGTTCGGGCGTGCAGCAGCGATTGTGCGCCCCGCCAGATGCAGTCTCCTCTGACCACAGACGCATCATCATGCCGATGACTTCATAGCCCTGCTCGACCATCAGCGCCGCTGCAACCGAGCTGTCTACGCCACCGGACATCGCCACGACGATTCTTTGCATCATCTCACCTTATTCCTTCAACCCAAGCGCCGAAGTTTCTCGACGACTTCAGACACTGCGCTGATCGCATAATCAACATCCTCGTCAGTAGTGTCCTTGCCGACACTCAGACGCAGACTGCTTGACGCCAGTTCAGGCGTGTATCCCATCGCTAGCAGTACGCCGGATGGCTCAGGATTGCCCGTCTTACACGCTGAGGCGCTCGACGCTGCGATGCCTTTGATGTCCAGATGCATCAGCAGCATGTTGCCTTCCACGCCTTCAAAGACAAAGCTCGCATGGGAGGGTGAGCGCTGTTCGCGATGTCCGGTCAGATGCGAACCAGGAACCCGACTCAGGATACCATCGACAAGGCGGTCGCGCAGACGCCGATAATGCGCCGTGCGCGCTTCCAGTTCGCTGTAGACCAGTTCCAGCGCCTTCGCCATGCCAACAATACCCGGCGTATTGAGCGTGCCAGCGCGCCGCCCTTCTTCATGGTTGCCGCCAGACTGCGCGGGAAGCAGGTCAATCCCTTCGCGCACGAACAGCGCGCCAACCCCTTTGGGTCCGTAGAATTTGTGCGCGGAGATGCTGAGCATGTCTACGCCCAAGACCTGCACATCCAGCGTGAGCTGACCTGCTGCCTGCACCGCATCCGTGTGAAACAGGACGCCGCGTTCATGCGCCGCTTCCGCAAGGCGCGGGATAGGGTTGATCGTGCCGACCTCATTATTGGCATAGACCACGCTGGCTAGCACAGTATCAGTGCGAATCGCGCCTGCAAACTCCTCGATGTCTACCTGCCCATGTCTATCGACGGGAAGTACAGTAGACTCGAAATCCATCCGTGCGACCAGCTGACTCACTGTCTGACCGACGGCGCTGTGTTCAACCGGGGTCGTGATCAGATGGCGTCCTTTATGACGCTGTGTCCATGCCGCGCCGCGAACTGCCAGATTGTCGCTCTCCGTCCCGCCGGAAGTGAAGACGATCTCCGTCGGTTTACAGTTGAAGATGCCCGCCATAACTTCGCGCGCGTTCTCAACAGCGCGCTCTGCTTCACGACCCGCCCAGTGCGCCGATGAGCTGTTGCCGTAGATCTGCCCAAAATAAGGCATCATCGCCTCAACCACTTGCGGATCAGTTGGCGTAGAAGCAGCATGATCGAGATAGATCAATCGACGTTGAGCCATGAGCGCACACCTTAAACTTTGCAATTCGCCCTCCATTTTATAGGAGCAGCGGCATTAAGTCATCGGAAAAAAACCCGTGCATGAACCTGTATTTATAGGTATAGTCGAATTGTTTTTGTCTTATCCTGCCATGCATTTAAGAGAGCAACCATGACCACAATTGCATCAATTCATGGACGTGAAGTGCTGGATTCGCGCGGCAACCCAACGGTGGAAGTCGAAGTCAAGCTGACTAACGGGATTGTTGGGCGCGCAATCGTCCCCAGCGGCGCGTCCACCGGCGAACACGAGGCGCATGAACTGCGCGATGGGGATAAATCACGGTTTGGGGGCAAAGGCGTTCTGAAAGCCGTCGCGGCGGTCAACGAAACGCTGGCAAACGCGCTCAGAGGCATGTCCGTATTCGCTCAGAAAGCCATCGACGAAACAATGATCGCCCTAGATGGCACACCCACTAAAGGGGTTCTTGGCGCAAATGCGATCCTCGGCGTGTCGCTGGCGGTCGCAAAAGCCGGCGCGGCGGCATCTGGGCTGCCGCTGTATGCCTACGTCGGCGGCGTCCACGCACACACGCTGCCCGTGCCGATGATGAACATCATGAATGGCGGCAAACACGCAGTCGGCAGCACCGATTTTCAGGAATTCATGATCATGCCGGTTGGCGCGTCGTCGTTCCGTGAGGGCTTGCAGTGGGGTGTTGAGATTTATCAAGCGCTCAAGAAAATCCTGCATGATAAGGGACACTCCACAACTGTCGGTGACGAAGGCGGCTTTGCGCCGAGCCTGGGATCGAATCAGGCGGCGCTTGATGTCATCATGGAAGCCATCGCCAAAGCGGGCTTCGAGGCGGGCGAACAAATCTACATCGCGCTCGATCCGGCGGTCTCCGAGATTTACAAGGATGGCAAATATCACCTAGAGATTGAAGGTCGCGTCCTGACCGGAGAGGAAATGGTCGCGTTCTGGCAGGATTGGGTGAGCCGCTATCCGATCATCTCACTGGAAGATGGGCTGGCGGAAAACGACTGGGAAAACTGGTCTCGTCTGACCGCCGCTATCGGGGATCGCGTTCAAATCGTCGGCGATGACCTGCTGGTGACCAACGTCGAGCGGGTGAACCGCGCCATCAGAGAGAAAGCCGCCAATTCACTGCTGTTCAAGGTCAACCAGATTGGCTCGCTGACCGAGTCGCTGGCGGCTGCGCAGCTCAGCCAGCGGCACGGCTGGACAGTCGTCACTAGCCATCGTAGCGGCGAAACGGAAGACACCACGATTGCCGATCTTGCTGTCGCTATGAACGCCGGACAGATCAAGACTGGCGCGCCAGCGCGGACTGATCGCGTCTCCAAGTACAATCAACTGCTGCGGATCGAGGAAGAACTGGGCAGCGCAGCGCGCTATGCGGGCATTCATGCCTTCACCAATCTCAGCCTCGACCTTTAGCTGGGGGCAGAAAGGGCATTGACTTGATTCATCGTATCGATGGCAAGCGAACAAAAGTGGTCGCCACAATCGGACCCTCATCCCGCGATGAGGATGTGCTGCGCCAGATGATCCGCAGCGGCATGGATGTGGCGCGCATCAATTTCTCGCATGGCGATCACCAGACGCATGGCAAAATGATTGACGACGTGCGGCGCATCGCCGCCGAGGAAGGCGCAGTCGTCGCCATTCTGTGCGATATTCAAGGACCGAAGATTCGCATCGGCAGGATCGCCAACGAACCACTCACGCTTCGTCCAGGGGACAAGATCACGTTCACACTCGATGAAGCAGACGGCTCAAACAATATCGTCACGATTCCGCATCCCGAATTTGTCAAAGATATCAGAGCCGGGACGCATCTGCTGCTCGATGACGGCAAGTATGAGTTTGTCGTCACATCAGCGCTCAGCCGTTCGTTGGTTTGTGAAGTCCTGATCGGCGGCGATCTGACCAGCCGCAAAGGGATCATGGCTCCGAATGCCCGCCTGACGATGCCCGCGATCACTGAGAAAGACCGTGAGGACACGCTCTTCGCCATCAGCAAGCGTGTGGAATATCTGGCGATGTCGTTTGTGCGCTCCGCCGATGATATTCGCGAGATGCGCTGGCTGCTGCGCCATTCAGGCGGGAGCGATGTCGCGATCATTGCCAAGATCGAGAAGCATGAAGCGCTGGAGACCATCGAGCAGATCATCGAAACGTCCGATGGCGTCATGGTCGCGCGCGGTGATCTGGGCGTTGAGATTCCCGCTGAAGAAGTGCCATTCCATCAGAAGCGGATCATCCGGCTGTGCAATCAGGCGGGCAAGCCGGTGATCACCGCGACCCAGATGCTGCTGTCGATGGTCGATAATCCGCGTCCAACGCGCGCTGAAGCCAGCGATGTCTACAACGCCATCATTGATGGCACAGACGCGGTCATGCTTAGCAACGAAACTGCCAATGGGCGTTACCCAGCTCGCGCTGTTGAGACAATGGTCAACATTGCTGCCATCGCAGAGCAGAACATCCTCATGCCCATCGACCGCCAGATGCGCTTGAAGCACGGCGGCGGGCGCGAGGAAATTTCCGATGCGGTCAGCCAAGCAACTGTTCAGGTTGCGGAAACGCTGGGCTGCAAAGCGATCATCACCGCCACAATGTCCGGCTATACGACGCGCCAGATCGCCAAAGAGCGACCGCGCACCCCGATCCTATGTGTGACGCCGAACGAACTCACATATCGTCGCATGGCGCTGGTCTGGGGTGTACTGCCGATTATGGTTCCGATGTTCGAGACTATCGATGAGATGATCAGCGTCGTGGTGCGCGCCGTCCACCAGACGAATCTGGTCACACGCGGAGACAGCCTCGTCATCATCGCTGGCGTGCCATTCGGCACATCAGGACAGACGAATTTCTTGAAGATTCACATGGCGGGTGAATACGGGGAACTTGACTAGTCAGCAGCTGCGATGAGCGGTACAGTTGATGCGCCCTAGATCATGCCCCGATGTCATCCCCATCGATGAATTCGATCTCGCTCCGACGGCGTGTCTCATACTTCCAGTTTTGCGCCGGGCGCGCCATCGGGGCACTGTTGGCTCGTTCATTAGTGAGTCCAGCGACCGGTGAGGCACAGTACGGGCATAAATCCCAGCTTAGTTCGAGGAGCCGGCCGCAGTGCGCGCAGGGTCGCTTCAGACGTGTGTGACAATGGGGACACACCTGCCAGTCGTGTTGAATGCGCTGCCGGCATCCCGGACAAGTGGGCTTGTCTTCGATCTCTTGCAGAAGCGCCTCTTCTTCTAGTGACCGCTCATAAGCCTCGGAAAGAGTCTCACGCGGGCGCAGAAAAAGATAGATGATGAGACCAGGAATGGTCAGCACAGCGACCATGAAGCCGACCAACAGCGGCGCGACCTTGTCACGAGATCGAACCCGCATATCACGATACGTCCAGATCACCATTGCCAGCCATGATGCCGCTGTTACCATGCCGCCGTAGACAAGCAGCCCCGTAAATAACTCACTCACATCGTTGAGATTCATGCTTATAGCTGCCTCTTGGCAGATGCCAAATCGATCTACCTCACCCACGCTAACCCGCATCCATGGTTGAAGCCGATTTGAACGCGATGGTTCCGCTGCGCCCAGCTAACAGCGAGACATCTTCCACATATACATCGTACTCATGCCCGGATGCATAGAAACGCACGTTCAAAATCGACTTCGGACGCTGACTTTCGGGGATGAGCGTGAACAGATTCCCACTGTCATAAGTATACCAAGCATTCTCGTTGATATTCTGATGATCCTGAGTGCAGCTGTCGCAGCGCAGCGGATATTCAAACTGTGTGCTGGGCATTACATAAAAGCCGTGATACCACGAGATGGCGCGTTCACCAGACGTGGGGATGTAATCCATCCTAAGGGTGAACGGACATTCGCTCCCTTGACTCCCGCACGTCCCAAGCGACTGACTGACCACTTTGAAAGTCACGCGCCAGATCAAAGAGTCGTACATCGACACATCCAGCCCTTCCTGAGCTGTCTGCCCCAGATTTTGAATGCAAAACGTCTCACCATGCGAATTTGCGCCGCCGCCGCGCCACATCCGCATCGCAGAGCGCCCATCGACCTGTTCCAGCCTGTACGCGCCTTCCGGTGGGCTGACTTGCGCACTGCGACAGCGCCAGACCGCATTGCTGAGCGGCGTGGCGCTTGCCGTCATATCGACGACGTTATCGCTGGAGAAACCATCGGTCACGATCAAGTCCTGATAGCCCGCGCTGAACACCATCTGCGCGCTGGCATGATCGAACAGCGCGCGCTGACCATCCAGCACAGCAAAGGACTGCCGATCCGGTGTCGTAATCGAAGCCATTCCGCGCAAGCTGATCACCTGGGTCTGATCGGCGGTAGCGCTGAGATTGTACCGCCCCCCTGGACTCAAACGGATGACCATCCCCTGTTCGGTTTCAAGGCTGAGCAGCAGATCACGCTCCAGTCGATCCCCAACATTGACCATCAGATCACCGCTGACCCCACCCAGCTCGATCACATAGCGCTCAGCGCTCCAGTTAAAGCGCGGACGCTCCACCCGTTCCAGATCGAGCGAGCTTCGGCTTCGAAGAGTGACCGAGGCGATCAACCGATTACTCTCATAGCGGTCGATAAAGGAGATAGTTGCTTGTGACAGCGCATCCGTGCTGATGACCGCGCGATTATAAATCTCGCGTCCGCGCCGCACGACCTGCTCGATCAGGTCAGCTTCAGTTAGCCCAGCCGTTCCCCGCGATACAACCAACAGCGACGACATGGGAACCCGCGATTGAAAGAAGAAGTAATGAAGCCCCAGCGTCGCAAATAAGCACAGCACGCAAAAAACGGCGAATGATAACAGCAGCACTCCCCATGCAAACTGCTGACTGCGGTATTGAGCTGTCATCGGGGGCGCTGATAGAAATCCACCAGTAAGATCAGTCACTATCCTAACCTCATTAAATCACGCTGCGGGTTGAAGATAGGATTATAGCACAGCCGGGTCGAAAGCATCGGAGCGTCTCGACGGGTACCACATCGTTCAGTATAATGTGATCAAAAGAACCATGCAGTTTTAAGGAACAAAGCGACATGTCGGGACATAGTAAATGGTCAACCATCAAGCGCAAAAAAGGCGCTGAAGATGCCAAACGCGGCAAGATTTTCACCCGCCTCGCTCGCGATATTACGATTGCGGCGCGCGAAGGCGGCGGTGATGAAAATGCCAACCCCAGGCTCAAGCTGGCAATTGCAAAAGCAAAAGCCGCCAACATGCCTAAGGACAATATCGAGCGGGCGATCAACCGCGGAACAGGAAAACTGATGGATGGCGAGTCGCTTGAAGAGTTCACGCTTGAAGGCTATGGACTCGACGGCGTCGCCTTCTTGATCGATGTCCTCACGGACAACAAAAACCGGACGCTGAGTGAGGTCAAGCGCATCTTCAATAAGGCAGGGGGCAGTCTGGCGTCAGCCGGCTCGGTGGCATGGCAGTTCGAGCAGAAAGGCGCCATTGTCTTAGCGGGCGACAATCTGGACTTCGATGAAGTCTTCATGGTCGCTGCGGAAGCCGGCGCTGACGATGTGGCGAATGACGACGGCACGATCACTGTGTTCACGCCGCGCGAGCAGTTTGCCGCGGTAGAAGCCGCGCTGACCGCTGCTGGCTACACTGTGGACGAGTCCCAATTGCGCTGGATTGCCAAAAACGAGACAGAAGTCCCGATTGAGAAGGCGGTCGCCAACATGAAAATCATGAATGACATCGAAGAACTCGATGATGTCCAAAGCGTCGCGTCCAATCTCGCTATCAGCGACGATGTCATCGCCGCTTTTGAGACGGCATGATGCAGTCACTGGGAATCGATCCGGGAACAGCAACCGTTGGCTACGGGATCGTGCGCGAATGCGATGACAGGACGCTTGAGGCGGTCGATTATGGGGCGATTGTCACCTCTCCTGCTCTGCCCACATGGGAACGACTCAAGCTGATCTATGACTCCGTCTGCGCCTTGATCGACCGCCATCAGCCGGATCGCGCCGCCGTTGAGGAGCTGCTCTTCGGAAAAAATGTCACTACTGCGATCAGCGTCGCGCAGGGGCGCGGTGTTATCCTGCTCGCGCTGACGCAGAAGCGCATCCATATCCGTGAATACAAGCCGAACTTCGTCAAGCAGTCGGTCAGTGGTTATGGGAACGCCAAAAAAACGCAGATTCAGGAAATGGTGCGGTTGCTGCTGGCCCTCGACGCGCTTCCCCAACCGGATGATGCTGCTGACGCGCTGGCGGTCGCTATCACCGATCTGTACAACGCGCACGTCGACAGCCTTCTGGACGAGAACTAGCATGATCGCGAGCATTCAGGGAAGGCTGACTTTCATCGGCGCGGATTACGTCGTGGTCACAGTCGGCGGAATTGGGTACAAGGTCTTTATTCCGCACGGCGCGGTCAATGCGCTGATCGGCGATGACATCCTGCTGCATACGTCGATGGTGGTTCGGGAGGATGCGCTGCTGTTATTTGGCTTTCCTTCAGTCACCGAGCGCGATCTGTTCGAAATGCTGATCACCATCAGCGGGATCGGACCCAAAACGGGACTTGCTATCCTCAGCACGCTGAGCATCGACCACCTGCGCAATGCCGCCGCGACCGGACAGCCCGAAATCCTGGCGCGCGTGCCAGGAATCGGCAAGAAGACAGCGGAAAAGATCATGCTGGAGTTGAAAGATAAGCTCAAGAGCGCTGATGGCTTGATCGCTTCGGGCGCGCCATTCGAGGACATTAATAAAGAAGTGATCGATGCTCTGACTTCGCTTGGCTACAGCCTGGCGGAGGCGCAGGCAGCGATCAGCACGCTGCCTAAAGATGCGCCAAAAGATTTTCATGAGCGCCTGCGTCTCACCCTTCAATACTTTGTATAGGGATAATATCGGTGACCGAAAATCTGATCGGCAGGCGCGTCGATCTGCTGGACAAGGGCTTTATTGAACTGGTCGATCTGATGCCGCACCCTGCATCGGGCATTCGCGGTGATCTGGCGATTGTGAACGCGGCGCGCGTCAGCTTTTTGGGCGAAAGCAAGGGCGACGAGGCGGACAAAAAGCTGCTCTTCTACCTGATGCGCAATCACCATTCTTCGCCATTTGAGATGGTGGAATTCAAATTTCGACTGCGCGCGCCAGTGATCACTTACTGGCAGTGGATTCGCCACCGGACATTTCATTATCAGTCCGCCAATGCGCAGTCCGGGCGCTATACGCCATTTAAAGAAGATGATTTCTACGTGCCGTCGGTCTGGCGCAGGCAGTCGACAAGCAATAAACAGGCAAGCGAAGGCGAACTCGACCCCGAAGCAACCGCTAAGCTGACCGATCAGCTTGCGTCCTTTTACAAACAGGCGCACGCCCTCTATCAAGCAGCGCTGGACATGGGTGTTTCAAAGGAAATGGCGCGTTTATTTCTGCCCGGTTTCAGCGTCTACTACACCTGGGTGGTGAAGGTGGATGCCTGGAATCTGATCAACTTCCTGCGGCTGCGCATGGCGAACGACGCGCAGTACGAAATCCGCGTCTATGCAAAAGCGATCTATCACGACTTTTTCAAGCCCGCCCTACCGTGGACGGCTGAAGCCTGCGAACAATATCTGTTTGATCAGAGCATCGACCTCAATCCGTGATCACGGCTCCAGAAAAGTGCCGATCATGACGCTGCCAATCGGCTGGCAAAGCTGCTCACGGCTGTCGTTCATCGGAAAAACTTCCCAGGTATAAAGCTCCGTCTGCGTGAGCAGATTTTCGGGGAACGCAAACACATCTTCAGGAGTATCCGCTTCGAAGATGATTGCGCCAGACGAATCATACAGTCTGACTCGGTAAAGGCTGGCAGATGGAATACGCGTCCAATAAACCTCAGCATTTCCGTTGACAATAAATATGGTGCTGCTCTGTTCAAGGTTCGGCGCAAAGCCATTACATAGGCGCGGAACATTAGTGGCATCGCGGCTCAATGGCACGAAGTCGATTGTCGGCGTCGGCACAACAGGCGTCCATGATGGCGGAAGCGTGCGGCGTGTGAGCGGGGTTGGCGTTGGCTGCGGTGTCTGCGTCGGTGCGCGGGTGACAGTTGCCTGGGGGACGGAGGTTGGCGTAGATGACTGTTGGGCGCACGCTGCTAGCAAGATCACGCTTATCAGTGTGAACAATTTCCGTCGCATCATCCCCTCATCACACTTCAAAGACTGCGGTGAGCAAACCATACACGGTCAGCGCCAAGACATAGACGATCAATCCCGCGCCCAATACCAGGTAATATGCCGCGAACCGACTCGGCTGAGGCGTCTCCCCCGCTATCCCGACAACCAAGCGCCAGCCAAGAGCATACACCGCAATTCCAACCGCCGTCGCGATCCATGCGGGGACGATCACCGTAGCTGGATCATAGAAATTGTTGAGATAGATCAAGTCGATCAGCGGACGGATGGTCAAAGTCGCTGCCAGCGCGATCACCGCGCAGACCAGAATCCGCCCGATCCGCGAGAGCTGGAATGTCCACCGGATCATCCCATCGATCCAGTGGGACAGCGGCGTTTGACGGGCTGCTGGCGCAGCGGGCTTCTTCGTCACGACTGCTCCACCTGACTCCGCCCGATATCGACGTTGATCATGAACGCAGAAGCGCGCTCAAAGTAGGCTCGCATCTGCGCGCGCGCAGGTTCAAGGATACCAACTGCATCAATAGCATCCAGCATATGACCCAGCCAGCGCTCCCGCGCCTCCCTATCAATCGGAAAGGAGTGGTGGCGCATCCGCAGGCGCGGATGTCCGCGCTCAGCCGCGTAGAGCGCTGGTCCGCCGAAATACTGCATCAAAAACAGGAACTGATAGCGCTTTCCCGGCTCCAGATCGGCTGGAAACATCGGTCGCAGGACCTCATCCTGCTCAACGCGCGCGTAAAAAGCATCCACCAGCTGCCTGAAGGTGGACTCGCCGCCAACCATGTCGAAAATTGTCGCTTCTGTCATCAGCCCAAACTTAATCTAGACAACCACCTCATCGCGTTCGTACAATGAATATCCATTATACGCCATCTCTTGCATGAGGAGCATCCACAATGATGAGATTGCAGCGCCGCATCGGTCTGCTGCTGCTAACTGCGCTGATCGCCGCCCCAACAGCCCTATTTGCTCAGGACGACGGCATCAATATCGTGGGTTCAGCAGTCATGCAGCCGGTTATGAACGCCCTGATCGACGCCAGCGGCGCGCAGCCAGCATTGGATAGCACAATTTCCAGCACTGGGACAAGCACAGGCATTAACCTGTTCTGTCTGGGTCAGGCGGACATTGCCATGACAACCCGCGCAATGGACGCAGGCGAAGCGAGTGCCTGCGCAGGCGTCGGTGTGGAATTCATTGAGCTGCTCACGGGCTACAACACGGTCGCGTTTATCGGTCACCCCGAAGATACACTCGCAGAATGTCTGACCATCGGTCAGCTTCGGACGATATTCGCGCCAAGTTCCAGCGAACAGATTGTCAACTGGACACAGATCGGCGCCGACCTGCCTTTCCAGGATTTGCTTGTCTATCTGCCTGATGCATCCAGCCTCCCGTATAACCTGCTCCCGTCGATTATCAATACCGACGGCATTCGCAGCGACGCTCAGCTTCTCGACGATGAGGCGGCTGTGATCGAGATGGTCAGCCAGACGCCCGGCGCACTGGGTGTGGTGAGCGTGCAGAGCGCGCAGACAGCAACAGACCGCGTGCGCATCAAGGCGGTCAACGCAGGTGAAGCGGGCTGTATCGCGCCTACGTCGGAGAACATCTCCGCCAACTTGTACGGCGGCGCACGTCCGCTCTTTGTCTACGTCAATCTGGAAAGCCTCGACAAGCCGGGCGTCAGCGAAATTGCAAGCGAACTGGCTGATCCGGCAAACGCCGACCTGATCCTCATTCAGGGTCTGCTTCCACCAAACGAAGAGCGCTTCAACCGCAATGCAAATATCCTGGCAGCCCGCCAAACCGGACTCCAATCCAGCGCTGGAGATGTGAGCTTTAGTATCCCGAACAGCGTCGCGGGTCAAGTCACGATAGGCGGATCGCCGCTCGGACTGCGACTCGTGTCGGACTGGACCTCCGCGTTCGCCAGCCGCTATCCGGCAGTCATCGCAACCAGTACGCTGACAGGCGAACCGGCAGGCTTCAGGAACCTCTGCTCCGGTCAAGTCGATATGGTCATCGCCTATGAAAATCTGCCTGCGGACGAGATTGAGAACTGCTCGCTGAACAATATCATCGTCACAACACTTGATCTGGGAAACTACGCGGTCGGCTTGTTCGCCAATGCGCAGAGCAGCTATCTGACGTGCCTCACCACCGATCAGATTATCGCCGCGTGGAGCGCCAATCCCGCAGGCAGCCCCTCAACTTGGAGCCAGGTCGATGCAGCCTTTCCTGAAGTCCCTGTCACGCTGCTTGCACCTAACACAATTGACTTTTACGCCGACATCTTGCTGCAGGGCAGCGAAGCCCCAACCGCGCTGCGAGTCGATGTCCACCAAAACGATGACTTCGCCTATCGCGCTGCGGCAGCTGCCAATGTCGAAGGCGCGCTGACCTACATGACGTGGGAGGACTTTCAGGCGACGCTCAACAGCGGTCAGGGGAACATCACGCCTGTTGCAGTTGATGCGGGCAGCGGCTGCGTCGCGCCGTCTGAGGACAGCATCGCCGACGGCACGTATGCGCTCTCGCGTCCTCTGAAGCTGCACATCAATCGCGCGGCGCTGGCACGTCAAGATGTGCAGGCATTTCTCTGGTATCTCGCCCAAGACGCCAATTACGGCATCATTCAGACGGCTGATCTGGTCGGACTGCCCATCAGTGCGCTGGCAGGACGACGCGCCGAACTCGAAACGCTGTTTCGCGAAGCCGTCGCCGAAGCTGCAGCTGCAGCAGCGGCTGCCGCCAGCCCACAGTCCACGCCCGATCCTCAAGCGGAAGTGACGCCAGCGCCAACAAGCGCTGAAGGGACTGTAAATGAAGCCACCCTGATCGCGGAAATGACCGCCACCGCGCCAGCAAGCGGCGAATAGCAAGAGCCTGCCCATGCGCGGTGAATTAGTTGCCCTCGATCTAGAAACAACCGGTCTCGACCCTGCTCATGATGACATCATCGAGATCGGGGCGGTTCGCTTCGAGGGCGACCGCATCATCGATGAACTTGCGGTGCTGATCAAGCCAGCTCGCCCGATCCCACCAGTCGTCACTCAGCTAACCGGCATCGCGCCGGAAGATGTGGCGGATGCGCCGCCGATCGCCGAGGTGCTGCCTCAGCTGATCGCATTTGTGGGAAATGCGCCCTGGATCGCCCACAATGCGGCATTTGACGGCGCATTTCTCGACCGTCACCGCGCGCTCATCGGTAATTTTCGCATCGACACCTTCGATCTCGCGCCCATTCTGCTGCCTCAGTCCACGCGCTACAGCCTAACCAGTCTGACTCAGCTCACTGGCTTTGATATCGAGTCAGCGCACCGTGCGCTGTATGACGCCAGAGCAACTGCACATGTCTACTGGACACTCTGGGAGAAGCTGATCGCCCTGCCTCTGCCAGTGATTCTGGAAATAGCGACAGTGGCGCGCAGCAGCCGCTGGTCGCTGCTTCCCATCTTTGAGGCAGCGCTCAATGAGCATGGGATAACTGACCTACCCACGCAGTTTGAGCGCGCCTTCGCCACGCCAACCGCCATCTTCGATCCGCTCGCACCAGCAGAAGCGCATCTCCAGCGCAAATCCCCAGAGCAGCCGATCAGCCGCGACGCGGTTCACCACTTATTGGGCGACAGCAGTCCCCTTGCTCAGGTGCTTCCGGGCTTCGAAAAGCGGAGCGGTCAGTTGGATATGGCATCCTCGATTGCCGATGCCTTCAACAACGCCCTTCATCTGCTTGTGGAGGCTGGCACAGGCATCGGCAAGTCGATGGGCTATCTGGTTCCGGCGGCGCTTTGGGCAGTCCAGAATCAGGATCGCGTAGTCATCTCAACCAATACGATCAGCCTTCAGGAGCAGCTTCTCAACCACGATATTCCGCTTCTGCAAACGCTGTTCGATACGCCGGTGCGGGCCGCGCTGCTCAAAGGTCGGTCGAACTACCTCTGTCCCCGACGGCTGCTTGAAGCGCGTCGTTCGCTTCCATTCAGCAGCGATGAAGCGCGTATGATCGCCAAGCTGCTCGTCTGGCTGACCGAGAGTAAATCGGGAGACCGGAGCGAGATCAATCTGCGCGGCAGCGATGAACAGTTCACTTGGTCGAGGTTTAGCGCTGAAGACAGGGAGTGTGACGAGCATGTGTGCATCAGCGCCATGCAAGGGGTTTGCCCTTTTTACAAGGCGCGACGGAATGCCGACAATGCGCATCTGGTGATCATCAATCACGCGCTGCTCATGTCCGATGCGACATCAGAAACAGCCCTTCTCCCTCCCTTCTCGCGCATTGTGATAGACGAAGGACATCAGCTCGAAGATGCCATCACGAATGCGCTCAGCACCAAGCTCGATCAGCAGGGTATCGAACGTAACCTCAATGACACAGCGGCTCTGATACTATCGATGGTGACCAGCCTGAGAAGCGGCGCACCCACAAAATATGCAGATCGCTTTGCCGACTTTGCGCAAGCTGTCACTGCTGCCTTGAAAGACATGCGCGCCCTCAACATTAGGTTGTTCGCAAACTGCCGTTACATCGTAGAGGACGCGGCACAGCGCAGCAATCTCTATCAGCAAGTTCGACTGGACTCCGCCATCCGGTTATCGAGCAGCTTTGCGCAGGCGCAGATTACTTGGGGGCATCTGCGCGAGTTTTTCGATCTCATTATCCAGAAAATGCATGAATCGGCGGCGCTGCTTCGAAAGCTGTCTGCTCACCCGATCCCAGACTATGACAACCTGCTGCGCACTCTTAACCGAACGACAAACGAGCTGCTGTCCACGCAGCAGCAGCTTGAAATGTTTTTCAATGCTCCGGATGCCAATACGATTTACTGGATCAATCAAGGGCAGTATGAGGCAGATTATATCAGCCTGCACACTGCCCCCCTGCAGGTCGGATCCATCCTCGAGCGGTCGATCTGGAATCAGAAAGCAAGCGCCATCGTCACCAGCGCGACTCTACAGGTGAATGGCAGCTTTGAATTCATTCAGCAGCGCCTAGGGGCGGAAATCGCAGGAACGATGAGCGTCGAGTCGCCGTTCAATTACCGCGAGTCATCCCTGGTCTTTATTCCCTTAGACATGCCGGAACCCACTGATCGTGACCGTTATCAGCAGATGCTAGAACGCGCGGTCATCGAACTTGCGGCGGCGTTGGACGGTCGAACAATGGTCTTGTTCACCAGCTATGCCCACCTACGCCAGACCGCTCAGGTCATCACGCCGCGCTTAGCATTGGGCGGGATCATCGTCTATGACCAAAGTGATGGCAGCAGCCGTCAGGCGCTCCTGGAAGGCTTCCGAAGCAGCGAAAAAGCCGTTCTGCTCGGCACTAAAAGCTTCTGGGAAGGCATCGACATTCCAGGCAACGCGCTCAGCGCGCTTGTGATCTCCCGCCTGCCCTTTCAGCCGCCAAATGATCCCATCTTCGCAGCCCGATCTGAGCATTACGCAGACTCATTCAATGCCTTTGCGCTTCCGGATGCTGTTCTCCGTTTTCGCCAGGGATTCGGGCGGCTGATTCGAACCCAAACGGATCGCGGCGTGGTGGTGATTATGGATGCGCGTATCCGCACTAAACGCTATGGCGCCGCTTTTATAGACTCGCTGCCAGACTGCACCGTCCAGACCAGTCCACTGTCCGCGCTTGCCGACATGGCTGTTAAGTGGATCAAGCGAACTGCAAACTGAGTTCTATCAATTGTCCTTTCCAAGTTCGGATATACTAAAATTGCTTTTAATTTGTCATCTACCCGCGTGGATAATTGGAACGCAGCAAGCATGAGCGCTGACCTCATTACAGCCCCCATTACTCAGCAATGTTCAGCCCAAACTGAGGCTCTAAGTTCAGCCCTCAGCGCAGCATTCGCCATGCACACCTGCCTAGTGATCGCATCTCCTGCGTCTGTGTCTTTGCAGTCAATTATTGACACCTTCGTTGACCCAGACTTCCCACCTTTATCGATTGTGGCATTGAACCGCCCAACAGGCTCGAAAAACACCTTTCTCCTCCAGACGCTGGCTGTATTGGGGACGACAGATCAGCATGGTGCGGTCAGCCGCTCTAACTCGTTGAAGGGTGCTGTCCAGGCTTGTGAAAGTTCTCAGTCGCAGAAACAAAGCATTGTCATCAGCGGTGCAGAACTGCTGGTTGAACCTGCTTTTGGAAGACAAGGCGTTGCCTTTCTATCCCAGCTTGCCGATTTAGCCGACTCGAAACCGCTGCTCCGTTTCATTCTAATTGTGGATTGTGCATCAACAGCTCGGTTGTGCAGCGTTCTGGATGTGCTGAATGTCACTCATTGTGAGCTTGCACCGGCTGATCTGGGGGTTCCGTTTGCCTTTCAATCGCGTAAAAATGAAAGCGCTGACGATCATCTGCATGTTCTCTACCAGCAAATTGCAGCACTGCAAGCTCAGCTTGAGCAGCAGCAGCGTCACGTTCAGGCAGTCGATCTTCTTAGGCAAACCATTGTCAGCACGGTCTCACATGAACTCAACACGCCGCTGCTGCAAATCAAGACCGCGATTCATATGTTGGCAGAAGACAGCAACCGTGACCGCGAAACACTGCTGAGTCTTGCCATTGACGCTGCTTCTCGGCTTCAGGCTCAAGTACAAAACATCAACCAGCTCGCCCAGGCACTGGATTTCCAACCACAGCCGATCACTGTCCGCGATGCCATCGACCAGGCGCTGTCCAATCTGCGGCGTTCGTGGACAGCTAAAGGCAAGCTCGACCGCGTTCAGGTCCAAATAGAGGCTGGTCTCCCCCTAGTGAACGCAGATCGCAGAGGGATCGGGATTGTGCTGTTTCATCTGATTGACAATGCGCTCAAGTTCAGCGAAGATGTCATTCAGATTACCGCCACCCGCTCCGAGATGGGGATTACGCTGCGCGTTGTCGATCGGGGAATCGGCATTGCGCCGCATATTCGAAGCCGAATTTTTGATCTGTTCTTTCAAGGAGATAATTCCACCACCCGCAAATACGGTGGACTAGGGATCGGTCTCGCTATTGTACGGCTGATTCTGGATCGACATGGCATCCCGATTACGCTTGAGGACACCGCTCGCGGATGCAGCTTTGCTTTCAGCCTGCCGGCTGTGGACATGCCCTGAACGCTGACAATCACTCAGCGCTCACATAAATTCGTTGACTCAGCGGACGATTTTCGATACAATGTGTTTATAAAATTTAGTTAGTTCTGAATTTAACAAGTCAAGTGCCAAATAACCTTTTATGGGGATAGGATAACGTCATGACCTTGCAGCAGTCGGCGCACCCGCCGATGATGATGCAAATTCCGCTCAAACTGCCCGATGCTGTGCAATCAGCGCTGGGGCGGGTGGAAGACCTAATTCATCAGATTGTGGACAGTGATGTAAACGTCTTGCGAGATGCCAGCCGCCACATCCTCGCCGCCGGAGGTAAACGCATTCGCCCACGCTTAACGCTGCTGAGCCATTTTGCGGTCGGCGGCGAAGGCTCGGACACTCTTTATCGTATTGCGGCGGCAGTTGAGCTGGTGCACACGGCGAGCGTTGTCCATGATGACATCAATGATCATGGCGTGCTGCGCCGTGGTCGTCCTTCTGTGAACGCCTTGTGGGGACGCACCTTCGCCCTTTTGACCGGAGATTTCCTGTTCACCAAAGTCTATGAGCTGATGGCACCACTCGGCGACCTAAACGTGCCATTTGCCGAAGCGACGATTGCGCTGGTTGAAGGCGAGACTTTACAAGCGGCGGCAGTCAAGGAGAACAACTTCACGCGAGAAGTTTACTACGACATCATCGCGCGCAAGACAGCCGCGCTCTTCCGCGCCTCTGCCTACCTGGGCGCGGTAACAGCAAATGACGACATGACGTATGCAGATGCACTGGCAAACTACGGGTTCAACATCGGCTTGGCATTCCAGATTGTGGACGACATTCTCGATGTGATCGGCGATGAGAAAAAGCTTGGCAAAACCGCCGGTATCGACATCGAACAGGGACGCGGTTACACAGCTGCGTATGCGAAAGCGGTCGATAGCAGCGACCCTATGGAAACCATCAAGCGCAAAGTCATGAATGCCGACGCGCTTTCAGAAGCCCGCGATAAATCGCGGATGTTGGTCGACTCGGCGGTCGCTTACCTCGACCTCCTGCCTGAAAGCGACGCAAAGATAGCGCTGATTGACCTGGCTTACCAAGTCGTCGAACGAGATTTCTAGCAGCTTCAGCGCGAACTTGGTAACCTATAGGGTATCTTTGGGATACATCAGTATCTCTGAGATACCTTTTTGGTCTAGGATGCGCAATGATAAAAATACTCTCGGTCTCTCAAGTTCGCGCTGTCGAAGCTGCAGCCGACGCAGGCGGCTTGACGTATGCCGACATGATGGATCGCGCAGGTCGCGTGATTGCGCTCCGCGTTCGGGAACTGCTTGAACGCCTGCCCGACGCAGATCGCGCTGTGACAATTCTGGTCGGCGGCGGGAGCAACGGCGGCGATGGGCTGACCGCTGCAAAACATCTCGCCCAGATGGGCGGTGCCCTGATCCGCTGTTATCTGCTCCAGCGGCGTGAGGGAGATGCACTTGTTGAAAATGCGCGCAAAGCAGGTGTGTCCATCGCCTATGCCGAGGATGATCAGCGTTATCGCGTTCTCACCAACATGATCGCCAGCGCCAACATCGTCATCGATGCCTTGTTCGGGATCGGCGTCAAACTCCCGCTGCGCGATGATGCTGCTAAACTGCTCCGCGCTGCTGCTGCCGCGCTTGATGACCAAGGCGAACTGCCGCCGCTGATCGATCCAGCCGCCCCAGCACGCCGCTCAACACGCGCTTATGTACTAGCAGTGGACTGTCCAAGCGGTTTGGACTGCGACACAGGGGAGATCGACCGTTTCGCCATCAATGCCGACGAAACAGTGACCTTTATCGGCGTCAAGCCAGGGCTGATCACCTTCCCCGGCGCGGCGGCGGTCGGCGAACTGCGCTTTTCGCATTTAGGCATTCCCGCAAATGTACCGGAGCTGCGCGCAGAGAAGCGTTTCCTTGTCGCTGGAAGCGATGCGCAGGTGCAGCTTCCATCCCGTCCAGCGGACGCGCACAAAGGCACTTTCGGTTCCGTGCTGATCGTCGGCGGATCAGGGCATTACATGGGTGCGCCGGCGCTGGCTGCCAAGGGCGCATACGCAGTCGGCGCAGGTCTGGTGACAGTTGCCGCGCCCGCGCCGATCACGACCGCGCTCGCCCCATCGATGCTTGAGACGACATGGCTACCGCTGCCCGCTCACACTGAGGGCGAGAACGTCATGATTGATACTGCCGCTTCTGACATTGTAATAGACCACATCAAGCGGGCTGACGCGCTGGTGATCGGATGCGGGATTGGCACACACCCATCGACAGAGGGCTTTTTCTACACACTCTTGAGGCATCTGAGCGCAAAACAAGAAGCGCGCCCAATTGTGATTCTTGACGCAGACGCGCTCAATATGCTCAGTTCGCGCAGTGAGTGGTGGAAGTTGCTCCCCGCCAACACCATGCTGACACCACATCCAGGCGAGATGGCTCGGCTGTGTGGTCTTTCAACGATGGATGTCCAGAGGCAACGGTTGGCATTGGTGGGTGAGAAATCCGCCGAGTGGCAGTGCGTGGTTGTCCTGAAAGGCGCGCACACCCTGATCGCTGAACCAACAGGCAGAGTCGCTGCCCTACCTCATAAAGTCCCGGCGCTTGCCAAAGCCGGCACTGGCGACACGCTGGGAGGCATGATCGCGGGGATCGCCGCCGCCGGAGCTAACCCATTCGATGCGGCGGTGTGCGGCGCGTATTTTCACGCTTCCGCAGGCATGAAGGCAATACAGCAGATCAATCCCCGATCTGTTTTGGCAAGCGACCTGGCTCATTTCGTTTAAGATCGCCCCAGTTTCAATTCAGACCCAGTTCTGCCTTTAGGCGGCGCGCCGCCGCTTTCCCCTCTGCGATGCGGTCTGCCGCCAGATCGCGCGCCGAACGAGCAGAACTCGAATGAAGCCGCGCTTTCAGGCGTTTCCGAAACGCGGCTCCGCTCTCAGGCGCGACCAGTAGGGTAATCATGCCCGCGATCAATGCTCCAAGCAGCGTCCCAGCGATTAACGCGCCCGCCTCCCAGCGAAACGGTTCAGAAGTGCGCTTCATCCGCCGCCTCGTTCGCCTGCTGTCCACGTCTGACCGCGCGTCTTAGTCCAATAAGATTTTCAACAAACACAATCAGCGCTGCTAAAAATCCACCAGTGCGGATAACTGGCTGTGTAAGATTCGCGCTCATGAACTCGACCGTCCCTTTCGCCGTCTTGACTGTCTCTTGCGTGTTCTCAAGAATCGGCTTGATCTCTGTCTGAACCATCGCAATCAGCCGGGCGATCTGGAGGATGAGAACAGCCAGACTGAGGATGATCAGCGCGCCTTCTAGCGCAAGGAAGATAATGACCATATCACGAATGAGACGCACAACCTCGGCGGCGCCCTCGACATCGCTCGCCGTCGCAATCAGCAGCGCCAAGAGAAACAGCAGCAGCAGCAGCGCGAAGAATCCACCAACACTCACGATGAGAATGCGGCGCAGACTCCACCTAGATGATTCGCGCGGCTCCGGCGCTGACGGCGGCGCGGTCAACTGCGGGACATTGGTCATGATCGCCCCTCAACGCGCGAACTCCCCGATAAAAAACGAGTGATGAGCAAGGCGACCACTCCTCCTATCACCGCGCTGGCAGCGCGCAGCGTGCCAATATTGAAAATATCGCTGTCAAGCGCAGTCCCAACGCCCTGACCGATGGCAAACCCAATCCACGCCATGAACAAATAGAGCAGCAGACGCCGCCCTCCGCCGCCGAAGATGACGTGAAAGACCGCGCCGGTGAGGGTTGCCAGGATGAATGTGAAAAGCAGCGTTGGAAAGGGCAAACTATTGACTCCCTAATGTACCGAGGCAATTATAGAAGGAAATCCCTCTTTTGAACACCAGCTAGAAAGCGGTATAATTAAAAAATGCAAATTATCGATAAGCGCGTTCAGATTGTCACACCAGCCCAGCTCATCTGGGATTTCATCCGCGACATCTCACGCAACCCATCGTGGCAGGTGGATTGCGCGAGAATCTCTTTCATCACGCCTCGTCGCGAAGGACCTGGCGTTCGCTGGCGTTACACGACGCCGACAGGGCATGAATGCGTGGTTGAGATCAGCGCATGGTATAACCGCATCGGTTATGAATACCATTACGTTGATGGGATGCCATTCCGTGAGAACATTGGACGCATCCGCCTACAGGAAATCCCCGAAGGTACAATTGTCCAATGGACATTCAGCTATCAGACCAGCGGTCTTTTTGCTCCGCGTCGTGTCGTTAAGCAGTTAGAGCTGGCGATTGAAGACAACCTCCAAAACCTGAAAAAACAGTTCAGTCAGACGCGAGGAGCGCGCGCATTTGAGTCCAAGACGCTGATGCGTGACGCGCCCGATGTTGGCATCCGTGAACGATATAAGCCGCGCCATCCTTCACTCAGTGTGGCGCGTGACAGCGCCCATGCGCTTCCGCAGAGTCCGATGCTGATCGAGCCGCCAGTCGCATCAGGCGATGCTGAACCCGTGATGCCGATTGTCGATAAGCCCGTTCGCAAAACGGACGTTTCAATCTACGAGCCGCCAATTGACCAGAGCGACACACGACCGCGCCTCCCTGTACAGCCTGCACCAGCTGTTTCGCGGTTGGATGAAAGCGCTGTCCCGCTGCGCCTGCGCATCCCTGACGCGCCAATTACTGAGCCGGATTTCCTGATAGATTTCGCCGCTGTTCGTGAGACGGAAGAACGCCCCGCCCTTGATCAGGCGATCTTTGAACCCGCCGTTACCTTGGAGGACACCAAACCGACATCCGCCATCAAACCTGTCACGGACTCGCCTGCATTGATCGCGGGGTCGTCAACGTTAGATACTGAAAAGCCTGTCGAGACACCCACCACTGCGCTCGCAGAACCCAATCCGCTTGTCCCACCGGAAAAAGTGATCGAACAAGTATCCCAACTTCAGGGAGAGGACGATGCCACGCCGGTTCTCATCAAGCAGGAAGCGCAGTCAAAGCCAGAGCCGGCTCCGATTTTGCACGACGACACCGCCACCAAGAGCATTTGGGAAATTTTCGGCGTTGCGCGCCCCGACGAATCCGCTTTACAGCCATCCGAAACAGCGGCAAAAGCGGATAATCCTGCCGAAACGATCACGCTGTCCGACTCACAGCGCTTAGTCTATGGCGATACTACAACGTATCTGATCATGACGGGCAGAATTGGACTGCGCGCGCGCCGACGGCGCGACACATCGCGCGTCCGGCGTCCCTCTTGAGCCTTTTTCATATTGGAGCAGTTTAGAGACATGAAAAGAGTTGGCTTCATTCTCAAAGTGAAACAGGAACATATCGAAGCGTATAAAAAAGACCATCAAGCCGTCTGGCCCGAGATGCTGGAGGCGCTGCGCGAGACCGGATGGCGCAATTACACGCTGTTTATGCGCGACGACGGCATGTTATTCGGCTATTTTGAAACGCCCGAGTCGCTGCAAAAAGCCCAGGCAGGCATGGCGGAAAAAGAAGTCAACAAGCGCTGGCAGGAAGCGATGGCGCATTACTTTGAGATTCCACCCGGCGCGCATCCCGATCAGATGATGATCGAGCTGGAAGAGGTCTTCCACACGGATTGAACGGTCGATAAAGCGTAAAAAAAGCCCGTACTCAGGTTAGTACGGGCTTTTTGCTTATGGGTGGGTAGACGGACTTGAACCCTCGACCTTCTGATCCACAATCAGACGCTCTGACCGACTGAGCTATACCCACCGTGCTGGCAAAATTATAGCACGCCTGGCGCAAGTTGTCCAGCCCATTTGCGCGCAACAATGACGAACGCCGCGCTGTGCGGGCAGGATTCCTGCACGATCTGCGCGTCGAACCCAAAGCGCGCAAAGGCATCACGCAGACGGGTATCCCCCCCCTCCAGCCCATCGATATTCTGCCCAGTGATGCGGTACAAGACTTCAACACCTGTGCGAGCCGCTCCGCCGCTGGTAAAACGCGCCCCAAGCACAATCACGAAGACGCCATCATTGCGCAGGACGCGGTATACCTCACGGAGTGTCTCCGGCGCGCTGATGAATTCGCTCGGAAACGTGCTGATCACAGCGACAAACGCGCTGTTGGGAAACGGCAGTCTTTGCGACCTAGCACGCACTAAACAGCATGGCGCAGAAGCGCTGCGCAGCTTCGCGGATGCGATTCTGCCCATCGACGCGGATAAATCGAGACCGATAGCGCGCCAACCGCCTGCATGGAGATCAAGCTGGAGATCGCCCGTGCCATGCGCAATTTCCAAGACAATCCCACTGTTCGGCGGCGGGAGATGCCGCAGCGCCGCCCGCTGCCAGCAGCGCCACGCGCCCAATGAGACGACTTTGCTCACCAGGTCGTAAGTGAAGGCGAATTGGTTGTAGAGCAGATGGAACCCAAAGCGGATCAGACGCAGCCAGAGCGGCACAGCCCCTCGCAGCATGGCACTACGACGATTTGCGCCGCATAATCTGAATGGTGTCGTCCTGCACGCGCACATCATAGACACGGACAGGGCGCACAGCAGGCGGCGTCAGATGCTCGCCCGTGCGAATGTCGAAGTGCGCGCCATGCTTCGGGCATTCGAGCGCGTAGCCATCCAGCACGCCGCCGGAAAGTTCATATTCTTCATGCGAACACATATCCTCAATCGCGTAATACTGCCCATCGATGTTGAACAGCAGTACAAAGTCGCGCCCCAGTTCCACCACCATACGCTCGCCCGGAGCCAGATCACTCGTCCGGGCAACCGTCACAAAGTCCGCCATCACCCTCAGTCCTCATCCTCAAGCTCATGCTGATGCCATGCACCCAATCCATACAGCGCAATGGTCAGCACCTTCAAAGAGAGCAGCCCACATTTCATGCGATTCATCGACAGTGGAATGCCGATCATGTCCAGCACATCCTGTTTGCCGATTTTAGCGACTTCATCCAGCGTCATACCTAGGATAGTCTCTCCCAGCATTGACGCTGACGCCTGACTGATCGCGCAGCCTTCCCCATCCCAGGCTAGCTCGACGATGCGCTTCTTTTCAGGATCGAGCCTTAGCGTCAGCCGCAAGCGGTCTCCGCAAAGCGGGTTGTTTGCTTCACAATCCATATCTGCTGGCACAAGAATGCCGCGATGGCGCGGATTCTTACCATGGTCGAGGATATTCTCCCGATAAAAGTCATCCATGACGCGCACCTCACACGGCAAATGCCGCTTTCGCTTTATCGACAGCGTCGATCAGGCGATCTACTTCTGACATCGTATTATACAAGTAGAAGCTCGCCCGCGCCGACCCATTGATGCCGAGATGATGATGAAGCGGCTGCGCGCAGTGATGCCCAGCGCGCACGGCGATACCTTCCGAGTCCAAAAGCTGCGCAACGTCGTGAGGATGGATGCCTTTCAGAGAAAATGCTGCCACCGCGCCCTTCTTGGTTGGATCAGTGCCGTAGAGTGTTAGCCCTGCGACTTCCGACAAACGTTCCAGCGCATAGGTTGTGAGCATTTTTTCATGTTGATGGATATGTTCCATACCCAGCGCATTTAGATAGTCCACCGCCGCGCCTAAGCCGATTGCCTCGGCAATCGACGGCGTGCCAGCTTCAAATTTATAAGGCAGCTCATTCCATGTACTGCCCTCAAGCCGCACCTGCGCGATCATGTCCCCGCCGCCCATCCAGGGCGGCATCGCGTCAAGCAGCGCACGCTTGCCATAAAGAACGCCGATTCCTGTTGGCGCGCACATCTTATGTCCGCTGAAGACCAGAAAATCGGCATCCAGCGCCTGCACGTCAACCGGCATGTGCGGGATCGACTGCGCTGCATCGACCAAGATCAGCGCGCCTGCTTCATGCGCCATCCGCACCATGTGATCAACCGGGTTGATCGTCCCTAGCACATTCGACACGTGCATGACAGTGACCAGTTTGACCGGTTCCTCGCGCAGATACTTCGCAAAGACAT
Organism: uncultured Anaerolineae bacterium; assembly: GCA_937995825.1. Taxonomy (GTDB): domain Bacteria; phylum Chloroflexota; class Anaerolineae; order Aggregatilineales; family Phototrophicaceae; genus Flexifilum. The sequence goes on from CALKJO010000003.1 coordinate 315,932, forward strand.
CCAGATCGAGCGTGCCATCCGCCAGAACCGGAACAAAGCGCAGCGTGAACCCCTTTTCAGACGCCAGGATTTGCCAGGGGACGATGTTGGAATGATGTTCCATCACTGTGGAGACCACGACATCGCCCGGCTTCAAATTGGCGCGTCCCCAGGTCTGCGCAACCAGGTTGATGCCCTCGGTTGTGCCGCGTGTGAAGATGATCTCGCGCTTGCTCGGCGCATTGATGAAACGCCGCACCTTGACTCGCGCCTCTTCATAGGCAGCAGTCGCCGCCTCGCTAAGCATATGGATACCACGATGGACATTGGCGTTGTAGCGCCGGTAGTACTCATCCATCGTGTTGATCACGCTCAGCGGCTTTTGGCTGGTCGCGGCATTATCCAGATAGACCAGCGGCACACCCGGACGCCGATCCTGCGCCAAGATGGGAAAATCAGCGCGCACCGCTTCAACATCGTAAGGGGACGCTGTTGTAAAGTTTGTCATCTATTTTCCTTTAGGAGAACCCCTCATACAACGCGCGCATGAGGGGTTTTATCTAGCTTGCCTATCGCGCTGTCGTGCCGACGATCTTGGCTTCCAGTCCAGCCCGCAGGCGCTCACGGACGCGCTCAAATGGCACACGGTCGAGCAGTTCCTCAAAAAAGCCCTCAATGACCATCAGCTCCGCTTCGGGGCGCGGTATGCCTCGGCTCATCAGGTAGAAGACGGGCTGTTCCTCCAGCGTGCCAAAGGTTGCTGCGTGCGTGCAGCGCACGTCGTCCGCCTCGATCTCCAGACCAGGGATGGCGTCCATGCGCGCATTCTCGCTGAGAAGCAGATTCCGGCTCGCCTGAAAGCCGTCGATCTTCTGCATCTGCGGCAGCGATTTAATCATCCCCTGCCAGACTGAGCGCGCCTCATCTTTTGCCGCGCCTTTGAACAATAAGTCAGACCGAGTCAGGGGTCCGTTGTGGTTCTGCTGCGTGTCGTGATCGAAAGTCTGCGTGCCATCCGCGAAAAACATGCCCGAAACGCGCGCACCTGCGCCCTGCCCAACCAGATCGGCTTCGATGAACAGCTTCACGAACTGACCGCCCATCGTGCCGACGATCCAATCAAGATTGCCATCGCGTTCGATAATCGCGCGCTGATGGCTGAACTCAAACGTTTTGCGATTCCAATCCTGAAGTCCGACGTAATGCAGGGTCGCCGCCCGCCCGACGAGCAGCTCAGTCGCGCCGATGTAGCCTGACTGCAGCTCCAGATCAGGCGAGAGATAGTCAACCAGCATCGTCGCCTGGGCATTTTCTTCAAGTGCAGCGAGGATATGCCCCATTGTCGCGCCCTCATGCGTGTTAACCATGACCACGTGAAATGGCAGCTCCGCTGCAGCCCCGCGCGGCACATAGAGGAACACGCCGTGCGTCCAGAGGGCAGCATGGAGCGCCGCAAACTTGCCATCCCCAGGCTTAACCGCTTTCGTCATCAGCCGTTCGCGCACCAGATCGCTGTGTTCGCGGCACGCCGTCACCAGATCGGTGAAGATGATGCCCTGCTTGCGCAGTTCCGGCGCGATCTCGCTGCCAACGAGCTTGCCATTCACAAAAAACAGCGTGCCGCCCTGATGATCGCCGATCAGCGGCTCGCGATTCGCCGGCGGCACATCGTCAATCGTCCCCACGCCGTTGGAGGCAAACCGCCCCGCCTCTTCCCAGTGAACCGCGCGGTAATCTGTCCGCCGCCACGCCTCATCGGACTTGTCCGGCATCGGCAGCCCTTCATAGAGTTCCCAAGCCGCCAGCCGGCTCTCGCGCAGCCACTTCGGTTCGTTATTGCGCTCGCTTAATGCTTCCACATCCGCCTGTGTGAAAAGAGGCGCGGACGCCCGCGCCTTCCGCGCTGTCATTACCATCAGCCAATCGACCCCTCAAGCTGAATCTGGATCAACCGATTCAATTCGAGCGCATATTCCATCGGCAGTTCCTTGACCAGCGGCTCGATGAAGCCATTGACGATCATCGCGTTGGCTTCATCCTCGCTCAAGCCGCGGCTCATCGCGTAGAAGAGCTGATCCTCACCCACCCGCGATACCGAGGCTTCATGTCCCATTGTCACACGCTGGGCATCGACCTCAATCGTCGGATACGTGTCTGAACGGCTCTTATCATCCAGCAGCAGCGCGTCGCAGACCACGTTCGATTTGACATCGTCCGCGCCCTCGACGATCTTGAGCAGACCGCGATAGCTGGCGCGTCCGCCATCCTTGCTGATCGACTTGCTGATGATCTGGCTGGTCGTGTTCGGCGCAAGGTGGGTGATCTTGGCGCCTGCATCCTGATGCTGACCCGCGCCGGCAAACGCAATCGACAGCACTTCGCCATGCGCGCCTTCACCCGCCAGGATCACCGCCGGATACTTCATCGTCACCTTCGAGCCGAGATTGCCATCGACCCATTCCATCGTTGCATTCTTATAGGCGATGGCGCGCTTAGTGACCAAGTTGTAGACATTCGATGACCAGTTCTGGATGGTCGTATAGCGACAGCGTCCGCCCTCCTTGACGATGATTTCGACGACTGCGCTGTGCAGGCTGTCCGAGCGGTAAATCGGCGCGGTGCAGCCCTCGACATAGTGGACGTAGCCGCCTTCCTCAACGATGATCAGCGTGCGCTCAAACTGCCCCATATTCTGCGTATTGATGCGGAAATACGCCTGAAGCGGCATCTCAACCTGCACGCCCTTTGGCACATACACGAACGATCCACCCGACCAAACCGCGCTGTTAAGGGCAGCAAACTTATTGTCATCCGAGGGGATCACCGTGCCAAAGTACTGGCGCACCAGTTCGGGATGCTCGCGCAGCCCGGAGTCCATGTCGGTGAAGATCACGCCCTTCGCTTCCAGGTCTTTGCGGATGCTGTGATAGACCACCTCCGACTCATACTGCGCGGTGACGCCCTGAAGGAATTTCTGCTCTGCTTCAGGGATGCCGAGCCGGTCGAAGGTCTTCTTGATGTCTTCAGGGACTTCATCCCAGGAAGCGCCCTGACTTTCTGTCGCGCGGACGTAATAATAGATATCGTCGAAGTCGATCCCGCTTAGGTCGGCACCCCACTGCGGCATCGGCTTTTTCAGGAAAGTCTCATACGCCTGAAGCCGAAATTCGGTCATCCAACCCGGCTCGCCCTTCATTTCGCTGATCTGGCGGACAATTTCAGCGTCTAGTCCTTTACGGCTCTTGAAGGCGTACTTTTCGGGATCGTGAAACCCATACTTTTCCTGATAAGATGCGTTCACGCCCCTCAAGGACGACTCTTGCTCGGTGAGCTGTTTCTCACTCTGGATCAGTTTTTCAACCATTTCAGGAATCCTCTGCTTTTACACTACTCTACAGACACTTTTTCGCGAATCCAGTCGTACCCAGCTTCTTCAAGCCGGAGCGCCAGGTCTGCGCCGCCGCTTTCCACAATTTGCCCCTGATACATGACATGGACAAATTCTGGCTTGATATAATTCAAGATGCGCTGGTAATGCGTGATCACCAGCACGCCGAGGTTGGAGTCGTTGCTGCGCAGCCGGTTGACGCCTTCGGAGACTACCCGCAGCGCGTCAATGTCGAGACCGGAGTCTGTCTCATCGAGGATGGCGATCTTGGGATTCAGCACCGCCATTTGCAGGATTTCCGCGCGCTTCTTCTCGCCGCCGCTGAACCCTTCGTTCAGGTAGCGCCCGGCAAAGCTGTGATCCATTTGCAGCATGTCCATCTTTTCGCGCATCAGCTTGCGGAAGTCGCTGATGGAGATGCCTTTGCTCTCCGGATCGACCGCCTTCATCCGCGCATTGATCGCTAAACGCAGAAAATTCGCCACAGTCACGCCTGGAATCGAGACCGGATACTGAAAGGCGAGGAATAAACCCGCGCGACTGCGTTCGTCTGCCTCCATCTCCATCAGGTCATGACCGTCGAAGATGATCTCGCCAGCGGTCACTTCATATGCAGGATTGCCGAGCAGCACATTCGCCAGCGTGCTTTTTCCGGAGCCGTTCGGTCCCATCAGCGCGTGGACTTCGCCCTGTTTGACCGTCAAATTCACGCCCCGAAGGATCGGCTTATCCTCGACGGAGACATGAAGATTCTTGATTTCAAGCGCAGCAACCATATTCCGGCATCGTCCTCTCTGATCTATAATGCCCGTTAAATTTAATCCATACCCTGAGTGTCAAAACTAGGTTGAGTATAGCAGTCGCGGAGGTCAAAGTCAACATTTAGAAGATAATGATGATAAAAATTGACTAAACATTTCCACTGTGTTAGGCTTATTTCATGATGCGCTTGAGCAAATTCAGATTGATGAGGTGAATGCCATGAGCAACCAGATTATTGATAAAGAAGCCGGTCTGCGCGAGGAACTGCGTAAGATCATCGATCCGGAAATCGGGATGAACATCATCGAGCTGGGGCTGATCCGCCGTGTTGAGATTGAAGAGACTCGGGCGCATGTGACGATGATCATGACAACGCCGTTCTGCCCTTATGCGCCGCAGCTTCTAGAGGCAACACGGCGCGCGGCTCAGGACTACCTGGGCGTGCCAACCACAATTGAGATGGGTCTGGAGATGTGGGACCCGACGATGATGGAAGAGAGCGCAGCCGACGATTGGGGGCTGTTCTAATCAGCCCACCCCGATGCGGAACGGATTGAAATTCGTGTCCCGATCATAATAGTCCTCGTTCTCAGCCCGTTTCAGTGCCGTGATCAGCTGGATAGTCAGCGGGGTTAGCACAACTTCGATGCCCACCTTAAAGATGTAGTTAGTGAGCATGAGCGATGGCAGGATTTCCCAGGGGAATACGCCCAGTGCCGCCGCGATCAGGAAGAACGCCGCTGTGTCCACTGCCTGACCGACCAGCGTCGATCCGATGGTGCGCAGCGGGAGAAAGCGTCCGTCGGTCAGGACTTTCATTCGCGCCAGCACGTAGCTGTTGCTGAACTCACCGGCAAAGTAGGCGATCAGACTCGCCACCACCAGCCCGCTGACGCCGCCAAGGATGGCATCGAAAGCGCTCTGACCGGCATATTCCGCCCATCCACGTTCCCCTGGCAGCACACCCGCCAGCCAGACGAAGAAGCCCATCAGCGCAGTGGCAAAAAAACCCGTCCAGATGACACGCCGTGAACGTCGATAACCGTATATTTCGGTCAGAATGTCCCCGAAAATGTATGAGATCGGGAAAACCAGCGTCCCAGCATCAAAACTCAGCGGAATGCCGAAAAGCTCTGCATCCAGATCGATGATCTTGGCGCTGGACAGCAGATTACTGATCAGCAGCACCGTGACGAACAGCGCCATGATAAAATCAAAATAGCGATAATCCGTGCGCATCTTAACTTCCCCTCAGGTAGATGCGCACATTTTCGCACGACATGGGCATTTGAACAATGGCAGAAGGCTATCTCATTCCAATAGAAACGGCGCGCGTCGAGCTGATCTTCTCCAAGTCGCGCTTCATTGGCACAGCGGGCTATGCCCCAACCGTCGCGGATGCAAAGGCATTTCTGGCAAACGTGCGGGCGGAAATGCCGGACGCCACGCATCATGTCCATGCCTTTCGTGTTGGCTATGGGAAATCGATCACCGAAGGCATGTCCGATGACGGTGAACCCTCCGGCACGGCTGGTCCGCCAGTAATGGCGGTGGTGCGCGGCGCAGACATTGGCGATCTGATCGTGGTCGTCACCCGCTATTTCGGTGGGACGCTGCTCGGAACCGGCGGACTCGTCCGCGCCTATGGCGATACTGCAAAAGCAGTGCTGGCAATATTAAAAACACAGCGCAAAATTGAGCGCCACCTGTGGGGGCTTGACCTGCCCTACTCGTTCTATCAGCCTATCCGCAAGCTGATCGAGCAGCATGAAGGTGACATTCAGGAAGAAACATTTGCGGGGGATGTGTCGCTGCTGGTTTCACTACCTATCCATCACGAAGCCGCATTCGCCGATGCGGTCGTCGAGCTGACCAGCGGCATTGTCCAGCCGGTCGATCTGTCTACATAGGCGTTTTATCCGCCATCAGTCGGCGGCTGCATCGCGGACGCCGTGTTGTAGTTACACGTCTGATAGGAGCCGCCGAGGACGACGCGGTAATCGGCTGTCCGGTTTGGATCGGGCTGCGTGACAACCTGCGCCGGATCGGCTCGCAGAATTGTGCGCAGTAGTTCAAGGCTGCTTCCCCGCGTCTGACCCGCAAGATCGTAGATAATCGTCTGGCGCAAGTACGGCGCTTGCGGATCGATAATGCGCGGCAGATACCCATCCCATGCCAGCCGATCTGCCGCCACCTGCGCCAATTCCCGAACACCCGTTGCGTTGATGATCTCTACGGTAATTCGCTGCGAACGCGTCTGCTGCGCGGTTGGCGGCGTGTAAAACTGTTCCAGCCGGGCGCGCAGCGCCTCGTAGTTCGGCGCAAGCACGCTCGATCCTTCCGGTGACAGCCATGAGCGGACTTCCACGTTCGGGCGCAGCGTGTACGACGCGATCCGCGTCGGATCGAGCGACGATGCCATCGGGATCAAACTCAGGATGTCGTCCAGCGTCAAATCCGTCTCGACCAGCTCAAGGAGCTGCGGATATACATCTGCAACCTGCTGGATGAGGTTGAGCGACTGAATCCGGCGGTAAATCGCGCGCAGCAGCGCCATATGCCGGCGTCCGCGATCAAAGTCGCTAGTCGAACGGCGGCTGCGCGCATACCAGAGCGCCAGATCGCCATCCATACGGTAAACCCCGACGGGCAGCGTGAAAATTTCCCAGTTTTCTTCGAGGTTCGGGTCAAGATCGGGCGAAACCAGCCTCCAATCCTCAAGCCTGCAGTCCACCGAAATATCGACACCGCCGAGATCGTTGACAATGCGGCGAAACCGGCTGAAATCCACCCGCGCATAATGATCGATCTCGATGCCGAGGTTGTAGCGAATGGTGTCGCTTAGCATCCCCGCGCCGCCGCCTGGATGATTCGTCTGCACGCCGCGCGCATATGCCGAATTGATGCGGTAGACCCGATAATCTGGGATATAGACGTACAGATCGCGTGGGAGCGACAGCATCGCCACTGTCCCAGCAGTTCGATTGATCGATAGAATCACGATCATGTCTGTCCGTCCGATGTTATTGGAATTGAAGGTATCGCTGCCGAGCAGCAGGATATTAATGATGTCCTGTCCACCTTTATCTAAAAGCGGCGCAGCTTCCGGTATCTGGTCGGGATTGGTTTGCGCGCGTACCGTCTGCCCACCGCCAATCAGGATGACCAGCGCAAACAGACAAACAATCAGGTTCTTCATGATCACATCACCTGCGTTAAAATAAGACCTGATCTCAGTGTAGCCACTTTCCTCCGTCCACCGCGCTATCAGCGGGACATGACAGCATGACGTGCGCACAACGCTTCCCATACGAGATCAAAACGCGCCCTGATCGAATGGATCAAGGCGCGCTGCCTAAGTTCCTCAATCAGTGGATCAGTAGATACCAGTCAGTGTCGGCACATTGTTCAGATTGCCGCGCAACAGGACAAATTCGCTGGCAACCCAACCGCGCCCAAACGTCCCCTCGACCAACACCCAGACCTGATCGGGCGCTAAGCCGACAACATTCAGCGCCGTGCCGCCTGACGCCACCGAGATCACCGAGAACTGCGCGCCTGGACCCGTCCGAATGTTCACAAATGGCGTATTGACAATCGCGATCACCGGGGCAAGTTCGATCTGAGGCACGGGAATCCCGCTGGTGGACATGCCTCTGCCTGACTCCGCTGCCATCTCGGCAGAGGTCAGCTCACGTTCGATAATGCGCACTTTGGCTTTCTCGATCCAGCCATTGCCGACACCCGGCACAAAAATCGCCACCCACTCGACCAAGCGCGAGTCGTAAGTCTCGCCGAGAACAGCATAATCGACGTTGGTATCGATGAACAGCGTTGTGATCACGCCCGATGCTTCAAACGGACCCGGTCGCAGGTCAACCGAGATGACCTCCAGCACGGCGCGCCGGTTCGAGCGCGGGGAAACAGCCGCTGCCCCAAACGGTTGTCGCGCAGTCGGCATCTGGATCGTTCTCGGCGTGGGGGCAGCAAACTGCGCCTGAATGTCCTGCAGGCGGATCACCGGAACAAAGGTAAAATCTCCGCGCGGAATGACAAAATCGATGTCAACCCAGGCATTGCCCACCGGCGTCGCCACCAGATACCACGCGCGATCCGCCGTCGATGCCAGCACCGGCAGCTCCGTCCCGCCGGGAAGCGTCACAATCACGGTGTACTGCGATCCTGGACCCGAACGCGCATTGAGCGCAGCCGTATTGACGACGACAATCGGGCTGACAAGCTGCGGAACCGGAATCTGAGCAAACGCAGTCATAACAGGAGCGCTCATCAGGATGAGCAGCAGACATGATAACAAAAGACGTTTCATTCGCATGGCGTAGTCCTCAACAAGCTGCTCCGGCTGTGCGGTAGATTCAGCGCGCCGGAATATCCGCGCATTTTCGATAAGTATACGGCAAATCAGGCACATCTGCTGCAATACAAAAGTAACAGTGATCCAGGATACCCGGAGCAGTTCCGTTTGAAAGCCGTAGGATGCGCGTCTATCTTTAGTGGGTGATGGCACGGTATCCTAAAGATGAATACACTATCATTCAGTAACAAAGAGGACGACCGATGCGAATTTTGAAAACTCAGAGATGGGCTGTCCTTCTACTCGCAGTCCTGGTTTTCGCCAGAACTGCCTATGCCAGCGATCAGCACGGCGTCAGCGCCGATGTGATCGCTGCCTACCCAACGCCCAATGTGACTCAGCTTGCAGTCAATCCCGACCTGATCGCAGATCGCCTCTATCAGCGCGTTCTAGGAGCGGTTGCGATTCACGATGCGCCAGAAGGAAATGTCGTCCGAACGCTTGACGCCGGCTTCAACTATCTGACCACCTGGCAGCCTGAAGGCGACTGGACTCAGGTCAATGCAGGCGAGTGGGTGCGCACAGAGCATCTGCGCCCAGTTCGACCGTCACGCTTCGCCGGCGTCCTGCTTGGCAATCCCATGCCCTACCCGATGGCGTGGGTGCTGGTCAATGTTGTACCCAGTCGAACACCGGGCGCAGAACCTACACAAGGCGACTCGCCAATCTCTCGCTATACTAAAGTTAATCTGTATGACGCCGTGGAAGTTGATGGGTGGCATTGGTATCAAATCGGCGTCAATCAGTGGATCGAGCAGCGCGTGATCGCTCAGGTTTTGCCTGTTGAGCGCCCTGAAGGAGTCAACACGGAAAAATGGGTCAGCGTCGATCTGTATGAGCAGGTGGTCATCGCCTACGAGGAGACAATCCCTGTCTTTGCGACCTTAGTTTCATCGGGATTGGCGCAGTGGCCCACCAACGAAGGGCTTTTTAACGTCTATGTCCGCTATGCGCGCACCCGCATGGCAGGTGCATTCGGTCAGCCCGACTTTTACTATCTGGAAGAAGTCCCCTGGACGATGTATTTCGATGGCGACATCGGGCTGCACGGGACTTACTGGCATGACGGCTTCGGCTACCGGCACAGTCACGGATGCGTCAATCTCTCGATCCAGGACGCGCACTGGCTTTACAATTGGTCTGCCAACGCGCGGGTTTCCGATCAGCCGAACAGCCTCGGCATGGCAGTTTACGTCTACAGCAGCGGGCAGTACCGCTGACTTGTGGAGGTGGCTTGGTTCACCCCTACCCCTCTCATTTCGGTCATGCTATCATGCTGCTCCCAACACGGTCACCAGGATAAAGGAGCAGCCGCACCGTGCCGCCAACAATCAACTACCGCCGGATGCGACAATTGTCCAGCCAGCTTGAACAGCATATGTCCAGCGCTGGATATGAGCTTTATGATACGCCGATCATTCAGCCAACCGACCTGTTCCTGACGCGCGCAGGCGATCAGATCGTCAAGCACCTATTCACCTTTGAACGCGATGGAAAGTCTTTCGCCTTACGTCCTGAATTCACCGCCTCCGCCGCCTACAGCTATGCGCAGCTTTTTCCCGACCAACCCGCAGTCGTCCGCTGGCAGTTCGATGGCTTTGTGTTCATCGACTATCCTTCAGGCGCGCAGCAGCGCCGCACTATCGGCGCTGAGCTGTTCGGTCTCAACAGTGCCAGCGCGGACGCCGAAATCATCGGGATGGCGGCTGCAGGTCTGAACCTCATCGGATTGAAAGACTGGCATATCGACATCGGTCATGTCGGGCTGCTGCGCGCGCTGCTGAACCGCTTTAACCTCGACTCGCGGACGCAGCGCTTCATCCTCCACTATCTGGCGGCGCTGGGCAATCCCGCACAGGGCAAAGGCTTTGTCATGGAACAGCTCGACCGCCTTCTGCAAGCGCCGGTCGAGATCGATCTCAGCGCCCCGACGCCTGCCGATGTCGAACGGACACTCGATGCCGTCCTGGAGTCGGGTCATTTTGGCGTGACGATGGGCGGGCGCGATCGCAGCGAGATCGCGCGGCGGCTCATCCAGAAGCGCCAGCGCTTCACCGAGCGCCATCAGGTCTCCGCCGCGCTCGACCTGCTGGAACATGTCGGATCGGTGCGCGCTTCGCCGGAGCAGGCGCTCAGGGAATTGAGTCAGCTTGTCGGCGCGGACTCAGCCGCCCAGCCGATCCTGGCGCGCTGGCAGGATGTCATCAGCGCACTCCAGAAGGCGGGCATCGCGCCCGAACAGCTCTCGATCCGCCCTGCGCTTGCCCGTGACTGGGAATACTACACGGGCATCGTCTTTGAGCTGAAAGCCGCTGATGACCGTCATCTTGGCGGGGGCGGTCGCTACGATGAGCTTGTCCGGCTCGTCGGCGGAACCCACGACACACCCGCAGTCGGATTCGTCTATTACGCGGACGCGCTGATGGAGGCGCTCTCATGACCCCTGCCAAAGTCACGCTCGCGCTGCCGAGCAAAGGCGCAATTGCCGATCCGACGATGAGCTTTCTTCAGGACTGCGGGCTGCGTGTCGATAAGCCCAATCCGCGCCAGTATACCGGCACACTCCCCGCCATCCCCGGCGTCGAGGTGCTGTTCCAGCGCGTCAACGATGTGGTTTACAAAGTCAGTGATGGCACGGTCGAGTTCGGCATCACCGGTCTGGATGTCGTCCGCGAGCATCCGAGTGACGCTCTGATCGTCATGCACCCCGACCTGCACTACGGCTACTGCCGGCTGGTGGTTGCCGTTCCTGAAAGCTGGATCGACGTGGTGACAACAGCTGATCTCGCTGAGGTCGCGCTCGATTTTCGGGAGCATAAGCAGCGCAACCTCCGGGTTGCAACTAAGTACCCCATGCTCACCCGTCAGTTCTTTCACAGTTGGGGCATCCATCACTTCACGATGGTCAATGCAGAGGGCGCAATCGAAGCCGCGCCGACCATTGGGTATGCCGATGTCATTGTCGATCTGGCGCAGACTGGGACGACTCTGCGCGAAAATCACCTCAAAGCGCTGAGCGACGGCGTGCTGGTTGAGTCGCAGGCATGTCTGATCGCCAACCGAACCGCGCTTAGAAACCCTGATGTGCTGGAAACTGCGCGGCGGCTGCTGGAGCGCATCGACGCCGCCCTAATCGGGCGCGAATACACGCAGCTTTCGGTCAATATTCGCGGTGAAAGCGCGGAAGCGGTCGCGCAGCAAGTGGCGCATAATTCACTGACGCACGGACTGAAAGGGCCCACTATCGCGCCCGTTTTCGGCACTGACGATGGCGACGGCGGCTGGTTCACCGTTGGAATTACCATTCCCAGCAAAAACCTGCTGTCCGCCGTCGAGTATCTCCGGTCGATTGGCGCAGCGCAGGTGATCGTCGTGCCAGTGCGCTACCTCTTTCTAGAGCATTCCCCGTCGTTCGCGCAGCTCTGCGCGCAGTTGGACACACGCTGAACAAACAGGGCGTCCGCGTGGGACGCCCTGCTGCTTCATGTCACTCCGTAATCGACCCTTCAGCCGACGCCTCCAGCTCCGACTCCGGCGCATATGGCACGGTGATCGGAATTTCGGGCAGCGCATCCGGCATCGGGATGAAAACCGGCGGCGCTTCGATCTGAGCCTCCATTGCGACGAGCGGCATAGACGGGATCACCGTCGACCCAGGCATGTAGCACTCGACGCCGACAACGCTCATTGTCGGCTTGGTCATGACACTGACGTTATCCAGGCGTATCCAACCGAGTGTCGTCGGCGGCGATGGATAGACCGAAATGCTCACGCCAGCCCAGGGCGCAGTGCTGTACGTGCGGATCAAGTGCGTTTGCAGCGGTGTCCCAGGCTCAAGCCAGAAAACACATGCCTGTAAATCGCTGAAATTGGTGGCATGGATCAGTACCGTGACCCGCTGGCGAAGCGTGCTGCTGTTGCCCAGATCGAGCATGACCTCCATCGGCATACCAGCAGGCGCAGACGCGCTGGTGTTTTGCAGCAGCGAACCAGCGGGCGTGCCAGATGAGCGATATATCTCAGCGACATTCGCCTGGACGCGCGCTACAATTGCCCCAAACGTCCCCCAGGGCGACAGCGTTCCCGTGAACGTGCCGTTGCTCACCAGATTGGCGCTGTCTGCGCCGCCAGGAGGCGCCGGCACACGCGGATCGACGCACAGCGTCTCGGTCAGCCCCGGACCCGGCATATTATACATGCTGACATTGTCAACCCGAATCCAGCCGATGCCATCATTCGGATTGCCATAAATGCTCAGCACAGTACTTGCCCAACTGCGCTTTGTAGCGAGATACATACGATGCGTTGCCATCGTTGCATTCGGCGGCAGCCAGAATGAGCAGATTTGCAGATCGCTGAAGTCGGGATTATGCACCAGAACAGTGACGCGCTTGCGCACTGCGCTGCTGTTGCCCAAATCGAGCTGGACATACAGCGTTTCATTCAATCCCGTTGGAATGCCTGTATCCTGGAAGACGACTGCGCTCTCACCGACAGTGTTACGGAAGAATTCGAACACGCCACCGGTGATCTGCCAAGTGATGGCGTCAAAGACGCTCCAATGCATCATCCCATCGTTGAATTCGCCGTTTCGGATCATGTTCGGCGGGCTAATATTGAACGGATCGCTGACATCCGGCGTCAAACTAGCGGCGGTCGCTGATAAGGTATAACCAGTGCCGGCGCGGTTGACCTTCAGATTGGTGAAGGTCGCTACGCCGCTGACGGTATTCGCTGTCAGTGTTCCGCTCAACACTGCGCCCGTCGGGTTATTCGCCAGCGCAACCGTCACTGGCAGTCCATTAATCGGAACTGGAAAGCCAGCACCATCCAGCACCATCACTTTGATGCCGCCGTCCGGCGCAATGGAGCTGTTGGCTGGCGCACTGATCGGCTGCGTAGTGAAGACCAGGCTGTCGAGCGCATCATAGACGCGGAACGGATCGGAGTAATCGGGATCATACCCAGTAGACACAGCGCGCAGGATGACATGCCCAGGCGCGTTGACGCGGAGATCGTTGAAGGTTGCTACGCCATCGACGGTCATGCGCGTCAGCGTGCCAAGCAGCGTGCCGCTTCCGCTTGATATGTTGATCGTCACTGGGACGTTATCAAAATCAAGCGGGACACCATGCCGATCAAACAAGCCGACACGAACGCCTGTCGGCGCATTGATAGCACTGTTGACCTGCGTCAGACCCGGCTGATCGATGAACATCACTTGCTGCGTGTTCGATCCAGTGTTGCCGTAGATGGCAAGCTGCCAGTCAACGAACGTGCCGTTGAACCCATCATCAAACACGTCACGGACGCGGATCGTCCATGTGCCGTTCGGATTTTCGCCCCAGTGCCGTGTTGACATCAGGTCATAATCGACGATGGCGGTGCCGCCGTCAAATGGACGCGCAGCGAGCAGAACACTCTGCGTTCCGCTCGGTGAAGTCAGCGTGATCTCCAGATCGCCGCGATACAGATCGACTGCATTCAGCCGCACGACCACATGCTCAATCCGGAAGCTGGCGTTATTGACGCCGACACTGAAGCTCCGCGTGATACCCGCCGAGGGCAGCGCTGGGATCGGCTCATTGACTGTCAGCACTGGGGAGACAAAGCTGACTTCAGGCGAGACGTTGAACCAGTTCCGCGCCAAATTGACCGCCGCAAATGCATTCACGCGCCCAAAGCCGTACTTATGATTGATTGGGTAGCGCGCGCCATTGAGCGTCCAGCCCGGATCAGCGGGATCGTTGCGGATCGCCGTCTCAACCAGAATGTGCTGCACGTCGCGCCAGGTCAGAGTCGGGTTAGCATCCAGCATCAGCGCCACAATCCCCGACACCAGCGGCGTTGCCGATGACGTGCCGCCGAATCCATTGGTGCATTCGAGGTTCGCCGGATAGCCGTTGTAGCCGAAGCTGCCCAGTCGATCTGTCGTCGTGATGCCCAAACCAATGCCAGTCAGGTCAGTTGTGCCATCGCCGTTGCTCGGCGCATTCACCAGAAGCGCCGCGCCCGGCTCGCTGTACCACGCCTGCCGCCCCGTGTAATCGGTCGCCGCCACGCCAATCGTGTAGCGTGAACTCACAAAAGCATCGGCGTTAGCATAGTCAGAACTCTGTAAGCCGTTGCCGCCCGCCCAGACGTAGACCGTGCCGCGCCCGCTGCGACCGGTCAGCACGCCCTGCTCGATGGCAGCCAGCGCCAAGGGACCGACGCCGCCAAAAGTTTCCCCATCGTCGAAAGGTCCCCAACTGTTGCTGGAGATGTGATTGACATTCAGCGCATAGCCAAGCGCCTGCGCCTCCAGCGCATCCGTCGTGAAACCCGAAAGCACCTGAACGCCAGACAGTGAAGCCCGGAAGGCTGCGCCAACGCCACAGGTCGACTCATCACGCGCGGCGGCAACCCCGGCAACCGCCGTGCCGTGTACATCGAATGAGGAATTTGGCGCGGGATCGGGATCGTCCAGGTTGAAATCATAGCTGCCGACGGGATTGTAATTGGGCGCGAGATCAGGATGGACATACTCCAAACCATCATCGACGACCGCGATCTGAATGCCGCTGCCGTCGAATCCCATGTCCCATACGGGCTGTACCAGGACATCGTTTCCAGGCACTGCGCCGTTCTGTCCCCGATTTTCCAGATGCCACTGATCGCCATAGAACGGGTCTGTAAGCGTAAGCGGCTCGGACTCAGGAGCAGTGCCGCGTTTCTCGCGCTGAAGGCGAACCTGCTGCTCAAAAAACACGACTTGAGGCGCAGCGCTCAATGCATTGAAAGCCTGCCTGCGCGTGCTGACCACGTCTGCGCTGTTCGCTAGACGAAACAGATAGGTATTGGGGAGGATTTCGATCTGCCCAGCATATTCAAAGCCGAGCGCCGCAGCGAGCGCGGCGCCGTCGCCTCCGGGCTGCACGACAACCGCCCAGACATCTGAAAGCTGACCGCGCGCCGCGCTGCGTTCAGCCGCCTGCCGCTCAGCAAGACTCAGGCGTTCTCCGTCCTGCGCTTGGCTGGGTGACCAGAGTAAGAACATGAAACTGAATAATATGCAAGCGACAAAAAAAGCTGTGCCACGTCTCAAGTTTCTTTGAACCATACAGTTTTAGCTCCCTCAGACTAGTGACCCACAACAAGAGATTGGTCGGAGCCGCGAAGCGCCCCAGGATGCTCCAAACCAATCGACTCTAACCGTATTTTAATATTCATCAGAATATCTTACAACCAATTCATCCTCTATCTGCAAGCGCCTCTGACAACAGGGTCGATCCCGCGCTGCTTTCGCTTCCCATCTCCACCGCCATTGACAGCCCCAACAGCGCAATCTCAGGCGGAAATTTGACCGAATCGGCCAGATTCATCGTCAGAAAGGGGCAGCAGAAAAGCGCCGAGCGCAAAATTCCGCGCCAATCCGCGTCCAGCCAGCCTCGGCGCTGTAATTCGTCAATGATCGGATGCAGCGCGCGCTCGATCTTGCTCTCGAAGAACATCATCCGAACAGAATGCAGGCGATAATCGTGGTCGACATGCCACACGTCGCCATCCCGCTGAAGATTGATGCGCAGTCGGCTGCAAACTTCATTCGGGAAGTACATCCACATGGCAAAGACATTGTGAAACAACGGCTTGACGAGATCGAGCAGCACAAAATGGCGTCCAGCGAATGCTGGATCGAAATACATCAGCCCATCATGGCGATAGAAGATGTTCCCATTGTGGGCATCGCCATGCCCGATCACGGACGGGACATCCCGCGCCGGATTGAGCCGCTCAATCGCGTCCGCGATGATGGTATTCAGGCTGTCCGCATAAGGCACGCCGTTGATCACCCACCTGACACGCCTGATCTCGTCAATACGGGCAGCGCCATCCGGCAGCATCAGCACAGCAGCATCGGGATAAAAGCGATCCAATCGTCCGCCAGTGAGACGATGGTAGAACAACTGATGGATCGGCGCTTTGGCGGCGTCGGCGGCAGGCTGCCATGCCAGCGTCCGCCGATAAATGCTGAGCAGCAGATCATCGGCGGCGTGCTGTTTGTCCGCCAGCATGTCCAGATCATAGCGCTGCCCATTCTCAATTGCCCATGCCACATCGAACACTGACGGGTCATCAATGACCGGGTAGATCAACACCTGTCTGCCAACTTCGCCCGAACGGTAAATCGGCTGTAGGATCGGATACCCTGCGTCCGCCATCTGCTGCGCATTGTAATACTCGTCGATCACGGTATCCGACTCGACATGCGTCTTGAAGAACAGCCGTTGACCATCCTCCAGCGTCATAAACCCGTTGAACGAATTGAGCGACACCGCCAGCGGGCGCAGCTCAACCGCCCGAATCGCCAGATCGAACGCCTCCCTTAGAAAATCGAGCAGCAGGCATTCCGCCTGCTGCTTATCGCTGAACTGAAGGCGCTGAATCTGCTGAAGCAGTGCGTTGGACATTGGAAGGAATCGACCTTGTCATTTCAAGCCGAGTATTTCGTTGCGCTTGCGGATTGCGAAAGCGTGCGCTGGGAAGTCCTCATAATCCGCCAGCGTCGCCGTGATGCCTTGCAGCCGGGCATATCCTTCCGCCGACAGATAGCCGATCCCGCTGCGCTTGAGAAAATCCCACACGCTGACCGAAGAAAATGTCCGCGCAAATCCGCCTGTGGGCAGAATCGCATTTAGTCCGAGGCAGTAATTCGCCGTTGGAATTGGAGTCAGATGTCCCAGCAGGATTTCGCCAGCGTTTTTCAGCTTTTGCAGCGTCACAAACGGTTCGGCGGTCAGCACTTCGAGATGCTCCGGCGCATAGTCGTTGACAAACTGGATCGATTCGTTGAGGCTGTCCGTGAGCAGAATGCCGCCGTAGTTCGACAGCACATTTTCGATGAACCTGCGCCGCCACTCCGGGAGCTGCGCGATGTATTCCGGCAGTATATCCAGCGCCCCGCGCGCGACCTTTTCAGAATGAGTCACCAAGAGCGCCGCCGACTCCGCGCCATGCTCCGCCTCCACCAACAGATCGAGCGCCGCCAGACGTGCATCGGCGTGTTCATCCGCCAGGATGATCGACTCGCTGGGTCCGGCGGGCAGACCGACATCGACCGTCCCGTAGAGCAGCCGTTTCGCCGCTGACACATAGCTGCTTCCAGGTCCGATCAGCTTATCGACCTTCGGGATGGTCTCCGTGCCATATGCCAGCGCCGCAATTGCCTGCATCCCGCCGACCACATAGACCTCGCTCACGCCGCAGACCTCCGCCGCTACCAGAGACGCAGCATCTGCCTTACCTTCTGATGTCGGCGGCGTTACCACGACGATACGCGGCACACCAGCGACCTTCGCCGGAGTCGCCAGCATCATCATCACCGACGGAAAAGCGCCCTTACCACGCGGCACATACAGTCCGACGCTGGCGATAGGCGTGATCTTCTCGCCCGCCATGATGCCCGGCTGGACTTCGGTGAACCACATCGGCTCTGGGAGCTGCTCCTCATGGAAACGGTGAATATTGGCGTGCGCCGCTTCAATCGCCGCAGCCACTGCCGACTCGAGCGATTCACGGGCTGCCCGAAAGTCCTCAGGGCTGGCTTTTAGCATCGATGCCTCAAAATTTGGCGCATCGAATTTACGCGCATAGGTCACCACGCCTGCATCGCCGCCGGTGCGCACGGCGTCGATCACTTCCTGCGCCAGCGGAAACAGATCGCGGATGTCTTTTTCAGCGCGGCGCAGCAGCTTTGCCCGCTGTTCGGCTGTCAGCTCGTTCAGCTTGAGAAACTGAATGGTCACGATTTTACCGCCGTCTCCATCTGGATCAGCTCCGAGCGCCGCCGCGTGCCGTCCCAGCGAATGTCCGGCACGAGAATATCTGCGTACTGGCGGATGTGATCGCGGTGTTCAAGCAGATCTTGCAGCATGATCCGCATTTCCGCCACCACGTCATGCGTGGGCTGATAACCCAACCGGATCAAGTTTTCGCGGTCAGGGTTGTAGTAGTGTTCTTCCTTTTCCGTGCGCGGGTTGTCGAAGTGAGCGATGTCTACATTCAGCCCGATGGACTCAGCCGCCTCACGGACTTTGTACGCCAGTTCCTCAATCGTGTAACACTCCTCAAACTGGTTGAACACGCGATATTCGCCCGGCTGCGGTGGATTTTCGACCGCAATCGTGAGACACTGCATCGAGTCGCGCAGCGGCAGAAAACCGCGTTTCTGACTGCCTTTGCCATAAAGCGTGAGAGGGTGTCCGATCACCGCCTGGCAGCAAAAACGGTTGATCGCCGTGCCGAAGCACTGATCGAAGTCGAGGCGGCTGCGCAGCCGCGGATCGTCGCCCATTTCGTCGATGCGCGTGCCAAACACCACCCCCTGCATGATGTCGGTCGAGCGCAGCCCCCAGATGCGGCAGGCAAACATCGTATTGTGCGTATCGTGGACTTTGGTCAGGTGGTAAAAGCTGCCCGGCTGGCGCGGAAATGGCAGCACATCCTTACGTCCACGATATTCGATCTCGAAAAACCCCTCAGGAATATCGACATTCGGCGTCCCATATTCGCCCATTGTCCCCAACTTGACCAGATGCGCCTGCGGACAAACCTCACGCATTGCCCACAGCACATTCAGGCTGCCGTTGACGTTGTTGGTATGAGTCCAGACGGCATGTTCCTGATCGATCATCGAATACGGTGCAGACGGCATCTCCGCCAGATGGACAATCGCATCCGGCTGAAATTCACCCAGAAAGTCGCGCAGGAATGGGTAATCCAGCAAGTCGCCTTCACGAAACAGCAGCTCTTTCCCATAGCGCGCCTTGAACGCCTCTAAGCGCGTAGGCATATCGTAGATCGGGATCGCCGTGTCGCTGTTCATCTCTGCGACCCATGCACGGCGCAGATATTTATCCGTCCCGGCAACGTCATGCCCGCGCGCAGTTAAATACTGCGCTAGCGCCCATCCCAGATACCCATCGACTCCTGCGATAAAGACTTTCATCGTCCTTCGTCTTTCTCCGATTGTTCAGATGCCAACATCGATCACAACACCCATCTGCCCACATCGATTTGTCTGAGCAGTATTAAGATTTGTCTACAGTGCCGAACTGACTCTCAGCGGCGCAAAATCGGGCAGATAACCGCGCACGGCGAGCAGCTCTGCGTTCAGAATGCTGCATCCGGCTGCGCCGCGAATGGTATTGTGCGACAGCGCGATGAACTTATATCCCAACACCGGGCATAGACGCAGACGACCAATTGTCGTCGTCATCCCCCTGCCCGCATCCCGATCCCGGCGCGGCTGCGGACGATCCGGCTGGCGCAGATAGAGCGTGGGATGCTCCGGCGCGCTCGGCAGACTTGGAATCGGCTCCGGCGCGCGGAAAGTATTCCATGCCTCAATAACAGCATCCATGCTCGGCTGCGCCGCAAGCGCCATCGACACCACCACCAGATGCGCATCTACCACGCCTACCCGATTGCACGACGCGCTGAACACGGCTTCAAACGGCTGGACACGCGAGCCATCGAAGCGACCGAGCAGTTTTCGCGCTTCCGTCTCGACCTTGTTTTCTTCATCGCCGCCGATGTACGGGATGATATTGTCGAGGATGTCCAATGACGGGACGCCAGGATAGCCCGCGCCGCTGACCGCCTGCATGCTGGTCACCATGACCTTCTGCACGCCGAATTCGCGCAGCGGCGCTAATGCCATGACAACCGGCATGACGGTGCAGTTCGAATTGGCGATCAATGCGCCCTGCCACCCTCGTTTCGCACGCTGAACCTCGATCAGACCAACCTGATCAGCGTTGATTTCCGGCAAAAGCAGCGGCACATCCTCTGCCATGCGGTGCGCCGAGGCATTCGTGCAGACGATATGACCCGCCGCTGCCAGTTCAGGTTCGCGCGTCGTGGCAGGTTCTTTGGGAAGCGCCGAGAAGACGAGCGTCGAGTCGATCTCCGCATCAAGCGGTTTCACTGGCAGATCAATTACTGACATCGGTGGCTCACCGTCCAGAATCCAGCGCACCGCCTCGCCGTAAGTCTTGCCAGCGCTGCGCTCCGAGCCGATCAGCTCTACAACCTGAAACCAGGAATGGTTTTCGAGCAGTTGGATGAACCGCTGCCCGACTGCTCCCGTCGCCCCTAGAACGGCGGCTCCAATCTTCCCCATCATGTCGTCCTTTCCGAGCTTCAGATGCCGACCAACTGCTGCTTAACCGCTGGATACGAGCCGAGCATTTTCACAAATGACGCTCTCTGCAACAGACGGGTGAGCGCTTCTTGGCATGGCTCATCCTGCCAGTGACCTTCAAAGTCAAGGTAAAAAACGGGTTCAAACGGACGATTACGGCGCGGACGCGACTCAATTTTAGTGAAATTGATGCCGCGCGACGCAAATTCGCCCAGACATTCATAAAGCGCCGCCGGTCGGTTGCGCGTTGCAAACACAATTGAAGTCTTGTTGTATTCTCCGCGCGGTGGATCATCGTCGCCGAGGATGAAAAAGCGCGTAAAGTTAAAAGATACGTCCTCGATTTCACGGGACAGAATATCCAGATCGTAAAGCTGCGCCGCCAGTTCGCTGGCGATTGCGCCGGTAGAATTAGCGGTTTCTAGGGCGAGATCATGCGCTGCCCCTGCGGTATCGTACCAGGGAATCGGCGTTAGACCATGCCGTTTCAAAAACTTCTCGCACTGTGCCAGCGCCTGCGGATGTGATCGCACCTGCTTCAAGTCTTTGATGGTCACGCCGCGCGGAGCCAGCAGCATGTGATGGACATGCAGAATGACTTCCGCCTGAATGCGAAAGTCCGAGTCCATCAGCAGCTCATATGCCATGTTGACCGCGCCAGCAAGCGCGTTCTCCACTGGCAAGATCGCATACTTCGCCTGTTTGGTATGCAGGGCATTGAACAAGGCATCAAAATTGCTGCACGGGAGCGTTTCGACCGCTTCCCCAAAATGCTGGCGCAGCGCCTGCTGCGAATAAGCGCCGTGAATCCCCTGAAAAGCGACTTTTTCAGGCACGAGTTTCGCTCCAACAAAATTGCTCCGATGAGATTTGGCACAAGCTTAACACACAGAACGCCGAACTGAAACGGCGGGCTTTGACACAGGTCAGGTCTGCGGTGCCTCTTCATCCGCTGATGACGCCGCTGAATGGCTTGCCATCATCGAGCGCCGTGTACGCATATTTGCCGCCTTGTCTGGCAGCGTCTGGAAGAAATCGGTCTCGACGATTTATGGATTGATCAGAAGAATTGACCTGTTTTGAAGACGATGATAAACTTTATTTACTGTGAAGGCAGAGTGAGTGCTGTCGTATGCAATCCACACGCCAATTGATCCTTGATATTTTGCGCGCGCGCGGTCAAGCGACTGTTGAGGATATCGTCGCAGAACTGTGCAGGCGCCGAGGTTCTATCACCGCGGTCACCGTCCGCCATCACCTGACGCGGCTGCAAGAAGAAGCGTTGATCACGTCACCTCAACTGCGCCGCCGCAGTTCGCCCGGTCGCCCGCAGCATGTCTATGCGCTCACAGACAAAGCCAATGACATTTTCCCGAACAACTATCAGCGCCTCGCCGCGTCGCTGCTTGAGCAAATCCAGAAACAGCTTCCCCCAGACGGGGTGAATGTCATCATTGAAGGCGTCGCCGCGCAATTTGCCGCCGAAGCAGGCTTGACCGACATCCCCTTTCCTGACAAGCTTAATGCCGTTGTCGCTTACCTTAATCAGCAGGGCTATAATGCCCATTGGGAAATCTGCGAGGGTGGTTACATGCTGCACACATCGAACTGCCCATATCACCAGATTGCGCAGAACACCAGCGCCCTCTGTGAGATGGACATGCGCATGATCGCGCGGTTGATTGGTGTTGTGCCGCGTCGAACAGGTCAAATTGCGCACGGTGATCGCAGCTGCGCTTATTTTATTCCCGAATAGCCTATATTTTCAATCAACTTTATCTATTTTATTGACTCACCCGACGAGTCATGTTACGCTATACTTTACTGCACGTATTGTGACTCAGTTAGCCTCTAGAAAGCAGGTGATCACATGGCGGTCAACGAACCTGTGACTTTTACTCAACCACAAATTAGCGAAGAGGAGCATATCCTGACTGTCACGCCGGCGGCGGTCAGCGTTATTCGTCAACTACTTGAGCAGCGTAACATCCCAGGGTACAGCCTGCGTGTTTTTGTGTCGGGCGGCGGATGCTCCGGTCTGCAATATGGCATGGCATTCGAGCAGGAACCGCGTGATTTTGATGCAGTCGTCGAGACCGATGGCGTCAAACTTGTGGTCGATCCGACCAGCCTGATGTATCTTCAGGGCGCGACCATTGACTACGTAGACAGTCTGATGGGCGGCGGCTTCCGCATTGATAATCCTAACGCGGTATCATCGTGTGGCTGCGGTCATTCGTTCCGCACCAAGAACGACGCCGGTGCAGAGAACAGCGGCGGCTGCGGGACGTGCAGCCACTAATCAATCTGATCATTTGCGTGAAGAGACAGGGCTTCCGGTTGGATGCCCTGTTCGATCCTAAGTTCCCTCGATCACCGGCAGGGTCATCACATCGCCATTGGCATTGAAAACCAAACGCGAAATCCAGCCGGTGTAGCGCGCGGTCTCAACCTGAACCCAATCACCGGCGCTGTTCCGTCCAATGGCGCGCAGCAGCCGTCCGCTGCGCAGACCGACAATCACATCAGCATTCGTGGACGGCGCGCTGCGCACATTTGCCGTACTATTCGTGCGCGTCGTCAGCATCAGCCCTTCCCCCTCTTGAATATGCAGGTCAGCCGGGTCGCGCTCATTCGAGTTCGGAATTGGAACGCGCGCCGTCAGACAGTCGGGGGGAGTCGGAAATGCCAGCGGGATCGCTGTCGTCAGGCACATCTGCGGGATCGCAGAGGACAACCCCGCCGCGCGCAGCGGAATCCGCACTTCGATGACGCTGCCAACGGCAAAAGCAGCATCGCGAAGGGGCGTCACGCTGTCCTCCGCGCCGCGCAGGTAAACGCCGGTCTGATTCGCGACCACGAAGACATCGGCGCTGCCGCTGCCGCGCGAATCCAGCCCGAATTCGACCTGGACATTCGGATTCGGCGCTGCCATCGTCTCGATCATCACATACAGATACGAGTCATTGCGGAATGCCCGCGCCTGCTGTATCCGCAGGGACATCACATTGACGATGCTCTCTCCCTGCGCCGTGGGCGGACTGCGGCGATCATCCCAGTCATCCCGCTCACCGTCCACTGCCACCCAAGTGAAGCCGGATGGCAGCGGCAAGGCATTCTCCGGCGAAACTTTGAGCAGCCAAGCGGCGATCTGCTGCGCCAACACGCGGTTGCCCGGATAGAGCGGAAACTGACCCTGAGCCGTTGAGGTGAACGCGAGACCGAAGCCATTCATCAGCATTTCGCCGTCACCGAGCAGCGCGACTCGCGTGTTCGTGCGCAGATTCTCCCCCACCGCGCCAATCGTCAGGCGTCCGACGGCATCCGCGCCATAGTTCACTTCAAGGGGATCGGAAGTGGCGGGATTGAGCGCGCGCGCATTGGTCTCTGCAAAAGCAACATTGGCATAGATTAAGGGGTATGCCACGCTCTCTATGCCAAACAGCTCAGCTCCGACATGGCGCGCCCCCCAAGTCATGACTGGCAGATCATACGCCAACAGCGGCGCGTTCACCGGATTGGAGACCGGATACGGAAGCGCCAGCAGAAAACTGGTCTCCAGCCGCCCAATCGAATCGCGTGTGAACCAGGGCTGAATGAGCATTCCTGCAAACAACGGCGTGCCATATTCGAGCGCGAGCAGGCGCGCCAGCCCGCTGGTCGGCGTTTCGGGAGAAGCCCGCACATGACCAGACGGATCGAATGCCAGCAGCAGGCTCGCCCCCTGTTCGACCTGTGTCCAGATTCGCGCCAGATAATCCACCGGCACGGGACGCCGCGGACGCACCAGCACGATCACGCTCACCTCTTCGGGCAGCGGCTCCCGCAGCCGCGCAAAGGCAGTGCGCGCGCCCAGACGCTGAAAGATCGCTGCAAGCTCGCTCAAGCCGTTCGGTCCTGTGACCGTGACCGACGCCATGTCGAGTTGGCGGCTTTCTTCGATGAAGACGACCAACGGCGCCGTAGCTACAGGCTGTGGCGTTTCGTTTTGACCACGAAGTGGAGCGGATGCCATTGCCAGCAGCACGAAGACAATGGCACTCAGCCGAACTCTTCGAAGAGTCATTCCCCGATCCTGAGCGCGGGATCAGCCGCCCGCAGATGGTGCTGCCGTTGCAGCCGCCTGCGGATCAGGAGTCGGGGTTCGAGTCTCAGTCGGAGTCGGCGTAACTGTCGGGGTTTCGGTCGGGCCTGGCGGCGGGAAAGTCAGCGTGATGGGTTCCGCGTCCGCCAGCCAGCTCACCGCATTGACCATAAAGCGCACATTCGAGGGATAAACGAAAGCAGCGCTGTAACGCGGCGCAGTCAGGAAACCCGCCCCATTGCGCGCAAAGTCCGCATCGCCAATCAGCACCATCCGCGAATTGGTGCGCGGGTCTTCAAACGCGCCCGCCACCGCGCGCGAACCGGGCGCAATATCCGTGCCGATATTGTACTCCAGCACGCCTTCGCGGGTGAAACGAGCAAAATCGGTCTCGCCGTAAAAATCGGGGGCAGCGAAAACGAGCGGCGTCACGATAAACGATTGAATCGAAGCATCCACTTCCAGAGAGCGCGCTCCGAAAAATGCCAGTTCACCCTCAACGCCATTGGTGATCGGGTGCTGCGTGCTGACATTGGTTGTCGTGAAAGCAGTGATCACACCATCGGGGTCATCTGTTTCTGAGCCGCGCTGATCGTTGATCAGCAGATCGCCCAGCGCGCGCAGTCCAAAGTCCGACCACATCAATTGGAAGAGTCCGCTGCTTGGCGGGAGTGCGCTGCGCTGAGTCTCTACGACCGGATTCGCCAGCAGCAGTAAGCGTCCGCCATTGTTGACATACGCCCAGAGGCGCGCGATCTGATCCGGTGTGAAATCGCTCTGCGGACCGGCGATCACGATTAGATCGGCATCCATCGGAAAGCCAGTGCGCCATTCGAGAGTGTACAGCTTTGCGCCGAGCTGACGCAGCAGCCCAGCAAACCGCGAAATTCCCGCATCGCTGCGATCAAAGCGGCTTGCCTCTCCGCCCGCCTCGGTGAAATAGATGTTGACGCCTTCAAGTCGAGGGACATTCTGAAGTGCATTTTCGGCGCGCGCCTGGTTCGCTGGGCGAGTCAAGGTAATGATGCCACCCATCATCAGCAGTAGTAAGGCAGCGGCTCCGAAAAGTTTCATTCGCATCTTTCAATACTCCTTGGCAAACCTGGAGCGCCAGCGTCTGGTCATGTACTTTCACAACTATACATAAAGTTGCTGGTTGTGACAAATCTCAGCCTCAAAAGACCTGCGCTAATTACGAGTTGTAGTTTTATAGTTTTGTGCGAAAATGACAGGCGTAATATTTCGTGGGGGAATATGGTCTACCGTTACACCGCATACACCTTGAACCTGGAGTCAGATTGGGCGCTTCCCGCGCTGATTCCCACAGATAACCCGCCCGATGCGAGCATCAAACAGGCATCCCCGACCGATTTTCCCGCACGGGTGCAGCAGCAGCCCGGATGGTATCTTGCTGATCCCGGTATTATCTTCTTGAATGCGCCCGGTCTCGGCTTATGCGAAATTGCAGGCGGACAGCATGTTTTCGCAGCCGCCGACCCAAACATACCTCCAACGAGTTGGAGTGTTTTTCTGATCTCGACCGCGCTTAACCTGCTTTTATTTCAGCGGGATTTTTTGCTCTTGCACGCCAGCGTCATCGTTATCGATGGGGAAGCGGCTGGCTTCTTAGGTGCATCAGGATGCGGGAAATCGACGCTCGCAGCCGCGTTTGAAGCGCGTGGGCACGCGATCATCGCGGATGACACGCTCGCTATCGATCTTCACAATCCGCGTCTTCCGCTCGCCTTGCCTGCATATCCGCAAATGAAGCTCTATCCAGATGCCTTGATGATGGTTGGTGTCGCGCCAGAGCCGCTCCCGCGCGTTTCCAATACCAGACTCAGCGGCGATGAAAAACGGCTTTTTGCCATCGCCGATCATTTCATGCTGGAACCCAAACCGCTCCGACACCTCTTTGTGCTGGATAGAGGCGATTTTTCAAGCATCGAACGGCTCAACGCTGGCGAGGCATTCCGGGAGCTGCTCATCCATTCGTTGGTTGGGAAAACAGCGGCGCAGTTCGGGGTAAATTTACTAACAACGCCCGCACAGGCGCAGCGCCATCTGGAACAATGTTCCACTGTGGTGATGCGCGTCCCTAGTTATCGTCTGCGTCGCAAGTGGAGTCTAGACGCCATTGAGGATGCTGTCGTGCTGGTTGAAAATGAGATGGCGCTTTCACACTAAACGACATCAGCAAACGTGCGCTCCATACGGCGAAAATAGAATAAGCCCGAAATCAGCAGCAGGAGCGCAGCAGTCGCAGACACCAGAATCATTGAATTCGGCGCGGTATCCGTCCCTAGAAGCGCCCAGCGGAACCCCTCAACGACGCCCGTCATCGGATTCAAACTGTAGATCAGACGAAGAGTCGGATTCTCGATCAGGCTGCTTGGATAAGCAATCGGGGTGATGAACATCCAAAGCTGCGTGATGAACGGAAGAATGTAGCGGACATCGCGAAACTGGACATTGAGCGCTGACAACCACAGCCCCACTGCCAGCGAGGTAATCAGCGCCAGCAGGGTCAGCGGCAGCAGCCAGATCACGTTGGCAGTTGGCGCGATGCCATAAAGTAGCATCAAGCCGAATAGAATAGTGAAAGATAGGGCGAAGTCAACCAGACCGGATAAAATGCCGGAAATCGGGATGACGAGTCGCGGAAAGTAGATTTTCTTCAGCAGATTGGCACTGTTGACCAGACTGTTGGCGGATGTGCTAAGTCCCTGTGAGAACAATGTCCAAGGGATGAGCGCGGCGTAGTTGAAGATCGGGTATGGCAGCCCATCCGATGGAACCTGCGCCAGCCGTCCGAAGAACAGGCTGAATACGACCATCGTCATGAACGGCTGGATCAGCGCCCACAGCACGCCAAGGACAGTTTGCTTGTAGCGGACTTTGATATCGCGCCAAGTGAGGAAATACAGCAATTCACGATACTGCCAAAGCTCCTTAAGCCGAATTGCAACCCACCCGTGCGAAGGCTGCAGGCGGACGTAGGGGACAGTATCCAGCGTGGATGGCATTTTGTGCTGAGTTTCAACAAGTCCCATAGCTCATCCTTCAATATCGTCATAACGGACGCTATGATGTTAGCCAGCCGCCGCGTCCACCAGCTAACTTTAATCGGACGCTGGCGCTTTCGCAAGGGAAGGTTGACGATGATCGGCAGAAGTGCATGACGACGTTGATCACGGGCGGCGCGGGTTTCATCGGCAGTCAGCTTGCGCGGCGCCTGATCGCGCGTGGGCAGCGCGTCGTCCTGCTCGATAATTTTGATCCCTATTACGATCCGGCGATCAAACGGATGAATGTGCAGGGACTGGATAAACGCGCTGTCGTGATTGAGGGCGACATTCGCGATAGGTCTCTGCTCGACGAAATTTTCGCCACGTATCCTATTGAGCGAGTTGCGCATATGGCAGCAATGTCTGGCGTCCGCTACTCAGCAGAGCGCGGCGTCTTATATGCCGATGTCAATACGACTGGGAGCGTCAACGTCATGGATGCAGCGCGCAGACACGGCGTGTCCAGCTTCATCCTCAGCTCAACGTCCCAAGTCTACGGCGAGACGACGCGCCTTCCTTTTCAGGAGGATGATGCCGCCGACCGACTGCTTGCGCCTTACCCTGCAAGCAAACGCGCCGCCGAGATTTTTGCCCACACCTATTATCAGTTGTTCGGCTTGAATGTAACCGTGCTGCGCTTTTTCAACGTCTACGGACCCAACGGGCGACCGGATATGATGCCGCTCAAGGTAATCGACAGCATCGTCAACAACAAACCGATCACCGTCTTTGATGGCGATCTGAAACGTGACTGGACGTATATTGACGACGTGCTTGATGGCATCACTGCCGCGCTCGACAAGCCGCTCGGTTACGCGATTCTCAACATCGGCTGCGGCGCGCCGATCACGCTGGATACTTTCATCACGACCTGCGAAAGGCTGCTCGACAAGCCCGCGATCCGCCAACCAACGCCCACTCCACCAACCGAACCGCGCATCACCTACTGCGACAACCGCCGCGCCCGCGCGCTGATCGGTTTCACGCCGCGCATCGACATCGAAGAAGGGCTGGCGCGCACCTGGGCTTGGTATCAGGCGCGCTTTCTCAGCCGCTGATCGTGTCCGCTAAAGCGGCGGCGCGTTGGGATCGAAGCACAGCGTCGCCTCTGGCGGCGTGCCAGGCTGGTAAATCATCGAGACATTGTCCAGCAGCGTGTAACCCAGCCCATCATTGGATGCAAGATACACCGACAGACTCGCCCCCTGAGACCACGCCTGATTGGTCTTGAGGGTCATGGCATAGGTTGTCAGCGGCTGTCCCGGCGGCAGCCAGAACGTGCAGACCTGAAAGTCGCTGAAATCCTGACTGTGCGCCATCAGCAGCACCCGCTTGCGCACCGCACTGCTGTTGCCCAGGTCGAGCTGAATATGCAGCGGGACGCTCCCAGCAATCGGCACAGTGGTGTTTTGCAGCACGACCGCGCTTGTCCCCGTAACTGTGCGGAACGCCTCAAAAACGCCTCCGACGATCTGATGCTGAATGTCGCTCAGAGTCGGCGTCGCAAACGTCCCCCAATAGGTCATACCTGCTGCGAACCGCCCATTGCGGATGAGGTTCTGACCTGGCGCAGGGGCGACATTGAACGCGGCGCTCACACCCTGAGTCAAGCTCGGTGAAGATGCGGCAAGCGTGTAGCCATTCCCCCAAATATCGATGTTCAGTCCGGTGAAGGTCGCCACTCCATTCACAGTATTCGCTGTCAGCGTGCCGGACAGCGTCCCATCGGACGGATTCGTCCCGATAGCAATCGTGACAGGGACTCCGCTGTCATTGACCGGATTGTCGTTTGCATCCAGCAGACGCACCTGCACGCCCGTCGTCGGATTGATCGCCGCGCCTGCCAGCGTCGTCGTCGGTTGGGTGATGAAGCTCAGCTTCGCGGGCTGGCGGTTAGTCGGGCGTAGACACCAGTTGACCAAATGCCCGGTGTCGGTCGCCATCGTGTCAGTCACGCGCAGCGTCCAGGTTCCGTTCAGTTCCGTCCCGTCAAAAGCCGTCAGCGCCTCATGCGGGCGGTAGGACGCGCCGGCGCTGTAGGCGTCGGCATTGGTCGAATTGATGCACGCCGTTTGAACTGTCGTCCCCGCCTCATCATTGAAAATGATAAAGACATTGTTTCCGCTGCAAACGCCGCCGGTATTGTTCGGGTTTTGCAGCAGCGAAACTGTCGTGCTGTTGTGAGCCAGCGTCAGGCGCAGATCGCCGACGTAAGTATGGGTCAGATTGAGATGGATGTCCAGATCATCGAGCGTACCGAAATCGGGCGCGTTGATCGTGCTTGAGACAAAGGCGTTCGGATTGCCATCAATGATCGGGATCGGACCCGTCCAGGCTGGATCGTGAGTCGTCGCGCAGTATGTCCCGGTTGCGGGCGCAATCACGCGCAGCGGCACGACAGCGGACTGCTCTGTTTCGCTTCCAGTCTCGGCAGAAGTCGAGGTCGCCAGGGTATTAAACATCCCGATCTGCGATCCCAGCGCCTGAATCGTCAGGACACAGCTCGCCAGCGGACTGAGCGCCGCGCCTATCAGCCGAAGTTGTCCGGCGGTCGTCTCAGACTGACCATTGGGGCAGTTATGAGACAATGATGCTGGATTGACCTGAAGCTGCGGCGGCATCGTTTGCTCAACCGTAACGTTGGTTAGCGTGGTGGTGCTGTTAGCGTTGATGATGGTTAGCTGCAAGATTGATCCATCTGTGCCGCCCAGTTCGAGCGCAGACGGTGAATAGCTCAAAGCCAGCAGCGGCGGACGAATCATATTCGGGTTTGAGCCGTAAATTGCCGCCACGCCGGAAATGTCGTCCGGCTGAAGCCCGGACAGCGCCGGGTTATAAAACGCATTCATGACCGCTAGCACCGTCGGCTCGTGCAGCAGACCGATGCTGTGACCGATCTCGTGCAGCGCGACAAAACCAATATCGAATTGACCTGCGCCAGGGCTGCACGCCCAATTCTCGGCAACATCGAAGTGGATATCCCCTGGCGCGGACACCAGACTCCCGTTAGGCGGCGGAAAATAGGCGTGCGCAAGCTCACCGCCGACACCATTAATAATATGCGCGCCAATGCGAATTTGACCAACCGCGCCGGGCGTCTCAATGGACACGCCGTTGTCCGCGACTTCAACAAACTGAATATCTGCGACTGCCTCCCACGCATCGAATGCAGCACGGATTTTATCCAGAAAACACTGCTGAAAGCCTGGCAGACTGGTGATGGCGACGTTGATCCGGCTGCCCTCAAGCTGAACGCCGTTGGGCATGAAGCTGTAGGTCACTGTGCCGCCGGCGGTCGCAGGTGGAGTCTGAATATTAAACGGAGAATTCGCGCCCCATTTCGAGCCAAAAAGCTGAAAACGGGTGGAAATCCCCTCCGCCCAGATGCCGCCGCCGTCGATGCGGGCTTTGCTGACATCAATTTCTGCGGCGCAGGCTCGAATCGTCGCGTTCAGCGCGCCTCGCGTCTGGGCGAAGCGCGCCGGATCGATGCGGACGCCGCGCGACTGACGTTCAAGCTGCTCCACATAGTCCAGTTCAAGCGTCGCTAATCGCCCTCGGTCGCAGCCATCCTGCGCCAGCGCGCCGCTGCTGCTGAACACCAGCACCGCAGTGCCTAGACCGAGATTGACCAAGACGATGACTACTAACCCGAGCCACAGCTTCCAGTTTTTCACGACGACGCGCCCCCGCAGCACTGGCAATCAGCATAACTGACATTTTAAGCATAATGGCGAATGCAAACGCAGATCAAGCGCGCCGTTCAAAATAACGCCAGCGTGCGTTATAGTTCTGCCTATCGACTCTCACGGTGTAACAGGATCGTTAAACAAATGAGCTATCACGTCGTGCTGTATTCACCGGATCGCGGCGAAATCTACGACGGAAACACTCCCGATGAGCGCGGAATCGGCGGCGGCATTACTGCGCGGGTTGCGCTCCTAGCAGCGCTGGCGCATCTCGGACACCGCGTTGAAGCGGTGGTCAACTGCGCGGCGCGCGTTGAGATCGATGGCGTCACTTACATCCCCCTTGATGAAGTCGCGGAGATCAACTGCGACGTTTTGATCGGCTGCTCAACAGGCGGCGCGCTCAGTTTTGAACCGCTGGCGAATCTGCGCATCTCTGCGCGCCTGCGGCTGATCTGGGTGATGGGATCGCCGCAGCCAGCCCACATCGACCAATTGCAGCCCGACATTTATCTTGTGGCAAGCAACTTTTTGCGCGATGTCGTCACGCGGCGCTGGGATGTCACGCCGAAGCATGTGTTCGTCATGTATATGGGGCTGAAACAGTGGCTGTTTGAACAAGCTGAAGCGAACTCCGTCGAGCGCGATCCCTATGCTTTGGTCTACACCGGACATCCGAGCAAAGGACTCAACGCTGCGATCAGCGTGCTGCGCCGTCTGCGTATTCACGATGACCGCTTTCATCTGGACGTGTACGGCGGCAACGCGCTCTGGGGATCGCAGTTCAGCACGGAGATCGATGAACCCGGCGTCACGTTTCATGGATTAACGGGACAGCGCGACTTAATCCCTCGGCTGTACCAATACGGTTTTTGTATCGCCCTTCAGGAAATGGAGGAGGGCTTCGGCATCGCCGTTCAGGAGGCGAAGCGCGCTGGCGTGATCGTGATCGCCAATGATGGCAGCAGCTTCCCTGAAGCCATCGCCAACGGCATAGATGGTTTTTTGATGCGCGAGCGCTATGATGACCCGGCTTGCCATTCCCGCGTCACTGATCTCATCCTCAGTCTGGTCAGCGATCCAGACCGGATGGCACGCATCCGCCGCGCCGCTCGCCGCACGCCCTGGGACTGGGATACCGCCGCCCGCACCTGTGTTCAGCTCTGGGATTGGCAACTAGGAAAGACACACCCGCCTGTAGAAATTTTCAATGATGTCACAATGGCGCGCTTCGCTGACGGCTTGCATGACTTGGAGACAGGCTACTTTTATCAATCCCCCGTGATCCCGTCCATCGTGACCACATCACTAGACTCCGTCACGACTAAACGCCTGCTGATCGCCGGCTACTATGGCTTCAACAATCTCGGCGATGAAGCGATCCTCACCGCGCTGCTGCAAGCCCTACGAGAGCAGGACTCGTCTATGCAGTTCACAGTGGTCTCCGGCGATCCTGAGAAGACAGCCGGTATCCATAAAGTCAAAGCGGTGGCGTGGAACGACATCACCGCGCTGACAGAAGCCGCCGAATCTGCGGACGCGATCATCCTGGGTGGCGGTGGTCTGTTTCAGGACTACTGGGGCGTCCCGACACACACCATGCTCATGCCCGATCAGCATGGCATGGCATACTTCATGGCGTTTCCCCTGCTTGCAGCCCTGCTTGACAAGCCGATCGCGCTCTATGCGCTTGGCGTGGGTCCCTTACAAACTGACGAAGGTCGTGCGCTCACTCGATCTGCCTTTGAAATCGCCGGGCGCGCTTCCGTCCGTGATGCCGAGTCGCGCAGCCTGATGATCGAACTGGGCCTCGAATCGGATCGGCTGATCCAGAGCGCCGATCCCGCATATCTGCTTCAGCCTGAGTCATCAGTGCGTTCCAGCGATCTGTTCGATTCACTGCGCCTGACAGAAAAATCGGCGTTTCAACTCGGAGTCGCGCTGCGCGCCTGGGATATCGGGGTCGATCAGGCAGCCTGGACAGCGCAGATCGCCGCCGCGCTGGATCGCTTCATCGATCAAGCGCAGGTTCAAGTGCTTTTCATCCCGTTTCAGATGGGGCAAGACGCCATTTCAGACGACCGCGCCACCTCTGAGCGAGTGCGGCAGCAGATGCGCCACGGCGGGCGCGTGCTGATCGCCGATCCGGTAGACCGTGCCAGCCAAATGCTCTCCCTATTGGGATCATGCGATCTGATCCTCGGAATGCGCCTTCACAGTATTCTGCTTGCCGCTGTGGTCGGCGTCCCATCCGTCGGATTGATCTACGACCCCAAGGTGCGCCAAGCGATGGGAGCGCTGGGATTGAGCGATCTGGCGCACGCTTTGGACAGCCTAAGCGCAGACGCGCTGCTGCAAAGTTTGCTGCAAGCGCAAGCGCAGCGCGATGAACTCAGCAGGCGAGTCAGTGCGCACGCGGAAACGCTGGCGCAGCTAGCGCGCGCTGATGCGATGGGGTTATATGAGTGGCTTCAGAAGCCAACGAAGGTTCGATCCATCTCAGATACTCTCAACATCCTTTCACAGGACGCGCTGCTCCGGTACCTGAAGCGCTCCAGCACCCTTATCGATCAAAGCGAAGCGCTTCAGCGCGCAGTCATTATGCTGAATCAGCGCGATCGCCGCATTCTCTCCACACTAGGAGCGCTCGACCAGGCACAAGGCGAAAATGCAGCGCTCAAGCAAGTGATTAGTGAATTAGAGCAAGCCACACGCGATCTCGATCAAATTGTTGACGAATTTCGCTTGAGCGCCGCCAAGCTCGAACAGGACAAGATAGAGCTTGTATCTCATCGTGAAGCTGATAGATCTGAAATCAGCCATCTGCTTGAAACCAATGCCGCGCTCACGAGCGCTCTAGCCAATCTGGAAAACCGCCTGCACACCTCCAACACACTGGTTGAGCATCTTCAGCGCGACATCACTTCCTCCCCGATCAGCGCAGGGTTTCGCTTTGCGCAAACCCTTATGCAAAACCCGTTTCGCGCTGCCCAAACTGCCGCTCGCACCGCGTATCACCTGAGTGTCCCGCTGTCGATGCGGCTGGCGTTTAAAGCGCTGCGCCAGCGCCATGCCGAATTCAGCGCGTTTCTACGCAATCCGCCGTTTTTCCTGGCGCGCAAATTCTATCACGTGACCGTGCCGCTCAATCTGCGCCTTGCGCTGCGTGAACGCCGCAAACGCCGAATGACCTGGTATGCATATCATTTTGATCGCTATAAACGCACGCGCAGCACTATCTATGGCGCATCGTTCGATGGAATTCGTGTCCCTTATGACCCTGATCTCATCACCGTCGTTCTGCCCGCCTATAATGGTGAGGATATGATCGGCGAAGCCATCGAAACGCTGCTAGCGCAGACCTATCCCAATTGGGAACTGATTATCGTTAACGATGGTTCGAAGGATCGCACCGGTGAGATCGCAGAAGCGTATGCGCGCCGCGACTCGCGCATACGCGTTGTTCATCAGGAGAATCGCAAAATTCCGCGCACGCTGTCGCGCGCCTTTCGCATGGCGCAAGGGGAATTCCTGACGTGGACAAGCTGCGATAATCGCATGAAACCGGACTTCCTGCAAAAGATGATGGCGTCTCTGCGCCGCCATCCATGCTGGGATATGATCTATGCCAATATCGACATCATCGGCGATGACGGCGCGCCGCTCCGCAATTCTGATTGGTATGCGGGCTATCAACGTCCGCCGGGCAGTGAACATGTCTATCTTCCAGAAATCACCGACGAACTCAACGTCTGGGCGAACAATTACATCGGCGCAGCTTTCATGTACCGCGCGCGGACGGCATGGCTGATCGGCGACTACAGCCCGAACCGCTTCACGACGGAAGATTACGATTACTGGATGCGCATTAACTCACTCGGTATGCTGCGCCATGCGGACTTCCGCGAACCGGTCTATGACTACCGCTTTCACGATAAGTCGCTCACATCGAAGGATAAGGAGTTGGGCATTACCCGCAGCCGCGAACGGCTGATGGTCTTCGACGATTTTCGGCGCGATTTCTATCTAATGCCGATGATCTGGCAGATCGACGGCGAGGATCGCGGTCTCAGCGCCGCCGCCGCGAACGCAGGACACCAGATCGTTAGCCGTCTCAGCGATCTTTGCCCGCTTCCGCCCTTCTGGACGCCAACGGTCTACGTGCGTTGGGTGCATCATCCCGATGAACTTTCCGAGCCGCCCGCCGACCTCCCAGACATGACACTCAAGGCGCTCATTTTTACAGACGACAATTTGCCTCTTGAGATCAGCCAAGCGTGGGACTGCTGCATCCACTTTGGCGCTATCGAACCCCATCTCCCCCGTCTTGACACACCGTATCAAGGCTGGTTCGGGGCGACCAATGCCCGCG
Source organism: uncultured Anaerolineae bacterium (assembly GCA_937995825.1). GTDB lineage: Bacteria > Chloroflexota > Anaerolineae > Aggregatilineales > Phototrophicaceae > Flexifilum. The sequence continues at coordinate 351,830 of CALKJO010000003.1, forward strand.
CGATCTTCCAACTGCTTGACATACGCGCTAAAGAAATGCATCTTGCCCGCATTGAGACGGAAGCAGAGCAGCCGCCAGCGCCGATCTACCGCGCTTCCGTTCTGATCTGCACCCATCGTCTCAATCAACGGTTGATCAATGCCATGATCTCATTGTCAGCGCAGACAGAAGCGCCAGAGACATTTGAAGTGATCGTGGTCAATAACAATCTCTGCAACACCCAGCTCTCTCAGCTTGTGGATGCAATGCGCGCGTCTCACTTCAACGGAGACGCAAAACGCCTGAAGCTGATCAACTGCCCAATTCGCGGGTTGTCTGCTGCGCGCAACGCCGGCATTGCGGCGGCACAGGGCGAGATTATCTGCTTCATTGATGATGATGCCATCGCTGAACTGGATTGGCTGCAACACATTCTTAACGCCTATGATCAACACCCTGAGGCTGGCGTCATCGGCGGCTATATTTATCTCAAGCCGCCAGCGAAGCGCCCGCCCGTGCTGATCCCTGGACTAGAAAAGTACTGGAGCCAGTTTGTCGGTGGGCATTCGGGTTACACACCAGTAAAATTCTGGTATGAATTTCCGTGGGGCGCGAATTGGACAGCACGCCGAAGGGCGCTCTTACAGATCGGCGGCTTCCGCTCTGGCTACGGTCGCAAAGGCGACGATTTCGGCGGTGGAGAGGAGATGGCAGCCGCCGCACTGGCTCAGCAGCTCGGATGGGAGATCGGCGTTGAACCTGCTGCTCGCGTTCAGCATGATGTCGAACCCAGCCGCTACACCTTGCAGCATATCCGGCGAACGCTGCGCTCCGGTCACCTGATTCAGTATCGACTTCAGCGCGACCTGTATCTGCCGATGGAGACGAGCCTTCGCGCCACACTGTTCATGCTGCTGCGCCACAACTTTGACTCCTCGCTCAGCAAGCGGCACTGGGTCACTTGGTACGATATGCTGTCGCGAAAACAAGCCCAGATCGCCCTACTGCGCACTCAACTGCGCGAGTGGCGCGCGCGCTGGCGGCGTCCAGCCGTGCAGGAGAATGACTGCCAGCCAATCATCTGAGGCATCAAAGTCGGAAAGCAAATTCACGCAGCAAAATGGCAATGATCTGCTGCGCCGCGCTGCCATTACCGAACGGCGAGACCGCGTTCGCCATCGCCCGATAAGCGCCCTCATCGTGGAGCAGCTCCTCGACTGCGCTCAAGATCGCGCTCGTCCCCGTCCCCACCAGCCGCGCCGACCCCGCCTCAACCGCTTCGGGGCGCTCGGTCGTCCGACGCATCACCAGCACGGGCTTGCCGAGCGCCGGCGCTTCCTCCTGTATGCCACCGGAGTCGGTCAGCACAATGTCGGACTTTGCCATCAGATGCACCAGATCGGGATATGGCAACGGATCGATCAGATGCACGCGATCCACGCCCGCCAACAGGTCGAAAACGGGTTTACGCACGTTCGGATTGAGATGCACGGGATAAATTAAGCGTACATTCGGGTTACGCTCGACAATCTGCCGCAGCGCAGAGCAAATCTGCTCAAACTCCGCGCCGAAGCTCTCGCGTCGATGCGCGGTCACCAAGATCAACCGTTCATCAGCCTTGTCGAGCGGGATCGGCAGATCGAGCTTATACGGCTGGTTGAGCGTCCATCTCAAGGCATCGACCACCGTATTTCCCGTCAGATAGACGCGGCACGGATCAACCCCAGGCTCGGACAAAAGCGCGTCGGCGGCGCGCTGAGTCGGGGCAAAGTGATAAGATGCGAAGACGCTGATGATACGCCGATTGACTTCCTCAGGAAAAGGATTGGCATTGTCGTATGTGCGCAGCCCCGCCTCCACATGCCCAACCGGGACTCGCTGGTAGAACGCCGCCAAACCCGCGATCATTGCGGTCGTCGTGTCCCCCTGAACCAGCAGCACATCCGGTGCGGTCTGCCCGATCTCGCGAGACACCGTGGTTAAAGCCCGCGCCGTCAAATCGGCAAGCGTCTGATCGAGCTGCATCAGGTCGAGATCGACATCGGGGACGATACCGAACCAGTCTAAGACCTGATCGAGCATCTGCCGGTGCTGCGCCGTCACACAGACGCGCAGGTCGATGTGGGAATGCTCCCGCATGAGCTGCGCCAGGCGCGCCATCTTGATCGCTTCCGGTCGCGTTCCGAATACCAACAGAACTTTCAGCACAACTCCCTCCTTCAATGATCAAAACACGATGATCCTAGCCGGACATGCCGAAAATGCGCTAGACTCGGTTTGAAAGAGGTGTAATGCTCACATGATCCCGAAGCTGTTCATCAATGCGCGTATCATCACACCAGCTAAAGTGATCGAACGCGGCTGGCTGCTCCATGACACACGCATCAGCGGTCTTGGAACCAGCGCTCCGCCAGACATCGACAACGCCGATGTGATCGACACGCGCGGCTTGACACTGCTGCCCGGCTTCATCGATCTGCATGTGCATGGCGGCGCAGGTCATGAAGCGATGGACGCAGCGCCGGAAGCACTAGCGGGCATGGCAGCATTTTACGCGCAGCACGGCGTTACGGGTTTTTTGGCGACGACCTGGACGGACAGCCGCGAACGCATCCTCGCAGCGCTGCGCGCGATCCAGACTGCGTATGAGCAGCAGCATTCGCCTTATCGCGGCGCGCGGCTGCTCGGTGCGCATATGGAAGGACCGTATCTCAATCCAGCGCGCTGCGGCGCGCAGAGCAGCGCGCATATCCGCCGCGCCGACCGTGAAGAAGCGCTCGAATTCCTGAACAGCGCGCCAGTCAGGTTGATGGCGCTCGCGCCGGAATATGAAGAAAATCGCTGGCTCATTCGTGAATGCCTCACTCGGGGCATTACAGCTTCCGCCGCGCATACCGCAGCAACGTATGAGCAGATGCAGCGCGCTGTCGAACTCGGCATCACGCAGATCACGCATACGTTCAACGCCATGACCGGGCTGCATCACCGCGATCCAGGAGCGGTCGGCGCGGCGCTCACGATGCTCGATTTGCGCTGCGAAGTGATCGCGGACAATCTTCATGTCCACCCCGCCATCATGAAGCTGATCTGGCTGGCAAAAGGCGCGAATGGGGTAATCTTGATCACAGACGCGATTCGCGGCGCAGGAATGCCCGACGGCGACTATCCGATTGACGACAGGCTGATAACCATTCGCGACGGCGCAGCGCGACTGCCGGATGGTACGCTGGCGGGCAGCACGCTCACGTTTAATCGCGCCGTCGCTAACTTCATCGCGGCGACCGGCGAACCGCTGGAACGCATCTGGCAAACCACGAGTCTGAACGCGGCGCGTGCAATTGGCGAAAACAGTCTCGGCAGTCTGGAAGTCGGAAATTACGCTGATCTGGTTTTGGTCGATGAGCATATCAACGTTTATATAACGATAGTGAACGGCGAGATCGTCTATCAGAAAGAGGGGTTCAATGGCTGATCTCACCGTCGGTATTGCCGGCATCGGCACCTTTTTTCCAGCGCAGATTGAAACCGCTGCCGATCTGGTCGAGCGCACAGGCATCCCCGAAGATGTGCTACGCGAAAAGATGGGGATTCGCCAGCGCCACACTGCGGGTGACGCCGACACTGTGACCGAGATGGCGACCCGCGCTGCGCGGCAGGCGCTCCAGCGCGCCGGAGTCGACCCCGAACAGATTGACCTGGTGATCTCGCATGGCAGCGAATACAAGGATCATCTGATCTGGAACGCCGCTGCCAAGATTCAGCACAATCTAGGCGCAGTCAATGCCTATGCCTTCGAGATGTACGCCCTGTGCGCCGGCGCGCCAATTGCGATGAACACCGCCAAAGCCCTGATGCTGGCGGATGAGCGGCTGAGATACGTCCTGCTGGCGGCGGGAAGCCGCGAAAATGACCTAATCAGTCTGAGCAATCCGCGCGCCCGCTTCATGTTCAACTTCGGAGCAGGCGGCAGCGCTATGCTGCTAGAGCGCGGCGCGCGCACCAACATTATCCTCGGCGCATCTGCGATCACCGATGGCAGCCTTTCGGAAACAGTTATTCTCACGCGAGAAGCGGACGCATTGGATGGCGATGAGGCGCTCGGCGATCTGCGCGGACGCCTCGATGTGACCGACACAGCATACATGGCAGATCGACTCGGCGCTGTCTCGCTGCCCAATTTCATCCGCGTGATCCGCGAGGCAGTCGAGCGCAGCGGCGCAGGGCTAGCAGACGTGGCATTTTTAGGGATCACCCACATGAAACGCTCATTTTATCTGGAAATCCTGGGCAGTATCGGACTGACGCCCGATCAGTCGGTCTATCTTGAAGATTACGGGCATGTCCAGAGCGTCGATCAGGTGCTCGCGCTCGAACTTGGGCTGGCGCAGGGCAAAGTCCGCCCTGGCGATCTGGTCGTGCTGGCGGGCGCAGGTACGGGCTACACCTGGAGCGCGGTTGCGCTTCGCTGGGGATAAGCAATGACTGCGATACTGTTCGTGCTGGCTCAGTTTATCCTGTTCGGGCTTTTCGCGTTGGCGCTGGTTCTGCTTCAACCTGCCAGTTCACCGACAGCTCTTCAGATTGGCGCAGTGATCGCCCTTTTCGGCATCAGCGTCGCAGGACTGGCGATCATTGAACATCTTGTGCGCAATGCCAGCCCGCCAAACATCGCTCCTGTCCCCAACAAGCGCGCAAAGCTGGTCACCACTGGCTTATATCGCTTTGCGCGCCATCCGATCTACACTGGTGTTCTATGCGCAGCGTTGGGCGCAGCAGTCGCGCATGGCAATTTGATCGCCGTCGCCATCGCGATTATCTTCATCCCCTTCTTCACGGTCAAATCGATGTATGAAGAAACGCTGCTGCGCGTTGCGTATGCGGAATACGACGACTACGCCCGCCGCACCAGTCGATTTTTCCCGGGTTTGTGATCGTGTCTCTGAGTTATTGGCTCGGCATTGTGGTTCTGCTGGCGTCTGCGCTATAGTAGTGTTGTTCGTCAGCGTCTTCCGGTAATGAATTGATTGTTTCTTAAATAAGGATTTCTTCCATGCCCGTGCCAACGCTCCCCGGTATCCGCGCCGAAACCGTCACCACCGCCCGCCTCACAACGCGCCTGCTCTCCTTTGGCGATCCAGCCGGCATCCCCATTCTGTTCCTGCATGGTAATGCCTCCTCTGCGACATTCTGGGAGGAGATCATGCTCGGAGTCCCGCCCGGTTTTCGGGCGCTCGCGCCGGATCAGCGCGCTTACGGCGATGCCGATCCGACCAAGAAAATCGACTCGACGCGAGGCATGGCTGACCTCAGCGACGATGCCGCTGCGCTCCTCGATCAGCTTGGCATCCAGCGGGCACATATCGTCGGGCATTCGCTCGGCGGCTCGGTCATCTGGCAGATGCTCATGGATCATCCTGACCGTGTTCTCACTGCCACCGTCGTCTGCCCAGGATCACCCTACGGCTACGGCGGGACAAAAGACCTCGACGGCACCCCCTGTTATGACGATTTCGCTGGATCGGGCGGGGGCATTGTGAACGCCGCCTTTGCCGAGCGCATGAAAGCCGGAGACCGATCCACAGATAACCCACAGTCCGCGCCGCGCGTCGTCATGAATAATTTCTATTGGAAACCGCCGTTTGTGCCGGCGCGGGAGGACGACCTGCTTTCATCGCTGCTCTCCGCTCATGTCGGTGCGGAAGATTACCCCGGCGACTTTGTCCCCTCTCCCAATTGGCCCTTTGTCGCGCCGGGCAAATTCGGTCCTTCAAATGGACTGTCGCCGAAATACAATCGGCAGGTCGAGCGGCTCTACGCGATCAGTCCGAAGCCGCCGATCCTGTGGATACGTGGCAGCCATGATCAGATCATCAGCGATCAATCGCTGTTCGATGTCGGAACGCTCGGCGCGCTCGGCGCGATCCCCGGTTATCCGGGCGCAGAAGTGTATCCCTCTCAGCCAATGGTAGGGCAAACCCGCGCCGTCCTGGACAAGTATCAGACGGCGGGCGGGCAGTATTCTGAGATCGTCATCGAAGATACAGGACACAGCCCTTTCATCGAAAAACCCGACGAATTCAATCGGCATTTCCATGCGTTCATCCAGGCATAGGTGATGCGCGTGTTTGGCATATACAGGATTATTACTTGACCGTAAGGAGAACATCCATGCTTCGTAAAGTGATTTTGGCGTTATTGATCGCTACCACGTTTGGATTTGGCGCAGCGAGCGCTCAGGACGACCCGATCAAGATCGGTCTGCTCACCGATCAGTCCGGCGCGCTCACGATTTACGGCATTGAACAGGAAAATGGCTTCACATTGGGACTGCTCTACGCGACCGGGATCGACCCAACGGAATATCCCTCGCTGCGCGATGCGCTTGCCGCTGTGCGGATTGCCGGTCGTCCGGTTGAGCTGCTCGTCCGCGATAATGGAAGCGTGCCAGACACCGCCGCGAGCCAGGCGCGTGAATTGATCGAGCAGGAAGGCGTCGAGATTCTGGTTGGCGCGCCGTCCTCCGGCGTCATGACCGGGATTCAGCAGATCGCGCTGGATTACGATGTGCTGGTCTTTGCGACTCCCGCCGCATCGCCAGCGATCACCGGCGCAAATTTCAACGTCAACACCTTCCGCATTTGCCGCAACACCTTCCAGGACTTCCTGGCATATGCGCCCTATGCGCAGTCCGTCGGCGCGACCAACTTCGTCATCCTAGCGGTGGACAATGACTTCGGACGCGCCTCCGCAGCCGCAGCCGGCGTGCTGGCAGGCGCGGGCATCACTTTCCTCGGCGACCCGATCTATGCGCCGCTGGAAACCACCGACTTTACACCTTACATCCAGCGCGTACTGAGCAGCGGCGCGGATGCTGTCCTGCCGATCTGGGCAGGCGATGGCTCGGTCACCCTGTTTCAGCAGTTGGATGAACTCGGCGTGGGCGATCAGATGACCATCGTCGCGGCATTCAACTCGAATGACATCGTCGCGTTGAGCGATCCCAGCACCATCGGCAACGTCTCATGGATCGTCTATCACTACTCGTTTCCGCAGAATCCGATCAATGACTGGCTGGTGGAGAAACATCGCGCCATTTACAACGATGTCCCCGATCTGTTCACGGAGTGCGCTTTTGCAACCGCGCAGGCGATTGTTCGGGCATTAGAGGAGACTGACGGAGACACTCTGCCTGAAGCGCTGATCCCGGTGCTGGAAGGCATGGTGTTCGAGGGACCGAAAGGCACGTATGCCATCCGTCCATCCGATCATCAGGCGCTTGTCCCGATGTATGTCGCCCAACTGACCAATCTGGATGACCCGGATCAGAATTTCTACATCCTGCTCGCCGAGGTATCCGCTTTTGAGATCATCCCGCCGTGTCTGCTGCCCGCTAATCTGCAAGAGCGCTGCGCGCTCGACGCAGACTTCTTGGCGTCAGTCAATCCATAGGCGCAGCCGAAGGGATGCCCGCTTGAACGTGGGTATCCCACCTTACTTCCTATGAACGCCAGTATCATTCTTGAAACGCACCATCTGAGCAAGCAGTTCGGCGGGCTGGTTGCCGTGAACGATATCAGTCTCCATTTTGAGCGCGGCGCGCTGCATTCGATCATCGGACCGAACGGCGCAGGCAAAACCACTTTTTTCAACCTGCTGACCGGAAAATATCGCCCCACCAGCGGCACAGTTATATATAAAGGTGAAGACATCACCCGGCAGCCCGTCTTCCAGCGAGCGCGGCGCGGCATCGGGCGTTCATTTCAGATCACCAACATCTTTCCGAATTTGACCGTGCTTGAAAATGTCCGCCTGTCCGCTCAGGCATTAAGTTCGATCAATTTCCGCTTCTTCAGAACTGCCCTTAGCTATGATCAGTATATTCGCCGCGCTTATGAAATCCTGGAGCTGGTCGGCTTGAACGACTCCGCCCTTTTGCCCGCCAATGCCCTACCGCATGGTGGCAAACGCAAGCTTGAGCTGGCGATCTTGCTCGCCGCCGACCCGGAGCTGCTGCTGCTGGATGAACCGACAGCAGGCATGGCATCGGAACAAGTACCAGAGCTGATCCAGACGATCAACGCGCTTCGCCAGGCGAGTCAGGGCGCGAAGACGATCATCATGGTCGAACATAACATGAATGTAGTGATGAACATCTCCGACCGCATCACCGTGATGCACCTTGGCAGCGTGCTTGCTGAAGGCACGCCGGCTGAGATCGCCGCTAACAAAACGGTGCAAAGCGTCTATCTGGGCGAACTCTACGGCGACTACGGCAGAGGTCAGAGCGCGTGAACCCGACCGACCCGATTCTGACTGTGCAGGCGATCCACACGTTCATCGGACAGTTTCACATCCTCGAAGGGGTCAGCTTTACTGTGCCACGCGGCAGCATCAGCGTCCTGTTGGGACGCAACGGCGCAGGCAAGACCACAACGCTCAAAAGCATCATGGGGATGACGCCGCCGCGCGAAGGCACGATCCTGTTCGATGGACAGAACCTGATCGGAAAGCGACCGTATCATATCGCGCAGTTGGGCATCGGCTATGTCCCAGAGCATCGCGCCATCTTCAAGGAACTGACCGTGCGCGAGAATCTCGAAATTGCGGAGCGCAAGCGCGGCGATCTCGCCAGGCGCGGCGATCTGATCTTCGATCTCTTCCCCGATCTGAAACGCCTGTATACGCTTCTGGGCGGCAATCTTTCCGGCGGACAGCAGCAAATGCTAGCGATTGCGCGGGCGCTCGTCCCGGATAACCGCTTGCTGCTGATCGATGAGCCGAGCGAAGGACTTGCCCCCGTGATCATCGAGCAGTTGATGAGCGCGATTGAGCGCCTTTCCGCGCAGACGACGATCCTGCTGGTGGAGCAGAATTTTCGCATGGCGAGCAAGCTCGCCCAGCTTTACACCATTATCGATGATGGGCGCAGCGCTATCTCAGGCAGCATGTCCGATCTCGTGCGCGATGAAGCGTTGATTCAGCGCTATTTAGGAGTCGCCTGATGCTTAGACAGCGAACATCCTGGATCACGATAATCATTTTGATTGCAGCCCTGCTGATCTTTGCAGCCGCGACCTCCCGCAATCTCGGCACGTTTGGCATAACCGTCCTCTCGGGGCTGTTCCAGGCGATGCTGCTCTTTCTCGTCGCCTCCGGGCTGTCCATCATCTTTGGCTTGATGGACGTGCTGAATTTTGCCCAGGGCGGCTTCTTCATGATCGGCGCGTATGTCGCCTATGATGTCCACCATCCGGGCGGGCTGATCGACATGACCGGCGCAATTCCAAACGCTGATCTGCGATTCTTCCTTTCGATATTGGCTGCCATCGTGATTGGCGCGCTGCTTGGCGCTTTTCTGGAGCGCGGACTGCTGCGCCCGCTGTACGCGCGCCCAATCTTCCAGCTTGTGCTGACCTTCGGTGTCTCGCTTGTGCTGGTCGAAGCCGTGCGTTTCATCTGGAGTACCACTCCGTACAGTTGGACGGCGCTGTTCAGTGTCCGCGAAGGCTACTTCACGCTGTTTGAGCAGCAGTTCAGCACCTATCGGCTGTTCGTGATCGGGATCGGGTTCTTTCTGATCGTGGCTATCGCCCTGCTGCTTCAGCGCACGCGCATCGGTATCATCATTCGCGCCGGAGTCGAGGACAGCGGAATGGTTGAGGCGCTTGGCATCAACGTCCGAGCGGTGTTCACGCTGGTGTTCACGTTTGGCTGCGCGGTTGCCGCGTTCGGAGGCGCAATTGCCGCGCCGTTTCTGGGCGCATCGATTGGGATGTCAAGCAGCTTTTTGCTTTCCGCTATTGCTGTCGTTGTGCTGGGTGGGCTGGGCAGCTACGTTGGCACAGCCGCAGGCAGCATCCTGGTCGGGCTGGCGATTGCGGTCATGGCGAATTACTCGGCTGAATTTCTCAATCTGCCTGTCCTCGCAAGCATGACGCCGATGCTGCTGCTTGTTCTTGTGCTGCTGCTGCGACCGAGCGGCTTGTTCGGAGAACGCCGATGAAAGAGCGTGCCATCCCCTGGGTTTTCCTACTCATACTCGTATCTCTGATCGCGTTTCCGTTCATCGTTGCGCTGCTGACGGGATCAAGCCCGCTGGGAGTCGCGCGCGGCGACCGCATGATCATGCGCGGCGAGTCGGTGCGCTGGCAGGCGGTGCTGATCGAGATTTTCCTGCTCGGCATTCTGGCGATGAGCTACAATCTAATTTTCGGCTTCACGGGCGTGATCTCATTCGGTCACGCGCTCTTTTTCGGCATGGGTGGCTATACCATTGGACTGCTGCTGGAATTTACCGATCTGGATACCACTAGCGCGCTGATATTCGGTCTGATCGGCGGGCTGGCGCTCGCCGCGCTCCTTGGCTTGATTATCGGCCTGGTCTCGCTGCGATTGCAGGGAGTCTATTTTGCGATCTTCACGCTCGCCGTTGCGGAGATGTTTTTCATCTTCTTCGGACGATTACAGCTTACCCGCGCCGAGGACGGATTCGCCATCACCGACTTACCCGTCTGGCTCGACCCAACTCAGAGCCGGCTCACATTTTATTACATCGTCCTTGCCGTGTTCGTGCTGACGTTCGTTTTCATCCGCCGTTTGGTCAATTCGCCGACAGGCGCGGTGTTCAAGGCGATCCGCGAAAACGAAGATCGCGCCAGCGCCATCGGCTACAATCCTTTGACTTACAAGCTCATCGCTATTACGATCGGAGGTGTGTTTGCGGCGCTGGCAGGGATTTTGCAGGTCATCCTGAATAAAAAGGTCGGACCTGAGCTGCTTTCGGTCACCTACACCGTCGATCCGCTGCTGATGACCATCATCGGCGGGATCGGCACGTTCACCGGACCGGTCATCGGCGCTTCAGGGCTGCATCTGCTAGATACGGCGCTGCGCGAGCAAATCGTGACGATTGGTTCAACCACTATTCGGGTTGCGGACAGCTGGAGCCTGCTTCTCGGTCTGATCTTCATCGCGGTCGTCCTGATCTTCCCGCAGGGCATTGTCGGAACGTGGATGCGGTGGCGCGCGCGCCGCGTTCGCCTTTCCAGTCCGCCAAAGGGAGCAGAGAACCCTGTTCAAGCGGATCATTGACGGCATTACGGAGCCGCACCACTCAATTATGGACGATGAACAGCGTTATCGGGCGCGGCTGACTGCCACGCTCATGCTGGTGCTGCTGCCGATCAGCATTCTCTATGCGTTGATCCCGCTTCAGGTCGATCCTATCGAAGTTAGTCAGCGCGGCATCACCCCAATAGTGCTGCTAGGGTTCCTGACCGCCCTCTTTGGCTATGGTTTAAGCCGAACGTCTCTCTATGCCTGGGCAGCGCGCATCTCCATTGCGTACCTGATGGGGGTCTGTTATTTCGAGATATTCATCAACCCTATGCAGGCTGTCGGCTTGTATCGCATTCTCATTTTTGCCGTTCTGCTCGGTGCCATGATGCTAAGTCCGCGGCTGGTTGTCCTGATCGTTGTCGGTAATCTGGCAGTCGGAACACTGCGACTGGTTACGCTTGCCGAAACCATGCAGCTTGACTTTGTTTACGCCATGCTGCTGCTCAATGCTGCGTCTGTCCTTCTGCTGGTCTTTATCTACCATCGTAACCATCTCGAAAACCTGCGCCAATCCAGGCTGTCGCAGCGCGCCGCTGCCCATCGTCAGCTCGCTGAGGACTATGCAAAAACGAACCAGCAGCTTCAGCAAGCCCTCGAAAGACTGGACAGGATGTATGTCGCCCTTGATCGGGAGGCACATATCGCTGCCCGAGCCGTCGATGAGGCGCGCGAGGCAGCCCTCAAAGCGCTGCACCAAAAAACTGAATTCGTTTCCAACATCAGCCACGAGATTCGCACGCCGCTGACCGGCGTGATGGGGACATTTGAGCTGCTTGGGGAAACCCATTTACAGCCGGAGCAGCTCGAATATCTCGAATTGGGACGCGAAAGCGCGCAGAAACTGATGAGCCTGATGGGTGATCTGTTGGATTTTACAAAGCTGGAGTCCGGCAAAGTCACACTCAGCCAGCGCCCCATCGACATACGCGCATTGTATGCCGAGATCAAGGCGCTGTTGAAACCGCAGTGGTCACGCGCCCATCTCGGATTCAGCATCGACGTTGATCCCTTAGTTCCTCAGCGCGTCATTGGCGATCCAGAGCGGCTGCGCCAGATTCTGCTGAACCTGGCTGGCAATGCGATCAAGTTTACCCATGCTGGCGGTGTTTTCATGGGGGCGAAGCTGCTGGAAATCGAACAGGACGAAGCGCTGATTGAATTTTCAGTGAGCGACACCGGCATTGGTATTCCAAAAGAACAGGCTGAGCGGATTTTCGAGAATCTTGTTCAGGGGGACACTTCAAGCTCGCGTCGTTATGGCGGAGCCGGTCTTGGACTGTCGATTGTGCGTCAGCTTGTCGCGCTTATGGACAGTGAGATTAAGTTTTCTAGCCAAGTTGGAGTAGGCAGCACCTTTAAATTCTCGCTGCGCGCAAAAATTGCTGACGAAATCAGCCATGAGCCAGTTCATCCACCGGCGCGCATCGAGCAAAGTGACTTAGAACCATCAGCATTACCACCATCGGACACCCAGCCCAGCGTCCTCGTCGTGGAAGATAACGCTATTAATCGCGAGATGCTCATCCACATTTTCGCCGCCTTTGGCATTCAGGTCGCTCAGGCAAAAGATGGCGAGAGCGCTGTCCTCGCAGCGCAAACCCATCCATTTCGCCTCATCATGATGGATGTGAAGCTGCCCCGAATGAATGGAATGGATACAACCCGACTGATCCGCACCATCCCGCAACATGCCGCCACTCCTATCATCGCCATGACCGCCTCCATCATGAGCGATGAGAAAGCCCAGTATCTCGCCAGCGGCATGAACGACGTGCTGAGCAAACCCTTCTCGATTGCTGACCTTCGGAACATGCTCCAGCGCTGGTATCCCGAGTCACTCTTCTGATAGCGCGATCACAGCGCGCAGGAAGCCATTTGCTGCGCGCAGTCGCGCGCGCGCTTCATCTGGCGTCACACCCAGCAGCCCAACCACGACCGCCGTCTTGACCTCGTCATCCGCTGCTCGCAGCAGCGCCGCTGCCGTCTCAAGGTCTGTCCCTGTAATCTCGGCAACGATCCGCGCAGCGCGGTCGGCAAGCTTACGGTTGCTCACTTTGACATCGACCATCAAATTGTCATACACCTTGCCCATGCGGATCATCGATGCCGTGCTGATCATGTTCAGAATCAGCTTCTGCGCCGTCCCCGCCTTCAGCCGCGTTGAGCCAGTGACAACCTCCGCGCCAACCAGCGCCGCGATGCCGATCTGTGCAATCTCCAAGATAGGCGCGGGGGCATTGCATGAGATTGCAGCGGTGAACGCGCCGATCTGATTGGCGAAGGTCAGCGCGCCGACCACATATGGCGTCCGACCGCTTGCCGCAATCCCCACTACTACATCGCGCGCCGATGCGCTGACCGTTTCAAGGTCTTTGCGTCCGCTGTCCGCGTCGTCCTCCGCGCCTTCGATGGAATGCGTCAGCGCCTGATCGCCTCCCGCCAGCAGCGCAGTCACCATGTCAGGCGGGACGCTGTAGGTCGGGACGCATTCAACCGCGTCCAGCACTGCCAGCCGCCCGCTCGTCCCCGCGCCAACGTAAATCAGCCGTCCACCGTTCGTGAGGCGCTCCACAACCGCATCGACCACCTGCGCGATCTGCGGCAGAACCTGTCTGACTGCCTCAGGGACGGTCGCATCCTCAGCGTTCATAATCTGAACAATTTCCAGTGATGAACGTCGGTCAATCTCGCGGCTGTTCGGATTGCGCGCCTCGGTCAGCCATTCGGTCATACACCCTGCCCCATTGCATAGATCACCGCGCCGATTTCCGCTGGATAAAGCGATGTGGGAAAAGCACCCAAGCCCAAACGTGCTTGTAATGCGCTGCTCAAGGGATTTGCTTCGCTCAGCAGTCCGCCGCCGAAATGGATCGCTGGATCATCCATCTTAAGACGCTGTTTGAGTATGTTCACCAGTTCAGCCAGATGCGCCGCCGCGTTATTGACGACTGCGCCAGCGGCTGCATCGCTGTCGGCAAGTTCCAATACCAGCGGCGCAAACCGCGCCAGGCGCGGCGCAGCCGGCGCGCCTGGCTGATAAAGGATCGGCACAAGTTCGCGCGCCGCGCTGATTTGCAGCAGATCGAACACGCGCTCCGCCAGCATGGACGACTGACCTCGGTCGCAAGCTCGCACAATATGTCTCAATGCCTGCAAGCCGATCCATGCGCCGCTGCCTTCATCCCCAAGCAGATAGCCCCATCCGCCCACCAGCAGCGATTCACCCTGATCGTTGACGCCGAACGCGGCGCTGCCTGTCCCTGCTGAAACCAGCAGACCGCAACGTTTACCATGCGCGGCGATCAGCGCGATTTCCATATCCGTCGTGATATGAATCTGCGCCAGCGGCAGCACATCGCGAAGCGTTTCCGTGAGCCAGGCGTGAAAGGGCGCAGTCATCGCGCCAGCGATCCCCGCGCCGACAGCGGCGACCTGATCAGGGCGGACTCTGGCTAACGCGAGCGCCTCGCTCATCACCGCTTTGATCGTTCGCGCCGCCAGATCGCGCCCGACGCTGTTCGGGTTGACGCCCCCGCCACGCGCGCTGCTCAAAACGTTCAGCCGCTCGTCTGTGACAATAACGCGAACGGTGCTACCACCGCCGTCGATCCCGACGAAAACCATGACGAAATCCCTTCATCGGCTTACAATGGAACAAGTATGATCGCGTGGCTCGGCGCACGCAAATCCAAGCCAAAGGGGCGATGATGTCAAGCCATTTACAGTCCGAAATTCTGGAACAGCCGCAGGCGCTGCGCCGTCTTCTGAATGAGGAGCGCGAGAATATCGCGCGCGCTGCTGCTGCGATCCGCGCAGCCAACCCAAAATTCGTCGTGCTGGCTGCGCGCGGCACATCCGACAATGCCGCCCGATACAGTCAGTACCTTTTCAGCACAATGAACGGGCTTCAGGCTGCCCTTGCTACCCCCTCAACGTTTACGCTCTATCGAAAGCCGCCGCGCCTTCAGGACTCGGTGGTGATCGCCATCTCGCAGTCCGGACAGTCTCCGGACATTGTCACTGTGGTCGAGGAGGGACGCCGACAAGGCGCGCTCACCGTTGCTGTCACCAATGCACCTGACTCGCCGCTGGCATCGGCGGCAGAACAAGTCATCTATTTACACGCCGGCGCGGAAATCGCTGTCGCTGCCACGAAAACGTACACCAATTCCCTCATGGCAATGGCGATGCTCAACGAAGCCATTGCCGGAACCGACCGCCTGATCGATCTGCTGATGTTCGTGCCGGATTGGGTCAGCGAAGTGACGCAGCGCGCCGATCAGATCATTCGCACAGCCGAACGCTATACATATATGCCCTACTGCGTCGTCGCCAGCCGAGGCTACAACTACGCAACCGCCTTCGAGATCGCCCTCAAACTCAAGGAACTGACCTATATCATGGCGGAACCCTACTCGTCTGCCGATTTTCAACACGGGCCAGTGGCGCTGATTGAACACGGCTTCCCCGTGTTTGCCATTGTGCCGGAGGGCGTGCTGCACAGCGAACTGGTGGCGTTCTTCGAGCATCTGAGCGACGAACGCGGCGCAGACCTGATCGTCGTCTCATCCGAGCCAGACGCGCTGGGGATCGCCAGAACGCCGCTGGTCATCCCTAGCGGCATCCCAGAGTGGCTTTCCCCGATTGTATCTGTCGTCCCCGGTCAGCTTTTTGCACTGGGGCTGACGCTGGCAAAGCGACTCGATCCAGATCGCCCGCGCGGACTGCGCAAAGTCACACTCACATCGTAATGTGCGGCGGTTCAGTCCCATCAGCTGAAGCGGCGCTTCATCGCGGACGCTGGCGCTGTGCGGGCTGCCCATCAACAGTGACATCTCGCCAAAAAAGCCGCTCCTGCCCGCTGTCGCCAGCACGGTCTGATCGCCCGCAAAGGCACTCTTGAAGACCTGAAGCTGACCTTCCAGGACGATGTAGAAATCCCCCCACTCATCGCCCTCGCGCAGCAGCACTTCGCCCGGCTCAGCTTGACAAATCTCAATCTGCTCCCCAAGCCATTCAAGCTGCTCATCGGACATCTCTGCGAACAGCGGCAGCGCCCGCAGAGTCTCTGTTTCGATGCTTGCCAACGCAGTCTTCCTCAGGTTGCAATGTTCCGAGTGCGCGGAGTACAGCGCAGTTTTCACAAGACCAGTGACGTTTCACGCAAAAACAACAGTCTTATTGTTATACACCAGAATCCGATGGTTAATATGCGCCCAGATCGCCCGCGCCAGCACCAGTTTCTCGACATCCCGCCCTTTGCGCACGAGATCATCCGGCGAGTCACGGTGATTGACCCGAATGATGTCCTGCTCGATGATCGGACCCGCGTCCAGGTCAGCAGTGACATAGTGGCTGGTCGCCCCAACGATCTTGACTCCGCGCTGATACGCCGCATGATACGGCTTCGCGCCGATAAAAGCGGGCAGGAACGAATGATGGATATTGATGATCCGGTTGGGATAGTGCGAGACAAAATCCGCCGACATGATCTGCATATAACGTGCCAGCACGATGAAATCGATGTTCAGCGACTGCAACAGCGCAAGCTGTTCTCGCTCAACCTCTGGCTTGGTTTCCTTCGTAACGGTGAATTCGTGATACGGAATGCCGAATTTCTCGGACACGCTGCGCATATCCGGGTGATTGCTCAGGATCGCCGGAAGCTCCACGTGCCATTCACCCGATTGCACCCGCGACAGAATGTCATACAGACAGTGACCCATCTTCGAGACGAACACCGCCATACGCGGAACATGGCGTGAAAAACGCACACTGTAGGTCATGTTGAAGCGGGCAGCAATCGGCTGAAAGCGCGCCGCAATTTCACTGGATGGCACGCCAAAGCCGTCCAAATCCCACTCGACCCGCATAAAAAAGACATCCTCCTGCGCATCGACGTGCTGATCGAGATGCAGCACATTGCCGTTGTTCTGATACAGAAAATTCGTAACGGCGGCGACCAGCCCGCGCCGGTCAGGGCAGAAAATCAGCAGGATAGCAGATTCAGTCATGATAGTTTCGTGAAGTCCAGTTGATCGATGCGTGAAATGCCGCCGGAGTCGTAATCCACATACGGCACATCGAAGCCAAACGCGGCGTAATCGGAATCGGGCAGCGGCTGACCGAGAATCTTCGACGCCATGATCTCCCCAGTCGCGGGCGCGGACATGATCCCATGCCCCACATGCGCGATAGACACGAACAATCCATCGACGCCAGGATATGCATCCATGATGGCGCGCTGACTGTCGTAATGATGGCGTTCGCCGTTTACATCCACTGTATACGCACAGCTTGAGTCGCGCGAGACATAGTAGCCGACATGATGTTCAGGTTTGCGCTGATAGCCTCGGTGGGCGAATCCCTCTCCTTCGCGATGCCCAAACTGTCGCGCCAGCAGCGCCAGCGTCAGTGATGGAAAGCGCGGGTCTTTAAGCTGACTGATCGGCTCCAGCGGATCGATCAAGTGATCTTCAGCCGGCGCATCCAGCAGGACTTTGCGCGTGTTCCAGGCATATTCATACCCAAAGATCGCCCCATCCCCAGCTTCGGGTCGCACATGCGGAAACGGCGACGCTCCGATCAACATCGGCGCATCGGCGGGAAACTCAGGATGGCGAAAGCTGGTTGTGAAGCTCTGGCGCGGACGGATGATGATCGGCAGTTCGATCCCCGCCGTCCGCCCGATCTGGCGCGAAAACGCCCCCGCCGCGATGATGACACGTGGTGACGCAACGAAACCGTTAGCCATCTCGACGCCAACCACTTGCCCATGTTCAATTTTGATCTGAACATGCGCCACGTCCAGCAGCACGGTCGCATTATGCGCCGCGCGTGCCATAGCATACACCAGCGCGTGCGAGTCCAGCCATCCGGCAATCGGATCGTATTTACCCGCCGTCACCCGCTCACCCAGCCACGGAAACCGCGCTCGGATTTCAGCTGCGTCCAGATATTCAACATGGCTCAAACCGATTTCGTGCAGATGATCGACTTCGGCGCGCAGCCGCGCCGCGTCCGAATCGCTGAAGCCGAGGAACAGATACCCGCGTCGTTTTGGAGCAATCGCTGCGCCGTGTTCGCCAAAATACTCAGATGCATTTTCGAAAACATGAATGCTGCGCACCATCATCTTCATCTGACACGGCGCGGGCCAGCAGGTGCGAAAATTCTCCAGCGACGCGGTTGAGCTGCCCGCCGCAAGCTGCGGCGCGCGCTCGATCAGCACAGTTCGAAGTTCAGGCGCAGCACGGCTGATGCCCCATGCAGCGGCCGTTCCGGCAGGTCCACCGCCGATAATGACCACATCAGCGGTCGCAGGGATTTCGTCGATGCCCGGATTGGAGAAGAATCGTCGCGTCATGATTGGCTCTGAGCTATGAGGCGAATACGCCGCCAAAGTTTAACCCTTCATCAGGGGATCAAGCAAAAAACGCAGCGCATTCGGCAAGCGGCGCGCCCAATCTGCTTCATTGTGCATCCCGCCCTCATCCTCGACATACATCAGCGACTCACCGAGCGGATAGCCCTTCTGAATGAGCAGATCGCGCATTTCCCGATAATCCTTGAGCGCGTCGTAACGCCAGCGCCGCTGCGAGTCGAGTGCGTATTCAGCCGTGCCGATGTCGAGATAGATGCGACCGGGCGGCGCGGGAGCTGACTCGATGAAGCTGCGCAGCGGTGACCGCGCGATCCATAATGAGGGACTCAGCGCGCCGATGAAGCCAATATGGGCGCTGTACTTGAAATAGGCATACAGCGTGATCAAGCCACCGAGCGACGAGCCGATCATGCCCGTGTGCGCACGATCTGACAGGGTGCGAAAGTCGGTATCGATAAGCGGCTTGACCGACGCCAAAACAAAATGCAGATAGGCATCACCGCGCCCGACGCCGAAATAGGGATGGGCAAACGGCTGATACTCGCGGATGCGCGCATCGCCGACATTGGCAATCCCCACAAGAATCGCCTCAATTCCATCTGCGCTGAGCGCCTCCATCGCCTCATCGGCTTCCCATTCCCCAGCAAAGCTCGCGCTGCCATCGAACAGGTTCTGCCCGTCGTGCATGTAGATGACCGGATAGCGCCGCCTGGTGTGGGCGTAAGATGGCGGGAGGTAAACGAAAATATCGCGCTCATTTTCAAGCGCTGAGCTGTAAACGCCGCTCAGCATTTTGACCGTGCCGGAGATGCTGTGCTGCGCCGGATCGAGACCGTCCAGATAATCCTGCCAGAGCGCCAAGAGAACTCCTAAAACATCTTCAATCGGGCGAGCAGCCCGCTGTAACGCCGAGCGATCCGATCATTCTGGATTGCGATCTGCACTGCCCGACGCATTCCGACCAAAACAACCATCGAGCGCGCGCGCGTGACCGCCGTGTAAAGCAGATTGCGCTGGAGCATCGGATAATGCTGTGTCATCACCGGCATCACCACCACCGGATATTCAGACCCCTGACTCCGATGCGTGCTGATGCAGTAGGCATGCTGAAGCTCGTGGAGAAACTGCTTCTCATAAGTCACCTCGTCCCCTTCGAACTGCACGGTGACTTCGTACTGCTTCACATCGACATCGATGATGACGCCGACATCCCCATTGTAGACCTCCAATTCGTAATTGTTACGGGTCTGGATCACCTTGTCATAGAGCTTCAGGATCAGCCCATCGACATTGACCTGTGGCGCAAAGCCGGAATTGAGCGCCCGCTGAAGCGCGCTGTTGAGCGCGGTCACGCCGATGTCATGCCGATACATGGGCGACAAGACCTGTACGTCCCGATATGGGTCGAAGCCGAATTTCGCTGGCAGTCGATTCTTGACAATATCGACGATCAACTCCGCTGCCGCCGCCGGTTCCTGCGCGTCGAAGAAGAAGAAATCCCGATCGCGGTTGAATTCCAGCTCCTGCCCCTGATTGATCCGGTGCGCATTGCGGACGATGCCGCTGCCCTCTCCCTGCCTGAAGATATTGGTCAGCCGCTTCACTGGGATCAGACCGCTGGCGATCAGATCGCGCAGCACGTTGCCAGGTCCGACGCTCGGCAGTTGATCGACATCGCCAACGATGAACAGCCGCGAAGTCGGCTTGAGCGCGTCCAGCACGTAGCGAAACAGATCGATATCGATCATCGATGCCTCGTCGATGATCAGAAAGTCGATAGGGAGCGGGTTGACCTCATCATGAAAACAGGTTTGCTCGATGGTGAAGCCCAAGGCGCGATGAATCGTGAACGCGCTGCAGCCAGTCGCTTCACTCAGACGCTTGGCGGCGCGCCCGGTGGGTGAAACCAGCAAAAAACGCAAATCTTCATCTTCGAGCTTTTCGATCAGCGCGCGCAGTGCGCTAGTCTTGCCTGTTCCAGGTCCGCCGGTCATGATGGCGATCTTGTTGTTGAGCGCCATTTCAACGGCTTCACGCTGGTCGGCGCTCAGATTGATCTTTGGCATGTCCACCATGCAGCGAATCCGCGATGAAAAAGAGGGGGCATCGTCCTTCGCTTTATAATGGCGCTGAAACGGCGTGTCGATCAGGTTTTTCAGCGCCAGCGCAACGCGCATTTCCGCATCGAAATAAGCGGGCAGATAGACCGCCAGATCATCATCAAGGATATTTTCATCTGCTATTAGCGCTTCGCTGACCAGCTCGCCCTCTAGCAGCGAGTCGACCAGCGCGGAGTCGCTGACCCCCATGAGGCGCATAGTCTGCGAAACCAGCTCCTGACGCGGCAGGTAGACATGCCCTGAACTCAGCATCTGCCGAAGCGTATAGTTCAATGCCGCACGAAGACGGTTAGGATCATCGCGTTGAATGCCCATTTTTTGCGCTATGGCATCGGCGCGAGCGAAGCCGATGCCCTCCACTTCATCCGCCAGAATGTAGGGATTCAGGTAGATCGTTTTCATCGCGTGAACGCCATAGGTTTCATAGATGCGCTCCGCCATTTTTGGTGTCAAGCCGAGATTCAGCAGCGAGATCAGCACGCGCCGCCGCTCGAAGTTCTCCACCCAGGCATCCGCGAGCTGCGCCGCCAACGTTGGACGCAAGATTTCTTTCAGCCGTTCCGGCGACTCACTCAGCACCTCGACTGTCTCAGCGCCAAAATGGTTGACGATGCGCTCCGCAGTCTTCTTGCCAACGCCGCTCACCAGTCCGCTCAGGAATGCGATCAGCCCAGCTTTTTCATCAAGCTCATCCATCTCGATGATGTTCACTTTGAACTGATTGCCGTAGCGCTTATCACTCACCCAGTTCCCGCGCAGCCGCACCACCTCCCCCTGATCGAATTCGATTAACACGCCTACAACGGCAACTGTGCCATCCGGCTGCAAATATGCCTGCGATACTGGGCTGCGCGGCTTCACGCTTAACACTGTGAAACCGGAGTCGTCACTGCGAAAAATGACACGATCAACCACACCGATCAAAGAATCATCCGCTGAAGCGGGCTGCACTGTGCTGTGCATGGGCTTATCCCATAGACTATCCCATAACGATCATAACACAAAGCGTGTTTATTCTGTCTCAGCTTTTATGCTATGCTTTTGCGCAAGATTTGGTCGGATGAGAAAGGCTCTTTCGATGGTCTTTTCACGCGCAAGCGGCGTTCTGCTTCACCCCACCTCGCTCCCCGGTCGGTATGGCATCGGCGATCTGGGCGAGTGGGCATATCGCTTTGTGGATTATCTGGTCGAGGCGAAGCAACGCCTCTGGCAGGTGCTTCCGCTGGGACCCACCAGCTACGGCGATTCGCCCTATCAGGCGCTGTCCTCATTTGCCGGCAATACGCTGCTTATCAGCCTGGACGGATTGGTCGAGGATGGCTGGCTAACCGAAGATGATACCGCCGATGCCCCACTGTTCCCAGAAACTCACGTCGACTTTGGCGCAGTCATCGAATATCACAATGCCATGCTGGCGAAAGCCTATGAGCGCTTTTGCGCTGCGCCCGGCAAGGCGCAGCGCGAATTTCGCGCTTTTTGCTTTGCCAATCGCCACTGGCTGGACGACTTTGCCCTGTTCATGACGCTGAAAACACTGCACAACGGGCGTCCGTGGGTCGAATGGGAGACCGATCTCGCCCTGCACAAGCCTGAAGCCATCGCGGCGGCGCACGAAAAGCACGCCGATATAGTGAACCAGTATCGTTTCCGCCAATGGCTGTTCTTTAAGCAGTGGTTCGCTCTTAAGAACTATGCCAACAATCTCGGCGTCCGCTTCATTGGCGACGCGCCGATCTTTGTCGCTCACGATAGCAGCGACGTCTGGAGCAATCAAAAACTCTTTACCCTCGACCAGCGCGGTTACCCAACGGTCATCGCGGGTGTCCCACCGGATTATTTCAGCCCGACCGGTCAGCGCTGGGGCAATCCGCACTACCGCTGGGACGTGATGGCAAAAGATGGCTATCGGTGGTGGATCGCGCGTCTGAAAGCCACCCTTTCAATCGTCGATATTCTGCGTATCGATCATTTCCGGGGCTTTGAAGCCTACTGGGAAGTCCCTGCCAGCGAACCGACCGCGATCAATGGCAGATGGGTCCAAGGTCCTGGTTCGGCATTCTTCGAAAAAGTCAATGCGGCGCTCGGAGGGCTGCCGATCATCGCTGAAGACCTCGGCGTGATCACCCCGGAAGTCGAAGCCATGCGCGATGCCGCCGGACTGCCCGGTATGAAGGTGCTTCAGTTCGCATGGGGCGGGCGCGGCGGTGAAAACAGCTTCTTGCCGTTCAACCATGTCCCCAACTGCATCGTCTACAGCGGGACGCACGACAACAATACCACTGTCGGCTGGTGGAACGATCCCAACGAAACGACTCCTCAAATGAAGGCGCATGTTGAAGCGTATGTTGGACACCCTGTGACCGAGCCGCATTGGGAGATGATCCGCCTCGCGCTGGCATCGGTCGCTCATACCGCCATTGTGCCGATGCAGGATTTGCTCGGTCTTGACGAACACAGCCGCATGAACACGCCTGGGCGCGAGTCCGGCAACTGGTCATGGCGCATGACGCCGGATGCCTTCGATCATCCCGCCAAAGATCGCCTTCGCGCCCTGACCGAGCTGTATGGGCGCGCGCCTGGTGAACGCGAGGAAAAAAGCGGTTAGCCCGCTTATACAATTCCGATGTTTTGCCTACATCTCTTTTACGCTCTGCCGACGCGGTTCTTACACGCGCTGCGTAACCTATAGGCTAGATAGTTCGATTAAAGAAATTGAAACCCTAAGGAGTGCAGGATCATGACTACGATTGTGCGTTGGAACCCCTTCCGTGAAATGGCTGCGATGCAGAGCGCGATGGATCGGATTTTCGATGAGACCTGGCGCACTGTTCGCGGCAATGCCGACAGCACGCTGGCGCTCGATGTGCATGAAACTGACAGCAACTACATCGTCCAGACAGCGCTCCCCGGCGCTAACCCCGATAACATCCATGTCAGCATCCATGACGGCGTCCTGACTATCAGCACTGAGATCAATCAGACGCCTGTCGAAAACAGCCGCACGCTGATCCAGGAGCGCATTTACGGCAAATTCACCCGCAGCCTGCGCCTGCCGCAGATGGTCGATCTTGACAACGTCAATGCAGCGTTCGAAAACGGCGTCCTGACGCTGACGCTGCCCAAGAGTCCGGAAGCGCAGCCGCGTCAGATTCCGGTGCGGACGCAGAGCCATAGCTAATTTCGCTCAAAAGCATGGGGCGGCTCAGTGAGCCGCCCCATTTTGTTTTTCACTCCCCAATGATGTCGAGGACTTCCTCGCGCCAGGGAAACGAAATCTGCGTCCCAGTCTTCAACACCGACCGAGTCGCGATGGCGCAGGCGCGCTCAACGGCATCCCTCAAAGTTCGCCCTGCACCGAGAAAATACGCCAGACTGCCGATAAAAGCATCGCCCGCACCGGTCGTGTCCACCGCCTGCACCGACTGCGCTGCCACCATCACCGGCTCATTTGCGCCATCGAGGATTAAAGCGCCGCGCGCGCCTAAGGTCATCACGACGGTTTTCGCGCCGCGTTCCTGAAGACGGCGTCCGGCAGCAGTCGCCTCCGCGTCCGTCGTCGTCGGCATATCCGTCAGCATCGCCGCCTCAACCTCATTGGGCGCGATGATGTCGCTCAGCGCGATCAGCTCATCGGGCAGCGGCGCAGCCGGCGCAGGATTCAAAATGGTCATCACGCCTGGCTTCTGGCGAGCGACTCGAAACGCCTCCAGAGTCGTCTCGATGGGTATTTCAAGCTGGCAGATCAGGATTTGAGCAGCGTGGATCGCGGGCGCGGCGGCGCGCACATCCTCCGGACTCAAGCCGTCATTTGCGCCAGGCACGATGATGATCGAATTTGCGCCCGTGTTTTCATCCACTGCAATCGGCGCGACACCCGAAAAACGCTCCGTGTCAAAAAGCACATAGGTGATATCAATGCCATGCTTTTCGTAGTTCTTGCGCGTGTCATGCCCGAAGATGTCGTCACCGACTTTGGTCACCACGCTGACCTGCGCGCCCAGCTTCGCCGCCATGACCGCCTGATTCGCACCTTTGCCGCCGAACCCCATCTGAAACTTTGACCCGATCAGGGTCTCGCCCGGCATCGGCAGACGCGGCACACGCGAGATCAGATCGATATTGCTGCTGCCCACCATGCAAATGCGCGGTCTGTCCGCCATCTCAGCCCACCTTCACATCGCCGCACAGATTGACATGCAGACCCATCGCCGCGAACATCGCTGCTTTCGCCGCCAGCGCTCTGTCAGCATCGTCCGCCGACGGCGCGTAAGCCACCTGGATATGATTCGCTTTGTGCTTCGCCATCATCTGATCGCGCGTGACGCCGTGCAGCACCGCGTGCATGATCGGCCACTGCGGCGTGGTCAGTGACCAGCGGCGCTCGGTCTCCGCCTGCGGCAGTTCAACCACATGCGCACGCCCAATGTCCGCCCAGAGCGCGCCGCCTTCGACATACACGCGGCTCCAGACGATCTCGCCCGGCTTGCTGATCCCCTTGAGCGTCCCGCCGCCCAAGCGGAAATACATCGGCGGCTGGCGCTCGCTCGATGCACCGGCATAGCCGCCGATGAAGTGCGAGGCAGGCGCTGCACCGGAGATCAAAAACACCCACACGTAAGCATCGCCATACTGCTCGCCCCAGCGCAGGTCATGCAGTGTCGTCGCCGGATCAAACCCCATCGCCGTCCACACGCGATTGGTCACCAGCGCATCCACCCCAGCGCACTCATCGACCTCGTTGAAATGCGGCAGCGCCTTCCCCTCATACAATACCGCGCCTGTCTGCGCATGATGCGCCGGCGGGCGTTCAACATTGTTAAGCAGCCCTTCTACCAGATCGGATGCCGGAGCCATGTCCTTCAACCCCTGCTGATACTGAATGCCGATGGCATCGCAGCCGAACTCATCCGCGATCCGCACCGCCGCAATGTACATTTTGCACTGCTCAAGCACCTGCTCCTCGGTCAGATCGGTCTCCGGGTTCGCGCCAAGCTTGAACTGCACTCCCCGCTCCAGCAGCCAATCGTAAACCGCGCGCGCTTCGGCATCGCTGACCATCCGCATCGCCGCCACCAGCGCCGACTGGCTGAGGCGCTCTTTGTAGACTCCCGCCGGATTGATTAGCTCATCGTCGATGATGGCGTTGTACATGCCCATACAGCCCTCATCGAACACGCCTAGGATCGCTTTCTCATGGCGAAGCTGCGCTGCCAGCGCCTCTCCAAGCGTGCGCTCCGCCATCGGAAGCGACTCTGCGTCTAACCGGCGCACATGCGGCATGGCATGGACGATCTGCCCGGTCCTGATCCATGCGCGGATGCCATCGATGAAGAAAGCATCGTCAAAGTTTTCGCTCCAAATCGTGCTGTAGCGGATACCGGCTTTCGTCAGCGATCCATTCAGATTGAGCATCCCCACCAAGCCGGGCCACTGCCCCGACCAGTTCGCGACTGTCAGAATCGAACCTCGATGCGCGCGCAGCCCTGCCAGCACATGATGGCTGTACTGCCAGACCGCCTCCGCCACGATCAGCGGCGCATCCGGATCGATGCTTTTGAATACGTCCATCCCCATGCGCTGACTGCTGATGAAACCGTGTTTCTCGACCGGATCATAGGCGTGTCCGCGCCTAACCGTGACCCCTTCACGCGCAAATGCCGCGATCACTTTTTCTTCCATTTCCTGCTGCGCCGCCCAGCACACCTGGTTTGCCGACAAGCGCAGATCGCCGCTGGCGACGAGAACCGCTTCATTCGCGCCAACCTTCGGCGGCGGGCTGATTTGTGGTAATTTGTAGGACATGAAATGAAAACCCTTTCTCTCTACAAGTTAAGTATTGGTCTTTACGGCTTGACCACGCCGATCACCAGGTAAATATTGGCATACACGCGCTGTTCACCGGTCGCGATCACCAGGCAGCAGTCCGAGTCTCGTGCCAGATCGTAGAAGGCAAAGCGCCCATGCGTTGAAAATGGCACAGCGGGCAGCAGCGCCTTAAATTCCGCAATGATGGGCGGCTCGGAGCCATCGTCCGGCGTCATCACATGCGCCGATTCGACCGGAATGGCGTCTTTGATCCCCTCCAGCACTTCGACCGTGTTCAGTTTGCCCGGCATGAAGTTGAGATAGACGCGCTTCGCAGCCGGATTGGCGCGGGTCGAGAACGGATAATTGCCGTCGGCGATCAGCACACCGCCGCCATGACCGGATGCCCCCAGCGCGGATAGAATTTCAGGATGCAGCAGTTTTGAAGTCAGCATAATCAGTTTCTCCTCAGCCGAACTGTAATTTTCTCCCAAAAGCTTACCGCCGCAGCGCGGCGGTTGCAAAAGACCGCTCAACTCAGATAATTGGGCATATCGATCAAAGATTACTGGAGAGGCTCCTTGTGAAACAGTTTCATTTCTTGCTGATCAGCTTGCTGTGCTGCCTGTGGTTCACGGTGCTGGTCGTCAGCGCACAGGACAGCATGCCGACCCTGGTCACGCTGCCCGGGACATTCCAGAGCATCCTCGGCTGCTCTGGCGACTGGCAGCCCGACTGCGAAGCGACCGCGCTGGCGTTCGATGAGAGCGATCAGAAATGGATCGGCGTATTCACGCTTCCCGCTGGGATATATGAATATAAAGTCGCCATCAATGGGTCTTGGGATGAGAATTACGGCGCGGGCGGGGAACGCAATGGCGCGAACATCACCCTGAGTCTCGCACAGGAGACGCGGGTCAAATTCATCTACGATCCGGTGACGCACTGGATCACCGACGGCATCAACGCGCTGATCGCCAACGTGCCGGGCAGTTTCCAGAGCGAGATCGGCTGTCCAGGTGACTGGCAGCCCGACTGTCTGCGTTCACTTCTGCAAGACCCCGATGGCGACGGCATCTACGAATTTCGCACGTCGGCGCTAGCCGCCGGCGTCTATGATGAGGCGAAAGTCGCCATCAACGAAAGCTGGGGCTTGAACTACGGTGCGGATGGACAGCGCGACGGCGCAAATATCCTGTTCAGCGTCAACGAAGACAAGAGCGAGGTGCTGGTGACCTATAATACCGCCGACAATCAGATCAACATCACCGTCGGCGGACAGGCAGGACCCGCCGCCGGAAATCTCCTTTTCGCGCAGGCACACTGGATTTCCGCCGACACCATCGCTTGGGCGATCCCGCGCATCCCCGGCGCAGAATACCGTCTCTACTACAACCTGGATGGGTCGCTTCAACTGACGAATATGGGGATCATCGGCGGCGATTACATCGCGCTGCGCGCGGATCGCGCTGGACTGAGCGCCGACCAGGTCGCGCGCTTCCCACATTTGCGAGATTACACCGCCCTGAAGATCAGCAGCGATGATCTCACTCGCGTGCCGGATATTCTGGCGGGTCAAATTGCGATTCAAGCCACCTACAATCGCGGCGTCATTCAGGATGCGACCAGCGTACAAATCGCCGGCGTGCTGGACGATCTCTTCGCCTACGATGGCGATCTCGGCGTGGTCTGGGCTGGCGACACGCCTTCACTGCGCGTCTGGGCGCCGACTGCGCAAAATGTCTCGCTGGTGTTGTTTGAAGACGCCGCAGCGGAAAAAGCCGAACTGCTGCCGATGACTTTTGACACGAATACCGGCGTGTGGAGCATCGAAGGTGAACCGGAATGGAAAAACCGCTACTATCTATACGAAGTCACGGTTTACATGCCGAGTGAGCGCGCTGTCATCATCAACCGCGTGACTGATCCGTATTCGGTCAGCCTGGCGATGAACAGCACGCACAGCCAGATCGTCGATCTGCGCGAGATCGCCGCGCTGTGGGACGAGACCGCGGTCAAGCCGCCGCTCTCTGCCCCAGAAGATATTGTGCTGTATGAGCTGCACGTGCGCGATTTCAGCATTTTCGATGAGACTGTCCCGGCGGAGCATCGCGGTAAATTCCTGGCGTTCACGCACAGCGAGTCAAACGGGATGCGCCACCTCCGTGCGCTGGCTCAAGCGGGACTGACTCATATCCACCTGCTGCCCGTTTTCGACATCGCCACGATCAATGAGGACGAGTCCCAGCGTCAGGAACCTGACTATGAGCTGCTGCTGAGCCTGCCGCCAGACAGCGATCAGCAGCAGGCGATCATCGCGCCACTGCGCGATCTCGATGGGTTCAACTGGGGCTATGATCCCTATCACTACACCGTCCCAGAGGGGAGCTACTCGACCGATCCGAACGGCATCACGCGCCTGCTGGAATTCCGCCAGATGGTCGAGGCACTCAATGCCGCTGGGCTGCGCGTGGTGATGGATGTGGTCTACAACCACACCAATTCGGCGGGTAACAGCGCGCGCTCAGTGCTGGATCGCATTGTCCCCGGCTACTACCACCGCTTGAACAGCCAGGGGCGCATCGAGACATCGACCTGCTGCCCGAACACCGCCAGCGAACATCGGATGATGGAAAAGCTGATGATCGACTCGCTGGTGACATGGGCGACGGTCTACCGCGTCGATGGCTTCCGCTTCGACCTGATGGGGCATCACATGGTCGAGAACATGCTGCGTGTGCGCGAGGCGCTGGACGCGCTCACCCTTGAGGAACATGGCGTCGATGGCAAGCAGATTTACATCTATGGCGAAGGCTGGAACTTTGGCGAAGTCGCGAACAATGCGCGCGGCATCAACGCGACTCAGATCAACCTCGCCGGCACAGGTATCGGCACGTTCAATGATCGACTGCGCGACGCAGTGCGCGGTGGCAGTCCGTTCGGCGGCTTGCAAGAGCAGGGCTTCAGTAATGGGCTGTACAATCAGCCGAACGGCATCACACCGGGGACGGCGGAGGATCAGCGCGCGCGTCTCCTGGCTTTCGGCGATCAGATTCGCGTCGGTCTGACGGGCAACCTGCGCAATTACCCACTCGTCAGCGCGTCCGGTGAACTGCTCACCGGCGCGGATATTGATTATAACGGTCAGCCAGCGGGCTACACGCTCGATCCGCAGGAGCATATCGTCTACGTCTCTGCGCATGACAACGAGACCCTGTTCGACGCCATCCAGATGAAAGCGCCGCTGGACGCGCCAATGGCTTTGCGCGTGCGGATGCACAACCTCGCCATGAGCATCACCGCGCTGTCGCAGGGCGTGCCATTTTTCCATGCTGGAGATGACATGCTGCGCTCCAAGTCGGTAGATCGCGACAGCTACAACAGCGGCGACTGGTTCAACCGTCTGGATTTCACCTACACATGGAACAACTGGGGCGCTGGACTGCCTCCCGCCGATAAAAATCAAGATCGCTACACTGTGATCGCGCCGCTGCTGGCGAATCCCGATCTGCGTCCCTCGCGCGCGGACATCCTCAACGGCGTCGATCATCTGCGCGAGATGCTCGCCATCCGCAGCAGCTCGCCGCTGTTCCGACTGCGCACCGCGCAGGATGTGATCGACCGCCTAATTTTTTATAACACCGGCGCGGATCAGATACCCGGTGTGATCATCATGGCGCTCGATGACACCATCGGTGAAAATATCGACCCGACCTATGCCTTTATCGTCGTCGTCTTCAATGCCACCCCGGAAACGCAGTCGATCACCCTTGATGCCTTAGCTGGCATTCCGCTCGGACTGCATCAGGTTCAGGTCACTTCGTATGATCCGGTCGTCCGCCAGGCAAGTTTTGATATTCCGAGCGGCACGCTGAGCGTGCCGGGATACACCACTGCTGTTTTCGTGACGGTCGAGGAACTGCTCGATTGAGAAGCTGAGCGGTCAGGGATGGGCAGCCTCCATCCCTGACCGGATTGGCGCGTGCGCCCCCTTCACAACGGCTGCATCAGCGCAAACGCCTCAATCTCAAAGCTGAGAGTAAATTGAGCAGAATTAGCTGGCAGACAGAAGCTGCCTCAACGCCTCGATCAGGCAATCCATATCTTGGCGCGTGTTGTAGCCCTGCGCGGAGACACGGATGTAAACCTTGCCGCTCCAACAGATAATCGGCGCTTCAACGCGATGCTCATCGTACAGGCGCATCTTGAAGGTCTGCCATTGATCCGGCTCAACAGGCAGCGGCATGGTCGCCATCTGCATGTACCATCCCTGATCATCCGGCGCGACTGGGTCGAGTCCGGTCAATTCTGCCACCCGCAGGCGCGTTTCGCGGATCAGCGCGTGACATTCGGCGCGCACCGCGTCCCAATCGTGTTCCGCCAGATAACGGATCGCCTCTGGAACAGTCAGATAGGCTGATGGATCGCGCGTCCCCTGCTGCTGATGCGCCGTGATGTACGTCCGGTCGGGTGTCCAGCCCCAGCTGATCGTCGGCGGAACCAGCCATGCCTGATATTCAGGTCGTGCATAAAGAAACGCTGACCCTTTCGGCGCGCACAGCCACTTGTGCAGGTTGCCAGTGTAGAAATCGGCATCGATAGCCGTTAGATCGACCGGAGTCTGACCCGGCGCGTGCGCTCCATCGATCACCGTCAGGATGCCCGCTTCACGAGCGCGGCGGCACAGTTCCTGAATCGGGAAAATCAGCGCTGTAGGCGAGGTGATGTGGCTCAGATAGATCACTTTTGTGCGCGGAGTCACCGCTGACCAGACCCGCTCGACAAAATCCGCATGAGTCGTGACCGGCAGCGGGATCGGAACACGGATATAGCGCGCGCCCGTCCGTTCGCACACCCATCCCCAAGCGTGATCGCACGCGCCGTACTCATGATCGGTTGTGACGATCTCATCGCCAGGCTTGAGAGGCAGCGAGCGCGCGACAATATTGACACCCGTCGTCGCATTCTGCACGAATACCAGCCGATCCCGCTCCGTGTTCAGATACGCCCCCAGCGCCGCCCGCGCCTCATCCAGCAGCCTATCGACGCGCCGTCCCAGAAATTCAACCGGCTGGCGTTCCAATTCCAACTGCCAGCGCTGATAGGCTTCAAAAACTGGCTTCGGACAGGCTCCGAACGAACCATGATTGAGAAAGACCACCGATGGATCGAGCAGAAAATCCTCGCGCAGATGGTTCATGAGCGTGCCTGTTCAGGCGCAAAGCGCGAGAGACGGAAGAAACCGATGTCCAGCGGGCTTTCACCTTTTAACGCCAGGTCGCTCAGGATGCGCCCAATGGTGGTGCTGAATTTGAACCCATGCCCCGAACACGGTGAGGCGATCACGATCTGCGGATGTTCAGGATGGCGGTCGATGATAAAATGCTCGTCCGGCGTCATCGTGTACAAGCACACCCGCGCCGATGCCCGCGACCACTGACCAGGCAGGTAGCGCGCCGCGAATCGCTCCATCGCCTCGACAACGCTGAGGTCTGGCTCACGGGATGCCATCGTCGGATCGTCGATGTTGACGCCGCCATGCAGCCCGATTTTTACCCCTGCGCCGCCCACGTTGGCAATTCCGTAAGTTGCAGCGCCGAACTCGCTGTACAGATGCCCAATGTAAGTTGGGAAGCGCTCCGGCGTGTAGGAAGCTGGATCGCCAGGATGAAAATAGATTTCATGGGAGCGCAGCGGCTGAAGCGGCAGATCGACTCCCAATGCGCCCATCAGCCGGCGCATCCACGCTCCGGCGGACAGAATTACCCGGCTGGCTGTGTAGGTCGCACTGGCTGTCGTCACCCCAACGCCATCGCCTGACGGTTTTACATCCGTCACCGCAGCGCGTTCCAGCACAACCGCTCCATACTGGCGCGCCAACCTGACCTGCGCCAGCACGCACTTCGACGCTCGCATCAGCCCGGCGTCCGCCTGATACAGCACGACCATGTCAGGATCGAGACGCCACTGAGGAAAGCGCGCCATCGCCTCATCCGCCGTCAGCAGCTCATAGGGGATTCCTGCAGCGTGGAGCGTATCGACGATTTTTTGAAAGACCGGTTCATTTGGCAGCGCAAAATCGATCCCGCCCGTTTTGACATACAGCGTCTCACCCGCCTCGGCTTCGACCGCCGCCCAGTCCTGAAAGGCGGCGCGCGCCAGCGGGATGTAAGCGGCGTGATCATAAGCGTAGCGAATGATGCGCGACTGCCCATAGGAGCTGCCTAATTGATGGTCAAGGTCATATTGTTCCAGCAGCAGCACTTTCGCGCCCTGCTTTGCGGCATGATACGCGGCGGCGCTGCCCATCGCGCCCGCCCCGACGATAATGAGATCGTAGGAAGTCGTCATGTGGATTATCCTTAAAGAACGCCAAGCGGTATAA
Source organism: uncultured Anaerolineae bacterium (assembly GCA_937995825.1). GTDB lineage: Bacteria > Chloroflexota > Anaerolineae > Aggregatilineales > Phototrophicaceae > Flexifilum. Next base: position 384,621 of record CALKJO010000003.1, read on the forward strand.
TCAAGTCTAAATTGTATTCTAGCCTACAGGTTGTTCATTATGGAACAGACATTAGCATACAACAGCACGATGTTAGAGCGCGCACGCGCCATTCAAGACCAGATCATCGCCTGGCGGCGCGATTTTCACCGCCATCCTGAACTGGGCTTTCAGGAATTTCGGACCGCCGGAGTCGTCGCGGAGACGCTGCGCAGGATGGGCATTGAAGTCACCACCGGCGTCGGCAAGACCGGAGTCGTCGCCGTCATCGGCGAAGGCGCACCTGTGATCGGGATTCGCGCTGACATGGATGCGCTGCCGATCCGTGAAGCCAATCCGGTCGCCTATAAGTCCGAAAACGATGGTGTCATGCACGCCTGCGGTCATGACGCGCACACGGCGATCCTGCTGGGCGTCGCGCGGATGCTCACTGACCTGCCCGACCGTCCCGCTGGACAGTTTCGGCTGTTTTTTCAGCCATGCGAGGAAGCCGCCGATGATGAGGGCAAGAGCGGCGCGCAGCGGATGATGGACGACGGCATCATGGACGGCGTGGCTCGGGTGATCGCGCTGCATGTCGCCAGCGAACTGCCAGCGGGCAAGATTGCTGTTGAACCCGGCTACACATCCGCTGCGGTCGATAATTTTTACGCCACTATCATCGGCAAAGGCTGCCATGCCGCATCGCCGCATTTCGGCGTTGACCCGATTTTCCTGCTCGCCCAAGTGATCAACGCGATTCACGGCATCCGCTCCCGCCGGATCAGCCCCATTCGACCGGTCATTGTTTCGATTGGATCGGTTCACGGCGGGATCGCCGAGAACGTTATCCCCAACGAAGTCGAAATCAGCGGCACGCTGCGCAGCTATGACGACGAAACCCGTGAGGCGTTGTGGCGCGAACTCGAAATGGCGCTCGGCGTGGCACGCGCGCTCGACGGAGACTACAAGCTGGAGATCAAGAAAGGCTGTCCGTCGATGCTTAATAACGAAGCCGTTGTCGATACGATTCGAGCGGTATCGCACGATCTGCTCGGCGCGGATGCGCTGATCACCGATGAGCCATCGCTCGGCGGGGAGGATTTCAGCTTCATGACCCGCGCCGCGCCGGGCGCGATGTTCTTGCTCGGCGCGAAGAAGGACGACATCGACCGTCCACATCACAATCCACTGTTTGACCTGGACGAAGGATCATTCGCTGTCGGCGCGGCAGTGCTGGCGGAAACCGCGCTCCGGCTCAATCGGGAAGCTGCAGCGCGATGAAACTGGAAAGCAAGATCGCCTTGATCACAGGTGGAACGTCCGGCATCGGCGCTGAAACGGCGCGCTTGTTTGCCACGGAGGGCGCGCAGGTCGCGATCACAGGACGGCGGCGCGCTCTGGGCGAGGCGCTGGCGGAGTCGATTGGGCTGATGTTCATCGAAGCGGACATCCGCGACCAGGCAGACTGCGCGCGCTGCGCTCAAATCTGCGTCGACACGTTCGGGCGCATTGACATTCTGTTCAACAACGCTGGCATCGTTCCACTCGGCACAACGCTGGACACATCGCCTGAAACCTGGCTCGACACCTTCGCCACCAATGTTCACGGTATGTTTTACATGACCCGCGCCGTGCTGCCGGAGATGATCGCCGCTGGATACGGCGTGATCGTGAACAACGCCTCGGATTGGGGCGTATCCGGCGCGCAGGGCGCAGCGGCATATGCCGCGTCAAAGGGCGCGGTTGTCCAGTTCACGCGCGCGCTGGCGCTTGATCACGCCCGACAGGGGATCAGGGTGAATGCCATCTGTCCAGGGGACACTTATGTCGAGCGCTGGCGTGAGCGCGGAGAGTATCTATCTGGCATGGTCGACTTTGAGCAGCATCTTCAGGAGGTGGGCGCAGCCTTTCCGATGGGACGAGTCGCCCATGTCAGCGAGATCGCGCGCGGCGTGCTGTTTCTGGCATCGGACGATTCCAGCTACATGACCGGGCAGATGCTGATCATCGATGGCGGCAACACCGCCGGTGGCGCATCAACGAATTATCGCGAACAGCGCTAACCCGACCAGCCACCCAACCACCAGCCACAGCCCGAACTGCCCATGCAGCTTCGCCGTGCGTCCCTGCGCCTGATGCAGCAGCGGCGTCTCAGTGGACGTAGTGATGATGCGGATCAGGCGGTAGGCTTCCGGAAGCGTGATCAAAACCAGCAGCGCCGTGATCGGCATAATACCTGCAGCGATCAGCGCTGCAACCGCCGCATATGCGCCGCCAACCAGCACCATGTATTCGATGCGTGCGGCGCGCAGCCCCAAGATGACCGCCAGTGTGCGCTTGTTGACCGCCCGATCCGCGTCCAGATCGCGGATGTTGTTGGCGTGCAGGATCGCTGCCACCATGAAACCGATAGGGATACCCGCCAGGATGGGCGTCCAGGCGAATTCGCCCGCCATCACGTAATACGCGCCCAAAACCATTACGGGTCCCATGAAAACGAAAACAGCGGCTTCGCCCAGCCCGTTATACGCGAGCGGAAACGGTCCTGCCGTGTAGGTGATCACCACCAGCACGCCGCCCAAGCCGATCCAAAAGAGCAGCGCGCCGCTTTGCGTCAGCAGAAACAGCCCGATCACGACGCCGCCCAACAGCGTCACCACCGCGCCAATCAACACCTGGCGGGGCGTCAGCAAGCCAGATTTGAGGATCATGCCCTGCCCAGCCTGCTTGAGGTCTTCCGCTCCGCGCCGAAAATCGAAGTATTCGTTGATCAGATTGGCTGCGACCTGCAGCAGCAGCGCGGCGATCAGCGACAGCGCGAATTTAACCGGCTCAAACACGCCGTCGCGCAGTGCCACTGCCGCTGCCGCGCCCAACGGCACGTAAGTCGCCGTCAGTGTCCGAGGGCGCGCCGCCCGATACCAGGCGCTGAACCGCTCCGATGCCATCAAGGTTTAATCAGCTCCATCACTGCGTCAAAAAGCGCGCCGTTGGTCGCTAACGACTCGCCTGCATAAATCGTCGGCACACCCTTCCAATCGGTGAATGTGCCGCCCGCTTCTTCAAGGATGACCTGAAATGGCGCGCTGTCCCACACCTGCATCGCCGGATCGATCATGATCTCCGCGCGTCCCGTCGCCACCAGCAGATACCCATACGAGTCGCCCCATGTACGCTGAATCCAAGTGGCATCGACCAGCCGATAAAACGCTTCAAGACGCTCCTCAAAGGTCTGTTTGTATTCGCTCGACAGCAGCACCGCATCCGCCAGCGAGTCGACCGCTGAGACCCGCGCGCGCCGCCCATTCCACAAGCATCCCATCCCGTGCGCCGCCGTCAGCATCTCGTCCAGCGCGGGATAATAGGCTGTCCCAACCAGCGGTCGTGTTCCATCCGATAAACCGAGCAGGCAGCCGTAGATTGGCACGCCGCTGATGAACGATTTTGTCCCGTCAATCGGGTCGATGATCCAGGTCAGTCCGGTTTTGCTCGGCTGTTCTCCGAACTCCTCCCCGATGATCCCATCATCCGGGAAATGCCGCTCAATTAGACTGCGCAGCAGCTTTTCTGACTCTTTATCGGCAATCGTGACCGGAGTGCGGTCGCGCTTACGCTCGACCGCGACACCCGTCTGAAAATATCCCAGTGTCAGCCGTCCCGCGCGCCAGACGGCGTCCGCCGCAAAGTCAAGCCGCGCTTCCAGCGCTGCGCTGTCCATGCGCTACTCCGCAATCGGAATGTCTTCAATCGGCTTGGGGCGATTCTCAATCGTGACCTTGGGCGTGTTTGGCGTCGGCGCAGCCCAGCGCACCCCATTGGCGATCACCTTCAGCACCATGTCGTTATGGTAAATCGGGTAAGTTTCGTGTCCAGGGCTGAAATAGAAGACCTTGCCTTGACCCCGATAGTAGCAGCAGCCCGAACGGAAGACCTCACCGCCCGCGAACCAACTGATCGTCACCAGACTGTCTGGTTCAGGGATACCGAACGGTTCGCCGTACATCTCCGACGCCGGAATTTCGAAGTAATCGGGCAAGCCTTCGGCAATCGGGTGCGCTGGATTGACCACCCAAACCCGTTCTTTCTCGCCGATCTCGCGCCATTTCAGGTTGCAGGTCGTCCCCATCAGCCGCTTAAAAATTTTCGCAAAATGCCCTGAGTGCAGGACGATCAAACCCATGCCCTCCAGCACCCGCTGATGCACGCGCTCGACGATTGTGTCCTCTACCTCATCGTGCGCCATATGCCCCCACCAGGTCAGCACATCCGTTTCGGCAAGGACAGCGTCCGTCAGTCCATGCTCTAGCTCATCTAGAGTCGCTGTGCGCACCGTGAAGCCGTGCGCCTGCAATCCGCTCGCCAGCGTCTCATGGATGCCATTCGGATAGATCGACTGAACTTTCTTGTCCGTCTTTTCATGCCGACCTTCATTCCAGACCGTCACGCGCAGTGTCATGCTTGTTGTTCCCTCGTTTGCGTTTAAGGCTCGAAAAGCTTTCATCTTCATCTTTATCATAACATAACATGGGTTTTGCGTTTGCATAGGCACAAATGTTCGCACCAATTTTAGGACGGTGATCATGAACGCGCAGCAGCAAGCGCCCAGGTTATTTCAGCCACCCTGCGCTGACCTATTGGAGCAAACTACAAAAACCTCAATCATTGAGCTGAATTATCCCATTTATCATATCAGCATCAAGAAAGATAAAGAAAGGAATTACGTCATGTCACTCATCAGTTTAACTTACGTTAGCTCTGAGGCGCGTCCGATGACCGACGATGATCTGATGGCTATTCTAAACACGGCGCGCAATTTCAATCCAACCAAAGATATCACGGGTCTGCTGCTCTACCGCAAGGGGTATTTCATTCAGGCGCTTGAGGGAGAAGAGGCAGATGTGACGGCGCTCTTCGAGAAGATTAAGCAAGACCCGCGCCATACGAAGGTGCTTTGTGTCTCCCAAGAGCCGATTGACAGACGGTCGTTTCAGCAGTGGAGCATGGGCTTCCAAAATTTGGACAAGCTCGATCCAGCATTCTACAATGCTCACCGCGATCTGCTCGAAGCCACGTTCACCGAGGATTTCTACGCCAAGGCGCCAACACGCGCGGAAAGGCTGCTCCACCTTTTCGTTGAAGAAACCAACTATTGAATTGCGCGACGCTTTCACGCCGACTGATCGCTAGCTGAAATCCGCTGCATCCAGCACTGCCGGGCGCGTTACACTGCTTTCCAACGTCACTCGCGCTCCTTTTTCCCCCGACTCATGTACAGCGTGCATCACATCTAAGACATGATACGCTAGCTCACCGCTGGCACGATGCGTCCCACCAGAGTGGATCGCCCGCGCCATATCCGCCACGCCCAGTCCACGGCTGTTCTCCGAATAACCGTCGATCAGCGGGACGATCTCCCATTCCTGCTTGTCTGCGCGATACAAGCGGACTTCGCCGCCGAAGGTGTTCGGATCAGGGACGCTCAGCGTGCCTTCTGAGCCGTAAATTTCGATGCGCGGCAGACTGCTCGCCCAGACATCGAACGACATGATCATCGTCGCTAACGCGCCGCCGTTCAGTTCCAGCGTCGCGCTGACATGGGTCGGCACTTCTACGGTGATCCGCTGACCGTGTTTTGGCTGGCTCGTGATCAAACGCTCCGCAAAGCTGATCCGCGCCGCCGCTGTGACTGCCCTGACGCATCCGACCAGCGCCGTCAGCGCTGTGAGATAGTAGGGAGCCATGTCAAACACCGGACCCGCGCCGACCTTGTAGAAGAACTCTGGATCGGGATGCCAGCCTTCGGGTCCGTGGCTGATCATGAAGGCAGTCGCCGCAACGGGCGTCCCAATCGCGCCATCATCGATCAGCCTGCGGCAGGTTTGCAGCCCTGCGCCGAGAAAAGTGTCCGGCGCGCCGCCGACGCGCAGCCCTTTTTCTGCCGCCAGATGCAGCATCTGCTGCGCCTGTTCGCGCTGCACCGCCAGCGGCTTTTCATTGTAGACATGTTTACCTGCTTCCAGCGCCTTGAGCGCAATATCGCCATGCGCCGCCGGAATGGTTAGGTTGAGGATCAGTTCGATGCTCGGATCAGCAAGCATCTGCTCGACGGTCATCGCCTGAATGCCGTATTCCGCCGCCTTCGCCTGCGCCCGTTCGGGAAGCGCGTCCGCGCAGGCTGCGATCTCCATATGCCCGAACCGTGACCCATTTTTGAGATAGATTCCGCTGATGTTGCCACACCCGATCAGCCCGACTTTCACGACACCTGCCATCATCTTCACCTTATCGCCCAATGCAGACCGCGCCGCACCAGTTCGCGCGCCTGCGGCACGTCAAAATCAACCCGCTGATGCCCTAAAGAGCAGTAGAAAACCCGTCCCAAACCATATTTTTTCGTCCACACGACCGGAACGACCGCCCCAGCAATCCAGTCGGCATAGTCGCCGCTGAAAGTCGTCGTCGCTAGCACCGAGACCGCCGGATCGACATGCATATAGTACTGCTCGGAATGCATGTCGAAATCGGTCACGCCGGATGTGATCGGGTGATCATGAACAGTGATATGAACACGGTAATCAATGATATTGCCCGGATGCGCGACCCACTGCCCACCAACCATGAACTGATACTCGGTGTTATTGCGAAACGAGTCCGCCATGCCGCCGTGCCATCCGCCGATGCCCGCGCCGCTTTTGACTGCGTTGAGCAGTCCACGCTCCTGTTCGGGCGTGATGGTACTCATCGTCACGACCAGCACGATTAAATCGGCGCTGCGCATTGTGTTGTCGTCGGTGAACACGTCGAGGTCGTGGGTGACGAGCGCCTGAATGCCATCATCGCGCAGAATCTCGGCGAACAACTCGGCGCACGCCTGCGGCTGGTGTCCCTCCCAACCGCCCCACACAAACAATGCGAGTTTATCCATTCTGCGTCCTATTGCGCAATTCGGCACAAATGGCGTGAGTTTACCACACTTTACGCATTCGGTGTGTGTCAGTAAGCGCGCAGGTACTGCGGCGGCACAGCGGCATGTTCCTTGTGTCCAAGCGCAACCGCCGCATGAGCCGCCCAATAGGCATCGCGCAGCATTGCGCGCGCCAGAAAGACCATGTCCGCGCGTCCGTTGCGGATGATCTCATCGGCGTGGGTCGGCTCCGTGATCAGCCCGACCGCCGCAGTCGGGATATTCGCTTCGCGCCGGACGCGCTCGGCAAACGGAATCTGATACCCTGCGCCGACGGGGATTTTCTGCTGCGCTGACAGCCCGCCGGAACTGCAATCGATCAGATCGACCCCTTCGGACTTCAACAGGCGCGCCAGCTCGACTGTCTCCTCAATTGTCCAGCCGCCCTCAACCCAATCAGTGCAGGATAGGCGCACTGTCAGCGGCAGCGCCTCGGACCAGACCTCACGGACAGCGCGGCAGATTTTGATCAGAAAGCGCGTCCGATTCTCGAAGCTTCCGCCGTAGCTGTCTACCCGCTGATTGGACAGCGGGGAGAGAAATTCGTGGATCAGATACCCATGCGCAGCATGAATCTCGATGAGCTGAAATCCGGCTTGCTGCGACCGCACTGCCGCCGACTTGAACGCATCGACGATACCTGCGATCTGCGCCGGCGTCAGTTCATTCGGCACGCTGTAGCTGTCCGAAAATGGGATCGGACTCGGCGCAACCACCGTCCAGCCGCCTTCACGATCCGGGACACAGCCGCGTTTGACATCCCACGGACGGTAAGTGCTTGCCTTGCGCCCTGCATGAGCGAGCTGAATCCCCGGCACAGCGCCATGCTCGCGGATGAACGCATTGATCCGCGCCAGCGGCTCAATGTGAGCATCATTCCAGATGCCCAGGTCTTCGCGCGAGATACGCCCTCGCGCTTCAACCGCCGCCGCTTCTGTGATGATGAGTCCCGCGCCACCCACCGCCCGCGCGCCTAGATGCACCAGATGCCAATCCGTCGCCATGCCGTTCTCTGCGCTGTATTGACACATCGGCGAAACGCCGATCCGATTGCGAATGGTGACGCTGCGAAGCGCTAGCGGCTCAAACAGATGTGTCATACATTCCCTACCTTAGCTTTCAAAGCCCCGCTTCAAAATCGGGACGACCTCGCGTCCCAGCAGATCGATTCCGCGCTCAGATGGCATTCCGTGCGGCGTGCCAAACTCAATCCGCGCCGCGCCCGCCGCAAAGATCGCCTCTGACTGGCGGATGATGTCTTCGGGACTGCCTGCAAAAGCGAAGCGCTCCAGCAGATCATCGCTGATCAGCGCCGCTGCCGCGTCTTCATCGCCGGCGTTGACCGCAGCCTGAACACGCGCCATCAGCTCCGGCTCGACCTGCACCGTCGAGTCCAGCGGCACGCACACCGGCAGATACAGCGCAACCCTGCGCCGTGCCAGCGCCCGCGCCACTTCACGATCTTCATCGACCACGGTCACTGCGCCGAGACAGACACCGACTTCACCTTCAATTCGTCCGGCGCGCCGTTCGCCCACCGCAATATAGCTGCGAATGACCGGGACAATGTCCGGGTTGGCACTGCCGCCGACTTTGACTTCATCCGCCATTTCACCCGCCAGCGCGCACAGCTTCGCGCCCCATGAGCCGATCATGATCGGGACCGGCTGATCCGGCAGCGGATACGGCGCGCGCACATGCGCCGCCAGCTTATAAACCTGACCGTCATAGCCGCCATCGCGCCCCGACAGCAGATAGCGCACGATCTCAAGGCTCTCGCGGATCGCTTGAATCGGCGGCTGCGGTTCAGTCATGCCATGATCGGCAAGCCATGCGCCGCGCGCGATCCCCAGATACACGCCGCCCGCTGCCAGACCTGCCAGCAGCGCGGTCTCCGCCGCCATGTCAATCGGGTGAGTGCGCGCCGGCGCAACTGCCGCACACCCGATGCGCGCCCGCCTCAGATGCGGAGCCATAAGCGCCAGCGGCGTAAAGCTCGGATGAAACGGTGCGTCGCAGTAAGCGCTCACGCGGTCGAAGTCATACCCATCGACCTGCTGCGCCAGCGCGACATAGCGCGCTGGGGTTTTATCCGTCTGAAACGCGATGCTGACTTCGCGCCTCATGTCAAATCGTCTCCGTCCATCGTCCGCTTTGCGATCCGTTCGACGCGCATGATCAGGCGTTCATCCGGATCGGGACAGGCGATCAGCGAGTCGGATGCCATCCAGTCGCCTTCCGCCAGGTCGCGCTGTTTGGCGGCAAGCAGCGGCAGCACCGCGCTCAAAGCGAACATGCAGAAGTGTTTGCCAGGCGGAATGCGAAGCTTGCTGCTCTCGATCAGCTCGAAATAGTCCCCAGGCTGCATTCCACAGACCGAGCGCCCCTCGATCCGGTCAACAGTCACGCGCAGATCGTAAATGTCAAATTTCATCGGTCTTTGCCTCGAAAATGCGGCAGCACATCGCGCCCGACCGCTTCAATCGCCGCGAATGGATCGGGTCCCAGCGGTGGACCCAGGCTGATATGCCGAACGCCCAGCGTGACCAGCCCTTCCAGACGTTTGATCAGATCATGGGTCGTGCCGACGATGCCGATGCGCAGCATTTTATCCGTGACCAGCGCCTTCGCTTTGGCTTCATCCCGCTCAACCATGATCGCCTGTTCAATCGGCGTGAATTCATCCTGACTCACGCCGAGTCGTTCCAAGATCAGTGGGCTGAGCGCGTGTCCATAATATGCGATTTTGGCGCGCAGCACATCCGCCGCCGCCGCGTAATCCTCTGCAATCGAACACCAGATGCACGCCGCCACGTCGATCTCATCCAGACTCCGCCCTGCGGACTGCGCGCCCTCACGAATGTAGGGCATGACCGTCTCGTAATGCTCCGGCGGAAACAACAGCGGCAGCCCGCCATCCGCGACTTCACCGACCGCCTGCAGCATCTTGGGACTGAGCGCCCCAATGTAGATGGGGACGCGCTTCGCCGGAAACCGGAGATAGGCTTCGCGGCTCCAGTGCAGAAATGATCCATCCATTTCAGCGGTTTCGCCGGACAGCAGCGCGTTGATCGCCCGAATCGACTCCTTGACCGCCGTCAGCGGCTTGTCCGGTTTCAGGTCGATCCACTTCAGGAACTCGCCCGCGCCCGCTGAGATGCCCAGATTGAAACGACCGCCGCTGAACTCGTCCAGCGCCGCCGCGTGCATGGCAATTTCCGCCGGATTCATCGTGTAGGGATTGACGATGCACGTCCCGACCTGAATCCGCGTTGTGTGCGCGGCGACCACCGTCAGGATCACGAATGCGCCGCGCAGAAACAGATCATCGCTGACCCAGAACTGATCGAATCCCGCCGTCTCCGCCGCCTTCGCCAGCCGGATATACTCGTTTATAGGCAGATCATTATTCAACCTTAGGCTGAAGCGCATGGGTGTCTATCCGCGCCCCGCGCCGATCACGGCGTCAACCTCAATCTCAACCAGATGATCGGGATTGACTAGACGACTGACCTCAACCATCGCATTCGCCGGGCGCACGCTGCCAAAAAACTGCGCGTGCGCATGACCGATGCGCTGCCAGTGGTCGATATTGGTCACGTAGATGCGCGTCCGCACCACATCCGCCAGCGTCGCGCCGGCTTCGCGCAGCGCGCGCTCGATCTTTTGCAGGATATAGATCGTCTGCTCGTAGGGATCGCCGACTGCAATCACCTGACCATGCTCATCGCTCGCGGTCGTGCCAGACACCCAGACATGATCGCCAACCCGAACCGCCCGCGAATAACCGACCACCGCCTCCCAGGGCGTGCCGGATGAAATATTCTGACGCATCGTCCTACTCCACCACAATCAACGATTGATAACCCGCAGTCAGCGGCTCGCCGCCGCCCGGACGCGCCACGATAATATCCTCAACACGCGCCGAGAAGCTGTTTTCCTGCATGATGCTCGGCTCAATCGTGAACAGCATCCCCTCTTGAAGAAGCGTCGTATCACCTTTGGTCAGAAACGGCGGCTCATGCACATCCCAGCCGATCCCATGCCCCAGACGATGGCGAAATGCCGCGCCGTAGCCCGCGTCCGCGATCACCGCGCGCGCTGCCGCGTCCACCTGCTCGCAGGTGTGGACACCCGCTTGCAATGCCGCGATTCCAGCGCGCTGCGACGCCATGATCAGGTCATACACACGCTGCTGCTCCGCCGACGGCGCGCCAAACGACACGGTACGTCCAAAGTCATAGCACAGTCCCTGGTGGCTCGCGCCGAAATCGAACAGGACTGACGTATTCGGCATGATCGGGCGCTTCCAAGACTCAAGGCGCTTGCCCATCAGCAGCGGATGATTCGGACCTGAGTTGTAAAGCGATGTGGTGAATGTCGCGCCCAGCGAGCCGTGCCGCCGCATCTGATAATCGACTTCCGCGATGATGTCCAGCTCGGTCATGCCGATTTTGAGCTGCTTCAGCACATCCGCAAACGCTGCCTCGGTGATCGCGCCCGCCTGACGCATGGTTGCGATCTCATCCTCCGACTTGATCACACGCAGTTGGCGCAGAATCGCCGTTCCAGAGACGAACATCGCCTCCGGCACAAGCTTTTGCAGATAGATAACCGTCTCCGCCTCCGCCGTTTCGCCAATCGCGATGCGCGGCTGCGGCGGCAGATTGAATCCATTGAGAATATCACGCACCAGCAGCGACGGATCATCCCAGTCGCCCAGGACGCGAATATCGACGTTAGCGCCCCCGCCCAGTCCGCCAAACTCCGCCGACATGCGCGGCAGCGTCAGCACGGGTGTTTTGCCTGGCGCGATCCATGCGCCTTCAAGCCACGCGCCCGGGTGAATAGTGCGCCCAAAGTTTGGAATGTCGCGCGGGACTCCGGTCAGATATTCAAGGTCAGAGGAGATCGAAAAGAAGGCAAGATCGGCATCGAGGATGGATTGGAAACGGTTCAGACGGTCAGCCAAAGCATTCATTCTAATTTCTTCCTGGGCTAAGCTGGAGTTATCGAGGTCTATTCAGGCTTCAGCAAGTAGATAAACGCCGCAGCGAACAAGCCCGGCAGCATCTCCTTGAGCAGCGGCGTGCCTTCATAAGGGATTTCGCGCACGATTCGATAGCCTAACTGACGTGACCACCAGTGAAAATCGGCGCGCGTCCAAAAACGCAGATGCTCCCCTGGCGTCACGACCCACTGCAGCGGGAATCGACCCAACAGCAGGCGCAGTCGATGCTGATGAAAGCCAGTGTTGGGGATGGAGATGATGAATCCAAGGCGCACAAACGGCTGAAGATCGCGCAGCAGCGACTCCGGATCGGGGAGATGCTCAATGATCTCGGACAAGATCACATAGTCGAACACGCGCTCATCGAAAAGCTCGCGCATATACAGGGAGACCGGCTTATTCATGTCCGCTAAACGGACATCCAGCCCATTGGCAGTGCAAAACGCGACCGCCTTAGGCGACACATCCACTCCCACCGCCTCGATTTTGCATTCGTCGATCAGGTATTTGAGCAGCGCACCATCGCCGACGCCGAGATCGAGAACGCTGCTGCCTGTCATGATGAGCGGGGCGATAGCGCGCGCGCGTTTCATCCTCCAGGGTGACAGCGTGCCGATATGTGTGCCTGCTTTCCTCTCCCAGTAAGCATCATAATCCACTGCGCCGACGGATGCAGTATCAGGATAGGCGAAAAGCCGGCGGACGCCGCGCCAGCGGTTTGCCAGCCATAAATAAATTGGCTTCAACGGCGACTCGCGCAGCGCCGCTTTCCAGTTAGACATAGGCTGCATGAATCCAGGCTTCTGCGGCGCGGGAGATCGCAAGGCGCGCTTCACACCTCGCCCAGATAGACTTTCTTGACCATTTCGTTGTTCATCAGCGCCGCTGCATTATCGCTCAACACAACTTCGCCCGTTTGCAACACATAGCCTCGACTCGCAACCTCCAGCGCCATCAGCGCGTTCTGCTCCACCAATAGGATAGTTGTCTTGTTCTCGGCATTAATGCGCTTGATGATCTCAAAAATCTGCTCCACCAGCACCGGAGCCAGCCCCATCGACGGCTCATCCAGCAGCAGCACGCGCGGCTCGCTCATCAACGCGCGTCCAATCGCCAGCATTTGCTGCTCACCGCCGCTCAGCGTCCCACCTTTTTGAAAAACGCGCTCGCGCAGACGCGGAAACAGGTCAAAGGCATATTCCATCCGCCGCGCCGCCACTGCGCGATCCTTCACATTCCAGCCGCCCATCTCCAGATTTTCGCGGACAGTGAGCTGCGGAAAAATCCGCCGCCCCTCCGGGACATGACCGATGCCCAGTTCCGCGATCTCGTGCGGCTTCATGCCGGTGATGTCCTTGCCTTCAAGATAAACGTGACCACGCCGAGGACGGATCATGCCGCTAACGGTGCGCAGCGTGGTGCTTTTGCCCGCGCCGTTTGCGCCGACCAGAGTCACAATCTCGCCCTGCTCAACCGTCAGATCAATCCCTTTCAGGGCATGAATGTGTCCATAGTAAGTATGCAGCCCACTCAGCTCAAGCAGCGCCATGCGCGCCCTCTTTCGTTCCAATCGCTCGACGCCCAAGATACGCTTCGATCACGCGCATGTTACTGCGGATTTCAGCCGGCGTTCCCTCGGCAATCTTCTCACCGTAATCCAGCACAGAAATATGCTCGCTGATCCCCATCACCACGCGCATATCATGCTCGATCAGCACAACGGTGACCCCCAACTCATCCCGCACGCGCCGAAACAGCGTCATGGCTTCGTCACTCTCGTTCGGATTCATGCCCGCCGTTGGCTCATCGAGCAGAATCAGTTTCGGATCACTCGCCAGCGCGCGGGCGATCTCGACTCGCCGCTGATCGCCGTAGGGCAGATTGCGGCTGATCTCATCACCGCGCCCCGCCAACCCCACAAAGCGCAGCAGCTCACTGGCACGCTCGCGGACGCGCTGTTCCTGCTCGCGGAACGCCCGCGTTCGCAGCAGCGTCTGCGGCAGTGAGATGGTCAGCCGGGAGTGCATCCCGACCATGACGTTTTCCAGCACCGTCATGCCGGCAAACAGCCGGATCGTCTGAAATGTCCGCGCCACACCCGCTTTATTGACCTGATCGGGGCGCAGCCCAATCAGCGAGCGACCATCGAAAATGATTTTGCCTTCATCCGGCTTGTAAATGCCGGTGAGCAGATTGAAAAATGTCGTTTTGCCCGCGCCATTCGGACCGATGATCGAGCTGATGCTGTGCGCCTGAATATCTATCGTCACGTCGCGCACGGCTTTGATGCCGCCGAATGACTTCGCGAGGTTCTTCACTTCAAGCAGTGCAGTCATGCGCTTTCCCCTCTGATTAGTCGCCCGACGGCGCGGGCTGGCGCTTCGGCGCAGCGGGCGCGGGCATGTCCGTATCGTCATCATCACCGCTGTCCTCGCCTCGCGCTTCCATCAGCTCCATCTTGCGGCGCGGCTCAGGCAGCAAGCCCGCTGGACGGAAAATCATCATGATCACCAAAATTAACCCGAACACGAACGGCTGATATTTGCTCGGCTCCAACTGCGAGGGCCAGTTCCGGATCGGGTAATCGATGATCGGGATGACGAAGTTCACGTTGCGCAGCGCGTTGAGCTGCAAGGACAGGTTCTTCAGAATATGCAAGTCAAGCAGCGTGACCACAATCGCGCCCAGAAGCACGCCACGAATGCCGCCGATCCCGCCGACGATCACCATCGCCAGAATCGTGATCGACTGCATCAGCTCAAAGCTCTTAGGATCGATGAAGGTCTGCTTAGCAGCAAATAAAACGCCGATTGCGCCCGCGAACGACGCGCCTGACGCGAACGCCATCAGCTTCATGCGCACCAGCGGGACGCCCATTGCAATTGCCGCCGTCTCATCCTCGCGGATGGCAGTCCAGGCGCGCCCGATCGCCGAGTCTTCCAACCGCCGTGCGACCAGGATCACGATGAACAGGATGCCGATCCCCAGAAAATAGAACATCAACTGACGAGCGACCGTCTCAGGATTGCTGAGCGGGATGCTAAACAGACCAGACAATCCGTTCGTGAAGTCGACCGCGAAGCCGGGCAGCGGCGGGCGACCAATACCATGCAGACCCTGCGCGCCGTTGGTCAGATTCGCCGGCTGATCGGCGTTGCGAGCGATGATCTTGATCATCTCGCCAAAGCCGAGCGTCACGATCGCGAGATAATCTCCGCGCAGGCGCAGCACAGGCAAGCCGAGCATGATCCCTACGATCCCCGCTAAGACAACGCCGATGATCAGAAAGATAAAAAATGCCCAGTCCGGCACAAGCCAGCCATTGATCTGAAAGATCGTCGGAGCAGGTGAGGTGAACATCGCCCATAGATACGCGCCGACTGCAAAAAATGCGATGTATCCCAGGTCAAGCAGACCGGCAAAGCCGACCACAATATTTAAGCCAAGCGCCAGACCAGCGAAAATCGAGATTTGGATCGCCAGTTCAAGATAGGTGGTGTTGGTCAAGCCAATAATGGGCGTGACCACCACAATCAGCGCTAGCATGATAGTCAGCTTCAGACGCGCTGGCAGCGGCGATAACAGCACAATGATCGGCGACAGCACGAAGAGCGGAAACGCGCAGATGTTTGCCGCCGGATACCACAGGCTGGTGCGATCCAGCGAAATGAGGATCAATATTGAGAGCGCAACATACCCAATCACCATCGCGCCCATTACCAGCGGTTGGGTCAGCCAGGTGCGGAATGCCGACCAGGAATTCGTAGAAGGGGAAGCAGATGCGGTTGTCATAGCGCTAGACCTTCTCATCCACACGTTCGCCGAGGATACCGCTGGGGCGGAAAATTAAGATCAGAATCAGCACAGAAAACGCGAACACGTCCGTGTAGCGCTGTCCGAACGCTGGGAAGTAGACCAAAATACCGTTCAGAAACGACTCGACCATACCCAGCGTCAACCCGCCCAGGAGCGCGCCGGTGACATTGCCAATGCCTCCCAGCACCGCCGCGGTAAATGCCTTCAGTCCAGGGATAAAGCCGACATACGGCGTCACCGTGCCGACATTTAAGCCGAAGAGCGCGCCCGCCGCGCCGCCGAATGCGCCGCCGATGAAGAACGTCAGCGAGATCATCCGGTTGACATTCACTCCCATCAAACCCGCCGTCGACTGATCCTGCGAGACAGCGCGGATGCCCCGTCCCATCTTCGTGCCATTAACGAAGTAATTCAGCGCCAGCAGCATCAGCACGGCGCTGATCACAATGATCATGGATGTCACGCGCACATTGACTACGTTCGCGGCGCGCTGGATATCGCGCAGATTTTGCCCCGCGATCAAGATTTCGTCCGGACGCGCGCCATTCACCTCGATCTGATTGGCGCGCAGATCGCGCCCGCCAATTGTAACACCACCGTAATAATATTCGCTAATAGGAGTACCACTGATTTCAAAGCCGCTCACTTCCGCGCTGTCAGCGATGATCGTCGTATATGCTGTTCCACCGATGTTGAACCCGCCAACCGATGCACCGTTGATAACGACATTGATCGGCGTGGTCAGCCAGGTGAGCGCGGGGTCGTTAGTCGGGTAAGTCAGGTTGAAGTCATTGCGCGTGATCGCCATCAGTCCGCGCGTGCTGTCGATGAGGACGAATGACACGCCAATTGCCGTGATCAGCGGGACGAGGCGCGGCGCGCCGCGCAGCGGTCGATAGGCAACTCGCTCAACGACAACGGCGACCAGTCCGCTGATCAACATTGCTGTGACGACGATCACCAGAATCAGGATGACCGGATTCCACGCGCCAATCGCGCCGGATGCCGAGATGCGGGTCATCACCTCGAAACCGGCCACAGAACCGATCATAAAAATTTCGCTGTGGGCAAAATTGATGAATTTCAGCACGCCATAAACCAGCGTATAACCGAGCGCGACCATCGAATAGACAAAGCCGATGCTGATCCCGCTGATGATCATGCCAGGGAGCTGCTTGGCGATCTGGTCTGCAAGAACAATGTTGGCTCTCGGCTCAGGCACAAAAAACGCCAGAATATACGACAGGATGGTCATCACAACGGCTGCGGCGGCGATGAAAACAAGAATCTGCCCGATTGGAAAAAGAACAAAACGATATACCCAGGTTGCACGCAAGGCGGGCAGCAACCCTTTCGAGACCGTGTATCCCGCCGCGCCCGGAGGAGTTAACGTTTGTGAAGTCATAATATGCTGCGACGCCTTTCCGAAGACAGTGGTCTGGAAACAAAAAAAGCGGCGGCGCTGGCTTAAAACGCCAGACCACCGCTTTCTCTGAAACGAACCCTCGCTTACATTCCAGCCATCATCAGCGGCGACGGAATTTCCAGCGTCGCCAGCAGTTCGTTGTTGCTCCACTCAGCCGGATCAGCGGAGACCACGCGCAGCACGTAGTACAAACCGACTTCGGGGTCACCATTGTCATCGAAGGTAATAGTGCCGGTCAGCCCCTCGTAGCCTTCCGTGGCGCGCACTGCTTCAGCGATGGCTTCGCGGGTTGGCGCTGTGCCATCGGCGACCACCTTCTCAATCGCCAGCAGCAGGATCGCGGTCGCGTCATAGGACTGCGCAGCGAACGGCTGCGGCGGGACTTCGAAGCGCGCGGTGTAATCCTCGATGAACTGCGCTGCGTTCGGGTAAATCGAAGCAGGACCGGCGACTGAGGTATAATACGTGCCGATCGCCGCATCGCCCGCCAGTTCAGCGAATTCGCTGGAGTCGGTGCCATCCGGACCGACGAAGTAGCCGTCGAAGCCTGCCGCGCGCGCCTGACGCAGGAAGACTCCCATCTGGCTGTAGATTCCGCCGAAGTAGATCGCCTCCGGCTCCTGCGCCAGAATCGGCTGGAGGATACCGTCGAAGTTCGACATTTCCTCCGTGCCTTCGAAGCCCAGCACAGTCAAACCGAGCGCTTCAGCCTCCTGGCGGAAGAATTCGGCGACGCCCTGACCATAGGCTGTGGTGTCATGCAGGATGTAAACCGTCTCCACGCCCAGTTCTTCAGCGACGAAGCGCGCGCCCGTCGGACCCTGAAGGTCGTCACGCCCGCAGACGCGGTTGACCGTCGGCAGACCGCGATCCGTGATCAGCGGGTTGGTGTTCGCCGGGGAAATCATCACCAAGTTGTTGTCGTTATAAACTTCCGAAGCCGGAATCGCCACGCCGCTGTTCAAGTGACCGATCACGCCCATGATCGCCGGATCATTGACGATGATCTGCGCGTTCGACACACCAACTGCCGGCGTTGCCTGATCATCGAAAGGCACGTATTCAATCGTGTAGCCCAGTTCAGCCAAGGGACCCGAGAGCTGCTCAATCGCCAGTTCGACGGCATTGCGCATACTGATACCCAGCACGGACTGTGGACCCGACAGCGGTGTTTGCGACGCGATCTTGATGACGGTCGGCGACTGCGCCTGGGCAAATCCAGCCGTCAGCGCCACACTAATAACGACGAGCAGAAGGAGAAACCGCATTTTACGCATAGACAGAAACCTTTCGAACGAAGCCCAACTCTAACGCACAAACATACATGGTTTGAGGTCATTCGCCCAAGCGCAAATACGAACAGCGCTAACGGGTCGCGTATTGAGCAAACCTGACAAACCAGTAGTGGAGAGATTATAGCGTCATGTGCATGAAGCAGGCAATATTTGGTACTTGCGCAGATCGGAAAAAATTATACCGTTATGACCATCTGACAACATTTTTCGACATTTTTTAACCAACCTCTGAGGTAAGCGCTGGATGAGACCGTCACTGCTAGGAGCATGCTACGGATTGGGTGCGGCGGCAATCTGGGGCGGCATGTATGTCGTCTCGGATGTGGTTTTAGACACCATTCCACCGTTCACCCTATTAAGTTTGCGTCTGATCATGGCGGCGGCAATCCTGGGCGGGCTGCTGATCGTGCGCCAGCAGTCATTGGGGCTAACGGCGCGGGACTGGCTGTCTCTGCTTAGCGTCGGATTCATCGGCTTCGGTATCAGCGTTGGGGCGCAGTTCGTCGGCACGGATCGTTCGACTGCCGTCAATGGTGCGCTCATCACCAGCGCATCGCCGGCGTTCATTCTGGTGTTCGCCGCGCTCATTCTGCGTGAAAAGCTAACCGCCATCCGAATTGCCGCCGTCATCCTCGCCAGCATCGGGGTAGTGATCATCATCGATCCCGCGAATGCCGATTTTTCATCCATGACCTTCAGCGGCGATGTCGCGCTCGCCGCCGCTGCGCTCACCTGGGGTCTGTATTCCGTGCTGGTGCGGCTCGTCAGCGCCAGGCACGATACGCTGCTGGTCAGCACCATCGCGCTGATGGGCGGGCTGCTGCTCACGCTGCCCGCGTCCGCGCTGGAGCTGCAAGACCGCCCCATCGGCGCGGTCGATGGGGGAACAGTGCTGGGTATTCTCTATCTCGGAGTCGTCTCTACTGCGGCAGCAATGTGGATGTGGAACCGCGCCTTCGCCCTGGTGGATGCGTCGGTCGCGTCGCTGTTCTTCTTCGCGCAGCCGCTTGTCGGGACTATTCTCGGTGTTCTGCTGCTCGGTCAGACGATGACAGGAGGACTGTGGATCGGCAGTGCACTCATCATTCTCGGCGTGCTGGTGTCGATGCTGAGAGCGGATGAACAGAAGGCGACCGCCAGCGCGCAGTCTGCTCAGGAAGGCTGAGTCCACCTGCAACCAATTCTGAAAGCCCCCTTAGTGTACACTTGACAACAATCAGAAACGATCATAACATTCTTATAAAGAGCGCAGCGGCGCTGCGCTCTCTATTTTAACAGCGAGGATAGTGTATAAGTGACCCTAAGATGAGCGTCTCCCTGCTCAACTCCCTCGATCCTCTGATCGCGCTCGCCCTGTCTGAAGACCTGGGTGATCGCGGAGACATCGCCAGCGACGCCGTTTTGCCCGAGACTGCTCAGGCTGAGGCGCGGCTGGTAGCAAAAGCGGAAGGCATCCTCGCTGGACTGTTCGCCTTCGAGCGGACATTCTATCACCTTGATCCGAATACCGAGATCATCCTGCACACGACTGACGGAGCGCGTGTTCAGCCTGGCGCGCTGATTGCCAGCCTGCGCGGTAATGCGCGCGCGCTGCTGACTGGGGAACGCACCGCCCTGAATTTTTTGCAGCGCCTCAGCGGAGTCGCTACCCTGACGCGCCGCTATGTCGATGCGACTGCTGGGACAGGCGCGGTTATCCTGGACACACGCAAGACGACGCCCGGATACCGACTGCTGGAAAAGTATGCGGTGCGGATGGGCGGCGCGCAGAATCACCGGATGGGGTTATATGATGCTGCGATGATCAAGGACAACCACATCGATGCCGCAGGTGGCATTACCGCCGCCGTCGAGCGTGTCCGCGCTTACGCACCGGACGCGCCGATCATCGTGGAGGTCAGGACAATCGATGAGCTGCGCGAAGCGCTCCCCCTTCACGTCAATCAGATTTTGCTCGACAACATGACTCTGGACGAGCTGCGCGCTTGTGTCATGGAAACGGCAGGGCGCGTTCCACTTGAAGCATCCGGCAATATGTCGCTGGAGCGCATCCAGTCGGTCGCTGAAACTGGCGTCACCTATATCAGCGTCGGCGCGCTGACCCATTCCGCGCCCGCGCTCGATCTGTCCCTGCAAATCGAACGTTAAACCAATCAGAAGGGCAACCAAGATGGCTGAACTGGTGTTTACTCCACCGAACGAATTGGCAGATGAGACGCTCATTCAACAGGAAGCGGCGGCTGTCGAGCGGATTCAGCGCGCCCGCGCCATCCTGGGCGACCGGGTGGTCATTCTCGGTCACCACTACCAGCGCGATGAGGTCGTCCAGTTTGCGGACTTTCAAGGCGACAGCTATCAGTTGAGCAAGGAGGGCGCAAAAGTCGCCGCAAAGTACATCGTCTTCGCTGGCGTCCACTTCATGGCGGAGAGCGCCGTCATTCTGGGGCGAAGTGATCAGGTCGTCATCCTGCCCAACATGCAGGCGGGATGCAGCATGGCGGACATGGCGAACGCCGAGCAGGTGCTGACCGCCTGGGATGAGCTGGAGCAGGTTTTCGGCGCTGACCCGGCTGAACACATCATGCCGATCACGTACATGAACAGCGCCGCCAACCTGAAAGCGTTCGTCGGCAGGCACGGCGGGACGGTCTGCACGTCGTCCAATGCGCGCGGCGCGCTCGAATGGGCATTTGCGCAGCGGGAGAAGGTCTTCTTCTTCCCCGATCAGCATCTTGGACGCAACACCGGCAAGGCGATGGGCATTCCGCTTGATCAGATGGTGCTGTGGAATCCCTTCAAGCCGTTCGGCGGGCTGACCGATGCGCAGATTCTCAACGCCAAGATCATCCTGTGGCAGGGGCATTGCAGTGTCCATCAGCAGTTCCGCCCCGAACACGTCGATCTCTGGCGCAAACACTACTCAGACATCAACATCATTGTTCATCCTGAATGCATGATGGAGGTGGTGGACAAGGCGGACTATGTCGGCTCCACATCTTACATCGTCAACATGATCGACAAAGCGCCTGCGGACAGCAAATGGGCGGTCGGGACGGAAGTGCATCTGGTCAACCGGCTGAAGAATCGCAACCCAGACAAGTTTGTAACCCTGTTGTCGCCGTTCTCGTGCCTGTGCGCGACCATGTATCGCATCAGCCCGCTCGATCTGGCGAACGCGCTGGAGAACCTGGTCGAGGGGCGGGTGATCAATCAGATTTTCGTCGATGAAGAAGTCCAGCATTACGCCAGACTCGCGCTGGATCGTATGTTAGCCATCCCAAAGTGAGCGCAGTATGACCGACATCCGCACCCATACGCTGATCATCGGCTGCGGTATCGCCGGTGCAGCCGCCGCGCTCAGACTGAGCGATGATCCTAACCATGAGATCGCCATCATCACCCGCGCCCCTGATGCCATGGACAGCAATACGGCATGGTCACAAGGCGGGATCGTCACACGGGGCTTGGACGACTCGCCCGATCTGCTGGTCAAAGACATCCTGCATGCGGGAGCAGGGTTGAGTTCGCCTAAAGCCGCCCGCATCCTCGCTGATGAAGGTCCGGCACTGGTGCAGTCGGTCTTGGTTGAGCGCTGCGGCGTCCGATTTGACACGGCGGAGGACGGCGAGTGGCTGTTCGGGCTGGAAGCGGCGCACAGCACACGCCGCATTGTCCATGTCGGCGACAAAACTGGAACCGCGATCATCCAGCATATGCTGGAGACACTCAGCAGGCGTCCGAATGTGACTCTGCTCACCAATCACACCGCCGTTGACCTGATCACCTTTCCGCACCATTCGCTTGAACCGCTCGATGTCTATGAGCCGATGGCATGTCACGGCGCGTATGTGCTGGATCGCGCCCACCGCGAGATCATTCGCGTGCTAGCAGCGCATACGATCCTCGCAACGGGTGGACTCGGTCAGATTTACCGCAACACGACCAACCCACGCGGCGCGCGCGGCGATGGCATCGCGATGGCATGGCGCGCTGGCGTTCGAGTCACCAACGCCGAATATGTCCAGTTCCATCCAACGGCGCTCAGCGTGCGCGGCGCGCCCAATCTGCTGATCAGCGAAGCTGTGCGCGGCGAAGGCGCACAGCTGCTGACGCCGAAAGGCGAGCCGTTCATGCAAAAGTATGACCCGGAATGGCGCGAGCTTGCTCCGCGCGACGTGGTCGCGCGCGCGATCCACATGGAGATGCTTGAGAACGGCTATGAACACGTCCTGCTCGACATCGCCAGTCAGCGTCCGGCATCGTTTATCCGCGCGCGCTTCCCGCAGTTGATCGAGACGTGCGAACCATACGGCATCGACCCAACCAGCCAGCCGATCCCGGTCGTCCCAGCCGCGCACTATTTCTGCGGCGGGGTGCTGGTCGATGAATGGGGGCAGACCTCGTTCGATGGGCTGTATGCCGTTGGCGAAGTGAGCTGCACCGGACTGCACGGCGCAAACCGCCTCGCCAGCACCAGCCTGCTTGAGGGGCTGGTGTGGGGAGATCGGGCGGCGCGCCACATCGCAGAGCGCCAGCGCGATCCGATCCACGTCAACCGCGTCCCGGAATGGCGTTACATGGGCAGCGAACATCCTGATCCGGCGCTGATCGAAGCCGACATGACCACGCTGAAAAACGTGATGTGGCATTACGTGGGCTTGATTCGCACCGAGGATCGGCTCGCCCGCGCCGAAAACGATCTGCGCCATCTCATGCACGAAGTCGAGACCTTTTACCGCTCAACTCGGCTGAATGACGCGCTGATCGGGATGCGCAACGCCATCCAAGTCGCGCGCATCGTCATTTTCTCCGCGCAGCGCAACCGCATCAGCCGAGGCACGCACTACCGTGCCGATGCCGCCGCTCAGCCCGGCGCTGAACTGCTGATGAGACGATAGGAGTCGAATTTATGATCTACCTCGACCACAGCGCCACGACACCGACCGATCCGCGTGTCGTCGAAGCGATGCTCCCCTACTGGACGGAGGTCTTCGGCAACCCGTCCAGCGCCCATAAGATCGGCAAAGCGGCTGAGAAAGCGCTCGAAGACGCCCGCGCCGCCATCGCCCGCGTCCTCAACTGCTATCCCGCCGGTCCCGCTGAGATCATCTTCACCAGCGGCGGCACGGAAAGCGATAACCTCGCCCTGCGCGGAGTCGCCTATGCGCAGCGCGCGCGCGGGCGCGGACAGCACATCATCACAACATCTGTCGAACATCATGCCGTCCTCGATACCGCCAAAGCGCTCGCTGAAGAAGGCTTCGACGTGGCGTTTCTGCCCGTCGATCAGTATGGACAGGTCAGCGCGGCGCAGGTGCAAGCTGCCCTGCGCCAGGATACGATCCTGGTCAGCGTCATGTACGCCAACAATGAAGTCGGCACGATCAATCCGATCGCGGAGATCGGGGCACTGCTTAAAAGCAAACGCATTCCCTTCCATGTCGATGCGGTGCAGGCTCCCGGACTGCTGCCGCTCGATGTCAAGGCGCTCAATGTCGATCTGATGTCGCTGTCGGCGCACAAATTTTATGGACCCAAAGGGATCGGGCTGCTTTACGTCCGGCGCGCCGTGCCGATGAAACCGCAGATGCTCGGCGGTCAGCAGCAGGCGCACCGCCGCGCTGGGACGGAGCCGATCCCATTGATTATGGGTCTGGCGAAAGCGCTCGAACTGGCTGAAGCGGAGCGCGCTGCCGCCGTCGAGCGCCTGACACCACTGCGCGATCACCTGATCAGGCGGGTGCTGGACACCGTGCCGGAAGCTGCACTGACCGGACATCCGACTGAGCGCCTTGCCGGACACACCAGCTTTGCCATGCGCGGCTTGAACGGCGACTCGCTTCTGCTCGATCTGAATGAGGTGGGTATTGCAGCATCCGGCGGCAGCGCCTGCACGACCGGTCAGCAGGAGCCAAGCCATGTTTTTCTGGCAATGGGCATCGATCAGGATCGGCTTATGGGTCAGGTGCGCTTCGTCCTCGGCAAACACAGCACATCGGACGATGTTGACAAGCTGATCTATCACCTGGCTGCGCTCGCAGAGCGGCATCGGGCGATGGTGCCTGAAATTAGCTGACCGTTTCATTGTTGAGGTTGAAGCAAACAGAGGGTATTGGCTTGAGATACGCTCTGTTTAAGTCTGCTGAAATGAATGCGCTGTGCCTATCCAAACTGCGTTAACCAAGGCATAATGAAATCGTCGCAGATCGAAGATCAGGTCTTGTCCTGAGTGCTGAAACGCGCGGTTGCGGTTGTAAACCAAGTTTTGCTCATTTGCATCGCTCTATTCGCTCAAGCACATTCTGTGCTACGATGATGCGCTTATCGGGGAGATCGGAGCATGATCAACCCGAGTGTTAAGCGCTGTGTGATCGCAAATGAAGATCAACTGCTCTTTCACGATGGCAATCCAAGCGCTTTTTCAAACACCTCGGACATGACGCAGTGGATGTGTTAGATTGGCTAAAAGTTCGTTTCTATCCAGTCGACTGCTTGACATCGCGACCGATAGCGATGTCATACTGATATGACGGTAAATCACCGGTAATCACTTTCATTGTGAGAAACCAATGACGACGCAATCACCATCGGAAATCCATCAGGGCGGAATCACGGAAAGCCTTGGAATTCAAGGATGGTCACATCTCGATCCCATTCTGGTTGCTGCAATGGCAACAGAGTCGCCGCTTCTCCTGATCGGCCCTCATGGGACGGCAAAATCGCTTCTGGTCGAAAGGATCGCGGCAGCACTGGGACTCTCAATGCGCCATTACAATGCCTCGCTGATCAACTACGATGACTTGGTTGGGATTCCACTCCCCGAAGAAGACACGAATCAACTTCGGTTCGTCAGCACGCCAGGCGCAATCTGGGACGCCGAGTTCGTCTTTTTCGACGAAATCTCGCGCTGCCGCCCCGATCTGCAAAACAAGCTGTTCCCGATTGTCCATGAGCGGCGCATCGCCGGTATTCGCCTTGAAAAGCTGCGCCACCGCTGGGCTGCTATGAATCCCCCAGCCCCTGATGACGTAGATACCGTCATCGGTGACCATTATCTCGGCTCAGAACCGCTCGATCCGGCACTGGTGGATCGCTTTCCGTTCATCGTCCCAGTTCCAAACTGGCGC
Source organism: uncultured Anaerolineae bacterium (assembly GCA_937995825.1). Lineage (GTDB taxonomy): Bacteria > Chloroflexota > Anaerolineae > Aggregatilineales > Phototrophicaceae > Flexifilum. The sequence goes on from CALKJO010000003.1 coordinate 410,221, forward strand.
CAGCTCAGCCGCGATCACCGCCGTCGGCTGGTCAGCGGTCAGCGCCAAGATATGCGCTCTCATGCCAGCGTCAACCTCATCTCGCAGGTGGAGCGTTGCAAAACGCTCATCCCCGAATTGGAAGACCTGCTGCGCGAATGGCTCTCCGATTATGTTGTCAGCGCAGTTGATCTGCTCGATCAGGCGCGCCTTTATGAAAGCCCACGCCGTGCGTATATGCTGGCACGTTCGCTCATCGCCATTCATGCAGCGCGGATCGTCCTTGAAGGGGATGACGCCGACCTCGAATACAGCGCTGAACTCGCGCTGACCTTCGGGCTGCCGCAGAACGCCAGTGAAGTCCCACCGACGCGCCCTACGATCATCGCCATCCACCGGCAGGCATGGGAGATCGCCAGCCTGTCTGAGGACGATGCGTGGCGACAGGTGCTGGAAGAACTAGACACTGCCCGGCGCATCGTCATCGCCGACCAGCTCGAGCTGGATGATGACGACATCTCACGGCTGGTGACTCAGGCGATGAGCGTAGAAACCTCTGACGTGCGTCGGCTCGGTTTGGCAGCCGCGATCTTCATCGCCTTCCGCAGCAGGCGCAATCTCGCGCCATCCGCATGGGAGCCGATCTCGCAGTTTGCGCTGCGGCTGCTGGAGCCGCGTATTGTCACCATGCCGCTGCGCGCCGGTCAGGTGACTGATCTGTGGAATGAGATCAACCAATGGCTTCCCACCCTCGACGAAACCAGCCCATTTCTGGTTCGTCTGGAACGCAATTTCATCCTCTGCGGCTTTCCCGATCTCTGGCTGCGCTATGACTGGCGCGCCGCGCTCGAACAATTCCGCGCCGATCTGCGCCTATTCAATATCGATGAGAACAGCCGATGAACCTGCTGCGAAATAACAATCCACCACCTGCTAGCAGCGGCAGCAGTTCCACTCCGCCTCCTCCGCCGCGACCATCGTCTAGCCCATTCGGCAGTCGTCCAGGCAGCCGCGCCGAATTTTCCATCCTCACGACGGGCGAACGTCTGGCACGCTTTGATCTCAATCAAGTCGATTCGTCCCAGATCGACAGCGCACTGACGGCTGGGCTGTCCGCTGAACAGATCATCAACGCGCTCGAGACAGATCGCGAGCTGGTCAAGCAGCTTAAGCCACGCTTGGATGCCATTTGGGAGTCGTATCAACTTAAAGGCGCAATCTTGCTCTATCCATGGCGCGATGAGCTGCGCAGCGCGGTGAATGGTCGGCTGTCCGCGCTCAAACAGCCTACGACCTACTTGCTGATCACTGATCCACTGTTTGTCCTGAATGTGTTGGGGCGCAGCCGAGCCAGTCTTTTGCTGGCAAATGCGCCGCTGGCGCTGGATCGCGTGTTTCTGAGCCGCTCAATGGCGTCGGATGATCCACGGTTAATTCTCATTGCCCAGGCAGGCGGCTGTGTCGAGAGTCCTATTTTTGAGCCAGCTCCAGAGCTGGAGGAGAACGAGGAATCGAGCTGATGCCACCGTCAGTTCGCCGCATCCAGAAAACCGACGAGGGCGACGCGATCACGGCGCGCCTGCTCGCCTGCCTGCCTGCTGTCACGCTCGAAATGGAGACCTTTTGCCGGCTCGCGGGCATTAAGACCACGCGCGACATTCCAACTGCTGCTGTCGAGGTGGCATATCGTCCGCGTCTGCTGCTGAACCCGAATTTCATTGCGCAGCACTGCCAGCGCGACGAACATCTCTTCCTGCTTGTGATACATGAGCTGTGGCATATCATCCTCGCGCACACACGCCTGTATCCGCGCCCGACAATGGCGCACAACATCGCTTTCGATGCGATCATCAATGCCGCACTCACTCAGCAGTTTCCGCAGCCGGAATTTCGCGGCTTTTTCGAGTCGATCAATCAAGCGGACACGTTCCCTGGATGTCTTCTGCGCCCACCGGAGGGGTATCCCAATCATCCGCAGTATCCGCCGGATGATCCGCCTGGCACATTGAGCATCATGCAGCGGCTTTACCCGCCGCCAGGTTCGGCACAGCATATCTCAAAGCCGCTCTACCGCGAAATTCTTGACCTGCTGCGAACCCACATTCGCAGCATGATCGCGCAGGGTCAGATGATCGTTGAACCCATCTTGATCGGCGACCACGATAGCGACCAAGAGGGTCAGACGCTGCTCGACCCGATCATGCGCGAAGGAATGCGCCGCATCATGGACTCGCTGCCGCGCAGCCTGATGCAGTCGGGCAAGCGCGGATCGGGTTCCGCCATGAGCGACCGCTACAGCGCAGTCAGCGCCGCGACTGAGGACGCCCGACGGGTATTTGCGCATGTTCTGCAGCGCAGTCTAGGAACGCGCTACGGAGCGCAGCGCCGCCGCGCGCGCGCGCCGATCCCAGGGATATCCGGGATCAGCGTGATCCCGAATGCGCATGACCGGATGGCGGCAGCCCGTCAGATGCTTGGCGTTCAGGGGATGCTTTGGGGGCAGCCTGGATCAGTCAGGGTACGCGTACCGGAGACACCCAGCTGCTCACATGTCTATCTCGATGTATCAGGATCGATGAATAACTGGCTTCCTGCACTGATCGGGCTGCTCATCCCTTATGTCATGCGCGGACACGCCGCCGCTTACCAGTTTTCGACCGAAGTCGAAAAGCTGTCTCTTGATGACCTTCGGCGCGGCAAACTCAGGACAACACAGGGGACGGACATCAACGCGGCGCTGCATCATCTGCTGTCAGCTCAGCCGCCGGCGCGCAGCGCGCTGATCCTGACCGACGGTTTCACTGGCAAACCTTCGGAAGAGCATGTGCGCCGGATGCAGGAACGGCATATCCGGCTGTATGTCGTCATGCCTCACGAGTCGGCGCATCCAGCTGATCTGCGCGACTGCGCGCGTTCGATCATTATCTTGCCGCCGCTGCGACGCGCCGCCCTTCCAACCCGACCATGACTCATCCAAGCGCTGACATGGGCATCAGCGGTATCTTCCCATTTACTGACATCATGGCTCATAATTAACAGCGAGCCGATGCAAAAAAGTGCAATCAAAAGTCCAACCAATCAAGAGGAAACCATGACCCTTGAGAGACAGCCCAACATCTTGGTCGTCGATGATAATGAGATGAATCGCGATGTGATCTGCCGGCGTCTAGAGCGCCTGAGCTACAGCGTCGTCACTGCAGAAGATGGAATTATGGCAATGGAGGCAGTTCAGTCACAGACGTTCGATCTCATCCTTCTAGACATCATGATGCCGCGCATGAACGGCTATGAAGTCCTTGAGGCGCTCAAGCGCGATCCTGTTTACAAAGCCATTCCCGTCATCGTCATTTCCGCGATAGACAATTTAGAAAGCGTCGTGAAGTGCATCGAACTGGGCGCAGACGACTACCTGTTCAAGCCGCTCAACCCTATCCTCTTGCGCGCCCGCATCAATGCCAGCCTGTCACGGCGGCAGTTCAGGTTATCCCCAGAACAGATCACTTTGCTCCGCAATCTAACGTTGGCAGTGAGCGACCTGAAATCCGGTTCACACGGCGCGATCACTCCATCGCAGCAGGAAATCCTAGCGCAGATGGCGGATTGGCTGCACCAGATCAATCCAGATCAGAATGAATGAACGCGCCGGACATCAGGCGTCCCGATGATCGAGGATTTCAATAAAACGTGGACTGCCCATTAACACGCGGTGATTCGACCTGACCAGACGAGCCTATCGATCAGCCGCGCTGAAGGCGGTCAATGGGACATCCTGAGCAGAGCCGCGCATGACACCGAAACCGGCGATATCGCACTAAAATGGCTGCTGCGTCACCGGCACGAATCGTACCTCGAACAACCGTGACCAATTCTTGCCGGTGATCAGGAAGCGATCTGTGCCGAAGACATGCGCAATGCCGTTTAGCACATCGATCCCAACCTGCTCCTCTGGCGTCAGCATGTTGGTCACGCTGACAATTCCTGTAACGATGCCTGTTTCCATCTCAATGCGGACAATATAAGGCTGCTGATAGATATTGGCGTAGACCAGTCCATCCACGCACTCTAGTTCGTTCAGCCGCACAACTGGCTGACCAGCATAGGTCACTGTTACCGCGCCGATGCGTTCAAAAGTCTCTGCATCCCGGAAGAAAAGCTGGTCACTGCCATCGCTCATGATCAAGCGCTTGCCGTCATAGCACAGCCCCCACCCCTGATCGATCACATCCGGCGTATCGTCATAGCGGATGACATCGATCAGATCGAACGTCTCCAGATCGTAGACCAGCGCGCATTCTTCCCGCCAAGTGAGCTGTATCAGCCGACTCTCAACCAGCGCCAGCCCTTCCGCGAAAATTTCCCCGCGCGCATAGCTGTCATCTATCGAAGTCAGTGTGCAGGCAGACTCGACCGCTTCAAGCCAGCCTGCTGCTGCCAGATTTTCTCTGGTCACATCAAACCGCTGAAGCACTTCGCCAGTGGTGACCTCGACTCGCCGCAGGCTCGACTCGCCGTATAAACCCGTGCTTTCATACAGGAAGCCGTCATGCATTAAGAGTCCCTGCGTGTACGCGGTCGGATCGTGCGGATAGCCGGGTGTCTGCGGGACAAACAACTCGACTTGGGGCGTGGGCGTTGGATTCGGCTGCTGCGCCTGTGCAGCAGCCGCCATCAGCAGGCAGAACATCAGGAATGACAACAGTTTAAACTTCAAAATGACCTCACCATTGTTGAAAATTTGCACTCAAGGGTCTGATTATACCTTCAAGGGCGCATCAGCGGCTGCAATTTTCAGAGGGACACAGTCAAACGAACAAGCACTTGGCAGCGCTGGCGCAGCGCAGTCACAAGCTGATCGTCAGGAATACGCGTGCATCCTATGTATCAGGACTGCGTTATAATTCTAGTAAGTTTTTATTTCAATTTCGCGGAGAGTATCATGCAAACACTGCGTTTGCTGTCACTCGTTCTCGGCGCGCTGCTGCTGTCTGCGCTGCCCATCGTTTCCGCGCAGACAGCGCTGATTCCGCCGCGCGTGATCGAAACCAGCCCATTGATCGGTGTAGACATCGGCTTGGATGAGCCGCTTGCGCTGGTCTTCAACCAACCGATGAATACCGAACTGACTTCAAAGGCATTCCGCATCAGCCCACCTGTTCAAGGGACGCTCGCTTTTCCCAATCCACAGACCCTACAGTTCACGCCAGCTGATGGTTGGGAGCGCGGAGTCACGTATACTGCCATTGTCGATACTATCGCGCAGTCCGCCGACGGCGCACCGCTGATCGAGCCGTTCCGCTTTGTGTTCGGCTCGGTTGGCGTGCTGTCCGTCGCCAGCGCATTGCCAGAGCCGGACTCATTGGTCAGTGTGGACAGCGACATCGTTGTCGCCTTTGACCGTCCGGTCGTGCCGCTCAGATCGACCGCCGATCTCGCTAACCTTCCTAATCCGCTCCGCTTCGATCCCCCGATTGAAGGGACAGGCGAATGGGTGAATACCGCGCTTTACGTGTTCACGCCTAGCGGTCTGCTCGAAGGCAGCACCACCTACCAAGCCACCATTGCTCCCGGTCTGACCGCCGTTGACGGCGCGCTGCTCGAATCGGCGTTTCAGTGGACGTTTCAAACGCCGCCCCCCGAAATTCTCTCCCTCTCACCAGCCAATCTAAGCACAGGCGTCGCGCTGGACACAGCGATTGAAATTCAGTTCAATCAGCCGATGGACACCGCCTCAACGGAGGCGAGCTTTGACCTGAGAACCGCTGGACAGAGCGTTCCAGGATCATTCTTATGGAATGCTGAGCGCACTGTCATGACGTTCACGCCGGATGAGCGGCTCGCTCTCGAAACCCTGTATACCGTGCAGATGTCGCCCAATGCGATGAGCGCAAATGGGTTAGGACAGTTGAGCGCAGGGCTTGATGCTCAGTTCACAACTGTTCCCTACCCCGCCGTTCTATCGACCGATCCGCAGGATGGCGCATCGGTGGACAGTTACTACGGCGTGACCCCGCGCATCATGTTCAATACGCCGATCGACCGCGAGTCACTGCGAGGGCGGGTATTTGTCGAACCGGAACCATCGAGCTGGATGCCAGCGGTCTACGACTACGCCCCTGAGCAGTTGATCATCGAGATGAACGCTGAGCCAAATACGACCTACACGATCACCATTCGAGCGGGCGTTCAGGATATTTACGGCTATCCCACCCGACAGGACACGGTCTTTAGCTTCACAACTCTGCCCCCCGAACCCGAAGCCTATCCGATCATCGTCGGCAACTTCAATATCACCTCAGCCTATAACGAGCAGACAGCGTTCAATATGCTGGTCTCCGGCGCGTCGACCGTCAATTTCAGCCTGTACCAACTCGACACAGCGGACATCCGCGACATCACTTTTACCAATTTCGACTCCGAGCTGATTCCCGCTCTGGGGGATACTTACGCCTTTGAGGGCTTCCCGCCCTGGATCGATGAGAGCGGGCGCGGTCTGATCCGACAGTGGAGTCAGACCTTCACGCCGGCAGAAACTGGTCGCCAAATCTTCCCGGTCAGCCTTGAAGATCAAGCAGGGGAAAAGCTCAAAGCTGGTCTTTACTGGATGATCGTCAATCTGCCAACAACGCCGCGCAATCTGCCATCAACCCACACTATGCAGTTCGCGCTCGCAGTCGCCAATACCAACCTGACCGTTGTCCGCTCAACCGACGAAGTCCTCATTTGGGCGACCGACCTGCAAACGGCACAGCCCGTCCCGAACGCTGCGATCACCATTTACCGTGAGGGCAAGGTCATCGATGTCGGCACAACCGATGCCGATGGACTTTATCGCGCCAGCATCAACCTGCTTGAGGACGGACTTCCCAGCGGTTTCTTCGCAATGCGTACAGAGGATGTCCCTAAAACGCGCCTCTTGATCACAGTGGAGAGCGAGACCGCGTTCGGAGCCTATTACAGCAATGAGGAAGCCAGCATCCCGGTTGAGCGCGGCTATCTCTACACCGACCGACCAGTTTATCGCCCCGGGGAGACGGTCTATTTTCGCGGCATCCTCCGTAACCGCCGCGACATGGACTATCGCCTCCCGGACATTGAGCAGGTGTCCGTGACTATCCGCCAGAATTATCAGGACACCGTATTCTACTCAGAGACGCTCGATGTCACGCCGTTTGGCACATACAGCGGCGAGTTCGTCATCCCGATAGATGCCCCAACCGGGGAGATGATCATCGTTGCGGACTTTGGCGATGGCGAGTCTTTCCAGTACGGCGGCATCTACCCGATGTGGAACCTGGAAGGGACTTCGTCCGTGCTTTTCAACGTCGCTGAGTTCCGCGTGCCGGAGTTCCGCGTCAGCGTCACGCCGCAGGTCGACTCGCTGATACAGGGTCAACCCTTCACGGCGCTCGTCGAGGCAGCATTGTATGCAGGCGGCGCGGTGGGGTCTGCGGATGTGCAGTACTATGTCTACGGCGATCCAACCTTCTTTGAATATACGGGAAGCGAGCGTTTCAATTTCAACGATGATACAGTGACTGACAGCCGCTATTTCTACCGCGCCCCGCTGGTTGGCACTAACTCATATACGCCCAACGCTGGCACAACCAACGCAGATGGGCAGTTCCTCATCACCGCCGACAGAACCATCGCTCCATCGCTCGTGCCGATGCAGATCACCGTCGAAGCCAGCGTCTCGGATCAATCCGGTCAGACGATCACCGGGCGCGCGACCGCCATCGCCCATCCCGCAAATGTCTATGTCGGCTTGCGCGCAAACAGCTACTTTGCGCCGCTCGGTCAGCAAACGCCGGTCGAGCTGATCGCGGTCACGCCGGAGAGCGTGCCAGTGGCAAACACGGAAATTCGCCTGCAAATCTACGAGATCACGTGGGAGCGCATCCAAAACCCGTTTTCCTTCGGATCATTCAACTGGGAGCGGCGTCTGATCCAGCTGTCGCAGGCATCCGTCCTTAGCGATGAGCGCGGGCGCGCCGTTTATCGGTTCACGCCGTCTAAAAGCGGCATGTTCGCGATACGCGCCACCGCTGAGGATGATCAGGGCTTGATGAACAGCGCCTCGCTCAACCTGTACGTGCCGGGCGAAGATGCAGTGTTTCGCTTCAGCGCTTATGACGCGGTATCGATCATCCCCGATCAGGAGTCGTATCGCCCCGGCGACACCGCGTCGCTTCTGATCGCCAATCCCTTCGATCCATCCTTACCGGTCACCGCGCTGCTCACGATTGAGCGCGCCGACATCATGCTGACCGATGTGATCAGCTTCAACGGGCTGAGCGCGCTTTACGATTTACCCATCCTGGACGACTACGCGCCAAATATCTTTGTCAGCGTCGTCGCGGTCAGCGGGATCAACAGCGAAACGATCTACCCGGCTTACGCAATGGGCAGCACCCGCCTCGATGTGACGCCGGTCAGCCGCCTGCTCACCATCGCCGTTGCGCCGTCCGCCAATAACGCCCAACCCCGCGATACAGTCTCGTTCGAACTGCGCGTGACTGACGCGGAAGGCAGCCCTGTTGAGGCGGAGATCGGAGTCGCCCTGACCGATGAAGCGGTGCTGGCGCTCATGCCGCGCAATTCTGCCACCCTTCAGGACATGTTCTACGGCATCCAACCCGATCAGGTGCGCACGGCGGTCGCCCTCTCCTCATTCATCGATCCTCTGACTGACACTTACTTCCTCGGTGGACGCGGCGGCGGAGGGGGAGGCTTTGACTCAGAGATCGTGATCCGCGAGGACTTTGATTACACCCCACTATGGGAGCCGCACATCGTCACCGATGAGAACGGAGAAGCGACCGTCTCGGTAACCCTTCCAGACAATCTGACGACTTGGCGGCTGGACGCCCGCGCCGTCACTGTGCGCACGGCGGTCGGCGAGTCGTCAAGCGCGCAGATCGTCTCGACGCTGCCGCTGTTCGTCCGCCTGGTCGCCCCGCGCTTTTTCGTGGTGGGCGATCAGGTTGAACTTGCTGCCGTGATTCAGAACAACACCGACTCTGAACAGCAGGTTGAAGCCCGCCTTGACGCGTCCGGGGTCACCCTGCTCAACGATGCATCACAAATCGTCTCCGTTCCATCAGGCGGAAGCGCACGTGCCGCCTGGATGGTGACCGTTGAGGATGTTCAAGGTGTCGATCTGACTTTCTTCGCCATCGGCGATGCATTTCAGGACGCCGCTAAACCCGCGCTGCGCACCGGTGAGGACGGCTTGATCCCCGTCTACCGGTTCAACTCGCCCGATGTGGTCGGCACAGGCGGCGCGCTGTTTGAGGCGGGCACAGCCGTCGAAGGGATCGCCATCCCGCCGCGTTATAGCAGCGCCGAAGGTGACCTGCGAATTGAAGTCTCGCCGTCATTGGCAGCATCGACGCTGGACGCGCTCGACTATCTTGAGTCCTTCCCGCACGAATGTATCGAGCAGACCGTCAGCCGCTTCTTGCCCAACATCGTCACCTACAGCGCGCTGCGCGCGCTGAATATCGCCAATCCCGAACTAGAGAGCAGGCTGACCAGCACGCTCAACGCCAGCCTCGCGCGCCTGAAGACCGCGCAAAATCCGAACGGCGGCTGGGGCTGGTTCCCTGGCATGGAGTCCGATGCACTGGTCACCGCTTATGCCCTGATCGGGCTGTCTGAAGCGCGCGACGCCGGATTTGCTGTCGATGCTGACATGCTCAGGCTTGCCAACGCCTATCTGAATTCACAGTGGATCACGGTCTCGCCCAACATCAGCACAAACCTGCTCAACCGGCTGCCGGTGCTGCTTTATGCCCAAACGCGCTACGACTCCACCGCTAACAGTCTGCTCAACCGCTTGGATGCGCTGACCATATACCAACAGCGCCTCACTGCAGCGGCGCGAGCGTTCCTGCTGATGAGCTACCAACAGGCTGACCCGAACTCGCCGAACGTCTCAACCCTGCTCTCATCGCTGAACAGCGAAGCGATCCTTTCCGCCACCGGCGCACACTGGGAGGAGCAGACGCGGGATTGGTTCAACTGGGGCAGCGATACGCGCACATCGGCGCTGGCGCTGCTGGCGCTGACACAGAGTCAGCCGAATAACCCACTGCTGCCCAACGCGGTACGCTGGCTGATGACAGCACGTCAGGGCGATCACTGGCAGACCACGCAGGAAACCGCCTGGTCAGTCATGGCGTTGACGGAATGGATGCGGATCAGCGGCGAATTGGAAGGCGACTACACCTACTTCGTCAATCTGAGCGGCAGTCGGCTGCTTGACGCCACCGTCACTCCACAGACCGTGACCGAAAGCAGCGCGCTGAGCATCGATGTGTCTCAACTGACGCGGGACATGCTCAACCGCGTCACGATCTCGCGCTCTGACGGGACGGGCGCGCTCTATTACAGCGCCTTCCTCGACCTGCGCCTGCCCGCTGAAGAGGTCACTGCGCTGAGCCGGGGCATCACGGTTGAGCGCGCATACTATCTTGGCAGCGACCGTTCCGCGCCGATCACAGATGCCCGCGTTGGCGATGTGATCACCGTGCGCGTAACGCTGACTCTGCCGCAGGACGTGTACTTCTTCGTACTGGAAAACCCGATCCCAGCTGGCACAGAGTCAATTGACACATCGCTGTCTACAGCCAGCACATCCTCGCTGATGTCGCTCTATTCGGACAACCGCGAAGAGCGCTTCTGGTTCTACAATGACTGGGCGTTCGATCACGTTGAGCTGCGCGATCAGGAAATGCGCCTGTACGCCGATTTCCTGTCGCGTGGGACTTACGTCTACAGCTATCAGGTGCGAGCGACACTGCCGGGCGAATTCCGCGTTTTACCTGCGCAGGGCTATGCTTTCTATCAGCCGGATGTATTTGGACGCACGGACGGTGACATCTTCACCATCGCCGCCGAATAGCGCAGCGCATGGGGACTGTCGAATGTTGGCAGTCCCCCGCATGTCTAACGTCCGTGCGCCAGTCTGCGCTCCGTCAGGTAAGTATAGCTGGCGCGCACCGCCTCCAGCATATCTGTCGCGCAGCGGTCGAGTTCTACAATCAGCCATTCCGCCTGAAGATTCGACAGCAGCGCCGGATAATCCATCACACCCTGCCCGACCGCCACCATCGGATCAGTCGGGCGCGTTGATCCATCCTTGATGTGCAGCAGCGGAACGCGGCTCCCCAGCCTATGAAGGACTTCAGCCGGATCGCCGCCGCCCGCTTTAACCCAATATAGATCGATCTCCAACGCCACCGCCGGCTCGAGATACTCCAGCATCACATCCAGGGGCGAACTTCCGCCCAGAGACTCTGGCTTTTCGAACTCCCACCAGTGATTGTGGTAGCACAAGGTGATCTCGTGCGCTCGTGCGTTGGCGCTGGCTTCGTTCATGCGCTCACACTGTGCCTTGATCTGATCGCGGGTGCGGAGCTGATCCATCGGCAGATACGCCAGGACAGCATAGCGGCAGCCCAGCGCGCCCAGTGCATCCAAGATGCGGTTTTTGTCGTCGCCAATCGGCAGCGGGACATGCGCGCTCGGCACGCTCAGCCCGAGCTGCCCGAACAGACGCGCCGCGCTCTCGACACTCTCCCCGTACAGACCTGCCGTCTCAACGCCGACATAGCCCATGTCCGCGATTGTCCGCACGACGCCTTCAAAATCCTCCGCCAGCGGCTCGCGCACTGAATAAAGCTGGACAGCAATCGGTTTTGTCATGGTCGACACCCTTTCTCTGTATGAACAGAATCCGGGGTCAACATACCCCGGATTCTGTGACAGCGCTATGCACTTCTCAGGCGGCAACACCCTGGATGCGAATCACTGCCCCTCATACCCAGAGTTTGCGCCGCCGCTGTCCGCTTCGATGTTCGTGCCTTCCATCGCGCCTTCGGTCGCGGGAGCATCAGTGTTCTCGGTCAGTGTCAGCAAGTCGACCACGAAATCCACCTGCGGACTCCACGCACCGAGACCGGAGGCATTCGAAGACCGCACAAACCAGCGGTAGCTGCCCTCTGCGAGCATAACATCCACTGCGCCGCTGCACAGACCATCATCTGCGCAGCCCGCTGCATCCTGGCTGAACCACTGCTGATACACAGTGGCGCCGTTGGCATCGACGATCCAGAGCAGATACCAGGTTGCAGCCGGCGTATGGTTCCATACGAACGTCGGCGCAGCCGCATTGACGACGCCAGCCGGTGACACCCCAACTGCGACATCGGGGACGATGTTCACAGTGGCGTTCGTCTCCGCGCTCCACTCGCTCAGCCCGCCGTAGGGGTTGTATGCACGGACAAACCAGGCGTGCCATCCCGCCGACAGCGCCACACCGAGATTGGCAGCGCACTGACGCGCATCGCAGACCGACTCCGCCGAGAAGCTCTCCTGAGCGACGAACCCATCCGGCCCGCTCAGCCAGACGAAATAATGCGTTGCACCTGGCACGCGCGACCAGATGAAGGTTGGATCGCTGCTCACCATCGTTTCCGTTGGCGATATCGGGACTGGGACGGCGGGCGCGAGATCGACTGTGAAGCTGGTCGGCGTGTTCCACGCGCCATAACCACCTTCGGGGTTCCAGGTGCGCACCCACCACTTGTACGCCCCGCCAGACAGCGCCAGCAGCGGCTCAACTGAGCAGACATCCGCATCAAAGTCGCAGATGTCTGCGGCAGAATACCAGCGCTCATGCACTTGCAGACCAGTCGGCAGCGTCACATCGCTGATCCACAAGTGATACCAGGTCGCGCCCGGAACCAGCTCCCAAGTGAACGCCGGAGACGTATCGAGCGTTGCGCCAATTGGCGCGGTCGGGATGACCGTTCCCGGAGTCACATTCACTGAGAAGACCGCCTCATCGCTCAGCTCACCCAGCAGCGCGTCCGCGTTCCAGGGCTGCACCCACCAACTGTATGTGCCGCTCAGCAGGTTCAATCCTGGGTTGACTGAGCAGCCGCCTACCGCGCAGATCCCACTCGCCTCGAACCACTGCGAATAGGCAAATTCGCTGTTCAAGCCGCTCACCCAGAGCAAGTACCAAGTCGAACCCGGAACATGTGTCCACTGGAAGACCGCGCTTGGGCTTGCCACTGCGCCCATCGGCGCGATCAGCTTTGGCTGACTCAACGGCGCAGATACACTTAATGTCGCCGTGTTATTTGCTGGAACCGTCTCAACAACCGCGCTGGTCAAAGCTGCGCTCGCGCTGATTGTCCCAGAAAATGCGCTGTTGACCATTGTGTTGATCACCACATCGACCATCTCAAGCGGCTGATGGACATAGGTGCAAGTGACCGTTCCGGCGCTGTGCGCGCATGAGTTCGGACCTGGCGTCCCCTCTGTGATCGCATACCCTGTGTATGTAACCGACGATGGCAGCGTGACCGTCAGCGTCGCTGGCGTCGTGATCCCATCAGTGAAGTTGTAGAGCTTCGCCGTCAGATCGAGCGGATCGCCCGCAACCGCCGGATCGGGTGTGGCGAAAAAGTCAATGATGCCCAGATTGGCTTTGTTCACATCCAGCAGCACCACTTCGGAGCGGTTAAAGCCGCCCGCCCCTGGCGCATTGTGGTGGTGCAGCAGCAAAACGCCCGGCGCATTGATCGACTGGAGCGGGTAATCGCGCAAGTCGTAGCTGAATGGCACATTTAATTCAGGCAGATCGACCCATGCCGGCGGCGTGGTCAGGGCGAGCGTAGGATAATGCGTATCGACAAACGGCTGTGCCATGTCAAACTCGTAGATCGGCGTCGAGTCGACCACCTCGCCGAAATACTCCGTCACGACGAAAAAGCGGAATTTCGTCACGCCCGCCGGAAACATCGCCTGGAACTGATTCCCAGGTGTGATCGTGTCGTAGTCATACAACGCGCCAGGGCGGAGCTGCAAGAACAGCACATTGTTCTCATGTAAATAGGTGTTGAGCGCCGGTGAGAACACATTGACCGGATCGGTGACCGGACCCGATGGCATATCGGCGCGGCGCGGGGACACATACGGAATATCCGACGCTGCCCGCGAGTTGAAATCCGTCACCTGAACCGTCCGGATTGAGAAGTCCTGCGAGTCGAAGGTGAACCCATTCGCGCCCGGATCGATCCACACGCGGAATGTCAGTTCATTGACCGTCGTCCACGCTGAATGCGTTGAGATTCCGAACCACAGCCGCGTGTTCGCATTGGCACTACCGCCAGTGTTGCCGCCGACGCGGTTGAAATTGGTCGCCACACCAACATGCACTAAGTCATATTCAGGGGCGATCCCATACTCTGGGTCGGTATCGCCCAGATCATCCGTCCCCATGTGGCGGAATGCGGTCACAAAACTGGTGACATGCCCCGCGCCCGCGCCCGTATCGACGCCGACGCCGTCCAGCTCAATCGCCGCCGCGCCGGTCGCCGCCCCATACAGTGTCAACAGGCTTGACTCCGCCCTACTCAGCGATGCCGCGCGTGCATGTCCATACAGCGGCACGCGCAGCGGCACAGTGCTGCCTGCTGTCGGTGTCAGCACCAGATTGGCCATCTCCGCCGAGACATAGTGGCGCGGCAGGGAGAAGGTTGCTGTTAAGAACTGCGTCTGTGACATCGACGCATCGGCAAAATTAGCTGGCGGCGTCCCGCTGATCGGGATGTTGACATTGAACGCCAGCGTAACATCGACCATACCGAACGGCGGCACGGTGATGGTCGTTGGGGATGTGATCGCAAACGCGGACACGTTGTTATTGGTATACGTATCAATCGCCAGATTATACGTCACCGGCACACTGCTGCGGTTATGCACGCGCACTTCCCGCGTCGCGCTGCCTGTGCTGCCCGGCGCAACCCACAGGTTTCCAAAATTCACGCCCACCAGATCGGGTCGGAAGCGGTTGTAGGCGATCACCGAGTTAGCGAAGGCATCAACAACGCTGATCCGCCCTGAGCCAGCGCGGTTTGGCGGCACGCGCGGACCAATTGCTGACTCATTGAACACATCATGATTGGCTGTGTTCATGATCAGCGCTTTGATCTGGCTTGGACTCCATGCGGCGTAGCGCGGATTGCTGAGCAGCAGCGCCGCGAAACCAGCGACATGCGGCGCAGCCATCGACGTACCGCCCAGCGCCTGGCTTTCGGAACCTAGACCGCTCGCCACGCTGAAGATGAGATCGCCTGGCGCGGTCACATCCGGCTTAATGCCCGGACCGTGAATCGCGGGACCGCGCGAGCTGAAGGTGGAGATCGTGTTGGTCAAAGTCGGAGCGACAACCGACAAAGCTGGATTGAACGTCACCTGCGCGCCTGGATTGGCGAGGATGAAATCCCGCGTCACTTTCAGGATCGACACGCATGGGATCGGCGGAAGAACGCCAATCGCCGCGCCGCGCGGTCCGCAGCTCAAATTCTGGAAGCCGCTTGTGTTGCTGACCACCAGCAGACCGACCGGACGATTGGCGGGATTCGCCAGCGCGGCTTCGCTGTAGATCGTGGTCGAGCCGCACGGACCGAAATTCAGCATCGCGACATGCCCGGACGGGAAGCTGATATTGCTGTAGTCCGACGCCTGACAGCCATCCTCCGCGCCCAAGTAGAATATGGGGTAAGGACCCGCAACGGTTGTCGGCGGGACTTCAATCGCCGGACGCGCCGCATAGTTCCCATCGGCGCTCGTGTTGGTTAGGGTAATGCCGCCCTCTGCCACATCGTGCCGCATGGAAGCGACGCTGATCGCGCCAGGAGTGGCTGCAGGGGAACCGGTGATGAAGTGTGTGTCGCCGTTGTTGCCCGCCGATGCCACGACAATCGTGCCAGCAGCGATGGCATTCGGGATCGCCGAGCCATAGAGAAAGCGCGTGGTGTCGTCGCGTCCATAGCCGAATGGGCTTCCCAACGACATGTTGATCACATCCGCCTGCACACCAAAGCGACCGGAGACCGCATCATCAATCGCAGCAGCCACATTGCTCGATGCCGTTGAGCCGAAACATCCGAACACGCGCAGCGCCATCAGCGCTGCATATGGCGCGACGCCAGGACCGACTTTCAGCGCGCCGAATGGCACACTGTTATAGCCACCCACATAAGTAGAACCATCGGCGTTGACACCATAGCTTGCGACCGTCCCCGCTACATGCGTCCCATGACCGCTTGGCACGCCAACCGGCGCAAACCCAAACGTTGGGACGAGATCGGCAGGATTGATGCTGCAATCCAGCGGATTCGGGTCTGGCACAGGAATCGGAGACGGCGGCAGGTCAGGGGACTGCGAATTATTGCCAGCGTTGTAGGCGTCGCCAACATAATCCCACCCGCCGACGATCTTACGCCCCAGACCGAAATTCAGATCAGTCGGCGGTGCCTGCCGAACCGCCGGATTGGTGGGCCAAACGCCGCTGCCCCCAAATGCCGTGTGCGTATGGTCAATACCGCTGTCGATCACCGCGACCACAGTGCCTAACCCAAGCGACGAACCGCCTGGATACATCGTGTTCCAGACCGTCGGGATGTTCAGGAAAGGGACGCTGCGATACTGATCCCGATCCACCAACACATCATAGTAAACGCGCGCGACTCCAGGCAACGTGCGCAGGGTCTCGACCTGATCGGGGCTGACCAGCATCGTCACGCTGTTGGCAACGAACGAAGTTCGGGTAATCACCTGGGCGCTGACGCCGAAACCAGACAGGCTGGACAGGAACCGATCCTGATCGGCAAGCACTGCGCTTTGCGCTGACTGCCCCGCTGAGAGCGCGCCGGCAGCCTCCTTACCACCGGCATTGAGATATGCCTCAACCGCCGCCGGCTGCGCCAGCTCTACCGTGACCTGCACCCGCCCATCGGGCAGCACGATCAATCGATTTGGAATCTCAAGCGGCTGCAAACTCGAGCCGCCGCTGTCTGGAATATCCGCCTCACTGCCAAATGGAACAGCGTTGAACTGCGGAACCGAGCCGACCGGCGGGACATCCTGCGCCATGCTCACCCACGGCAGGCTCACCGTAAGCGCAATCAAAGCTGCTAAATGCACCAACGAACGCCATGAACACCTTCTTAGTTTAAATCGCATAGACTTCCCTCCTTAATAAAGTCGTTATTTGACCCAGGTGATAGGCAGCGCTGCTGTCTCCTCAAGCCAGCAGCTGCTGGTTGAAACCCACATTAATCGGATTATAACGTTAAACGACCGTCCCTGTCACCACTTATCTACAGTCACCATCTGTAAGATCGGGATGTTTACGCTGTCCGCGCCATCGCCGCGCCGACAATGCCCGCATCATTCATGAGTCCAGCCGGGGCAACCCGCGCGCGCACCGTCAAACGGTGACTAAAGCGCTCAAAATGCTTACTCACCCCGCCGCCGATAATGAATAAATCGGGCCAGAACAGATTATCTAGATAAGTCAAATATTCATTGAAACGTTTCGACCACGCTTTCCACGACAGCTCTTTTTCAACTCGAACCCGCTCTGAAGCGCGATGCTCAGCATCTTTTCCCCGGATGATCAGATGCCCCATCTCAGTATTCGGAACCAGATGTCCATTCACAAAGAGCGCCGTGCCGATCCCAGTGCCAATCGTCAGCATGATCACGACGTTTGGCTGATTGCGCCCTGCCCCGAAGCGCATTTCCGCCAGTCCCGCAGCATCCGCGTCATTCACCAGCGAGACCGGGCAGCCTGTTGCCTGCTGAAGCGCGTCCAGCGCATTGAAGCCAATCCAGCCCGGGTCAACGTTGGCAGCCGTCATTGTGTACCCGTTTTTCACAACTCCCGGATAACCAACCCCGATCTCACCATGCCAGTTGAAATGCGTCACAACTTCAACCACTGAGCGAATCACCGCGCCCGGCGTCGCGGGCTGCGGCGTCAACACGCGAAACCGCTCTGCTATCAGCGCGCCATTTAGGGTATCGACAGGAGCGCCTTTAATTCCAGTTCCGCCAATATCAATGCCAAGCACTTCCATCTATTCCCGCCTTCGTTCGCTTCAAGGGCGCATGGAGTCTCCGAAAGATGAGTCATTTTTAATGTTAGCATCTGACCCTTTTTGAGACAAACTTTGCATTCGTCAACTCTATCCTGAATTTTTTAGTTCAGGCGTTCGGTGGGCGGCTGCCTGCATCAATCGGCGTCGGAGAGGGATTAACTGGACTCGGCGGGTTGACCACGACGGGCGGCAGCACGGCGGTCAATCCCACTTCTACGCCGGGCGGCGGCTGCGACTCTCCAGGCGCGCCGTCTGCTGGCGTCACCACGATTATCGTCGCCGCCAGGGTGGGCGGCTGTTCAAGCGATGGAGTTGGTGAAGCGGCAAAGGTTGGCGTCAGTGAAGGCGTGCTGGTCGGAATGATCGACGCCGGCGGGAGCGGAACCGGCAGTGTGGAAGCTGGCTGAGCAGTGCTGCTGATACCGCCGATCTGCGGATCTTCGCCAGCGTGCAGCGGCGGCACGATCCAGGTGATGATCGCGGTTGGCGTGACGGTAGCCGGCAGTGGCAGCGTGCGGATCGGCGTCCGCGTAAGAGTGCTGGAGGCAGTCATCGAAGCGCTTGCGGTCGCTGATGCTGTCCGTGTTGCTGTGTTAGTGAATATGCGGGTCGGGCGGCCGGTGGATGTTGGGGTGCGCGTCGGGCTGGCTGTCGATACCTGCATGAACTTGATTGTCGCTGGCGCTGTTTCCACAAGCCGGATGCTGCGCGTCGGCGGTGTTTCATCCGCTGGGTTTTCTGTCAGCGCGGTCATTCGCGTTGGCTCCGTCTCGGTCACATTCACCAGCGGAGGCAGAGTCGGCGCTGAGGTGTGAGCTGCTGATGGCGTGACTGATGGCAGCACCATCAGTGTCGGCACGACGATGGTCGGCGGCGCTGGCTGGCATGACACAAGCCCTATGACAAGAAACATCAGCGCTGCGATACAGTTTCGACGACTGGAAAAAATACTCACTCGAATTTATCCTAGTGTTGAAGAAACGGAGCAACTATACAGCTGTAGAGACAAATAACTTAATCACGCAGCCTAAATCGTAACGCTGCACCCCTCTCATCCGCGCTGCATGGCAGCACCCTCAAGCGCGCGCCGGATCGCCGCCTCATCCGCTGGGACGCCGCCGCCCTGCGCTATATTCGGCTGACCGCCACCGCGCGCATCGCCTAACTGCGTAAGCGCGCGTTTCAAAAGCACGTTCATGTCCTCCGCCCGATCTGCGCTGCGCGCAAAAATCAACTGCGCTTTGTCGCCCGCCGAAGCCAACAGCGCGACCACACCATCGGCAGCGCTGAGCCGCTGTGCGAGCAGCTTGAGTTCCGCCGGATCGCGCTGGTTGTAGACGCGGATGATCAGCCTGCGACCGTTCTCCAAAGCAGTTTCCGAAATCAGGGATGCGGCTTCATACTCAACTAACTGAGACACCGCTGCTTTCAATGACCGCGCTGCTGAGCGGTAATCCTCTTGCAGCTTGGCAACCGCGACATCCGCTTCGGAGAAGTGCGCATTCAGCGCGCCAGCGATCTGCCCAAGCACATCGGACTTGACGCGGTAATCGCGCAATGCCCGCCCGCCGCACTTGAACTCCACCCGCAGTTTATCGCCGCGCTTTTCCGTTTTGACCACTTTAATGATGCCGATCTCGCCCGTCGAACGTACATGCGTCCCGCCGCATGCCGTCACATCAAAGTCAGCCACCTCAACCACGCGCAGCCCGCCGGTCACTAAGGTATCGGGCAGACGGCGCATCCGCACGCCGTCTGCCGCTTGCGGATCGACGATCCGCGTCGTCACCGACCGCGCCTCAAACACGATCTGATTCGCTAGGTCTTCAGCGGCGGCGATCTGCGCCGCGCTCAGCCCGCCCTGATCGAGATCGATGGTCACCGTGTCGGCGCTGAGATGAAACCCAACTGTCCCTGCGCCGCAAACTCGCACGAACGCCTGGGTCAGAATGTGCTGACCCGTGTGCTGCTGCATATGATCGAAGCGCCGCGCCCAGTCCACTTCGCAGACTGCTTCATCGACGGTAAGCGCCTTCATCAGCACGTGGACAACCGCATTGTCCCCCTCGCGCGCCACTACATCCAGCACCGGCACACCCGCAATTCGCCCCAGATCGTGCGGCTGACCGCCGCCTGTCGGGTAAAAACAGGTGCGATCCAGGACAACGGCTGGTCTATCCCCATAGGTCAGCCGTTCGACCAGCTTCGCGCTGAATTGGATCGCATAGGAGTCCGCGTAATAAAGCCGCTCGGTCATTGGGTCGTCACTCCACCCAGCGCGCAGGAACCGCGTCGGTTGCCCGCGCCGCCCCATCCTGATAGCGCCGCAGCATCACGTAGTCAGGATAATCCGAGTCCGCCCGCGACTGCCATTCCGCGACGCTGAAGACGCGCAGATGCTCTTGAATGCGCGCCACCGTGATCACAAATGGCAGACGGTCATACAGGGCATGCACCAACCGCTCCCCCTTCCCGACCGCCGACCGCCGCGCCAGCATCCCCATCGCGCTTTGCAGCCGCTTGGCATCCGGCACGCCGCGCACTGTCCATATCTGGCGCGGTGCGTTCTCCTGCTCGAGCAGCGGCGCAATCGTCGTTGGCTCATCCGCGCGCACCTCGTCGAGGATCAGACAGTCCGGCTGCGCCGCCAGCGCTGCGCTGATCTGTTCGCCGAAAGTCACCGGAAGCTGGTCGTCCCAGCCCCATTGTACCGTCAGGCGTTTCATGCCCGCTGGCGGTCGCAGCTCTCCCGCCCGCTCGACTAAAATTGTCCGTTCGTGATTGGGCAGCAGCGGTAAAAGCGCATTCAGCAGCGTCGTCTTGCCCGTTTCGATGTCTCCGACAATGACAAAGCCGTATTTGGATGCCACTAGCCGACGGAGAAAATCCGCCGTCTCTTCGATCATCCAGCCATCTGCCACCAGATCATCCAGGGATGGCGCGCGTTGAGGATGCACGCGAATATCGGCGTTAATGAAGGTCGAGATCGGAGGCGTGACGATGCTGATACCAACTGGGCGCTCCCCGATCACCAGTCCGGTCTCCACAATCGGGATTTCCTCATTCCATGCCGCGCGCGCATCCGTCAGCAGGCGCATCAGCACACGACGCAGATGCGCTTCATCCTCAAAGACAGGGTCTAATGTGATCAGTTCTCCATGTCCGTAACGCACAGCAATGTGATTTGCGCCCAGCACTGCAATGGTCGTGATACGCTCATTCAAAAACAGCGCGTCCAGCGGGCCGTAGCCGAACAAGTCCGCGTAAATCTGTTCGATCAGCCGCGCCTTTTCATCCGCGCTGATAACAACTGACTCAACCGCAAGCACATAATCGGCGACATCCAGCAGCAGTCGAATTCGCTTCGCGCTTGTATCCGCTTCGAGCAGTGCCGGGGAGCCATCGGGATATTCGCTTGCAAATGCCTCTTCGATGCGCTCACGCAGCGCAGCGATGGAATACATCCGCGTTCCGCTGCGTCCCGCCACCAATCGCAGTTCGCGGCGTGGTTTGTAATTAGGATGGTCAGACATGCTCCCTTCAGCTCCTCATCGCGCTGTACGATCAAGTCGACGGTTCATTCTTGCTTGATTAAAGTTAACCGAAAAGCTGACTTTTTGTGATATACTGCCGCCATTGCCGCTTATTCGATGCGAGTTAATCAATCGATGAACATCATTGTAACGGGTTCGATTGCCTACGACTACTTGATGCGCTTCCCAGGAAAATTCACCGAACATATCATCGATGGGCAGATTCACCGCCTCAGCGTCAGCTTCCTTGTGGATGATATGAGCAAGCATTGGGGCGGCAACGGCGCTAACATCGCCTATACGCTGGCGCTGCTGGGAATGCGCCCCAAAGTCTTTGGCACGGTGGGACGCGACTTCGGGGACTATCGTCTCTGGTTGGAACATGCAGGCGTCGATTGCAGCTTAGTCCGACAGATCGACGATGTATTCACCTCCTCGTTTTTCGTCACCACTGACACCGAAAACAACCAGATCGCCTCTTTCTACGGCGGCGCAATGGCATATGCCCGCCACTACTCGCTCGCGGACGTTTACAGCCAGCGCCCCGATCTGGTGATCATCGCCCCTAACGATCCGCGCGCGATGAATCAGCTCGCCGACGAGTGCAGACAGCGCGGCATTCGCTATATCTACGATCCAAGCCAGCAGGTTCCGCGCCTGTCCGGTGAAGAACTCCGCAGCAGCATGGACGGCGCTTACGCCATGACGATCAATGCCTATGAAGCGGAAATCATCACCAAAAAGACTGGATTGACCATCGACCAGATGCGCGAGCGGGTTGAACTGCTGGTCATCACCCAGGGCGCGCGCGGGTCGCATATTTACATCAACGGCGATCTGCTTAAGATCGATGTTTTCCCGCCCAATTCCATCACCGATCCGACCGGCGTTGGCGATGCCTACCGCGCCGGTTTGATCGCCGGCATTATGAATGGACTCGCGCTGAAAACCGCTGGTGAGATGGGCGCGCTCTGCGCAGCCTACGCGCTCGAACAGGTCGGCACGCAAAGCCATTATTTCACCCTGGCTGAATTTATCGCCCGTTTCCGCCAGCATTTCGATGATCAAGGACAGCTCGACACACTTCAGAAGTCGGCAAGCCATCAGGAAAGCTGATTCGGCACATTTCGCGGTTGTGATAGAATGACCGTGTTTTCGTTCATGACACCAAGATTGAAAACATCCTAACCTAAAAGGAATCCGAATGACTGTCGAACACGATGTGAAAAGCCTCGAAGCCGCCACGGGCGGTCGCTACCGGATCGAATGGTCAGAGAAGGAAATGCCCGTGCTGCGCGCCATCCGCGAGCGCTTTGCAAAGGAAAAACCGCTGGCGGGCGTTCGTATTGCGGCGTGCCTGCATGTCACCACGGAGACCGCCAATTTGATGCACACGCTTCAGATGGGCGGCGCGGATATTGTGCTGTGCGCCTCAAATCCCCTCTCGACGCAAGATGATGTTGCAGCATCGCTCGTCGCCCATTACGAAATCCCGGTCTATGCTATCAAGGGTGAAGACGACCAGACCTACTACGCGCACCTCTCCGCCGCGCTCGACCACAAACCGCACATCACGATGGATGATGGCTGCGATCTGGTCAGCACGATTCATAAGTCGCGCCGCGAACTGCTGGAGGACATCGTCGGCGGGACTGAGGAAACCACCACCGGCGTGATTCGGCTGCGCGCGATGGCGAAAGAGGGTGAGCTTGCTTTCCCAGTGATCGCCGTCAATGACAGCAGTACCAAGCACATGTTTGACAACCGCTATGGCACTGGGCAAAGCACCATCGACGGCATCGTCCGCGCCACCAACATCCTGCTTGCCGGGCGGACTGTGGTTGTTGCTGGGTACGGCTGGTGCAGCCGCGGGATTGCGGATCGCGCACGCGGACTCGGCGCAAACGTGATCGTGACTGAGATCGATCCGATGCGCGCGCTGGAAGCGCTGATGGATGGCTTCCGCGTCATGCCGATGGAGGAAGCCGCCGCGATTGGCGACATCTTCGTCACTGCGACCGGCGACATCAACGTCCTCGACACGCATCACTTCGCCCGCATGAAGTCCGGCGCGATCATGTGCAATTCAGGGCATTTCAACGTCGAGATCAATATCAAAGGGCTGCGCGCGATGAGCAGCGAAGACCCCAAGCTCGTCCGTCCCTTTGTCGAGGAATACCGGATCAACGGCAAATCGCTCTATCTGCTCGGCGAAGGACGGCTGATCAACCTGGCGGCGGCGGAAGGACATCCCGCCAGTGTGATGGATATGAGCTTCGCAAACCAGGCACTGGCAGCAGAATACATGATCCGCTATGGCAAAGATTTGAAGCCGGCTGTCTATACCATCCCTGATGACATCGACCGCGAAATTGCGCGGCTCAAGCTGGAGTCGATGGGGGTGCGCATCGATACGCTAACACCCGAACAATCCGCCTACCTGAACGAATGGCGCGAGGGTACGTGATCTACGCGCATGGAAGGCGGATTCGCAGTCTGACTCAAACCACTGGAGGGAAAGAGACGATGAAACCACGCCGCTTCGTTTTTGCTGCGCTGATGGCAGCGCTGGTCTTTGGACTCGGCGTTCTGCCTGCCTTCGGGCAGTCCGATGGAGCGCTGCTGCGCTTTGTCCATGTTGTGCCAGGCGCTTCATCCATCGATGTTTATGTAAACGGTCAGCTCGCGATCCGCGAGCTTCGGTACGGTAGCGCGTCCAGCTATGTCAGTGTGAGCGCCGGAGACAACACGATTGTTGTCACGCAGACCGGAGTCACAACGCCGCTGTGGCAGCAAACGGTTGGGAGCGCCCCAGGGACTGCAACGACACTGATCGCCTCCGGCACGCAAACGCTGCGTTTCAGCGCGTACAACGATGATCTCAATCCACTTCCGTTCGGCAAAACTCGTCTGACTGCCATCCATGCTGTTGAAAGCGCCGGCGCGGTCGATGTCGTTCTGGGGGATGGGCGTGTTGTCATCCCTAGCCTCGGCTACAATCAGCCCTTCGGGACATTTGACATCGACGCCAACACCTACAGTTTCGGAGTCGTCCCCGCTGGCGGCACACTCGACAACCCTATCCTTCCAGCAGCGGATTTCCCCCTCAACACCGGCACATCTTACATCATTGTTGTCTACGGCACAGCCACTCAGCCCAGCCTTTTGACGCTCTCTGCGCCGACGCGGCCAGAAATCACCGGCGGATTTGTGCGCGTCGGTCACGGAATCCCTGAAGCGCCTGCCGTCGATGTTTACATCAACAATACGCTGATCGCACCGGCGTTGGCTTTCGGTCAGGTCACCGATTATCTCGCTGTACCGGTCGGTACATATCCGGTCACCGTTCGGCTGCCGGGAGCAGACTCCGACCTGCTCAGCGGAACGCTGAGCGTCACCCGCGACGGCTACATCAGCGCATTCGCGCTGACAACAGACGGCACGCCAGCTCTCGATGTTTTATTAGACCCAGCAGCCAGCATCTCGCCCGCGGTCAGCGCGCTGACGCTGATCAATCGACTGACCAGCGGCACAGCGTCCGCCAGCGTCGATGATGTTGTGCTGATCAGCAGCGTCCCATCGGGCAGTGTCGGCATGGCATCGCTGCAGTCCAGCGTCGCCACCATCAGCATCACCGCTGACACCGCAACAGCCAGCGCCGAAACTACGCTCGATTTACCTGGCGGCATTTATGGCGGCGTTCATTACACCGTTCTCGTCGTCGGAGACGAACCGGAGATCGTCGTCTTCGCGCCCGCCAGCATCGCACAAACAATCGCCAGCGCCCCAGGCAGCGCAGCCGCGCCCGCGATTGTCAGCGTTCCGACAGAAGCACCAGTGGTTGCAGTTGAGCCGACGCAGGTGGAAAGCGCGCAGGTGATCATCGTTACCGCCACGCCAACGCCTGACAGCGCCGCGCAGCCGCAGGTGATCGTCGTCACTGCCACACCGACACCACCGGTGATCGCTGCGCCTACGCTTGCGCCAACACCCGGCATCATCGCCCGTGTCGTCCTCAATCCGGGCGCGAACTTGCATCTCCGCCAGTATCCGAGCAGCCAGGCGCTTTCGCTCGGTCTGGCGCCGGCAAACAGCGCGCTGCGTGTCCTCGGTCGAGAGGGTGAAGCCGTACCGCTGCCAGGCGCGACCGCCGCGCCGACCCTTGAACCTGGTGTGCCAACGCCGACGCCAATCCCCGATCCCGCCTCGCTGCTTGAACCAGGTCAGGATTTAGACCCACAAGCCACCTGGCTGTTCGTCATCTATGACACACCGGATGGCGGGACGATCAATGCCTGGGTCAACGCCCTGTATGTCTCCGTCCTCAGTCCTGAAGGGCGCACCATATCACTGCGCGATCTTCCAACCATCCCGCGCAACCGAGCTGGTGTCGCTGCCAACACCTCTATCCAGCCCCCGTCCGCGCCGCAAGATGTCGTGACCGTCGTCGTCGGCAACCTCAGTCCGGGAGTCAATGTCCACATTCGCCGCACCCCTGCCACCGCTGGCGAATCGCTGGCGCTGGTCAGCAGTGGAACCACGCTCGAAGTTCTCGGAGTCAACGAGGGGCGAGACTGGGCTTTCATTCGCTATGCCGATGCTTCTGGCGGCGGCGTGCGCGGCTGGGTCAGCCTGGAATTTGTTAGCTTCCAGCTCAACGGCGCGCCGACTGACCTTAAAGCTCTGGAGGCGCGCAATCAGATTGCTATCACGCCTGACACGGAACGCGGCAGCACCTTTGCCGGCGGGATCGCACTGCAGCCCGCGCCAACGATCAATCCGGTGCGCGATGCCATTATCGGAGAGGTTCGCCTCAATCCGGGCGCTAACCTGCATCTGCGCCGACGCCCGAATGTGAATGCCGAATCGCTGGCGCTTATCCCCTCCGGGACTCAGCTCATCGTCAGCGGTCAGAATGAGACTGGCGAGTGGCTGCGAGTCACTTTTGAAGGCATTGAGGGATGGGTTTTCGGCTCCTATCTCGTTCTGACCCGCAATGGGAGACTCTTCTCGTTTGAGGATGTTCCGCTGATCACCAGCACGCCAAGCGGCACGATGACGCCGGAGTCTGGCGCAGGCATCCTCCCATCCGGTGAAGCGGGCGACGGCGAAGATTTCGACGCCTGATCTTTCATGCGCATGGGCGCTGGCGGACATGCTGTCAGCGCTCATACTCAACCCTGAGAAACCAACATGACACAAAAAAGCGCGCTCATCAGTGGCATTACCGGGCAGGATGGCTCTTATCTGGCGGAACTCCTGCTTGAACAAGGCTATCAGGTCTATGGACTTGTCCGACGCACCAGCCATATCAACTTCGAACGCATCCGCCACATCCAAGACAAGATACACTTCATCCCCGGCGACCTGGCTGATCTCACCAGCCTGATCTACGCGCTGCGCGAAAGCCAACCGCACGAAGTTTACAACCTTGCGGCGCAGAGCTTCGTCCCGACTTCATGGGTACAGCCGATTTTAACTGGCGACATCACCGCCATCGGCGTCACACGGATGCTGGACGCGATTCGCGCCGTCGATCCCACCATCCGCTTCTACCAAGCATCCAGCAGCGAGATGTTCGGTAAAGTTCAGGAAGTGCCGCAAACTGAGCGCACGCCCTTTTATCCCCGCAGCCCGTATGGGGTGGCGAAAGTCTACGGGCATTGGATCACGGTCAACTACCGCGAAAGCTACAACCTCCATGCCAGCAGCGGCATTCTGTTCAATCACGAGAGTCCGCGTCGCGGTCTGGAATTTGTGACCCATAAAGTGACTTATAACGCCGCCAAAATTAGCCTGGGGCTGGCAAATGAACTGCGCGTCGGCAATCTCGATGCCCAACGGGATTGGGGCTATGCTGGCGATTACGTCCGCGCCATGTGGCTGATGCTTCAGCAGCCCACGCCAGATGATTACGTGGTTGCCACAGGCAAAACGCATTCCGTTCAGCGGCTCATCGAGGTCGCTTTTGACTGCCTCGATCTCGACTGGCGGCGCTACGTTGTGCAGGATGCTAAGTTCATGCGTCCGGCTGAAGTCGATCTGCTGATCGGCAATCCCGAAAAAGCGCGCGCCGTCCTCGGCTGGGAACCTACCGTGACCTTCGAGCAGATGATCGAGATGATGGTCAAAGCGGATTACGATCAGCTCAAAGCGGAACATCAACTTTGAACCTGATCGATACTCACTGTCATCTCAATTTCCATCAGTTCGACACAGATCGCGCCGCTGTGGTCGAACGCGCTGCCCGCGCCGGCGTTTCGCGCATCCTGATCCCGGCGGTGGATGCAGACAGCGCCTCGCAGGCGGTCGCGCTTGCCGCTGAATATGCAGGCGTGTTCGCCTCGGTCGGGATTCATCCCAACGACACCGCCGCATTCACCAGCGCCGATCTCGATCTGATCCGCGAGCTGGCGTCCGCCCTCAAAGTGGTGGCGATTGGCGAGATCGGTCTTGATTATCATTGGGATAAAAGCCCAAAGGCGTCGCAGCGGCGCGCATTTGAGGCGCAGCTCGCGCTTGCCCGCGATCTGGAGATGCCCGTCATCATCCATAACCGCGAGGCGAGCGACGATGTGATCGCCATTCTCGAAGCATGGGCGCGCGATCTTCCACCCTCGATTCGTGATCGTCCTGGTGTGCTGCATTCGTTCTCCGCGCCGCAGTCCACTGCCGAACGCGCATTGGCATGTGGTTTTTATCTCGGTTTCACAGGTTCAATCACGTACAAAAATGCCGACGATCTGCGTCAGATTGCCGCACTGATGCCGCTGGATCGGCTGCTCATCGAAACCGATGCCCCCTATCTCACCCCCATACCGCATCGCGGTCAGCGCAACGAACCTGCATATGTCCGGCTGGTTGCGGAACGCATCGCGGCGCTGCGCCGTCTCCCTCTCGATGAGATCGCCAGCGCCACCACCGCTAACGCCGAGCGCCTCTTTCAACTCCCGGAATAGCAATGAGGCTCGCCGGACAGCCCGTGCGAGCCTGTGCATCTGCGCCTAAACGCAGCCGGCTAAAACAGTCGGCGACTCAGACGCAGTGTCCCGTCCATCGCTTGGCGGAGCCTGTCGGTCAGTTCCTGAAGCAGTTGATCCGCCTGCGCCTGTGTGATGCGCCCATGCGCAACCGCCCGATCGAGCCGCAGCGCCGCATCTGCCGCCGCCGCTGCAATGACTGCATCCACATCGCCGCCGTTTTCAGTGATGATGCTGCCGAGCGCTGCGCCGTCGATCAACTGACCGAGAATTTGACCACGAGTCAGCTTGGTCGCCTCCACAGCCGCTTCGATCAGCGCCATGCGATTGAGAGGCAGCCGCATCGCGAAACGGTCGCGCAGCCGTCTGCCCAATCCCGCCCCGCCATAGATCACATCAATCACGCGCTGTTCGATCTCAGCTATCAGCCTGTCCGCGCGCGCCTGCGTAATCCGCCCATTGACCAGCGCTGTTTCAACCCGTTCCGACAAAATGGCGATCGCGTCCGCCGTTACCACATCCACATCGCCACCGCTGGCGGTGATCAGGTCTGCCAGGGTGCTGCCGGCTCGCAGCGCCCGCGCGACTCTG
>CALKJO010000004.1 GCA_937995825.1 uncultured Anaerolineae bacterium
GTTGCGCAGCAGGAGCGCGCCCCGCCGGCACAGCCCCTTGACCGCCGATCCGGGGATCACAGGCATCCCGTAGGTGAAATGCGTCGTCAGCCCGACCTCTGTTACCGATTCGTTGCCCAGCCCGATCGCCAGCGGTCCCCCAAGCTTTTCTTCAAAGAGCAGAAAGCCCGCCGCTTCTGCCCCCCTCTTCCAACGCGCGTAAGCAGTCGTATAGGCTTCGCCTGCCGCAGATGACTGCACCTTATCATGCAGAAAGCGCACATCGGCATGCTGTTCATCCTGGCTCTTCAGGTAGCGGGCAAGCGCCAGTCCGGGATGATCGAAGGCAGGCGTCTGCACCCCCGCCAGAGCGCGTCGGATCGAATGATCAGCCATCCTGTCCCTCCTTTGCGCTCTTCACCTCCAGGATCGATTCCGCGAACCGCTTGAAGTAGATCCATGCAGAGAGCACGCGGCGGGTGTAGAGCATGTACTGCACCGTATCCGCCTCGCGCACCGCTGTCAGCGGATCCTTCTGCCCGATCAGTTTGCCGACATGCTCCAGGATCAGCCTGTGCGCTTTTGCCCGGCTGCCATCGCCACTCGCCTTCGACGCGGAGAACGCCAGCGCCTGACACAGCCCGCACGTCCGCACCATCACCGGAAAACTGTGGCACAGCCCGCCGTAGATCAACCGCGTCTCGTGGCGTTTGTCTTCGTACTGAACTGCAATAGCTTTGATCAAATCTGCCGCCAGCTCCATATCGCTCTGCGCTCGCGTCTTCATTTCGCCACCACCATCCGGCAAAGCCCCCGTCCCACCGAAGACTTGCCCCCGATCTGGATCATCCGGTTGGTCAGCGCCTCCAGCAGATCCGCCCCCCCGTTGCGCTGCGCCGGTCCCGAAAGCATCACCGGTCCGCAGAAGATCGCCTCTGCCGGAACCGCCTCCTCATACCACAACCCGCCCGACGCCACCGTCTTGGTGTCGTCCTGCAGGCGCACCCGCGCGGTCACCTCCGTCGCTGTCTCGCTCAGGAAGTTGAAGGTCTCATCGCTGACGATGGCAAAGCGTGTGACAAATGTATCCTGTTTATCGGGGAACAGACTCTCAGCCAGACGCTTTCCAATGGTATCTGCCTCGTCCGACTCCTGTGCGGTCAGATCCAGATCCTCCAGATAGACCTGACTGTCTTTTTTGAGGACGCTGCTGCCGGTCACAAGCGCCTTCTGAACCTCTTTGAGAGAGGGCTGCGCATGCCCCTCGATCTGCACTCCTAGCGCCATGCAGTCGCGATAGTAGCGGTACAGAGCCAGGGGACAAGTAACATAGGCAAACGTCCCGAAGAAGCTGCGCACCGGCAGGCAGAGGATACGCTGATCCCCAAAGACCAGTGCTCCCGCGCGATCCACGCTCCCAAACGCATCCTGCTCCTTATCCGCCTTCCCGTTGTTTCTCCAGTCGTCCCGCAGCACACCCTTCAGGCTGCTCGCCGGGATCACGGGCCAGCCGGTCGCCTTCTCGCGGGCAATGGGCAGATCAATCACCGACGCCGCCTGCCCCGTTCCCGAATGAATTGGCGTCAGCGCATGCAGATAGATCATCTTTACACCGGGTTTACTCATCTCTTCGCACCTTTCTTTACCAGACGCCCCACAGCGCAAGCCCGTAGCCGTCGCGCCGGTCCTGCTCCCGGTCGCTCACAGACTGCAGCCAGCCTGCGCTCGACAACGGCTCTGCGCTGCCTTCAACGACCTCAAAAAAGTAGACCGATCCAGCCGGCGGCATCCAGCGAACCTCTTTGGGGGCACCGGAAGCATAGTCCCAGCCGCTGACCGGCTCGCGACGCTTGACCGCCGCCGAGATCAGTTTCAGACGGACGCCCTCCATGCCCGGAGGCGTCCCCTGCAGGTTCGCATCCAGCCAGCCGGGTTTCCAGCCGCCGGAAAAGATCGCCGGAGTCGCCAGAATCAGGCGTGCCTTCCTGCTCGCAGCGATCCTCTTTCCAAGCTCTTCCGGACAGGAGACCCACTCCTCGGACGACACGCTCTCCACCACTGCCAGACGCCGCTCCCCACCCAGCGTCCCGCCGCCTGCCAGCGACTTACCGTCCGACGTCTCTATCCGCGCAAGCAGTGACCACTCCTGGAACGAGCATGCGCTGCTCTCCTGAAGCAGACGCTCGAAGCTGACAAACTGCGCCGTGAAGAGCTTCCCTTCGTCGCTTCTGCCGGTCTGGCTGTCTATGGCGACATGCACCCGCTCCTCGATCACAGGTCCCTCCAACTTTGCCGGAATTGGCTGCAGTCTCCCCTCCGGATCCGCCAGCCACCGGTGCATATCGCTCCCGCGCCACAGGTTGTAACCGGAAACAGGTTTCACGTCCTCGGTGACGTTGAGCGGCAGCAGCCCGTCCGGCAGATCACATCCCGCCGGGTTTTCACAGGGACGCAGGGTCATGAGCGCATCTTCCTGCGCTTTATCCGGGCGGTAGACCACCGCATCCGCCGGCGCTGCGAAAACCGGCTCCTTATTGCACATCAGCAGCAGTCCCGCCACCGGGATACCCAGCGCCTCCTGCTGCTTGACGGGATCATTCCAATCCCACCCATGCCGATCCCCGTACAGCGTGCGCAGGAAGCCCGCCACCGTGCCCGGCGTAGGAATCGGCAGCGTGCGTGCAGAGAGCGCGCCCTTTTCGCTGGAGAACGGTCGTCCGTCCCGGAAAAGAAGCGGGTCTACCCCCCGCAGTCTCAGCAGTTGTCCACTCATGATGCCTCTCCTCCTAGCATCAACCCCGCGATGAACCGGGCGATTACCAGCTTCCGGGCAAATGTCTCCCACTCTGCGCGCCCCATTGCCTTCAGTCTATCCGGCAGTTCCGGCTTCTGACTGCCTTCCTTTTTGTGCAGGATTCGCCTCGCCTCCCGATAGAGAAGGTCCGCGTCAAGCCCCTCTGTCCATTCCCTTGTGAGCGCCAGAAGCTCATAGGGAAAGCCTCTTGACAACCCTTTTTTCTTAGAAGCCCCGTCCGTTTTCGGAGGTTCGCTGAACGCGCGGATCCAGTCGTTCCACTCTCTGAAGACCTCGTCGCCCCACTCTTCCGCCACCAGCACGGGAGCGCCGCCCCGTGTGTGCAGAGCGACCGCCAGCGAGTTGCGCCGCTTCTTCGCCTCCCGCTCCGCCGCACGCGCCCGCTCGACTGAGATCTGCAGGTTCTCCAGATGATGCACAATGGCGACGCCAACGGAGAGAGTCGCCCCGATCTGCCCATTGAAGAGAGATGCCAGCCGTCTGGCGCAGTCCACCGCGCCTGTCACCGGAAGGAGCGCAAGGATGTCATCGCCGCCGGTGTAGACACAATGTCCGTGAAATTCGCAACAAATGAGCTTGCGAGCCTCATTCGCAAACTCCGCCAGATTCTTGGAGAAACACCTGTGTTTCTGCGAGTCTTTCATACCAGAGAGCAGTTGCCCCATCCTGTCCCCGTCCGCTGCAAGGATGGCGTAGTATGCCGGGAACTCGCTCTTTTTGAGATGATTCAGGACCTGCTTCCTCGCCGCTGTCGCTCGCTCTGTATAATCCTTCACGGCTGAAGCCGTGAGTCCCATCTCCTCCAGCAGATCCGCCGTCCGCTCCGGATAGAGCAGGTCGCTGAAGTCTTTCCCCTGACCGAGATCCTCAGCCAGGTTTATCAGCGGCTGGTGAAGTTCCTCCGGGGTACGCCGCAGGTAGGCGCGCGCCGCCATCATGGATGTCGAAAACGGCTTTTCCCCTTTGGATTCCATGCCCCGCGCCCGTTTCAACAGGGAGATGGCGTCTAGTGTTTCGCGGGGTTTCAGGGAGAGCGAGGGCACGGACAGCTTGCGATCCCTGTCGCCGGTCAGCACACAGTCTCGTGAGGGATCGAGCGGGCTTTTGGGTCTGCCTGCGCGGCTCATAGGCTGCTCAAAGTCGCGCAGCGCTTTGCGCCCGGCAAGCAGTCTATCCACCTGCGTTCGTTTTTCAGCATAGCAGCCATTCATGGGAACCCACGCCGCGTAGAACTCCAGGAAGCGTTCAATCTGCTCATCGGCAAGCTCAGAATCCAGACAGTCTGCCGGGATCTTGCGTTTCGCCTTTTCCCACTGCTGTTTGAGATACTCTTGCGCTGCCCGCCTTGCATCCTGCGCCGCTTGAGCAGGCTCTACGCCTTCACAAAGCTCGATGAGGATCTTGTTGGGAATGGAGTCCGCGTCGGCGCTGCATGGAAAGATGAGTTCGCCCTGTTGCTCAAGCCTCTTGGCAACCTGCCGTGCGGTCTCCACCAGCAGGGAGGAGCCTGCCTGCAGATCGGAGGTCTTGCGCGCCGCCGCGATGAACTCCTGCACCGGCCCGATAGAAACGGAGAGAAGGTGTTTCATGGCAGAGCCTCCAGCGTGAAACCTTTCGTTTTCCAGGACTTTTCTGCAGCTTTGATGACCGCCTCTAGCGGATCCTTTGCTCCAAGGTCCTTCAGCACCGGATCATTGGACAGGTTCTGCAGGGATACATCGGTACCATCGATCTTGATCCTCTCCGGTTTCGGAGCGTGCAGAACTACCACCAGGGGGCAAAGTGTCCCATCCGCCAAAGCCATCGGTTTGAGGATCACGGGAGACGCCATGCGCCCGCTGACACCTGCTTCGATCGTCCCGGCAAACTTGCCGTTCTTGAAATTCTGGTAGATGATGGGAAGACCGAGGTATGGTTTTGCCAACGGAAGGTTTGCCTGACTACTCTCCCTCTTCCATCGGGTTAAATTCCGGTAGTCGGCCCATTTGGACCCGGTCATCGGAGAGTAGTTGTGTGTGCCAACATGCCCTTTCCGAAATGCAGCCCAGAACCTGCCGAGTTCACTCCAGATCCTCTTTGGGTCACTATCCGGATTTCCCCAGACGAGTGAGCCGCCGGCAAGAAACGTTGTGTGAGACGATTCCGTGGGAGTCAACAGGTTACGAAACCACTTCTGACGATCACTATCCTGCTTTGGAGGCAGCCACTTCTCAGGGGTATCCTCCACCGTCAGCGCGCCGCATCCTCTCCGAGTTCGTGCCCCTACTCCCCCCAGTGAGATCCATGCGCGCAGGGTGTTCCGCACCTCGTCTTCAAAGATGGAAGGGAACCACACGACCAGTTGAAATCGGACGTTTTCCTGTGCGCTGGCTTCGGGTATTCCCTCTTTTTCTTTTTCAGACTTTTGGAAGGGAAACAGAAAGAAGCCTTCGCGCGGTCCCTGCTTTGGGTCGGAGCGAGGAGCGATCTTCGAATGGGGCTTGCTGTTGCCAAAACTCGTCATCTGCGTCTGCAGCAGAATGCTGCCAGGCTTCTCTGCGCTGCCCCACAGCTCTGTTTCTCGCAGGAACAGCTCCTTTGCGGAGCCGAACTGTCCGCCATGGAGCGCCCGCCACCAGAAGCGCAGGTGTCCTCGAATAGCAGCGGCACGGATCGGCGTGACCGGGTCTACGTTGCGGGTCTCGTATCCGCCGCCAAACATCGGGGTAATCAGTTTCAGGCGAAGCGTGAACGCCTGTAGATCTCGATCGGGGGGGCTCCATTCTGGAGCAGCAGGCAGCTTTCTGCTCATGATTATCCTCCTTTCACTGCAAATTACCACGTCAATCTCTGAAGAATCATCTCTACCCCCAACAAAGCTCCTGATAGGCGCACTTCTTGCAGACGGACATAGGCTCCGGCACCTCGGGCGGCGCGGGCAGTGCGCGCACCTGCGCCACCCGCTGCAGGGTCTCCTCCACCTCGACGACGGCTTGCGGGGTCAGGGGCACATCCTCCCGACGTCTCTCCTTCGGATACTCCAGCACGCCCTGCACCGGATCCACTGCCCGCTGCCTGAGCGCGTAGAGGTAGTAGAGCAGCTGCATTCGCTGCGCCCGCCTCGCCCCCCGACTCATCTTCACCTCATGCACCGTCACCACCGCCTCGATCCCCTCACCCTCCACATCCAGACCGTCTATCCGCAGCGCTCCGTCCAGCATCAGGTCCCGGCTCCGCCCTGCATACGTCTCCTCCTGCAGCAGCCGCCCCTCTGCCACCCGGTCGTACCCGTGCTCCTGCTCCATCCCGCGCGTAAACCACCACAGCTTCCGCTCGCACAGCACGCCGTAGTGAACTTCCGTGCCGCGGACCTGCAGGGATGTTTGGAAGCTTGCTGTTTTCTCCAAGATGTCATGTGTGTCAGTCAAGGATGTTATCTCCAGGCAACTTAGAAGCCAACTCCTCACTACTTATCTGAAAATCGAAGCCAATGTAGTTCGGATCATAGTGTATACAAGACTTGACGACATGAACAGGGTAAGAAATAGACCTCTCCTTACGATGTCCCCTGCAAAGAACAATTGAAATAAAGCGCTCCTCAATGAACCCTGCCTGCTTCAGACTGAAGTATTTTCTTCGTGAAATGGGCACCTGGTACCTTGCGACTTCACTCAATGCATCTGTCAGGTAGGGTAAATAAACTTCTGGCACAACCAGACGGGTCTCTTCATCTCGGTCACGGATGGTTACCAGTCCGGAATCTCCTTCTTCTCCATAATTTACTTGAGGCTTATTGCCAAAGACAGCATCAAATCTGGACGCCCTGAGTAAGCCTGTATCGCGCTCTTGGGGCAGTTCATTCAATGCTGCCTCGCACCATCTCAAACCGAGCTCAAAATCGAAGGCAAGCCCCCAGGGAGCCGTCTCCCATGTCCTAAGCAGGAGCTCCTCATCCTTATAGGGAAGCAGTGCATATTTAGCAGCTGTCGGCTCCTCGCTTCCATCTAAAAGTGGGGCTATCTGCAGAAGATAGACAAAGCCAGCAGATACGCGAGATGCTGCCGTTGATTGTACTGGCTCTGTCCCTCTGCGATGTAGCCTGCCAGCACGCTGTACCAGAACATCTGCCGGAGCCAGTTCGGTAATCATACGGTCGGCTGAAATATCCAGACTCAATTCTGCTGCCTGGGTCGCAAACAGAGCGACAGGAGCCTCTTCTCGAAACGCCGAGATGATATGCTCCTCCAGCATGACCCGATCTTTGGGTGCAAGTTCGGAATGATAACAGAAGACCCTCGTACACGGCAACTCATCTTTCGCTGCCCGAGCCAATGCTTTCGCGCGCTCAATCTGATTCACATACACCGCAAGCTTTAATCCCCACGCATCGTGCAATAGTGATCGTGCTGTCGCACTGGCTTCCGGGAACCTGGCGGACCTGACAGTAAGCGAAGACTCTACACGCTCCACGATGAATGGACGATAAGCATTCTCCTTCTCTATCACCGTCACCCTATCGTCCAAACCGAAGAAGTGTCGTCGTGAAGAGGGCAAAGTTGCCGACATGAACAATGTGGGAATCGAATGTAGTTTCAAGACCTCAAGCCCCTCACGAATAGCATTAAAAGTCGTTGTATCATAAGCATGGACTTCATCAAAAACTACCAGCGAAGACATCAGATTGCCAAAAGCTCTGTCGCTGAAACGAAAACCGTGATACAGGCTCATGAGAAGGTGATCTACTGTGCTGACGGTGACGGGATGCTCATAACGGACGGCTTTCGAGAACTCCTCTTCCGGTGTGCCGGGATAGTCCCTCTCCTCTTCATCCCGGTTTTTCCCGACTGCCAGATCGAGGCTCTGTAAAACCTGCAGAGCCTCCGAGTGAACCAACCCCACATGTCCATGAGGATATCCATACTTCTCTGTGTCCACCAGGTCGCGCATCATACTGTTGCTGGTAAACCGGCTTGGCAGACACAGGACTACCCGGTCTACCTCGGCTCTATTCGCCAGTTCTGCCGCACGGAGCAAAGCTGCCGCTGTCTTACCCGATCCACACCCTGCCACAGCACATAACACCTCCGAAGGATGAAATCTCACTTTGGATTGAAAGTCGGTAGGCTCGCCTGGCATGTTCGGATACGACACCTTGCGCTCAGACAGCTGGAGGCCGCCAGACACTGCATGATCCGCAGAGACCAGCAGTGTCAGGATCAGACAGTAGAGTCCGCGAAAATAAGGTTTCTTGCGGGCATGATTCAGACAGACTGTTTTGGCTCTCTCAACCATGGTGCAGATCCTCTCTGCCGGCACAGGCTTGGATGGCAGAGGTGCACGAGCAGTCTGCCAGGGCAGATCGCTCACCAACCGATTCCACTCATCTACGATGAGGGAGATCCTTTCGCGGGAATAGTGCTCCCGTGCAAACATTCCCTGATGCAACTGACCGTGGTGGGCTAAAACAGCGAGAGCAACAGCAAGCTGCTCCGGTGGCAGGGCATCAACTGCCTCAAGAGAGGTCAGTCCCCATGCCCATAACATGCCAAAAAACGAGGTCATGGCATGCTGAGGCAGTTTGCGTTTTTCGCGCAGACGCTCTTGCCACTCAACGGTCGCTTTGCCAAAATCATGAAACCACGCAGCTCGCGACACCAGGTCTGCAGCCTGCTCCTTTGAAATACCTATCCGGGTGAATGCCGACAGCCGAGCAGGAGTCAAAAGGTACTTTATGGCATCATCTACATCTGCAAGATGGTCTCGCAGACAGACTTCTGGATCCGATTTTGCTAGCACACTCACCGTGATGCCTTCTCCCTTCCGAGGATACTGGTATTTCCCACACAGCTATGAAGCCAGGGCAGATTCCCTGATCGGTTCGAACTCCCATACTTGCCCATGACACGAGACAAGATTGGGTTGGCTGACAGAAACCGGAAACCCTGGCTTGGGAACGGTAGCGAGCCACCGCTCCAGAGTCCATCTCCCACGTTCACCCCGGTGAAACCGAACTGGAAGGTTGACCAGCACACCTCCCTCCTGAACTCCGGAAACTACACCGGTCGCTGGTCCTGATGCAGGAAAAGGCTCCTGACACCCAAGGACTTCAATATCTACCGGATCATCGTTCTCACCCAGAGAGAGAGGAAAGAACGGGCGGCGCAAGGCTTCGGCGATCTCTTCTGCCACCTTTGGCAAACAGAGCACTCCGACCAGATAGACCGGTTGCATCAGTTTCTGTCGGATCAGAGGCGTGGAGATCCAGAGCGACTCATCTGGGGTCAACAGCCCCCGCTGACGCATCGCTTCGCGAGCCTTCTTATCCTCCTCCCCCTTGGGTCCCTCCGCTGCTTTCATCCACTTGCTGTAGGTCTCCACAGCCTCTCCGGCGCTCTCGATCGCTACGGTAAAGCGCATCTCATCGCGCCGCGAGTAGTCGTCCTGCCGCAAACCGAGTGCGGCAGCGATCATACCGTACAGCGTTGTTGGAGGAGGTACCGGAAAGGTGCGATGGACGTTGCTGCTGGATGGATCGCGGAAACTGCACCAGAAGGGAGCCGTCAACCGCAGACCAAGACAGACTTCCATGCCCATATTAGTCCACCTTTTCAGCAACCGCATTGAGTGTCTGAACCGGACTCTTCACAGGAATTTCCAAACTTCTGCATAGCTCGAGAAGCTCGGCGTCGTTTCGAATCACGCCGGGGGTATGTCCCATAAAGAGTGTGGCGCCAAGCTCTTTCAAATCCTTTGCCACCGTCTCCAGAACCGGCAGATCCAGATTCCCCTCCGGATCAATCTCCAGCGTTCTCAAGCCGCGCTGCGTATAGACGGGCGACACCGCAGCAAAAAAGAGGTCGGGAGCAAAACTGACCGCATTGCGCGCCTGCTTGGCAAAATCTCCCATCTGTGCCAATGCCTTAATGACGGCTTGAACACGCTTCTTGCGCTCTTCGTCTCCGATCTCATCTAAAAAATCACGCTTCGTGATCTTCTTACTACTCTTGTCACCCTCCACAATGAGCCTGCGTCCAACCGAAAAGACATCTATGGACATCCCGGTACGGAAGATATTCTCCGTCAGTTGAACATAAGCCAGCCGCTGGTCCTTGGTCGCCTTTTTCTCATCTTTCTCAAGATCGCTCATGCGCAGAAGCAGATCGGTGACGATCTCCGAGTCGACCTGTCCGAGTGCTGGAGTGCACTTGATGGGAGACCATCGGCGGTCTGAACCTTCGCCCTTGCGCGGATTGAGATAGCCAAACAGATCGCAGAGCCAGTCCTCCTTGATGTCCCCGCTGGGAGCCTCCGGAGTAGACTTGATGCAGCCAGGATTCCCCCTTTCCAGCGCCTCACGCAGGGCGTGACGCACGGACTGACCGCTGGCATAGGGTCTCTTTCCGGAGCGATAGGTCTTCAGCTCCACCACATTGCCGCCTCCGCCCTCTCCGCTGTTGATGTTGCTCAGATCCACCTTGCTCAGCCAGGTGATGGTGACCCCAGAAGTTTTCATGCGTTCGATCTCCTTTCACTCAGGTTCTGATTGAAAGCCTTCAAGCTGGCAAATGCGCTGATCGTATGCGCGACGGACTGCCAGTCATCCGTTCCCGCAAGGTCCAAGACTGACTGAAACTCCTCCGGGCTGATATTCCACAAACCAGTCATGTCCTCTCCCGTGCTCATCTTGAACAGCCGAAAAGCGACCAGCTCCATATTCGCGCGCAGGTCTCCGGGAGAAGAGGTGTTGTGCAGACGAGAAATGATCGTCAGATCCCGATGAAAGGCGCTGCCGATCAAC
Source organism: uncultured Anaerolineae bacterium (assembly GCA_937995825.1). Classification (GTDB taxonomy): domain Bacteria; phylum Chloroflexota; class Anaerolineae; order Aggregatilineales; family Phototrophicaceae; genus Flexifilum. The sequence goes on from CALKJO010000004.1 coordinate 10,572, forward strand.
TCCCCGATCTTCCGGCAACTTTGAATCTGTGCTTCCGTCATAGCAAGTATTCTCCTGGCAAAATGAGTGTAGAAGTGAGACAAAAGCTGCGCAGAGTTACGATTGGTATTATTCGCACGGTCTACGTTCTTGTAGAGCATCATGGCAGCAGACATCAGCCCCCGCCACGCTTCGCGAGGATTTTGATGTATCAGGAACAGACTGCGCGCGATGTAACTCTGAACCGGCATATCCTCCACACGAATCCCTGCGAGGCAGTTTTTCACAAAGGAGACCTCCCCCTCGTCTTTCGAGTACTCCGGCTGCGGAATTGGAGCAAGCAGCGGGAAGACCTCGCCCGGAACCTCAATGCGGTGGATTGCACCGATGGTTACATTGGTACCCGAGTTAAAATGAATGGCGATCCAGTCATTCAACAGGGGTATCTCCTCCCCGAGAAGTTCGGTCTGCTCCCGAACTACCAGGCGATCCTGCAGCGCGTCCAGAAGCACCAGCAGTTTCGCCTCATCCCCATCTGCACGTAGAGGAAGATTGCGATACATCTCCCCCTTCTCTGAGTCCGGATGGATCAGTTTGCCACTGAGCCGCATATGCCTCCACAAACGCAGCGCCCGCGGGAAAGGAAGGTTGTCGGGCAGTAACACGACACAGTCATCCTCCTTCACAAAGGGCTTCCATGGACTGACAGTCGCACAGAAGCAGGGCAGCAGGAATTGAGAAGAGGCTGTCAGGGTCGAATTGGATCCGGAGGGACCGCGCACCTTTCCATTGGAGTGGTGCTTGGCTACCATAGGATTGGCTCCCTGGGTCACGTCCACCGTCACGCCGTAAGTGGCTGCTCTGGCAGCGATCCCTTCAAAACTGTCCTCCCCTCCTTCTGGCAGCAGCAATGCATCCAGACTTTTGGGTGTAAGAGGGATGTTGGAAATCCTCTGACAGCGATTACGAGCAACCGACGGAGGATTTTCTCCCCGACACCCGTGCGCCTTCCACTCTTCAGGGCTTACCTTCGCCTCATACTTCTCACCAGGCACACGCCTGCCGTTGACGATACGCGGCTTGCACCGCTCAATCTTTTTCCCTTCCTCGAATCGGGGATGCAGACTGTTCCAGCGGTCGCTGGCACTCATGAGGGCGTGCACCGCCCTTCCGAACTCATCCGGCGTCAACTCCCCTTCGACCGTAAAACCCGACTCACCCGGCGGACTGACGGTAAGTCTGCCTGTTGAAGAGATCTCCTGCAGCACATCGTAGAGCTCGCAGAGTCCCCAATCGTGCCACGGATCACCGGTTTGATAAAATTTAAGGATCATAGGGTGTGCACTCCTTCCACAAACATAGGGTATCATAAATCAGCCTGGAGGCCTTGTCAATACCCTTCCAGCGCATGTGTGGCCGGGTAAACGGGTTGTAAAATGCTGGTGGAAGGAGTTTTTAATCGAACCGTACCCAGCCGCACATTCAATACTCCTGTCCCTGGCTGTTTGTCGAATGCTCCACTTGTTAGGAGTTTAGTTTGTTAGGAGTTTAGTACCCGGAAGAACCCACTTTTCAGGATGAGAAACTGGGAACTGACACCATCCCGAACCCTGAGGAGTTCTTCTCGCCCAGACCGCACTCATAGCCGATGCGGATCAGCTCGGGAGAGCCGGTCAGCGTAAACGGCGCAAACGCCCCGCGGATGTAGATCCCTTTGAACTCGATCAGCTTCGTTCCCCGCCCTCTGGCGCGAGACAGATAGTCCCGGTCAAACGCCAGGTGCAGACGGTCGTCGGCAGGAGCGCGCCCCGTCAACGCCCGACACTTGCCCAGCAGGTTCTGACGAACCGCCTCGCTGAAGTCTGGATCGCCCGGGAGCCGGTAGCG
>CALKJO010000005.1 GCA_937995825.1 uncultured Anaerolineae bacterium
GTGAACCCGGTCACACGGTCGATGCTGCTGGTTGTGCCAGGCGCGCCTTCGATCACCGCCACCTGCGCCCCAGGCTCCAGCAGCGACGCGAACAGCCGCGCCCCAAGCTCGCCCGCGCGGACATTGTTCGATGCAATCTGCGCTGCGAGTTCGATCCCTGCATCATCCGCTGAATCAAGCGGGATCAGCTCGTCGATATTGATGATCGGGATGCCGCGCGCCGTCGCCTCCGCCAAGCCGGTGTTCAGGCTGGTCGCGCGGATCGGCGTGACGATGAAGCCGTCGAAACCGCCCTCATTGAGCCAGGTCTCAAGGATGGCGAGCTGATCCTCCGCCGCATCCTCGCGCGGCACGTCCTGAATGACAATTTCAACCCCATAGCGTGCCGCTGCAAATTCATAGCCTGCGCGCATGACGCGGAAGAACGGATTGCTCTCCGTCTTGATCAGCGCCCCGATCCGAATCGAGTCGCTCTGCGCTTTAACCGGGACGAGCGCCAGCGCCAGCAGCGCGGCGACACTGATGAGAATGATCCATTTACGCATGACGTTTTTCTCCCTTAAAAAATGGCTCACTGTCTCAAACTGAAATTGATTCTATGTATTATGTATGAATTTGCAGATCACCTCCTCATTCTCGCTCGCTTCACACGCGGCGCGTCTGCCGTTTACGCCAGCGATCCAGCATCACTGCCAGCACGATCACTGCGCCGATCACAAAATCCTGCCAATAGCTGGGGACATTGAACAAATTTAAGCCGTTGCGCACCAGTGAGATCACCAGCGCGCCGACAATCGTCCCGCCAATGCTGCCCTCGCCGCCGCTCAGACTCGTGCCGCCCATGACCGCAGCGGCAATCGCGTCCAGCTCGTAGAAAGTGCCAAACGTTGGATCGCCGGAGCTGAGCCGCGCCAGCAGCAGCGCCGCCGCCACCCCGGTGAGCAGCCCGCACAGGATATAAATCCCCATCTTGTAGCGGTTGACAGGAATCCCGGCGAGACGCGTCGTCTCCTCGCTGCCACCAATGGCAATCGTGTATTTCCCGAATTTCGTCCGGTTCAGCACCCACCAGAACACAACTGCAATCACCAGTGCAAAGACCACCTGCGTCGGAACTGCGCCGATCAGCGGTAGATCGATCTGTCTGGCGAAGATTTGCAAAAATTCGCGCCCGAATCCATAGACAGGGCGCCCGTCGCTGATGATCAGCGCCATTCCGCGAAACATGCCCATCGTCCCGAGCGTGGCAATGAAAGGCGGCAGGTCGAGCCGCGTAATCAGTAAGCCGTTGAACGCGCCGCACAGCCCGCCCACTGCCATTGCCACGAAAAATCCACCGATAGGTCCAATCCCAGTATCGCGCATGAACAGCGCCGCAGTCACGCCGCCGAGCGCAACATTTGCGCCCACCGACAGGTCAATGCCGCCGCTGGTGATCACAAATGTCATGCCGGTGGCGATGATAGCATTGATCGCCGCTTGCAGCGCCACCTGAATCAGGTTGCGCGAGGTGAGGAAAAACTGCTCGCCGCGAATGATCGGCGACAGCACCGTGAGCGCAGCCACCATGATGACGAGAACCAAAACGATCCCATAGCGCGCGACTGTCTCCACAGCGCGCTGACGTGTCAATGGAAGTGCGCTCATCGGTGTGGCTCCATCGGCGCGGTCGATCCGCGCACGACCAGACGAGTCTCAAGCTCAATCGTCTCCAGTGGCAGGCTGTCATCCTGGATGTGGCGGATCAAAGTTAGCGCTGCTGCTTCGCCCATTTGATAGATCGGCTGAGCGACGGTGGTCAATCCCGGAACGATATAGCGCGCCGCTGGAATGTCATCAAAACCAACAACTGACAGGTCATCCGGCAAAGTCAGACCCAGTTCTGACGCCGCATGATAGACTCCCATTGCCATCACATCGTTGAGCGCAAAAATAGCGGTGGGACGCTTTTCCGGGGGACGATCCAGCAGCCGACGCGCTGACTGGTAGCTATGCTCAAATTCAGGAAGTGTGTTCACCACCACCATATCGTCGGGCGGTGGACAGCCCGCCTCGATCAGCGCCTGCCGCGCGCCTTCCAGACGATGATTCATCGCCTCGCTGTGCGGCGCGCTGCCGATCAGCGCGATACGACAGTGTCCCAGTTCAATGAGGTGGCGTGCGCCAGACCAAGCGCCCTGGTAGTTAGTGGTCAGGACGCGATTGACCGGCACATGCGGCAGATTGCGGTCGACGATCACCACTGGAACCCCACCATCCACCAGACGATGGATATTCTCAGTATTGTGACCCGTTGGCGCCAATACCACACCATCCACCCGCTGTCGCAGCAGAATGTCGATATAAGCGTCTTCCTTCTCGCGACTCTCTTCGGAACTGCACACTAGGGCGCGGTAATCCTGACCGAACAGCGTCTTTTCAATCGCAAACGCTAAGGTGCTGAAAAACGGCTGATCGAGCTGCGGCACAAGCACCCCAATCGTCTGCGTCACCTGACGGCGCAGGCTGCGCGCCAGCGCGCTCGGCTTGTAGTTCAGCTCGCGCATCGCAGTGCGCACTCGCTCCTCCAAACTCACGCTGACGTAGCCGGATTTATTGACCACGCGCGAAACCGTTGCAACCGAAACACCGGCGTGCTGCGCGACTTCTTTTATCGTAGCCACGTCATTTCGCCCCCGTGATGTATGCCACGATCTCTTCCATCGTCGTCTCCTGCTTGCGCAGCGTTGCGGCATGACGACCCTGACGCAGCACAACAATCTTGTCCGCAATTCGGTACACATCCTGCATGTTGTGACTGATCACCAAAAACGTCATGCCGGCTTCATCGCGCAGCCGCTCGATCATCGCCAGCACCTGCTCAGTCTCTTCCACGCCAAGCGCCGCCGTTGGCTCATCAAGGATGAGAAGCTGGCGTCCCCAAGTCATGGCGCGCCCGATGGCAACCGCCTGCCGCTGTCCACCGGACATCATCCGAACCGGCATCGTCGGCGCAGGGATTTTGATGTGCAGGCTCTCCAAGGCAGCCGCAGTCGCGCGGCGCATCTGGCGGCGATCCAGCACGCCCATCATCCGACCGATCACGCCGTATTTGGTTGTTTCGCGCCCTAGATAGACGTTATCGGCGACATCGAGTTCTTCAATCAGCGCAAGATGCTGATAGACCGTCTCGACGCCGGCGGCGTGCGCCGCTGCCGGATTGGGAAAGTGAACTTCTCGACCGTTGAGGATGATTTTGCCGCTGGTGGGTTGATACACGCCGGAGATGATCTTGACCAGCGTGGACTTCCCCGCCCCATTGTCGCCCACCAGCGCGACCACTTCGCCGCGCTCAACATCGAAGGTGATGCCCTTGAGCGCCTGGACAGCACCAAAATTCTTGGTGATCGCTTCAACCCGAAGCAAAAGAGACGTTAAATCGCCTGAGTCAGCCATATTCAGACAATACCAGTTTGCGCCAATAAAGTAATCGTTTTCATTATAGTATCGATTAATTTTCAATTGGGCAAGTTTTTTAATCTGTCTGCGAGTCAGCCCGAACGCGGCTCAGCCCCATTGCCGGAATGTCCGGCACGAACGCCTCGTAAAGCCATCCTCTAAAAAACGACTCCAAAGACTGACCATAGACGGCTTCAGACACGCGGACGAAGTCCTCCACCTGCGCATTGCTGAACTGGAACTGGTGATAGTAAGTGCGGAGAATATTGAAGAACACGGCATCCCCAACTTCCAGACGCAGCGCGTGCAGCGTCAAAGCGCCGCGCAGATAGACGCCGCCGCCGTTGAATAAGTCATTTACGGGCGGGCTGCCAGGGGGGACGACCAGCGCCGCCATCTGTCGATCGATCAAGTCCTGATCGATGGGCGCGCCCTGTCGAATCAGCCAAGCGCCGGTCACCCAGGCGTAGGTTTCGCGGACGATCTGATCGAGTCGGTTTGCGCCGCGATCATGCTCAAACCAAAGCCACGATGCATAGGTGGCAAAGCCTTCGTTGAGCCAGATATCCTGCCAGCGCGCGGGCGAGATGCTGTTGCCGAACCACTGATGCGCCAGCTCGTGCGCGATCACCTCCTCCGCCATCGCGCCGCGCTGAAGATGAAGGATGCCGAACAGCGACAAGGACTGCGTTTCCAGCGCGAACCAGAGCGGCAGATCAACCACCACTGCGCCATAGACATCAAACGGATACGCGCCGAACACATCTTCAAAGAACACCAGCATGTCGCCCTGACGGCTGAACGTCCGCGTTCCCTGCGCCAGCTGTTCGGTCGGGAAATAGTTGCGGATCGGAACGCCGTTGGGCGCAGTCGTCTCTTGCAGCGCAAACACCCCGATCTGCACTGACGCCAGATAGCTCGCCATCGGCTGGCGCATTTCCCAGACCGTCCGCGTCCCTTCCCCTACCGACTCGCTCTCCGTTAGCACGCCGGTTGCGACCGCCGTATAGCCCGGTTGAAGCACAGTGATGTCAAAAGTATATGTCGCTTTGTCCAGCGGATGATCGTTGACGGGATACCAACCCGATGCGCCGTCCGGCTCGCTAGCGGTCATAACCCGATCACCGATGAAGTTCCATCCCGCCGAATAGCTGATCTCACGGACTGATCCGGCAGGAAACGCATTCGGCGTGCCGCCGTAGGCGATCACCGTTGTGAATGGCGCGCCGTCTGAAATCGGCAGCGGGGGCGTGATGATCAGTTCGCCATCGACATGCTCAAATGCCGCAGGTTCGCCATTGACGCTCACAGCATCGACCGCCAATCTGTCCAGATCGAAGTTAAAGCGGCTGAGCGACTGCACGGCGACTGCATCGATCTCTGCAACCGCTTCAAACGCCTGCCCCTCCATATCCACGACCAGAGTCAGGGTGTAATGCAGCACGTCATAGCCGCCATTGCCCATGCGTGGGAAATAGGGGTCACCGATCCCGTCCGCGCCAATTGTGGCGGTGTCCTGAGCCGCAGCCGAGCCAGCAAAAACGAACAACAGCCCCAGAAGCGCCGCAGACAGCCGTCGATTATTACGCATGTTGCAAATTCACCGCTAACACAGGAATGAAAATGCGATGTACCCGCTGTACAGCGCCAGAAAGCCCGCCGCGACCAGCCCTTTCAAGACACCGCGCAGCGCCAACGGAATGAGCAGCAGCGCGAAAATGATCATGATCGGAATATCGATAATCTGACTGGCAGAGGCGACAGAGATCGGCTGGACAATCGCGACCGTCCCCAGGATAAAGAAGATGTTCGAAATGTTTGAGCCGACGATATTCCCGACAACGATGTCATTTTCCTTGCGCATTGCCGCGATGAAGCTCGTCGCCAGCTCCGGTAGCGACGTGCCGACCGCCACCAGCGTTAAGCCGATCAGCAGATCGCTCACCCCAATTTCGCGCGCAATCGCAATTGATCCATCCACCAGCAATCGCGCCCCGATCACAAGCCCAGCTAAGCCAACCAGCACACGCCCGATCTCGATCATCGGATGCGATGGCGCAGTGAATGAAGACTCGGCTTCAAATCGGACGATTTCAGGCTCAATGTCAGCGCGCTCCCGCTGTCCCTGTCGATACACAAAGCCGACATAGGCAAGAAAACTCGCCACCAGCACGATCCCATCCAGCTGCCCGATCTCGCCATCCAGTGCAAATACCAGCATCATCAGCGACGCGCTGACGACAACGATGATCTCGCGGCGCAGCAGATTCCATTTCAATGCAATCGGCGAAATCAGCGCCGCAATCGCCAAAACCAGCCCGATATTGGCGATATTCGACCCGATCACGTTGCCGAGCGCAACATCGCTGCTGGCATTGATGGCGGCATCGAGGCTGACGATCAGTTCCGGCGCGGACGTGCTAAGCGCAACAATAGTGAGACCAATGATCAGACTTGAAATGCCAAGCGCCTGTGCAAGGCGAGACGCGCCTTTGATGAGTAAGTTTCCACCCAGTCCTAACCCAATTAAACCCACAATTACATAGATCACGCTGGTCAGCATCGTCTTGTCCCAGGAGTCACTACAGCTAAAACGGCGTCATTGTACCTGAATTCCAGGAAGGTAACGAGGGGAGGCTTTGTGGTTCATGCTATTCCCTCCCCTAAACTTTGTTTGCATTCTTTCTCAGGATGCGTTAAGATATTTAATGTGTGTGGAATATATATTTTGCGCGTTGTGCTTCAACCCCGGTCAACACGCTCAAAATACCAATCTTTAATCTGCGTTCACGTAAGGAGTGAAACCTATGAAACTGCGGAATGCCTTTCCTCTTTTAGTATTCGTTTTAGTTGCGCTTTTAAGTGTATCGCTGGCAGCCGCACAGGATATACCAGAAGGTATTGACGCGGCTTGGTGGTCAAACGCCGCTCAGCCCTATGCTGGCACAACCCTGCGCGGCGTCTCTGAAAGCACGCCGCCCTCCAACTACGTGCGCGATGTGCTGGCTCCGATGTTCACTGCCATGACTGGCATCAATGTTGAGCTGGAAACCACATCGTGGGATCAGATGTACGACAAGGCGATCCGCGACATGGAGGCTGGCACAGGCATTTATGACTTTGTGTATATTGAGCAGGACATCATCTATGGCTACCTGGCGAACAACTATCTGGTGAATTTGACCGAAGCACTGGCAGACATGCCTGAGCTGGCTGCCCCTGGCTTCAGCTTTGACGACTTCACCACCTTCATTGACTACTTCAAGGATGCCGAGGGCAACGTCTTTGGTATCCCGATGGAGGCGTTCATCAAGGTTTACCTGTACCGCACTGACCTGTTCAACGATCCCGACATCGCGGCGGCATTCGAGGCGGAATATGGCTACCCGCTCGCCCCAGCGACCACGCATGAGCAGTATCGCCAAATCGCCGAGTTTTTCACCCAGTATGCAGCAGCGAATGGGATGCAGATGTGGGGAACGACTGTGCAGGCGGTCAGCGGTCATCCAGCGTCGTTCTACGAGTTCTTCGAGTCGGTTGTCCCGACCTTTGGCGTGTACAACTGGGGCATCAATATGGAGAACTGGAAAGCGACCGTCGAGAACGGCGGCGCGATGAACAGCGACGCAGCGAAGGCGGCGCTGGAGTGGTGGGTTGGCAATCTGACGTTCGCGCCGCCGGAAGCCACCAGCAGCACATGGGATGAGGTCGCGGCAAGTTTTGCGGCTGGACGCGCTGCGCAGGGGCTGGTCTACGGCGAAAATGCCGCTTGGATCGCCACTGATCCGACGCGCTCACAGGTTGTCGGCAGTGTAGGCGTGGCGCTGCCGCCGCTGGCGGAGGGTGTCCTTGAGGCGGCTGAAGCAGGCGAAGGCTACATCGGCTATTACGACGGCGGCGCGTTTGGTCTGCCTGTCTCGTCGCGGAATATGGAAGCGGCGCTGCTGTGGCTGCAGTTTGTCGGGCTGCCAGAAATTCAGGCGGATTGGGCAGCGGCGGCATCGCGCATCGTCATGGACTCGACCTACGACACCCCGCAGGTCATGGCGGCGGATGAGGCGACCAATGGATATTACACGCTCATGCGCGAACAGGGTTATCTGTTCGCCGGCGCGCCGCCCTTCCCCTTCCATCCGCAGCTGCGCGAAGTGGTTGCGCCGTTCATCTATGAAGCCATCGCCGGCACGCTCTCTCCAGCGGAGGCGCTTGATCGGGCAGCGGCAGCGGCAGATGCGGAACTGGCGCGTCTGGGCTACGGTAGTTAGCCGCTGAGAAGCATTATCAAGCTAGGGCGCTGTCGACAGCGCCCTAGCTCACTTACCTGCTTACTTGCCTGACGCCTGAGGCTCAACGATTGAGAGGGGTGTTGTGCGCCGAAATCGTGTCGGATGGCTTTTGCTCTCTCCCACGCTGATCATCCTCTTCTTGGTCGGGATCGTCCCGTTCATCTATGTGCTGTACGTCGGCTTTTTTGAATGGAATTTATTCTCAAGCGACCGCGCCATGAACTTCGTCGGCGTGAACAATTATCGCCGTCTGGTCTTCGATGAGCGCTTTCTCGACGCTCTTTGGGTGACCATCCGCTTCACCTTCTTCGCTGTCATCAGCCAGCTTGTGATCGGGTTTTTCCTTGCGCAGTCGCTGCTGAAAAATTTTCCTGGCAAAGTGCTGTTTCGTATTGTCCACACGCTGCCGCTGATGATCGCCCCGATCTCGATTGGCGCAATCTGGCGGCTGCTGACGATCCCCGGCTTTGGGCCGATTCCTTTTTTGCTGCAAAACTGGTTTAACATCGATTACAACATCGGCAGGAACGCCGATCAAGCGTTTTTGACCATTATTCTGATGGATATTTGGCACTGGACGCCGTTTGTGACACTGACGCTGCTGGCGGGTTTGTCGGCGCTGCCGGCTGAACCGCGTGAGGCGGCGATGGTCGACGGCGCAAACAGTTGGCAGATCTTTCGCTATGTGACGCTGCCGCTGATGCGCCCAATTATCCTGACCGTGCTGTTTATCCGCATCATGGATGCGCTGCGCACGGTGGACGAGATCAATATGCTCTCCAACGGCGGCGGACCCGGTACAGCGACACGCACCCTCGGCATCCATATCTTTCGCGTCGTCTTTCCGCAGACGGACTATGGCTACGGCTCTGCCATGTCGCTGCTGACGCTGTACTTCACCATCGTCATCTGCTGGCTGCTGTTTGTCTCGCTGACACAGCTTCGCGGCAGTCGGGGAAATGATGGAGGGGAGCGATGAGGCGCACACGCCAAATTATCGATTACGCCCTCACCTATGGGCTTTGGATCGTTGTCGCCGCGATCACGCTTCTGCCCGTTTGGTGGATGATCGTTGTCTCGGCGCGCAGCCGCGTCGAACTGTTCAACGCGCCCGACCTGATCATCCGCTCGTTTTACGTTCAGAATTACACTGACGTGATCAACAACCGCACGTTTCAGGGCTACATGATCAATTCGATCATCATCTCAACCGCCAATGCCGTGCTGGTGACCGTGCTGGCGCTGATGGCGACATATGCCCTGTCGCGCTACAAACTGGTCGGGAGCGATAATATCTTCTTCACTACGCTAACCCAGCGCATGGCTCCGCCAGCGGCATTTTTGCTGCCGCTCTTTCTGCTGTTCACGCAGCTGTTCGCAGTCGGAGAGGGTCGGTCGCGCTGGGATTTATACGACTCGCACCTCGGGCTGATCCTGCTCTACTGCGTGTTCAACCTGCCCTTCGCCATCTGGCTGCTCAAGGGCATTATCGACGCCATCCCGCCAGAACTGGATGAAGCAGCGTTTGTCGATGGAGCCAACACCTTCCACGTGATCACCCGCATTATCTTGCCGCTGGCAGCACCTGGCTTGGCGGTCACGCTGATCCTAAGCTGGATTTTTGCCTGGAACGAATATCTGTTTGCTGCCACCCTGACAGCGTTTGAGGCGCGGACGATTACCACCGGACTGGCGGAGTTTGTGACCGTCACCGGGACGAACTGGGGCGCGATGGCTGCCGTCTCAACGCTGACGCTGATCCCCTCGGTGATCGTGGTGATCTTCGCCCAACGTTATATCATCGCTGGTCTGACATTCGGCGCGGTCAAGGATTGACGATGATGAGCGAGCCAAAGCAAGAGCGAAGGCATTTTCTGCCGATTTATACCAACGCCTTCGACCGCGTATTCATCTCGATTGTGGTGCTGGTGGCGCTTCATCTGCTCTGGATGCGCTTCCTGGAAGCGTTTCTGCCGCTGGAGGTCGCCACGATCATTTCGATCATTCTTGGTTTTTTGATCATTCGCTATGGATGATGACGTTTTTTTAAAGAAAGCAGCGTGTGTAATATGGAAGCGGTGGTCTTAGAACGGCAGCGCGAGCTGTCGATCCGCGATATCCAGATCGATGAGCCGCTGGGTCCGCACGACGTGCGCATCGCCCTGCGGACAGTCGGCGTGTGCGGCAGCGATGTGCATTATTATGAAGCGGGGCGTATCGGTCAGTTTGTCGTCCGCGCCCCGATGATCCTGGGGCATGAAGCCTCTGGGCGGGTCGTCGAGATTGGCTCTGAAGTGAAAACGCTCAAAGTAGGCGACCGCGTTTGCATGGAGCCGGGCATCCCCGATCCTAACAGCAAAGCGACGCGCCTAGGCATGTACAATATCGATCCAGCCGTGCGCTTCTGGGCGACGCCGCCCGTTCACGGCGTGCTGCGCCCGACAGTGGTGCATCCGGCGGACTTCACGTTCAGGCTGCCGGACAATATCAGCTATGAAGAAGGCGCGATGGTCGAGCCGCTGGCGGTCGGGATGCACGCAGCGAACAAGGCGCAGATCAAGCCCGGCGATCTGGCAGTGGTGATCGGAGCGGGTCCTATCGGCGTGCTGCAAGCGCTGGCGGCATTGGCAGGTGGATGCAGCCGGATCATCCTCACCGATGTCCAGCAGCCCAAGCTTGACCTAGCGGCGAAACTCGGTCCGATCACGCCTGTCAATGTCCGCACAGAAAACGCAGCGGCAGTCATCCGCGAGCTGACCGATGGGTGGGGCGCAGACATCGTCTTTGAGTGCAGCGGGAACGATCAGGCAGCCGCTGGTGTCTTCGACCTGGTCTGTCCTGGCGGTCGAGTGGTCTTCGTCGGCATCCCCGGCAGTCCGATCCCTTACGATGTGTCGGCGGCACAGGTCAAAGAAGTGCGCGTGGAGCATGTCTTCCGCTACGCCCATGTCTACCCGCGCGCGCTGGCGCTGATGGGCAGCGGCAAGCTGGATGTCAAGCCGCTCATCACAGACACTTTCACCTTCAGCGACAGCATCGCCGCTTTCAATTACGCGCTGCATATGCCGCCGACCTCGGTCAAGGTGCAGATCACGGTTGCGAAAGATTGAGGCGAGGCGATGAAAGCTGGAACGATCAGCGCGCCGCACTGCGTCAGCGTGATCGATGCGCCGGAGCCGCGCATTGGCGCAGATGATGTGCTGATCCGCGTGCGCGCAGCGGGCATCTGTGGGACAGATATACACATCCTTAAAGGCGAATACGAAGCACATTACCCGCTGATCCCCGGTCACGAGTTCAGCGGTGAGGTCGCAGCAGTCGGCGAGAAGGTCACGCGCTTTCGCATTGGCGACCGCGTGACCGCTGACCCGAATATCCCATGCAGCCGCTGCTACTTTTGCCAGCGCAATGAACCAAATCAATGTGAGCGGCTCGCCGCCATCGGCGTGACGCGCGACGGCGCGTTTGCGGAATATGTCAGCGCTCCAGAGGGGAACGTTTTCCCGATTGGCGAGCTGCCCTACAGCCACGCGGCGCTGATCGAGCCGCTGGCGTGCGTAGTGTGGGGCTTGAGGATGGTCGAAATTCAGCCAGGGGACAGCGCGCTGATCTTCGGCGCAGGCCCGATGGGATGCCTGCTGATCCAGGCGGTCAAGCGGGCGGGCGCAGCGCGGATCGCCGCTGTCGATCAGCAGGCATGGCGGCTGGAGCTGGCGGCGGCGCTGGGCGCAACAGAGACGATCCTCGCCGATGAGCATCTTGAGCGCCGGCTGCGCGCACTGGAGCCGCGCGGTTTCGATCTGGTCACCGATGCAACAGGAGTCCCAGCCGTGATCGAGTCGCTGTTCAGCTATGCCAAAGCGCGGGCGAAAATCTGGCTGTTCGGCGTTGCGCCTATCGGCGCGCAGGTGAAAATCCCAGCATATAACGTGTTCCGCAGGGACTGGAAGATCATCGGCAGCTTCGCCGTCAATCGAACCTTCCCGCAGAGCATCGCGCTGATTGCGCACGGCGCGATCCAAGTCGAGCCGCTGATCTCGCATCGGCTGCCGCTGACGGACTTCGCTGAGGGCATGACCATTGTCCAGCGCGACCCAAAGCGCGTGAAAGTCCAGTTCGAGCTGTGAGGCGGATTAACAGTCGATCAGGGCGGTCTTTTAATATTTTCATAATAATTAGGTAAAGTGCGCCGGTTACGATGTCCCCAATCCTGTGAACCCATAGAGGGGGACATATGCAAACGCCATTCAGCAAACCGGGACGGTTTTGGCGCGGTAATCTTCACACTCACTCCACCAATTCCGATGGTCGTCTTTCGCCTGAGGAGGTCTGCCGTGTCTACCGCGACGCGGGCTATGACTTCCTGGCGCTGACCGATCACTTCACCGCAGATCACGGCTGGCCCCTGACAGACACCCGTCCGTATCGCACAGAGAGCTTCACCACCCTGATCGGCGCGGAAATCCATACTGCCGAACATCGCATGGCTCTTGGCGATATATGGCATCTGGTCGCGGTCGGCTTGCCGTTCGACTTCGCCCCATGTCCATCGGATGAGACCGGTCCGGCGCTGGCGGCGCGCGCGCTGGCGGCAGGCGCATTTGTGGTCGCGGCGCATCCGCAGTGGTTCCTCATGACCGAGGCGGACTTGCTGTCTTTGGAAGGCATCCACGCAATGGAAATTTACAATGCCAGCGCCGCTGATGATAACGACACCGCCGAGAGCGCTTACATGCTCGACTACATGCTGGCGCGCGGCAGGCGGCTGAATATCTGCGCGACCGATGATGCGCATTTCGTCCTGCATTCGCGTGAGCGGCTGATGGGCTGGGTGATGGTCAAGAGCGAGGCACTGGAGCCGGACGCGCTGCTGAACGCGCTCAAGGCGGGCGATTTCTATTCCAGCACTGGACCGCGCATCGTCGATGTCGAAATTGAACCATATAAGCGAATGTACGTGCGCTGCACGCCAGCCGACCGCGTTTTTGTGCTGGGAGTCCCGACGGAATATAAGAGCGTTGGCGGGCAGGGTGTGCTTGAAGCCGAGTTCGACCTGACCGGCTGGCGCAGTCCCTACGGGCGCATTCTGGTGCGCGATGAATTTGGGCGCAAAGCGTGGTCAAATCCGATCTGGTTCGACGGCAGTTAGGGGCAGCAGTCTCGGTAGTGCATCCAGTGCATATAAAAGGCTGGCTGAACCCCTCTTTGTGCTTTTTTCAGTTGTAGACCAGCGCGGCAAACAGGGAGTCGGTCAGCAGGTGCGCTCGACCATTCACGGACTGTGCCAATAAGTTTAACTCCAGATGAAATGAAAAGGGGCATTCTTTTATACAACTGCTAACTATCGTTAAATGCCCGGAGCTAATCTCTTACTGACACTGGCTGCACTCAGCCATTTTGTTGTCTTTGGGAGGGGATCAACTATGACCGTTCGTAAATTGTCTCGTCGTGATTTTCTTCGTGCAGCGGGGGCTGCGGGCGTGGGTTTAGCAGTCGGCGGCTTTGAGGCATCGCGCTTCGGCGTTCCAGCCTATGTCCGCCAGTTGGGTGAACCCGATTTTTCTAACCCAGCGGCGGTGGGTGAAGCGCTGCGGGCTGAGGGGGCGACCGTCTCGATGCACACGTGGGGGTTCTCTGGTTTGCGGGAGACGGTGTTCGTTGAGCAGTTCGCCAAATACACTGAAGACCTGTACGGCGTTCCGGTGCGGCTCACTTACGCTGAAGGCAATTTCAGCGGCTTCATGCAGGAGCTACCGCTGGCGAATCGCCACATCCGCGAGCTGGGCATCGACGTGATCGATAAAGAAGAAGAGTACTTCTCCCGCATCATGGCGCTGGAGTGGGGCGAGCCGGTCGATCAGGAGCAGTACCTGCCGCTGCTGACCAACCTGCCCTCGGTAGAAGCGCCTTATATCTTCCGCAACAGCGACTTGGCGATGAACGGCGGTGACATCTACGGCGTCATCTACCAGGGTTACGAATGGCTGCAAGCGATCCTGCGTAAAGACAAGGTGGATACCAGCAGTTATGTCGATTGGACTGATCTGGCGCGCGAAGAGATGGCGGGCAAGGGCGTAACTTACTCGCTCAGCAACGACTCGCGCGGTCACTTCGTCTTTCTGGGGATGCTCAATTCACTGGTCAAGCAGGGCATCATCAGCGGCAGCCTGTGGGATTTGACCACTTGGGAAGCGGGCTTCGAATGGTGGCGCAATAACATGGAGCAGCAGATTTTCAAGTACGGCGACATGGGCAATGACCCAACGCTGCGCCTGGACCTGCAGGCGGGCAATGCCTGGTGGGCTGGCTTGTGGGGCGTATATACGCGCGAGCTGCTCGGCACGGACTGGAATCAGCGCGATGACCTGCTGGCGGCATTCTACCCGGCGTCAGGCATCGTCTCCGATCGCGAAACGCTGACGCCAGTCGCTGGCGCGGCGCATCCGGTGGCGGCGCGCATCCTCATCAACTGGATGATCAGCACGCCCTTCCAGCACGTCGGTTGGTACAAGGAAACGCCCAACTCGGAAGCGGTCAACAACTGGAACGTGACTGAGAGCCAATATCTGGTGGTTTACGCTGGCGGTGTTTCACCAGAACATCGCGCGCTGATGCCCGACTGGGCGAAACCGTATCACCCGGCAGACCCCGGCAGCCTGATCCTGACGGTCGATTGGGACTGGTACATCCCGAATGCCGAAAATATTTCGCGCGCCTATGAGCGCATCCTCCAGGGTGCCTGACGGCGCGATGAAGCTCGACTCGCTGACGGCTGAGGCAGGGGAGCAAACGCTCCCCCGCCTCGACTGGCGGACGCGCTGGCGGCGCTGGTGGAGAGCGCATGGCGCCACAGCGCTGCTGATCTCGCCGCTGTTGATCTACATGCTGCTGGTCTTCGCTGTTCCGGTCATTTACCAGCTCGCGTTCGCTTTTTACTCGCGTCAGTTGTATCGCGGCGTGCTGTGGCTGCCAGTGCCGGATTTCACGCTGACCAATTTCGTGCGCGCCTTCACTGAGTCGGAATATGTAGACAGCCTCGCCTGGACGCTGGGAGTGGCTCTGTTCACCTCAGCTGTATCAATCGCGCTGGCGCTGCCCATCGCCTACTTTCTGGCGCGTTACAAGGCGTTCGGCAAGCCCTTCATCGAGCTGTCGTTCCTGCTGCCGATTTTTGGCGAAATCTTCACCCTGTATGCGCTGGCATATGCCTTGACCCCCAGCGGGCCGCTGAACTGGCTGCTGATGAGCCTCGGCGTGATTCGCGAGCCGCTCCAGCTCATCCGCAATCCCGCATCGGTCATCATCTGGATGTCGATCCCGACGCTGTCGGTGCTGCTGATTCGCGGGGCGATTGCTGGGGTGGACGTGATGTATGAAGAGGCGGCGCAGACGATGGGCGCTAACAGCTTGCAGACCTTCTGGCATGTGACCGTGCCGCTCGCCAAAAAGGGGATCATGGGCGCGCTGCTGTTAAGCGTCTCCGGCGGCGTGGGCGCTTATACGCTGCCATTGGTTTTAGTCGGACCGAACAATATCTGGCTGGCAACGCGCATTCAGCGCGAGGTCAACCCATTTTACAACTATCCGATGGCGTCGGCACTGGGCGTGATCTTGACTGCGATCAGCGCGGCGCTGATGTATCTGTATTTGCGCACGCAGGAAGCGTGACTCAGCCATGAAACTCTCACGCCCCGTCCTGGTCACCCTGAACATCGCGGCGCTGCTGCTGGCTTTCATCCTCATCTGGCCCGTGATCCAGATGATGCTCAGCTCCTTCACAACCGACATCGACTTCCCGCCGCGCAATTTCACCCTGAATGCTTTCGGAAATATCGTTTGGCCCAGCTACTTTCTCGCTATCCGCTTTAGCCTGGAGCTGGGTCTTTGGACGACTCTGCTGCTGCTGGCGATCTGCCTGCCCGCCGCGTATGTCCTCGAACGCCGCCGCTTTCCGGGGCGCAGCCTGCTCTCCGTACTGATCTTTGTCCCCACGATCTTCCCAGGCGTTACGTATGTCTCGGCGATTGGGATTTACGTCGCTATCTTCTTCCCATATTTACGCGGCACGTTTCCGATTGTGCTGCTGGGAACCGCGATGGGCGCGATCCCGCTGGTGGTGCGCGCGCTGCAAGCATCGTTTGCCACCACCGATCCGGTCTACGAAGAGGCAGCGCTGGTGATGGGTGCGCATCCGCTGCAAGCGTTCGTGCGCGTCACGCTGCCGATCATCGGACCTGGCTTGATTACAGCCTCGATGATCGCTTTCACTGCGGCAGCGATGTCGTTCACGCCCGCCTTCATCCTCGGCTCTGGACAGCCAACCGCCGCCTATTACATCTATCGCGAAATCGGCAAAGTCGGTTTCACGCCGAGCGTAGCAGTGATGGTGCTGATCATTCAGGTGGTGGTGTTGGGTATCGTGCAGGCGATGTATTTCATCTTCCGCAGACAGTTTCGCGGTCTCTTCGTGTGAGCGTCTGATGGCTGTCGTCCGTGTCGAAAGCTTGGTCAAGCGTTACGGCGCAGTGACCGCGCTCAAAGGGGTGGACGTTTTCATCCCCAACGGGTCGCTGACAGCGATTCTCGGTCCTTCCGGCTGCGGCAAGACGACTTTGCTGCGCTGCATTGCGGGGCTGCTGCTGCCCGATGAAGGGCGCATCTACATCGGATCGCAGGAGGTGACGCGCGTCGAGCCGTTCCACCGCAATCTGGGGATGGTCTTTCAGCGCCCATCGATGTTCCCCCATATGACCGTTTACGAAAACATCGCCTGGGGGCTGCGGCTGCGCCGCTGGCAGAAACACGAGATTCCGCGCCGCGTGCGCGAAATCCTGGAGTTAGTGCGCCTGAAGGGGATGGAAGACCGCCGCTACAACCAGCTCTCTGGCGGTCAGGCGCAGCGGGTGGTGATCGCGCGGGCGCTCGCCCCAAAGCCCGATCTGCTCCTGCTCGATGAGCCGTTGAGCGCGCTGGATGCCAAGCTGCGCGCTGAGCTGCTGGCTGAGATCGTCGATATTCAGCGCGAAACCGGCTGCACTACGCTGCTGGTCACCCATGACCAGTCCGAGGCGCTGACCGCTGCTGACAACCTGATCCTCATGAACGAGGGTGAGATTGTCCAGCAGGGCGCGCCGCTGGACATCTACCGCCGTCCGCAGAGTGTGTTCAGCGCCAATTTCATCGGCACGAACAATATGCTGCCATGCACAGTGGCGCGCTTAGATGCGCCTGGAGTCGTCCTCAAGCTGGAGGATGCGCCGCTGGAGTTGGTCGCCGACCTGCCTGCTTTTCCGGTCGAAATCGGTCAGCCGGTTTGGGCGTGCGTTCGCGCTGACGATATCGACGTGATCCCGCAGGAGACGGCGCCGCACTATCGCAATGTCGTGAAGATCTGCGTTGAGCGCGCGGCGCTGACAGGGGGATTCGTCAGTGTGGAAGCGCGTCTAGAGGCGCACCCGCTGCGCATCCACGTCAGCGGTAGCGCGCGCTTCGCGCTGCTTGAGCAGAGTCCAGCCTTTTTAACGGTGTCGCTGGCTCATGTAACGCTCGTGCCGCGTGATTGAGTGTGTTTGCCGAACTGTGCTAGCGCAGCCGAGACTCCGCTAGCAATCAAACTGAACGCACCCAAGACTTTAACTAAATTTAACAATTCTGACCAATTTTGATAAAGCTGTGTTGGTAACCTCAAAACATCGGCATGAGTTCGATTGGACACTCTGTTTTGAATACAAGCCAGGTCACTCTACCTCATACCGCCAAGCAAAATCGTTTTTCCGCTCTAATAACACGCCTGCGTTCGCCGGATAACATCGCCGGCTGGACGTTCGCTTTCCCCGCTGTGCTGCTGATCTTCATCTTCGGTATCTTCCCTATCGGCTATGCGCTGTACATGAGTCTGTTCCGCTGGCGCATTCGCCAAGGAGGGCTGATGTGCGATCTGAGCGCGCAAGCCGCCGCTGACAGGGGAGTCGTACTCGATGCGCTGGGTTACATTCGGGGATGCTTCGCCAACTATGAATTCGCTGCCATCGGGGATTGGGGCGGGCTGCTGATCTTTTGCTTGGGCTTCGCCATGCTGGTGCTGGCATACCGCGCGTGGAACCTGTTGTTTCGCAGTCGCGAGGAGCTGATCTTCCTGTTTATTCGGCTGGGCGTAACACTGGCGGTCTTGGCAGTCAGCTTTGCGGTCATCTCGTATGGCTACGAGATCATGCTCAACGCATTGACGCGCCGCGATCGCGCCTTTCTGAACGGTTTGCAGATCACGTTTTATTACGCATTCGGCAGTATTCCGATTCAGTTGGTGCTTGGCTTGCTCCTGGCTTACGTACTGCACAGCAAAATTCGCGGCAAGCAGCTCTACCGCATGTTGTTCTTCCTGCCTTACGTCACGCCCACCGTCGCGGCAGCCGTGGTCTTTGGCACGGTGTTCAGCGGGCGCGATACGTCACTGGCAAACCAGATCGTCACGCTGTTTGGCGGGAATGTGCAGCGCTGGCTGTCCGAGTCGCGTCCATTCCTCAATGTCGTGTTCGGATGGAACCTTGAAGGCTTTCTCGCCGGACCGAGCATGGCGCTGGTGGTCGTCATCATTATGGGCATCTGGACATACACGGGCTACAACACCGTGATCTTCATGGCGGGTTTGGGCAACATCCCCACCGACCTCTATGAAGCTGCCCGCGTCGATGGCGCAAATGACTGGAACATCTTCCGCTTCATCACGCTGCCGATGCTGTCCCCTGTGATCTTTTATCTCTCGCTGCTCGGCTTTATCGGCACGTTTACGGCGTTCAATACCCTGTTCGTCATGCGAACGCCCGCTGCTCAAGGCACACTCGACACGTCTGCCTTGGTGATCTTCGATACGTTTCGCGCCCAAAATCGTTGGGCAGAAGCAACTGCACAGGCAATCGTCCTAATGGTGATCGTGCTGGTGCTAACGCAAATTCAGCGCAGTGTATTTGAAAAACGGGTGTTCTATGGCTAACGACTCGCTCATTCCCAGTCGCGCTGTCTCGATGGCAAGCACGCCTGATGCTGGAAAAGCGGCCGGCATTCGCGAGCTGCCCACTTGGTGGCGGATCGGCAGGCGCGTGCTGCTCTATGGCATCCTCACGTTTTGGGCGGTGATCGCAATGATCCCGTTCTTGTGGATGATCACCAACTCGCTGATGACTTTGGGCGAAACGCAGGTGCGCCGCATCGTGCCTGCGGTTCCGCAGTGGCAAAACTTCGCCACGGCGTGGGAGCAGGCGCAGTTCAGCGTGTTCTTTATGAACAGCGTGATCATCACTGCCGTGACCATCGCCGGTTTGCTGATCGTCTCGATCACATCGGCGTATGCTTTCGCGCGCATTC
The DNA here is from genome assembly GCA_937995825.1 of uncultured Anaerolineae bacterium. Classification (GTDB taxonomy): domain Bacteria; phylum Chloroflexota; class Anaerolineae; order Aggregatilineales; family Phototrophicaceae; genus Flexifilum. Next base: position 19,086 of record CALKJO010000005.1, read on the forward strand.
CGTTTGTAGGGCGTAACACCGTGTTTACCTTGCTGCTGATCACGCTGATGATCCCTGAGGCGGTTACGCTTATCCCTAACTATCTAGTGGTCAGCGGTCAGATTTTTCCGCTGCCTAACACGGCTGAACAATTCCCGTTCATCAGCTTTCAGCTGGGCAATTCCTGGATCGACACCTTACCCGCGCTGACTGTGCCGTTCATGGGCAGTGCGTTCAGCATCTTCCTGCTGCGCCAATTTTTTGCGCAGATTCCCAACGAATTGTACGAAGCTGCACGCATCGATGGCGCAGGACACCTGCGATTTCTGCTGCAAATCGTGCTGCCAATCAGCCGTGCGCCGATTTTCACTGTATCACTGCTCACATTTATTGGTTCATGGAATGCCTTTCTCTGGCCGCTGATTGTGACCAACGACAACCGCTGGCGTCCGATTGCGGTCGGGCTGTATCGCTTCTCGGATGAAGCAGGCACGCAAACGCATTTGTTGATGGCGGGCGCGCTGATCACCATTCTGCCCATCCTGATTTTGTATTTCATCACGCAGAAGTCGTTCACCGAAGGTATCGCCACCACTGGCTTGAAAGGCTAGAAACGGCGCTTATGTATGTTAAGTCTTGACCAACGGCTCAGCCGATTGGTTCGGCTTAAGAAGGTTTAAACCGGCATAAACTGTGTTTAGTAAGGAGTGTTCACATGCTCAAACGTCTCAGTCTCGTGTTGCTTGTATTGTCTGTCCTCAGCCTTGCCAGCTCGGTGATGGCGCAGGACGATCCGTATGCGAATGTTGACCCGACCGGTCAGAGGGTTGTGTTTTGGCATCAGCACAGCGGCGCGCGTGAGCAAGAACTGCTGAAGATCGTGGAGGAATTCAACGCGACCAACGAATATGGGATCACCGTTGAAGCCATCAATCAGGGCAGTTACAACGACATCTACAACCGCATCACGACCAATCTCGCCAGCGGCGGCGCTGATCTGCCTCAGTTGACGGTGGCTTACGGCAATCAAGCGGCGACCTACTGGCTGAACGACGGCGTCATCGACATGAATCTGCTGGTCAACAGCCCGACGTGGGGCTTGAGCGCTGAAGAAATCGCCGACTTCTTCCCTGCCTTCTATAATGCCGATGTGTTCCCGCAGTTTGGCAATGTGCGTTTGGGTTTTCCGCCTAACCGCTCGATGGAAGTGATGTACTACAACGCCGATTGGCTGGCGGAACTGCGTGCAGCGGGCGCGATCAGCTTTGATGGTCCCCCCACCACTCCCGAACAGTTCCGTGAAGCCGCCTGCGCTGCGACCGCCAACGGCTTCAGCGGCGCAACCAGCGATGTCGCGCCGATTGGTTACCAGCTCAGCACCGATGCATCGCGCTTTGCAAGCTGGACGTTCGCTTTTGGCGGCGATATCTTCGACTACGAAGCCAACCAGTACACGCTCAACAGCGAAGGCGCAGTTGCCGCCGTCACTTTCCTCAAGGGACTGTTCGAAGACGGCTGCGCGGGTGAAATCTTTGAGCGCTTCGGCGATCAGACCAATTTCGCCAACGGCGTGACTCTGTTCACCGTCGGCAGCAGCAGCGGCTTGCCCTTCTACCGCAGCGCAGTTGAGTCGGGCGCGAACTTCAACTGGGGCGTCGACGCAATTCCGCACACCACGCCTGAGCCTGTGCAGAACCTGTACGGCGCAAGCGTCAGCATTCCGCGCACCACACCCGAAGGCGAACTCGCCGCATGGCTGTTCGTCAAGTATTACACCGAAGCCTCGGTGCAGGCTGAGTGGGCTTTGGCGAGCAACTACTTCCCGGTGCGCGCCAGCAGCGCTGAGAGCCTGAGCGACTATTTCGAAACCGATCCGATCTACCGCACTGCCTTCGAACTACTGCCCTTTACGAAGGCTGAGCCGTCGGTTCCCGGTTACGATCCTGTGCGTCAGGAAATTAGCCGTGTGCTGACCTCCATTATCACTTTTAGCGACACGCGCGAAGTCAGCGAAATTCTGAACGAACTGAATGAGTTCGCCAACGCTGAGCTGGCAGATGCTTCGCTGCCGCTGAACTAAGACGCTGCACATGTGTGGGGTCAGGCATGCCTGACCCCGCTTTGCATCTTGGCGCTTTTAAGCGATGGCAGTCGCGCCTCAAGCAAGCTGCTGGCTGCCGCTAGCCCCTTTGCTGTAAAAACGCTTCCATCTCTTATCTCAAAGCGAACATTTCTCCAGCAATTCTCCCCTAGGAGGAAATGGCAGTTACTCGCGCGTTCGTTTTCACCAACCATACTATGCTCAGCAAAATAGGTCAGCGTGTAATTCGTCTGGCTCACCAACAGAAACTGACAACAATCCCGTCGCGTGACTTTGCTCATCCTTGGAGTTTATCGTTTCGTTCTTATTTTTGCTCGTTTGCGTGGCTTCTGTACTCTAATGCAGAATGCGCAGTCCGGTTAAGACCGCGAATCTGAAGGTACAATCAATGACAGATGAACATCGGTTAATGGAGGAGGCGATGATCGATCTGCTGATTCACAGATGCGAGGTGTTGAAGGTGAGCGCAGCCCAAGTTGAGACGCTGGCGGATTATGACATTCTGATTGAAGGGAATAGAATCGCAGCCGTTCAGCCGGCAAATCAGATCGATCTCAGTCATGCGCACCAGGTGATCGACGCCAAAGGCTTGCTGGCGATGCCGGGGCTGATCAATGCGCACGCTCATGTGCCGATGGTGCTGTTTCGCGGGCTGGCGGAGGATGTCTCTATCGACCGCTGGTTCAATGAGTATATCTGGCCCCTAGAGCGCAATCTTCAGCCGGAGGATGTCTACTGGGGGATGCTGCTTGGATTGGCGGAGATGATCGAGGCAGGAGTCACCATGGTCGCTGATCACTATTTCTACATGGATCGGGCGGCTGCGGCGGTCGAACGAGCCGGGACGCGCGCGCTGCTCGGATGGGCAGTCTTCAGCAGCAGCGGCTTGGACGCGCTGGAACGCACCGCCCATTTCGCATCAGACTATCGGAGCGCTGCGGGCGGGCGCATCAGCACCATTCTCGCCCCACACGCGCCTTATACCTGTGACGACGACTATCTGCGCGCTGCGGCGGACTGGGCGCGCCGTCTCAATCTGGGCATTCACATTCATGCCGCCGAGACCAAGTATGAGACAGAAGCCAGCCTGAAACGCTTCGGGCGCACGCCGATTCAGGCGCTTGAGCAGACCGGCATCCTCGACCGCCCGACGATCATCGCTCATGCCTGCGGCGCGACCGAAGCCGACATCGCGCTGATAGGAAATTATCCGGTGAGCATCGCGCACTGTCCCAAGACCTATCTCAAGCTGGCGATGGATATTGCCCCTGTGCGCGCATTTCGCGAGGCGGGTATCACCGTCGGAGTAGGGACGGATGGCGCGGTCTCAAACAACACGCTCGATATCTGGGAGTCGCTGCGGCTGATGGCGATGATGCAGAAGGATCGCGCCGAAAATCCCGAAGTGATGACCATCGCCGAAGCGCTGACCATCGCCACGCATGAGAGCGCACGTGCCGTTGGTTTAAAGGGGCAGATCGGCGCGCTTGAGCAGGGTTACCTGGCGGACATCATCCTGGTCGATCTCGGCGGGCTGCACCATCAACCGCTGCACAGCGTCGGCGCGAGCCTGGTCTATGCAGCGCGCTCAACCGATGTGCAGACGGTGATCGTCGATGGGCGCGTGATCATGCGGGATCGCCAACTGCTGACGCTGGACAAGGCAGAGATCATCGCCAATGCCCGCGCCGCGATGGATCGCCTGTCGCAGCGGCGGGTTGAGGAACGGATTCAGACCTATAACCCCTAGCTGGTGATATAGGGGACGAACATCACCAGCAGATTGACCACAATTTGGCACAGCCATGCCGCCGCCAGCCCGTTGCGGTCGCGGACGTAGCTGTAGATCATGTTCATCAGCGTCAGCGCAGTGCCGATGATGATCGCGACCGCTGGAAAGCGTCCAACTTCGATCAGCGGGAAGAACAGCAGCATTGACCAGACGCTGGCGAGCGCGCCAACCAGCCCGAATGAACGGTCTTTCTGCATCAGACCACGAAAAAAGAGCGTTTCCGCCAGCGGCATGACAAAGACGATGAGCGCGAAGACGCTCCCTGGCGGCAGCGCTCGGATCGATCCTTCAATGCCCGTCCTGAAGATCAGGCGCACGGTCGTGGTCAGGGCATCGCCGCCGACCAGCAGCAGCGGCGTCGCCAAGATCAAGCCGAAAACCATGCCCCAGACCAGATCTTCCGGCGCTTCTTCTCCGATGCGATCCATGCTGCCCAGCAGCCAGGTGAGGACGCTGATCGCGGCAAGCACGCTCCACGTGATCACCAGGCGCAGATCGCTGCTGTAGGGCAGTAAGGGGGTCAAACCGATGCTCAGGGCAGCGGCGAGCAGATACCCAAACGTCGGATCGCTGTGCGATCCATGTGTTCCTACGGGTCTTGATGCTGTTTTCGGCTCGGCGCGCGGCGTCACACGGTAAATCGGCGGCGAGTCTTCACGTTCATCGATGCTGGGTTCGATTTCGCGCCCCAATGCTGCAAATGATGCCAGCGGATCATCGTCCGCTCCAGGCTGCCGATCCTGATCCGGTTGTGCGTTCATGCTAGTCGGACGCGATCTGCTCGTAGGCAGGCGCGGTGAGCAGCGCGCGCATCGCCTCGATTACTTGATCGACATGCTCGCGTTTGATCCAGTAATGCGTGACCAGACGGAAATTCGTGTGCGCTTGGATATAGGGACGCATCAGGATGTTGTATTCTGTTTTCAGACGCGCCGATAATGTTTCTGGGGTGAAGGGCGCGTCGTCCATCAGTCTGAAAAAGATGATATTGGTCTTGACCGCGCTCAGATCGATCTCGATGTAAGGCAGCGCGGCTAACCCTTCCGCCAGCGCGCGCGCCGTTTCATGGTCTTCATGCAGCCGCCGCGTCATATCGCGCAGCGCGATCAAGCCCGCCGCCGCCACAATCCCCGCCTGGCGCATTCCGCCGCCTAGACTCTTGCGGATGCGGTGCGCGCGGGCGATGAAGTCGCGCGATCCGGCGACGATACTCCCCACTGGCGCGCACAGCCCCTTCGACAGACAGACGGAAACACTGTCGGCATCCTTTACTAAATCAGAAGCCGGAAGCTGAAGCGCCGCCGCCGCGTTGAACAGCCGCGCGCCGTCGATATGCACGCGCAGACCATGCTCATGCGCAAGGTCGGCTGCGGCACTGATGAAGTCGGGCTTGAGCGGCGCGCCCATCCGAAAACTCTGCGTATTCTCGATGCACAGCAGCCGCGTCACTGGCATATGCGGATTATCACTGCGAATATTGGCGCGAATCTCAGCCAGATCGAATGTCCCATCTTCCAGCACGCTGATCGTGTTGGGATGCACGCCGCCATAAGCCGCTGCACCGCCTGCTTCATACTGGAAGATATGCGAGTCTTTGCCCAGGATCATCTCATCGCCGCGCCTGCAGTGGCTCAGCACGCTGGTGAGATTACCCATCGTCCCGCTCACGACGAATAGGGCTGCCTCTTTGCCCAGCATCGCGGCGGCTTCTTCCTGAAGGGCGTTAACCGTGGGGTCTTCTCCATACACATCGTCCCCGACAGGCGCGGACGCCATCGCTTCGCGCATTTCCGGGGTCGGGTGGCTGACGGTATCGCTGCGCAGATCAATCGCATTCATGCTCATCTATCCTCAGGGCTGCAAACGCTGAGCGCGATCGTAGTGCGCAGCGGGCGATGATGCAAGGGGACGATGATGGCAGTCTCGCTGCGCGATCCGATTAGAAATTGCGCAAACATCAATCTGCTCGGCTGCGGTGACCGTGACAGGCTAAAACCGCGCATCCTCTCACAGTTATTTTTCAGGGATCAGCCGCAGCGTCAGGATTTGGAACGGCTTGAGCGCAAACGAGAGCCGCGATCCGCCGTCCTCATCCTGCTCTACGGAGAGCGCCTCCTCATTCTCCTCCAATAGATTGCAGATGTATGCTTTCTTCAGCCGCACGCCGACCCTAAGCGCTGCTGTTCCACGTCGGCGCATTGGTTCATACAGCCGAACGATAAACCCTTGCCCATCATCCGCCCATTTGACCGTTTCGACAGCAAAGTGCAGCCCGCTGACTGTGTCCGGCTCAAGCAGCGTAAATGCCGGACGTGTGACCAATCCGCCGATGCCTGGCAGCGTGAACATCGGGTCATTCAGGTGATACGCCTCGGCAATCGTCTGATCCAAAACCACCCTGGGCATCAGGCTGTAGGTGAAGCGGTGTTCGCCAGCGTCGGCTTGCTGGTCAGGATTTGCGGGGCTGCGCAGAAGCGTGATCCGCATGACTTTGTCGCGCACATCGTGACCATATTTGCAGTCGTTCAGCAGGCTAACGCCGTAGTCAGTCTCGCTCAAGTCGATCCATTTTTGAGCGCAGCTTTCGAAGCGCGCCCAGTCCCAGGATGTATTGCGATGCGTTGGGCGCTGCACCTGCCCGAACTGAATCTCATAGGTCGCAACAGGCGATAAGATATCGACCGGAAAGGCGGCTTTGAGCAGGATATGGCGTTCCCGCCAGTCGATCCAGGTCTCGAAATCAATGCGCTGGCTGTCACGCCTCAGGCTGATCCGCTGGATGTACGGGCTGTTCAGGATGCGCCGCCTGATCTCAACGGCTGCGCGCAGCGCGCCGGTTTCGACCACAGTGATCGACTCAGCCGGTTCAGCGTCCCAGGATTTGTCCTCAAAGAAGATGTCGAAGTCCCAGGCGTCCCAGTCGAGCGGGCGATCTTCAAACGCCTGCCATCGATTGGCGATCATGCCTGGCGGGAGCAGCTCGCGCTGCATGAGGTGATCATAGATGCGCGTGATGCTGCCGTCAGCGTCAAATTCGACCCGAATTTTGCCGTTATCGAGATGGGTCGGCGCTGCGTCAATCAGCTCAGGCTCAACTGGCGCATCGCCAGCTCCGACGCGGTAGGCTGCGATGCTGTAGGGGGACAAATAGACATCGAGCAGCGCTGAGGAGGCATCCCTGCGCTGCTCCCAGAGCGCAACACCATGCTGATTGTAGACATGCGTGCCATCGGGGAACGCAGCCGCTGCCACATCTCGGATTGCAAACGAGGTCGGATTGATCGTCAGCAGGTCACCGCCCATCTGCCGCGCAATCGCCGCCAGCGCCTCATCGCGCAGCGACGCGACGGCTTCCAGCATCTCATTGTACTGCGCCTGCGATTCGACGTACACTTCACGAATGCTGCTTCCAGGGATGATGTCGTGGAACTGATTCAAACAGACCGTCTCCCAAGCGCGGTTGAATTGCTCATGCGGATATTGATAGTCCGAGTCAAGCAGCGCCGCCGCTGTCGCGAGGAATTCCGCGTCATGGAGCAGCATTTCGCTCTTGCGATTGGCGCGTTTGTTGCGCGCCTGAGTCGTGTACGTGCCGCGATGGATTTCCAGATAGAGTTCGCCGTTCCAAGTCGGCAGGCTGCTTCCGGACTCGGCTTCAAGGCGGCGGAAAAAATCGATCACGCGACCCTGTGTGATGCGCGGCGCGCCCGGCATGTGCGCCAGATGTCGGGCATTTTCCAGCATGATGCGGTCAGGTCCGCCGCCGCCGTCGCCCCAACCGTAGCTCATCAGCACCACCCGCTGCTCTGCCTTATGCTTGAGGTTGTACCATGTGCCAAGCGCAGTCATGCCGCTCAGTTCGGCGTTATAGGTCGGCTGAGCGCGGATGTCCACCGCTTCAGGGGAGGTGCTGAAATGGGTCAGGACTTTCGTGCCGTCCAGACCCTGCCACCAGAACGAGTCGTAGGGCAGCTTATTGTATTGATTCCAGCCGATTTTGATGGTGAAGAAGTACTCCAGCCCTGCGCCCTTGATCAACTGCGGCAGATTCCAAGCGTATCCGAACACATCCGGCAGCCATAACACCGGCGACTCGGCATGTTCCCCGAAGTGCGTCCTGAAAAATCGCCGCCCTAGTACCAACTGCCTCACCAGCGACTCGCCGCTGCTGATGTTGCAGTCTGCCTCGACCCACATACCGCCAAGCGGCTCCCACCGCCCTTCAGCGACTCGCGCCTTGATCGTTTCGAACAGCTCTGGGTAATCTTGGCGTGCATACTCATAAAGCTGCGGCTGGCTCTGCGAGAAATAAAAGGTCGGTTCGCTGTCCATAAAGCGCAGCATATTGTAAAAAGTGCGCCCAACCTTGCGGCGGGTCTGTCCAAGCGTCCACATCCACGCGGTGTCGATGTGAGCGTGTCCCGCTGCGATGATCTCGGCATCGAGCGGCATCCCGGCTTCGGCGATCCCGTTCTGGAGCGTCTGCATGGCAGCGCTGACGCTGGCATAGAAGTGACTCGCTCCAAGCGGCTCGCGGGTGTCGAGAACGATGAATGCCGCATCGAGCGCGTTCAGTAAGCGGTCTTTGGTCGGGTGGTTGTCGTCAAGATGCTGCGCAACATCGACCGCTGTTCGCGCCGCCGCGATGAATTCGCGCAGCGCATGATCGATATGCACGACAGCGGGATTGCCCATGAACAGGCGCTTGTTCGGGTCAGCCTGAATGCTGCCCAGCAGACCTGTCCAGCCGTGCAGCACGAGCCGGTGGCTCTGTCCGTCGCGCAGCGCGTCGGGCAGGGCGATCTCGCCGTGGTGGCGATCAATTGCGGCGTAGGCTTCGCCGTCGATGTAAGCGAGCGCCTCAGGGTGCAAAAAGTCCTCGGCGATGCCGATGGGAAGATACAGCGCGGGGCGATCCCACTCAGTTGGTACGCTGAAATGCGTTGAAAGCAGAAAATTGATCTCCTTTCCGCCCCAATATGTCCCCGGGGGGATGACCTGCCAGGTGGAGTCGTCCTGGGTCACATCTGGGATAGCGGTGTTTGCGCCAAACTGTAAGTAACGCAGAGGCGGAAGTGGGTGGCTGAAACGATAAACCAGCGGCTCGATCAAGGCAAGCCTGTGACCAATCTTGCGGACGGTCTGGCGGATTTGATGGCGCAAGGGAAACGCTCCTTGGGGTTTTATGATCGGCGGTTAAGTAAGCCATCATATAGAACCATAATACATAAATTTGAACGCAGATGCTAACCTGATTGCTTTCAATGTTATCCTAAACTCAAAGCGTGAATTGAGAATGTGACGGGTTATCTACTCAGCCGTCATGCTAAATCGGGAAAGCTAAATGACCGCCGCCGTGCGGCTGTGTTCGATCAGCCACCCCCGCGCGGGCGACTCCAGACTGACAACACGAGCTATCAGCTGCAGGAAGATATGCCAGCGCCGACATTTGCAGTGCATCAGCTCAGCCGCGCAGCTTAAATAGGGGCAACTTGCACACGGCAGGCATACCGATCATTGGTGTGGGTAAGCCGTAATAGATAGAGTCTTTCCATCTCCAGAACACTTAACTCAGGGGCAGTCACCATACCGACCTATACTCAGTATAGCGAGGCTGTATATAATTTGTCGCACACATACAGCATAAGTCAGGCAATTACTCACCTAAAGGATCATCCGCCTATGAGCAGTTCCCTTCTTAAAGCTGCGCTCGTTGAGTTCGTCGGCACTTTCGCCCTGATTTTCGTCGGCGGCGCGGTCGTCTCCGCTGCCACCGTTAATAGATGGGATGTCGTCCCACCCGCTTTCGGTCACGGTCTGATCATCGCAGGGATGATCTTCGCTTTCGGTCATGTCTCCGGCGGCAACTTCAACCCAGCTGTGACTCTCGCGCTACTGGTCGGCGGCAAAACGCAGATCGACCGCGCCGTCATCTACTGGGTCGCGCAGTTCGGGGGCGCGATCATCGCCGCAGTTATCCTGCGCGGCGTGCTGCCTGCCGATGTGCCGATGGGCGAGACCACCGGCACGCTGACTGCTACACAACCCTGGACAGCTGCCATCATCGAAGCCATTCTAACGTTTCTGTTTGTCACGGTCATCTATCAGGTCGCCGTTCACGGCAAAGCCGGCATCCTTGCCCCACTTGCCATTGGTCTGACACTCGCCGCGCTGATCACAGCGGGCGGCGCATTCACCGGCGCATCGTTCAACCCTGCGCGCACGCTCGGACCCGCCCTTGTCGCTGGCAACCTCGACTATCTGCTACCCTACTTTGTCGGTATTTTTGGCGGCGGCGCGCTTGGGGGTGCGTTCGGCATATTCGTCATGAAGCCTGACCCAGAACCAGAAGCCGCAAAAACGCCCCATCGAAAAAAGTGATTGAAATAAAAGCGCTGGGCATAGAACCAGCGCTTTTATCTGCCTATTTCTTCTTTTCTGGCTCAACCACCCTGATCCAGAGTTCCTCAAGCTGGCGCGGCTCCGGCTCGGACGGCGCGTGCGCCATGATGTCCGCGCCGGACTGTGTTTTTGGAAACGCGATCACCTCGCGGATGTTCGGCTCGCCCGCAAGCACCATCACCAAGCGGTCGATCCCCGATGCGATGCCTCCATGCGGCGGCACGCCGTATTCAAATGCCTCCAGCATATGCCCGAACTGCTCGCGGGCATGTTCCATCGTCTGACCAATCAGCGGGAATATCTTCTCTTGCAGTTCGCGGCTGTGGATGCGGATGCTGCCTCCTGCAACTTCGTAACCGTTGCACGCCAGATCATACTGCGACCCGCGCGCTGCGCCCGGATCGGTGTCCAGCAGCGGGATGTCCTCCGGCAGCGGTGAGGTGAACATATGCTGCGACGGATCCCAGCGCTGTTCTTCCTCATTCCAGTAGAACATCGGGAAGTCGATGATCCAGGCGAACGCCAGCTTGTCCGGGTCGTCCCATCCCAGCTCATGCGCGATATGCCGCCGCAGCACGTCAACCACGTTGTAGACCACGTCGCGCGCGTCCGAGATAAACAGCACAAGATCGCCCGGCTGCGCCGCCAACTGCTCGAACAGCGCCATCTTCTGTTCGACAGTGAAATACTTGCCGATCGGTCCTTTGATTTCGCCGTCTTCTGTCTCCGGAAGCGCCATCCACGCCAGCCCCTTGGCGCCCGCGCCGCGCGCCAGCGTCTCCAGTTCCGCCGTCAGCTTCTTGAGGCGCTCGCCGCTCAAACCCGCCGCCATTCCCGGCGCGCACAGCGCCTTGATCGGCTTGCCCGCTGCGGCGTTGTTGACAAATACCGGAAAAGCGCTTTTGCCCGCAAGCTGCGTCACGTCGACCGCTTCCAAATCATAGCGCATGTCCGGCTTGTCCGATCCGTATTTCTCCATCGCGTCGACATATTTTATGCGCGGAAACGGCTTGAAACACGGCGTTTTGCCCGCCACCTGCTCGCAGATAGCGATCATCAGCCCTTCGATCAAATCCATCACGTCCTCACGCTGGACAAAGCTCATCTCCAAATCAAGCTGCGTGAACTCCGGCTGTCGATCACCGCGCAGGTCCTCATCCCGAAAACAGCGCGCGATCTGAAAATACTTCTCATAGCCCGCTACCATCAGGAGCTGCTTCAACTGCTGCGGGCTTTGCGGCAGCGCGTAAAACTGCCCTGGATTTAACCGGCTTGGCACGAGAAAATCACGCGCGCCCTCCGGAGTCGTTTTGAACAAGATCGGCGTCTCAACCTCGACAAAGCCGCGCTGATCCAGATAGTCACGAATAAATTTGACCACCCGGTGACGCAATATTAAATTTTGCTGCATTCGTGGACGCCGCAGATCGAGATAGCGGTAGCGCATCCGCGCCGTCTCGTCGATCTTCTCCTCTTTGTTGATGTAAAAGGGCGGCGTTTTTGAAGGATTGAGCAGAACAACCGACAGCGCCTCAACCTCAATCTCACCCGTCGCCAGCTCAGGATTTTGCGTCCCTTCCGGTCGCGCGCGCACCAAGCCTTCAACCTGCACAACATATTCGCTGCGCAGATCGCCAGCGACTCGGTGAGCGTCCGGCGCAGTCGCCACATCGATCACCACCTGAACGACGCCCCAGCGGTCGCGCAAATCAATGAAGATCACCCCGCCCTGATCGCGGTAGCGATTGACCCATCCCGCCAGCTTGACCGTCTGACCGATGTGCGCGGGGCGCAGTTCGCCGCAAGTGTGCGTCTTCAGCATAGAGGCTGCTCCTGAGATTGTGTGTTTATGCTGCCTCAAAATCATATCACGGCGCGCAAAAAAGATAAACGGCGTAATCGCGCAATTTTGCGCCGTCCTGAACATACCACTTTCGCCGTGCTTGCTCACGCCGAGTTGAGGAATCCACCCGCAAGCTGGCGATCTACCCAGCGCGCGATTACAGCATAGCGATAGTCCCGACCTTGATAAGTCTCAACCGCCGCGAGCGTCCCCAGAAACAGCATTGCCAGGGGCATCAGCGTCACTATGAACAGCAGCGCGATACCCACCAATCCCCACAGCGGCACCAACACAAAGCCGATCAAGATGACCATCGCCAGCAGCACGACAATGAAGCCGATAATCCAGACGATCCCACCCACAGTCAGCAGCACCAACGCGCCCAGCGTCCCGACCAACTGCAGCACAAAGGCTTGCAGCGCGTGAAACGCCACGTAATCCGACCGCCGCCGAAAGGCAAAGTAGATCGCCAGCGGGATGAACACACTGATCGGCAGCACCATTCCAATCGATGCCACACCGCCTAGCAGCGTGATCCAGACGCTGCCATGCGCAATCGCCGCCCACAGCCGCTCATCATCCGACACATGCTGCGTGCTGTAACTGCGCGGAACATCCCCCACTGGGAATTCGAAGCGCGGACGCCGCTTTGGCTTATCGCCAATCGCCGCTTCACTCATGTCACCTGTTCCATCTGATGCCAACCGCGAGACACGCACATCCTGACTTTCGTCGCTTTCATTCAGCGGGTCTTGACGTTCTTCAGCCATGAAACTTCCTTCGAAACCGCATCGAATTTACCTATTTTAGCTATAATACGCAGGCGTCGTCATCGAGTTGCAAGAAAGCAAGAAAGGGCGTATGTTCTCACCGGATTTCACATTTTCCAAGCGTCTGCTTGGTCTGCTGATGCTGATCAGCGGGATTGGGGCATTTTTCAGCATCCTTGCCATCGATCTGATCGATGTCGGTCGCGAAGGCGGCATTGGACCAGCTCAGCAGATCGCGCTTGCCGCTGCGCTGCTCACGTCGGTCATCGGCTTGACCCTGATCCCGCTCGGAGATCACCCCGCATGACCGATCTAACTCTCAGCGTTCGTGCGAAAAACGCGCCCCTTTTGTCCGCACTCACCATCCATCGTATCCTGATGGCGCTCGCGCTGCTGGTACTGCTGGGGTACTTTACGGTCTACGTTGGCTATGCCCAGAACCTGATCGCCTTCCCTTTTGACTACGATCAGGGGGAAGGTTTTGAACTCGTCGATACGATCCTGTTCAGCCGAGGTGAGTTTCCTTACAAAAACACCGACCTCTACCCCTTCTATTCCAGCAACTACCCGCCGCTCTTTCACGTCATCGCCGCACCTTTCGTCTGGATATTTGGCGAAGCCTACTGGTATGGGCGACTGCTCGGTTTTATCGGCACGCTGATCACCGCGCTGGCAATCGGCTGTGCCGTGCGGCGCGCGGGGGGAAACACCTGGATCGCTGCCGCGTCCGGCTTCGCTTTTCTAGCCTCTAACACGGTTTATCACATCGGACCCCTTTTCCGCCAGCACATGACGATGGTGATGTTCGAGACGCTCGCCGTCGTCATCCTCTGCGGCGTCAACGAGATCGAGGATAAGCGTGAGCGCCGCTGCGTTATGCTCGCTGGCTTGGCGATGATCCTCGCGGCGGGCTACACCAAGCAGCTCGCCATCGCCACCGCCGTCGGCGTCTTCGCTTTCCTGTTCATTCGCCAGCCGCGCCGCGCCGTTCTATATGGGATCGGCTTCACGCTAGTTGGCGGCGCGATCTTCGTCTGGATCAATCTCGCCACTGAGGGTCAGTGGTGGCTGCAAACCATCGCGGCTAACGTCAACGAATTCATCCCCGATCAGACCTTCGGCTTGTACCGTCTGTGGTTCGGGCTGCACGGCTTCCTGATCATCCCGGCGGCGCTGCTGGTCATATATGAGCTGTATTTCGCGCGGCTGTCGATTTATGCCTTCTGGTTTGTCGCCGCTGTCGCCAACGCCGCCTTATCGGGCAAATGGGGCGCAGGAGACAGCTACTTCGCCACCGCCATCGCTGCCACCTGCATCCTCAGCGGGATTTTCGCCAGCCGCGTCGTCGATCGCATGTGGACATTCCCACCCAACTACCTCACCCGCGCCGGCTCCGCACTGCTCAAACCGTTTGCTCCCCTTCGACCCGCGCTCCACAGCGCCGCCCTGATTGCAATTCCTCTGATCTACCTCGGCTATGGACGGGCTGTGCTGCACCTGCCCACCGATATCGCCCCATACAGCTGGATCGCCGACGCGCTCGGTGTCCAGCCCAATGCCCTCAACAATTTCTACGACTCCGCCGGGCGCATCGCCGGCGGCTATGCCGACATCGGGCATTGGACAACGCAAGCCGACATGGACGCCGGCTGGCAGATCGTCGAGCGCATCCGCGCTACGCCCGGCGATGTCCTGAGCGAGGAAGCGGCTTTCAACCTGCTCGCCGGCAAGACAGTGATCACCAACCCGACTCAGCTTCTCAATCTCGCCAACAACGGCATGTTCGACTCCTCTGCGCTGATTGCGTTGATCGAAGCGCAGCATTTCGGGCTGATTGTGCTGCGGGCGCAGTTCTATCCTATCGATGTCCTTCAGGCGATTGATCGGAACTACGAGCGCACTGAAGCCATCCCCATGAACGGCTTTGAGTATATCCTCATGCAACCGCGCGCTGTTCCGCTGCGTAATGACTCTGACTCATAACAGAAGGAAATGGATCGCGCAATGAAAAAGCTGCTGCGCCGGACTCTCGCGCTCCTAGTCATTCTAATTGTGGGATTTGCGGTTATCTTCGGATATCTTGTGCCGCGCTCGACCGGCGACCGCTATGTCCAGGCACTTCAAGCGGGCGACAGTCTCGGCGTGCGCGCCGTCGTCTGTCAGGATACGCCGCTGTCCGCCGCTATCGGCAGCGCATCAGGTATGCTCGCGGCGGTCGGGATCACGCCCGGTGGGGAAGCGCGCAATGCCGCCTATATGCCGCTGACTGGCGCGTACACCTTCGACTGGGTGATCGGCGGCGTTGTCGGTCTCGATGTCTCAACGCCTGTCCGTCTGTCGATTGCCGCAACCAGTCCATTCGCTTTCTGCGTCCGCGAAATCGCGCTGGAAGGGTAAATGAGCAGTCAATCCCATTTTGTGGATCGACTCCTCATCCCCTGACCTTGTACAAGACTTCTCCCGCTTTGCGGATGACTGACCCGCCCTCTGCCTCTCATGCATCGAGATCGACCAATTCCAGCAGTACACAGCCCAGTCCCAGACATTCTCCGCTCAGCAGAGTCTCGGTCATGGGTTAAACGGACTCCGTGTCGATTTCTTGGTGTGGTTCGCCAGCCCCATCGGACGGCGCGTCAGATAGTCGCTTTCCGAGCGAATTTGCCGCAGGAGACTGAACACGGACTCCTCAAGCATCGCCAGTGTCACGTCCAGCCGGTGTTCATGCGCCGCCAGCATCCGCGCGTGCAGCGCGACTTCACGCACAAACGCGCCGGGCTGCTCAACCAAACGTGGCACAACTGCCAGATGCTCATCGCGCCACGACTCGCGCATATAGTGCCGCAGCATTCGCTCCGCCTGCTGCTCATCCTGAATCGTCGGGATGATGAACACACGATCTAGGCGTCCGGGTCGTTTGGCAATGCGTTCATCGATGGCTTCGGGGTAATTCGTCGTCGCCAACAGCAGCGCTCCTTTGGGATTATTCGGCGACTCAACTCCATCCAGCACGTTCAGCACCCGCGCTTTATCGTCGCCCTGCAAATAGGCATCCAGTTCTTCGACGATCAGCAGCACCGGATAGCGCGCGGCTGTCACCGCCTGCAGTGCGCGCTGAATCTTCTCGAACGATGCCCCATCCCGATCTGCGCCGGATACATAGACCACCACGCGCCCCCTGCTGATAGCGATCTTCGCCATCGCCGCGCATAACATCGTCTTACCTGTCCCAGGGACGCCCGCCAACAGCAGTTTACGAAACGGCGGCAGCTTCAACTGCCGATAGATTTCAACCCCGCGCGTGAAAAATGCCTCCATATCATCCAGCAGCCGCGCCTTCAGCTCATCCGACAGGATAACATCTTCCCACTCCACCGTCGGATCGAAAAACGAGTCCGTCCCGCCCACAATATAAACATCACGCCGACGCTTAATCCGAGGACGCACCGCCCGCGCGCACATAAATTCAAATGAAGCCCAAATGTCCAGCCGATCCTCAGGAACAAGCGCAATTGCAGTTAAATCCTGCGTATCGTCACCAATATATGAGCTTGCATAAATGACCTCAAATGCGCCGCGATCATCTGCAAACCGAAAGGCATACGCGCCCGATCCGCTTGTCAGCATCATCCGCTTTCCGCGCGTCCCATAATCGCTGATCGGCGTGATCGCCGGACAGTCCAGCCGCTCCACACCCTCAAAGCGCGCTTTCCCGCGTATGCGCCGCCCAACTTTGACCTGCTGCTGCGCGATCCTATTCCCGCAGTCCGATGACGCCCATATAGTTAGCGCTTTGAGGGTTGGCGAACGCATTTCCCACTGTTCGCGCGCCCACGCCACCAGACTTTCATATTGCATTGCAGTCCCCATCTTTCAACTTATTTCTCATTATTTTAGCTGAAACTTGCAATTTGGGGGACGGCTGTTCACAATTACCCTAACCATCTGAGGACAGCCATGAACACCATCTACATTACTCATCCGCGTTTCGTCGAGCATGAGCTTGAAGGTCACCCTGAACACGCTGGTCGCATCCGCGCCATCTGGCAAGCGCTCGATGCCGAAGGCTTATCCAGCCGGCTGAAACGCCTGGATGCGCCGCCAGCGATCGTCTCCGATCTGAATGCTGTTCATGAGCCTGAATATCTCAATCTGCTCGCGCAGGTGTCGCGTCAGTTTCGAGATCAGACAGTCTTACTCAATCCCGATACCTACTTTACACCCGCGTCTTACGATGTCGCCTTCCTAGCAGCGGGCGGCGCGTGCGCCGCTGTTGCTGAAGTCCTATTGGGGAATGCCCGAAATGGGCTGGCGGTCGTCCGCCCGCCCGGTCATCATGCCACTTCAGATGAAGCGATGGGCTTCTGCATCCTCAACAACGTCGCCATCGCAGCGCGCTTCGCCCAACGCCATTTCAGCGTCCGCCGTGTGATGATTGTGGATTACGATGTCCATCACGGCAACGGCACGGAAGCGATCTTCTACGATGATCCCTCCGTCCTGTTCATCTCAACGCACCAATCACCGCTTTATCCGGGAACGGGTGCGCTCGAAGATAGGGGCGTTGGTGCAGGTGAGCGCACCACGATCAATATTCCAGTCCCGCCTGGACACGGCGATCAGACTTACGCCGCCATCTTCGACCAGATCGTCTGGCGCGCTGCACGCCGTTTCGCGCCCGATCTGATCCTCGTCTCCGCCGGGTTTGATGCCCATTGGTCGGAGCGGCTTTCCAATGTCAATATGAATCTGACTATCCCCGGCTTTGCTCACCTCAGCCGTGAGCTTGTCCGCATGGCGGAAGAACTCTGCTATGGGCGCATCGTTTTCGTCACAGAAGGCGGCTATCATCTCGATGCTCTCAGCTACGGCGTCTGCGGGGTCGCTCGCGCGCTGCTCGGTGATCCGCCTGCATCCGTCACCGATCGGCTTGGCGCAGCCCCGAGCCAGCGGACGGATTCTAACGCGCTGATCCAGCGCGTCCTCGACCTTCACGATCTGAACAAGTGACGGCAAGTCAAAAGATGCCAACCTCGGCGTAAAAATTAGAGCAACTTTTCGTGATCTCCAGACATATGGCTTATGCGCCTCTATCGCGCGTCCTCAATCCCCCGCCGAAGCTGCTCGATCTGCTCGTGAAACCGACGTATATCGTTCTGCTGTGTCGTATAGCGCTGCGAAAGCGCCTCCAACCGGCTGAAAATCGGCGTTAACACCTGCCGCCCATACTGCGCCAGGCGAGTCCGTTCTCTTTGCGTGATCTCATTCAGCGCTTCATGATAGGCGCGCTGCAGCTGATCGATGCGGGCGTTCATCTCTCGCTTTGTGTCGTTGGCAACGCGCTGATAATAGCGCACGCCGAGCGCGCCGCCGATGATCGCCATCGGCAGCCCGACCACAAACGCGAGAGTCGCTGTCGCAAGCGCGCCAGCTCCGATCACCGGACCCGCCGGCGCAAGCGCCAGGATCACCAGGATCAGCCCGCCCAGCGTTGCCGCCGCGCTCGTCGTGAAGGCATTCATATTTGTCTCAAAGACCGACTGAATTTCTCCGATGATCTTCCCACTTGAGTAGGTTTTCAGCTCGGCATCGGCGATCCGAATTGCCTCTTGCAGCGCCTCGCGCTGCTCCGCGTAAATTCCCGAATCTAGCCCGGTCAGCTCCTGATCGAGCGTGTCCTTAAGCTGACTCAGCCGGTCGATCACGCCGCGCCAGTAGAGCCGGCTGTTGTCGATCAGCGCGTTGATATAAGTGTTGATTGCCTCATCAATCTCCCGCAGCGACCGCCCGATCACCACCTCCTGAAACTGCGCCTGCAGCGCTTCCCGACTGATGCCGCGTCCGATTAATCGGATCGAGAGGTTGGTATTGATGAATTCCAGCGCCCGAACGCGCAGCCCCTCCAGCACCCTATCGATCTCCGCCCGCGCTGCCATCAATTGAGCGTTCATCCCTGCCGACTGCTGTTCAAGCTCCTGCTGCACGTCTCTGGCGCGCGCGGTGTCCGCCCCAACCGCCGCGACTCGATCCTTGACGCGCCGTTCCTGCCGCTCGATCACCACCAGCGCCATATCAAGCTGCGACAGCAGCTTTTGCTTGGCTGGCGGAACCTGCGCAAACACCCCGCGCAGATGCGCCTTGAGCGCCTCTATCCCGCCCGGATCGCTGGACGACAGATCGCCTTCCTGACGCCCCATCCGCGCTTCCTTCGCCGACACCATAAACAGCAGCGGTCGCATCCCCAGCAGATTCTCCATCTGCCGCTCGACAAACCGCCGGACATCCGCCTGCTCATTTGGTTCCAGCAGGTCGATCTGGTTGATCACCAGAATGATCTTCTTGCCATAATTCTTGGCAAGCTCCAGATACAGCCGCTCTGCCTCCGTCATCGCGCGCTTCGCTGAGATGACGAAGATCACCAGGTCACTGCGATGCAAAAACGACTTCGCCGTTGTCTCGTGTTTCAAAAACACCGATCCCGTCCCCGGTGTGTCCACAATTGCAACCCCTGGCGCACCCGTATTCGGATGCACCCACTCGCGGATGCCATCGTCGCGCATTCTAGGTTTGCGATCTGTCTCCTCACCGTAGCGGATCAGCTCAATCGCCTCGGTCGTCGGCGTGATCCCAGTCGGCAGCAGATCATCGCCCAGCAGCGCATTCACAAACGACGACTTTCCCGCGTTGAACTCCCCAATCACCACCACCAGGAAGAATAATTCGCGTAAATCCTGCACCACTTCCAGCAGACGCCGCCGATCTTCCTGGGCTGCCTCGCCCAGTTCGGACAGCGAGTTGGCAATATCCGTCAGCAGTCGGATTTCAGACTCGCGCAGCGCTGCCAGCGCCCCATCCAGTGTCATCATTCCTGCGTTCAACTCACCCTCGCAATCCCGTCTTGCCCAACGCGGCGAGATCAGCTTCGATTTGCATGATGTCCTGCTGCGCGGCTTGCAGTTGATTCATCTGTTCTGTCTGTATACGTGTCTGCGCCTCGATCAGTCGCGTCAGCGGCGCGACTGCCTCCCGGCGCAGCCGCATTCCGTAATCGATCTGCTCCGCCGCTGCCTTACCTAAAATTTCGACATAGCGCGCTTTCAGCCCGTCAATCCGTTCAACATAGCGATTGCGCAGCACCCGACCTCGAAGCGGCAGAAACAGCATCCCGATGACCGCCAGAATAAGGAGAAACACCACCATTACAAGCGTCAGCGCTGGCATCTCCGGCGTTGATGGACTCCACGCAATCACAAACACTGCCACGATTAGCAGCAGCATCACCCAGCCCGCCAGATACAGCGCCGCATTGCGAATCGACCGCTCCAGCGCTTCCGTCTCCACCACCATCGCCTGATCGGCGATCTCGTCCAGCTCCGCGCGCGGTTTCTTCAGCGCTGACCGATCATATGAGAGCGGCGCTTGCACGTTCCCGATCACCTTTTCGCGAATATTTTCTGGCAGCCCAGCGATCTCGCGCTTCGCATACCTGACTAGATCGTCAATGTCCTGAATATCTCGCCCCTCCAAACGCGGACCCAGCTTGTCGGTCGTCTCCGCCAGCCCGCGAATCGGGTCGAACACTTTTCGCTTTTCAAATTCCAGCTTGGTATACGAGCCGCCCGCTGCCCGCCGCACTAATCCTGTCAATCCGAACAGCTCCATAAAGCCGCGCGCCAATGCCTTCAGTCCGCTGGACAGACGAAACATCGACTGCACAGCATCGCCTCCAAGCTCGGCGCTCATATCAAACTTGGCTTCGATCTCGCTGGTCACCTCGCGCAGCGCGCGCTCCTGCTCGCGCTTGCAGCTTGCAAGCTGCTCTTCAATATTATTGGCGATGCTCTGATACTGATCTAGCGCGCGCTGATTGCCGCTGACGACGTTCATCGCGGACGCGTGAACATGCTGCGCGATTTGCAGCGGCGTCTGTAATTTCTGCCGCAGCCGCGCCACGTCGCTCAACTGTTCATCCACATACGCCTCGATAAGATGCAGCCCGCTCTCCTCCCACAGTGCCTTGTCCAGCGCGCCATCAGCGGTTCGCGCTGCCATACCGCGCTTTGCCGACATCGCCCAGACCTGGAGCTTTGCGCCCAGCAGATCGCGCCCCTGCTCCAGCACATACTTCTGCACGGTCTCAAGCTCATCCGCCGACAGCAGATCGATCTGATTCAGGATAATGATTACCGTCTTGCCATACTCTTGCAGCGTTTTCAGATAGTCCACGTTCCGCTGCGTCATCGCCTGCGTCGCCAGCATGACCAGAAACACGGTGTCGCTGCGGTGGAGGAATTTCCGCGTCACTTCTTCATGTTTCTGAAAAACCGACTCCAAGCCCGGCGTATCGACAAAACTCACCTTCTGCAAGAGCGGCGATGGATAGAAGATCGTGTCCAGTTCGCTTGAGCGCACGCGCTGAAGCTGCTCACCCCAGCGCAGCATCGTGATCCGATCCGTCGTCGGCGTGATCCCCGTTGGCAACACATCGTATTCACCAAGTAGCGCATTGATCAAGCTCGATTTACCCGAACTGAACGGACCGACAAACACGATCAGATACGGGTTGTCCGCATGAAAGAGCGCATCCCGCATCTGTGCAACCCGATCCTCCTCTAAACCGTCGATCTTCGGCAGCACATCCAGCATTCGCGTGATCAGCTCGTGTTCACGCCGGCGCAGCGCCTCGTAATCAACTGCCAGTTTCGCTAACGCTTTTTCCGATACCAGAATATGCCGTCCTTTTCTATTCCTGTTATACTAAGTTATCAGCATACCGCGCCTCAACCGCGAGTCAATAGCCGATCCACAGTGAGGATGTGCGCATGAATGACGATGCGCTGGCGCGCCTCTTAGTGCGCAAAGACCGTGAACTCCGTTTACTCCTCGCTATCGACGACGTGCGCGATGCCGCCGACGACGCCGCCGATCCGCGCCCAATGCTCAACGCGCTCCTCAAACTGCTTCTAGAAACGTTCGAGGCTTCGCTCGGCGCATTAGCGCTCCTAGCGGAAACCAGCGACGACATCGAATACGTCTCCACACTTAACATCGATCATGATCGGGCGGTTGAAATCTGCCAGATCGCCCTTGCACTCGACCAACCCACTGAGATGGCACAACCCGCGCCGCCTTACCTGATTGGGATGCGCCTCACGATGCGCCGTCTCCCGTTAGGATCGCTGTTTCTCGGTCGGGACACGCCATTTGAAGCCGATGCACTGCTGCTGCTGCGCATCGCCGCCCGCCAGATCGACTCGGCAATCCTTCAGGCGCATACCATCCTCAAGCTCCTTCAGCGCACGCGCGAACTCGATCTGATCTATCGCATTGACCATCTTCGCGATACCATTCGCAGCGAACGCGAGATGCTGCACGCTTTCGCCTCGGTGCTGATTGAAGAATACGCCGCCGACATTGGCTTTGTCTTAACTCCACAGACGGATGCCATTGCCTCTGCCGTCGTCCGAGATGATCTGCTGCCATTAATCCCTGCGCTTCGCGCCGAGACAGCGCATATTCATTTTCCGCAGACAATCCCAATGCAGCCCGGTCTTGTTGCAAAAGACGCCAACCAAACCCCACTTCACCTGCTCGCTGCCCCGTTCATCGTCGATGGCGAACGCCTCGGCGCGGTCATCGTCGGGCGTACCACGCCTTTTACCGTCTCAGATCATCGGCTGCTCTTTGCGATGACCAGCCAGATCGACTCCGCAGTCGTTCACCTGCGGCTGCTTGAACGACTCGCTCGCTTAGAAAGCGAATTAGCGGCAAATCGTAATTTTCGACTAGAATAGTGCTATCTCGCTTCTACCGCTTCAGGAGTCAGCATCATGAAAAAACGCTTTCGCGCCCTTCGCATCATTAGCGCCCTGTATAAATTACTCGCGCTGCTTGCGCTAATTGGCGCTGTTGGCGGCGCGGGCTTATTTTACACACAGACTCAGACAGACACAGGGGTGACGATGAACGACGCGCTTCCCTCCATCCTTGGCATCCTGTTAGTGGGCATTCTCGGCTCGATCTTCCTGTTCGGCTTGGGGCAATTGTTCGATCTCTTCATCGCGCTTGAGGAAAATACCCGTGCCACCTCCGCGCTCCTTCAGCGTTTAGGGCGCGAACTGCGCGAACTGCGCTGATTTCACGACATCCCTATGCTCAATAATGCCTTTCACTTCGTTGAGGGACGGATGTTTGCGGACTCCGTCCCGATCAGCGCGATCGCTGCCGAAACTGGCACACCGGTTTATCTCTACAGATCATGCCGCCTTCTCGAAAATTACGGTCGGCTCTCCCATGCCTTCCATGAACTCAATGCCGCCGTTCATTACAGCGCCAAAGCGAACGCCAACCTTGCCCTTTTGCGACTCCTGATCCATGCTGGCGCTAGCATCGATGCCGTCAGCAGCGGCAAAATCTATGCCAAAAAAAGCGACCCTTAAAATGGGTCGCTTTTTTGGCGATGACTGGACTCGAACCAGTAACACCCACATTATGAATATGGTGCTCTAACCGATTGAGCTACATCGCCATCAGTGCATTATGTTACTCAATAGCGGGGGCAGGATTCGAACCTACGACCTTCAGGTTATGAGCCTGACGAGCTACCACTGCTCTACCCCGCATCGTATGGCTGTTAGAATATCATGATCCCAAGCCTATGTCAACGGTCAGTTAAGATCAACGCTCCCACATCCGCCCTTAGAGCGATAGGCGTTCTCAAACACGTGTGCTACAATCGTCTGGCTTTTTAAGGATGAGAAAGGTCTTGTCCATGCCTCCGTTTGAACTTGTCTCCGATTTCAAACCGACCGGCGATCAGCCGCGCGCGATTGAGGAACTCGTTGATGGGATCGAAAAAGGACTCCGCCATCAGACTCTGCTCGGCGCAACCGGAACGGGCAAAACTTTTACAATTGCCCACACGATCCAGGCGCTTCAGCGTCCCGCGCTTATTCTCGCCCATAATAAGACGCTCGCCGCGCAGCTCTACGCCGAATTCAAGGAGTTTTTCCCGCACAATGCGGTCGAATACTATGTCAGTTACTACGATTATTATCAGCCAGAGAGCTACGTTCCGCGCTACGATCTTTACATCGAAAAGCAGACAGATATCAACGAACAGATTGAGCGACTGCGCATCGCGTCCAAAGCGGCGCTGTTTTCACGGCGGGACGTAATCATCGTCGCATCAGTCTCCTGCATTTACGCAACCGGCGATCCGCAAACGTGGAGCCAGTCGATCCTTGAACTGCGTAAAGGGACAGCAATTCAACGAGAAGCCGCTCTGCGCCGGCTCGTCGCGCTGCAGTACCACCGCTCAGAGATGGATTTAGCCCCTGGAACATTCCGTGCGCGCGGCGATGTGCTTGAAGTCTATCCCCCTTATGAAGACAGCGCTTTTCGGATCGGCCTGTTTGGGGATGAGATCGAACGGATTCTTGAATTTGACCCCGTTACCGGAGAAGTCCTTGCGGTGCATGAGACCATCGTTGTTTTCCCCGCCGCCCAGTTCATGGCGGACAATGAAAAGCTCCAGCAGGCGATCCGAGACATCGAAAATGAGCTTGAGCAGCAGATCGCCTCTTTCAAACGCGAGGGCAAGCTGGTCGAGGCACAGCGGATCGAACAGCGCACCCGCTACGACATCGAGATGCTGCGCGAGGTGGGCTTCACCTCCGGCATTGAAAACTACTCACGCCATCTCGACCAGCGGCAGCCTGGCAGCCCGCCTTGGACGATGATCGATTATTTCCCGAAGGACTATCTGCTGATCATCGATGAAAGCCACATGACGATCCCGCAGGTGCGCGGGATGTACAACGGTGACCGCGCGCGCAAGGAAACGCTGGTTGAGTATGGCTTCCGCCTTCCCAGCGCGATGGACAACCGCCCGCTCCGCTTCGATGAGTTCGAAGAGCGGATGGGGCAGACGATTTATACGACTGCCACCCCTGGAGCTTACGAACGCAGCATCAGCCAGCGCATCGTCCAGCAGATCATCCGACCGACCGGCATTCTCGATCCTGAAGTCAGCGTCCGACCGACCAAAGGTCAGATCGACGATCTGCTCCAGGAAGTCGCTGCCCGTGTGAAGAAGGGACAGCGCGTGATGATCACCACGCTGACTCAACGCATGGCGGAAGAACTTGCCGGCTATGTCAGCGAAATGGGCATCAAAGCGCACTACATCCATGCCGAAATCAACACCATTGAGCGCGTAGAGATTCTGCGCGATCTACGCCTCGGCATCTATGATGTCATCGTCGGCATCAACCTGCTCCGCGAAGGCATCGATCTGCCCGAAGTATCGCTGGTTGCGATCCTTGACGCTGACAAAGAGGGCTTTTTGCGCTCCGAGTCTGCTCTCATTCAGATGATCGGGCGCGCGGCTCGTCATGTGGAGGGGCAGGTGATCCTCTACGCCGACCGCATGACTGACTCGATGAAAGCCGCCATCGACGAGACCAACCGACGCCGCGCGATTCAAGACGCGTATAATCGGGCGCACAACATTACTCCGACCAGCATCGTCAAGCAAATCCGCGACCTCACCGACCGAGTAAAAGCATCGGTCATAGATGAACATGCCGCCAAAGCGGGCGCAGGCGCAGCGCTTGCCGCACTACCTAAAGATGAACTGCACAGAATGATCAAGGAGATTGACGAGGAGATGCGCCGCGCTGCCAAAGCACTCGAATTTGAGAGAGCGGCGATGCTGCGCGATCATCTAATCGCGCTGAAGCAGATCGTGACGGAGCGTGACCCGGTGGGCGAGCCGCTCCTAAGCTGAGAGGCAGTGGGGCGGCGCGGAGCCGCCCCAGTCAGATCAGACCACAAACGATCCATCCTTGTAGAACAGTTCGCCATCGACGTAGATTTCGCTATCGTGGCGCATATCGCAGATCATATCCCAATGCACGGCGCTCTTGTTAACGCTGCCTGTGTCAGGATAGCCACTGCCGACCGCCATATGCACCGTCCCACCGATCTTCTCATCATAGAGGATCATCCCGCTGAAGGTCTGGATGCCGAAATTCGTCCCGAACGCGAATTCGCCCAGATAGCGCGATCCGGCGTCTGCGTCCAACTGCGCAAACAGCAGCTCCTCGTTCTTCTTCGCGCTGGCATCGGTCACCCTGCCATCGACAAATTTCAGCTCGATGCCCTCAACGGCGCGCCCCTGCACGATTGATGGATAGCTGAAACGCACCCAACCATTGACCGAGTCCTCAACTGGACCGGTGAAAATCTCGCCGTCCGGCATATTGCGCTCTCCACAGGCGTTGATGAATGCCCGCCCTTCAATCGACAGACTCAGGTCGATGTTTGCGCCTTTGAGAACAACCTGTTTTTTGCCCTTCAGCCAGTCGATCTTCTGCTGCTGCATCGCGCCCAACTGCGTCCATGCGCCAATCGGGTCATCGCGGTCGGCGAAACACGCTCCATAGGCGAACGCTTCATACTCTTCCAGGCTCATGCCGGCTTCCTGCGCCAGTCCTTCCGTCGGATAGAGCGTCCCCACCCACTTGAAAACGCCTTCTGCCGCTCGCCGCATCCGCGTGTCCAGCCATGAGCGCCGCGCTGACTGCACCTGCTGCGCCCGCTTGGCGTCGATTTGCGTCATCGCGCGCGTGTTGGACGGCGCGCCCATGCGGATATACACATCCGCCTGATCGTAGTAAAGCGTCTGGCTCGGATCGAGCCAGGCGATCTGCTCATCATTGGCGTGCCGGATGAACTGGCGCGTCATGTATTCGTCGGACAGCATCAACGACGGATTGCCACCCGCCAGCAGCACTTTGTCATACACCGCCCGCACCAGGGGCAGCGCGCCCACATCCCCTAGAATGCCGACCCACTCGCCAGGCCGCACACGGGTTGAGTAATTCACCAGAATGTCTGCCAGCTTTTCAACTCTCGGATCACCCATTATCCACCTTCTCAGTTCACCAGCGCTCGCGCTGACACTAGCGCCGCTTCAAAATCGATTTCTTGCCCGATCACTGGCACATACTCAGCGTGCCGCACCACATTATCCGCGTCGATCACAAACACCGCCCGCTGACAGATGCGCACATCATAGACATGCACACCATAGGCATCGGAGAAATTCATGTCCTTATGATCGGACAGCGTTTCCACACGGTCGATCCCTTCCGCCGCACACCAGCGCACCTGCGCATATGGCAGATCGGCGCTCACGGTCAGCACCACCACACGCTCGCCCAGCGCAGCCGCTTCCTGATTGAAGCGCCGCGTCTGCGCGGCGCAGACGCGCGTATCCAGTGACGGCACGACGCTGATGATCTTGACCATTCCCGCATAGTCCGTCAGCGTTTTGCTCTGCCAGTTGTTGGCTGTCAGCGCAAAATCGGGCGCGGGATCGCCCACCTTGAGCATCGCCCCACGCACTGGCATTTCGCGATCCGCAATCACCATTCCCGGTCGTTCCAAACTCATTTCACTCCACCTATGCCCATTCGCCATACATCCACTGACCGTCAACCATTGTCCCGATCACCTTGACTTCAAGCAGCGCGTCCGGCTCCACTTCATAAGGATCAGCGTCCAGTACGGTTAAGTCCGCTAGATAGGTCGGTATGAGTCTGCCGAGTCGACTCTCCATACCCGCTGCATATGCTGGCGCAGTGGTATAAGCTTTGAGCGCCTCATCGACCGTCACTTTCGCCGCCGGCATCCAGCCTTCTGCGCCCGGCGATCCATCGGCGCGCCGCCGCGTCACCGCTGCATGAATCCCCACCATGATCCCCAACTGATCATACGGCGCGTCCGATCCGAACGCCACCTGCGCCCCATAGTCGAGCTGCACACGCGGATTGTAGCCCCATGCTGAGCGCGTCAGCCCCCATGCTCGCTCCGCGATCTGCCAGTCCGATGTGGCGTGAATCGGCTGCATCGACGCGATCAAGTCGAGTTCCGCCAGCTTCGGCGCATCATCGGGGTGAATACACTGCACATGCTCAATCCGATGCCGCCGCGCTGACCACGAAATACCGCGCTGCGCCTCCACCGTCCGCACTGTCGCAAAGACGTCCAGCACATCGCGCACTGCCCGATCCCCGATGGCGTGGATCGTCGTCGGCAGCCCTGCCAGCGTCGCCCGCACCGCCGCCTCGGTCATCTCCACTTTGCTCGTCACCACCAAGCCCAGATTGTGCGGATCGTCGGTGTACGGTTCCAGCATCAGCGCCGTGTGCGCGCCGATTGCGCCGTCCGCAAACAGCTTGAGCGCCCCGATGCGCAGCCAATCATCGCCGAAGCCAGTGCGCAGCCCCATATGCAGCATCGAGTCCAGATATTTCAGATTGACATTTTTGAGAACCCGAAGCCCAAGCTCGCCGCGCTCACGCATCACCTGAAGTCCGGCTAAGCACGGCTGATCGTCAAAATCGTGCAGCCCGGTCATCCCCAGCGAATGCGCATATGCCTGAGCATCGCGCATGACATCCGCGATCTGCTCCGCGCTCAGCGCTGGAATGTGCCGGCTGACCAGCGCCATCGCGCCCCATTCCAGCAGGATGCCTGTCGCCTCACCGTCTGCATCGCGGACGATCTCCGCGCCTTTCGAAGCACCGGTATCGCGGTCGATCCCCGCAAGGCGCAGTGCAGCGCTGTTGACCCAGGCATTATGCCCGCTGCGTCCGCGCAGATAGACCAGATGCGCTGGCGCGACCGCGTCAAGATCGCGCGCGGTCGGAAACGCCTCTCCCCACAGGTCATGCGACCACCCAAAACCCGTGATCCAGCTTCCGGGCGGCGTGCTTTGCGCGCGCGCCGCCACCTTTTCGAGCGCCTCCGCCTTGCTGCGCACGCCATCCAAGTTGACCTCCCAGCGCGACTCAGCGAAGCGCTGCCAATGGACGTGCGCATCCACCAGCCCCGGCAGGACTGTGCGCCCATTCAGATTATTCAGCCTCGTGTCCGGCAGCGCTAGCGACAGGATCGACGCCGTATCGCCCACCGCCGCGATCCGCCCCGCTTTGACTGCCAGCGCCGACGCGGAGGGATATGACTCATCGAGCGTGATGATCCGCCCGTTGAACAAGATGTAATCCATCATCGCATCCCCTGTGCCATCCGCAGCGCTGACCGCACCTCAGCCACCGTCGGCGCACCGTCCAGCAGGCTGCGTGTCACTGCGGTCGCGCCAAACCGCGCTGCCATCAGTACAGCACGCTCAAAGTCCCCCAGGATGTGCCACGACGATAGCAGAGCCGCAGCGAACACATCGCCTGCGCCTGTCGGGTTGACCACTTCAACCTGCGGAGTCGCATAGTCCTGTGCCGTCCCATCCAGATAGACCGTGCCGCCCCGTTCCGCCCTTGTTACCACAACGCGCTTGCACACCGCTGCGACTTCACGTTCCAGTTCGGGCGCTTCAAGGATGTCTTCCTCGCTGAAGACCACCACATCGATCCGCTTCAGCGCCGCCGGATTTAACCACCGCTTGAAACGCACCCGTCCATCTGCGCCCCAGGCGCGCAGCATCCCCTGTAAGGTCAGCAGGATGCGCGCATTCGGAAACGCAGACACAAGCGCGCCGGGTTCATATTCACCAGCAATGGGCGCAAGATGCACCAACTGCGCATCCTTGAACTGAGGTGGAAGCGCCGTTCGCGTGATCGGCGCAGCGGTCGCCCTGACATACTGTGTCCGCCCGGCTGCGCTGTAGACATTTTCATAAGTTGTGATCTCAGCGGAGGGGAGATTCACCAGTTCGCTAACATAAGGCTTGATTTCGCCAAGCAGAGCATCATCCGCCGGCGCACTTGTCAGTAGCCCCACTTTCAGCCCGAAGGCGTGCGCTGTTCGCGCTGCATAGGACACCGTGCCGCCCAGTTTGCGTCCATCCGGCGTTAGATCGGCGGTGACATGCCCGATTAACGCATAATCGACCGCCACTGCTGCCTAGCTTTTCTCTTTGGGAACGATGGTCACCTTGCGGGCATCGCCTTCGCCAACGCTGCGCGTCTCGACATCATCGCGCTCCCGCAGCGCCAGATGAATGATGCGCCGTTCGTGCGGCGGCATCGGCTCCAGCGCGATCACACGAGCAGCGCTGATTGCTTCATCCGCCATCCGCAGCGCCAAGGCATGGAGCTGCTGCGCACGCCGAGACTTATAGCTCTCCACATCGATGATCACATCTGAGCGCCGCTGTAATTCGCGGCTCGTGATCAGACGCGCAACATACTGCAGCGCCGCCAGCACTTCACCGCGCCGTCCGATGAGCCGATGCGCTGATCCCCCGTAGACATCCAGCACCCACGGCGCGCGTCCGCTCTGTTCATCCGCCTGGGCGCGCTTGACCATGATCTTCACGCGCATGTCCATGCGTTCCAGCATTTCGTTCAGCACAACCTTGCCCACCGCCGCTTCTTCATCGTATTCTGACTCGGGAACTTCACTCTCCTGCGGATTGAACGGCAGCCCAGGGTCTTCCTCAACATCGAAATACGCGGGCATGTCTGCTTCGCCCGTTCGCTCACGGCGATTGGGCGGTTCGCCGCGCCGACGATTCTCTCCGCGCCCACTTCGTTCTGAGCGCCTGCCTCGGTCAGATCGACCCTCGCGGCGGCGTCCCGCGCTTTCACCACTCCGTTTCAACGGCACGGGTGGCTCTGCCATCGGCGGCTTCGGATGGATGATCCGCTGCAAACGCACCACCGCCTGGCGCGCTTCCATCCCGAACATAGCCGGGGCGGGGTCTTGCAGCACCTCGACGATCACTTCGTGCGGACCCGCCCCAAGGGTTGCCAGCCCTTTGCTGATTGCCTGTTCAACGCTGTCGCCACTGGCTTCAACGATGTTTTCTGAGTTAGCGTTCATTGCCCAAACCTCACCATAAAATGGGAACGCTCCTTCGTCTGCGCAGCGTCGCCCTGTGCACATCCTGTTCTTAATTATTTGGTCTTGCCGCCCTTTGCCGACGGCTTCGGCGAATGCCCGCCGCGCTGCGCCGATGGCTTTGTGCTGCTGCCAGACGGCTTAGGGCGATTTCCAGGATTGGCAGGGATCGCTTTCACCGCTGGCGCTGTCACTATCGCGGGCTGCGCACGACGCCCAAACAGATTGCCGAAGTTCGCCCGTCCCATCAGCACATACTGCACGATCTGCGCAATGTTGGACACGATGAAATAGATCGACAACCCGACTGAGAAGGAGAGCGCAAAAAACCCATACATGAGCGGCATGATGGTAGACATCGACTGTGTCATCGCCTGCGCTTGATTAGGTTTGCCATCCTCTGAAGGCACTGGCGGTGGCGCAGTGATCTTGAAGGACAGCCAAGTCGTCACCATCGTCAGGATCGGCATCGCCAAAGACACGATCAGCACCAGCGCCGAGGAAGGATTGGAGATATTCGGCGGCATGGTCAGATCGAGACCCAGCCATAGGTTATTCAGCGGGATCGCTCGCTCCAATCCAGGGATGAGCAGGCGACCCGTCAGGTCGATCAGGTGGGTTGGTGTCGACGCCAGCGCAAAGTTGATCGCTGAATACAGCGCGATGAAGATTGGGAACTGGATGAACAGCGGCAGACACCCACCCACTGGGTTCACCCCATGCTGCCGGTACAGCGCCATCTGCTCCTGCGACAGCTTTTCCCGGTCTCCCTTGTATTTCTCCTGCAGTTTCTTCATTTCCGGCTGGAGCTGCTGCATCTTCTGTGCAGACTTGAGCTGCTGCGCCGTCAGCGGATACGTCGCCAGCTTGACCAACACCGTGAACACGACAATCGACAGCACCATGTCATTGAAAATCGTGTACAACAGCGTCAGCAAGGTGACGAAAGGGTTGAGAATCAAATCCATCCGTTGTGTCTCCTAGAACCCATATGCCCAACGACGTTCGCCGTCATCCAAAGTGAATGCCACGAGCGCCTCTTCCCTCGCCATTGTCGAGATCAGGATGAAGGGTTCGGGGATGGTGATAGTTTCGCTCGGTTCAACCACCAGCATGTCCGCCAGTATTTCCCCACGCACCTCACGCCGGAACAGCTCTTCGCCTGTTTCCCGTTTGAGCCAGTAAACGAGCCGGTCACGCCCGCCTACAATCAGCGTGTCCCCGTAGACCACTGGAGTCGCGCGGATCGCTCGTGTTCCAACCTGGCGGCTCCACACTCGCCGAAAACCGTTCGCTTCCACCGCCAGCGCGTAGACATAACCGTTGGTATCACCGACATACAGGATACCATCGGCAATCGTCGGCGTCCCCCAAATCCATTCCTGCGCACCATCGAACATCGCCAAGATGCGCCCGTCCAGACTGATCCGAAAAATTCGCCCGGCAAAACTCCCGATGTACAGCTCGCCCTCGTGGAGAAGCGGCGTCCCCCCAACGGCGCCACCCAGGTTTAGCGACCAGATCAGCGTCCCGCGCTGCGCATCCAGCGCATACAAGTTGTGATCCATCGACGGCACGATCAGCAGGTCATCGACCAGCAGCGGCGCTGCCCACACGCCGCGATCCGTGTCAAAGCGCCAGCGCACCGAGTAATCCGTGCGGTTCAGTGCCACGATGTCGCGCTCGCTGAACGGCACGTAGATCGAGTCTTCGGTCACCAACGGTGAACCGACGATATGCCCATCCACCGCCCTACCCTCGACACTGCTCAGCCGCGCTGTGAGCAGATCGACTTCGAGCAGCCGCTTATTGTAACCCGGAACCAGCAGCGTATCATCATTGATCCGCACCGGCGCGCTGTAGAAGCAGTCCGGGATACACCGTCCCCCTGTGCTGACCTTCCAGAGCCGTGGATTGCCCTGTTCATCCGGTCGAATATTGCCCTGTGTGTCCCGAAGCTGCACCGCCAGACCATTGATTGGATCGATCAGCGTGAGCTGGTCATGAAATGGCAGCGCGACCGCTCCCATCATGACGTTATTCGCGCCCGGATATTCCAGCACACTGAGATGCCCCCAGTTTGAATCGGCAGGCAGCGGCACACATGCTGCCAGCGCCCCAATCAGCAGCAGCAGCCCCAGTGTCCCCGCCTGTATCGCTCTCTTCGCTTTGCTCAAGCCTTGGTTTCTCCTGTTTTTTTATGGGACAGGGTCATATCGATCACCGTGATAGAATGGGTGGCAGCGTCCGAGCCGCTTCAGCCCCATCCAAACGCCTTTCACCACCCCATACTTTTCCACTGCGTGATACATATATACGGAACAGGTCGGCTCAAAGATGCAAGCCGAAGGCAGCAGCGGCGATAAAAACCGTTTATACATCCTCAACAAGACCAGCACCAGCGGTTTCATCACGCCTCTTCCCGCATCAACCCACTTTGACGAGTCAATTCTTGAACAGTGCGCACAATCACAGCAAAAGACTGCCCAACCAGCGCGCGCCGCGCAATGATCACGATGTCGTAACCCTCGCGCAGGCTCGGATGCAGCATCCGCATTGCTTCGCGAAGCTGCCGTTTTACTCGGTTGCGCACCGCCGCGCTGCCAAGCTGTTTGCTGACAATAAAACCATACCGATTGTGCGTGAGTGCATTGGGCAGCATACTCAAGGTCATCAGCGCCTGCGTTCGTGTCTCGCCGCTGAGCCGCAGTCGCTTAAAATCGTCGCGCTGACGCAGACGGAGATGCTTATGCAGCATGATTCTGGCGACTCCCCGCCGCAGCGCCGATGCTCAAAGTCGACTTAGTGCGATTTCCAATTGATCTTCTTGACATGAACCGGCGTCACTGTCAGTGTGTGACGCCCCCGCAGGCGGCGGCGCTTCAATACCTTCCGCCCGTTGGCGGTCGCCATCCGCTTGCGAAATCCATGCACCCGCTGACGGCGGCGAATCTTCGGTTGATACGTTCGCTTGGTTGCCATGTTTTCCTGCTTTTTCGTCGTCCTTACGTAGGCTTTTAGTATAATCCAGCCAAAATACGCGGTCAACCCAACGCTTATGCCGGTTTATGCGCTCTTGAGGCTACCTTTTTGACCGTGTTCTGTGCATAATATGCATATCCCAATATCGAGCGTCAGATGCAGGAGGTGAAGTCGTGGTGTTGGGCAAATGGCTCACGCCGCGATCAATTGTCGATTCCATGCCACTTGATCGTTAAGCTGATGATTGTCCGCGCAGGCATGGAGGGAGGCAATGTTCAAGGCAGTCAATCCAAAAGTTGATATTCAGCAGCTTGAGCGCGATCAGCTCGATTTTTGGCGCGCCAACCGGATTTTCGAGCGCTCGATGAGCGAGCGCGAAGGCAGTACGCCTTATGTCACCTATGAGGGTCCCCCGACCGTCAACGGGACGCCGGGCGTCCATCATGTGCTGGCGCGCGCTTTCAAGGATATTTTCCCACGCTATAAGACCATGCGCGGTTACTACGCGCTGCGCAAGGGCGGGTGGGACACGCACGGCTTGCCCGTTGAGATCGCCATTGAAAAAGAACTCGGTTTCACGCAGAAGCGCCAGATCGAGGAATACGGGATCGCAGCCTTCAATAAAAAGTGCCGCGACAGCGTGCTGCGCAACATTGCGGCATGGGAGCGCTTCACCGAACGCATGGCATACTGGACTGATCTCGACAACGCCTATGTGACCTTCACGAACGATTACATCGAGAGCGTCTGGTGGGTGTTGAAGCAGATGTGGGACAAAAACCTGCTCTATAAGGGCTTGAAGGTCGTCCCCTACTGCGCGCGCTGCGGCACACCGCTCAGCAGCCACGAGGTCGCGCTCGGCTACGATGAGGTCAGCGATCCAAGTGTTTACGTGCGCTTCCCGCTGCGCGACAAGCCAGGCGTGTATTTCCTCGTCTGGACAACCACCCCCTGGACGCTTCCAGCAAACGTCGCGCTGGCGGTTGGGCTGGATGTTGAATATGTCCAGGTCGAAGGTCCGTCAGAAGATGGCGATGGCAAAGAGCAGCTCATTTTAGCGGCGGCACGCATGGACGCGGTGCTGAAAAACCGCGATGCCTACCGGGTTGTGAGGCGGATGAAGGGTAAAGAGCTGCTCAATCAGGCATATCATCCGCTCTACACTTTCCTGCCAGTGGAAGGCAGGTATGCCTACGTCGTCGAGGGCGATTTTGTCAGCACCGAAGATGGAACCGGCATCGTCCATATCGCCCCAGCCTTCGGTGTCGATGACATGCGCCTCGCCCAACAATACAAGCTGCCCGTGCTGCAAACGGTTGGCGCAGATGGCAAGTTCATCGATGCGGTCACGGAATTTCGCGGGAAATGGGTCAAGGACGCCGATCCGGAGCTCACCCACGATCTCAAGCATCGGGGTCTGCTTTACAAGTCCGAGCGCTATGAGCATACCTATCCTTTCTGCTGGCGCTGCAATACCCCGCTGCTCTACTTCGCGCGCGACAGTTGGTTCATCCGCACCACCGAGTATCGTGAACGGATGCAGGCAAACAACCGGCAGATCAACTGGGTTCCTAGTCACATCCGCGATGGTCGATTTGGCAACTGGCTCGAAGAACTCAAGGACTGGGCGCTCGGACGCGAACGCTATTGGGGGACGACTCTGCCGATCTGGGTTGATGATCGGACAGGGGACATGATCTGCGTCGGCAGCGTCGCTGAATTGAGCCAGCTTGCCGGTCGCGACCTGACCGGGCTTGATCTGCACCGCCCCTATGTCGATGAGATCACCTTCCCCAATCCGCGCGGCACGGGCGGGACAATGCGGCGCGTCCCTGAAGTGATCGATGTCTGGTTTGACAGCGGCGCAATGCCTGTCGCGCAGTGGGGCTATCCCGCTGCCAATCAGGCAATCTTCGAACAGCAGTTCCCAGCCGACTACATCTGCGAAGCCGTCGATCAGACGCGCGGCTGGTTTTATACACTGCACGCGATCAGCACGATGATCTTTGACCAGCCCAGCTTCAAAAACGTCATCTGTCTAGGGCTGATCCTTGATGCCAACGGGCAGAAGATGTCCAAGAGCAAGGGCAACGTCATCGATCCGTGGGAGGTGATGAACACGCACGGCGCTGATGCTTTTCGTTGGTATCTCTACACCGCCAGCCCGCCAGGTGAACCGCGCCGCTTCTCGCTCGATTTGGTTGGGAAAGTCGTCAGTGGCTTCTACCTCACGCTCTGGAACACCTACAGCTTCTTTGTCAACTACGCCAACATCGACGGCTGGACGCCCAGCAGCCCGCAGCCGCCGGTTAGCGAGCGCGACCCGCTGGATCGCTACGTTCTGGCGGAATTGAACAAACTGATCAAAGATGTCACAGAGGCGTTTGACAGCTACGACGTGCCTGGGGCGACGCGCCCAATCCAAGCGTTTGTCGAGATGCTCTCGAACTGGTATGTGCGACTGAGCCGGCGGCGCTTCTGGAAAAACGAAGCGGACACGGATAAGCACAGCGCCTACGCCACCCTGTATGAGGCGCTGGTCACCGTGTCAAAGCTGATCGCACCGACAATGCCATTTTTGAGCGACGCTATCTACCGCAATCTGGTCGCCTCGCAGGACAGAAGCGCGCCGGAGAGCGTCCATCTCGCTTTTTTCCCGTCCTACGATCCCGCGCTGATCGATCAGACAAGCATCGACTCGATGCGCCTGGTGCAGGAATTGGTCAGCTTAGGGCGCGCCGCCCGCGAGTCGGTCAAGATCGGCGTCCGTCAGCCGCTGGCGCTGGCGCTGTTCTCAACGCCAAGCCTGAAAGAGGCGCAAATCGTTGAGCAGTTTGCTGGACTGATCGCCGCTGAGCTGAACGTGAAACATGTCGAAGTCATGAAGGACGCCGGATCATTCGTTTCCTACAGACTGGGTCCGAAGCCGAACGTGCTGGGGAAGAAATTTGGCAAAGATTTCCCCAAAATCCAGAAAGCGCTGAAAGAGGGCGATCCCGCCGATGTCCGGCGCTACGCGGAGACGCTGCTGCATGGTGAAAATGTCGTCCTCATACTCGATGGTGTCACTTACGAGATCATGCCTGAAGAGGTCGAGATTTGGCGGCAGTCAGTGGAAGGTTATGCCATTGCGGAAGCGAGCGGGTATGTCGCAGCGCTGGACACAACGCTGGACGAGCCATTGATCCTTGAAGGGCTGGCGCGGGAAGTCGTTCGCCGCATCCAGTCGATGCGTAAGGACGCCGACTTCGCCATCACCGACAGCATCGTCGTGCAGTATCAGGCGAGCGAGCGTCTGGATCGCGCGATCCGTGCGCACCGTGACTATATCCAGACGGAAACACTCGCCCGCCAACTGATCAGCGCTGAAGCCGCAAATGGGTTCCGCGTGGAGCAGTTCACCATTGACAGCGAAACGCTCAAGCTTGGCATCAAGCGCAGCTTTTAGCTCACCTTTGTAGGAAAACACCAATTGAGTCTGCCAGAGCAACCTTGCTTTTGTGTTGCTCTGGCATTATTTATATGTTTTCAACAAAACAAATTAATTTTTCATTGTGCATATTCGATACCACACACAGCGCTAAGTCAGTTAAAATCTATACTAAATTCGGATGGATTGGTAAAAATGACCGAAAATCAGAGCGCGACAGTGCAGTCGCTGTTGCAATATGCCCTGCCGACTAACACAATCCTGGCAGCAGGCGCGCCTGAACAAGCGATCAGCTGGGCGGTGACAGTGCGAGCGCAGCCGCCGGCGTTTCCAGAGCTTTACGGTGGAGAACTCGCGCTGGTTTCAATGGAGATGCTGCGCAGCTACGACAGCCGAATCACCCTCGCAGAAGTGATCACAGCACTTGCGCAGGCAGGGGTCAGCGCAGTTGCAGTTAAAGAGGCAATCACACAAACCGCCGTCAGTGCTGCATTAGATGCCAGCATCGCCCTGCTGGTACTTCCAGACGACAGCAATCTTGTCCGGATCGAGCGGGCGGTTAACGAATTGATCGTCAATCAGAAAGCGCAGATGATGCAGCGAGCGCTCGAAATTCAGCGCCAGCTTACGCGGCAAGCTGCTGAAAACCGCGATCTCAACAGCCTGCTTCAGATCATGGCGCGCGCGACAGCAAAACCGGTCGTCGTGCATGATGACGCGGGCGTGATGATGGCGCAGGTTTACCCAACGGTCGCGCGGCGTCTTCTCCCTACAACCGGGGGCGGGCGCTCGCTGGTGCAGAGCCTGCCCTACGGCGCATTCCAGAACTGGTTAGCGCGGGAAGCCCCGAGCGCAGATGGCGCAATCCTGCCGAGTCCGCTCGGCTTTACAACTGTGCTGCGTGTAGAGAAGCGCACTGCCGGATACTTATCCCTGGTGGACACAAGCGATGTGCTGAACGACTTCGACCGCCTCGTGCTGACCTACGGCGCGGATGTCTGCGCAATTGAACTGGCGAAAAGCCGCGCCATCGCGTTTGCCGTCGAGCAGACGCGCGGTGACTGGGTGCAGATGTGGCTGAGCGGGACGCCGACCGATGACGATGTCATCGCCACGCGGGCATCCCAAGCAGGGTATGACCCGAAGATTGAATATCTGGTAGTGGTTTTTCGCGCATCGACGGACAGCGGAGCGAGCCTGCCGCTGGACTCGCTCATCCCGCTGGTGCGCGACGACATGACCCGCCGTCAAATTGCCGGCGCCGTCGGGCTGTATGTCGATGTCATTGTCGCACTCTACCCCGCCGCGACGGCTCGACTGCGAACTGTGATCGAAGAAGTCCGCGCTCAGCTCGCTATGCGCACGCCCAGCGGGCTGGTCTCAGCCGGCATCAGCCGCAGCGGACGGGGACTCGCATCGCTGCGCGAGGCATATCGCGAGGCAAAAGACGCTGTTAGCATTGCTAACGAGCTTGGGGATCGCGAAAAAACAACCTTTTACGGCGATCTCAAGCTGTATCAACTGCTGCTGGCGCTCAAGGAGCGCAATCTGGAGCATTTGCGGCGATTTTACAAGGAGACATTAGGTCCGCTGGTTGAGCATGATCGCAGTAAACAAGGCGAGCTGATCCGCACCCTCAACGGCTTTTTCGAGGCGAATGGCAATCTTGCCAAAGCAGCCGCTGATCTCGATGTCCATCGAAACACGCTCGTCTATCGCCTGGAGCGGATCAGCGAACTGACCGGGCTGAACCTCGATGATGCCGACAATCGGCTGATACTGCACCTCGCATTGAAGGTGCAGCGCGTCCTGGCGACCCTTCCCTCAACGTAACCATACCATCTTCCCTGCGTTTCCATTATTTACGGGAGAAATGAGAGCAATTGACAGTAATTTTCGCCTTACATCTGATTGTTTTCCCTCAAAAATGCTTGCGTTTAAGAGAATATTAGTGTATGTTAAAACGAAGTACGAGAAACGCACTGATTGGTCGGCTGAATTCTGCTTAACAAAAGGGGTTTTTCGCAATGGCTGTTGAATTCTACGATGTCAAAACCCGCCAGAAGGTGTCAATTGATGACAAGAATGTTTTCAAAACCACCTTTGAGACCAAAAACGGTCAGGTGAGATTCGGTCTGCGCGGCAAGACAGATGATGGACGGATGCTGACGAAATTCGTCAGCAAAGGTGACTGGGACGCGGCGACTTATCCAGAGGAAAAAACGCCTAAGTCCAGCAGCAAAGAGAAAGCTGACGCAAAGCCCAAGGCGAACAAGAAGAAGTAATTAGACGCTGCGCAGTTGAATGAGAACAAGCGACATTCTGAGCCGCAGGCTTCTTTCAACTTCGTAAAGCTGAACTGCGTTTGACAGGGCGAATGAAAAAACCCGCATTTGAGCGGGTTTTTCGTTGCATAAGGCGGGAGAACGTTAATTCGACCGAGAGGGGCGCGCAATCTTGATGAAATGATCCTGCGGGCGCCCAAGCAGTGTGTAAAGATGGGCGACATCTTCACTCTGGTTATTCTGTTCAAGGGTGAAGATGTAATAGCCGAGCAAATCTTGCACGTCAAGAATTCCCCGCTCATCCATTGGCAGGATATCGACCGTTGCGCCGCGTGCGATGCGCCGACGTATCGCATCGGCAGTCAGGTTCATCTCCGGCTGGATGCGCTGATACACCACGCCGCCGGACATGCCTGCGCACATCCATGGACCCGGATCGCCAAGGATAAGCACGCGCCCGCTGGTCATATACTCGCAGGCATAGCCCTTCAGATTGGAGCGCGCCGCCAAACCGCCGAGTTCATCCTGGAGCGGCTTTTCGACTTCGCTGCCAAAAATGACATCTGCGCCGCTCAGGCGGATGCACGCCCGCGTATCCGCATAGCCCTGGACGATGAAGCGTCCACCTTGCGCGCCATAGGCGAAACTCTTGCCGACTGAGCCATCGAGCCGCTGTCCATTGTGATTCAGCCCTTTGAGGATAGTGATCGCGCCGCCGCGCGCGCACTTGCCGACGCCATCCTGCGCGCCGCCTTCGACCAGCACATCGACCGGCGCATCGAGAAAAGCGCCCAGTCCGTTGCCCGGAATGGCGGAATTGCTGAAGTTCAGATGGACGCCAATGAGCTGATCCGCATTTGGCACATCGCCACGCTTGATCGCGCCTGATAGATGCGTACCCAGCGCGCGATCCATCGCCATCACGCCTTCATCTTCGTATGTCAGCTCTAGCTCACCGTAACCTGCATTCTCAGCGATCACTGATGTGATCTGCTTACTGAGCGTGTTGCGCGGACGCGCCAGCCGCAGTCCGATCCCCGGCTGAAGCGGCTTCTTATGATGCTTCGGCACGCGCTGGGTGAGCGGTGTTAGATCGATACGATCGTGCATGGCGATCTGCTCAAGCAGATCAGCGCGCCCCACCAAGTCCTGCGCGCGCCTGAAGCCCATCGCAGCCGTCCAGCGGCGGACATCCTCAGCGAGCATCTCAAAAACGTTGACAATCCCCTGCACCGCCAGCTCATATTCGCGCGGTTCAAAGTGCTTGATGCCTTTTTCGAGCGCTTCTTCAATCGTGCGGATATGAGTGGTAATGCCGACGTGGCACGTGCCTTCATGACATTTGCGACAGATGGTGCAGCCGACCGCCACCATCGCCAGAGTCCCGAAACCGACGCGATTCGCGCCCAAACACAGCATCTTGACGATGTCGCGCCCAGACTTCATGCCGCCATCCGCCCACAGCTCAACATCATCGCGCAGACCACTCTCAGTCAGCGCACGATGCGCCAGCCACAAGCCGATCTCGACCGGCAGCCCAACATGACGCAGCGAATGAGCGCGAGCAGCGCCCGTCCCGCCTTCGTAGCCAGTGATATTGACGATGTCCGCGCCTGCTTTCGCAATGCCGACGGCGATGATGCCAACTCCGGGGACGACCGGGACTTTCACCGAGACGCGGGCATGGGGATTCGCTGTCTTGAGTTCATCGATGAGCTGCGCCAGGTCTTCAATCGAATACAGATCGTGGTTATTTGACGGCGAGATCAGATCGACCCAGGGCGACGTGCTGCGCGCCAGCGCGACCTCCTCTGTCACTTTATAACCAGGAAGCTGACCGCCCTCACCGGGCTTCGCGCCCTGCCCGATCTTGATCTCCAGAACATCGCACGAGTTTAGGAAACCGATATTGACACCGAAGCGCGCTGAGGCGATCTGGTTGCCGCGATGACGTGGATATTTGCCCATCACATCGGGCAGCTCACCGCCTTCGCCATTGATGCAAAGGGTGTTGAGGCGATATGCCGCCTCCGCATAAGCGGAATATGCCAGCTTGCCCTGCGATCCGAACGACATCGCCCCGATGATGGCGGGCATCGAGTGCGTGTGCCGCGCCGTGCCAATGGTGATGTCCACATCAGCCGGATCAATGCCGGAGTCAGTCGTCTTCAA
Organism: uncultured Anaerolineae bacterium; assembly: GCA_937995825.1. GTDB lineage: Bacteria > Chloroflexota > Anaerolineae > Aggregatilineales > Phototrophicaceae > Flexifilum. The sequence continues at coordinate 60,707 of CALKJO010000005.1, forward strand.
ACCGAGCAGATGGCGCGGCGCAACCGGCATCTCGGATTCCAGCTTGAGCATGATCGCCGTGTAATCGTCCAATGACAGCTCGCCATGCGCGATGTCCTCGATCTTCTTCCACATTTTGGGGTAAAGACGGTCGGGATTGTCGAGCTTATTATTTTTCTCACCGCGCAGCTCGGCGGCGCGCTCCATGTAATCAGCGCGCAGATTGGCAAACGAGGTTCCGCGCTCCGCCGAACCGAAATAATTTGGCGTCTCAAAGAGCGCGGCGACTTCGTCAGCCAAGCCGATCGAGCTGAACGAATGCCCATAGCCGCGCAGTTCATGACAGCCAATCGTCGAGGTGACTTTTTGAATGCCGGCGTTGAGCGCCTTGACCATGTTGCTGAGCAGCTCAACGACGCGCTCATCGGTCAGCGGTGTCTTCGGCGGCTTAGGCGCGATCCCCAGCGCGACAGCATACATCATGTATGGGACGAGCGCATTTGCGCCCATCGAGATACACATCATCACGTCATGCAGATCGCGGATCGCCCCTGAACGCAGAATAATGCCTGCGCGCCGGCGCAGATTTGCCTGCCCTTCCCCAGAATGGCGCAGCGCACGATCAACAGCGGCGACAACCATCAGCGGGTCGAGCCATAAGCTCAACCCATCTAAAGCAGCCGCATCATCGAGCAGGATGCACAGCGCGCCATGCTGAACTGCATCGACCGCCTCATGCTCAATGCGGCGAACTGCGTCGTCAATTGACTCGTCCATGTGCGCCATCATTTGCAAATGGGCGATTCGTCCATCGAACAGCGCAATGATCTCATCGAGAGTCTGCGTGCCAAATTTGCGGGCAACTGCAGCCATCGCCTCCGGTGAACCAAGATCAGGATGCCCCCCGATCAGCAGCGGAAGATCAAGCTGAACCAGTAGTTCACTGCCATTGTCCAGCGAACCGATCTGCGGGCGAACGCCAATCAGCACGTCAGTCGAGAACTGCGCTAGTTCGCGTTCGCGGTCAATGGACGGGTTGGTGACAACGGCAACGGTCTCTTTGAAATAATCTGCAAGGTTCACGCGCGTATGACTGATCGCAGCCAGCGGTCCATCCCAGCCCAGCGACCCAACCTGCTCTTTTGCAGTCTCAGACAGGGCTTCCACAACACTTAAGTGATAGCGTTCCCAGCCAACGGCAGCCATGGTCGCCGTGTTGATCGGCGTTGACCAAGGCGCAGCGGCGGCAAAAGCGGGCGCAGTGACAGCCGCCCGCGCCGCCGGCTGCGGCGCGCCCATCGCCTCCATGACTGCAGTAGGCGCTGCGGCAGGCATGGAAATCGTCTTGCCATTCCCATGCCCATTGGTCAGCGCGGCAAAGGGTCGGCTGATCTGACTCAGCGGGATACCCCCATTCCGATCAGCCATCGCGCGCTCGCGGAATTTGTTGTAGACATGGCGCTGAATGGCAGGATAGTCGAGGACTTCGATCTGCTGCCCGCGCCGCGCGATCAAGGCGATTTTCTCACCGGGCGCAAGCGGCTTGGGATTGGCGGACATAGCGTCAAGCGGATAGACGCCGCGCTCGGAGCTTGCAAAATACTCTTTTTCGGTCTCGCCAAACCACAAGGGACGCAGCCCGAGCGCATCGACGCTGAAAACGCATTGATCGCCAACCCGAGACACCACCGCCGCCGGTCCCTGCGCGAACGGACCCAGCGCATGACGAATCTTCTGATACATCTCGTGAATCTCTGGCGCATTTTCCAGCAGATCGTGGGCGAAAGGCGGGAAAACATATTCCATCGCCTCGATCAGGTCGAGATCAAACTGCATACACAGCCCATCGATCAAGCGATCCACATCCTGCGAGTCGGAGTTGCCCGGATCGAGCTGAATGCCGAGCATCGCCGCCTCAAGCCGCAGCCGCGACACTGTATTGAATTCGCCGTTGTGTCCGAGAATGTTGAAAGGCTGCGCGCGCTCAAAGATCGGATTGGTGTTAGTGCTGTAGCGCGCGTGACCGAGTGTAATCGTAGAGGCATATTCAGGGTCGCGCAGCTCAGGGTAGTAGCGGCGCAGGATTTCAACCGTTCCCTGCACCTTATAGGTCACGCTGCGGGACGAGAACGAAGGGAAATGCACATGCAGATCGCGCTCGAGAGCTGTCTGCTGCTGATAAAGAACACGCTCAAGCTGATCAGGATGAACACGCCCATTCATGCCAGCAAACTGCCAGAACAGCGGCTCGTTTTTCTGCGCATTCTGCCCCAACACAGTCGAATTGGTGATACCCGGGCGGTCGATCAGCACCTCAAGACCTACTTCGCACAGCCGCCGCGTGATGCCATCGATGATTTCCTGGGCGCGCAGACGCTCACGCTGCGGGATCATCAGATGCGCAACCCAGAAATTGGGATCAGACGCCAGCGACGAGCGCAGTCCTTTGCGTGCCAGCGCTTTTGTCCACAGCCGACGCGGGATGTCGGTCATGATGCCAACGCCGTCACCTTCACCCTCGACAATCCCGGTGCGATGTCCCATCCGGGTAAGCGCTTCAATCGTCCGCTTGACGTTGCCATGAGTCGGTTCGCCGCCCTTTCGAACGGCGCAGATCAGCGCACAAGCATCACGCTCGCGAGTATCTTCAGGATGAAACAAGGGAACGTCGGGGATACAACAGTCGCTTTTCATGGCGTTCCTCACACAAAGATGATGGTCGATCAAATCAGACGGAATGGACTACAGATGATGTCCGTGTTGTCAGACGACAACAAATTTACAGGCAGCCTATCTGTGTAAATTGTAATGACTCTACGTCAAGGGCTGAAATGGATGAAATACCGATATTTGTTTTTGTGTATTTATATAAGCTGCACAGATGCGGCAGAAACTGGCGCTTTCTGCTGCAAAGAACACCAAGGGGGTTGTGCAAAATGTATTGAAATAGGGGAGGAGCTGCACGTTCAGGTATGTGCCAAAAGCCGACGGATGGTCAGGGCGAGATGGAAAGCAAGCCGAATTTCAGGACGGTTTAGATCAATTTGAGCGATCTCGTTAATGCGATTAATGCGATAGAGCAGCGTATTGCGATGGACGATCAGCTTATCTGCGGTCTGGCTGAGATTGCCATGACAGGCGAAGAAGGCTTCAAGCGTCTTGATTAGGTCAGCCTGCTGGCGTTTATCATAATCAAGCAGCGTGCCGAGCGTTGTTTCGCAGAAAGCCAGCAGCTTATCACGCTCACTCAGGCTGAGAATGAGCTGATACACGCCCAGATCGCCGATATACAGTGGATCGGGTGTTTGCAAGCGGGCGGCAAGTTCAAGCGCCTGCCTGCCATCGCGATAGCTGACTCGCCAGCCTGCCAGATCGCGGGTGGGCTGCCCCAAACCCAGCACCACGCGCGCGCTGGGGAACTGTCGATTGACCTCAATAACAAAGTTTCTGGCAAGCTTCATGCTCGCGCCAACTGGATCGCGCTCATCGACGGCATGGAACACCAAAACTTCGTTTTCCTTCTCCCGCTGCCAGACGAGCGCGTCGGCGTGCTGAGAAGCGACAACCGAATTGATGATGGTTTCCAAACGGCGCAGCGACGGCGTTTTCTCACCCTGCCACGCGACGACAATCGCCATATGCGGGCGCAGCATGTCGTGTTCAAAGCGCTCGCCTTGGCGCACTGCTTCCTGTGTATTGACATCTCCCATCAGCAATCGGTCGAGAAACGCGCCGCGCAGCCGCTTTTCCGTATCGCTGATGGCTTTCGCCTTCGCCATTTCCAATGCGCAGGCTGCTGCGCCATGTTCAACCACCAGCATGTCAATATCATCGAGTTCGATATCGCGCCCGATGATCGACAAATAGCCGCGCCCGATGTCGCGGGTGATTACGGGCGCAACAAAGCGCGCCAGCCCAACGCTTGGCAGCGATTGCAGCAAGACCGGGTTCTCGACTTCGCTGACACGCATCCGATCCTGATAATCCAGCGGCAGATTGTCTTGCTTACGGAGAAACGCTTCGATCTCATCCCACATCGCCACAAACTGCGGCTGAACCGAGCTGCATAGGATTTGCAGGCGCTTATCCTGAATTACAACCGATTTGTTAGTCAGCCGCGCCATTGCGCCGATCAATTCAGGCATCCCCTCGTTGCGCGATGAAATCTGCGTGAGCTGTCGGTAAATCTGCATGCCACGCCGCTCGATCTGACCTTTATGATCGACAAGCAGACTGACCACCGCTTTTTCGACCACCCGAATGCGGCTGCCAGCCGGGAGCGCCATAACGGGTATCGTATAGGCGTTCGCTTCGGCAATCGCCCCCGGAGACGGGATGTCGCTCAGCACAACCGCTGCGCCGCCATGATCGGATGCCCAACGGACAATATCGACATCGGAGAGCTTTCGGCTGGTATCGAGCGGCGCAACTAACACCATTTCCCCGCTCTGAAGCCCCTTTGAAGCGATGTTGTCCTCAGGATAAACAACAGTTGTCCATGAGACAGGGCGCTGCATCTGCGCGTCGCCAGCAAACACACGCGTTCCAAGCGGGAGCGCTTGTTTACGAACGTCTTCCACGGTGATACGCTGAGCAATTTCGGACATAACACGACTTAGGTAAGATGCACAATTGAATGCGCAATGAAATACCGTAAATTTAGCGTTCTGTCAAGCATTACAAGTGGCAGATCGCACAATCGATCATGTCTCATCGAGAATTACCCCCATAAGAATGACGATAAACGTGAGCAAGAGGGCAAAGCCATTTAGGTCAAGATTGGGATTCATGAACAGGCTGTACCCAGTCATGACTGCCATAAGAACGCCGCCAATCCAGAGAAACGGACTGACCTGCCAGCCGCGTGAGAACTGAAAGAAACCCGATCCGACCATGACCAGCGCGCACAACAGCGGCACGACAAAGAATGGCAGAGTCGTTTCAGCGGGTAAAAACTGCGGCAGCACAAACACCAGTACAAGCAGCGCCCACGTTAGGCGTTCAACGCGCGCTTCAGCGCGGCTCTTTCCACGATTTTTCGCCATATTTATCTCCATCTGCCTGCTGCTCAGCGGCTGACTGCCTCATAATATTAACATTGTATCGCAGTTGGCGCTGTTATAATGCGCTTACATAGGAGAAATGACCATGAACATCGAACGGATCGGCATCCTGACCGGCGGCGGGGACGCGCCGGGACTCAACGCCGTTATCCGAGCGGTTGTGCTAACTGCGGCAAATCGCTTTGGATGGGAAGTGATCGGCTTGCAGCGTGGGTTTGACGGGCTTCTGCACGATGCCGAGCCAATTCCGCTTTCATGCCACAATGTCCGCGATTTACTCGCGCGCGGCGGGACAATTCTCGGCGCGGTCAATCGCGGAAATCCGCTCATCCGCGAAGTGACCCTGCCCGATGGAAGCACTGCGCTCGAAGACGTATCCGATGAGGTGCTGAGGCGCATCGATGAATTTGGACTGGATGCGCTGATCGCCGCCGGCGGCGATGGCACGATGGCGATTGCCCACGCGCTGGTGCAGAAAGGGGCGAAAATCGTCGGCGTGCCAAAAACAATCGATAATGATCTGGCGCAAACAGATGTGACCTTCGGATTTGACACTGCCATCGTCACCGCAACTGAGGCGCTTGATAAACTCCAGACCACCGCCGAGAGCCATCATCGGGTGATGGTGATGGAGGTCATGGGACGAAATTCGGGCTGGATCGCGCTGCTGACCGGGGTCAGCGGCGGCGCGGACGCGATTCTCATCCCAGAGATTCCATTCGATATCGGTGTCGTCTGCGCGCACATCAATGCCCTCCGAGAGGCAGGGCGGCGTTACAGTCTGATTGTCGTCGCAGAAGGCGCGGCGCCCATCGGCGGGACGCAGGAATACTATATCCAGGCGCGCGGACTGATGGATGCCCGTCTTGGAGGGGTCGGTTACACAGTGGGCAATCTCATTGCCGACTGCATTGGGGTTGATGTCCGCGTCACCGTGTTGGGACATGTACAGCGCGGTGGTCAGCCGACACCGCGCGACCGCTGGCTGGCGACTCGCTTCGGCGCAGCTGCCGTGCAGATGGTGGCTAACGGGGAATGGGGCAAAATGGCGGCGCTGCATGGCACCGAAATGGTATCTGTGCCGATGCAAGAAGCGATCCAGCTCAAGATGGTCGATCCAGATGGCAGTATGGTGCAGATGGCGCGCAATCTGGGGATCGTCTTCGGCTGAGCTAGGTATCTGGTGAACGCTGACGCATAAATTCGTCGTATTTGCCGACCCAGAGATCATCCTTGCGCGTCAGCTTGGTGATCTTGATATCACTGACTCGCGGCAGCAGCTTGATCAGCAGCGCTGGCAGCTCATCCCAGGCGGCGGAGAGCATCAAACGCTCAAGCTCTACAGCCATGCGGCTAACCCAGTCCCAGCGCGTGCGCAGTTCGTCCGCTTTCATATAGTATCCGCGCTTGTCCCAGACATCGGCGGAGGACTCGATCCCTTCCTCGATCTCACGGAGACAGAAAACCAGAGCCGCGACCATATCGCGCGTCTCATTGTCGATGTCAGTTTTCTGCGTCAGACGGCGCAGCAGCTCAGCGATGGAGCGCAGCGCCTGACTGCGATGTTTTCCGGTGCTATCCGTGTTGATGACGCGGCTCATGACGACTCTCCTGAGATTTAGAAACGCGGGTCACTCGACGGGACGAATCCCTTTATAGATGCGCCCGCCGCTGAGGGTTTTGAGGATCGTGCTGGCGGGACGCCCAATATATTTTTCAAGCTCACGCGCGGACAGCGGCTGATTGCCATTTGCCAGGAAAACGCGAAAGATGCTGTCCACCACCGACGTATACGGATTGATGAAATCTGGCGCTTTAGCGGCATCCAGCAGCGCCATTCCGATCTCATCGAGCCGAAAGACCTCGCCTGTCTCCATGTCGATCTGGTCGATGACATTGGAGGATGTATTGGCGGCAATGCGTTCGCGGACTTCCTGCGGCAGATGGCTGAGCAGGTAGATGCGAAGGTCTTCTTCCTTGTTGCGCTCCCACCAGGTGTAATCAATATGATATTTCGTGTCCAGCGTAGGTTTGAGCGCAAAACCCGGCTTGGGCGGAGGGGACTGCATGACGATCAATCCTTGCGCGCGTCATCGCGCAGTTTCCAGTAATGATTGCCGATATGTTCGAACTCTCCGGTGGTCATCAGCGCAGCGAAAATCGGTCCGGGTGGGCAGCGCCGGAGGACATTGAACGCGCTGTAAAGCGTTTTCGCATGAACTTTATCCTGAGGTGATGAAACCAGCAGCTCCGTGACCAGCGTTCGCAGAATTGCCGAGAGCGACTTTCGGCTGTTGGAGGTCGCCTGAAACAGCGCGTCAACCGCTGCGATGTCATCCGTGCCGAGGATCATCTGGTCGTCGTATTCCGCGCTCAGCGAGCGCTTCTGCTCCTCAAACTTGATCTGCCCATCCTTCGGCACGATCAGGCGAACCCATTCCGCGCGCTTGCGATAATTTTTGACCTCGATGATGATCTTACCGGGTTCTGGGCTGCGCCGAGCGATCATGCGCGCACCGACCGGAACTTGATGCTTACGGTAAAACTGGCTCAAGCCGAACACATACCGACCCTGACGAACTACCCAGCCGGCAAATTCCTCACCGTCCTCAGCATCGACAAGCGTGACGTAGACGCGCGGCGTCCGACGCGCCGTCGGGAAAATGCGCTGCATCCCATGGTTCAGCGGGAGCGTCCCCATGCGGCGGTGCGGATAGATCAGCAGGATGCTCGCTTGATCGGCGCTGTCGGGACTTTCCGCGTGTTCAACATCCGACCATTCATCGTCAATTTCCGCCTCTAACGCCATGAGTTCGGGTGAGAGATAGCTTCGATCAAACGTTACCGGCTGGTAATCGAGCATCGCAGGTATGGACTGCACTTCTGGGGGTTCGAGGCGACGCAGATACCACGATATGGTGTCGACTGGTCCGACTTCATCGAAGCGCGGGTCGCGATTCAGTGCATCATCGAGGCAAAATGCCTGAAGCGATGGATCGGCTTTGCCAAGACCGCCAATCTGGTCAAGAATGTCGCTGGTGAGCATCGGCGCGCCGCCGGCGATGTCTAGCACCGCTTCCGCGAGGTTCAGATGCCCTTCATTGACCTGCAGCATCAGACTGCGCGGAAACCACTTCCCCGCAACACTGACGAATTCCCCCGAACGGCTGAGCTTTTCCGTCAGCAGCGCACAAATCTGCCCCTTTTTTGCCTCAAGGACCTCGGCTGCTGAGGGAAGCTGATCAATCGGGACAGCCGAGTCGACATGATTGAGCGGGTGATCGATCTGAAGCTGCGCAGCAAATTCACGGACAGCGCTGCCGTCTTCGAACTGCACGCGCAGAACAGCAAAGTCACCGTAGGCAGGATTGTCGCCATCACGAAGATCGACCACGGTTCCGATGCGGTTGTCAAACGCCGTGAACATCAGCTTTTGGCCGATCTCATACGCCTGAGCAGGCGTATAGATACGGATATCCTTGACGAGCGCTCTGAGGACAGATTCCTGATTTTTTATTCGCCGTTCGATCAGTGCAAGCGCGAGTTCATCGATGGACAGTGGAATTTCTTTTTCGAGCAGCACACTGTTCAGGTATTCGATGTCGTCGTCAGAGATCATCCAATTCTCAAGCCAACGGTTGCCTAAAGTCACGACCAACCGCCTCCAATGCGAAACAATCAGCAAAACCTAAGAAGAATTGAATGAACGATTTTTCTGCAAGCATCTTTAAGCTAGAGTATAGCTTAAGATTAAGTGCGTTGGCAATCCCGATACGCTGCGACGGAACAACGCAGCGATGCCCCCTGTATAGTCGGCGCTAGATCGCTTTTCATCTTCAGTTCGCCCACTGAATCTGCCGTCGCACCTCAACTTCAGTCGTCTGCACGTCTGCTCCAGTCGCAAAGACCAGCGCCGACCACGTCATGCGAAAGATCGAAAACTCCAGCACGCCCTGACAGCGCGCCACCGACACATTTCGCATCTGGCTCATCCGCGCATCGCACGGCAGCACGTTCAGAAAACATGCTGCTCCCAGCGCCTCGAACGCCTCAACAATCCGACATGCTGCCTCCGCGCTTGCATAGCGCCAGGTATCCACGCCGTAGGCATGGGTCTGATGGCTTAACTCACGCAAGCCCGCCGGAAGCGGCGGCAGGGGCGGATTGATCACCCCAAACAGCACCCCCACAACTTGCCCGCCCACCGTCACCGCCAGAGTCAGCGCCAGCGCGCTCAAGACGACCGCTGTCCAAAGCACGCCGCGATTTTCCTGCGGCGTTTCCGGCGCATCACCCGCGCTCATGTCGGCTGCCAGACCTGCTCATAGACGATGACCGTGAATCCCTCGGCGTTCAGGAACGGATCGGGATTCGGCTGTCCTGGATAGATCACAACCCTTGTGAACTGGGTCGAATTGAAACCCGAACGGTCGAACAAGCACGCAAACTGGAAGGGGATCGGGTTGGGGACGCCGCGCTCCGGGCGAGCTTCCCCTGAAGCAGGCGTGCGCACGCAGGTGAAATCGCTGTTCCCGTAGAATTCGCTCATCTGCTGCTGATAAAACCGCGCTACATCATCCGGACTCACCCCCGCAACACGAAACAGCAGCTTACGCGATGCCCCTCGCAGTTCAGCCGTCCCCCACGGCTGCGCATTCGGATACAGCGTGATGTCCAGCGGCACTTGCCGCGACGCCTGATCGGTCAGAAACGCCACCACGCCCGCGCCAATCGCTAGAAATCCGATGAATCCAATCACCAAGCCGATCCGAAATATCGAGAGTTCTCCGCGCCGATTGAACATCGATCTATTGCTCCTCTTCCATCCACCAAGACAGCACTTCAGCGTCTTTTAACAGCGCCGCACCATACGCCGTCTGCGCAAAGCGCGCCGCTGCACTCTGCCAGAACACGATCCCTGCCTCAATCAGCGTGCTGGAGGGTCGTTCCCCAATTCCCAACTGCCAGCGCAGATAAGCGTACATCAGCGCCTCATTCGCCTGCTCCGGCGCCGTGCTTTCAGTCAGCGCCGCGCGCGCTTCGTCAAGCCGCTCAGCGCGATACAGCGCGTGCGCCAAATCGAGCTGGATGGTCTCACGGTGCGGCGCATTTGCCGCCAGCGCACGTTCAAACGCCGCCGCCGCCTGATCGTATTTTCCATCTGATAGCAGTGTACGCCCAATTCCGATTAACGGAAATGGATGATCTGGCGCTTTGTCTAGAGCTTCGTACAATCGATCTAGGCTTTCGTTCAATCGCCCCATCTGCCGGTACGTATTACCTAATAGGGTCAGCGCCCGCACATCCGCCCATCCGCGCTCACGCAGGGACTCAAGCAGTGCCACCGTCTTGTCTAGTTCGCCTGCCAGATACGCCCGCTGAGCGCTCGTGAACGCGCTGACCATCCCACGTCCGCCCCACATCACCGCGATCTGCGCCATGATCAGCAGCACCCCCGCCCCAAACCACGCAATCGGGCGGATGTCTTCCGGCGCGCCGATGGCGATCCCAAATGTCGGAATCAGCAGCGTCAGCGACAGCACCAGCGCGATCTGCGTCGGGCGATCCCAGTGCAGAAAGTCCTTTGCCACCTGCCGGATGAGCCAGATCATCGCTTCTAGCCCAGGTTGCCAGCATCGGCATCCGCAAGCGCCTGCTCGATTGCTGCAATCTCATAGCGCAGCGCCTGACCATACGCCGTTCCTTCCAGCGCGCGCAGCGTCACTTTCCAGGTCGCCAGTCCATCCCGCGCGCTCATCATTTTCGCCGTCGCCTTGACTGCATTGTTCATATCGCCCGCCGCCTGATAAGCGTTTGCGAGACGATAAAAGACCCGCACGCCGTACTGAGCGGGCATCGCGTGGCTCGCTGCGCGCTCAAATGCCTCAACTGCCGCTTCCTGATCCCCGGCATACCATTGTGAAAATCCGATCTCAGCCCACAAAATCGGCTGATCCGGCGCGCGCGCTGCCGCTTCCATCAGCATTTGCGCCGCCTCGGAGTAAGCAGCTTGCAGGCGGTAGTTGTTCGCCAGCGTGATATAGCTGGTCGGATCGTTCGGATACAGCTCCACGGCGCGATCCGCTGTCGCCTGCGCCTTTGCCAACTGCCCAGTATACGCATACGCGCTGGTCAGCAGCATCAGCACTTCCGAGGTTTCTTTTCCCTCACGGATTGAACGCTCAAGCAGCGGGATCGCGTCTCTGAACTGAAAGCGTTCGATCAAGCGATACGCATCGCCATAGCCCGACCCAAGCGCCCGCGTCTGCCGCGCCAGCATCAGCCCCACAAAAACAAAACACAGCGCCAGCATGAGCGCTGTGAAACACAAACCGCCCAGTGCCAGCGCTGTATACGGGGATATGCCGTCTACCGCCGCCGCGCCGCGCCTTGAAGTGGTGAGCTCCATAACGACTCCGCCGAAGAACATCAGCAGCCCGATGAACGCCAGCGCAAATGTCGTATAGACCACCAACAGCCATCGCCGCTGCGTCATCTTTGTTTCACTGTCACATCTGCCAGCGCGCCCACGTCGATCTCTCCAGCGATCAGCCGCGCCGCTAAGCTCACATCATCCCCAATCGCCTCGCGAAGCGTTTGCGCCTGTTCGCTCTGCAGGATTGTCTGCCACTCGCGCAGCCCGTTCGCCTGCTTCTTCAGCGCCTCAACGCTGCGCCGCGCATCGTCCAGCGCCCCAATACGCGCATAGGCCTTCGCCAAGTACAGCTGAATGAGCAGACGATGGCGCGCATCCGGCACTTTCATCGCATTGGCGCGAGTCAGATGCCGGATTGCGTCCTCAGACCGCCCCAATCGATCCTCGATCATCCCTAAATTGTAGAACGCGACCCATTCGTCCGGCGCCAGTGCGGCAGCTTTCTCCGCCGCCGCCAGCGCCTCGGTGTATCGGCGCGCTTGCAGCTCCACCTCTGCCAGCCCACTGAAGGCAACCGCTGATTCCGGCTCAAGCTCGATAATCCGCCGATAATCCCGCCTAGCCCGATCCAGCTTGCCCCAAACACGCAGCAGCTCCGCTCGAAATCGATAGTGTGCCGGATCGGTTGGCTCCGCTTTGATCAGCTCGTCCATCCACTCGACTGCCTCATCAAGCTGATTGCGCCGCAGCGCGCGCACCGCTTTTTGATATGCCCCCGGTGCGCGCACTCGGAACAGGAACACACCCGCCACGATCCAGCCTACCGCGCCGCCGAACAGCGCCAGCCCATACTGCGGCAAGACGGTCAACCCCAGAACAAGCGCACCCAGCGCCGGCGCGATGATCGCCGCAAAGCGCGCCCGTGCTTCGCGCTCAAAGGCTGCCCCAACGATCACAACCGCCCCGATCAGCGCCGTCAGTGACAACATCGTTTGCACCAACCGCGTCGTTTCATCGGCTGACGCTGTGTTCAGCATCAGGCTGATCAGCCCAGTTGCTGCGAACAGTGCAAACAGCGCCCGCGCGCGTCCAACTCCTAAGAAGATGAGCAGTCGTCGGATCATCGGTTAATCGATCTCAATATAAATCCGCTTGTTGATCCCGCCCTTGCTTTTGTAATCCGCAATGCGGATCGTCCCGACCTCGCGGGTATTCGTCACATGCGTTCCGCCGTCTGCCTGTAAATCCAGTCCGACAATCTCCACCGTCCGCACTTCGCGGATTCCTTCTGGGAGCAGGTTGATCTTCGTCCGAATCAGGTCAGGAATGGCAAAGGCTTCCTCGCGGGGCAGAATTTTCACCCGGACATCCCGCGCCGCCGCGACTTCAGCGTTCACTTTCGCCTCAATCTCGCTCACAAGTTCTTTTTGCAGCCGCTCGAACTCGAAATCCATTCGCCCCTTGAGCGGTTCCATGTTGCCGCCAGTTACGCTTGCGCCGTAATCCCGCCACACCACGCCGCACAGGATGTGCATGGCGGTATGCGTTCGCATTAGTTGATAGCGCCGCTCCCAATTCAAATTCCCCACGAGCTGCGCCCCCACATCGGGCAGTGGATCGCCTTCGGCGATGATGTGCCAGTTTCCTTTTTCAACCCGCACAACCCGTGCCGTCAATCCATTGAACCCAAGCGCACCCTCATCGCATGGCTGACCGCCGCCGCCAGGATAAAACGCCGTCCGATCCAGCTGAACCCCTCGGATTTCAGCGTTCACGTCCATCACGGTCGCTTCAAATTCCCTGATCATGCTGTCCAGTTGATAGAGCAGTTCAGTCATGAGCGTCCCTCACTTCTCCCGTTCACGGGCGCGCGCATCCGCAGCATCACTTCCCGCCCACCTAACGCTTTCCAGAACGCGACCGCCTCCTCATTCAGTGCCGCAACGTGCCATTCCCAGTAAGTCAGATTATGTTCTGCAAACCAGGCGATCATGCGTTCTACCAACATCCGACCAATACCGCGCCGACGATACGCCGTCTCCACATAGATGTCCGCCAGAAAACCACTCGGCTCCTGGTCGAACATTTCAGGAACCAGATCGACGATAAAGCCGAGCGCATAGCCAACAATATCTTGACCCGCAGCAGCAACCAGCACACACGCTGACGGATCATCAATCCGGTCAATAACCCGTCGTCCATAATAGATCGCGCCGCGGGTTGTCGCAGCTGGCAGATCGGAGTCCAGCGCATGGTGATATGCCACCAATTTTTCCCACAGCGCCGCCACCCCCTCCACATCGCGCGGCAGCGCCCGACGTATCACTACCGTTTCAACCACAGCCCATCCATCCATTCCACTGCGCCCAACGACCGCCAGAACGCCTGCTCAACTGGCTGGCGGCGCGCCACCCAAACTATAGTCTGTTCAATTCCGCGCGCCGCAAACCAATCGCGCAGCGCACTCACCAGCATTCGCCCAGCGCCAGGGTAGCTCCGGTGTCCATCCAGCGCGATGTCCCTCACCACGCCGATCTTATCCGGGAGCAGTCCCGGCAGTGTTTCCATGATCTGCCCAACGCTGTAACCGCTTAGCACATCGTCCGCGAGTGCGCTGATCATGCACATATCCGCTGCTTCGATCCACGCGCGCGCGCCAGAAATCCATCGCTTCCGCGCATCGGACGCCAGCCGAACGCGCTGATCCGCCTGACTCAACAGCGTCCATTTCTCATACCAGATGTGAACCAGGTGCGGAAGATCAGCTTCAAGCGTGGAGCGGACAGTAATCATTGGCTTTTCGCTTATAATGGACGCAAGCATATCATTCGTACTCGGCTAAATCAAGGCGCGCACGATGGATCGCCCTTTCGACATCCCTTATCATGACCTTCCGCTGTGGATGCGCCGCGCACGCCAGCGGATCGATTGGGGCGCGCTGCTCATTCTCGCCTTCGTTTTGATCGCAGCGTCTTATTTCATCCTCTCCCCCGACCTGCCACGCACCTACTATGGCGAACACGCTGTCTATCAGACTGCGGCTCTCGCCGAAGCCATCGAGGAAGGTCGCTTGTACTCGCGCTGGGCAGCGGAAGCGCTCGGCGGTTATGGCGCGCCAATCCCTAATTTCTATCCGCCTGGTGTCCCTTACTTCGCTGCATGGGTGCAGTTCTTCATCACCGCCGATCCTGTCAGTGCTGTTCGCTTTACCTTGGTCGCCAGCTTCTGCCTCGGCGCGCTTGCCCTGTACACGTTCATTGCGCGCCGGCTCGGTGAGAGCGCTGCGCTGCTCTCAGCCCTGCTTTTTGTCTTCAGCCCCTATTTCAGCCTCACTGCGCCGCTCATCCTCGGTGACTTCAATGCACTCGCTGCCCTCAGCCTGTCCGCCGCGCTCCTGTGGAGCGTCGATGGTGTTCTTGCCCGTTATCGTCCTCAGGATGGCTTCGCCCTGACCGCTGCCGCTGCCGCGCTCCTGCTCACCCACATTGAGATTGCACTCTCCGCCTTCGCTTTCACCACTCTCTATATTGCTGCGATGAGACTCCGCCGTTCGGTCAACTGGGGTTTTGCCGCCCTCCATCTGACCCTGGGAATCGGCGCGGCAGCGTGCTTTTGGCTGCCCGCCGCGGCTGAACAGTCCGAAATCGTCTGGCGCGCCCAGACGACCAGCTTCACCGCAATCCCGATCACGCTGTTAGGCAGCATCCTCCCCAACTCACCCATCGATCCGGGCGCGCTTCTACCCACCCCAGTTTTTACACTTGGCTTGCCGATTACTGCCACTTCCCTGCTTGCGCTCTCCATCGCTGCGCGCAAACGCCGTTCAGTTTCTCTTTTCGCGCTTTTTTTCGCCGCGTCCGGTGGAGCCACGCTGCTTGCCGCCATTTATTCTGATCAACACTGGCTCATCGGCATTACGTCACTCTTTCTTTCCATCGTCGGCGGAAGCATCACACGCTGCCTACCACCTCGCGCACTCCCGACGGGATGCACGCTCATCCTCGCTTTTGCCCTACCAACATTCACCTCCCCCCCTGCTCCCAGCCGCATCCTCGATACCTCCCCAAGAGCCAGAGTTGCCTATGAACAGCTTGGATTTGGAACGCCAACCTTGCCTATCACGCAGCCTATTCCCACCACTATTGACGCCCTTCCGCTCAACCGCGCGCTGATCAGCGGTCACGAGTCCAATGCTGTGATCAAGCTCCAGCCTGCCGGCTCATCCAGCGCCCTCCGCATCGGCTTGCTGGCGCATCAATCTCACCTAGACTCATTCCAGATCACCCTCACTCAGCCCGCCGTCCTTGATCTTCTAACGGCTCGATATCCGGGATGGTCAGCATCATTCAACGGCGCACCGATCCCTATCCTGATCGATCCAAACACCGGCTTGATGCGCCTCAGCTTCAACGCCCCTGCTGTCGGAACCCTGATCGTCAGCCTAGACTCGACCCCTGTTCGCACCGCCTCATGGGGCGTCACCTGGCTGTCATGGCTGGCTGCACTGCTGCTCACCGTGCGCCGCTCCCGCCTTTTCCGCCCGCTCGATGAACATGAGCTGCTCATCTTGACCCCCAATCAAATTCGCCTCATCGCTGCAGCACTCATCACCTTCGCGGTCACCGCCGCAGCCCTCCCATCTATCCCCATCCTGCGCCCAGCCTCTGGCTTCGCGCACGCCGACAGCCGACCCATACGCGCTCGAACTGCTGACGGCATTGAACTGATCGCTTATCGATCAAGTGCTGCGCATCTTTCCTCCTCCGAATCATTCACCCTCTTCATGTACTGGCGCGCCCTGCGCCCACTCTCTCAAAACTATATGACAGCGCTCTATTGGTATAATATCGAAACCGGCGCCGTCCACCGCCTCATCGAACCGCGCCATCCCGCCAATCTTCCGACCCGCCGCTGGCTGACCGGGCTTTATATTAGCGACTCGTATCATATCGTCCCACCACATGACTTACCTCCTGGCGTCTACAGCCCATCTGTCCGAGTCATTCCTTGTGATCCTGCTTGTATCGATGATCCGCGTTCTTTTTTTGATCTCACACGCGGGGTTTCTCTTGGTGTCGATCTTATCCTTCCGATCATTCTGACGATTGATTGACTCTTCGCCGCAAAACGCTAGAATAAGCGCATTTCATCTGTTTACTGCGTGGAGTATGATCGATCATGGCACAGAACGATCTCGGTGAAAAAATCGGCGCTGCTTGGGCGCTGCATCGTCAAGGCAATCATGACGGCGCAATTGCTCAGTTCACAGCGCTTGTTCGCCAGGAACCCAATCATATTGACGCCATGTATGGCTTGGGGCTAGCTCAGCGCAGTAGCGGGCAGAAAGACGAAGCCATCAAAACGTTTGAAAACTGCCGCGCCCTCGTGAATCGCGCCCTTGCAGATAACCCCGGCGACGATAAGTATGAAATCCTTCAGCGCATGGTCTCTCAGCGCCTCGCAGAACTCGGCGTTGGAACGGGCAAATAGCTCTTTTCCCACTCACTAGGGACTTTATGCACAAACGAGAACGCCTAGAACGCACCATCGCTGGTGAGCCGACTGATCGCCCGCCGGCAGCTGTCTGGCGTCATTTTCCCGGTGATGATCAGCGCGCAGCCGACCTTGCGCGCTCCACCATCGACTTTCAGCGCGCCTATGATTGGGACTTCATCAGGCTGACGCCTTCCAACACTTTCGCTGTGACAGATTACGGCGTCCAAGACAGCTGGGAAGGCAGCCCGGATGGCAAGCGCACGATTACCAAAACCATCATCGAACGCTCTTTGGACTGGACTGCCCTTCGCGCCCTCGATCCCGTTCGCGGAGCGCTTGGTAAACAGAGCGATGCCCTCAGTCTGGTCTGTGATGCCTTCGCGGAGGATATGCCGATCCTTCACACGCTCTACAGCCCGCTGTCTCAAGCACGCGATCTGGCAGGGAGCGCTGAGCTGATTCGCCACCTGCGCACGCAGCCCGATCGCCTGCACACCGGGCTGAATATGCTCCTCGAAAACACACTGCGTTATATCGACTCGCTGCGCCGGCTGCCTCTCGCGGGCATCTGCTACATCATCGACTGCGCCAGCTTTGCCTTCCTCGCTGAAGACGAATATCGAGCATTTGGGCTTCACTACGACCGTCGCGTTCTTGAGTCCCTTCCGAGTAAATGGTGGCTTAATATCGTTCACCTGGAAGCCAGCCTACCCATGTTCCGCTGCGCGGCTGAGCTTCCCGCCCAAGTCATCCACTGGAGAGACCGCGACTCCGAACCTTCGCTCAGCGATGCCAAACTGATCTTCAGCGGCGCACTCTGCGGCGGCATCTCGACCGAGCAGCACCTCCATTTTGGCACGCCGAATATGGTCAAAGAAGCCGCTCGGGATGCTGTTCAGCAGATGGGCAGCCGCCGGCTGATTCTCGCAGCTGGCAGTCTAAGTCCGGTCACCACCCCGCTTTCGAATCTGCGCGCTCTGCGCGAAGCGGCAGAAAGGGCTTGACCTATGCCGCTGCGCGTGATTGCTGGAACTGCTAAGGGCAAGCGGCTCAAGCGCGTCCCAGGGGATACCACCCGTCCGATCATGGATCGCGTTAAAGAAGCGCTTTTCAGTATTCTTGGCAAAGACATTCTCTATTCACATTTTCTCGATCTGTTCGCTGGAACAGGCAGTGTTGGCATTGAGGCGCTCAGTCGCGGCGCAGATCGCGCCCTGCTGGTCGATCTCGACCGTCGGGCGATCAAAACCATCCATGAAAACCTTGCCATCGCTCAGCTCGCTGACCGCGCCGTCGTCCGTCAAGCGGATGCGCTAGCGCTTCTACGCCGACCACCCGATGACGCCTACGACTTCATCTATGTCGCTCCACCGCAGTATCAGAATCTATGGCAGGACACGCTGCGCGCCCTCGACGCAAACCCAGCCTGGCTCACTCAGGACACTATTGTGATCGTCCAGATCGATCCGCGCGAACAAACTGACACTGCTCTCACCCACCTCGCACCCTACGATCAGCGTCGTTATGGCAAAACCCTTCTCTGGTTCTTTGAGACAAACCCTTCGCCTGAGTCCACAACCGAAGAGCAGCCATGAATGAATGGCGCGCGCTGACATTGATCGCCGAAGCATTCATTCAGACCTTCAAGATCGACGCCCTGCCCTATCATGAAGAAGAACTCGACAAAGCCGCCCTATGAGCGCCCATTGAGGGCTGAACGTGCCGCGCGCAGCGCGTCATCGACCGTCCGAATCTCGCCGGTCACCTGCCCTTCGCGGATCAGGTCGAGCAGCATCCCGACTTCCCGCCCTGGTTTCAATCCGAGCTGCTCCATCAGCGCCGTCCCGTTGATGAGCGTCGGCGGCTCGACAACTGCGTTGTGGGCGTTGAAAAATGCCTCTAGAACTTGCTGCGCCCGCTCCAGCAGCGCCAGCCAGCCATCCTGATCGAGCAGCACGCCGGCTTTCCCCAAGTGATCTGCCAGGGCTAAAATGACTACATCGATCCCCGCTTCACCCAGCGCCCGCCACCAGCGGTGCAGGTCAAGCGCTGTGATCGTTTCAAGCCTCAGAATGGTCGCCTGATGCGCCTCCACGACCGCAGCAAGCCGCGCTTTCTCAGCGCTGCTCAGCCGCAGCGCGTCTGCGCGCTCCGCTGCGCCGATCTTATCCGTCAACCCGGACAACAGCGCCGCCAACACCATCAGCGCGCGCTGCGGTCGTTCATCCGACCAAGTCATGCCAATGTGCGCCTGCAGCCGACCCCGATAGCGATCCAGCGCCATCACCAGCATTCCCAGACTGAAGTGCGCGGCTGTCTCATCAGTGCGCGCCGGGCTGATGGCAGCCAAGATTTCCGTCAGCGCTTCGATGACTGCCATCGCCTGCGCCCATCTTATGTCGCTGCCCGCGCTGTGCAGCTTTGTTATCTCTGGCAGTATTTCCTTGAGCAGCCCGACGCTGTCTGCTACTCTGAGCGCTGATGCGGGTTTGGGCAGCGCCAAGA
The DNA here is from genome assembly GCA_937995825.1 of uncultured Anaerolineae bacterium. GTDB lineage: Bacteria > Chloroflexota > Anaerolineae > Aggregatilineales > Phototrophicaceae > Flexifilum. Next base: position 80,126 of record CALKJO010000005.1, read on the forward strand.
GCCTGAACAGCTCATCCCGTATCCGCTCCAGTGAGGCACTTCCCACTAGGATCGGCGCGGCGGCGCGCACTGACCGCAGCGTTTCGGTCTCAATGCGCAGCCCAAACTGCGCCGCCAAGCGCACTGCGCGCAGCGACCGAATCGGATCGCGCTCTATCGACTTTGGGCTGCACTGCCGTAACACTTTCGCTTTCAAATCATCCAGACCGCCCAGCGGATCGAACACTTCGTTGAGCGACCCGCGCAGATCGACCGCCATCGCATTCATTGTGAAATCTCGATCGCGCAGGTCAGCCTCCAGATTATCGCTGCGCAAATGCGCCACATCGATCACCAGCCTGCCTTCCGGCGTCTCGATTAGCGCCCGCCCCACATCGCGCTCGCTGTCCAGTGGGTAAAACGCCCCCCCCATCTGATCGGCAAGCCACCGCCCCAGCTTGATCCCACTGCCTGCCGTCACCAGGTCTAAATCCTTGATCGGACGGCGCAAAAAGGCATCCCGCACTGCGCCGCCGACGACATACACTGCCCAGTCCCCCCCCGCCAGCCGTTCCGCAATATCCAGCGCTGCATCGCTCCACCCCAGAATCGCGCTGTGTCTCTCCATCCCGCTACATCCCTTCATCGCCAGACTGACTCAGCGGATTCGCCTTCAGCTTCTCTAGATCGACCACGCCGATAAATGGCAGATTGCGATACTTTTCATCGAGATCAAGCCCGTATCCATACACAAATTTATCCTCGATCACAAACCCAGTGTAATCGACAGGGATCGGGATCACCCGCCGCGATGGTTTATCCAGCAGCGTGCAGAGCCGGATGCTCGCCGGATGCCGCGCGTTCAGCACATCCATCACAAAACGCAGCGTCGTTCCGCTGTCGATGATATCTTCTATAATGAGCAAGTGCTTGCCAGTCACTTCTTCGCGCAAATCCATGTCGATCCGAACACTGCCCGTCGTCGCGCGCGCGCCCCGTCCGTAGCTACTCACCGACAAGAAATCGATCTCATGCGGCACGTCAATATGGCGCATGAGATCGGTCAGGAACATCACACCGCCTTTGAGGATGCAGATCAACATCAGCGCGTCATTATGATCGTAGTCGGCGGAAATCTGCGCTCCCAGCTCCGCAACTCGCTTTTGCAGCGCCTCCGCTTCGATCAGCACTTCACTCAGGTAAAAGTCATAGGAGGGGATCATCGCTCTCTCCGAAATCTCGGTGCGGCGTCATTATAACGCGCCCAATTCCGCACCGCCGATCTATAGACTGGACGCGGCTTTTGTGATCTCCCCCAATTCAGCCCAAACGATGATGCACTTGCAAACTCCGCACTTTAAACGGCTTCTTCCGCTGCGCCTTCATCCCCTGCACAGCTGCCGACGCTGCGCTCATCGTTGTGATGATCGGCACGCCGTAGAGTGCCGCTGTCCCTCGAATGAGCGCGCCATCATAATGCGCCTGACCGCCGCGCGGTGTGTTAATGATCAAGGCGATCTCGCCGCGCCGGATCGCATCAACAACATGCGGCGATCCCTCGCTGACCTTATTGATCGTCTCGACTGGCAGCCCAACTTCGCTGAGAAATTCCGCCGTTCCGCGCGTTGCCACCAGCGCAAACCCAAGCTGATGCAGATCACGCGCGATTTTCAGCACGGCTCCCCGGTCGAATGGGTTCACACTGATGAACACCGTGCCAGATGCTGGCAGTCGGGTATTCGCCGCCAGCTCCGCTTTCGCAAAGGCATGTCCAAAGCTCGATGCATGTCCCATCACTTCCCCGGTGGATCGCATCTCAGGACCTAACCGCGCATCCACGCCAGGGAATTTCTGAAACGGTAGCACCGCTTCTTTGACGAAAAACCCGTCGATCCTTGGCTCTTCCAGGAATCCGATCTCCGCCAAAGTCTTTCCCGCCGCGATCTGCGCCGCATAGCGCGCAAGGGGATGACCGGTCGCCTTGCTCACAAATGGCACTGTCCGGCTGGCGCGCGGATTCACCTCCAGTACATAGACGACCTCATCTTTGATCGCAAACTGGATGTTGAATAATCCCTTGACGCCCAGCGCCCTACCGATCTCGTCCGTGTATTCGCGGATGATCTCGATATGATACGCGCTGATCTTGTAGGGGGGCAGCACACACGCCGAGTCGCCGCTGTGGATGCCGGCTTCCTCGATGTGCTGCATGATCCCGCCAATAGTGACCTGTTCGCCGTCGCACAGCGCGTCCACATCGACCTCAAAAGCGTCATCCAGAAACTGATCGATCAGGATAGGATGCTTGCCCCACTCGATCTGTCGATCCAGCCAATCCAGCAGCATCTCATCCTCGAACACAATCGCCATCCCGCGCCCACCCAGCACATAGCTTGGGCGCACCAGCACCGGATAGCCAATCGCGCGCGCCGCCGACAGCGCTTCATCGCGGCTCATCGCTGTCGTCCCTGCTGGCTGGGGAATTTCCAGCCGCGCCATCAGCGCATTGAATCGCTTGCGATCTTCCGCCAGGTCAATCGTATCCACTGAAGTTCCCCAGATCGGCGCGCCCGCATCATGGAGGGCGCGCGCAATGTTCAGCGGCGTCTGACCGCCAAACTGCACCAGCACGCCATCAGGCTGTTCGCGCTCGATGATGTTCAGCACATCCTCGACCGTCAGCGGCTCGAAATACAGCCGATCCGCCGTGTCGTAATCCGTGCTGACCGTCTCCGGATTGCAGTTGACCATGATCGTCTCATAACCCAGCTCGCTGAGCGCAAAGCAGGCGTGAACGCAGCAGTAATCAAATTCGATCCCCTGCCCGATCCGATTAGGGCCGCCGCCCAGGATGATCACCTTCTTCCGGTCGGTGGCATCCGCTTCATCCTCCTCCTCATACGTCGAGTACAGATACGGCGTATGCGCTTCAAACTCTGCCGCGCAGGTATCGACCCGATAATACGACGGGATCACACCTAGCGCTTTGCGATGCGCCCGCACCGCCATCTCATCCTCACCATACAGCATCGCCAAATGCGCATCGCTGAACCCATAGCGCTTGAGCCGCAGCATGTCCGCCGCCGTCAGCATCGTCAGCTGCGGCGCCTTTGCCAGCGCCTCATTGCGCACCGCCACAATATCGGCAAGCTGACGCACAAACCAGGGGTCAAAGTGCGTCGTGGCGATGATCTCCGCCGTCGTCGCCCCTGCTTGCAGCGCTGACGCCACCTGAAACAACCGCTGCGCGGTCGGCACGCGCAGTGCCTCCGGGCTGGACTGAAACGGCTTTGTCCCAAATCCCATCACGCCAATGTCCAGCGACCGAATACCCTTTTGCAGCGCCTCCGGGAATGTCCGACCGATTGCCATGACCTCCCCGATTGCTTTCATCTGTGGACCCAGCGTGCTGTCTGCGCCGGGGAACTTGGCAAAGTCCCAGCGTGGTATCTTCACCACCACGTAGTCCAGCGACGGTTCGAAGCTAGCCGGCGTCACCCGCGTGATGTCATTCGGGATTTCATCCAGCGTGAACCCCACCGCCAGCAGCGCCGCAATCTTGGCGATCGGAAAGCCGGTCGCCTTGCTCGCCAGCGCCGACGACCGCGACACACGGGGATTCATCTCGATCACAAAGACCTGTCCGTCTGCCGGGTTGATCGCAAACTGCACGTTCGCGCCTCCCGTCGCCAGTCCGACGCGATCAAGCACGATCCGCGCCATATCGCGCAGCCGCTGCAATTCCTTATCGGTCAGGGTTTGCGCTGGCGCGACCGTGATGCTGTCCCCCGTGTGAACGCCCATCGGGTCGAGGTTCTCAATTGTGCAGACCACCACAAAATTGCCTCGGTGATCGCGCATCACCTCCAATTCATATTCCTTCCAGCCCAGCACACTCATCTCGATCAGCACTTCTCCGACCGGACTGAGCTTGATCCCGCGTTCGGCAATTGCGCGCAGTTCTGCCTCATCATATGCCACGCCGCCGCCCGATCCACCAAGCGTGAAGGAGGGTCGGATCAAGACCGGATAGCTCAGCCGCGCCGCCGCTGCCAGCGCACCATCCACAGAGTTCACGATCTCGCTCGGCGGACAGTGCAGCCCAACGCGCTCCATCGCATCCTTGAAGAGCTGCCGATCCTCCGCCAGCTCGATGCTCTCCATAACCGCGCCGATCAGCTCGACACTGTGCCTTTGCAAAATCCCCTGATCGTGCAGTGCCTTGGTCAGATTCAGCGCCGTCTGACCGCCAACGGTTGGCAGCAGCGCGTCGGGCTGCTCCTGCATGATGATCTGCTCGACGATCTCCGGCGTCAGCGGCTCAACATAGGTCGCGTCCGCAAATTCCGGGTCGGTCATGATCGTCGCCGGATTGGAATTCACCAGCACCACCCGATAACCCTGACCGCGCAGCGCCTTACACGCCTGCACACCCGAATAATCGAACTCGCAGCCCTGCCCGATCACAATCGGACCCGACCCGATGATCAAAATCGTCTTGATGTTGTTTCGCTTCGCCATAACAACTAGCTCACTTCACCTTTGCGGCTTCGTTATCCTTCACTCGCCTGACAAATTCATCGAACAGATACAGTGAGTCATGCGGACCCGGCGACGCCTCCGGGTGATACTGCACGCTGAATGCGCCCAGCTCGATATGCCGCAGCCCTTCAATCGTATTGTCATTGAGATTGATATGCGTCACCTCTGCGCCGCCCAGATCGCTGTCGGGCGTGACCGCGAAGCCATGATTATGCGAACTGATCTCGACCACACCCGTGAGCAAATTCTTGACCGGCTGGTTGCCGCCGCGATGTCCAAAGCGCATCTTCTCTGTCTTTCCACCCAGCGCCAGCGCCAATATCTGATGTCCCAGGCAGATGCCGAAAATCGGGACTTTGCCCAAAAGCTGGCGTGTGTTCTCGATCATCCCCGTCACCGCCGCCGGATCGCCAGGTCCGTTGCTCAGAAATACGCCCGCCGGATTCATCGCCAGCACCTCGGATGCTGGCGTATGCGCCGGCACAACCGTCACACGCAGTCCGCGATCCGTCATCATGCGCAGGATGTTGCGTTTGATCCCCGTGTCATATGCCACGATCAGCGCCCCTGACGGATCGTAGCGATGATGCCAATACCACGCCGGATCGCTTTGTTCCGTCCAGTGATATGGCTCGGCGCAGGTCACCTCATCGACCAGATTCCAGCCCGCCATGTCCGGGGAATTCCGCGCCAGCGCCACCAGACTGTCCGGTTCAGCCGCCGCGTCACCATGCGCAATTGCCGCCCGCATCACGCCGCGCTCGCGGATATGCCGCACCAGCGCCCGCGTCGCCACTTCGGATAACCCGATCACCCCTTGTTCACGCAGGTAAGCATCCAGATCGCGCTCGCTGCGCCAATTACTTACAGTGGGCGACAGCGCCCGTACAACGAAGCCCGCCACCCATACGCGATCGCTTTCTGTATCTTCTGGATTAATTCCCGTGTTTCCGACATGCGGAACCGTCATCGTCACAATCTGTTTGTAATACGAGGGATCGGTCAGAATTTCCTGATACCCCGTCATCGACGTGTTGAACACCAGCTCACCGGTCTGCACGCCCTCCGCGCCAAACCCGACCCCCGAAAACGTCCGCCCGTCCTCTAACGCCAGCAGTCCCTGCATCATTTACGTCCGATAATGCCCATTGATCGATACATAATCGTGACTGAGATCGCAGGTGTAAACCGTCGCGCTTCCCGTTCCACGCCCGCATTCCAGCCGCACACGGATGTTCGCCCCCGCCATGATCCCGACTGCGCGCGCCTCGTCATATGCCGTCGGCGCGCCGTTTTCAAACAATAGCAATTCGCCTTCCGCCTCATCCCAGGGCGCGATCCACAGCCGCATCTGCATCGGATCGACCTCGACCCCCGCACGCCCCGCCGCCGCAACAATCCGCCCCCAATTGGGATCGCTGCCGTAAAATGCGGTCTTGACCAGCGGTGACGTTGCAATCGTGTTGGCAATCGCCCTCTCACCACCGCCTGCGCCCATGACCACCAGCTCGATGAATTTCGTCGCCCCCTCTCCATCGCGCACGATCTCCACCGCCAGCCGCAAACACACATCCCTCAGCATCTCGCTGAACGGGTTGTATTGCGGCGCTTCGCCGGATGCGCCGTTCGCCAGCAGCAGCAGCGTATCGTTGGTGCTGGTATCCCCATCGACCGAAATGCAGTTGAAGCTCACCGCCGCCGCCTTCGTCAGCAGCGCGTGCGCTGCATGGGGATCATCGATCTGCGCATCCGTGACCACCAGACCGAGCATCGTCGCCATGTTCGGCGCGATCATCCCCGCGCCCTTTGCAATTCCCCCAATCGCATAGGCTGCATTGTCCGGCTTCACAGACGCCGCCTTCGGTCGCGTGTCGGTCGTCATGATCGCGGCGGCGGCATTCGCCCACGCTGTTTCATCATCCGCAAGCGCATCCGCCGCCAGATCGATCCCGCGCCGGATGATGTCCATGTTCAACTGCGTCCCGATCACCCCGGTGGACATGACCAGCACCTCATCCTCACGAATTCCGAGCCGCTCCGCCGTCCAGCGCGCCATCATCAGCGCATTGTCGATCCCCTGCTGACCCGTGCAGGCATTGGCGCAGCGCGTGTTGACGACCACCGCGCGAATTCCGGTGCTGTTCGCGCGCAGCCGTTCCATGTCCACCAAGACCGGCGCGGCTTTCACCAGATTCGTTGTGAATACGCCGGCAGTCACGCACGGAGTCTCGCTGTAAATCAGCGCGAAATCCAGCGCGCCATCCTTTTTATATCCCGCGTGGATTCCGGCGGCTTTGAACCCCTTGATCCTGCCGATCCGCGGCTCGACTGGGAACTGCGTTGGAAATGTCGGCATTCGTGTCAGCTCACTTTCGTCAAAATCGCGTCCAGCCGTTCGAGCAGCACATCGACATCGCTTTTCTGCGCGATCAGCGGCGGCACAAAGCGGATCGTGTCTGCGCCTGCATTGACCAGCAGCAGCCCGTGTTCGTAGCCCTTTTCAATGATCGGCGTCACGTCGATGGTCAGTTCCATCCCGACCATCAGTCCGCGTCCGCGCACCTCTTTGATCAGCGGGCTGTTCAGCTCCTGAAGCCGCTCCTTGAGATACGCCCCCGTCTCGCGGACGTTTTCCAAAAATGCCGGTTCCGCGATCCGGTTCAGCACGTATTTCGCGACCGTTGTGATCAGAGGTCCCCCGCCGAATGTCGTCCCATGATCGCCCGGATGAATATGCGACGCGACATTTTCGGTCGCCAGGATCGCCCCAATCGGCAGCCCGCCCGCCAGCGGCTTTGCCAGCGTTTGCAGATCGGGCGTAACTCCGCTCGGTTCAGACGACCACAGCGTCCCCGTTCGCCCCATTCCACACTGAATCTGATCAAAAATCAGCAGCGCTCCCCGCTCATCGCAGAAACGGCGCAGCGCCTGCAAAAACTCATTCGATGCCGGGCGAATCCCGCCCTCACCCTGCACCGGCTCGATGATCACAGCAGCGGTTTTCTCGGTGATCGCCGCGTCCGCGGCGTCAATGTTGTTGTGTTCAACTACGATCACGCCTGGCATCAGCGGACTGAACGGCTTCTGATACTTTTCCTTCGGCGTCAGCGACAGCGCGCCGAATGTCCGACCATGAAAAGCGTTGGTGAAACACACGATCTCCGTTCGCACGGCATCTTCGCGGTCATAGTGATAGCGCCGCGTGAACTTGATCGCCCCTTCGACCGCCTCCGCCCCGCTGTTGCAGAAAAACACCCGATCCGCAAACGACAGCTCGCATAAGCGCGCCGCAAGCGCCGCCTGTGGTTCCGTGTAATACAGGTTGCTGGTGTGGATCAGCCCGGCTGCAGCGGTTTGAATCGTCTCGATCAAGCCGGGATCGCCGTATCCAAGCGCGTTGACTGCGATCCCCGCGACCCAGTCCTGATATGCCTTGCCATCTGCATCGTACAGCGTCATCCCCTTCCCATGCGTCAGCACAAACGGCGGACGCTTGTATGCCTGCACGATATGATCATTTTCCATCTGAATTGCCGGGTGCTTTGTGGTTGTCATGCGTTCTGTTCTCCCTAAATTCTGCATCGTCAAGCCCGATCAATCCGCTGTCGCTGTCGAACAGCGGACACTTCACCTCTTGCGCTCAGCATCCGCCCTTCAAGCGCCGTCCTGTGCCTCCGTTGGCGCTGCGATGTCTCCGAATATTCGCCTGATCCATCCCCATTCCGCCCGCCACTCCGCAACCCATCCCTGGTTGGCTTCATAGCGGATCGTCGCTGCGCACCAGCCGATCAGCCGCTTGAGCGTCTCTGGCGAGATTTTGCCCGATTTGGCGATGTGCAGCGCAATTTTTCGGCTGTGTTCGCTGTCTTTGACCAGCGCGTTATACATCAGGTGTTGCAATTCATGGCAGTTGGCGCAGAGCTGAATCGTCACGCGATTTTCCCCGTGCGTCGCCACATCCCAGAGATGATGCCGCTGCGATGACGGGTAGCCGCACGCGGAACACGGGGAAATCCGCTCTCGAAAGCTCGCCCGCCGCCGTCGGCGATCTCGCTGATAGCGGCGCAGTCGGTAAAAATCGATCCAGTACTCCAGGATATTCCCCCGCTCGTCCGGCTCATGCGCGGTCAGCGATGCTTCAAACGCCTCGATGATCGCCTTCGCCTTGCTTCCCCGATGCAGTTCGCGGATCAGCGCGATCAGCGCCGACTTACGCGCTGCTTCATCCTGCTGCTCTATCACCTTTTTTCACCGTTTTAACACCGTGCCGCTGCCATCCATCGCATCGATGCCGCCAATCACGACCGATTTTACGCCCATCTCAAGCGCAGCCAGCGCAGTCCGCACCTTCGGGATCATGCCTCGATTGATCGTGCCGCCTGCGATCAGCGTCTCCACCTGATCCGGCGTCAGCGTGGGGATGACTTTGCCTTTTTTGCTCAGCACCCCCGGCACATTCGACAGGAAGATCAGCCGTTCCGCGCCCAACGCCGAAGCGACTGCACCCGCCACATGGTCGGCATTGACGTTGTAGTTTGTCCCCTCCCCAAGACAGATCGGGGCGATCACCGGCGTCACCCCTGCCGCAAGCCATTCGCGCAGCGGCTCAGCGCGCACGGCTGTAATGCTGCCTGTGAAGCCCATATCGATGTCGGGCGACGGCGGCTCCATCTTCTGCGCGCGGACGATCCCTCGATCCACACCGGAAATCCCCAGCGCATCGACGCCTGCTTCGATCAGCGCCCGCGTCAAGCGTTTGTTGATCGCCCCGCACAGCACCATCTCGACCAGCGCCAGCGACTCGGCGTCAGTGATGCGAACGCCATCTACATAGCGCGGCTCAATGCCCATGCGCCGCTGCATCTCGCTGATCTCCTTGCCGCCGCCATGCACGATGATGACCGGCTCTGTCAGCACCCGAATCGCAGCTGAAAAGCGCCCTACAAAAGCAGCATCATCGAGTTCGCTGCCGCTGATTTTGACTACAAGCGTCATAGCAGTCCCATCGTCTCTGGCAGACCAAACATGAGATTGAAACACTGCACCGCCTGACCGGACGCGCCCTTGCGCAGATTGTCCAGAGCGCTGGTGATGTGGAGGTAATTGTCAAGCACAGGCGTCAGACTGATCGCCGCCCCATTGGTGCGCACTACATGCTTGAGTGTCGCCTGCTGCTTCGGCGGAAGCACCGTCACTAGCGGCTCAGCGTTGTACGTCTCCTCATAAAGTGCCTGAGCGTCGTGGCTGGAAAAGCCGGGGCGAAGCTGCACGTAAATGCTCGCCATCAATCCGCGATCCACTGGCAGCAGGTGCGGCGTGAAGATCAGCGATCCAACACGCGGATCGAGCTTGTGCATTTCCTGTTCGATCTCCCCAACATGGCGATGCGACCGCCCCGGACTGTAGGGCGAAAAGTTGCCGTATACCTCGACGAAATGAAGATACGGTTTAGGATCGCGCCCTGCGCCGCTCACACCTGACTTGGCATCGACAATGATCGGGGTTTCAGGCGCGATCCAGCTCTGTTTTAACAGCGGGAACAGCCCTAAGAGCGTCGTCGTGGGGTAGCATCCTGGCGCGGCGACAATAGATTGACCGGCGATCCGCTCACGGTTGATCTCCGGCAGCCCATATGGAGCAGGGAGCAGCTCAGGATGGGGATGCGGATGGTCATACCACTGCTGATAGCGCTCTGGGGTATCGAGCCGCAGATCGGCAGACAGATCGATCACCCGCACCCCCGCCGCGACCGCTTTCGCCGCCATCTGCGCCGACGCCCCATGCGGAAGCGCGAGAAAGACCACCGCCACCCCATTGAGGGGTGCGTCTTCTGCACGGATATAGGTTAGCCCTGTTCCCGGAACAGGCTGACCGACATCAGAATTTGCCGTCGCAAAGACCAGCTCTGCGCACGGATGGCGCGTCAGGATGTCGACGGCATCCTGACCCGCATAACCCGACGCGCCAAACACGCCGACTTTCACTCGCGCTTTCGCCATGCTCGCTCCTCTCGACAATAAAAAGCCCCTGCCTCGGCGTGGTCGAGGTCAGGGGTTTATTTGCGTTCCAATGAGGCTGATGCTGCTAACGCAAAAGTCCCGCCATAACCTCATGTTCACGGGGGCTGCAACGGCGCACAAGCGCCGACATGATCGAATTAGACTGCGCCATTGTGTAACCTCACGTTAGCGTTGAGTAGCTTAACGTAAGGGATTTGCTTTGTCAACAATGCCATCTTGGTGCTTTGGAGGCTGCTCTGCGGCGCTGGGCGCCGCCGGTCAGACGTGACCCTCATCGGATTGACGCATGACGCTGTCCGGAGTACGCTATCCTTAAGTTTGAACGCGAAAGCAGAACATGATTGAAGTGCAGAATTTGATCAAGAAGTACGGCGATTTCACCGCCGTTGACCGCATCAGCTTCACCGCTAAAAAGGGAGAGATCGTCGGTCTGCTGGGTCCGAATGGCGCGGGCAAAACAACCACGATGCGCATACTGACCGGCTTCATGCCGCCGACCGCTGGGACAGCGCGGATCGCAGGACACGATGTGACGACGGACTCGCTGGCGGCGCGAGGAGCGGTTGGCTATCTGCCTGAGCGCGTTCCATTGTACCCGGATATGACGGTCGAGGCGTATGTTAGCTTCTGGGCGCAGCTTCGCGGCGTTCGCCGACCGAAGTCACAAGTTGAGGCGGTGCTGAAGCGCGTCCAGCTTTTTGATCGACGGCGGACGCTGATTCGCAACTTGTCCAAAGGGATGCGGCAGCGGCTCGGACTGGCGCAGGCGCTCGTCCACAATCCGCCAGTGCTGATCCTGGATGAGCCGACCATCGGCATCGATCCGCAGCAGGTGATCGAAGTCCGGGAAATGGTGCAAGAATTCGGCAGCGCGCATACGGTGCTGCTCAGCACGCATATTCTGTCTGAGGCGGAGCAGGTCTGCGACCGCGTGCTGATCATCAATCGGGGTCGAATCGTGGCGCAGGGCAAACCGAACCAGCTTCGACAGCAGTTTGAGTCAGGCGAGCATCTGTTTGTGGCGATGGAAGGCGGAGATGGAGACGCGGCGCACGTGCTGCAAAACATCGCAGCAGTGGCAGCGGTAACCCCGGTCGAGGGCGGCTTTCAGGTGCGCATCAAGCCCAAACAGGATGGACGCGGCGCGATCTTCGATGCAGCAGTGCGCGCGGGCTGGCGGCTGACCGAAATCCGCCCGATCTCCGGCGCGCTGGAAGATGTGTTTCTAGAGCTGGTCGAGCGCGATAAGCCGCCGGGAGCAAAACCAGGATGATGATGGCGACATGGATTGTGTTTCGACGCGAGATCGTTCAGTATTTCACATCGCCGATTGCCTATCTGATCGCGGCGGCAGTGCTACTGCTGACTGGCGTCGTGTTCAATCAGGATTTAGCGATGAGCATCGGGACAAAGCCGGCGAATCCGGCGATTGTGCCGCAGGTCTTTTCGTTCACGATGGTGTTTTTCGCGCCGCTGCTGACGATGCGGCTGTTTGCAGAGGAGAAGCGCGAAGGCACATTTGAGCTGCTGATGACCGCGCCTGCGCCTGAAAGCGGCATCGTCTTCGGTAAATTCTTCGGCGCATGGAGCTTTTACAGCGTCCTACTCGCGCTCTCTTTCGTTTACCAGTTCATCCTGCTGAGCATCAGTTCTCCCGATCTGGGCCACACCTTGTCGGCATACATCGGCATCTGGCTGTATGGCGGGGCAACGCTCGCCGTTGGCATGTTGTTTTCAGCGCTGACCGAAAATCAGGTGATCGCGGCATTCATAAGCATGATCGCCTTAATGCTGTTATGGCTTGGCGACCAAGCAGGCAGGCTGATCGCCAATATCGACGCGGCGCGGATCGTGCGCGGTTTATCGCTGCAAGGGCGCTTCAACAGCTCATTTGCCGCTGGCTTAATCCGCGCAGAGGATGTGGCTTTTTTTGCTGGGATGATTACAGTCGTCCTCTACGTCACCATCCGGGTGATCGAGTCTTATCGGTGGCGCTAACTAAAATGAAAGACTCTACAAAAACGCGCCGCCCGCTGGTGATCACGCGGGGTCAGGTTGCGCAGGCGGCAAGTCTGGTCGGGGTGGGCGCGTTGATCGCAGGCGTGATCGGCGTGATCTGGCAGGGCGGCATCAACCCACTGATCGGCGGGCTGCTGGCGTTGAGCGCAGCGGGGATCAGCGTCTGGGCGGCGATCACGCCAGCGGACTTCATCGGCTTCATCACAGGAAAGCAGGTTCGCTACGGGACGTTCGCGGTCATTTCAACCATGCTACTGATCGGCGTGGTGGTCATGGTGTTTCTGTTTTTGAGCCGCGCCACGCTGACTCTGGACATGACCAGCAGCCGGCTGTACAGCTTGTCGCAGGCGTCGCTGAGCCTGATCCGGCGCGTGTCGAGACCGATTCAGATCACGGGCTTTTACACACCGGCAAGCCTGCCCGTGCGCGAAATTGACGATCAGTTCTTCCGACTCTACAGCGCCGCCAGCGACAACCTGATCCGGCGGGTCTATATCGACCCAGTTGAACAGCCCGCCGTTGCGCAGCGCTTCGGCGTGACCGATGATGCGCAGGTTTTCATCTCCTATGTCAGTGAAGATGGCGCGGTCGATTTTAGCAGTGTCGCCCGCGTCCCGCGCGGCAGCTCGCAGGAACGGGACATGTCGGGCGCGCTGGCGCGGCTGCTGATTCGCGGCAGCATTACGGTATATCTCAATCAGAGCTTGGGCGAGCGCGGTCTGGCTGATGCTTCACAGAACGGCATCTCCGGCATTTACAATGGGATGCAGGAGAGCGGGCTTATCCCCCTTCCGATCTCGATCTCGGCGGTCGCTCAGCAAAATGGCGACATTCCGCGCGATGCGGCGGCGCTGATATTCGTTCGCCCGACAAGTGATTTGTCACAGGCACAGATCGACGTGATCGACCGATATCTGAGTCGGGGTGGGACGCTGCTGCTGCTGATCGATCCGACCTTCAACAACGAACCGTTTTTGCGCGGGGATGGCGCTTTCAATGCGTATCTGTGGGAGAACTTCGGCATACGAGCATTGGACGCGATCATCGTCGATGCCGCGGCAAGCGGACAAAGCCCATTGGACATCATCGGCGCAAATGTCAACACCGGGACAGACATCAGCGCGCGTTTGAATCCGACGGAAAACCCGCTGTTGTTTCGCGTGGCGCGGGCGGTCGATGTCGATCTGGAACGCGCCATCCCCAACATCGCCAATGGACGGATCGTGATTTCGTCGGAACGCAGCTATGGGGAAACCGATTGGGCAGCGCTGTCGCAGACGAACTCCTATCAGTATGACGTGGGTATCGATCTGCCAGGTCCGCTGACCAGCGTCGTCTGGGCGACCAATCAGCGAACCGGGGCGCGCATTGTCCTGGTCGGCGACAGCGATTTTGTGAGCAACGGACTCGTTCTAACAGGAGGCAACGGCATTCTGTTCACCGACGCGGTGGCATGGCTGACCAATCTGGAGGAGCGGCTCAATTTTGGCGTGCGCGGCTTTACAGACAGCCTGCCGCTGATCTTTGTCAGCTTTCAGACGCTGGATACCATCGCGTTCATGACCGTGATCGTCATGCCCGCGCTTATCCTCATCATCGGAGCCGTGATCTGGACGCGGCGCATCCGGCAGCGCTGAGTCTATGAAACGCAGCCGAACTCTGATCATCCTTACCGCGCTCTTTTTGACAATGGCGGCGGCGCTGGCAGTGCAGAACCGACAGCCGACTCCTGCGCCTGTTCCCAACGTGACGCTTTCCATTGTGCGCGTTTTTCCTGACCTGCGCGTGATCGACATCATCTCAATCCGCCTGCTCGATCCAGTCACTGGGAGCAATTTCACTATCGTCCGCGATGGACTTGGCAATTGGGTGAGCGCAGATGGCAGGGCGCTTGAAGACAATGCAGGCACGACGATTGCCCGCACCATTGCCCTGCTGCCATCGACGCGGACAGTGCGCGTGCCTGATGACAGCGATCTCGCCCCATTCGGATTTGCGCCAAATGGGCTGCTGTTCGTGCAGGTGCTTTTAGCAAACGGCACAGGACACACGGTCGCCATCGGGACAGTCACGCCCACCATGGAAGGACACTACGCGCTGGTGGACGACCAAGAGGAAATGCATGTGCTGCTGACCGAAGCAGTTGCCTACCTGATCGCGGTGCTGCGCGACCCGCCGCTGGCGTGAAACAGGGCTGACAGCCGCCCCACAGGCAGACGGTCAGATCGTCTTTGCGAAATTCGATGCCATGCGCTAAACTGATCGGCGTTTAAGGGGGAATTAAATCGCGTGGATTCGATGCAATCCAGTACACCTTTCTCCTCGCGTCGTACCGTTCGTCCATTTGCTTTGACACTGCTCGTCATACTCGCAGCTATGATAGGTGCGGCGCTGCTGCCTCGTGGCGCGCAGACCAGCATTATCGCTAACTTGCTGCTGACGGTGCTGATCTTATGTCCACTTGCGCTCTGTTTGTTCCCAGTTTATCTGCTGCTGATGTTCACGGTCTTCCAACTTCAGCGCGCGCACAGCGGGGCGGCGGGCGGTCTTGCTCGCCTCGGTCATGTGTCAGCTTCGATTAACAGCCATGTCGGGCGCATCTCAACGCGCTGGGCGCGTCGTTCGATTCGCTTTAACTCTTGGTTTGCGGGGCTGGATCGCGTGGTATTTAGCAAATTCGACCGTCCACATAATGGGACAAACTCAGGAAAGGATTTGAATGACTTCCGGTAATCCATATCCGCGTGGACGTGTTTTTTTCATGGGCATAATCGCCGGAGCCATTTATGGCTTGGTGGCGGCATACTTTTATGCCCGCGCCCACGAAGAAGACCTCAAACGCGGCAATCCCGGCGCAAATCGGATACAAACATCCGAGATCATCACTGTTATCGTCGCGGCGCTGGCGATGCTCCGTCAGATTTCCGAGATGGGACGCGCCCCTAATCGACCCCGTCGGAGGTGAATCATCATGTGTGGTCGCTTTGTCTTAGCAGCAGACCCCGCTTGCCTTCAGCGGATATTCCATCTCGCCAGCCTGCCAGATATTCAGCCTCGCTACAACATCGCACCAACTCAATACACGCCGGTTATCACCAATAAAGCACCAAATACGCTCTCGATGCTCCGCTGGGGGCTGATCCCATCGTGGTCAAAAGATACCTCCGCTGCCAGCAAGATGATCAACGCCCGCTCTGAGACGGCTGCTGAAAAGCCCGCCTTCCGCGCCGCGTTTCGATACCGCCGCTGCTTGATCCCTGCAACCGGCTTCTATGAATGGCAGACGCGTGAAAATGGTAAAACGCCCATGTTCATCCGCCTGAAAACTGCGCCTGTGTTCGCCTTTGCCGGTCTGTGGGAAATCTGGCACAGTCCGCAGGGTGATGAAGTGCGCTCGTTCACCATTCTCACTACCGAAGCCAACTGCTTCATGCGCTCGATTCATGATCGCATGCCGGTCATCCTCCATCCTGCCGACTATAATACGTGGCTGGAGCCAGCTGAAGTGCCTGCTGAAATCCTGTGCAGACTGCTGCGACCGTTCGAAGCCGCTGAGATGCTCGCCTACGAGGTCTCCAGAATGGTCAATCGACCGACCATCGATGTCCCGGAATTGATCGCGCCAGTCGCCTGAGTTTCGCTCGAATATCCTTGTGAAAAGGCGTCATCTGCTGCTATACTCGATGGTACAGAGTTTGTACTGAACGCATAATTAGATGTTTATTGTAATGAGTCGAGGGACATTCGATGAACGCGAATCCGCAGCGACGGGATTCCACCTCACAACCGCCGCAGATTGACGAGGGATACTGGGCAGCGCTGCTTCAGGAAGGTGAGCTCACCGAAACCACCATGCCCGGCAATTTCAGCGATGAGGGATCAGCCCGGCGTTTCACCCCATCGGTCTCAGCGTCAGTCGCTGCTGTCCAGATGCGCGCTGATTTACGATCGGATTGGGACGCAATGCAGCAAATTATGGACAGGGACGAGTCGATTGAACTCCTTGTCATCGGCTATAATCGCGGCGGACTGCTGGTCGAATGGCGCAGTCTACGCGGCTTCGTCCCTGCCAGCCAGCTCATCGACGATCCCCCGCCAACCAATGGCACGTTGTATCGCGACTCACGACGAGGCGCCAGCTTGGCAGCAAAAGTCGGTCAGCAGCTCTGCTTGCGGGTGATCGAACTCAACCGCGAACAGAACCGTCTCATCTTGAGTGAGCGCGCTGCTCGATCACAGCCAGGTGAACGCGCCGATCTGCTCGCTCGCTTACAGCCAGGTGAGATTGTGCGCGGGAGTGTCACCAATCTGTGCGACTTCGGCGCATTCGTCGATCTCGGCGGCTTGGAAGGACTGATCCACATCAGTGAGTTGAGCTGGGGGCGTGTCGGACATCCCGCTGACATTCTCAAACGCGGACAGTTGGTTGAAGTTCAAGTCCTCGAAGTCAATCGCGATGCTGGACGAATCGCTCTGAGCCTCAAGCGGATGCGCCCCGATCCCTGGGCGACCGTCGCCGAGCGTTACCAGATCGGGCAGATCGTCTACGGTATTATCACCAATGTCGTCGATTTTGGCGCGTTCACCCGCATTGAAGACGGGCTCGAAGGATTAATCCACGTCTCAGAGCTGGCGGAAGGGCACTTTCTCCATCCGCGCAATGTGGTTTCGGAAGGACAGGGTGTCCATGCGCGCATCCTTAGCATTGAAGGGCGCATGCGCCGCTTGGGATTGAGTTTACGTTCGGTCAAGTGATCGAAAGTGATTATGGCGAAGACACGGGAAAAACCAGGCGCTCCAAAACCAGCGTCTGCGGCGCGCGCCGTGAAGACGCCACCCGCACCGGAAAAACCCGATCCCCTTCAGCGTTATCAGGTCAAACCCGAATTCTGGGATGCCATCTTCGACAGCATCCCACCCTGGGCAGATGAAATTGTCGCTATCGTCTTGATCGTCTTCGGCATCGTCTCGCTGCTCTCGCTGCTCAACCTATCGTCCAACGCCACTATCTCCTCAGCCTGGTCGAACGCCCTCGCCACTGCCTTCGGTTACGGCAGCGCGCTCGTCTGTTTTGGCATTTTCGGCTTGGGCATCCTGATCCTCATGCCGAAGCTCGGTCTGGAGATCAAATTTCCAAGCCGCCGCATTCTCGCGCTGGAAATTGGCTTCTTATCTATCCTTGCTCTGCTGCACCTGCTCATCCCCGATCCCGAACTGCGGACACTGGCGCGCATCGGTCGTGGCGGCGGTCAGGTCGGATGGGCGCTCAGTTCAATTGTCACCTGGCTGCTGGGATCGTCGGTCGCAGTTGTCCTCTACAGTCTTCTGCTGGCTGTCAGTGCGGCTGTCTTTGTCGGTGTGGATCGTAGAAAGGTCGGCAGATGGCTTGGACGCCTCGAATCAAGATTGTCCGGGTTCGCTGAGAAAAACCGCCGTCCGCGTCGTCCGCGCGCCGCCTCCACTGCCAACCCGCTCGAAGAAGCATTGAGCGCGCCGCAGATGGTCAATGATCCCGAAGCCCCGCTGCTTCACACACCTGCCACCCTGGTGCAGCAGCGCGTCAAAATGTTTTCGATGATGCGTGTTCGTCTCGATCCAGATCGCATCCCCCCGTCACAGCGCCCCGGCGCGCTTCCGCTCGAGCTGGATGATCCCGAACCTGCGCCCGCCCGCGCGATAGATGTATCGCAGCATCCGCTGTTTCAGCGACGCGAAACGCCTTCGCTTCCGAGCTTCAACGCCATCGGCACAATCAAGGGGCGCAAAAACAAATCAGGTCCGATGCTGGTTGAACGTCCAGACGGGCGGATCAAGCGCTATTTCCCGGTTGAAGCGATGCGCGAGATCAAGACCACTGTCAAACGCGACGCGTCGCTGCCACCGTTAGACCTGCTGCGCGACGTTGAACTGAACCTGCCCGACGAGCAGGAAATCAATCAGAACGTGGTGCTAATCGAGAACACGCTGCTGGAATTCGACATTGATGTGGATGTCGTCGATGTCCGCGTCGGCCCAACTGTGACTCAATACGCCGTTCAGCCGTTTCGGGACAGCACTGCCGATGGCGAAGCCGCCTTCAGCCGGACGCGCGTCAACAAGATCGCGTCGCTCGCTAACGACCTTGCGCTGTCTCTGTCCGCCAAGCGTCTGCGCATTGAAGCACCCGTCCCAGGAGAGAGCTATGTCGGCGTCGAAGTTCCAAATCGCAATCCGAGCGTCGTATCACTCAGATCGGTCTACGAGAGCAAGGCATTCCGCGAAGAAGCGGATCGGAAGCGCGCGCCGCTGTTCATCCCACTCGGGCGCGACGTTGCCGGTCAGCCTGTCGGTGTAGATATTGCATCGCTGCCGCACCTGCTGATCGCCGGGACAACCGGCTCTGGCAAATCGGTGGCGATTGCCGCCATTGCGACGGCGCTCTTGCTTGAAAACACCCCCGATCTGGTCAAGATGATCATGCTCGATCCCAAAATGGTCGAGCTGAGCCGCTTCAATGGGCTGCCGCACCTGCTGGGACCGGTCGAAACCGATCAGGAACGCATTATCGGCGTGCTGCGCTGGTGTACCCGCGAGATGGATCGGCGCTACAAGCTGCTGGAAGAAAATGCGGCGCGTAACATCGATATCTACAATTCCCGCCTCGGTCGGCGGCGCAAAGAGGATTACCTGCCGTATATCGTCATCATGATCGACGAAATCGGCGACCTGATGCTCAGCCACCCCGATGAAACCGAAAAGACGCTGACACGGCTGGCGCAGATGGCACGCGCTGTCGGAATGCACTTGATTGTCGCTACGCAGCGTCCCAGCGTCGATGTCATCACCGGCTTGATCAAAGCCAATTTCCCAGCGCGCATCTCTTTTGCCGTCACCTCTGGCACAGACTCGCGCGTCATCCTCGACACAGTTGGCGCAGAAAATCTGATAGGAAAAGGTGACATGCTGTTTCTGACAGGTGATGCCGCTGCCCCGCGCCGCGTCCAGGGGTGCTTTGTGAGCGATGAAGAAGTCCGCGCCCTGACGGCGTACTGGAAAGACTGGTATCAAAAGCAGATCATCGATGGCAAAGCGCAGCCGCCCGGAGTCCCTCCCTGGGAACGCGGGCTGACTCGCCGCGAGTTTCTCGCTGAAACCGACCCCATGCTTGAACAGGCGATTGAGCTGGTGATCGCAGAAGGGGAAGCCTCCGCATCGCTGATCCAGCGCCGCCTAGGGGTGGGCTATCCCCGCGCTGCGCGCATGATGGACTTGCTCACTCAGCTTGGCATCGTGGGCGAAGCCAAGCCAGGCGAGCGCGGGCGCGAAGTCCTCATCAAGCCCGGCAAAGACCCCTTCAAAGAGCTGATTGACAAACGGCTTAATCGTTGAATCGTTGAGCTACTCTGTTGGACTCTCCGCCCGAGCCGCGCTGCGTGGATGCCGGCGCAGCCACTGACGCACCGGCACAGAAGCGCGCGGTTGGATGGGGTGTGCGCGCTGTGGCGCTGGCTTGATCTGCGTGAACGCGCCATCATCTGCCTGGGCAGCGATTCCGGTCGGCAGATCATCGACCACTTCGATGCCCCTAGGTGCAGACTGACGCCGCCGCAGCCGTTGATTGGTCGAGCGTGCGGTCGCCGCCGCGCTTTGCGCTGCGCGCGCGGCAACGCGTTTGGTTCGCTCTGTGAAGTTTTGCCACGCTTCTGTATTTTCTTGAACTTCGCGCAGATGCTTGGCATTAATCTGCTCAAAGTCGACATTAGCGAGTTCGGCTTCGCGCTGCGCCTGCAGTTCATTCAGCCAAGCAGCATACCTGTTCGGTCGGATATAGCTGCCATGATGCCGCGCCCAGACCTCAGTGAATTCAGCGCCGAACAAGAGAATCTGGGCTGTATAATAAACCCACACCAGAATCGCCGTCAGCGACCCCGCCGCTCCAAAAACCGACCCAACATTCGAGTTCGATAAATACAAACCAACCAGAAATTGACCGATGAACAGCAGAACGGCGGTGAACACCGATCCGACCAGCACATCTTTCCAATGAATCACCACATCCGGCAGAAATTTGAAGATCAGCGCAATGATGAGCGTCAGCGCACTGATCGACAGCAGCGCCTGAATGACACGAATCAGCACCACGGCGACGCCGCCGTTTGGCACAGGCAGAATGCCCACCCGCATGAGACCCGTGCCAAGCAGCGCCGACGGATCGACCATCCCACCGATCAGACGGCTCAGCGCCATATTGGCAATCGTGATTGCCAGCAGCGAAAACGCAGCAAACGCGAGCAGCCCAAACGACTCTAAGCGGTTGATAACAAACCCGACGGGAGGCGCGCTAGGTCGAATTCGAACTTCCCAGATTTTATTCAGCGCATGCTGAAGCTGCGCAAACAAATTGGACGCGCCCCAGATCACAATCGAAAGAGAAACGATCGATCCGATAATGCTCGATGTGTCGATTTCGATATTCAGCAGCAAAGAGCGCAGAATTTGCGCGCCCTGCTGCCCAACGGTAACCTCTGCGCCATCGATCAAGCTCGACTCGAGAGTCTGTCGATCAATCGCAAAGCCCAGAATAATCGCGATGAAAATTAACAGCGGCGATAGCGAGAAAATCGCATAGTATGCCAATGCCGCCGCAATTCGTGATGCGCCGTCTTCCGACCACTCTTGGATAGTCTCACGCATCAGACGAACAACCGGTTTCAGGATCGAAGGCATATCGGTTTTCCCCATCCATTACCCTGATTCCAATTATAGCAAGATTGCCGATTTGCGCGCATTTATTCCTTTGATCGGGACGTGCGCCTGCGCGCGCGCTCCATATCGTAGAGCGTCGCAGCCACCGACTCAATCGCTACGCGCTGCTTGCGGAACAGGTCGGACTCGCCCATCGCCAGCTTCGCAGCAACATCGCGGACTTTCATCCGCTCGAGAAAGCGCATCGCCAGAATGTTGTAGATCGTCCACTCTGGGCTGTGCAGCTTGCGCTCGCCTTCGGGGCGCTGGCGCTCAATCGCCTTCGTGATCACGCTGCGCAGCGCGCGCGCCGGACTGACATCATTCTCGGCTAGTTCATCCTTCACGATCTGAAGATCGAGCAGTCGGCTTTCTGTCAGACCCGGACCGCCCCAAAAGTGCCGCAGCGCCGCCCGAACCTGCTCAGCAAAGATTTCCTGATCTTCCATGTCATCCGCGCGTTCAACCGCTGCCGGGCTTGGCGTTCGCGGCGGGCTGTATTCGATCTCGGCGGCGCTGGCGCGCGTCAGGCTCATCTGCGGCAGCAGCCCTTCAAGCGCAGCGAAGATTTTCCCTTGCAGCTTGAGATCATCGAGCGTCTGCGCAGCGCGGCGAAGATAGGTATGCAGCGCGGCGCGCTCCTCATCAGTCAGGTCGATCTCCGGAGCGCGGCTTTGCATTCCGAATACGCCATGAACCAGGTTCGGGTGAGGACTGCTGTAGATCGGGGCGATCCAGAATCCCTGCCATTTCAGGAGTGGACTCTCAGGCGTTAGCGCACGCAGCGACTCACTGAGCGCATTCCAGTTCTCAGAAACCAGACTCACAAGCGGGCTGAGCGCGCCCACCACGCTCAGCAGCTCGAATCCGTTCTCTTCTTCATTGCCATTGATATAAACACTGATCACGAACGCGGACGTGACGCGCAGATTGTCACAGACCGACTCCAGCAGCGCCTCCAGCAGCTGCAGCAGATCGGCGCGCGTCATCAAGCGCTCGGCTAGGCTTTGGAGCTGCGACAAGCGTTCATAGTCCTCGCCCGAATACACCAGCAGTTTTTCGAGAAATGGCAGCGCCAGATGGACGAACCACTGCCAAAGCAGCACGACGCCTACCACCGCAAACAACATGAAGCTCTCGCCCGATAGACCAAGAATGCGCGTCATCGGCGTTGTATAAGTCATCGTGACCAGCGCCAGCAGCCCAGTCGCTGGACCGCGCAGCATGAAGCGCATTAAATCCACTTTCACCTGACGGTCTGGAACGCGCGAGCCGAAAAAGCTTAGCGGATAGGCGAGAAACAGCAGCATGAAGACCACAACGATGTTCGCTGCATTGACCAGCAGCAGCCCGATTAGCGAAAATTCTTCGCCTGCCCCCAGCAGGATCGAAAACGGAAACACGCCTACGGCGGGCGTCAGCATCGCGATCTGAAGATACCCCATGCGCCGCCGCGTTCCTCGCGCTAAACAGCGAACTCGAGCGCGCTGCACGTTATAGAACGCAAACCCAGTCACGACAATCGCATAGAAAACGTAAAAGGGGAACAGCTCGCGCGCGCGCAGGCTGATCACGACTTCGTTGTTGAAATCGGGCAGCACCACTCGAACAGGTTGAAACATCACATTTGTAAACGCCGCCGCCAGCACGAACAGCGCCCCAGCGACATACAGCAGTCGGATCACCCGCCGCCGCCGACCGCGCGATGGCAGCCCCGTCGTCGCCAGCAGCGCATCAGACAGATGATAGATCGCGACGGGCATGAAGGCGATGCCGATCCACTGAAGCCGCAGCGCCGCTTCATAACTTGGCAAATTTGGATTCAGCGAGATGAAGACATCGACGACGTAAACAAGCGTCATACAGCCGAGGACAATACCCGAAGTCCGCGCAACCCGATCATGCAGATTGCGCGCAAGGTTATAAAGCAGCAGCGAAAACGCGATCAGGACAATCGCCGACGCCAGCGTCTCGTTGAATTGGTTGAGAAATGCAATCAGGTCAATCACTTAACGCACAGTTTGACTGAAAAAGACGGCAATATCCTGATTAGGATAATACCGGTCATTGAAACCGCAAAAGACCAATCCGTTTTCCTGACAGAAGCGAACGGCTGGATAGTTCTTGGTTGGCGTCGGAATCATCAGGCGGTGAATGCCTGACTCACGCGCCCAGCGCCGAGCCACGTTGAGCAGTCGAGTGCCAATGCCGGCACGACGGAAGGGTCGCGAGACGACCAAATCGGTGATCGTTGCGACTCCGTCAGCGGTCTCCGGGCGCATCACCAGATAACCAAGCACTTCAGATGTTTCCGGTGATCGGTGTGCCGCGACCAAAAAACAGCGATCAGCCGGCAGCGCGGCTTGGAGCCGCGCTGCATTCGGTTCGATAATCAAGTCAATTTTACGTGGAAGATGTTCCTTTTGCAGCCGTATCTGCCAGCGGTTCGGCTCCAATTGCATCATCTGCATTTGCAGCACAGTGTCAGTCTCACCCGTATGATCGAGCGCAATGCAGGCTGCAATGTCGCCGGCAGTGCCATCTCGGATGATGAACTGCTGCTGAACTGACATGAACTCACTCGTCAGGCAAGGTAGGCATCACCGAAGAAGCCGCTCACCCCAATATCAATGCGTGGATTTGCGGGCGCTGCATCGCGCGTCACATAGACCCCCGGTGCTTCTTCATTATAGCGTTCAGGATCGACATGCGCGCGGAACATTCGTCCCAATTTCACTGTGACGCGAACACGCGCACCCGGCGGCGCAAGCACGCGAATATCGCCCAGATTAGATCGCAGCGTGATCGGCTCAAGCGCTTCCTGAGGCGTGACCAACCGAATGTCACCGATCCCAGTCGCAATCGTCGCCCGCTGCACGATCACGCCGGTCAGATCGAGGTTAACTTGCCCGATGCTCGAACTCACATACAGAGACCATGGCAGATCGCGCGCAAAGGCGATGTTCCAGTCTGCCAGCGACAGCCAAGGCGTCGCGGCGCGCTCCATCCGTAGATAAGCCGTCGTATCCTGCACTGTCAGCAGCGGGCGGGACTGCGCCGCAAACGATCCCGCAATCAGCCGTCCCTCCCGCGCCAGTGCCCGTCCAGTCACATCGATCTCGCCCGCATTCACTTCCAGCACCGCCGACTCGACGCTTCCGCGAGTAATCCCAAACGTCCGCCCGTCTCGTCCAGGGATGACATCCCCGCGCAGCAGCAGAACGCCGCCAATGATCACAAGCAAAAGCGGCGACAATGCCGCCGCGTTGAAACCGCTCCAGAGTTGAAAATTATCCAACAGCAGGACAGCGCCAAGCGCGATCAACGCCAGCGACCCGATCCAGAGCAGACCGTTGGCGCGCACAGACGTTATTCCTCGTAGAGGTAGTCGCGCAGAATCACATGGGCAGACGATTGGCGCAGCCGATTGAGCGCCTGGGCTTCCAACTGGCGGACGCGCTCGCGAGTCACGCCAATTGCCTGCCCAACCTCTTCGAGCGTGTACACGCGCCCATCCTCCAGCCCATAACGCAGACGCAAAATCTGTGCCTCGCGATGCGGCAGCCGGTCGAGCGCGCTCTTCAACTGCTCATGCAGCAGATTGGTCGCAACCTCCTCCGCCGGAGCGGGACTGTTCACATCCTCGACGAAGTCGCCAAAGGTGCTGTCGCCATCCTCATCAATCGGAGTCTCCAGACTGACCGGGCGCCGCGCAATTTCCAACAGCGTCTCCACCTTGTCCGGCGTCGTTTCCATGCCGACCGCCAGTTCCTCGATGGTGGGCTCACGCCCCAGCTCCTGCGTCATGCGCAGTTGAATGCGCCGCATCCGGTTGAGCTGATCGCCCATGTGAACCGGCACGCGAATCGTCCGTCCCTGATCCGCCACTGCACGGCTCACCGCCTGGCGTATCCACCAAGTCGCATATGTGCTGAACTTGTGTCCACGGCGATACTCAAACTTGTTGGTCGCTCGAATCAGACCGATGTTGCCCTCCTGGATCAAATCCAGAAATGGCACGCCGCGCCCAATGTACTTCTTGGCGACGCTGATCACCAGCCGCGCATTTGCCCGAATCAGATGCTCCTGCGCCAGCTCACCATCCAATTCATACTCGCGCAGCGTGTACACATCATCCGGCGGCAGCCGGTCGCCTTCGCGCTCCAAAATGCGCTTTGCTTCAACAGCGCGCTCCATGCGCTTGGCAAGCTGCACTTCTTCCTCCGCCGTCAGCAGCGGAACCCGACCAGCTTCCTTCAGATACAGCCCAACCACATCATCACTGTCAAGTGCCTGCTGATAGCCAGCATCCTGGATCAGATCACTTTCCATCCACGACAAATCCGGCTCGTCCTCTTGTTCCAGCTCCAGCTCGAAGCCAACCGCTGGCACTTCTGTCTCAAACAGCGTCTCGTCTGCGCTGAGCGTTGGAATCACCTGCACACCCGCTTCGAGCATTTCGTCCATGACATCGTCCAAGAGGCTCACATCCTGCTCGGCGTCTGGGAGAACGGACAGCAGATCGTCATAGGTCAACCCACCCTGACGGCGCGCCTTATCGAGCAGTTGGTTACGGATGTCTTCCTTGCGACTCGTTGTTGTCAGCATACTCTACTTCACACCACCGAAACTTGAACAGGGCAACCTTACGATCACAAAAAACATAACCAGACTCTGCCATCTTTAATTTCACTCAATCAGGTCGGGCAGCAATAACGAGAGGGAAATTTTTAATCGTAATGGACAGAAGTTATTTTTCAACATGCAATCAAATACAGTATCTTAAATCTGAAATCTTGTCAAGCAACCCACGAGGATTATTAGGTAATATTATAAAAAGTTTGTATTAGCAAAGGCTGCAAAAGATCAGCCAGCTAGAGAGAATGTGCAGCTTATTTGTGAAGCGCCAATAATCATACTCACATGTCCACGTCCCTGCCAAAAGCTTTGCATTTCGATGTACAATGTCAGACGCGCAGATACAAATGAAGGATCATCTCAAAAATGTATCCCGATCTAGTCATCGCCACCGAAGTGCTGACCGCCCTCACGGAGGGTCACCCAGTTGTGGCACTGGAGTCAGCGCTGATCACGCATGGACTGCCCCACCCGGTCAACGTCGAGACAGCGCTGGCGATGGAACGGGCGGTGCGAGAGAGCGGCGCAGTCCCAGCGACCATTGCAATTCTGGAAGGCAAAATCACGGTGGGCTTAAGCGCGGCGCAGATTGAACAGCTCGCCGCCATGCCAGGGGAGCGCGTCCGCAAATGCAGCCGGCGCGATCTGGCGGTCGCGGTAGCGCTGCGGGAATACGGCGCGACGACCGTCGCTGGAACGATGCTGATTGCGCACAGCGCGGGGATTCGCCTCTTCGCCACGGGTGGGATCGGCGGCGTACATCGCGGGCATCCGTTTGACGTATCCGCCGATTTGCTGGAACTCGGACGGACACCGGTCACTGTCGTCTGCTCAGGCGCCAAGTCCATTCTCGATTTGCCGCTGACGCTTGAAGTGCTGGAGACACAGGGCGTCCCGGTGATCGGGTACGGCACGCAGACCCTGCCCGCATTTTATGCTCGCAGCAGCGGTCTGCCGCTGGATATATGCATTGAAACACCCGAACAAGCTGCGCAGATCATGTGGGCGGCAGATCAGATGAACATGATGCACGGAATTCTGATCACTGTCCCGGTTCCGGAGGACTCTGCAATGAATGAAGCGGAGGCCGAGTCGGCAGTTGTTCAGGCAACCGCCGAGGCGGAAACAGCGGGGATCGTCGGAAAAGCCGTTTCGCCATTTGTGCTGAGCCGAGTCGCGGCGATCACGGAAGGACTTTCACGGCGTGCCAACACTGCCCTGCTGGTCAACAATGCGCGCACAGCCGGGCAGATCGCCAGCGCATTCTGTGCCATCCGAAAGCCGAGCTAAATCTCATGCGGTTACGAATTGAGGGGCAGCACGCACTCAACGGAGTCTATCAGCCCGCCGGCAACCCGAATGCAGCGCAGGCATTGATTGCAGCAGCAATGCTGACAGACGCCCCGGTCACGCTGCGCAATCTGCCCCGCGCTCGCAGCGTCGATGCAATGCTTGAAGCGGCAGCGGCGCTTGGCGCAGCGATCACGGGCGGAGATGGCAGCGTCACGATTCAGGCGTCGCACATTAACCGGCGCGTCTTATCACCAGCAGAAACAGATGGGATTGGCGCGATCCTGCTGCTTGCCCCCTTGTTGACTCGGCGGCAATATGCGCGGCTTGAAGTAGACTTCACCCTCAACCGGATTCGCACTCATCTCGAAGCCATGCGCGACCTCGGAATTGACGTGGTGACGACCGCAAATGCGGTTGAATTTAACGCGGTGAAGTGGAAACATAAACACATTGTGCTGACACAGGCAAGCGTAACTGCGACGGCAGTGGTCATGATGCTGGCAGCTAGTCTAGGCGAAGAGACGCTCATTTACAACGCCGCCTGCGAGCCGCATGTGCAGCAGCTTGCCAGCGCGCTCACCCAGATGGGTGCGCCGATCAACGGCGCTGGATCGAATGTGCTGCACATTTTCGGCGCTCAGTCGCTCGGTGAACTGGACATCACCATCATTCCCGATCACATCGAGGCTGCCAGCGTCGCGGTGATGACCGCGATCTGCGGCGGTCGCGTGCAGATCGCTTATACAGATGCGCCGGCTATGGGCGTCATTCCGAAAATCTTTCGCCGGCTGGGGATACAGATGGATGTCGAAGAAACGGGCATTTTTGTGCCTCGCCATGAGTTTTTGACAGTGTCGAATCGTGAGGAGGATGTGGACTCATCGATTGAGTCTGCACCCTGGTATGGATTCCCGTCCGATCTGGTCGCAGTGGCGACAGTCGCAGCGACTCAGGCACGAGGGACATCCCTGATCCATGAGAAGATGTTTAACAACCGCCTTCTATTTGTGGACAAACTCAAGGCGATGGGCGCACAGATCGTCCTGTGCGATCCACACCGCGCCATCGTCGTTGGCAAAACACCGCTGCGCGGCATCTATATGGACTCGCCGGATGTGCGAGCGGGCTTAGGGCTGATCGCAGCAGCACTGGCGGCAGAAGGGGTGTCGATTATCGACAATGCACAGGCAGTCGAGTATATCTTCGCGGGCGCACTGCAAAAGCTGCAAGCGCTGAACGCGGCAGTTGAAATCGTATGAAAGCACCGACAACAACCATCCAAGTCAACGGGCATCAGGCAGCGCACGCTGTCGCACAGCCCAATAACGGCTTCGCAACGCCGATCCTGATGCTGCACGGTTGGGGAGGGAGCAGCGATCTGATGTGGGGCGCAGCGGAGGCGCTGGCGCGGCTCGGCTGGCAGTGCTACATTCCCGATCTGCCCGGCTTTGGCGCAAGCGCTCCGCCGTCGTCCGTGTGGGGCGTGGAGGAGTACACCCAATTTATAGTGGGATATATGGATACAATCGGAGTCAAGCGTGCGCACCTGATCGGGCATTCGTTCGGAGGGCGGCTGTCGATCTATCTTGGGGCAAATCGGGAGCAGCGGGTCGAAAAAGTCGTGCTGTGCAATTCGGCGGGGATTCGCAAGCCGCCCAGCGGCGGGCTGCGGCTGCGGCTCTACAAATTGGCGCGGACTGCGCTTGTGCGTATCGGCGCACCTCAGCTCGCAGCAGCGCTGCAACAGGCGTATAACAACCGCTACGGATCGCCGGACTTTCGCGCTGCCAGCGGAGTCATGCGCGAGATTTTAGTGCGCGTGGTCAATCAGGATTTGTCGGATTTGGCGATGCGCCTCAACCGGCAAACGCTGATCTTCTGGGGCGATCAGGATACCGATACGCCGCTGTGGATGGGTCAGAAGCTGGAAAAGCTGATCCCAGACGCCGGACTGATCGTGTTTGAAGGCGTCGGACATTACAGTTATCTGGAACGGCAGGGCGAGTTTGTGCGGATCGTCGATCATTTCCTGAGGAACTAAAGCGCCCGTGAACGGATGGGTTGGGCTTATCAGCGCGATCTGGCTGGCTGGCGCGTGGATTAGGATTTACCGGCAGGCACGCTTTTATCAGATCGAAGAATACATGAGCCTGCGCTATCTGCGCTGGATCGCGGCGCGGCGCAATCGCTGGCTGCCGACTCGCCCTGCGCTAGCCTGGCTGTTTGGCAGCGCCATGCTGATGATCCTGACGGAAGCGCCAGGGAGCTTTGTCCCTGTGCTGATCAGCGTGATCGCGTCGGCGGCGGGCATCATCCCCCCTGAAGAAGGGGAAATCAAGAAGCAGTTCCGCCCCACGCCACGCGCCAGACGACTGCTCGGCGCAGCCCTCAGCATCTCTTCAGTGGTTGGGCTGGCGGCGGCGGCTGGACTCGCTGCGCTGGAACTGGACAGCGACTTTGCGATGATCGCGGCGCTGACCCTGGGCGTAGTGCTGCTGCTGCTTGCGCCCGTCTGGTTGGTCGTTGGCAATCTGATCATGATGCCGGTGGAGGCATTTTTCCGCCGTCGTTTCATCGCCCAGGCACGCACCGTCTTAGCGGAACTGCGCCCGCAGGTGATCGGCATCACTGGAAGCTACGGCAAGACCAGCACCAAGACTTATCTCGCGCATATCCTGAATGGTCGTTTCCGCGCCTACCCCACCCCGAAAAGCTACAATACGCTCATGGGGCTGTGCATCGCGATCAACAACGATCTGGCTCAGGATCGCAGCGTCGAATACTTCATCGCGGAGATGGGCGCGTATATTCCGGGCGAGATCGCGCGCATCTGCGACCTAGTGCATCCGCGCATCGGGATCATCGTCGAAGTGGGTCCGCAGCATCTAGAACGATTCGGCTCGCTGGACAATATCGCCAGCGCCAAGTATGAGCTGATCAAGGCGCTGCCAGCCGATGGCGTCGGCATATTCAACTGGGATAACCCGTATGTGCGCGCGATGATGGAGCGCGGTTATCCACGCACTCGGATCGGCGTGAGCCGCGAACGTGCGCCGGATGACCCCAACGCGCCGCGCTATGTGGCGTCGCGTGTGAGTGAATCGCTGGACGGGCTTCGCTTCACCGTGACCGATACCGAGTCAGGCGAAAATGCCGAGTTTGTGACGCCGCTCTTGGGGCTGCACAATGTGACCAATATCCTGCTTGCAACCGCCGTTGCAGTGCATGAGGGGATGCGCCTGCGCGAGGTGGCGGCGCGCGTGCGAACGCTTCAGCCCGCTGAAAGCCGACTCGTGCGCCAGACGCTTCCAGAAGGCATTACCATCATCAACGATGCTTACAGCGCCAATCCAGTCGGAATCGTCCATGCGCTGCGCGTGCTGTCGATGCATCAGACCGGTCGGCGCGTGCTGATCACGCCGGGGATGGTCGAACTTGGCGCGCTGATGGAACAGGAAAATCGAAAATTAGGCGAGATCGCGGCGCAGCACGCGACTGATGTGCTGTTGGTCGGCAGGGATCAGGCTCCGCCGATCCATGCTGGCTTACTGAATGCAGGCTTTCCGGCGGAGCGCGTGCAGACAGTGGAGACCTTAAGCGAGGCAGTGGAATGGTACAAGCGCAACTTAGCGGCGGGCGATACCGTACTATTCTTGAACGATCTGCCTGATACCTATTCCTCATGAGGAGGAACGATGAACGTCGTCGAAGGGGGCTTAACCCTCCTTGCCGCTGTCCTGATGGTGATCACCTTCTTTATCTCGTTTTCGCCGATCATTTCGGGTCCGCTGGTGATGTGGCTGATCGCGCTCGGCTATGGGACTCTGACTGGATTCCAATATCTGACTGTGCCAGGTATGATCGCGATCACCGGACTGATGATTCTCGGATCGACCAGCGACTACTGGCTGCCACTGTTTGGGATCAAAACCGATGGCGCATCGTGCAGCGTGGTATTTGGGACGATTATCGGCGGGATCATCGGGACGTTTGTCATCCCGATCCCGCTGCTGGGGACGCTGATCGGATCGGTGATCGGCGCAATGGGAATGGAACTGCTGCGCGTTGGCGACATGAAGAAGACGCTGCGCGCTGGGCATTTCGCAGTTAGGACATACTTTATCGGCATGGCGATGGAAGTTGCTTTCAACATCGCGATTGCTGCTGTCTTTTTCGCGGTGATCCTGTTCTGAAGAGTGTCTTATGAGTGCACAACGTCAGCTCACATTGGGTGTGATCTTCGGAGGACGCAGCGTTGAACATGATGTTTCGGTCGTAACAGGACATCAGGTCATGCGCGCCTGCGATCCAGCGCGATACCAGATCGTGCCGATCTATATTGACCGCGATGGGCGCTGGTTCACTGGCGAACCGCTGCGCGACCTAAACGCTTTCGAGGGAAATATCACCCAACATGAGGGCGTCGCGCCGTGCGTGCTGTCACCTTCGATTCAGCATCACGGGCTGATCATCGAGAGCGGCAAACGCCGGCTTTTCGGCGCGAACAAGCCCGCCATCATCCGGCTGGACGCGGTTTTTCCGACGATTCACGGCTCGCATGGCGAAGATGGGACGCTGCAAGGGCTGCTTGAACTGGCTGACATTCCATATGTTGGCTGTGGCGTGATGGCGTCGGCGGTTGCGAATGACAAAGGACTGACCAAGCAGGTGATGAAAGCGGCTGGCATTCCGGTGGCGGAGTCGATCAGCTTCAGCCGCCATGAATGGGAAGATGACTCAGAAGCTGTGATAGCGCGGCTGACTGAAGCGCTGACGTTTCCGATGTTTGTTAAGCCGGTGACGCTTGGTTCGAGCATCGGCGTCGGACGAGCAGCGGATGCGGCAATGCTGCGGGCGTATATCGATGTGGCAGTCAATCTGGATCGGCGCGTGCTGGTGGAGTCTGGAATCGTCGGCGGAGTCGAGATCAACTGCGCGGTCTTAGGCGATGCTCGGAACTTGAAAGCGTCCGTCCTCGAACAGCCGATCTCATGGGAACAGTTTCTGACGTATGAGGAGAAATATCTGCGCGGAACTGAAGGGATGAAGAGCGCGCAGCGTCTCATGCCCGCCCCGCTTAGCGCGCAGATGACGGAGACCATTCAGCAGATGGCGGTGGCAGCATTTCGAGCCATCGATGGGCGCGGGACGGCGCGGATCGACTTTCTGGTGCGCCCAGAAGAGCATGAAATCTACCTCAACGAGATCAACACCATGCCGGGATCGCTGGCATTTTACTTGTGGCAGGAAAGCGGTTTAAGCGCATCTGAAGTCGTCGATAAATTGGTGAGCCTGGCGCGAGAAGCATATGCCGACAAGCGGCGCAGCACTTACAATTATCAGACCAATCTGATCGCGCTGACAGCGGCGCGCGGGCTGAAAAATCTGAAAGGCACAAAAGCGCAAGTGAAACACATCGAATAGCGGTACAATAACAAGCGCGCGGGGTCTAAGGTCGCATTTTATGATATTGAATCTACGCCGCCGGAAGGCGCTGACAGGTGTGCTGCTGGCATTGTTCACCGGCGCTTGTGGCAGCATTCGCATCGCATCGGTGCCGACGCCAACGCTGCCAGGTGCAGTTGTGCCGACTCGGGTGAGTCTGACTCCTACCCCAACTGACACCCCGACCGCTACGGCAACACCGACCGAGACACCCACTCCGACGGAAACGCCATCACCGACGCCAACCAATACCGATGCGCCTACGCCAACCGCGACTCCGTCAGCGACCCCAACCAACACAGATACGCCTACACCAACCGAAACCGTCACACCATCGCTGACGCCGACAAATACGCAGAACGCGGTGATCAATGTGCCGCGAGACGCGATCCCGTTTGAGGCGTCAACGTCGTTTCAGAGGGCATCAATTATTGCACATTTAGCCCTGAATGCGCCGATTGTCGCAGCGCTGGACGACGAAACTCCCACGCTGTTGTTCACGTTCAACGGAACC
Organism: uncultured Anaerolineae bacterium; assembly: GCA_937995825.1. GTDB lineage: Bacteria > Chloroflexota > Anaerolineae > Aggregatilineales > Phototrophicaceae > Flexifilum. The sequence continues at coordinate 113,300 of CALKJO010000005.1, forward strand.
CTGAATGATGTGATCAGCATTCGCATGGCAGCGGTTGAAAACAGCGCCTTGGAACCCTATCTGATCGTGCTGGATGCCAAAGGGCGCGAACTGGCGCGGCAGGACGTGGCTCTTCAAGAGAATTTTAACGTCGGTGAGATTAACGGAATGCGCCTGCCTGAAACAGGACAATACATCATCGTTGCAACGCGAATCGGGCAGTTTTTCGGGAAGACACAAGGCAGCCTTGAGCTGCTGATCCGGCAGAGCGACCCGTCTGAAACGCCGCTGGGATTGTTCTCCCGTCCGCTGAACTACGACACGCTGCAATCAGGGACGATCAGCGAGCGCGTCGGAGTTGAAACCTACACCTTCCGGGGCAACGCCGGGGATGTCATCAGTATTCAGATGTCAGCAATGAGCGGCAATCTCGATACACGTCTGCTCTTGAGCGATAATTTAGGAGGCATTCTGGACAACAACGATGACGATCTGCTCGCCAACAGCACCGACTCGTCCATTTCACGCTACACACTGCCCAAAAGCGGCTACTACACCATTCTGGCGACGCGCTATCAAGCGGCAGACATCGAGCCGACCACGGGTGATTATCGGGTTAAGCTGACGCTGGATGAGCCGAGCGCACCAGGAGCCATCGCGCCAATCTACGGCGTGTTGAGCATCCCTGACTCGACAACGCTGCTGGACGACGGTCGTTTCTTTGTCAATTACAGCGCCGGAGATGCAATTATCAACGGAAGCGAGCTGAGCCTGCAAACTCTGCTAACCTTCCACACGCCTGATTTGGGTCAAAATCGCCGTCTGCGCCGCGCCGCCCTGCAGATCGCACCTTGTCTTGAATTCAACAATGGATTTGGAGCGCTCGGGGCGCTGTCGATCTATCAGGACAATTACGGAGCCTTGATCCCCGGTCGCATCTATACGCGGCTGTTTCCAGGAGCGCGGCTGCTGACGTCACAAACCCACTGCGACGAGGTGGATGTGACGGATACAGTGCGTGCCGCCTATGAGAGCGGAACGCGGTTAGCGCAGTTCAGACTGCTGTTTAGAAACAGCTCCGTTAACGGCATCAGCGATGAGGTGCGTTTCACGCCGCGTCTGCTGATTGAACGGGAAGCCGTATCATAAACGGGAGGCGCTCCGCTTCGATGAATGCTCAGACAGCGCCCAGTTTAGCGCAGAGAAGGGCAAAACGTGCCATATCAATCCGGCGGCGGTCGGAGGAATAACGTCCAGCTCGGCGTTGGACAGTCGATCTGGGCAGGCAGTCCGCCGCCAGCTATTCCAGAGCGCGTGCTGGATGGAATCCCCGGTTTTTTCGCTTGGTTTGGGCTGCTGTTCTGTGTGATTGCAGCCATGGCGTTTCCAAACACCATGCTGCTGATCGCTGTAATCGTCGGCGTTTACAATGCACTTCGCTTTTTCACTTCCGGCATTGCCAACGTGATCGGGCTGATGCGCATTCGCCAATGGGAACGCATTAACTGGCGCACCGAGTATCAGCGCCGCTGGACACCGGAGGCTCTTTCCTGGGATGAGGTAATCCACGTTGTCATCATTCCAAACTACAAAGAACCCATCTCCGTTCTGGCGAAAACGCTGGAAAATCTAGCACAGCAGGATGATGCCGCGCGCAGCCTGGTCATCGTGCTGGCAATGGAAGCGGCAGAAAGGGACTGCGTCGAAAAAGCCAGAGAACTGCAGCACCAGTTCAGGTCGCGCTTCGCGCACTGCTTCTATACAGTGCATCCGCGCGGTCTGCCCGGTGAGATGCAGTGCAAATCCGCGAATCAGGCATGGGCGGCGCGCTGGGTCAAGCGCGAACTGGTGGATGAGCGCGGTTACCCTATCGACCATATCCTGGTCACGACAATGGACGCCGACACCTTGTGGCATAAAAATCACTTTGCAGCGCTTACCTGCCTGTTTGCGACCAATCCCGACCGCTACCTGCGCTTCTGGCAGGCTCCAATCCGATATCATGGCAACATCTGGGAGATCAACCCGCTGCTGCGGATCGTCAACGCCTACTCGACAGCGCTGGAGCTGGCATATCTGGCTGCGCCGTGGGGGCTAGCACTGCCGATGTCGTCGTATTCGCTCAGTCTGCGTCTTCTGGACTCCAGCGGCTACTGGGACGGCGATGTGATCGCGGATGAGTGGCACATGTTCATCAAGGCATTTTTTGCTCGGAACGCGGAAGTGAAGCTGGAGCGAGTCTTTTTACCATTTCTGGCGCAGGCGACAACGGGCGATACGCTGCTGGAGGCGATCCGCAATCGCTACCTGCAAACGCTCAGACATGCCTGGGGCAGCAAAGAAGTTGGGTTCACCATCGCCAAGATGCTCGAACATCCAGAGATCGACTTTGGGCGGTCATTCAGACTGCTCATGCGCATCTCTCAGGACATTATGCTTGCCGGACCCGGCTGGGTCATCCTGACGGTCGGCTCACAGCTTCCACTGCTGTTCAATCCGCATATCCTGGAGCAGATGCTCGCAGAGGGGTTCAGCAATCCGATCTTCGCGGCGCTGCAGGTGTCCTTTGCGGTCGTGACGATTCTGGGAATCGTCTTCTGGATTCAAGATGTCATCGTCCGCCCACCTCGCCCGAGACCCGCGACGATCCTAGAGCGCTTTTACACGCTGCTCAGCTTCCCACTGCTGCCAGTAATGACGCTGATCTTCGTCGCTATTCCCACCCTGCAAGCGCAGACCCGCCTGTTGATCGGGATGCCGCTGCAGTTCCGAGTCACCAAGAAGAAGTAGCCGCTGTTCAGGCTTGATCGCCGCCATTATAATAATGAGATCATGCATATCTATAAGGCACTTCCATGAAAGAGCGAGTACACAAGCTGCTAGCGGAGGCGAATATCGGTTCGCGCCGCGAGTCTGAGCTGCTGATCGCGCAGGGGCGCGTTCGTGTCAACGGCGCAGTGATCACAGTCGGCGATAAGGCAGATAAAGATACCGATATCATTGAAGTAGACGGGCAAAAAGTCATCTTCGGGCGCAGCCAGAAACGCTACATCGCCCTTTATAAGCCCAAACAAGTCCTGTCTACCCATGTCCCTCATCGCAGCGATGATCGGCAAACAGTTTTTGACCTGATCCCATTTAAGGAACGGCTTTTCTCTATCGGTCGGCTTGACGCGGACAGCGAAGGGCTGATCGTGCTGACCAACGACGGCGAAATGGCGCAGCGCCTCTCCCATCCCCGCTTCAAGCACACCAAAACATACAAAGTGCAGGTTGTCGGGCTGCCGAGCGAGCGCACCTTAGAGCGCTGGCAGGCAGGCGTCGAACTGGAAGATGGCATGACCGCACCCTGCGTAGTCAAGATCGTCAAGGGCGATCCGCGCGAAACCACGCTGCGGATCATCATGACGGAGGGGAAAAAGCGGCAGATTCGGCGAGTCGCATCGCTGCTCGGGCATCCGGTGCGGCGGTTAGTGCGGACGCATATCGGGATGCTCAGTGTTGAAGGGCTGCGACCAGGCGAATGGCGTGAGATGAACGCCGCAGAGATTGAAGCACTGCAAACGCCATCACGTGAGATCAAGCAGCTCAGGGCGGCATCGCGCCAGCAGTACAAACGCGATCACGGCGCACAGCCCGAATCACGTCCGGCGCAGCGCGAGTCCGCGCCGCCGCATCGAAGCAGCTATGCAGCAGTGCGCCCGGCAGCTCGGAGCAGCAAAACGAGCAGCTGGCGCAAAAAAGCGGATGAAGTGATCGACTCGTGGAGCCCGGATCGTCGTCCTCGACGTGAGGGCGGCGCATCTGACCGCCCGCGCTTGCGCCGCGACGATGCCCGGCACCCATCCCGACGTGAGGGCGGCGCATCTGACCGCCCGCGCCGAAGCGGAGATCGTCCGGCAGGCAGACAGAACCGTTCCACCAACCGACCCGCACAGCGGCGACCCCGTAAGACAGAGAATGATGAGGAATAAAGACGACGATGGCGAGTATGGACATGTCAGTGGAGACCTATGTCTCCATGCAGCCGCGCTATGCGTGGCGGCGGCAGATCATGCGCAGCCTCGCACGCGCCGTTTTCAGCGTTGCTTTCCAAGTCACCTATACCAATACCGACTGTGTGCCGGACAGCGGCGGCGCTGTTCTGCTCATGAATCATATTTCGCTGCTTGATCCGGCGTTGTGCATTGCGGCGGTGCAGCGCCGTTTTGTGCTGCCGATGTCAAAGGTGGAAAACCTGCGCCACCCAATCATCGGTCCGCTGGTGCGTTTCTACGGCGGCTACACGATCAATCGCGGCGAAGTTGACCGCAAGGCACTGACCAATTCAATCGAACTCATTAAAAGCGGTCAGCTTATCTTAATTGCGCCGGAAGGGACTCGGCAGGTCAATGGATTGACTCAGCCAAAGGACGGGCTAGCCTATGTGGCGACCAAAGCCGATGGGGTCATCGTGCCGGCTGCAATTTCAGGGGCGCAGCGCTGGACAAGCGAACTCAAAAAATTCAGGCGCGCCTCGATCAACGTCAATTTCGGGCGTCCGTTCCGGTTCAAGACAGGCGGGCGCGCTCGCATACCCCGCGAAGAACTAAGTGAAATGAGCGAGCAGGCGATGTATCAGCTTGCCGCTGCAATTCAAGACCCGGCGCTGCGCGGTGTGTACAGCGATCTGAGCCGCGCCCGAACCGATCTGCTCGAATTTGTCGATCCACGTCATCCCTGAGGCAGGAGGCAGCAGTCTATGTGTGGCATTGTCGGATATGTCGGGGAGCGTGACGCGACTCCGATCATCATTGATGGTTTGAGCCGGCTTGAGTATCGCGGCTACGACTCGGCGGGAATCGCCGTGCTTCAGGACGGCGCAGTTCAGCTCCGGCGCGATGTCGGCAAGCTCGCTAACCTGCGCGCCCGGCTCGCGGACAGCCCCATTAGCGGACAGATTGGCATCGGTCATACCCGTTGGGCGACGCACGGCGCGCCAGCAGAACACAACGCGCATCCGCATATCAGCATGAACGGCGATTTTGTCGTCGTGCATAACGGCATCGTCGAGAACTATCTTGAACTGCGCGACGAGCTGCGCGCTGAAGGCGTCGTTTTCAAATCCGAGACTGACACCGAAGTGATCGTCCACCTGATCGAGCGCTTCGCCAACGACGGCGCGCATCGAGATGTGACGGAAGCGGCGCGCCGAGCCATTACGCAGCTTCGCGGCGCGCACGCTATCGTCGTCATGAGCCGGTGGCAGCCGGATCGCCTGGTAGCAGTTCGCATCGGGAATGCAGGCGGCGTCGCCATTGGACTGGGCAATCAGGAAAACTTCATTGCGTCGGACATTCCCGCGATTTTAGAACAGACGCGGCGGATGATCTTTCTGGAAAACCGGCAGATGGCGACAGTCACCGCTCGCAGCGTCAGTGTACAGACACTGGACGGAAATCAAGTGACTCCCTCCGTCCACACCATCCCCTGGGACCTGGTGAGCGCGGCAAAAGGCGAATACCGCCACTTCATGCAAAAAGAAATTTTCGAGCAGGCGCGCAGCATCACCGACACGATTCGCGGACGAGTCGATTTTGAGCATCACACTGTCCAGCTTCCGGAACTCAATCTGACTGAAGAGGCAGCGCGCAGGATCGACCGCGTGGTGACCGTTGCTTGCGGCACGAGCTATTACAGCGGGCTGGTCGGCAAGTTTTTCATCGAGCATCTCGCTCGGCTGCGCGTGGAGGTCGATTACGGCAGCGAATATCGCTACCGCGATCCGATCATCGATGATCGTACCGCTGTGCTGGCGATCACGCAGAGCGGCGAAACTGTTGATACGCTGGCAGCGATGGAAGAAGCGCGCACCAAAGGCGCGCTGCTCTGGAGCATCGTCAACGCAATCGGATCGCAGGCGATGCGAATGGCGGACGGACACATCACCATGAACGCCGGACCGGAGATCGGCGTTGCGTCCACCAAGGCGTTCACCGCCAGCATCGTCGATCAGTACCTGCTCGCGCTCCACCTGGCGCAGCAGCGCGGAGTCCGAACGCCGGATCACGATCAGCGCGTCCAAGACGCGGCGCGGCTGCCCGATCTGGTCGGTCGGACGCTCGAACGCTCTGAGCAGGTCGAGGAGCTGGCGGGTTTACTGCATCATTACACGAATTTCCTCTATCTTGGGCGCGGGATCAACTACCCCATCGCGCTTGAGGGCGCGCTCAAGCTGAAGGAAATCAGCTATATCCATGCTGAGGGCTATCCGGCGGGCGAGATGAAGCACGGACCCATCGCGCTGATCGACGAGTCGATGCCGGTGCTGGCAATCGCGCTCAAAGATTCGGTCTATGAGAAGATGATCAGCCAGATCGAGCAGGCGAAAGCGCGCAGCGCCGTTGTGATCGCCATCGCCACCGACGGCGACTCGTTCATCGCCAGCAAAGCCGATCATGTGCTGTATGTGCCGGAGACGCCGGAGCTGCTGTCTCCGGTGATCGCGGTGCTGCCGCTGCAAATGCTGGCGTATTACGTGGCAGTGCGGCGCGGCGCGGATGTGGATCAGCCGCGCCATCTGGCAAAAAGCGTCACGGTGGAATAAAACGAAAGGGAGGGCAAGCGTGTTCTGCCCTCCCTCTTTACGATTGTCCCGCTTACTCAGTCACAGAGCCTTCAGCGCTGCTCGACTCGGTCTCCTGCTCCGCCTCAGGCTGGATCAGCAGCGGAATCTCAGCCGGAGCGCTTTCTGGCGCATATGGCACGACGACCGGCGGCACAGTCACTGGTTCTACGGCTGGCTTCACTTCCGGGATGCTCAGCGGCATGATCGATCCTGGCTCATAGCACTCCACGCCTGCCACAATCAGCGTTGGACGCGCCTGAACACTGACATTATCCAGCCGGTAGACACCCGCGCCGCCAGTGGACGCATAGACGGAGAAGGTCGCGTTTGTCCAGGCGTCAGTGACATAGGCGCGCATGAGATACGTTCCCAGCGGGGCATTCGGCGGCAGCCAGAATGAGCAGACCGCCAGATCGCTGAAATCGGCATCGTGCGCGATGATCGTGATGCGCTTGCGCATAGCGTTTCCGTTCCCAATGTCGAACATTGCCTCAACCGGCGTGTTCACAGGGGCGGAAGTGTTGGTGTATTGGGCGACCAGCGCGCTTTCCGCCGTCAGCAGGCGCGAGAACTCGAAAACGCCGCCGCTCACCTGCCATTGAATACCGCTGAGGGAAGGCGTCGCCCACGTGAACCAGGGCGCAATCGTCGCGGCGGCAAAATCGCCGTTGACGATCAGACTGCCGCTGTCCGCGCCGACGCCGGGCGCGGGCGCGTTCGGATCGATGCAGAGCGTCTGCCCAACATTGGCTGCGCCATCGCTGTTCAGCACCACATTGTCAATCTGGTAGCCATTCTGACCGTCATTGGACGCTGCGTAGAACGACACGCTGACGTTCGTCCAGGCTTCAGTTGTATAGGTGCGCATCTGATAGGTCTGCGCCGCCTGCATCGGAGCCAGCCAGAACGAACACACCATCAGATCGCTGAAGTCGCTGTCGTGCAGCAGCACGGTCAGACGTTTACGCACCATGCTCAGGTTGGCAGCTTCGAAGCGCAGATTGAGCGGCGCATTCAGAGCCAGGCTCGCGCCGGTGTTCTGGAAGATGACCGCCTGCGTCGCGTTCACTTGGCGATAGAACTCCAGCTTGCCGCCGTTGATCGTGTAGACAATCGAGTTGGCATTTGGCGCGCCAAATGCCGCCCAATTCCCATTCGGATTCGTGCTGATCGGCGAGTCGAATGTGCCATTGCTGACCAGGTTCGGCGGCGCGAGATTCAGTCCAATGACCTGCGGATCGTGATCGGATGAGCGGAACGGCGTCCCCTGATTGAGCGCCTGCTGCGCGGGCGACTTGAATTCCACATTGTAATCCAGCACTCGCGGCTCATCAGTATTGATATGCCAATCCGCTGCGCCGGTCACCTGCGGAGCCAGACTTGCCGTCGCCAGCACATGATCAAGCGAGCCGGACTGCCCAAAGAAGACATACGAGTAGCTGAGCGGATTGGGGTTCAGATGGATGAAGCCCGCATTCACCAGCACATCGATAGGGTCTTCGCGCAGATACGAGTTCAGATCGCCGATGATCAGCACATCCGGATCGCCGCTGGTGGGGATCACAACGGTGTTGATGAATGTCACCAGCCGCTGTGCCTGCTGAATGCGCAGCGCATTGAAGCAGCTTTGACCATCGCCCTGATCGAGATTGGCTCCGGTCGCGCCGCTTCAGCTCTTCGATTTGAAGTGGTTGACGATGGCAGTGAAAACCTGATTGGTGCTGTTCTGGCGGAAAGTCTGTGCCAGCGGCGGACGGCTGAAGACGGGATCGAGATCGGTCATGAACGCGCCCACTGGTGTCACGGTCGCAGGTTTGTAGACGAACGCAACCGTGATCGCGTCCGTGCCGAGAACGCCGGTATCGATATAGGCGTAAGTCCCTGCGCCAGCGATGTTGTTTAGCCCATTCACCAGGTCTTGAATGGCGCTGGTGGGTCCGCTGGGATCATTTTCCATCTCGATCAAGCCAACAACATCGGCATTGAGCGCAACGATGGCGGCGATGATCTTGTCGCGCTGACGTTCGAACTCCTCAAGTGTATTCGCGCCGCGCGGAGTTGGGAAGCCGCCGCCTAAGCCATCGCCGTTGAAATAGTTCAGGACATTGAAGCTGGCAACGCGCAGCGTCCCGCCTACGTTCGGCGGCATCGCGGAGCGCGGATTGGCGCGCACGAAGTTCGGATCGTTCACTGGCTGAATGCGATATGTATTGAAGCCATAGCCGAGGACGCCCGTCAATCCGGTCACGCTGTCACCAACGCGCAGCGTGGGTTCATCGAAGAGATACGGGGTTGGATCAGGATTCTGAATGCTCAGACCATCATCAAGGATGATGCGGTTGAGATCGTTTGCCGCCTGCTGGGCGTTGGCAGGCGCACCCGGTTCAACCACGTTGGTCGGGATGTACAAGCGTCCGCCGGACGACAGCACCGCCTCGCCGAAGCGTCCGAGGTTGAAGACCTCGGTCACCGTGAGCGTCTGTGACATCGTGATGAGCATCCCCTCATAGCGCTCGGCGAACGCCGCGCTTGCGAAAGGCAGCGTGACCTCGGTCGGGGTGACAACAGCGGTCTCTCCGCAGTTGATCACCTGAGTCGCATTGACCTGAGTCTGATTAAATGACTCAGTTACCGTGCCGGTGACGCGCACCCGCTGACCGACGCGGACATCTGCCAGCAGCGGCGCGGGGTCGAAGACAAAAATACCATCGGATGTGAGCGGATTGCCATCGCCGGCAGGGTCTTGCAGGTAGAAGCCGTCGAGTTCGCGCTCAAACTGATAGTCGCCGACAACAACGCCCTCAACTGTGAAACTGCCAGGCGCGCCAAAGTTCGCGCCGTTTTCTTGAAGCGTGTAGATCGGGGTGAACGCGCCAGTGCAGATCGCGCCTGATGCAATCGTGAAGGTAAAGCTGAAATTCGCCGCCATATTATTCGGCGCGCCGTCCTGATCGGCGATTTGCGCTGCAATCAGGGTAACTGTGCAGTTCTCTCCGGCGGTGAAGTCCGGCGCTGGCAAAAGCGCAAACGTCGTGCTGCCACCTGTCACGGAGGCGGTGTGCGCGCCGCTGCTGGTGCAGACGATGGTGAACCAATCACCCGTAACCGTCACTGGTTCGCTGAAGGTGATCGCAATGGACTGATTCGGGGCAACGTTGACAGCGCTGTTCGCAGGCGCAGTGCTGACCACCGACGGCGGCACATCACATGGGTTGGCAGCTTTTGGCGACGGCACGCCCGTCAGCCACCCGATGGTGTTGCGCTGACCGCCCTGCCCGTTCGGACACCGGCTGATGCTGTCATTTGCGCTGTTTCCATTAGCGCTCTCATTGACCTGAGGCTGTCCAGGATTGAGCAGCACCAGCAGACCGGGATCATCGGGATCGTCTGTGTCGTAAACGATAGCGTCAACCAGGTTAACCGTCGTCACTGGTGTGTTCACCGGGAAGTCAGCCGCATTTCCGATATAAAGCGCGACCGCATCCTGCCCGTTTTGGAGCGTGTTGTTGTTGATGACAATGTCAACACCAGGCACAGCAGCGTTGCCAATTAGAAAATAACCGTTGGCATCGGTGCTGAAGCCATCCAGGTCAATTGACGTAAAGGGCGAAAGCGCGTAGGAAAGATCGTTGGAGCCGTTATAGGCGACCAGCACCAGCCCGTCAAGCGGGGTATTGCCGACGCCGCCGTCATACAGTTCGATAAATTCCAGTGTATCCGTGCCGGGGGTATCCGAGTCAAGTTCGTTGATGACAATGAAGTCCGCTGGGGGCTGCGCCGATACGCTGAACCCCAGACTGACGAGGAACCACAGCGCGATCAAACTCCCCAAAAGTGACACCGTTCGTCTCATGCTTGCCCTCCAGAGCAGCAGTTACCATCGAAACTATGATAACCGCCAATGGGGATCGGGCAACGAACAAATGGGCGTTTTCGACAAACGTTAAGCAAATGATCAACCAACCATAAATAAACAGCAGGAAGCATGTGCCTCCTGCTGTTTGAAATCGCCGAGGAAAAGAAGGGCGCGTGAAGCTTACTCGCTGCTTCCGCCCATCAGCTGAAGCAGAAAGATGAAGATGTTGATGAAGTTGATGTACAGACCGAGCGCGCCGAAAATCGCATACTTGGCGATCAGCGTGCCATCCGCCTGAAGCTCCGGAGTCGCCGCCATGCGCTTGATGTTCTGGGTGTCATACGCGGTCAGCCCCATGAACAGGATTACGCCGACGATGCTGATGATGAACTGAAGGAAGCTGGAGCCGATCAGCAGGTTGATGAAGATGGCGATGAACAGCCCGATCAGCGCCATCATGAAGATGCCGCGAAACTGGGTCAGATCAATGTTGGTGATGAAGCCGACCATCGTCATCGCGCCGAACAGCACTGCCGCCGTCCCGAACGCCACCGCAATCGAGCCGAGGCTGAAGACCAAGAAGATCAGCGAAAGCGAAAAGCCCAGCAGACCGGCATACACCATGAACATGAGCGCCGCCATGCCGGGGCTAAGGCGCTGAATCATGGCGCTAATCGCGATCACCAGCCCGATCTGGACGACGAAAGCCAAAATGCCGACAAGGGGGTTAACAGCGAGCTGAACGAGCGCCGGCGTGCTGGCTGTGATGGTCGCGGTGAAGGTGGTGGTCAGCAAGCCAATGAACATCCATGCATAGACCCACTTAAAAAGCGGGCGCGCCTGCTCGTAGCTAAGCGTCGAGACATCGCGTGTTTTATCAAACAGGGATGGCGTTGACAATGCCATGGCGTCTTCACTCCTTTACACATACTTTTACATAATTACACTATAACCTTAGGAAAGTAAGCTGAGATACCCACTTTTTAGGGGGTTATGCTCATTTGGATGAGAAAAATGGGGCGAAATTCTCATTTTTCACCCCATTTTGCCGAGTTAGAGCGCGTTCAGCCCTTCAAACAGGCGCGCCACTGCGCCCGACGTGACTTCGGGCGGGAGCGCATAGGAGAAGCGGATCCAATACTTACCCGCGTCTGAGAAATAGATGCCAGGCACAACTGCCAGACCGTGATTTTCGCCCAGATGTTTGAGCAGCCCTTCGGAGTCGCCCAGTCCGCCGCGTTCAATGGCAGCAGTGCAGTCGATGAAGGCATAGTAACCGTCGCCCATGATGAAGGGAAGTTCTTCGCGCAGCAGCACCTCGCGCAGGACGCGGCGGCTCTGACGGCACGGCTCGATGATGCCCGCCGCAGCTTTGTCGAAGCCCATTTCATACGCGGCAATCGCAACCGCCTGTGAGAAATACGCCGGAATAACACCGTGTGACGCCTGGCTGGTCAGATAATTGATCACCGCTTTGCCAGCCAGTAGATGCGCGCTGCGGACATTCGATGCGCCGAGGCTCTTAGTCAAGCCATCCAGGAAGATCAGGCGGTCGCGTTCTTCCGGTGTGAAGGCATTGAGGACGGCGTTGATATCGCTCGGACCCGCATCAGTGACCCAATGATAAATCCAGTCGAATAAGACGAACGAGATGCCGGCTTCAAGCGCCGTTTTCGCCAGCAGGACTTGTTCATCAATTGAGATCGTGCGTCCGGTTGGGTTATCCGGCGAAGTGATCACCAGTCCGGCGATCTTGCGCCCCTCTTTGGCTGCAACCTCAACGCAGGCATTGATCCCCTCGGGGGTGTAGCGCCAGCCTTCCGCCGGATCGCCAGGCGCAAGCAGCACATTCAGCCCCATCCCATACGGACCCCAGTTATAGCTGATCCAGGGGACACGAGAGACGACCAGCAGACTGCCGATCTGCTTCGTACCGAGCGCGATCATCGCCTGATACGCCTTGTTCAGCCCATCACGCCCACCTTGAACCGCGATGACATTTTCTGTCCCCCAACCGGCTGCGGCGTCGAGATGCCAGTACTGCTCTACCACCGCCTTGCGAAACTGAACCGTTCCCCAGGGCTGATCGTATGCCGACCCATGTTCAAGCTGAAGCGCGAGCGCGCGCTCATACAACTCACGCGGGACGCCGGGCAGGCTCGCGCCACCATCACCCTGCGAGGCATCATAAGTGACGGCGTCCGCGCCCATCTTAGTCTTATATGCCTTCAGCGCGTCACGAATGAGAAACATTCGCGATGGCGGGATCGGAGCCATCGTCCCAGGATAGCCGTTGACTGGAATCCGGTTTTCCGGCGGAACTACAAACTGGGGTGCATCTAAACTGCTCAACTTCTTCCTCCATGTTATGTCACATGTAAAATCAGCTTGCCAAGATTTGCATTGTCCGCCATGCGGCGGTGGGCTGCTGCTGCATCCTCCAGCGGATATACGCGGTCGATGATCGGTCGGAGTTCACCGCTGAGGAAGCGCGCATAGGCAAACGCTTCAAAATCCGCAACCAGCCTCGCCTTCTGATCGAGCGGGGTGGCGCGCAGGGTCGTGCCCGTGACAGTCAGGCTTTTGCTCATAATTGCGCCGAGGTTGATTTCCCCGGATGCGCCGCCGAGAAACCCGATCAGCATCAGACGACCGCCGCGCCGAAGACAGGCGGTATTGGCGCTCCAGTAAGGCGCGCCGATGAAGTCGAGGACGAGATCGACCCCCGCGCCGTCGGTAAATGCCTGAACGCGCTCCGCAAAGGAGTCGCGCTTGTAGTTGACCGCCAGCGCAGCGCCAAGATCGCGGCAGAAGGCGCATTTTTCGTCTGTGCCAGCGGTGACGATAGCGCGCGCACTTGCCGCCCTGACCAACTGTATTGCCGCCGTGCCGACTCCGCTTGCGCCAGCGTGAATGAGGACGGTTTCGCCTGCCGTCAGCCCACCGAGGGTGAACAGATTCAGATAAGCGGTCAGAAATGCCTCTGGGACAGCAGCCGCCTGTTCGAATGTGAAGCTGTCCGGGATGCGCATCGCTGCCTGAGCCGGGACAACCGCACGCTGCGCGTACGCGCCGCCCGAAACGACCGCCATCACGCGGTCACCGACTTGCCATGAACCAGCGGCGGCTTCGACCTCCCCCGCCAGCTCCAAGCCGAGGATGGGCGATGCGCCAGGCGGCGGCGGATAGCGCCCCTGACGCTGGAGCAGTTCAGCGCGGTTAACGCCCGCAGCGCGCACGCGGACGAGCAGTTCTCCGTCTCCAGGAACTGGGTCTGGAGCGTCGCCATAGTACAGGACATCGGGATCGCCTGGCTGATCGTGGAGGATGGCTTTCATACAGTCACCTCTGCGGCACGAATGCGCACACGCCAGTCATCAAGGACTTCCCGAAGCATCTGCTCAACCGGAATTTCCGGCTTCCACCCAGTTAGCGCGCGCAGGCGGGACGAGTCGCCGCATTTTCGATCAGGGAACTGCTGCCGACTTGCGTTGTAGACGATGCCAACGCGAATGCCCGCCAGCTCGCACAGGCGTTCAAGAACAGCGCGAATGCGCCAGGTGACGCCGCTGGCTATATTGTAGGCTTCGCCCGGCTGTCCTTTTTCCATCAGCAGCGCGTAAGCGCGAACGACATCGCGGACATGAGTGAAGTCGCGCTCAGCTTCCAAGTTGCCGCTGACCTCAACCATGGGCGGCTGCATCCCCGCCGCAACACGCGCGACCTGCGCGGCGAAGTCGGTTAGGACAAAGCCGGCTGCCTGCCCCGCCCCACCATGATTGAAGGGGCGCGCGCGGATGATCGGCAGCCCAGACAGGGCATACTGAACGGCGAGCATCTCCTGAACCATTTTACTGACCGCGTAGGGATTAGTCGGGTTGACGGGCGCGGTTTCATCCAGGCAGCCCTGACTGCGAGTCTCGTAAAATTCACCGGTGGTGACGGCGAGTATACGCGGCGGCGCTTTCATTCCTTTGCACGCGCGCAGAATACGCAGCAGGGTGAAGGTGTTGTTTTCGAGGGTCTCCCAGGCGCGGTTGGACGACGACTGGACATTAGACGCCGAAGCAAGGTGATAAATCTGGTTCGGTTGGATATCGTCGATCAGCGCATCGACCGCCTGCGGGTCGCGCAGATCGCACAGATGCGGGGTCATGCTTTCGGGGGCAGCGCCGCTGTAAACTGTGCCATGAATTTCGACTCTGGGATTATTCCGCAGATATTCAACCAGATACCGCCCCGCAAAGCCGCTCGCTCCCGTGACCAGAATCCGCACTATGCCGCCCTTTTTCGGTCTGCCGCGCTCAATGATCGGGAATTATAGGGGAAATGGGGGGTTTGTGCCAAAATGATCACCCATTTAAAAAAGCGAGCGCGTTCCGCAGGCACACCTTTCACGCTACTCCCCACTCAGCGCGTTGGCGAGGAATGCCGCCGCGATCAGGGCATGGCGCTTGCGGGCGGGCGCGAGAAAGCGCACGGTCGTCAGGCGCAGCGCGATGAAAAAGAGCATCATGCGGTACAGCCGGAGCGACCGGCGCACTTCGTCGGCGCGCCCGCGCATGACAAAGCGGCGAATCCCCTCGATAGCGCGGTGCGCTTTGACAATAGTCAAATCGGCGGCAAGTTCGGGCGGCAGAGGTGCGCCGCTCCCATCCGGCGCAGTCAGCAGGGACGCCCACGCCGCCAGCAGACTCATGTCCTCAGTCGCGACCAGCTCGATGCGGATCGACATTTCCAGAAAAGCATGATCGTAAAAGAGCGGCGCAGCGGCGGCATTGGCGAAGTCGATCAGCCAGGCGTTGCGCTGATCGTCGATCAGGATATTATGAATGTGCAGATCGCCGTGAACGTTGGTCTCGGCATAATCGCCGGTCATAAAGGTACTCAAAGTATAATCGACCGGATCGCGCAGGGAAACCCCATTCACACGCAGCTCACCGCGCACCAAGCTCACTGCATCATCCTCATCGGCAAGACGGTCGCGCGCCGCGATCAGTTCTTCAGGCTGCAAACGGAGCAGCGCGAAGAACAGGGCGCGTAAATCGACGCCCTGATAGACGCGCGCACCACGCCGAGTCTGCCAGCTCATTGTGCGGCGAAACAGGGTGTCGATGAGGGCGGCAAGCGCGTCGGGATCGCTGGCATCGAAGTCCTCAGCAAAATCGTGAATGCCGCCGCCGAGTCCGGCGTAAGTATAGACCATGCCGCCGAGCGCGCGCGTGCGCCAGGCGGGTTCGATGGCGGTGGGGACAAAATTGCCCGCCAAACCGCGAATCGACGTTCGATAAGCGCGGATTTCTCGCTCGATCAGCGTCCACGCGCCGATCTTGGCGACGATGACCTCACCCTGTCCGCGCTCCCCGCTCGGCAGCGCTTTGAAGACCATCGCCCGGCTGTAACCCGGATTGGCGGTGACCGGTTCGATGGCAAGATGTTCCCAGTCGCGGAAAAGTTTGCGCAGCAGTTCGTCCACCTCCTCACGAAACCGCGCAAGATCATCGGCAGATGCAGATCGAAACGCCATCCGCTTGACCGCCGTGTCGATGAAATCAGGCGGAAGCTCGATCTGTAAGTTGAGATTGACCCCATGCACACGCTCAAAGGCTTCGCGGATCGTGTCAGGCAGAATTCGCAGGTCTTCAGGGGTTTTCTCAAGGAATTTGAAGGCGGGCGATGTCCAAAGACGAAATGCGGCATTCTGATTGCGCGTCTGATCCATTGCGCGGCGAACAGACGCAAAGTCGGCGTTGCCAGTGAGGACAATAGCGGCAAGCGTTGGGTCGATAGCGTGAAGGTCGTCGATCAAACGCAGACCGGCGCGATTTTCCGTGTCGGTATCGACCAGGCGAAGATCAACAACCGCGACATGAAAGCGCTCCTCTCGTATCAGATCAAGCGCCTGGGCTTCGTTGAGCGCGGTGCGCACGTAGAAGCCTTCATCTTCAAGCTGACGGCGCAGCGTGCGGAGCGCCATTTCGTTGTCATCAACGATCAGGACGCGGTAGATGAAGAAGGGCGGCGTCTGCGTCATGAAGTCAGCCCTCCATCACAGGCAGGACGGGCAGCGTGACGCGGAGCGTTGTGCCGCGCTGCGGGTGAGTAGCTTCGACGACGATGTCCCCGCCCATGCTGTCGAGGATCAGCTTGCTGAGCCACAACCCCAAACCAGATGAGACGCCGTGCTGCGCGCCTGAAGGAACCGGTTTGACAAACAGCCGATCCAAAACTTGGGGATCGATGCCAGTGCCATTGTCGGTGACGCGGACATGGATGATCGATGCAGACGAGTCAAATTCGCCTTCAACCCTGACCTGGGGCTGCGGCATCTGGCGAACAGCACGGCAAGCATTCTCGACCAGATTCATGAAAATCTCAGTGAGCTGGGCTTCTGAGCCGCGTATTTCCGGGATGTGCGGGTCAAATGCAAGCTGGAAGTCCAACCCTTTGAAGCGAAGCCGCGCATCATCCAGCACATGCACCAGTGTCGTCTCAAGATGGACTGACTCCGGCTCGCCTTCATTGGCAAGCTGGTTGAGACGGGCGATCAAATGCTGCGTGAAGGTGACATTCTGCTCAATGTCGTCGAGAATCTGGCTGATGTCGGGATTGGACAAATCAACCCGTTTGCGCAAGCTGGTCACCTGAGGCGCAATAAACGTCAGGCTGTTGCGAATCCGGTGCTGAATCGCGCCCATCGCTGTGCCTAAAGTCGCCAGCTTCTTCGCCGCGAGCAAATCGCCGCGCGCCTCACGGTAAAGCTGCGCATTGTAAAGCGCAATACCAGCGTACCGCGCTAGTGGAACCAGAATGTCAAGGTCGCTGTCATCAAAAACATATTCCTGATCTGGATGATACAGCGCAATGACACCGATTGTCCGCCCGCAGGCGGTCATCGGCGCGCCAAGGTAGGACGAAAAGATGATCGGAGCCTGATTGTGGGTCTCCGTTTCGGCATACCATTTTTCGCCCGCCTCGCGGTTGTAATGGAGCAGCGGTTCGCCATGGGTGATGATCCACCAGGATCGGCTCATGCCGCCTGCAGCCGCAGTCCACCCCTCAAGCCGAGTGCCATCTCGGTAGACCAAGCCGAAGCGAAGATACCGCTTGTCCTCGTCATACAGCGCAATGTACATATTGTCAGTGGGCATGAGCGGGTGAAGCTGATCGCGAATCAGCGACAGCGTCTCGGTTTCATCCAGTTGAATATTGGAGGAAAGCTCGCGCCCGATCTCAACAATCGATTTCAACTGCGTATTCACTTCTTTGTTATCAAGCGCAATCGCGGCGTAATCTGCCATCGCCTGAAGGTAGCGCAGGTCGTCATTGGTGAAGCTGAGATCGTCGGTGAGATGAAAAACCGCAATCACGCCGAGAATTTTCGTGCCAACCATCATCGGCGCGCACGCCCAGGACGCAAAAATCGGCTCGATCTCCGGGTTCCATGAGCGCCATGACTCCCGCCGGGGCAGGATCAGCGGCTGCTGTTCGCGCAGGCTCCAGCGCATCAGCCTGTCAATTGTGTTTGCAAGATCAGATGAGGGCAGATGATCGCGCAGCGCGAGAACTTCATGCGTCCGCAGATCGGCAGTTTTCACCCCATCCCGATAGATCATCGCGTAAATGGGCGAGTCCACAGCGCGGTTGTAGAGCGCAATCACCATGTTAAGCGGATTGAGCAGCTCGATGGTGTGATCATGGAGGATTTCCAGGATTTCACGCTGGGTGAGGGACGGATCGGATGACAGACGCCGCCCCAACGTGATCAGGGTATCGAGGCAGTATGCTTTTTCTCTCGCCATTGTCCTTCCCGATGAATTAGAATAACGGCTTTTGAATATGTTATCATAGTAATGTTTCAGGGATGCAGATCAGACAGCCGATGTCTCCAAACCCAATGTCACCGGCGGATTATCAACCGATACCGAGCAGCACCTCTACGCCTGCATCGCCAGCGGGGAGAGTGCAGCATGATCCAAAGCGCAGTCAGCGCAGCCGAGCTTTGCTGCTTGCCGCCATCGCGGCGGGATTTGGGATTTTGTGGACGGCGCTCAATGTGATTGTGTCGGAACGGATGACGACGCCGCTGATCCCGCTGGAGATCGGCGTGCTGCTCAGCAGCGGCTGGACGCTTCACGTTTTCCTCACCAGCCAGGAAGAACCGTTCTTCGCACGGCTGGCGCTGACTGAGGCTGGTCTTGCAAGCGTTTGGGCTGTTGGGACGGCGCTGCTCATGCTGCTTGGTGCAAATCCACTGGTATCGGGAGTGGCGCTCGCTGCCGGGCTGTGGTTCTGCTCGCTTGCGCTGCCGATCTGGGTGATCGAGATCGAACCTGGCGAAGTGCTGTATTTTCGTCCGCTTTACCATCGCCCTTACAAGTATGAGCTGGTGAGCTGCCCGGGGCAGCGAATCGCACCCGAACTCAAATCCACTGACCACAATGCGCGGCGCGGCATCCGGCGCATTATGGACACGCCGACGCACCGATCACAGGTCGAATTAGCGATGGAATGGCTGTGGATCCGTCCACTGGCTGAGCTGCGGCTGCTGTGGAACCTACGAAGTGGACTCTAAGGATAACTGAGAAGGAACAACGCATGTCGAACATCCCCGCGCCTTTGCAGCCGCTGCCATACTGGTATCAAAAGGAGGATTTGACCTACATTTTTAATCAGCTTCGCGCAGGTGAATTCTGCTCGCTGATCGGGATGGGCAGCGCTGGCAAAAGCAACCTTGTGAGCCTCATTGCACGTGATGATGTGCAGGTGAAATATATCCCGCCAGGAGAAGCGATGACCCAGGTGATCGTGCTGCTCAACCCACACCTGCTGATCAGCCTGAGCGATCATGCGCTTCATCACACGGGGCGCGCCTGGTCGGGCTATGAAATGATGATCAGCCGCCTGCTGCGCAAGTTGATGTCTCCTCCCTTCTCACCCTGGCTGATCGACTCCGGGCATGGTGATGTAATCGCCAACATCACAAAGAATTACTATACCAGCCTGTTTGATAAGCTGCCCGCGCTGGCGCAAACTGGCATTCGCCAGCTAGAGAGCGCTGTGTACGATGTGCTAGCGCTTGGCGATGCATGGCGAGTCACGTTTATTTTCGATGAGTTTGAGCAGTTCATCGCCCAGCTTCCGCCGCAGTTCTTTCAATCGCTGCGTGGACTGCGCGATGAATACAAGGGGCGCATCAGCTACGTCACTACCAGCCGGCGAACGCTCTGGGAGATCACTGAACAAGTCTTTTCCGAGGAGCGCGACCGGCTCGTCATGGAGAGCTTTGTTGAATTATTCAATGGCAGCATTCGCTACGTAAGCCCGCTCGATCCAGAGAGCGCCGCTGAGTCGGTGCGCAGATTAGAGGAGCGCTATCGAAGACAGAGTCCGCCCCAAAAAACTGTGCCTGATGGGACTCCGCTGCCTGTCCAGGCGCGTAACAACCTGATCGCGGTCACAGGCGGTCACACGGGGCTGCTGCGGCGGGGATTCGTGCCGACGATGAAAAATCCGCAGATCGCGCTCGACAGCGGGCGGCTGATCAGTGAACTGCTGAACAATCGTGGGATTTCGGACGAATGCGCGGTCATCATTCGCAGCTTGAGCGCCGAAGAAAAACGGGTGCTGCGCCAAATGCTCGACAGACAGCCGGTGACCGATGCAGAGGCGATGCAAAGCCTGATCGACAAACACATCATCTACGATGACGGCGGGCAGAAATTCTGGCGCATCCCGCTGCTGGCGGGCTGGGCAAGCCAACACAGGAACGAGCTATGATACAAAAAAGCCAAACTGCATTCAAAAATCAAAGTCCGCGCCTCAGCATCAATGGGCTGCTCAACCGAACGATCCAAAACCCACTGCGGTTGATTGCCATTGTGCTGCTGGTCTATATTTTAGTTGTGGCGCTGTCGCGCCTCCTGGGCGGCGATTATCGCGCCGATCAGTTCGCGCGGCAGCTTATTTTCGGGCTGGCACAGGGCAGCATTTACGCCCTGATCGCCCTCGGCTACACGCTGGTCTACGGCATTCTGCTGATGATCAACTTCGCGCATGGCGAGGTGTTCATGGCGGGCGCATACATCGGTTTTTTTGTGATCACTGCGCTGAACAACGCTGGACTGCTGGTGAGTCAAACGCTGCTGGCACTGCTGATCACCATCTTCAGCGGCGTCATCGCATCAGTGATCGTGGCGGTCGCGCTCGAACGGATCGCCTATCGTCCGCTGCGGAATGCGCCGCGCCTGGTTCCGCTGATCACGGCGATTGGCGCGTCGATTCTGCTTCAGCAGCTCTTTCTGCGCTTATTCGGCGTCAGCACGCGGCGCTATCCCGATGTCAATCTCTACGCCTTTCCGCAGTTGTTCCCTGAGCTAGGATGCGCCACAATCAACGGCGAGACCATCTGCCGCGGGATCGATCTGATCGGCGGACGCTATGATGTGGTCGTGTTCGGATTGCAGCTCCGTGTTCTGCCGATTCATTTCCTGGTTTTCTTCCTGGCACTGACCTTCATGGCGGTTTTGTGGTTCATCGTGCAGCGCACGCGGATCGGCAAGGCGATGCGCGCTGTCGCCGAGGATAAATCCACTGCTGCGCTGATGGGGATCGACGTGGATCAGGTGATTGTGATCACATTTGTGCTTGGCGCGGCGCTGGCAGGCGCGGGCGGCGTGCTGTTCGCGCTGTATAACCAGCAGGTATCGCCGTTTATCGGCTTCATCCCCGGCATTAAGGCATTCACCGCCGCTGTGCTGGGCGGAATCGGCAATATCCCTGGCGCAGTGTTCGGCGGGCTGTTCCTCGGCGTTGTCGAGTCGGTCGCGCCATCGATGCTCGGCTTATCGCAGCAGCTCAAAGACGTGATCGCCTTCAGTATGCTCGTGCTGGTGCTGATCTTCCGTCCGACCGGCATCCTGGGCGAAGTCCTGGCGCAGAAAAAAGCATGAACGTGATCGCAGGCGCGCTTCGCTACGGGCTGATCTTAGCGCTGGTCACTTCGGTGCTGGCGCTGACGGGGATTTTTACCTCATTTGCCAATCGAGAAGTGATCGATGACCGGCTGACGCTGAGCGCCGTTGTTCTGGGGATATTCCTGCTGGGCGCTGGGGGAATGGCGGCAACAGCAGCAAGACCCGCAGGTCGCGCGCAGACCATGCTGGCGGGGATAATCGGTGGCTTATGCGTCGGCGCGGCGCTAGCCTGTCTGCTGATTTTGGAGAACGCGGTCAACTTGTCATTTGTGTTCCCCAATCTGATCAACCCGATCAGCCGCGTCCTACTGTTCGGGCTTGATCCTGCGTCAGGGATCGCCCTGCTGCTGGTTTTAAGCGCCGGTATGGGCGCGGCAGCAGCGGGATTGGTAATGCTGCCTGCACGCCTTCAGCGCAGCCTCATCCTGGGCGCACTCATTACCACTGTAGTGGGTCTGCTCCAGCAGCAGATACGAAATGTGATCCCGCTGCACGATGCAGCCGCCCTCGCGCTCACTTTTGGTCTGGGCTACGCCGCCGCATGGCGTTGGGGACGCAGCCCGCTGATCAAAGGGCTGATCGGCTTATCCGTCGGAACAGCGGCAGCCGTGATCGTGTTCGCGTTAATGCAAAACAGCGTCCTGCCACAGGTCGGCGCAGCACGCAGCGCGGTCGCATCCCCCTCTGTGACCGTGCAAGCGCTGCCTGTCTTGGTCATCATCTTTGGCATCACGGGTGTCGTCAGCGGCTTGATCACGGGAGCCGCGCGAGTTATCCACAATGCAGCGGCGCAGTTCGCGGTCACGCTGTTGATCCTGGGCATCGCCAACCAGCGGAACACCAATATCATGACCGATGGAGGGGCGCTTCTTACCTTTCTGCTGGCGGCTGCCGGCGCATGGCTGATCCCGATGGGCGGGGCGCGCGCAGACGCGCATTATCAGGCGCTTTCGCGGTCGAGCCAGCGCGCCGTGACGCGCTCGGTGTTCGCGGTCGGGCTGCTGGTGCTGATCGCTGCGCCGCCGTTTATGGGCGTGTATATCACCGATGTGCTGAATCTGGTGGGCATCTATATCATCCTCGGAATTGGACTGAATGTCGTTGTGGGATATGCTGGCTTGCTCGATCTCGGCTACGTCGCGTTCTTTGCGGTCGGGGCATACACGGCGGGGCTGCTGACAACGCCCAGCCTGCTGACGTGCGGCGGAGTCCCTGCCCGCCAAATTCAGGCGAGCCAGGTGTCGGAAGTCTGCACCGGGATCATGACATTCTGGGAAGCATGGATCGTCGCGATTGTTGTGGCGGCGGTGTGCGGAATCCTGCTCGGCATTCCCGTGCTGCGGCTGCGCGGCGATTACTTCGCGATTGTCACGCTCGGTTTCGGCGAGATCATCCGCCTGCTGGTGCGCTTTGACGACTTCAAAGACCTGTTCGGATCGGCGCAGGGGATCGCCAACATCCCCCGCCCGATCATCGACCTGACCGCTCTCAGGCCTGACTGGCGCTTTGAACTCACAGGCGCAAGCGGGATTTATTATCTGGTGCTGGCGGGGATTCTGCTGGCAGCCGCCATGTCCGCGCAGCTTGCCCGATCAAAGCTGGGGCGGTCGTGGATGGCGCTGCGGGCGGATGAAGATGTTGCGCAGGCAATGGGGATCAACTTGGTGCAGATCAAGCTGACGGCGTTCGCGATTGGCGCGGCGTTCGCCGGCATGGCAGGCGCAGTGCAGGGAACGCGCTTATTTGGAGCGTATCCCGACAGCTACACGCTGCTGGTCTCGATCAATGTGCTGAGCCTCATCATCATCGGCGGCATGGGGTCGATTCCGGGCATCGTGGTCGGGGCGTTCGTACTGGTTGGGCTTCCGGAGGCGCTGCGCGAGCTGGCGGATTACCGCCTGCTGGCATTCGGGGCGCTGCTGGTCACGGCGATGCTGGTCAAACCGGATGGGCTGCTTCCGCCTTCCGTCCGCAAATGGAGCGAGATCGCGGCGGAACGCTTTGAGAGGGATCGAAAGGCAAACAGTCAATGACCGATGTGCTGCTGCATGCGCGCGGCGTGGTCAAGCGGTTCGGCGGGCTGATCGCCGTGCGCGGGGTGGACTTGCAGATTCCTCAGAATGCCATCGCCAGCCTGATCGGACCCAATGGCGCGGGCAAAACGACATTCTTCAACTGCATCACCGGCTTCTATACCCCCGAAGAAGGTGACATCGTTTTCAATGGGCGCTCTATTCGCGGGCTGAGCAGCGACCGGATCACACGGCGGGGAATCGCGCGCACCTACCAGAATATCCGGCTCTTCAACGGCATGACCGCGCTGGAAAATATCTTGGTCGGGATGCACAGTCGGCTGCGCGCAAGCTGGATCGGCTCGCTGATGGCGCTGCCGCGCGCGCGCCGCGAAGAATTTGACGCGCTCAAACGCGCCGTTATGCTGCTGGAATTTGTTGGCTTGAGCGAATATGGCGACACGCTGGCGCAAAATCTGTCCTATGGGCTGCAGCGGCGGCTCGAAGTTGCACGGGCGCTGGCATCTGAGCCGACACTGCTGCTGCTCGACGAACCGACAGCGGGCATGAATCCGCAGGAAACGGACGAGATGATGCTGTTCATTCAGCGGCTGCGCGATGAGCGCAAACTGACCATCTTCCTGATCGAACATGATATGAAACTGGTGATGACGATCTCCGATCAGGTGACCGTCATGGACTATGGGCAGAAGATCGCCGAAGGCACACCGAGCGAAGTACAGCGCGATCCCAAAGTGATCGAAGCGTATTTGGGAGCGGGACCCGCCGACGATGCCTTGCAAATGCTGACAAAGAAGCGATCTGCATGAGCCTGCTGGAAATTCACGATATTCACACGTTTTATGGCAATATCAACGCGCTCAAGGGCGTATCGCTTCAGGTTGAAGAGGGCGAGATCGTCACGCTGATCGGGGGTAACGGCGCGGGCAAGACCACCACGCTCAACACGATCTGCGGGATCACACCACCGCGCAGCGGACAGGTCTGTCTGAATGGACAAGACATTACGCGACTGCCGCCGCATAAGATCGTCGAGCTGGGCGTGGTTCAAGTCCCGGAAGGGCGCAAAATCTTCACCCGCCTCACCGTCCGCGAGAATCTGGAGCTGGGCGCATTCGGCAGGCGCGATAAAACCGGAATTGCGCGCGATATTCAGTCGGTTTTTGAGCGTTTTCCCCGCCTGGAAGAACGCCAGCGGCAGCTTGGCGGAACCCTGTCCGGCGGAGAGCAGCAGATGCTCGCCATCGGGCGTGCGCTGATGGCGCAGCCGCGTATTCTGCTGCTGGATGAGCCATCGATGGGGCTGGCTCCGCTGCTGGTGCGCGAGATTTTCAATGTGATCGTCTCGCTCAATGCCAACAGCGGCACGACGATCCTGCTGGTGGAGCAGAACGCGCTGATGGCGCTGGCAGTTGCGAATCGAGCGTATGTGCTGCAATCGGGCTACATCACTCACGCCGACAGCGCCGAAAAGCTCCGGCATGATCCTGCAATCATTGAAGCCTATTTGGGTGGTTGAAAGAGCCTGCGGATGACACACATGGAGAGACGAGATGCTGGCGCGCGTTCATGCCTGTGAAGTCGTCGGACTGGACGGCTGCATCATCGATGTCGAAGTGGACTTCAATCCGCGCGCCGGAGTCCCGTCGTTTACGATTGTCGGCTTAGCGGATACAGCCGTCCGCGAAAGCCGTGAACGTGTTCGGGCTGCCATAAAAAATTCAGGCTTGCAATTCCCGAATAAGGGCTACGTCGTCAATCTATCTCCGGCGGACATTCCAAAACACAGCACCGCCTATGATCTGGCAGTTGCGGTAGGCGTATTAGCGTCAACGGATCAGATCCCGCTCAATGCGCTTGATAAGACGCTGTTTATAGGCGAACTGTCGCTGGATGGCTCGGTGCGCCACGTCAGCGGGACGCTGGCGATGGCGCTGACAGCGCAGGAGCAGGGATTTACACGGATGTACGTCGCGCCAGCAGATGCGCCGCAAGCCGCGCTGATCGACGGGATCGAAGTCTACCCCGTCCCTTCCTTAGGCTATCTGGTCGAGCATTTGTATGGACTCCAGCCGATTCCCCGATTTGACCGTTCCGCCCTCAGTCTGGACGGAAATATTCCTCTAACAGCGGTGGACTTTGCCGATATACGCGGTCAGGAGACGGTCAAGCGGGCGCTGGAGATCGCGGCGGGCGGCAATCACAATGTGCTGATGAACGGCGCGCCGGGATCAGGTAAAACGCTTTTGGCGCGGGCAATGCCGGGGATTATGCCGGCGCTGTCGTTCGATGAGGCGCTGGAAGTGACGCGGATTTATTCGGTCGCTGACTTGCTGCCGCCGGACGAGGCACTGATGCGCCAGCGCCCGTTCCGCGCCCCACATTACACAGTCAGCCAACCGGGACTGGTCGGCGGCGGTTCGATCCCCAAGCCGGGAGAGGTGACGCTGGCGCATCGCGGCGTGCTGTTTCTCGATGAAGCGGCGGAGTTTTCAAGCAAGACGTTAGAGGCGCTGCGTCAGCCGATTGAGGACAAGGTGGTCACAATCAGCCGCGCGCGCGGTTCGCTGACCTACCCGGCAAATTTCCTGCTGGTGATGGCGATGAATCCGTGTCCATGCGGATATTTCGGCGATGCGCTCAAGCCCTGCACATGCACGCCTGCGATGATCCAGCGCTATCAGAGTCGTCTGTCGGGTCCGCTGCTGGATCGAATCGATCTGTATCTCGATGTGCGGCGGGTGGACTATGACAAGCTGCTCGGAAATGAAAAAGCGGAGTCATCCGCCGCCATCCGCGCGCGCGTCGAAAAAGCGCGCGCCATTCAGCGAACTCGATTCGAAGGCATGAAAGGCGTGTTTGCCAACGCCGATATGACCGTGACCGACATTGAGCGCTTCTGCGTCGTGACGCCTGAAGCCAAAACTCTGCTTGACAGCGCGATCCGACGACTTCAGCTCAGCGCCCGCGTCTATCACCGCATCCTCAAGGTCAGCCGCACGATTGCCGATCTGGGGGGGAGTGAGCGCATCGAAGTGACGCATGTAGCGGAGGCGGTGCAGTATCGGCAGCGCCCTATCCCTGTTCAGTAAAGGAAAAAAGATGGCAGATCGACGGCGTCCGCTGGCGGATCGACTGCGCCCAACCACACTTGCGGAAGTGGTTGGACAGCGGCATCTGGTGGCAGCAGGCAAGCCGCTTTTTCAGATGGTGAGCAGCAATACCGTGCAGTCGATGATCCTATGGGGACCGCCCGGCGTCGGCAAAACGACTCTGGCGCGTATCATCGCGCACAGCACGGGCAGAGCGTTTCACGAGCTGTCGGCGGTGTCAGCGGGAAAAGATGAGCTGCGAGCAGTCGTGGCAGCCGCCAGGCGCGACAGCGGCGCGGCGCGCGACCTGTTCAGCCTGAATGCGCCGGAGCAAACCGCCGCGCCCGTCCTGTTTCTGGATGAGATTCACCGGTTCAACAAGGCGCAGCAAGATTTTCTTCTGCCGTTTGTCGAAGACGGAACGATCATCCTGATCGGCGCAAAGACGGAAAATCCCAGCTTTGAGGTGATCCCCGCCCTGCTGTCACGGTTGCGGGTGTTCGTGCTGGAAAACCTGACCGAAGATGATCTGCGCGCGATCATCCGGCGAGGCGCGGCACTGCTGAAGGTGACGCTCGGTCAGGAGTCGCTCGATTTTCTGGCGGCATTCGCTAACGGCGACGGGCGCGCCGCGCTCAACCTGCTGGAGAGCGCCGCCGAACTCTGTGCACAGGAGTCCCGGTCGCTCTCACTGAGCCAGATCAAGAATGCGCTGCAGTCGAAGCACCTGCGTTACGACAGGACGGGTGAAGAACACTACAACACGATCAGCGCGTATATCAAGAGTATGCGCGCCAGCGATCCCGATGCAGCGCTGTATTATCTGGCGCGCATGGTCAACGCGGGAGAAGACCCGCTGTTCATCGCGCGGCGCATGGTCATCTTCGCCAGCGAGGATGTCGGGATCGCAGATGCGAACGCATTGGTTGTCGCAAACGCGGTCTTTCGCGCTGCGGAAACCATCGGCTATCCAGAGTGTCAGATCAACTTGGCGCATGGGACGGTCTATCTGGCAACCGCGCCGAAAAGCCGCGAGTCGTATGAAGCCTATTTTGCGGCATTGGGTGATGTCCAGAAGATGGGCAATCTGCCGATCCCGCTGCCGCTGCGCAACGCGCCTACGTCCCTGATGTGTGAACTCGGCTGCGGATCGGACGAGATCGGAGGCGACCGACTGCCAGAAGCGCTCAAGGGCAGGCGGTATCTTGTGCGCAACCGTTAAGCGCAGTCACCAGCATTGACGGCACGCCGCCGCACCTATATAATCCCCGGATTATGTTGGACGAGCTTTTACCTGCCAGGAGCATCACCGTGGGTCCTTTACCCAAGAAACGCCATTCGCGGAGCCGACGCAATAAACGCCGCGCGCACGACTCGCTTTCGCTCAATCATCTGA
Organism: uncultured Anaerolineae bacterium; assembly: GCA_937995825.1. Taxonomy (GTDB): domain Bacteria; phylum Chloroflexota; class Anaerolineae; order Aggregatilineales; family Phototrophicaceae; genus Flexifilum. The sequence continues at coordinate 141,239 of CALKJO010000005.1, forward strand.
TCGTCTGTGAGAACTGCGGCAGTTACCATGTCGCTCACCGTATTTGCCCCAAATGCGGAACTTATCGCGGCGAAACCCGGATTGACATCAAAAGCGAAAGCTAAATCCCAGCGCGCTGATGGATTTGTGTGAGCCGTTCTCAATCGAGGCGGCTTTTTTTATTCATATTTCCGCTTTCCGCCTTGTTTTCGGCGCTGTTTCCGCTATGCTTGCCCATGTCACGGCTGCTTCACACAAAAGAAGAATACTCTCATGATTGATTGGACAACGACTGCGCTGGTCTTTCCGGGTCAAGGATCGCAAGTCGTCGGTATGGGGCGCGACTTGGCAGCTGTTTATCCTGCCGCAGCCGCGATCTATCAGCGGGCGGATGAGCTGCTCGGATTTGCGTTTTCCACCCTGTGCTTTGAAGGTCCTGAAGAAGCTTTGAATGACACCATCAACACGCAGCCCGCACTGTATGTCACCAGCCTAGCGACGCTGGCGGCGCTGCGCGCAGCGCTTGGAGAGATACAGCCAAAGTTCGCGGCAGGTCACAGCTTGGGTGAGTTCACCGCGCTGGCGGCGGCGGGCGCGCTGACGTTCGAAGACGGATTGAAACTGGTGCGCGCGCGCGGGCGGCTGATGAAAGAGGCGGGCGAAAAAAGCCCTGGGGCGATGGCGGCGCTGCTCGGACTTGACGCCGAGCAGGTGCGTCAGTTATGCGCAGAAGCGAGCGCCGCAGTCGGCGGCGTGCTAGTGCTGGCAAATGACAACTGTCCTGGTCAGGTTGTCATTTCCGGCGACAATCAGACCCTGGACACGGCGCTGGAAATGGCGAAAACGGCGGGCGCAAAGCGGGCAGTCAAGCTGGCGGTCAGCATCGCAGCGCATTCGCCGCTGATGGAAAGCGCAGCAGCAACATTTCGCGCAGTGCTGGCGGAGACCTCTTTTCAATCGCCGAAGCTGGCTGTTTACGGGAACGTGAGCGCTGAACCGCTGGATAGCGCAGACGCGGTGCGCGCGGAACTGGACGCGCAGCTCACCCAGTCAGTACGCTGGACAGAGTCCGTGCGGCGAATGATCGCAGATGGCGCGTTACAGTTTCTTGAACTCGGACCCAAGGATGTGCTGACAGGTCTGCTGAAGCGGATCGACAGCAGTAAGGTCGGCATAGCACTCAATTCGGCAAAAGCGCTTCAGGATTTTGCCGCGCGCGAGCGCACGCAGCAGCGCATGCAGTAATGTGCAGCCATTTACTCTCATCCGCAAATAATCTTCACTAAGACTATTTTCGTTTATTCTAAGGGCGAATTTGTGCCTTTCTGCGCTAAAGGAGAGCTGTTCGATGAGACGTGCTTTAATTCTGGTCATGTTGTTGTCTTTGATTCTCGCAGCGTGTGCGCCTCAGCAGCAGGCGCCCACCCCAACGCCCCGTCCTACAAATACACCTACGCCGACGGCTGAACCGTCTCCAGTTCCGGCTGAAGCCACCCCTGAGGCGGAGATGACGGCTGAGGCCACCCCCGAAGCCGAAACCATGGGCAGAGCGGACACCGAAGCCACCCCCGAAGCTGAAATGACCCCCGAAGCCGAGATGACGGCTGAGGCGGAAGCGCCGCAGACCATTGCTGACATCGTCGTCAGCCTGAGCGGCGCGGCAGAACCGGAATTCACGTTGCTGCTCGCGGCAGTTCAGGCTGCTGATCCTGCTGTCTTGGCGGCGCTCAGCAACCCTGATGCTGCACTCACCGTGTTCGCCCCGACCGATGCCGCTTTTGAAGCCCTCGGTGAGGAGACGATTACGGCAGTGCTGGCGGATCAGGAACTGCTCACCAGCATTCTGCTCTACCACGTCATCGATGGCATCGTCCTCTCCACCGATCTGAGCGATGGCATGACTGCCGCAACCCTTCAGGGCGCGGACGTGACCATCACCATTGTCGATGACATGGTCATGATCAACAATGCGACTGTCGTCAATGCCGACATCTCGGCTGCCAACGGCGTAATCCATGTCATCGATGCCGTGCTGCTGCCGCCGTCGGATGAGCCGGAAGCCGAAGCGACCGCTGAGCCGATGGCCGCCGAAATGACCCCTGAGGCGGAGATGACCCCCGAAGCGATGACCGGCATGGGTTCATCGGATACGACGATGGAGATGGCAAACAGCGTCATGGTCAGTCCAGGCGGCGATGTGGTGATCGGTTTGGCAGCGGCGTTCAGCGGTGAAGGGCTTGCGCCGTTGGGGATCGACATCCGGCGCGGGGCTGAACTCGCGCTTGAAGATCGTCCGACGGTCACCGTCGGCAGCGTTGAGTTCACGGTAAAACTGGATGCGCAGGATGATCTCTGCTCGGCGGACGGCGGTCAGGCGGTCGCCAACCGCTTCGTCAGCGATCCGCAGGTGATGGGCGTGGTCGGTCCGATGTGTTCAAGCGCGTGCCGCGCTGCCGCGCCGATTTTCGACTCGGCGGGCTACAGCAGCATCAGCCCATCCTGCACCGCCGCCGACCTGACCACCAGCGGCTATGCCAGCTTCAACCGCGCCGTCGCTACCGACGCGGCGCAGGGCGTCATCGCGGCGGAATACATCTACAACGTGCTGGGTGCGCGCCGCGTCGCCACCATTCACGATGGCAGCCCGTATGGTGAGGGATTAGTCGCGATCATGAGCGCGCGCTTTGTCGAACTCGGTGGTGAGATCGTCGCGGCGGATGCGATCAGCGTTGGTGACAGCGATTTTCGCGGTCTGCTGGAAGACATTGCAGCGGCAAATCCTGACCTGATCTACTTCGGCGGTTTCCCAGCGGAAGCGTCGCGCCTTGCCATTCAGCGCGGTGACGCTGGGCTGGAAAACGTCACGTTCATGGGCGCAGACGGCATCAATACCCAGGAATTCCTCGATCTGGCAGGGTCGGCGGCGGAAGGCGTCTATGCCTCCAAATCGATCCCCGCAAGCAGTGACGCGCTTGATGCTTTCCTGGCGCGTTATGTCGAGACTTATGGCGAACAACCGCCCGCGCCGTTCCATGCCAACGGATACGACGCTGTCAACCTACTGCTCGATGCCATCGAAGCCGTCGGCGTGATCGATGCCAACGGCGATCTAGTGGTAAACCGCGCAGCGCTGGCTGCATATCTGCGCAGCGTTAGCAATTTCCAGGGTTTGACCGGCGTGCTGAACGCTGACGGCTCCGGTGAAATGTCCTCAGCCGACTTCGGCATCTTTCAGGTGCGCGAAGGCGCGCTGGTGGAAGTCGCCATCGGTCGCGTTGCTGAAGGTGAAGTGATGATCGAGCCAGTCGAGTAACCTCATTCAGAAGGGTTAGGGGTGGATAGGTTAGCAGCCTAGCTTGTCCACCCCACTTTATTCATTCCCCAAAGAGATAGCGGCTGCGCGTGGCAGCGGTCGCCTCAAGCTGAAGCGGACTGAGCAGCGACCAGAGCGTCTCTGCACTGGCGATCTGACCGTCTCCGGCATCGGCATAGCGGCGCAGCCAGTCGAAAAAGGCATCCGTGCCGAGATCAGCGCGAAGCTGATGAAACATGCGCGCGCCGCGCAGATAGACGGCGTTGATGTAAGCGCGGCTGGACGTGAATGCGAAAACCGGGCTGTCCACCGGCGGGAAACCCGTCTCGACATTGAGGAAAGCATCCACGCGGAACGACCACCACCAATCCTTGAGCGCAGGATGATATTCCTCATAGAAGATGTATTCGCTGTAAGTGGCAAGCGCCTCATCGAGCCAGGGTGTGAGCGCCTGATCACTGCCCACCCGCCCATACCACCACTGATGAGCAGTTTCATGAACCGTGATGATCGTCAGATAAGACGCCGGACTCCCCGGAAACGTCCTGAACCATTCCCCGCCAACGTATGCCAGACCGCTGAACTCCATCCCGTCACGAAAATCCGCCTGAATGATGACGAATCGGTCATGAGGATACGCGCCAAACAGGTCGCTGTACATGGCGATGGCTTTCGCCGCCGCGTCGAGCATATGCGCGCCGCCGTTCACCGTCGCATTGTCCTGATTGACCTGAGCATCGCTGAATGTGTAAGCTTCGACGGCGATCCCGTTTTCAGTCATAACGCGCTCGACCAGATACGCCGGACTGAGACTGAGGGCGAGATCGCGCGCGGCATTGTGGCGGATGCGCCAGCGCTCAGCGTCGATCTGGGCGACGATGCCGGGCGCAGCCAGGATTAGACCGTCAGGCGCATTGACGACGCGCAGCGCAACATCCCAATCAGCCAATTCATGGATGGTCTGCTCGCCAACCGGAGCGGAGTCATGCGTGATCCAGCGTCCGGCACGATATGGCGCAAGCGCTGGCAGCCAAAGACCGAGATTGAGCTGCCGCGCGGTGTAGCCGAGATAGCCGCTGTTCGCGCTCAGCACCTGCCCTACCGGTGTGATCCGGAGCTGAAACCGCAGATCAAGCTCGAGCGCACATCCGGAAGCAAGCGGATGGCTCAATTCAACAGACAGACGCCGTCCAGTTAATTCGGAAGCAGTGACTTCGATTCCGGCGTTCTTCGCCGTCACACTGATCAGCGAAAACAGGTCGGGATAACGGTTTGGCTCAACGCTGAACACGATCGCGGACAGCGAATCGCCCGTCCGGTTGACGTAGCGCGTATGCTGCTCAACCTCCACCCGACGCGCTGCATAGTCGACTTCAGCGCTTACCGTGTGCAGCGGAATGGCAGCCTCTGCGCACACCTCTGGAGTTGGTGCTGCTGTCATGGGGATTGGCGAGCCAACAGGCTGCAACAGACGCTCCGTTGGCGCTGCGCCGGTGGGGAAAGGCGACGCCTGCACAATCCGGACAGTCGTCGCTGTCGGCGGCGGAGTCGCCTGAGTCGCCAGCGTCGGTGTGCAGCCCAATGCCGATGTGGCGCACATCAGCAGCCACGCTGTCTCGACAAGCTGTCTCACAAAAATTAGAGTCTGATGTTTCATTCGACCTCACAAAAATTGTCCATATTAAAATACAAAATCTATGCTACTCTAGCTCTCAGTAATCGCTACCTTCTTTATTTACACTGGAGGTCGTCCTTGAAGATTACCACATTCAAACAGCAAATTATGGGTCTCGTTCAGCTCACGCGGTGGCAAGAGTATGTTCCGTTCGTTGTGCCGCTGACGATTCTTGGAGCGCTCTTAGCCGCTCGCCCAAACGAGATTGCCCTTGACTGGCGGCTTATCGTTGTCACGCTGGCGAATATCCTCGCTGTCGCCTATGCGTTCATGATCAATGACATTGAAGACGCGCCCGATGACGCGCGCGATCCTGACCGCGCTGCCCGCAACCCAATTAGCAGCGGACGCATCGGCGTGCGCATGGGTTATGCCGCCTGCCGTCTGGTGGCGGCTGCAACGCTGATCCTGTACGCGCTGGGCGGCGGATGGGTGCTGGTGATCGGGCTGGTCACCATGCTTCTGTCGCATCTGTATTCCTGGCGTCCGGTTCGGCTGAAAGCCTGGCCCGTGACCGATGTTGTGTCCCACTCGCTGATGCTGAGCGGGCTGCTGCTGCTTGCCGGGTATTTCATCTATCATGACAGCCCTGGCTTTGTCTGGCTGGTTGCAGCGTGCGCGACCTTGGTCTCCGTCTACGGACAGTTGTATAACCAACTGCGCGATTACGAAATAGATAAAGCTGCCGGGCTGAAAAACACAGCGATCATGCTCGGTGAACGATACACACGGCGTGTGATGCGCGGTTCTGTGGCGCTGGCGGCTGCTTGTGCGCTCGCATCGGTTGTGCAGGGGGTGTTTCCGCTCTGGTTGGGCATTGTGCTGGTCATTGGCGTGCCGATCACGCTGCTGTTCCGCACTGACCGCGACATGCGCGGTAGCAAAGCGGCAGACTCTGGTGGACGGGTTCAGATTCAAATCGTCGCGGTCTTCAACATGATGGTCACGGTCTGGCTGGTGCAGGTCTTGTTCGTACAGGTGTTTCTGGCGTAAAATCGCTGCACTATCGCCGCTGGAAATACAGGGCGCCCCGATGGGACGCCCTTTTTGAATTGGTGGGCTGGCTATGGCTTTAAGCGATCTGCATACGATCTTTTTCAATGCGCACATTCTATTCTCCGTGATTCTGGGATTGTGGTCGGTGAGCATGGCGATTCGCAGAGAGTCGATCTCTGGGAATTTCTGGGGCGCAGTTGCCACCATCACGCTGTTAGGCGCAGCGGTGACACTAATCGGGATCATTATGACAGCGCAAGGACTGCGACCTGAACGGCTGACGCTGTATTATCTGTACATGGCGTGGCTGGTCATCATTATGCCGGGATTGTTCACGATTCTGCGCGGACGCGATGATCGGGACGCCGCGATTGCCTTCGGGATTTTGTGTTTTTTCAACGCGATCACCTCATTCAGTATGCTCCAACGTGGGATCGTGAGTCCCTGGCTGCCCGGTACATGAATCCGCTTCGCGCGCTGACGCTGCTGCTGGCAGGACTGGCGGCGTGCGCGCCGCCGCCGACCCCACTGCCGGTGATCATCGAGCCGACCGCCGCGCCGTCTCTATCCGACACGCCGGATGTCCGTATCGTGGTCGATCCGCTGTATGCGGAGTATGCCACCTATCACGGCGGGTTCATAGATGATACAGAAGTCATGGTAATCAGCGATACAGGCTTCTGGAACGGGCTGCCCGATACCCTGAACAACATCGCTGACGCTGCGTTTGCGCTCGGCGCGGACATCATCGGCGGGCAGCCGGGAGTCAAGATGAGCTGGGCAGTGCAGATCAATTTGGAGGCACTGCCGCCCGATCTGAGCGCGATCCTCCGCAGCGCGTTCAGCCCCGATGCCGATCAGGCTGATCTGAGGGCGCGGCTGGCGAATCTGGGCTTTCCCGATGGACTCACGCTGACAGCGGCGGAGGCTGCGCCGGCGTCGGCGCTCTTGGATGCCCCCCTGAATGCCATCAACGTGCGCATTCGTTGGACTCAGGCTGACTATGGCAAGCTGGATGCAATCTTTACAGATGGACAAGCGCAGCTCGCGCTGATCGCGCTGCCGACACCGCTGCTGCGTGAAACTGACCTGATCGTCGCGGCGCGCACACTTCAGTACCACGCCGCGCCTGGTCTCGTGATAAACTTCACAGAACGCGGGCTGCCAATAGTCACGGTATCCCAAAGTCCATGAACGTGATTCTAACCCACGAAAACGCTGATTTTGATGCGCTCGCCGCATCATGGGCGGCGCATAAGCTGAATCGCAGCGCTGTTCCAGTGCTGCCGCTGCGGTTAAACGCCAATGCGGCGCAGTTCATGGCGCTCTACCGCGGTGCGCTGCCATTCGTCGAACGGACAGAACTGCGCAGCAAACAGATTCAGCATATCACCTTAGTGGACACACACCGTCAGCCGCAGATCAAAGGGCTGCGCGCCAAGACGCCGACACTGATCATTGAGCATCACCCTCTGACGCGGGCGCTGGATGCCCATGAAACATTTATGGGCGATGTGCTTGGGGCGATAACTACGCTGCTGGTCGAGCAAATGCAGGCGCATCAGGTCTCGATCAGCGCACTGGAAGCAACGCTGTTCGCGCTCGGCATTTATGAGGATACCGGATCGCTCACCTATCGGACGACGACCCCCCGCGATGTCCGCGCCGCTGCGTGGCTGCTTGAACAGGGCGCAGCGCTCGATACAGTGCGGCGCTTTCTTGAGCCGCCGCTCAGCGATGAACAGCAGGCGCTGCTTGAGAAGCTGATCAGCGCATCGATAACGCGGCGGATCGAGGGCTTCACCGTAATCGTCTGCGCGCTGCGGGTGAATTACTACATTGAGCAGCTCAACGCGGTGGCGCACCGCATCCGCGATGCGCTTGACCCGCACGCAGTGATCCTGCTGGTGACGATGCCGCGCGGATCGGGCGAAGTGACCTTCATGATCGGACGTTCAAACCACGACTCTATCGATGTCAGCAGAGTTGCCGCGCATTTCGGCGGCGGTGGTCACAGCCGCGCCGCATCTGCAACCATCGACTCCAGCGATCTAGAACAGCTCCAGTCCGAAGTCTGGCAAGTGTTAAAACGCACGATCCATCCGGCGCTGCGCGTCGCCGATCTCATGTCCTACGGCGTGCAGACCATCGAAGCGGATGCGCTCATCAAGGAGCGCATCGGCTGGATGCGGCGCGTGGGGCATGAAGGCTATCCGGTCGTCGAAAACGGTCGCGTTGTCGGGCTGCTGACACGGCGGGACGCCGATCGCGCGCTCGAGCATGGCTTGGACACGCTCACTGTCCGCGAGGTCATGTCAGAGGGCGCGATTACGGTGACGCCGGACGAGGGTATCGAAGCGCTGGAAGTGCGCATGGTCGAGAGTGGATGGGGGCAGATCCCGGTGGTGGACGCCGACGGCGCGCTGATCGGGATCGTAACCCGCACAGACCTGATCAAGCATTGGGTGAGAACGCACCACACACAGCCAGCGCCCCAATCCGCATCGCCCCAACTGCCAGCCATCGCCAACCGAGTCGCAGAAGATGAGATCGCAGCAGTGCTGGGTGAGGGCGTTGCAAAACTCCTGACGCTGATCGCGCAGGAGGCGGAGACGCGCGGGCTGCGCGTCTATATTGTTGGCGGCGTCGTGCGCGATCTGCTGCTCAAGCGTCCCAATCTGGACATCGACTTCGTGGTCGAAAGCAGCCAGATCGGACTGGAAAATGGCATGAGCCGCGCAGGGATCGCTTTCGCTGAAGCGCTGGCAGCGACATACGGCGGAACCGTACACAGCTTTGCGCCGTTTGGGACGGCAAAATGGAAACTGGACTCAGCGAAACTCGGTCTGGCTAACAAAGGACTGCCCGATCATCTCGACTTCGCCACCACGCGCAGCGAGTTCTATCAGCACCCAACTGCGCTGCCCACCGTCTACAGCGGCTCGATCAAGCTCGATCTGAGTCGGCGCGATTTCACCATCAACACGCTCGCAATCCAGATCGCGCCGATGGGAGCGGCGCAGGGTCAGATCATCGATGAGTTCGGCGGGTTGAAAGACCTGCGGGCGGGCATCATTCGGGTTTTGCACAGCCTCAGCCTGGTCGATGACCCGACGCGGATTCTGCGGGCTGTCCGCTTTGAAGTGCGGCTGAATTTCCGCATCGAGCAGCGCACAGCGTCGCTGGTGCGAACTGCCCTGCCGATGCTGCGGCGTATCACCGGGGAACGACTGCGCAATGAGCTGTCGCTGCTGCTGCGCGAAGCTGAACCCGAACGCGGGCTGTTCCTGATGCAGCCTCGCGGCATCCTGACTGCAATTCATCCGGGCTTTGTGATCACTGATGTCGAGGCGCTGGAGCGAGCCTTCAAACGAGCGCGAACCGCTTTCCCGGGCTGGGTTGAAAAACCCGCTGACATTGCTGCATTAGGCTGGCATCTGATTGGGGTTTTTCTGCCCGATAGGGAACGCACCGCTGTTTTGACGCGACTCATGATTGCAGATTCGCAAATCGCATCCATTAGCGCCAGCGCAGACATCGTTCAAAAAGCCGATCGGCTCAATGACCGCCAAGCAACCATCAGCCAGATTGATAAACTGCTGCATGGCGCGCCCGATCTGGCGCTGATCGCTGCCTGGCTCAGTCTGCCCGCTACACATGCACTGGCACAGGAGCGGATTCAGATGTATGCTACACGCTGGCGCGAGATCCGACCGCGCCTGAACGGTGACTCGCTTCGCAGCATGGGATTGAAGCCGGGACCGTGCTTCCGTATGCTTCTCGAACGGCTGCGCGATGCGCGGCTGGATATGCGGGTCACCGATGAGGATGAAGAACGCACGCTGGTAGCGCAGTGGTTGGACGAAGGAATATGCGATGACAGCGCTGGACAACCAAGCGATCACCCTTGAGATCAATCTGACCATCCGGCTTGCGAGTCAGACAGATTTACCCAAATTAGAATGGTATGGGCGGTATAAGCATTTTCGGCGTCTGTTTCGACGCACCTTCAGTGAGCAGCTTCGCGGTCGGCGCTGGATGCTGGTGGCGGACTGCAACGGCTTTCCGATTGGGCAGCTCTTTGTGCAGTTGAACAGCGGGGAACAGCATCTCGCCGATGGCAGCCGGCGCGCCTATTTCTACGCGCTGCGGGTGATGGAGATGTTTCGCGGCATGGGCGTTGGGACACACCTGATCACCGAAGCGGAGGCGATGCTGCATGAAGGTGGTTTCCGCTGGGCGACGATTGCGGCGGCGAAAGAAAATGCGGGCGCGCGGCGTCTGTATGAGCGTCTGGGGTATCGCGTTTTCGCGGAAGACCCAGGCAAGTGGAGTTACGTCGATCACACCGGAACGCTGCAGCATGTCCATGAACCGTGCTGGATCATGGAAAAAAAGTTACAGCCACGCTAGAATGGCGAAACGTGTAAATGCTCTGTTTGGATTTGTTCCGCTCAGGATAGTTGTTTAGTGGCAGTATTGAGGAGTGCAAGTTCGCTATGGCGATTCAAGACAGCGCAGTGCGGGTTATTCGATGGAATGGCAGCCAGCATCCAACGCTGTCCATCATCACTCGGCAGATGCAGAAAGAAGGTCTGCGCCCGTACACCTGGGAGAACACGCCCAATTACCGGTACGCCTGCCGCAGCCATAATTACACAAAAGTTTTGTATGTCGTTGAAGGCACTCTAGAAATCACCCTGCCAGACACGAATCAGCGCGTCAAGCTGCGCAGCGGCGACCGCGTTGAGATTCCCGCCGGCGTCCGTCACGGCGCGATTGTCGGCAGCGCAGGCGCAAAGTGCGTTGAAGCATCAATGACACAGCGCCTATAGGGTTATGTCGAGGACATTCTTCATACAGCATATCCGCGCCGTACCACAATTGAATGCCGATCACTGGTCATTCTGTATCAGCGATGGCGTCCACATCCCCCTGATCCTAAGCTATCGCGAACTGATCGCTCTGCCTGCTACGCGGTTCGAGGCATCGTTCGCCTGCGCTGCTGGATCGGGGTTGATCGCGTCAGCATCGTGGCGCGGCGTCTCACTAGGTGACCTGCTGGAGAGATTCGGCTCATCTCTCCCCTACGCGACAGCCTACAGCGCCGACGGCTACAGCGCAAGCTATCCCCTGGCGCTGATTGAGCGGGCATACCTGATTTACGAGATGGATGGAGCGCCGCTTCCACCAGAACATGGCTTTCCGGCGCGGCTGATCGTCCCTGGATGCGCAGGCTGCAAAATGCCCAAATGGGTGCAGCGCCTCAATCTGACGGCGGAGCATGTGCCAGGCTTCTGGGAACAGCGCGGCGCACCGCTGGACAGCGTAGGTCAGGCGGACGCCAACCTGATCGGCGCGGTGCAGCAGACGGATGGGATGATCCGGCTGCATGGCATGGCGCTGAACACTTCAGGCGCGGAGATGGCGCTTGAGATTCGTTTTGATGGCGGCGCATGGCTGCGGATCGAACTCCCAAGCCGCGAACAAAACCGCGCCTTCGAGTGGCAGTATGCATGGCGACCGGCGTATGCAGGTGATTTTCTGGTCGAACTGCGTATTAATGCTGGCGAACCGCAGTACAAAACGATTTTGCGCGTCGGGCTGGAGAACGTGTTATGAACAAGCTGTCGCGGCGTCAATTCCTGATTGGAGCAAGTTTGGGCATCGCAGCAGGCACAGCACTGCACTTTGCAGCTCCAATGACCCCAAGTCAGCACCGGATCGCGGCAGCTGATGCGCCTGTTCGTAGTTGGGCAGCCGCTGATGCGCCGCTGATCGCGCGCGCATCACAGGGACAAACTGCGTTCGAGGTGGATCGCATTGAGACGGTCAGCGGAGCCTGGATCGCGGTCGCAGACTCAGCAGGCAGCATCATCGGTTGGTCACCTGCGGGGGCATGGCGGCTCAGCAAGACCTAACGTCGGGCAAGCGACAATCCGCGCCGCTCATTTTGGCGTATGATAAAGACATGGAAGCAGTTTGAGTTGACAGGATTTGGCTCGTGGAAGTCAATATTGGGATCGCGCTGATCGCCGGGCTGGTGTCGTTTTTGTCGCCCTGTGTGCTGCCGCTTGTTCCAGCCTATATCGGTTACATGGGCGGTCGGGTGACCAACACAGTTGCCGCGCAAACCAGCGCAGGCACGCTGGTTGAGCCGACCGCAGTCAGCCGCATCAGCACGGTTCTGCACGGCATGATGTTCGTGCTGGGATTCACGTTCGTGTTTGTCGTGTTTGGGCTGCTGACGACAGCATTCATCCGGCAGGTGGGCGGATCGAATATCGCGCTGGTGCGGGATATTATCGGTCGAGTCGGCGGCGTAGTGATCGTTTTCTTCGGACTGCACTTCATGGGCATCCTGCCGGCGCTGCTGCGGAGACTGGCGGCTTCACCCTTGATCGCGTCGCCGCTCTTTACGGCAGTCGCGCTGGTGCTGGTGAGTGGACTGCTGATGTGGGCGCTGATCGACTGGCTGATCACGGTTCCGGCGGTGGTGCTGCTGGCGCTGTGGATGGTTCTCGGCAGTGGCTTCAGCGCGCCGCGTCGATTCTGGGAGCGCACATTGAACAGTTTTCAGACCGCGCTCTACACCGACACACGGCGTCAGATGGTCGCCAGAGGCGAACAGAGCTATGCCAGCTCCGCACTGATGGGTGTGGTGTTTGCAGCAGGATGGACGCCCTGTATCGGACCCATCTACGGCAGCATCCTGACGCTGGCAGCGACCAGCGCCGAGATCGGCGGCGCAGCCGGGCAGATGATCGCATATTCGCTCGGCTTAGGCATCCCATTTTTGATCACAGCGGCGCTGCTGGACAGCGCGCAGCTCGCGCTGCGCAAATTGCAGCGGCATCTGCGCACAATTGAACTGGTCAGCGGCGCGTTTCTGGTCATCATCGGAATTTTGGTCGCCAGCGGACGCTTGCAGCAGCTCAGCCAGACCTTCGCCACCGATTTTGCAGATTTCTCCTACACACTGGAGGAATGCGCAGCGGCATGGTCACGGGGACAGATCACTTTGGGCAAGATCGGCAGCTGCCTGGAGGAGCGTTCGCGATTCGCAGCGCCAGCGCAGCCGGCTGGCGCGCAGTCATCCCTGAACAGCGCCGAAGCCGGCACAATCGGGCTGGGGATCGGGCAGATCGCCCCGGATTTCACCGCCGTCACCGATACAGGCGATGTAGTGCAGCTCTGGGACATGCGCGGAGAAGTCGTCATCCTGAATTTCTGGGCGACCTGGTGCGCGCCGTGCCGGATCGAAATGCCAGAATTTGAACGCGCCCACCAGCGCGGAATCGCCCGCGTTGTCGCAGTCAACAGCGGCGAAACCGCTGACCAAGTCGCCGCCTTTCGCGCCGAATACGGACTGACATTCCACCTCGCGCTCGACCAACGCGAGCAAATCCAGGCTCTGTATGGGATCACCAATTATCCCAGCACTTTCATCATCGACCGCGATGGCGCGATCCGAACGCGTATTTTCGGCGCGCTGTCGCCTGAGCAGATCGAAGGGCTGTTAAACGATCCCCTGATCGCCCTGTCATGACCCGGCTGATCCGCTGGACGGCGGGCGCACTGTGCCTGATCGCAGCAGTGGCGCTGGTGATCTCGGCAGGTCTGCCAGAGCGCGCTGCCTATACAGGAAGCTTTCAAATCGATGGCGCATGGCGCGCACCGGAGATCGGGGCATTCGCGCCGGAATTCAGCGCGGTCGGGCTGGATGGACGGACGGTGAGCGCTGCATCGTGGCTTGGTCAGCCGGCGGTGATCAATTTCTGGGCGACCTGGTGCATCCCCTGCGAGATCGAGCTGCCGGAGCTGATCGGGCTGTCTGAGAACGGCGTTCGCGTGCTGGCGGTCAACCTAGGCGAGCCGCCAGCGCAGATTCAGCGCTGGCTTGCAGCGCGTCAGCTTGCTCTCCCCTCGGATTTCATCATCCCGCTCGATCTCACTGGTGCGATTGCGGCGCGCTACGCGCTGCGCGGACAGCCGATGAGCTTTGTCCTTGCGCCGGACGGCAAGATCGCGCATATTTTCTTCGGTGCGACCACCCGCTCAGCAGTCGAGTCGGTGCTTGCGCCGTACCGCTAACCCACTCACGGAGATCGTATGTCCAATCGAAGCCTACCGCCGGGTCGTCTTCGCGCCAATTTGTGGATTCTGTGGTTCACTAGGCGCTGGCTGCGCGTGATCCTGGTATTACTGGGGCTGTACAGCACGCTCCCATTCGCTGCTCCAGCGCTTATGCACTTCGGAGCGCGCGATCTGGCGCAGGTGCTTTACACATTTTACAGCCCATTCTGCCATCAGTTCGCGTTTCGCTCGCTGTTTCTGTTCGGCGAGCAGGCGGCGTATCCGCGCAGCATCAGCCGAACCGACCTGCTGCCATTTGAGGAGGCCGTGCGCGGCTCGCCGGAGTTTGAGCAAGCGCTTCATCAAGCGGCGCAGTTCTTCGGGTTGACCGATTCCAACCTCATCGCCGACTTTGACCCATACGTCTTTTCACCGCTGCTACAAATATCAGCACGGTTCTTCCCTGGAAATGAACAAATGGGCTATAAAACGGCGTTATGCGCGCGCGATGTAGCGATCTATCTGGCGATGTTCGTCGGCGGGCTGGTCTATAGTCTGCCGGCAGTTCGGCGGCGGCTGCGCCCTGCCCCAATCCTGCTGTATATATTCCTCGGCTTGGGTCCCATCGGGATCGACGGTATGAGCCAGCTTCTGAGCTATCCCCCCTTCAATCTCTGGGAACCGCGCGAGACAACGCCGTTTTTCCGCATTCTGACTGGGATTGTATTCGGGCTGATGAATATCTGGATCGGTTTTCCGTATCTGGAACGCTCGATGCGCGAGTCCCGTGACCGAATTCGCTCCAAGCTGGCGAAGATCGGCGTGCAGACGTAAAACAGTCCCACTCCTAGTAAGTGGGACTGTTGATGTCATGCTCGATGAAGGTGGGCAAATCCCACCTTCAATCGTTTTCGCTTTAGCAGAGACTGCCGGAGCAGCCTATACTGCGTGTGGGCGTTAGCGTTGGGGTTCTGCTCGCCGTCGGCGTAAAGGTGCTGGTCGGTGTCGGCGTGTTGGTGTTCGTCGGCGTCAGTGATGGTGTTGGCGTGTTTGTCCGCGTCGGCGTATTCGTCCGCGTCGGCGTATTTGACGGCGTCCGCGTGATCGTCGGCGTGTTCGTCCGCGTTGGTGTCAATGTCTGCGTCGGCGTGTTCGTCCGCGTTGGTGTCAATGTCTGCGTTGGCGTGTTTGTCCGCGTCGGCGTCCGCGACGGTGTAAACGTCCGCGACGGTGTAAACGTCTGCGTCGGCGTAAATGTCCGCGTCGGCGTAAATGTCCGTGATGGCGTGAACGTCGGCGTCGGCGTCCGCGTCGGCGTGAACGTCGGCGTATTGGTCGGCGGCGGGACAGTCTCAACCGGAACTTCCTGATCCACAATGAAGCACTCAGGGACATCGAAGTAGAAGGTCGTGCCGTTGAACTGCGACGCATTCACGCCCGGCTGCGCCTGAGGCAGCGGCGGCGTTCCGACACCAAGGAACTGGACGTAGATCGGGAAGCTCGCGCCACCTGGCGGAATAGTGAGATTGTTGATCCACGTGCCTTCGCTGGTCACAGGAGCCTGACCGCCGACAGTTGGCGGCGTTGTATCGCCTGACGACGGCGCAAACTGCCACATGAGCAGGCTGCTGCCGAGCGTTGCACCGCCGCCGGAGACGCGCCAGAGCGCCATACTGCCGAAGCGTGTCCAGTTGATATTCATCCCGACCACCGTCGCCGGCGTGTTGCCCAGGTTAGTGATGAAGAAACGGGCGATACCGCTGCCCAGGGCGAAGTCCACCGCTGAGATGCGCAGCGGACTGACCACGCAGTCAGGCGTCGGCTGCGGCGGCTGCGTAGCGGCTGGCGGCGTAACATTGAAGGTCAGCGGACATTCCGTACCCTGGAAGATGACCGTGATGACCGTGCCGTTGAAATTATGCGGCTGCAGACCCGCAGAGAGTGGGAACGGTCCGTTAAAGAACGTCGCGCGCAGCGGGATTGTGCCAGGAACAGATCCGCCGCCGCCACTTGTCGCCGCCGGAATGGTGAGATTCGCGCCCGTGACAAACGGACCCTCGCTGACAGGCGCGCCTGCCACTGTCGCCGGCGATGTATCGATGCTGGCGGGACTGTAGATTACACTGCTGCTCAGGAACATCGTGCCAACGCCCATGCTCGGATAGCTGGGAAGCGTCGCCCAGTTCAGGCTGACCCGGTGCAGCGTCAGCGGCAGGTAATAGTTGTTCCTGATCGTGAACGAGACCTGGTTATTGGTCAACTGCAGCGAGGTATCCAGCGAAACAAAGGAACAGTCAAACGCAGGCGGCAGCGTCGCTGTATCGGTCGGAGTCGCCGAGGCAGTCGAAGTCGGGGAGGGGGTGTTGGTCGACGTGAAGGTGCTGGTTGGCGAATTCGTCGGCACGTCCAGCGTCGGCGTGTTCGTCGGGGTTGGCGTCCGGAAAGTGATGTCCGGATCAGGCAGAGAACCGCTGATCGGAGCCGCGCGCGGCGCGCGGAACGATTCGTTGACAGCGGCGCGGCGCGCTTGCAGCGGCAGGAACGGCGCGATACCCAGCGGTGTCACCAACGGGTGATTGAAGGTGACAACAATGTTCACGGTGTCACCCGGACCGCCGGCATCGAGCCAAGGACGATTGAAGTTATTCGTCCAACCCTCCGCCTCCGCTTGGCTCCCCGGCGGCGGGAATTCCTGGAGCAAGCAAACAGGCATACGCGGATCAGTGCCAACATCCGGTGGCAGACTGACGAAACGCCGCTCCAGCGGATTTGCCTGATTCGGCTCATTGCCGGGCAGATACTTGATCCGCGACGAGCAGATCATCACGTCGAACCAGCCGGGGCGATCCGATCCACGAAGCTGGGTATACTGCGGCGGCGAAACCGATGCGCCGGGCAGCGGACGATACCAGACATGATACCAGGGAACCCGCTCCGGGTTGGTTCCGGTGTCGCCGACGACTGGCTCCGGGATCGGGTTCGGTCCTAGACCTAAGCCAACCGCGCCGCGCCGCGCCTCGTCAATAATGGACAGAATGCGCACCATGTCTTTGCGCCGCGCCTGGTCCTCCGGGTCTGCTGGGTCGCATTCCTTGCCGCCGTTCCAGGTGGCGAAAATGCTTTCGATGCCGCCGGTGTAGATGTCGAAAGTATCCGTCCCCAGCCCGTTGGGCGTGAAACTAGTATTGCGTGAGCCGCGCTGGTCGCCAGGATAAATGCTGCGCGAGATTTCATCGTTGCCGACACATGGCACAACCGAATTCGGGTCACCGGCAGGCACAGCTGGGCTGCCGCCTGATGCCGGCTGCGCCGGTAAATAGTTGAGCTGAAGCGGATACCGCGCTTCATCATACTGCCCGGTCGTAGCGTAACGCGCCGCAGCGCGCGCCGAGTTTTGCAGCGTCACCCACGCCTGAAAGATGCGCCCAAATTCGATAATCCCGAAGATGAGCAGCAGCAAGATCGGCAGGGTGAGGGCAAATTCGGCAAGCGTTTGCCCTCTCCTTCTCACAGCAGTACGTCTGTCTAATCGAGTCATTGTCCCCTCCGGCAAAAAACCCGGCGCAGCATTACTGAGTTAAGCGCGTGAACATGCGAGACGCAATTTCATTGAACACCAGATTAAGCTCAGCCGCCGTCGGCGCGTTATAGTAATTGCCACAGCTTTCGCGCGGCGGCAGCGGCGCATAAGCATCCTGACTCAGATACCCTTCCGCAATCGCCCGCGCAATCGACAATTGACACGGACCTCGCTGACCGTAGTCTTCAGGACTGGCGGTCGCCGGATCGACGCCGTTGGGCAGCCGGTCGCGCAGGACAGGGCGCGACTGCCAGTAATCATCGTCGATGCGGAAGTTATCGCCAATATCCGCCAGATAGCGCAGCAGCTCCTCGCCCAGATAATCGCTGAGATTGACCGAGCGCAGACATTCCCAAAGCGCGCGATTGGTCAAGCCTGTACACTCTACGATCTCGCCATCCACGCGAACACTTGTCTTCTTGAAATCGATGCCGAAGCCGATGGTGAAGATAGTCGGCAGGAGCTGCTCGCCTGTGCGACCGGAAGCGCCAGCGATGTTGAGATTGGCGACGCCGAGCCAATCCGCCCAGTCACGGGCATAATCATCCACATCGTAGAGTTCGATACAGTTGGGATAATCATCCATCGCCTGGAGATTGGGCTGAACCGCCAGCACGCTGCAGTAATTGCGGGTTTCCGGTCGCTTGTCGCTGCAGAACGGGAAGTATTTGTCGATCAGGATTTCGCCAGGACTCGTCTCCGTGCCATAGGGACACAGCCCGAACGAGCCGTAACCAGCGGGCGGGTAGATCTCGCGCGACGGGGTGGTATCGGTCAGATCGGGCGGCGTTCCGCGCAGCGGACGGTAAACGCCGCCAGCCGTCTGCGCGAACGGCTGCGCAGGCGATGGCAAGGTGACTCCGTTGCGGGACATCGGGCTGCTCGCGCCCGCTGCGCCGCTGCCGAGCATGACCATCATCCAGACCGCGCCTTCGCGGCGGGCATTATTGAACAGGGCATTGTTGACCATCTGCAGAGCTTCGCCAAAGTTGCCGCCAGCGCACGACGCCTGCTGTTCATAGCTGGCGCGGCGGAACGGATTCTGATGTGTGTCACTCTCCCGGACGTACCAGAGCGGGGTGGTGAGAATGCTGTCGATCAGATAGTATTCATATCTCCGCTCGATTTCCAGCTCGATCACCGAAGTGGGCGTGCCATCGACATAGGCAAACTCCACGCCCGAACGCGAAGGCGGGTTCAGCGCCTGATCGAACGGACAGGCGCTGGCGACTGGGAAGTCAAGAATCTGCTTAGTCGGCGTGATCCGATAGTCGGCGTAAGTGCGAACACGTGTATAGTCGCGCAGTCCATCCCAGCGTCCGTCGTTATTGGTGTCGGCGTAAAAGCTGGGTTCAGCGCGCACACCGAGCAGTCGTCGAAGCACTTCAACCGCGCCCTCGCGATACTGAGGATGACCGACATCGAGGAGATTGCCAGCAGCGTCGCGGTTCAGCGTCCGCTCAACCTCGATCATCGGCGGCTGCGGTCCCTGACCATCCGGATCGATGAGATAGGCGGAACGGTCGAAAGCCACAAACGCCACGCGGTCGCCGCGCAGGAAGTCGAGACGGGCGAGGAATTCCTCCGCCGCATTGCGAGCTGAGCGGAACGGCTCGCAGAGCAGATCGTCGAAGTTACCATCGCCGTTGGGGTCATTGCAGCAGCCGAAATAATCATACGTCGGCTGGAAGCCGGTAAATAACAACGGCGGCGGCGGCTGATCCGGATTCGGATTGGAATTGGAGTAGTGGAAGTGCTCCTCAAGATCAGCCACTGACATGCCCATATTAACAGCCGCCGTCTCATAGACCGTGCGCAGCCAATCGGGGACGGCATTCTTACTGTGTTCAGTGGTCGGCCAAGCGAACCACTGACACTCCGTGCGCAGCGCCTCGTCGTTCCAAGGGGTTGGATCCCAGGTGTAGTAAGTGTAAGAGGTGCGGTGCTGATCGTGGGTGGTATCGAGGATGGCTTTCCATGCCAAGGGGCGATAATATTCGATGACCGGTGGAATGTAAACTTTGTCGTAGCCCGCTGCCGCCCAAGTGCTGTATCGGGTATCTTCCAGCATCAACTCGGACACGTCGAAGACCAGCACGACATCGATCACTGCGGTCTGTGAAATGGCAGACTCGGTCAGGATAATGCTCGGCTGTCCGAGCAGACGCAGAAACACCGTTGGCGACTCGATCTGCGCCGTGACACGCACCAGCTTGAGTTCATCCGGCGTGCAAAGCTGGCGATAGCGCGCCTCATCGCCCGGATTGACAAAAACCGGATTGCCGTTGGAGTCACGCTGGATGTTCTGAGCGCGGCAGGTCTCAACCAAGACATTGGTTGGATCGAGTCCATACAGCTCAATGAACTGGCGCGCTGCCAGCGTCAGCGTCGCAAAGCTGGCAGCTTCGCCGCTGATACCTGCGCTGGGATCGTCGGCAACACGCCGAAACTGCCCTGCCGCCGCAACCGCCGCCGCGTCCACCGCGCGCCGCAGGCTGCTGTAGCGGACGAACAGCAGCGATACATCGGTGACAATGCCGACAAATCCAACCAGGGCGATGAAGCCGAGCGCGAGGATGAGCAGTGACTGCCCGACTTGCCCGCGCCGCTTGAAATGCTTGAACACAGATGACAAAAAACTGTTCATGGAAACTTGCTCCCGGCGCACGTTTACGGGAAAACGATATACGGTTCGACAGTCGGCAGCGGGAACGCCGCCCAAACATTGATGACCGGCATGTCGCCCAATGCCGTGAAGAACGGCAGATTGAGCAGCAAGCGGTGCTGCCAATGCATCTCGACAATCACGATGCCCTGGTTCGGCAGCATTTCACGCCGCGACTGATCCACCGGTCCCAGCGGGCTGTTGAGGTTGAAATTAGGCAGGTTCATCAACTGCTCAACCCGCTGCATCGTCCAAAGCGACCCGATGCAGCGCGTCCCTGGTATCCGATGATGTCCGAACCATGAAAAGCCGACTTGTTTCTCAGCATCCTCGATGGTTGCTGCCGTCGGATCGTAGCCGACGAGTTCGCTGTATTCATTCTCGATTTCGAACAGCGGGTTGATTGCCGGCGCACCAGGTGAGAGAGCGCGGTCAACCAAGCCATTCTCATTGAAATCGAAGGGATCACGCGGTTCGAGCGGGACGAGCTGCGCATTTCCGCCTGCATCCTCGGTCACATCGCATTCATTGGCGTTGGTAGGATAGCGACCGACCACTACCATCTGCGGGACATCCTCTAGGATGGGGCGGTTTGCGCCGAGCCAAGGCGGATCGCCGCCAGTGCGGCTCGGCTTATCCGGATTGTTGCGGCGCGGATCGACGCGCGCCACCGCAAAGCCGGAAATGATGATGTCGTCCACGCCGTTGTCCTCCAGGCGAAGCGGCGGCATCGAGCGCAGCATGATGCAGATGACCGAGTCGTAGAAGCCGATGGCATCCGAGAAATTCGGGATGGTCTCAGTGCAAAGCCCGGTCACCGGGTTGTAGTTGCGCGAACGCAGCCGAGCATTGTTGTCGCCATTGGCAGCATTCTCCGGCATGTGATACTCTGCCGACGGTAGCCAACTATTGGGAACGTACGTATGGACGTTATTCCATGACAGCGGCGAAAGCTGATCAGTGAACGTGGTTGCGCGGCGCGCGCCTGCGCGGGTTACGTCAAGCAGGTTGAGATAATTGTTGGCAAACCAGCCGATTTCAGTCAGACCCGCCAGCATGATGATCAGAATTGGGGTGATCAGCGCCAACTCGACGACGCTCTGACCGGACTGGCGCTTGCCGTAGACAGCGGGCGTTCCGTCTAGAATTCGTATGATCGTGAGCAGTAACTTTCGCATCGCGCACTCTCGAAAATGATTTTGACCCACCCAGAGTGATACTGCGAGTGCAATATCTTTACCCGCAAAACCATCATACCATAAGCATCTGTCACCAACTGCGCTGGTAGTGTGAAGAAGTTGATCGGATTTTGTAGAGATATTCGGATAGTGAGGCACAAAAAAGGATGCGCCAGCCGCGCATCCCGAGTTATCTAGGCTTGCTTAGAGCGCTTCCGCCTTGTTCCGCGGCGTGATAAGCGCGCTGGTCAAACAGCGCGTGCGCCTTAAGGACATAGCCGCGTCCATGCCGTGATTGCAGAATCATTGGGCGCTCCGGATCAAGCTCGATCTTGAGGCGCAGATTGCGAATATGGTTGCGAACAAGCGCCGAGTCGCCGACACCATTGGGATAGTGCCAGACATGGGTGAGCAGGTCTTCAGGCGTATGCAGTCGAAACGGACGCTCACACAGATACTTCAGCAGCTCATACTCGACCGGCGTGAGACTGATCTCACGGTCGTTGATATAAACGTAGTGATTATCCGGCACGAAGCGAATCAGAGTCCCGCCGTCAGACTGAAGAAGCATCGAACGGCGCAAATGCGCGCGCACACGCGCCGCCAGTTCGCGCGGTTGAAACGGTTTGCGAATGTAATCATCCCCGCCACTCTCAAAGGCGTCAACCACGCTGTGCGTTGCGCTTAAACTGGTCAAAAAGAGGATTGGGATTTTAGCGGTGTGTGAATGGTCGCGCAGCGTGCGGCAAAGTGCTGCTCCGTCCATATCCGGCAGAGCCATGTCAATGATGACTAGATCAGGGCGACCAACTTTCAGAAATTCAAGCGCATCACGCGCGGTCTGGGCGCGCGTGATGTAGTATCCTTCACGTTTAAGGACAACCTCAACCACATTGACCAACTGCTCATCATCATCGACGATCAGTATTTCATGCATAGCTGTTGACACCGAGACGGAAAATAGGCTTGAGCCAAGTATAGTCGAACTCGAACCGAATCTCGGTGGGTAAGATGTGAAATATTCATGAATTCATTTATTCACTGGCGATCATGTAGCCGACGCCGTGAATGGTGCGAATGTAACGCCGGTCGGTCGAACGCTCAATTTTGGCGCGCAGATTGCGAATATGCGCTCTTACCAAGTCGGGATCACCGGTATTAAAGGGGTATTCCCAGACCGCCTGAAGCAGATGCGCGGGCGACAGCGCCTGATCGGGATGCTCCATCATGTAGCGCAGCAGGCGATGCTCAGTCAAGGTGAGCTGGATCGGCTCGTCATCGATGAAGACCTGATAGGTGAACGAGTCTAGTCGCAGATCGCCGACCTGAAGCGTGGCGTTGTTGGCTTTTTCCCGCGAGCCACGACGCAGCAGCGCGGCGATGCGTGCGCGCAGTTCCGCCAGCTCAGACGACTTAACCACGTAATCGTCCGCGCCTGCGTCCAGCCCATTGACGATGTCCTCTGTTGCGCCTTTGGCTGTGAGAAAGAGGATCGGCAGCGCAACATACCGCGGATGGCTGCGAAGCTGGCGGCAGATCGTGATCCCGTCGATCTCTGGCATGATAATGTCGAGGATCAGCAGATCGGGCAGCCGCTCTTCCAGAACCTGATTGAGGTTTAACCCAGAATTCAGCAGTGTCACATCATAGTGTTCATGCCTGAGGACACGCCCCAGCGTTTCAAGCACTTCCTGATCATCGTCGACTACAATCACGTGTGGCATATCGGCACTCCCTGCATAATCGGCAGCCGGATAATAAAGCGCGTTCCCAGTTCTTCCTGACTGTCAACCGCAATTGTCCCGCCTACCCGCTCGACAACCTGACGACAGATATGCAGACCAATCCCTGTCCCCTCCCCGACCTTCTTGGTGGTGAAGAACGGCTTGAAAATCTTATCGCGTATCGCTTCGGGGATGCCCGATCCGTTATCCCAGACCACCACCTCCACCTCTGGATCACCCTCACGCCAGTGAACATCAATACCGATCTGAGCGTCAGGGCGACCGACAAGCGCGTCGTGCGCGTTAATGAGCAGGTTCAGCCAGACATCATCCAGCTCACCTCTAGATGCATACACTGGCGGTGGCGGCGTATCGATTGTGCCGACGCGAACCCGAATGCGATCCCGTTCGATGTAAGACTTGACTAAGGCAACCGTCTCCTCAATCGTGGTTACCACATCGATTGGTTCGGGGGGATTGCGGTCAGTGTCGAAGCGCGCGCTCGCCAGCAAACGCCGCACTACCGTTGACGCGCGCTTCCCCGCGCGCAGAATAGCGTTGAGAGAATGACGCATCTCGTCGTCAATATCCGTTCGATCCAAAAGCAGCTGGCTGTCCAGCACAATTGTTGCCACCGGATTGTTGATCTGATGGGCAACCGCCGCCGCCAGTTCGCCGATAGCAGAGAGGCGCTCGGTCTGAATCAGACGCGCCTGTGTGTCCTGAAGTTCACGCAGGCTGGTTTCAAGATCAAGCAGCAGCCGGGCGTTTGCCAACGCCATTGACGCCTGGGCGATCAAGGCGCGCGCCAGCTCGACCTCGCGAGCAGTGAACTGGCGCTGTTCTGACAAGTCGCCGAACACTACGAGTCCCTGACGCTCCCCGTGATACACCATAGCAATTGCCAGCAAAGATCGGCAGCCGCAGCTTTCAAGCAGCTTCCGCCCGCCTGGAGTTAAGCTGCTGCCAGATCGCTGCACCAGCGGACGATCCTCCTCAATGATCGCCATAATGTCGGAAAAAGCGCGCAGATCAAGCGAACGACGCGTGCCAATAAGCGCCTCACGTCCAATTGACATCACGAGTCGTGGAAATGCGTCAGCGCCTGCCATCAACGCCAGGTCAAGCATTTGCGCATCGAGCAATCTGACGATCTCTTGTGCCTGGCGGTAATGACGTTCCGTCACTCCCGCTGCCAGTCCGGTAACCAGTTCAAGCGCGGCGCGACCAGCGCGCCCCGCTTGTTGAAGCGCTCGCTCCGCTTGTTCGCGTGTTGCAACGACAGCGCGGAGCAGCCCATAAACCCGCTCTCCACCTTTGATTGGAATCAGCATCCGGGTCGCGCCATCATTTTCTGAAATGACAGGGCGGCGTGCATCCAGCATAGTATCGAGCAAAGCCTGATCGTCGGAACTGAGCGGCATATCCGCGCCCGATGGATAGCCTTTCTCAAACGCGCGCGCCATCGAGACCAAACGCTGCTCATCCCGATTCCACTGGTAGACTTCTGCATGATGGACATCGATCACTTTGAGAAGCTGATTGCAGATATTCAACAGCAGCACATCCAGGGAGAGGCTCTCGTTGATTGCCAGACTTGCGTCGACCAGCGCCTTGAGTTCGCGATTGCGCTGGATACTTTCCTCATGAACGCGGGCATTTTCGATGGCAATAGCGGCATACGCAGCCAGGTTGAGCAGCAGCTCCTGATGGCGAAGGTCGAACAGATTGTCTTTGTTCTTATTGCTCACACCCAGAACACCGATCGTACTGCCTTTAAGCCCAATCGGCACGTAGAGCAAAGAGTTGACAAAATACTCCGTTTTGACTTTGAGAGGCCCGCTTGCGCCGATCAAAGCCGGCTGACCACTCCGAAACACTTCACCAGCAAGCGTGTCGCGGGTTTTCACGCGAAAGTTGCGCGCTATTTCCTGGTCGATACCAACGCGGGCGCGCAGGTACAGCTCGCTGTTGTCGCCATCGGGCATCAGGATCATGCCTTCATCCGCGTCGGTGAGCCGCCGCGCTGCGCCAACCACACGATTCAGCACCTCGCTCAAGTCCAGCACTTCGGTGAGCGAACGACCCAACGCGAGCAGCGTCTCCACTTCCTCGTCTCGACGATCCGACAGCGCGCTCATCAGCCCTTGTGAAGATACCCGACTCGGTAAATTGAGCGGCGCAGTGTTAACAAGACCATCCTGTATGGGAGATTGGGTGAACCGCCGAAGCTTGGCAAGCAGCACATCCTGGTCAAGCGTGGTCACGATTTCCGCCCGCGTGCGCCGCGCATTGATATCCCCCAACGCATCGGAGACATAGGCGATCAAAGGCGGCGCATTCTCAACATCAGCCAAAGCGACGATCGTCGCTTCGCGTGTCCAGCGGTCGAACATAGCAGCATCAACGATAGCAGCCGCGATCTTATCCTGAATGATCGCGCACAAAGCATCTCGATGAGAGAAGGCGAACTGAAGCTCCCAGCCATGATCAGTGAGGGCGCGCTTAATTTGCAGCGCCAGATCATAATCACCAGCAACGATTAGGAGTGTCTGCGCGCCCATTTCTACCTCAGGGTTTACTCAGACGACGCACTCGCTCGGAAAGATCATCATCGGGCTTCGCTTGCGCTGGCGGCTGGGTCGGCGCGCTGACCTTTTCACGCGCCTGACGCAGCACATCCGCCATCGATACTGCCGCTGCCTCTACACCCGCTTCAGCGGCTGCGGCGGTCTTCTCGTGCGCCGTTGTCTGCATTTCAGCACGGCTGTCCGCTATCACTGCGTCAAGTAAATTGACACGCTGGATCAAGTCCTGCGTGACCCATTGATGCGCCTTCAGGTCGGATCGCGCCATTTCAAGACGGCGCTCAGCAGATTTGAGCTGCTCAACAGCATAGCGCGCGCCGCCTTCGTCGCCGCGCATGACCGCCTCATCCGCCTGACGGTTCCACTGCGTGATCTCCTGCTCAAGCGCGCGCACTTGGTCGCTCAGCCGTCCTTCATACTCGACCGCCTCATTCACCCGTTCGCGCAAGCGCGCCACTTCTTTGTCGATATCTTTTCCGAGGCGCTCTGGTGACCGGCGGCGGCGCTGTGGAGCCGCCGGGTTGATCGCTTCCGGAATTGCGTCGTTTAGTCCTGCCCGAATCAAGAGACTCAGTTTTTTGAAAAGGTCAGCCATTGGTTGCGACCTCGATGGCACAAAAGAATAACGAATATTGTAAATTTATTACTACTACGACGCAATGGGACTTAAATTAGCAGGATCGATCCCAGGCGATACGGTAGACTTTCATGTTACTGCCGCCTGACACAGGAGCGAGCGCGCCGCCTGTGTTGAAAATCAGACAGAGACGCGGATCGCTGAGGTCGTCGTTGGGAACCTGATCATCCAGCGCCATTAGGTAGGCTGCGCCGCGCTCCTCCATCAGCGCCCACACCGCATCACCATCGAACAAGATCGGGATGACCTCCGGCGTCACCAGACCGGCAATATCAAGGATCGGGCGGGGCGCGAAGTAGCCGAGCGCGCCGATGTCATGCACAGCCAGCAGATCGTCCGGCGCGAGATGATCGCGCACCCAGCGCGCCGCCGTGACCATCTCCTGATCGATGATCGCCACATCCTGACGATACGCGGATAGACCCAGCGTGAACGCGAAGGTGACAAAGAGCGCCGCTGTCGATCCCGCCAGGGTGCGCGCCAGCACACGCCCGATCAATGAGCGCAGCGCGCGCTGGTACAGCCACGCTGAGCCGATCACGCCGGCGATAATCCAGGTCGGGAGGGCTGGAATGATGTAGCGCCCGTGCTGAAAAGGCAGCGGCAGGCGCGCCGCATACAGCGCAATCAGGGCGAGCGTCCAGATCACGGGCAGGAGCCACAGCGCCGCCGTCCGGCGGCTGGTGAAGGCAATCACAGTGTAAACCAACAACCCCGGCAGCAGCAGGATTTGACCGCCCGCGAACAGCGGCTCGATCAGAAACTGCAGCCGCCAAGTGTAGTCCATTGCAAGCAGCGGCGCTGCCCAAGCCTGTTTGGCTGCCGCTGTGTTAGGCAGCAGTCCGCCAGTCATACTGAGATTGAAGGCGAGATACGGGGCGAGCGTGATCAAAAAACCGACTCCGCCGGCAGCTCCCCACAGGATCACGCCGCGCCAGGTCAGATTGGGTCGGGCGATCAGCATCGCCGCGCCAATCAGCGCGACCAACAGCGCGCCTTCGGGACGCGCCAGCGTGAGCAGCCCCGCCAGCACACCAAACAGCGCACCGTCAATGATCACCAGCCCGAATAACGGACGCGCCGAGTCGATCCAGCGCCAAACATAGGCAGTGCAGCCCAGAATCAACAGGCAAAAGATCGCTGTTTCCATGCCCGATGCGCCTGACCAGATGAGATGCCATGCCAGCACGAGCGTCAGCCCGCTCAATGTGCCGATGCCTTTCATGCCAGGTATGAACATTGCGCCAGCTCTCATCCCCATCCAGCGCCCGATCACAGCCGTCCCACCGAGCGCAAGTGCGCCTATACCGTGCGTCCAAAGCGCAAATGGGACTCCGAGCGCATAGCCAAGCGCCAGCATGACAGTATACAGTGGCGATGTCGAAGCAGCGCTCGGCACATTGGGGACAAACGCCCACTGACCAGTCAGCGCAAGATTGCGCGCGTAGGTCTGGTGAATCCAGCTGTCATCGAGCGGAAAGCCGCCGCCCGCCGATACAGTATAAAGCGCCACCAACGCCAGCGCTGCCAGCAGCAAGATCAGGTCAATCCAACGCAATCGCATAGACTCGCGCGCCTCCATCGAATGGGATTGGGATAAGGTAGTCCGGAGTCGTGTCGAAAAGCGCCATGAGCGGCACAGGCACGGCTTCAGGCGACTCCAGAATCAGATAATCGATCTGGTAGCGCGCCGCAATTCCAGGGATCGCATCCGGCGCGCTGTTTGGCAGGACAACCCCACCTCTACCTGTATGATAATACAAACCGGCTGGATCGTTGATCATGACTCGCGCATTGGTCGGGAGAAGCGCATCGAGCGCCGTGTAAAACGTGGGAGTCGGCGCATCATCAGGGACACGCCCCGCCGTGCCGAAGGTTAAACTTAACATCAGCGCCAGACCGACCAGCGCGGTCGAAAAGACTCGTTTCGCAGTCTGCGGACGCCAGCGCCGCCGCTTCGCCAGCCAATCGACCGCATCATCCACTCCCAGCATGCCGAGCGCTGCCCACCAGGGGACGAGCGCCGCCGCCGAATGGAACAAGCCGCCGCGATAGCCGGGAAACGGAAAGACAAGCGTCATGGCAGCGTGCAGACCGAGCGCGTAAAGCCCGAATGGGCGCAGAAATGGGTCGCGCCGCCGCTTCCAGAGCGCGATCAGCATCAGCGGCGTCATGGCGATCATGCCCTCGACCGCGACGAACGTCGCCAGATTGCTGACGAACGCCTCCCAGCGCGTCGCTGCAAAAGTCGCCAGCCCGTCAGCGAAGAAGTCGGCAGGCGATGCCGTTGGCGGGAAACTGAACAACTGGTTGTATTCGCGAATCCAGATCGTCATCGTCCCGCCGAGCGGGAGCGGCGACCCGATTTCCGCCAGATTGCGCACAAACCAGGGCGTCATGACGATCAGATAGCCGAGGATCAGCAAGGCTATTAAACGAACGGGGCGGCGGCTGATCAGCCAGACGAATCCCGCCGTCAGCAGCAGCAGCACCCCGTCCGCCCGCGTCAGATGCCCCAATCCGGCGAACATACCCGCCGACAGCGCGATCCACCAGCGCGAGTCACCCGCCGTCACCCGCCCCGCCAGCAGCAAACAGAGCGCGCCGACCAGCGCAAACGGCGTAAATGTGTCCATCGCGCCCCAGAAGCGCACAAAGTAGCCGCTGAAGAGCGCAATCAGTCCGGCAGCCCAGGCATGGCGCGCCGATTTTCCGAGCTGGGAACCGAGCGCAAAGCCGATGCCCGCTGTCCCCGCCAGCATCGGGATGAACAAAAACTGTGCGGATGCGTGGCTGCCGGGCGCGCCGGAAAGCGCCATGCCAAGCGCGGCGATCAGCGAGGTCAGCGGCATCCAATACAAATGCGAGGGGTAAAGCACGCCGATTTCCGGCGCGCCGATGTATGTCCAAAGATATGTGTCGGTCAATCCATCGCCAGAAGCCAGCCGCACAGCCGCGTTGAAATGGTAGTAGGCATCGGGGTAATTGGGCGCACCGACCAGACGCACGATGATCGCCGCGCCGATCAAGGCAACAACAGCGAAAGCGATGGTGTGACGAACGCGGTTCATGAGTCTGATAAGACAGAGCGGCGCAGCATCCCGAACAGCGCGCCACAGATGGCGAGCAGGATCAACGTGCGCGCCACGACCAGCACGATGAAGGGTGTGAGGAGCGCGCCCGCCATCACACCGCCGGTATCGCCCGTGCGCAGCCACAGAAACGGATACTCGACAAAAACGACCAGCGACAGCATCAGCACCATCAGCACGCCCGTCCGTGTGGGAAAGCAGAGCAGCACTAGCGGGACGATCTGCGCCAGCCACTGCGGACTCCAGCCCTGCGCTTGCAGAAAAAAGATCAGCAGCGCAATCGTCACAAAAGCGACCATGCCCTTGCTGTCACGGCGGCGCGTTTGGGTGAAGACGAACAATCCGAGCAGCGCCGCCGCCCCCAAGCGCACAAGCCCAGCTACAACCGACGGATTGCCCGTCAGTATGTAAGCGTTGGCAACATCGAGTCGTTCAAATGCCGACCCGAAATTGCCCGTGCGGTAGTTGCCGTCGATCAGCGCCCAGACCGTCTGATACGACGCTTTGTTGAACTGCGCAGTCAGCGAGGCAGCGGTGTTCTCCGGGTATTGAATGAACAGCGCGAGGTAGACCAGCCCAAACACCGCGCCCGCGGTGATCGTCGCGCTGAGCGCGCGCGCTGGCGGTCGATAGCGCCAGACCGCGCCGAGGATCAGCGCCGGCGTGAATTTGACCAGCGCGCCAACGCCGATCCAGAGCGCAGACGCAGTATCTTTCCCTCGCACCAGCGCGTTCACGCCCAGCAGCAGAAAAAACGCCACCAGCGGTTCGAAATTCCACCAGATG
Organism: uncultured Anaerolineae bacterium; assembly: GCA_937995825.1. Taxonomy (GTDB): domain Bacteria; phylum Chloroflexota; class Anaerolineae; order Aggregatilineales; family Phototrophicaceae; genus Flexifilum. The sequence continues at coordinate 171,528 of CALKJO010000005.1, forward strand.
AATACCAGCGGCGCGAATGTCACGGCGTAAATCCATGCCAGCGCCATGCCGGTCTGCGCGCCATGCAGCCGATCCCCGATTGAGCGAACCAGCGCCAGATTGCCGACTTCAAAGGTGAGCATGATCATGCCTAAAAACATCGCGAAGGCGGTGAAGTTCGCGCCCGTCAGCAGGAAAACAAACGTAGTCAGCGCATGCGGGATGGGCGGAAATTCGCTCCACCAGTCCCGAAACGGGAGCAGTCCTTCGCGGACGAACGAACTGAGCTGGAAATAATAGAAATAGTCCCCGCCGGCGGTCACCCCGCGCTCAGTTCCCCCGACGACCAGCGGCATCTGGACGAGCATCAGCATCAGACGGAAAAACACAAACAGCAGCAGCAGCAGGCGAAAGTCGCCCAGCAGACCGCCGAGACCGGTTTCTGCGCGCTTGGTCATGCCACCTCTCGCACATAGATCGAGGCGAGTGGATCATCATAAACAAGCCTCCAGGCGGGATCGTCCAGCAGGCGCAGGGCGAGACCGCTGCCCGTCTCAACAAGGATGAGGTTGATACTATATTCTGTCAGCGCATCCTCCCATCCCGGACTGCCGAGGGCAGTTTGCAGATAGCGGGTGAGCAGCGCATCGCCATAGAGATCAGTGCGCCCATCGACAAAAACAGGATAATCGGGCAGCGCGTAAAGCAGGTAGCCGCCCCAGTTATAGCTGTTGAACATCGGAGCGGCGGGGCGCTCGCGCTGAATGAACTCGACTGCCTCAACTGGAAGGATGCGGCGCAGTTCAGGATCGACGATCTGCTCGTCCAGCACCAGCAGCGTCTTTGCCCCCGCGCCGAGAATTGCAAGAACGACGATCACGGCATTGACCCGCCTCATCAGCGGCGATGGACGGCGCACGGTCTTCAAAATCCAGCCGCGTTCGCGCAGCGCCGCGTCCACATGATATGCAAACACCGGCACGGCGATCACGCTGAAGACCGCGATATTGCGCCCGGCGGTCAGGGCGAGAAAGCCCGTGCCGCTTAGCAGCACAAAATCCGACCATGCCAGCGGTTTCTTACTCGCGCCGACCGCGCCCAGCGTCCCGAACAGCAGGATGATGAAGCCCCAAGTCTGGCGCTCTTGGAAATTCGGCGAGTTCCACTCCTGGATGAAGCTGCGGAGCGCGCCGATGCCGATGGTCTGAAACGGCACAAGCAGCATGTTTAATCCATAGGGGTTGATCGCCAGCGCGCCAACCGACAGCACGGCAATCGCAATCAGCTTACCGAGTCTGCGCCAGCCCAATGTGTCTGCAGAACGAGGATTGAGCAGATTTTGCATCCCCTCCCCGACGATGAATCCGCCGAGGATGATGAATCCGATGGAAAAACCAGCGTGGAGATTGCCCCAAAGCGCCATCAGCGGCACGAACAGCCAGACTCGGTCAGTCCGTCTGACTTTGTATAAATAAAGAAGATAAAGGACGATGGTGCTGAGAAAAAACGAGATCATCTGAGGACGCGGCGACCAGAAAACCGCCGCCGCCGTTGCGCCGATAACGATGATAAACGCGCGCACGTAGACGCTGCCAGCGCTCATCCGAAACAAAACATACATGCCCGCCGTCGCCAGCCATGCCATATAAACGGTCAGTCCGAGATAGCCGCTGACGCGCCAGAATGCCAGCAGGATGATCTGCGCGCCCCAACTGTGGTTGATCCAGGGTTCGCCCTGCATCGTGTGGGAGAAGGGATCGGTATAGATGAAGCCTCGCGTCAGGATATGTTCCCCGCTGCGCAGATGCCACCACATATCGGTATCGACGGGGATGCGCGCCGCCAGCGCGAAGACCAGCGCAAAAAGCAGGACTGCCGCCGTGCGTTCAATCGTCAGCCCGCGCATCAGACCCCGCTCATGCTCAGCACTTTGCCGACCGTGCGGATCAGGATGTTCATGTCCAGCAGCAGCGAGCGATGGCGAATGTAGTAGAGGTCGTATTGCAGCTTGATCATGGCGTCCTCATCGGTCGAGCCATAGCTGTACTGCACCTGCGCCCACCCAGTCAGACCGGGACGGACGATCATTCGGGTGCGGTAAAAAGGGATTTTCTCCGTCAGCCGCGCGACATGCTCCGGTCGTTCGGGGCGCGGTCCGACAAAGCTCATATCACCGCGCAGCACGTTGATCAACTGCGGCAGCTCATCCAGGCGCGTTTTACGCATGAAGCGACCGAAGCGCGTCACGCGCGGATCGCCGGCATGACTGAAGACGGCGCCAGTCTCCGCCTCCGCATTCTGCACCATTGAACGAAATTTGATCAATTTGAAGCGCCTCCCACCGCGCCCCATGCGCTCCTGCGTGTAGAAAATGCCGCCGCGCGAGTCCAGTCGGATGAGCAGCGCGATGAAAGGCAGCAGCGCCATGAATGGAACCAATCCCATTAGCGCCAGCGTAACATCGATTAGGCGTTTTAGGAATGGATAGGGGTTAATGACCCCATCATGGGTGCTGACCGGCAGAAAAACCACCGCCCAGTTGTTATCGACATGCTCAACTGGGACGCGCCCGGTCAGGCGCTCGTAGAGAATCGGCATCGGGACAATCGAGATGCCCTGCTCATACGCATCCATGACACCTGGAAACACGTCACCCGGCAGATGATCGGTGGTCGTGATGATCAGCTCGCTGATCCGATCCCGCCGGACAAAATTCATCAGGTCTGCGCCTGTCCCCAGAACTGGCACGCCTTTGAACAACATCCCCACCTTATCCGCTGAACTGATAATGCCGCGAATCTCATATTCGCCATCGGCGTAGCTGCGCATGGCTTCGATGATTGCCTGCGCGCCCCAGTCGGTTCCGATGATCAGGGCGCGGCGCGGCTCGCTTGTCCAGCCGAGCAGAAATGGACGCGACAGCCGCCATGCGCCGATCAGGATCAGCGATGCGACTCCGTAGTAAATGATGAACAGGCGCGGCAGCGTGCCAGGCGGCGATACGAAAAATACCAGGATATACACCACCCAGGTCTGCGCCGTGATCAACAGCAGACGGCGCACTGTCCGCCCGCGCTGCGCAGCAATACGCAGCTCATAGAAATCGTTGGCGCTCGCCAGCAGCAGCCAGAGCGCCGCCAGCGCAAAGAACCACGCGCCCTGAGAAAGCACAAACTCAAGTGTGAAACCGCGCTGCGCATCGACCACCGACCAGATATACAGGGCGATCAGAACGGAGAGAACAACAGCAGCGATATCCCCCAACGCAAGCAGCGCGCGGCGTTCGGAAATCTGAAGCTGAAGCCGTCGTTTTGGTATCGGTGAGAAGAACATCAGCCGCCCTCAAGCCTTTACGTCAATAGCGCCCAATGGCGGGCTTGATGCGAAATATGATCAGGATGCCTAAAAGTGACACGGCACTGACGAACGCGCCCGCTAGCGTCCACCAGGGTCTGTAGGCAAACTCGACCGTGTGGACGCCGGCTGGAACCTGCACAGCGCGAAACGCGAGGTTAGCGCGATAAATGTACGCCGGCTGGCTGTCCACCATCGCCGTCCAGCCAGGGTAATCGCTGTCCGCCACGATCAACCAGGCATCGCGATTGGCTTCCAGTTCGATCACAAGCCGACTCGCGCTGTCCGTCAACCGCCGTATCTCACCCACCCTGCCTTCGCTCGGCTGAGGACAGCCGCCGTCACCGAGAGCGTGCGCGGTCATATCCGGATTCCAGACGGGGTCGGTAAGCGCGGCGATCAACGCTGACTCATCGACGTGCCAGCAGATCGCATCGACCAGCCAAGCACGCGGCGCTGCCATCAGCTCGCCCAGGTCGAAGGCGCGGTCAACGCTTGCTGCACGCAGCAGTTTGCGCGGGTTCTCACTCGTCTCGATCAGGTTTACATAGGTGAGATACGGCGCGGGCAGGAGCGGATCGAAATTATTGAGCAGATACGTCCGGTCAAGCAAATTGAGGTTAGGCAAGCCGCTCTGCCGCACCGCCGCCCAACCATCAGCGGCGATCCGGTAGTCATCAAAACGAAAGAGCAGGTCAAATTTGATCTCGCGTTCGCGGGCTTCCGACCAGTACCCGCGTCCCGCGTCCGCGTTAATATCCGTCAGCGGCTCATAAAATGCTGAGGGAACTGTTGGGTTCAGCCCCCACGCCGCAGCGGCCAGATCAGAGGCGACAACCAGCAGCACCAGCGCTGACCAGCGCGGTCGGCGCGGCGAATCCGCCTCTGGCTGCGCAATGATCAGCGCGCAGAGCAGCGCGACTACGATGAACATCACGATCAGCGCCTGAGTCAGAGTCGGCAGAGTTGGCGCGCGGTCTTGCACAAAAAACGATGTTACAACGAGAACTGCTCCCGCCCCCGCCGACGCCGCCAGTCCCAACCGCGCTCTGCGGAGGGCTTTGAACGAACGCTCCCACAGCGACGCGCCGATCCCCGCTAAGATACACAACCCTGTGACCGTCCACAGATGCCAGCGAACGGGAGCCTGAAACATATCGAAAGTGGGGATATAGTCATATAAGAACGGAAAGATCGGCGTATAGCGCCCCAAAGCGAACACGAATCCGATCAAGACGACTCCGAGCGCCAGTGGAACGTAGCGCAGAAAAACGGGGCGCTGTTCGTGCTGGCGGCGGCGCAGCGCGGTGAGGACTGCTGACAGCGCCAAGAATAAAGGGATGATCCCAACATAGACCGCGTCCTCGAAATACGCGCCTTCCGTGTAATACGACCCATCCGCGGGCGTGCCGAAGATGTTCGGGGCGATCAAGTTGAGGGCGCGCGCTGGCGCATAGCTGTAATTCAGGGCAAATGACGACTCAACGCCATCTGCGCGTCCTGACTGCATTAGCAGTTCGGCGGTGGGCAGAAGCTGCGCGGATGCCGCCCCAATACCAATCAGGACGCAGCCCGCAGTCGCCAGCAGCGGCGCGGAGCGCCGCCAGATCGTGTCGCGGTAACCGATCAGGCGCAGTCCGCTGGTGTCCAGCGGCGGAATGCGCGCCGCCGTCCAAACGGCGAAAAGCCCTGCCAGCAGCAGCGTGTACCATGCGGTCTGCGCGTGACCTGCCAGCAGCAGCAGCGCGACGAAAAGCGCAGTCCACCCCCCATCACGGACGCGGCGCACTGTCAGCAGACCATACAATGCCCACAGCAGCCATGGAAGCCACGCCGCCGCGCTGATGATCGGGAACGTGTGCAGTCGGGCGAACAGATACGCGCTCATGCCGAAGGCGATGCCAGCTGTGCCAGCGCCGAGCGGCCTAAGACCGATGCGAACGCCGAGCCGCCACATGCCCCATCCCGCCAGCACAAGATGAACTACGGCAGCTGCGCTCATGATCAGCGCCAGCGCCGCGGCGGAAACTGGTATCAAACCGACCCAATTTAACGGGTAGAAAAAAGCCGATTGATAATTCGCCAGCAGCGGCGCGCCCGCGCCGTTGTATGGATTCCAGAACGGCAGCGTCAGATCACGAATCAGCTCAAAGCCGTAGAGACGCCAGGGGAAGAATTGCAGCGCCGGCAGTCCCCAGAACAGCGACTCGCCCAGAAACAGCCGATGCATAACCACTGCGACTGCTCCCGCCAGAATAAAGATCGGCAGGCGGGTGTGACGTTCCACTTGTGACACGCGCGCTCCAAATCTGTTTGACAATGCCGCAAAGTATATCCGTCAATTTCGACGACTCAGCCAAGCGATCACCCCAGTTATCGAGACAAAAAATGATACGCCGGATATGATCGCTGCCGCCAGCGTCCCCTGATGGTTGGCGTTCAGCACCTTGATATCGATCTGGCGCGCCGGAAACGGGATGCTCTCGTCATTCAACACCCGATTCGCGTAAATGAAGATGCTGCCAACCGGCTCATGCGCCTGCTCGAACAGCGGATGATCAATGGGATAGGCGCTGACGACGTGCGAAACGCCCCACTCCGCCAGCAGCGCCGGATCGGGCGTGTATACGCGGTTCGCCGTCGCTGGATCGTCACCTGTCATGCCGAGCAGCGGCGGCTGAACGACGTTGTAGCCCTGAATCCCCATTCCCCCACCTAATTGTATCGCTTCTGCCGCGATCTGAAGTTGAAAAGGATCGACTCCGCCGAAAATGCGCAGGTCATACGCCGCAGCCGTGCTTTGCTCAAGGCTGTAGGTTGGGGAGTAAATGCGCCCCGGACTCAAATCCACCAGCGCAGCGGCAAGGGCGCGCTGCTCATCAGTGAGCCAATCTGAGCGCCAGCTCAGCCAACCGCGTCCTGCCAGCAGCAGATCGAGCGCCATCACTGCGATCAGCGGATAAGCGAGCGCGCCGCGCCTGCTGGCAAGCAGACGATCCACGCCATAAGTGGCGAGCAGCGGCAGGATCAGGGCGACCACGACCCATGCGCGCGACGGCACGCGAAACCATAATAGCAGCGGAAAAAGCTCGACCAGTCGGCGCCACAGCAGCCCATTTTCGCCCAGCGCATACCATGCCGCCAGCGCGATCACCATCAGCCAATGTGCATAGCGCAGCGGCTGCGCGATCAGCGCGACCAGCCCCAACCCCAGAACGCCAAGCCCGACATACGTGAGCAGTTCAACATTCGCGCCCGCAGGCATGAGCAGTCCCAGCAGCATCTCAGGCTGAAGGGAAAAGATGCCGGACTCCTGCGGCGTGAGCGCGGCGCGGCTGAGATGGGGCGACCAAAACAGCAGCGGGATGATCACGCCGACCGCAAGGACAGCGCAGACCAAAACCGACGGCAGCAGCGCGGGCAGCCGCGCCAGCGCTTTCTTGCGGATCGCAAGATGCGCTGCATACCATGCCGCCAGCGGCAGCGCAAACAGGCTGACGCGCATATCCGCCAAGACGATCAGCCCGGCAGTTACGCCGACGAACAGCCATGAGCCGCGCGCTCGTTCGGGTTCAAAATGCTGTTCGACCGCAGCCATCAGCCAGGGGAACCACGCAAGCGCATAGACAATATCTAGATGCCCCGCCCCCAGATGCCCGATCAGACGCGGCGAAAGCGCAAATGCCGCGCCCCCCGTCAGACCTGCTAGCCGATGCAGCCCCAGAAGCTGTGTCCAGCGGTACATGCCCAAGCCGGCGATCAGCAGATGAGCGATCATCAGCAGATTCAGGCTGAAAGGGGGCGGAAGGAGAGCGCTGAGCCAGTTTGGAGGATAGGCAGTCTTGTTAAGCGGGTTTGCCATGAATGGCTGCCCACCCATAATCGTTTCGCGCCAGAGCGGGAGTTCACCCCGCTGAAAGCTCTGATAGAAGAACAGCGCTGCAGGATAATGCGAGGTGACAGCGTCCGAATAGCGCGCTCCGGGTGTGAATGGGAGTGAACCGAGCTGGTATCCGGTGAGCAGCAGCAGCACGCCGACCAATGCCGCCGCTCCCCATTGTTCAAGGCGCATAAATCTCGACATCGCCAAAGACAGCGATCAGACGCAGGCTTGCCAGACACGTGCCTGCGCCAAGCTGCCGTTCATTCGCGCCGTAGAGGACATATTTCACCTGATAGCGCTCGATTAGCCCGGCGCAGTCATCACGACCTGCATACCATGCCTCGACCTGCGCCTGTTTCTGTTCCGCATGGAGCGTTTCATACGGATGTCCATAGATGACACGCCCGCTTGTCCATCCGGGAATCCAGGCGCTCACCACCGGTGACGCCAGCAGCACATCACGCCGCCCAACCTCACCATCCAGCCATCGAAATGCAGCCGCATAGTCGCTTTGCAGGAATACGCCCATCACCAGATGCGGCGATCCGACCAGCGCCGGCACAATCGGCAGAAATAACATGAGAATCTGACTGACCGCGATAAAGGGAAACAGGAGCGCAAAAACAAGCTGACGGACGCGGCGGCTGATCAGCGGCAGCCATGTGTCTTCCAGCGCGCGCGCAGCAAAATATGCAATCGGGATCATCATGCCAACCGCAAATCGGCGCTGCACGTTGGTCGGAAGATACATAACCACAATTATAGCGATCAGCCAGAGCAGCATCAGACGGTCACCGTCGCGCTCAAAGCGCCGCACAGCGCGCCAAATCCCTGGAAGCGCCAGCAGCAGCGGAATGCCGAAGCCCGCCGCCATGACCAGTGGGTTAGGCGCTTCGGTGACGTTCTGGCGATTCCATTCGGACATCCAGGGATTGTACATGATGACCATCGCGTAATACACCGCCAGTGGCAGCGCGGGCATCACGACTGCCAGCATCCAAGTCAGAAGGCGCGGATGGATGCGCCGATCCTTCCACCAGATCGAGCCGAGATAAACCGCCAATGCAGCGCCAAAAGGCACGAGCGCCTGCGGATAGAGCAGCGCCAGCGCGACGCTGATCAGCCCTGCCATCCCCCAATAGCGCTCGAAGACAGGATCATCATCTCCGCCAGGGCGCAAAACCTGAATGAACAGCGATGCCATCAGCGCCATCAGCGCCAGCGTCAGCGGAAAATGGACATTCATCAGGGTGCTGTAGAACGGAAATGCCTCAGGCAGCAGCGGAAAATCAGGAAAGGTGGTGATCTGCAGCGTCGGCGCAAGAAACCATCCGAAGCCCGACCCAACCGTGACAATCCCGAAAAACAGAAAGCGCGTGCGTTTCCGCTGCCAGATCACAGCGCTGAGCTGATACAGCGCCACATACATGAACAGCGCAGCAAACATCCGCGCCACATGGAACATCACCATCAAGGGAACACCGGTGAGACGGGCTGCATGCCCGAGCAGTGGATACACAACCTGAATCAGCGCGCCGCCGTGAGACTCCGGGGTATGCTGAAAGGTGACAAGCCACTCCCCTTCAAAGCCCAGCATCATCTTTGAGAAATAAGTCGCGCCATCCAGATAATTATGCAGCGCCCCCATGAACTGCCATCCGGGCGTGCCGCGCAGCGCAACCCAGATCAGCGGTGTGAATGCCAGCAGCACGAACGCACCCGCGATGATCACCACCCAGCGCCATTCACGCGGTGTGATATGCATACTATAGCGCGCACCGATAATGTGCGCCTTGGGTACTATCGGCTCAATCAGAGTATCCCGCACTTTGATCTTTCCCTCCCCGAGCGCCGCGCCCTACTACCGAGTTACCTTAGATAATTCTCATTGTACATGCTAAACCGCTTCAGAACGTGGGCAATTCTTATGGTCAGCGCCGCGTCGGATCGATAAAATTGTGATGTAAAAGCGCGTTATGCGGCACCTCGATGGCGCTCTGGAGACGATGATCATGGATTTCGATCTTGGAAGTTTTGGTATCGGTCTGGTCACCGGGTGGATCACTGCCTATGCAGTTTATCGCGCGCGCGGTTTATTCCAGGCAACAGCGGCAACTTTGTCAGACACGACCGCCAAAGTCAGCAATGCAGCAGTCCGCAGCGCCGACAGTCGGTATGTGTCCGACCTGATCGCCTTCTGCGAGTCGGCGCATCTGGCAGGCGGGCAGGTGAAGCTCTCCGATATCGTGATCGAACCGCGCTTCGTCCCGCAGCAGGAATTTGCGCGCCCGATCCCGCCGGATGAATACCGCGATGTCTTTGAAATCGTCCCCAGAACCCACGATCACCCATCCCTGTACAGTCATTACAACATCGACACCCTCAGCATTAACGAATTGTCGGAAGGCAGCCGCGCAGTCGCACTTTTAGGCGAGCCGGGAAGCGGTCGTACAACCGCGCTGCTCGCGATTGCACTGCACAGCTTGGGAAAAATCCGCTTCACGCCGCCGCCGGACACGATTCAGCAGCAGCTGGACTCGGAAGAAGAGCGGATGAACGAGAAAGAGCGCAGCGTCCGCATCAAAGAGCGCGTGATGATGGAACAGCGCGCAAAAGAGCAGTTAGCAATGGAGCGCGGCGTCAAATTTGATGAAAAAGCTGATGAAGAGACAAAGAATAAGCTACCGCTGTTCAATCGTCTGATGCCGATCTATGTGCATTTTGGCGATATTCGGCTCGGTAACGAATATGGCGGACAGATCGACCCGGCTGAGCCGATTGTGCGCGCCGTCCAGCACATCGTCAAGCGGGTCACTGCCAGCACTATCCCGCGCCACATTTACCGCCGACTGTCTGAAGGGCAGGTGCTGCTGCTGCTCGATGGCTTCGACGATCTGCCGCTGAGCGAGCGCCCAGCAGCGCTGGCGTGGCTGGCGGCGTTCATGAAGGAATATGGCAGCAATTTCGTGATCGCGGCAGGTCCTGCGACAGGATTTGCCGGACTGGTCAAGGTAGGCTTCACGCCAGTTTACATCCGCCCCTGGCATCAGGCGAACATCGACAACTACATCACCCGCTTCAGCGGCATGTGGACGGCTATCGGACGCCGACGGGGTCGAAATGTGAAGCCGGTTGCCGCTGATGCTGTTGACCGCAGCCGAGTCGGTGTGCGCGGGCTGAATCCGCTCGAACTAACGCTCAAACTGTGGGCTGCCTATGCCGATGACACCGAGATGCCCGGCTATGAAGGCTGGCTGCGCGCCTTCCTCAAACGCAGTCTGCCCGATGACCGCTATCTGGACAGCACGTTCAACAGCATGGCACTCATGGGCGCGCTTCAGCTTGAAGAAGGCTTTATCACAAGTTCGCGCCTGCAAGCCCTGAACATCGGCGATGACATGGACGCTGCGCTGCCTATGCCTAGCATCGATGCCAGTGCCAGCGCCGAGTCCTCCACAGACGCCGCAGCACCAGCCGCTAAGCGCGGGCGCGGGCGGAAAAAAGAAGAAGATACAGCGGAGACTGCGACAGTGCAGGGTCGGCTGCTCGGCGCGCTGCGCGCCGCCCGTCTGCTGATCCGCTATCGCGGCGACCGCTACCAGTTCCATCCGATGCTGGCATCCTACCTCGCCAGCCTGACGCTGAAAACCCCGGAGCAGGTCACGGCAAAACTGGACAATCCAGCCTGGAAACAGGCAGTTGCATATGCGGCGGGGCGCGTGCCAATGGATGCGATTGTGACAGCGCGGCTGAATGGATCGACTGACCTGATGCAGGAACAGGTGATTGAGATGGCGCGTTGGGTGCCATTCGCGCCAGTTGATGCTGCATGGCGGGGTGAACTCCTTAAGCATTACGGGCTGATGCTCACTGCGCCGAACCAATATCCGCTCCTGCGCGAACGCGCCGCAGCCGCGCTGGTTGAGACGCGCGATCAGCGAAGCGCCCTCTTCATCCTCCGTAAAGCCGTTCGCAACAGCGTCCCGGAGATCAGAGCGCTGGCATGTATCGGCATGGGTGCGATGGGCGATCCGGAGGCGCTGAAAGACCTGCGCGCGCTCGTGCGCGATCAGGTAGAGGATGTCGCCGTCGCTGCGACGCTGGCACTCGGCGCAGTTGGCACGCCGGACGCGGTCGAATTCTTGCGCGATGTGTTTGAAAACGGGACGGAACGTCAGCGTCAGGCAGCGGCGGAAACCTTTGCCATGATGCCAGACCTGGGCTATCCGATCCTGAATGCCGCGATGCAGGACAGCGACTACATGATCCGTCGTTCGGGCGCAATGGGGCTGCGGCGTCTGCGCACAACCTGGGCGCTCATTTGGATTTACCGCGCTTACTTGGACGACGATCAATGGTATGTCAAGTCAGCAGCGCAGCAGGCGTATGAAGAACTGCAATTCGGTCGCCCCACTTCGCCAACTGCGCCTTATCCAACGCCGGATCAGATCGACTGGCTCAAAACCTGGGTATCACAGAAGGGGGAAAAGCTCCCTCAGGGCGATCTCGCCAGCCAGATGCTTATCCGGGCGTTAGTCGAAGGGGATACAGAAACACGTAAGCTGGCTGCCATAAATATCGGGCAGCTTGGCATGATCAATGCGATGAAAACGCTCTATAATGCTCTGCGCGATCGCCAGGATGGGGTGCGCATCAGCGCGCATCGGGCGCTGGCGATCCTTCAGATGCAGTTGGGGCGCGGGTTGCCTGCGGCGAACTGAGCGCATCATTCACCTGTCTGCGGCAGGACTTCATTCTCCGGTGAACAGGGAACGATGCGGTCGAAATCGGTGTGAAAGAGATGGTACTGCTCGCCTGTCGTCAGGACGATGCGATAGCCATCGACCAGCGCCGGCGCGTAAACCACATCGGGGGACGGACAGCCAAGACTAGTGTCCGTCCAGATATAGGGTGTGATTTCAACCAGACGGACGCGCACGAGCGGCAGATCATCACGCTGAGACACATAGGCGCGCGCCAGCGCCACCAGCTCCGCCGCAATCGGATCGACCGAGATCAGATCATCAGACGGTTCAGCGGTTGGCTCAACGGGAAGCGCTTCGATCAGATCGATGGGTGCGGGAAGTGACTGCAGCGTGCTGGTAGGCGGCGTGGTTGGAACCGGCGTCGGCAGCGCGATCAAGGTAGCCGTCGGCAGCGGCACACTGTCCGACGCCGAGTCGCACGCTGGCAGCGCCCACATCATCGCAAACGCTGCTGCCAACAAAACCGCACACCGAGCCACGATTCACTAGTTAGGTCGCGCCCAACAGGCGCTGCTCAACCTGCTCCGTAGTAATGCCTTCGATGCTGACGATTTTCTCACGTCCACCCGCCCCAGCGACAATTTCCAGCGCCGACACCGGGACACCCAGCTGCACTGCGAGGAAATTCAGCAGTTCCTCATTCGCCGCCGGATCGCCCGCCGGAGAGTTGACCAACCGAATCTTGAGGACGCCGTCTTCTTGAATGCCTGCCAGCTCAGTCTGCGCCGATTGAGTTACCACGCGGATGGTCAGCGCAGCACCGCCACGCGCATCGGTAATATTGAACTCACGCTTGACAGACATGTTGACCTCTTATGCCACCCGTGCGAGATGATTGTCGCAATGAATCGTAACACGCAATTCAATCATGCGCAACTCGCTAGAAAATGAAGCGTATGAGCAGGTTAATGCCCACAATCACCAGCAGTGGGCTGAGATCGATCGTGGCGAACACGCCCGTTTGTGGAAGCGCGCTGCGGATCGGGCGCAGAACGGGTTCGGTGATGTCATACACCATCCGGATCAATGGATTACTGCGGTCGATGTTCGGGAACCAGCTTAAGAGAACACGCGCGAACAGAACCAGTTCGAACAGCAGTAGTGCGTAGTAAATCAGGATCATCAATTTCCTCTTTGTCTTTCGTTAGACTCGTCGTTCGCCGAAAATTGCCCGCCCTACCCGCACCCAGGTCGCGCCTTCCTCAACTGCAACCGGATAGTCATCGGTCATGCCCATGCTCAGATCGGGCAGCGGGATGCCGGTCGCTTCAACTAATGCGGATCGCAGCGCCGCCAGTGAGGCAAAGACCGGGCGCGCATCCTCCATCCGCTCGACGATAGGAGCCATCGTCATGAGTCCGCACAAATGCAGACCAGGAAGCGCGCCAATCGTCAGCACATCCGCCTGAAGCTGCTCACGGCGCGCCGGCTCCCTCTGCCAGTTCAGGGCGTCAAAGCCGGCTTTGCTCGCTTCACCGGAGACATTGATCTCCAGAAAGATGTCCAGTGTCCGCCCAGTCTCAACCGCCGCTCGCGACAGTTTGTTCGCCAGCCTGACCGTATCGACCGAATGGATCACTGGAAAGAGCGACACTGCGTCTTTCGCCTTGCGGCTCTGCAAATGCCCAATCATATGCCAAGTCGGTCGATGCAACGTGCGCGCTTCGACAGCCGGGATCTTCGACTCAGCTTCTTCTACGCGATTCTCACCTAAATGTTGCACACCCGCTTCCAGCGCAGCCAGAACAGTCTCAACCGGGTGTGTCTTGCTGACCGCGATCAGCTGAACGAACGCCGGATTGCGCCCGGAGCGCGCACATGCCGCCGCGATCTGTTCCTGCACCCGCGCTAAGTTGTCGGCAATCTGATGGGGCTGGCTCATAGTGACATGACCGCCCCGAAGCGACCTGTACGCCCTTTTTCAGCGCGATGAGAGAAGAATTCATCCGTCCGCGCCGCCGTGCAAAGCCCAGCCGTCTGGATGTTTTCGACGCCAGCGCGCTCCAGGTCGATTCGATTTGCCGCCCAGAGATCGAAATAGGCGGTTCCGTCTGCCGGATCGCGGCGGATGATTTGGTTTACGTCTCCGAAATAGGCACGAGCAGCGGTCACCACTTCTTCCCCGACTTGGTAGCGGTCAACGCTGATGCTCGGACCGATCCATGCCTGCATATCAGCAGGGCGGCAGCCAAAGGCAGTGACCATTGCCTTAACCAGTGAAGCGCTCATCCCCGCCACTGTGCCGCGCCAGCCGGCGTGCGCCATGCCAATTGCGCCTTTGCGCGGATCAAAGATCAGAATGGGCGTGCAGTCCGCGAAGCGCATCGCGAGCGGGGTGTCAGCGCGATCCGTGATCAGCGCGTCCGCCGCTGCAAGCCAGCGTCTTCCGTGAACAGGACGAGAAGCGTAAACCACATCGATCCCATGCACCTGCCAGACGGTGCAGGCGCGATCCGCACGCACCCCAAGCGCAGCATACATCCGCTCATGATTGGCGCGCACCGCCTGCGCCGTGTCACCGACATTGCCACCCAGATTCAGCGATGCCCAAGGCGCTTTGCTCACTCCGCCGGCGCGGGTGAAAACTCCATGCTTTATCCCCCACTCAGGGAGATGATAGTATGTTACACTGTCGATAGTGGTACGTTCCATATGAATATTGATAGGTTCCACACTGCACGCGACTATGTTCGCGGAGAAAGCGCGCTCAAACTCTGCTCGTAAGCTGTATTATACAAGCACCTTGCAAGTATGCGAAGCTGCGAGACGTTCAGCTTGCTGATGGCGAAAAAACAGATGTATACTTTTCTAAAAATGTAAATCAGCCAATAGTCTCGATGATGAGTGACGTGATGGAACATCGCAGTGTGCCGCCCGGTAGTATTTCTGTCCTGATCGTGGATGATCATCCGCTGTTTCGCGATGGTTTGCAGAAAGCAGTCGAGATCGAGGATGATCTGGTTGTCGTAGGACAGTGCGCAACAGGAGCGGACGCCTTGCAACAGGCTGCGAAACTACAGCCCGATATCATGCTGCTGGACATTAACCTGCCAGATATTAATGGTCTGCAAATCATGCGGCAGTTGAAGAATGAATACAGCGAGATCCGCATCATTGTCCTGACTGCTTATCATGATGCCGAGCAGGTTCTGCACGCGATGCGCGCTGGCGCTTCGGCGTACTGTCCGAAAGATATCACGCAGGAGCAGCTCGTCGGCGTCATCCGCGATGTTGCACAGGGTTCGTATGTGGTTAACGATCAACTGATGGATCGCGCGGCGCTGCTGAGCTGGATCAGCAGCAGCATCGACGCCATTGGCGGATACGCTGCCAACGGCGATCAAACGTATGTGCCGCTCAGTCCGCGCGAGATGGAAATTTTGCAGTTCGTCACACAGGGGATGAGCAATAAAGAGATCGCGCATCGCCTGCGCATCAGCCAGCAAACCGTGAAGAATCATATGACCTCGATTCTGAAGAAGCTGAATGTCCAGGATCGGACACAAGCTGCGGTCACCGCGCTGCGCTACGGCTGGGTGCGATTACAAGACATCACCCGCCACCAGTAAGCTTATCTGTCTGAAGGAGGAAAGGCGGCATCCCCGCCATAACAAGTATGGTCGATCAATTCCAAACCGAAGCCCGCAGTAAAGATGAGCTGATCGATTTGATTACGCAGGAAATGAAGCGCATCCGTGAAAAGCTGGCTGAGCTGAAGGTGCAGATCGATCAGACTCAGCTTGTTGTGGATCGTGAACAGCATCGCAACGCCGACATTGCCGCTGAACTGCGAACAATTCAGGACAATATCGAAACCGTGCCGCGCCAAGACATCCGCGCAAAATATGATGAAGCGCTCGACGCGCGCTTTCGTCTCACAACGATGCGCGGGCAGCTTGAGAAATTCCAAAGCACCCGTGAGCAGCTTGAACGCGATCAACAGCTCCTATCGCAGATCATCAATCGACTCCAGGGTGTAGACGTGATGCCGGCGTCAGCGGAGTCGAAAGAGAGCGGCGGCACTAGCAAGGGAGTGGCAAATATTGTCCGCATTATCAGCGCGCAGGAAGAGGAACGCCAGCGGCTTGCGCGGCAAATGCATGATGGTCCGGCGCAGTCGCTCACCAATTTCATCCTGCAAGCTGAAATCTGCCAGCGGCTTTTCGACCGCAATCCGGCGCGCGCCGCTGAAGAACTGAACAATCTCAAGACGGTTGCCTCGGCGACCTTCCAGAAAGTCCGCGACTTCATTTTTGATCTGCGCCCAATGATGCTCGACGACCTCGGCGTGATCCCCACCGTCCGGCGCTATGTCGATAACTTCCGCGAGAAGAATGACATTTCGGTCAAGCTGGATATCCTCGGCGAGGAACGCCGGATGCAGACACACCGCGAGGTGCTGATCTTCAGAGGCATCCAGGAATTAATGGTTTTCGCTAGAGATTATGCTTCCGCAACAGAAATATCGATTATGCTGGATATGTCTGGCGATCCGCTCAAGATCAATGTCAGTGACAACGGGCGAGGCTTCGATGCAGAAGCGGCCTTTGCCAATCCAGAAGAACAATCGCAAGACCCCCGAGTGCAGGGACTGATCACACTTCGGGAAAAGTTTGAGCTGACAGGCGGATCAGTCTCGATTTTCAGCAGCGAAGCTGAAGGGACGGAAGTGCGGATGGAGCTTCCTGCCAGCGAATGACAGGGGTACATTCCGCCTGTTTGACAATGGGATGGGATGATCTACACTATGAGCTTGCGGATCATGCCATGAAAGTGTATTTTGGGCCGTCTCTGAAGGGTGACGACCACCCCAGGGAACAAACGAGCCGGAGGAATTATGTCGAGCACTGTTCGCACTGTTTTACTTGTCCTCATTGTGATCGTTTTACTCGCAGTGGTGTTCGTGGCTGTGCTGCCAGGGCTAAACCCACCGCCGCCGCAGCCAGCGGAAATCCCAGCGGCACAGCAGCCAATTGAACCGGAGGCAACACCGCTGCCGACTGCGACACCGATCCGATTTGTGGAACTGGTGGTAGCGCTGCAAGAGCTGCCGCGCGGATTCCGCATCCCTGAGACAGCGGTCGCGCTTCAGCTTTGGCCCGAAGATGCCGCGCCGTTCAATGCGGCGACCAGCCTTCAGGATGTGGTCGGTCGGCTGGCGCGCACAGACATCTTCCGCGAGCAGCCAATCCTGACGAACATGGTTGTGGATGACTTTCTGAGTCTGGCGCGTGTCGGCTCTGATGCTGCCGCCGTCCTGCCTAATGGCTTGGTGGCGGTGTCGATCCCAGTTGACCGCCTGACGAGCGTCGCTTACGCAGTGCAGGATGGCGACCGTGTTGACCTGATCATTTCGCTGCTGTTTGTGGACGTAGATGAGGAATTCCAGACGCTGCTGCCCAATATCCTGCGCGCTTTCGTGCGCGACCCACAGACCGGTGTGCTGAGCATCAACGAAGCAATCCCTGGTCGCGTTGACACCTTTGCCGGGCTGAATGTATTTGCTGTGCCATCTGAAGGGCAAGCGCGACCGCGTCTGGTGACGCAGCGCACAATTCAGGACGCGCTGGTGGTGCATGTCGGCAATTTCCCGCCTGATGGACAGTTCATCGGCATCCCGCCAACGCCGACGCCTGTTCCTGTCGAAGATGAGGGACGTGGAGAGAACACGCCGCTCCCGCCAACCCCAACGCCGCCCCGACCTGACATCATCACCCTCGGCGTGCCGCCGCAGGAAGCTGTGCTGCTGACGTGGCTGGTTGAGGCGCGCGTTCCGGTCACACTGGCGCTGCGCTCGGTCAACGATGCGTCTCGTTCGGCGACCACTCCGGTGACGCTTGACTACATCATGCGGACATACGGCATCGAAGTGCCTGCCAAGCGTGATTACAGCATTGAGCCAGCGATTCGCAGCATCCGTCAGTTGATCGCGGGCGATACGATACGCCTAGCCCCAGGACCACAGTAAGCTTCAGCCGATCATCACAATGGAGCGCACGATCCTGATGCGCTCCGACTATTTATCTGGGGACTTCATCATCTACCGCTTTTAGAGTCAGCAGGGCAAGATCGTATGAGCAACCGTCCGAATGAACCCAAAGAAGTCATCAACATATTAATCGTCGATGACATCCCAGAAACTCGTGAAAATATCAAAAAGCTGCTCGCCTTTGAAGAGCAGGAGTTCAAAGTTGTCGGGTCGGCTTCAACTGGACGCGAAGCCATTAAGATGACTAACGAACTCAAGCCCGACATCATCATCATGGACATCAATATGCCAGACATGGACGGCATTCAGGCGACCAACGAGATCACCAAGTCCGTGCCAACAACGGCGGTTATCATGATGTCGGTGCAAACCGAAACTGACTACATGCGCAAAGCAATGCAGGCAGGCGCGCGTTATTTCCTGCTCAAACCCGTTAATCCGGATGAGCTTTACAGCACAATCCGCACTGTTTACAAAAATCACGAGCCGATTCGCCGCCAGCAGCGGGCGCTGCTGGAAATGCCTTTAGAAATTGCGACGCGCAAGCCCGCTGTCGGCGCCCTTGACGATGAAATCCGGGCGGGGAATATCTTAGTCGTGTACAGTCCGTCCGGGGGAAGCGGCTGCACGACGATTGCAACTAATCTGGCATCCGGGCTGATGCGGCGCGGCATCAAGGTGCTGTTGATCGACGCTGATTTACAGTTTGGCGATGTTGGCGTCTTCCTCAAACTACAGGCGCAGTCCACTCTGGTCGATCTGGTCGATAAAGTCGAAGACCTGGATGTTGAATTCTTCGACAGCGTGGTATCCACCCATGAAAGCGGCTTGAAAGTTCTGCTCGGTCCGCAGCGTCCGGAATATGCCGATGAAATCAGCGATCCAACGGCAGTTGCAGGCATCATCAGCAAAATTGCCCACAGCTACGACTTTATCGTGGTTGACACCAGCCGACGCCTCGATGAACTGCTGCTGTCACTGACCGACATCGCCACCCGTATCATCTTGGTGGCAACACCAACCCTGGCATCAGTCAAGAATGCGCGCTTCATGATCGATCTGTTCGACAAGATGAACTATGTGCCGGAAAAGACGGTTATGGTGCTGAATCGGGTTGAGGATGAGAAAACGCGCAACCGCGTGACCATCCCCACTGACCTAATCGAGAAGCATCTGAAGCGTAAGATCGAGGCGAAAATCCCGCTGAATGAGCAGGTCATTCTGGCGGCAGTCAACAAAGGTGTTCCGGTGGTTGCAAACGCGCAGAAAGAACGCCAGAAATCGCCCGTGAAAGAATTCATGGATTTCGCGGATTATTTATACACCATGCTGATGACCCAGGGCGACAAAGAAGACGCAGTGCCGAAGGCAGAAGCAGCGCGCAAGCCCAGCGGTATTCTGGCGGGGCGTCTGGGTAAAGCCAACTGACGTCTTGTATTGTAAATCCATCATCCACGCACGGCACGTTATCACGTTAGTTCAAGAGGATGTCTTATGTCATTACTCAAGCGCATCGAAAAAGGCAGCAGCGGAAACCAGGGCGATCAGGGAGCGCGTGGTGGTCAGCCGCCGTCAGAAGGCGACGAAGCCCGCGCCAATGCCATGCGGTCACGCAATGCCCCTGTCGTCGGACGCGGCGAAGCGAGCATGGCTGGGCGCAATAACAACGCTTATCTCGATCTGAAGCAGCGCATTCAGAACCGCCTGCTGGCGGAAATCGATCCGTCTATGGATTTGTCGCGCAAGAACGAAGTCCGCGCCCACATCGAGGAACTGTTCGCCGCCATCCTGGCTGAGGAAAATATGGTGCTGGCGCGCGCGGAGCGCCAGCGGCTCTTCGACCAGATCGTCGCGGAAATTCAGGGGTTCGGACCGCTGGAACCGCTCCTGGCGGACGAAACCGTCACTGAAATCATGGTGAACGGGCCGAAAAACATTTTTGTTGAGCGCAAAGGCAATATCACCCGCGCCAACGTCGCCTTTGAAGACGATGACCATGTCATGCGCGTGCTGGATCGCATCGTCGCGCCGTTGGGACGCCGCATCGATGAAAGCTCGCCGCTGGTGGACGCGCGCCTGCCCGACGGCTCGCGCGTGAACGCCGTGATCCGCCCGATCTCACTGGTCGGTCCGACGATCACCATCCGCAAGTTCTTCAAGAAACCGCTGACCATCGAAGACCTGATCAGGTTCGGATCGATGACGAAGGAAATCGCCGAATTCCTGCGTGCTTGTGTTATGGCACGGCTGAACATCGTTGTGTCGGGCGGCACAGGATCGGGCAAAACGACACTTCTCAACGTGCTTTCAAGCTTTATCCCGAATGATGAACGAATTGTGACTATTGAGAACGCGGCGGAACTTCAGCTTCGGCAGGAACACGTCGTTACGTTGGAAAGCCGTCCGCCCAACATCGAAGGCAAAGGCGCAGTGACCATCCAGGATTTAGTGGTCAACTCGCTGCGTATGCGCCCCGACCGGATTGTGGTTGGCGAGTGCCGGTCAGGTGAGGCGCTGGACATGCTTCAGGCGATGAACACCGGTCACGACGGTTCACTGACCACGCTGCACTCCAACAGCCCGCGCGATACGATTGCTCGGCTTGAAGTGATGTGCCTGATGGCGGGCATGGATTTGCCGGTGCGCGCCATTCGCGAACAGATCGCCAGCGCGATCGATATGATCTGCCATCAGGAACGTCTGCGTGACGGCACGCGCAAGATCGTCAAGATCAGCGAAGTCCAGGGCATGGAAGGCGATATGATCACCATGTCCGACATTTTTGAATTCGAGCAGACCGGCGTTGAGGGTGGCAAGATCGTCGGGCGCATCCGTCCGACGGGGATCCGTCCAAAATTCACCGACCGGATCGAAGCCGCTGGCATTTACCTGCCACCTTCGATCTTCGGCGTGGGTCGCTCATATTAATCCAGTGTCCGGCGGTAGTGTGGATGCCCGCTTGACGCGCGCAGCATCCACGCTTACGATGTGATCAATGTGATCGTGGTTCCAGAGGTGGAAAACCAACGATGGACAGCACACAAATTCTCGTCATCGTTATTGCCGCAGTGGTCGCCCTTGGTGTGATCATCTGGGGCGTGATCAATGTTCGCACCGAAAAAGACCTGATCCAGGAGCGCCTAGAGCGGATCGAGCAGGCGGGCAACCAAATCGGCTTCAATTCGATGCTTGAGATCAACGTAGAAGAAGAAAAGGTCAAGGAAAAGAAGCCAAGCGCGCTCGCCACTATGTTCGACAATACGCTTTCAGAAAGGCGCTTCGGTAAAACCTGGAAACAGCAGCTCGCTCGCGCCGATCTGAAACTGACCATTTCCGAATACGCCGCCCTTCACGTGATCGGCATTTTCGGGGGCTTTGCGCTGGGATACTTCGTGCTGTTCGGGCAGCAGTTGGTCATGGGTGTCGTCGCAGCATTTATCGGGTTCTTTGCCCCGCGCATTTTCGTTGCGCGCAAAACGGCAATGCGCCTGCTCCAGTTTGAAAATCAACTTCCAGACACACTCGGCTTGTGGGTCAATGCGCTTCGCTCGGGTTACAGCGTGCTTCAATCGATGGAAGCCATCGCCCGCGATGCGCCCGAACCGACTTCGACAGAATTTCGCCGTGTTGTCCAGGAAGTGCAGCTGGGGATCGATATGGAAGACGCGCTGGAGCATCTGCTCAACCGCGTCGACAGCGAAGACCTCGACCTTGTGATCACCGCTGTCAACATCCAGCGCGAAGTCGGCGGCAATCTGGCTGAAATCCTGGACGTGATCAGCCACACCATCCGCGAACGCATCAAGCTCAAAGGCGAAATCCGCGTGCTGACTGCGCAGGGGCGCATTACAGGCTACTTGATCAGCGGTCTGCCGATTGTGCTGGCGCTGTTTCTGTATACGATCAACCCTGAATATATGGGCAACCTGTTCGAAAATCAGATGTGCGGCTGGCCCCTGCTCGGCTGTGGTCTGGCGCTGATCGGAATCGGGTTCGCCGTCGTTCAGAAGATCGTCGATATCGACATCTAGTGATGAGGTTGAGGCAAGTTCGATGGATCCGTTACTTGTATTGATTGTGGTGGTTGTCGGCGCAGTGATCTTCACTGGGCTGGTCTATGTCGGCATAAAGGAAGACAAAAACAAAGACCCACTTCAGGAACGTTTAGCGCAGTTCGCTGACCGCGATGAGATGCCAAGCTCGTTGGAAGACATCGAGCTTTCGCTGTCGTTCCGCGATCGCGTGATTCTGCCGCTGATGAAACAGCTTGCTAAAACTACAGCGCGCTTCACGCCGCAAAAGCAGCTTGAAGAAACGCGCCATCAGCTTGAACTCGCCGGCATGACCACCGATCCGGCAGCTTTTTTCGCCATGCGTATCATGCTGATGTTCGTCCTAGTGGTGCTGGCATTTTTAATTTTCTTCCTGAATTCACCCTCCACTGCCCCAGGCATGGCGCTGCTCTACACGATTGGCGCCGGTTTTCTCGGCTACATTCTGCCCAACATGATGGTGTCCAGCCGCATTCGCCGCCGCCAGGAGAACATCTGGAAGGCGCTGCCAGACGCGCTCGATCTGCTGACGATCTGCGTTGAAGCGGGCTTGGGCTTCGACATGGCGATGGGCAAGGTATATGAAAAGTGGGATAATGAGCTGGCAATCGCATTCGGTCGCGTTCTGCGCGAAATCCAACTGGGCAAACTGCGTCGCGACGCGCTGCGCGACATGGCGAACCGGATGGACGTGCCGGACGTGACTGCGTTCGTTGCGGCGATCATCCAGGCGGATCAGCTCGGCGTGAGCATGTCGAAGCTGCTGCGCGTCCAGTCGGATCAGATGCGCGTCAAGCGCCGTCAGCGCGCGCAGGAAAAAGCGCATCAGGCGCCGGTCAAGATGATGATCCCGATGGTCTTCTTGATCTTCCCCTCGATCTGGATCGTGCTGCTGGGTCCGTCCGCGATCATTCTGTTCGGGTCATCGGAAGTCAACGCCGTCTTCTAAAATCAGCGGGAAAGTCACCGGGATGAAGACTGATCCGGATCGACAATCGACAGCTCTGCATCGTGAAGCCCGGATACCCGCCGGGCTTCGCGCATTATACACGCTGGCACTTGACCTCATCTTCCCGCCGCGCTGCGCGTGCTGCGGGCGCGTGGATACGGTGCTGTGCGATCACTGTGCCGATGAACTTGTCCGCGGAGACATCATCCTGCTGCCGCCGATGCCGCCGATCCACAGCGGTGCGGCGTGCGGAAAATATGCTGGCAGCCTACGCAGCGCCATCCACGCCCTAAAATACGAGTCGGATTACAGCACAGCACAGCGACTTGCACTACCGCTCGGTCAGCGAATGGCGGCGGTCTTCGCCCAGTTAGCGTGGAAGATTGACATTGTCGTCCCCGTGCCATTACACACATCACGACTGCGCGAACGGGGGTATAATCAGAGTATGTTATTGGGGGTGCATGTGGCGCATCAGTTTGACCTCCCAGTTGTACCAGACGCCGTAACCCGGCTGCGCAGCACCGCCAGCCAAGTCGGGCGGTCGAGTGCAGAGCGAGAACGCGCGCTCAAGGACGCCTTCGCTGCACAACCCCATCTTGTTGACGGACAAATCCTCCTCCTGATCGACGATGTTTGTACAACAGGCGCGACGCTGCGCGCCTGTGCGCAGGCTGCCCTGAACGCGGGAGCGCGTCAGGTCACCTGTCTGACGTTGGCGTCCGCCTGAACAATTTCACCGGATTTTTTCATTTTCGGAAGGAGTCACCGCGATGGAAATCCACATACAAGGTCGTAATCTAAAAATACATCCAACGCTGGAGGACTATACACGCAAGAAATTAAGCAAACTCGACCGCTACCTGCCCAATATCCGGGAGGTACGCGTGGAACTAGAACGGGAACACACGCGGCGCGGTGAAGACCTTGCTGTCGCGCAGATCACGATCTACCACGCGCGCGGCGCCATTCTCCGCGCTCAGGAAACCGTCGCCGGAGAGATTGAAGCCGCGATCAACATGGCGGTGGACAAAATGTATCGCCAGATTCAGCGTTTCAAAGGAAAACGCGAGCGCAAGGGACGCGAACGCTTTGTCGCCAGCCTTGAAGAAATGGACGCTGCAGAAGCCATTCCTGAAGTCGCTGAAACGCCCGATGAATATCTAGATGCGATCATCGTGCGCAGAAAGCAGGTGAGCGTCAGCACGATGACCGAGCTTGAAGCGATTGAGCAGATGGAGCTGCTCGGACACACCTTTTTCATTTTCCACGACAGCTCCAACGGCTCAGACAACGGACTGCGGGTGGTCTACAAACGCCACGATGGGACGTATGGCGTGCTGCAGCCCACTATCGAGTAAGTCGTCTACAGGGCGGGCGAGGCATTTGCCCGCCCTTCCGCTCTCCACAATCCGCGCAGCAGTCGATATTTCTCCAGCTCATACCACGCCATCAGCGCACTCAGGCGCAGCCCGTGCAGACCATCCCGATAGCCTCGCAGCGTCACAAAGCGCCACCAGAAATGACGCAGCGGCTGCGTGATCAGGTGGCGAAACTTGGGCTGCACGCGGGCATCGAACAGCATGCGCGCATCAAAGGCGGCATAGCGCCGCTGCTTCTGATGAAACTGCGCGACATCGTGATAGTTGAAATGGATGATCGGCTGGGTCAGCGTCCCGATTGAACCATCAACGATGACGACTTCATGCACAGGGCGCGTTATGTCGTAGTGGGTCATGCCAACGCGCAGCAGGCGCGTTTGATAGTCAGGATACCAGCCCGCGCCGCGCGTCAGACGCCCAAAGATGTAATTATGACGCGGAATCCGAAAGGCAGCATCCGTCGAGCTGACCAGCGCAGTCTGGATTTCGTTCTGTAGTTCAGGCGAGATGCGCTCATCGGCATCGACAAACAGCACCCAGTCGGTTTGCGCGGCTTCAAGCGCGGCATTGCGCTGATGGGCGTAATCATCGAAGCGGCGCTGGATCACCTGTGCGCCCGCCTGACTTGCACGGGAGATGGTGTAATCAGTGCTGAACGAGTCGAACACGATCAGCTCGTCAGCAAAGCGCACGCTGGCAAGGCAGTCGGCGATATGCCCTTCTTCATTGTAGGTGAGAATAATCGCGGTGAGGCTCATGACGCTGCCAGCCTGCGGATATAAGCATACGCCTCAGCAGATTCCGGCGCAGCGGTTCGCAGTTTTCGCGCCATGCCGAGCGCGATCAGCCGCCGCGCCAGCAGCGCTTTCCAGCGCGGATAATGCTTATCGATCAGCCGCAGGCGGCTTTCCCACAGATGGCGGATCGCCTGCGGGCGTGCTTGCCCGGAGCTTGCGCCCCCATAATGCGTGACTCGCGCCGCTGGCACGCAGCAGACCGACCAGCCCGCCCGTCGGATGCGCCACGCCCAGTCGATCTCCTCGCAGTACATGAAAAAGCCCTCATCGAACATGCCGACGCGCTCGATCACCTCGCGCTTGAGCATCATCGTCGCGCCCAAGACGAAATCGACCTCGAAGGGGTCTGCGCCATCATACAGGCGGCGCGGATAGCGCCCATTGAAGCGCCCTTCGATCAGGCGTCCGGGAGTGGGAAAGAATTCGACCCAGAGCTGCGACAGCCCCGGAAACATAAAAGCGCTGTGCTGAAACGACCCATCGCCATATTCCAGCCGCGCCCCGACCAGCCCGATTCGAGAGTCGGACATCAGCGCGTTGAACAGGCTGTGAGCCGCGCCTGAATGGGTCAGCGTATCGGGGTTGAGCAGATAGACCGCGCGCGGCGGGTGATCAGGCGGCTGCCCCTGATCAAAGCCGAGCCGTCGAAGCGCAAGGTTATTGGCGCGTACAAAGCCGAGATTGACATCGCTGGCGATGATATCGATGTTGGGAAAGCCCGAACGAAGCGCCTCCACCGTCCCATCGGCGGACGCGCTGTCTACGACGATCACCCGATTGGAAAGCCCAGACTCATCCAGGTCAGCGAGCAGACTGCCCACCGCAGCCAGTGCCATCTCCCGGACATTCCAGGTGACAACGATGACCGCTAGGTCGATCATGCGTCCCTGGCTGCGCGCAGATCGACGCCCGTCGAGCGCATGAAAGCGACGAAAGCGGCAAAATCGCTGGGAGACGCCGCGATCAAGCGATTCATATTCAGGAGCGTCTCTAACACATCCCGAGTCGCGGGGTTGAGCGCCAGCGCTTGCAGCCCTTCGATCAGCGCGGTGCGCGCGCCCAGCGGCAGTTCCGGCGGCAGCGTCAGGATGGCATACGGGACGACCACCGGCCGACCCAACTCGACGATATCTGCCTGCGCGTCAGGGTCGGCGAGATCGGCATAGTCCACTGCGTTCACGCCGCCCGCCGCGCACGGACGACCAGCAGCCACGCTGCTGATGACTGCGCCAGCGTCGCCAACATCCACAATTGATTGCAGCGACGCCGGGTCGACGCGCTCAGCCCGCAGCATGAGCGACGGCACTAACCAGGTATAGAAATCATCCACGCTGACGCGGCAGAATGTACGCCCAGCCAATGCCGATACACTCGTCAGATTAAGCGCACGATTGGCGATCAGCCGCACGCCGACGCCGGTCGATGCCGTTCGCCCCGTGCCGCGTTCGACTTGCAGCGCCGCCGTGCCGCACCCCGATTCGAGCGCAATTGCATAGCCAACGCCGTTCAGCCATGCCACCGCGACCTGCCCGCGCCCGGATGCGCAGAGCGCTGCGATCGCCTCCGCCTGCACATCGACAACGCGGACATCGACCGCAAGACTTGTCGTCTCAGCGAGGCTGTCCTCCAGTCTGCTGGCGGCTTGTTCAAGAGCGCGCAGCGTCCGACCACTGCCGGGATTGAGGACGTAGAGCGCGATCGGGTTAGACTCAGCGCCTGGCGGCGGCGGGGTTGCGACAGTTGGCAGCGGAGTCGAGCGCGGCGTTGAGGTCTCAGGGACGAACGGCGTAACGACGCGCGCTTGCCCCCCTCCACAGCCCGCAGCCAGCAGCAGCATTCCAAACAGCAGCTTATGAGAACGCTTCATGAATGGTATCCCTTGTTAGCGAGCATGATTGTCCTTGATTGTAACGTTCTCAATCCACACGTACCAATTCGATCTGACGCGCTCCGACATTGTTATTGCGCAGACTGACTTCGACATCTTCATGGATCAGACCCGCCCAGCAGTTCTGCGGGTTGCGCGCCTCGATTTCAGTCATGCGCACCGCGCCCCAGACGACGGCGCGCGCTCCAGCGGGCAGATACAGAAACGACTCGCCCGTGAAAGGATCGACGCCGGACTGAAGAGTCGTTTCATCACCGAGCGCCCAACGCCAGGGATAATCGCTGGCGGCGGTGGTGCAGTCGATGCCAACGCGCCACGCGCCCGACTCGTCGAACCAACCGAGCGTTGAGGCGCGCTGATCCCATTGGTAAACCGTTCCCGGCGCGGGTCCGGTGGTGCGAATTGGCACGCTGCTGTAGTTTTCCACCGTCAGCTTAAAGACCAGCATATCGCCAACAGGCAGTGTGATCGGGATCATCGATAATCCGCGCGGGTCTTCAGGCGGCGAAATCCGCGCACCTTGCACGCTGCGAGTCGTTTCATAGGCATCCTGATAAGGCTGCGCTTCAAAAACAACCGTTGCACCGGTCGGCTGCGCGACAATTTCCGCCAGCGGCTTGCCGCCGTCCCGGATGGTCAGCGCCGCTGTCCGCCTGACTCGCTGCCCGACCGCGTCCTGAGCATCCGCTACAACCCGATATTCGCCATCCGGCGGCGGCTCCGCGCCAAGATCGACGCCGCCATCGTAATCGAACAGATAGCGCCCAGCATCGCCCGACCGTCGATCCTGCATGCGCTGCGCGAGGATGATCGGTTCGACACTATCGCGTTCAAGGCGAACTGTGAGCATTGCGGGCTTTTCAAGATAAACATTGATCGCGGTGCGGTCGCTGATGCCATCCTGATTGGGCGTGAAGACAGGCGGAAACACAGTCAGTTCGCTGATCTCTGGCAGCGGCGCATCACCATGTTCAACAATCAGCGTGCCGGACAAGTGTTCCGACTGCCCCGAGGCGTCCACCGCCGTGATCCGCCAGGTATACACCCCATCGGGGATCAGCCGGCGCAGGACTTCACCGCTGACATCCTCACCCTCGCGCACATAGCCCTCTACAACACCACTGAAAGCGACGGTATAACTGCCAGCCGCGCGCCGCTCACCGCGCCGAAAGAAGAACACCTCACCTGTATCGCTCTCCAAAACGATATCAACAATCGCACGCCGAGTCAGCGTATAGGTGAAAATGGTCACGTCATCCTCGCCATCGGCGTTGGGCGAAATCACAGCCGGATCAAACGATGCATGAGGGATTAGAACTTGTGGTGGCGCAAAAATCATTAGTCCGGCTGCCATAACCGCAGCCACTCCCATAAAAGCAGTCAAGACCACCAGGGACCTGGAAATAGACATTATAGCCCCCCATTTCCGCATTTCGATACCAATTATACTTGATTGGCGGCTTGTATCTTGGCGCAATCATCCATTTGACATAGAATCAGGTCTTAACATCCCATTGAACTGTGATCAAACCGTGAGCGACATACCTAGTACTGAGTTCTACGCCATCCACAACGCCGAAACCGACGCCGATGGCTTAATTGAATGTCCGTTGATCCCGTTGGGCGGACTAGTGGTTTTCCCCAACATTATTTCACCGATTAATCTGACGACTGACAAGGCGCTTGCTGCCGCTGAAGCCGCGGCGCAGCATGGCGGCACGGTGATCGGGGTTGCGCAGCGGCGACCCAGCGCCGCCAATCCCCAACCGGAAGACCTGTATCAAATTGGTACGGAAATTGCGCTCGGACGCATCATGCACATGCCTGATGGCAGCAGCGGCGCGCTTGGTAAAGGACGGCGGCGTGTTGAGATCGTGGAGATTGTGCCAGGCATCCGTCACATGACTGCGCGGGCGCGTGTGCTTGACGATGTGGAGTCGCATGATCGCAAGACCCAGGCGCTCATTCAGGCGGTCATCAGCATGTTCCGACGGCTGGTCGAACTTAATGAGTCCATGCCAGAAGAAATGCTGATGTTTGCATTGAACGCTGAACACCCTGGTTGGCTCGCCGATCTGATCATCTCAACGCTGACTCTGCCATTGGAAGAACGCCAGCGCGCGCTTGAGACGATCGATGTCATAGCACGGCTTCAGCGGGTAGCGGAGCTGCTCGGTGAGTCGCTGAGCGTGATGGAGCTGAAGGACGAGATCGCCGACCAAATTCAGCAGGAGATGGATCGCAGTCAGCGCGAGGCATATCTGCGCGAGCAGATGCGCGTTATTCAGACGGAATTGGGCGAGGACGATGTCTTTCAACGCGAACTGGAGGAGATTCGAGAGCAGATCGCCAAAGCCGACCTGCCGCCGGAAGTCCATGACAAGGCGCTTAAAGAGCTGAGCCGCCTGACGATCATGACGCCGATGGCTCCGGAAGCCGGCATGGTACGCACGTATATCGACTGGCTGACCAGTCTTCCCTGGAAAAAAGCGAGCGAAGACCGCCTAGATGTGATTGAGGCGCAAAAAATCCTTGAGCGCGATCATTACGGGCTGCCCAAGGTCAAGGATCGCATCTTGGAATACATCGCGGTGCGCAAGCTGGCGGCGGACAAGATGGCAAGTCCCATTCTGTGCTTTGTCGGCCCGCCCGGAGTCGGCAAGACCTCCCTCGGAAAAAGCATCGCGGCGGCGCTGGGGCGCGAGTTCGTCCGCGTGAGTTTGGGCGGCGTGCGCGATGAAGCCGAGATACGCGGGCATCGCCGAACTTATATCGGCGCGCTTCCCGGACGGATCATCCAGACGATGAAACGCGCCGGCACGGTCAATCCGGTCTTCATGCTCGATGAGATCGACAAGCTCGGCAGCGACTTTCGCGGCGATCCCTCCTCCGCCCTGCTGGAGACGCTCGACCCAGAGCAGAACAGCAGTTTTTTCGATCATTACCTCGATGTGCCTTACGATCTGTCGAAAGTGCTGTTCATCACGACTGCCAATGACCTTGATCCGCTTCCGCCCGCCCTGCTTGACCGGCTGGAAGTGATCGAATTCAATGGTTACACGGAGGAGGAAAAGCTGGCGATTGCGCGCCAGTTTCTGATCCCGCACCAGTTAGAGGCGCACGGCTTGACCAGCGCAGCGCTGCGTTTCCAAGAGTCAGCGCTGATCAAGCTTGTCCGCGAATACACCTACGAAGCCGGCGTGCGCAATCTCAATCGCGAGATCGCCAATCTCTGCCGCAAGGTAGCGAGGCAGATAGCGGAGGGCAAGGCGCATCCCACGCGCGTGATCACGCCGAAACGGGTTGAGGACTTCCTGGGACCGCCGCTTTACGATGAAATGCGCGCCAATGATAAGGATGAAATTGGCGTGGTCACCGGGCTGGCATGGACGCCGTTCGGCGGCGACATCTTAACAATCGAAGTGTCGATCACGCCTGGCAAAGGCAATCTGATCACGACGGGATCGCTCGGTGAAGTGATGGAGGAGTCGGCGCAGACTGCTATGAGCTACATGCGCGCGCGTGCCGAAGACTTGGGCGTGCCATTTGACGATTTCGAAATGTTCGATGTCCATGTTCACCTGCCCGAAGGGGCGACTCCAAAGGATGGACCCTCCGCTGGGATCACGCTGGCAACGGCGATCATTTCGGCATTTACGGAGCGTCGCGTTCGTCATGATATCGCTGTAACTGGAGAGATCACGCTGCGTGGGAAAGTCTTGCCGGTCGGCGGGGTGAAAGAAAAAGTGCTGGCGGCGCGTCGGGCGCGCATCCATCACGTTATCCTGCCACGTCAGAATGAAAAAGACCTAGTAGACATCCCCAAGGAAGCGCTGCGCAACATGAAAATCACCCTGGTCGATAACATGCAGCAGGTGATCGATTTGATGCTGGTCGATCCAATCCAGAAGGAACGCCGCCTCGACAGACTGCGTAAAGAGCGCGAAGACAAGGATCAGCGCGAGGAAGAATGACGGATGACATAGAAACGATGCTGCGCGCTGGACGTTCGGCGCGGCTCGACTGGGTGGGCGAAAACGCCTCAATTGACACCATCGCTTCGATCTTGGCGGCAATGGCAAACACACATGGTGGCACGCTGATTCTCGGAGTCGCAGGTCCGACGGCGGCGCTGATCGGCGTGCGCGATCCGGAAAACGCGCTGGATCGGGTGCTGCAGGCGGCGCTCTCAACCGATCCGCCGCTCTTTATCCCGCTCCCGCGTGTCATGAAAGCAGGCGATAAGCCGCTGATCGTCGCGCATGTCCCGCCAGGGATGCCGCATGTCTACGCGCATGACGGACGCTACTTGCAGCGGCAGGGATTCGAGCAGATTCCGCTCAAGCCGCGCGATCTGCGACGGCTGATCATCGAGCGCGGCGAAGTCAGCTTTGAGACCGAGGTGGCGCGCGGGAGTTCGCTTGAGGACATCGACTGGGATCAGGCGAAAAGCTATGCCGCCGAGTTCGGCGGGATAGGCGGCACATCCCCAGACGCCGTGCTGCTGCGGCGCGGCTGTCTGGTACGCCAGGATGGGCGGCTGCGCCCCACCCATGCCGGCATTCTGCTGTTTGGCAAAGACCCGCAGCGGTTTTTACGCAGCGCGGAGATCACCGCCGTGCGCTTTGCCGGAGAAACAATGAGCGATCATTTCACGCGGCATGACATCGGCGGCACAATCCCGACTCAAATCAAGAAGGCGGAGGTTTTCCTGCGCGATCATCTGCGCAAAAACGCCGCGCTCGGCGCATCGATGGCGCGCATGGATACGCTGGAATATCCACTGGAAGCCGCCCGCGAATTGGTCATCAACGCGGTGGCGCATCGAGACTACAGCATTGAAGGCGATGGCATTCGGCTGTATATCTATCGCGGACGAATGGAAGTCACCAGTCCGGGCAGGCTGGCTGGTCACGTCACCATCGATAACATCAAGGATGAGCGCTTTTCGCGCAATCCCGCGATTGTGCAGGTCTTGGCGGATATGCGCTTCATCGAACGCCTGGGCTATGGCGTGGATCGGGTCATTGAACTCATGAAAGCCAGACATTTGCCTGACCCAGAATTCAGCGAAACCGCGGGCGGCTTTCGCGTCACGCTTTACGGCGCATTGAATGAAGCTGACCCGATATCCACAGAAACACCGCTTCAGTTCAATGGCATCTATCGCGGTGTGCCGATCAATCCACGTCAGGAAGCAGCATTGATCCATCTGCACAAGACCAGCCCGCGCATCACCAACAGCGATTTGCAGGAACTCTGCCCCGATGTCCATCCCGAAACGATCCGCCGCGATCTGGCTGATTTGGTTTCAAAAGATATCCTCATAAAGCTCGGTCAGAAGCGGGGATCGTATTACATGCTCAAGACAGATTAAAACCGTAGGGTAGACGCCATTTGCGCAGTTCAATAAGCAAGTGTATGCTTGCCCATATAGATACTGCACAAATCAGGCAGAAAGAAAGGCAAAAGATCATCATGAGGCGGACATTGTGGCTTTTCCCGCTGCTGATCGCAGGGTTTGTAATGTTGACTGCACTTCGTCCGTCTGTTGAAGCAGTCGCTGTAGCGCAGTCCGATGCGCTCTGCCAGCGGCTTGTGACAGAAGCACTAGCAAATGCAGCAACTTCGTGCAGCGGCCTAGGACGCAATCAGGCATGTTACGGCAATTCGAGCGTGGAAACAACACTGAGACCGAATTTCGATGTGCGCTTTGCTCAGGCAGGCGATACAATCATGCTGTCATCGATCGCGCGGATCGGCACTGCCCCATTCAATTCGGTGATCGGTGAATGGGGGATCGCGCTGCTGCGCGCGCAGGCGAGTCTGCCAGATGCGCTCCCCGGTCAGAATGTAACTTTCCTGTTATTCGGCGATACATCGCTGACAAATCCGACGGCGGATATGCGCGCGGCGCGCCTATCCACTAGCCTAACAGAAGATATCAACTGCAGCGAGACGCCGCCATCGGGGCTGCTGGTACAGGCTCCGCGCGGCACTCAGGTCACGCTGACGCTCAACGGCGCGGATATCATCCTCGGTTCGACCGCCTATATCACCGCCGAATTTCCAGAAATGCGCATCGCTACGGCTGATGGCGTGGTGGTCGTGTCGGCATTCGGTTTCATCCGCGTCATCCAACCGGGTGAGCAGGTCTTTCTGCCGATGAACGAAGAAGGTGTTGTGACCGGCGGACCGTCTGAGGTCGAGCCGTTCGACTGC
The DNA here is from genome assembly GCA_937995825.1 of uncultured Anaerolineae bacterium. Classification (GTDB taxonomy): domain Bacteria; phylum Chloroflexota; class Anaerolineae; order Aggregatilineales; family Phototrophicaceae; genus Flexifilum. The sequence continues at coordinate 204,789 of CALKJO010000005.1, forward strand.
GACGAGATCAGCCGCACGCCGCTGTTCCTCCTGCCGGAAGATGTTGAACTGCTGACCTGCGACGGTAACGCGACGCCGCTGCCCGCTGCGCCGACCGCCACGCCAACGCGCAGCGCCTCCGCAGCCTCCGCAACCCCGACGCCGACCCGTCCGATGTCGAATGCAACCCTGCCTCCGTCAGTCGCCTGCACGCCGCGTCCTGACTGGACTTACATCTATATCATTCAGCCGGGCGATACCCTGTCGGGTATCGGTCGTCGTATCGGGATCAGCCCGTTCACCCTAGCGGCTGGAAACTGCATCGCCAATCCCAACATCATCTACGTCGGTCAGCGCCTGCGCTCTCCAGTGCCAGTGCCGCCGCCACCACCGCCGATCACCCCCACCTTCACGCCAACGCATCCGCCCACTTTCGCGGAAAGCCAAAGCGACATCGTGGTGGCAGTGCCTGGAGTCTGATCGAGACCGCCTGCCCAGATCGGCTCAACAGTGGTATGCTCAAGGGGCATCTTATTATTAAGGATGCCCCATTTGTTTTATGGTGAGGATAATGCTGTTGAACCTGACCTCTTTCCGCCTTCGCATCGCGATCATCGGTGTGTGCTGCTGGACTGCGGCAGCGTGTAATATCCTAGCAGCCCCCACCGCCGCGCCGACTCCGACTGAGACCTGGACTCCATCTCCCACTGCGACACCTGAACCGACCGCGACCGATACCCCAACGCCAACGCTGACTCCAACTTCGACCGAAACTCCCACCCCAACGCTGACACCTTCAGTCACGCCCACACCCGCGCCGACTCTGACCCCCACCAATCCGCCCGTGCCAACACCGTTTCTGACCTATGACAACTGGAGCAGCATAAGCGTCCCCGCCGGATTACTGAACCGCCTCAACAGCCCACTGGTTGCGTTCATCAATGCCAATGATCGCCAGGCGACGACCAATATGCTGACGCCGCGCCCTGGTAACACGATTGAGACGCTCTATTACGTCTCCCCAGCGACACCCGGAACGCGGCTCGAAATCCTTGAAGTCGACTCGACAACGGGCAGCGATATCTACATCTCGCCCGATGGCACAGGGATTGTCTATCTGCGGCTCACAGGCGGATTGAATCAGATAGGCTTGTATCTGGTCGATCTGCGCGTCGGGCTGAGCGCCCGCGTGCTGGCTGCAACCACGCTGTCCGGTCGCGGGATCATCAACCGTCCAGTCTGGTCGCCAGACAGCCAGCAGATCGCGCTAGCGCTGGAGACAGGCTATGACCTGGACATCTATCTGATCAACCGCGATGGGCTGACCACACACTTAGTTCAAGATGGATCGTATGACTGGTCGCCTGCCTGGTCGCCGGATGGACGCTATCTGGCGTTTCTCTCAGACCGCGCAGTTTGCCGGACATGGCGACCAGCAGAACCGGACACCTGCGACCTGCCCGGCGCACTCGCGCCAACGACCGGCAGCGTGCATATCGTCGATGTGCAGACCGGGATCGTCAGCCGCTTGTCGGACGTGCCAGTCAGCGATCCCCCGCGCTGGGTCAACACCCGTCAGGTGGCTTTCGCCAGCGGCGATCCACTTTTCGGCAGCCCGGATCGACGCCTCTTCGTCGCCGACATCATCACCCGCGAAACGCAGGAGGTGCGGCTGAGCGCCGGCGATGACCGGCTCAAGCTGGCGGAGGCATGGTCGGGGGACGGTCGGAATGTGGTCTATCAGGCAGCTGGGACGACGACCGAGATCGTGCTGGCGAATGTGAGCGGCGCGCAGATCGGGCGGCTGCTGGATATCAATTTCACCCGCTATGGGATGTCGGCTGCGTGGTCACCGGACGGGACACGGATCGCGCTGGGAGGCATAGGCGGGCAGTGTCCCTATGGCGTGATCGTCTATGACAGCAGTTTCGCGCAGATCGCGCGCGGCAGCCCGCCGCCGAGCATGTGCGAACCGCGCTTCTCGCCAGACAGCCGCTGGCTAGCATTCACCGGCGTGAATCCGCGCATCGACGGGCGCGTTGATGTTTATATCGCCAATCAGAATGGCTCTGGCGCAGTCAATGTCACCGCCAACCTGCGCGGATCAATTCAACTGCTCGGCTGGGTCGGCGGTACGCGCTGATGCGA
>CALKJO010000006.1 GCA_937995825.1 uncultured Anaerolineae bacterium
TGAGCGATGGATATTCAGCACCTTGTGGATCGCCTGGAAGACCTGATCGATGAAGGAAAGCACATGCCGTTCAGCAAATATACGCTGATCGACGAAGAGCGCGCCCTTGAACTCATCGATCAGATGCGAATCTCCATCCCCGAAGAGATCGAAAAGGCGGCACGCGTGCTGGCGCAGCGTGACCGGATTCTAGCACAGGCGAACGAAGAAGCGGCACGTCTGGTGCAGCTTGCCCGCGAACGCGGCGATCAGATGGTGGATCGGGAAGCGCTGGTACAGGCTGCGCAGAGCCGCGCTGCCAACATCATCGAGGCGGCGCGCCAGGAAGCTGAAGCTATCACGGAGGACGCTGATCGCTATGTGCTGGATACCTTATCCGATCTCGAACAGCAGTTGGTGAAAGTGCTGACGATCATTCGCAACGGCATTTCCCAGGTCAATACAAGCAAGTCGTCGCAGCCAGCCCCGTCGATGCCCGCGCCATCGGTGCAGGCGGCGCTTCCGTCAAATGCGCAGCTTCAGCCGCCGCAGATGCTCGAGTCAGTTGAAGTCAGCGAAACACGCTCGGATCGCAATCCGCAGCATAAACCCTAGCGGCGGTCGAGGTCGATCCCAAGCGTGCTTCCGTCTGTCCACAGGTGGCCGACTTCGCCCGGCGGCACGATGTACAGCGGCACATCAAACGATGCTGCGAGCGCGGCGTCAGGATTGCCCACCGCGATCGCTACCTGAGGGGAGAGCGCCTGCACCCAGTCACGGTCGATTGAAAACAGCGCGCCGCTTCCGGGAAGCTGCAGCAGGGTAACGGTAGGTGTTTGCTGGCGTCTCAGCATCGCAGTCTGTCCGGCAGCGCTCAGGTCGGATGGGAACAAGAAAACCCCGTCTCGGTATGTCAATTTGAAAACCAGCGCGCCATCAGCAATTCGGGCGGTGATGGTCGGTGTTGATTCGGGATGCAGCACGTCGATTTGGACCCCATCGCTGAATACCGCGCGGTAGCCAGCACGCACGGAGACGATTGGAACATCGGCAAGCCCTGCAAACAACCGATCATAAGCAGGACTCAGATTCGGCTGTCCGTTGTGAAGTGCCGCGCCGATTTCGTAGCGCGCCAGCGCTTCGGGAACGGCAGCATAGCGGCGCTCATCCGGCTGCGTCAGCAGCCACAGGTCAATGCGCCGCTTGTGAAATGGCAAATGATCGCCGAGGATGGTCAGCAGGCGGGCTGGGAATCGTCCCCCATCGACTAGGATATGCGCGCCGCCGGGCGTCTGAATGAGCGATCCGCCATCCCACAGCCAGATATGCAGCAGCCCATCCGGTCGATTGACCCAGAGCAGCGCCAATAAGAGCAGCAGCCCCATTCCCCCACTCAGCGCAACCCATTGCAGCGCTCGCGCGCGCAGACGCGCCCACCAGCCCGGCAGAAGATTCAGCGCAGCCCCCAACGCGATGATAGACAGCAGGATCAGGCTCATCAGCGCGGCGTCGGGATAGACGGACAGCGCTGCAAACGGCAGCGCGCCCGCCGCCCGTACCACGCCGATCAGCCAGAGCAGCGCCGGCATCACTGCCCACAGCAGCAGCGCTCCAATAAAAGGGATGAAGACCACCAGAAGCGCCGCCGCTGTGCCGAGTGTGATAATGAGCGGGAGAGCCGGCGCGATCAGCAGATTGACCGGAAGCGTGACCAGCGAGAGACGCTGAAAATACAGTGCCGCCAGCGGGATCGTCAGCATCTGCGCCGCCGCGCTGACCGCCAGCGGCTCAACCACCCACCGCGTTTGTATTAATCGGCTTCCCAGCTGCGTTAACGGCTCTGTGAACAGCGCCATCCCAACTACCGCCAGAAAACTGTACTGAAAACTGACATCCCAGTAGACTGTCGGATTACTCAGCGACAGGATGAACGCCGCAAATGCCAGTGATGCGGGGAGAAATGTCCGTCTGCGCAGCGCACCGCCGATCAGAACGAGCGCGCTCATCAGCGCAGCGCGCTCGACTCCTGCCCCGCCGCCGACCAGCGCAGTATACAGCGCGATGAACACGACTCCGAGCGCGCTTCCGAGTCGGCGTCGCGCTGGCGCGACCGCGCTGATCAGCCAGACGATCAATCCGCTGAATACGACCATGTTATAGCCGCTGATGGCGACCACATGCGCCGCGCCCGTGTCGTTAAAGGCAGACTCGACCTCCGGCGCGATGCCGCTCTCATCCCCAAGCACCATCCCGATGAGCAGCGACGCAGCCGGTTCAGGCAGGATAGACCCGATCTGCGCGCGCGACTCGTGGCGAAGCTGAGTCAGCCAGCCCGCTAAGCCAAGACTCATCCCCTGCTCCACCCGTTCGACTGCCGCCGAGCGCATCAGCGCGTAAATGCCCAAGCGCGCCAGATAATCCCGGTAGGAAAAGGTGTCGATCACCCCAGGATCGCTGAGAATGCCGGTCGCTTGAACACGATCCCCCAGTCCCACATCCAAATGCAGCGGATAATGAAGCAGCACATCACCAGTGAGCGCATATTCGCGCCCGCCGCGCAGTGCCATTTCCGGTCGCAAACGCGCCGCATAATGATCGCCCTGTATGAAAGGGGCATCCACAATTTGACCAGTCAGCGTCAGACCTGCGCCGTCGATCCAGCGCTGAACTTCAGCCTCAAATGGATGCAGGACGAACCGCAGCCCGCCCGCGCAAAAGACCACGCCAAGCAGCCACACCCAGCGCGGAAGGCGCGTGTCCAGCCGCAGCATCAGCCCCAGCAAAGCCGCCAAACCCAGCCACCACACAGCAGGGATGGCGTTCTGAAAGGAGGCTGAATAAAAAATGCCTGCGCTCCATGCGCAGGCGGCATATACCAGGCGAATCGCTGCGCCTCAGCCGATCAACCGATGAACCAGCGCTGCTCGATGATCCCGAACATGAGCAGATACACCAGGGCGAAGATTCCAGTCAGAACAGAAGCGCCGATCACAGGTCCCTTTTTCTTTGCGCGCACCATGCCAGCCGCGATGAATGGGAAAACGACCATACCAGCATTGACGACAAACATCCCAAATTCGCGGTTCGTCAGCACCGGATTTTCACCGATGTAGCGCGAATTAATGCTGATCTTGGCGATCACGGCAAGGGCAAGCACCGCTCCGATCAGCAGCGTTGGAACCATATTCTTATCCGGCATTCGGAAGAGAGAAAATAACGAAAGAAAGAAGATGACATACAGCGCAAAATTCCAGATGATGTCGGTGCCGCTGCCGAAGCCCAACAGCGTGCCAATATCATTGATGTTGATGCCGCCCATTTGCCCCACTCCTTATGCTCCGTGAGCGCGAATTTGAACCATATCCTAGCACAGATTCGGGTCACGATGCCGTAAAGACAGTATGAACGACATAGGCAAATGAGGTATTGTGAAGTATAGTTAGAATACAAACGTAAAAACACAGCTTTAGAAGGATTTACGGATGGCGGTGCCGTCTTCCCGTCCCATCCAGACGGATATTATCGACTACTACAACACCCTGCGCCAGCGCATGAACGCGCTGCCTGAATTGGGCGAAGAAGACACCTTAGAGATGGAAACGGTCACCCCAAAGCCTGACCGCGATTATCGCTCTGAGGCGCGGCGCTTGGCGCTGCAAGCGCTCTATGAAATAGATGCCGCCCGACACGGAGTCGCCACGGTGCTAAGCACAAACCTGGATTTCAACTACGAACTCGCCAGAAATACAGTGCGCTACGTCCGTCGGCTGGTGCGGCGCGTGAGTGAATTGAAATCCTCTTTAGACGAAGTGATACAGCAGTATGCGCCTGCCTTTCCCATTGAGCAGATCGCGCTGATCGACCGCAATATCCTGCGCATCGCTATGTATGAGCTGTTGTTTATCCCAACCCAGCCCATCGGCGCTGTGATCGATGAAGCCGTCGAGCTGGCGGTGCATTTCGGTGCCGATCACAGCGCTGCCTTTGTCAACGGTGTGCTGGGAACACTGGTGGATGACGAGGCGCAGTTCACGGCGCTGCGTCAGCGGATGAAAAGTCACGCCGCTGACGACGAGGAGGCTCAGGAGACGAGCGACTGATGAGTTCCAAGCTCAAGCCGACCCCGCCCCCAGTTCCCAAGCCGAACGCGAGTGCCGTCCCAGTCAGCCGCCCGACTCCCCCTGTCAAGCCGCCGCCCCTGCCCACACCTGAACCAAACGACAACGACCCAGAGGACGGGCATGAACTCCGCATGGGGCTGCTCGAACACCTCAACGAGCTGAGGATAAGGCTGTTTCGCGCTGCGCTCGGATTAGTCGTGGGGACGGTGATCGGGTTCTTCTTCGCTGGGCAAGTGCTGGATTATCTGAAAGCGCCGTATGGCGAGCGCTTCATCGCCCTCGGACCGACCGATCCGGTCGTCGCCTATTTTCGCGTCGCGCTGCTGATCGGCGCGATCCTGTCGATCCCGATCACAACCTATCAGATACTCATGTTCATCGTGCCGGGCTTGACTCGCAAAGAGCGCGGCGTGCTGCTGCGCGCGCTGCCCGCGATCACGCTGTTGTTCATCGTCGGCGCATTGTTCGCCTGGTTCCTGCTCATCCCACCCGCCGTCAACTTTCTGGACACGTTCCAAAGCGAGCTGTTTCAAGCACAGTGGACAGCCGACCGCTATCTTGGTTTTGTGACTGCGCTGATCTTCTGGATGGGCGTGGCATTTGAAACGCCGCTGATCTTCTTTGTGCTGTCGATCATGGGCATGGTGCAGGCGCGGTCGCTGATCAAAAACTGGCGTTTTGCGATTGTCGGCGCGGCAGTTGCAGCGGCTTTCATCACACCCACCGTTGACCCGGTCAATATGTTTCTGGTGATGGCTCCGCTGCTGGCGCTGTACACGCTCAGCATCTTCCTGGTCTTGATCGGTCAGCGCATTAATCAGGCGAGAGTGTGATGATCAAACAGCACCCGATACGCATCTACGGCGTGCCGATGGATTTGGGTCAGAAGCGGCGCGGCGTCGATATGGGCCCGAGCGCGATCCGCTATGCTGGGCTTCAGACCAAGCTGAAGTCGCTTGGCTACGAAGTCTGCGACGGCGGCAACATTTTCGCGCCCACGCTGGAAGAAATCCCACGCAGCACGGACGACGACCCCACCGAAGGCGTCGCCTACAACATGATCAACATCGGGCAGGTTTGCCGGGCTGTGTATGAACAGTCGCAGCAGTCGATTGCGCTGGATGAAACCTGCATCTTTCTGGGCGGCGATCACAGCGTCTCGATTGGCACGATTGCAGCGGCGATAACCCGCTCAACGCGGGTCGGCGTGCTGTGGATCGATGCCCATGGCGACTTCAATACCCCAATGACCACGCCCTCCGGCAGCGTACATGGCATGGTAGTGTCCGCTCTGATGGGCAAATGCCCGCCGGCGGTCACGATTGGGGATGTCCGGCTGCGTCCCGAGCAGATTGTCATGATCGGGACGCGCGATCTGGATGACCTGGAGCGTGAAGCGCTCGCGGACAGCGGCATTAAAGTGTTCACCATGCGCAGCATCGACGAAAATGGCATGGCAACCGTGGTTCATGCGGCGCTCAACGCGCTGGGGGACATCGATACCATCCATGTCAGCCTCGATATGGACGCGCTCGATCCCACGATTGCGCCCGGTGTTGGAACGGCAGTTGCAGGCGGACTGAGCTACCGTGAAGCGCACCTGCTGATGGAAATGCTGGCGGATGATGGGCGCGTTCGCTCACTTGACATCGTCGAGATTAACCCGATTCTGGACATCGCCAACCGGACGGCGGAGACCGCCGTTGAGCTGGCAGCGGGGCTGTTTGGCAAGCGAATCCTGTAGATGATGCTGAAACGATGGACAAACAAAAGACGACGGCGCGTTCTCGTCTTCGGCTTGGACTGCGCCAGCCCTGAGCTGATTTTTGACCAGTTCCGCGACCAACTCCCGACGCTGCGCGCCCTCATGGACGGCGGAACATGGGGCGAGCTGGAGTCGTGCATCCCGTGTATCACTGTGCCGGCGTGGACGGTGATGATGTCCAGCCGCGATCCCGGCGTGATCGGTATATATGGCTTTCGCAACCGAGGTGACTACGGCTATGGCGAGATGCAGACGGTCGATAATCAGCATATTTCGGTCAAACGGATATGGGATTATGTCGGTGAAAGCGGACGCAAGTCGCTGGTGATAGGCGTGCCGCCGACCTATCATGTGCGCCCGCTCAACGGACACATGGTGAGCTGCTTTCTGACGCCGGGAATGGGCAGCACCTTCACCTACCCCGCCGTATTGAAACAGGAAGTGCTGCGGCTCGCGCCCAATTACCCCTTTGATGTCAAGGATTTTCGCACACATGACAAGGTGCGTCTGCATCGCGAGCTGATCGACCTGACGGAAGCGCAGTTTCGCGTTGCGCTGCATCTGATCCGAACCAAACCCTGGGATTTCTCGATCTTCGTCAATATCGGGCTGGATCGGCTGCATCATGGCTTCTGGCGCTTTCATGATCCGACGCACCGCCTCCATGATCCCAACAGCCCGTTCAGAAACGTCATTCGCGATTACTATCGGATGATGGACTCGTATGCTGCGCAGTTGATCGATGCCGCTGACGACGCGATCATTTTAGTGGTGAGCGATCACGGTGTGAACCGCATGGACGGCGGCGTTTGCCTGAACGAATGGCTGTGGCGCAGTGGCTGGCTGAGCCTGAAAACGCCTCCCCCAGAGGGGACGATCACGCGCTTTGAAGCCGCCGATGTAGACTGGCGGCATACCCGCGCCTGGGCTTCGGGGGGATACTATGGGCGCGTTTTCCTCAATGTCCAGGGGCGTGAACCCGCTGGCGTGATCGCGCCGGCGGATGTTCCAGCAGTCAAGGCGGACTTGACCGCGCTGCTGATGCATATCCCCGGTTTCGATGGGCGAATGCTGCCGATGCAGGTCTTTGACCCAGTTCAGATATACCAGCAGGTCAACAACATCGCGCCCGATCTGATCGTCTATCCGGGCGATTTACACTGGCGCGCCGTCGGCAGCTTTGGATTCGGCGGACATCTGACGCTTGAAAACGATACAGGCCCAGACGACGCCAATCACGCGCAGCGCGGTATGTTCATCCTGCACGATCCGCGCATCAAGGGACGCGGACGCATCGCAGGCGCGAGCATCCTCGATATCGCGCCGACGCTGCTCGAACAGATGGGTATCTACACGCTGCAGGAGATGCAGGGGCAAGCTATTCCCCACTGACAGAATTGCCGCGTTTCAGCACCTTCGCCTTGAGCTGACCGCAGCCCGCGTCGATGTCAATGCCGCGCCGAATGCGCACAGTTGCAGGAACATCATACGACGCCAGGATGTCGATGAAGGCGTTAATCCGTGCTGGTGCGGATGGGTCACCCTCAAAACCAGCCGTCGGGTTAAGCGGGATCACGTTGACATGACACATCAAGCCGCTGAGGAGCGCTCCCAGCGCATGCGCCTGCTCCGGCGTGTCGTTGCTGCCATGGATGAGCGTCCATTCGAAGCTGATGCGGCGTCCGGTTGTCTGCACGTAGCTGCGGCAGGCGGACAGCAGATCGGCGAGCGGGTAGCGGCGGTTGATCGGCAGCAGGGCGCTGCGTTCGGTGTCGGTGGCAGCGTGCAGACTGATCGCGAGCTTGACCTGCAAGCCCTCATCGGCGAAGCGGCGGATCATTGGGACAAGCCCGACCGTGCTGATCGTAATATGGCGAGCGCCGATGCCGAGATCGTGGATTAATCGGCGCACCGCCGCTAACGACGCCTCATAGTTGTGAAATGGCTCGCCCATGCCCATCAGCACGACGTTGCTCAGCCGCTCACCGCGCTTTTCCAGATCGCGGGCGAACACCACTGCCTGCTCAAAAATCTCGTCGGCGGTGAGATGCCGTCCAAACCCCATCTGCCCCGTCGCGCAAAAGACGCAGCCCATCGCGCAGCCCGCTTGAGTCGAGATGCAGGCGGTACGGCGGTCATCGTCGTATTCCATCAGCACCGACTCGATGAGCTGACCATCCAACAGGCGATACAAGCGCTTGATCGTGCCGTCTTTTGCGATCTGTTCCATCTCCACAGTTAGGCTGCCAAGCGTCAGCTCCCGGCTGAGCCGGTCGCGCAGCGGCTTCGGCAGGTCGGTCATGTCGTCGAAAGACGCGGCGCGCTTGTCATACAGCCACGTCCAGAGCTGTTTGGCGCGGAAACGAGGTTCGCCCCATTCAGCCAGCTTTTTGCTGAGCGCTTCAAGAGAGAGCGTGTAAATGTCGATCATATTTTTCCCAATCGCCACGCAGCAATAACTAATGCCAGCAGGATGATCATCAGGACGATGAGAACAGCGCTTTGAACGCTGGGGTCTGAAAGCGCCTGCGCCACGGTGGGCGGCGGAATCGGCGTGACAGTCGGCAGACTGCCTGGCGGACGCGGCGTCACGGTCGGCGTTGCGGTGGGCAGATCGAGCGTTGGCGTCGGCGTCACGGACGGGATGCGCGTCTGCGATGGCGTCAGCGTGGGCGTTGGCGTCAGCGTGATCGACGGTGTGTAGGTCACCGTCCATGTCAGGGAGGGCGTGAAGGTGGGGCGTGGAGTCGGCGTGGGCGGCTGATACGGTGTCACGCCATACGCAGTGGGCGCGGCGCTGGTCAGAATCCAGCGCGCCCACTCAAGCGCCGCCGCTTCAGCCGATGTCCCAACAGCTAACTCATACGCCCGATCAAAAGGGTCACGTGTCGCAGCCAGGCGGTAAACGTTATCCAGCCCAATCCGCGCGATCAGATACCGGATCATGCCGGCGCTCTGCGCGCGCCAGATGATGCGGCGGTCTGGATCATCGGGCGGAGGAGCGGACATACCGGCAGCATCGAACGTATCGCCATTTATGACGGCAGCGCGACCGATTAGGTAGTTATCCTGCTTCGGCGCAATGTGAAATAACTGCGCAAAGCCATCGATGAACCACTGCCGCGGACGGCTGACGCTCCACACCTGCGCGTAAAAATCGCGCACCATGTACTCGATCAGCGCATCATCCCATGCCAGTTCGGGCGGACGGCGCAGCACGGTATAACCCTGCGCGTTGTAGACCTGCAGCGCCAGCGCCGGATCGCATGGCACGCCGCCATCGCCGCGTCGATTAAACGCGAAAGGCAGCCCGTTTTCATCCTGCGCACAGCCCGGCTGCACTATCGAGTCGTAGACCAACCAGTTATAAGCGCGCCCCTGTCCCGTAATGGCTTCTAGATGGGCATGCGCCTCCAGCACGATTGACTGAATACCCGGCGGTGGAGGAGTCAGCGCGCCGAGCACCATGCGCACCCGTCCACTTCCCTGCCGTGACCAGATCAGGCGCTCATCCTGAAAGGTGAAGCTGCCCTCTACCTCAGCGCGCGCCCCATCCAGTGCGACCACATCCCATCTATAGCGAACCACCGAAAAGAGCGGCGGCACTGTTTCGGTGGTGAAGTCCCACATATAGCGCAGCGCGGAATAGGGGAAGACGACAAACGCACCCCCCTCCAGATCGAGGCTGCGCTGATCGGGCGGCTGCTCATCGATATACAGCGTCAGCGCCGCCGACTCCAGCTCAAAGAGCGGTCGATCCACCGCGATCTCAAGCTGGATCGCCTGCGGGAACAGCACTTCAACCGCGTGGTAGATCAGGAAGGGGCGTTCCAACTCGGCATCCGGCGTCTCCTCCTGGGCGCGAAGGGGCATTGCCAGTGCGAAAAGCAGTATGACGAGCAGAGTCCAGCGGCGCTGCATATCAGCTTCCTGTCATCATACTGCCGGCGAGAATGGCAAGCGCAAGCTGAACGAAGTTATAGACAAAGTGAGCAATGATCGCGGCGCTGGTGCTGCAGCGCTGACGGAGCCAGCCCATACCGAGCGAGACGAAGAAGATTCCGATTGTCGCCGGGGTCAGCGTATACTGCGTGTGCAGCAGGGTGAAGAAAACACTGGTCGGCCCAATGCCGAAGATCGGCTGAAGCGCGCCGCGAAAGAAAACCTCCTCGCCGACTGCCACTGCCAGCGATAACACCAGCGCAGCCGGCAGCGTGCCAAATGCCTGAGCAAGCTGGGAGGCGGCGGCGGTCTGCGCTTCGAGCTGCTCCGGCGTGACCAGCAGCGCCCAGACCGCGCCAAGCGCGATGATCACGGCGTAAAGCCCAATGCCAACACCGAAGCCGAACGCATAATCCTGAGCAGTGGGAACGCGCAGCCCCAACCGGGACAGCGCCGCGGATAAATCCCGTCGAATGAACGCGCCGACACCGAGAAAAGCAAACAGCACCCAGAGTCCTTGCTCAAAGATCAGCTCTGCGGGATTGATGCCCTGTGCATAGCTCTGCGCCAGCCCTTCTAAACCGCCGCGCAGCACCAGATTGCCAATCGTGATCGACAGCAGCATCAGCGCCAGTGCCAGCGCCGTCAAATGGACACGCGACTCCGGGCGGTATGCCCCTTCCCCCATCACCTTCCTGAGGATCAGACGCAGTGACGCCGAGCTGACCAACTGGAAAATCAGGAAAGCCGCCGCCGACGCCAGCACAAAATTCACCCCCGCAGCGAGACCGTCTATTGTCTGGCTCCCAGGCAGCGGCGCAAGCGCAGCCTGAAGCACCGTCAGCCCAAACAAGAAGGTCAGCCCGGCAGTGCCATACAGCATCCAGCGCAGCAGCCCGCTCTGAACGCCAGTCAAATCTTCCTGATTCGCGATGAATACCGCGCCGCCACAGTAAAAAAGCGCTGCCATCATCGTCAGCAAATACGAAATATCCATCGCTTCGCCTGTTTGTCCAATGGAGACGATTATACACCCGCCGCGTGAAGGAAATGAGACGCGATTCAGAGCCAACTCGCGCTAAATCTGTTTAATAGACTTATCTAGCCGACTTAACATTTCTACATATCTATCATAAAATTTGAAGGATATCTTGTTATCATTATCCACACGCAAAGTTATATGGCATTGGACGCGACCTCAAATGCTTCAGATCGAAAACTTACGTGTGGTTTACCACACTGGCAACGAAGCTCTCAAATCGGTCTCTATTTCAGCGGACAAAGGTGAAGTCATCGCCATTATCGGGCGCTCCGGCGCGGGCAAATCGACACTGCTGCGCTGCATCAACGGCTTGCAGAAACCCACCAGCGGCAAGATCGTGCTGGATGGCGAAGAAATCACCGCTATGAACCAGCGCCAGCTCCGGGATGCCCGCCGCTATATCGGGTTCATCTGGCAGGAATACAATCTGGTCGAGCGGCTGCCCGCGATCACCAACGTGCTGACCGGTCGGCTCGGTTACAACCGAGGCTGGCACAGTCTGATCGGTTATTTTGACTCGTCGCATCGCGAAATTGCGCTGCAAAACCTGGAACGAGTCGGGCTGATGCACCGCGCCAAATTCCGGGCCGACAAGCTCAGCGGCGGCGAAAAACAGCGCGTCGCGATTGCGCGTGCAATCTCGCAGGAGCCAAAGATCGTCCTGGCGGATGAGCCGGTCGCCAGCCTCGATCCGGAGCTTTCGCAGCAGGTGATGGCAGACTTGGCGCGAGTCGCTCGTGAAATCGGTGTACTGACGTTGATCAACATCCATCAAGTCGAGCTGGCGCGCCGCTTTGCCGACCGCATCATCGGCATCGCGCAGGGAAGGGTTGAATTCGACGGCGCGCCTCACGAACTGAACGACTCCATTCTCGACCGCATCTACCGCTTTGACCAGCCGCACATCTCACAAACTCTATCCGCTTAGTTGCAGGTGCAACCCGCATGACCACCGATTTAAATCCGACTGTTGCCGCGCTTTCCAGATCGAAAGTCCAGTCTGACGGAAAAGACGCGCTGATCGATATCGAAAGTGTGCGCGCTGAGCTTCTCCGTCCTTATCCGTCGATTTCGCTGCGCGGCGTTCTGATCATTCTGATCACCATCGCTATTCTGAGCTGGAGTCTGGCGGGCAGCGGTCCCAGCCCAACCAACCGCATCACCTCCATCTTCGATCCGTTCATTGCGATGGGCAACCTGATCGGGCGAATGCTCCCACCGACGTTTGAGGTGGATCGCGTGCGCAACGTGAGCATCGAGCTGTTCGGAAACCAAGTTCTCAGTTTCGCGATTGAGCGCAGTACTATCGAGCTTTTCGGCGCAAATTGGCAGATCGGCTGGCTTCCGGTCATCTCCGCTGTCTTTGAGACGGTTCAAATGGCGATCATCGGCACAATCGGCGCCGTGCTGATGGCGCTGCCGCTGTCGCTGTTGGCGGCGAAAAACACCTCACCGCATCCAGTGATCTACCAGGTCGTGCGCCTCCTCCTCAACTTCATGCGCTCGATCCCTGAATTGGTGTTCGCGCTCCTGTTCGTTGCGGCGATTGGGTTGGGTCCGTTCACTGGCGTGCTGGCGCTGGCGTTCGGTTCAGTCGGCTCGCTCACTCGCGTGTTTTCAGAAGCGATTGAGCAGATCGACCCGGCGCAGGTCAATGCCGTCAAGGCGACCGGCGCAAGCAGCATTCAGAATTTCGTCTACGCGGTCATTCCGCAGGCGCTCCCGCTGTTCATCTCTTACACGATCATTTTCTTCGAGAGCAACGTCCGCCATGCGACCATCTTGGGCTACGTCGGCGCGGGCGGCGTCGGCTTCCTGCTCTTCAAATACACCGGCACCAGCGCGTATGACATGCTGCTGGGCGCGACGCTCGTTCTGGTTGTGGCTGTGACGATCATCGATCGTTTTAGCAGTTGGCTGCGCGCCCGCTTCATCTAAAGCGAGGCGGGCTGGCTTTCGCGCAGGTCGCGTTATTCAAGACACACTTTCGTTCTATCTTAGGAGTACAACTCAATGAAGAAGCTGGCGATTGTCGTTCTCAGTCTGGTGGTGCTGGCGGCGTTCAGCATCGGGATGGTCACGGCGCAGGAAGTGGATCGCACGGGTTGGCCCGAAACATTCATCATCGGCGTGTATCCTGGCGATAATGTGGAGGAAGCGCTGGCAGCCGTCGAACCGCTCCGCGTCTATTTCGAAGAGACCCTCGGCGTTCGCACCGTGTTGATCACAGGGACTAGCTACAACTCCGTGATCGAAGCGATGGCAGCAGGTCGCGCTGACGCGATGGAAGTCGGTCCGTTTGCCTACGTGCTGGCGGCGGAAGTCGCCAACGCAGAAGCGATTGCTATCGCTAACTACTCCGTAGTCGTAGATCGCAACGAAGTCCCCGGTTATTTCAGCCTGATGTTCACCAAGAAGGGTTCAGGCATCACCAGCATCGCCGACCTGGAGGGGCGCAGCTTCGGTTTCACTGATCCGGCGTCCGCAAGCGGCTATCTCGTCCCAGCGGCTGACATCATGCTGGATCGCGGCTTCACCGATCCGTCGCAGATCGAGTCATTTGCCCAGGTGAACTTCACAGGCAACCACCCGAATGCCGTGCTGTCGGTCTGGAACGATGTGCTGGAAGCGAGTGTGACATTCGATGCCAACCTGCCCATCCAAGTCAGCGTAGCCGGCATTGAGCTGTGCGGTTTCAACGACCTGGAAACTGATGGTCCTGCAACGTCAGAGGAATGGCCCTATCTGCTGCCGATGACGCGTGAAGAGATTATGGCGATCTACGAGACCTGCCCGGAGGGCAGCATCGTGGTCTTCCATCAATCGCCGCTGATCCCGGAGACGCCGTTCGCCGTTCGCGGCGACCTGCCCCAGAGCTTCAAGGACGCTGTTAAAGAGGCGCTGCTGAGCTTTGCGGACGATCAGGAGCGCGTGATGGCTCTGGAGCGCTATTACGTTGACCCGACCGTTGGCGAATTCATCCGCGCTGAGACCATCGACGAAATCTACAATCCTCTGCGCGATATTGCCCGCCTACTGAACATCAATCTGCGCGCTCGCTAACCGCGCGCAGCGAGGTATACTGGATGGGTTGGCAGGTCGCGCGATCAGCCAACCCACATTTTTTTAAATGCGTACCCGCGAAAGTCATATCAATGGGATACACACAATCTGAATATCTTTCCGTCCTGACCCACTCGCCGGCTGAAGCGGTCAAGGCGCTGGCGGAAGCCATTCTTCCAGAACTTGGGGATATTAAAGTTATTGTCAATCGGACGGGGCTGGTCATGCTGCCCTACACCGACAGCGCTTTGGGCGCTGTTTTTCATCTGGGTGAGGTGCTGGTCAGCGAGGCGCACGTGCAGATCGGGAGCGGCGCACAGGGTTACGCAGTCTGCGCCGGGCGCGATCTGGTGCAGGCGCTTGCGGTCGCGCTGCTCGATGCTGCGCTGACCACTGGCATTGAGACCGCGCGCATTAACGCATTCATCGACGCACAGGCGCGCGCTCAGGCAGAGTCGGATGACCTACTTCTGCGCAAGGTCGAAGCAACACGGGTCGCGATGGAGACATTTTAACGATGTCGGCGCATCCCCCCTACACCACCAGCGAAGCGCGGAGCCGCGAGACCTTCCTCGCGCTGATGTGGGCGCTCAGCTATCCAGGCAGGACACCAACGCTCCCCGATAACGCTGATCCGTTTGCGCTGATCGGGGACACCCTGCTCGACCTGGAGACCAGCTTCTACACGCCTGATGCCCAGATCAGAGCGCGGCTGGCACAGACCGGAGCGCGGCTGCTTGAGCCGAAGCGCGCAGCATATCATTTTTACGCTGAACTGGACGACTCCGCGCTCGCCACGATTGCCACTGCCAACATCGGCACGCTGTCCTACCCCGATCAGGCGGCAACACTGATCATCCACGCTCGTTTTAGAAGTGACAGCGCGCTCACTCTGACCGGACCCGGCATCAACGGCAGCACATCCATTCAGATTGATGGCATCCCCGCGTCATTCTGGACGATGCGCGAGCGCGCCGCGTTTCCGCTCGGATGGGATGTCTTTTTTGTGAATGATAAATCCGTTCTCGGTCTGCCGCGCAGCACAAAAGTCACTTTAGAATAGTCGAAGGAGGCAAAACGCGATGTATGTGGCGGCAAAAGGCGGCGAGGAAGCCATCCAGCAGGCGGAAAAACTCTATCATCATCTCAACGGCGAGGTGACCCGCGAGCAGGTTGAAGCAATTCGTGACCACCTGCCCTATCTGGTTGACCGGGTGATGGGCGAAGCCTCGCTGTATGCGCCCGACCTGGCGGCGCTGGCAATCGCGCAGTCGGGCGGCGATTTATATGAAGCGGTGCTGCTGCTGCGCGCTTACCGCTCAACGCAGCCGCGCATCGCCTATGCCGCGCCGGTCACGCCTGATGAACTGCTGACTGTCCGACGAATCTCCGCCTCGTTCAAGGACATTCCGGGCGGTCAGATTTTGGGTCCGACGCTCGATTACAGCCATCGCGTGCTGAAAATGGACGTGCTGGACACGCTTAATCCACCTACATCGTTACAGAATGGACACTATCACGAGGCGTCCGAAGAAACCGGACTGACACCGGCAGATCGCCCCGCCCCACGCGCCTATCCAGCCGTCGCAGACTGGCAGCGCGCTCAGGGCTTAATGGCAGCATCGCCGAAACACGAGTCTGTCGATCCGGCGGATATCCCCGATGTGACCAGCGACACTGTGTTGTTTCCCGCGCCGCGCGAACACCGTTTGCAGGCGCTCGCGCGTGCCGACACGGGCGGCGTCTTGGCGCTCGGGTACGCGAGTATGCGCGGCTATGGGCTGATCCATCCGACGGTCAACGAGCTGCGGCTCGGCTATGCTGAAATTATGGCGAAACATCCCGTCACCGGCGCTCAATTCAGCGCCGGGCGGGCGCGGGTCAGTCAGGCGGAGGTGGTGACATCGGATGGGTCGAAAGCGGGCTTGTCCATCGGTTTCGCCGCGACGCTCGGCTGGAATGAGGTCAAGATCATTGCAGCATCGACGCTCGATCTGGAAATGAACCAGCCTGAGCCACATCCGGCGCACACTGAGGAATTCGTCATGTATCACACCGAGCCGGTCGAGTCGTCCGGATTCTGTATTCATTTCAAACTGCCGCATTATGTGACGTTCGCCAGCAGCGTGGACAACATCCGCAAGGTGATCGCGACCTTCTATTCCAGCGAGTCCAAGCTGCAGCCAGAACGGGCGGAGGCGCAGTCATGAACCGACTCGCTGCGCTCGCCGCGCCGCGCCAGGACTACAGCTACGCCTTCCTCGATGCCTACGCCAAGCGCGAACTGCGCCGCCGGACGCTAAAAGCCATCGCCATTCCGGGGTATCAGGTTCCGTATGCGAGCCGGGAACTGCCAATCGCGCGCGGATGGGGGACGGGCGGCTTGCAGGTGACGCTCAGTCTGGTCGGACCCGAAAGTATCGTCAAGGTCATCGATCAGGGCGCGGACGATTCGGTCAATGCCGCGAATCTGCGGCGCTTCATCGCGCGGATGAGCGGCGCGCAGACCACCACCGACGCGCTCAAGGCAACGATCATTCAGAGCCGCCACCGCATCCCCGAAGAAATCCTGCGCGAATATCAGGCGCTCGTGCTGCAAGTCCCCGACCCGGAGCCGCTGCGCGCCGTCGAGTCGAACAGTTCCCGCGCCCATGAGATGCACGCCGAAGCCGACTACGGGCAGATGTGGCTGGTGCTGTATGAGCAGTTGGTACGCTATAAGCAGTACATTCAGGGCGCGAGCTATCCATCGCTGGTCAACGGGCGCTATGTCATCAGCCCAAGCCCGATCCCGCGCTGGGATACGCCCAAACTGCATCAGTCGGCGCACCTCACCCTGCTATCCGCAGGACGCGAAAAGCGCCTGTATGCCGTTCCACCATACACCGATGTCTATCCGCTCGAATTTGACGACATCCCCTTCCAGGTTGAGGATCAGCGCGGTTGGGTCTGCGCGATCACGGGCGTCAAGAACAAATTCATGAACGAAATCCCTCAGCCCGACGGCACATCCACTTACGAACTGTCTGACACCGGCTACATGGAAAAAGTTGCTCCAGCGGATGCGACCCGAACCGAGCCACCTGGCGCAACCTACTACGACGAACAAGGAAATTTTTACCATGACGGTTATCTCAAGCCGCCCATCCAGCCCGAACTCTAACGACGCGCCGCGCCTGATCACCGCGCCGCCGCTGCTGCGCGCCAAGGGTCTGCGCAAGACCTACGGGCGGATTGTGGCGGTCGATGAAGTGTCGCTTGAGGTCTATCCGGGCGAAGTCATGGGCATTGTCGGCGAGTCGGGATCGGGAAAATCAACCGTGCTGCGCCTGCTCAATCTGGAAGAACCCGCCGACGTGGGCGCGTATACGCTGGATATACCCGATTATGCGGGCGTCAACCTATTCACATTGGAGCGCTTCGCCCGCCGGATGGTGCAGATACAGCATATCGGGATCGTTTACCAGAATCCCTACCTCGGACTGCGAATGCGCTACACCAGCAGCGGCAACGTCGCCGAACGGCTGCTGATCACGGGTGAGCGGCGCTTCTCAACGCTGCGCGAGGCGGCGCGTTCGTGGCTGGCAGCGTCGGAGTTTCCGCTGGATCGCATGGACGATCCGCCGCGCAAGCTCTCCGGCGGGATGCAGCAGCGCGTCCAGCTTGCGAAAGCCATCGCGCTCAAGCCGCGCGTGCTGCTGCTGGATGAGCCAACAACCGGACTCGATGTCTCAGTGCAGGCATTGGTGCTGGACACGCTTAAACGCTTGCAGCGTGAGCTGCATCTAGCGATGGTGTTGGTCTCGCATGATCTAGGCGTCATCCGCACGCTGGCGGATCGGGTGCTGGTCATGCGCGGCGGACGGGTCATCGAAAGCGGGCTGACCGATCAGGTGCTTGAAGACCCACAGGATGCCTATACGCAGCAGTTGGTTCATGCAAAGTTATAGGCGAACAGGATGCCGCTCTTAACCGTTGAAAATCTATCCAAACGCTTCTACGTCGATCAGCTTCAGCGCGAGATCGCTGTATTCGACCGGCTCAGCTTCACGCTCGAACCCGGACAGTTCATCTTAGTCAGCGGCGCGAATGGGATCGGCAAGTCCACCCTGCTGCGCTGTCTGTATCGGACATATCGCCCCAGCGCCGGACGCGCCATCTACGAATCACGGCGCGGCAGCATCGATCTGGTGCGCGCAGCTGATGTCGATATTGCGCTGCTGCGGCGCGAGGAGATCGGGTTTGTCACGCAGTTTCTACGCCCGCGCCCGCGCGTGAGCGCGCTAGAACTGGTGGCAGAGCCGCTGCTGGCGGGCGGCACGGCACTGCGCGACGCGGAACCACGCGCAAAGGCGATGCTGGAGTCGTTCGGCTTGAAGCCGGCGCTCTGGGGCGCATATCCCACGATGTTTTCCGGCGGTGAGCAGCAGCGCGTCAACGTCGCGCGCGCCTTGATCGCCCCGCGCCGGCTGCTGCTGCTCGATGAGCCGACTGCGTCGCTCGATTCCAGCGCCCGCGCCTCACTGATCGCCCGACTGCGCGAACTGAAATCGGATGGAGTCGCGCTGGTCGGCGTGTTTCATTACCCGGACGAAATTCGCCATCTAGTGGATGGCGAGATTCACTTTGAAAGCGGCGCGCTGCCGCCCGAACTGGAGGCACAGAATGTGGATCAATAACGCGCGATTGGTGCTGCCCGACCGCGTGCTGGAACATGGCGCGCTGCACATTGTCGAGGGCATCATTGCGGACATCATCGAGGGAAACGCGCCTGAAAGCGGCGTGTTCATCCCAGGGCTGACCGTGATTCCGGGCATCATCGACCTGCACGGCGATATGCTGGAACGCGACATCGAGCCGCGTCCCGGCGCGCAGTTTCCGGTCGAGCTGGCGCTGTTTGAACTCGACAAACGGCTGGCAGCAGCGGGGATTACGACCGCCTTCGCCGCTGTCTCATTCGCCTGGCGTCAACATGACCTGCGCTCGCAGGAAAAAGCCCTGGAGATCATCAACGTGATCCATCAGCAGCGCGAGGAATGCCTGGTCGATATGCGCGTCCATGCGCGCTTCGAGATGACCAACCCGGATACCGCGCTCGTCCTTGAACCCCTGCTCAAAGAGGGCAAAGTGCAGCTCGTCTCGATCATGGATCACACGCCGGGTCAGGGACAGTACACCAACATCGAAAAGTATGTCGATTTCATGACGCGCTGGCTCGGCTTCGACCCGGAAAAGATCGGCGTTGACATTCTCAAGCAGATCGAAGGCGCGATTGCCCAAAAAGCTGCCCAACCCCGCGACTGGAATATCGTCCGCGATGTGATCGAGACCGCGCTCAAGCACGGAGTCCCGGTGGCATCGCATGACGATGACACGCCGGAAAAAGTCCGTGATGAGCATCAGCTTGGCGTGACCATCAGCGAGTTTCCGGTCACACGCACGGCAGCGGAGGCGGCGCGGCAGCGCGGGATGCATGTCATCATGGGCGCGCCGAACGCCTATCGCGGCGCATCCACCAGCGACAATCTGAGCGCCCGCGACGCGATCAGGCTCGGACTGGTCGATATTCTGGCGACCGACTACTTTCCAGCAGCAATGCTGCACGCGGCGTTTCTGCTCGCAGATCGGGGGATTATGCCGCTGCATGAGGTAGTCAAGTTGATCAGCCAGAATCCGGCGGACGCAATGGGGTTGGCTGATCGCGGTCGGCTGGAAGTCGGTCGCAGCGCTGACCTGGTGCTGATCGAGACGAACGGCGCGCATCCCCGTGTGCGCGGCACGCTGCGACGTGGAATGCCGATCTACCGCGACAGCGCTGTGTTCTGGCAGCCGCAGCCGACGCGCTGATTGTGATCGAACAGCAGGCGCTGAAAGCGCACATCGCTGACAGCACCCAGCCCCGCACAGGGCGTCATTTCGACAAAATGCCCGCCAGCGCACACAATCTTGCTCCATTTACTGCTTTCTTGAGGACTATTGCGTTGAACGAGCATTTTTTGATTACAGGGGGATTGGGGTTTATCGGTGCGTGGGCGGCGCGCAATCTGATCCGCGAAGGCGCTCAGGTCACGATTTTTGACCGCGACACCGATCCGCATCGTCTCAAGCTGATCATGACACCGAATGAATTGGCGCGGATTCGCCTTATTGAAGGCGATATTGTCGATACCGAGGCGGTTGAGCGCGTTGTGGAAGATGGGATCACCCATGTTTTGCATCTCGCCGCGCTGCAAATGCCGTTCTGCAAAGCCGATCCGGTGATGGGCGCGAAAGTCAATAACCCAACGATGATATACTTTAAGTGTTACCCTATGAGCCGTTCACGAACGCTGACCTAATCACAGGCGCGAGCGCTATCGGGGCGCGCTGTCTGACTGCGCTGCTGAAGATCGCTCTGACCACGTCTTGAATGCGTTCACAACTCCAAATCATGCGCGCCGCGTATCTTTGTCTATCGACATGGTGTTCTAATGGATGCTGGTTTTAAATAAAAGTCCCGGCGGAGTTCTGCGCTTATGCAGTCGATAAATGGTACAGCAAGCTATGGGGCAACTACCCGTTGGGTATTGACCGCGGTGATGATCATCGGGTTACTAGTGGGCGCATGGATCGTGCGCGGTATTCTGCTGCTGGCGCTCGCATCCGTCATTCTGGTTGTCCTGATCACCATGCCAACGCGCCCTCTTGTGCGCAGAGGATTGGATCGGCGTCTGGCAACAGTCATATCCTTGATGTTCATCTTCGCCTCGATCATTATCCTGATCCTGGCAGCATTTCCTACTCTGGTTCGTCAGTTCAATGCGCTGGCGACCACTATTATTCCCCAGGGCATCAACACCTTGATCCGTCGATGGAGCAGCGGGGAGTTTCAAGAACAGTTTCCATTTCTACAGGGGATTACAACCGCAGATATTGAAAATGCAGTGAATTCGCTCTCTAACCAGTTAGCAGCAGCAATCCCGCAGTTGGGGGTGCAAGTCCTGCCAGTGCTTGGCGGTGTTGCGGATACGATCCTGAGCCTGCTGATCGTCATCTTTTTGAGCGTCTATTTCCTAGCAAATCCCAAAATGCATCAGGAAGGCGTTGTTGTCCTGTTTCCGCCCAGCTATCGCTATCGTGTTCGGGAAATCATTGCACGCCTCGACATAACGCTGCGCGGCTGGCTTCGCGCAACCATCATCTCGATGGCATTCGTGCTGGTCGGCACATGGTTTGGAATGACGCTGCTCGGCATTCGAGAAGCTGCAGCGCTCGGCGTACTGACAGGGCTGCTGTCCTTCATTCCGAACTTCGGACCGATCTTTGCACTAATCCCATCAGTGGCAGTCGGTCTGGTGCAGACTCCACAGGATATCGGCTGGATCGTCGTCATCATCTATGGCGTTTCTTTTGTTCAGAGTCAGGTCGTGACGCCGCTGCTGGTTCAGGAAAGCATTCAGCTTCCGCCCGTTCTGGTGTTGATGGGACAGATCATCGCGGGCGCATTTCTGGGATTTATCGGAATCATGCTGGCGGTTCCGATCACTGCAATCCTCGTGGTGCTTGTGCAGGAAATCTACGTGAAGGACATTCTAGGGGATAAGCAGTCAAATTCGGAAGCCATGCCAGAGACATCTGCTGAGATTCTCCTCCCCGAACGCGCTTCTGGAATTAGCCCAACTCCCCCTTTACAAGCGGGGTGAGGGGAGATAGGATACAGGCTCGCGAACGAGGAAGGGTCATCCCGAACGCGACCGGATAACCCAAATATCGCAAACGAGTTGGTGAGCGGTTAGGAAAAAGGGTTGACGGAGGGGCG
>CALKJO010000007.1 GCA_937995825.1 uncultured Anaerolineae bacterium
GCAGTTTATGGTCGCATCGTCCCTGCACGCGCAGGTCAGGCAGGTCGCTGAAGCACGCTTCCAGACTCAATGGCTCATGGCTGTTTATCGGGCATCTCCTCGTTTTTGCCCAACTATCCTCTTTCTTCCATTTTGAAGCGACTACCCTGACCCGTACACACGCTATAATGCATCCTAAAAAATCAGCTTGGGGAACAGCTATGCGCGTCCACATACCGCGTGCGATCTGGATTATCAGCGGGATCGGCATGTTCATCTGGCTGCGACTGGAAGACAATACGGTCTGGTCAGCAGCGCTGATCGGTCTAATCGCAGGTACCTTAGTTACGCTGGCGCTGATCGGGCGAAGTCGCAGCTCGCTTGCCTTCATCCTTTCGGGTGGCATGGTCGGCGGCGGCGGCGCAGTCATCACCAGCGCACTGATGCTGCTGAAAAATGGGCTTCACGGGCATGTATTCCCGGATTATCCTTTCGGCGTGATCGCGGGTATGCTGCTGCGCGCTCCGGTCTGGATGGGAGCGGGCGCGCTGGCTGCACTTGCGTTCCTCCTGTTTACCAATCGGGCGCTGACTGACTTCGTAGGCAAGCCATAATAAGGCACTGGAATGCTGCGCATCGATATCTTCACCCTCTTTCCGGGGATGTTTCAGGGTCCGATGACCGAGAGCATGTTGTGGAAGGCGCGCGACCGCGCCCTGCTCGATCTACGCCTGCACAACATCCGCGATTTTGCGCAGGATCGCCATCGCACAGTCGACGATCTGCCCTACGGCGGCGGCGGCGGCATGATAATGCGCGTGGATGTCACAGTGGCAGCGGTGGAGTCGGTCATGGCGGACGCCGCGCCGGAGACGCCCGTCCTGCTCATGTCCCCCCAGGGGCGATTATTTGACCACGCTGCTGCCGTCGCGCTTTCACGGCTTGAGCGCT
This sequence comes from uncultured Anaerolineae bacterium, assembly GCA_937995825.1. GTDB lineage: Bacteria > Chloroflexota > Anaerolineae > Aggregatilineales > Phototrophicaceae > Flexifilum. The sequence goes on from CALKJO010000007.1 coordinate 931, forward strand.
TCGCCATCGTATGCGGGCATTATGAGGGCATTGACGACCGCGTGCGTGAACTGGTGATCACGGATGAGCTGAGCATCGGCGACTATGTCTTGACCGGCGGCGAACTGCCGGCAATGGTGATTGTGGATGCCGTCATCCGCCACATCCCCGGCGTGCTGGGCGCACAAGGCGGGGCGGAACGCGAAAGCCATGCTGATGGCATTCTTGAAGGACCGCAATACACCCGCCCACCAGAATTTCGCGGTCTGTGCGTTCCCCAGGTGCTTCTCAGCGGCGATCACGGCAAAATGGCTGCATGGCGGCGCGAACAAGGTCTCCGCCGCACCTGGCAGCAGCGCCCTGATTTGCTGCGTCGCGCGCCGCTCTCCGATCAAGACCGCGCGCTGCTGGCGCAGTTTGCCCGTGAAGATGCTCACAAGCGCCTTCGCGCGCCCAAAGATCAAGCGAATAGCGAATAGGTTTGATTTTGGGCGCTGAATTTCTTGGGCTATACTTATGAAGTAATCGCAAGCTTAGACTGATTTTAACATCAGGTCACCCTGTCTTGGTCTTGAGTCTGGGAAAAGGAACGCCATGCCTCAGGAATACCGAAGTGAAATCCTGGAGCGCACATTGAAAACGCTGCATGTTGCCGTTGATGGCGTGAAAGCATCCGTGATCGTCAATATCGACGGGCTGCTGGTCGCCTCGTATCCGCCGGGCGATGATAAAAATCCTCATGAAAATCCGACCAGCAGCCCACAGGTCGCGGCAATGGCGGCAACCCTGATCGGCTTAGCCGAACGCACCCTCGGACGACTGGCGCAGGGCGAACTGGAGCGTCTCCTGATGGAAGGAGAGGAGGGTGTCATGGTGGTCTATCCGGCTGGACGCGCTTCCGTTGCTGTGCTGGTGGAAAAAGACTCTCGCCTGAGCCACGTGCTGTTCGCCACGAAAAAGGCAGCGGCTGAAGTTGAGAGCATTCTCGGCGGCTGAAGCCGCGCCTGCTTTACGGCTGCTCCTTTGTTTGAAAATGAACGCGGATAGTCAGTTTGCCTATCGAAAGCTGATCGCCGTCGTGGAGCGGTTGGGGTTCGTGAGAGAGGATGCGCACGCCGTTCACAATCGTGCCGTTGCTGCTGCCCAGATCAACGATTTCTAACCGCCGGCTGCGCACGCGCAGTACCGCATGTTTACGACTAACCCCGAGCTTGTATCCAGAAAATGCGGTAAGATCAATGTCTGGCGCTATCCCCGTCGCAGGGTCGCGCCGCCCGATCACAGTTTCGCGGCGTGGATCGACCACTAACTCATCGGGCGAATCCATCACCTCCAAGCGGAGCAGCATGTTATCATCGAATAGGTCGTTGACGGCTTGAACGGCGGAGACCACTGCGCTTTCCTGCTCAATCGAAGGGGGCGGGCTGTCATCGAAAATCGCAGTGCCGACTGGGGGGCAAGGATCATCCTGAGACGATGTCAGCGAAGCCGTCGTGCTGGGGAACGGCCCAATTAAGCTAGTCGAACACCGTTCGCAGATCAACGCCCCGATCCGATTGACCCAACCGCAGTTTGGACAGACGGGATGTTCAAAAGCCGAGGATTGCGACGTACTCATTCGTTCGTCCTATCCTGGAAGGTCAGGCATGACAGTCAGGCAAGAATGTAGCAAAAAAGGCGTGGGCTGTCTAGTTTACGCCCCTGCGCTGCATTTGCCGAGGCAAGGCTGAGTAAGGATGATGAATGAGCCGCTGAAAAGCCATTTGTGGTGGATCATAGCCGCCTTTCTGCTGGCAGCGGGCGTGCGCCTGTATGCGTTAGAGATGCAGAGCATCTGGTTCGATGAAGGCTGGTCAGCGCACGCCGCCATGCAGCCCACGCTGATCGCTGCCGCCAACGCTGATGCCACCAATCCCCCACTCTACTACGCACTCGTTCACATCGGCGCGCAGTTCTTCGGTACGAGCGAATTTGGTTTGCGCTTTGTATCCGTCGTGTTTGGGCTGATCGCGCTCGCCATCACCTATCGGCTGGGACACGCCGCAGGCGGACGCCAAACCGCCATCGGCGCGCTCTGGGCAGCAGCGTTGATGGGCGCGCTCTGGTGGGGAGCGCAGGAGGCGCGCATGTATTCGCTGCTCGCGCTGCTGATCGCGGCGGCGGCATGGGCATGGCACCGTCTGCTGCATCGCCCGACTCGCAGCGCATGGATCATCCTCTGGTCGGCTGAACTGGCGCTCCTCTATGCCCATAATACCGCTCCGGCGGTCGCGCTCTGGCTCAATATCGCCACGTTCATCGCATGGATTACGGCGCGCTCGCCGCAAAAACCGGACTGGCGCCTCTGGATCGGCGGTCAATGCATGATTGGGCTGCTCTGGCTGCCTTATTTCGCATCGCGTTTTCTAAACTTGACCGACGCCAACAGCGCGATCACCTCCGCGCCCAGCCTCACACCCAATTTCCTAGCCCAAATCGGGTCGGCGTTCTGGATCATGCCCTGGGAACGGATCACGCGCGCCGGAGTCGCGGCATGGGAAAACATCCTTATCGGGTTGATCGCCGTCGTGCTGGTGTTCAGTCTGCGAACGCCGAGCGGAAGATGGATGCTGCTGCACGTCGCCCTGCTGATCGCGGGGATGCTGCTCGGTCTGATGATTCTAGGCAACGATTTTCACGGGCGCTATATCGTAATGGCTGCGCCGCTGATCGCCGTCGCGCTCGGTTCAGCGCGTCCGCCGCTGCTGACGGTGTCGGCAGCCGGCATCTGCGGCGCGCTCCTGTTCGCTAGCATCGCAGCGCGACCCACTTTTCCCAATGACAATGCGCGCGGCGTGGTGCTGGAGTATGCGCGGCGGCTCGACAGCGCGGACACGGTTCTCATGTGGTCGTATGCCGACCGCTACGAACTCGCGTATTACTGGGAGCGCTTTGACGTATCCGCGCGGCGGGTGACGCTGCCTGAGGGCGCGGATATGACGGATATTCTGCTCCTGCTCCCTGAGCCGGGCGGCGATGTCGCCTTGAATGTCTGGTACAGGCAGCGGGCGGATTATCGCGGCATGATGAACTGCCTGCTGAGCGCCGGAACGGTGCCGCCGGAGACCTTTCAAGTGGATGGCATGGACTCGCTGATCTACCGCGCGCCGCCGCTGAGTCCGCCTGCACTTGTGCCCGTCAATGTCTGGTTTGGCGATAGCAGTAAGCGGATTGCCCATCTGGACTCGGTCGGGGAGCCGCCGCCAACACGCGCCGACCATGCCGCGTGTATCCCGCTGCATCTGACCGCGCTCAATGCGCGTGACGGGGAGATGAAAGCGCTGGTCATCGTGCGCGACGGACGCGGACGCGAAATCGCGCGGGTGGATGCCGTCTTTGCCGATGCTGCACAGCGCACTATCGGAGTTTTCGAGCGCAGCAGCGCCTTTGCGACTCTCCGACTGCCCGCTGGCACGCCGCCAGGGACATACGATCTGTTTGCCCGCCTGTATGATGAGGAAAGGCATCTCTCCGGCTTGATCCCAGAGGACAATCAGCGGACGCGCTTCGGTCGCGATCTCTGGATCGGAACTTGGGAGATTGTGCCGGGCGCAATCTGGATGCCGGACAGTCCGCCCGACGCTCCGCTCATCCTCATTGAAACTCAGCCAGAGTCGATCACGGTGAACAACGGCACATCGTTCGATCTGATGCTGCTGTGGTCAGGGCATGGCGCGCTGCCCGATCTGACGCTGACGCTCCCCAATGGCACAGCGCAGACAATCCCGACGGAGATCGATCAGCATGATGATCTCACCCGGGAGCGGCGGACGATTCGCATCTCAGCAGAGATGGTGTCAGGCGCAGCCGCACTCGTGCTGCCAACTGGCGAAACGATCACCTCAGTTCAGGTTGAAGCCCTGCCGATGCTGCTCGATGCGCCAGTGTTCGCACATGAAATCGATGCCGAGTTTCCCGACGTAGGGAGATTAGTTGGATTCACCTATAACGCGGAAACGCTTGAAGCCCGGCTTATCTGGCGGGCTGACTCAGCCACTGCGATCAGTTATGCCGTTTTTGTGCAGCTCATCGATGCAGATGGGCAAGTGGTCGCGCAGAGCGACAGCGCGCCATCCAGCGGGACTCGTCCCACCACCGGATGGCGCGCCGGAGAATATATCGAGGACTGCCACACGCTGCGTCTCAACCCCGGCTTTACCGCCGACCAGGTGATTGACGCAAGACTGATCGCGGGTTTGTACGATCCCGTAACCGGAGCGCGGCTTCAGATAAGAGACAGCGCGGACTATGTCGTGCTGTCTCCGTAGATGATCTCAGAACGAGCCTTTTACATCCGCTGCCCCTGATACAGGAACCGTCCCCATGTGGAAGACGAGCAGATACTGCCCTTCCGTCTGCTGATTGAACGAGGTCATCACGAACGTCAGATAGTTGTTCAGCCGGTTGGCATCCAACTGCACGCCCGTCAGCGGGATGCTCAGCATCGCATCATACTGCCACCCCGGCAGTGTCCCCGTCGCTATCGTCACGTTGTAGTTGTCCAAGCGCACATGATTGCCATAGCAGTTCTGCCCCCCCGCATCATCGCACAACACCTGACTCCCCCCGATCACCGCCGGCCTCAGATCGCTGCCGCTGTTCGCTAGGTACATCAGCGGATCGACCCCGCTCTGCCCCCGCGTCAGCATATACACCGTCAGCGGCACGCCGCTCGCCACCATCCCCGGCGTGATGTTCACCGAGAACGAGTCGCCCGCCCCATCCGCCGCCGTCACCGCCATCTCCTCCAAAATCAGCAGAAATTCCCCTGACTGATTCCCAAATCCGCCCACCACCAGCGAAATATCCACAAACGGCGCGCTGGTGCTATTCCTGAACGTCACCTGCGCCGATAAGCGCGACCCCGGCACATTCCCCGTCGTCGGCAGATTCGCCGCATAGCGCGCCGCCGCCGGCTCATCATCCGAACATAACCCCTGCATCGTCGCCGTGTCTAAAACCGCCAGCACTGGGTCAAACCCGCCAATCCCCACTGCCGTCGCCCGATACGTGAACCCTGACCGCATCTGGTTGACAATCACCTCAACCCCATTATCGAAGCGCGCCCCATTGTCGCATGTCACGCTCAAGCCGCCTGACTGCGCTGCGGACGGAAGTGCAAACGTCATCAAAGCGGCTGCGAAAATTACGAGAAACACAATACGCTTCATGACTGTCCCCTAATTACAAAAAACAACAGGTTTCACTTTACAATAGGTCTTGGATCGGCGCGAGTCGAACGGCAGAAGCGATACACAGCATAGTTTGCGCGCTTGTTAAAAGATTCAAACCGTAACCGACAAAACTCAACACTCTGTAAGATGCATTAAAATGTAAAATGTGAAAGACATATGTCATTACAAGCGATGAGCAAAAAGACATGATCTCAGATAAGCACGCTAACTCAAAGATTCAGGATGCATCTATCGACGTTAGCAACGTGCCTCCTGCAGCAAACACGCACACCACTGTACTTACTGAGTTCGACTCCCTCACTCAGCAGATGCGAGAGAAGTTAGCGCAGCTGGAAATGCAGTTCTTAGAGCGCTCGCATGAGCTTGAGTCGATCCGCTATGCGCTCGACGAACACTCTATCGTAGCGATCACCGATCAGCGCGGCGCGATCACTTACGTCAATGATAAATTCTGTGAGATCTCGAAGTATTCGCGCGAAGAACTGCTCGGTCAGGATCATCGCATTATCAATTCGGGCTATCATCCAAAAGAATTTATCCGCGATCTGTGGGTCACAATTGCCAACGGTAGGGTGTGGCATGGCGAAATTCGCAATCGCGCCAAAGACGGCTCCATCTACTGGGTGGACACAACGATTGTCCCCTTCCTCAATGAGCAGGGGAAACCCTACCAATACGTCGCGATCCGCACGGACATCACAGAGAAGAAACACCAGGAAGAACTGCTTCTGCGCCGCGCGCTCGAACTTGAAGCCGTCGCGGAGGTGAGCGCAGCGATCTCCAGCATTCTCGATCTGGACACCATGCTGCTTCAGGTCGCAAATCTGACTAAAGAACGCTTCCAGCTCTACCATGCGCATATCTACCTGCTGGATGAGAGCCAGCATCAGTTGATCATGGTGGCAGGCGCAGGCGAGGCGGGACAGGTGATGAAGGCGCGCGGACACAGCATCTCCGTGAACAACCCGAACTCGCTGGTCGCCCGCGCCGCCCGCACGCGCCAGGGCGTCATTGCCAATGATGTGCGCAGTGCGCCGGATTTCCTACCCAATCCGCTGCTGCCCTACACGGCGGCGGAGCTGGCTATCCCGATCATGGTTGGCGATCAACTGCTCGGCGTGCTGGACGTGCAGTCCGATCAGGTCAATCGATTTGATGAGCAGGACATTGAAATCAAGACCTCGCTTGCAAGCCAAGTTGCTGTTGCAGTGCAAAATGCGCGCACCTTCGCCGCGCAGCGGCGCGCAGAAACGCGCGCCGTCAAGCTGGCGCAGCAGCTGGAAATCGTGACGCTCATCAGCGCAACCATCGCCTCTATCCTCGATTTAGACACCCTGCTCGATCTGGTCGTGGAACTCACCAAGACCGAATTTGCGCTTTACCACGCGCATATCTACCTGTTCAACCCCGAACTCAAAAATCTGTATCTGGCAGCTGGCGCAGGCACACCGGGACGGATGATGAAAGCACGCGGACACAGCATCCAGTTAGGTCGTCAGCACTCACTGGTCGCCCGTGCTGCCCGCGAACAGCTTCCGATTGTCTCAAACAACGTGACTCGTGAGGAGGATTTTCTGCCGAACCCGCTTCTACCGAACACGGGATCGGAAATGGCAGTGCCGATCATCTACGGTGAAGAATTGATCGGTGTGCTGGACGTGCAGGCTGAGGAATTCGACCGCTTCGATGAGACCGACGTTCGCGTTAAGACAACGCTGGCGTCGCAGATCGCGGTCGCTGTGCATAATGCCCGCGCCTTCGCCGCTCAGCAGCGCGCAGAACGGCAGATTCAGCTGTACGCTGACATCGTGGCGAACATGCCCGTCGGGGTTCACGCTTACCATTTGGAGCAGATAGATGATCCGTTGTCGCTGCGGCTGGTTGTCAATAATCCCGCTGCAGCCCGCGCCACCGGCATCACAACTGAAGAGATTCTTGGCAAGCGCATCGGCGAAGCCTTTCCCGCGCTTGCAGACACGCCGATCCCAGCTACTTATGCCCGTGTCGCAGCACAGGGCGGGAACATTGACCTGGGTGAAGTCCGTTATCGGCACGACAACTCGCATGAGGAAGACATTTTCTTCGTCCGCGCCTTCCCGCTGCCCGATCAATCAGCCGGCATCACCTTTGAAAATATCACCGAGCGCAAGCGCAACGAAGAGCGCATCTCCCGACTGGCGCAGCGCCTTGAAACCGTGTCCACCATCAGCACGACGATTGCGCGCGTGCTGGACTTCGATGAGATGCTCAACGAAGTCGTGGAGCTGACTAAATCGCGCTTCGATCTGTATCATGCGCACATCTACCTCTTCGATGAAGCCAACAATCTGCTCGTGCTGGCAGCCGGCGCAGGCGAGGCGGGCGCGCTGATGCGCGCGCAGGGACACAGCATCCCGCTGTCGCGCGTACATTCGCTGGTAGCGCTGGCAGCGCGTTCGCGCAGCGCTGTCATCTCCAATGACGTGCGTATGACGGAGGACTTCCTGCCCAATCCATATCTACCGGATACGCTGTCCGAACTCGCCACCCCGCTGATCGTCGGCGACAAGCTGATCGGCGTGCTAGACGTGCAGTCCAGCCAGGTTGAAGCCTTTGACAATGATGATATCCGCGTCTTTGCAACCCTGTCCGCCCAGATCGCGGTTGCTGTCGAAAACATCCGCGCTTATGAAGCCCGCCGCACCGAGGCGGAACGCGAGCGCCAGACCGCCGAACGCCTGCGCCAGGTTGACCGTATGAAATCGCAGTTCCTGGCGAATATGAGCCACGAACTGCGCACCCCGCTCAACTCGATCATCGGCTATTCGGAAGTGCTGATGGACGGCGACGATGGTGAACTCACCGATGAAGCGCTCGAAGATGTGCAGGTCATCCACGAGAGTGGGCAGCATCTGCTCCATATCATTAACGACCTGCTCGACCTAGCGAAAATTGAAGCCGGCGAGATGAAGATGGAGCGCGTCATGCTCGATCTAACGAAGTCAGTCGGCGGAGTGATTCAGGTTGCGCAGGTGCTGGTCAAGGACAAGCCGATCACGCTGCGCTTTGAAGCTGGCAGCACGCCTACCGTGATGGCAGATGAGGTGCGGCTGCGTCAGATCGTGATGAACCTAGTCAGCAATGCTGTGAAATTCACCGAAAAAGGCGAGGTCGTAGTCAGCACTGGGACGATGGAGAACGGCTTCGCCTACGTCCAAGTCAAAGATACCGGCATCGGCATCGCCCCAGAGAACATTGACGCCATTTTCGAGCAGTTCCGCCAGGTCGATGGCTCCTCGACACGGAGAGCTGGCGGCACAGGATTGGGGCTGACCATCACACGCCACCTCGTCCATATGCACGGCGGCGAAATCTTCGTTGAGAGCAAGCTGGGCGTCGGCTCCACGTTCACGTTCACGCTGCCACCGGCGGCTTAACACACAAGAGCAGGAGATGAGGCGGGGCATTCAACTCAAGCCCTGCCTCGCACAGTCATCTCAGTATCGAACCCGCACAGACGCGCTTGATTTGAGCATAGAATCACTGCCCTGCTCAAAAGACGCCTTCGATCATCCCGTCGTCTTCATCCCTGCGGCGATCCCGTTCACCGTCGAAAAAACTGCATTTAGAACCCGGTCGTAATCCGGTGTGCCAGGAGGAAGCTTGCGCAGATCGCGCAGCAGCACCACCTGAATATAGTTCAAAGGATCGACGTACGGATTGCGGCGCTCAATCGAGCGCTGCATGATCGGCTGGCGCTGCAGCAGCCGCTCCTGATCGGTCAGCCGGCACAGCCACGCGCAGGTGCGCCGATGTTCGCTGACGATTATCTCAAAAACCTGGGTTCGCAGCGTCTCGTCCTCGACCAGTGAGGCATAGCGCGCCGCAATGCCCATGTCGGCTTTGGCTGCGTCAAGCTCAGCATTTTCGATCAGTGTCTTGAAAAAAATCCACTCTTTCGCCATCGTCTTGAGCAGCGCCAAGCCGTCAGGGTTCTCGGCGCAGAACGTCTCCACCGCCGTGCCGATCCCGAACCAGCTTGGGATGATCGCCCGGCTCTGCATCCAGCTGAACATCCAGGGGATCGCTCGAACATGCTCAAAGCCGCTGGCGCGCCGCCTCGCCGGACGACTGCCAATCGCCATGCGCCCCAGTTCATCAATCGGCGTCGCCTGCTGCCAGTATTCGACAAAGCGCGGCGTCTCATACACAAATGCCCGATATGCGCGCTGACCGATTTCCGCCAATCGGTTCATCGCCTCGCGCCACTCAGCCAGCGCAGGTGAGCGCGGCGCGCCCAGCGCCATCAAAACGGCGTTTGTCACCTGGTGCAGGTGGCGGCGCGCAATTTCCGGGTTGCCATAGCGATAGGCGATCACCTCGCCCTGCTCAGTGATGCGAACACGCCCCTGAAAGGCTGTTGGCGGCTGCGCCAGCAGCGCACGATTGGTGGGCCCGCCGCCGCGTCCAATGCTGCCGCCGCGCCCATGAAACAGCTCCAGCTCAACGCCAAACCGCCCACAGACTTCAGCGAGCTGGCTCTGCGCCTGATATAGGCTCCAGTTGGACGCCAGATAGCCGCCGTCCTTGTTGCTGTCCGAATAGCCCAGCATGATCTGCTGGCGCATCCCGCGCGCTTCCAGATGCCGGCGGTACTCCGAGTTTGCAAACAGCGCCTCCATGATCCTCGGCGCAGCTTGCAGGTCGTCGATGGTCTCGAACAGCGGCACGAGATCGATATGATCGCGCACGCCGACCTCCTTGGCAAACAGCAGCATCGTCAGCAGATCGCTTGGCGAGGTGGACATGCTGGCAATGGCGCTGTCGATCACGACTCGTCCATACTGGCGGTGCGCTTTAGCGATCATCCGCCAGGTCGTGATCACGCGCCGCGTGGTGTCCGAAAAAGGTTCTAGCTCAAGCGGGAACATCGGGCGCAGCGTTGCGATCTCGCGAGTCAGGAGCGCCTGCTTGTCCTGTTCAGGCAGTGCAGCATAATTGGCGCACATGCCGTAATAGTTGAGCAGTTCCGCCATCGCTGCGCGGTGCAGGCGCGCGTCCTCGCGCACATCTAACGGCACCAGATGCAGCCCGAACAGCTCGACTTTGGTCATCAGACGGCGCAGCGAGCCATTCGCAACGCGCTTGCCGCGATTGGCGTTCAAGCTGTCGTAAACTAAGCGCAGGTCATCGAGCAGCTCGGCGCCCGTCTGATACAGGTCACGGTTGAGCCGATCCCAGATCGACCCGACAAACAATCGATACAGCTCATCGCTCGCGTGATCGGGTATCAGCCGGCGCTGAATCTCGCTGCGCAGCGCCTCTGAGACGCTCACTTCATCGGTCGAGTGAGTCAGGTGATCGCGTAAAAAGGCAATCTCATCAAGATAAATCTGTTTTGCCGCCGCGCGCAGCGCCGCCAGCGTCTCCAGCGAAATATCCGCCGTCACATTCGGGTTGCCATCGCGGTCACCGCCGATCCATGACGCATACTGGATGATCGGCGGCAGAGACGACCAGTCCTCCTGGGGATAGTAGAAGCTGAGCGCCGCCCGCAGGTCGTCGAACAGGTCCACCGCTGCATCCATCACGCCGTTAGCGATGAAATAAATCCCAAAATCCACCTCATCCATTACCGTCGGGCGGCTGGAACGGCTCGGTCGTGTCTGCCAGAGTTCTTCGATCTCCTCCGCCAGCACCGACTCCAGCAGACGGCGCTCCCTAGGGATCGGCGTCGCGCTCTGCTCGGCGAGATGCTGCGCGATATGGCGCAGTTTAATCAGCACTTCCTTACGCTTGGCTTCTGAAGGATGCGCCGTCATCGTCAAGCGGACGCGAATCCGTTCCAGCAGCGCTCGGACGCCCGCCGCGTCCACGCCAGCGGCGCGCAGATCGCGAATTGCCGCGTCAATCGACTCCTCGACGATCCCTGTGATTTCACGAGCGCGCAGCACGCGTATGCGCTGCTGATCCTCTGCGATGTTAATCAACTGGAAGTAATTGCTGAAGGCTTTGATAAGGACGGGCAGCGACTCTAAATCCAGACCGTCAATCATGGTCTCCAGAGCTTCTTCTGCCGCTGCATCGCCCTGCCGCCGCGCTTTCGCCGCGCCGCGCACCCGCTCGACCAGATCAAAAGCATCATCACCGTGCTGCTCACGGATGATCCGTCCAAGCAGTCCAGCTAACATGCGAATATCGGTGCTGAGCGGGCTGATGGAAACTTGCATGTCCTCGTTCATTTACACTCCTTCAAGTCCTTCGGTTGCGGTGGCGGACGGCTCAAGTGTGGGCAGCGGCGCGCTCGTGCCTTCGACTGTCGCTGTGACCTCCGTTTCAGTGAGCAGCGGCAGTGTTGGAATGATTGAGGCGGACAAATCCAGCGGATTGATCTGGGGCAGCGCGCTGGTATCGCGATCATAGGTGACCACGGTTGGCGAAATCCAACCGAGCCGACCATCTGCAAACTGAATCAGAAACCAGCCCGTCCCTCGGCTGCTGATCCCCAGCACAACTGCGCGCGACCCCGTCGGCAGCGTGCCAATCACGCTGAAATTCTGCCCATCGCCACTGCGCACATTGGCGTTTGCCGTCGAAACGACAAAGCCGAACGGCGGTTCCGGCGTTGGGGTAAGGGTGGGCGGTTCAGTCTGCGATGGTGTCGGCGTGACAGTTGGACGCGGCGTGCGGCTGGGGCGCGGCGTGCGCGACGGCGACGGGGTTGGAGTGGTCACAAATGGCAGCCGCTCCAGATCGCCGCTCGTCTCTACAAATGGGCTGCCCGCCGCAACCCAGCCCTGCGCGCCTTCAGCGAGCGTGATCTGAAACCATGCCCCGTCGGCGCTGATGCCGATGATCTCAAACGGTGTATCCGGCGGCAGCACCGCCAGCGGCTCGAACAGCGTGCTGGGACCCGACCGCACTTCCAGCGCACGCGTTACACGCAACAGTGGCGGCGGCGTGCGCACAGTGATCAAGCCATCATTGCCAAACACCTGAGTCTGATCGACTGCTGCGCCGTTCACCTGAAGATTGATGATTCGCAGCGGGCTGACTCCCGGACTCAAGCCGGTGACCACCAGCAGGAACAGCACATCGGTCTCGCCTGGGCTGTCCGCGCTTGACGATGCCGCGATGCGAACCAGTCCGCTGGCAAAATCAAACAGGATGCCGTTGGCGGGCAGCGTCACCATCTCCGGTGCGCCAAGATACCCGCCCACAGCCGCATTTTCCACGCGCAGCACGCTGCGATCATACTGCAGTGTAATGTCAAACGCGCTGCAAAATTCTGGACAAATGATCCGTCCTTCCAGAATCACCGTCTCACCTTGTAGGATCGTCCGATCAGGCAGCGACACCGTGACCGCCGCCTGCGCATTTACCCAGATCGTCACTACTAGCGCCGTCATGCATAGAAAGAGGATCATCAGAGGATGAGCAGATCGCTGCATCGCTTCAGTCCTTGCTCAGCTCGTTGTAATCGCCTGCACAAAAGTAACACACTGCGCGCAAAGTCAAAAGATCAATATAAAAACATCGCTTCTGTAAATCACCTAAAATGCTTATCGCTATTTTTCTAATTCATTGTTATAATGATTGCAATCTTATCAACGGGCTGCCTCGCGCTGTCAGAGGAAAAATCATGAGGTCAGCATTTAATCGGACTGTCTGCCTCGAATGTGGGCATAGTGAACCTGCCGACTCGTCCACTGGCGGCTTGTCACAGACGGTTTGCTCCGCCTGCGGATCGGGATGGATAGACGCGCGCTATGATTATGACGCTGTCGCTCCTATCTGGAAAGCGGGTTTAAAAGATTTAGAATGCCAGGATACGCTCTGGCGCTATGCCCAACTGCTGCCTGTTGATCCGCCTCCACCCGCCGCACAGTTCAACGAAGGCGGCACACCGCTGATCCGGCTGACGCAGTATGAGCAGCTCTATGAGCATCCCCATATTTACGTCAAGGATGAGCGGCGCAATCCGACCGGATCATTCAAGGATCGGCAGGCGGCGCTGACAGTGACCGCGCTTCAACGCATGGGCATCAAAGAAATCGCTCTCGCCTCTACAGGCAACGCCGCTGTCGCTTATGCTGCTTACTGCGCCCGCGCCGGCATCAAACTGTGGCTGTTCCTGACCAGCTTGGTGCTGGCGGAGAAGATGCGCGAGGCAGCGCTTTACGGCGCGGAGATCGTCAAGGTCTCTGGCAGCTATGACGAAACGAAAGGGGTTGCCGCTGAATTCGCCAAACGACGCGGCATTTACCTTGACCGAGGCGCGCGTGGCATCCCCGGCAAGGAAAGCATGAAAACCCTCGCCTTTGAGATCGCCGAGCAGCTCGGCTTGACCTTCGACGGCGGCGGCTGGCGCTGTCCCGATTGGTACATTCAGGCGGTTAGCGGCGGAATCGGGCCTCTAGGCGTTTGGAAAGGCTTTGAAGAACTTTACATGATGGGCTTGATCGACCGGATGCCGCGCCTGGGGATCATCCAGGCGGCGGGGTGCGCGCCGATGGTGCGCGCCTTCGCAGCAAACAAAGAAAAAGCCGATCCGGTCGTCCCCAAGACGCTGATCACCGTGCTGGCGACCGGTGACCCGGGCTACAGCTACACGCTTCTGCGTCAGGCTGCCCTACAAACGAACGGCGCGATGCTCGCGATTGAAGACGGTGAGACCTTCGCCGCGATGCGCAGGATTGCCAGCAAAGCCGGTTTCTCGGTCGAACCGGCTGCCGCTGTTGCGTTCGCTGGACTGGAAAAACTGCTTCATGACAGCATCATCCGTCCAGGCGAAACCGTCGTCGTCAACTGCTCGGGACACACGTTCACCGCCGAAAGCCACATCCTCGGCGACCGCTACGCGCTGGAACTCCGTCTGGACAGCCAACCGGAAGCCCGGCGCGAGGGATTGTCCGCCGCGCTGCGAGAACTGGATGAGCAGGTCACAACGATCCTGGTCGTGGATGATGATCCCAATGCGCGCCGCCTGATCCGGCGGCTGCTGCGCGCTTACAAGCAGTATCGCGTGCTTGAGGCGCGCGGCGGCATGGAAGCGCTGGAGATCGTCCGCGATACCCCGCCTGACCTGATTGTCTGCGACCTCACCATGCCAGGCGTTGACGGCTTCGCCATGCTCGATCATTTGAAGAACGACCCTGCGACGGCGCAGATTCCCGTGGTGGTTATCTCCGCAAAAACACTCACTGAGCAGGATCGTGCCTTCCTCAAGCAGTATTCCGAGTCGATCTGGACAAAGAGCGCCTTCGACACGCGCCAGCTCGTCGATCACATTGTCCGCATCTTAGGCGACGAGCCGGTTAGTGTAATCCGTTCGACCAGCGCAGCGCTTGAAAAGCCGAATGAAGCGGCGGGCGAGCCGCGGCGCGTGCTGATCATTGAGGACAATCCCGCCGACGCGCGGCTTGCGCGGCGCATCATCGAGACGGTGAAAGGGCTTCAGATCACCGAAACAGCATCTGGACGTGAAGGGCTGAAAGCCATCTATGAGCAGCGCCCCGATCTCGTGCTGCTCGATCTGAATCTGCCTGACCTGGATGGCTTGACCATTTTGGAGATCATTCAGCATAACTCCGATCTCAAGGAAATCCCAATTATCGTTCACTCGGCGCGCACCCTTTCAAGCGAAGAACGCGCCCTCTACAGCGACGTAATTTGCGGGATCATTGAGAAGGCTGCCTTTGATCGCAGCGAATTTATCTTAAGGGTTACACAAGCGCTTGGTTGAGTATACTGGAAGCATCGTTAATCTTATCGTTATCGGAAGATATACACCCCATGCCAAACCGAATCCTATGCGTTGAAGATAATCCACAGAACATGCGCCTGGTGCGCAAAATTCTGTGCAGTGCAGGCTATGAAGTCATTGAAGCTGCTGATGGGAACTCTGGGATTGCCGCTGCATATGAACAGGCTCCCGATCTAATCCTGATGGATGTGAACCTGCCTGACATTGATGGACTGGAAGCGACACGTCAGATCAAAGCCGATCCACAAGTCAGAGACATCCCAATTCTGGCTTTGACCGCTAACGCGATGCATGGAGACCGCGAGCGCTGTCTGGAAGCCGGCTGCAACGGCTACATCCCCAAGCCGATCACCAAAAACGAACTCTTGAACACGGTCGCGCATTTCATCAATCAGACTGAATACAAGCGTGCCTGACATGAGCCTGATCGTGGTAATTGAAGACCAGCTCGAAACTGCGCGCTTAGCTGAGAAGCTGCTGCGCCGGTCGGGTCACGATGTCGTGGTTGCGGAGGATGGCGAAATCGGCATGGCTGTCGTCTTGAGCGCTAAGCCTGATCTGGTGCTGGTCGACCTCGGGCTGCCGGATATTGACGGGCAGACCATCGTTGCGCTGCTGAAACAGGAAATAGAACAGACTAAAGTGCCGCTGATCGCGTTTACAGCGTATCCTGAAGACACCGCCCATACAATGGCAAAAGCCTACGGCTGTGACGGCGTGATCACCAAACCGATTAACACGCGCACGTTTGCTAGTCAGGTGAATGCATTTTTGCGCGCAGAGTCGAAACAATAGCAGATCAAAATGGGAATTCAATCTTGACTGCGCTCCTGTCGGATGCCAAGTCGCTCACTGCTATTCCTGCTTCACGTTATTCATTCGAGACGCTTGCCCAGATTTACAATGCCAGCCGCGTCGATTACATTGTCCCGATGCCGATGAATGCGCGGCGCATGGCGGACTATGTCAGAGCGTATGATGTTGACCTCGATGTCTCGTTCGTTGCCATCAATGGCGAAAACGAACCCTGCGCCGTCGGCATGCTCGGCTGGCGCGACCAGCGCGCTTGGGTGACGCGCCTCGGCGTGATCCCGGAACGGCGCGGGCGGCATGTTGGGCTTTTCATGCTCAACTGCCTGCTGGATGCCGCGCAGCGGTGCGGCGCAGTGTTAGCCCAGCTTGAAGTTATTGAGGGCAATTTGCCCGCCCACACGCTCTTTCTGAAAACTGGATTTCAGGAAACGCGCCGTCTTTACGTGCTGCGTCGTCCACCCGCCCCGCTTCCGTCATCGGCATCCGCCATTTTAGCGCAGGCGCGCATCGAACCTCTCGACACCCAAGCCAGCCTGAACGCGCTTGAAGGGCGTGATTTGCCGATTTCATGGTTGGAAGAGGAGCCGTCGATGAAAAAGACCGGCACGCTCGAAGGGCTAGCCGTCACGCTCGAAAATGGAGAGCGCGGCGCAGTGGTCTTCTGTCGGCTGCCGTTCCAGCTCTCACACATCACGCCGATTGCGCCAGCGGATGCCTCGGCGCGGCTTAAGACCGCGCTCGCTGCCGTTGTCCATCATCACTATCCCAAACACGACACCAAACTGGAAAATCTTGATGCCGACAGCCGCTTTCTGGAGGTGTTTCATTCGGTCGGCTACATTGTGGACTTTCGTCGCATCGAAATGTACCGCTTTTTCTAAGCGCTTCACCCCGCTCCAACATCGTTCCAATGCAATCGCAGTTACGATCAGAATATAAACTGCGGAGCGCGCACATGCCCAAATCAACAATCGATGGTCTGCGCGTCCTGATCGTCGCGGACAGCCCGCTGGCGCGCGGCG
This sequence comes from uncultured Anaerolineae bacterium, assembly GCA_937995825.1. Taxonomy (GTDB): domain Bacteria; phylum Chloroflexota; class Anaerolineae; order Aggregatilineales; family Phototrophicaceae; genus Flexifilum. The sequence goes on from CALKJO010000007.1 coordinate 17,724, forward strand.
GCTTGGCGGCGCTGTTGGATGGTGTGGACGGCTTAAAAATTGTCGCTCAGACCGCCCCCGATGTCGATTTTCAGCCCCTCTACAACGTGTATCGCCCGCATGTCATCGTCTGGGACACCGGTTATGATCCGGCGCGCGCGGTCGAAGCCTTGAGCGATGCCCGCGATGAACGCGCGCCCATTCTGGCACTGCTGGCGGACATTCAAGCACTGGACAAGGCGCGAGCGCTGCTGATGGCGGGCGCGCGTGGGGTGCTGCCACAGGACACACCCGCCCGATCAATCGGGTCGGCAATAGCGGCGGTCTCAAACGGTATGGTGGTCATTCATCCGGCGCTGCTTGGAGCCGTGCTGCTCCTCGTTAACGATCCACAAACCGATGAAACCGCTGATCTCACTCCGCGCGAGTCCGAGGTGCTGCGCCTGATCGCGGAAGGGCTGCCAAATAAGACGATTGCGCTTAAACTGGGCATCAGCGAACACACCGTCAAATTCCATGTCAACGCCATTCTGACTAAATTCGGCGCGCAGAGCCGCACTGAAGCCGTCGTCCGGGCGACACGCGCCGGTCTGCTCACACTGTGAGACCACCCTACCCATTCTGCTAGTCCACTTCCTATCCTCTTGATGGATGCCCCGACCCCATCGCGCATGGTTCAATGGAAACATCACGTGCAAGGGGAGATACGATGATGACAACTGTGCTTGAAACCCTCTCTAGCGATCTGGCAAGCGCTGTCAGCGCCGCTGGACAGAGCATCGTCCGCGTCGAAGCGCGCCGACGCCAGTCCGCGACCGGCGTCGTCTGGTCGGCGGATGGGCTGATCATCACCGCGCACCATGTTGTCGAGCGCGACGACAACATCCGCGTGGGCTTGCCCAATGGAACAATCGTCAATGCCGCGCTGGTCGGTCGCGATCCGACCACCGACATCGCCATGCTGCGCGTCGAAGTGTCCGATTTGACCCCCGCGACCTGGGCGGCGCTCGAGTCGGTCAAAGTCGGACATCTGGTGCTGGCAGTTGCGCGCCCAGACGCCAATTTACAGGCAACACTCGGCGTGATCAGCGCGCTAGACGCTGCATGGCGCACCGGCGAGGGCGGCACAATCGACGCCTTCATCCAAACCGACGTCGTCATGTATCCAGGATTTTCGGGGGGACCTCTGGTGAGCGCGGGCGGTCAGATGATTGGGCTGAACAGCTCGGCGCTGATGCGCGACACGCCTGTTACTCTGCCCGCTGTGACTCTCCGCCGAGTTGCGACAGCACTGCTGGCGCATGGCAAGGTCAAGCGCGGCTTTCTCGGCGTGAGCGCGCAGCCCGTGCGTCTGCCGGAGGCCATCGCCAGCCAGGTCGGGCAGGAAACGGGACTGATGCTGATGGCGGTTGAGCCAGGCAGTCCAGCCGACAGCGGCGGTTTGATCATGGGCGACACCATGCTGGCGCTGGACGGTGAGAAAGTCCATCACATGGATGATCTGCTGGCGCTGCTGACCGGGGATCGCATCGGCAAGACCGTTCCCGTCCTAGTGCTGCGCGGCGGTCAGCAGCAGACTCTGACCGTCACCGTAGGTGAACGAAAGTAAGGCGTTGAGCATTATCATGGATTCAACAGCAGACGTGGAAGTGCTAATCTCATGAGCAGCATCTTTGCCCAGCTCAATGCGGAACTGGGCGGCGTTGTGGCAGGGGTGCAGCGCAGCGTAGTGCATGTCCTGAACAATCGCGGCGGCGCGGGCGCAGGCACAATCTGGCATCCAGACGGGCTGATCGTCACCAATGCCCATGTCATACGTGGCGGCGCGCCGCGTGTTCGTCTGCCCGACGGCACCATTGTCGAGGCAGAGGTGATCGCCCGCGACGATCAGCGCGATCTGGCGGCGCTGGCAGTCCAAGCCCATGCGCTGCCGACGATTCAGCCGGGCAGCGCCCGCCGGCTGCAAGCCGGACAGTGGGTTTTCGCCATCGGGCATCCGTGGGGCATCGCCAATGCGGTGACGGGTGGGATCATCATTGGCGCGAATCGCCCGCTCCCTGAACTGCCGCAGGCGGGCAGCGAATGGGTGCTGGTCGATCTCAAACTGCGACCGGGCAACTCCGGGGGGCCTTTGATCGATACCGGCGGTCGGATGATCGGCGTCAACACCATTATGACCGGACTCGCCAGCGGCGCAGCCGTCAGCGTGGACGCGGCAAAAGCATTTCTAAAGCAGCAGCTCGGCTCGCCCGTCGCGGACACTGTGCTGAAGAACATGCCGACCGAATATGTCTGAAATCGGGCGCAGACCGATCCTTAACTCCTCATCTTCGATTGACGAGATCGGGCGGATCGCTTAAGATTCGTCCAAGCTGTTTTCTGGCAAAGACGAGCGATGGGGCGACTTTTCACATCTCTGCTGGTCGCGCTGGTGATCGGCGTGATGATCGGGCTGTATCTGGGATGGGTGCAGTTTCCGGTGCAGCCGGAAACCAGCGATGCTGACGCGCTTGCTGAGCGCTACAAAGAGGACTTCGCGATCATGATCGCGGCTGGGTTTCAGGCTGACTCCGACGCGAACGCCGCCGCCCAGCGCCTGCGCCTGATCGGTGTGACCGATGCGCCTGGCTATATTCAAACGGTGACCGAACGCGCCATCGCCAATTCCATGCCGCTCCCGGATATTCAGAATCTAGTCGCGCTGGCGGAAGCGATGAACCGCCTGACCCCTGCTATGCAGCCGTATCGACGTGTTGCCCTTCCAGAAGGCAGCGGCGGATGAGCGAACGCGCCCGTCCTCAGCGCATCCCAAGCAAATATCTCCGTCCGCGCAGCCCGGTATCCCTGCCCGCGCTGGTTGTGGGGCTGCTGCTGGGCATTGCCGGCAGCATTTACTACGCGTGGTACATCAATCCCGCTGAACAGCGCGATATTGCTCCTGCAGAAATGAGCGTCGACTCGCAGCGGCGTTATATTGCGGCAATTGCCGTGAGCTTTGCGGGTGACGGCGATCTCAACCGAGCGGTGAACCGGCTGCTGGCGCTGCAGCTGCCGGGCGACCCGATTCAAGCGGTGGCGGATGCGGCGTGCGTGCTGGCGAACAGCGCCTACATTGCATCGCCAGCGGGGTTATTCGACGTGCGCGCCATGATGTATTTCTATCAGCTTCAGGGGCGGACGGGCTGCGCCGACCAGATCGTCACGATTGGCGCGCTTCAGCCGCAGAATGGACGCCGTTCAAGCCAGGTGACCGCCGCCGCCACGCCCACCCTCACCCCGCCCGCCAGTAAGACGCCAACTCCCGGCACAGACACGACATCCAGCGCGCCGACGCCGACGGCTGCCGCGCTGATCATTCCTACCGCCGCATCCAACCGAACATTTGCGCTGGCGACGATCAACACATTCTGCGATCCGCGCGTTAGCGGGGTGATCGAGGTGTTTGTCTACGCCGCCAATGGCGCGTCTCAGCTTCCCGGTCAGCCCGTGCGCGTTCGCTGGTCGAATGGCGAGAGCCGCTTCTTCACCGGACTCAAGCCGGAGCGCGGCGCGGGCTTCGCCGATTTCCAGATGGACGCCGGCATCGAATACATGCTCGACATGCCTAACCGCGCCGATCCGCTCGCGCAGCCGCTCTCCGCTGTCGCCTGCACCACTGAGTCCGGCGAGCGGGCGCTGCGTTCTTACCGTGTTGCTTTCCGCGCCCTGTCCTGACCGATAAGTGAGCTAACTTTAAGAACGACTATGGCATATCTGTTACGTCTGCAATCGCGCCCGTCCCTGAAGGGTCTATCTGAGGAAGAGCAGAAGCTGCTCGAACGCCATTTTGAGATCGACTCGCGCCACGTCTCCATCGATGGCAATACGCTGGAACTCGACCGCGTCGATGAGATCGAGATCGTGAAAGCCGCGCGCGCCAAAAGCCCCGCTGGATGGGTGGTCAAAAATCTGCTGTACGGCGGCGAACGCTATCACATCGGCATCTACGCGGGTAAAGAGGAGCTGGTGCTGCCCAACATCACCCTAGAGGTAGCGCGCTACATTGCCGGGAATATCGCGTTCTTCGCGCGCAATCCGGTGCGCTATACAGGGTTGGAGGACGTCGTGTCGGTGACGGAGTATTAACAGAGGTGCTGCGATGGTGGGCGCTGATCGGGCTGCTCATGCTGTGCGCATGCAGCCCAATCCTAACGCCAGCACCAACTCCGACTCCTCTCCCCTATGCCTATCAACGGCTGATTGCGAGGTCGCCGCAGCGCGAGCCGCCCGCGCTGTGGGTCGGGGAGCGCGTGGGCGTCGCGGCGTGGGTCGGATCGGATGAGGCAGGCGTGCATCTCGATGCGCGGACATTCTCGACCGCTGACGGCGCAGTGCAGCCGATCAGCGTGCTGCCGCTGCCGCCGCGCCGTCCGGCTGCGCTCAGCCTGCACCCCACCTCCGCGCGTGATGGCGCGATGCGTGTGCGCTTGCTCTGGCTGGACGCCGATGATCGCGGCACGACTCACCTTTTCAGCGCGTTGATCGGCGGAGTCGAGAGCGGCGCGCTGACCGTCGAGCGGGGAGCCATTCGTATCTCTGACCGTCCGGTGCAGGAGTACGCGGCGGCATTCGACGGACTCGGGCGGCTGTGGGCGGTTTGGCGTGGCGGCGTGGAGTCGGAACCCGCGCTCTATCTTCGGATGATCGACACCGAAGCGCGTCCAGGAATAGCAGGGCAGATCGCGGCAGATGCCGGAGCCTTTGCGCTGGTCGCAGACAGCGCCGCACTCCATCTGTTCTGGGTCAATCGGGCGACAAATCAGCTCATGCGCTCGGAGATCATCGAAGGCAGCGTGGCTCGGACGGACTCGCTGACCAACGCGCCGGCTTTGGCATCCGCCGACCGCCTGCTGAGTCTGCGCGTTGGGATCGACCGCATTCAGGGCTGTCTGTTCTGGCAGATCGAGCGCTGGAACGACGGGAAGCCATCGTTGGAGGTCTGGTGGACAGCGGGCGGGCTGAGTCGGACTGACTGGACGACACCTACCCGCATGGAAGCGCGCGCAGCCGTGCCATTTCAAGCTTATCCACCGATGGAGACGCTGCTGATCGCGATCGAGACGGAATTCACGCTGCACATTCGCCCCTGTCACAGCGGCGGCATGGGCGCGCTGGTTGAGTCTCAGCCGTCCACGGCATGGCTGTATTCGCCATATGCTGTGCGGCGCGGCAATCAATTCTATCTGACATGGTCAGAGCCGCTCAGCGCAGAGTCTGCTCGGCTGATGCTGCGTAAAATCATTCTATCCCCTTGACCCGCGCTCCTTTGAGTCGGGCTAGCTGGAGATCACCGCCCGCCAGTACGTTGACTTGCTATCAGGCTGCTGTATACTGCGAGATGCTGATGGCGGCTGAAAACAAAAAACCAGACTGTGCCTGGTTTTCATGCCGGAGGTGGGAGTTGAACCCACACGCCCTCACGGGCAATCGATTTTGAGTCGATCGTGTCTGCCATTTCACCACTCCGGCGAAGCTGGTACAGACGAGTCGATGCTTGCGGATTTATTAAGAAAGTTTAGCCCACGCAGGGGCGAAAGTCAATGGGAAACCTGCCTGAAGACGATGAAGCCGCGCTGATCCGCGCCGCGCAGCGCGGAAGCCTTGATGCGTTCAACAGCTTGGTGTTGCGCTATCAAGATGCGGTCTTCACCACCGCCTACCGCATCATGGGCGAGACACAGATCGCCGCCGACCTCGCCCAGGACGCTTTCATCACCGCGTATCGTCAGATCGCCACCTTTCGCGGCGGCATATTTCGCGCCTGGCTGCTGCGGATCGCCGCCAACCGCTGTTACGATGAGCTTCGCCGCTGTAAGCGCCGCCCGACTGTGTCAGTCGAGCGCATGATCGGCGAAGAGTCAGCTGACTCGCCCGATCTACCCGATCCGAGCGAGACTCCGGAGCAGATCGCGCTGTCGAATGAGCTTCAGCAAGCGATCCAGGACTGCATCAATCGACTTAGTGCAGAACAGCGCGTGGTGCTGGTCATGAGCGACATTGACGGCTTGGACTATGCGGCGATTGCCGCCGCTGTCGGCGTGGCATTGGGGACGGTGAAATCGCGCCTGAGCCGCGCACGCGCTGCAGTGCGGGATTGTTTATCGGCATTAGGGGAACTTTTGCCGGCTGAATTTCGTCTGAGTCGATCATGACACACACGACTAAACCGATGATGCCCATCGACGACCTCGACCGCCTTTCCGCCTATCTGGATGATGCCTTATCCGCTTCCGAACGGGCTGAACTGGAACGGCGTCTGCAAACCGAGACGGATTTACAGACAGCACTGAATGACTTCCGCGCTACGCGCGCGCTGCTGCGTGCGCTGCCACCTTTGCGCGCGCCGCGCAGCTTCGCGCTGACACCGGCACAGGTGCGGCGTCCGCTGCCGCTTATGCTGGCAGCCAGCCCAGCAGTGACGCTGGCGAGCGCGGCGGCGGCGCTGATCCTGATCACTGCCGGACTGCTGTTGATGAGCGCCCCGTCGGGCAGGCTCGAACAATCCCCCGCCATCATCGCCGCTGCGATCACTGCCACCCCATTGATCGAACTCGCTGAGCAGTCAAGCGAATTGGGAATGGAGCGCGACATAGAACCTAGGGCTGCCATCGAGAGCGCCGGAGCAACGCTCGGCGCTGCCGACTTGATGCAGACGACAGGCACGACCGCTGAAGTGCAGGCGCCGATGATGGCAGCCCCTGCAGTTCAAGCGACTCAGCCGGTCACCGAGGCAATGCGCGCCGCATCAACCTTGCCGCCACCGACCGCGACGCCCCTTCCGTCTCCAACGCCCATGCCAACACCGACGCCAGCGCAGCCAGTGGATGTACAAGCCGAGTCCGATGCAGGGTCGGGGCTTCCACTGCTGATCGCCGGCTTTGCCGCCGCGATCATCGCCGCGCTGTCGGCGCTGATGCGCAGTCGCTTGGGGCGATCATGACGCAGCGGCGTGCTGATTACTGCCCGATGTGCGGGGCAGCCCTGGAACAGCGCGAGCGCTACGGTCGGCAGCGTCCGGTCTGCCCCGCCTGCGATCACACTGTCTTTTTCGACCCCAAAGTCGCTGTGGTCGTGCTGGTCACACGGGTCAATAGCCGCGCCGAGCGCGAAATCCTGCTGATCAAGCGCACCAACGATCCGGGCAAGGGGCGCTGGGCGCTGCCCGCTGGGTTTGTTGAGTATGACGAACACCCATCCGACGCCGCTGTGCGCGAGACGGTCGAGGAAACCGGCGTCGTCGTCGCAATCGACGGATTGGTGACGCTGTTCCATCGGCCAGATGTCGACGGGCTTGCCGACATCGTCATCGCCTATGCCGCGCATCCAGTCGATGGCGCTGTCAGCGCCGCCGATGACGCCGAAGATGCCGCCTGGTTTCCTGAACATGCCCTACCGGACATCGTCCTTGTCTCGACACAGGAATTGGTCGACCGCTGGCGGCGCGGCGAGCTTTAAAATCCCCTTCCCTCACGCCTTGAGCTGCAGCGGTTCAACGGGCTGAATCTGCAGATCGTAGAGATCGAACCGCATCTCCGGCAGATGCAGCACGCCGTAGGTATGCGATGTGGAGCGGACATTTTCAAAGGTGTACAGCGAGCCAGGGTTGATCACACAGCCCTGATTGACGCGCATGAACATCGGCACGTGCGTGTGTCCGGTGATCAGCACATCGACATTGAGCGACGACAGCATCATGTTCAGCAGCGTGCTGGAGACATGATCGCGATACAGCCCCCAGAGATTATTTCCCGGCTTGCCATGACACATGAAGACGCGCACTCCCTCGAACTGCCCCCGCCACTCCAGCGGCAGCGTCCTCAGATAAGCTTTGTTCTCCGGAGACAGCGTATGGCTCCATTCATCATGATTGCCGCGCACAGTGGGGATGTGCTGTTCGCGAATGCGCTGTACCACGCTGTCCGGTTCAGGACCACGACCGACTAGGTCTCCCGCGCACAGCACCTGATGCACCTGATGCACCCGTTCAAGTCGATCTAACGCTGCTTCCAATGCCGCAATATCGCCATGAACATCCGATATGATACCTACATCCATCCTTAAAATCCTAGCGAGTGAAATTGATTTCTATTATAACGCAGATATATCAGTGATCGTACATACGTTAATCTTATAGGCTGCATTTTTCACCGTGAAATGTACGCCCGAAAACCTGATGTCGAGTGTGTTATACTCAATCAAAGCGTGATAAAACCGACTCAGTTGAGGACACCAGCTCTTGATAAGCAAACAGCACCTCAAAGACACTGTTCGCCACCTCATCTACCGCCTGCCGCGCCTCCGCCCCCTTTACCTGATCGCCAGAACATACACAACTCATTTCCAGGGCGAGGATAACAGCGAGTTTCGCTTCAACGGCGAGCGGCGGCTGGTGCGCGATGTGCTGAGTCGGCACACTAATCCAGTCGTATTTGACGTGGGCGCAAACCTGGGCGATTGGACCCAGGAAGTCTTAGCGGTCAACCCTCAGGCGACGATCGATTGTTTCGAACCTGCGCTGACGACCTTTTCGCAGCTCACTGCGCGCGGCTTTGCGAGTAACGTGATTTGCAATCAACTGGCGTTGGGAGATGCGCCGGGCGAGATCGAGTTCTTTGTGCATACCGACTCTAAAATCAGCTCGATCTATCCGGGATACATTGTGCGCGCCGCCGATCACGTCGAGCGCGTAACGGTGACCACCGTTGACGACTACTGCGTTAGGAACGGCGTTGATCGAATCGATTTTTTGAAAATTGACGTGGAGGGGCATGATCTGGCGGTTCTGAAAGGCGCGCGGGAGATGCTGGCGGGGAAACGCATCGGCTGATGCCTGTACCTGCCTATCGGCTCGATCTGGAGCAGTTTCGAATCTCGAATTATCTGCTGAAAGCCCATCCGTAAAATTCGTGTCACCTTATGCATCGACGTTTAAGCAAAAACTCACCAGAGTAGATGCTTTTGAAGGGCGGATATGCTATTATCTTGAATTCAAACGCTGTATGGCGGCTGGCTGTGCGGCTATTTTGGTTCAAACATGGGCAAAAGATGACACAAGTGCTGCTCATCCGCCACGCGGTGAATGACTTTGTTAAAACGGGTAAACTCGCGGGCTGGACGCCAGGCGTCCACCTCAACGAAGAGGGCAAAGCGCAGGCGGAAGCGCTGGGGGCGCGGCTCGCCAGCGCACCGATTCGGCATCTCTACTCCAGCCCACTGGAACGGACGATGGAGACCGCCGAAGCGATCCGGCGCTATCATCCGCATCTCTCGATCATTCAGCATGAAGGGATCGGCGAGGTGCGCTATGGAGACTGGGAAGGCAAATCTATCGCTTCCTTGCAAGCGCGCAAGATGTGGCAGGTTGTCCAGGAGTACCCCTCACGGGCTTATTTTCCAAACGGGGAGACGATGCGCGGTGTTCAGACGCGGGCTGTTGAAGCCATCGAAGCACTGGTCGCCAAACATCCACGCGATCTGGTCGTCGTGGTCAGCCATGCCGATCTGATCAAAATGGTGCTGGCGCATTATTTAGGGATGCACCTCGATAATTTTCAGCGGCTCGTCGTCTCACCCGCCTCGATCAACAGCCTTCAGCTCGGCTGCGGTCGTCCTTACGTCAGCGCGATTAACGATACGGCGCATGTGCAGCAGATCGAGCGCGAACGCAAAGCCGCTCAGACCTCTGCCGGTGGGCAGTGAGCGCGCGCGCAGCTCCGACGGAGAACCTCATGGCGAACATCGAAAAAGAACTGAATCCAGTCGATTTCATCACAATTGGCACGGTTGGTCCTAAAGGACAGCGGGTCTTTCATTTGCAGGCGGGCAAGATCGACGACATCGTCAGCCTGACGATTGAGAAAGAGCAGGCTTTCGCGCTGGGCGAGGCGATTCGTGAACTGCTGGACGATCTGGACAGGCGCTTTCCCAGTCCAGAGGGGCGGACGACCGCCGATTTGAGCCGGATGAATATGGATTTACGTGAACCCATCGAGCCGATGTTTCGCGTTGCGCAGATGGGGCTGGGCTATGACGAAGACCGCGATCTGGTCGTGCTGGTCGCGCAGGAACTGCTGATCATCGATGAAGACGACGAGCCAGGTGAAATTGAACCGAGCGTGGTGCGGCTGTGGTGCAGCCGTAAGCAGATGGCGGCGCTGAGCGCTCATGCCCTACAAACCGTGCAGGCAGGGCGTCCTGATCCTAAGCTCAATGGACGTATAGTCTATTACTGGACATAAACATGAGCGACATCCCCAATCATGGCGATCAGCCCGTCGGTTTGTCTCCTGCTCGCATCCTCGAAGTCCTCGAGCGGGGGGAGATCATCGAGGAATACGGGCTAATGCGCTGGAGTTCTAATTACACATTTCTGATCGCCATCTGCCACCAGAACACCACGCTCACCGCGGTCTACAAACCGCAGAAAGGCGAGCGTCCGCTGTGGGATTTTCCCGATGGAACGCTCTGCTACCGCGAACGCGCCGCCTATCTCACCTCCGAGTTTCTGGGGTGGGAAATCGTCCCGCCGACCGTGCTGCGTGAAGGCAAGCGCGGCATCGGATCGGTGCAGCTCTATATCGATCACGATCCCCAGATCAACTACTTCTCTTTCGATGAGACGCTGCACCCGCAGCTTCGCCGACTGGCTGCTTTCGATTACATGGTCAACAATGCTGACCGCAAAGGCGGACACTGTCTGCTTGACAGTCAAGGGCATCTGTGGGGCATCGATCATGGCATCACCTTTCATCACGCGCACAAGCTGCGCACTGTGATCTGGGATTTTGCTGGTCAGCCAATTCCCGATCCGCTGCTCGCCGATGTGGAGCGGTTTTACACAGCGCTCAACGACCACGACAGCCTATTTCGCCAAAGCCTGTGCGGACTGCTCGCCGCGAATGAAGTTCAGGCAAGCGTGAATCGCGCCCGCCATCTGCTGCGGACACAGCGCTATCCCACGCCCGGACCCGGACCGAACTATCCCTGGCCTCCCGTCTGAGCGCCCCCATTTTCACCTACACATCCACGCTGATCGAACATCGCAGAGGATGGTCTGAGCCATAACCCCGCTTTGATTGGCTTACAAATTTAAGTTTTCGGGGCATGGGGTTTGCGATAGAATGAAGCAAATCAGGGCATCAAAGGGGCGCAGCGGTGGCAAGCGATCAAGCACGAGAACTCAGAGCCAAAGGCATTGCAGCCGCAAAAGCGGGCAACAAAGAGGAGGCGCGCCAGCTTTTGCAGCAGTCTGTCCGCATTGAACCCAGAAATGAAGCGGCGTGGCTGTGGCTCGCCAGCGTCGCCCGCGATGCCGGGGAGCGCAAATTCTGCCTTGAGCAGGTCATCAGCATCAACCCGAACAACCCCACTGCGCTTCAGGCGCTTCAGGCACTGTCTGGAACTACCAGCACACCGCCGCCTGCAGGCGACTCGACCGGTTCCATGCCGAGTCTGCGCCGCCTGACCGCGTCACCGCCCGCGCCGCGCGCCGCGCCGCTTGAACCCGATCCATCGCCGACGCCGTCTTCACTGCGCATCAAGAAACTGCCCAGCGCAGCCGGCTCCACCTCAGCTCAGCGCTTGTCCGAACAGGAGATCATGGCGCAGCCGCCAGGCATTCCTATTCCAGCTCAGGAACGGATCAACGAAGCGCATAAGCACATTGATCGCTTGATGATCGAGCTGACCGAGCCGCTTCCAACTTATAATTGGACGCGCAAACGCAGCGGTCGCGCTGGAGAAGGTGATATCGTCGTCTATCGGCTGTATGTGACAGCGGGAATCGTCGCGGCATTGGTGCTGCTCGGTGTCATCGGCGTGATCGCGCTCAACAACAGCCCCCAGCTTCAGCTTGTGGTCTACGGCGCGAGCGCCACACCAACGGTCACGCCGTCAGTCACCCCGACCAATACCCCCGGTCTGACTCCGACACCATCGGTCACGCCGCAGCGGTCGCCGACTCCATCGCCGACCGTTCCGTTTGAGATCACCCCCGGCGATCCACTTTCGCCCCCGCGCGCCACCGCAATTTACCCGCAGGTCGCGCGCGAGATCGCGCTGGCATTCGGGGCGATCCAGCGCGGCGATGCTCGCGCCGCGATTCCAACGCTCGCCACCGAGCGCCAGCGTCAGAGCAGCGATCCTGCGCTGTTCGATCCCGCGCCGTTTTACTATGAGGCGCTGGCGTATCTGGCTCTGGAAGACCCAGAGTCCGCGCTGGAAACCCTGGAAGACGCGCAGAGCCGCCTCAACGCACGCAATACCCGCGAGGCGAAGCCGCTGCTAGACTGCGGCTTCGCCCAGGTCTACTGGCGGATTTATGAAAGCGCCAGCGCGCGCGGCAATGCAGCGGCGGCGCGCGATGCGTTGGCGCTCGTCCAGACATACGCGCAGGATGCCCTGGAAGGCGATCCGCGTTTGGAAGAGCCATATATCCTGCTGGCGCGCGCCGCCGCCCAGGAACGACGCTTTGACGACGCCATCGCCACGCTCGACCAGGGTTTGAGCGTCTCGGCGCTGCGTCAGAATGTCCGGCTGATTCTGGCGAAAGCCGATGTGTATTATCGCCAGCGCGAATTCGGGCTGGCGAATTATCAGGCGTTTCTGGCGCGCTACATCGATCCAACGACGGAAGCCGCTTATCAACTACAATATCAGATCGCCCTCGACCAGAATCGACCCGGGGATGCAGTGCTGATCGCGCAGGACTATCTCCACTTCTACCCGGGCAGCACAACGGCATTCCAACTGCTTGGCGACGCCCACTTCCGCGAAGGCAGTCTCGATCTGGCGCTCCAGGCATACACCCAGGGTTTGGCGGGTAATACCAACGATCTCGCCAGCGCCAATATGCTGGTCGGGCGCGGGCGCATTTACATGCAGCGCGGACGCTATGACCTCGCCCGCGAGGATTTTACGCGCGCTCTGGCAATCAACAATGCGCCTGAGACGCTGGCGCTGCGCATGGAAGCGGCGTATCGCGATGGACGCTATCAGATCGCGCTCGACGACGCGGCGCGTCTGCGCACGGCAAACGTCATCCCCGTCGGGCAGCTCGATCTGCTGCGCGGTCGGGCGCTGATCGAAAGCGCCGCCAATAATCAGGACTACACCCTCGCCCTCAACGTGTTGAACACGCTGGATCGCGCCAGCCTGAACGCCGAACAGCGCGCCCTGGTGGATGAATACATTGCGCGCGGACAGCTCGCCGTCCGCAATTTAAGCGCTGCGCAAGCTGCCATCGATGCCGCCCTTGGAGCGAATGAGACCCCCTACCGCCGCTATCTGCGTGGGCAAATTCTGGAAGCCAGAGGCGAACGCGCCAGCGCCCGCCGCGACTATGAATGGGTAGTCACGCTGTCCCAGGTGATCCCGTTCGAATTTGCTGCTGATGCGCGCGAGCGCTTGGAGGCGCTGCGCTGATCGTCAGCGCAGCGTGACGATTACTCGTTACGATTTTTCGAAGCGCGTCCCCAGCGCGGCAGGCGGATCGGAACGCAGCAGGCCGCGCGTCCAGCGCTGCATGGGGCGCGGCAGGGCGCGGGTCAGGCGTTCGAGCGCGCCGCTGCTGACCAGCACCAGCGTCAAGATCATCAGAATCCAGGGCAACCCGTTGAGCAGCACGAGCGGAATCTGAATGTCCGGGCTGCGCTGGATCGCCGACGCCAGCGCGCGCAGACCCGCGAACAGATATGCGCCAAACACGACGCGGAAGGGATGCCAGCCGCCGAAGATGACGATGGCGAGCGCGATCCAGCCGTCGCCGCGCATGGCTGGCGGGGTTGACCAGCCTGGCTTGAGCGCCAGCGAATACGCCGCGCCCGCCAAGCCCACCAGCGCCCCGCCCAGCACAACGTAGAGATAGCGCAGTCGGCTGACATTCGTCCCGCGCGCGAACGCGGCTTCCGGTCTTTCACCGACCGCGCGCAGCGCCAGCCCCTGGCGCGTGTGAAAGAGCAGATACCACGCTGCAAACGTCAGTGCAAAGCTGACATAGACCTGCGGCTGATGGTTGAACAAGATCGCGCCGAATATCGGCACATCGCTGAGCAGGGGCAGCGGCGTGAACGGAAACTGCGGACCCGGCGTGCGCGTGTAGCCCTGCCCCAAAAACTGCGCCAGATCAGCGCACAGCAGCGTCAGCACAAACCCAATCGCGACTTGATCCTGCTTCAGATCGATGTCCGCAGCGGCGATGATCAGCGCCACCAGCGCGCCCACCAGCATCGCTGCGATCACGCCCACAATGACGCTGCCCGACGCCAGCGCCGCCACAAAGCCGACCATTGCCGCCAGGACAATCGACCCATCGAGCGACAGGTTGACCACGCCGGCACGCTCGGTGATGGTCTCGCCGATACCAGCAATGACCAGCGGAGTCGCGTTGGCGACAATGCTGTTGAAAATGGCGATCAGTTCGTTACTCATGGGCGGTCTGCTCCTGCTTGAAATCGACGGCGGTCTGGGTCGGCTGCGGTGCTTCAACACTTCTGCGGGCAGACAGCCGCCTTCGCAGCCCATTGGCGAGCAGCACCATCAGCACAACCGTGCTTTGCAGCACGCCCGCCAGCGACTGATCGAGCTGAAGCGCAACACGCAGCCGCGTGCTGCCGCCGAGAACGACGGCAAAGGCAAACGCGACCAGCGGCGTCCAGATCGCGCGCACACCGACCAGCAGCACTACCAGCAAGCCCAGAAAGCCGATCCCGCCGGTCAGCAGCGGGCGCAGACTGGTATAGGTGAACAGGGCGCGATAGCTCCCCGCTGCGCCTGCCAGCACCCCGCAGACGATCAGCGCGGTCAGGGCGCTTTGCGTCGTCGGCACGCCCAGCAGCAGCGCCGAGCGCGGATTTTTGCCCGTCGCTTTCAACTGCAAGCCCCAGCGCGTGCCGCGCAGCGCCAGCGCAACGCCGACGACCGCCAGAAACGCGATGATCAGCCCCAGCAGACTGACCGGAAAGGCGTTTGAGATCGATGGCAGCACGGCGTCCGGCGGAAATGGACGAGTCGCCTGCGCGCTGCCACCTTCCGGGGGCTGCCAGGGACCGGAGATCAGATAGATCGCCCAGACATTCGCCAGCGCATTCAGCGCGACTCCGCCGAAAATTTCATGCACTCCAAGCCGAACCTTGAGCAGCCCAGCCAGGCTCGCCCAGACTGCGCCGCCCGCCATCGCCAGGGCGATCTCAGCGCCGACTTGCAGCGGCGCGGGCAGCGCAAGAAACTGCGCGCCCCACGACGCGAAGATCGCGCCCACCATCATCTGCCCTTCAACGCCGATATTCCATAAGCCAGCCGTGAACGTCACCACCAGCCCCATGCTGCACAGCACCAGCGGTATCCAGAAATTGACTACGCCGGCAAAGGCGGTTGAATTGCGGAATGCGCCTTCAAAGACGCGCTCGAACACCGCGCGCGGATCGCTGCCGACGAGAGTGATCAGCAGCGCTGTGATCGCCAGCGACGCGATGATCGGCAGCAGCGCAAACGCCAGGCGCGTCATCCAGTTCATTTTCATTGGAATGCCCCGCCGATCATACGTCCGAGCTGGTCAATGGTCACAGACGCCGCATCCGGCACTTCTGTGATGCGCCCTGCGAACGCGACCAGCAGACGGTCGCTGTGGGCGACCAGTTCATCCAGATCGGGCGATGTGAACAGGATCGCCGTGCCAACATCGCAGCGATCCAGAAGCTGAGTCCATATCCACTGCGACGAGTCCACATCCAAGCCGCGCGTCGGCTGTTCCAGGGCGAGCAGCACCGGCTTTTCAGGCAGCAGCCCCATCAGCAGGCGCTGCTGGTTGCCGCCAGAGAGCGTCTCAACCAGGCTTTCCGGCTGACCGCGCACCTGATACTGCGCCAGCTTTGCCTCCGTCAGCGCGCGCGCTGCATTCCAATCGAGCAGGGGGCGCGAGTCAGCCACCAGCGCCACATGCTCGGTCAGCGTCAGCCCGGCGATTAACCCTTCCTCAAGCCGTCCTGCGGCGCTGAACCAGACGCCTTTTTGCATGAACGCGCGATACGGTTTACCCGTCATGTCTTCACCAAGCACCATCACCCGACCCGCCGCCGGCTTGACCAGCCCTGCACAGGCTCGCAGCGCGAGTTCCTGCCCGCTGTTATCCAGCCCCGCCAGCCCGATCACCTCGCTAGCGCGGATGCGCAGCGTGAACGGCTCAACAGTCATGCGCCGACTGCGCAGAGTCACCCCTTCGAGCGCCGCGACGACATCGCCCGTGCCAGGATGTTTGCGCTTCTGCTGAATCAGTTCGCCGCCGAACATGAGCTGCACCAGGTCTGCGGTCGTCAGCGGTGCATCCAGCTCCCCGACCAGGCATCCGCTGCGCAGCACCACCGCGCGGTCGCAGAGCGCGATCACATCTTCCAGCTTGTGCGACACCAGCAGCACGCTCATCCCATCGCGCTTTGCCAGCAGCCTCAGCGCGTCGAAGAGCAGCGTCTTCTGCTCTGTGGAAATGCCCGTTGTCGGTTCATCCAGAATCAGCGTTTTCACCCCCAATGCCAGCAGGCGGACGATCTCCAACTGCTGCCGCTGACCGATGCTCAGCGTTGAGACGAGCGCGTCCGGGTCAATGTCAAACCCCAGGCGTTCGGTCTGCGCGCTCAACGCGCGATATGCCTCGCGGCGAGTCAAATGACTGCCGTAGATGAAGTTTTCGATGACGGTGAACGCGCCAATGTCAAGCGGGTCTTGCTGAAGCATCCCAATGCCGGCGGAGAGCGCCGCTTCAGGGCTGCCATAAGCGGCCGGCGCGCCGTCGAGTAAAATGACACCGCTGTCAGGGGGCTGAAAGCCAGCGAGAATCTTCATCAGAGTGGACTTGCCCGCGCCATTCTCACCGAGAATGCCGACAATCTGCCCACTGTGAAACACGGCGCTGATGTCGTTATTAGCGTGGACAGCCCCAAAACGCTTGTGAATATGCCTTAATTCGATGTCCATAAATAAACGCCGTCATGCGCGGCGCAAAGCCATGAACTGACGTTCGGCTCTGCACCGCGCACAACGCACTACTTTAGCTGCTCGCGCCGATCATGCCCCGAAGAAGCTGACCGAGATACCACACATCGAGCGGATCAACGAGTTCGCCTTCGGCTGCCAGCACTGTCCCATCTTGAAGCACCAGCGGACCCGCCCAGCCCGACCAGAGCGCAAAGCTCGGCGGGATGAATGGGTTGGTCGCGTATGCCGCCAGATCGGCGATGAAATCTTCAAGCGCCGCCGCTGACTCCTCACTCAGCCCGTCGCCAAAGATGAAGCCAACTGCGGATGTATCCGGATTGTTGATGTCGCTCCAGTCCGGTCCAACCCACTCCCAATCCTGAGACCAGGTTCCATCCATCACCGCCATTACGATCTCAGCATAGTCCGGTCCCCAATGGAAATACGGAACACCCAGGCAAACTTCCGGCGCTTCTTCACACGCGCCGAGATAGTCATACGGCACTGCCCAGACCGCTTCGCCGCGCGCGGCGCGCTGTCCCGCCACCACAATCGCCTCGGTGGTGTCGATCCCGGAGATGACCACGTCTGCGCCGCTGTTGTAGAAGGCATTGGTCTCCTCATTCGGGTCGAGAGTCACGCCGGGGATATTGAACCAAAAGCCGATCCAGGTGACGGTGAACGTCAGGTCATTAGGATTGCCGCCCGCATACGTTTCATAGCAGTAGCGCGCGCCCAGATATGCCGACGCCGCCAGACGGCGAGTCTCAGCGTTGATCAGCGGCCCGAGATAGCCGATGCTGCCCGTCTGCGTGGTCAAGCCGGCGGCGCAGCCAGCGATCAGCTTGCCCCACTCCATCTGCCCCATCAGGTTGCCGACATTTGAAGGCGCAGCGCCGGTCAGGGCGTCATCGCCTGAGATGTTGATGAACACGACATCCGGAAATGCCTTGGCGACGCGGTTGGTATCTTCCTCAAACGCATCCGACGCTGTGAAGATCACGCGCGCGCCCTGATCGACCATCTCATCGACCACATCCAGCAGCGTAGTTTCAGGGGCATCCGCCGGATTCAGGCTGGGGAAGTAGATCATCCGCGTGCCAGGGACGACTGCTTCAACGTAAAGACCGCCCTCATAGTGCGCTTGGCTCCAACCGCGATCATTCTCCGGCCCGACCAGCACCACTCCGAACACAAACTCGTCCTGCGCCAGCGCCGGCAGCGCGACAACACTCAGCAGCGCGCAGACCAAGACGAACAAACCCACCTTGTGACGCATACTCCACCTCGTCGATTGGTTAATCTAGACCAGTCGCACTGAGTTTAACGCCTTCTTCACACTTCGCAATATGCGACATGCCAACACTGCTCCGCCCCACATTCGTTATATCTGTTATAGATGTGCAAACAGGAGCGCAGGGAACAGATAAGACACCGAATCTCACGGCGATGCGCAAACTTTTATCCGTTCTTTTTAATTCTATGGTATTGTTGTGGATATGCGAACGCCGCATCACCTGAGATTGTGAGCCATGGCGCAGATCAGCTTAAAAAATTACCTGGCGAAATTGGAGAGTCTTCTTGACGAAGCCTCTGCCGATGAAGTGATTCAGCACAGCCGACACCTGCTGAAATACTTCCCTAAAAATGCCACCGTCTTTCGCAGTCTGGGATTGGGACTGCTGCTCAACGGACGCTGGCAGGAAGCCGAGAGCGCGCTGCGCCGCGTTTTGACCGCGCTGCCCGACGACTACCGTTCCCATCTCGGTCTGAGCGAAGTCTACACGACGCTGGGACGCGGCGATCAGGCGATTTCACACCTGGAGCGCGCTTTCGAGCAAAGCCCCAACAGCCGTGAGCTGATCGACGGGCTGCGGGGACTCTACCGCCGTTTCAGACAGATGGATCGGGTTAAGATTCAAATCACGACTGGCGCGATTGCTCGGCAGCACCGGCGCAATGGGTCGCCCCAGCAGGCGATCACGGTGCTGCGCAGCGCGCTTGAGCGGATGCCAGGACGCCTCGATCTGAGCCTGCTGCTGGCGGACACGCTCTGGGAAACCGGAGCGCACGTCGAAGCGGCTGAGATCGCCGTTGACATTCTCAAGTATCTGCCAGACTGCGTGATCGCCAACCAGATCATGACGCGGCTCTGGCTGGACGCGCATCGCCCAACCGATGCGGCGCGCTACCTGAGCCGGATCGAAGCCGTCGATCCCATTTTGGCCTATGAAATCGTGCAGGGTCCCGTACCGGACAATGCCTTCATGGTCGATGAAATCGACTCCCGGCGCGCTGCGCAGACGGAGCTGGTATCGCGTCGCCCAGATTGGCTGCAAAGCATTGGCGTGAGCGCCCCAGTAGAGAGCGCGGCAGCCAGCGTTTTGGATGAAGAACAGCCCGCTTGGCTGGCTGCCGCGCTCTCCGCCCCCTTCAACACCCAGACGCGCAGCCCTGCGCCGCCGCCGATTGAAGCGGACGACGATGATTGGATGGCGACCGTTAGAACGCCATCGCTGACCAGGCAGCTCGATCTCCCGACCGAATTTTCCAGCGGCGCGCGCGACATAAACACGGGCGAGCTGGAAGCTCTGTTCGGACAAAATCAGGAAGAACTGCTCCAGAATTGGACGCTGGACGACGCGCCCACCACCACACCTGAGCTGGACGACGAACAGCCCAGCCTTGATGACTTCACCTTCGACTTCGGCAGCCCTGAAGTGGAAGCCGAGCCAGAACCGCCACCCGCCATACGTGACAGCCGCCCTGCGTGGATGGTCGATGACTCCGACAAGCAGGCTGAACCAGATTTGGGCGTGATGGGCAGCGAAGCGGTCATTCATGAGGACATCCCTGACTGGATGCATGACGCGATGTTCGCTGCAGAAGCAGACGACTCTGAAGACATGGACTGGCTCAAGGATGAGCTGTTCGACTCCAAGCCCAGCGCCGAACTGAAAAGCGAGCTGGGCGAAGCAGATTCATTGGACTGGCTGACCGCCGGAGACACTGAAGCGCAAGCCGCCGACGGGTCAACCACAGAAGATGAAAATAGAGGCGACGCGGACGAGAGCGTCGGTGACTCCCCTTTTGGCGAAGCTGATGCCCAGCCTGTGAACGCGGTGGAGGATGACTGGCTCAATACGCTGAGTCCAGATGCGCCGGCAGAACTGACAGCGGGATGGCTTACTGATCTCCCTGATATTCAGGGTGAAGACGAGCGTTCAGCCGCCTTTCTAGCTGACGATACCGAATCCAGTAACGGAGAGTGGAACATGAGTGAAGACCCGCAACTGCCAGAGTCGAATGAGGACTCGTTCGATTGGCTGTCCAGTGACGATCCCGCTGCGGGCAGCGAATTCGACCTACCTGAACTCGATTCAATCGCTTCAGGGGAGGATGATCTACCCGACTGGATGAAGCAGCCGGATGAGGAGGCATCACTAAACGCCGCCGACATCCCCGATTGGCTGCTACAAGACGACACTTCAAGCGAAATCGCGGACGACGAAGACGCGCCAGAAACAGAGATAGGCTGGATTTCCGAATTTGAGCCGACGGCTGAAGACGCAGAAGAGGAATTGTCCTGGCTGTCTGAGTCGGACAGCGAGTCAAATCGGATTGATCTGTATGAAGCGCCGATGTCACCAGCTTCAGAGACACCAATTGAGCCAGCCGACGAATTTTCGTGGCTGAGCGAGAAAGAAGCCGAACCTGTCGATCCCGATCAGACGCCGGACTGGCTGGTCGCTTTGGAAGAGGCTGGCGAACAAGGGCGTCAAGAGACTAAGCTCTCTTACCAGCCGGATATTCGGTCGAAATTGGAGTCCACCGCCGATATCCCTGACTGGCTCGCCAGCCTTCAGCCCGATACCGATACCCCCGCCGCCACCGACGAAGCCATGTCCGCCTTTGATATCGAACCCGAACCCACCGCCGATACCCCTGACTGGCTCGCCAGCCTTCAGCCCGACTCAGAGAGCAGCGCTGTGGAAGAGGTAGCTGAGACCGCTGAAGAGACTTTCGGCTGGTATGATGAGGCAAAACCCGAAGAGGAAACCACCGTTGATGAAACTCCTGACTGGCTTCGGGAAATTTCCAGGGAGACAGAAGAGGAGAGTTCTGAGAGGGTGGTGATCGAAGCCGAAGTGCCGGCAGACGAGAGCGAGTCGAGTGCGGAAGCCGATCAAGATCACACAGTTGAACCCGAACCGGAGGACGAAATCGCTGCTATCACTCCAGCTCAAAACGCGCCGGATTGGTTGAATGCAATGGTTCCAGGGCTGGATGTCGATTATGAGGCGCGTGAAGACGAAATCGTTGAGGAGATGGCAGCTGCAGGGACATCGCGCCGAGACTATGAGTGGGTCGTCGCGCTGGTTGAGAAAGAGGCGGCACTAGTTGAGCCTGAGAGGGCGTATCCGCGCTTTGTGTTCACGCGCCAACCGGCATGGCTGATACCGCCCACGTCGCAAACAGCGGAACAGGACGATGATTTACCTGAGTGGCCCACCGATCAGGAAAAAGATACTGGCGAAAATGACGACATGCCCGAATGGCTGCGGTAAGATAGAAGAGTGGTTAGTGGGCTGCAAAGAGATCGACTGCGCAAGAAAGGGATGAGCGATGGCGGATAACACACCCGATTTTGACAATATGTCGCCGGAAGAGATCATGAAATGGATGGAAACGCTGGCGAAACGGCAGGGCGCGACTGAAGGTCTCGTCACGCCCGCCGACGCTGACGTTCCAGAGATCGATCCGACGACAGTACAGATCGACGAGCCAGGATATATCCCTTATGAGACGAAGGTCGGAAGCAGCAGCAAGCCCGCCGCGCCGCCTGCGCGCACTGTGCAGCCACTCACGCCGCCCCCGCCAGGGCGCACTGTGCAGCCACCCGCACGCGTTGTCAACCCGCCACCCCCGCCAGTGGTTGAGGCAGCGCCGTCTGCACAGCCGCCCGCCGCGCAGCGACCGAGCAGCATCGATCAGAACGCGCTGGAATGGCTGAACGATTTCACCAGTGAGCAGGAAAACAGCCTGTTCAATCTTGACTTGTCAGGATCGACGGTGGATGAGGAAGCGACGATTGACGACCCGATGGCGTGGCTGAACCAACTCGCCGCCACCATGCCGGAGACCGTCGAGCCGCCGCTCACGCCCGCCGTCGAATGGTCTGGCAGCGACCCGATGGCGTGGTTGGAGCAGCTCGCCCGCGAACAGGGCGCGCGCTCAGATGAAATGACGACTGCTGCCACTGTGCCGGACTTCTCAAAGCTCGGCGCAGCGCTGGATGTCACCCCAATTCAAGATCCGTCCAGTTTTCTGGAGTCGCTGGCATCCGCTGAAGGCTATAACGAGGAAGGCGTCACTGTGACTCGCCGTGAGCCGGTTTCAACCAGCGAAGCCGATGAAATCGAACAGATCCACCAGGCGATTTCGAGCGGCACAGTGTCGCCAGAGCAGATGCTCAAGTGGCAGCAAGCGCAGATAGACAAAGCGCTGCAGATCGACGAGGACGAGCTGAGCGAGGACTATAATCCGGACGCGCCGCTTGTCCCGGCTGAACTCCCTGCCTGGCTGGTGGACACGCTCGGTATGCCTCCTACAGAACCGCCGAAGCTGGACAACCGCCCCTCTTTGGAGTCGCTGTTCCCTGAACCCAATGCGCTCCTCTCAGACGCGCCTGCCATGTCGGATGAAGCAGAAGCGGTGACCGAGATTGAGCAGCTCATCCAAATCGAACACGATCCCTGGGCAGAAGCGTTTGATGATGAATACGCGCAGGGCGAAGTGGATATCACCAAGCTGCCCGACTGGTATGAGCAGAATCTGAGAGACCCCAGCCGGATCGCGGCGGTCGAACGCCTGGAACAGACCGGGGATGCGCTGCCCGTCGAGAACAAACTGCCAGCCGGTCAGCAGCAGCCTACACCCGAATGGATGTTGGAGACGGTCAGCGCGCCTCAAATGCCAGCACCTGAACCGGTGGCAGGCGCAGCAGACGACATCCCGGATTGGATCAAGGAAGCGGAGGCGGCAGTCAACACCGATGAGATTCCGGCATGGCTTCTGGAGACGATCCAGCAGACTTCAGCGCCCGAACCGGAACTCATGGAGATCATCACCAACGAACCCGCTCTGCCGCCTGCGCCGGCTCCGGTGGCAGCGCCCTCTGCGCCCGCGCCGCGCCCAGTATCAGCTGCTAGAGATGGATTTTCGCTGGCTGAAGCCCGCCGTCTGGCGCAGGCGAATGATCTCAGCGCCAGTCTGGCGCACTATGAAGGTCTGATCCGCGCCCAGATGAATATCGATGATGTAGTCGATGACTTGTCGTCGCTGTCTCGCCAGTACCGCAATAATCCGCTCGTGTTCCGCATCCTCGGCGATGGGCTGATGCGCCAGGGCAAGCTTCAGCAGGCGCTCGATACCTATCGCCAAGCGCTCAACCAGTTGTAATGATTGTGATGTAAACACACAAAATAAAATGAAAAACGGCGCTCTCAGATTAAAGCGCCGTTTTTGGCATTCTGCTCAAGCCTTGCGCAGCGACCGCGCCTGGACTCTACCGCTGTCAGTTAATCGGAGCTGTTCGCCCACTCGGTCGATCCAGCCGCGCGACTGCGCACGATGGATGATCTTCTCAGTGAACGCTGCGCCCCAGTTGAGATGTCCCGGCAAGGATGAAGTGCACGCTTCGACCGCCTCGTCGGGA
Source organism: uncultured Anaerolineae bacterium (assembly GCA_937995825.1). Taxonomy (GTDB): domain Bacteria; phylum Chloroflexota; class Anaerolineae; order Aggregatilineales; family Phototrophicaceae; genus Flexifilum. The sequence goes on from CALKJO010000007.1 coordinate 41,425, forward strand.
TGACCTTCATGGGTCAGCAGATGCATCGTGAGCAGCTGCGCCGCAAACTCCCACTTCTGCCGCCGCCGCCGCAGATATGCCGCCAGCAGACCCCGACTCGGCGAAAACAGCAGCGCCAGCAAAAACAACGCGCCGAGCATCATCACCATACATCCCGAAATCGACGCATCCAGCGCCAGCGCCACAAAATAGCCGCTGAGGCTGCCGATCACACCGATGCCGATGCCAACCGCGATCATCGTCCACAGCCGCTCAGTGAGCAAATAAGCAGCGGCAGGCGGCACGATCACGAAGCCGACGAACAGGATCGCGCCGACCGCGTCGAAAGCGCTGACCGCTGTCACCGAGAGCAGCCCCATCAGCGCATAATGGATCAGCGCCGGCATCAATCCCAATGACGCCGCCAGCGCCGCATCGAAAGTTGCCAGCTTGAGTTCCTTGTAGAACAGCCCGACAAACGCTAGATTGATCAGCGTGATCACCGCCATCGTCACCAGCGCTCGCGACACCTCAAAAGCGCCGATGAAGATTGTATCGAACGGCGCCCAGATGACTTCGCCGACCAGCGCCGCATCGACATCGATATGAATATCCGCTGCGTAGCGCGTGATCAGGATCACGCCGAGGCTGAACAGCGCAGGAAACACGATCCCAATCGCCGCGTCTTCCTTGACCAGCCGCGTTCGTAAGACGGTCTCCGTCAGCAGCACTGTCAGCAGACCGGTCGCGGACGCCGCGATCAGCATCGGCAGCGTGTCCAGCGAGCGAAACATCAGAAAGCCCGCTGCTATTCCAAACACAATTGAATGGCTGATGGCGTCGCTCAGCATCGCCATGCGCCGCAGGACTAGAAATGTCCCCAGCAGCGCGCCGGATGCCGCCACCAGCGAACACAACAGGATAATGGTCAGTCCCGCATCCATGATCTTAGTCTCCTGCCGCAAAAGCTCGGTCGGCTCCCTGTGCCAGCGCCCGCCGTCGGCTGCGGCGCGACCGAATCCATGTCCAAAGCAGTCCGCGCTCCGCGCCAAAGATGAACGACAACAGCATTGCCAGCGTAAGCGCGATCACGACGGCGGGTCCCGTCGGCGTATTGGCTTCTAACGCGCTCGCCAACGCCCCAGCGACGCCCGAAAACGCCCCTATCGCCATCGAAATGCCAATCATCGCGCCGAGCCGGTTCGTCCACTGGCGCGCCGCCGCCGCCGGCGCGATCAGCATTGCCACCATCAAAATCACGCCGACGATCTGAAGCCCGACCACGACCACGATCACGATCAGCGTCGTCAGCAGGGCATCCAGCCGGCGGCGCGGAAAGCCCATGCTGGCGAGAAACTCCGGATCGAAGGTCAGCAGCTTGAATTCCTTGTAAAACAGCACCATCAGCCCCAACGCGAGCGCGCTCAACGCCGCAATCGTCTGAACATCGCGCTCGATCAGCGACGCCGCACTCCCGAACAGGAATTTATCCAGCCCCGCCTGACCCGCACCCGCACGCCCCTGAATCAGTGACAGCAGCACGTAACCTGTGCCGAAGAAGGTCGCAAGGATGATACCCTGCGCAGCGTCATCCTTGATCCGCGTATTCTGAGTGATGGCGCTGGCGAGCAGACTGCCGAGCCATGCCGACGCGCCCGCGCCGATCAGCAGCACCAGCGGGTCTTTCGACTCACCCGCGAGCAGGAATGCCACGCAGACGCCCGGCAGCGCAGCATGTGACAGCGAGTCCCCAATCAGGCTTTGACGGCGCAGCAGCGCCAGCGCGCCGAGCGCGCCGTTCGCCAGTCCGAGCAGCCCGCAGCCCAGCATAATCGTCCTGAGCGTGTAATCGAACACCATCTGATGAAGCAGTTGACCGAGTTCCATGATTCACCTCATCCTGTCGGGAGTTCGAGCCGCGTCAGCATCCGCGCCCCATAGGCTTTGCGCAGGTTTTCCGGCGTCAGCGTTTCGGCAGTCGTGCCGGAAGCGATGAGCTGGACATTTAGAATCGCGACCTGATCGAACGCGCTTGAGACCGTCTCCAAGTCATGGTGCACAACCAGCACGGTCTTGCCCTGCCCCTGCAACCTGCGCAGCAAGCCGAGGATCGCCTGCTCGGTCGTCGCGTCTACACCGACGAACGGCTCATCCATCAGATAGAGCTGCGCGTCCTGCGCCAGCGCCCGCGCCAGAAAGACGCGCTGCTGCTGCCCGCCGGAAAGCTGGCTGATCTGCCGTTCGGCAAAGGCGGTCATGCCCACCTGATCGAGGCATTCCAGCGCGCGCTCCCGTTCGGCTTTGCCCGGTCGCCGCACCCAGCCGAGTTTTCCATACATGCCCATCATCACCACGTCCAGCGCCGAAGTGGGGAAGTCCCAATCCACGCTGCTGCGCTGCGGCACATAGCCGACAAGCTGACGCTGTTCGCGATATGGCTTGCCGAAAATGCGGACTTCACCGGAAGCCGGCTTGACCAGCCCCAGGATCGCCTTGATCAGCGTGCTTTTGCCCGCGCCGTTGGGTCCGATGATGCCCATTAACGCACCGGGCATCACCTCTAAGTCAATGTCCCACAGCACAGGCTTTTCCCGATAAGCGACTGTCAGGTCGTTGATCGCCAGCGTGGGGATGTCGCTCGCCATGATCACGCCTCCTCAAACATCAGCTGATACGCCGCCAGCGCACCCGGCAGCGGCGGCAGCTCTCCGCCCAACGCCGGCACAATCGCAATCAGATTGTGCAGCACCATACCGATGTACGTGCCTTCCAGGGTTCCTGAGTCGCCCGGCGCATCGCTGAACAGCTCACCACCAAGGCGCACCTCCCAGCCGCGCGCCCGCGCCGCTTCCACCACCGCCTGCAGCGTCCGCTGCGGCACGCTGGTTTCAATAAAGACGGCGGGAACACGACGGTCAACGACAAATGCGACTAAATTCTGCACATCCTGCACCCCCGCCTCGGCTTCTGTGCTGACTCCCTGCAAGCCCCGCACCTCAATCCCATAGCGCGCCCCGAAGTAGCTGAAAGCATCGTGCGCCGTGATCAGCACCCGCTGCTCCTCTGGTATCGTCGCCGCTGCCTCCGCAATGTAAGCATCCAGCGCGGACAGCTTCCCGCGGTATGCGGCGGCATTGGCGGCATACACCGCCGCGCCCGCTGGATCGAGCGCTGACAAGCCGTCTACAACCGCGTCAATTCCCTCTGACCACAGCGACACATCGAACCACACGTGCGGATCGAAAAAGCCCTCATAGATCGGGTGTGCGAACAACCGCTCCGACGGCATCGCGTCCATCAGCGTATAAACCGGGATGCGCCGGTTGAGCCGGTCGAAAATATTGCCCATTCGCCCTTCCAAGTTGCCGCCGTTGCGAAAAATGATGTCCGCATTCTGCAAGGTCTGAATATTTCTCGCTGTCGGTCGATACAGATGCGGATCGACGCCTGCGCCCATTAGACCCGTGACTTGAACGCGATCCCCGCCGATCTGCTCGACCATGTCCGTGATCATACCGACTGTCGTCACGACGTTGATCGGCGTCTGTGCTTGAGTTGTCGGCATGGTCAGCAGCGATAATGCTGTCACGAGAAGCAGCGCTGCAAGTTTCATCTTCGGCTGTCTCCAATGGCTTTTTAGCCATCCCAAGTCAAATTTTAGACTAGTCTAATTTTACAACCAAATCAGACTGGAAGTCAACTTGGACAAAAATTTAATTTAGATCAACCTAAAACAGGAGCTGTCAGAGGACGTTGAGCAGGGCATCAAGGGTGAAAAACTCAGCACCATCGAGCAGCCCGAAGCGCATGCCGTCGAAATAGGTATAAATCTGTACGCCGACGCGATACTGTCCGGCTGCAACCTCCGGCAGCGGATGGGGATCGAAGACGATCTCCCCTGGTGTCCATCTGCTGGTCGGACGTCGGTTTTCAAGCGGGAACGAGTCATGCTGCGCCGCTAAAACGCCATTTGCATCGAGCAGAAATGCGCTCACACTGTAATCGAGCGTCAGCGGTTCATCCGCGCGCCACCAAAGATCGATGCGGGTGGGATGCGCTTCAATTCGCAGAAGCGTCATCCCATTGACGAACTGCGCCACTGGCGGCGCAGGATCAAAACGGTCGAAGCGGTGGACATTGAGCGCATTGCCCCAATGATCGGTGGTCAGCAGCGCGGTCTGGACAAAGTCGGTCTGCGCCAGCATCCTGAACGCGGACAGATCGGGACTCCAATGCCCCAACCAGACCGTGTTGTACTGGTTGAGCAGGTCAAGCACCCCAGCCGGATACTGCTCCGGTCTGAACTCGCGCCACTGACGCAGCGACTCGATGCGGGTATCTGGCGGCATCTTATGATCGAGATAATACATGAGCGGATTGTCACCGCGATACACTTCTAAAAGCGCCATCTGACCCGGTTCGGCATAGCGCGCCATACTCGCCGCCATATCGTCCCAGGGTTCTTTAGGATAATAATCATCGACCGTCGTCACGCCGTAGACCACCATCGCCACGACCAGCAGCCCGCGCCCCACCGCCGGCAGATTGCGCAGCCCGCGCGCGATCAGGATCGCCAGCGCAGGCGTGATCAGCAGGATGCGATGCGGCGCGAGCACATCCAACCAGAAATTCAATACAAACGTGACGCCGACGGTGATGATCAGCCATGCCCACAGGAAAAATGTCCATCCAGCCGGACGCCAGCGCATCCGCCCGTCGATCAGGGCGAACGAGCCGAACACCAGCAGCGCGCCCATCACTCCCCACTGCGATCCGAGAAATTTGTAGATCAGCTCGCGGATCGTGTTCCAGTTAGAAGGCAGCGACGCCCAGATGCCGGTGTCATTGTCGCGCTGTTCCCAAGCGACGCTGATGAACCAGGGCGTGAACAGCAAGCCTGACAGCGCCAGACAGGCAACCGCGCGAACCCGCATACCCCCGCGCAGGAAGATCAGCGCGTGCAGCCCCTGCGCCGCCGCAATGAAAAGCCCTTGATACTGCACATGAAACAGGATCGCGTTGGTTCCGATCCAAAACAAGGCGCGGCGGATCGTCGGCTGCTGCATCCAGTGGACGTAAAAGAGCGCGCTGAGGATGACTAAAAATGTGCGCAGGGCATACATGCGCGCATCCTGCGCCAGCACCACTTCCGGATCGGACAGCGCCAGCGCCAGCGCCGCAATCAGCGGCACAAACGATGCCCCAAACCAGGAGTCGCCTCGGTGGATCGCGCGCGTCAGCGGCACGACCGCCGCGACGCTCAGGAGGCTGAAAAATGCGGACAATATCCGCATCGCCACTACTGAGTCGCCAGCGATGCTCAGCCATCCGCCCAGCAGCAGAAAGTAGACCGGCGGATGATGATCGCGCAGCCGCAGCGCCTCGACCAGATCAGGCTGCTTGAGGATGAAATAGGTCGCGCCCTCGTCGATCCAAAGCGCCTGATCGCCAATGTGAAGGATGCGCGTCACGCCCGCCAGCAGCAGGATCGCCGTCAGCGCGCCCCACAGCCAGCGCCTATTCCCGCTCGTCAAGTTCAGCCCTTCAACGCGCCTTCCAGCATCGCCCGAAAGAAAATATTGCGCAGCGCCAGAAACACCGCCAAAACGGGAATCACGATCACAATCGACGCCGCCGCCCAGACATTATAAGCGATCTCGAAGGAGGACTGGAAATCGTATAAGCCGACGGTGGCGGTCTTATCGCTGATCGCCAGCACGACCGCCGCCAGAAATTCATTCCACGTGTCGACAAAGTTGAGCAGAAATGCAGCGAACAATCCGGGCAGCGCCAGCGGCACGATGACACGCCAGAGCGCGCCAATCGGCGTGCAGCCGTCGATCATCGCAGCTTCCTCCAGTTCGCGCGGGATCGCGTCGAAGAATGAGCGTACGATCCAGATGCTGAATGGCAAGCCGCCGGCTGTGTAGACCGCGATCATGATCTCGTTGGTGTTGAGCAGCCCCCAGTCGCTCGCCATGCGATAGAGCGGCAGCAGATTGGTCAATCCGGGGATCATCATCAAGCCCAGTACAGTCAGTTCCAGCGCGCGGCTGCCTCGAAACTTATAGCGCGAGAAGGTGTAGCCTGCCAACCCCGCCAGCGGGACGATCAGCAGCGAAGAGAAGAACGAATTGATGAATGTGTTCGGGATATACGTCCGCACCATTGGGCTGCCGTTGATCACCGTGTCATAGGCTTCTAGCGACCATTCGCGCGGCATGATCGTCGGCGGGCGCGTTAGCACGTCACCCCGCGACTTGAACGAGGTCATCAGGGTATAGACGACCGGGAAAATGAACACCAACGCCAGCACCAGCAGGATGCTGTGCGTCGTCAGGAAGTCGAGCCGTTTTTCGCTTGCGCTTCGCACCATGATATATTCAGCTCCCCATCTCGCTGCGGCGCGTTATCAGCCGCAGATACGCCAGTGTGAGAACGACGTTGATCACAAACAGCACAACCGAGACCGCCGCGCCCCGCGTGAAATTGCCCTGCCCCCAGGTCACATCATACAAATATACGGAGGCGGTCTCCGTTGACGTGCCGGGTCCGCCGCGCGTGGTCGCCAAGATCAAGCCAACCGTGTTCACGCTGCGGATGCTGGTCAGCAGTAGCGCGATCAGGAAAGTCGGGCGAATCAGTGGGAAGATCACGCGCCAGAAACGCTGGAACCGACTCGCGCCATCCAGTGAGGCGCTCTCCAAGATTTCATGCGGCACGGTTTGCAGCGCACCGAGGAATAAGACCGACGAAAATGCGACCGCCCGCCAGACCGACGCGAGAATGACGATCCCCATCGCCCCACTCGGATTGATGTAGATGGAACTGCCGAAAATCGGGCGCAGCCATTCCTGAAGCAAGCCGTAATCCTCCAGGAACATCCAGCGCCACATCGTCCCTGCCACCACATCCGACAGCACCCAGGGGACAAAAATCACCACCAGATACCAACCCGTAAATTTGAGCCGCCGGTTGATCAGCAGCGCGATCAACAGCCCTAGACTCATGGTCAGCAGGACATACCAGCCTGAAAAAACCAGCGTCCGCGCCAGGCTTTCGCGAAAGCCAGTGTTATTGAGCAGCAGCTCAAAATTGGTCAGCCCAACAAATTCGAAGCCAGCGCGCCGCTGGCGATGCAGGCTCAGAAAGATGGAATAGAGCGAAGGGTAAACCTGAAGCACCAGCAGCACTATCATCGCTGGCAGAAGCAGCCACAGCGGGGTGAGCCGCGAAAACAACGACCGCCGGGCGATTTGAACCGCGGTACTGGCTTCAAGCGTGCGCGTGCGGAGGGTGGTCATGGAGGGCATCCCGTAGACAAAATGGCGAGGGGCATGGCAACCATACCATGCCCCTATTGATCGATCAAAAACTGGGTGAATCCAACCCAACTAAACCTACATCATCGCCGCAATTTCGGCGTTGTACTCATTCTGTGCCTGCTCAAGCGCAGTCAGAATGTCGCGGCTCGGATTCAGAATCAAATCGACAACCGTCTTGGCGAACAGCGACGCGCCCGCGCCGTAGTCGAAGAAGGCTGGCGGCGGTGTGCCGTACTCATTCAGGATTTCCGCAACGCCGATCCAATACGGCGTCTGGAACATCTCCATATCCAGCGAGGATTGGCGCGTGGGCAGCCCACCGTATGCCGCCGCGTATTCCGCCAGCCGCACCGAGTCCATTGCCCAGTTGATGAACGCCATCGCCCCCTCCGGATTAGGCGCGTTATAGGGAATCGCCCAGCCGTTGACATTGATGAAACTGACCGGCTGGCTGCCCGTCTTGTGCAGCGGCGGGGCAAATCCCAGCTCGCCCGACTCCAGCGCGCTCGGAATTGAGGTCGAGTCGGCTGGGAAGGCTGTACCATCGGGCGCAGTAACGGGGTTCAGATAGACATACGACCACGAACCTGCGATAAAGCTGCCCGCGGACGCATCCTTGAAATTATTTTCATAGTCGAAGCCGCTCGCCAGCGACGTTTCGGGAATGGCGCCCGCCGTGTGCAGCGAACGAATCCATTCAATCGCCTCAACTGTCTCCGGCTGTGTCCAGGTGGCGAAGCCGTTTTCATCCGCCAGCGTGCCGCCGAAGCTGGCGATCACCGGGAAGAAAAAGACCTCAAAGCCGAACTGCTCGGCGCTCTTGCCCGTGATCTGGTACTGCGTGGTCGCGCCAGCCAGAGCGTCGATGCTGCCATCAAAGCCGTTAGGGAATGCGTCCACCCAGTAATACATCAGAGTCCCCTGGGTGATGGTCGGGACGCACAGGATCGCGCCATCCGGCGCCGTGCAAGCCGCCAGCGCCGCTGGGCTGAGGTCGTCATACCAGTCCGCCGAAGTGACAAACTCGGTCAAGTCCATCAGCGTCTCATTGACGTAGAACTGCGTGAGCGCGGTCGCATCGATATACGACACATCCGGCACGCTTCCGCCCGCCAAAATTGCCAGATTCAGATCGACATTGATTGTATCGAAGGGACGGGTGACGTTCGTCAGCGTTCCGCCAGTCTCGGCATTGTAATCGGCGATCAGCGCTGCCATCCACTCGTCCTGTGAATTCTGCGGACTGTCTGAATTGAATTTCGTCCAGATGGTGATCGACCTGTCCTGCGCAGAAACAACGCCTAATCCAAGCGCCGCGATCCCTAAAACAGCTATGAGTAACGAAAAACGCATCCACTTTGTCATTTTGAGAACCTCGGTCAAACTGAATGACGATTGATATGGACAGCGGCATTTCTCCATCGACTGCCGCTGTGACTTTCGAATTTACTGCGTCAGAGACACAATGTCCAATAGTGATTTGGACACAAAGCGCGATAAGTCGTTAGTGATTTTCGACAAACATCGAACCTGAATTATCGCTCCCAGACCCGACCATCGACCGAGCCACACAGCCCAATGCGGCGGGGTGATCGGCGATGCGCGCCGCGCTGGAACGCCAGACCGCGCCTTACCGCTGCGAGATCGGATGACAAAAAACCGGGCGGCGCTCGCTCGGTCTTGGTCTCATCTACCCCAGATAATCACGCAGATTATGCGCTAAACGCGGATGACGGAGCCGCCGCAGCGCTTCCTTTTCCAACTGGCGAATGCGCTCGCGGCTCAAGCCAAATTTATTGGCGATCTCCTCCAGCGTATGCGGTTCGCCGCCGCCCAACCCGAAGCGCAGCCGGAGGATATGGCTCTGGCGCGGTGTCAGTTCGGCAAGGACTTCTTCAATCGTTTCTTGCAATAAATGCTGTGTTGCCGACTCAACTGGGCTAGGCGAGTCCTGATCTTCAATAAAATCGCCGAATTCGCTGTCGCCATCATCGCCCACCGGACGTTCTAGGGCAATCGCATGCTGGCTGGCATCCATCATGCTGCGCACGCTGTCGGCGGACAAGTCCATCTCCAGCGCGATTTCCTCCGGCGACGGACGCCGACCGAGACTCTGCTCAAGAAGCTGCGCAGCGCGATACATCTGGCGAATCCGCTCGGTCATGTGCAGCGGGATGCGAATGGTGCGCGTCTTTTGCGCCAGCGCGCGGGTGATCGCCTGGCGAATCCACCAGGTGGCATAGGTGCTGAAGCGGTTGCCGCGCTTGTAGTCATATTTATCGACCGCGCGCATCAGTCCGACGTTGCCCTCCTGAATCAAGTCCGGGAAAGGCAGCCCTTGTCCCATATAGCGCTTGGCGATGCTGACGACCAAGCGCGTGTTGGCGCGTCCGAGATGCTCACGCGCCGCCTGACCAGCGCTGGTCAGGCGCTGCAAGTGCGCCACCCAGCTCTCATTGCAGTTCCCCTGCGCCACTAAGCGCAGGTAAGTCTCGCGCGCCTGCTTGCCAAGCTCGATTCGCTTTGCCAGCTCGATCTCTTCGGCAGCGCTCAGCAGCGGCTCCTGCGCCATCTGCCGGAAATACAGCCCAACCGGATCATCGGCTGAAACAGCGTTGATGTCGCCGACACTCGGATCATGCAGGATTTCGTCCGGTTCGAACTCCATCTCGCCTTCTTCAGGCAGGAACATTCGGCTGTCAACCAGCAGCGATGGACGGAGTTCGATACCCAGATCGTCGAGTTCGTAGAGAATCGACTCCAGACTGGTCAAATCATCTCCATCTTCATCCATCACTTCCAGAACGTCTTCAATCGTAACGTATCCACTTTGTTCAGCGCGCATCACTAGCTTTTGCAGGACAACCACGATCTATCTCTGCCTCCGGTTCAAGTGAGGGAAAGGATGGCGGCATCTGTTGTAATGCCGTTTGTATTTTAACACATTTAATCTCCGGTTGTGAATTACGCTCAACATTCAAATGTAAAGCTTTACAGAATGCAGCCGCGTGCAGCACCCAGTCAGTTTCTAAATTTACCCAGCGCGTCTGCTTGCCTACTTGCGGAACGTTGTATAATACGATCTAATCGATGGAAAATCCCCAGGCGGATATCTCATTAATGAGTACACGACGCTTTACCGAACCGCTTCCCGATCCTGATGAACCTCAGGTGCGGCAGCGCGCGCCAAATCTCACGCCTGCGCCTGCAGCCGGACAAATCCCTCCGACTCCGGTTCCGCAGCGTCAGACCTCCGAACAGCGCAGTCGCGCTCATCTACCGCGCACGCTGACGCAGGTGCTAAGTGAAGCAGATGCCCGCGTTGTTGAAGGCAACCTCGGTGATTTTGTACCGATCCAGACAGGTTTTGATCCGCTCGACGGTTTTATCGGTGGTGGACTGCGCAAGACTGAGCTGGTGCTGTTGGGCGGCGCGCAGGGGATCGGCAAGACGATTGCCACGCTCCAGGTCGCCCGCAATATCGCGATGCGCCCCGATCAGTATGTGTTCTATTTATCTTACGAACACACTGAAATGCACCTGATGCATCGGCTGTTGTGCCTGGAAAGCGTGAATCCACCTGAAATCGATCTCAGCCGTGGGCTTAAACTGCGCGATCTGTATTCGATCATCGTCGCGCAGCGCGCCAAAGGCTTCATGGGGCGTGAAGACGGCTCCAGTTCGCTTCAGGCGATCCTCAAGGAAAATCCCAAGACCGCGCCGAGCCTAGCGCGCATCGCCCGCTATGCCGACCGCATGATCTTGGTCAAAGCCAGCCCTGCGGTCACCACGCTGCGCGCGATCAAGGAGATGACCGCACGCCTGGCGGACGCAACTGGCGGCAACGTGGTCGTGTTTGTGGATTATCTGCAAAAGATCGCCGTCCATCCTGAGCGACCGCGCGACGAAAATGACAAGGTCACCATCATTGTCGAAGGCTTAAAAGACATCGCGTTATCGCTCGATGTGCCGGTCTGGTCGATTGTCGCGGCGGATCGCGAAGGCTTGAAGAGCAAACGAATTCATTTGTTTCACCTGCGCGGATCGAGCGCGCTGGACTACGAATCCGACATTGCAATCATCATGAACAACAAATATCAGATCATGACCAAGGATCATGTCTCGTTCAATCCGTATGCTGCTAAGCAGTTCCGCGACTGGGTGGTCTTCACCGTCGAGAAGAACCGCGCTGGCAAAGCGATGCAAGACATGGAATTTCAACTTCATGGGCAGCATTTCGCTTTTGACCCGCGCGGACAGAAAGTTCAGCAGCAGTTGATCGACGACAAGGTGATCGAGTCGTAGATGGCAAAAACCGCCGGTTTGTCCCGGCAGTTTTTGGTTTTGCTAATCGCGCAGCCTAATGTAATTGAGCTTGCTCAGTTCGCGCACCTGCTGATCAGCGCGGTAGCTGCTGCGCACGAGCGCGCCGCTCTCCACCCACTTGAAGCCCATTTCCAAGCCAAGGCGCTTGATCTCATCAAATTCACGCGGCAGCCAGAAGCGCTCTACGGGCAAATGCGCCTTGCTTGGCGATAGATACTGCCCGACCGTGAGGATGTCCACCTCGCAGGTGCGCAGATCGCGCATGACTTCGACCACTTCATCGAATGTCTCGCCCAGTCCGACCATGATCCCGCTCTTGGTCAGCACCAGCGGATCCATCTTCTTGGCATTGGTCAGTGTCGCCATCGCCCATTCATAGCGATCCTGCGGCTGCACTTTGCGAAAAAGGCGCGGCACCGTTTCGACGTTGTGATTGAGAATCTCCGGCTGCGCGTCCATGACGATCTTGAGCGCCGCCTCATTCCCTTTGAAATCCGGGATCAGCACTTCGATGCTGCATCCGGGCTGAAGCTGGCGAATCCGCTTGATGACCATCGCAAAGATCGGCGCGCCGCCATCCGCCCGTTCATCGCGGTTGACACTGGTGATCACCACATGGCGCAGATTGAGCGCCCGCACCGACTCAGCGATCCGGTTCGGTTCATTCCAGTCGAGCGGACTCGGTCGCCCGGTCTTGATGTCGCAGAAGCCGCACGAGCGCGTGCAGGTGTCGCCCATCATCAAAAAAGTCGCCGTTCCGCGTCCCCAGCATTCGCCAATATTGGGACACTGCGCCTCCTCGCAGACTGTGTGCAGGCTTTTCTCACGCATCAAGCCGTAGACGCGCTCATAATTCTCGCCGCTCGGCGCGCGCACCTTGATCCAGGGCGGACGGCGGCGCGGGCGTTCAGGGTCAGGCTGCCAATCATCGTGATTGGCGGACGGGATGGCATCCGGGGCAATCAGATCGGTCACAATTACAACTCCAGTCTCACCGAAGTTTCGATTATACCTCACAGGAAGGGAATCACGAGCCACCAGTAGAGCAGAAATGCCAGCGCCAGCACGACAGCGGCGATAAACAGCACCTTTGCATCCGGCAGGGCGCGCCGCTGCACCTCGATATAACAAGCGCGCGAGCAAAAGTGGGCAAGTTCCGGCTCCACGTCGCCGGTCACCTCGAAGCGCAGGGCATGACGCGCGCACACCCATGCGCCGCAGCGGGGATTGCGGCATTTGATCAGCCGCTCACCGCCTCCGCAGACTATACATTCTGCCACAGCTCACCTCGGATAGATCGCGATCACCACCGGAACCGGGTCAAAGGACGGGATCAGCGCTGCATTGCCCTGCGGCGGATAGAGCGCCAGCAGAGTCGAGCCGCCGCCGTCCAAGTTAACAGCGTTCACCAAGTCGAGATCGGTCGTCGGCAGATAGGCGCTTAACTCCGTCAGCCGCATCCCGATCAGCGATGACGATGCCAGCAGCACGATGCGCCCCTGCGAGTCTTCGCCAACCACCGTGCGCCGCGCTGGGCGATCTCCGCGCTCACGGATAAACGCCGCCTGACCCTCCGTGACCAGCATCGGAAATGCCTGCGCCGCATATTCCATTGGCTCGCCCTGATACGGCTCGCGCAGTGTGGAGCGCACCCTCGGCTTGCCATCCTGAACATACAGCATCCCACCGCGATCCAGATAGGATCGCCCATAGACCACGCCGTCCACGATCACCAGCCCAAGCGCGTAGCCCGATGGATCGAAAAAATTGGCGTTGATGAACGCCGTCGCCTCTGGCAGCCGCGACCGCCACTGCTCCAACGTCAGCGGCTCACCAGGGCTGTAATGGGCGCGAATGTCGAAATAGGCTGGATCGATCCGCAGCACGATAAAGGAGACAAACAGCGATCCTGGATGATAGGTTCGTCGTTCCAAACCTGGCGCGATCAGTTCCCAGCCGGGTGAGACGGAAAAAGGCGTCGGCATAGGAGGCGTATCATCGGCGCTCACCAGCATACAACTGCTCAGCAGCGAAACGACTGCCAGCAGCGGCGAACTAAGACGGGCGCGATGGAGCAGGCGAAGCAGGGTGGGCGGACGAACACCAGATGGATGGAACCAACGATGCAGCAGATTCAACAATCAGGTCTTGCCTCAACGTTAAACATCTGCTATATTCTTACCATAAACTGGGCGCATAGCTCAACTGGTCAGAGCGCACGGTTCACATCCGTGAGGTTTGGGGTTCGAGTCCCTATGCGCCCATCCCATCACTGGTTATCGAATTTCGGCGGTGTCAGTGGCAGCCCGCCGCGCCCGGCATTCCCTGGTTGAATTTCCTGAAAGATCACCAGCACATCCTCGCGTTTCGCGCCCGCTTTTTTTACTAATGCATCGGTGATTTCAGCGATCACGTCGTTTTTCTGCTGCTGTGTGCGTCCCGGTGACCAGTAGATCAGTACCGTAGGCATAGTGTCAGACCTCTCCCGCCGCGAGCGGGATCGCCGGCGCTTGGATAATTTCCAGAGTGATATCGTCAGGATCGAGAAAATAGCAGGTGAAACCGCCTTTGTTGCGACCCGCCGTGATCGCATTGGGGGGCGACTTGAAGCGGACACCCAAGCCGACCATCCGCTCATACGCTGCATGAATGTCGTCAACCTGAAACGCGAGATGCGCGCTTCCGGGTCGGCACGTTGCCGTATCGGTTGGGTCGCAGCGTGGATGGACATACTCGACCAGTTCGAGCAGATGCCCGCTGCGCTGCTGCTCCATCGCGGGGATAGCGAGCTGCGCGACCTTCAAGTGCGCGTTCTCATAGGCGACCAGCCGCGATGTGTATTCGTTCGCCTGTTCCTGCCGATGCACCAGCTCCATTCCGATCACCCGCGTATAAAAGTCGATTGATCGCTCCAGGTCAGCGACCGTGAAGCTGAAATGCCAGTATGCGATTAACCCCATTATTTCCCCTTGTCGAAGCTACCCTTTAACCGCGCCAAAAGTCAGCCCGCGCACCAGATTGCGCTGCGTCAGAATGACAAACACAATCGCTGGAACCATCATGATCACGCTCATGGCGCACATGCCGCGCCAATCCACCGTAAACTGCTCAGTGAACACAAATAATCCCGGTGGAAACGTCCGCGCGTCAACGCTGCGCGTCAACACGCTGGCGATCTGAAACTCATTCCACGAGGCGAGAAACGCAAAAATCGCCGCCGTCGTCAATCCGGGCAGCGCCAGCGGCAGATCGATGCGCCAGAACGCCTGCCAATGGCTGCATCCATCGATGTAAGCGGCTTCCGTCAGATCGTAGGGAATCTGGCGGAAAAAGCCATCCATCAGCCAGACGGTGAACGGAATATTGATCGCCACATACACAAACGACACGCCAAGCAGATTGTTGACCAGCCCTAAGCGGACAAACAAGAGAAACAGCGGCAGACTCAGCGCCACGCCCGGAATCGAGCGCGAAAACATCAGCAGCAGAAACGCTGTTGTATGATAGCGAAACTTGAAGCGTGCGAACGCATAGCCGGCTAATGTGCCAATTGCCACCGAGATCGTCGTGCTGATCAGCGCAATCGTCAGTGAATTGATGAGGTAGCGCTCAACCGCCACGCGCTGACGGACGTTCGGATTCAAACCGAACATGGTCGCAAAGGCATCAAACGTGATCTCGCGCGGAATCCAGATCGGCGGTGAGGCGTTGATCTCCGACGCTGGTCGAAACGCGGTCAGCACGATCCACAATGCAGGCAGCGCCAGCGCGATCAGCACAATCCATGCCAACGTGTTCGTCAGGACGATATTCAGCCGCTTGCGCGGCGCGACAGCACCAGAAATCACTGCACAATCCTCACCTTGACCAACTGGCGGAAGAAATAGACGGTGAAGAAAAGCGAGATCACGACCGTGATCAGCGACATTGCCGCGCCCATCCCGAAGCGGCTGTCCTCAATCGCCAGCCGGGTGACGTAAGTCCAGATCAGCTCTGTGCGGTGCGCCGGACCGCCATCGGTCATCATACGCACGATATCAAATGCCCGCGCCACATCCAGCGAGCGGATTGTCAGCGCGATATACGTAAACGGAGCCAGCATTGGAAACGTGATATGGCGGAATTTCTGCCATGCGCCCGCGCCATCGACCTCCGCCGCCTCATACATCTCACTGGGCAGACTGAGCGTTCCAGCCAACAGAATGATCGTCGTCACCGGCAGGTTCATCCAGATCGTGGCGATCATGATCGCGATCATGCCCAGCGGTTCATCGACCAGCCAGGCGATCTTGGTCTGCGTCACCCCCAACGACAGCAGCGCATTGTTGACCAGCCCAACTTCAGCGTTGAAAAACCAGCGGAACTGGAATCCGACCAGAATTGGCGCGAACATCATCGGGATCATCAGCATCGTCCGCATGATGCCCTGCCCTTTCGTCACCCGCGCCAGGAGCTGCGATAAGCCTAACGCCAGCACATATTCCAAGTTAACCGTCACAAATAAGAACAATATCGTGTTGCCGAGCGAGCGCCGAAAGATCGGATCGTTGATCAGCCGCTCATAGTTGCGGAACATGATATCGGCGCGAAAGACATCGCTTCCGGGACGCAGGAGGTTGTAATCGGTAAAGCTGACATAGATCGAATAGAGCAGCGGAAACCCAGTCACGATCAGGATCAGCACGAAGCTGGGCAGGATCATGAAGAACGGGAACCAGCGCGTTCCGATCCGTCTGGAACGCCGCGCTCTGGTGTCAGATCGAGCAGGGGAGAGGGAAATGGTGGACACAGTTATTTTCATTCGTTGGGAACGGGGGGAACAGAGCCAAGCCCGCTCCCCCGTTCGCGACGGCGCTAATTGTAATATCCAGCATCCGCCATGAGCTGCCGTGTCGCCTCAGCGGCGGCGTCCAAGCCCGCCTGCGGCTCCACGTCGCCCAGGATGATCGCCTGAAGCTGCGGGAAGAAGATATTTGAGAATGGAATCCACTCCGCGATCAGCGGCGGCGTGCGGAAGTCCTCGTTGATCTGGATGCGCGCTGTCTCCAGACGAATCCGATTCAGCTCAACATCCGAGCGGCTGGCGTCTTCGATCAAGCGCGCCCACACGTCATCGCGGACGGGCAGGAAGCCCAACTGCGCTTCTTCATAGGCGACGCGCTCGCTGGTGAGGAACTTGATGAGCTGCGCGGCAGCCTGCTTGTTCTGCGCCGCTGCAGGGATGCTGAAGGCGTGCGCGCCTGCCCAGCCGGTGTGTGTTGCGCCGGGATTGTCAAAGCCGATCGGTCCGCGCGCCAGCCCGAAATTGCCAGCGATGCGCGGGCAGCTTGCGGCGTCCTGGAAGTAGCTGTACCAGCCGTACCATTCCAGCTTCAGCGCCACATCGCCATTGCAGAAATTCTGCGCATCGCCGTCCCACAGCAGGGAAGTGGTGTCGGGCGGCAGGATGCCATCGCGATACCATTCACGGAGCAGCGTCGCCACCTGAACGCCGATAGCGTCGTTGAAGGTCGGCTCAAAGTTTTCATTGAATAGCGCGCCGCCGCTGGCGAACAGGAACTCATAGAAGCGCCCCGTGAGCGCCTCCTCTTTGCCCGCCATGCCATAGCCGTAAGTGCTGTAGCCGTTCTGGACGAAGAAGCGCGCCTGCCGGTCGATCTCTTCCAGCGTCGTCGGGACAGTCAGTTCCATGCCGGTTGCCGCCCGATAAGCTTCGGCGATGTCTGGATTGTTGTACAGATCGGCGCGGTAGTGCAGCGCGCTCACGTCGGCATGGCGCGGGATGAGCAGCAGGTTACCGTTGATCGTCGCGGCGTCCAGAATTGCCGGGCTGAACTGAGCCAGCTCTTCCTCCGTGAAGTACGGATTGAGCGGCTCCAGGAATGGCACATACTGAGCGACAAAGCTGGTGTGATCCCAAGCGACATCGTAATCGACCGCGCCGGTGGCAAAGTCGAGCTTGAGCTTCTGATCGATGGCGAAGCCGTCTAAGAGCGCGACGATCTCGACGCGCGCGCCGGTCGCCTCCTCAAAGACCGGAATGCTGCCGTACATGGCTTCATACTGACCGCCGCCGATGGTCGCCATGCGAATCGTGATGCCGGACAAATCCATGTCCAAGCCCGCGTACTGTGGTTCGGAATCCTGAGCCAGCGCCGCGCCGCTGATGATCAGCGCCAGCGCAATCGTGAAAAGGACGAACAGTTTACGCATGATATGTTATCTCCATAGCACTTTTTTCCAACGAAATATCCGGGTTGCCTCACGAATTTTACAGCCGCTCACCTCCTATGAAATGTCTTCCGGTTTGACGAGTCCGGTACGCGGATAGTGATACTCCCGCGTTTGCCTTTCATCCTTGTAAACATACCACACGCACGGGGCATTGTGGTCAAGGTTGTGATCGAGCGGGCGCAGTGGATGTCCACGTTTGCGTCCGGGCAGCCATTCCATCGCAATTGCGCAGTGCGAGCAGTACCAATGCACGCCGGTTTTCTGCCATGTCCACAGATGCGGCTCGCGGTTTGTGCCGTGTTCCGTGATCGGATAGGGCGCGCGCCCGGTCTCCGGATCGCCGCGCCGCAGCACGCCGCCGCTTCCACACGGGTCGAAGCTGATGACGAAGCGGTCTTCCTCCTCGCTCACCTGCACATCGCCGCGCCGCCGCGCCCCGCTGAAATGCCCACCGCGCATCCCCTCGACAGTGAGCGCGACCTTCTCCCAGGCGGTCATCTGATCCCACGTCGCGTAACGGTCGCCCCAGATCGACTGGTGCGTGTGCAGGATCGACTCCAGCACGCTCTCTTCGCCCCAGGTCGCCGCGCAGTAGGAGAGCATATCCTGCACCCACGCCACCAGGATTTCATGCGGGTTCTTGAATTCCAGCCGCATTTTGTCCAGCCAGTCGATGGCGGCGGCATGATCACCGGCTTGCAGCGCCGCCAGACAGCGATCACGCGGCGCGATGCCGAGTTCGGCGGTCTTCAGCACCCGAACAATCGCCTCCGCGCTCATCACATCCATGCCGGGCTGCGCGCCCGATTTCTCGATGATGTAGCGGATGATGTCCTGAATCCAGGTCGTCAGGATGCCGTGCATGATCTGCATTTCGCGCAGGAAGTAGTTGATCAGCGTGATGGCGGTTTCGATCTTGCCTGCCTGAATCGCCTCTTCAGCGAGCGTCTGCGATGAGATACCGATAGTGTCGATGCTGTCGAGGCGGAGTTCGCGCCCAATCGACGCCGAGTACGCATAGTTCAATGGCATGATGACATCGCTCCTAGTTCACGCCGGACGATCTCCGTCCCAGCGACCATCGCTTTAAGCTTCTCGCGCCCCACCCAGCGCGCCGTCATGCTGAAGCCGCAGTCGGCGCTGATCCAAAGGCGCTTGGGATCGATATGCTTCAGGACTTCACGGATGCGTTCAGCGACGATCTCCGGTTTTTCCACTGCGCGCGCCTTGACATCGATCACGCCCGCCGCGAGATACTGATCATCGCGCGCATATTTCGAGAACAAGTCCGTCTGCCACATGCCGCGATTGGCGAATTCCAGATGGATGATGTCGGCGTGCAGCTTCGGGAAGATCGGCGCGATATGCTCGTAGGTGCGGTGCGCGACCGCCGGACGACCCATATAGTTCCCGAAGCAGATATGCAGCCCAACCGTCACCTTATCGGCGACTCCCTCCACCATCGCGTTGAACATGGCGATGAATTCATCTACTGGCACGAAGTCGTCAATCGCCGATGGCTCGTCGATCTGGATGTGAGTCGCGCCGGCATCCACCACCCGGCGCAGCTCAGCGTTCAGCAGCGGAACCAGCGCCCATGCCACCTCACGCTTGTCCTTATAGATCGTCCCCGGATTGATCCGAAAAGCAAACGTGACAGGTCCGCCGAACGGCGTCACCATCGGCTTGTTCGTCCGGGTGCGCGCGTAGACCAGCTCCGCCGTCAGCCCGAAATCGGACGCGCTGAGCGGCGCAGCGGCGCGAAAAGCATCGATCATGTCGGGTCCTGGATAACCGAGCTGGCGTTCCCAGGGGATTTTCTCAAGCCCGTGAATGGAGTCGTAGAAGCCGACCAGGAAATTGAAGCGCTTCATCTCGCCATCGCTGATGACATCGACGCCAGCCTGCTCCATCTCCATGATCGCCAAGTTGGTCGCGTCCTCGAAGGCTTCGCGAATATCGAACGCGCCCATCTGCCCCGCCTTGATCGCATCGCGGACGATATAGAGCCAGCCTGGTGTTCCATAGCTGCCGATCACCTGAGTCGGTAAGAGCGGCATATCGGTGTAGCGATACATGCAGTCATCCTTAGAGTGCGTCTAGTTCATCTCCACGCCGCCATCGACATTGAGCGCCTGACCGGTGATGTAATCGGCGTCAGTCGAACACAGAAAAGACACCGCCGCCGCAATATCCTCCGGCGTGGCGGCGCGCTTGAGCGGCACGGACTCGATGGTTTTCTCGATCCAGCCGCCGGGCGGCAGCCCGAAGCGCTCCGCCTGAGTCTTATCGATGTCCGCCCACATCGGCGTCGGCACGACACCCGGACAGATGGCATTGACATTGATGTTGTAGGGCGCGAGCGCCAGCGCCGCGCTCTGCGTCACGCTGATCACGCCCCATTTGGCAGCGGAATAGTCAGCGGCAAACGGACGACCGCTGCGCCCGGCAATCGATGAGAAATTGACGATCTTGCCGTAGCTGACAGAGGAGCGCCCCACCTGCTTCACCTCGTCCGGAACCTGCGCGATCATCTGGTTGGCGACCGCCTGCAAACAGAAGAACAGCCCGCGCAGGTTGACCCGATGCACTTTGTCCCAGTCCTCGGGCGGCAGCGTCAGCATCGGTTGGGTCTTATTGACGCCGGCGTTGTTGATCAGGTAGTCGATGCGTCCGAAGTGCGCCACCACATCCGCCACCATCTGCCTGATCTGATCTGGATCGCCGATGTCAATCGGATAGGCAAGCGCCTCCGCGCCCGCCGCGCTGACTTCTTCGGCAGCACGGCGCGCATTATCGGCATTGTATTCCGCGATCACGACGTGCGCGCCCTCCTGCGACAGCCGCAGCGCGACTCCGCGCCCGATGCCCTGCCCTGCGCCGGTCACAATCGCGATTTTTCCAGCATGACGCCCTGGGATGATCTGCGGCATGATCAGCCGACCTCCGCTGGGCGCACAGAGCGGTTTTCAACAACAGACTGATACGCTGCGTGAACTACGCGCAGGCTGTTCAGGTTATCGACGGTGCTGTTATCTTCCGGCTCGCTGTCGGTCTCAATGGCGCGCATCAGCGATGCCATCGTGCCGACAAACGCATCGGGGATCCACATCTCATCGAGCGTCGGCGTCACCTTGACGCCCCTGCCGAATTTAGCGGATGTGATCTCCAGCGTATCGGGGCGTCCGGTCGGGTAGTTGTACATCAGACCAATCGTGCCGTCGATGGCACCCTCCGTGCCGATGAAGCGGAAAGTGGCAAACGGCTCCGCCCATTCGTTGTAATGGTTGACGCTGACGAGCGCCTGCAAGCCGTCGGCGTAATCCAGCACGGTGATCGTCTTGGTCTCGCCTTTGACCGCGCCCTGTTTGGGATAGCGCGCATGGCGGCTGGTCACCCATTCCGGATCGCCAAATAAAAAGCGCATGGCGTCGATGTAGTGCAGGCTGTGGAACATCACCTCCAGCTTCGGCACAGCAGCCAGCCAGGGCCACATGTGCCAGGGCGTGGCGACGCTGACCTGAATCTGGGCGTCTGTCGGCTGTCCGATGTAGCCCTGCGCGATCAGGTTCCTGCTGGCGCGGATGCCGGCATCCCAGCGCATCTGCTGATTGACCGCCTGCTTGACACCTGCTGCCCGTCCAGCTTCAACGATGCGGACGGCGTCCTCGAATGTATCCGCCAGCGGCTTCTGGCAGAGCATATGCTTTTTCGCCGCCGCCGCCTTCTCGACGATCTCGCGCTGCGCCCAGGGCGGAACGGCAATATCGACGATCTCGACGGCATCATCGGCGAGCAGATCGTCCAGGGTTTCGTATGCCCGCCCGATTCCATGATCCGCCGCGACTTTTTTCGCAGTTTCGTCATTCAGGTCATGGCAGGCAACCACGCGAAAGCCAGCTTTTTTGTACGCCGGAAGGTGCGCATACTGTACGATCCCGCCCGTGCCGATGATGCCGATGCCGTAGTCCGTTTTGCTGCCAAGCTGTGGCTTATAATCCACTACAAACGGGAAAATGGGATAGTCTGTCATCAATCTTCGTCCGAAAAAAGCGCACAGTTCAATTTATAATTTATAATGTAGCACGTTCGTTGAAGATTCGCAAATCTTTGTGAGGTTAAAGATGAAAGTCGATACCCATCAGCATTTTTGGAACTTGAGTGAAGTCGCCTATCCCTGGTTGGTTCCTGCTTACGGCGTGATTTACGACACCTTCACGCCGCAGCAGCTCGCCCCTCAGGTCAAAGCCGCCGGCATCGATAAAACCGTCCTCGTGCAGAGCGCCAATTCGTATGAGGACACTGCCTCGATGCTCGTCCACGCGGATTACAATGACTGGATCGGCGCGGTCATCGGCTGGGTCAACCTGCTCGACTCGGCTGAGACCGAAGCGCGCATCAGCCAGTATGCGAAGCACCCCAAGTTTCGCGGAATCCGCCATCTGATCCACACCGAACCCGATCCGCATTGGGTCGTGCAGGATGTTGTCATCGAGTCGCTGAAAGTGCTGGCGGCGCACGGGATGATCTTTGAGGTTGTCGCCGTCTTTCCCAACCACCTAGAGCATGTCCCGACGCTGGCGCAGCGCGTTCCTGACCTGACGCTGGTGATCGATCATCTCGCCAAGCCGCCGATTGCCGCCCGCGAAATGGGGACATGGGCGGAGCAGTTCAAGGCAGCATCGGCATATCCCAATGTCTATGCCAAAGTCTCCGGGCTGAACACGGCGGCTGCGCCGAACTGGACAGCCGACGATCTCAAGCCCTACATCGACTACGCCATCACCTGTTTCGGCGCGGATCGGCTGATGTTCGGCAGCGACTGGCCTGTCTGTCTGCTGCAAGGCGACTATGCCGGCGTTCACCGCGCCACCCTGGACGCGCTCAGCAGTTATGATGCTAGCGTCCGCGATGCCATCATGGGCGGCACGGCGCAGCGCGTTTATCGTCTCTGATGTTTCCGATTATTTGGTCTTAGCTGCGGGGAGGCATTTCACTGCCTCCCCGCATGATTACAAAAAGAAAACTGCTTTTGCCGTTTTTTAATTTTCATCTGGTGGCATTTATATTACAATTGGCATTAAATGTGAAATTGATTAAATTTGCGCAGCATGGGAAGGCGTGGTCACTGTGAGCCACTCGTTTAATCTAGATGACACAACCCGTCTGGATGTTGACCGCCTTCTTGCGGCAATGATGGAGGACTCACATGAGGCTGGTGATGAGCGCGCGACCGCGGAGATGAAAAGAGTGGTTGATCGCGCCACTGAAATGGAGCTGTTCGACGCGCTCTCCGAACGCCAAAAACGCTTCAAGAGCGAAGAAACCCGCCTCGCTGAACAGAACGCGCGCATTCGGCTCGAACGCGCCCTGCACGATGAAATGGCGCGCCGGCTTGCCCTTGAGGATCGACTGTCCGCCGAGCAGGAAACCATGCTGGCGATGGAGCGGCGCATCGAAGAACTGGAGGTGCTGCTGAGCCAAGTGAAAACGAAAGCCCAACAGTACGCCAAGCGCGCGCAGGAAGAATATCAATACCGTAAGCATCTTGAGGCGCGCCTGAAGGAAGTTGAAAATCAGCTCGCTGCTTTCATGCGCATGTTTAACGGCGACAGCGGCGAGGAAGCGTAAAATCTGTAACGGGCGAACCCAGTCAGTGAGCGTGTCGCTCACTCCTACTGCGCGAGCGAGCGCAGCGCAGCACAACCGAACCGCGCTCGCCCGTCCTTGTGCTGTCTATTTGTGATGGTGGGTCGCCCAGCCGAGATATTTATTAAATGCTTCATCGATGGCAGAAGCGACGCGCGCCTGATTGATCGTCACATGATGCTCATAGCCATGCTCGCAGATATACGCCAGCAGCTCCTGGAAACGCGGCACTTCAACCACGCCGTACCCGCCGAATGTGTCAATCGGGTCATCGGTGAAGACGCCTTCGCCGACGTAAGCGATAATGCGTCCCTCGATGTCATCGGTTGAGATGCGCAGGTAGGTAAAGGGATTCTTGCTGACACGCCCGTAAATCGTGCCGTAGGTCGAGTCGCGCCCGACCGTGCCGGCGATGATCTCCTGGTAATGCATCACTGGAATCTCATCGACAAAGACATCCTTAGGCAGATTCGAGCAGTGGAAGACCACGCCCTTGTTCGGATCGTTGCCATAATTGTTGTTCCAGTCCACCAGCGCGCTCGGCTTGCCGGATGCCAGTGCCAGCGCCAGCATCGCCGCTGTTCCGGCAATATCCGTCTCGCACGCCGACGGCATCAAGCCATTGCTCGCCATGCTCATCACCGTGCAGGGGACAACGCCGAAATATTCCTCCATCGATGTCCAGCACTGAATCGCAGTCGCATCCAGCGCATTATCCTCCATCCAGCGATCCATCACCGCGCCCAGCTTGCCCATCTTGATCAGCGCCTGCTGCGGGACATCCGCCGTCCGCGCATAGCGCTCAATGCGGGCGATACGTGCTGCAACCGCCGGATCATCGTCGCTGAGGCGCTCGATGCGTCCAAAGACCTCCGACAGGTCGAGCGTGTCCACGCTGATGCCAGCGCGTTCGAGCAGCTTTTCGCTGAAGCGCACTGTTTTGAAGGCTTCCGGGCGCGCGCCGATCACGCCCAAGCGGGCGCGGCGCATCCCCTTGACGACGCGGCAGATTTGACCGAACCGCTGCAGGTCGTTCGCAAATGACTCGCTGGCTGGATCGACGGTGTGCAGGCTGGTCAGCGTGTACTTGATGCCATACTGGCGCAGATTGTTGCAGACGCTCATCTTGCCACAGAAGCTGTCGCGCCGATCCGCAATCGTCATGCGCCCTGCGTCATCCGGGAAGGCATGGATCAGCACCGGCACGTTCAGATCGGCATAGCGCAGCGTATTAGCGATGGCGCGTTCATCGCCGAAATTGGGCAGCGTAACCAGCACGCCATCGATCTCGTCGCGGTGTGCGCGGAAGAACTCGGCTGTTGCCTGCGCTTCCTTGAGCGACTCGACTGCGCCATACGCGGTGGCGCTGGCATCGAGGATGATCGCCTTCATCCCCGCCTGTTCCAGCACTTGCAGGATGGTCTCGCGACCAGTCGTCACCAGGTGCTTCGGGAAAAAGCCGCGATTGCCGACGATCACCGCGATGTTGAGCGGGCGGCGCGCCAACTGCGCGGCAAGAGCCGTATAAAAGTCGGGTGCAGTAAGAGTCATGTTCAGTCAATCCTTTTTTGAGCTATCTATGTTGTCCATACACATGGGTATAGCGGTAGTGCAGCTTATCGATCTCGCTCTGCGGGATCGGGATCGGCGTCCCCAACTGCAGCGCCAGCCACACCGTCGCTGCATTGTCCTCGGTCATGACGGCAGCTTTGACCGCATCCTCAACCGTCCTGCCGATAGCGAAAACGCCGTGATTTTGCAGCAGACAGGAAGGCGATTTTGAGTTTGCCAGCGTTTTGACGACCTCTTCACCGATCTGCTCTCCGCCGATCAGTTGAAAGCCGCCGCAGGGAATCGATCCGCCGAATTCATCGCCCATCGCCGTTGTATAGCAGGGAATCTCGCGTCCGACGACGGCAAAAGCGGTCGCATAACGCGAATGGGTATGCACCACACCGTTGATCTCCGGGCGGGCGCGGTAGATGACACAGTGGGACGCCGTATCGGATGACGGCGCATAATCCCCTTCAACGACCTTTCCGTTGATATCCACCACAACCATATTTTCCGGAGTCAAGTCCGGAAATTTGATCCCGCTCGGCTTGATCACGACCAGATTCGTCTCCGGGTCGCGGGCGCTGATGTTCCCGCTCGTCCAGGCGACCAGATGGTTACGCGGCAGTTCCGCGTGCAGCACGCAGACTTCCGCGCGCAGCGCTTCAAGCAGCATTTAGACCCCCATCACCCGATTGCGTATCTTCTTCAACCGCTTCATGACATCGTTATGTCCGCGTCCGAAATAGGCGTAAAGCGCTTTGTAATCGGCATACAGCTCATTGTAGATCGCTTGATGCTCAGGGATGGGCGCGATCACCTGATCCTTGAGTTTCCCCATTTTCGCCGCCGCTGCGCCGATGTCGGGATAGATGCGCGCCGCAACCGCCGCGTGCATCGCTGCACCCAGCGCTGGAGCCTGCGCCGACCCCGCCAGCTTGAAACTGCGCCCCGTGACATCGGCGTAAATCTGCATCAGCAGCTTGTTCTTCTCCGGCAGCCCGCCCGCCGCGACAATATCGGTCACCGGCACGCCGCGTTCTTCAAATGCTTCGATGATCATCCGTGTGCCATAAGCGGTTGACTCGATCCAGGCGCGATACATCTCAAAAGCCTTCGTCGCCAGCGTCATCCCGAGCATCATCCCGCTGAGATCGGCATCGACCAGCGTCGACCGGTTGCCATTGACCCAGTCCAGCGCCAGCAGACCATGTTCGCCCGGCTTCTGTTTGGCGGCTTCGCGCTCAAGATAGGCGTGGATGTCCAGCCCAGCAGCCCGCGCCGCCTCGTGATCCTGCGGGGGGACGCCATTTTCGATAAACCACGCAAAAATGTCGCCGACGCCGCTCTGACCCGCCTCGTAGCCGTATAAGCCCGGCACGATGCCGTCGCGCACGACGCCGCACATCCCCTCAACCTCTTGCAGCGTATCGCCCATGACCATATGACAGGTCGAAGTCCCCATGATCATGACCATCGTCCCGGGCTTGGTCACGCCGACCGCCGGCACGGTCACATGGGCATCGACATTGGCGACCGCGACGGCGATCCCAGGCTGAAGCCCCATCCACGCCGCCGCCTGCGGAGTCAGAGTCCCAGCGGCATCGCCCAGGCGCGCAAAATCGCGGCGCATTTTCGAATCGACCACATCGGCAAAGCGCGGATCGAGCGCGCCGAAATAGGCTTCGGAAGGGAACTCGCCATCCTGGACAATCGCCTTATAGCCGGCAGTGCAGGCGTTGCGTGTCTCGACGCCGGTCATCTGCCAGACGATCCAGTCCGCCGCCTCGATCAGCCGGTCGGCTGCCTCGTAAACTTCCGGCGCTTCCTGAAGGATTTGCAGCGCCTTGCTGAAGAACCATTCCGACGAAATCTTGCCGCCGTAGCGGTTGAGCCAGCTTTCGCCCATTCGGCGCGCCGTCTGATTGATCTGATCCGCCTGCGGCTGGCTGGCATGATGTTTCCACAGCTTGACCCAGGCGTGGGGATGGTCGCAGAATTCATCCAGGGTACAGAGCGGCGTCCCGTCCGCCTTGGTCGGCAGCATCGTGCAGGCGGTGAAGTCGATCCCGATGCCGACGATCTCTGATGGGTCAACGCCGCTGGCAGCCACCGCCTTCGGAACCGCGTTTTGCAGCACCGCGATATAATCCCTCGGGTCCTGCAGCGCCCATTCCGGCGGCAGCGGCTTGCTGCTCCCCGGCAGATGCTCGTCGATCACCCCGTTGGCATACGGGTGTACCGCCGCTGCCACCTCGCGCCCATCGGCGGTATCGACCACCACCGCCCGCCCTGACTCGGTTCCGTAATCAATTCCTATCGTGTACGGCATCATTCATTCCGCCCGCTGGCAAAAATCTATTCATTATGCCGTGAGCATAGCGCGTTTTCGGTCGATTTACCATGTGAAGAGCGTGGAACCCTGCGCGGGTTACGCCGATTTCACGCCAATGACTGTATATTCAACAGCACTGGGATTGCTGACATGTTTGGAAGCATCAAGAATCTCCATCCCAACAACACTTCCATCCGCCGCATAATCCAGAATCACTCCGGGCTTATCTTCGTCGCTTTCCACAATGGGAGCGTCGCTGAACAGGATTCGCAGCACATCGACCATTGCGTCATATGTGACTTTCATTCTTCACTGCTCCAGTATTTCTCGATCTTGCTCGTGCGATAAACAGTGATGACAGATATAAGGATCACCTAACTCGACAATCACGCGCACGAGATACATCGCGCCATCGATTTCGATTTTCGCCTGATATACTTTCCGTCCACTGTGTGCATCGACAATTTGTCCGGGCGAAGCCATGACCTGCTGAATTAATTCTATTGCAATTCCACGCCGCTGAGCCTCTTCACGGGCATGTTCACTTACATAGTATCGCTGGTCATTCATGGTATCTTACAATCGGACTTCATTTGTTCCCTGCCAGAACCCGATCCACATACTCCGCCGCCAGACCGGTATACTGCGTCGGATCGAGCAGCGCGTCGATGGTCTCCGCCGACAGATGCGCGCTCACCCGCGAGTCGGCTTTCAGCACCTCGGCGAACGGCTGGCGCATTTCAAAAGCGCGCATCGCCGCCTCGTAAATCACATCGTGCGCATCCTGCCGCCCGATATGCGCGCCCAACGCCAGCATGACGCGCTCCGCCAGCAGCGTCCCGCCGCTGATGTCCAGATTGCGGCGCATGTTTTCCGGATATACGATTAATCCCGACACAACCCGCGTCGTCAGCAGCAGCGCGCCGTGCGCCATGATGCACAGCTCCGGCAGATATGCCCATTCCATCTGAAAACTCGACCAGTCGCGCTCATGCTCATGGAACATCGCATCCACCGCTGTCACCGCGTGCACGCGGGTCAGGCGCGCCAGGGTTAGGATCGCTTCGCAGAGCATCGGGTTGCGCTTCTGCGGCATGGTGCTGCTGCCGACCTTGCCCATCTCAAACGGCTCTTCGACTTCGCCAAACTCGATCTTCTGCAAGTCGATGATCTCATGGGCGATCTTGCCCAGAGTGGCTGTGATCATCGTCAACGCGAGCGCAAATTCGGCGATGTGATCGCGCGCGGTGTGCCAAGCGATCTCAGGCACGCCCAAGCCCAGTTCTTCCATCAGCCGCCGGTTAATCTCGATGCCGTGTTCTGCCACGCTCGCCAGCGTCCCAACCGCGCCGCCGAACTCCCCGATCAGCAGGCGCGGCTTGATCTGCGCCAGTCGAGCGCGATGCCGCCTGATCTCTGCCAGCCACACCGCAGCTTTGTAGCCAAATGTGATCGGCAGCGCCTGCTGACCGTGTGTGCGCCCCGCCATCGGCGTATCTCGATGTATGCGCGCCAGCCCCGCCAGCGAGTTGCACAGGGCATCGAGCGCGTCTTCAAACAGGGGATACGCATCCTTCAATTGCAGGATGATAGCGGTATCCATCACATCCTGAGTCGTCGCTCCCCAGTGGACATAGCGCCCAGCGTCATCTTCGCACCGGTGCGACAAGCCCCAGATCACCGCAACCAGCGGATGCACGGTCTTATCGACGCCGCGCTTAATCGCCTCGGTGTCCATGTATTCCGCGCGCGCCGCCCGCGTGATCGACTCGGCGGCGGACGGCGGGATCAGCCCAACAGCTGCCTCAGCGCGCGCCAGCGCCGCTTCGTAGTCGAGCCATTTTTGCAGCAGCGCCAGATCGTCGAAGACTGCGCGCATCGCCTCCGAGCCGTATAAATCTCTGAAAAACAGCGAGTCGATCACATGCGACGGCATGAGCTTCAGTCCTTTTCATTCTGCTGCCCGGCAGTAATGTATGCCTGCACCCCGATCAGCGTCTGATTGAGATGGTAAATCACCGTGTCGCGAAGCTGCTTGCGGTCGCGCGCGCGGCAGGCGTCCAGGATCGCCCGATGTTCCGCCTGGATTTTGTCCGCCTGATCCTTGAGGAACAGATAGCGATAGCGATAGCGCTCTGCCAGCTCCCACAAGGTATGGATCATGTCTGACAGATACCGACTGCCACAGGCATGATAGATCGTCATATGGAAAGCGCGATTATGCTGAGAAAAGCCATCATAATCGTGTGCGCGCAGCGCGAGATCCATCAGATCGTAAAGGCGGTCGAGATCGCTCAGATGGGCGTCAGTCAGGTTTTCCGCCGCGTGATATGCTGCCTGCCCTTCAATGATGGCGCGGGTGAAATATAGGTCTTCCATGTCCTCCAGCGAGGTCTCAGTCACAAACGCGCCGCGCCGAGGTATGATTTGCACAAATCCCTCGCCCGCCAGCACTTTCAGCGCCTCCCGAACCGGGACGAGGCTCACTTGCAGCTCCGCCGCCAGCCGCCGCTGATCGATGCGTGTCCCCGCAGGCAGCACGCCATCCAGAATCGCCTGGCGGACGCGCTCCTGCACCATGACCGCGACTGTCTTCTTGCTGGCTTCAATCGGTTTAATCCGCTCTCGTTCCATAGGTTTATCCGCTTGCAGCGCCGCGCATTCTCGATAAACTATAAATTATAAAATTTGTTCCACCTTGTGCAAGCTAATCGGTCGTTTGTTTACCCTGGAGTGATCATCATGAAACGTTTTGGTCAGGTCATCCGGCTGCGCCCTGAGGTTGAAGAAGAATACAAGCGCATCCATGTCAAAATCTGGGACGAAATTGCAGAAGCGATCCGCGCTTCCGGCATTGTCAACTACAGCATCTTTCTCAAAGACGGCTGGCTCTTTGCCTATTTCGAATATACAGGTCCCGACGATGAATTTGACGCCCGTATGGAAGCGCTTGCTAACGCGCCTCGGATGCAGGAATGGTGGGGCATCACCAAAGCCATGCAGATTCCGCTCGAAACCCGCGCCGAGGGCGAATGGTGGGCGAATATGGAGGAGGTCTTCCATCAGGATTGACCCGCCGCGCCTGCGAGTCGGGTTATGAGCGCGTGGCGCGTTCAGGCTTCTGCGCCCCATCCCGCTGAGATCGCTGTCTCACCGCTGCCCGTCGATGAACGCGGCGATCAGCGCCGCAGCCTGCCGCGCCGCGTCCGGCGTGAAGTGCAGTCCATCGAAGCTGTAGTGATAGCCGCCGCGCACGCGCTCCGCCTCAAAGTCGTCCCAACCGGCATCTTCGCGCCTGCCGATGGTGAAGATGTAATTCAGATCGAGTTCGGGGCGCTCTGGGATGGTCGGCGGATTGAGCGCCGCCAGCAAGTCGAGCGTTTCGATGCCCATCGACCGCGCGATCTCTGCGGCAAGGCGGTTGTAGTCCTTCAGGGTATCAACCACTGTCGGGTTATATTCCGCCGCTGGCAGCCCGATCCGGGTCACGATCTGCGCAAGCTGAAGCCGCGTGAGCAGCTCGCGGTAGGCGGCGGCAAACTGCTCCGGCGTCACGACGCCGTCGGGGATGCCGTGCCGCTGACGAAAGTACGAGCGTGTTTTAGGCTGGCAGTAGGAGATAGCGTCATTGCTGCCGACCATGATGAAAACGCCGTCGGGCTGCTGATCGATCACATCTGCTTCCACACGCCGGAGCAGATTGACCACCGTGCTGCCGCCGACGCCAGCATTGATCCAAGTATGCTGCGGGCGCAGCGCCGCAAGTTCGCGGGCATAGCTCCCGCCGTAGCCGCCCCAGGTCAGGCTGTCGCCGAACAGGACGATTTTCATTCAGCCGCCGAATCCCTAACCATCGTCTCCACTAGAGCCAGGATTTCGCGCAGCGTCGGCAGCGTCTCGCGCCATAACATCGCTGGCTCAAAACGCAGCAGTGGCAGGACACAGCTCACATACATCCCGTTTTGATCAAGCGGCGCGCGATGATACAGTCCCTCCTCAAGCTGGTAAAATGCCGCTTCACGAAACTGATAATCGAGTATCCAGTACTCTAGAACACCTGCACGCTCGTATTCGCAAAACTTTTCGACCCGGTCGCGGCGCTCCCCCTGTGGAGAAACAATCTCGATGATCAAGTCTGGCGATCCAATGACGACATTGTGCTCAAACACAGCATCATTGTCCGGCATAAACAGCATGAGATCAGGAGCGCGCCCAACGTTCACATTTTTCAGCCGCACAAGCACTGGGTCTTGAAACAGCTTGCCGTCGATCCCCGCAGCTTGCAGCAGCGCGGTGAGCAAGATGCGCAAAAAGCTGTTCAGCCGATCATGCATCAGCTCAACTCCCGGCATTTTCACCACCCAGCCATCGACCCATTCGACATGTTCCCAGTCATTGCGACTCAAGAATGTTTGCCATCGCACGTTCTGGGCAATCACCTGTCCACTTGGCGGCAGCATAAGATCAAACCCCTCAGAGTCGACCTTCTCAATGATTGATCCTGACTGCACAGTCTCCTCCTTTTGCGCAGTGGAGCGAGCTAGGACTCGCCCCATCGCTTCGTTAGCTGACTAATCCCCGGCGACGGCTTCCGGCTCAGCCTGCCAATACTCTGCGTCATACGCCGGCAGTTCGCAGCGCAGCCTGCCATCCTCGCGGTAGCCGAGCGCATAGTCCGCCTGCATCAACTGATGAATTTCGCTTGTCCCCTCGTAAATGACTGCGCCCTTGCTGTTGCGCAGATAGCGCTCAACTGGGTATTCATCGCTGAAGCCATATGAACCATGAATCTGAACGGCTTCCAGCGCCGCCTGAACACTCTGATCGGTCGCGTACCATTTAGCAAGGCTGGTCTCTCTGGTATTGCGAATGCCCTGATTCTTCATCCAGCCCGCCTTCAGATAGAGCAGCCGCCCGGTCTGATACCCCTGCTCCATGTAGGCGATCTTCTGCTTGATCAACTGATGCTCGGCAATCGGCTTGCCGAAAGTCTTGCGGTCTTTGGCATACTTGATGCTGTCTTCCAGACAGGCGCGGATCAGCCCGACCGCGCCCGCTGCCACCGTGTAACGCCCATTGTCGAGCGCGGACATGGCGATCTTGAAACCCTCGCCCTCCTCGCCAAGCCGATTCTCAACCGGCACTTCGACATCCTGCATCGCGATCCACCCCGTCGATCCGGCGCGCACACCGAGCTTGCCGTGAATATCGCCCGTCGTCACGCCCGGCATGTCGCTGGTCACGATGAAGGCGCTCATTCCACGATGACCTGCTTCGGGGTCGGTCTTGGCGATCACCAGGAAATGATGTGCTTTGGTCGCCAGGCTGATCCACATCTTTTCGCCGTTGAGGATGTATTTGTTTCCAACACGGCGCGCCGTCGAGTTCATGTTGACGACATCGCTGCCGACACCCGGCTCGGTCAGACCGAATGCGCCATACTTCTCACCGCGCGCCTGCGGCACGAGAAAGCGCTGCTTCTGCTCCTCCGTCCCCCATTGAAGCAGTGACAGGCTGTTCAAGCCGACATGCACCGACATGACCACGCGCAGCGTGGTATCCGCGCGCTCCAGCTCCTCGCACGCCAGCCCCAGCGTGATGTAGTCAAAGCCCTGTCCACCGTAGCGCACCGGAATTGAAATGCCTAAAATGCCCAGTTCCGCCATGCGCGGCAAAAATGCCGGGTTCATCTGCTGCTTGCGATCCCACTCGCCGATCACCGGGATCACTTCTTTAGCAGCAAACTCCCGAACCATCTTCTGCGCCTGCAGATGTTCCTCACTCAAATTGAAATCCATACCGTTTGTGCCTCTTTCACAATCTCATTCACACCCTTTTAGCGAAATATGACGACAATTTCAGATCATTTTTTGTCGATCATCCATATCGAGCTTGAAGGTGGATTTAAGGACAATGTTAACAGAGATTATACCCTAATCCACATCGGTAAGGAATTGGCATGACATTAACGCGACCTATCCCGGACACCTTGGTCACGACCTACCTCGAGATGACCGATCCGAGCCAGCTCAATGCCGACTATGCCGACGATTACCCCGGCAGCGTGCGCATCGAGCGCATGAACGCCGCCGATGTGCAGTTCTACCGTTTCCTCTACGACTCGGTTGGGGATCAGTGGGCATGGCGCGACCGCCGCCTGATGTCCGATCATGAGCTTGCCGCCGCCCTCGCTCATGCCAGCGTGTACGTCCTGTATGTCGATGGCGTGCCAGCGGGCTATGTCGAGCTTGCCCAACACGCGGACAGCACCGAGATCGCCTACTTCGGACTGCGCCCAGCATACATCGGGCGCGGCTTGGGCAAATATCTCCTCAGCTTCGGGATCGCGCGTGCCTGGGATGAAGGCGCGCGGCGCGTGACCGTCCACACCTGCAACAACGACGCCCCACAGGCGCTCCCCAACTACCTCAAGCGCGGCTTCCGCATCGCCCGCATCGAGGAGGAGCCGATGCCGGAGCGCTACCGGTCATAGGATCACTCCACTCTCCCCTGTTTCATTCACGGCGCGCTATAATCGCGTCAAATGTTGTTGGGGGGGGAATGATGTCCACACTCCTGGAACAAGTTCAGCAGCGCGGCAACCCGCTCATTGACGGCGATCAGGTCACGTTCGTCTGGCAGGGCGCTGCGCCCGCGCCGCAGCTCATCGGCGATTTCACCAATTGGAGCGAAAACCCGATCACTTTAACCGAGTCTGAACCGAATCTCTGGACGCACACGCTGACTCTGCCGCGCGATGCCTATGTCGAGTATGCGTTTGTCCATCGTCCCGACATCGAGGAGCGCTTGCCCGATCCGTTCAACCATCAGACTGTGTGGAACGGCGTCAACAGCGTCAATCATCAGCTCTACATGCCGGAGTTCGTCCGTTCGCCGCTGCTGACGCGCGGCGCAGATGTCAAACGCGGTAAAATGACCGAGCATTACATCGCTGGCGGGCGCTGGCTGGCATCGACGCATCGGCGCGTCCACTTTTATCAGCCGCCAGTCGATGAAGCTGTGCCGCTGGTGATCGTCTGGGATGGCACGGATTACATCGCCCGCGCCAAGCTGAATGTCGTCGTCGATAATCTGATCGCGCAGGGACGCATCCGCCCGATTGCGCTAGCGTGCATCGATAACGGCGGTCAGGCGCGGCTGTCGGAATACTTCTGCAACGATGCCACGCTGGTTTATGTTATCGAACACGTCCTGCCGGCGGCATTTCAGCACTTGAATCTCATTCTGCCGCAGGATGGCGCGTATGGGGTAATGGGCGCGTCGATGGGCGGGCTGATGGCGCTGTATGCAGCGCTGCGCTTCCCGAATCTTTTCGGGCATGTGATCAGTCAGGCGGGCGCGTTCGTCGACGATCCGCGCGTCGAGTACATGGTCATCAATCTGATGGTGGACAATCTGCCCGTCAAACCGCTGAAAATCTGGCAGGATATCGGCGTCTTGGACTGGCTGCTGCCGGGAAATCGCACCATGCATGAGCGACTGGTGCGCAAAGGCTACGATGTGACCTACTATGAAAGCGGCGGCGGTCACAACTATACGATCTGGTCGCACATCGTCGGGCGCGCGCTGGAGACGGTGTTCGGAGTGTGAATAAAGCTCAGGGCGACTCGCGCGAGTCACCCTGAACGATTTTCTTCAATAGACTGGCATTGTGCGGTCGATCTGCCGCGCCCACGCCAGGATGCCGCCTTCGACATTGATCAGCTTATCCGGATCATAGCCGATCTGACGCAGCATCAGGATCACATCGGTGCTGCGCGCCCCTGAACGGCAGTGGACGATGATCTCGCGATCGCGCGGGATGTCCGCCAGCACGGTCTGATCGGCGGTCTTGCGCTTCGCCAGCACATCCTCGACCGCCAGCACGATCTCCGGCATGGGAATCCTAACCGTGCCGTCGATCACGGCGATCTCAAACTCCTCCGGGTTGCGGACATCCAGCACGTATAGGTCTTCGCCAGCGTCCATGCGGGCTTTCAGTTTCTTGACAGTGATCTGCGGGACGGGTTTGTTCATGTCAGCTCCATTCTGTTCGTGTCCGTTCAAGTTCTCGTTTGCGCCTGCCTGTGCCGCGCGGTCATGCGCTGGCACGCCGCAGAATGCCTCGTAATCGATCAGCTCGACCTCCGACGCCGGAATCCCGCAGACCGGGCAGTGCGGGTCTTTACGGATTTTGATCGTGGTGAAGCTCATTTCAAGCGCATCATACAGCAGCATCCGCCCGATCATCGGTTCGCCAATGCCCGCGATCAGCTTGATCGCCTCGGTCGCCTGCATCGTCCCGATCACACCAGGCAGCACGCCCAATACGCCCGCTTCAGCGCAGTTCGGGACAAGACCTGGCGGCGGCGGCTCCGGGAACATGCAGCGGTAGCACGGTCCCTGCTTACCATAGAAAACGCTCAACTGCCCTTCAAAGCGCAGGACGCTGCCGTAGACATTCGGCTTGCCGAGCTTGACGCACGCATCGTTGACCAGATAGCGGGTCGGAAAATTGTCCGTCCCATCGATGATGACATCGTAAGGCGCAAGGATGCGCAGCGCATTGTCGCTGGTCAAGAATTCGTTGTAAAGGTCAAGCTGCAAATCCGGGTTGAGATCGCGCAGCCGCTGCGCCGCGCTCCCCACCTTGAGCTGACCGAGAGTGGAGACGCCATGCACGATCTGGCGCTGAAGATTGCTGTCGTCCACAACATCATGATCGACCAGACCGATCCGCCCGATCCCCGCCGCCGCCAGATACAGCGCCAGCGGGCTGCCCAAACCGCCCGTGCCGATGATCAGCACACTGGCAGCCTTGAGCCGCCGCTGCCCAGCGATGCCGAATTCCGGCATGATCAGGTGGCGTCCATAGCGCTTGATCTCAGCGCTGCTAAGGACTCCGAACTGATTCACCAATGGCTGCATCACACACCCTTTCCCCCTGCTACCGTCGGGATGATGCGCAGACTTTCATCGGCGCTGATCTGCGTGTCTAGACCATTGAGAAACCGGATGTCCTCTTCGCCGATATAGATGTTGACGAACCGCCGCAGTTCCGCGCCGTTGAAAAGATGATCGCGCAGGGCAGGATACTGCCGCGTCAGATCATCCAGCGCCTGCCCGACGGTCGATCCGGTCACCTCGACCACCTTTTTTTGTTCGGTGAACATGCGAAGGGGCGTTGGAATGGTAATCGCTGCCATATTAAGGGCTGCTCCTTGCGCGCTGAGCGCAAAATTGTTCCCATCGTTCACGTAAATAGCCGCCGACCAGGGCGGTCATGGTATCGACTTCGACCAGAAACGAGTCGTGTCCGAAGTCGGCGTAGATATGATGATAGCGCACGTCGCGCCCCACCTGGTCGAGCGCATCGACCAGCAGGCGCGCCTGCTGCGCGGTGTACAGCCAGTCGCTGGAAAAGCTCACCACCAGAAACGCGGCGCGGCTGCGCGCCACCGCCGCTTCGATGCTGCCATAGCCATCGGCGATGTCGAAGTAATCCAGCGCTTTGGTGATGTAGAGATAGCTGTTGGCATCGAAGCGTTTGTAGAATTTCTCACCCTGATAGCGCAGATAGCTCTCAACTTCAAATTCCACATCGAAGTGATAGGGAATGCGATCATATCCGCGCAGCCGACGACCGAACTTAGTCTCCAGCGAATTTTCACTCATGTAGGTGACATGTCCGATCATGCGCGCCACTGCCAAGCCCCTGTTCGGCGGCTCTTTGCCATAATAATCGCCGCCATTCCAGCGTGGATCGGCATAGATTGCCTGCCGCCCGATCTCATTGAAGGCGATATTCTGGGTTGACGAGCGCGGTGTTGCCGCGAGAAACAGCACATGACGGACGCGCTCCGGATAATCGACCGCCCACTGAAGCGCCTGCATCCCGCCCATGCTGCCGCCAGCGGTCGCAAACAGCGTCTCGATACCTAAGTGGTCGATCAGATGGCGCTGCGCGGCGACCATATCGCGCACTGTGATCATCGGAAAGCGCAGCCCGTACGGCTTGCCGTCCGGCGCGAGCGATGAGGGTCCGGTGCTGCCCATGCAGCCGCCGATCACGTTCGAACACACGATAAAGAAGCGGTTGGTGTCGAACATCTTGCCGGGTCCGACCGCATCGTCCCACCATCCTGGCTTCTCATTCGGGTCGTCGGTGTGATACCCTGCGACGTGCGCATCGCCGGACAGTGCATGGCAGATCAGGATCGCGTTGGAGCGGTCGGCGTTGAGCGTCCCGTAGGTCTCATATGCCAGCGTGAAGCCGTCCAGCGTCTTGCCGCAGACCAGCGGCAGCGAGAGATCGAAATGCACGTACTGGCGTTCGACAATCCCAACCGATCTCGGATCATGAGGTCGGCGTCCGTTCAATGTCATCGTTCTACCCTTTGATCACAGCCACACGGTGGCGGGAAGCGCCGCCACCATGTTAGCGTATCTACGACAAGGCGTGAACGGTTACCCCCTGCGAGACTGAGAGCGCCTGCTCCAAGTCCCAGAGAATATCGTTGATGTCCTCAATGCCGACCGCCAGACGGACAAAATCCGGTGTGACGCCAGTCAGTCCCTGCTCATCCTCGCTCAACTGGCTGTGCGTGGTGGTCGCAGGATGGATCGCCAGCGAGCGCGCATCGCCAACATTGGCGAGATGACTGAAAATTTTGAGATTGTCGATGAACGTGCGCCCGGCATCGCGCCCGCCCTTAATCCCAAACCCGATGACCGCGCCCGCGCCTTTGGGCAGATATTTCTGCGCGCGCGCATAGCTCGGATGGCTCGGCAGACCGGGATAATTGACCCACGACACCGCCGGATGTTTTTCCAGATATTCCGCGACTGCCTGTGCATTGGCGACATGCTTCTGCATCCGCAGCGACAGCGTCTCCAAGCCGATGATATTGAGAAAGCTGTTGAACGGCGCTTGCGAACCGCCAAAATCGCGCAGCCCGACCACCCGCGCACGAATGATGAACGCCGCCGCGCCCGCCACATCTGCCAGCACCGCGCCGTGATATGCCGGTTCAGGGGCGATGATGCCGTTATGCCGTCCGCTGGCTTTCCAGTCGAAGTTACCGCCATCGACGATCACGCCGCCGATGCTCAAGCCATGCCCGCCGATCCATTTGGTGGTCGAATGCAGGCTGATGTTGATCCCCCATCGGAACGGCTGGAAGAGATACGGCGTGCCGAACGTGTTATCGACCACCACCGGCAGCCCGTGCGCTTTTGCCACATCGACGATGGCTTCGAAATCGGGGATTTCGAGCTTTGGATTGCCGATGGTTTCCAGATAGATGAAGCGGGTCTTGTCGTTGATCAGGCTGGCGATGTGATTGGGATCGGCATTTTCGACAAAATGCACCTTGATTCCAAGCCGACCGAGGCTGTATTTGAACAGCGTATATGTGCCGCCATAGAGCGCGGACGTAGAAATGATCTCATCGCCCGTGTCCGCCAGCGAGAGCGCCGTCAGCGTCTCGGCAAACTGCCCGGATGCCGTCGCTAACGCACCGATCCCACCCTCCAGCGCGGCGATGCGCTGCTCAAAGACATCGTTGGTCGGGTTCATGATGCGGGTGTAGATGTTGCCCGGCTCCTGCAGGGCAAAGAGCGCCGCCGCGTGTTCAGTGCTGCGGAACTGATACGAAGTCGTCTGATAGATCGGGACAGCGCGCGATCCGGTCGTGGGATCGGGCGAATAGCCAGCGTGCAGCGCAAGGGTATCGAAACTGTGTTTGTGTCCGTTGTCGCTCATGAGCCTTCTCTTTCTTTGTGCAGTCGGTTAAAAGGGGAGTTCATACGCCGTTATCCGCAGTGATCTGCAGATCGACGGGATCGAAAGCGCTGCGATCTGCGCGCAGCCGCCAGGCGCGCAGATCAGCGGCTTTCGCCTGCATCACCGAAGTGATGATGTAGGTGAAATTGGGTAAGGCATGATCCCGATCATACTCGGACGGGATCGCCGGGGAATGGGGGTGGCTGTGATAGTAGCCCACCAGTGTCAGACCGAGTTCCTCAGCTTCGTCCTCCATGCGCGCCCAGTCCAACGGCGTCATCGCGTAACGGTGATACCGTTCCTGCGGCGCAGAAGTGTTTTCAACGCCGATCACATCACGAATCTCGACCGTCTCCCCGCTCGCGTCACCGAGCAGAAAGCCGCCGCCTTCATTGGGAAATGCCGCTTCCATCTGCGCGATAATCTGCGCCTGCAGCGCAGCGGATAATTTGACCCTATGAGCCATCATCCCCTCAAACAAAAAAGCCGTCCCAGAGGGCGGCTCTCGCTGATTTGCATCGTCGATGCGCGAATGAATGCGCGCGCCTGCCTCACGCCCCTGGCAATTTGCCGGTGTGATCCATGTAACACATCATGCCATGCATCATTGCGAAGCATGGTTGATCAGATGAAGTGAGGTTGGCGCAGATCTCGTTCATGGATAAGAGCATAACCCAGGTCAATGCCGATTGCAAGGGGTCGAGTCGATGCACGTAGAGTGATCACTTCAAATAAGGAGAAGTGCCTTTGCGCTTGATCCGCTTTTGCAGCCACTTCCACTGGTAGCTTGGCTGGTGGCGTTCCATATCGGCGCGAAAATAGGCGACCAGCTGATGGCGCTGGTTAAGCCAGGTTGCAAAGCAGTGGCTGCGGTCACTTATTGAAGCGCTTGCGCGCCGCCGCCGTCAGCGCGGGGACGATCTGATACAGATCGCCGACCAATCCGAAGCGCGCCATTTTAAAGATCGGCGCTTCAGCGTCCTTGTTGATCGCCACGATCACCTTGCTGGAGCGCATCCCCGCTTGATGCTGGATCGCGCCGGAAATGCCGCAGGCGATGTACAGATCGGGCGCGACGGTCTTGCCCGTCTGACCGACTTGATGCGCATACGAGATATAGCCGGCATCAACGGCAGCGCGGCTGGCGCCAACGGCTGCGCCGAGCGCCTCCGCCAGCGGCGTCAGGACATTGGCAAAGCCATCCTGCGCTTTCCAAACAGCGGGATCGGCGGCATCAGCGGGCGGCGCTTTCGGGTTGTTCGCCATCCCACGCCCGCCGGAGACGATGATCGCAGCGTCGGACAGGTTGACCGTGCCGACGGCTGGCTCAAAAGCCTCGATCTTGACCGCAATCTGGTCTTCGCTGAGCGCCGGACTCACCATCGTCACCTCAGCGGCTGCGCCGGACTGCGGAGTGTTGGGCTTGAACGCGCGCGGGCGCACCGTGATAAACACAGTCGCAGCGGCAGCGCTGACGTCGCTCAGGACTTTGCCCGAATAAGCGGCGCGCTCGGCGGTGATCGCATCGCCATCGACGGACAAACTGAGCGCTTCGGGCAGCATCGGCATATCGGTATCGGCAGCGCAGGCGGCGATCAGCTCGCGCCCGCGCTGAGTCGCGGCGGCGATCACCGCTCGCGGCGCGCCATCCTGCACCAGCCGCGTCAGCAGGGCGGCATATGGTTCCAGCCGATAGGCGGACAAGGTCGCATCCTCGCAGATGATGGCTTTCGCAGCGCCATTTGCGCCCGCGTCCGCCGCGAGCGCCGCCGCGTTTGCCCCGAAAATTACGGCGGTCAGCGGGACGTCGCAGGCATCTGCCAGCAGTTTGCCCGCGCCGAGCGCTTCCCAAGAAGCCGCCGCCGCCGCGCCGTTCTCAGTTTCGATCCAGATGTAAATCGCGCTCACAGCACTTTCTCCTCAATCAGCCGGTCAAGCAGTTTTTCCGCCATCTCCTCCGGCGTCCCCTCGATCAGCTCCAGTTTGACTTCGCGGGCGGGTAGGTTTTTAAACCCGATAACGCGCGCGCCCGATGCAGGCAGCGCCGCGCCGATGTCCGCCAGCGTCCAGACTGGAATCTGCGCCTTCGCCGCCTTGCGGATGCCCATAAAGGTCGGATAGCGCGGTTCATTGATCTCTTTGGTGACGCTGATCACGACTGGCAAAGCGGCTGTGACGGTCTGCTTGCCTTGTTCGAGCAGGCGCTCAATCTTGATCGTCTTGGCAGCGGCGTCGATGGCGATGATCTTGGATACATGACTGAGCATTGTCCAGCCGAGCCTGCGCGCGGTCTGATAGACGTGCTGATCCGTGCCAACGTCGATGCTTTCGCGCCCGAACATGACCAGATCGACATCGCCGAGCTTGCGCACAGCGGCGGCAGCGGCGGCGGCGTAGGCAAGACCGTCAGCATGGGTCAGCGCTGGATCATCGATGCGGATAGCGGCGTCGATGCCCATCGCCAGCGCGTGTTTGAGCGCTTCATTGTGCATGTCCGCGCCGACTGCCAGCGCCGTCGTCTTGCCATTGGCGGCTTTCGCCTGGACAATCGCCTCCTCAAGCGCATATTCATCCCAGGGATTGACGATCAGCGCGGCATCGCCCCAAGTCACCGCGCCGCTGGCGCTGACGGTGACCACTGCCTGGGTATCGGGCGTGCTGCGGGTAAAAACAGCAATATGCACGGGAGTCCTCCTGAAAACAGCAAAAACAAGGTCAGTAAGCGCCATAAGTAGATTGTGATGCTTATTTTAACGCAAACGACAGACGGCGCGAAGATGCAGCGCTCAGTGCGTTTCCTGCTCAACAGGCTCAAACCGGATGCGCACTTCGGCGATGCGAATCTGCTTTCGATCCTGAAAAATGGCGACCACCTGGCTGCGCGGTAGCTCATTGGGGCTGAACAGCAGCATTCGCGCAAAATGCTTCTCAAGCTGGGTCAGATCGGGATGCAGCGTGATCACCAGGTGCTTATCCGGCTTTTCAGTTCCGGCGCGCTTCCAGAAGACTACCACTGGCGCGGTCAGGATTTCCTCCAGCGAGGGGCGACCGCTGTAGACCAGATTGCTCCAGGCGCGCTCATGCTCCTGCACCCAGGCGAGGAAGTTACTGCTGTTTGGAGGGATGATTCGAGGCATCAATGACGATTCGCGCTCCACAAGTCTCTTTGATTAGCAGCGTCCAGGGGGATCGATAAGCCGCTTTCTGTCGCTTTCACCCGCAGGTGAAAGGGGTGATCATCTCTCTAGGAGGCGAATTGCTCCGCCCCTCATGCAGCCTACCCGGCGCTTTTTGCGGGACGAGCAGCCCCAATGCGCCTGTTCGCCTTGCTCCCAGTGGGGTTTGCCAAGCCGCGAACGTCACCGCTCGCGCTGGTGGTCTCTTACACCACCGTTTCACCCTCGCGCGCATGGACTCGCGTCCACGCCGCAATCTCCTTCTCTGCTGCACTTTCCGTCGGGTTACCCCGCCTGGCGGTTAGCCAGCACCGCGCTCTGTGGAGAGCGGACTTTCCTCAGATGGAACCTGTCCATCCGCGATCACCTGACCTCCCTGGACGCATTTCTCATTATACGACATTTGATCGGAGTTTGGTTGGCTCAGCGTGGGGTGAACGCGGGTTGTAGAATCGCGCTGTATGCCATTACAATCGCAAAAGTGAATACAAATGTGGTATGGATATGGCGACATTAGCGACAGGTCGGGCGCGGCGGTTTGAGGCGCGGCTGCGCGAGGCGCTGCGCGAGCTGCTGCTGCCCGGCGATCTGGCAGCGCTGCTGGTGACAGGGGGGCTGCTGCTGCTGCCAGCGCTGGCGCTGATCGAGGCGGGCTGGCCGCTTGAACCGCGCACTGTCCTGCCGACCAGTGTGCTGAGCCTGATCTTCGGCTTTCTGCTCTCACGCAGCCGCTACGGCGAGCTGGTGGGCTTGATCATCAGCATGCTTTACGGCGCGTGCATGATCCTGC
Source organism: uncultured Anaerolineae bacterium (assembly GCA_937995825.1). Classification (GTDB taxonomy): domain Bacteria; phylum Chloroflexota; class Anaerolineae; order Aggregatilineales; family Phototrophicaceae; genus Flexifilum. Next base: position 84,578 of record CALKJO010000007.1, read on the forward strand.
TGACAGCGGCGCTCAATCAGCCTGGCAATCTGCTCGGCGGGGTCCACGCGGTCTTTGAACGCCTGCTGGTCTGGATCGTCGATGCCGCTAGCGGCGGGATCAATCAGGACGAACTGGTGTTCACGCTGCTGGTGTCGGCGCTGTTCTGGTTTCTCGGTCACAATCTGGCGTGGCATGTCTTCCGGGTGGATCGCCTGTGGCGGGCGGTGCTGCCGCTGGCGCTGATTTTGTTCACCAACACCGTCTATTACGTTGGAGCGCTGAACTTTGACAGCTACATCGCGGGATTCCTGTTTCTGACACTGCTGCTGGCGGTGCGTTCCAGTCTGGAGGCGCGCGAATGGGATTGGTACATGAACGGGACGCGCGTCCCGCGCCGACTGCGGCGGCAGTTTTTCATCGCAGGCGGACTGCTCGGCGCGCTGGTGCTGGCAGGCGCTTGGGCGATCCCGCGCAGCGACGTGCAGGAGCGCTTGCAGCGCTTTCAGGAGTTCCTGCAATCGGAGCCGCTCGTCCAGCTTGCAGAAATCTGGAACCGCTTGATTGCATCAGCCGAGACACAAGGTCCGACCGCCGCCGACTATTACGGCGGTGACGCGCTTCAGCTCGGCGGCGCGATTCGGCTGGGCGATCAGATCATGTTCTTGGTCGAAGCGCCGCAGGGACAGCGCTATTATTGGCGCTCGCGCGTCTTCGATGTATATGATCGGGGACGCTGGACATCCGCCGCAAATATTCGCCTGACCGATCCCGAAGCGCCGCTCAACATCATCCCCGAGCCGTATCTGCCAGGGTCGCGAATGCCCGTGCAGCAGCGCTTCACGATGGGGATCAACGCATCGCGTCTGATTTACACCGCGCCGCAGCCGCGAGCAGTCGATCTGCCTACACGCACGGATTTACGCTATCTGCCCGACGAAAGCATGTCGGTGTCTGTGATTCGTCCCTATCGCGTGATCTATGCGGGCGACTCCTATACTGCGACCAGCCTGATCAGCACAGCGACGGCGGATCAACTGCGCGCCGCCGGGACGAATTACCCCGCTTGGGTGACCGAGATTTACAACGGTTATATCCCCTCCGCCACATCGCGCACAATCCAGCTTGCCAACCAAATCATCCGCAACGCGCGCGCCGAGACGCCCTATGACAAGGCGAAAGCAGTTGAGACCTGGCTGCGCCAGAATATCCGCTACAATGAGGCGATCCCGCAGCCGCCGCTCAATCAAGACCCAGTGGACTGGCTGCTGTTCGATCTGCGACAGGGCTACTGCAATTACTACGCCTCCGCGATGGCGGTCATGCTGCGCGTGCTTGGCGTCCCGGCGCGGGTCGCGGCAGGCTTTTCGCAGGGGACATGGAGCGAAGCGGATGGTCATTTCCGCGTCCTCGAACGCGATGCGCATACATGGGTTGAAGTCTATTTTCCAGGTTACGGCTGGGTTGAATTTGAGCCGACCGCCGCGCAAAGCCCAATCGACCGTCAGGACACGCGGCCGCAGCTTCAGCCGCCGCCTACGCTTCCACCGACGCTGACGCCAACACCGACGCCAACGCCCACCCCAACGCCGACGCCGCCGCTTGAACCGCTGCCGCAAAACGACGCGCAGCCGCCGACGGACAGTGCGCCGACGGTCACACCCTCCCCAACGCCGACTGCGACGCCGGTGATCATCCCGACGCCACTTCCGCCCCTGCTGCCCCAGGCGCGCGATCCCTTCGGCTTCATCCTGCCTGCGCTTGGCGCAGCGCTGCTCGGCGTGCTGCTGCTGGTGCTGATTCTGCTAGCGCTGCTGTTCATCTACTGGTGGTGGGAATGGCGCGGAATGCGCGGACTCAGCCCAATTTCGCGCGCCTATGCGCGGCTGGAACGCTATATCACCCTAATCGGGCTGCGCTTCAGCGAACGTCAGACGCCATCCGAACGGCGCGATCAGATCGTATCGCAGCTTCCGCCCGCCGCTGAACCGCCGGTGACCGCGATCACGCGCTTGTACACCGTCGAACGTTATGGACGCCCTGCCCCGATTCGGGATGAAGTCAAAGCGCGACCGGCAGATCGCGCCTGGGCGCAGACGCGCGCCAGCATTCTCAAGCGCTGGCTGCGCCGACGGCTGCTCTTCTGGCGCAAATGACGCTTGTCGAAGCCCATCTCGTCAGCGATACTTGCGGCATTATTCACGAGTCTAACGAAGGGACAAGAACGTGGAACGGACGCTGATCATCATCAAGCCGGATGCCGTGCAGCGCGGGCTAACAGGCGAGATTCTCAAGCGTTTTGAGGCGCGCGGACTGCGCATCATCGGCATGAAGTTCATGCAGATGTCGCGCGAGCTGGCGGAAAAGCACTACGCCATCCATCAGGGCAAGGACTTCTATGAAGGGCTGGTGAATTATATTACGTCGTCTCCGGTGGTGGTGATCGCGCTGGAAGGGACGAATGCTGTCGCCGCTGCCCGTAAGACCATCGGCGCAACCCGTCCGCAGGAAGCCGAAGCAGGGACGATTCGCGGCGATCTGGCGCTGGAAGTTGGGCGCAATCTGGTGCATGGCTCGGACACTGTGGAAAATGGTCAGATCGAAGTTGCCAACTTCTTCAGCGACGCTGAGCTGATCTCATGGAGTCGCAGCGCCGATCCCTGGATTTTTCAATAAGATCGCGGGAAATCGCGGCGGGGGTTTGGACGTTCCAAACTCCCGCGCCAAAGTGGTCATTATTGGATGCTGACCAGCACGTTGGCAGTCCGCCAGATGCCTTCCAGGTTGTAATAGTGACGTTCGCGTTCGCCAAAAATGTGTAGAATCACATCGCCATAGTCCATCAACACCCACCCGCTGTCACTACGTCCTTCCACATTGACCGGCAGCTTGCCGAACTTCTCCTTGATGACTTCGCGCACGTTATCGGCAAGCGCCTTGATCTGGCGGTCGCTGTTTCCAGTGCAAATGATGAAATAGTCGGCAATCACGGCATCGGGGCGCAGGTCGAGCAGGAGGATGTTCTCAGCTTTTTTATCCTCGACCGCATTAACAATTTCGCGGGCAACCTCTAGCGTTTCCAGACCTGTTTCTCCTTACATCCTGGTTTCACATGACTTCGTTTAATTTTATCATAAACGACAATACAAGAGAAATGGACGCGACTTATGGTGGATGTGGTCGAATTTCGCGCCGACAAAGGCGGAGATCGGCTCGATAAAACGATCATGGCTCAGCTTGGAGAGCGGCTTTCGCGAACGCAGCTTCAAGGGCTGATCAAAGCCGGCGCGGTCACGGTCGATGGAACAGCGATCAAGGCGGGACAAAAGCTCAGAGGCGGGGAGCTGATCCGCGTCCACCTGCCCGATCCGCAGGCGGATGAGACGGTCATGCCGGAGACGCTGCCGCTGCGTGTGATCTACGAGGACTCAGCGCTTGCCGTGATCGACAAGCCCGCCGGGCTGGTTGTGCATCCGGGCGCAGGCAATCGCACTGGCACGCTGGTTAACGCGCTGCTGGCGCGCTATCCACAGCTTGCCAAGCTGCCCTATGACCCATCACGGCGCGGGATCGTGCATCGACTGGACAAAGACACCAGCGGACTGCTGGTTGTAGCGCTGCGTTCGACGGCGCTGCGGCGGCTGATGGCGCAGTTTCAGGCGCGGACAGTCGAGAAAGTCTATTTGGCGCTGGTCGAGCGCGTCCCGCACACCGGCACAGGGCGGATCGAAGCGCCCATCGCGCGCGATCCACAACGGCGGACGCGGATGATGGTCAGCCGCGATGGACGCCCGGCTGTCAGCGAGTTCACGGTTGTCGAGGTGTTCAAGAGTGGGCGCGCGCTGCTGCGCGTCCGGCTGCTGACTGGGCGAACTCATCAGATTCGCGTCCATCTGGCATTCATCGGCTGCCCGATTGTCGGGGATCAGGTCTACGGCTTTCGCAAGCCGGGGCTGAACCGCCAGTTTTTGCACGCGGCGCAGTTGTGCTTCGATCACCCGCGCACGGACGAACGGCTGTGCTTTGAGTCGCCCCTGCCCAATGATCTGGATGAGGCGCTGACGCGAGAGCGCCTCAGCGGAGCCATGCGCCGGTAGAAAAAAACGCGGCGATCCGGTAGAATTGTTCTATTCTGGTTCCGCTGCGAAAATTGAGGATAATCCATGCGCGAAGTGACGGTGGCTGTCGCCCAAATGAAGCCCCAACTGGGCGAGGCGGAAGAAAACCTGGTGAAAATGTCGGAGCTGATCAGCAGGATCGCCTCGCAGCAGCGAGTCGATCTGATCGTCTTTCCCGAACTGATCACCAGCGGCTACGAATTGGGCGTGCGCTTCACCGAGCTGGCGCAGCGGATTCCCGGTCCGGCGGTCAATCTGATCGCGCAGCGCGCCAACGAATACGGCGTGTACATCGCGTTCGGCATGGTCACTAAAGAGAAAGTGGAGAGCGTGATCTATAACTCAGCGATCATAGTCGGACCGGATGGCGAACTGCTGGACATATACAACAAAATCCATCTGCGCGGCGAGGAACGGATGGCGTTCCGCGAAGGCTTCAAGATGCCCGTGGTAGACACCGAATTCGGCGCAGTCGGCATGATGATCGGCTACGACCTGGCGTTTCCAGAGGTGGCGCGCAGCCTGGTCTTGGACGGCGCGGAAATCCTGTGCGTCCTTGCCAACTGGGAAGCCGCTGCAATGGACGAATGGAAAACCTATCTGCGCGCGCGCGCGTATGAAAACGCGGTTTTCATCGTCGGCGCAAACCGTGTCGGTGAGGATGTCACGGTGACGTTTGGCGGCGAGAGCATGGTTGTCGGACCGCGAGGACAGATTTATGCTTCGCTGGCGGGTGAGACCGATCCAGATACTGGCGCGCCGATGGAAGGCTTCGCCGTTGCGCGCATCGATCTCGATGAAGTGCGCCGCAGCCGAGAAGAATTCCAGTTGATCCAGAATCGACAACCGCCGGTCTACAAGGCGGTCGTCCGCCGCTACTAAAATGCGGCTTTACGGCGTCGATTTCAGCGGCGCGCGCAACGCCGGACGTAAAATCTGGCTGTCCAGCGCGCAAATTGACGGCAGCTACCTGCGCATCGACGCGCTCCACCGCGCGGCTGACCTGTTCGGCGCAGTGGAGCGCGCTTTTGTTTTCCCCGCATTGGTGGACTACATCACTGCAACGAGCGGGTCGGTCTGGGGGCTGGATTTTCCGTTCAGCCTGGCGCAAACGCAGATGCGCTATGCCACCTGGTCGACGTTCGCAGCGCAGTTTGCCCACGACTACCCAACCCCCGATCATCTCTACCGCGATGGCAAAGGACATGGGCGGCGGCTGACCGACATCCACGCCAAAACTCCGTTCGATCCGACCAATTTACGGATTTATCGCCAGACGTATTACGGCATCCGCGATCTGCTCGCGCCGCTGGCATTGAGCGGGCAGGCGCGCGTTGTGCCGATGCAGACCTATATCGCTAATCAGCCAGCCCTGGTCGAAGTCTGCCCAGCCTCCACGCTCAAGCGCCTGAACCTGTACCGACCGTATAAAGGCAGCGGCGCAGCACCCCAAACAGCGCGCGCGGCGCTGCTGAGCGCGCTGCAAGAGCGGCATGTCTTATGGTCAGAGACCACCGAAGAGGCTGCACTGCGCGATGCCGAGGGCGATGCGCTCGACGCGCTGATCGCAGCGTATGCAGCCTGGAATGCGCTGCCGCTGCTCACGGCGCAGCCGAGCGAGCGCGAAGCGCTGGAGGGAAAGGTATACTGCTAGATGTATCGACCGTTTCGACGTGGCAATTACATCGCGGTTGGCGGGCGCGAAGGCATCGTCACCGACATCGATCTGCGCTACACGACTTTGCAGACCGAAACCCATCGCAGCCTGATCCCGAACGCGCATATGTTCATCAAGGCGATCACGGTGCTGAATCAGCCGCCGAGTCTGCCTGATTAAACCCTCAATTTGTGGTGTGCTGCGGCAGCGCAGCTGCGTATAAACTCATCTCTATATATGGTTGCTGTGGAGGACAAAAACAGACATGATCATCACCACGACACCCACCATTGAAGGACGCCCAATCACGCAGTATCTCGGCATCGTCATGGGCGAAACCATCCTCGGCGCGAACATCGTCCGCGATTTCATGGCATCGATCACCGATATTGTCGGCGGTCGGTCAGCGGCATATGAGAAGTCGCTCCGTGAAGCGCGCGAGATCGCGATGAAGGAGCTGGAAGCGGAAGCCGCATCGCGCGGCGCCGATGCAGTAGTTGGCGTCGATGTCGATTACGAAACCATCGGGCAGGGCAGTATGCTGATGGTGTCGGTGAGCGGGACTGCGGTGCGGCTCGGCTGAGTTTCCCATGCGCGGGTGGACGACGGCGGTTGAGATCGGGTTGATCGGATTGATGATCATCGCGGGCGCGGCGCTGCTGTTCGCCTTCCGTCCCGAACCGGTTACGATCACGATCATCCCACCGCCGCCCACCGCCACCCCATTTGTCACTTCAACTCCCGAAGCGCTGCGGATTTACGTCACCGGCGCGGTGCGGCTGCCCGGCGCGCTGCTGACCATGCCGCACGGCGCGCGCGTCGAGGATGCGGTGCAGGCAGCAGGCGGGATGCTGCCGGAGGCGGACATCAGCCGGATCAATCTCGCCCGTCTGCTGGCGGATGGCGAGCAGATTCATGTCCCGCGTGCTGGCGAAACTGTGACTGCGGCATCTGGGGAGGCAGCAGTTCGGATCAACACCGCGACGGCGGCGGAGCTGATGGCGCTGCCCGGCATCGGTGAAGTGCTGGCGGGGCGGATCATCGCCTACCGTGAAGCCAACGGCGCGATACCCGACATCGAAACGCTGGACGCCATCGACGGCTTCGGAGCAGCGCTGATCGAGCGGCTGCGTCCGCTCATCCGCTTTGACTAGAAGTCCTCGTCAAAGCCCAGGACTTCGCTCATCAGCACCGCGCCTTCGTTGCGCTGCGGCAGCTTGCTCAGGTAGCGTTCAGTGATGGCGACATTGTTATGGCGCAGCAGACGGCTGATCTTCTCAATTGGCGTGCCGGCGTGCTGAAGCGCCCCCGCGACTGAACGGCGCAGATCGTGCGGCGCGACATGCCCAATGTCCGCATAATGCGCCGCCGCCGCCACCACCAGCCACACGCCATCCGCGCTCAGCGCCTCTTTGCTGATACGTCCGCCCTTCCAAATGCGGCGCAGCAGCGGCGTCTCGCCTAGTGGACGCGGATCATCGATGCTGACAGCGCTCCGCCAGCGCTCCAGTGCCGCAGCAACACTGCGCGGCATGTCGATAGTAGCGACTTTGCGCCCCTTGCCATGCACGCGCAGCACCGGGCGGTTATTTTGCAGGCTGAGATCGTTCCAGCGCGCCGAGGCGATCTCCTCGCGGCGCAGCGCCATTGTGCAGAGCATCAAGAGCAGCGCCTGATTGCGCAAGAGCTGATTTTCAGTCGTGGCGATGGCGCGTCCAGCGCGCATCAGTTCGTGAAGCTGATCGATGGAGAGCCAGCGTCCGGCGCGCTGACCGTCTTCAGCGCGCGGGATAGCGACATTGTGCATGGCAGCGCTGGTAAAGTCGTCAATCCAGCCCGCTTCCGCAAGCAGACTCGCGAGCGTGCAGATCGCGGCGCGCGCCTGCTGGACACTCTGCCTGCCCTGCCGCTCAGACGCCAAGACGCCGAGCCAGGCGCGCAGCTGCGGCGCGCTCAGGCTGCGCCGGAGCAGCGGCACGGGCAGCATCTGCATCCGCTGTAAGCGGCTGCTCCCTCGACTCGGCTTGACTCCAGCAATATCGACCAGATAGCGCTCGACCCAGCGAAAGTAAGCCCGCTGCGTATGCCGACTGCTGGCGCGACCGGGCAGAGCGAGCGCAAAATTGAACGTCGGGTCACCAGGCGTTGAAATCGGCGAGTCAGGTGAGATCAGGCTGCTCATGCTGATGAATTATACTCGACATTGAGTGAAAAGCAGGGACGCCAGACGGTCACCGCTGGCGTCTCGCATTGAAGCGAGTTCTTTAGCTGCGCTGGTCGAGCGGAACCCAGGGCAAATCCATCGCGCCGATATACTTGACTTCGGGACGCATCAGACGGTTAGAGCCCCACTGCTCCATGATATGCGCCGTCCACCCTGCCATACGGCTCATCGCAAACAGCGGCGTGAACATATCGATATCCAGATGGAGCGTGTACAGCACAATCGCGCTGTAATAGTCCACGTTCGGATAGAGATTGCGCTCAATGAAATAGGAGTCGGAGCGCGCCAGCTTCGCCAGCTTATCCGCAATCAGGAACCATTTTTCGTTGCCGGATGCCTTTGCCAGCTTCTCAGCGCGGTCATACAGCACAGCGGCGCGCGGATCGAGCGCCTTGTAAACGCGGTGTCCGATGCCCATAATGCGCCGCTTGCCTGACTTGATGTTGTCGTTGAACCACTGCTCGACATTCTCCGGATCGCCGATTTCCATGAACATCTTCATGGCTTCGGTGTTCGCGCCGCCGTGCGCCGCGCCCTTGAGCGCGCCAATTGCGGCAACTATTGCGCTGTGCATGTCGGCAAGTGTGCTGGTGACGGCGCGGCTGACGAACGTGCTGGCGTTCATACCGTGTTCGGTCAGCAGCACCATAAACGCATTCATCGCACTGACCGCGTTCGGCTCCGGCTCTTCGCCGTTCAGCATATACATGAAATTGGCAGCCAGCGTCAGGTCAGGGCGCGGCGCGAGCGGCTCTTTGCCAGCGCGAATACGCGCCCAAGCGGCGCAAAGCGCTGTCACCTGCCCATTTAAGCGGACAGCTTTGCGGCGGTTCGCCTCTGGACTGTTGTCTTCGCTGTCCGGGTCGTAATGCGCCAGCATTGAGACCGCCGTGCGCAGCACCGCCATCGGGTTGGCGTCTTTGGGAAGCTGCTTGAGCGCGGTCAGGACAGGCGCAGGAACGCCAGCTTCGGCGGCAATTTCGGCGCGGAGTTCTTCAAGCTGTGTCGCATTGGGCAAATGATCATGCCAGAGCAGATAGACCACTTCCTCATAAAGCGCGTGTTCCGCCAGGTCTTCGATCTTGTACCCGGCATAGATCAGTTTGCCCTCCGTCCCGTTGACAAAACTGAGACGCGACTCATCGATAACGACACCGTCCAACCCCTTGTGGATCACCATATCCGACATAAAACTTTCTCCTTCTAGGTAGCCTATGCAGCATAGCAGCCATTATTAAAAGCCTGTTCGGAGACCGTCTGGGCGCCGAATCAAGCATTTGAGCGCACATCGGGCTGACCGTTAAACGCCTAAGGGCGAGATGGGTCAGGGTTTGAGAATAAATCCACCATTTTGCGATTCTAGCACCACAGATCAGCTTTGGGCAAACACAAATCCGGACTGCGCGCATGAAACTGCTCTGAAAAGGGGCGCTGAGATGCGCTGCCGGCGCATCTCAGCTAAACATGTACGTAATTTTTAGCATGAGAAAAGCATCAGCCGACAAGGCGCTTAGTCCGACCTCTATATCAGAATGGGTCACAATGGCGCAGCTGGGCTTTACCTCAGTGCTAATCTGTGCTATGCTATTCTTAGCACACGGGGGTGAACTAGAATCGACGTAAGAGGCTGAGGTCGTGTGGCAGGTCGTGGCGCATCACCACGTTAAAAGGTGCAGCCAAGTAGTTGCGAACAGCAACCAACCTGCTCTCGCTTACGCCGCCTAATCGCGGTTAAGCAGGGTGTTGGGTCAGAGTAACCCAACCGTCCGCCCCGAACGTGCCGACCCGGTCGGATCGGCGGGCGTCACTCAAGGTCAGGCTGCGGCTGATGAGACACCGATAATCGGATGCCAAAGATGAACTCGGTTGGCGGCGCGCGTACCAGGCTCATTCGGGCTGTGCGCCGCGAGACTCAAGAATGAGCTAAACCTGTAGAGGCACGGCATCGAATCTTATCGGACTCCGGTGGCAGTGCCGGACACCTCCACTTCAGGCAGCGGGCGCTCCCATGCGCCCGTTTTGCTGTCTGGGAGCTGTGGTACACTGATGAGCGCAAACACCAAGAGATGGACAAACAGCTTATGAATCGACTTGGGCTGGCTTTCCTGGTGCTGATATTGAGCGCGTGCAATTTCTTCGCGCCGGAGACATCGGTGCAGCTTCTTGAGGAAGAAAACAAAGCCTACTCGACCCAGATCGCCCAGATTCGCGCCTCCGCGACGGCATACGGCGACCGGCTGATAGCGACCGAGCAGATCGCGCAGACGGCGGTGCGCGCCGTCGATCTGCAAAGCACGCGGATCGCCTCCACCTTGATCGCGCGCGGGACAGCGGTGATCGACTCCAGCGGGATCGTCCCGCTGACTCCGACGCCGCTGCCGATGGAGGCGATCATTGAAGGCGTATCCGGCGCGAACAATCCGGTGATCAATCCGCAGCTGATCACGCCGATGGTCACCAACGATGGCGCGGCGCGCGGCAGCGTCTTCGTCGCGTCCACACCGATTGTGACCCCGCTGCCGCAGGTCGAGGCGGCTCTAATGCCGACGCCGGCAGCCCAACCCGATACCACCCAGCCCACCCTGACCGCGATCCAGTTCAGCAGCAGTGTCGGCGCGGATGACTGCGCGGTCAATCCGACGGCGAATTTTTCCGCCGCTGCGTCGAGCATTTATGTCAGCGCGCGCGCCTTCAATCTGAGTTCCGCCAACACGGTTACGTCGCGCTGGTTCTACGCCGGGACGCAGCAGGTCAGCTACGACTGGTCGCCCGCTGGCAGCGTCAACGATGCCTGCATCTGGTTCTACATCACGCCGGCGGCGGTCGCTTTCTCTCCTGGCGCATGGAGTGTCGATCTGCTGATCGACGGCAGCCTGATCGCGTCCGCATCGTTCACCATCATGGGCATGTGACTCGCCTGTCAATTCGGTCAGTTCCGCGAATGAGACGTTTGCGCTATAGTGGATCGCGGTAAGGCGTTGGGAGATCAGGCATGTACTGGATGTATCGCGGCATAGACACGGACGCGCGTCCGCAGTCGAAAATGACCTGGGCATTGATCCGCCGTGTGCTGGCATATGCGCGCCCGTACCGGCTGGAGCTGACCGGCGGGCTGATTCTGATGCTGATGCAGATCGGGACGAGCCTGATCTCGCCGCTGCTCTTCCGCGACCTGATCGACCATGCCCTGCCCGAGCGTGACCTGCCCCGCATCAACCTGCTGGCGCTCGGTCTGGTGCTGACTCCGATCATCGAAAATATTTTCAGCATCATCGGGCGCTATCTGAACGCAAAAGTCGGCGAAGGCGTGATCTTCGATCTGCGGCGGACGCTTTACGCGCACTTGCAGCGCATGTCGCTGCGCTTCTTCACGCGCACAAAGGGCGGCGAACTGATCAGCCGCTTGAACAACGATGTCGTCAACGCGCAGACCGCCATCACCGACACCCTGCTTGGGACGTTCGCGCAGACTCTGCGTTTGACCGCCATTTTAACGGTGATGATCGCGCTCGACTGGCGGCTCACCCTGATCGGAGCGGCGGTCTTTCCATTTTTCTACCTGCTCTCTAAGCTGATCGGAGCGCGGCTGCGCATTATCACCCGCGAGTCGATGGAACTCAATGCGCAGATGAACGCGATGATGAACGAAACGCTGAACATCGGCGGAGCGCTGTTGGTCAAGCTGTTTGGTCAGCGCGCTGCGGAGATCGCCCGCTTCGAGAGCCGCGCCGCGCGCGTGCGCGACATTGGGGTGCGCCGCGCTGTGTTCGGCAGCCAGTTCTGGGCGCTGCTCGGTCTGGTCGGCGTGGTTGGGACGGGCGTTGTCTACTGGGTCGGGAGCTACCTTTATCTTGAAGGCGTGTTCACCATCGGGACGATTGTCGCCTTCGCGGGTTATCTCGGTCAGCTTTACGGTCCCCTTCAATATCTTGTGAACATTCCGGTGCAGTTTTCGGCGTCAGTGGTCAGCTTCGAGCGCGTTTTCGAAGTGATCGACCTGCCGCTGGAGATCGACGAAAAGCCGGATGCCATTCAACTTGACACGGCGCGCGGCGAGCTGGCGTTTGAACATGTGACCTTCCGCTATGACAGCAGCTCAGAGGGACTGCTGACCAATGTCGAGCGCATCGGACAAGCGGACAATGTCCGCGCGGTGCTGTCGCTCAATACCGGCAAGCCGGTTCCAACCAACGGCGATCATGCGCCGCCATCCGCCCACCCAGCGCGCACTCAGGCGCGCGCAACCGCGCTGGAGGACATCGATTTTCGGCTTGAGCCGGGTCAGCTTGCCGCGCTGGTGGGTCCGAGCGGCGCAGGCAAAACCACCCTCACCTATTTAATCCCACGCCTCTACGATCCCACAGCGGGACGAATCACGCTCGATGGGCATGATCTGCGCAATCTGACGCTGGACTCGCTTGCCCGTCAGATTGGCATGGTGACGCAGGAGACCTATCTATTTCACGACACAATCCGCACCAATCTGCTCTACGCCAAACCGGACGCGACTCAGGCGGAGATCGAAGCCGCCTGCCGCGCCGCCAACATCCACGATTTCATCGCAGCGCTTCCGGACGGCTATGATACCGTCGCGGGCGAGCGCGGCTACCGGCTGAGCGGCGGCGAGAAACAGCGGCTTGCCATCGCCCGCGTCCTCCTCAAAGACCCACGTGTGCTGGTGCTGGATGAAGCGACCAGCCATCTTGACTCGCAGTCTGAGGCGCTGATTCAGGAGGCGCTGACTCGGATCATGGCGCACCGCACCAGCATCGTGATCGCGCATCGTCTCAGCACGATTCTGGCAGCAGATGTGATTTTTGTGATAGATCGGGGGCGGATTGTCGAGCGCGGCACGCATGACGAGCTGGTCACGGCGGGCGGGCTGTATGCTGAGCTGTATGAAACCCAGTTCAGGGCGCAGCGCGAGCTGCTGTAAAACTTAGGTTGACTGAAAAAATTCCCGCCAGCGCAACGTCGCCCAACAGCGGTGATGGGAGCGTTTCGCCTTCAGTGAAAATGCCCATGCACTCGAAGCGCCCATCCTTCAGCGCGTACACTTCAACGTAAGCTGACTCGGCGCTGACCATCCAGTCTTCGCGCACGCCGTGCCGCTCATGGAGCGCGTGTTTTTTGCGGCGATCTCGGCGCTCGGTGCTGGGCAAAAAAACTTCGATCACCAGATCGGGCGCGCCGGACAGATATTCTTCGCCCGCTTTACTCAAATCATGCCGTAGTTTCCGTTCAAAAGTCCATGACTCTCCCCTATAATTGAACTCCGTACAGATCGAGGAACATGATGGCTGAGACGTTTCTGATCGTTGGATTGGGCAATCCTGGCGCGCAGTATGCCCGCACACGCCACAATATGGGCTTTCGCGCCGTTGAAACGCTGGCGGAGCGGCACGGCTTGACGTTCAGTAAAATCGAGCATAAAGCGCAAACCGCCAGCGGCACAATCGCCGGACAGCGCGTCATCCTCGCCAAACCCCTGACGTACATGAACCTGAGCGGCGACTCGGTCGCGCCGCTGGCGCGCTTCTACAAGATTGAGCCGGATCACATCTTGATCATCGCTGACGATCTGGATATTCCGCTCGGCACAATCCGCATCCGCCAGACCGGAAGCTCAGGCGGGCAGAACGGCATCCGCCACATCATCGAGCGCATGGGGACGCAGGCGATCCCGCGCATCCGAGTCGGCATCGGGCGTCCGCCCGGACGGATGGACGCCGCCGCCTACGTGCTGACTCCATTCAAGCCCGATGAGGAGATCGAGGCTGCCGAGTCGATTGACCGCGCTGCCAAAGCCGCCGAAACCTGGCTGGCAGACGGGATTGAAACCGCAATGAACCGCTTCAACGGAGCAGGCGCGAAAGAATCTAAGCCGAAACAATCCGAGACCGAACCGCCGCGCTGACATGATGAACCTCTCCGGCTTGATTGACCTGCTGAGCGCCTCCGCTGCATATCAGGAGGCGCTCGCTTCCCTGCGCGTACCCACCGACAGCATTCCGCGCTGGGGTGTGCCGCGTTCGGCGCGTCCTTTTGTGCTGAGCGCGCTCGCTTCGGCGTGGGACGCGCCGGTCATCTTTCTGACGGCGCGCATCGACCGCGCTTACAACGTCGCCGAGCAGCTCCCGGTCTGGCTGAATGCCTCCGATGCTATTCGCCGCTTCGGCGAACCCGCGCCGTTCTTCTATGAGCGCGCTCCCTGGGGAGACACCGCCTCACGGACGCGGCTTGAAACGCTCGCCGCGCTGCTCGACGATGGCAAACAGACGCAGCCGGTCGTGGTCGCATCCGCCCGCGCCCTGATGCAGCGGACGCTGTCCGTAAGCCAGTTTCGCGCTGGAATCATGACGCTCCGTCCCGGTGAACACCATCGGATTGAAGGGCTGATCGAACGCTGGATCGGCGTGGGCTATCAGCCAGCAGCGATGGTGATCGAACCAGGCACGTTCAGCCGGCGCGGCGGCATCCTCGATGTCTTTCCGGTGGCTGCGCCTCAGCCGCTGCGGATCGAATTTTTCGACGACGAGATCGAGTCGCTGCGCGCCTTCGATCCCGCCACGCAGCGTTCCACCGAACGGCTCGATCAGGCGGTGATCACGCCTGCGCGCGAAGCGCTGCCCGCGCAGATGCCGCCGCTGGCATCAAAACTGGCGGACTGGTTCGCCGCGCTGCCCTCATCGGACGCCGAGCCGCTCAGCCCGCAAGCGGATGCCGCCGCGCTCGCCAGCGGCACAGCATTTCCTTATTTGGAATACTACCTGCCTTATCTGAACGCGCCCCCCATCGGGCTGCTCGACTATGCGCTGCTGGACGCGCTGATCGTCATCGATGACCTGGATGAACTGCGCGAGACCATCGCTGACATCGAAGAGCGCGCTGAACACGCCCGCGCTGAGCTTGAGGCGAAAGGGCTGCTGCCGCCGGATATGCCGCCGCCATACCTCGGATGGGCTGACCTGGAGGGCGCGCTGCAAAACCGGCATGTCGTCTCGCTGGGGATGCTCAGCGCGGATGAAGACGCCCCGCTGCGCCGCCTGATCGCCCCGGAGACCCGCTTCGGCGGTCAGCTCAAGACATTTCTGAGCCACGCGCGCAGACTGCGCGATTCGGGTGAGCGTGTGGTTGTCGTATCAGCGCAGATCGCCCGACTGGGCGATCTATGGCGCGAGTCCGAGACCAGCCCGCCGCCGCTGATCGATCAGCTTGACGCGCCGCCGCCGGCCCAAAGCATCAGCTTCATCGACGGCGCGATGCAGGAAGGCTGGATGCTCCACCACACCGACGGAGACGCGCACATCTTCACCGATGCGGAGATTTTCGGCTGGTCACGCCCTGAACCGCGCCGCCGCCGCGCTGCGCACCGACCGCGAATGCCCGAAATCGCTTACAGCGATCTTAAACCGGGCGATTACGTCGTCCATGTCGATTACGGCATCGGCAGATTCGGCGGGATGCGCCGCCGCACGCTGGAGGGCATCGAGCGCGAGTATCTGCTGATCGAATATGCCGGCACGGACGCGCTCTTTGTCCCCATCCACCAAACCGACCGACTGACGCGCTACGTTGGCGCAGATGACACGCCGCCGACGCTCAACCGCCTCGGTCAGCCGGACTGGCTGCGCGTGCGCGGACGGGTCAAGAAGGCGGTCGAGGAGGAAGCGCGCGATCTGCTCTCGCTGTATGCCGCCCGTGCCAGCGCGCAAGGCTACGCCTTCAGCGCGGACACGCCCTGGCAGCACGAAATGGAGGCGTCGTTCCCGTTCGTCGAGACGGAAGACCAGCTCCGTGCCATCCGCGAGGTCAAAGCCGACATGGAACGCCCACACCCGATGGATCGGCTGATCTGCGGCGATGTCGGCTATGGCAAGACCGAGGTCGCGCTGCGCGCCGCGTTCAAGGCGGTGACAGACGGCAAACAGGTTGCGCTGCTCGTGCCAACGACGATCCTAGCTCAGCAGCACTACGAGACCTTCCGGCGCAGACTGGCGGCATTTCCGGTCAAACTTGAGCTGCTCTCGCGCTTTCGCACCGCGCAGGAGCAGACAGCGGTACTCGCTCAACTGGCATCCGGCGAACTCGACATGATCATCGGCACGCACCGCCTGCTCTCCGACGATGTGCGCTTCAAAGACCTCGGACTGGTCATCATCGATGAGGAACAGCGCTTCGGCGTCAAGCACAAGGAGCATCTCAAGCGCCTGCGTACAAGCGTCGATGTCCTGACGATGACCGCGACGCCGATCCCGCGCACGCTCTTTATGAGCCTGACCGGCGTCCGCGACATCAGCATGATCCAGACGCCGCCGGAGGATCGCCTGCCCGTCCTGACACACGTCGGCACGTTCGATGAAAACCTGGTGCGTCAGGCGGTGCTGCGCGAATTAGAGCGCGGCGGACAGGTTTTCGTCGTTCACAACCGCATCAACACCATCGACATCATCCGCGAGCGCTTTCAGGAGCTTGTCCCGGAGGCACGCATCGCGATCGCGCACGGGCAGATGGAGGGACGGCTGCTCGAAAGCATCATGTTGGCGTTCGGAGGCGGAGAATATGACCTTTTGCTGTCCACCTCGATCATCGAAAATGGGCTGGACATCCCGAATGCCAACACGCTGATCGTGGATCGCGCCGATCTGTTCGGTCTGAGCCAGCTCTACCAGCTTCGCGGTCGCGTCGGACGCGGCGCGCAGCAGGGCTACGCCTATTTCTTCCATCCGCCCACAAGCCGCCTGACCGAGGAAGCGCGCGCGCGCCTGGAGACCCTCTCCGAATACACCGCGCTCGGCGCAGGCTACCAGATCGCCATGCGCGATCTGGAGATTCGCGGCGCAGGCGACATCCTCAGCACGCGCCAGACCGGGCATGTCGCCGCGATTGGCTTTCATCTCTACACACAGATGCTCGCCAGCGCCGTTCAGAAATTGAAGGCAGAGCGCGGGTTCACTGTCAGCGAGCGACCGGTCAGCGTCAGCGAGAGCAGCGTCATCATCGATCTGCCCATCGCCGCCTATCTCCCGCCGGACTACATCCCGGACATCGAGCAGCGCATCAGTATCTACCGCCGCATCGGCGGCTTGACGACCATCGCTGAGGTGGACGCCGTGCGCGCTGAGCTGATCGACCGCTTCGGCGCGCTGCCGACTGCTGTCGAGGGCTTGCTCTATCAGATTCAGGTCAAGATCATGGCGCTGAACGCTGGCGCAACCGCCGTCGTCACCAACCGCGACCATTTCGACATCCGCCTGCCCTACCTGCCGACGATCAACCGCGATCTGCTCGAACTGCGATTGGGCGAAGGCATCCGCGTCACGCGGACGGCGGTCGAGGTGAGCGCGCCGGCGGAGTCATGGCGAAACCGGCTGGTGTATGCGCTGGAAAAGCTGACGCTGATCGCGGAGCAGATGTTTCATGCCAAAGGACGTGAGGTTTAGCTTTTCCCTTCCGTCCTGACCACATCGACGACTTTCCCGCCGGTGGCGCGCTCAAGCTGCGCCAGCGTGATCGGGAAGATCGCGTTATGCGCGCCGCCTGCTGCATACAGCTGCTCAAAGCGGCGCAGGCTGTCGTCGATGTAGTAGATGATGTTCTCCGCCCGGTGCGCCACCGGCGGGACGCTCCCCGGCGGATAGCCAAATATAATTACGCATTCATCCGCCGTCGCGGTCTTGACCTGCTTGCGCCCGACATTCATCAGCCCGGCGATCTTGCGGTCGTCCACCCGCTGATCGCCGCTGGCTAGCACGATCACCGGCTGCGTCCCGCCCACGATAAAGCAGATGCTCTTGACGATCTGTCCAAGTTTGCAGCCGATGTTGTCGGCGGCTTGCTGGCTGGTCGCGGTGGTGGTCTCAAAAAAGCGAATCTGCGTCCCCGGAACCAGCCGATCTAGGGCGCGCTGCACATCTTCAGGGGTCTGTGGTTGCATTCAGTCCGCTCCGGCGTACAATGATACCATTATAACCGAAGTGCAGCTTTGGAGATGGGCGCTTCCGATGCTTCAGGCGCAGATTAACCAGACCGTCCTCGAACTGATCCAGGGCGACATCACCCACCAAGACACGGATGCAGTGGTCAACAGCGCCAACCCCACTCTGGGCGGCGGCGGCGGCGTCGATGGCGCAATTCACCGCGCCGCCGGACCCGAACTGCTGGCGGAGACGCGCAAACAGGGCGGCTGTGAGGTTGGAGACGCCAAGATCACCAAAGGTTACAAGCTCAAGGCGCGGCACGTCATCCACACCGTCGGACCGATCTACGACCCGAATGATCGGAAAGTGCCAGCGCAGTTGGCATCGTCCTATCGGCGCAGTCTCGAAGTGGCAGCCGAAAATGGGCTGAAAACCATTGCCTTCCCCGCCATCAGCACCGGTATTTATGCCTATCCGCTGGATGAAGCCGCGCCGATTGCCCTGCGCACCGTGATCGCATTTGCAGCCGAGACTCCACACCATTCGGTTACGCTGATCCGCTTTGTCCTGTACAACCAGCCGACCTACAATGCTTTTTCCGCTGCGCTCAGGCAGCTAGCATCAACCGACAATCGAGTGCTGCTCAAGACGACCTGAAATGAGGCGCTAACGCGGAGAAGCGCCGTTCTCACTGCGCCGCACCGCCCCCACGATCATACGCTCGCCGCCGTAATCCGGCTCCACCGCCTGAAGCCGCGCCAGGATGGTGTGAAACAGTTCCAGTTCACCTTCGGTGAACATAGCATTGAGCCGTGAGTCGATCTGCTCGGCGCTATCCAAGACTTCTTTACGACATTTCTGCGCTAAGTCAGTCAGGAAGATATGCACCGCGCGCCGATCTGACGGGTCGGGACGGCGCTCGATCAGCCCTTTATGCTGAAGCTTGTCCAGATTCGGCGTGAATGAGGTCGCCGCGCGACCAACTGCCCGCGCCAGCTCAGAAGCGTGCTGTCCATCACGTTCGTAGAGGGCGCGGAGGATATACCACTCGATGATCGTCAATCCAAGCGGCTGCACAATGCGACCAAAAAGCTGATCAAGGTTGCGCAGCGCGATGTCCAGATTGCACCAGATCGAGCCGTTGAAGCGTAGTTGTGTAGGCACAGTATCGCTCATAATCTACTAAATTTTGCTTTTGTCACAAGATCGATAAACAAAGCAGGCTAACTGATCTGAATGATACGCAGATCAAGTGTGCCGAAACGGAGTTCATCACCGGAATTCAGCAGGTACGGCACTTCAGGCTGAAGGCGTTTGCCATTCAGATACGTCCCATTCGCTGAGTTCAAATCAAGCAGGTGTGTCGCACCACGATAGCGCACTAGCGCGGCATGACGGCGTGAGACGCCGCGCGCACGTCCCCCCGCTTCGCTCAAATCGATATCAGGAGTCAGCGCGCTCACTTCATCCGCCCGACCAATCACATAGCCTTCAACACCGGGTACATCGAACTGAAAGGCAAAGTCGCCTTTCAGCGCGCGAAGCTCGTAGCGAAGCGCAGCCATGGGTTACTCACTTCACTATATCAGCGATCCAACTTCATACTATATTTAACCATTAAATCATCATCTAGGGTAGACGTTTACTTAAAGAACATGTGAGAAATAGCACGAAGTCGCTCATTCTGACACCGGCAGCCGCACGTAATCATGACCGTCTGCCAGCGCTAACCGCCGCCCATCCTCCGGCGTGTATAGCCCGATATACAGCGCCACAGCGCGCGCATCGATGGGAAAAACGACCGTCTGGATGACATATTCGCCGATCAGCCAGAGCGATGTCGGCAGCGCAGGCGGCAGATCGCGCTGATCGATGATCCGTCCATCAGCATCGACACGATGGACAAACACAGTATAATCGCGCTCCATTGGCGCTTGGCAGCGCCAAACCAGCGTCAGGCGGAGTTCGTCCCTGCTTCGCGCCAGATCAAGCCCATACAGGTCGATCATGCCGCCAAAATTTGCCTCAATCGGCGCGCCCACATCTGGCGCGTCCATCATCCGCGCCATGCCCTCGATTAAAACACTTCCCAGATCGAAAACCGTATCACCGCGGCAGTATCCAAGCGCATAACTGCCGGATGGGAGATCATGCGCGAGGCTTACGCGCCAGCGCTCGATCAGCACGCTCCCCTGTCCCCAGTCAGCGATCTGGCTGTCCCCAAGACGCGCTCCGGATGCGCGCAGCGCAGTTACCCCATCAAGACAAAAATAACCCTCCGGCATCGATGGCTGCTCAGCCTCGGCGCGCCAGTAGAGGCGCACAGTCAGCGACTCGCCTGGGCGCAGCGCCCTTGATGTAGACGCCTCCCAGCCCGCCAGCACGACTTCGCCCATCTTGCAGCCGGCGCATGGATTGGGGACAACCTCAGGCTGCCACTCTCGGTAAAGCACGTCCAGTGTCCCGATCTCCGACCAGATGCCGCCGCCTTCATAGCTGACATAGCGGTCAGCCCCACGCCCGACCCATGCCAGACGGAGTGTATATTGACCCGGCAGCGTTCCAGCCGGAATCTCAACGCGCATCCGCAGGAGCATCGTCTCGCCAGGCAGCCAGCGATCTGTCTCAGTCATGTACGTATCGCCCCGATAAAGCCGGTCGCCGCTCGCTGCATCGATCACCTCCAGCAGCGGCGTCAGATCGGGGAACGGCGGCGCGCTGATGATCTGCGCTTGCAGGGTCAGCCAAACCGCATCATCGGAATAAACCGGCGGCGGAGAGAGCAGCGCCATCGTCATGTAGGGATTGCGGACGGCGTTCTCAGAAAGCGCAGGCAGAACCTCGCTGCTGATGCGAAAGACCTCGAATGCCTCGCGTCCATCCGGCGCAAGCGGCAGCCCACTCACCCGCCCGGTCTCCAGCCAGGGCAGCCAGACATCGGGCGGCGCGCTGCGCGGAAACAGATAGACTCCTGCCATGCCCGGCGGCGGCAGAAAGAGCGTATCTGTCCCCAGCCAGCGCACCGGCGGCAGCGGCTCGATCATGGCGGTTGGATGCCCTTTATCGCGCGCCGCAATGTAAACCTGCGCGCCTGTCCAGTCTCTCGCCGCCAGCCACTTCGCCCCCACGGACAGATCGGCGTCGGTCTCGTAAAAGACATCCGCGCGCCGCGCCCAGGTGAAATACAAGCCGCTCACCGCCGCCCCACCGACCAGCAGCGCCGTCATCAGCGCAAGCGCAAAGGCGCGCTTCGGCAGATATCTGAACAGCGCGTCAACACCCACGCCGACAACGATGAAGATCAGTGGGATCATCCCCAATGAGCGCATGTGGCTCGGCGGCAGCCCGCCCACCGAGATCACGCTCGGAATGACCATCAGCGGCGACAGCAGCAACAGCAGGTACGCCGCTCGGCTCACCGAGTCGCCCCGCCTCAGCCGCCACGCGCAGACCGCCAGCCCCACCAGCAGGAGCAGCCCCTCAGGGATCGTGAAATATGGGCGTCCGGGGATGTTATAGCGCAGATAGGGATCGCCTTCGATGAAAAACATGCGCAGATGGAGCAGGATGCTTTCACCCAGCGTGACCGCATTCTCCGTTTGCGTCACCTCCATCAGCCGTCCGAAGAAAATATCGGGGTTCTGCACGGCGTAGACGCCGATAGGTGCGGCGGTTAGGGTCAGCGCAGCAAAAAAGATGATCCCCTGCCTGATGCGCAGCGCCCGCCAGTCCGATACGAGCAGCATCAACCCGCCCAGTGCCAGCCACAGCGGAAACAGGCGCGATGCCATATAGGTGTAGAGCGCGCCGCCCGCGAAAATGCCCGCCGGGATCAGGCCGCGCGCCCAGTGACGCGCGCGCAGTCCGCAAAACAGCAGCAGCAGGGCGACTGCCTCCATGAATGGCAACGTCACGGCGCGAAATGCCTGCCGCGCCAGCCACACCTGAGGGAACGACAGCGCCATCACCGCGCCCGCTGCCAAGCCGATGATCCTACCGCGTTCTCCAGGAAACATCGCGCGACCGATCCCAATCGCGGCTGCAGCCGTGATTAGGTTCAGAAAAGCGCTCGCATAACGCAGGGTCAGGATGGTGTCGCCAAACAGCGGCAGCAGCGGTGCATTCAGATACATCCACAAGACTTCACGCCCCTGATACGCCTCGACAATCGGGAAAAAGCGCGCTCCGCCAAAAGCGATGCTGCGCGTCATGATCAGATAGACGGCTTCGTCGTAGTGTGGTCCGGGCGGATACCGACTCAGCTCGGTCAGCCGGAGTGCGCCCGCCGTCAGCAGGACACACAGCGCCAGGAAGAGATACAAGCGTTTAGGCATGATCAGAATGGCTATAAACAGACCATAACACCACTGCGTTGCAAAGGTTGTGACCCAATGCGATAATCGTGAACATTCTAGCAAAGTTTGCTGAATAAGGAGCCAAACCTTGGACTTGTTTGAGTATCAGGGCAAGCAGTATTTTGCGCGCTACGGCGTCCCTGTGCCGGCGGGCGGCGACATCGCCGATACTGTTGAAGATGCCGTCGCCCTATCCGAGCGCATCGGCTATCCGGTGGTGATCAAGGCGCAGGTGCAGGTCGGCGGACGCGGCAAGGCAGGCGGCATCAAGATCGCCAACAATGCTGATGAAGCGCGCTTCCACGCCAGCCGTATCCTCGGCTTGGACATCAAGGGGCATGTCGTTCGCCGGCTGTGGATCGAGCGCGCCTCGCAGATCAGGCACGAATATTATGCCTCGTTCACCCTTGACCGCAGCGCCCGCAAGTATCTGGGGATGCTGTCTGCGAAAGGCGGGGTCGATATTGAGCAGGTGGCGGAGACCGATCCGGACGCCATCGCCCGCATCCACATCGATCCGGTCGATGGGCTGTCCGAAGCCGACTGCCGCGCCTGGGTTGCCGCTGCCAATCTTCCCGAAGGCGCTGACGGCGTGACGGCGCTGCTGATGAAGCTGTACACCTGCTTCGTCGAAGGTGACGCCGATTTAGTCGAGATCAACCCGCTGATCGTCAACACGGAGGGCGAAGTTTACGCGCTCGACGCCAAAGTCACGCTCGATGAAGCGGCGGCGCATCGCCATCCTGAGTGGGCGGATTTCGAGCGCCAAGGCAAGGCGAACGCGCTTGAGCAGATGGCGGCGGAGAAAGGCTTGCAGTACATCAAGCTCGACAGCGGCGCAATTGGCATCATCGCCAACGGCGCAGGTCTGGCGATGAGTACGCTCGACACCGTGCAGCAGGTCGGCGGCACGCCCGCCAACTTTCTCGACATCGGCGGCGGCGCAAAAGCGGATGTGGTCGCCAACGCCCTGAATGTCATCAACCATGACGAAAACGTGCGCGCGATCTTCATCAACATTTTTGGCGGCGTGACGCGCGGCGAAGAAGTCGCCAACGGGATCATCGAAGGCGTCAGGATAGCAGGGGTCACGACGCCGATTGTCGTCCGTCTCGATGGGACAAACGCCGAAGAAGGGCGCGCCATTCTCGCAGCGAATCGGACGGAGAACCTGTATGTCGAGCCGACCATGCTGGACGCGGCGCGCAGGGCAGTTGAACTGGCAGGGGGAGCGTAATGTCGATCTGGGTCGATGAAAATACAAAAGTCGTCGTGCAGGGCTTGACGGGCGATCAGGGGCGGTATTACGGGCTGCGCAACCGCGATTACGGGACGAAAGTTGTCGCTGGGACGAACCCGCGCAAAGCGGGAACGGACGTGGACGGCATCCCTGTCTACGCAACCGTCCGCGAGGCAGTCGAAAAAACGGGCGCCAACGCTTCCTTCGTCATCGTCCCCGCGCCGTTCGCAGGGAATGCGATTCTCGAAGCCGCCGAAGCGGGCATTGAGCTAATCGTGTGCGTCACCGAACACATCCCGATGCACGAGGAAGCGAAAGTGTTCAACACGCTGCTGCGCCGCTATCCCAACACCCGCCTGATCGGGCCCAACTGCTCCGGCATCATCAGCCCCGGCAAATGCAACATCGGCTTCACCCCTGGCGAGGTCGCCATGCCCGGTGGACCCGTCGGCGCTGTCAGCCGATCCGGGACGCTGTCCTATCAGGCGCTCTACGAATTGACACAGAAAGGCATCGGTCAAACGACCGGAGTCGGCATCGGCGGCGATCCTGTTCCGGGGACGAGCTTCATCGACTGCCTGAAGGCGTTTGAAGCCGATCCTGAGACCAAAGCGGTGATCATGATTGGCGAGATCGGCGGATCGCAGGAAGAAGAAGCGGCGGCTTTCATCCATCGGGAAGTGACCAAGCCGGTGATCGCGTATATTGCCGGCGTGACCGCGCCTCCGGGCAGAAAAATGGGACACGCGGGCGCGATCATCAGCGGCTCAAAAGGCACGGCGAAGGCGAAGATGGAAGCCCTGGAGAAAGCCGGCGCGCGCGTTGCCACCAATCCGACGCAGCTTGGCGATCTGACCGCCGACGCGCTTGGTTTGAACTGAATGGGTCAGACAGGGCGCTGAGCAAGCGCGCCCTGTCTTACTTTAACGAAGGCGCTTGCCGGCGCGCTTGTTATAGCGCTCGTGAAACAGCGTGGTCGGCTGCCATGTCCCGGCTTCATCATGGTTGGTCGGTGCAAGGCTGAGGATAATGCGCTGCTGATCATCCTCCAGAAAATAGACCATGTATTCCCCGTTGATGCGCAAAATAGGGCGCGGGGGCAGCCAGCGAAAAAACTCGACTGGGGTATCATTCTCTCTATAGAACACATACGGACGCCAAAACTGCCACCACGGACGAACGCGGACATCCGCCAAGAACCGCCCGTATTTCACGGGCAGTTTTGTGAAGCGGCGCGCCCGCGTCACCAGATACCAAGTCAAACCCAGCGCCACGACAAACAGCAGCAGCGGCAGCCCGCCGCGCATGAACGGCAGCCGGATCACCACCAGCATCAGGATCGCCACGCCGATCACGCCGCCGATCATAGTCGGTTCCAGCAGCAGATCGATCCACTGATCACGGGTCAATTGTCCATCCCGATTGACATTCAGGCGCTCGCGCATTTCTTTTGAGACCAGCTCATTTTTACGTTTTTCCATCCGTCTTGTTCATCTCCAAACCTACCATGTTTATAAGCTTCATTCAGTCTGCTGACGCTGCAGCGGGGCGCAGCCGCGCCGGACGGCGCAGGTTGAGCAGGATCACCGCCGCAACGATCACGATGCCGCCCAACCACTGCTGCATCAGCATCATTTCGCCCAAAAACAGCATCGCCCAGAGGGCTGTGACCAATGGCTCGAACGCCCCCATGATTGACGCGCGCGCCGCACCCAACCGCGCAATCCCGTTGGTCAGACAGAACACCGGAAAAACCGTGCTGACGGTCGCCAGCGCGATCAGCAGCAGCCAGATATTCACCCCCTTCGGAAAGGCGACTCCGCCGCGATAGAGCGAAAAAGCCAACAGGATGATCAGTGCGCCTGTAACAATATACGCACTAGCGCGCGTTTTGTCGCGGTGGCGGTGCAAAATCCGGCTGTTGAGGATGAAATACACCGCGACCACCCCCGCGTTGATCAGCGCCAGCGCGACGCCGGTTAGGTTGCCGCCGCCCAAGCCTGCGCTGAAATCCGGCGTCACCATGACAACGCCGACAATCGTCAGTCCCAGCGCGATCCAGCCTTGCAGCGGCAGGCGGTCGCCCAAAAACAGGGACAGAAGTGCGATCATGGCTGGATAGGTGTAAAATAGGACGGTAAACGTCCCAACAGGCATGATCTCCAACCCCAAAAACGCCACCACCGCCGACAGCGCGAGAAGACTGCCGAGCAGCATCAGGACAATGCGCGGCAGCGGCGGACTGCCAAAGCGCGCCGACAGCGAACGCCCATTTTCCAGCCAGGTATACAGCCAGAAGATCGGCGCAGCGAAGCAGAAGCGCCAGAACGCAATATCCGGCGGTTCCATCCCGCTTGCCAAGATATTTCTGGTGAAAACAGGCAGGATCGAATAACCCATGACCGAGCCGATGATAAACAGAATGCCTTCGCGCAGACGTTTGGCGTCGCTTGTCACGATAACCCCTTCAACACCGAGAAAGAAACAGGGGACAGGCAGCAAGCACAGTCCCCCTCATCATAGGCGATCTCGCAGGATCGCTCAATGGGCGTTCAGACCACGCTAAGGCATCATCAGCGCGGTGAAATTCACGCTGCTGCTCAGTCCGGTCACCAGCGCGGGCAGAATACCGACGACCAGCGTCCCCGCAAACGATAGATAGATCGCCCAGTTGAGACGCGGACTCTCACCCGGCAGGACGATCTCCTTTGCCGTGTCGCGCAGATACATATTGACGACGACGCGGATGTAGTAGAAGGCGCTGACGACGCTGGTCAGCACACCGATCACGGCTAACGGGACGAGTTCGGCTTGCAGCGTCGCCTGAAAGACCAGCCATTTGCCGATAAATCCGGCGGTCAGCGGGATGCCGGTCAGGCTGAGCATGAAAACCGCCATCATGAATGCCAGCAGCGGCTGCGATCTCGCCAGTCCGACGAAATCATCCAGCTTCGTGCCTGTGCCGTCGTCACGTTCCAGCGCCTGCGCCACTGCGAACGCGCCGATATTGGTGAACATATACGCCAGCAGGTACACCGCCGCCGCCTGCGCCGCCGACGTGCCGACGCCCTGCGTCCCCGCCGCCGCCACCGCCATCATGATGTAGCCGGCGTGCGCAATCGACGAATACGCCAGCAGACGTTTGATATTCGTCTGCGAAATGGCGATCAGGTTGCCGAGGATCAGCGTTGCGGCAGCGATCAGCCACACCGTTTGCTGCCAGGCGGTATGGGTCGCGCCGTCCTGAAGCATGAACGCCGGCAGACCGACCATCATCACGCGCAGCAGCGCGCCAAACCCGCCGACTTTCGCCGCCACGCTCATGAACGCTGTCACCGGGGTCGGCGCGCCTTCATAGACATCCGGCGTCCACATATGGAATGGCACAACGGCGACCTTGAAGCCCAGTCCGACCAGCACCAGCCCTGCCCCCAGCAGCAGCAGGAAGACCGAGGTCGATCCCTGCGTCACCACGCGGTCAACGGACTGGAAAATCTCATTCAGGTTGGTCGTGCCGGTCGCGCCGTAGATCAGCGCCGATCCGTAAACCAGAAACGCGCTGGCAAACGCGCCGAGGATGAAATACTTCATCCCGCTCTCTTCGCTTTTCAGATCGGGCGTGCGAAACGCTGCCAGGATATACAGCGGGATGCTGAGCAGCTCCAGCGCGACGAACACGGTGATCAGATCGTTAGCCGCCGCCATGAACATCGCGCCGCTGATGCTCAGCAGCATCAGCACGTAATATTCGCCGCGCTCCGTGCCAGTCCGCCTGAGGTAATCGATGCTCATCAGAATGGCGATGAACGCGGTGATCAGGATGACGATGTTGAGGACGCCGGTAAAGCCATCGGCGACGAACATCCCCAGGAACGCGGTCTCACCGCTGTTGAAGGTGAACAGATTGACGACGAACGCGAACACCAGTCCGCCAGCCGCCAGCCACGCCGTGCGTTCCTTGCGATCTTTGGGTATCCACAGGTCGATCAGCAGCAGGATGCACGCCCACACCGCGACGCTCATCGCCGGGATAGAGACGCCCAGATTGAGTTGAGACAGACTCGGCAGTTCAAAGGGCATAATTCATCCTCATGGCGCGTTCCGAACGATGACCGGCTCGACAACTTCTCTCTCTGGCTGCTCAAACTGCGACGCCAGCTCACCGACGCTTGCATCCATCGTGCGGAAGAACGGCGCGGGCTGCAAGCCGATGGCGATGATCGCGACGACGATCGGGATCAGCACGGCGTATTCCTGCCAGTGGAGCGGCTCCAGGTTTTCGTTTTCGGGCTTGGTCACGTTGCCCATGTACACCTTCTGGAACATGTACAGCATGTAGACCGCCGCCAGGATCACGCCCAAGGTCGCGAACAGCGCGAAGAAAAAGCCGAGATACTGACTGCCGAACGTGCCGAGCAAAATCGTGAATTCGCCGATGAAGCCGTTCAGACCGGGCAAGCCCATGCTGCTGAGCGTGATCAGCAGGCTGATCCCGCCGAACACCGGCAAAACCTTCCAGATGCCGCCGTAAGCGTCGATGGCTTTGGTATGGCGGCGCTCGTACAGCATCCCGACCAGGAGGAACAGCCCGCCCGTGCTGATGCCGTGATTGACCATTTGCAGAATGCCGCCGCTGATGCCAGCCGCGTTCAGCGCGAAAATCCCCAGCACGACAAAACCGAGGTGGCTGACGGACGAATACGCGACCAGCTTCTTCACATCCGTCTGCGCATAGCTGACCCATGCGCCGTAGATGATGCCGATGACCGCCAGCACGCCGATGATCGGCGCCCATTCGATGGACGCCTGCGGGAACAGCGGCAGACAGAAGCGCACTAAGCCATACGTCCCCATCTTCAGCAAAACGCCGGCTAGAATGACTGACCCGGCTGTCGGAGCCTGCACGTGGGCATCGGGCAGCCATGAATGCAGCGGAAAGACCGGCACTTTAATCGCGAATGCGATAAAGAAGCCCAGGAACAGGAAGGACTGCGTGCTGAACAAGCCGTCCATCGGGAAGCTGAGCGCGCCGCTCTGAACACCGGCGATGATCTCCGGCAGCGCGAACGTGCCAGCGGCTCCACCGACGAACAGCACCGCCAGCAGCATCAGGATCGACCCCGCCCTCGTATAAAGGAAGAACTTGATCGCCGCGTAAATGCGCCGCTCCGCGCCCCAAATGCCGATCAGGAAGTACATCGGCACGAGCGTGACTTCCCAGAAGATGTAGAAGACGACCAAATCCTGCGCCACGAACACGCCGATCATCGCCCACTCGAGCAGGAGCATGAAGATGTAATACAGCTTCTCGCGCCCGCGCTCCTCGAAGATGTGGCTGCGGAAGGACGACAGGATCGCCAGCGGCATGATGAACGTCGTCAGGATGACCAGCAGCAGGCTCAGCCCATCGAGACCGACATAGTAGCTGATGCCGTACTGTGGTATCCACGCCATCCGCTCGACGAACTGAAGCGCCGGATTGCCAGCGTCATAGCCCGCCCAGAGCAGCAGCGACGCCAGAAACGTCACGATGCTCGTGCCAAACGCCGTCCATTTGATATTTTCAACCTGCGTTCTGCCGTCGAGAAACAGCAGGATGGTCAGCCCTACCATCGGCAGGAACAAGACCACTGTGATCAATCCCAGCCCGGTATTTTCCATAAATCAAGCGCTCCCCCGGAGTCACCCGCCGTTGTTGATCAACGGCAGCATCAGCACAATAATCACCACCACCACGCCGAACAGCAGCGTGATCGCGTAAGTCCGAACATAGCCCGTCTGAATCCGGCGCGCCCCGCCGCTGACCCATTTCGTCAGCGCACCAATGCCGTTGACCACGCCATCGATCAGCCCCAGATCGACCGGATTGGCGAGCAAGCGCGCAATCGTATTGAAGCCCTTGCCGATGACCTGATCGTGGACGTAGTCATGCCAGAATCGCCAGTCGATCACATCCGCCAGGAATTTACCCAGCCAATTGAACGGGCGCTCAAACAGGCGGTTGTAAATCTCATCCCAGTACAGCCGCGCATTGGCGAAACTGAAGATCGGCGCGGTCGTCGCCATCGTTTGCAGCGGATCGCGGTGATTGACCACCGCGCGATCCCTGCCGTAGAGATTGGATGCCAGGAAAATCGCCCCGACCGCCAGACCGAGCGCGCCGAGCGCGATCAGCGCTTGGAAATCCGCCGCGTGCGCATGGACGACCGACTGCGCCAGCCAGTCGGTGAAGCGGTGCGCGCCGAAGATGCCATCCAGACCGAGAACGCCGCTCGGCACGTTGATGAAGCCGCCGGCAATGCTCAGAATCGCCAGCGCGATCAGCGGGATCGTCATGGTCGGCGGGCTTTCGTGGGCATGTTCCGCCGCTTCATGGCGTGGACTGCCGTAAAAGACCATCGTCACCTGCCGCCACATGTAGAACGCCGTGAAGCCCGCTGCGAGCAGCAGCCCACCGAGCGCGATATAGCCGCCGATATTGTTGTCGAACAGCCCGACCAGCCACGAGTCCGCCAGAATTTCGTCTTTCGACCAGAATCCCGCCAGCGGAAAGATACCCGCCAGCGCCAGCGTGCCGATCAGATAGGTGATATAGGTAATGGGCATCTTGTGGCGCAGTCCGCCCATGTTGCGCATGTCCTGCGGATCGAATTCTTCCTGATGGTGCGCATCATGATGATCGTCGTGTCCATGTGAGACGGCATGATGTCCATGTTCCATCCCGTGAATGACCGAGCCGCTGCCCAGAAACAACAGCGCCTTGAAGAAGGCGTGGGTCACTAGATGGAACATCGCCGCGCTGTATGCGCCGATACCGACCGCCGCAACCATGAAACCGAGCTGGCTGACCGTGCTGTATGCCAGCACGCGCTTGATGTCCCACTGACCGAGCGCAATAAATCCCCCGACCAGCGCCGTCCCGACACCGACCAGCGTGACGATCAGCGAGGTCAGATCGGCTTCGTAGAAGAAGACATTGCTGCGCACCATCATGTAAACGCCCGCCGTGACCATCGTCGCGGCATGGATCAGCGCCGAGACCGGCGTCGGACCCGCCATCGCGTCCGGCAGCCAGACGAACAGCGGTATCTGCGCAGACTTGCCCGCCGCGCCGATCAGCATGAACAGGGTGATCAGCACCAGCACGGTCTCAATCGGAAGCGAGAACGGGCCGAAATCAACCTGATGATGCTCCTCAAGGAAGCGCTCCGCCTGCCCGAACACGCCGAGCTGATTGGTGGGGATGTGATCGTTGTTGGTGTAGACGACTTCCGAGCCGGTCGATGCGCCGTGCGCGCCCTCCTCAGCGCCCACCGCGCTTTCGCCATGCGCAGACGCCGACTCGCCGTGATCGGATGCCGCAGCGTGTCCATCATCAGCGGCTGCGCTGGCGTGATGCGCCGCGTATTCGACGTTGGCGATCTCGCCTGGGCGATAAAAATCGAGCGTGCCGAACGTCCAGAAGATGAGGAAGATGGCGGTCATCAAGCCGAAGTCGCCAACGCGGTTGACGATGAAGGCTTTGCGCGCCGCCAGCGAATTGCGCCAGCCGACGCCCCTGGTCTTATCGAACCAGAAGCCGATCAGCAGGAATGAACACAAACCGACCCCTTCCCAGCCGACGAACATCATCAGGAAGTTGTTGCCCGCCACCAGCGTCAGCATGAAGGCGAAGAACATGTTGAGATAGGCGAAGAAGCGGTGAAAACGCGGATCGCCGTGCATGTAGCCAGCGGAGTAGATATGAATCAGCGATCCCACGCCGGTCACGAGCATCATCATCGTCACGCTAAGCGTATCGACCCGCATCTGCCATGAGATATCGATCTCAGCGACTCGAATCCAGCCGTCGAAGAAGGGCGGATTGACCACCACTGGCGCACCGCCGCCGCTCAGGTAGCTGTAAAGCAGCAGCGCGACGACAAACGACAAAATCGCCGCTGTCGAACCGATGATCGCAACTGCCCGTTCGGGAAGGCGCGCCCCTACGAACAGGTTGATGAACGCCCCAATCGACGGGATAAGAATGATTAATGGTACTAGCTGCGCGTAATTTTCCATGCCTGCGCTCTACCCCTCAAGCTGGTGCAGTTCGTCGATATTGATGCTGCGCTTGGTGCGGAAGATGGCGACGATCAGCGCCAACCCGACAGCGACTTCAGCGGCGGCAACCGTGATGATGAAGAAGGCGAACATATGCCCGTTTTCACTGCCCCACTGCCGCGCGAATGCCGCCAGCGCCAGATTGGTCGCGTTCAGCATCAGTTCGACCGACATGAAGACGAGAATGGCGCTGCGGCGCAGTAGGACGCCCATCGTCCCCAGGACGAACAACACCATACTCAACATCAAGTAGGCTTCGGTCTGTACCATGATTCCCCCCTACTTGCCGACTGCCTGCGGCGGTTCTGGCTCAGGCAGCGCGGCGTCAGCGCGTGCCGACGCCGACTCGATCCCCACCTGCGCCGCGATCACGTTTGCCAGCGGACGGCTCACGCGGCGGCGGTTGGCGGCTGTCGGCATCCGCTTGCCAGTCTCTCGGTGCGTCAGCACGATCACGCCCACCATCGACGCCAGCAGCAGCACCGCCAGCAGTTGGAACGGCAGCAGAAAATCGGTGAACAACGAATAGCCGATGGCGCGCGGACTGCCAAACGCCGGGCGCGCTTCGCTCTCCAGCGGCAGCACCAGCGGACGACGGCTGCCAAGCGCATCGCGTTCGCGCACCGCGATCAGCGTCGTGCTGCGGTCGCGCACGATCTCATAATCGCGCAGCGGGAACCAGACTGTATCCGGCGCGGATGCCAGCACGACCGCCCAGTTGCCGACGCCTTCAGCTAAAGTTATGCTGGCGGACAGCGCGCCGGGCGCGATCTCGGCGATGACAATCCGATCATCATCCGCGACGAACTCCGAGCCGCGATCCACTAGGCTGAGCGTCTCATCCGTCCCGTTGAACAGGGCAAAGCGCGCGCTGCGCTCCGCTGCGATGGTGCTTAAATCCTCTGGGATGACTGCGAGTTCGCCATCGCCAAACGCGACCACTGTATACGCAGTGCCAGCCGCCAGGGCTGCCGACCTCGCGAAGCTGCTGCCATCCGACAGCGCCGCGCTGATGTCATAATTCCCTGGCGCGATCTCGATGAAGCGCGATGGCTTCCGCGATGCCAACGCCTCCCCGACGTTGACCCCATTCGCAGTCACGCTGAGCGTCTGCGTGGTCGACGCCAGATTGACGGCACGGATGATCGGGTTAAGACCCAGCGCATCCGCGCCGCTGACCTGCCCCTGAATGATCGTCACGCCAGCGGCGATCAGCAAAGACATCGCCAGCGTGAGCGCCAGCGGCGCAAACCAGCGGTAGCGCACCTTACCTTCGCCGGGCGATGCGGGCAGCAGCCGTTCAGCGCCCAGCAGCATGATTACGAATAAGAACAGCACCATGATCGCGCCGGCATAGACCGTGATTTGAATCATGGCGAGGAACGGCGCGTTCAGCGCCAGAAACAACACCGCGATACACACCATCGTCACGATCAGGCTCAACGCGCTGTGGACGGCGTTCTCGCTGAGCAGCATCAACGTTGCAAACGCGACCGCCAGCCCGCCCACGACGATAAACACGATCAACTCGGTCATTGGCTCCGTATTCCTAGTTTCGGGCGCTGCATCGATTTTGTGCAGTTTAACACAATCAAGTTCGCTTCTCCAACTTTAACCCACCGCTAAACAAACCTCAACGGTGAATTTATTCACAAGTGGTAAGGGCGCACAAAAGCGCCTCACCATGATATGGCGAGGCGCTCATCATACGGCGCGTTTATTTCGGATTGGGCATATCGGGAATCGCTCGATCAAACGCGCCCGGTTCGACCCGCTGCGGCGTGTCTTTTCCGCCCTCAGGGACGGGATCGATCAGCATCTCTTTGGTGAAAATGGCATCGCGGCGGTCAGTGAAGCTCAGACGGTGTTCATGCCCCAGCTCAATCGCCTGCGTCGGGCAGGCGTCCTCGCAGTAGCCGCAGAAGATGCAGCGCAGCATGTTGATCTCATAGGTCTTGGCATAGCGTTCGCCTGGACTATAGCGCTCCTCGTCGGTATTCTCCGCCGCCTCAACCCAGATCGCGTCCGCTGGACATGCCGCCGCGCACAGCGCGCAGCCGATGCACTTTTCCAGACCATTCTCATAGCGCCGCAGATGGTGACGCCCCTTGTAGCGCTCGCGGAACGGGCGCTGCTGCTCTGGATATTGCAGCGTGACCGGTTCTTCCAGTAGATGCTTGAATGTCGTCGCGAATCCGCGCAAGATGTTCATCGTAATACGCCTCTAATTCTCTTTTTTCGGTTCTTTCGGTTCTTCCGGCGCGAGACTGGCGAGCTTGTCCAATTGGTTCAGCGTGAAGTTATAGAGCGCGAACGGGATGGCGATGATCCCACCCAACACTTGCAGCAGCACCCAGCCGATGCCCTTACGTTCGCCGGTAATGATCGGGTCATCGTCCCACGATGGCTCGACGGGTTCGGTTTCGCCCCGACTCAGCACCAGATAGCCGCCGACCACCACCACGAGGAAGAACACACCTGAGACGATACCGTACAGGAGGGTGCTGTTGGCGGTGTCGCCGATCAGGGTCGCAACCGCCGTCCAGGTGACGGCGATCAGCGCCAGCGGCAGCATGACTTTCCAGCCGAGCGCCATCAGCCGGTCATAGCGGATGCGCGGCAGCGTCGCGCGCACCCAGATCATCAGGAACAGGAACAGGATGGTCTTGCCGATGAAAACCAGCGGACCCAGGATCGGCAGGCTGTCCACGATGCCGAAGCCATCCTGATAGCCGCCGAAGAAGAGCGCTGACATCACCACCGAAATGCCGATCATGCCGAGGTACTCCGCCATCATGATCAGGGCGAACTTCATGCCGCTGTATTCAGTCATGAAGCCCTGCGTCAGTTCCTGTTCGGCTTCGGGCAGGTCGAATGGCGCGCGGTTGACCTCCGCCAGCAGCGCAATCGCCAGGATGCCCGCCGCCAGCGGATTCTGGAAGACGAACCATTCGTAGAACATGCGCTGTTCGCGAATGATGTCGCCGATGCTCATGCTGCCGACGATCAGCACCGGAACCGCCATCGTCAAGCCGAGGCTGAGTTCGTAGCTGAGCATCTGCGCCGAGGCGCGCAGCCCGCCGAGCATCGCGTATTTGTTGTTGCTCGCCCATCCCGCCAGCACCACGCCATAAGTGGCGATGCTGGTCACCGCCAGCAGCCACAGCACGCCGACATTGACATCGATCAAGCCCAACGGAACCTGATAGACATTGCCATCGAACCAGGGGATGATCAAGTCGGGTCCGAGCGGGACAACCGCCAGCAGGATGAGCGGCGGGACAGCTTTGAGCATCGGCGCGATGTGATAGACCGGCTTATCTGCGCCGCTCGGCGTGATGTCCTCTTTGAAGATCAGCTTGACGCCGTCCGCGACAGGCTGGAGCAACCCGCCAGGCCCGGCGCGGTTGGGACCGACGCGCTGCTGCAAGCGCGCCAGCACGACGCGCTCAAGCAGTGTGGTGTAAGCGAAGCCAGTCAGCACGACGAAGAAGAAGATCAGCGAGAAGACAATCGACTGGACTGTGCTGCACCCGGAGTGCATCCGGCACTGGATGGCATCCGCCGCCGGAACGCGGTTGGGGTCGAAAATCCAGGTCAGCACGTTGTTGATCCCGCCGAGGATGGACGCCCAAATCGGGCCCAAAAACGAGTCCGGTCCTGTGAGCGCGGTGATGAGCAGCAGCAAGCCGAACGTCACCAAGCCTAAAATCACAAAAATCCCGATCAGGTTCAGGTAGGGGCGGATGCCCCCGGAGTCCTGCTTTCGATTTGTCGCAGTCATAACCCCACCCTATTCAACTTTCCTGACTTCGCCAGCGGCAATCGTCAGCGGCGCTGCCGCATCCGCCAGATGGCGCGGCAGCACGACACTGCCCTCAGGGGCGCCGCCGTTGACATGCGCGCGCACGCGCAGCGCCGCCCCACTCACGATGACATCCACCAGATCGCCATCAGCGATCTGCATCCGCGCGGCGTCGGCGTGGTTGATCTCGACAAACGGCGCGCCGATCCGCGCGTTCATGAGCGCGTCCCCGCTGGCGCGGAAAACCCATTCGCGATTGTAAAGGCGCGTGGTCGGCACAACCAGCAGAGCGCCGTCCTTCGCCATCACCAGCTCCGGCAGGGTCACTTCGGCAGTCTCCACAGTCTCACCGCGATCCGCCGTCGTCGCCATTTGCACGCCTAGACCGCCCAGATTCTTGTAGGACGTGCCGCCGTAGTACAGGTCTGCGCCGCCGACATCCGGGAAATGCTTCTCGACCTTCGCCAGCTCAGTATAGCGCATCCCCTCAAAAGCGGGGACGGACTGCGCGATCTCCGCCATGACCGCCGCCGCCGACAGCTTGGCGCGTCCATGCCCGGCGCGCTCAGCGATGCGCGCCGCGACCTGCCAGGTGGGCAGCGCCTCGCCCATCGGACCCTGCGCAGTGTAGAAGCGCTGGACGCGGCGCTCGCCATTGGTAAACGTGCCATCGCGCTCGGCGAAGCTCTGGATCGGCAGCGCGATCTGCGCATGTTTTAGTGTGAGCGCGTCGGGGAAGAGGCTCAGGCTGATGATCGTCTCGACTTTGCTCAGCCATGCCGCCGCATTCGGATCATCTCCCAGCACGTCCGCGCCCGCCACGATGAGGACTTTGGGCGGGTTCGCCATCAGATCGCGCGCGCCCTCCGCTGTGAAGCCGAGCGCCTGCGCGCCGACGGCGTTCGCGCCCGGCGCAGTCGCCAGCAGTCCATTGTTCGGCTTGCCGATGTGACCGGTCTCAATCAGGAAGTTGGCGGCGGCGCGCATCAATGCCGCGCTGCCCTCGTAGGTCAGCCCTTCACTGCCCGCGACGATGATCAGATTGGCGGCGTCCGCCAGCCTGCTCGCCGCTTCGGGGAACTGCGTCCGAATGCCCGCCATCACGTGCGCCGCATGACCGTAAGCATAGGTGATGGTCTTGCTGGCGAAATCCGCCATGCGCGTCTTGCGCGCATTGGCGACGACGATATACGCGCCGCGATCATGCGCCTGCTTGAGCCGCAGCCGCCAGATCGGGGCTTCTTCTTCAAGATCGCTGGCGATGATCAGCACGGCATCATCCTTGCCCAGCGCGCCGAGGTTTGTCCCTTTGCCAACGCCCACCTGCATGAGTAGGTCAAGACCGCCGAAAGTCATCCACACGCCGAGGCGCTCGCTGCCGAAGCCCTTGAGCAGACCGCGCAGCATCCACAAATCCTCATTGGAGAGGCTCCCGCCGACCAGCGCGCCGATGTCACCCTGCGCGGCTTGCAGGGCGGTCACAGCGGCGTTCAGCGCTTCGTTCCAGGTGGCGCGCGTCAGTGCGCGATCGCCCCGCCGCAGCATCGGTTCCATCAGACGCGCATTCGAGCGCGTGAAGTGGTGTCCGAAGCGCCCTTTGTCACACAGCCAAATTTCGTTGACCGCCTCATTCTGACGCGGCATGACGCGCTTGATCATCGAGCGCCCACCAAAATCGCGGTCGAGGCGAGTGCTGAGGCTGGTATTGCAGCCAACCGGACAGTGCGGGCAGATGCTCGGCACGTTGGTCAGCTCCCAAGGGCGCGCCCCGAAGCGGAAATCCGCTGTTGTCAGCGCCCCAACCGGGCAGATATCGGTGGTATTGCCGGAAAAATAGGTGTCGAAGCCGGGTTCGCTGACGGTGATGATCTGGAGCGAGCGCCCGCGCTCATGAAACGCCAGCACATCATCGCCCACCAGTTCCGATTGAAAGCGCACGCAGCGCGCGCACTGGATGCAGCGTTCTTCATCCAGAAAGATGAGATCGCCGAGCGGAACGTGCTTGTCGAGCTTCATTTTGTCATCGAAATTCATCCGACTCGTGCCAGGTCCGTGCGCCATTGTCAGATTTTGCAGCGGACATTCGCCGCCCTTGTCACAGATCGGGCAGTCGAGCGGGTGGCTGGTGAGCAGAAACTCAACGACGTTTTTACGCGCCTCCTGCACCTGCGCGGTCGTCGTGCGGATCACCATGCCATCGCTGACCACCTGCGTGCAGGCGGTTTGCAGTTTGGGCATCCAGCGGACTTTGGGATTGCCCGCGTCGTCCAGCAGCACCTCCCCCGTTGTGCGGTCGCGCTCGATGCTGCCCATTTCGACCAGGCACATCCGGCACATGCCGACTGGCTTCATCTTCGGGTGATAACAGAACACCGGAATATCGTTATCCGCGTGAAATTTTGCCACATCGACCAGATTCGACCCCGCCGGGACTTCGTAAACCTGATCGTCAATCGTCACTTTGACGGTCTTGGACATCCAACCCTCCGCGTAGACCCTTGCTTCATCCATCACGCGCGTGATTATCGCGTAAACGTTAATTTCATAAACGGACGATCTGCCGCAAGCCGGCTTCCGCTCGATCCTGCACCGCCTGCTCAACCAGACCCCAATCGTCCGCAGCCAACTGCGCCGACGCCAGCGTCAGCGCTTTCACAAAATCAGCATACGCGAGTTCGCGCTCGCCATGCTGCAAGAACAGCTCGCCGCGCAGCGCGTAATTCGCCGGCGAGTCAGGATTGGCGGCAATCGCATCGGTCAGGGCTGCCAGCCTTCGCTTTGCGCTTCCGCGCAGCGTTACAGACGGAGCAGGTGTTTCAGGCGGACTCGCCGTTCCCAGCGCTTCGCGTTCGATCTCCGCCGCCAGCGCCAGCGCTTCATCAGACGCGGGCGGGCGCGGCTCGACGATCCATGCCTGCCAGTCGTCCTGAGGGTGCGCCGCTGCAGGCGGGTTCTCGTTCATGATCGCCGGCTCGCCTGAACCCATCAGCCGCCCGCCAGAACCGGCGCCGCCCGACGAGCGGGCGCAGCCGCTTTCGCGCCGTTCCCGTTCGAACCGCTGACATGCTGCTTGAAATCATCGGGAAAATGCTTGATGGTGTGGATGATCGGGTTAGCGGCAAAATCACCGAGCGCGCAGAGCGTTACGCCCTGCATGTTTTTGGCGATATTGGCGATCAGATCGACATCGCTCGGCTTGCCTTCGCCCGCCATGATGCGGTCAATGACCTTGTCGAGCCAGTATGTCCCTTCGCGGCACGGCGTGCATTTGCCGCAGCTCTCATGCTTGAAAAACTTGGTGATCTTCGACGCGACCCAGGTGATGTCGACCGTCTCATCCATGACGATGATCGACGCCGAACCGAGGATCGTCCCAATTTTCGCCATGTCCTCGTAGGATAATTTTGTATCCAGGAATTCATCGGTCGCTGGGATGATCGGACCCGATCCACCCGAAGGCAGGATCGCCTTGATCTGCTTGCCGCCAGGGATGCCGCCAGCATGATCATAGAGCAGTTCACGCATGGTCACGCCGAAGGGCAGTTCGTAGTTGCCCGGCTTGACGATATGCCCGCTGACGCAGAAGACTTTCGTGCCGCTGCTCTGCTCCGTGCCGATCTTCTTATATTCGTCCGCGCCGTTGAGGATGATCCAGGGGACATTCGCCAGCGTTTCGACGTTGTTGACCACTGTCGGCTCTCCGTAGAGACCGCCGCCCTTCTGCGCCGGAAACGGCGGACGGACGCGCGGCTGACCGAGCTTGCCTTCCAGGCTTTCCAGCAGCGCGCTCTCCTCACCGCAGATATACGCGCCCGCGCCGAGATGGACGAACATGTCGCAGTTCCAGCCCGATCCGCCGACGTTCTCGCCGACAAAGCCGCCTTTGCGCGCCTCTTCGATGCGGCGTTCGAGGGCGTGCGCCATGTCCCAGTATTCGCCGCGAATGTAGATATAGACGGCAGTCGCCTGGATCGCCCATGCCGCGATCATCGCGCCTTCGATGAGCTGGTGCGGGTTATTCTCGATGATCTGGCGGTCTTTGAATGTGCCAGTCTCGCTTTCGTCGGCGTTGACCACGACATATTTACGCGGCTCATGCTGCGGGATGAAGCTCCACTTGACGCCGGTCGGGAAGCCCGCGCCGCCGCGCCCGCGCAGATTCGACTTCTTCACTTCGTCGATCACGTCGGCGGGCTTCATGCTGATGGCTTTTTTGAGCGCGTCATAGCCGCCGTTGGCAATATACACGTTGTATTCTCGAATGTCGGGGATGTCCTTCTCACGATAGATGATGTTCAGATTCGTCATGTCCCTGTCTCAGGTAAACTCAGGCTGCGGCGGGTTGAGCGCGGCATTGACTTCGGCGCGCCACTGCGCGATCAGCGCCTTCGCCTTATCGATGTCGAGATTTTCATGAAAATGGAAATTGCACTGCATCATCGGCGCGCGGTCGCACGCGCCCAGGCACATCACATGTTCCAGCGTGAAAACGCCGTCAGCAGTTGTGTCGTTTTCGTGATCGACGCCGAGATGCTCCTCAAGCTGGTGATAGAATTCGTCCGCCCCGCGCAGCGCGCACGCCAGGTCGGTGCAGACATGGAGCCAGAATTTCCCTTTCGGGCGCTCGCGGTACATCGTGTAGAAGCCTGCGATCGACTTAACCTGCGTCGGATCGAGATTGCAGATCGCGGCGACTTCGTTGATGGCGTCCTGCGGCAGCCAGCCGTATTCTTCCTGCGCAATGTAGAGAATCGGCATGACCGCCGAGCGCTTGTCGGGGTATTTGGCGAAGATTTTTTCGATCCGTTCCGCGTATTTTTCTGCCAGCATCGCTTGTGATCCTATCTATCGCTGTCGCCCAGCACGATGTCCACACTGCCGATGATCGCCACGACATCGGCGATCATATGCCCCTGGCAGAGCTTGCCCAGCGCGCTGATGTGCATAAACGACGGCGTCTTGAAGCGGACGCGGCGCGGCTTGTTACCGCCCGTCCCATGCAGATAACAGCCGATCTCGCCGCGCGGACTCTCAATTGCCACGTAGACCTCTTCATCCGGGACGCTGAATCCTTCTGTCCACAGCTTGAAATGGTGGATGACCGCCTCCATGCTACGTCCGAGTTCAGCGCGCGGCGGCGGCACGAACTTACGATTCTCCGAGCGGAAAGGCCCGCCGGGAATCGCCTTCATCGCCTGGCGGATG
The DNA here is from genome assembly GCA_937995825.1 of uncultured Anaerolineae bacterium. Classification (GTDB taxonomy): domain Bacteria; phylum Chloroflexota; class Anaerolineae; order Aggregatilineales; family Phototrophicaceae; genus Flexifilum. Next base: position 125,184 of record CALKJO010000007.1, read on the forward strand.
ATGCGCATACTCTCGCGGAGTTCGAGGATGCGCACGTAGAAGCGGTCGTAGACATCGCCGTGTTCGCCGAGCGGCACGTCAAAGTCGTACTGGTCATAGCCGCTGTAGGGCATCGCCTTGCGGATGTCCCAGTTGACGCCGCTGCCACGCAGCGTCGGACCGGTCATGCCAAGCGCGAGCGCCTCCTCCGGCTCGACGATGCCGATCCCCTGCGTCCGGTCGATCCAGAGCGGATTGTTGGTGAGCAGTTTTTCGTAGTCGTCGACGCGGCGCGGGAAATCATCGAGAAAGGCTTCCAGCGTGGGCAGGAAATCCGCTGGCAGATCGCGCCAGACGCCGCCCGGACGGAAATAGCTGCCCATCATCCGCTGCCCGCTGAGCATCTCAAACATGTCGAGGATCTTCTCGCGCTCGCGGAAGCAGTAGAGGAAGACGCTCATCGCGCCCATGTCGAGCGCGTGCGTGCCAAGCCAGACGAGATGGCTGGCGATGCGCGACAGCTCCAGGCAGATGACGCGGATGACCTGCGCGCGCGGCGGGACATCCAGCCCGACCAGCTTCTCGACCGCCGAGCAAAAGACCATGTTGTTCGACATGGGCGACAAGTAATCCATGCGATCCGTCAGCGTGACGGCTTTTTCATAGGTTTTGGACTCGATGTTCTTCTCGATGCCGGTGTGCAGGAAACCGATATCGGGCAGGCAGGTGACGACTTCTTCGCCGTCAAGTTCGAGCAGCAGCCGCAGCACCCCGTGCGTGCTGGGATGATGGGGACCCATGTTGAGCAGCAGTGTCTCGCCGGTCAGGGCGCGGTCGGAGACGAGACCGCGCAGCTCCTCAACGCTGCCCACCCACGACTCCAAGCCATCGCCGGAGCCGGGGGTCAGGCTGCGATCTTTTTCTGGCACGATAAAGCTCATAGTGCGCGCTCTTTCATTCCTTTGCGAACGGCTTGTGTTTGGCGATCTCCTCAACGTTGAAGGAGAACATCGGCTGTTCATAGCCCAGCGGATAATCGCGTCGGTGCGGATGACCGTTCCAGTCCTGCGGCATCAGCACGCGGCGCAGATCGGGGTGTCCGTCGAAAACGATGCCCATCATATCGTAGGCTTCGCGCTCCAACCAGTTCGCCGCGGGCCAGACCGAGGTCGCGCTCGGCAGGCGCGGATCGTCTTCGGGCAGAAATACTTTGACGCGAATCCGGCGGTTGTAGAGCATCGAATAGAGATGATACGACAGGGCGAAACGCTCCGGGCGTCCATCATAGCCGCCCTGCGGATTGTAGTAATCGACCGGGCTGATGTCGGAGAGGAAATTATAGAGCAAGCCCGGCGTGTCGCGCAGGTGGCGCAGCACCGAGATAATCGACTCCGGCTTGACGATCAGAGTCAGCTCATCGCGGAACGTTTTGGTGTCCAGCAGCGCATCTGGCAGCGCCGCACGCAGCGACTCAACCGGATCGGCGGCTTTGGCGATCTTGATGCTCATGCCGGCTGATCCTTTCCGATCCACTGGGTGAAGCGCTCGCCGCGCATTTTCTCATGCAGGGTGATGATCCCATGAATGAGCTGCTCCGGGCGCGGCGGGCAGCCCGCCACATAGACATCGACCGGGATGATCTCATCCACCCCCTGCACAATCGCGTAGTTGTTGTAGACCCCGCCGCAGGAGGCGCAGTCTCCCATCGAAATGACGTATTTGGGGGACGCCATCTGATCGTAAAGCTGGCGCAGCACGGGCGCCATCTTGCGCGTCACCCGTCCCGCCACGATGATCAGATCGCTCTGGCGTGGGCTGGCGCGGTTGAGTTCCATGCCAAAGCGCGACAGGTCATAATCCGACGCCTGCGTTGCCATCATTTCAATCGCGCAGCACGCCAGTCCGAACAGCAAGGGCCAGACCGCGCCCGTCCGCGCCCAGTTGACGGCTGTCTCCAGCGTGGTGGTCACCACGCCGAGGTTGCCCAATTTCGAGGATACTACTCCCATTCTAGCGCTCCCACTTTCCACTCATAAATCAAGCCGATGGTGAGGATCACCACAAACACGCCCATCGCCGCCAGCCCATACCACGCCAGATCGCGGAAGACGACCGCCCAGGGCAAAAAGAAGATGACTTCAATGTCGAACAAGATGAACAGCACCGCAATCAAATAGAAGCGCACCGAATAACGCCGGTTAGCCGGTCCGATGGGCGTCATGCCGCTTTCATACGGCGCAGTTTTGCGGCTGGTCGGGCGATAAGGACCCATGAGGCGCGACAAGACACCGATCAGCGCCGTCACCGCGACGGCGATTGCCAGTAATGCGCCTACGGGGGCAAATTGTTCTAATGCCATCTTGAAAACCACCCCGATTAAATTTCGATTGTGCGTTTTGGAGCAATTAAACTGACCTCAGATTAACATGAAATTGAGACGGCGGCAAGTCTTTCTCAGCGTCCAAAGCAAACGCATCACAAGAACAGAACGCGGAGAACGCAAAGGCAAAGATGAAACCGCTGGTCGGCGCGCCTCATCCGATGGACTCAGGGAGATGCTCGATCAGGTAACGGAGTGTCTCGATGGCGCGGGCATATTCATCGAGCGGGAGATGTTCATCGGGCGTGTGATCGAGTTCGCTGTCACCAGGTCCGTAGGCGATGATCGGGCATGTCCAGACCGCGCCGACGGTGTTCATATCGCAGGTTCCAGTTTTCAGCACAAAACCCGGGCTCGCGCCCCTGGCACGGATCGCGGCGAGCATGGCGCGCGCGAGCGGCGATGTGCGTTCGCTGCGATAGGCGCGCTCCATGCCATACATACGGAGCTGCGCATCGGGCGGGGCGAAAGCGCGAACTGACTCATCGACCGCCTCCGGCGTCCAGCGCGGCGGCAGGCGGATGCTGATCGTCAGCGTCACCGTGTCGAGATAGGCTTCAGTCGTCGTGTGAATACTGCGCAAACCGGGCATGAGGCGGTCGAAATAGGCATCAACGCCCCGATTTTCGCGCTCCGTCCATGCCTCTACCGCGTTCCAAAAAGCGACTCCCAGCGCCGGGACGCTCGGCTGCGGGCGCGCGGTGTGCGCAGGCGGGCGACTGAGCGTGAAATCGATCAGAATGCGCCCTTTATAGCCCAATGTGATGCGATCTGCACCGCTTGGTTCGCCGATGATGCACAGATCGGGCGCGGGCTGCGCCGCCAGATGGCGCGCGCCTTTGCCAGTAGCGTATTCTTCTTCAACTGTGCCAACCACCACGACGCGCCAGCCCTCCGGGATGGCTGCCGACGCCGCTGCTTCCGCGAACGCGCACAGTGAGCCTTTGGCATCGACGCTGCCGCGCCCGTACAGACAGCCATCGCGCACGAACACGGGCAGATCGCCGGGGAAGGTGTCGATGTGTCCAACCAGCATCAGCGTCCTGCCGCCCGTACCGCGCACGCCGACGGCATTGCCCGCCGCGTCGATGGCGGCGCTGAAACCGTGCGCATTCATCCAGCCAACCAGGTGCGACGCAGCGGCGCGCTCATGGGTCGAGGGGCTGTAGATGCGCACCAGCGACTCAAGCAGGCTGCTCATGCAGCACCTCGATGACCGTCTCGACCGCCGTCCACAAGTCGGCTTCCTCGATCACCAGCGGCGGCAGCAGCCGCAGCACGGCTGTGCCCGCCGGCAGCGCCAGCACACCCCGCGCTTGCAGCGCCTTCAACACCGGCGCGACTTTGCCGCGCAGCTCGATGCCGATCATCAGTCCGCGCCCACGCACCTCCCGCGCCAGCGCCATCTCGGGCAGCGCCGCGCGGAGCCGTTCCAGCACCGCTTCACCGAGCCTCCGCGCACGCGGGATGAGGTCAGTATGCTGGCAGACCTCCAATGCTGCCAACCCCGCCGCACACGCCAGCGGATTGCCGCCGAAGGTGCTGCCATGCGACGACGGTGGGAGCGCGCCGACTCGCTCGCCGAGCAGGATCGCGCCCATCGGCACGCCGCCCGCGATGCTCTTTGCCAGGCACAGAATATCCGGCTTGACGCCATCCGCCTCGTGCGCGAACAGGTAGCCGGTGCGCCCGAAGCCGGTCTGGACTTCATCAAGGATGAGCAGCGCGCCGCGCTCACGGCAGATCGCCTCGACCGCCTGAAGGTAGCCCGGCTGCGCCGGATGGACGCCGCCTTCGCCCTGCACCACTTCGAGGATGACCGCCGCCGTCGTCTCATCGACCGCCGCCGCCAGCTTGTCAACCTGGTTGTACGGCACATGGCGCACGCCGGCGATCAGCGGCTCGAACGGCTGGCGATAGGTCTTTTCCCAGGTTGTCGAGAGCGCGCCCATCGTCCGCCCGTGAAAGCCGCGCATTGCCGCGACGATGCCCGTCCGCTCGGTGACGAGCCGCGCGATCTTGAGCGCGCCTTCGTTGGCTTCCGCGCCGGAATTGCACAGGAAGACGCGGGGCATCCCCGCCGCTGCGCAGAGCGCCGCCTGAAAGCGCGCCCGCGTTGGATTGTGGAACAGTTCCGGGCAGGCGATCAGGTCGCGCATCTGCGCGTGCAGCGCCGCCAGGATCGCCGGATGCGCGTGTCCGAGGTTGGCGCTGCCCTGCCCGCCCACGCAGTCGATGTAGCGATTGCCCGCATCGTCAAAGAGGAAAGCGCCTTCGCCCCGAACGATGGTCAGATCGCGCTTGATATAGGTTCCGCTGCTGTGCAGTTCCTCCAGCGCGGCGAGACCGGTCACGAGCGCGTCCATCAGTCGGCTGCTCCGGCGAGAATGAGCTGATCGCGGCAGTGAATGTGCGTCCCCGCGCCATTGAGCGCCGCGTCCAGCGGACGCGCCACCCGCGAGTCCGCCAGGATGGTGCGCTCGACCAGCGCTTCACGCGCCGCGAGCAATTTTTTCTTCATGCGCCCCGCCGCGTGCGACTCATAAAACGCGATCTCGCTCAGATCGAAGCCCGTGATGAGCGAGCGCGGATCGTTCACGTCGCGCAGCAAGCCGGGGACATTGCTCAGAATGACGAGCGCGTCCGCGCCCAGCGCCCGCGCAATCGCCGCCGCCGCCCGGTCGCCATCGACATTCAGCCGTCCGAGTTCGCCGCCCGATGCAATCGGCGCGATGACAGGTGTCCAGCCCGCTTCTAGAGTGTCGTAAAGCAGCGCCGAGTCGACGCCGGTGATCGACCCACTGTAGTCATCGCGGACGACGACCTGCCGCCCATTGACCATCGCCCGCAGCGCAGCTTTGCGCTCTGCGCGGATGATCTCGGCATTTGCAAAGCCGACCGCCAGGCAGCCTCGCGCCATCAGCCCCGCTAGCATATCGGCGTTGACCTGCGCCGCCGCTTCGCAGAAGATTGCCAGCGTTTCAGGGTCAGTATAACGGCTGCTGTGACCGCTGCTGGTGGTCAGCGTCCGCACGGGGACGCCGCGCTCCGCCGCGAGCCGGTTCGCCGCGTCCGATGCGCCATGCACCAACACCCACCGCTCGCCTGCCGCGACTCGCGCCGCCAGATTCGCCAATGCCGGCGCGTGCTGCACGCCCGCGCCGCCGCCCAGTTTGAGAACGCCCGTGAATGTCATGGATAAAAGCCTCCGAAGGTCAACCCGTCTGTTTCATCAAAACCACACATCAGATTCATGCACTGTACGGCGCTGCCCGCCGCGCCCTTGCCGAGATTGTCAATCGCGCACAGAAGCACCGCGCGCCCGGTCTCCGGATCGTATTCCCAACCGACATCGGCATAGTTCGTCCCCGCCACCACACGCGGCTCGGGATGGCGAAAGACGCCCGATTTCTCATGCACAATGCGCACGAACGGCTTCGCGCTGAAAGCGCTCCGGTACGCCGCCCAGATGTCTTTCTCCGCCAAGCCGGTCGGCAGGGTGACATGCGCCGCCGCCGCCGCGCCGCGCACCAGTTCGACGCTGGTGATCGCCATGCGGACATCGAGCGCGCCGCAGTCGGCGAATGCCTGGCGGACTTCCGCCTCATGGCGATGCCCGGTCAGGGCGAAGGGGCGCACCACGCCCGACCGCGCCGGATGATGACTGCTCTCGGTCGGCGTGCGCCCGGCTTCGCTGCTGCCGACCTTGAGATCGACGATTATCGGCTGATCGAGCGGCAGCATCCCAGCGCGGATGAGCGCCCAGAGCGCCAGGATGGTTGCGGTCGCGTTGCAGCCGACTCCGCTGGCCTTGTCCGCGCCGATGAGCGCCGCCCGATTGATTTCGGGCAGTCCATAGACGAAGCGCGGCAGCCACTCTGGGGCGCGGTGCGGTTCGCCGTAGGCGGCGGCGTAAACGGCTGCATCGCGCAGGCGGAAATCGGCGCTCAGGTCGATCAAGCGCGGCGCGAGCGCGGCATATTCAGCGATGCGAGCCTGGGCTTCACCGTGCGGCAGCGCCAGAAACAGCAGATCGCACGGAGTCAAGCCCGCCTGCCCGACAAAGCGCAGAGTCGTGCGCCCGCGCAGATGGGGATGAAGCTGATAGAGGTATTTGCCCGCACTGCTCTCGCTGGTCGCCTGAGTCACTTCGACCTGAGGATGACTGAGCAGCAGCCGCAGCAGTTCGCCGCCAGCGTAACCCGACGCGCCGACCACACCAACCCGGATCACGCCGTCACCCTCGCCTGCTGGATAGCGTATTCGACGACGCGCGCCGCGATGTCAACGCCGGTCGGCGCGCTGCTGTTGCGAAATTCCATCGTGTGGTTGATCTCGTTGATCAGCAAGCCGCGCTGCGGGTCTTCAAACACGTCCAGCGCCAGCACGCCGCCGCCCACCGCCCGCGCCGCCCGCAGACACAGGTCATTCAGTTCTGGCGTGACCGGGCAGTTGGAGGCTGTGCCGCCGCGCGCTGTGTTGGTGATCCAGTGTGCTGAGCTGCGGTAGATGGCGCAGATCGTCTCGTCACCGACGACAAAGGCGCGAATATCGCGCCCCGGTTTGTCCACATACTGCTGAATGTAGAAGGTGTGATGCTGGTAGCTGCCAAGCGTGAGCCGGTGTTCGATGATCGCTTCGGCCGCCGTGCGATCATTGACTTTCGCCAGCAGCCGCCCCCATGATCCGGTGACCGGTTTGAAGACAGCGGGATAACCAAGCGCAGCGACCGCTTCCAGCGCCGAGTCTTCATCGAAGGCGACACGCGCCGTCGGTTGTGGGATGCCCGCCCGCGCCAGCGCCAGTGTGGTCAGCAGTTTGTCGGCGCAGATCGAAGCGGTGGCGTAGCTGTTGATGGTCGGAATGCCCCAGGCATTGAGGATGGCTTGCAGATACATGCCGCGCGAGGTGCTGACGCAGCGCTCCAGCACGATATCATAGGCTGACCACGCGATCCCGTTCGGAGCGGGCTGATCTGCGCCCGCAGTCAGGTCGATGTTGACCTCACGGTCGAGCAGGACATCCGGCTCGATGCCGCGCGCCTGAAACGCGGCGATCAGCAGCTTTTCTTCCGGTCGAAGGTGGGTCACCAGCATTCCGACGCGCATCATTCGCCCCAGTCCTCTTCGACCTGCGGCGCAAGGGCAAGTTCAGGCGGGTTCAGGCTGATGATCTCCAGCTCCGCGCCGCAGTCTGGGCAGGTGATCAGTTCGTGCTGAAGGGCGTCGGCGGGGATGCTGATCTTCGCGCCGCATTCGGGACAGATGGCTGTGTTCATGGTGGACAACTCTCCTTATAACTAGACAACAAAAAAAGCCCGCCTGTCTGGGCGGGCTGCGGTTTCGACTGCTTGGATTTACCTGATCGACAGTCTTAGAAACGCAAAAACCCAGACAGCAGGTCTGGCTGGCGCTTCTTGGACTTCTTGAACAGGCTGACAAACATCATAATGGTTCGCAATTTCCGGTTTGGAAATGTGATGAGTGAAAGCATAACAAGCCTCTGAAAAGTGCGCAAGGGGCAAAATTGAAAACGGTTCAGCGATTTCTCCAACTAGTTATAGAGTACCACAAGTCTGGATTTTGCATAGGTACAAATGTTCGTAATAATTTTCTAACCAGCGCGCAGCGTGTAATTTCGGTGCTTTGCACCGCCCCTGCCCGTGTGATATGCTGTTTATGACCCATATTACCCATATTATATCACGATGGATGCATCCGCTGTCCGCACGAAAATGACAGCCGAAGCGTATTTCCAGCTTCCCGAAACGACTCAGCCGCAGCATTTGATTGATGGAGAAATCGTCGAAATGCCAGCGCTCAACCTTGCCCATCAGGAAATCATTCGTCGAAGCCAGCGTGATTTTCCCCCAGCCCACCCCAACCGCTTAGACTGTGAGCGCCTGCGCAGGCAGCGGTCGCGTGACTTCACGCGGCGGCGCGCCGTCCTGATAGACCAGATAACGCCGCACGAATGCCGACACCGCCGAGCCTTCTTCGGCTGCCGCCGTCTTAGGCAAGTAAATCTTGATCATCCCGCTGGGGGTCTCTAGGATGGCGCGGCGGTAATGTCCGAGGTCGCTGATCTGCTCGACGGAAGCGCGCCAGGCGCCGGCGTGATCGCCGTCCGGGAGCAGCGCGAGGTCTTCAGGGCGAATGGCGACCGTCACCGCCCCATCGCGCACGCCATCGGGGGCATCCAGCGCCACGCCGTCAAGCGCGATCTGTCCGCCGCGCACCTGCGCGGTGAGCAGGTTCATCGCGCCGATGAAATCGGCGACAAAGAGAGTCGCCGGATTGTCGTAAATCTGAGTCGGGGCGGCGAGCTGCTCAACGCGCCCGCTGTTCATGACGGCGATGCGATCCGCCAGCGTCAGGGCTTCTTCCTGATCGTGGGTGACAAAGATGGCGGTGATTTTGAGCCGGCGCTGAATGCGGCGCAGTTCCTCGCGCAGTCGGACGCGCAGGATGGCGTCCAGGCTGCTGAATGGCTCATCCAGGAGCAGGATTTTCGGCTCCAGCACAAGCGCCCGCGCCAGCGCGACGCGCTGCTGCTGACCGCCGGAGAGCTGGGACGGGAAACGCCCCTCATACCCCGACAAGCTCACTAGAGCGAGCGCCTCCTCAACTTTGCGCGCGATCTCGGCGCGCGGCAGCCGCCGGAGCTGCAATCCAAACGCGATGTTGTCAAAGACCCGCATGTGGGGCCAGAGCGTGTATTTCTGAAAGACCATCGCGGTCGGGCGTTTGTTTGCGCCCAACGGCGTCACGGACTCGCCGCCGATGCGAATATCGCCCTCGGTCGGCATCTCAAAGCCGGCGATCATGCGCAGGAGCGTGCTTTTGCCGCACCCAGACGGACCCAGGATGCACATGAATTCGCCGTCTGCGACGGTCAGATCGACGGTATCGACCGCCGTGACACTGCCAAACCGTTTAGTCAAGCCGATCAAGTCGAGAGTCGCCATCGCGCATTACACTCCAAAACCCGCCGTCAGATAGCCGCCGCGCAGAAGCCGATTCGCCACCAGCAGAAGCAGCAGCGACGGCATCCAAAGTACGAAAGAGACGACCGCGCCATACTGCACCACCAACTGGCTGTTGATGAGCGAATACATCAGCACGGGCATGGTGACGACGCGGGGAAGCCCGACGATCAGCGCGCCCTGCGCTTCATAGAAGGTGTTGACGAAGGTCAGCAGGAGCGCAGCGGAGAGCGCCGGCATGACCATCGGCAGGGTGATCTGGATGAAGACGCGCAAGGGAGATGCGCCCACATCAAGCGCGGCTTCTTCTAGAGAGCGATCCACAGCCTGAAATGCGGCGGTCGGAATCCAGATCATGAGCAGCAGCGTGTTGACCAACTGGATCAGGATGACGCCCTGCACCGTGCCGATTAAATTCAGACGGAAGAAGATGACGGCGATGCTGACGTACAGACCGAAACGGGGAAAGGCATTGGTCGCCAGAAAAGAGAGCAGCAGAAGCTGCCGACCGCGAAACTTCATGCGCGCAAAGGCATACGCAGCGGGCAGACAGATGACGGCTGAGAGCAGAGTCACGACCAGCGCCAGCACAATGCTGAACGGCAGGGCGCGCAGGATGTCGGCGCGGCTGAAGGTCTCGCCCCAGTAGCGCAGCCCGAACTGAGTCGGGATAAGCGATGGATACTGCCAGCGCTCGGCAAACGCCCACAGCACGACCGAGTACAAGGGACCCAAAATCACTAGGATCAGCACGATCATCGCCAGCAGCCCGAAGCCATCGCGGCGGATGGTTGCGGCGAAGCTGCGGCGCGTGCTTGTCCAGAAATTGGGGGGGATGGCGGCTGTCGTCATTCGTCTTTCTCGTGCGTGATCCGCTGGCGGGCGACTGTGCGGACGTACAAAAAGCCGATGAAGGCGCAGATGATAAAAGTGATGACTGCCTGGGTCTCCGCTTCGTCAGGGCGGCGGTACTGTCCGAACGTCTGCTGCATGAAGACGCCCATCATCTGGGGCGCAGCGGGACCGAGCAGATAAGGGATGGTATAGCTGCCGAAGATGCCCAGAAAATTGAGCGAAAAGGCGATCAGCGCTGGGCGCGCGATCAGCGGCAGGATGATGCGGCGGAAGATCGTCCAGTCGTCCGCGCCGACATCGCGGGCGCTCTCGATGAGCGAGTCGCTGACCTGGCGCAGCCCGGCGGTCAGCACCAGCACGGTGAAAGGGATCGCCTCCCAGACCAGACCGATGATAATGGCGTCCGGCTTGAGATACGGCGTGCGGTAGCCGGTGATGCCGATCAGACTCAGCACTGTATCGAGCGTCCCGCGCGTCCCTAGGAAGCGAATGAGCGCGTAACAAAGGATGATGCCCGGCACGAACAGCGGAAACAGCGCCAGAATTTGCACAATTGACGCGATGCGACCGCTGGAGAAGCGCAGATAGAGCGCCAGCGGGAAACAGACGACGAAGATCGCCGCCAGCGTCAGCAGCGTCACCTGAAATGTAAATATGAGGTTGTTGACGCTGATCGGATCGGAGAAAAAGGCGGTGTAGCGGGAGAGCGAAAAGCCCGGCACGCCATCGACGCTGATCGTCAGCGTGCGGGCAATCGATTGGAGGGCTGGGATGAAGATCAGCAGCACCATCAGCAGCAGCGGCGGCGCCACCAGCAGATACGCCAGCGCTGCCCCGCGCCATTTGCGCGAGAAAGAAGCAGTGGGGGCTTGGGTCGTCGTCATGCGCCTAGTTTTAACCTGCGAAAGCGAATTTGAAAAGAGGCGGCGGAACATGCGCGATGCTCCGCCGCAGTCGAGGGCTAAGCTTTTAGCTGCTGCGGTCGATGTTGGTGGCGACGTTGTTGTACCAGCCTTCGACCATCAGCGCGCTGTATTCGCCGCCGGGCCAGGTCGGCACGGTATCGGTGATGACGCTGTTGAACTGATCCTGAAGCTCAGCGGGCAAGACATCCCACGAGATGGCGGGGAAGCCGCCGATCTGCTCAACGACAGCGGTCTGGATTTCCGGAGTGAGGACGAAGTTCGCCAGCGCCAGCGCGCCTTCGAGGTTGGGCGCATTGACCGGGATCGCGCTGTAGGCATAGCCGCCGGTGAACGGCAAGTCCTGGAGCTGCGTCAGGCGCGTGCCTTCGGGGAGCAGACCGCGATTGATCGCCTGAAGCGCCTGATCCGACCAGGCGGTGATCATGTTGACCGAGCCGTTGGCGAACAGCTCCAGCACGGGGGTGTTGCCCGCCGGATACGCGCCGCCTTCATAGATGAAGGGGTGAATGCTGCTCAGCAGCGCCCAGGCTTCGGGGAACTGCGCGACCAGCTCCGGATCGGGCGTACCGGGGACGAAGCGCGACGGGTCACGTCCGGTCACTTCGAAGATGGCGCGCGTGACCATCGCCGCGCCGCTGCCGCCGCGATCAGGGCGGTTGTAGACGAATTCGCCGGGATTCGCCTGAATCCAGGCGATCAGTTCGGCGTAGGTGGTCGGGACTTCGTCCTCGCTGACGAATTCGCTGTTATACGCCAGCAGCACCTGCGATCCGCGATAAGGGATTTCCTGCGGGATGCGGTTGGTCGCCTCGATCACATTGACGATGTTCGGGACGTTCTCTGGCGTAATCTCGACGAACAGGTTGTTTTCCAGCCACGCCGGAACGCTTTCAACATTCAGCGTCTCGAAGTAATCCACCTGCGGATCGTCGCCCGTCTGCAGCGCTGCCAGCGCACGATTGGCGATGTCCGCATTGCCGCCGCCGACTCCGCGCACAATCGTCAGCACAACTTCATACTGCGGATATTCCGCTTCAAAAGCCGGAATGATCGTGTTTGTCCACCAATCGCTGATATTGGTGTCCGAGTCGACATAGACGTAAATCGGGGTGCGACCCTGCGCGCTGACGCTGAAAACGCCAACCAGCAGTGCCGCAGCCACCAGCGACAACCAACGAATCTTCATTGCTCTTCACTCCTCTGCGTTGCCCGGATTGCGCCCCCATACTAACGCGCATCCATTGTTACATCATTAAGCATATTTCAAAGATTTTTAAGATTTCACGGCTTTGATTTTAATTTAGAGTGCGATAATGGCAGCTTGTGCTTGCGATCTGGAAAAATCGACATGAACGATCCTGTTGTGGTTCACCATATGGCGGCGCTCGACGACTCGCCATTTCCGCCCAACTCGCTCGAAGCGATCCGCGCTTCGCTGGATGCGGGCGCTGAATGGATTGAAATTGATGTGACTCCCCTGTCGGCGGATGATTATCTGCTGGTGCATGATCCGGTGCTGGAGTCGGAGACGACCGGAACGGGGGCGGTGATCGCGGCGCATCCGGGCGCGGTCAGCGGTCTAAAGATCAAGCATCAAGGGGAGATCACCGCCTATCGTCCGCCGCTGCTCAGCGAAGTGGTGGCGCTGTTCGCGTCACATTCGGGTGGGGCGCGGCTGCAAATTGATTACAAGTATGTCTATCCGATGCGCGACGACGAACCGCTGCGGCGGCTGGTTCGGCTGATCGCGCCGCTGGGGGAGCGCGTCTTGGTCAGCAGCGGGGCGGACTGGCATCTGCGCCGGCTGCATAAGCTGGCGGAGCAGCTCGATCTAGGCTTCGACATCGGCTTTTACCTCGATTACCGTCCGCAGCCGGTCGATCCGCGTCTGCCGCCGCACCGTCTGGGCGACTACGGCTATCACGACGATCACCCGCTGGCGTCGCGTCAGATGCTGCCAACCGCCGATTATCTGGCTTTGCGCTGCGATGCGCTGATGGCAAGCGCGCCGTTTGTCAGCACGTGGTATGTGCATTATCTGCTGCTGGCGCGCTGTCTGGACGATGGATTCAACATGGCGGCGTGGCTTCATGGAGAAGGGATTCGCCTGGATGCGTGGACGCTGGATGTGGGCAAGCCCGCCGCCGATCACGCGCTCAGGCTGCGCGACTCAGGGGTGGATCAGTTCACGACCAATACGCCGCGCGCGCTGGCGGGTCTGCTGAACGGGGTCAGGCGATCCTGATCTGCATGACGACTGCATCAGCAAAACCAAGCGATGCATAGAAGGCTTTGGCGCTGTCATTGGCGCGCTGTCCGTTGACCAGCAGCGTTTTCAGATGGAGACGGTGCGCGCGGCGCAGCGCCGCTTCGAGCAGCGCCGCGCCGACTCCGTGCCGCTGATAAGTCGGCAGGACTGCCATATCGTTGATCATGCCGTGACTTTCGCTCAGCCCGCGCACGACGGAGAGCGCCAGAAAGCCGATCACCATCGGCGGATGCTGCGTCGAAACGGCAACGAAGATGTGCAGCCCGCCGCTTTCAAAAAAGCGCTGGTGAGCCGCGCGCCATTCCTCTTGTCCGAAGCCGCGGTTGGCGGGGATCAGTCCGAGCAGCGCCATGACCTCATTGACATCGCCCGCTTCCGCCTCGCGGATGTAAAATTCGGCATGGATGGGCTTCGGCTCTGATGGTGCGGGGGCGCCGCGCTTCGCCAGCCACTCCGCGACCATTTCGCGGTGCGTCCGAAAGGGCAGCAGCGGCAGCTCACTCGGTTGAAAGACGCGCGCTTCCGCCGCATCGTCTCCAGCGCGCAGCGTCCCCCCAATTGGGCGCGCCCGATAAAAGATCATGATGCCGCTGAGCGGCGGACCTTCCGGGAACGAATTGACGCCCGCCATCTCGATGATCTCAACCTTCAGCCCGGTCTCTTCCTCCGCTTCGCGGATGGCGGCTTCGGCGGCGCTCTCATCCGCCTCGATATAGCCGCTCGGCAGCGCCCAGCGCCCTTTGTGCGGCGGGTGACTGCGCCGGATCAGCACCAAGCCGCCGTCCATCTCGATCACGATGCCGACTGCCGGGACGGGATTGACATAGTGGACATAGCCGCAGTTATCGCACGCCTGGCGCATTCGCCCGCCTTCAGCGCGGCTGCCAAGCGTGTGTCCGCAGATTGGGCAGTAGATAAGCTGTTTGGGCATCGCCTGTTCAGAATCCGAAAGCTAGTGCATCAACGACATATTTTGCTTTCTCTTCACCCACTTCTCGATAAATCTCAAGCAGTTCAGCAAAAGTGGTGTCCCCACCGATAAGCGTCCAAAATTCATGTCCAATGACAACTGCCTGATCGAACGGCAGGTATTGTCGGGCAATTGACCATTTATAGTGTTCACGTGTCGATCCAAACGGATTATATGCCATCGCAAAATAAGCTTGAATCTGGGGACGTGGAATGCCCCTGAGAGCGTGAATTCGTAAAATTCGCTGTATGACTTCAATACATTGACCCTTGTTGGGGACAGGCGATTTGAGTTCAAAATAAAGTTCACGTCCGTCATAAGTCTGGACAAACAGATCAACGCGCACCCTGCGCAAAACTTCAGATACACTGCCTGATCGCGTTGTAACCTGGTCGATCATTTGATCCAGCGTTGGCAACTCCATGCCACTTTCAACAGCCCGCTCGCGTATTGCGGTTTGCCGCTCAATTTCCTGAATGGTTTCGCCTGTAATGGTTCCCGCAATATCATAGCCGCGCTGCGCCGCTGCATGATGATCCAGTGCAATCAGCCGCGCGCACTCTTCAAAAGTCGTCCCTAACGTCGTGCTTAGGCTCCGCTCAAATGCGCTGATACGGCTGATCGATTTCGGGAGCAAAGCAGCATGAAAAGGCTTTAATCGCCCTTTTGCAGAGGTTAAGTTAAGATAATCGGTGGACGATGTAAAGGCATCGATCTCTCGCCCGCGATGCAATTCAACAGTGCGCTCAATGAAGACTTCGAGGTACGCTTTGATTTTCGCACGGGTAAGGGGCGTGATGGTTGACACGGATCACGCCTTTCTCCAAATGAAGATCGACTCGTAGAATTCGCCCGCCCTCCGTCCTGTCCGACGATTGACGTGACGCTGCAATACGGCTTCTGTTTCAACGCCAAGCCGTTCTGCAATCATCGGATACAAGTTATGTCGATCTCCCGCTATTACAATCAGCCGACCCCGCGAGGGCAAAGCACGCAGGGTATTCGCAAAAACATCAATAATGCCCAGTTGATATGCTTCGCGCGCTTTCTTGCTGCTTCCCGCCATCGCCGCTCCGATCTCTGCATCGCGCTTATCCTGCAAGCCGAGCAGATGGTAAGCGTAGGCGTGCTGCTCATGATAATCAATCAATCCGACGTAGGGCGGGCTTGTTATAACCCCATCTGCTTGCGGAAAATCAAAACTGCGACTGTCAGCATGATGGATTTCGATTTTTGAATTTGTACGAGTGCGATCAAACACCTCGATGCGCTGGTAAGTGTCCTGGGTATAACGTCGCAAAAATTTGCCTGCTTCGTCAGTCGGCTGGCAGATGCGACGATGTTTGTAGCACCAATAAGGTTCGGTCTGCGGTTTCTTTGGAAAATCGAGGTCGAAATGCGGCGTTAGCCTGGCTGAACGAGCAGCGCGTGAAAGAATCACATACATCACCTCACGGTACTGGTAACTGCCGCGTTCTATCGCTGCTCGATAGCTCAGCAGTTCATGCAGCGCTCGCGGCGCGAACCAGCGTTTGAGGTAATCATCATCGGTCGTGAGCAGTTGGGGCTTGGCGGGATGAAGATGCTGAAAGAGCGGCAGATCGTGGAAACTATCGATCTGCTGACCTTCAGACTGTTTCAAAATATCGAACAGTTCGTGATGAAGCCGATCTAAATCGTATTTGGCCGTCTTTACACGCCCTAAAATGACATTGAACTGAGAGACATCACAGCCAACCGCGTTGATCCCCATCTCATTTGCCTGAACAAGGGTTGTCCCTGAGCCTGAGAATGGATCGATGACGGTTTGACCAGCTGTGAAAAATTTACGCAGGAAGACCTCTACAAGCTGCGGTATGAATTTTCCGAGATAAGGATGCAGGCGATGGACATGCCGCGTCCGGGCTGACTCCGGCAGTTCGCGTTCTGTCCAATCGAGATTCAAGGTTTCCAGCGGCGTCTCTGAGGTGATCGCCGCTGGATTAGTTGATGAGATGAAGGGTTTTGTCTCGTGCTTGCCTTCTCTCAACGCCTACAACTCCAGATAATCCCGAAGCTGGCGGCTGCGGGTCGGATGCCGGAGCTTACGAAGCGCCTTCGCCTCGATCTGGCGGATGCGCTCGCGGGTCACGCCGAAGTATCTGCCGACTTCCTCCAGCGTGTGATCCTGTCCATCGACCAGCCCGAAGCGCTGCTCCAGGACTTCGCGCTCGCGGTCGCTCAGGACACCGAGCGCATTTTTGATCTGATCCTTGAGGAGCTGTTTGCTGGCTGCATCGACCGGACCTGGCACTTTGTCGTCTTCGATGAAGTCACCCAGCAGGCTGTTATCCTCCTGACCGATGGGCATTTCCAGGCTCATCGGCTCCTGCGACAGGCGCATGATTCGGCGGACTTTCTGCGCCGCCCGCCGCAGCTTGCGCTGCAAGCTGGGATCGAGGCGCTGACCGCTGCTGCGGAGCAGACGAATCGCCTGAGTCTCTTCGGCGGTCAGGAATTCCATTTCCAATGCGATCTCTTCAGCGCTCGGCTCAGCGCCCAATTCCTGGGTAAGCTGGCGCTGGACACGCATCAGCCGGTTGATGGTTTCGACCATATGCACAGGGATGCGGATGGTGCGCGCCTGATCGGCGATGGCGCGGCTGATCGCCTGCCTGATCCACCAAGTGGCATACGTGCTGAACTTGAAGCCTTTGGTGTGATCAAATTTATTGACGGCGCGCAGCAAGCCGATGTTGCCTTCCTGGATCAGGTCGAGGAAATTGATCCCCCGCCCCATGTAGCGCTTCGCCACGCTGACAACAAGGCGCAGATTGGCGCGCGTGAGCGCCTCACTCGCCATTTCCGCCTGCATCTCGATCTGCTCGAAGCGCTCATCTAGCCCTTCAATTAAGACAGGCGCATCGGCGATCCAGCCCGCAACCACATCCAAAGCGGGAAGCACGCCCTTTTGGTTGTAAAAACTGATCAATCGAGATTGGATGCCGAATGGCAGCAGATAGACCGCATGGATGACGCTGAACAGCACCCGTGCGAGGTCTGTCCATGGATCGTCGCGTCCCCAGTCGCGCTGACGCAGATAATCGCGGATGCGCGATGGCGCAGCATGATCCCACTCATCGAAAACCATCTGCATTTCCTGAATCAGCATCGCTAGGTTAGGCGGCTCAACCCCGAAGCGGCTGCATTCACGCAGAGTCAGTTTCCAGTTCATCAGCACTTCTTCATAAGCCGCGAGCATGATCGCGCTGGGCGACGGCTGACCATCTGGACAGCGGGCGCGCAGGGTGGCTTCATCCGCATCCGCGCACAAACGGTCAACCAACGCTTGATAGAGCCGCTCGGCTGCCATCTGAATGCTGAGCCAGATTTCGCGGTTGGTATCGAGCAGAGGAACCTGACCGATCTCCTTCAGATACATGCGCACGGGATCATCGGCTGGGGTGAAATTCTCAGCCCGGCTCTCATCGAAGAAGCCTTCATCATCCAGATCGTCGAGATCATCCAGGTAGTCGTCTTCGAGGATGCGCGGATCGCTCAGCTCATCGTCTTTCAATGCCAGCGAGCCATAGGGCAGATCGTCGTCGTTCGGCTCATCCTCAATGTCTTCTTCATAATCATAGCCGCGGCTGACCTCATCTGAGTCATCGGCTGCCTGGTTGAATTCCCCGGTTTCCGTCGCCTTGTCCGTGCGTTTTGTGCGTTTCTTGCTCATCTTGGAATATCTTTGCACTCTCTCAGCGGGTGAACACTGCATCTAAATGCCCGGCGGCGCGTTCACCAAATGATGCACGCACCGATGACTGCCCAAACCACTCAGATCGACTTCTGCCGCTCGCGCTCCACCTGAATTCGATGCAGCACCATCCCGGTCTGCCTGACCTGCTTCGCCCAATTCGCAATCATCGCCGCATCCTCTCCTCCCTGGCTCACCAGATACTTGAGCGCCTCGAACTGCGCCCGCAGCCGGCGCTCACGCAGCAACAGCGCCAGCTCGATGATCACCTCCGATGACTCCAGCGGGGCGCGCTGGCGCGCCGTTTTCATCAGGCTGGGCTGCAAATCTGCGCGCAGCGCGGCAAGGCGCGGTTCAAGCTCCTGCCACTGATCCAGCATCAACAGGTCAAGTTCGCGCAGGATTGCCCCGTCCAACTGCTGACGCAGATAGGCATGATAGGTTAGCTTATCCTGTCTGAGCGCTTCTCGAAATACTAACATAATAGCGCGATAGGTTGCAGAGTGAAAATCCTCAGCGGAAAACTCGCCCAGCATCTGCTGAATCAGATGCGCTTCGCCATCGGCAATCCCGCTGATGATCTGATTGAATTTACGCGTGATATGATAGTACAAGTCTGGCTGACGCAGCAGACGACGCAAACACTCGGTCTCAACCCCGCTGGCGTCCACTGCATCCGCCGACCGAAGCGGCGCATTCAAATCCAATTGGGCAGGCGAATGCTCACCTGGGGAGATCGGCGGCAGATCGTCGAGAGTTGGCGGCATTGACCGCGCCCGCTGATCCGGCGCGCGGGCGCGCGCTGGTTGGCGCTGCAAATCCGCTGCGATGCGCATCAGTTCGCGCTCCGGCAACCGCAGCCGGAGTGCCAGCTTTTGCACATTTTCCTGACGATACAGCGTGTTCTCCGCCGCCATCAGCAGCGGGATGAGCGCGCGCGCCGCCATTTCGCGCTGCTGCACCGATGCATCCGGCGGGATTCGGCGCGTTTCCATTTCGATCACGTAATCGGCGACCGTGACCGCACCCTTGACCAGATCAGCCCACGCCTGCGGCGTTTCGCGGATGAAATCATCTGGGTCTTTGGCGTTGGGAAGCTCAAGCACACGCAGCTCAACCGACAATCGACTGGAATAGTCGGCGCGCAGCGCCTCACGCGCCACTTCAAGGCTGCGGCGGGTGGCGCTCTGCCCGGCTGCATCTGAGTCGAGCGCCAGCACAATGCGCCTGGTGCAGCGCGGCACGAGCAGTTTCAACTGATGCTCGGTCAGCGCTGTTCCCATCTGCGCCACCACATTCATATAGCCCGCCTGATGCGCCTGGATCACATCCATGTAGCCTTCGACAATGACCGCCTGGTCGTGCTGGCGGATCGACCGTGCTGCGCGATCCAGCCCGAAAAGCAGATGGCTCTTGTTGAAGATCGGCGTCTGCGGGGTGTTGATATACTTGGCTTTCTCCTCAGGATCGAGCGCCCGACCGCCGAACCCGACCGCCCGACCGCGCTCGTCATGGATCGGGATCATCAGCCGACCTCGGAACAGGTCGTACAGCCGGCTCGATTTCTCGCTGCGCCCAGCGATCCCGGCTGCGAGCAGATCGTCATCCGCATAACCCAATTCGCGCAGCGCGTCCACCGCATTCGTCCAGCCCAGCGGAGCCAAGCCGATTTTGAAAGCCCTGAGCGTTTCATCGCTCAGTCCGCGCTTTTCGTGCGCGTAAAAGCGGGCATACTGCGCGCCCTCATCCGATGCCTCGACCAGACACGCATGATAGTAATCGACCGCCGCCGCGATCACGCCGCGCAGCCGCTCCAACCGCGCTTCCTGCGCCAGCCTTTCCGGTTTTTGTGGCTTAGTCTCGACGCCCGCCAGCTTGGCAAGTTCTTCGAGCGCCTCGCGGAATGTCCAGTTGTGATAGCGCATGGCGAAAGCGAAAATGTCCCCGCCGGTCGCGCACGCGCCGAAACAGTGCCAGCTCTGTCGATCCGGGTCAACGTGGAATGAGGGCGTGTCTTCGCTGTGAAACGGACAGCACGCCTTGAAGGTGCGCCCCGACTTCTTAATAGGAACAAACCGCTGGATGTATTCGACAATGTCCAGTCGGCTTTTAACTTCGTCGACAACGCTCATGGCGCGGATTCCCTACCTCGATGTGATTATACATATGAATTATCACGCATACAATCGGGGTGGGTGGGCGAAGCGCTGTGCTTCGCCCGGGGTGTTAGAAGCCGGTCAGGTGGCTGAGATCGGCGCGACCGTGCTGCATGGCGCTGATCGCCTGAAGGAGTCCGAGTCGGGTTTTGCGCAGCGCCGGATCATCAGCGTTGACCAGCACCGCGTCGAAAAAGGCGGTGATCGCCGGCAGCATCGGCGCAAACGCGGTCAGGAATTCATCGACATTGCCGGTCGGAGTCAGTTTGGCGGCAGCAGCTTCATAAGCGGCGTAGAGCGCGCCTTCCTCCGGCTGCTGAAACAGCGCCGTCTGGATCGGGTGGCGCTCGGTCTCGGCGCGCGTGATGCGCACACAGCGGGCGAATCCATCCAGAATCGGCGTCCAGTCCGCGCGGCTGACCCAGGCAGAAAGCTGCTTCATCCCCTCGACCGCCCGATACGGGTTCGCCGCCTGCGCCGCCAGCACCGCCGCGATCACATCCGGCGGGGCGACACGGCGCTCCTCGACATAGGCGCGCAGGCGTCCGCCGATGAACTCGACGACCTGCGCCCTGACCGACTCGGAGACTGGGATCGGCTGCGCCTGCGCCGCCAGCGATACCGCCTTGTTCAGATCGACATCGATCCGCTTGGCGAGCAGGATCAGGATGATACCGAGCGCGGCGCGGCGCAGCCCGAAGGGATCAGCCGTCGCTTGGGGAGCGAGTCCTGCCGCGAACAACCCAACCAAGCTGTCCAGCCGATCTGTCAGCGCGAGCAGCGTTCCGGCTGGGCTGGCGGGCAGGCTGTCGTCAGCGCTGCGCGGAAGCCAGCCCTCGAAGATGGCATCTGCGACGGTTTGGGGATAGCCCGACCGCAGCGCGTATTCGCGCCCCATGACGCCTTGCAGCGAGGTCATTTCAACGACCATCTGTGTCGCCAGGTCTGCCTTTGCGACGCCCGCCGCCTGCTGCGCGATGGCGACTGCGCCTGCATCCATGCCGAAAACCGCGCCCATCGGCTCGATCAAGCCCGCTACACGGTTATTCTTGTCGAGCATCGAGCCGAGCTTTTCCTGAAAGGTGAGCGTGTGCAGGCGCGGCAGATAGGCATCGAGCTTCTTCTTGATGTCCTGCGTGAAGAAGTAATCGGCGTCTGAGAAACGCGCCCGCAGCACCTGCTCGTTGCCATGCGTCACGTTGTCGAGATGCTGAGCGTTGCCGCTGCGGACGCCGATGAAATAAGGCATCAGCGCGCCATGCTTGTCCTCAACAGGGAAATAGCGCTGTTTATGGCGCATCACCGTCACCAGGACTTCGCGCGGGAGTCCGAGATACTTCAGCTCGAATGTCCCCAAGAATGCCTGCGGCGCCTCGACTAAGTTGGTCACCTCATCGAGCAGACCGGGATCATCAGGAATCCGCCCCCCAACCGACTCCGCCAGCGCTGTCGCCTGCTCCAGAATGACACGGCGGCGCTGATTGCGGTCGAGGATGATCCCCTGCGCCTCCAGGGATGTGAAATACTGCGCTGGCGCGGTCAGGCGCTCCTCGATTGAGCCATACGGGCGCAGTCCGCGAGTGATGCGGTCGCTGACAATGCCGGCATAGCTGAAGGGGACGACCGTTTCGCCCCACAGCGCCAGCAGCCACCGAATCGGGCGGCTGAACGCGACTCCACTGGCATTCCAGCGCATCGACTTGCTGAATTTGACCCCCGCGATCAGCTTCGGCAGCGCCTCCGCCAGCACCTCGACCGCTGAGCGCCCTGCTTCATGCACCTGCGCGACGACGTAGCGCGCGCCATCGATCTCCTCGACGCGCAAAGCCTCGACCGCCAGCCCGTATTTGCGGGCGAAGCCCTGCGCCGCCTGCGTCGGCTTGCCCGCCGCGTCAAAAGCGCGATCCGCAGCCGGTCCGCGCACGCTGCTGTCCCGATCCGCCTGACGCGGCGCGACTCCCTTCGCCAGCGCCACCAGACGGCGCGGCGTTGCGTAGATTTCGACTCCGTTGTGCGCCAGCCGCAGATCGTCGAGCATCGGGGCAAAAGATGCGCGAAGCTGATCCAGCGCCGCGTCCACGTCATCGGCGGGCAGTTCCTCAACGCCGATCTCAAACAGCAGGTCGGCGGGCGCGTCACGCAGTTCCACCGCCGCCGGCTTGACCTCCGGGATCACGGGAGCGCCCCAGACGGGCTTGAGCTTCTCCAGCGGGTATTCCATCTGCTGGCGCTGATCGGCGAAGGCGGTGGCGATGCTGCGCGTCATGTCGCGCATCCGCCGGAAATAGCTGGCGCGCTCAGTGACGCCAATCGCGCCGCGCGTGTCCAGCACATTGAACAGGTGGCTGCACTTCAGGACGTAATCGTATGCCGGGATCAGCAGCCCCGCCGCGAGCGCCCGTTTGTGTTCACCTTCATACACGTCGTAGGTCTGTTTCAGTCCATCGACATCGGCGACTTCAAAGTAATACTTGCAGTGTTCGATCTCGCTGCGCAGGAAGATGTCGCCATAGGTCAGCGCCGCGCCATTGGCAGCTTCGCGGATGTCTTCGGCGCGCAGCCAGTCGATCTGCCAGACCGAGTCCTTGCCTTGCAGCGGCAGGGCGATGCGCTCCAGCCCATAGGTGATCTCGACCGAGACCGGATCGAGGACGATCCCGCCCGCCTGTTGAAAGTAGGTGAACTGGGTGATCTCCTGTCCATCGAGCCAGACCTCCCAGCCCAAGCCCCATGCGCCGAGCGCCGGGCTTTCCCAGTTATCTTCGACAAAGCGGATGTCATGCTCGCGGGCATTGATACCGAGCGCTTCAAGCGAGCGCAGGTACAAGCCCATCGGATCGCCCGGATCGGGCTTGAGGATCACCTGATACTGGTAGTAGTACTGCATCCGGTTCGGGTTCTCGCCGTAGCGTCCATCGTCAGGGCGAACGCTCGGCTCAACGTAAGCCACGCGCCAGGGTTCAGGGCCCAGAACGCGCAGCAGCGTGGCCGGATTGCCCGTCCCCGCGCCGACTTGGATGTTATAGGGCTGCCAAATCACGCAGCCCTGCGCCGCCCAGAACTCATGGAGCCTGAGGATAATCTGCTGAAAATTCAGCGGTCTGGTCATGGATTTGCCCTGCTGGTTGTGTCTGCTAGAATGGGTTTTAATTTTAGCGCAAAGGCGCGCAGACGCGAAGATGGGAATGATGAACGCAACCGCGCGCGCCGATCAGGGTTATGATTGCTATGATGAACTTGCGTCAACGGCTGTTTCAACGGGTCAAGAAGCTCAAGCGCCTCCAGGATGTCGAACTGGTCGATCTGGCGCGGAACGGCGACCGCGAAGCGTTCGGCGAACTGTATGAACGCTATGTTGAGAAAATCTACAACTACGTCTACTACCGCACGGGTAATCATCACGACGCCGAGGATTTATCCGAGCGCGTTTTCACCCGCGCCATGCATCACATCGAAAACTACACCGAGCGCGGTGTGCCATTCCAGGCGTGGCTGTACCGGATCGCGCACAATCTGGTCGCCAACTGGCATCGGGATCGCGCCCGCCGCAAGATCATCTCCCTCGATGAATTCATCGCCGCCAGCCTGAAAGCCGACGCGCCGGATGCGCAGGCGGAAGAGAACGAGGAAAAAGCGCGGTTGTTAACGGCGGTGCGCCGTCTGCCCCAGGAACGCCAGCAGTTATTGATCCTGAAATTCGTCGAGCATCTCTCAAATGCCGAGATCGGCGCGATCATGAACCGCACCGAAGGGGCGGTCAAGTCGCTTTATCATCGCACGCTGCTGGCGCTGCGCGACGAATTGGGCAAAGGCGAGAAAACACCCCGCAGCAGCACATCGTCAGGAAAAAAGGACTTATCCAACGCATGACGCACTTACCAATCGATTCTCGCACCGATGATCTATACGACGCGCTGACCGATGCCCTGTTCGCTGACGCGCGAGACCTGACGCCGATTCTGAACCGCTTCGGCGTCACTGACACGCAGGTAGGCGATCTGATGCCAATCGTCCGCCGTCTGCATAGATCAATGGTTCGCGTCCGTCCGTCACGCCACTATGTTTATCGGCTGCACCGGCAGTTGGTCGGCGCGCCAGTTCATTCACATGGGATGATCGCGCGCGTCCGCTATCTACCGCCGCGCGTGCAGATCGCGGCGGCGCTGGCGCTGGTCGCCGGCGCAGTGCTGATCGTCCGCCGCCGGCATCGCCTGCACGCTGGGCTGGTCGAAGTCCATAACTAACACAGAAGCACGGCGGGACATGTCTCCCGCTGTGCCTCACTGTGATGCTGCTTTTCACACATCTCCAAAGGTCTATCACAGCCTTCATATGCCGCAATGATCAGCGGCGCGTCGCCTTTGGAGTCAGGCTGGTTGACATCGACGCGCTGCGCGCTCGACTGCCGCGCTGTGCTGATATCTGCGGCGCACCGCGTCCATGAGATAGAGCCGTCATGCTGCCCCGCCATTCGGGAAAATCTTGCCGGGATTGAGAATGTTGTTCGGATCGAGCGCCGCTTTGATCGCGCGCATCACGTCGAGCGCCTCGCCATGCTCGCGGCGCATGTATTTTGCCTTGCCGATGCCGACACCGTGTTCGCCGGTGGCTGTGCCGCCCAGCTCAATCGCCTTGATGACGATCGCGCTGTTGAGCCGGAATGCTCGATCCCGCGAAACACCATCGTCGTACGGAAACTCAACGTGAATATTGCCGTCGCCCGCGTGACCGATCATGTAGGCGGTCGCGCCGCTTTCACGCTTGACCTGCTCGATAAAGGCGATCAGAGCGGGATAGGCGCTGATCGGGACGGAGACATCCATGATGAAAAATTGTTTATTTGGGTGCGAGCGCACCATAATCTCATAGGAATGGTGGCGCGCGTGCCAGAGGCGCTTGCGCTCCGTTGTGTCGGTCGTCGCGTGGACGCGCAGCGCGCCCATCTCCGCGCAGATTTCGCGAACAGTATCGAGACCAGCTTGCAGCGCCGCGTCATGCGCAGCATGAAACTCCATGAAGACGGTCGGATAGTCGAGCAGATCGACGCCCTCTGTCTCGCGCAGCATCTTACAGTGCGCGGCATCGATCAGTTCCAATGCCGCCGGATCGAGTCCGCTGCCGCGCACCGCTACGACGGTCTCAACCGCCGCCTCCACCGTCGGAAAGGCGGCGACGACGGCGCTCATCAGCGACGGCACAGGGACGAGCCTGAGCGTCGCTTCGGTGATGATGCCGAGCGTCCCCTCGCTGCCGACAAACAGATGCAGCAGATCGTAGCCGGAGGACTGCTTGACCGACCGCGACCCGACCTGGATCAGCCGCCCATCCGCCAGCGCGACCTGCATTTTCAGCACATTATCCTTGCTCGCGCCGTAGCGCACCGTCCGAATGCCGGCGGCGTTGTTCGCCAACATCCCGCCCACTGTGGCATTTGCGCCCGGATCGGGCGGAAAGAACAGCCCATAGCGGGCGAGCTCGGCGTTCAGGTCTTTATGCCCGATGCCAGGCTGCACTGTGACCTGAAAATCATCGGCGTGGACAGCGACGATCTCATTCATCCGCTCAAATGACATCAGAATCCCGCCGTAAAAGGGGATCGGGTTGCCTTCGAGGCTTGTCCCGACGCCCCAGGGCGTCACTGGGATGCGCGCGTCATTGGCGAGCCTGAGCGTCTCCGCAACCGCCTCCGCTATCTGCGGAAAGACCACTACCTCCGCCGGATGCGCCTCATGATGGGATTGATCTTTGGCGTGCAGATCGATGTCTGCCTGAGAAGTGCTGACATTTTCAGCGCCGCAAATGGCGCGCAGACATTCGATGATTTCAGGGGTGACCGGGTGATATCGACTCATGATGGATGACAGCCATTTCGCTCGTGCATCAGAACCTTTCCGACGAATTATAGCGCTGATCGCCGATACACGCAGGGCTAGGCGCTGTGATCAAAACCGAGTGCGCTGAGAACCGCGCGCCAGCGCGCCATGACTGCCTTACGGCTGTGCTGCGCTTCAGTCTGCTGGCGCGCAGTCTCCGAAAGGCGCTTCCAGAGCGCCCCGTCGCTCAGCAGCCGCGTCAATGCAGCGGCAAAAGTGGGGGCATCGTCGGCGATCAAAATGCTCTGATCATGTTCAAGCGGCAGCCCTTCCACACCGATGCGTGTGGTGACGCTCGGCGTCCCGATCAGCGCCGCTTGAAGCAGCTTGCCTTTCGTCCCCGCCCCGAAGCGCAGCGGCGCAGCCATCACGCGCGCCCGCTCCAGATACGGGACGACCGACTCGACCGCGCCGACCATCTCGACGCCGTGCAGCTGGAGCGCGGCGTATGCCGGCGCATATTCATGCAGCCCATAACCGATGATCGACAGCGGGTGCGCGGTCAGCAGATCGGGATCGAGCAGCGGCACGATCTGGCGCAGCAGCCAGTCGAGCGCATCGACATTGGGCTGATGACGGAAACTGCCCAGAAAGACGACGCCGCGCCGCTCGGCGAAGGGGATCGGGGAAGGCGCGAACGTCTCCATAAGCGGCAGCAGGTAGACGTTGCTTCCAGGCAGCAGGTCGGTGAGCCAGTCCGCCTCTTTCTGTGAGACGGTCAGCGTACCGTCGGCAGCGCGATACGCTGCCAGCTCACGCCCGAAGGTCGTCCCCGCGCCGGCGTAGTCCCCGCTGCGCACTTCGCGGACAAAATGCAGATCGACCGAGTCGATCAGGATTTTGGCAGAAGGATATACCGCCCGCAGTCTGGGTAAATGCGCCTCTGCCACGCCCCAGAACTGGATCAGGATCAGATCGGGCAGGATAGGCGGCGGTGTTCCAAATAAACCGACATCGACTCCCGCTGCGCGCAGGCGCGGCAGGTACGAGTCGCCGCCATCCAGCGTCTCGACGCGCAGCGCCACCGCCCACCCCAATGATCGCAGCAGTCCGATCAGATGATCCAGCCGCCGCGCGCCGCTCTCCCGATCATACGCCGGAACCGACGGCGCGAGAATCAGCGCGCTTCTGCCGTTCGGAGCGCCGATTTCAATAGGCGGCGCGTCGCCGCTGCCCACCAGCGGTTCATCAATGCGCATCTTCGCCGAAGCGGCAGCGTTCGACGGCGGAGCCGCCTCTGCCAGATCGCGCCAATAGCCGCGCCGACCGCTCAGCCATAACATCCCGCGCCGGATCACCGCGCCCGCCCCTTTGCGGCGCAGCGTCAGCGTGGCTGTCCGTCGAAGCTGGCGCATCCGCGCCGGACTGAGCTGCCTAAGTGAAGCGTGGATACGCTGCCATCCGACCAATGCACGCACAACTCGCCAGCGCATGAATCCGTCGATCTCGTTTTGCAAGCGCGCATTTTCCGCTCGCAGGCGCGCCAGCTCGACTTCATACGCAGTGCGCAGTGCCCAAGTGCTGCGCTCCAGCCGCTCACGCTGGGTTTGGTGTTCGCTCTGTTCGTCCATTATCCTCTGCGCCGCCTCAGCCGCCGCAGCGCCATGCGCACATCGCGCAGTCCGACTCGCATTTTCGCCGGAACCGCCCGCCGATACCACGTCCGCAGACCCGCCGAAACGGGCGTCTCCGGCTGGGTGAACCACCAGCGCTCGATCTGTGGGGCGCGCCGATCCACATTCGGACGAACCGCCGCCTTCAGATCTGCCAACCATGACACGGCAAACGCTTCCATCGTATAATGCGCCTCCGCATAGGCGCGCGCCGCCCGGCGGATGCGCTCCAGCCGCGCCCGATCCTCGATCAGACCTGCAATCGCGCCGTACCACGCTTCCAGCGTGTCATCGACCAGCAGCCCGGTCACGTCATGCTGAACCGAACCGGCATAGAGCGCGCAGTCGGTATAAATGCCGACCGCGCCCGCCGCCGCGTAATCGCGGAACTTGGTATTGGTCTTGGCGAGATGAAAGTCATCGCGGCGCATTGGCGCTAAACCGATAGCGTAGCCTGCGCTGGTGAACGCGCGCATGAACGCGGCGTAATCGGCTGTATCGCCGCCAAAAACAACCTCCGGCGCGCCGCGCAGCTCCGGCGGATGAAAGCCCAGAAAATGCATTCGGGCGCGCCCTGGATAATCCGCCAGAATTCGCCGAATGACGGGCAGGATGGGCGCGATCAGCCGGTCGTGCAGTCTGCCGGTGGCATAGACGATCTCGGTGCGCTCGCCCAATTCGGGCAGCTTGGGCGGGATCAGCGACCAATCGACCGCTGCTGTGGTCAGCGTGATCGAGTCGGTGTATGGGCGCACCAGCTCGCGCAGATGCGGCGAATGGACGCGCACCCGCGCCGCCGTCCGCAGCATCCATTCGCACTGAGCGCGCCGCTTTTCCGTCCCGTAATAATGAGTCGACTCGTCGTCCTCCGGCACGCCGAGGAGCCAGTCATCCAGCACGTAGATCACGGAAATGCCGCGCTCATGCGCCAGATCGAAGACTGGGCGGTAGATCGGCTCGACATTGCGCGCCGCCGCGATCACATCCGCACTGATCACCTGAGCAGGCGTCACGGTGTTTTCCAACGTCAGGGTGAAAGCGATCTCACCGCGCTCGTGCAGCCATGTCAGCGGGCGGATGACATTGATCTGATTCGGGGCATTGGTGTCTGGCAGGACTGCTAGCACATTCATCAGCGTGTCAACAGCCGCCTCCGCTGCGTCCAGTGAAGCTGAGCCGTCGGCTGGCGCGCTGACCAGACAAACCACGCCTGCATGACTGAGCGCGCTGATGTTGAGCGGCGGCGCTTGCGCAGCATCTTCGGCGCGCCGCGCAAGATGTGCGCAGTCAGGCTCAAGCCAAAGCGCGGCGTTTTGAGCGTCCGCGCCGCACAGTGCGCCGCCATGAAAGGCAGATTATAAAAGATCAGATCGCGCAGATCGGCATTCTTGATCGCGCTCAGATAGCGGTTGCCGATGATGTGAACGTTCATCGGGCTGTTCGCGCTCGGCTGACTGCCGCGGTGGAGCGCCGCCGCGCCCGCCACATACAAACAGCGCCAGCCGCGCCGCCGCGCCCGCCAATCGACATCGACATCTTCCGAATACATAAAATAGTCCGGATCGAAGAACGCGCCCGCTTCGCTGACATCCGCGATCAGCGCGCCTTTGTAGAGCGCCGCCGCCCCAGGCGCGCCGAACACCTCCCGGTCTATGTCGAACGGCGGCGCATCCAGCAGACGATGACCGATGTTGAAGGCGAAGCCGTTCGCCAGCAGCCCATGACCGGCGCTGTAGAGCAGTCCGGTCGGCGCGCCGGACTCATCCGCCAGCCTGAGCTTGCCCGTCGCCCACCCAACATCGCTGCCCGACTCCAGCGCCGCCGCCAGCCGCGCGATGTAGTCCGGTTCGAGCTGCGCATCGGGGTTGAGCGCTAGATACGCCTCCTGCGCGCCGAGCTGACATGCCTGAATGATAGCGTTATGCCCGTTGCCATAGCCGAGATTGACCGCGCTCACGATCAAGCGCACGTCCGGCGCATGTTCGCGCAGCCAATCTGCGCTTCCATCTGGAGAGGCATTGTCCAGCGCCCAAATGATCACGTCAGGATGCGTCTGCGCGCGCAGCGCCGCGATACAGGCGGGCAGATCGTCCAGACTGTTGTACAGCACGATGCCGACACAGACGCGCATGATCTGCCTCAACCGAACAACCCGCGCCGCTTTTTCTCAGGTAGCGCGTGCGTTAGCGTCGTTAATCCGCCGCCGTAAGCATCGAAGATCGGGCGCAGATCGGACAGCACCACCTGAATATCCCTGCTTGGCGTTGTGCCGAGCGCGCTCATGCGCCGCGCGACCATTTCCAGATAGCCGCCAAACTCACGAAACAACGCCTGCACATCCTCAACCGGATAACCCGCGTCCCATTTCCATTTTTCCGTCGTGTAAAAATAGTAGATTGGGTAGACCGCCGTCGTCGTCACCGCGACTCCGCGCACTTGATAGCCCCATAGGTCAATGCCGATCTGCGCGGCGGCTTCCGCCATCAGCGCAAGCGCCGACGCCGACGCGATCTGCCGATACATCGCGCCGCCGTCTTTGCCCATGACCGCGCTCTCGATATATCCGCGCGGACTCACCTGTTCAGCGATGATGCGCTGAAATGCCGCGCACGCCTCCTCGATGATCGGCGCGCGCTCCAGCACGATCCCCGCCGCCAGATTGAGCAGCAGCAGCCAGCACTGCTCATGAATGCGCGGCTCAAACACTTTCGTGTTCAACTGAGCGACGCGCTCCCAGAAGCCGTCGCGCCAGCGCGCCTGATCCGCTGCTCCGAAGCCTGGAAAGTCACGCGTCAGTTCGAAGGCGTGCGCCAGCATCACCGTCTGGCGCACAGCGTCGATCAGCGCCAGCCCATCCATCAGCGCTGGCTCGATGGATCGCAGCCCGATCTCCGCGCCAATGGCGGCGGAGTCCGCGCTGTCGAGCAGTTTCCAGCGCAGCCCGCCCCACAGCGCCGCAACCACGCCAGGCGGCTGATGTCCACGCAGATAGTGCCAGGCTGAAGCGAAAGGTGCGCCTTGGGCATGAGTGCGCGCAGTTTCAAGCTGCGCAGCGGAGAAATACAACCCATAGTGTGCCAAGTTCATTGAGCGGCAGTCGTCCTGATGATTCGAATTCGGCATGAATTATAAACCAGCGCTGGCGATGTGATGTATGATAAATGCAAAGTCATCGACCGGTCGAAAGCAGGTAAACCGCCGTGAACGACAGGAAAAGACTTGAGCCGCCGTCTGGAGAGCCAGCCGGGATGATGCGCTCCCCGATTCGTCCAAATGCCCCGCCGCCTGCGCCAGCCGACTCGCCTTCACAGGCTGCGCCGCCCCCGCCGCCTCTCCCGGAAGCGCCCGCCGCGCCGCAGGAAAATCCCAGCGCAGCAATAAACACCCTGCGCCAAAAGATGGAAGCGATAGCCGACGAATTTGCCAATGGCAGCATCAACCGCGCGCAGTTCAACGCCATGTACCGCCGTTACAGTGAACAGCGCGCCATCATCGAGCGCCTGCTGGAGCGCAACCCGAACAGCGATGCCTGGAAACAGGTCTTAGGCGTCCAGGGACACACCGGCTTTTTGCGCTCTCACTATGAGGCACAGCCGCTTTACTTTGTGATTTATCGTCACCAGATACCGAAAGCCATCCTGTCCGCCGGCAAAGACCCCCTAAAAGAGTCGGACATTCTGCCCATCGTCCGGATGGTCTGGAAAATGCCCAATCGCCCTAAAGCAGGACTGGGACGACGCCTGCTGCCCAACAATCTGTGGCTGCTGCTGGCAACCGGAGAATATGCGGCAACCGCTGTGGTGTTTTCATTAGAGCCGTCCATCGGGCAGGCGCGATTGGTGCGCGATCTTCATGCCGACTTCGAGCGCGCTAACCAGGCGGCATTAGCGCGCGGCTGGATCATTCAGGATCAGATGGTGTTTCCGCAGCGTGCGCTGATTGAGACTTCGCCCTAAGAGATTGTCGTTGGGCTGTCCTCAACAGATTTTGCAGATGCTGTATCGCTGTTGGCGTCTGTGATCGATGACGCAGGCGGCGCTTTGATTTTCGGAGGCGCCGGCGGTTTCAACCGTGCAATTGTTGTCACGCAGACTGTGCCTGCAAGCGCAAATGCGAGCGCTCCTTTTGCGCCAACGGCAATCGGACCCAGCGCCGCGCCCGATGTCGTCCCTATCCCCATAAGCTGCGCGCGCTTGGCTTCCGCCAGTACATCGACCGCGAAACGCTGATAGGTGGGAACCCAATTCCGCCCACCGTACACGCGCAGCACGCCCGCGTCCAGATCGCCGGCGACAATCGTCGTGCCATCCGGCGAGACGCTGAACGCGCCGAGTGAAAAATGCAGCTCGATGGTCTTTTGCAGTTTTCCGGTCAGGTCAAAAATCGCAATCCGCGCGCCATCCGTCAGAAAGCAGTACTCTCCGCCCTCCGAGATCGCCGCGGCAGGCTGAAGATCGTCCTCGATATGCAGCGGCGTGTTGAAGCTCCCTGCGCGCCCGGCTTTGTGGTAGAGATGCAGCCGCCCCTGACGGTCGAGCGCGGCTGACACCCCTTCTTTTCGATCAAACGCGAATGCAGCGATCTGCATTCCGGCGTCTATCTCCAGCCGCTTCGACTCCGCCTTGGTCTCAAAAAACCAACCCGACTGCTCCGTCCTGCGCACCCAAAAGCCGCCATCCGCACTCAGATAGATCGCCGTCCCCTGAACGCAGATCATCGGCAAGAAGTCGCCATTGGGCGCTTTCATCTGCTCCACCCAGCGCATCCCGGCTGGCATAGGCGCGGGCAGGTCAAAATCCATCGCAGAATGGTCAGAGTCTTCAGTTGAGGCAGGTGGAGATGGAGCGAGCGTGATCAGAGATGGAAACAGTCGAGGCGGCGGCGGATCAGAAGGCGGGATCAGCTTCAGATCGTTCACCTTCACTCCCGAAGACAAGTCGAGGAAAACCAGGCGATCCGACTGTGTCCAGGCGGCTAACAAGCCCGGTTTTGTCGAGAGGATCGCCAGCGCTCGGATCGGTTGGTCAGAGAGCTGCGCCCGCCATGCCATGACTCATCTCCCGCCATTCTAAATATTCTCCCTAATGAGATTATCCCAAAGTCTGAATGCGAATTTGTCCGCGCCCGACATTGAGCGTGTAGCGCACCACCGCCACCGCTGTATCGATTCCCCGCGCTTCAAGCACATCACCAACTAGATAGAGGTAGGCATTGGCATCATACACCGGCTCAATACCGCTGCCGCCGCGGTTGAGTTCAAAACGCCCGGCAACCGACGCTGGCACAAACAGCGTCAGATCGCCGCTGCCGACCGTGATCGCGCCCAGGGACTCGCCGCGCGCTGAGAGCTGCGGCGCATAGTCTGGCAGCGTGACCACGACATTACCGCGCGCAGCCGTCAGATTCAATCGCTCCAGCGAAGCACCGCTTAGATTGAACGTCACAGCGCCATTATCTCCGACAAAATCGATGTCCAGCGGCAGCGCCGGCGGCAGTTCGAGCCGCAGCGTCCCGCGACCGAGCGCATCGAACGGCGGAATGCTGTCCATGCCGCGTTCACGCAGCGTCAGGGCTGCGGCGTTTCCCTCAGCAGTATAGATCACCTCGATATCACTTGCCGCGCTGCCTACGAATTCACCGGCAGCCCGCCGTGATCCATCTGACGCAGTGAGCAGTTCGACATCGGTTGCATTGGTTTCAAGACGGATGCGCAGCAGCGCGATCTGCACGTCGATGGGCTGATCGATGTCGATCCGCTTATCGGTGCGCACCTGATCGACTCGTGCTGAGTACGCCGACGACACCACGACCACTACTAGCGCGCCCGCCGCTGCCAGCGAGAAAATACTGCTGAGCGGGACGCGGTCGCGCAGGATGAATGACAGCCCGACTGCGATTAACAGCGCTGGGAGCGACCGCAGCGCGATGTCTAGAATGCCAGCCGGGATATAACCGAGGGCATTGGCGACCGCGAATACGCCGCTCCCCAGCGCGATCAGCCCCCAGAGCAGATTCGTGCGCCGTTTGACCGTCATGCGCGCCCCCCAAGCTGACGCAGGAAAAAGACCGCGCCGACAATCAAGGCAGCGCCGGGCAGTGTCAGATCAGCGCCGGTGGGCGCCACCAGCAGCCCCGCGCCGCGCGCCCACCATGCTGCCGCCGTAGCGATGATCAGCAGCAGCACAAGCAGTGTGGGGACGCCGCGACGCCGCGACACCAGCGACTCCTGTGGAGCCAGCCACCAAAGGACAAGATACGTCACGACGAACAAGCCGCCGCTCAGGATCGATGCCAGCACCAGCGCGCCGCGCAGCAGCCATGAGTCCAGCCGCAGCGCCGCCCCGAGTCCGCCGCAGACGCCGCCAAAGACGCGGTCGGTAAAACTTCGAACCATCCCGACTCCTTAATTCGGCACGCGCACCAAGCGCACCACCACGCGCAGACTGCCGAATTCCAGCTCGTCCCCATTGCGCAGACGGTACTGCCTGCCAGGGACGAGCTTCAAGCCGTTGATGCGTGTGCCGTTGGTGCTGTTCAAATCCTCGATATAAATCTGTTCATCGCGATACAGAAAAACGGCGTGCAGCCGCGACACCCCTTTGTCCAGCGCCTCAAACGGGGACATGTCCAGATCAGGCTGCTCGCCATCTGCGCCGGCGCGCCCAACGGTGATTCGTTCCTTGAGCTTGACCGCCAGCGTTTTCGGACTGACCTCACCCACATTCAGAACTAACCGCAGCGGAATTTTAACGATCTCGTTCGCGCCGCGTCCGTTCGCCTCATGTCCCATCTTAACTTTTCTTCACCCTCAACCAGCTGAGGCACAGTTTGATCGGTATTGTAACATAACTGGATACGCCCTGGCATGAACGCGCCGTCTAACCGTACAATCAGGCTGTACTACGGAGAGGTTCATGCGCGCGCGCCTTGTGTCGATCTTAGTTGGTCTCCTATCACTGGCATCAGTGCTGCCGGCGTTGGCAGCGGAGATTGTGCAGGGAGATGAATGCCTGATCGCGCCGGAGACGGTGATCGAAGGCGATCTGTTGGTCTTTTGCCGCGCACTGCGCATCGATGGGACGATTCGCGGCGATCTGATCGGCGCAGCCACGACCATCATGCTCAATGGCACAGTTCATGGCAGCATTTACGCGCTGGCTGGGCGAATCGATATCGCTGGCAGCATTGGACGCGACTTGCATGTGATCGCTGTCTCCACCGCCATCCGCGCGTCATCACAGTGGGACGATGCGCGCTCAACCATCTACAGCGTCAGTCTCAGCACTTTATTGGAAGAGGCTTCGGTTCCAGGCAGCGTCTCAGCGCTGGGCTACCAACTGCTCGCCGGCGGCAGCATCGGCGGCGATCTCCGCTTTTCCGGTGCAGCACTGGATTTATCGGGCGCGGTCGCCGGTCAAGTGGAAGCCGTTATCAGCAGCGAACCGAACGACGCGGTGCGGCTGCTGCTGCCGCTGATCATCGACCCCGATCCGCTCCGACCAGGGCTGCGCGTCCGCGCCAGCGCGCAGATTGGCAGGATGCTGACCTACTCCGCGCTTGAAGAAGGGAGCATTGCCATCGATCTGGGCGACCGAGTGATCTTCAATCGCATCGCGCCACAGCCGGAGATCGTCGTTGTCAACGATGAGGATGCCGCGCGCCAGCTTCTGAGCTATCTGTCTCAGGCAGCTCGCGAGCTGGCGCTGCTGGTCGCGGTGGGCGCGCTGCTGCTGGCGTTCATCCCACGCCTGCTTAGCGGATGGGTCGATGAAGCACGCGCGCATGTTCCGCGCACTACATTTATCGGGATCGGCGGTTTCCTGATTGCGCTGCCGCTTTGGCTGCTGATAGGCGGGGTTGGCATCGCATTGGGCAGCGGCTTATCGCTGATCGGGCTGACCGCGTTCGGAGTTAGCACCGCCTTACTGACCTTCACCATCTCACTAGGTGGGACGACCGCATTCTATTTCACGGCGGCATTTGTGGCGCGCGCGCTCGCCTGCATCGTCATCGGCGCGCTTCTGTTCAAACCCTCGCCTGGACGCGGCATCCGGTTTGAGCCGCGGCGAATGTGGCTGCAGCTGTTCACCGGCGCGGTGACCGTCGCGCTGCTGGCATCGCTGCCAATCGTCGGCTGGATCATCAATCTGCTGACCGTCTTTTTGGGCGTTGGCGCGCTGATCACCGCCTTCAGCGAGCGCCGGCGCGCCGTCCTGATTTATTATCCGCCGCCGCCGCTGCCGCCCGTCGATACCGAAGCTGTCCCGCCGCCAATTGAGGACTTGACCTCTGCGCCAGGGATGGACGATCTGCCGCCGGGCTTCAACTGGTGGCGCTGACACGAATGATGAAACGATGACACGACGCCAGCGAATTCTAACCTTGATCGGGCTGACCATCAGCGCCGTTTTTCTCTGGAACGCCTTCACACGCCTCAATCCTACTGAAGCGCTTGGCTATCTGCGCGCCGCCAATCCCTTGATCATCGCGGGTGCGGCAATCTGGTATTTTGCGGCGGTGCTGGTGATCGCACTGCGCTGGCGTTTCCTGCTCCGTCCAGCCTGGCGCGAACCCGCGCCCAACGACGCGCTGCCGACTGCGCCCACACCCCGCCACTTGATGGGGTTGGTCAGCGTTGGCTACATGGGCAACAACGTCTTTCCGCTGCGCGCTGGCGAGGTCATCCGCATCGCCCTGACCCAGCGCGATTTCAAAATTCCGTTCGCCCGCGTCACTACAACCGTTTTAGTCGAGCGCATTCTGGACGGGATTGTCATGCTGACTTTCATCCTGGTGGCGCTGGTGTTCGGCGGACTGCCCGCCGCCGAGGCGATCCGTCCGATTGCGATCTTTGCTGCGCCGGTGTTTGTCGTCGCGCTCGGCGTGTTCGTCTATTTTGCGCTCCATCCCGATCAGCTTCGCCGGCTGATGACCGCCGTCACTAGCCGCCTGCCGGAGCGGCTGAGCGCGCCGATCCGGCATCTGAGCGGCGACGCCATCGATGGCTTGACCGCGCTCCGCACACCCGCTGACGCACTCGGAGCCATCCTGTTCTCCTATGGAAGCTGGATGCTGGAAGCAACCGTCTATTATCTTGTTGCCATCGCTTTCGGGATGCCGGTCGATTATCTGACGATGCTGCTGGTGGTCGGCGTCGTCAATCTGGCGGGGCTGATCCCTGCTTCGCCGGGTCAGTTTGGGGTGTATGAATTTTTCGTTATCATCATTCTGAGCGCTGTCGGCGTGGTCGAGTCGCAGTCGATTGCCTATGCTTTTTCGGTGCATCTGGTGATCTGGCTGCCGGTGACGCTGGTTGGGTTTTACATCCTCTGGCGGCGCGGCTTGGGCTGGAACCTGCTGCGCAGCGCGCGGGAATTAGAAAAGCAGAAGACAGCATGAAAATCGGCATTATCGGCGCGGGCGTGACTGGGCTGGCGGCTGCCTGGGATTTGGTGCGCGCCGGGCATGAGGTTCATATCTACGAAGCTGAAGGGCAGGTGGGCGGGCTGGCATCTGGCTTCCGCGATGACGGCTGGGACTGGACGCTCGAAAAATTCTATCATCACTGGTTTGAGAGCGACTCGCACATCCTCAGCCTGACCGAAGAACTCGGCGTGCGCGACAAAGTCCTCTTCCCTCGTCCAAAAACAAGCTACTGGGTCGATGGCAAAATCCTGCGCTCGGAGATTTCGCCCTCCGCCATCTTTCTGCCGCTTCCGCCCATCGCCAAGCTGCGCTTCGCCTTCGCCGGCGCGCTGATGAAGTTTTTCCCGACGTGGAAGCCGCTTGAGCGCGTCACCGCGCACGACTGGCTCATGACCTTCATGGGCGAGACGGCTTACGGCAAGTTCTTCCGCCCGCTGCTGATCGGCAAATTTGGCGATGAATACCAGAAGGTCAACATGGCGTGGATGTGGGCGCGGGTCAAGACGCGGACGCTGCGGCTCGGCATCTTCGAGGGCGGCTTTCAGGCATTTCTGGACACATTTGCCCGCGCCCTGACCGAGCGCGGCGTGTCGATTCACCTCAAGACCCGCGTCGATCAGATCGCGCTGGAGCAGATGCAGCCCACCCTGACTATCGCGGGCGCGCAGTACGGCTTTAATCGCGTCCTCAGCACCACTTCGCCATCGCTGATGCACAAGCTCACGCCTACACTGCGCGAGACCAACTACGGCGACACGCTCACCCGTCTGCGCAGCATCGGCGCGATCTGCGTCGTCGTGGCAACTAAACAACAGCTCCTCACAGACGGGACGTACTGGCTCAATCTGCCCGCTGCCAGCGCCAACAAACGCGAGAATCGCTTTCCCTTCCTGGCGCTGGTCGAACACACCAACTGGATGGATCGCGCCCATTACAACGGCGATCACCTGCTCTACCTGGGCGACTATGTCTCGCCGAGTCATGAATATTTCCGGCTTTCTGACGACGAACTGACGGCGCGCTTTCTCGACGCGCTGCCGACGGTCAATCCCGCCTTCAGCCGTGACTGGGTGCGTAAAAGCTGGGTGTTTCGCGCCCCGTATGCGCAGCCGATCCCGTATGTCAATCACAGTGAAGACATTCCATCGCTGCAAACGCCAATGCCGGGCGTCTTTTTCGCCAGCATGAGCCAGGTCTACCCCTGGGATCGCGGAACCAATTTTTCAGTTGAGATGGGGCGGCGAGTCGCCAGAATGATGATGGGGTGAAACAGCTCCGGCGTTCAAAATCTTCATGACCCTTGCTACAATGCTGCATTACGATTGATCAGCATCTTGACGCGACTACCGTCGCGTCAGCGCTATTGCAAGTCAATCCCCATCAATCAGGAGATAGACAACGATGAAAATCATCGTGATCGGTACGGGCTTCGTCGGACTGCCGCACGCGGCGGTCTGCGCCGAGTATGGGCATGAAGTCTACGCCTATGATAAGGATCAGGACAAAATCGCTGCCTATTGCTCCGGCGATCCCAAGCGGATTGAGCATTATGTCGCCGAACCGGGGCTGAGCGCCGTGATCAAGGAGACGATGAACCGCTATCTGTTCTTCACCGATACGCTTGAGGACATCATCGAAGGCACGGACGCGATTTTTCTCTGCCTGCCGACCCCGCCCAATCATAATGGCTCGACCGATCTGAGTTATTACCGCAGCGCACTCCACACGCTCGCGCCGCTGCTTGCCAATCGCCAGGATCAGCGCCGCGTCGTCGTGATCAACAAAAGCACCGTCCCCATCGGCACAGGGCGGCTGCTGGAGAGTATCCTGCGCGAACACAACGTCCCCAATGTCGGCATCGCCTCAAACCCGGAGTTTCTGCCCGAAGGCGAGGCGGTTGAGAAGTCGCGCCGCCCGGATCGGGTCGTCGTCGGCGCGGACAGCGAGGAGGATTTCCGCATCCTGCGCCGCATCTACTCGCAGTTTTACAATCACGTCCGCATCAAATACATCGAAACCACGCCGGAAACCGCTGAGGCGATCAAGTACGTTGCCAACACGCTGCTGCTGACCTATATCTCATTCTGGAATGGGGTTGGGGCGCGGCTGGCAGAGTCATTTCCGAATGTCAGCATGGAAGACCTGAAGCGCGGCGTCACGGCGGACAGCCGCATCAGCACGTGGGGATCGTATGTTAGCAACGGCGCGGGCGGATCGTGCTTCGGCAAAGACATTCAATCGCTGATCCACCAGTTCAAGAGCGTTGGACAGCCCGCTGATCTGCTGCAATCAGTCTACGACATCAACGAATATCAGAAAAGCTATCTGCTGGATCGCGCCGTCCGCGAGTGCGGCGTCAATTTCAATCAGAAATCGGTCGCGCTGCTCGGCTTGTCGTTCAAGAAGCAAACTAACGACATGCGCGACTCGTCAGCGCTGCGCGTGGTGGAAGGACTGCTCGGACGCGGCGTGCGCGAGATTCGCGCCTATGATCCAATGGCGCTC
Source organism: uncultured Anaerolineae bacterium (assembly GCA_937995825.1). Taxonomy (GTDB): domain Bacteria; phylum Chloroflexota; class Anaerolineae; order Aggregatilineales; family Phototrophicaceae; genus Flexifilum. The sequence goes on from CALKJO010000007.1 coordinate 164,857, forward strand.
AGCGAAGCGCGCCGCTGGTTCGATCCGGCGAAAAATCACCTCTACGAGAAAGTGCATTACTTCGAGTCGCCCAAAGAAGCGATCGCCACCAGCGATATGCTCTTCATCTCGACGGACTGGGAGGAATTTCGCGGTCTGTCGCGCACCATCGAGCAGTGCGCGCCGCCGCCCTACCTGATCATCGATGGACGCCGCATGATCCCAGATTATGCGGAGCTGGTGGAACGCGGCTACACGTATTTAGCAGTTGGATCGCCCACATTGAGACGTCATAAGTGAGATGAGACGAAAACCCTTCATGAAGCAGGTCACCCGGCATGTCCTGAGCAACGGCTTGACCGTTCTGCTCAAAGAAGTTCATACTACGCCAATTGCCAGTTGGTGGGTGCTGTACCGCGTCGGCAGCCGCAATGAGCCAACGGGACTAACCGGCGCGTCGCATTGGGTTGAGCATATGCTGTTCAAAGGCACAGAGCAGTTTCCGGCGGGGACGCTCGACAAAGCCATCGACCGGCTCGGCGGAAGCTGGAACGCGCAGACCTTCATCGATTACACCGCCTATTTTGAGACGCTGCCCGCGCAGCATCTTGAGCTGGCGCTGCGCATCGAAGCCGACCGCATGATCAATGCCGCCTTTGATCCTGAAGAGGTGGACTCGGAGCGCACGGTGATCATCTCCGAGCGTCAAGGCGCGGAAAACTCGCCGACCTTCTGGCTGGGTGAGGCGGTGCAGGCGGCGGCATTTCGCGTGCATGGCTACCATCACGAGATCATCGGCGATATGGCAGATTTGGAGACCATGACCCGCGATGATCTGTATGGGCATTACAAGCGCTACTACATGCCCAACAACGCCATCGCCGTGTGCGTCGGAGCGTTCGACACCGACGCCCTGCTGAAACAGATCGAAGCGCATTACGGCGCAATTCCCGCCGGCACGCTGCCAAAACCCTTCGTCCGTCCAGAGCCGGAGCAGCAGGGCGAGCGCCGCGTCCGCGTTGAGCGACCTGGCGGCACGGCATATCTACAAGCCGCCTATCGCGCGCCCGCCGCCACCGATCCCGACTGGTTCAAACTCGAACTGATCAACAGCCTGCTGTGCGGACCCGACGGACTCGGCGGCGGCAGCATCGATAACAAGACCAGCCGCCTATACCGCGCGCTGGTCGAGCGCGATCTGGCGGCGTCCGTCGATGGCAGCACCACCCCAACGATTGATCCCTTTCTCTACACCATCGATGTCACCGTCCGCGAAGGGCAGTCTGTCGAAGCCGTTGAAGCGGCGCTGGACGCCGAGATCGACCACCTCCGGAACGGCAGCATCACCGAAGCCGAACTCGCCCGCGCTAAAAAGCAGGCGCGCGCGCTGTTCGCTTACAGCACCGAGCGCGTCACCAGCCAGGCATTCTGGCTGGCGTTCACCGAGAACATCCAGAGCTGCGCCTGGTTTGAGAACTACGTCGCCAACCTTGAGGCGGTCACGCTGGATGAAGTCAAAGAGGCTGCCGCCCGCTATCTGCGTCCGCAGAATCGCACGGTTGGCTGGTTCATCCCGACCGAGAGCGACAGCAATCAAGAATTCGACATGGAGGACGGCGAATGACCGCTGTAACTGCGCAGTCGCTTCCAAGCGCCGCGACCATCGTCCGCGAAACGCTTCCCAACGGGATCACGACTCTGATCTATGAAAATTTCGCCGTGCAGTCGGTCGTGCTGACCGGATCGCTGCACGGCGGCGCGATCTATGAAGCGCCCCACCAAAACGGACTCGCCAGCCTGACCGCCGGCGCGCTCATGCGCGGCACGCGCAGGCGCGATTTTTCCGCCATCCACAGCGCGCTCGAGGACATCGGCGCAGACATCACCGTCTATGCCGGCGCGCACCGCGCCAATTTCAACGGCAAGAGCCTGGCGGAAGACCTGCCGATCCTGATCGATGTGCTGGCGGATGTGCTGCGCGAGCCAATTTTCCCAACAGAACAGGTCGAGCGGCTGCGCGGCGAAGTCCTGACCGGGCTGCACGTCCGCCAGCAGGACACGCGCTACCGCGCCGCCCGCCTTTTCAGCGAGACGCTCTACCCCGAAGGTCACCCGTATCGCGCGCCGCTGCGCGGCACGATTGAGTCGGTCAGCGCGCTTCCGCTCGATGAGCTGAAGGCATTTCACGCGCGCCAATACGCGCCAGATGGCATGATTGTGGTCATCGTCGGCGCAGTCAAGGCGGATGAGGCGCTCGAGATCGTCCGCGACCGCTTCGGTGACTGGCAAAATCCGAATCAGTCGCCGATTGCAACGGTCGCAACCCCGCCGCCGCCCACAGAGACGCGGCGCGCATTCACAGCCGTTCCCGGCAAGACTCAATCCGATCTGGTCGTCGGCACAATCGGCTTGAGCCGCACCGATCCCGACTATTTCGCCGCCCTGCTCGCCAACAGCGTATTGGGGCAGTTCGGCATGATGGGGCGAGTCGGCGCGAGCGTCCGCGAGGAACTCGGTCTGGCGTATTATGTCTACAGTCAGCTTGACGCAGGCGTCGGCGCGGGTCCCTGGAGCGTCACGGCGGGCGTCAATCCCGCCAACGTCGATCTGGCAATTGCGCGCATCATCGATGAGATACGGCGGCTGGTCGAGACGCCCGTCAGCGCCGAAGAACTGGCGGATAACCAATCGTACTTCATCGGACACCTGCCGCTGCAACTAGAAAGCAGCGAAGGCATCGCCACCACACTGCACAGCATGGAGCTGTACAATCTCGGTCTGGATTACCTGCTTGAATATCCTAACCGCATCAGCGCGCTGACCGCCGCCGATCTCCAGCGCGCCGCGCAGCGATTTTTTAATCCCGACGCGCTGGTGATCGTCGTCGCTGGACCCGCTTGATCAAGCATCTACCAGACTGCTGTTCTGGTGGACTTCATTCATGGTTCGCTCAGATCGCTGTGCTACGGTTGATGTGATGTCTACAAGTCTGAGGACGTTATCTTGAAGCGTTTTGTCCTGTTCATCCTGTGGGCGCTGATGCTGGTGCAGCCAGTGGCTGTGGTTGCGCAGCCGGCGATCAGCGCGTCGGCATACCGCCTGAACCCTATCGCCGATGGTTTTAACCGTCCGCTGTACGTCACCCACGCCGGCGACGGCTCGAATCGCCTGTTTGTGGTCGAGCAAGGCGGCAGAATCCTGATTCTGAAGGACGGCGTCAAGCTGCACCCCCCGTTCCTAGACATCTCCAGCATCATCAGCCCCGAAGCCGCAAGCGGCTTTGGTTACAGCGAGCGCGGGCTGCTCGGTCTGGCATTCCATCCGGACTATGCCAACAACGGCGTGTTTTACGTCAATTACACCGACCTTGAAGGTACAACCATCGTCGCGCGCTATCGGGTCAGCGCGGACAACCCCGACCTTGCCGATCCGACCAGCGCCGCCGTCGTGCTGACGCAGCAGCAGCCGTACCGCAATCACAACGGCGGGCATGTCACCTTTGGACCCGATGGCTATCTGTACATTGGGATGGGCGACGGCGGTTCAGCGGGCGATCCGCTCGGCGCAGGTCAGGATTTGAACATCCTGCTCGGCAAGCTGCTGCGCATCGATCCTGGTCTCAACGGCGGCTACACCGTCCCTGAAGACAATCCGTTCATTGGCAGGTCGAATGCGCTGCCGGAAATCTGGGCGTATGGGCTGCGCAATCCGTGGCGCTTCAGCTTCGATGCGCAGACCGGCGATCTCTACATCGGCGATGTCGGGCAGAATCAGTGGGAAGAAATCAATTTCCAGCCCGCCGACAGCAGCGGCGGCGAGAACTACGGCTGGAACTTCTATGAAGGTCGTCACCCGTATTCCGGCTTGCCCGCCCCGTCCGATGTCGTCATGCCGGTCGCGGAATATGGGCATAACCTCGGCATCTCTGTGACAGGCGGCTATGTCTATCGCGGTGAGCGTATTCCGGCGCTGCAAGGCTACTACATCTACGGTGATTTCGGCTGGGGGACGATTTGGGCGCTGCGCCGCGATGCGTCTGGCGTCTGGCAGAACACGTTCCTTGCAGACACCAACTACACGATCAGCTCGTTCGGCGAAGATGAAAACCACGAGCTGTATCTGATCGATTACACAGGCATCATCCTGCGCTTCGATCCGCCCACCTGATCAGCGCACGGGAGACGGCGCGTTTCCCTTGAGGTTTCGTCTTGGAAACGCGCCGTTTTAACTCTATAGTTGAGCGAAGATGAGTCAAGTCTGGCGTCGGGAGACGAGATGATGGATTTACTTCGCTCGCGTTTACGCTGCGCTGCCTTTTTTGCGATGTTTTCATTCGGTTGGGCGGCAGTCCTAGCGCAGGCTGTGCCGGAATACGTCGTCCGCAACATCCGCCCTGATGCCAACGCCGCACCTGGCACGGCTGCTGTTCTATTTGAGATCGAAAATGTGGGCAGCCGTGCGTCCGCCGCAGGTTCTGTAAAGCTGGTGGTGGCTGCGACAGGCGGTGAAATCGCAGCGCAGTCGATCCCGCCGCTGAGCGCCGGTGAAATCAGGACATTCCGGTTTGAAATCCCCATCGATGCCTATCAGCCCGGTCAGCGCGTGTCATTCGGCGTCCTGATCGATCTGCCCGGCGGCGCGCCGCCCACCGGCAGCGGTCAGTTCGATGGGCAGATCGGCATCGTCATCCCGTCCGTCGGAACGCCCACCCCAACAGAGACAACGCAGCCCGCGCGCCCCACTCTCTTCGGCATCAGTATCACCAATCCACTAGTGATCATCGGTCTGATCGGCGGGGGAGGAATGCTGCTGATTCTGATCTGGTTCGCCTCGATGATCGCGCGCATGTTCCTGATCCCGCCGCCGACCTTCGGCGCATGGCAGCCGCCCTATGCGACCAACCCGATGATCGATCCCAACTCCATTGCCGGACGGCGTCAGCTCTGGCAGCAGCACGCGCAGAGCGACGCGCTGACTCTGCCCTGCAATCCCAACAGCTACATGGTGCGCAAACTGCCGACCGGCATCGATGGGCGCAAGCTGTCGAGCTGGCGCGTCACTGGCATTCGGCTGAGCCAGTATGACATGTATGGGCGCGTGGATCGCAGCCAGACGATCATCAAGCCCGCGGTGGTCAAACGCCTTGATCGATTAGTGCGGCGCTGCGCAGAAAACCCGCTGACTCCACAGCAGATCGAGCGGCTGGCGCGCCCGATTGCGGATCGGCTGATCGGCGCGCTGCTCGCCCAAGCTGGACGGCGCAATCTGGGGCTGCCCATCGCGCTTGACCTGCGTCTGTCAGGCGCAGCAGGTGAAGTGGAAGTCTTATTCGAACTGCACCGCTGCATAGGTCCGGGCTGGGAATTAATCGACCGCTGGCAGACCGATCTCTACGCGACGGACAGCCGCATTCTGGAGAATTTCACCTATACCCTGTTCGGGCAGCAGAAAAATGAACCCTATAAAGCATTTCGCCAGCGTCTGCGCGATGATCTCGCCCGTCTGCTGACCGGGATGCTCTTTCAGCCGCCGCTGCAGGAGGAAAAGATAGACTTCGACACGCTCGAACCCGTCGATTTCGCAGCGCTGGCGGACACCATCTCTATCGAATCCCTCCCCGAGTCGCGATCATTGTCAGAGACGGCTCCAACGCCAAGCCTTCCCGCCCAGGACACATCACCACGCCCCCCATCAACAGAGCGCTGAAATCAAAATGGGCATCCTCACAATAGGATGCCCATTTTGATGCGTTACCAGACCTGCAGCTTCACGGAGTCACTGTTTGCAGCACAAAGCGCGGATTATCCGGCGTGCCAACCAGCGCCAGCAGGTAGTAGTTACCGCTGGGGAGCGGGAACTGCGTCTGCGCAATCACCGTGTTGGTTCCGCTGATCACGACTTCGATATTGTAGGTGATGGCGCCCACCGTGACGATGTCCGCGCCGTCGTTATCGCCCAGTGTCCCAGGATAACCCAAGCCCGCAACCACCGGCACGCCGTTAAAGCGCACATCAACCACGCCAGCGCGCTCAATCGCGTGGAAGATCGTCACCCGCGCTGATCCCGCTGGAATTTCGCTGTAATCTTCTTCAATGAACTGGACATTGAGCGTGCCGCGCGTGACCGTGCCGATTGCGGCAATCGTCACGCGGCTGCCCGGCTGAAGCTCATACGACGCCACGCCAATCGGATACTGTCCAGACGGCGCGATAGCGATGTTATAGGCGCGCGCCGGCACGTTGAGCCAGTCGCTCACAGTCCCAAACGTCACCCCTTGCAAAGCGCTCAGTTCGCCGTTGATGTAAATGTCCACCGCTCCCGCATCCGGCGAGAAATGCGCCACCCGGATGAAGCCTCGGTTCGCCTCCACCGCCTGCGCCACCGGACGCGGCAGCAGCACCGCGTTGATCGCGTGGACAACCCCGTTGCTCCCGACCTTGTTCGCGTCCAAGACCTGCGCTGCGCCATCGTTGATCACCAACTGCCCCCGCGCCGACTCGCTGAAACGCACGCTTTCGCCGTTGAGAGTCGCCAGTTCCGCGCCCACAAACAGCAGTGCCGTCCGCGTCCGTACCGGCAGCACGTGATACGTCAGAATTGCCGTCAGTGTCTCTGTATCCGCCAGCAGTTCCGCCGCCGTCAGCCCGGTCGCCGCGAATGCCGCCTCAAACGCCGCGTTGGTCGGCGCTAACACGGTGAAGTTACCTTCGCCGCTCAGCGCCTCGGTCAGCCCCGCCGCTTCCACCGCCGCCAGCAGCGTCGTGAACCGCCCATCCGGGTCTGCCGCAAGAATTTCCACCACGGTCGGGCGCGTGTCCGCCTGCGCTGGCGGAGCTTCTTCAACGGGCGGCGGAGTCAGCGCTGCAGCCACGCTTGGTGGAACCAGAATGCCATCATTCAGCACGTGGATGAAGCCGTTGCCCGCCGCAATATTCGACTGACCGACGATGACGCCGCCAGCCGTCAAGCGACCGCGCTCATCTTCCGCCGTAACCAAATCCTGACCACTCATTGTCTGCAAGGTCACGCCCCGGAACAGCTCCGTTGAGCGAACACGACCGGGGACGACATGATAGAGCAGGATTTCTTGCAGCATGTTGGGATCGCTCACCAGATCGCCCACCGTCAAGCCCAGCGCTTCCAGCGAAGCGTTGATCGCTGCGTCTGTCGGCGCGAAGATGGTGTACAAGCTGGAGCTGTTGAGCAGCGGGCGCAGTCCGGCTGCGTCAATCGCCGCCACCAGCATTGCGAAGCGTCCATCTTCATCCGCCGCCAAAACATCCACCAGATTCGGGCGTGCCTGTGGCGCGACGACTTCCGGCGCTGGCGGCGCAGTTAGCGCTGCCAGAATGGTCGGCGGGATCAGCACGCCATCCAGCACGTGGATCACGCCGTTGCCCGCCTGAATGTTGCCCTGCCTGACGACCACCGAACCGTTGATGGTGAGCTGTCCGCGTTCATTTTCGGCAAATGTGACTTCTTCGCCCTGCACGGTCGCCAGAGTCGCGCCGCCGAAGAGATTCGTCAGGCGGGTGCGCTCCGGGATGACATGATAGAGCAAAATCTGCGACAGCAGCGCCGGATCCGCCGCCACCTGCGCCACTGTCAAGCCAAGCGCCTCAAGCGACGCATTAAAGGCATCGTTGGTCGGCGCGAGCAGCGTGAACTGCCCCTCGGTGTCCAATGCGCCAGTCAGCCGCGCTGTGTTGAGCGCGCTGATGAGCGTGGTGAAGCGCTGTTGCGGATCGTTGTTCAGCACCGCTGGAATATTCGGGCGAACTTCGGGCTGACCGGTGGGCGCAGCCGGCTCAGCCGCCTCACCTGCCAGCATCGCCATAATGCTCGGCGGAATCAGCACACCATCGATCACATGGATGATGCCGTTGGACGCGCTCAGATCCGCCTGAATGACCTTGACGCTGTCATTGATGGTCACGCCCTGCCGTCCGCCGATGACGGACAGCGTCGCGCTTTCCAGCAGAGTCGTCTGGGTCGAGCGTCCGAAGCTGAGCGTCGCCGCCGTCACCCGACCGGGAACGACATGATACAGCAGCACCTGAGCCAGTGCCTCTGGATTGGACGCGAGCGCCGCGCCGTCACCGCCCAAAGACGCGAGCGCCGCCGCAAATGCCTCATTCGTCGGCGCGAACACCGTGAACGGACCGCCGCTGGCGAGCGCATCCGCCAATCCCGCCGCCACCACCGCGCCGGTCAGCGTCGTGAACCGCCCTTCATCATCCCCAACTAATACATCGACAACAGTCCTGGAATTTTGCGCCATGACGGGCATGCCTATCAGCCCCATCAACGCGACAAACAACGCCAGGAAGGAATACACACGTCGCATATTCAAACTCCCTCCTCACCAAAGCTGCAAAAAAGTTCAGGACCGCACAGGCTGGTCAGCCCAGGATCACTAAATTCTTTCAAGTATACGCCCCTTTTAATAAGTTACCAATTCCTGTTCTAAAACCAGGATTCGCGCATGAGCGCCTCAATCGTCGGCGGGCGGCGCGCCAGTCATCGCATACACCAGCACGCCGAGCGACGCGATGAAAAAACCGATCAGAATGGCAGCCGCCTGCCAGTAGCCAAGAACAGGCTGGGTCACCGCCGGCGCGTGCGAGCCGAAGCCCAAAAAATCTGCCAGTCCAGCCATCCCAGCCAGCACGAGTCCGGTCAGCGACAGGCGGATGCCGATCTGTTGGCTTAAGTTCGCCGGACGATCTGCGTAGAAAGTGTATTTGACGTAGATCAGCCCGCCGAAAATCAGCAGGGCAAACCCCGTCAGGATCGTCATGACCTGAACAATGCCGATCCCTTCACCAGGGCGTATGCCCGTCACGCTGGGAAACAATCCCATGATCGTCAGCACAGCGCCCAATGCGCCGACAGCAATTCCGAACTGCGCTAAACCGAGCATGACCTATCCGAGCGCCTGCCGCAGCTTGCGCAGCATGTTCTGACTCATCACCCTCTCAATGTCCGCGTCACTGTAGCCGCGCTCGCGCAGCCCATCGGCAATTTTGAGCAGATCGGTCACTGTATCCAAGCCTTCAGGAATCGACTCCGCGCCAAAGCCGCCGTCAAAATCCGAGCCGATCCCGACGTGCGCGGCGCTGCCGGTGATCTGGCAGATATGGTCAATGGCATCGAGCGCCGTCGCCAGCGGGACATCGCGCTTGGGATCGCCCACGCGCCAGGTACTGCTCAGGAAGCGGTTGTACAACACCACGCCGATCACGCCATCGCGCTCCGCCAGCAGCCGGATCATCTCATCGGACAGGTGGCGGTCTGTGTTGGCGAAGCGACGCGGGTTGCTATGGCTGGCGATGATCACGCCAGGATAGCGGTCAACCGCTTCGAGAAATGACTCCTCCGCCATATGCGACAGATCGAGAATGGCGTTCAACCCCGCCATGATCTCTAGCAGTTCGCGCCCAAGCGGGGTCAATCCGCCCGGCTGCCCCGTGCCGCCGCAGTAGCGCGTCCCCTGCCATGCGGGTCCGACAATGCGCACGCCGCGCGCATACCATTCCTCAAACTGCTGCGGCTCCAGGATCGGCTCGGCGTTTTCCATCAGCAGCACCAGCCCCTGCTGATGCTGATTCATCGGCACGCCCTCCGCCCACGTCGCCAGCACAGAGTCCAGATCGCGCCGGGTTGTGATGAGGCGTATTGTCTCCGTCTCATCGGCGAGCTGCTGATAGTAATCCCACTGCTTGAGCGCCAGATCGTGCGCCTCTTTCGGTGTCGTGTACCACAGTTTATCCCAGGGGGCGGGCTTGGTCTGCGCTGGCGCGGTGAACAGCGTCGCAAAGACCACGCCGACGCGCCCCAGAAGCGCATCCGGCAGCGCCGAGATCAGCGTCCCGTTGTGCGCGGGAATATCACCGCCGCGCTCAGCGCTGCGCGTCTCACGGACGCTGCGGCGGTAATCACGCCCGCAGCAGAGCGCTTTATACGCAATATCCTGATGCGCATCGACAATCAGCATGAATGACAGTCCAGGGTGATGAGACCAGCCATGATCGGTCTAATTGTACCGCGCTTATCCTGTTTGCACATCGCGCCTGCGCAGTTTACAATGGCGGCGTTCTCCCAAGAGGGCAAGGAAAGCGAACTCATGAAAGCCGATCTCGACCGCCTGATGCAGTTCCGCGATCTGAACGCGCTGATCGTGGCTGGCAATGAAAGCCCGAATCCCTTCCGATACTACCTCTCAAACGGAGCCAGGATCAGCGATGGATTGGTATTCAAGCTGCGCGGCGCTGATCCGGTGCTGATCGTCAGCAGCATGGAGACCGATGAAGCCGCCAAGAGCGGGCTTCAGGTCTTGTCGTATCATGATCTGAACTACAGCGCGCTGATCAAAGCCGCGAACGGCGTCCGCGCGCTGGCGGAAGTGGGCATGTGGGACGCGCTGCTGCGGCGTTTCGCTGTGCCGGAAGGCAGAATTGGCGTCTATGGCACGGGCGATCTCGGCGTGTTCACCGCCTTTCTGCCTGAGCTTGCCGCCCGCTGTCCGGGCTATCAGTTCGTCGGCGAGCTTGACCTATCGATCTTCGATGAAGCCTTCCTGACCAAAGATGCCGACGAACTTGCCCGCATCCAGTCGGTGGCGGTGCGCACGTCTGAAGTCCTGCGCGAAACTTGGGACTTCATCGCTTCACACCGCGCCCAAGGCGACCTTGTCGTCGATGCGGGCGGCACTGCGCTGACGATTGGCGCGGTCAAGCGCTTTCTGCGCCGCGCCCTGTTCGAGCGCGAGCTTGAAGAGCATGGCACGATCTTTGCGCAGGGGCGCGATGCCGGCATGCCGCACAGTCGGGGCGAAGAATCGGATGCGCTGCGGCTCGGTCAGGCGATTGTCTTCGATTTGTTTCCCCGCGAGTCTGGCGGTGGCTATTTTCATGACTGCACGCGGACATGGTGCATCGGCTATGCGCCGGACGCCGTGCAGCGGGCGTATGATGAAGTCATGACCGCCTTTCAAATCGCGGTGGACTCGTTTGAAGTCGGAATGCCAGCTAAAGCCATGCAGGAAACCGTGCAGAACTATTTTGAAGGGCGCGGGCACTCCACCTCGCGCAGTCATCCAGGGACGACCAGCGGCTATGTCCACAGCCTTGGTCACGGCGTCGGCTTGAACATTCATGAGCGCCCCAGCCTGAGCCACCTATCGCAAGACACTCTCCAGCACGGGAATGTGATCAGCATCGAACCCGGTCTGTACTATCCCGATCAGGGATTTGGCGTGCGCGTGGAGGACTTGTTTTACATCGATCAAGATGGCGCGCTCATCCGCCTGACTGACTTTAAGCACGATCTCATCCTGCCGATGATCAGTTAAGCCGCTGTCTTTAGCCGTCGTTTAATCGAATAATGGTATAATCTCATATTGTGAAAATACACACAATCGAAAGGTGAGCGATGGCGCATTCGCTTGGAACATCGCAGAATCCGCTGCGCGCAGCGGTGATCGGCTCGGGTCCGTCGGCATTTTACGCAGCAGAAGCATATCTGAAGCAACCCGATCTAGGGGTTGAAGTCGATATGTTCGAACGGCTGCCAACGCCACATGGATTGGTGCGCGGTGGTGTCGCGCCAGATCACCAGAAGATCAAGTCGGTGACCAAAGTTTTTGACAAGATCGCGTCCGATCCGCGCTTTCGCTTCTATGGCAATGTCGAATTCGGACGCGACCTTCAGCACGCCGATCTGATCGCCCACTATCACCAGATCATCTACGCCACTGGCGCGCAGACCGACCGACGCATGGGAATTCCGGGCGAGGATTTGCCCGGCAGCCATGCCGCGACCGAATTTGTCGCCTGGTACAACGCGCATCCCGATTATCGCGATCTGCGCTTCGACCTGACGCAGACCCATGTCGCCGTGATCGGCAACGGCAACGTCGCGATGGACGTGGCGCGCATCCTCGCGCGTTCCGAAGCTGAACTCGCTGAGACCGACATCGCCGATTACGCGCTTGAAGCGCTGCGCAGCAGCCGCGTGACCGATATTTATGTCCTCGGTCGGCGCGGTCCCGCACAGGCGGCGTTCACCAACCCGGAGATCAAGGAGCTGGGCGAACTGGCGGACGCAGATGTGATCGTCCTGCCCGAAGAAGCGGCGCTCGATCCACTCAGCCAAGAGATGCTGACACGCGAACCCGACCGCACTGTCGTGAACAACGTTCAGACGCTTCAGGCATATGCGCAGAAGCCGCCAGCGGGGAAGCGCCGCCGCATCCATATGCGCTTTTTATGGTCACCGGTCGAACTGATCGGCACGGAGCGCGTTGAGGCGATCAAGATCGTCAAAAACGCACTGTACCTTGCGGAAGATGGTTCGCTGCGTCCGCGCGCCACTGATCAGACCGAGATCATCCCGGTCGGTTTGGTCTTTCGCTCGATTGGCTATAAAGGTGTGGCGCTGCCGGATGTCCCATTCGACAGCAGGGCGGGGGTGATCCCCAATCAACAGGGGCGCATCATCAATCCTGCGACCGGCGCGCCGATCACGGGCGAGTATGTCACCGGCTGGATCAAGCGCGGTCCGAGCGGCGTCATCGGCACGAACAAACCGGACGCGGTCGAGTCCGTCAAGCTGGCGCTGGAAGATGCCGCCGCTGGGCGAGTTCTCACGCCGAAACAGCCGCAGCGCGCGGCGATAGAGGCGCTGCTGATCGAGCGCGGAGTCGAATTCATCCGTTATGAGGACTGGCTGAGGCTGGATGGGATCGAGCAGGAACGCGGCAAAGCGCTGGGACGACCGCGCCTGAAATTCAGCCGTGTTACGGACATGCTCGCGGCAGTGCGCGCAGGGAAGAGCGCGCCGGAACCGACTGGCGACTGAGGCAAAACGGACGGAGCGGCTGCCGCTCCGTCCGTTTCACTATTCGACAAGAATTCGCGCGGTGTCTGTCGCCCAGAACACGTTGACACGCTCCCCCTTGTGAAAGAGCGTATCGAAGCGCTCACCAAAATTCTGCACGCGCACGACCAGATCGATGCTCCCGCCGATACGGACGATATAGCGCGTATCCGTGCCGATATAGTTGGCAAACTGCACAACGCCTTCGACCAGCGTCTTGTTGGTTTCGCGTTCAACGGCTGCCATGATCTCAGCAGCGGGGACACTGTGCAGATGATCATCCTGATCGACCAAGCGCAGCAGTGTGATCTTCTCCGGGCGAACCGCCACCGTCACGTTGTCGCCGACCTGCGGATTGGCTGCGCCCAGCTCCGCCTCAACGACGCAGTCCGCGCCTTTGAGCGCGACCATGCCGATATCGCCGCGCTTTTCGACCAACCGACCTTCCATGAAGTTCGTCTCACCGATGAAATCGGCGACGAAGCGCGTCGCGGGCGTTTCGTAGATTTCTTCCGGCGATCCCACTTGCAAGACTTTGCCCTTGTCCATGACGGCGATGCGATCCGCCATCGTCAGCGCCTCTTCCTGGTCATGGGTGACGTAGATGAACGTGATGTTGAGGTCATTCTGCATGGTCATCAGTTCATACTGCATCGCCTTGCGCAGCTTCAAATCCAGCGCGCCGAGCGGCTCATCGAGCAGCAGCACCGCTGGTCGTTTGACCAGCGCCCGCGCCAGCGCGACGCGCTGCTGCTGCCCACCGGAGAGCTGGCGCGGACGGCGGTCGAACTGCGTCAGCCGCACCAGCTCGAGCGCGGCTTTAGCGCGCTTTTCTGCCTCTGTGCGGCTGACATTCTCCATCTCCAGCCCGAACATGACATTTTGCAGCACGGTCATGTGCGGGAAGAGCGCATAATCCTGAAAGACGGTGTTGACCGGACGATGAAACGGCGGGACACCCTGCATCGGCTTGCCGCGCAGCAGGATATCACCGCTGGTCGCCTCCTCAAATCCTGCAATCATGCGCAGCGTGGTGGTCTTGCCACAGCCGCTCGGTCCCAGCAAGGCGAAAAACTCGCCTGGCATAATTTGCAGCGAGATCGAGTCGACCGCGCGCAGCGCGCCTTCGCTGCCGCGCGTCGGAAACTCTTTGACTACATTCCGCAGTTCGATGTCATAGTCCGCTGTCATACCGCCTCACACTCATTCAGGCTGAGCGATCAGCCGCGTCCGAGCCTGATCTTGATCTCGTCCCAGGCATCCAGGTAGTAGATTTCGGCATCCGGCACTTCTTCGATGAAGAACAGGCGCGCGAGAATATCACCCGTGGGATAAATACTGGGATTGTTGAGCAGCTCCTCCTCGATCAAGCCCAGATCGAGCGCTGCCTGATTGGGCGTCGCATAGGCTGTGTAGTTGCTGATGTCTGCGCCGACCTGCGGATCGAGGATATAATCGATGAACACGTGCGCCAGCGCCACATTCGGCGCGCCGACCGGGATCGCCAAGTTGTCCATCCAAATGACGCCGCCCTCTTCGGGGATCGCGTAGCCATAGGTGTCGCATGCGCAGTCTGCCATCAACTGGAAGATGTCGCCGCTGTATTCGACCACCACATCGACTTCGCCGCGCTCCAGATACGCTTGACCGTCATCCGGCGCAATCGCGACCACCCCACGCCCGCGCTCGATCAGGTATTGAGCGGCTTCACGAATTTCATCGGGGTTTTCGCTGTTGGGGTCATATCCGAGCAGCAGCAGCGCCGTGCCAATCGTGGCGCGCATGTCATCCAGCCACGCCACCGGTCCGGTATACGCGAAGAACTGCTCCCAGCTTGTGATCGGTTCGCCGGTGCGCTCAATGTTGTAGCCAAAGCCCTGCGTCCCCCACTGATACGGCACGCTGTACATATTGCCCGGATCGAACTCCTGATCGATCAATTCAGGAACGAGGTTGGCGAAGTTGGGGATCAGGCTCTTGTCCAGCGGCAGCAGTCGATTCTCAGCGATCATGATCGACACCATGTAGTCCGTCGGGACGATGATGTCATAGCCCGGATTACCCGTGCGCAGTCTGGCGAGCAGCGCTTCATTGCTCTCAAACACGTCGTAAATCACGCGCACGCTGCAGAGCGCCTCAAAATTGCTGATCGTGTCCTCTGCGACATAGGTAGACCAGTTGTAGATGCTCAGTGTCTGCCCCTGAAAGCCATCGGGGCATGTCCAACCCTCGCGCGCCTGCGCGCTGACCACGCCGACCGCGCCCAATATCAGCGCGACAACCAATACGAATGACCACTTCCGCATGGGCTTTACTCCTCAGTCTGTAATGGACGCCGATAGTTATAGTGTATTCTGCGCCCCCGTCAAGGGATCGCATTCCCCAAATTTTGGGTCTGTTTTTTCATCAACTGGCGACATTTCGCCCCTGCAAGCGCAGCGAAATACCAACCAGCACGGTTGAAGCCACCAGGATCAGCGTTGAGATGGCGTTGATCTCCGGCGTGACCGATAGCTTGAGCAAGCCGTAGACATACACGGGCAGTGTGGTCGTCCCCACGCCCGCTGTGAACAGCGTGATCACGAAGTCGTCCAGCGACAGCGTGAATGCCAGCAGCGCGCCGGAAATGATGCCGGGCATGATCAGCGGCAGCGTCACCCTTCGGAAGGTCTGCCATTCGTTCGCGCCAAGATCGCGGGCGGCTTCCTCAAGGCGCGGATTCATATCCGCCAGGCGCGCGCGCACAACAATCGCGACATACGAAATGTTGAACGCGACATGACCGATGATGATCGTCCCAAAGCCGGACTGCGCCGGAATCCCTGTGACGCTGTTAAACCAGTTGAAGAGTACATTAAAAAAAATCGCCAGCGACAGCGCCTGCGTGATCTCCGGGATGACGACTGGCAGAAACAGCAGCCCATCGATGTACTGCTTGCCCGGATAATTCCCGCGCGCCAGACTCAGCGCGACCATCGTCCCGATGATCGTCGCGATCAGCGTTGATGACACCCCGACAAACAGGCTGTTGCCGAGCGACTGAAGCATCAGATCGGTGGAAAAGCGCGCCTCTGTCCCGACGATGTTGTTGAAGATATTCGAATACCACTGAAGCGTGAAACCGCGCCAGGTCGAGACCGTCCGCGAGTCATTGAATGAGAAAATGACGAGCAGCAAGATCGGCGCCCAGAGGAAGAAATAGCCAAAAACAGGCTCGACGATGCCGAACACTTTCCCGAAACGGCGGATCAGCAGGTCACGGCGAATCTTGGCTTGATCGAACGCAATCCATGTCGGCTGCGTCGAACGATCAGGCAGGGCTACCTGTGCCATCGCTCAGTTCCTCCGTCGATTCATCCAAGCATAGAACATCAAGCCCAGAACGACTAGCGCCATCATCACCATCGATGCGGCTGCGCCTCGGGGCCAGTGTCCTAAGCCTCTGAACTGCTGATTGATCAAGTTGCCGATCATGAATCCCTGCGTCCCGCCGAGCAGGTCGGGGGTCACGAATGCGCCGATTGCCGGGATGAAGACCAGGATGCAGCCCGCCGCCACGCCGGGCAGCGTCAGCGGAAAGACAACGCGCCAGAAAGCGCGCCAGTCATTGGCGCCCAGATCATGCGCGGCTTCGACCAAGCGGAAATCGAAGCGCTCAATCGAGGTATAGATCGGCAGCACCATGAAGGGCAGAAAGCCGTACACTAATCCGACCAAGACCGCAAAATTGGTGTTCAGCAAATTGACTCCGCCGCCTGCCAGCGCGCTGATCACACCATCAGGACCCAGGATGACCTTCCATGCATAGGTGCGCACCAGGAAATTCGTCCAAAACGGCAGGATTACCAGGAACAAGGCGATCTGCTGCACCCATTTACGCTCGCGCGTGCTGATGAAAAATGCCAGTGGATACCCCACCACCAAGCAG
This sequence comes from uncultured Anaerolineae bacterium, assembly GCA_937995825.1. GTDB lineage: Bacteria > Chloroflexota > Anaerolineae > Aggregatilineales > Phototrophicaceae > Flexifilum. The sequence continues at coordinate 181,643 of CALKJO010000007.1, forward strand.
ATCAGGGTCGTCAGGACGGCGATCAGGATCGAGTCCGCGAAGGTAGGCAAGTAGGTTGTGAAAACGCGCTCGTAGTTTTCGAGCGTCAGCGGCAGGGTTACTGTCCCTGCTCGTCCGCGAGTCATGAGGCTGACAACAAAGACGATGACCAGCGGCAGCAGGAAAAAAAGAATCAGCCACAACAGCGCAGGGAGTGCCAGTAGGCGACCTTGCGTGCGCTCCCGCGCGTTGTGACCGGGTGAACGGCTGAAATCCAGGCTGATCGCCACAGACCAACCCTCCAGGAAACGAGCGGCTCCGGACAATGGCGGATAGTATAGCGCGAATTACAAAATGGGGGAGATCAGGTTAGAAAAATCTCATTCCCACTCGATCGTGGCGGGCGGCTTGCTGGTCACATCGTAGACGACTCGGTTAACGCTCTTCACCTCATTGACGATCCGGCTGCTGACGCGCGCCAGCAGTTCATACGGCAGGCGCGCCCAGTCCGCCGTCATGAAATCGTTGGTGGTCACAGCGCGCAGCGCGATCACTTCCTCATACGTGCGCGCATCGCCCATCACGCCGACGCTCTTGACCGGCAGCAGCACTGCGAAGCTCTGCGCCGTGCCAGTTCGCAGCAAGCCCGCCCGACCGAGTTCGTCGGTGAAGATGGCGTCAGCGGCGCGCAGCGTCTCCAAACGCTCCCAGGTGATCGTCCCCAGACAGCGCACCGCCAGCCCGGGACCCGGAAACGGCTGCCGCCAGACGATCTCCTCTGGCAGTCCGAGCGCCTCGCCCACACGCCGGACTTCGTCCTTGAACAGGTCCCGCAGCGGCTCGATCAGACTGAAATGCAAATCCGGCGGCAGCCCGCCGACATTGTGGTGGCTCTTGATGACCTTCGCCGTCTTGCTGCTCGCCGCCGACTCGATCACATCCGGGTAGATCGTCCCCTGCGCCAGAAAGCGCACGCCCTCCCCCTCCAGCCGGCGCGCTTCATCCGCGAACACATCGATGAACAGCTTGCCGATGATTTTGCGCTTCGCCTCCGGGTCGGTGACGTTCTGGAGCGCATCCAGAAAGCGCTCCGTCGCGTCCACCGCGATCAGGTTGATCCCGCGCTCATCGCGAAATGTCCTGACGACGCTTTCCGCCTCGCCTAGACGCAGCATCCCCGTGTTGACAAACACGGCGATCAGCCGCTCGCCAATCGCGCGGTGCAGCAGCGCCGATGCCACCGCCGAGTCAACTCCGCCGGAAAGCCCCAACAGCACGCGCTCACCGCCGACCGTGCGCTGAATCGCGCTGATCGCATCATCGATAAATGCCCCGGCTGACCAGTTCGCCGCGCAGCCGCACACGCCGAACAAGAAATTGCGCAGCAGCGCCGCTCCTTCAGAAGTATGCACGACTTCAGGATGAAACTGCACGCCATACCATCCGCGCGCCAGATCGCCCATCGCCGCATACGGGCTGCCCGCTGACTGCGCCAAAGCGACAAAGCCCGCTGGCAGACGTTCGATCCGGTCGCCATGCGACATCCAGACATTGAGCGTTTCTGGCAAACCCGCGAACAAAGGCGACTCGCGCACGACGGTGATCTGCGCTGCGCCATATTCGCGCACGCTCGACCCCGCAACCTCTCCGCCGAGCGCGTGCGCCATCGCCTGCATCCCATAGCATATCCCCAGCACCGGCAGTCCGCGCCCCAGCAGAACAGCGGGGAACTGCGGTGCGTCTGGCTCGTAGACACTGTGCGGACTGCCCGACAAAATCACGCCGCGCGGACGGCGCGCCTCGATCCGACTGAGATCGGCGTCATGCGGCAGCACTTCCGCATAGACACCCTGCTCACGGATGCGACGCGCGATCAACTGTGTGTACTGCGAGCCGTAATCGATGACAACGATGCCCCCCAGACGCGGATCGGTCATGAGTCGCCTCGAAAGCGAATGCTGCCATCGTCCATGCTAATGATCGTCGCCAGCGCTTCGATGCGCGCGCTGACTCCGACCGACTCCAGATAAGCGCGCCCGCCCTCAAACGTTTTTTCGACCACAACCGCGATCCCAGCGATTCGCGCTTTGGCGCTCATCACCATCCGCAGCAGCGCCATCATCGTTTTGCCGCTGGCGAGAAAGTCATCGATCACCAGCACATCCTCATCGGGACGCAAAAACTCCGCCGACACCAGCAGGTTGACCTCGCCGCCTTTCGTGTGCGATGGCGCGGTCTCCAGAAAGACCGGACCGGACATCGTGATCGGCTTGGTCTTGCGCGCATACACCACCGGCACACCGAGCGCTAGCCCCGCCATCATCGCCGGAGCGATGCCGGAGATTTCCGCCGTCAAGATTCGGTCGATCTTGACCGAGGCGAAGCGTTTGGCGATCTCCTCACCCACCTGCTGCATCAGAACCGGATCGAGCTGGTGATTGAGCAGGCTGTCGATCTTCAGGATACCGCTGCCGAGATTACGCCCTTCCGCTAGGATGCGCGCCTTCAGTTCGGGCATATCCGCCATGTGACTCACTCCTCATAGACCTGCGCAAATGCCAGCTCAAAGCGATCCCGCCCCAGCTTGAGCAATTCTGCGCCCGCCTCCTGACCTGCCGGTGAGCGCAGCGCCGCGTCCATCGCGGCATTGTCCTCAAAATACAGTTCCAGCAGACGATAGAAACGCGCCTCGCCCATCGGACTGCCGAACACATGACAGACCTGACGCCGTTTCAGATCGGGCATCCGCTCTGCCAGCGCCAGAAAGTCATTGTAGGTGTTTTCGAAACGCGTTTCATCGTCGGGCTTATGAAAGCCGATGATGAACTTGACCATGCGCTTATTTCTTGTCGCCGCGCAGCAGCAAACCGATGATGATTCCGATCACCAGCGCGATCAGCAGATTGCGCCAGGGATTGTCCTCCGTGGACTGCTTGACCTCTTTCGCCGCCGCGCCCTCAAATGCATTGTTCTTCAGGAAGACCGCCGCCTTTTCGAGATGTCCGGCGACCTCATCGACCCCCTTCAGCGCGTCGCCATCCACTTTCGCCTCGCGAATTTCGCGCCGCAGGGCTTCGGCTGCGTGTAAAATCTGCTTCGCCGCCTCGGACTTGATGTCCTCCGCGCGTTTGCGCGCCTCCCGCGACCATTCACTCGCGGCTTTGATGACCGCACTGGCTGCGTCTTCGATCCGGTCATCGACATGGTTGTGATTTACGTCCGGCATGAGCCTGCCTCCTACACATTGACCGAACTCGACCCTGATTATAACGCGGGATCGTCTATAATTCGCGTCATGCAAATCCATTCTCGCTTTTCATGCCGCCGCCTGATCGGTCTGGCGGCGGTTTTACTGTCAAGCGCCCTGCTCCTGCTCGACTTGGCAAATCGCGGGCTGGCATGGCGCATTTTCTGGTCGCTGACCGGAGAAGAAACCCCTGCGGCGCAGATTCGCGGCATGGTCGAGTGGGTCGGGACGCAGTTCCGCCCGCAGCCGAACACCGCGCCGCTGACTCTGATGGCACACACCGATGTCAACCCGTTTGGCGTCAACACCTTCTTGCAGCTCGAAGTCGAACCCGCCAAGCGCGAACGCCAAATGCAGATGATCGCAGAGGCAGGTTTCGGCTGGATACGCCAGCAGTTCCCGTGGGAAGACATCGAAATTCACGGGCGCGGTGACTTCGAGGATCGGCGCAACGTCGCGGCGGTCGGCGTCGTCGATGCCTGGGCGAAATATGACCAGATCGTCGCGCTGGCGGAGCAGCATGGTGTTCGCATCATCGCCCGCATCGACAATCCGCCTGCCTGGTCACATGCCGATCCGAGCATCGGCGCATTCGCACCGCCGGATGACATGCAGGATTACGTCAATTTTGCGTCCGCCGTCGCCGAGCGCTATCGCGGGCGCATCCAACACTATCAGATATGGAATGAGCCGAACATCTTCCCCGAATGGGGCAATCAGCCGGTCGATCCCGAAGCCTACACCGATATGCTCTGCCGCACCTATCGGGCGCTGAAAGCCATCGACCCGGACATCTTGGTCATCAGCGCGGCGCTCTCGCCCACCGTGGCGCTGCTTCCGGAAAACCTAAGCGAATTCGTCTTCCTCCAGCGCATGTATGACGCTGGCGCGGCGGATTGCTTCGACATCCTGTCGGCACAGGCATACGGCTTCTTCAGCGGACCCACCGACCGCCGTCTGCGCAGCGTGACCAACAATTTTCCCCGCCATCTCTACCTGCGCGATCTGATGGTCGCCAATGGCGACGCGCACAAGCCGATCTGGATCAGCGAAGCGGGCTGGAATCCCATCGACTCGCCGGAAGTCCCGCCCGATGTGACCGGGCGCGAAAATTTTGGCATCGTCACCCGCCAGCAAGCCGCCGAGTATATGGTGCAGGCGTATCAGCGGATGCAGGAAGAATGGTCATGGGTCGGGGTGATGAATGTGTGGTTTTTCAAGCGCCCCGACGAGTCCGAGCGCGGGCAGTCATGGTATTACTTCCGCATGGTCGAGCCAGACTTCACCCCGCTGCCGATTTACGACGCCATGCGCGCGTATACGTCCACGCTCACACCGACGCTCTATCAGGGCGTGCATCCCGCGTCCGACTGGGCGATTCAGCGTGACGATTCCGGTATGCGCTTCACCGCGCGCGGGACGGACGTGATCGTCCGCTGGCGCGGTCAGATCGACGGGCTGGGCAGCGCTGCCAACTGGACGGATACGCCCCTACACACATCGATTTTCGCGGAGACTCGCGCCCTCGCGCTGGATGGCAGCTTTGAGATCGAGTCGATCACCATCATCGACCAGACCGGGGCGCGGCTCGGTCTGATCGGCGGCGGGATCGGTCTGATCGCGCTGATTCTGCTCGTGCGACGCCGATGAGACCCGTGCTAATCCTGCTCCTGCTGCTGACCGCCGCGCTGAGGCTGCACGATCTCGGCGTGCAGTCGCTTTGGTACGATGAAGGCAACAGCTACGTGCAGTCCACGCGGACGCTGAGCGCGATCGCCGACAACGCCGCCCGTGATATTCATCCTCCCGGTTATTACTGGCTGCTGGCGGGCTGGCGCGCGCTGATGGGCGAGTCAGAGTTTGCACTGCGGAGCCTATCGGCGTTCGCCAGCATTGTCAGCGCAGCGCTGACCTACGCTATCGGGCGGCGGCTGTTGGGCACAACGGGCGGTATCCTGGCGCTGCTGTTGGTCGCGCTCCACAGCTTCAGCATCTACTACGCGCAGGAAGCGCGTATGTATGCCCTGCTGACACTGTGGGGCGCAGCGAGCTTTTACGCCCTGATCCGGCTGATTGAACGCCCGACTCCGCGCTCAGCGCTGATTTTAGGGCTGCTCAATGGAGCGGGCTTATGGACGCATTACGCCTTCCCGTTTTTCATGCTGGCGCAGGGCGTGGTCGTCGTTGTGGGGGCAAAGCCGCGCCGCTGGATCGCCTTCGCGAGCGCGAGTCTGCTGGCGATTGCCTCATTTGCGCCCTGGATACCGACCGCGCTGCATCAGCTCACGACGTGGGGACAGGTGCGCGACTCTGCGCCGCTGGGCGAATCGCTGCTGACGCTGCTGCGCTGGCTGAGTTTCGGCATCAGCGCCGACGCCACCGCGCCGCTGATCGCCCCGCTGGTGATGTTGTTCAGCTTTGTTCGCGTCGGCAAAGCGAGATTAGGGCTGATCGTGCCGATCCTGTGGGTGATCGTCCCTGTTGGCGTCTTTGTGGCGTTCGACCTGTTCCGCGAAGCCAACCTGAAATTTCTGCTGCCCGCGCAGATCGGCATGGCGCTCTGGCTGGCGCGGGGGGTGATCGGCATGCGAACAACCCTGACGCCGCCAGGTCAAAGCACACGCCTGCCCCGTTGGGGAGTCCCCGCCCTGATGATCATCATGCTGACCGACGGCACGCTGCGCTTATACAGCGACCCCGCCTATCAGCGCCCGGATTACCGCGCCGCCGCCGCACGCATCAGCGCCGGCTCGCGCCCTGGCGATGCGATCATCCTCAGCGCGCCCAATCAGATCGAAGTCTTTGGCTATTACTACAGCGGCGATCTGCCAATCTACCCGCTGCCGGTCGGGCTGTCGAACGACGATGACGCCACCCGCGCCGCTGTCGAGGGCATCATCGCCAACTATGCGCGCGCATACGTCCTCTTTTACGGCGAAAATGAGCGCGATCCGCGTCGGATCGTTGAGACGACGCTCGATGCAGGCGCTTTTGAACTGGACGACACCTGGTACGGCGATCTGCGGCTCGCCCGCTACGTCATGCCTGCGCCGATGCAGATCGAACGCATGAGCGGCGTCGAGTTTGGCGGCGGGATCGCGCTGGTGGGCTATGCGCTGAGCGCCGAGGCGCTGCATCCTGGCGATGTGCTGCAAGTCCGGCTGAACTGGCGCGCCGAAGCGACGCTGACTCAGCGCTACAAGGTCTTCGTGCAGCTTCTCGACTCGAACGGCGTCCTGGCAGCGCAGCGCGACAGCGAACCCGGCGGCGGTTTGGCGCTGACCACCACCTGGACAGCGGGCGAGATCATCGCCGACAATCACGCGCTGTTCATCCCTGACTCGCTGCCCCCCGGCGAATACCGTCTGATCGTCGGACTATATAATCTTGACCCGCCGCACGCCCGGCTATCTGTCGGAGAGAGCGATTTTCTCGATCTCGGCACAATTCGGCTGCGTTGATCGCCCCTTAATCCGGCATTCATCTGCTTCCCATGAAAGAATTAAACCAGCAGGTTAGCGTTGGAATATATGTTTAGTGATGAAATGCAGTGAGAGGGAAAAGCAGCATGTCCGTATTGGTGACAGGGGCAGGCGGATTCGTCGGAAACAATGTGGTGCGCCGGTTGGTGCAGCAGGGGCGACCTGTCCGGGCGATGGTGCGCGGAATCGACAAGGCGAAAATGCGCTTGGCAGATGTCGCGGACAAAGTCGAGTTCGTGCAGGGCGACGTAACCGACCGCGCCAGCCTTCCGCCTCTGATGAATGAGGTCTCCGCGATTGTCCACACGGTGGCGATTGCGATAGAACGGGGCGGGCAGACCTATGAAGAGGTCAATTTCCAAGGGACGATCAACCTGGTCGATGCGGCGGAAAAAGCTGGCGTGCGCCGTTTCATCAACGTCAGCCAGAACGGGGCGCGCCCGGATCATTTCTCGCGCTTCCTGCGCAGCAAGGGCAAGGCACAGGAATACGTCGCTTCATCCGGGCTGGAATGGACGGCGATCCGCCCGTCCGCGATCTTCGGACCTCAAGATGAATTCTTCAACGCCTTCGCACGGCTGGTGCGCCTGACGCCAATTGTCTTTCCGCTGGTTGGCGGCGGCACAGCGGAGTTTCAACCCGTCTCAATCTACGATGTGGTCGAGACGATCACCCGCTCTCTGGATGATAACGACACTGTCGGCAAGGAATTTGAACTCGGCGGACCCGAAATCCTGACGCTGGGCGAGATTCAGAAGCGCATCCTCAACGCGATGAACGAAAAGCGCGTCCTGATCAACGCGCCCGTCGGTCTGCTGCGCCCGGCTGTGTTCGTCATGGAGAAGGCGCTGCCCGGCACGCCCGTCTCGCTAACGCTTCTGGAGCTGCTCAAAGAGCCAAATGTCGTCCGCGATAACGCGCTGGTCACCTACTTCAAGATGCAGCCGCGCCCCTTCTCCGGCGACCATATCGCCTATCTGCGCGAGAATTCCGCTGGCAGCGCCATTAAGCGCTTCTTCACCGGCGCAGCAGTCAACTGACCTGTACAAGCGTAGGGACACGACTATATCGTGTCCCTTACCCATATTCCTACAACCCGCAGGCTCTCAGCGCCGCCGTCGCAAAATACAGATTGTCATAGCGCCCGTTCATCAGCGGTGTGAAATTGCAGCGTACTGTCCCGCTTGACAAAAGCACCGCTGTCAGTCCGCTCATGGCGGGCGCGCTGAACGATGTCCCCGCGACAAATTCCGCCCCCAGCGGATACCACGCCCCCGGCGCCATAACTTCGCCGCCATTGGTCGGCAGCCAGATGGCAGTAAAGTCATTGGCGAGGCTGGCGCTCACGCTGATCACCTCTGGGAAACTGCCCGGCGCAAAGGACTCGGTCTGCCCGAAGTTGCCCGACGATGCCACAAACACAATCTCAGACCCTAACCCGCGCAGCCGCATCAGCGAACGCCGCAGCGGATCGGCAGTCTCATTGGCGCGGCGCGGGTTATATGCACCGCGCGTGTAATCAGCCGCAAACGCCGCGATCCCCTCCGCAAATGGTCGCGGCACGACATCGCCCTGCCCCGGAAAGTCGGGAGGCAGGTCGCCGCCTGGCACGCCGACCTGCTCAACTGGGGACTGACGCTTCTGCGCGCCGAGCGGACTGTCCGGCGGCGGGATCAGACCAGGGACTTGGTCAGCGACCGCCGTCAGCAGCGCCGCTTCGCCTCGGCTGTCGCGGTAATCGACGATGAACTGATCGAAATTGAAGGCGATCCGCTGTCCCTCGACTGTGATCACGCCCTGGCACGGGATGATGATGAAGCTCATGTTGATCACGAACCGGCTATACGCATTATTTGACCGAATCGCCTGCTCGATCCGCGTGGCGACCAGGTTGAGATTGTAGTTATCCGCCGCCAGATCGATCTGCGCCAACCCGATCCGCGCTGGCGGGACGCCAAGCGCGCCGATCATCCGCTCAAGCACACTGTAGACGGCTGCCCCGTGCGACTCGGCAGGCGTGGGCGCGGTGAAATCATCGACCACGATGATCAATGTTGGGATGCCAGCGCTACTCAGCAGCGGAGCAGGGTCAAAATTCGCATACATCCGAAACGCCTCTCGCAGCGCTTCATCCGGCACGATCCCCTCAGTATCCGGATCGTGCGGCTGCTGAAACGGACTCAGCCGCGCTTTGTCGTCCAGCCCGACAAACGATGGCACACCCTCAAACACGTTGCCCGCGCGCCAGCGCTGACCGAGCAGTTGAAAATCGTTGACCGGGCAGCCCGCGCCCGCCGGGCGTCCCTGCGCTGCCGCTGGCATCACCGGCAGTCCCAGCAGCAGCGCCACAATCCCTAACCACATCATTCGGATTCGCATTCGTACCCCCTCGCAGTGATCCGATTATTGACTGGCATTATCGCATATTCAGGGAAATCTGGCGCGCTCTAAACAAGGCGTATTGGGCGCGTTTTCTCAAGTCTGATAGCCCTGCGCACGCATGAACGCCCGCAGTTCGTCGGCGCGGTCGTCCGCTCCGCTCTGCATCCACAGCGCAAGCGACTCCTCAAAAGCCTGCTGAGCCTTGACTCGGTCGCCTGCCGCATGATGATCCTCGCCCAATGCCCAAAGCGCATCCGCCATCCACAGACGATTATTGTGCCGCCGTGCCAGCGCCAGCGCTTGCGTATCGCTGACGCGGGCGGCGTCGATTTGTCCCAGTTCACGCTCGCAGCTCGCCCGATTGAGCAGCGATGAGAAATGAAACTCCGGCATGTTGAGCCGCACCGCGATCTGCACCGCCTGATCGGAAAACTGACGCGCGCGCCTAAAATCAGGCGGCTGCTTTTGCCCTTCGTAAAAACTGCGATGATTCAAGACCACCGCCATCGCGTCATCATCGTGATGCTGCTGCGCAAGTGCGGCGGCGCGGTCATAATAGGTATCGGCATCGTCCGCGCCCTGATGAAAGCGGGTTGTGCCGAGCGCGGTCAGCAGCCGCGCCTCGCGGTTCGGGTCATTCATCGTTCGCGCCAGTTCCAGCGCCTCTGTATACGCGCCAAATGCGGCGTTATACTGCCGAAAATACTGGCGATAGGCGTTGCCGAGGCTGGTCAGCAGGTAATGCGCTGATGTGCTATCCGCGCGGGTGCGCGCGGCATTGATCGCCGTCTTGATCAGGTCAAGGGCATCTGGGCTGTAGCCGCGCGCATCGAAATAGCCCGCCTCGACCGCGAGCAGGCGCATCAGCGCGATCAGCTCGACATCGCGCCCTGTCTCCGCCATCTGATACGCCGCGCCGATCCAGTTTGCTTGTTCATGATCGAGCGCATCCAGATTCTGCTTGTGCCGGGCAACATAGCGCTGCACGGCTTTCAGCGCCCTAGCCTCGCTGGCTCCGCTGGTCAAAAAGCGTGTGCGGACATAACTGTAGGCAAGGTCATACATCCGATAGACATCCAGGCGAAACTCCGCCTCATCATGCGTTCGCTTGACCAGACTGCGGCGGTGCAGCTCATTAAGCGCTTCATTGACTTCATCCGGCGGGCGTTCCAGCACCAATGCCAGCAGTTCAACGGTGAAAGTCGGCGCAAAGAGCGCGCCAATCGCCAGAAAGACCGAGCGCGCCCGCGCGTCGAGCGCGTTCAGGCTGGCATCGAGCAGGTCTTTGAAGGACTGCCGCCCTTCGTCGATGAAATCGGGCGGCATGGCGATGTCGTGCGGCGCAGCGGCGATCTGCCTGCGAAGCTGCGCTGGCGTCAGATGGTCGATTTTCAGCCGCCCCCCTGCAATTTCCAACGCATAGGGGACGTATCCCAACTGGCGGCAGAGCGCCTTTGCCTCCGGGTCGCGGCGGTAGTCCTGATCGCCCGCGAAATAACCGAGCGCGTCGAGCGCTTCATCCGGAGACAGCTCATCCAGGTCGAGGATGCGCGGCAGGTTGAAGCGCTGCCGCGACGTGACCAGCAGCGGCAGCCTGCGCGGCAGCGCGGTTAGAAGCGCCGTCAGCGCCGCGCCGTTCCAAGCGTCATCCAACACCAGCAGCCGCACATCCGATCCCTTGAGCAGATCGCGCAGCGTGCGCGCTTTAGCCTCGCCGGACGCCGCCGCGACCGCCTGCGGATCGTCCAGCGCCCGCGCCAGCGTCTCCATGATCGTATCTGCGTCCTCGCTGCCAACTCGCAGCCACAGCACCGCGCCCCGCCCGTCGTCAAGCCAGCTCGCCGCTGCGGATGCCGCCAGCGCCGTCTTGCCGACGCCGCCAAATCCATTGACCAGAACGCGCTCCCCATTATCAAGCAGAGCGCGCAAGCGTTCGATCATGCCCGTCCGCCCGATCAGCCGCCAGGGCAGATCGGGCAGATCATCGGCATCCTCAGCGTAGATCGCCTCGCGCGCGCCCGGGCGCGGCACAATGCGCTCGCGAATCCATGCCTCAACTGACCGCTTGACCGCCGCTTTCAGTTCATCGACCGTCTTGAACCATTTCGGGGTCAAACCCGAGGTCACGCCGCTGATCGAGGCGAGAAACGCCGCTAACTGCGGATCGCGCTTGTCCGCGTCCACATCCTTAACGTAGATATGCCGGTCGATGCCGCGCCGTGACGCCTGCTCAAACTCGTCGATGGTATATTGACCGAATTCGTTCCAGAAAATGCCCAGATACAGGCTGGCACTCGACAGCGCCTTCAGGTAGACATCGCGAATCGACTGGTTGCTTGCAGGGGCGTCGTCCTCGAATATCCATGCGCGCAGATCGACCACGCCCTGTCCTAAAGTCGGCAGCAGTTCGCGCAGCGCTTTACGTTCCGGAGCAAGCTCCTGCATTTTCGAGCTGATGAAAACGTAGATCGGACTGCTCATTGGGAAAAACGCCGCTTTCGTATCTTTTATACCGCGTTTACATCCTCAACAAACTTTGACAACACGCGGCACTTATGGTGATCATAACGATCGCGCATGAAATGGTCTAGAGGGGAAAATTAACATGAAGAAATGGCTTGTCCTGGTCGCACTCGTTGGTATGCTCATCCCGTTCTCGATGGTTGCCGCGCAAAGCGCCGTCACCCGCACCATCACCATTACCGAAGACGATATCAATGCCAGTTTCGCCATCACCAATCCTGTCCGACGCCAGTTCAGCGATCTCGCTGTCGATCTGGTCGCGCCAGATAGAGCGGTCATGACCGGGGTTTACACCCTGCGCTCGGCTCGCAGCGGCACAACCAGCTATAATTTTGCCGCGACCTATACCCTGTCGCTCATCAACGGACGCATCTTTGTATCGCTCGACAATCTGACCGTCAACGGGGGCGCAGCCTCGCCAAGCATTGTCAACCAGATCAATACTCAGATCAATGCCTCATGGCTGCGCTATTTACAGAACGAAATCCCTGGCAGAATTACCGCTTTTGAGGTCACCGACACCGCGCTGATCGTCACCTACGCCGTCCGAAGCTAAACGCGGCGAATCAAAAAAGGACGCCGCACAATGAGCGTCCTTTTTTGATTCTCAATCCCGCGCGATTAACGGACGGGCGGAGCCTGCGGCTTCGGAGCCGGCACATCGATGGCAATCGCCTGCTTGACCAGCTCGCGCAGCTGCGCTTCAGGCAGCGCGCCCGGCTGATTGAAGATGATCGTCCGGTTCTTGACCACCATCAGATTGGGGATGCTCTGAATGCGGAACGCCTGCGACAGCCCTGGATTGGCGTCCACATCGACCTTGGCGATCTTGATCTGACCCGCGAATTCCGCCGCCAGCTTGTCCAGGATCGGCGCGACCATCCGACACGGACCGCACCACGCCGCCCAGAAATCGACCAGCACGGGCAGATCGCTGTTAAGGACTTCCTGCTCAAATGTCACATCGGTGACCGCAACCGGCTTACTGTGGACAACCGCTTTCGTCGGTTTCTCAACCACCGTCTCAGCAGCTTCAGGGTTGAGCGCCTTAACTTTTGCCTCGACCAGTTCAAGCGTTAGCGGCAGATCGCTTGCCCACGGCTTCGGGCGCGCCGCAACGACTTCCCCACAGTACCACGCCACCAACAGCGGCTTGCCATTATCCGCCTGAAAGCGCGCCGCCGCTTTCGGATTGCGCGCCGGATCGACGCGGGTGAAGATCATACCCGGCTGCTCCTTCGCCGCCTTTTCATACGCCGCCCGGAAATCGCCACGCAGCCCATCACCGCTGGTCAGCAGCACCAAAACGGGCTTATCCCCATTCAGAAGCTTTTCAAGTTCTGCATCATTGACATTTAGAATCTCAGCCATGTTCGTTCTCATCGTTCACAAGGATCATCATTTATCATGGACGTGCCGAGACTCTGCTTCCTTACCTCTTAGAACGCCGCTGTCAGCCCATCTTTGCGCGGGTCGCTGCCGCCATACAGCACGCCCTGTGAGTCGCGGCGGATGATCTGCCCATCGCCAAAGACGCCGCGCCCCGCTCCGCTCACCGGCTGGACGACATGTCCGATCTCAGCCAGGCGCGCCATTGTCGCCACCGGAATGCCCTCCTCCAGCGCCAGAACACTGGAGCTTGTCCCTTCCAGCAGACACCAGCGCGGTCGGTCGAGCGCCTCCTGCGGGTTAAGTCCATCGTCCAGCATCGCCGCCATCACCTGGAAATGCCCCTGCGGCTGCATGAAGCCGCCCATCACGCCGAACGATGCCCACAGATCGCCATCGCGGGTTGCCAATGCCGGGATGATCGTGTGATAAGGGCGTTTCCCCGGTGCAAGCGCGTTCGGATGCCCTTCATCGAGTTCAAACAGCGCGCCCCGGCTCTGCAAAAAGACGCCCGTCCCTTGAGCCACCATGCCCGTGCCGAAACCGGTGTACAGGCTGTTGATGAACGAGCAGGCGTTCCCGTCGCCATCGACGACGCTCAGATAGACCGTGTTTGATCCGCCGAACGGCGTGCCGAAGCGCGGCGGCTGCATGGCAGCATAGGACTGAATTAGCGCACGCCGCGCTTTGATGTATTCATCGGACAGCAGAAGGTCTAGCGGCGCGGGATCGGTCGCCATGTCCGCGACATACCAGCGCGCATCAGCGAATGCCAGCCGCATCGCCTCGACCATCAGATGCAGGCGCTCCGGCGAGTCCCATGCCAGCGAACTCAGATCGAACCCCTCAGCGATGCGCATGACTTGCAGCGCCGCCAGCCCCTGCCCATTGGGCGGACACTCCCAGACCGTCACGCCGCGATAATCCGCGTGGATTGGCGCGTCCCAGGTGGTCGTGTGCGCGGCAAGGTCGGCGTGGGTCATGACTCCGCCCGCCCGCTGGATCGTCTCAACGATGGCATCGGCGATCCGGCTTGTATAAAACGCCGCCGCGCCGCCCTCGGCAACCGCTTGAAACGTCCGCGCCAGACCGGGCAGCCGCACGATCTGACCCGCGCTCGGCGCCGCGCCGCCCGGCAGATAGTCCTCAGTATTGGGTGAGCGTTTGAGCAGCGCCTCAGCCCGTTTCCAGCTCGCCGCAAACACCGGATGCACTGGAAAACCGTCGCGCGCATAGTGGATGGCATCGGTCAGGACATCGGCTAAGGTCATGCGCCCATGCCGCTTGAGCAGGTCTTCCCAGCCCGCCGCCGCGCCAGGCACGGTCACCGCGTGCGGGCTGGTGATATGCAGCCCGTCGCGGCGGGCGATGTCCAGAGTCAGCGCAGCGGGAGCGCGCCCACTGCCATTCATTGCAGTGACGGCACGGGTCTTGGAGTCGTAAAAGAGCGCGAAGCAGTCGCCACCGATGCCAGTCGATGCCGGCTCAGTGACGTTCAGCACCGCCGCCGCCGCAATTGCCGCGTCCGCTGCATTCCCGCCCTGACGGAGAATGTTGAGACCCGCCTGTGACGCGAGTGGATTGCTCGTCGCCACCATGCCGCGCCGCGCCACCACCATCGACCGGCGCGACTGAAAAGCGAATGCGCTGGATATCACTGGCTCATGCGCGCAGCGCGCCCGTCGTCAAGCCGCGCGTGATATAGCGCTGGAAGAACAGCCCGATCAACATGACCGGCGCGACCGAGATCAATGCCAGTGCGGAAATATACCACCACTCCGTGCCGCGCGTGCTTTGCTGTCCGGCAATGTAAACGGGCATGGTGATCGCGTTGAAATTCGTCAGCATCAGCGCAAACAGATACTCATTCCACGCGAACACAAACGAAAACAGCGCCACCGTGACAAAACCTGGCGTGCTGAGCGGGATCACGATCCGCAAGAACGCCTGCGTTCGCGTCGCCCCATCGACTCGCGCTGACTCCTCCAGGTCAATCGGCAGGCTGTCGAAGAAGTCGCGCATGATCCATACGGCGAACGGGATATTGAAGGCGGTATATGCCAGAATCAGCCCGAAATGCGTGTCAACCAGGCGCAAGAAGCCGTAGATCATCAGAAAGGGGATGACCAGCACAGCAGGCGGCAGAAAGCGCTGGGAGATGATCCAGAAAGCGATGTTATCGTTGCGCCAGCCAAGCCGACCCCAGTAATATTTGAAGCGCGACAAGCCATAGCCCGCCATCGATCCCAGCACAACGACCACCATCGACGAAAACGACGCGGCGATCACGCTGTTGCGAAACTGGCGGACGGTCTGCTCCTGCTGAGTCACCAACAGGAACTGCCAGTGATCCGTGATCGGCTGAAAATCGACAAACGGGATGTAGCGCGGGATGCGGTTGACATCCAGCGGACGCTTGAAGGACGTGGTGAACATCCAGTAGAACGGAAACAGGACGATAAACGCCCAGAAGATCAGAACGGTGTACAGAGCAATTGTGCCGATAACGCCGCGTTTCTTCATCTTACCTCACCCATTGACCCGCTTATTGGCGCGCCGACCAATCGCCAGGAAAACCGTGCTGAAGACGACCACCATCACCAGCAGCACATACGAGATCGCCGCCGCATAGCTGTAATTGCCAAACGTGAGCGCCTGATTGAAGACATACATCACCAGCGACTCGGTGGCTGTGCCAGGTCCGCCGCCGGTGGTGATGCGGATGATGTCGATGATCTTGAAGATTTCCAGGCTGCGGATCAGGATCGCTGTGATCGAGATTGGCAGCATGATCGGGAACGTGATGTGCCAGAAGATCGACCAGGGGGTTGCCCCATCGACGCGCGCCGCCTCATAAATCTCTTCCGGGATCGCCTGTAACCCCGCCAGCAGCAGCAGTGTCATGAAGGGAATCCACTGCCAACTGTCGATCAGGACAATCGTCCAGGGCGCCCAGGACGCTTGAGTCAGCCAGGATGCGGTCAGGCGCGGCTCACCGAACAAGCTGCCAATGGTGCGGATGAGCTGTGCCAACGGCGAGAACGTCGAGTCGAACATCATGCGCCCGGCATACGCTGTCGCCACCGGAGTCATCATCATCGGCAGCAGAAAGATGACTCGAAAGACCGTTCGACCGGGAAAATCCTGATTGAGCAGCAGCGCGATCCCGAAACCGACGGTGTACTGCACTGTTACGCCAGCAATGACGTAAAAGAGCGTGTTGCGCGCCACATCGAACAAGCGCTGGTCTGTTAGCAGGCGCTCGTAATTGCGCAGCGTCACATCGAAGCCCAAGCCGAGGAAATTCTGGGTCACGATCTGCCGGCTGCCCTGCTCGATGTTGGTGAAGCTGATCCCCAGCGACCAGAGCAGCGGAAAGATCGACATCAGCAGCAGGATGGTGACGGCAGGCGTCAGAAAGACGCGCTTGATCAGGCGGTCTTCATGGATTCCGCCGGTCGACGGCTCCGACACCAGCGGTCGAATCGAACTGAGTTTTTCCGTTGTCGCAGCCAAGACAAACCACCTTTTTCACAAAGACTTTATCGAATAAAAGCGCAGGGGCATGGCAAGCCCACGCCCCCACTTCAATCTGCTTGAAGGCGTTCGTTACTCGACGCCAATCGACGCGCGGTAGAACGCCGCCTGCGCCTCACGCCCGCGACGGTCCGTGATCTGTTCCCACGCCGCCGCCACGCCGTCGAGCGCTTCCTGCGGGGTCACTTCGCGGGAGAGCGCGCGCGCCACGCCGACATCGAGCGCATCCAGATATTCTGCCGAGCCGGGAATACGAATATCCAGAACGGCGTTTGGATGGTTGATAGTGCTGAGGATAGCATCGAGGTAATCGCGCGCCGCCTCTTCGCTGAAGCCCGCATTGACCCAGATGTCGATGTTATCGAACTGGCTTTGGCGCAGCGGGTTGACGCCCGTGCCGCCTGTGGTTGCTAGAACCGCCGCCAGCTCCTTATCCGCCATGAACGCCGCAAAGTCGAGCGCGGCTTCGATCACGTCACTGTCCGCCGCAACGCTGATGATCCAGCCGCCGTAAGCGATGAACGGCGCTTGATTGACGCCGCTCTCCGGCGTGACCCATTCGTTGGTGTTGTAGTCCCAGTACTGATCTCCGCCGGGCAGCACACCGAATCCGGTCAGGTCATTGACGACCGAGACATTCGGATCGACCGTGATCGGACCGACATCGCCCCAGTCGAGACCGAAAACTGCATTGCCCGCCGGGAACTGAGCGCGGACATTGACCACATCGTAGTTGATCATGTCTTCAGGGCCGAACGCCGAGATATCGACCCAATCCTGAAGCGCACGCACCCAGCCGGGGTTGTTGACGCGCGGAACCATTGTCTCGCAGTCGAAGAAGAAACAGGGATCGCCGGGAATCTTGGTGTAGCCCGCGGCACGGCTGATGATGAACCAATAGCTCTGCGCATTGCGGCGCTGCGCCTCAACCACGCCGTTGATCGGCGCAACCACGCCGGCGGTTTCAACTTCGCGGTTGTGGAAGAATTCGGCAATGTCGCGATACTGCGACCAGGTCAGCGGCTCATCGAGCGTATAGCCGTAGCGCGCCTCGAACTCAGCGGCGTACTGCGAATTCGGGTTGACCAAGTCTTTACGATAGTACATCATGTGGCTGTCGCCATCGAACGGCAGCGCGTAAGTCGTGCCGCCCCAGTCAGCAATGCGCTCGCGGTAGAGCGGCAGGATGTCTTCCCAGTCGATGCGCTCTTTGATGTCATCCGGGATCGGCACGACATAACCGCCGCCCATGATGTCACCAGACCAGTCGGAGGCGTAGATGATCATATCGAATTCGCCCGTCCCGGTCTCAAACGCCGTGATGATCTTCTGATACAGGTCACCGAAGGCGAACTGCTGAAGCTCGACCGTCCCGCCGGTCATACGCTCCCATTCACCGCGATAGGTCTCAACCGGACCGCCGATCGCGCTGCCCGTCTGCGTCGCCACGACGACGCGCATCCCAGCAAACGGCATCTCCTGAGCCGCCGACACACCGACACTGATTGCGGCAATCAGCGCCACCATCACAAACACAAAGCTTTTCTTCACGGCATGAACTCCTAACATACTCCAGAAAATCAGACTAAATTTGCCGATTGGGAGCATCCCAATCTGCGCGTTCACAATGCCTGTGAACCTCATCTCAGATTTTGACGCACTTGAACCGTCTTCGCAAGAATGCTGATGCCAGCCTGAACGTATGTGAATCACTTGCACAAATGAGAATTTCCTGAAAGAATCATAGCGGATCGGCTTGAGATTCGCTATTTTCAAGCCAAGTAAAAGTCATGCGCTTTAACCTGCAGTACTCAAGAATGTTACGCAGAAAGGTTGAGTATGTTACAAAATTGGCTTCGTCGTTCAATTCTCGTCTTTGTCCTGATCGCCTTGATGCTCGCTCCCATCGCAAGCGCGCAGGACGCCCATCCGTTGGCAGGTCGGACTATCGATATGGCAATTCTCGGTATTGGTGGCTGGCTGCCCAGCAGCCTCGGCGCATCGATGGCGAATGACCTGTTCCGCCCCTATGCGCAGGAGAATTTCGGCTACACCGTCAACTTCACCTTCGCGGAGTCGCCGTTTGAGTCGTTGTTCCAGCGCGCGGCGGCTTCATTGGCGACCCGCTCCAATGAGTTCAACATCATCATCAGCGACAGCCAGTGGTTGGGCGCGTTTGCGGAGCCGGGCTGGATCGTCGATATCGACGAGCTGATCGCCAACGGCATCCCCTCGATGGGGATTGACCCGCAGCCGGCACTCGATCTTGAACTGTACAGCAAAGTCGCCCGCGACACCTATCAGGTTTATCCAGACGGCACGGATGAAATCTGGGGTCTGCCGCAGGAAGGCGATGTGATCGTGCTGTATGTCCGCAAAGACCTGCTGCTCGATCCAGAGGAGCGCGCCGCCTTCGAAGGCGAATATGGCTTTGCCATGCCGGAGACCTTCGAGGACTTCGAAGCGCTGACGATGGAGCAGTTTGAGCAGATGGCGGCGTTCTTCACCCGCCCAGATCAAGACCTGTACGGCACGATCATGCAGCACAGCCGCGTCTATGACTTCCAGACGATGTATCTGTATCCGTTCATGTGGTCGAACGGCGGTCAAATCTGGAATCCCGAAACCCGCGAGGTGTGGGGCGTGCTGAACAGCCAGGTGAACGCTGACGCGATGATCTGGAATCGGCGGATGCTGGATTATCAACCGCCTGGCGCAGTCAACGCGGGCATCGCGGAAAACGTTGATGCCTACACGCAGGGCAAGGTCTTCTCCGCTTTCCAGTGGGCAGCGGTCGGTCTGTCAATGGTGGAAGACCCCGAACTGCGCGCAAACACCCTGATCGTCCCGCCGCCCGGGTTCATGCAGGAAGACGGCAGCATCTCGCGCATCTACTCGATGGGCGGGCAGCCGTGGGTGGTCAATGCCTTCAACACGCCGGAGCAGATGCGCGTCGCGGTGGACTTCCTGAATTGGTGGTATCTGCCGGAGACGCAGCTCGAATTCGCCCGCCGCGGCGGCAATCCAGTTGTCGCATCGGTCGTCAATGATCCAGGCTTCAACGACATCAACCCCTGGAATCGCGCCTATGCCTACATGCTGACCGATGGGCGCGCGCTGGACTTCTGGCATGAACCGAACTACTCAGAGATGCTCGCGGTTCAGCAGGAGGGCTTCACCGCTTTCGCGTCCGGTCAGGTCAACGACCCGATGAACACGCTCAATTGGATTGCGTGCCGTCAGCAGGCGATTCTGTATGACAATCTCCGCAGCGAGATCGCGCCGCCCGCCGAGTGCGACAGCATCACGCTGAACTAGCTTAACGCGGCGGAAGCCCGACATGGGGGTTTGGCATGAAACCAAGCCCCCAATTCTTGAAAATGGGGTTCTTTGTGCAAGGTAAATCCGCTATGCAAGCCGAGTCGACCGAACGCATCGCCTATGCCGCTCCTCGAACCCGTGGATTGATGCGCGGGCGCGCTTTTCTCGTGCGTCTGCTGAATGATATTCGCGTCTTTCCTGCGCTGTTGCTCATTCCCGTGCTGATCTTCTTCATCCTCTGGAACGTCATTCCGACGCTCTGGATGATCGGGCTAAGCTTTTACAAGTATTCCCTGATGTCACCCAACGAGCGTTTCCTCGGCTTGCGCAATTACAATGACATTCTCAACGATGTGCAGGTCTGGGCATCGTTGGGGCGGACATTCGTCTGGGTTTTTGCAGGGGTGAGCATTCAAACGGCGCTTGGCTTTCTGCTCGGTTTGCTGTTCTGGGGCAGCCGCGATATGCCGGGGCGCCGGATCGCGCTGACGATGCTGTTCGCGCCGATGATCATCACCCCGATTGCAGCAGGCGCGTTCTTCCAGTTGATCTATGAGCCAACCTTCGGCGTCGTCAACTGGGTGGTGCGGCAGTTTGGGGGCAACGTCAACCTGCTGGGCGACACCAATCTGGCATTTGGCGCAGTGCTGTTTGTGGACATCTGGATGTGGACGCCGTTCATGATCCTGATCACGCTTGCCGCGCTCGGCAGCGTCCCCAAAGCGGAGCTAGAAGCCGCCGAGGTGGATCGGCTTCCGTGGCTTCAGCGCTTTCGCCACATCATTCTGCCCAATGCCAAGTTCATCCTCATGCTCGGCATCCTGCTGCGCACCATCGACTCGTTCAAGACGCTCGATCTGATCTACCTGATGACGCGCGGCGGACCCGGCAACACCACCGACCTGATCGCGCTGCTGCTGCGCCGACAGGCGTTCGAGGCGCTCGAATTTGGCTGGGCGTCGGCGCTGGCGCTGATCCTGCTGCTGACCGCGATTGCCTTTACTTCGATTTACCTTTACATTCTCAATCTGAGCAGCAAACGACAGGAGGCGTGACGATGATGCGTGTTCGCGGATGGCGCAAGACTGTCTATCACACGGCGCTCTGGCTGGTCGCGTTGATCTTCTTTGCGCCCATCGCCTGGATCATCTTGGGCGCATTCAAGACCCGGTCTGGGATTCTGGCAACGCCGCCGCTGCTGATCTTCACACCTACGCTGGACAACTTCATCGATCTGTTCTCGCGCCGCAATATCCCAGGCTATTTCCTCAATAGTTTTGTGATGTCGCTGTCAGCGATGGTGATCGCGATTGTCGTGTCGTTCATGGCTGCTTATGCGTTTTCGCGCTTCAAGCCGCGCATCACCAACTTTCTGATGTTCATGCTGCTGTCGATCCGCATGGTTCCGGCGGTGGCTGTGGTCGTCCCGGTTTACCTGATGTATGCCGCGATTGGCTGGAAAAACTCGTATATCGGCTTGATCCTCTTCTACGCCATGTTCAGCATCCCCTTTTCAGTCTGGATTCTCAAAGGATTTCTGGACGGCGTCTCGCAGCGCTACGACGAGACTGCCCTGGTCAACGGTGGGACGCGCTGGCATGTGCTGTTTCGGGTGGTGCTGCCGCAGGTTGCGCCCGGTCTGGTCGCTGCGTTTATCTTCAATCTGATCTTTGTCTGGAACGAATTCCTGTTCAACCTGATCCTCGGCGGACGGGATACGACCATGATCCCGGTCGCTTTTTCAACTGACCTCTACTCAGACGGCGGTCTGAACTGGACCTTTATCGCCGCCATGGCAACCGCTTACATGATCCCGCCGATCATCCTGGTTTACGTTTTCCAGAAATACCTGCTGGTCGGCATGACCTTCGGCACGGTGCGCGGAGAGGTCTAATCTGATGACTGCCCTGCAAAAACCTAAGCGATCTCGCCCGATTGCCGGGCGGATTCAGCTGATCCTGATCCTGCTGCTGCCGATCAGCTTCATCCTCATCGCTCAGCAGGTCAATCGAGAACTGTACCGCTTCGGTGTCTTATCGCTGATTGTGCTGACGCTGTTTCAGATCGCCTTCGGCAATATCCCCGCTCGCTACGACTGGAAACGCACCCTGCTTAGCGTGATCCTCGCGGCGGCGATCATCGGCGGGATCGTCTTTCTGAGCATCAACTTGGTTCCTACACTCATCAGGATCGGACGCTGATGGCACTCGCAGTTGAATTTCAGAACGTTAGCAAAACTTACAGCGGGACAAAAGTTCTTGATCAGCTTTCCATGCAGATCGAGGCGAACACTTTCACCGTGCTGTTTGGCGCGCCTGGTTCAGGAAAATCAGTCATCCTGCGGCTGCTCACAGGACTGGAAAAGCCGGACAGAGGCAGAGTCATGCTGCGCGGCGAAGACGCCACCCACATCCCGCCAGGTGACCGCAATTTAGGCTATGTGCCGCAGTCGTTCGCGCTCTATCCGCATTACAAAGTCGCCGACAATATCGGCTATCCGCTGCAGTTGATGGGGATGCCCGCCGCACAGCGCAAGCCGATTGTGGAAAGCGCCGCCGAAAGCCTCAAAATTGCGCACCTGCTCGACAAAAAGCCCGATCAGCTTTCCGGCGGCGAAAAGCAGCGCGTTGCGATTGCGCGCGGCATCGTCAAACATACCGATATTTTCGTCCTCGACGACCCGCTGACCGGCTTGGACTTCAAGCTGCGCGAGCAGCTCTTCGACGATCTGCGCGCCATGCGCGAAAGCCTGAACGCGACCTTCATTTACACCACGTCCGACGCGCTGGAGGCGCTCATCCTGGCAGAACAGGTCATCGTCTTTGACAGCGGATGGACAATTGAGGCGGGCAAGCTCGAAACGGTTTACGCACGTCCCAACCATGTCCGCACGATGGCGCTGCTCGGCTTTCCTGAAGCCAATCTCTTCGATGGAACGCTTGAGAACGGCGTCTGTCACAGCCCAATCGGACAGTTCCGGGCGCACACTCACCTAAACGGAGGCGCGGCATCGGTCAAGATCGCGGCGCGCCCGCAGCATCTTCAGTTCACACCGACCGACGAGATGATCGTATTCGACGCTGAGATCACCCTCGTCGAAGATTTAGGCGGTGAATTTGTCGCCTATTTAGATGCGCGCGGCTTGTCTCTGACTGCGCTGGTGCGCCATGCTGATGCTAGTGAACTCACCGAGGGGCGCGTGAGAGTCGGCATTCAGCCTGAAAAACTGCTGCTGTACGACCAAGACGGATACCTGATCGGGCAAGGAGCGAGCTGATATGGCGGATATTCGTCTGGAAGGCGTGCGCAAGGTCTTTGGCGGCAAGGTCTTCGCCGTCCGCGATCTGACGCTGACATTTCCCTCTGGTTCAGTCACCTGCCTGCTGGGACCGTCCGGCTGTGGCAAGACCACGCTGATGCGCATGATCGCAGGGCTGGAAGAACCGACCTCCGGTGAGATTTACTTCGACAACGAGCGCGTCACGCATTTGAGTCCGAGCCAGCGCCATATTGGAATGGTCTTTCAATATCCTGTTGTCTATCGCGGCATCAGCGTGGAGGAAAATATCGCGCTGCCGCTGACCCATGACAAGCGCTTATCGCCTGCAGAGCGCAGGGCGCGCATCGAGTCGGTGCTGGAGACGCTCGATCTCGCGCCCTATGCCAAGCGCGACGTGTCCACTCTGGATAACGGCACGCGCCAGAAAGTCGCTGTCGCCCGCGAAGTCGCTCGACAGCCGCGTATCATCCTCTTCGACGAGCCGATCACCAATGTCGATGTCAGTTCGAAAATGCAGCTCAAGCGCGCGCTCAAACGGCTGGTCAAGCAGCATAGCCAGACGATCATCTACGTCACCCATGATCAGACCGAAGCGATGACACTGGCGGATGAGATCGCGCTGATGCGCGACGGCATGATCGTTCAGCGCGGCGTCCCCAGCGAAATTTACGATCATCCCAGTGATCGCTTTGGCGGCTGGTTTCTGGGCAATCCAGGCATGAATTTCATCGATTATCGACTCGACAACGGGGCGCTGGTCGGCGGGCTGTTCGCGCAGCCGCTGCGCCTCAATCAGACGACTGAGGCGCATATTCTGGTTGGCATTCGCCCAGAGCGCTTACGTGTGCAAACGACGCCTGCGCCGAACTGGGTGCCGGCGCGCGTCCGCCGCAGCGCGATTGTCGCAGGCGGGCAGCATTTGCTCACGCTTGAGATCGACGCGATCACAGTTAAGGCAAAAGTCCCAGAATCGCTGCGGGTTGAAGAAGGCGAGACTGTCTATGTCGCGTGCGACCCGGATGATCTAACGCTGTTCGACGCCGACGGACACCGACTGCAAGCGCGCATCCTGGCATGATGATATGGACAGGCTGTTCTATTTCGGCTCGAATTTCAAGATGCATCAGACAGCGGCAGAGTCCGCCGCTTTTCTGCGCGCGGTCGCGCATGCTGCCAATAGTAATCATCAGCTTTTTCTGATCCCGCCGTTCACATCGCTTACCGCGCTCACGCCGATCAAGGGGGACATCTGGATCGGCGCGCAGACGATGCATGAGGCTGAAGAAGGCGCGTATACGGGCGAAATCTCGGCGCGAATGCTGAGCGCGCTCGGCGTCGATCTGGTCATGCTCGGTCATGCGGAACGCCGCCAGCATTTCGGCGAAACCGACGCGGCGCTGCGGCGCAAAGTCCGGCGGGCGCTCGATCATGGGCTGCGCGTCCTGCTGTGCGTGGGCGAGACCGCGCTCGAACATGAGTGCGGCGCAAGCGCCGAGACGGTGGTGCGCCAGCTCAAAATCGCCCTGCGCGACGCCACCACCGCTGATCTGCCGCGCCTGCTGATCGCGTATGAGCCGGTCTGGTCGATTGGCGTCGGCGGGACGCCTGCGCCCATGCCCGACGTGATCTATGCAGTGGGCGCAGTTCGCGGCGCGCTGCGGGCGCTGTTCGGCGCTGCGGGCGATCTCATTCCGGTGTTTTACGGCGGCAGCGTGGACGCGGACAATGTCGGCGGCTACGTTCAGATTGAAGGTATCAACGGCGCGTTCGTCGGGCGCGCCGCGTGGACGCCGGAGGGCTTTCTCAACGTTTTCAATCGTGCATCGACAGCGAAAGGATAACCACATGGCAAAAATCGTCACCGTTGGCGTGCATATTCTCGATGTTCTAGGGCGGCACGTCACCGAGATTCCGCCCGGTCAGGGCATCGCTTTGATCGACGAAATCCGCCTGACCGTCGCCGGAACCGCCGCCGGAACCGCGGTCGATCTGGCAAAGCTCGGCGCAGAGGTGATCGCTGTTGGCGCGGTCGGGCATGACGACGCCGGCAGTTTCGTGATCGACACGATGAACCGCTACGGCATCGACACGACCCACATGGTGCGCAAGACCGGTGTGCAGACTTCCTGCACGATGCTGCCGATCCGCCCGAACGGCGAACGCCCTGCCCTGCATGTGATCGGGACAAACGCCGAGCTAACGCTCGACGATATGCCCTGGGAGACGATCAAACAAGCGGGCTATCTGCATTTCGGCGGGACATACCTGCTGCCTAAGCTTGACGGCAAACCCACCGCCGAGATTCTCAAATTCGCCAAGGATAACGGCGTGGTGACAACGCTAGACATGCTCGCTGTCTCTCGCCCGGATTTACTGGAGGTGATCGAACCGGCGCTGCCCTATATCGACTATTTCATGCCGGGGCTGGATGAAGTCCGCATGATCACGGGCTTGGAGGATCGTCGGGAGATCATTCAGTTCTTCCTGGATCGCGGCGTTAAGCACACGGTGTTCAAGATGGGCGCGCATGGCAGCAGCATCGCCGGGCGCGACATGGACGAAATCCGCATTCCGGCGTATAAAGTGAATGTGGTGGACACAACCGGCTGCGGCGACGCTTACTGCGCGGGCTTCATCGTCGGCTTGGAGCGCGGATGGTCGCTGGAGCAGGCGGGTCGCTTTGCGTCGGCGGCGGCAAGCCTAGTCGCCACCGGACTCGGCTCGGATGCGGGTATCATCGACTTCGAGACAACGCTGCGCTTTATGGAAACTGGCGAAACCCTGCCCTTAGCATGATCTCTGATCGAGGACGGATATTCCAATGACCTACTTATTCAACGATCCGATCAACTTCCGCGAAGACATGATTGAAGGCTATGTCGCTGCCTACAGCCGCATGGTCGAGCGCATCCCCGATGCCTCCGGCGTCCGCATTGCGGGCGGCGCGCACAAGGGCAAGGTGGGTGTGCTGGTCGGCGGCGGCTCAGGACACTATCCCGCCTTCTGCGGCATGGTCGGCAGGGGTTTTGCCACCGGCGCGGTCATCGGGGATGTTTTCACCTCTCCGCCCGGCGAGCAGTGCTACCGCTGCGGCAAAGGAGTCGATGGCGGCGCGGGCGTGGTCTTCAGCTACGGGCGCTACAGCGGCGATGTGATGAATTTCTCGATGGGCGAAATGCGGCTGGAGATGGAAGGGATCGATGTCCGGCAGGTGATCGTCACCGACGATGTGGCAGCTTCCCCCAATTTCGATGAACGGCGCGGCGTGGCAGGCGATTTTTACGTGTTCAAGGCGCTGGGTGCGTCGGCATGGCGCGGCGACTCGCTCGACACGGTGGAGGCGCTGGGCAACCGCGTCAATCAGTGGACGCGCACCTTCGGGATCGCCTTTTCTGGCTGCACGCTTCCGGGAAAATCCGAGCCGCTGTTCACGGTCGCGCCGGGCAAGATGGAACTCGGCATGGGAATTCACGGTGAACCCGGCATCGAAACCGGCGATATGGCATCGGCATCGGAGATCGCAAAGCTGTTGGTTGATAAGGTGCTGTCCGACGCGCCCTTGGACGCGCCGAGCCGCGCCGCTGTGATGATCAACGGGCTGGGCGCGACCAAATATGAGGAGATGTTCGTCCTTTACGGCTCGGTGCATAAGCTGCTGCAAGCGGCGGGCATCGACATCTACAAGCCGCTGGTGGGCGAATTTGCCACCTCGCTGAACATGGCGGGCTGCTCGCTCACTGTGAGCTGGATGGACGCTGAGCTTCAGGCGCTTTACGATTACCCGGTTGAGTCGCCAGCCTTCACCACCTGGGGGTGAGCCAATAATGGCAGAACACGCTGAGATCGCCGCCGCCGCGCTCGATGCGGCGCTGGCAGCCATCCTGGAACATGAAGATGAACTCGGCAAGCTCGACTCGGTCGCGGGCGATGGCGATCACGGGGCGGGCATGGCGCGCGGCTTCCGCGCCGCTGTCGCCGCTGATCGGAACGGAAGCGCCGGTCAGATCATCGCCAATGCGGGCATGGCATTCGCCAACACCGCAGGCGGCGCGTCTGGCGCATTGGTCGGCATGTTCATCATGTCGGCGGGCGCCGCCTTGACCGACCCGATTGACGCCGCCAAAGTCCATGCCGCGCTGACCAAGGGCATTGAAGCGATGGTCAGGCTGGGCAAGGGGCAGGTCGGTGAAAAAACGATGCTCGACACACTGATCCCGTTCGCCGCCGCCTACGGTGAAGCGGCGCAGGCGGGTTTGAGCGTCCGCGCTGCCTGGGAACAGGCGCTGCCCGCCGCCGAAGCCGGCATGAAATCGACCGCGCAGATGATCCCAAAGCGCGGACGTTCATCGGTGCTGCGGGAGAAAAGCCTCGGCACACAAGACCCCGGCGCAACATCGATCTACTACGTCCTTGCAGCAGTGGGGCGCGTGCTGGCGGAACACTGTCCATGACCTACCGCGTTGTGGCGACAGCGCGCTCTTTTTGCAGCACGCCGGGCGCGCATCATGACTATCTGCGCGATCATGGCTGCGAAGTCGCGCTGCGCGCCGCTGCGCATCCGCTGAGCGCCGACGAACTGCGCGCGCTGGTCGCCGGCGTCGATGGGCTGATTCTGGGCTTGGATCGCTGCGATGCATCGGTAATTGCAGCGGCAGACGCGCTCAAAGTGATCTCCCGTTACGGCGTCGGCGTCGATGAAGTCGATCTCGCGGCGGCGTCACGGCGCGGGATCGCCGTGACGACCACGCCGGGTGCAAACAGCGCCGCCGTAGCTGAACTGACCATCGGCTTGATGTTCGCGCTGGCGCGCCACATCCCCCAAGTCGCGGCGGCGGCGCGGCGCGGCGAATGGCTGCGCCCGATGGGCTGGGAGCTAAGCGGCAAAACGCTCGGCGTGATCGGTCTGGGCGCGATTGGGCGCGAGGTCGTCCGGCGCGCCGCCGGTTTGGGGATGCATATCATCGGATATGACCCAATCGCGGGCGAGATCGCCGGCGTCGGACGAGTCCGCCTGCCCGATCTGCTCCGTCAGGCGGATGTGGTGACGCTGCACGTCCCACTGACGACCGAGACGACAAACCTGATCGATGCGGACGCCATCGGTCTGATGCGCGATAGCGCAGCGCTGATCAACACAGCGCGCGGTGGATTGGTCGATGAGGAGGCGCTCTATCAGGCGCTGGCATCGGGCAAGCTGATCGGCGCGGCGATGGACGCCTTCCGTCAGGAACCGCCGGCGGGATCGCCGCTGCTTCAGCTCGATAATTTCATCGCCATGCCGCATCTGGGCGCGACCACCCGCGAAACCACGCTCAAGATGAGCCTGATGGCGGCGCAGAACTGCGTCTCCGTGCTGCGCGGCGAACCCTGCCCGTATATCATCAACCTAAAGGACTTGCCATGAACTTCATGCCGCCGTTCACCAAGATGATCGATCTGGCTACCGGTGTCATTCAGGATGCCGTGCTGGTTCAAGAGCGCTATCTCTGCGACATGCGCGGGATGTATGCCGACTCCGCCGCCGAAGCCGCGCTTGCCGCCGCCAACCCGCTGATCTACCGTGTCTATGAAGCGACCGCTAACCCCGATGAACACGGTCAGCTTCGTTATTCGACCACCGTGATCGAGCCGGGCAAGGTGGGCGATGAATACTTCATGACCAAAGGGCATTATCATGCCAGGGGCGAGTGCGCCGAGCTGTATTTCGGGCTGGCGGGCGAAGGCGTGCTGATTTTGCAGACGCCGGCGGGCGAAGTCAGCATTCAGCGGATGACGCCCGGCGCGGCGTCATATGTCCCGCCGTACTGGGGTCACCGCACGATCAATATCGGCAGGGTCCCGTTTGCGTTCTTCGCCTGCTATCCGGCGGAGGCGGGCTATGACTACGGAGCAATCGCCGAAAGCGGCTTCGCGTCGCTGATCATCGAGCGCGACGGCGCGATGCAGGCGATCCCCAACCCGCGCTTCACCCGTAAATGAAGCGGCGCTGCACAGATTGAATTGCTGCTCGTGCGCGAAATGACGGTAAAATCATGGTCATATAACAGGTCATTGGACAACCTCGGCACATCGGATGAACCATGAAAAACTACGTTTTGGCGCACGATTTAGGCACGACCGGCAACAAAGCCACGCTGTATGACCGCGATGGCGCGCTGATCGCCAGCAGCTTCTTCGCCTACGGAACGTGCTACGATCAGGTCGGCTGGGCGGAGCAGAATCCCCAGGACTGGTGGCAGGCGGTCTGCGACTCGACGCGGGCGCTGCTGAAAAGCGTCCCCGGTCTGCGGGCGGATGAGATCGGCTGCATCGTCTTCAGCGGGCAGATGATGGGCTGCGTCCCGCTGGACAAGCACGCTCACCCGCTGCGCAACGCGATCATCTGGGCGGATCAGCGCGCCGTCGAACAAGAACGCTGGCTGGCGGAGCGCGTCGCGCCCGAAGAAGTCTACCGGATCACTGGGCATCGGCTGAGCGCGTCGTATTCGCTGCCGAAAATGCTCTGGCTGCGCGATCATCAGCCCGACCTCTACCGGCAGACCTATAAATTCGTCCACGCCAAAGACGCGATGGTCGCGCGGCTGACCGGAAGGTTCGTCACCGAACCGTCGGACGGGTCGAGCATGAACCTGTATGACCTTGAACAGGGCGCATGGTCGAGCCGGATCATCGACGCGGCGAACCTGAACCCCGATCAGCTCCCCGACATTGCGCGCTCAATCGATGTGGTGGGCGAACTGCTGCCAGACGCCGCCGAAGAAGTCGGCTTGAAAGCCGGCACGCCGGTGGTAATCGGCGGCGGCGACGGCGCGTGCGCGGCGGTCGGCGCGGGAGTCGTGGCTGAAGGCGCAGCATACAACTACATCGGCTCATCATCGTGGATCGCGCTGACCTCCGCCAAGCCGATCTACGATCCTGATCAGAAAACCTTCACCTTCGGGCATATCATCCCTGATCGGTTCATGCCGACTGGGACGATGCAGGCGGCGGGCGCGTCATATCAGTGGACGCGGGACAATCTCGCGCCGATGGAGGCGAAAGCCGCTGAAGAACTCGGCATCAGCGCCTACGAAATCATCAATCTTGGCGCGGAGAAGTCGCCCGTCGGGGCGAACGGACTGATCTACCTGCCGTATCTGATGGGCGAGCGCTCCCCGCGCTGGAATCCGCGCGCGCGCGGCGCATTCGTCGGCTTGACGATCCGCCACACACGCCGCGACATGGTGCGCGCCGTGCTGGAAGGGATCACTTTCAATCTGCGCGTGATCCTGGACTGCTTCCGCAAGCAAGGGGCGCAGATCGACGCGATGCGCGTGATCGGCGGCGGCGCGCGCGGTCGCTTCTGGAATCGCATCATGGCGGACATCTACGGGATGCCCGTTCACCGGATGAGCATTCTTGAGGAAGCGACTTCGATGGGCGCCGCGGTCGCGGGCGGCGTTGGCGTCGGTATCTACAAGGATTTCAGCATCATCGCGCAGATGAATCACATCGCGGAGACGATCCAGCCCGATCCGGCGGCGCAGGCGCAGTATGACCGCATCTATCCGATCTTTGAAGCCACATACACCGCCCTGCTCCCGATCTACGATCAGATCGCGGAGCTAAACGCACGATGATCGCGCCGGTGACGCAGCGGACGTTCTATTTCATCGGCGTGACGACCGGGCAGTCGTCGATCATGCGGATTTTTCCGCGCTGGATGGCGATTCTCGGCATCGAGTGCGCGATTGCCGGGATCGACGCGCCGCTGAACGCGCCATCCGAAACCTACCGCGAGATCGTCGCGCACATCAAAGGCGATCCGCTGGTGGTCGGCGGGCTGGTGACCGCGCACAAGATCAGTCTGCTGAATGCTGCCCGCGATCTGTTCGACGAACTGGACGACCTGGCGGTATTGGCGGGCGAGGTCTCCGGCATCGGTAAACGCGGGGATACCCTGATCGGCTTCGCCCGCGACCCGATCTCATCACGGCTGGCGCTCGATGCGTTCGTCCCGGCAAGCCATTTCGCCCAAACAGGCGGCGATGTCCTGTGTTTCGGCAGCGGCGGGGCAGCGGTCGCTATCAGCATCGCACTGGCGCGCGGGAGCGATCCCCCGCGCCGGATGATTCTGACCGACATCGACGCAGCCCGGCTCGACCACGCCCACGCCATCCATGAAAAGCTGGAGACGGGGATCAAATTTGAGTACCTCCTCAACGGCGATCCCGCCATCAATGCCGCTCTGATGCGCGATCTGCCGCCGGGTTCGCTGGTGATCAACGGCACGGGGATGGGTAAAGACCTGCCCGGCTCGCCGATCCAGGACGGCGCGCTGTTTCCAGAACGCGGGCTGGCATGGGAGCTGAACTATCGCGGCGAACTGACCTTTTTGAAGCAGGCACGGGCGCAGGCGGATCGGCTGCTGGCGGTCGAAGATGGATGGACGTACTTTGTGCATGGCTGGACGCAGGTGATCGCGGGCGTGTTCGATGTGCGGCTCACACCCGATTTATTCCAGCAGATGAATGACGCCGCCAAACGCTGATCGGCGTCAGCGGTAGACTTCGCACCAGGGCGCGCTGCACTGCGTGCTGAAATCGGCGCTCTCCGACGCCTCCGGCAGCGCGAAGAACTCATCGGTCGTGACGCTCGTGAAGGTGTAATCCACAAACAGCCGGAAGTTCTCGCCTTCGATCAGCATCATCTTGGAGAACGGCGTGTAGCTACGGGCGATCAGGTTGAACTGCGTCCCATCCGGCAGGACTCCGCCGCGCCGCCTAGCCCGCCGGTCATAGAATCCAACCACGAAAGGTCCGACCGCTTGATAGGGCGCGCGGAAGCCGCTGGGAGTCGGCGTGCCGCCCGTCCCTGGCACGGTCAGCGCCGCCGCCGCCGGATCGAGCGCCGCCGTCCGGTTGAGCGTCTCGATGAAGACGCTCGCCTGCATCTCGGCGCGATAGCAGTAATCCGGCTGCTCGAAATTGAGCTGGAGCGAATAACCGTTCAGCTCAACAATCTGAATAAGCGTCTGCACCGCCCGCGAACAGCGCATGATCGGGTCGTCGCCCTGCCAACCGCGCGGGCGCACCGTCCGCGAATTCATCACCACGTCCGCCAGCAGTTCCAGATCGTGGCGGATGTCGCGAGCGACCGCCGCTGGCGTACTGGGGATGACACCAAACCAGCCCTCTGGACGCACATCCGCGCCGAGCGTCGCGCCGACCAGCAGTTCCAAGTCCAGCCGCAGCAGGATGGCATACTGTGGATTGTTGATGTCGAGATTGCCTGACCAGCCCGCCGGGCGATCCACGCCGCGCGTCGACGACGCCAGCAGTTCGAGATCGGCGCGCGCGGCGGTCAAAGTCGGGAGGATGGCAAGCTGCGCTTCATCCAGCGGCTCGAAAGTCGGTTCCGGCGCCGGAGCCGCATCCTGCGCCAGCGCCATCCCGCTAAACCACAGCGCGATCAGTGCCGCAACGATACCCCAGAGTGACCGAGGCATGGGCTTCTGCTCCTTCATTTCCGTCTGTGAACTACTGGGTATTCTATGCCAGCCGTATCCACCGGGCAAATATCGCCGTCAGTGCGGCAGACTGGGCGGCGGCGGCGGGGCGAACAGGTCGCGTGCTGGCGGAGTCAGCGCATACTGATGAACCGATGCGCTCAGCAGCATCCGCAGCGCTGACGCCGCCTCAGCGCTCAGGCGCATGAACGCATCCGGCGGCAGATCGTTCGCCTCCAGTTCATCCAGCGTCACCTGGACGAGCTGACTCAGCTCCGCCGCCGTCACCCCAGCCGCCGCTGCGCCCTGGCGCATGACCACATACGGCGCGATGATGCCCGCCAGCGTCTCAATGACCGGAGCCGCCGCCCCCACAATCACTACCACCGGCGGCTGCTCCTGATCGACAAAAAAGGCGTTCACTTCGGTATACGACGGGAACAATGGCGCGCACAAGACGGCGTACATGCGCGTGTAGCCCTCCGCCCAGGCGCGAAAAGCCATGCCCGCGTCGGATGCGCCGGGCATCAGGTCTCCCATGAGCGCCAGCGCGCCGTGCGCCGCCAAGCGGCGCGCCAGATCGGGCAGCGGCGCGGGATAGTCGCCCGCCTGCGCCCAGTTGGGCGGGACAAGCTCAGGCGCATAGCGGCGCGCAATGGCGATCAGGGCGCGTTCAAGGCGTTCTGTCATAATTCTTGTCTCCGTTCTGCATATGATCGTAACGCTGAGCGCGTGTGGAAATGGGCGCAGGGTCGCGCTGAGCGCCTGATTAAGCACGGGCAAATTCTCATTTCCATTTATAGCATAACACGGGTTCTGGATTTGCATAGGTACAAATGTTCGTAATAATTTTCCAACGACAGGGATGTGGGATGACAACCCAATGATACGCCGTATCGTCGTGCGCTTATCCGGTCACAACCATACCCTGAGTGGTGAAATGCGCCCCAGTTGGATATAGTCTATGCGCGAAAGTTAATGTTCGATGATGGAGTTTTGAAAATGGCAAGACCTGTGACTTTATTTACTGGACAGTGGGCAGACCTGCCGCTGACCGTCCTCGCGGAGAAAGCGAAATCATTTGGCTATGATGGGCTGGAACTGGCGTGCTGGGGCGATCATTTTGAGGTCGATAAGGCGCTCGAAAGCGACGCCTATATCCGCGCGCGCAGGGACATTCTCGAACAGCACGGGCTGAAATGCTTCGCCATCAGCACGCACCTGGTCGGGCAGTGCGTGGCGGATGCGCTGATCGATGAGCGCCATAAGAGCATCCTGCCCGCGCGCATCTGGGGCGACGGCGATCCAGAAGGCGTCCGCCAGCGCGCCGCGCAGGAGGTGATCAAGACGGCGCACGCCGCCCAAGCCTTCGGGGTGAGCGTGGTCAACGGGTTCACCGGCAGCCCGGTGTGGCATCTGATCTACCGCTTCCCGCCCACGTCCGACGCGATGATCGACGCCGGATACAAGGACTTTGCGGCGCGCTGGAAGCCAATTCTGGATGCTTTCGCCGGTCAAGGCGTCCGCTTTGCGCTGGAAGCGCATCCAGGCGAGATCGCCTACGACATCCACACCGCCACCCACGCGCTGGCAGCGCTCGATCAGCATCCGAGCTTCGGCTTCAACTTCGATCCCAGCCACATGATCCACCAGTTCGTCGATCCGGTGGCGTTCCTCGACGAGTTCGCCGATCGCATTTTCCACGTCCACATCAAGGACGCGAGGGTCCAGCTCGACGGCCGCAGCAGCATCCTGTCGTCGCATCTCGACTTCGGCGATCCGCGGCGCGGCTGGGACTTCGTGTCGCCGGGGCGCGGCGATGTCGAGTGGGATCCCATAATGCGGGCGTTGAACCGCATCGGCTACGCCGGGCCGCTGTCGATCGAGTGGGAAGACAACGGGATGGACCGCGCCTGGGGCACCCAAGAGGCGCTGGCGATGGTTCGCGGCCAGGACTTCGCGCCGTCCGACGTCTCCTTCGACGCCGCCTTCGGTGATCGAGATGAGTGAAC
Source organism: uncultured Anaerolineae bacterium (assembly GCA_937995825.1). Lineage (GTDB taxonomy): Bacteria > Chloroflexota > Anaerolineae > Aggregatilineales > Phototrophicaceae > Flexifilum. The sequence goes on from CALKJO010000007.1 coordinate 216,282, forward strand.
AGGCGTTCACGGGAATGGCCGCATCCGGTTCCGACGAGGAAACACCACGCATCGGGGTCGGCATGTTGGGATACGCCTTCATGGGCAAGGCGCACGCCAACGCTCTCAAGACGATTCCGTACATGATGTACCCGCCGCCGGCCATCCCGGAGCTGGTCGCGATCTGCGGCCGCGAAGAGGATGCCGTAGCCGAGGCGGCCCGTCGCTACGGCTACGACCGCTACTACACGGACTGGCGCGACATGCTCGCCGACGATCGCGTCGAGCTTTTCGACAACGGCGGTCCCAACGATGCGCACGCCGCCCCGTGCATCGCCGCGGCCGAGGCCGGCAAGCACGTGCTCTGCGAGAAGCCCCTGGCGCGCTCCGCCGGGGAGGCCAGGGAAATGCTCGAAGCGGTCGAGGTGGCCGGCGTGAAGCACATGGTCGCCTTCAACTACCGTTTCGTGCCGGCGATTCGCCAAGCGAGAGATC
>CALKJO010000008.1 GCA_937995825.1 uncultured Anaerolineae bacterium
TGCGCGCGACATACGTCTCGCCCGCGTTGAAGGGCTTGGCGTCGCGGAACATCCACACGTCTTGCGCTGTGATGAACAGCCATTTTTCGGTCATCGGCTCCCCTTCCCTTCCAGAAAGCGCGCCAGGATCGCCCAGTTCGCCACCGCCGTCCAGCCCCGCTCGCCGCCGCCGTCGGTTTCTTCAGCGATGCGGCTCAGTTCGTCCGCCAAATTCACGATCTCCGCCCGCGTGACCGGATCGACCTTCTCACCGATTCGCCGCTTGAGCAGCCGCCGCGCTTCGAGCAGGCGCGCCTCCGCCGGGACATCCCTGCCGCCCAGGTCATGCGCGAGCTGGCGCAGATCGTAGCCGATTCCTTTGGACACCTGCTTTAGATAGAAATAGCCTTGCAGTTGAAAGACCGGTTGCATGTCATCCCACTTCATCCCCGCCTCGCGCACCTGCCCACCGTGAACCTCGACCACACACACGGCATCGCGCCCATAGCAACGTTTCGCCTGATGCTCGGCGTGGCTCGCCGCGTCCAGCATCAGATCGAAGGGGTAATTCGATGGGGCAATGGCGATGCCCGCGCTCATGGTCAGCGAGCCAGTGGCTTGGCGAAATGCTGTTTGCAGCTCGTTGGCGCATCCCAATGCGCTCTGAATCGGCAGCAGCGCCAGCACATCGTCGCCGCCCGCGTAGATCAACACACCTGGCTCATACTTCTCGATGATCTTTGGGACGGTTTTATCGGCAAAGTCAGCGAGTGTCTGCGAAAACACCCGATGTGCGGCTTCACTGGTCAGCGAACTCAGATATTTGCCCATCTGATCGCCGTCCATGTGCAGCGCGGCGACATAGCGCGGCTCATCGTCGCTGCTGCTTCCTCCAGCGATCTCATCCAGATCGGGGAAGCGCTTAAGTTCCTTCTCAAATACCTTTGCTTCCTGGGCGAAGCGCTTGATCGCCGCAATCGCGCCCAATGCCTCATTGGGGCGCACCTGAACGCTGTCCCTCCGGCTGAGCCTATCCCAGTCGATCTCCAGCGCTGCCATCGCGCCGGTGAGCGTGCATTTGCGCCCAGTTTCATTCTCCATCTGCGGGAAGTGGCGCAGATTCTTGCGCGCGCTTATCGCTTTACGCGCCTTGCCGTATGCCGCGCCGTAATTGCCCTCGGCTGCAACCGCCACCCAGTAGACCTCCAGCCAGCGCGCGACCTGCGCGTCAAAGCGCGCTGTCCAGTTCGGCGATGCCGCGTGGGACTGAAGAAATACGCGCACTTTGCCGGCGATCTCCGCCCAGCGCTGACGCAGCGCCTCCTCAACGCCCTGACCGAATGCCTCCGGTCTGTCTGTCGTGACCATACACGCGAAGATATGCGAGATGCTCTGAGGATAGACGCCATTGTGCTTCACCGGGAAGACGAGGCTGCCGCCCGCAGCTTCAGCCGCCTGCACGCCCGCCCGCGCGATGTCGCTCAGCAGCCGGCTGCCGACGTACAAGTCCTGCGTGCGCCGCGATGCCGCAATGAACGTCTGCACGGGTCCGATCTGGAAGAGAAAGAGGTGCTGCGTCATGACAAGCCTCCCCAGACGGTTTCGCCGCTCCACTCCGCTTTAGCGTCCTTCATGAAACTGCTCAAAATACGCCAGTCAACTCGCTTTTCCCCACCGGTTGAGCGCATGGCGGTGAGAATGAGGTAATAATCACCTCTAAAGCGGCGCACCTGCGCAATTAAGGGCGAGGCGCGGCGTTCTTTTTTCGATGAATAGCCAAATACTTCTTCATTCGGGCGATATTTGTTTGAGCGTAGTATCCCGAACAAAGCTTTGTTTGCGTCTTTTGCCGAGTCAAACGCCTCTCGGCAAATAAGCACTTGGCTGTGAGATGGGTTTAACGTTGGGAAGGGTGGAATCTCGCCGCTCCCATAAATCGACTGAAACTTTGACGGATCGCCGACTGCGTTTTGAACGACTTGCCGTACATACTCTGTGTAATCCTCAATACTTTGAGGACGTACTTTTCCTAACAGACTTTCGTTCCACTTTGTTGTCCACAGTGCGCCGAACGTCCGACGGGAGCGTTTGCCCAATCCGCCCAATACCAGCCAGACCCGCAGCGACTTCTTGAAAAAGAGTGGGAGTTCAATGCCGGGTCGCGTAATGAGCGCCAGTTCAAACCACTGACCGGTGTCGATTGCAAGAGCGGGTGAAGGATTTTCACTCCCACCCTCTCGGTGCGGAAGCATTTGATATTTCCTTACATCTGGTATTGGTGCAATCACCCGAATTGTGACGGGTGAACCGCTCGCAGTCGATCCAAACATCTCTGTCTCTTTCTCCCTAACGTGGTTTACATCAGCCGACTGCGCCCCCAGGATCGCCCGCAGCCAATAGCGAAGCTGACCGCGCACGGACGCGGCGCGCAGCTCCGGCTGCGTTTGATCCGCCCCGTACAAAAATAAGGGGCTGACTGTTTCAAGCTGTAAGGAAAGCACTGGCATGATCGTTTATGCTCCTGACACGTGCTGCGGCACGGGCAGCAGCGCCCGCGCCTGACCCAATCCCATCGTCGTGCGCACCCCCACGCCAGCATACAGCGCGTAGCGCGCCAGAGCGGTGACCGCCTGCTTATAAAGCGCATCGCCGGTCGTCAGCCGGTAGGTCACCTGCCCGACAAACCCATTGAAAACGCCCCGCCCTGCCCGCTCGAACGACACCCGCTGCGTCCGCAGCGTATAGGAGTCAATTTCGACGTTAGCGAGCGCGGCGGCTTTCACATCCGCCGGCAGCGGCACGCTCGAAAAGCGCGTCCAGCGGTCTTGGAGACTGCCAAACACCAGCTCCGGCGACGGCAGCGGATAACTGATGTCGCCCGTCTTGTGAAACGCCGTCGCCGAGAGAAATGTCATCTTGATCGTGCGCCCTGGCTCCGGCGGCTCAGCCAGCAGATCAGCATAATTCAGCTTCCCCGTCCGCGCATCGAGCGCAGGATCGACGATGACCTGTTCGACGCGAAAATGCTGGCTGTGAAGCTGCACGCCCGTCTCCAGCCAGCGCGGGATCAGCCCGCCAATCATGAGACGGGTGAGATCGGGATGCAGCGTGGTCAGGCGCAGCGGGTAGGTCTGGCGCGGCGTGAGCCGGAGCAGATCGCCGCGTGTTTCGACCAGCAGACTGCTGATGGTGAACGGTTTAGAGCCGGATGCGTCGTGAACTGCCACCGACAGATCGGGCTGAATCTGGCGCAGCGCATCCAGAAACCAGGCGTGAGCCGAGCGCCCCAGCCACGCCGGCACGGTGTCCGTATGGCTTGGACGCACATGTAATATAACTGAAGCAAGATCGCCCACTTTAACTCCCAGTATCAATCGTGATGTGACTTTATGAGTAATCTAAGTAGAATTTGTATCAGTGTCATGAGTTGATCTACCCAAATTTTACATGCGCAGTTAGGCATTAACCATTAAAGTGTTGAGATTAAATCTTAATTGGCAGCATGAAACGGTATATTTCCTCTTACAAGACTGACTCGGCTTGTGGTAGGACAAATAAGGCTGACGTGTTCGCTCAGAGCAAATGTCTTGAGCGAACACGTCAGCCTATAATGAGGTGTGCTTGATGTATGAACAGGGGCGCGGTTGTTAAGGAAGCACCGGGATGCCCCTCATATCCTAGGCGCTGGCGCGCTTAACGGCGCACGTCGAGAACAATTTCGTGCAGTGACATGGCGTACTTGCTGCCTGCTGGGTTCTCAGCCCAGTTGGTGTTCCAGCCGTTGCCGGGCAGGTTAGTGAAATTAGCGGAGTACAACAGCCAGCCGTTCATCCCGTCCGCGCTGATAAACTTCGACGGCAGGTTGACGAAATACGCCTGCTCACCGAACTTCTCCATGAACGTGACGAGCTTCCACGGTCCGGTGATGCGATCGGACTCCAGCACATACGTGTTGAACGTGCTGATCGTGTTGCCGCCGTCGGTGCAGAACATCAAGTACTTTCGCAGCGGCGCGACGTAGGTCATGGTGGCGTGACCTACGCGTCCCTCCCATTCGATCAGCGGTTTGATCTGGCTGAAGTCGTTGAGCCAGATCGCGCTGCCCGAAGAGTCAAACCCAGCGAAGACCTCGTACTTGGATGGATCATTCATGTTTTCTGGCGCAGGCGTGACGCGGATCAGATAAACCTGATCGCCGCGGATCCAGGCGGTTTCGGCGTCGGCGCGCGACGCGCCATGAGCAACCAGATAAGCCTTACCATCCGGCGTGTGCTGGAGATTCTGACCGAAATCCACAAAGTGCGGCGCGCCGATCTTGACTTTGCCGCCGCACTTGCCGCTCTCGCCGAAGATCGGCTGGTCGGGTGAATGGGGGCAGTCCTGCCACGTCTGACCGTAGTCAAAAGAAGTGCGGAAGCCGATGAACGGTCCGAGAATATCCCAATTGAGACCACGGTCGGTTTCGTCCAGGGAATACGTCCCATAGTACCAGACGCCGTTATAGACCAGGCTGCCGCAGGGATAGCGCCCGCCGTAGGGATGAGCCATAGCGTAATGAACGCCCAGGTTTTCAAGGGTCAGATTGAGCGGGTCGCCGCCGACGATGCGGGCGCTGCCCGTCCCGGATTGACCGCCGCGCTCGCGGTTGACTGGACTGCGGCTGTCCGACGAGCAGTCCATGCGCTGCACGTCGAACCCCCCCGGCGGCAGCAGATCGGCAAAACAGCCGTCAGTCCAAGGTGAGTACAGGTTGCCGTCCGCCGCCCACGACGGATACCAGGTATCGGCGTGGGTGTAGTTGCGGCAGCGCCCAGTGAAAGCCAAACCGCGAATCGCCTCGGACGGCTCGAACGGACAGTCGGGCGGCGGGTTAGAGCGCCAGTTGGTGTACGCCATGTCGTCTTCCACTCATAGACTCACAGTGACCGACACAACACCATCTGCGCCCCGGCTCCAGGCGGAGCGCTCCAGCCCCTGATTGTTGACGGTGACACGGCTGACCGCGCCCGTCCCAGGCAGCGGCAGCAGGCGCAGGCTGAGCTGCTCCTTTGCGCCTTCGACCTCAACAGCCAGTGTCTCTCCGCTGAGCGCCGCGCTGACGCGCGTTGAACCATCGGTGTCGCGCAAGTCAAAAGCAGCCTGATTCAGCAAGTAGGCGTCAAAGATCACGGGATCAAACGGCGCTTCGCTGATGTGGCTCACGGGTGTGGTTGTCGGGATGAGCGAGTCAGCCTTGACGTACAGCGGCAGCACATCCAGCGGAACCTGAACCGTGCGCGTCTGCGGACCGGTGATGATCTCACGTGTCCACCAGTCCACCCAGCAGCCAGCCGGGAAGTAAATAGGTCGTCGCCCTGCGCTGTTGTAGACCGGCGCAACCAGCAGCTCCGCGCCGAACATGTACTGCAGGTCGAGCGTGTAGGTGCAGGGGTCGCCTGGGAAAGCCAGCGCCATCGGGCGCATCAGCGGCAGACCAGTTTCGTGAGCCAGCACGGCGTAAGTGTAGATATAGGGCAAAAGGCGGTAACGCAGGCGCGTGTATGCGCGGAAGAGGCGCTCAGCCTCCGCGCCGTAGTCCCAGGGCAGGCGAGTAGTCATGCCGTGCGCGCGCGACAGCGGCGAAAACAGACCAAACTGCGCCCAGCGCACGTACAGCTCTGAGGTGGGCTGGCGGTGGAAACCGCCGATGTCATGGCTCCAAAAGGCATGCCCGCACATCGCCATACTCAAGCCGCCGCGCAGCGTGGAAGCCAAACCCTGGTAGGTGCAGTTGGGGTCGCCGCCCCACTGGGCAGCGTGGCGCTGACCGCCAGCGTAGGTTGAGCGCCCCCACACCAACCCGCTGCGACCGGTGATTTCGGCGGTCAGCTCAGCCACAAGGTCGTTGTAGAGCAGCGGATAAAGGTTGTGCAGCTCAACGCCGGTCATGCCGTTGTAAGCTACCGTCTCAGGAGGGACACCTTCGCCGAAATCAGTCTTGTAGACATCAGCGCCGATCTCCAAATGCGGACGCAGCAGCCCCTTGAACCATTCAGCGGCGGCGGGGTTGGTCACATCAATGACGCCAACCGGCGGGTGAAAACTGCCCCATAGTGAGCCGATCCAAGCCTGACCATCGGCGGTTTTGAGCAGGTAGCCCTTATCTGCGGCTTCCTGCAGCAGCGGGCTTTCGACGCCGATGTACGAGTTGATCCACAGGCACACTTTGAAACCTGCCTCATGCACGCGGCGGATGAGACCGGCAGGATCGGGGAACATCTCAGTGTCCCACTGGTTGTCCGACCAGCGACCGAATTTCTGCCAGTAGCAGTCTAGGTGCAGCACGTCAGCCGGGATATCATGCTCACGCAGCTCACGAGCGCGGGCGAACACCTCGTCGGCGCTGTCGCGTTTGAAGCCGGAGGACATCCATAGACCGAAAGCCCACTTGGGCGGCAGGATAGGGTGGCTGACCAGGTCGGCATAGCGCGAGATGATCGCGTTCAAGTCCGATCCGGCGATTACGTAATAGTCGAGCTGCGAGTCCGGCACGATCAAGCTGAACACGGAGTGGTTGCTGTAAGCCATATCGAAGCGCACGGGGCAGTGGCTGTCTACGAACAGACCGTAGCCGCGCGTGCTGATGAAAAACGGCACGTTCTTGTAGGCGCGCTCGCTATGCGCGCCGTAGGCATCGTAGTGCCACATCTCGATCACCTGACCGCGCTTGTCGAAGTCGGTGAACTTCTCGCCAAAGCCGTAGAAATGCTCGTCCGGCTCGACCGTGAAGCTGTCGTGATAAGCGGCGCGCTGACCGTTGACCACGCTGAATCCGAACGGCAGCGTAATGAGCCGGTCGGTCACATCGGTGTCGGTGCTGTTCTGAGCCAGCAAGCGCTGACCATCGGAGCCATAGAAGCGCACATTGAACGGATCGAGGTCGATCTCGACGCGCACCTCTGACGACTCAAGTGTGACTCGGCTGGCGGTTTGTTCGACTGTCACAGCTGCCGCCCTGTCGGACAGATCGCGCGCCAGCTGCACGCGGCGTCCTTCGTCGCCAGCGATGGTCACGCGCACGATGCCCGGCGCGTAAACGACGACGCGGGCAGTCAGCGCCCCGCCGCTGTTGGTCATGCCGGTCAGCGTGACACCGCGCGCGTCAGCGGCGGTCACAACGGCGCGGACAACGTATTCTGGACCGCCGAGGTCATCCGGCTGGCGCACAGGGAACAAGTCCGGCAGCGCAGCCGGGAAGCTCACATAGGGGTGGAGGGGCGCTCGGTAAGGCATTTCAATGTTCCTTTGTCTTTGTTATGCTCGGCAGGTCACAGCCTGCCGCATCACAGTTCATAGCCAAAATCGCAGGTGGAGCTGCGCGGATATGTACGCCCGCAGCCTGCGCTTTGTTAGCTGCGTCAGCCGGCGTGAACAGCGCCGCTAAACCAATGGGCAGGAGAGCCAAAACCCGATCTAACCCAGTCGTGATCGGCAGACCAAGCAGAGCCACAGCCGCGCCCTTGGCTGCCAGCCGCTTGGCGCTTGCGGCTCCAGTGCCGCCGACCGCGCCGGTGAAGCGCGCTGTCTCGACTTGCAGCGCTGCCATGCTATCTGTACCGTGGCCCGTTGAAGCGGTGACCAATGAGCGACACGATAATGACCAAGCCGTTGAAGAACTGCGTGAAGTACCCAGTCAGACCAGCTCCGATAATGCCGGTTTCGATAAACTGAATGATGAACACGCCGATTGAACTGCCGACCACTGTGCCGATGCCGCCCCAAGTGGGTGTGCCGCCGACAAACACCGCCGCAAGCGAGGGCAGCAGCAGACCGTCGCCAGTGGTGGGCCACCACGTCTGATTGACCAGCACCGAAAGCACGCCAGCCAGCGCCGCGCCAACCCCCACAAAGACGAACGCGCCGATCTTCACCCACTTGACGTTAATGCCCATTTCGGTGGCGCTGTCTGGATTGTCGCCCACCAACTGCACATGCACGCCGAAGCGGTGGCGGTTGAACAGCACCCAGCCAATTAGCACAAAGAGCAGCCCCCAGAGCATGTGAACCGGAAAATTGTTAATAAATGGAAAGCCTTCAATCCGTCCTGCAAACATGTGCCACAGCGGCTCTTGGCGAATCTGCGGGAACTGGATGCCAATGCCCTCCGTGCCAATGTTGATAATGCCGCGCAGCAGGAAGTTCATGCCCAGCGTGGCGACCAGTGACGAAAGCCCGACGTAAGTCACCAGCGTACCTACGACCAAGCCGACCAGAACCCCAATCAACAGCGCCGGTATGACTGCCGCAAATGAGTTCCAGCCAGATTGCAGCGCCACCGCGAACGCCCACGAACTGATGCCAACTGTCGCCGGGAATGACAGGTCAATCTCACCGCTGGCAACGACAAACACGAGAGGTACAACGACAAAGAGCGTAATCGGCAGGTTGAGGAAGATAGCTCGATAAGTGATCGGATTGGTGAACACGCGCGGATTGGCAAGAGTGAATATCACCAGCAGGATGATAAACACAGCCAGCGCGCTGAGCGCTCGGCGGTTGCGCCGCACAAATGCCCGCAGCGCTGCGCGGCTGGGTTGTCTGATGACAGGGGAGGTAAGTGTTTTAGTTGCCATAGAAAAATTCCCTTTTTTTAGGCATGATGACCAGCGCGGGCAAAGTCTTTCATGTGCTGCACGAGCTGTTCAGCCGATGCAATCTCGGATTTATCTGCCTGCATAACTACCGTGCCACGGTCGATGATGACAAAGCGATCGGCGATATCGTAGGCGTGATAGATATTGTGGCTGATGAACAACACTGAGCTGCCTTTTTCTTTGGCAGCCAGCATGAAATTGTAGACTTTCTGTGTCTCGATCAGGGACAGCGCGGTGGTCGGCTCATCAAGCACGATCAGCTCAGCCTCGAAGTAGAGCGCGCGGGCGATAGCCACGCCCTGGCGTTCGCCGCCCGAAAGCGTAGCGATGACTGAGTCGGGGGTGAAAACGCGCGAGGTAAAGCCGATCTCACGCATAAGACGCTCAGCCTCTTCGTACTGTTTCCGCACACGAATCAAGCCCAACGGGCTGGTAATCTCGCGACCCATGAAGATGTTGCTCGCGATGGTGTGCTGCACAGCCAGAGCGCGATCCTGGTATACGGTCTCGATGCCCGCTGCATGGGCTTTTGCGACGTTCCAGCCGCCCTCAATCCGCCTGCCGCGCAGCCAGATTTCGCCGCTGCTCGGCGCATGGACTCCCGCCAGAATCTTAATCAGAGTTGATTTGCCCGCTCCGTTATCGCCGATCAACCCAACAATCTCGTGTTCATTTATATGAAAGGAGACATTGGTTAAGGCATTCACGCTGCCAAATGATTTTGTAATGTTTTTGAATTCGATCAGAGGTATGCTCACGATGAAATCCTCAAAAAACTATGCCGCCGGCGGCACTCATAAACATCTTCAGGCTGTTCCATAATTGCACAGCATTAAGCCCGGCAAGGTATGCCGGGCTTCGTTGACTTGCAGAGCGGTTTAGCGGTAACCCCGCTTTGCCAGTTCGCCGACGATCTGGTAGTTTTCCGGTGTCACAAAGCCAGCGCCCGTGTCTACATTCAGCGGACCCAGACCATACACCAGCGTGCCGCACAGGCTGAGAATGGGGATGTAACCCTGCAAGAACGGCTGCTGATCGGAGGTGAGCTGCACATAGCCGCTTTCGAACGCTTCAATGACCGCTGGGCTGGTGTCGAAGCCGGCATTGATGATTTCACCGGGGTTTTTATCGAACGTTTCCATCATGGTCGGCACAACGCCTAAGTGCTGTCCGCCAGGGTGAACGATCAGGCGCAGGTTGGGTGTATCAGCCACAATCGGAGCCATCACCGGTGTGGCTTGGTTCGGATCGGATGCCCACTCCGGCGGCGAGTTCACCTTGATCACCGTCACACCAGCCGCCTCCAGAGCGTCAACCGTCGCCTGCTCGCGGATGAAACGACCGGGCTGCGTCCAGCCGCTGTAGACGATGGCGGCATCGCCCTCGCCAAAACCGTACAGACGGATCAGCTCTTCGCCCAGCGCGTAACCCTGCGGGTAGAGCTGAGCGCCCACATAGCCGCCACCGAAGCGCGCCCGCACTTCCGGCACGTCCACGTTCTGGTACATCATGGCAATGCCGGCTGCAGCAGCCTCTTCCGCCAGCGGCATAATGGCTGCATCCCCAGGATGACCCATCATGGCGATGCCGTCGGGCTGAGCGGCAATTGCCTCACGAAGCTGTTGGATCATGCGATCAGTGTTCCAGCCGGAGAACACGTACTCCACGGTCGGGCCGAGATCAGCCTCAGCAGCCTGCGCGCCGCGCAGCACTATCGAGGCGAAGGCATCCCCTTCAGCGCCGCCTACGAAGAACCGAATGCGTTTGCCTGCGCACCACTTACTGCTTTCGCTCTGCGCGGCGGCGGGGACGATCATGACCGTCAGCACTAGGGTGACGACCAGCAGCAAACTGATAGAGCGTTGTAAAGACCTGCTAGACATAGTTTCCTCCACATTATTAAAATATCGTTTCGTGCCGCGACTTTTTTCGAGACTGTACAGTGAATTGGCTGGTGCTGACCCTCCTTTGCGGATCTGTCCCGCTTTGTGAAAAATCGTATTACACTGAAAAATTATCGGAAACGCTACCGAAAACGCTTTCGGTATTTCGACTGTAGCGGATTTTCGACCTGTCGTCAACAATTTGTGTTTATGTTGGCAGTGTGAAAAAAAGGCGCTTTTATGGCACGGAATATTACGATCCAGGACGTCGCCCGGGCGGCTGGGGTGTCTATCACTACCGTTTCGCGCGCGCTTAATAACAAGCCGGATGTCGCGCCAGCTACGCGCCAGCGCATCCTTGAGGTCATCGAAGAACTGGGCTATGCGCCGCACGCCCAGGCGCAGAACCTGGTTGCCGGCAAAAGCCACTCGATTGCCGTGCTGTTCCCAGCGGACACAGCCGGCTTCTCGCAGCTCGAGTTCGAGTTCTTCCTGGGTGCCGCCAACGTCTTCAGCAAGGCAAACTACCTTTTTAACTTGATTTTCGAGCCTGTCAGCGAACACCAACTGCTCAATCTCTATCGCACCACCCAGATTGATGGCGCAATTTTGATGGAGATTCACCTGCAGGACTGGCGCGTAGACCTGCTGCGTGAGCATGGCTACCCATTTGTCATGATCGGACACTGCGCGGACAACACCGGTGTGAGCTATGTTGACCTGGACTTCGACGCCGCTGCTGCGCTGGCTTGCGAGCATCTGCTGAAGCTGGGGCATCGCAGCATTGCTCTGATCAACCTAATTGGGCAGGTGCGCTCCGAAGGCTACGGACCGTCTACCCGCGTGCTGCAGGGCTACCTCAGGTTCTGCCAAAAGCACCGCTTGCAGCCGATAGCCGCCGACGCAACCGGGCGCACTGAAGACGTGTACCGCGTGACGAGCGAGCTGCTGGACGCACATCCAGACATTACGGCTTTCATCGCCCATCACGGCTCAGAGGTGGTGGGGATTACGCGGGCGCTGCTGCAGCGTAACCTCAAGCTGCCGCAGGACGTGTCATTGGTTGGCATCATCTCCGACAAGACCGCCGAGCTGCTCACGCCGCCGATGACGGCTGTTTCGTTCCCGGCGTTTCAAATGGGTCTGCGCGCTGCGCAAATGCTCATCGCCAAACTACAGGACCCCAATTACAGAGATCAGCAAATTCTGCTCAAGCCCCGGCTTGTCGTGCGCGAAAGCAGCGGACCTGCGCCGCAGCGGGCTTAGCAGCCGCTGGATTATCCTCGACAGCGTTGAGCGCTGCACCTTAGCTGTGTAAACGCTCACGTTTGGCTCGTCTTTTTCAACTGCGCCTCCCTGATCATTATTGTATCTTAATATATGCTTGAATGACCGTTAAATTCGGCTGATTACAGTTTAAGTCATCGCTCTAGTTCAAGGAGAAGAGTATGTCTGCCAAACATGTACTTGCTAGTGTTGTCAGTGTGCTAGCCTTCCTCATCATCGGCTTCAGCGTGCCGGCTGCGGCTCAAGACGCGCCTATTCAGATCATCTTCTGGCACGCGATGAGCGGCAGTCGCGGTCAGGTGGTGCAGGAGTTGGTCGATCAGTTCAACGCGCAGTACGAAAAGGGTCAGGTCATCGCGGAGTTCAAGGGCAGCTATGCTGAAACGTTGACGGCTGCACTGGCGGGCGTGCGCGCGGGGAACCCGCCTCACATCGTGCAGGTTTATGAAGTGGGGACGCGCTCCATCCTGGACTCCGGCGCGATCGTGCCTATCATGGAAGTCAGCAATGGGCAGCTCGATCAAACGAAGTTTGTCGAGCCAATCCTGAATTACTATTCGATCGATGGCGGTTTGCAATGTATGCCTTTTAACAGCTCCACCGCCATGCTGTACTACAACAAGGATATTTTCGCAGCAGCCGGGCTTGACCCCGAAACACCTCCCACGACCTACGAAGAACTATATCAGATGGGGCGGCAGATCATCGACTCCGGCGCTGCGCCCGGAGCCATCTCCTACGGCTGGCCCGCTTGGATTCTCGAGCAGACCTTCGCCATGCACAACCAGCTCCTCGCCAATCAAGACAATGGGCGTTCGGGTCTGGCAACCGAGGTCTACTTCAACAGCGATTTCGGCGTGGAAGTGCTGCGCGAATGGCAGCGCTGGGCGCAGGACGGCATCCTCGTCTACGGCGGGCGCGAGTACAGCGCCAACGATCCCTTCCTCGCCGGTCAGTTCGCCATGCTGGTGCAGAGCACGTCCAGCTTGGGCGGCATTCAGAAAAACGCCTCGTTTGAACTCGGCACGGCTTTCTTGCCCCGCATTCCTGGATACGAAATGGGCAACAACGTCGTCGGCGGCGGCTGCCTGTGGACGATGGCGGGCTATTCGCGCGAAGAATACGATGTCATCTGGGATTTCTTCCAATTCCTCTCCGCGACTGAGCAGGATGCGGCGTGGCACAAAGGGACGGGCTATTTCCCTGCCTCGAACGCCACGGTAGCCGCGCTCGAGGCTGAAGGCTGGTTTGAACAGAACCCGAACTTCCTGACCGCGTTCCAGCAAATCTTGTCGGGTGAAGATACCATCGCTTCGCGCGGCGCGCTCCTGGGCGAGTTCGTCACCATCCGTGATATCGTCGGCGCAGCCATCGAAGAAGTGCTCGTGAATGGGCAGGATCCCAAGGCTGCGCTTGACAGCGCGACTGCAGAGATCAACCAACTCCTAGCGGATTACGCCGCCCTGAATCAGTAATCGCTGTAGGCGCACCCGATGCTGCTTCCTTCGTTCGTCATGAGCAAGGAAGCAGTTTTCTGTCGAGGTTGGTATGCATTCATCCTCTTTTCCCAGCCGCTGGCTGCCCTATCTGCTCATCGCGCCGAGTGCGCTCCTCGTTGTCATCTTTTTCATCTACCCCGCGCTCCAGAGCCTGTACTTGAGCTTGTACCGTGTCAACCTGGTGAGAGGGCAGTATCTGTACGTCGGGCTGGAAAACTTCGAGCGGCTGCTCAATTCGCAGGAATACATCAATTCGCTGGTGACGACGGGGACATTCACGCTGTTCGTGGTGGTGGTTGGCTTATCTTTGAGCCTGCTGCTGGCGCTCGGTGCGAGCCAGCGCCTGCGCGGTTTTAGCATCTATCGGACGCTGTTGATCTGGCCCTTTGCGCTGTCCCCAGCCATTGTTGGAGCCATCTGGGCGCTCATCACAGACCCGACCATCGGCGTGCTGACGAACGGCTTAAAAAGCATCGGGATCAACTTCAATCGCGTCACCAGCAGCAGCGATGCCTTTCTGTTCATCTGCATCGCGGCGACCTGGAATATGTTAGGCTATAATGTCATCTTCTTTCTCGCGGGGTTGAAGAATATTCCACCGGAACTCTTGGAAGCCGCTTCGCTCGATGGGGCGAATGTCTGGGTGCGCTTCTGGAAAATTGTCTTCCCGCTGCTCTCCCCAACTACGTTTTTTTTGCTCATCATGAATACGCTCTATGCATGTTTTGAAGTGTTCGGTTTGATCGATGTCACCACCCAGGGCGGTCCGGGGCGAGCTACGAATATGCTGATCTACAAGCTGTACAATGATGGGTTCAAGAACATTAACTTGATCGGCTCCGCCTCTGCGCAGTCTATCCTACTGCTCATCATGGTGACCACGTTGACTCTCTTACAATTCCGGTTTGCTGGGCGAAGGGCATTCTACCGATGAGGGCATGGGCGCTCCGAACATCGACTGCTCAATTTGACAGCCAAGCCCAGGCGATCAAACGAAAAGTGGTGTATCCGGTGGTGATGCACGCTTTGATGATCCTCGGCGTGCTTTTGGTCATCTTCCCGCTGGCATACGCCATTATCCTAAGCACACAAGCCCCAAGTGAGTATTATCAGATCGGCAATCTGCTGCCTGGCAGTCATGTGATCAACAATTACACCACCGCTTGGACGCGCGCAAACCTGGGTCAACTGATGATCAACACCTTCATCGTCGCCTTGATCGTGCCTATCGGCAAGATCGCGCTGAGCATCAGCGCGGCTTTTGCTCTCGTTTATTTCAGGGTGCGCGGCGCGCCGATCATCCTGGCGATCCTCTTCCTCACCCACCTGCTGCCGCTGCCCGTGCGGATCGTGCCTACGTATGAACTGCTCACACAAATACAGTGGGTGAACACCTTTCAAGGGCTGACTGTCCCGTTCCTCGCCAGCGCAACGGGCGTGCTCTTGTTTCGGCAGTTTTTCCGCACCCTCTCCCTGGATTTGGTCGATGCTGCTCGGGTTGACGGCGCTGGACCCTTCCAATTCTTGTTCCGCATCTTGATCCCCGTCTCGCGCACGAACATTGGGGCATTGTTCCTGATCGAGTTCATTTACATGTGGAACCAGTATTTATGGCCGCTGCTGGTGGCGAATTCGATTGAAACCCGCCAGGTGCAGATCGGCATCAAACAGCTCGTCGCAACGGACTCCGTCATCGAGTGGGGAGTGCTGATGGCAGGGACGGGAATGATCATCATCCCCCCCCTGCTGCTGCTGCTCTTGCTGCAAGGGACATTGATGAACGGGCTGACCTCCAAAGAGGATATATAAGCAAAAGCCTGTTCACCGTTCAGCGCGGCACAAACAGTGGTCGCAAAATCTCACCTACTGAGGTGATTCTCCTCCATAAGCTGGACGCGGAGAAGAGCGCGCCCTACCAATTCGCCAATCCGATCAGCAAGATCGCCAGCCAGTCCGCTGCCGTCATCTATCAGCTTTTGAAGCGGCTGCCCTGAACACTTCACCCCCTAAAAATTGGGGCGAACATTTGTACCTATGCAAATCGAAAAGCCGTGTTATAGTGTAAACAGATGCAGATGGTCATTCGTCCACACGAGGTCATACATGTACAAGACGGGCATTTACATCTTCAGCGCGCTGGCGCTGTGGGGGATGGCGATGGGTTTCGCGTTTGGGTTTTCAGGGCAGGAAGTCAGCGCCCAGCCGGCAGGCTGTTACGCCGACGCCGCTTACAAAGTCGGATTGGATGACGGCGTCGTCATGTTCGACGGACGCCGCCGCACATACCGCGTCTACGTGCCAGAGAGCTACGATCCAGCTCAGCCGACGCCGCTGGTGCTGAGTCTGCACGGCTTCGCATCGAACGCCGGTCAGCAGATGGAATTCAGCCAGTGGAATCGGGTTGCAGATGAACACAATTTCATCGTCGTCTATCCGCAGGGCGCAGGCACGCCGCCGCGATGGAACAGCGGGCGCATCGGCGGGCAATTGGCGGACTTCATCCAGCCGACTGATGATGTCGCGTTCATCCGCGCGCTGCTCAATCATCTGAATGAGACGCTCTGCATCGATCCGGCGCGGGTCTATGCCAATGGGCTGTCCAATGGCGCGGGCATGAGCAGCCGTTTGGCGTGCGAGCTGGCGGATCGGATCGCCGCAATTGGCGGCGTCGCGGGCGCGTATACCCCCCCGGACACGTGCGAGCCATTGCGCGCCGTCCCCGTGATCGCCTTCCACGGACTGGACGATCCGATCTCGCCCTACGACGGCAGCGAAGCCGGACGCGACATCGCGCTGCTCCCGATTGAAGCATGGGCGGGCGAATGGGCGGCGCGCAATGGCTGCGATAGTGAGCCGCTGATCGAAGCCGTGACCGAAACCATCACCCGCCGAACGTTCAGCGGCTGCGACTCCGGCGCGGAGGTGATCCTCTATTCGATTGCCGGCGGCGGACACACCTGGCCCGGCGGCGGCGTGCAGCCGGTCTTCATCTCCGGCGTGGTCAACCGCGAGATCAACGCCAGCGCCATCATGTGGGATTTCTTCGCCGCGCACCCGCTGCGCTGACTAATTGGTGTCGCGGCTGCCCGCCGGAATTTCATCGAGCGCGACAGCAAGCTGACCTAATCCGGGCTGCGCGCCAAACAGAATCGCGCACGCCGCCGGAATCGCTTCGCGGGCGAGGCTGTAAGTGGCGATATACGCCGACACTTGCGGATACGTCAGCCGATCATACGGCGACCAGAGCGCCACCGCGACCGTCTTTTCCGGCGGCAGCGCCCCGACCAGCATCTGCTGGCGGACATTGGTGATCGCGTTCTGCGTCCAGACGATCACTGTGTCCGACCAGCGCCCGACTTCAGCAGCGCGCGCGATCTCGTCGTCGGCGGGCGACTCGGAGACGACCACCAGCCGCATGTCCGGGCGGTAGGGCAGGCATTCATGCTGAATCTGATAGCGAATGCCGAGAAAGACCATCCCAACGCGCTCTGTCTCAGGTGTGATCGGCACGCGCTGATTGCGATCATACGCAACCGTCACACCGTTGATGAACAGATCGTTGAGCAGCGCCGTCCCGTTCGCCGCCTCCACCCGCGCCTGCGCCGCCGCCGGATCGAGCGGCTGCCAGTCGAGCAGTCCGAAGCGCTGTTTGGCGGTCAGGATGCGGCGCGCCGACTCGGCGATGCGCGCTTCGGAAATCTCGCCCGCGCGCACCGCCGCCAGCACATACTCGAGCGCCGCCTCAGCGACACGCACATCGACGCTCGGACCCATCGCCAGCAGATCGACACCGGCATTGATCGCCATGACCGCCGCCTGATTGAACAGGAATTCCAGATCGACCGCGTTCATGTCGAGCGCGTCGGTCATGATGATGCCGTTGAAGCCAAGTTCCTCGCGCAGCAGCCGAGTCACCACATTATAGGACAGTGACGCGGGAAGTCGTGCGCTGTCGTAGGCGGTATACCAAATATGGTTGACCATGATCGCGCCAACGCCCGCGTCAATCGCAGCGCGAAACGGGATAAGCTCGCGCGTTTCCAGAGTCGCGCGCGGAATTTCGAGCCGTTCGAGGACGGCGTGCGAGTCGTCGCGGCTCGCGCCATGACCAGGGAAGTGCTTAGCAGTGGCGATCACGCTGAAGCTTCCAGGCGTAAATGCCTGCGTGCCGCGCACGACGGCGGCGATGATCGGCGCGGCGACCTGCGGATCGCTGCTGAACGGACGGCGGGCAATGATCGGGTTGAGGCGGTTGGTCTCCAGATCAGCCACCGGCGCGAGATTCATATTGATGCCGACGGCGCGCAGCTCACTTGCAATGGTCGACCCGAAGCGCCCTGCCCAGGTTTCGCCAGCGGCGGTGACCAGCCAAGGAGTCGGAAAGAACGTGAAACCCTCAGTCAGCCGCTGCACGACTCCGCCCTCCTGATCGATGGCGATCAGCAGCGGGACGCCGCCCGCGCCAGTGATCGTCTCCTGATAGGCGTTGGTCAGGCGAGTCACGGCGGCGGGCGTGCCGGTATTGGACGTGAACAGCACAACCGCGCCGGGCTGCCGGCGGCGCAGGAAGTCCGCGCCGACATCGGTCAGGACGCTCCCGTGCAGCGTCACCATGAACATCTGCGCGGCGCGCTGTTCCAGCGTCATCGCATTCAGGATGGCGTCAACGCGGGACTGCGCGCGAACGCCGCCGGACACAGTCAGCACCAGTCCGGCGAGCAGCAGCACTTCAAGACGCTTGATCATTCGTCGACCGTCTCGCTTAAGCGGTAGCCGATGCCGCGCACATTGACAATGATGTCGGCATCCTGCCCCGCGTCCTTGAGCTTGCGGCGAAGATTGCTGACATGCGGGCGGATGACCTCACGGGCTTCCGCTTCGTCAACGGCATAGCCGCGCACTTCATGAACTAGTTCATGGCATGGTACAACACGACTGCGATTGGCGGCAAGGTAGAGCAGCAGATCAAATTCAGTCGGGGTCAGATCGATCAGGTGATTGCCGACCTCGATCTGATAGCGCCCAGGATGGATCACCAGCGGTCCAAGGATCATGATGTTGCTCGTAGTGACTTCCCCAACAAACGCCGATGGTGTGAAGGCGGCATTGACCGTCACCGCTTCATGATCGCTGCCTCCGGATTCGGGTTCTTCCTCAGGCGCGCGGCTGAGTTCATGAACGCTGTTGCGGATGGCATCCAGCAAAGCGCGGCGGCGCTTGAGCGCCTGGGCGCGTTCCACCCCGCGTGCGACGCTTGCCCGAATGTCCTGGCTGGAACTGGGCTTGATCAGATAGTCATGCGCACCCAGCCGCAGCGCCTCAACCGCTGTGCCAAGATTGGGATACGCTGTCATCAGGATCACCACTGTGTCGGAATTGGCCTCCTTGATCCGACGGACAAGCTCAACGCCATCAATGCCAGGCATCCGAATGTCGGTCAGGACGACGTCGAACCAGCTTCCCTTGAGGACTTCGAGCGCCTCTTCGCCGCTGGCGGCTTCGCGGACAGTGTAGCCGATGCGCTGAAGCGTTTTGCTGACCGAATAGCGAATTGCCGCTTCATCATCGACTATCAATATATTAGCGCTTATGCTTTCTGCGACCATTGAATTCGTATCCAAAACTGTAAGTTTCTTTCATTTTGCCTTAATGATACGCACGTGCCGTGATTTTGCAAACGCTTTTCTTAAGATCGGCTATACTTCCTCAACTTTACGGAGATAAAAATATGTGTTCGGTCTTTCCGAGCAGAAGCGGCGGTCGCGCCCCGGCGACGCCAGCCAGAGGATACAGACGATCTGGTCGTTCACCGTCAGGATCGGCACGCGGTCGCGGAGCTGGCGCGGGATTTTGCGGTCGATCATCCAGTCGCTCACGCTGGTCGAGCTGTCCATGCCGAGCGGGTAGAAGCGTTCCCCCCTGCGCCGTCCGCGCAGAGCAGCGACGGCGTCCGGCGGCAGCGCGAGCGGGAAACTGCGCGCATCCGCTGGCAGCGCGGGATCGATCCCCGCCTCCCAGCCGTTAAGCAGGGTGACCGGCGCAGTCAGCAGGATCGACGCCGCTGAGGTCAGCAGCGGCAGATCGGTCTGCATCGGCGCGGAGGCGTGTTCGATATAGAGCTGATCGTAGGCGATGCGAAGCTGCGCGCCGCCGCCAAGCTGGATGATCGCGCCGTGCGCTGCGCTTTCGGCTGCGTCAGCAGCGCGCAGGACATGGTCGAAGTCGATCTCGCTGTCCGGCGCGACTCGGCGCGCCCCCCAGACGATAAAACGGCGGCGGAGCGCAGTGGGTGCGCTCAGAAAATCGCGCCGCGCCACTGCGACGCGCCCCGACTCGACGGCGGCAAACTCGCCCACCCACGCTTCCAGTTCAGCGTCAAGCAGAGCGTTCTCATGGCGGGCGATGTCAGCAAGGCGGGTGAGATGGCGGTCGATCTGCGGGCTGACAGCGCGCAGCGCGGGCAGCAGATCATGCCGAACGCGGTTGCGCAGATAGTCCGTGTTGGCATTGGTCGCATCTTCGCGGGGCTGAACCTCGTTCTCGGCGCAGTAGGCGCGTAAATCCGCTTTCGGGATCGCCAGCAGCGGACGCAGCAGCCGCAGATCAGCATGACCAGGGACGGCGCTGAGCGGTTCCATCGCGGCTAAGCCATCGATCCCTGTCCCGCGCAGCAGCCGCATCATCACCGTCTCCGCCTGGTCGTCAGCGTGATGGGCGGTCAGAATCACGCGGATTCCGCGCGCACGGGCAGAATCCGCCAGGAAGCCATAGCGCGCGCGCCGCGCCGCTGCCTCGATGCCCATGCGCCATTCTTCGGCGAGCCGCCGCACATCGACCGCGCCGCGCACACACGGCACGCCCCATGCCGCCGCCAGCGCCTCGACCCAGCTGGCGTCGTCCGCGCCCTGATCGCCGCGCAAGCCGTGATCGAGCGTCGCAGCGACAGCGGGATGGCGGAGCATTGTGCAAAGATGGAGCAGCGCCAGCGAATCCGCGCCGCCGGAAACCGCCACCAGCACGAGCTGATCGGGCTGCAGATGAGCGGCAAACTGACGGCGAAGATGTGCAAGCAGGCGTTGAGTGACCATGAAGTCAGTATATAGAAGGTGGAGGAGGGAGTCAAAGTGGACAACGCAGCGCGAAAGAAGGATACTAAAGATAGGAACCGCTGCAGACGGAGGGTGAACGAAGTCGATGCACATCCGCGAAGCCGTTTTGGAGGATACCCGCGCCATCACTGCGCTCCACACTGCCCGAGTCGCCGTCTGGCAGCGTCTTGACCCCGCCGGACGTGTCGAAACAGTGGCATATGACGCGCTCAATGTGTATGAGCGCTGGCTGCATGGCGGCCCCTGGATGAGTCTGGAGACGGGCGCGATTTTCATGAACCATCTGCTGTTGGGCGGTGGGCTGCCGCTGGTAGCGGAGCGTGATGGCGCGCTTGTCGGCTACGCGGAAGCCTATGCGGGAGTCGAACCGGAGCCATTCGGGGCGCACCTGTATCTCAACGAAGTGACCGCCGATGATCCAGAGGCAGCCGCTGCGCTGATCGGCGCGCTGGCGGAGCGCGCTAAACGGGGCAAACAGGCGCTTCTGGTGACCAAAAATGACGATCTGTTGGCGCATGTGCAGGCGCGCGTGCGTCCGCTGGCATGTCTGCGCCGATTTTCATTATCGGCGCGGCAGGGACAGGTTTTTTACCGCGCTGTCGAGTCGCCGGACGCGAGTCCCAAACGGATCGAAGGCTGGTCGATGCCCATCGGACGCTATACCAGCGCCCGCGCGCAGTGGGAAAAGCTCTGGGCGCATATCTGGGACACGCTGCCCGAGGCGCGGACGCGCCGCCGTCACCGGCTGCATATGACGGCAGCGGGTCAGGAAATGCTGATCTGCGCGCAGCAGGATATGTACGACCCGCGCACCGCCGAAATCTTCATGTGGACGCCTAAAGTGCTGACGCCGCAGATCATCATGGCGGTGCGCGACTGGGGACACCGCGAGGGCTATCGCACGCTGAACTTCGCCATCGAGGAGGCAGATGCCGGCGTGCTGGGCGGGGACGCCGAGGGCGACGGCTTTCATCTAGAAACCTGCGCGCTGACTCTGCCCTGAAAGGAGTCGTAGGATGCCGATTTACAATCCGGAGCGTGTTGAATATGCGACGATCAGCGGGCGGGTGGCGATTGTCACCGATTCGGGCGCAGCGATCCCCGCCTACTGGGCGCACCCTGACCTGAGCGGGTGCTTTCCGGCGGTGGCGCTGCTCCATGACTGGTGGGGGATCACCGAAGTCGAGCGGCGGCTGGCGAATCTGTTCGCCGGCATGGGCTATTACGTCCTGATCCCCGATCTGTTCCATGGGCGCACTGCCTCCACGCCAGCCGAGGCGCTTCAGCTCGTCAGCGCAATCGACGATCTCGGCTTTCAATACGCGGATACAGCGCTGGCGGCATTGGAAAGCCATCACCGCACCAATGGCAGCGTGGCGGCGGTCGGCTTAGGCATCGGCGGCAGCCTAGCGTTCGAAGCCGCCATCAAACGCGGCGATCTCGAAGCAGCAGTGGCGTGTTACGGTTTCCCAGATCGCTATCTGGGCAAGTTCGCCGATGCCAACACGCCGATCCTGGCGATCTACGGCACAGACGAGCCGCATGTCAAGCCACATCACATCGCACAGCTGCGCACTGAACTGAGCGCAGTGGGCGCGGCGCGCGGCTTGGCGCATGAAGTGGTCATCCTGGATGGCGTCGGGCGCGATTTTTTCACCGATCACAGCCGACTAGAGACGCTCGCGGCGGGCAGGATCGCGGTTGCGCGCATCCTCGCGTTCGTCGAGCGGTTCGTCGGCAAGCCAGTGCGCGGCATCAATGCGTGTTGAGCGGCTCGGTCAGATCGCCTACGAAGATGCGCTACGCCTTCAGCAAACGCTCGCCGAAGCGCGAGTCAGCGGCGGGGAAGACACGCTGCTGCTGCTCACGCACCCGCATACCTACACGCTGGGCAGCGCGGCGGACGAGTCGCACATCCTTCTGAACGCCGATGAACTGGCGGCGCGCGGTATCGCTGTGTATCGAACGGATCGCGGCGGCGGTGTTACCTATCACGGCGCGGGGCAGATCGTCGGCTACCCGATCATGCAGCTTGAGCGCCCTAATGAACGCGGCGAGCTGCGCGCCGATGTCGTCGGCTATGTCCGGCGGATCGAGTCAGTGCTGATAGCGACAGCGGCGGATTACGGCATCAAAGCGTATCCGATCCCCGGTCTGACCGGAGTCTGGGCGAAAACGCCAGCGGGCGATGCCAAGATCGCCGCGATTGGCGTCCGCGTCAATGTCAAACGGGTGACCACGCACGGCTTCGCGCTCAATGTGAACACGGACTTACGCTATTTCGACGGCATCGTGCCGTGCGGCATCCGCGACAAAGGTGTCACTAGCCTGGCGGCGCTGCTGGCGCGTCCTGTAGATGAAGATGAGATCACCGCGCGGCTGATCGCGCACTTCGGGGCGGTGTTCGGGGTGGAGATGGTCGAGTCATAACGCCTCCTCCACACCATCCTCATCCAGTCGCGTGACGCGCAGCTCCGCCGCGTCCAGCAGCGCCTGACAGTGCGCGGACAGGGCGCGGGCGCGCTCATACAGCGCCACCGACTCGTCGAGCGGCAGCGCGCCTTCATCCAGCCGCGCGATCAGGCGTTCCAGCTCGGCGTAGGCGGCTTCAAAAGAGAGTCCGGTGATATCGTCCATGCGATTCCTTGTCTTCAATCCGGGCGGTCAGATCGCCGTCGTGGAAATGCAGCGTGATGGCGGTTCCGGTCGGCGGATTCTGCGCGGCGGACGTGATGCGAGTCGAGTCACTCAGCGTGACGATGGCATAACCGCGTTTGAGCAGCGCGCGCGGATCGGCGGCGGCGAGCGCGGCGGCTTTGCCGTCAAGCTGGGCGCGCAGCAGCGCGATCCGCCCCCGGAGGACGGCGCTGGCGCGCAGACTCCAGTCGTCAAGGCGCTGGCGGTAGCGCCCGAACTGCGCGCTCGGCGAGACGCGCTGAAGCAACCGGGCTTTTTCGTCGGTCTGGCGGCGCAGCGCGCTGATCCGGCTGGACATGGCGGAGTCGAGATGGCGGCGGCGCAGACGTAGATCGACGCGCAGCGCGTCGATGTCGGGTGTCACAATCTCGGCAGCAGCGGACGGCGTCGGGGCGCGCAGATCGGCGGCGAAATCCGCAAGGGTGACATCGGTCTCATGCCCCACCCCGCTGACGACCGGAAGCCGGCTGGCGGCGATAGCGCGGGCGACTCGTTCATCGTTGAAGCACCACAAATCCTCAAGGCTGCCGCCGCCGCGACAGACCAGGATCACATCGATGTCACCGCGGGCATTGAGGCGTTCGATGGCGCGGACGATCTGCGGCGGCGCGTCGTTTCCCTGCACCGCGCTGGGTGACAAAACCAGCTCCACCAGCGGATAGCGCCGCCGCAGGACGTTCTGCACATCCTGAAAAACGGCGGCTTCCGCCGACGTGACGATGCCGATACGCCGAATGACCGCCGGAAGCGGGCGCTTGCGCCCCTCATCGAACAGCCCCTCCGCCGCCAGCCTCTGGCGCAGGCGCTCGAATTCCGCATAGAGCGCCCCCACGCCGACCGGCTGAATGACGACGGCGCTGAGCTGATACTCGCTGCGATTTTCATACAGGCGCACTGACCCCAAGACCTGCACTGCGTCGCCGTTCTGAGGCAGTCCGCCGAAGCGCGCCTGACGGTCGGCGTGCATCCGCCACAGCACGCCTTTGATGATCTGACCGCTGCCATCGCTCGCTTTGAGCGTGAAATAGCAGTGACCTGAAGCAGGAATCCGCCGCCAGTCGGAGACTTCGCCCATGACCAGGATATCATTGAGCGCGGGCTCGGCTTCGATCAGCCGTTTGAGGCGATCATTCAATTGAGTGACGGACAGGGCTTCGGGCATGGTTGACCTATAGCACAAAACGTGAAGCGTATTATATACTGTGCGACAGCACTCATGTCAGACCACTGAAGGACGAGGGTTGAAATTGATGGCGTTTTTGAACCGACAAGAGCGCGAGGCGCTGCTGCAAGAGCTGGTGACGCTGCCTTTCAACAAGGCAAAATGGAAGCTGCAGCGGCTCGACCCCAAAGGGAACATCGCTTTTTTCCGCAACATGCAGACCTCCGGCAAATTTCACACGCGCTTCGACCTCGAAGGGTTGGGGACGCGCGTTACGCTGGTCGAGCAGCAGATCAAAAAGCCGGGCAAGTCGCCGCGCTATGAAAAGAGTGAATTCGAGCTGGTTGAGGTGATCGTCGAGCCGACGCCGGAGAACAGGTTGTGACATGCTGCGCACCTTTGAACACCCGCGCGTTCAGACGCCGAGCGCACGCCTGATCGGAATCGTCATTTTCGCTCTGCTGACGGTCGCCGCGGCGCGAGTGACAGTGGAGATCGGCGCAGTCCCGATCACGCTGCAAACGCTGACGGTCGTGCTGTCTGGGCTGATCCTGGGCGCGCGCGACGGCGCGATCAGCCAACTGCTCTATCTAGGGATGCTGGCGGCGAATCTGCCGGTCGATGCGCGTATGATCGGGGCGGCGGCGCTGGCGGGTCCGACGGCGGGCTATCTGATCGGGTTTACGCCTGCTGCGTTCGTCGCCGGATGGCTGGCGGAGCGCGGACGGGAGTCGCTGGCGCGGCGCTGGCTGGCGGGCATCGCGGGAATGGGGGTCGTGTATATTTTCGGCGCGGCGCTGCTGAAGGCGAACACAGGCATGGCATGGGATGCGGTCTGGAGCGCCGGCGTCGCGCCGTTCATCGCCATCGACATGGCGAAGGCAGTGATCGCGGCGGCGGCGGCTGAGAGCGGGCGCGCCGCGCTCAGGCGAATTGGAGGAGCATGATGGAGCGAATCGCGGTCTTAGGATTGGGGATCATGGGCGGCGGGATCGCCGCAAATCTGCTCAAAGCGGGCTATCCAGTGGCGGTCTGGAATCGGACAGCGAGCAAAGCCGAGCCGCTGATCGCGCTTGGTGCAAGCGCGGCGGCAACTCCGCGCGCTGCGGCGGACGGCGCGGATGTCATCATCGCGTGCGTTGGGGACGATCTCGCCTCGCGGGCGGTCTGGCTGGGCGACGGCGCGACAGCGGGCGCGTTAGCGGGTGCAAAGCCCGGCGCTGTCCTGATCGAGACCAGCACGCTGACGCCGGACTGGGTGCGCGAACTCGCGGCGCTGGCGGCGGACAAAGGCTGCGATCTTCTCGACGCGCCGATGTTCGGCTCGCGTGAAGCAGCAGCGACCGGTCAGATCAGCCTGGCGGTTGGCGGCGATC
The DNA here is from genome assembly GCA_937995825.1 of uncultured Anaerolineae bacterium. Lineage (GTDB taxonomy): Bacteria > Chloroflexota > Anaerolineae > Aggregatilineales > Phototrophicaceae > Flexifilum. The sequence goes on from CALKJO010000008.1 coordinate 25,626, forward strand.
AAGCGGTTTTCGAGCGCGTCAAGCCCGTGCTGGAGTCGTTCACCCGTAAGCTGATGTATCTGGGCAAAACCGGGACGGGCGCGACCTACAAGCTCATCAACAACATGATGGCTGCGATACACGCGGCGTGCGCTGCTGAAGGTCTGGCGCTGGCGGAGGCGGCAGGCTTGGACATTGCGGCGGTCGCGCCGCTGATCATGGAAGGACCCGCCGGCAGCCGGATGGTGCAGATGAAGCTGCCGCGCATGGTCGAGCGCCGCTACGACGAAACCGACTTTTCCCTGAAATGGATGGAAAAAGATGTGGTCTACGCGCTGAGGCTGGCGGAGCAGGTCGGCGTCGCGCTGACAGTCGCGCCCGCTGCCCGCGCGCTGTATCGACGTGCGCTGGAAAAGGGCTTCAGCGATGAGGATATGGCGGTCGTGGCAGAGCTGTTCCGTTAGAGGATCACAAACTCCTCGGTGTAGACAAAGTGGAGGACATCGGCGAAGCGCGCCACATCCGCCGCCGCGAGTTCATTCTGCGGGCTGGCGAGCGCCGCCTGCATCGACTCGATGTCCTCCCACCAGATTTCCGCCGTCCCATCATAGGGCGGCTCGTTATCCCCCGGCTGCGGTTCCAGCGCGATATTGATGCGGTAGCCCTTCATGCCTAAGACTTTGGAAAGCTGCGTGTGCTCTTCCACCCACAGCCGCTTGAACTCCTCGCGGGACAAGCCGGCTTTGCGTTTGACAAACGCGATCATCTTGACCATCTCGTCTTATATCCCCAGATAGCCGCCGTCGATGATGATGCCGGTCGCGGTGATGTAATCCGCCTCATCTGATGCCAGAAACGCCGCCAGCGCCGCAACTTCTTCGGGCTGCGCGCCGCGCTTGGCGGGGATGCTCGCTTTGACGCGCTCAATCGTCTCCGGCGGGATGCCGTCGTGCGCCGGCGTGATGATGAAGCCCGGCGCAATCGCCACCGCGCGCACTTTCGGCGCATGATCGACGCCGATCGAGCGCGTCAGCGACAGAATCCCGCCCTTGGCAACCTGATAGGCGCTGAAGCCGGGTTCGCCGAAGTAGCTCTGAACGCTGGCGGTGTTCAGGATGACGCCGCCGTTGTGCGCCATCATGTGGGTGACAGCGATCTTTGAGCCATACCAGTATGCCCGCAGACTGACCCGCACTGTGTCGTCAAATTCTTCAAGCGTCTGATCGATGATGTTCTTGAAGACGCTCTTGAAAGCGTTGTTATGCCAGACCGTCACATCGCCATAAGTATCGAGGGCGCGCTTGAGGAGGGCGTCAAGCTGCGCCGGTTCACTGACATCGGTCGGCTGGAAGATCGCTTCGCCGCCCGACTCGACGATCTGCGCGACGACCGCCTCACCGCCGGCGGTGTTGATGTCTGCCACGACGACGCGCGCGCCCTCCGCCGCGTAGCGGATCGCGCAGGCGCGCCCGATCCCCGACGCGCTGCCCGTGATCACGCAGATTTTGCCTTTCAGACGCATGGCACTGACTCCGTTCATGGTTTCTGCAAGCCCACCGTTTGCAGATCGAAAGCGTAAAGCGAGGTGCAGGCGGTGGCGAAGAGCGTTTTGCGCTCCGCCCCGCCAAAACAAACGTTGGTGACCATCTCCGGCACAAGCAGCTTGCCGAGCAGCGTCCCAGCGGGCGAGAACACATAAACGCCGTCCAGCCCCGCGACGTACAGCCGTCCGTCGCTATCGACGCGCATCCCATCCGGCACGCCCTTCGGCATGATCGCGAATACACGAGGATTGACCGCCGTATCCTGCGCGGTCATGTCGAGCGCGTAGACCTGATGGTAGCGGTCGGATGAGTCGGAGACATAGAGCGTCTTTTCATCGGGCGAGAAGCACAAGCCGTTGGGACGGTAGATGGCATCGGTCACCAGGTGGGGCGCGGTCGGATCGTCAGTGACCTTGAAGACGCCGCAGAAGCCGTATTCCATCGCCTGTTGATAGCCGTGCAGCGTCCCATCCTCTGAGCGAACGCCAAACGGCGGATCAGTGAAGAAGATCGCTCCATCCGAGGCGCGCACGCAGACATCATTGGTCGAATTGAGGATATGCCCGCGAAAACCGGACGCCAGCACGGTGATCGCGCCGTCCGGTTCGCGGCGTGTCAGGCGGCGCGTGGTGTGTTCGCAGGCGATCAGGCGGCTGTGCAGGTCGAGATACAAGCCGATGGCGAAATGGGCATTGCGATCATACACCGACAGCCCATCGGACGCGCTCCAGCGCATGATCGCGTTGTTGGGGATGTCCGTGAACAGCAGACACGAGTCTTTTTCCACCCAGACGGGTCCTTCGGTGAAGAGCATCCCGCTGGCGATCTGACGCCGCTGAACGCCTGACCCGATCACGGCGTCAAAATCGGGATCGATCCGTTCGTAGTCCATCTCTATTCCTCCCGGCATCACTGGAGTCGGCGGCGCGTCCAGGCATCGAGCATGACCGCCAAGACGATGACCGCGCCGCGCACGACCAATTGTAGATTGAAATTGACGTTCATCAACGTCAGCGCGTTGTTCAGCACGCCGATCAGCAGCGCGCCCAAGACGGTGCGCCAGAGCGATCCGCGCCCACCGGTGAAGCTCGTCCCGCCGATGACGACGGCAGCGATAGCGTCCAGTTCATAGCCGATCATGCCGAGCGGCTGTCCGTTGCCGAGCCGGGCGGTGTACACCACCGCCGCAACCGCTGCCAGCGCCCCGCCGAGCGTGAACACCAGCAGCTTGACGCGCCCGACGGCGATCCCCGCCAGCCGCGCCGATGCCGCGCCACCGCCGACCGCGTAGACATTCGCGCCGAAGCGGGTGCGGGTCAATATGAAGGTCAGCGCGATCAGCAGGATCGCCACCAGAATGACCGGATTCGGGACTTGAATCCCAAACGGCAGGGTCACCACCCCGCGCGCGAACAGACTGCGAAACTCATTGACGGTCGGGTTGGCGGGCAGCGTGATCGTGCTGGCATTGGTGAGCGCGAGCGCTGCGCCCTGAACGACGTTGAGCGTGCCGAGCGTGACGATGAACGAGGGAATCCCGCCGCGCACGGTGATCAGCCCGTTGATCGCGCCCAGCAGCGCGCCGACAGCGATCCCAGCCGGGATCGCCAGCAGCCATGAGCCAGTGTTGACGATCACCAGCGCGATGATCACGCCGCACATGCTGGCAATCGCGCCCAGACTGATGTCGATCTCGCCTGCCAGGATGATCAGCGTCATGGCGAAGCCTGTGATCGCCAGCAGCGTCGTCTGCCGACCGATATTGGCGAGGTTGTTCGGGGCGAAGAAGATTTGCAGGAAGTCCTCGCGGACAAGCGCGAATGCCATCAGCAGCAGCAGCACGGCGAAAATGACGCCGAACTGCCCGATGAAGCGCGGGCTGAGCCAGCGCCCGCGTGCCGGTGTCGAAAGCGCGCCCGCTGTCATCAACCGCTCCTCCCGCGCGTCCAGCGGTCGAGCAGCACCGCCAGGACGATGATCGCGCCCTTGATGATGAACTGGAAATACGAGTCGATGTTCATCAGGTTCATGCCGTTGTTGAGGATGCCGATCAGCAGGACGCCGAAAACTGTGCGAATCAGCGATCCGCGCCCACCGGTGAAGCTCGTCCCGCCCAATACGACGGCGGCGATGGCGTCGAGTTCGAGATTGCGCGCCACCTCTGGCGACGCTGAGCCGAGGCGGGCGATCTGCAAGATCGCAGCAAAGCCGATGATCGCGCCGGCGAGCGCGAAGACCTCGATCTTGACGCGGCGCACGCCAATTCCGCTCAGCCGCGCCGCTTTCGCGTTGCCGCCCACCGCGTAAACGCTTATGCCGAAGCGCGTGCGCGTCAGCAGGAAGTGCAGCACAGCGAACAGGACAACCGCGTAAATGACCGAGACGGCAATGCCGAGCGGGCGCGCATCCTGAAACAGAAACAGGTAATCGTCATTGAGAATCGGAATGGCGACCGCGTTGGTGATGGCAAGGGCGATGCCGCGTGCCGCGCTGAACATGCCCAGGGTGGTGATGAACGACGGGACGCGCCCGATCACGGTGATGACGCCGTTGATCGTCCCGATCAGCACGCCCGATCCGACGCCGATCAGCACCGCCAGCGCGATCGATCCGCTGTCGCGCAGCGCCATAGCGACGAAAATGCTGATCAGGCTGACGACGGAGCCGACGCTCAAATCGATCTCGCCGGACAGGATGATGAAGGTCATGGCAAACGCCGTGACCGCGAGTAAAACCGTCTGCCGACCGAGATTAGTCAGGTTGGAGGGATTGAAAAAGAACGGACTCGCCAGGGAAAAGAAGATAAACAGCGCGATCACCGCGCCCAGAACGCCGATCTCGCTGGGGATCGAAAGCCGTTGTGCGCTGCTGGTGCGAGTCGTCATACCGAATGCTCCATGATCAGTTCATCGGCGAATGCCAGCGCCAGCACATCTTCTTCTGTAGCATCGCGGGCGGGCATCTCGCCCGTGACGCGCCCCGCCGCCATGACCACGATCCGGTCGCTGACGGATAAAATCTCCGGCAGCTCGGACGAGATCATCAGCACAGCGACTCCCTGCGCGGCGATCTCGCGGATCAGCGCGTGGACTTCGGCTTTTGCGCCTACGTCGATGCCGCGAGTCGGTTCATTTAGGATCAGCACGCGCGGCTGACGCGACAGCCATTTCGCCAGGACGACTTTCTGCTGATTGCCGCCGCTGAGCAGCTCGATATTCATCCGCGGAGACGCAGCGCGGATGTTGAGCCGCTGTGTCCACGCGGCGACGGTCTCGCGAATCGCGCGGATCGACAGCACTCCAGCATTGGCGACCCGCTCTAGCGCCGCCAGGATCAGATTGGTGGACACCGGCAGCGTCAGCACCAGCCCCGCGCCTTTGCGATCATCCGGCACATAGGCGATCCCCGCGCGGATGGCGTCAGCAGGGGATGCAAAGTGGACGGGCTTTCCGTCGAGCAGGATCGTCCCCGCATCCGGTTGGGTTGCGCCGAACAGGATTTCGGCAGCCTGAGTGCGCCCTGCGCCGACCAAGCCCGCCAGCCCGACGACTTCGCCAGCGCGCAGGCACAGCGATACATCGCGGACGCGCCTGCCCAGGCGCAGCCCGCGCGCTTCCAAAATGACCTGCCCAATCGCGCCATCCGTGCGCTTGACGGCAGTATCGATCTCACGCCCGACCATCAGCGCGATCAGTTCAGGGCGCGTGAACGCGGATGCCGGACGTGTCTCGATATGGCGTCCATCGCGCAGGACGGTGATCCAGTCGGCGACGCGAAAGACTTCATCCATCCGATGCGAGATGTAGATGATCCCCAAGCCCCGCGCTTTCAGCCGCTCGATCAGCGCGAACAGCGTCTCCTCCTCGGACTTAGTGAGCGATGAAGTCGGCTCATCCATGACGATTACGCGGGAAGCGCGGCGCGCGGCGCGGGCGATCTCGACCATCTGCCGCTCGCCCATGTTGAGCGCATCCAGCGGCGCATGGGGATCGATATCTAGACCGAGCGCATGCAGCGTGTCAGCAGCTTGGGCATACAGCGCGCGCCAGTCGATCAGCGCGCCGCGTGTCGGCTCCTGACCGAGCAGCACATTGCGCCCAACATCGAGATTGTCCAGCAGCGTCAGCTCCTGATAGATCATGGCAATGCCGAGCTGATTGGCGTGCAGCGGATCGGTGATCGCTGTTGGCTGTCCATCGATATAGATCGTGCCAGAATCGGGCTGATACGCGCCGGACAGAATTTTCATCAGCGTCGATTTGCCCGCCCCGTTTTCGCCCATCAGCACGTGGACTTCACCAGGCAGCACTTCAAAGCTGACCTCATCCAGCGCTTTGACGCCGGGGAAACTTTTCGAGATGCGTTCGAGGGCGACCAGCGGAGTCGTCATGAATGTTTTTCTTTCAAAAGATGAATGATGCAGGGGTTTCCAATCTAAAAACCCCTGCATAACACTATCCGCTTACGCTGACCAAGGGGCGGCGATGCCCGGATAGAGCGCGTCCCACTGCTCGCGGTAGTTGTCCTGCGTGACCAGCAGAGTCGGCACGAGGATATCCGGCGCGACTTCCTGACCGAGCGCGGCTTTGCACAGGGCATCGATGCCAGCTTTGCCCTGGACGAGCGGCTGCTGACCTGCCAACGAGAGCAGGATCGGCGCGGCATTCCCATTCGCCTGATCCTCGAAGCGCTGGAAGCCCGCGACCTCGGCGTCATACCCACTGACCTTGATGTCCATGCCCGATGCATCGACCGCCGCCAGCGCGCCGTTGATGGCGAGGCTCCAGTTGGCGAAGATGGCGGTGATGTCGGGGTTCGCCTGGATCATGTTCTCAGCGGCGGCAAGCGCAGCGTCCTGCGCGAACACCGGCTGCAAGCCGACCAACTGCATCCGGCTCTCGCGGATCGCGGCGAGCGTCCCCAGTTCGCGGTCGCGAATCGTCGGCAGCGCCAACGGGATCGAGACGACGCCGATCTTGCCTGCGCCGCCCACCGCGTCGATCAGATAGCGGGTGGACTCATAGCAGCCGTCATAGCTGGTCGAGTTCATGACCGACAGCACTTCGCCGCGCGTCGGCGCGCCGCCGATGATGATGACCGGAATGCCGGCTTCATTCGCCTGAATGATGGCGGAGGAGATCGAGTCGCTGTCCACCGCGACCAGGAAAATCCCGTCCACTTCCTGCTGGATCAGCGCTTCCATGTCGGCAAGCTGCTTGGCGGCGTCGAAATTGGCTTCACTGACGATCAGCTCGATGCCATATTCAGCGGCGGTATCCTCGCCGCCCTTGATCAGCAGGTTGATGAAATCATCGGTGCGGTGGTTGGTCTCAAAGCCGAGCTTCAGCCCCATGCCGCGAATCATCTCGATCTCTTCGGCGGTCAGCGCGACATCGGCGGCGGTCGCTGCCATCGACTCCTGGGCGCGAACGTGCGGCAGCCGCGCCAGCGGTGACAGCATCATGCCGCCCGCCGCCGCGGCCATGTAACGGATTACTTGACGACGAGAAATTTTGCGGTTCATCAGAAGATCACTCCCTCAAAACTCAATCACACTGTTCTTTGGCTTACCGGGGCAAGAGCGCCCCGCTGACACCCTATCCGACCTCAATCCGCGCCTCACCCTCGACCGTCACGTGGACGCTGCCGTCCTCATATGACCAGACGAGAGCGCGCTCATCCACCCGAACGAAGTTGGGCTGAGTCGCGAGAAAAATCTGAAGGCGATGCGTCCGTGTGTTCGCGCCGATCTCGACCACGATCCCGTCCGACGACTCAACACAGCGATAGGCGATCTGCTCATCGTCATCGAACAGCGTGAAGGCGTTCTCGCCGTGCGGATAGACGCGCAGCGTGACCGGATTCCAGGGCTTTTCGCCCGTGTGCGCCATGTCGTCACACATGGGGATGATGCCGCCGCCGCGTGCATAGAGCGGCAGACGATCCAGCGGCGCATCGACGCTGATCCAGCGTCCGTAATCCGCGTCATGCACCACCGCGCCCGTCCACCAGTCGAACCAGCGTCCGGCGGGCAGATAGACACGGCGGGAATTGGACTCATCTAAAATCGGCGCGACCAGCAGATGCTCGCCGAACAGCCATTGATCATCGATCCCCGCCGTATTCGGGTCGTCCTGCCAGTCGAGCATCAGCGGGCGCATCAGCGGCAGCGCCGTGCGGACGGACTCATGCGCGCTGCTCCAGACATACGGCATCAGGCGATAGCGCAGCTTGGCATACTCGCGGAAGATGCGCAGCGCCTGCTCGCCAAACCGCCACGGTTCGCGGGCGATGGGTCCGTGCGCGCGCGGATGGCTGACGAACAAGCCCGCCTGCGCCCAACGGATGTAAAGTTCGGGTGTAGGCGTGCCGCCGAAGCCGCCGATGTCCACGCTCCAGAAAGGAAAGCCGCACAGCCCCAGCCCTAAGCCGCCGTGCCAGAGATTGCCCAAGTCTTCCCAGAGCGCCGCCGGATCGCCGCCCCAATGGACGGGGTAGCGCTGCGATCCGGCATACGCCGAGCGTCCCCAGACGATGCCCTCGCCCGTTGTCGCTTTGGTGTGTTCCCAGATGGCGCGGTTATACAGAAGCGGATAGAGATTGTGCATCTGCAAGCCATCCACCGTCGCGTAGTGCGCCTGCGGGGGCGCGCCCTCACCGAAGTCGGTCTTGATGGCGGCGACTCCCATTTCAAAGAGCGGGTCGAATTTCGACTGCATCCAGCGCACGGCGTCGGGGTTGCTATAGTCCACGACGGCGGCTTTGCCGAAGAAGCCATCGATCAGCCAAGGCGTGCCGTCATCGCATTTGGCGAAAAAGCCCTTTTCGACCCCTTCGGCGTAAAAGACGCTGTCGGTGGCGATATAGGGAATCTGCCACAATGTGGTGCGGAAGCCCTTTTCGCGCAGGCGCGCGATCATGCCGCGCGGATCGGGGAAGCGCTCCGGCGAAAACGTCAGATCGTTGACCCAGGGCGTGGCGAACCAGTCGGTATCGATATGAATCACATCGCAGGGGACATCGTTCTCGCGCATCCCCTGCGCGACGGCTTCCACTTCGGACTGTTCGCGATAGCTCATCCGGCTCATCCACAAGCCGAAGCTCCACAGCGGCGGCAGCGGCGCCCGTCCGGTCAGGTCGGTGTAGTTGGCGATGATGTTCTTGTACGTCCCGCCGCCGATGATGTAAAAGTCCAGCAGTTCATGCTGCAAATGGGCGCTATAGTGCGTGTGCGACAGATCGCCCATGTGATATTTGATCGGGTAGGCGCTGTTGATGTACAGCCCGTAGCCCCGGCTGGACAGGAAAAACGAGACGTTTTTATAGCTGGCTGCCCAGGTGTTGCCAGTGGCATTGGCGTGCCAGAGATTGATTGCCTGCCCGCGCTTGTCCAGCGTACTGAATTTCTCGCCGAAGCCATAGAAATGCTCATCATGGTGGATCGACGCAGTGAAGAAACTCTGAGTCAGCCCGTTTTCACCCCGAATGAAGCCCATCGGGAACAGATCGCGGAAGAACCAGGGCCAGGCATCGGTGATGCTCGCGCCGTCGAGATGGCTTTCGCCCGTCGGCGGATGCTGAAAGACAGCCGCCGGCAACGTGTGAAAGAGCGGCTTGCCCGCCGCGTCGGTCACGAACAGCCTGAACGGCTTGCGCGTAATGCGCACGGTCAGCACGCTTGATTGCAGCATGATCGCGTCGTCCGTGACGGCGATCTCCGGTGTATATGGCGCGGGCGCGAAGTCATCGGCGATCATCGGCGTGCGGTTCTCAGGCAGCGCCGCGCCCGGGATCATGCGCAAGCGAAATAAAGCCGGCGTGATGAATTCGCCGCGCATGATGACCGGTTCGCCAGGATCGCCCGGCACGCCGATCTCGACCAGCGTGCCGTAGCGGTCGCGCCAGCGGCGGTCGAAGCGGGTCGTCGCGCCATGCAGAGTGACGCCTGTCGAGTCGGGTGCGACTCCGGTGATAGCGGTCACCAACTGCATCGGGCGGCTGTAATCTTTGGCAAAGGCATCCAGATCAAACGGCAGACTCATGCTGTCCTCGGAGCGGCGCGCTGCTTTCACGAATGACCAGCTTGGGCGCGAGCAAGACCTGCTCGGTTTTCCGTTCGGGATGCTCCAGCGCGTTGATCAGCATCCGCGCGGCTTCATAGCCCATCTTGTCAGTGGGAAAATTGATTGCGGTGAGCGACGGCGTGATCAGCGTTGCGATCCGGTTGCTCGCCAGGGAAACGATTGAAACATCCTCCGGCACGCGCCGACCGCGCTCAGTCACAGCGCGGATCGCTCCGACCGCTGCCGCGCCGCTGACGGTGATCAGCGCATTCAAAGTGGGCTGTTCGTCAAGCAGGCTGTTGGCAGCGGTATAGACCGCGTCCGCTGACATGCCTGCCTCGCGATACAGAGGGGTAAGCCCGTTCTGCTCACACGCCTTGAGGTAGCCATCCAGCAGCCGAACAGCGGGTCCGAGCTTGGCAGTGCGCATTTCCGGCGGGCGCGCGACGAAACCGATATATCGGCGACCCATCTCGACCAGATGGGCGACGGCAAGCGCGATCCCGCCCTCAAAGTCGAGGTCGATGAAGCGGAAATCCTGATTGTCAGCGCAGCGCCCGATCATGACGAAAGCGTGTCGATGCTGGCGCAGCAGCGCCGGACGCCAGTCGTCCATGCGAATCTGCATCAGGATCGCGCCTTCGATCTGCCCGCTGCGATACAGATTGAGCAGCCCGGCATCATCCATCGGTTCGGTGTAGAGATTGAGAAAATAGCCGCGTTTGCCGGCGGCTTCCGCCGCGCCGACGAAGAAATCCAGCTCAAGCTGGGTAAATTGGGCATGTTCCATCGGAAAGAGCAGGCTGATCATCCGGCTCTTGCCCGCTGCCAGCCCTTTCGCCTGCAAATTCGGCACGTAGCCAAGCCGGTCGATGACTGCCTGCACGCGCTGGCGTGTCATGCGGCTGACGTCAGGCTTGTCGTTGAGGATGCGCGAGACCGTCGAGACCGAAACACCCGCTTCCCGCGCCACATCATCGATTGTGATGGGTTTGCGTTCAAAAGAAGACTCGTTCACAAAAAAGCCGCCTAATGTTTTTTCGGAAGCGCTGCCGGTAGCGGTTGCAATCGTAGCGCGCCCGTATCGACGGCGCAAATGAGAAGATGATGAAAAAGGGCGACAGAGTCTGCCGCCCATCTCTTCAACTCAGCGGCGGATACTCGATCTCAACCAGCTTTGCCTGAATCGTCTCCCAGCTTGCGGGTGCATCCCACTGCACGGTGATCGTCTTGGTATCCTTGTCCCCGGTCACAGTGACGACGCCGGGTTGCGCGCTCAGCTCATTGACGATGGTGCGCACGCAGCCATCGCAGCCGATGTTGGGGACGGTGAAGGTTTTGGACTGCATCATGATCATCTCCTCGTTGACAAACACTATTCTTCCTCACTTCACCAACTGCGACAACGCCCATGCCGCTGAGTCGCGGACGATCTCCACCGCATCATGCTGAAGGGCGCGCAGGATCGGGATGAAGTCCGGCTGACGGCTGTTGCCCGCCGCGATACAGGCGGTGCGGACGAGTCGATCCCGCCCGATGCGCGCGACTGGCGTTCCAGCGAAGCGCGCCGCAAACGAAGCGGCATCCAGCGTCAGCAGGTCAGTCAGCGGGGGCGCGGCGCGGTCTGGGTCGATGGGCAGAAAGGCGGGATCGGCAGCGCCAGGGGCGAAGCGCTGAAATGGGCAGACATCCTGACAGATGTCGCACCCGAACACCCAGTTTCCCAACAGCGGGCGCAGATCGGGGGCGATTACGCCCTTGTGTTCGATGGTCAGGTAACTGATGCAGCGGCGCGCATCCAGCACGTGCGGCATGGGAAAGGCGTCCGTCGGGCAGGCGTTCAGGCAGCGCGTGCAAGTTCCGCACATGGTGGCACGACCGGGGCGATCATACGTGTCAAACGACGCGGTGGTGATGATCTCGCCGAGAAAGAACGTGCTGCCCCGGCGCGGATGGATCAGCATGGTGTTTTTGCCGAAGAAGCCCATGCCCGCCCCGTGCGCATGGCTGCGTTCGAGGATCGCGCCGGTATCGACATAGGCTTTGTACGGCGCAGCGACAGCATCCGCGAGCAGATGCAGCCGAGGCAGGATCAGATCGTGGTAGTCCACGCCCCAGGCATAGGCGGCGATCCGTCCGCGGGTCGGATCGGTCAGGATGGACGCGGGAACTGCCGCGCCGTAATCCAGCGCGACAATGATCAGCGCGCGCGCCCCAGGCAGGATAACATTCAGATCGCGCCGTCGGGCGACGCGATCCGGGCGCGCCATGTAGCCCATCGTCCCGTGCATCCCGGCGTCGATCCAACGCAGATAGGCGTCCAGATGCGGCGACGGCTGCGCCGGGACGATCCCGCAGGCGGAAAAGCCGAGTTCAGCCGCGCGCGCCTTGACAAAAGCGGGATTCATCCCCTAAAAGAACAGCTTTGCCAGCTTGAGCGCGCCCTGACTCCAGGGGACGCGGTGGCTGACGCCGCGCTGCCCCTCAAAGTGCTTCAGATTGTCCAGATACCACTGATAATTGCGGATCAGCGCGTCCTTGTTGCTGTATTTGGGCGCAAAACCCAGCTTCTGCTCGGCTTTTTCGATGGAGACGAACGAGTCTTTGCTCGCCGTCTCATACACCCAGGCATAGAGCGGCGAGAGCTTGAGCGCCTCCAGGATTTTGAGCGCCAGCACGACAGGTCTGGCTGGAAATGGCACGATCTTCTTACCCTTGCCCGCGTAATCCAGCACCGCCTGATAATCCTCGCGCATGGTCGTGAAGACTTTCGCGCCGATATTGAACGTGTCATTGACGACATCGCGGTCGAGCGTCATGCACAGATAGATCGCGTCGCACAAGTCTTCGACATCGAGCAGTTGATAGCGGTTGTTGCCGCTCCCGATCATCGGAAAGCCACGTCCATCCTTCGCCCAGTCGTAGAACAGCGCAAAGACACCGAGACGTTCAGGTCCGATGAACGACTTCGGACGGATGATCGGCACGCACATGCCGCGCGCGCGGAACGCCTCGCAGACTCGCTCCGCCTCGATCTTCGCTTTGCCATACGGTCCGACGCCGATCAGCGGGTCAGTCTCGTAGAGCGGATGATGATCGGGGACGCCGTAGACGGCGGTCGATGAAATCTGAATTGCCCGCTCGACATGGTGCGCAAACGCCGACTCAAAGACATTGCGCGTGCCGTCAATGTCGGTCGAGAAAATGTCAGCTTCGCTGTAGAGCGGGAGCGCGGCGGCGGTATGCACCACGATCTCGACGCCCTGCATGGCGCGGTCAACAGCAGCGCGGTCGCGGATGTCGCCCTTGTGAATGACCACGCGGTCGCGCTCTGGATAATCGAAGTCGGCAATATCCAGCGAGACGACGCGATGCCCGCGCGCCAGTAGATAACGGGTGAGGTTGATCCCCAGAAAGCCTGCGCCGCCGGTGATCAGAACGGTTTTGGATTCGCTCATAGCGAAATGCTGCTCCTCATGGACTGACAGAACGGCGATCATTGTAGCGCAAGGGGGATAGACCGAAACAGATCGGATTACGCGCTAGAATGGACAGCGTAACGCTGCGCTGGAGGATGGGCTGCTTATGCTGCGCTGTGGAATCGACATGATTGAGATCGCGCGGGTTCAAGCGGGGATCGACCGCTTCGGCGAACGCTGGCTCAACCGCTTTTTCACGCCAGCTGAGCGAGCGGACTGCCAGGATCAACCGCATCGTCTGGCGGCGCGGCTGGCGGCGAAGGAGGCAGTCGCCAAAGCCTTCGGAACCGGCATCGGCGACATTGGCTGGCGCGAGATCGAAATCCAGCGCGGCGAACGCGGACGCCCAGTGCTGGTGCTGCACGGCGCAGCGGCGGAACTGGCAGCCTCCATGGGGCTGCACACGTGGGACGTCAGCCTGACCCATACAGGCAGCACTGCCGCCGCTGTGGTGGTGGCGATGGGCTAAGTCAGCGACCGCCGCAGGAGCGCCTTCCACGCCGGGACATCGATCTCCCAGCAGACCTGGACGTTGCCGCGACGGAGCGCCCGTTCCCACAAAGCGCGGTTGCGCTCATCGCCCGTCACATTGAGCTGATCGACCACTGTCATGCCGCGAGTCAGTTCGCTTTGCGTCTCGATTTCGACGGCGTGGCGGCTTTTGCGCGTGCAGATCGCCGGATCGAGCGCGACCGCCATCGCCACCGGATCGGGCAGCCCCAAGCCGCCCTCGCCCGACTGCTTGACCGATGCCTTGAACGCCGCCTGGTTGCAATCGATGGCAAATTCCGCCAGCGGCGTGCCGAGCGCGCGGATCGCCGCCATCTCGTCGGGATAGAGCATCGCTTCCCCGCGACACAGCTCCCACCCGACCATCTCAATCGGCAAGCCGGAATGAAAGACCATGCGCGCCGCTTCCGGGTCGCACCAGATGTTGTATTCCGCCGCCGGCGTCACGTTGCCGACCGTGCAGGCAGCCCCGCCCATGACGACACAGCGGCTCACATTGTTCACAATGTCCGGCGCGTTCGCCAGCGCCAGCGCGATATTGGTCAGCGGCGCAAGTGTGACGATAGTCAGACCGGGATTGGCGCGGGCGGTCTCGATAATCGCTTCCACCGCGTGACCCTGCGCGGGCTGGCGAGTCGGCGGCGGATAATTCATGTCGCCTAAGCCGTCGCGTCCATGAAACCATTCCGCGTGCGCCGGTTCGCGGGTCAGCGGACGCGCCGCGCCCATGTAAACCGGCGTCTCCGCGCCGCACAGCTCAACGGTGTACAGTGCGTTGCGCGCCCCCTGCTCCAGCGGCACGTTGCCGCAGACGGTAGTGATCGCCTTCACGTCGGCGTCGGGATGGCGCAGCGCCATGATAATTGCAACCGCATCGTCGGACGCGGTGTCCGTATCGATCAGAAATGGGCGCGGCATGATCAGGACGTCCAGTGGTATTCGATATGATGGGCGGTCTGGTGGGCAATTTCGTCGCCATGCAGCCGAGCGACGACGTGCAGCGCCATATCCATGCCCGCCTGCACGCCGGCGCTGGTGATGATGCGCCCGTTATCGACGTAGCGAACGCCACGCACGACTTCCGTGTTTGGCGCAGCGGCGGCGAGTTCATCATAGGAGCCGTGATGCGTTGTGGCGCGCAGTCCGTCGAGCAGTCCCGCCGCAGCCAGCACCAGCGCGCCCGTGCAGACGGAGGTTGTCAGCTCGGTGTGCGCGTCGACGGCGCGCAGCCAGTCGAGTATGGCGGCGTCGCGCATGACCGCCCGCGCGCCGCGTCCGCCGGGGACGACGACGAGGTCGGGCTGCGGACATGCTGCCAGGCTGTAATGCGGAATGACCGTTAGACCGCAGCGGGTCTGGATCGGCTCATCCGATGCAGCGACCGTGTAGACATTGAACGGCGTTTCCTCTTTGACTACCGCATTCACGGCGGTAAAGACCTCAAACGGACCCGCAAAGTCGAGCAGTTCGACCTCCGGGAAGATTAAAATGGCAGCGCTGCGGTGCATTGGAGCAGCTCCTCACGATGAAAAGCGATTATGCGCTGGAAGTATAGCTTGAATTAGCGGGGTTAAGCAGTTATGGTTATCGTTGAAGATGTTCGCAAAGCGAGCGAGATAGAGGGACGATGAGCTTTCTGAAGCGGTTATTTGGCGGAGGCGCAAAGACTCACGCGAGCGCCAGCGCAGCGGGCGATCCGGTGGGATTATATTACTTCATCCAGCCGGATAACTGCGACGAGGTGATCCGCGTGCGCATCAACCGTGAAAATGATCTGACCCTGAAAGATGATGAGAGCGGCTACTGGGTGCATAAGACCGTGCGCGGGGCGAAATGCTTCAATCCGGTCGAGCTTGAGCTGCATTTCGACCGCTCCAAACGGCTGACCGATCCGCAGATCAAGGGCGGCAAGCTGGTAGATGAAGCGGCGTATCAGGCATGGCAGGCATCGCAGCATGGGTGATCGCCATGTGGTCATCATCGGCGGCGGGATCGGCGGGCTGAGCGCGGCGATCCGGCTGCGCGCGGCGGGCTGTCGCGTCACGCTGCTGGAGCAGAACAGCGCGCTTGGCGGCAAAATGGGCGAAATCCGCGCGGACGGCTACCGCTGGGACACAGGTCCCTCAGTGATCACCATGCGCCATGTCTTCGAAGACTTGTTTGCCGCCGCCGGACGACGCATGGACGACTATCTGACGCTGCTGCCCGTCGATCCGCTGACGCGCTACATCTATCCCGACGGGTCAACGCTGGACATCCGCCGCGATCTGGCGGAGACCATCGCGCAGATCGAGCGCATCGCCGACGATCCGCGCGATGCCGAGGGCTATCTGGCATTTCTGGCGTATGCGGCGCGCATTCACCGCGTCACCGGCGACAAATTTATCTATCATGACCCGCCGACGCTCTGGCAGTTGGCGCGCACGCCGCTGCGCGACATGCCCGCTGTCGATCCGCTGCGGACGATGGACGCGGCGGCGCGGTCATTCGTGCGCTCGCCCAAACTGCGGCAGCTATTGGGGCGTTTTGCCACCTATGTCGGCGCGAGTCCATATCTTGCGCCCGCCACGCTGAACGTGATCGCCCATGTCGAGCTGACGGGCGGCATCTGGTACCCGCGCGGCGGTATTTACGCCATTGCGCAGGCATATGCGCGGCTGGCGGGCGAGCTAGGCGTATCGCTGCGCTGCGGCGAGGCGGTGACGCGGATTCGGATCGAAGGCGGGCGCGCCGTTGGCGTCGAGACGACAAACGGAGAGCGAATCGACGCTGACGCTGTGATCGCCGATGTGGATGTGGCGACAGTGTATGAAAAACTGCTCCCCGACTCAGTCGGCGGGAAACAAGCAAAACGGCTGGCGGCGGTCGAGACCTCGTGTTCGGGCTTCATCATCCTGCTCGGCGTAGAGAAGTCGTTCCCCGATCTGGCGCATCACACTTTGTTCTTCTCGTCGGACTACCGACGCGAATTTGACGACATTTTCAAGCGCGGCGTCCCGCCCGATGAGCCGACTATCTACGCGGCGATCACCAGCAAGACCGACCCCGATCACGCGCCCGATGGATGTGAAAACTGGTTCATCCTGGTGAATGCGCCGCCGCTCAGCCCCGCTTTTGACTGGGAGCGGGAAGCGCAAGCCTACCGTAATCGGGTGCTGGACGTGTTGGAACAGCGCGGCGTCGTGCTGCGGGACGCGATTCGGGTAGAGCGGCTGCTCACACCTGTCGATCTGGAACGGCTGACCGGCGCGCGGCGCGGCGCGCTTTACGGCACATCGTCAAATGACCGCTTCAACGCGCTGCGGCGTCCGCATAACCGCGCCCGCGACGTGCGGGGACTGTATTTCGCTGGAGGGACGACTCATCCGGGCGGCGGCGTGCCGATGGTCACGCTGTCAGGCGCAGCAGCGGCGCGGATGGTCATGCAGGATGTCGACTGATCTGCGCTAATCCCGCTCCTCCCAAACCAGCGCGGACGCGCCGAGCGCCGTGCTTTCGAGCTGAGAACGCACGATGATCAGCCCATCTACGACGGCGGGCAGCGCCCTAACGCGCAGGGACACCAGCGCCCCATTCCACAAGCGCTCTCCCGCCGCTCGCATGAATCCGCCCCCCAGCACGATCAGCGGCGGATTGAGGATCGTCGCCGTCCACGCGAGCGCGACTCCCAGCGCGTCAGCGGCTTCGTCCATCACGCGCACCGCAAGCGGGTCGCCTTCGCGCGCCGCTGCAAAGATCGCCCCTGTTGTAACTGGAGCGAGCGCCGCCAACGAGCTTTCGGGATATGCTGGGAGATATTCCTCTACCGCTGCCAGCACACCCTTGCCAGAGACAAACATCTCGACGCAGCCGCGCAGCCCACACGCGCAGCGCCGCCCATTCGGGTCGATGGAGACATGCCCCACCTCCATCGCCGCGCCGCGCGCGCCATTCACGACTTTGCCATCAATGACCGCGCCGCCGCCTAAACCCGTCCCGACCATCAGATAGCCGAAATCGCGGACTCCGCGCGCCGCGCCAAAGCGCATCTCACCGAGCGCGCCCGCGTTGATGTCATTGGCGAGCGCAATCGGAGCGGCGATCGCCAGCTTTGCGCTCAGCAAATCGCGCAGCGGCACATTGCGCCAGCCGAGATTGACCGCATTCAGAGCGATCCCATTCCGGGGATCGACCAGTCCAGGCGCGGCAATGCCGATGCCCGCGATCTGCACCTTAAAGCCAACAGCATCGATCACCGTTTCGATGGCGCGCGCCATCCGCTCTACCACCGAGTCCACCCCCTCCGCCGGGTGCGTCGGGACGATGTTCTGGCTGAGGATGCGTCCATCGCAGGAGGCGGCGGCGATTGCAATTTTCGTCCCGCCAATGTCAACGCCTACGGCGATGGTTTCAGTCATGAAGGCGCTCGCTTTATGGAGTTCAGCATTTTCCGTGTCACGTTGAATCCTAAGGGGCGCTGCGCAGCGCCCCCGCTGTTTTCAAGTTGATCGCTTAACACTCGCTGTAGCCGCATGACGTGCATTTACGGCAGCCTTCAACGCGAATCAGCGCAACTGTCCCGCATGCTGGGCAGACATCCGCGCCCGTTTGATAACCTTTGAGGTGTTGGCTGCTGCCATTAGCTTGGCTGGGCAGCGCGGGCGCGGCTTCGCTGGTAAGGTTCAGCTCAGGGAAAGCGACATTGAACAGCGCAAGCTGCTCCATCTTCTCATCTGGGAAGTAATGCTCCATCAGCGCCCCTGCGACCGCATCTGGCAGCGACGAGACGCGGTTGGGTCCCATGCCAATCGAGCGCGCACCGCCGATGCCATGCAGTTGATCGATGATCAGCTTGAGCATCTGCATTCGGTTCTGGGGCGCGGTCGAACGGAGCTGAAGCGAGATCAAGCGCCCCAAACCTTCGGCGTCCGCCTGGAGATCGCTGCCCGCTTTGCCCGGCGCGGTGATGAACACCTCAAATGGGTAGCCGTGTTCATCGCTGTTCATGGTGATATACGCCGTGCCATACGGCGTCTGCACATTCACGGTCACGCCGCTGAGCTTTTTCGGGCGCGGATAGACGCGGTGCGGCGTTGCCACCTGCTCAACCGCGCCGCTGTCACTGCTCGATTTCGCCGCCTCTTTTTTCTGCATTTCGCTTTCAGCGCGCTCATCGCCTTTAAGCATCAAAACCTGTTCATCGCGGCTGCCATCGCGGTAGACTGTGCCGCCCTTGCAGCCCAGTTCGTAGAGCAGTTCGTAAAATTTGCCGGTCTGTTCCACGGTGTAGCTATTGGGCAGATTCGAAGTTTTTGAGATACTGGAGTCGCACCAGCGCTGGATCGCGCCCTGGACGCGGGCGTGATCTTCGGGCGCAAGCTCCATCGCCGTGACAAAGTAATCAGGCAGCTCGGTCACGCCTGGATGCGCGTCCAGCCATTCCTGCACCAGCGGGACTTTCTCCTCGTGCAGCCCAAGCCGGCTCTTGCGGTAGTAAACCCAGGAGAAGAACGGCTCAATGCCGGTTGACGTGTTGACCATCGTGCCGGTTGTGCCGTTCGGGGCTTGAGTCAGCAGAGTGACGTTGCGAATGCCCTTCTTGCGGACGGTCTCGCGGATGTCCTCCGGCATCGTCTTCATGAAGCCGCTCTGGAGGAATTTCTCCGCGTCGAACTGCGGGAACGCGCCTTTTTCGACGGCGAGATCGGCGGACGTTTCGTAAGCGGCGCGCGCGATGAAAGCATACAGCTTGTCGATGAACGCCAGCGACTCCGGGCTGCCATAGCGCAGGCGCAGCCGGATCAGCAGCTCCGCCAGCCCCATGTTGTTCAGCCCGACTCGGCGCTCACTGAGCTGCTGCTTCTTGTTTTCCTCGAAGAAGTAGGGCGTGGCGTCGATCACGTTGTCCAGAAAGCGCGTTGCGTAGCGCACGGCGGTATCCAGCTCATCCCACTTCACATCGTCGCGCGCTTCATCGTAGAACTTGGCAAGGTTAATCGCACCCAGATTACAGACTCCAAACGCTGGCAAACCCTGTTCCCCACAATTATGAACGACAAATGCATTGGCTACAAATGAATGGGTAAGCGGTTCGGTGAGATCGAAGACCTCTTCGATGCCATCATCCGTAACCGACTCCACGTGTGCCACGAAAGCCTCGCTGTATGTGCCGCGCTTGCCACGAACCGTGTATTCGACCAGCGCATTCTGCTTGTACGGCATCAGGAAACCAATTTCATCCACGAACACGTTCAGGTTTCGCTTACTGATGACCAGTTCGTGCTGAGCCTCGCCCCCGTACTGCTTAGGCTGACGATTTGCGTCTGGAGTTGCGCGGTAACCTGCCTCGCGACGATTGCGGTGGATGCGGCTTGCGATTCCGAAGTTGAGCAGAAGCTGCTGCACACCTTCAAGCAGTTCCAGATCGTTTGCAGCGAGGCGAATCGATCCACCTTTTTCGCCGCCATCCTGGAAACTGCCATCGGCTGTGAAAAGGGACTGCAAGAAGCCGCGCTGCATGTCTTCACTGCCTCGAAAAACCGTCTCCGGCACGCGATGTTTCTTCTCAACCAAGCCATGTGCTTCCGCAATCGAGCGTAATCGCTGCGATGTCGCGTGAGCTTCATCACGATCCACAATCTGCGTCACGCCAACTGAATACGCACGCGCGCCAACCGTCACCGGAGTGACCAACTCATGCACATATTCAGCAATCAGCGCGGCTAGCTGCTGCTTTTCTTCGCCAAAGAGCGACAGCACAACCTCATTCCGCTTGAGCGCGCCGTCGCTAACCACCCAGCCGAGCACGCGTCCGAGTTCCAGTGATCCCTCTTGCCCAAATCCACCCTTCTGGTTGAGGATGTGAATCAGGTCGTGTTTCGTCAGATTTTGAACTTCGACCCAGCCGCGCGCTGTCATGACACGATGATCGGTGGTTGCACGCAGATAATAGCCTTCGCGGGTTTGCACGCGATAAACAGGTTTCACGCCGGTCATGAAAACACGGCTGGATGGAGTCGTGTTCTTGGATAAACCGAAACGTCCGTCAACCGTCACTTCGAATTCGGTCTCAGCTTCAAATAGTTCACGCGCCCGAATCAGTCCTTTGTTCGTGTATACCAGCGTATCTCCAGTCACGCATGGATTCGTGCTGATGATCGGCGCGAAATACCACGAATTGGACATCTTGTTGTAGCGCTCTTTGAAAAAGACCCCTGGTTCGGCGCTCGCCCACGCGCTTTCGATGATCGCGTTCCAGACCGCGCGCGCTTTGACTGTCCGGTGGGTCACAACCGGGTAGCCGGCTCGTTCCCATTTCTCGATGTCACCGTCCCACTCGGCATCGTAGGCGGCGTGTCCGGTGTCCGGGAAACGCAGCGTCCAATCGCCATCGGCTTTGATCGCGTCCATCAGCTTATCGCTGATGCCGACGCTGATATTGGCATTGGTGATCTGCCCGGCAATGCGCTTGCTGTTGATAAAGTCAAACACATCGGGATGCCAGTCGTCGAGGATGAGCATCAGCGCCCCGCGCCGCGAGTTCGACGTATAAATGCCATTGCCGCTCAGCAAGTGAACCTCATCAACCTCAAAATCGTAGACATCGCTCTCGCCCACCGGCGTGATTGACCTGATGGTGTCCGTGACCGTGTTCTGGGTTTCCGCAACGCGATCCGCTGTCTGCGTTTGTCCATCAGCCAGCAGTCGTTCGCCGATTCGCGCCCACTGCCCGAACGAAATGCGTTCGCTGACGCCGTCATGGATGCGCTGGCGATATTTCGCCCGTGCGCCTAGGCTTGTCCAAACGGAGTACGGATAGGTGGTGTACATATCGCGTGTGCCGTTCACATCCGATGCTTTCGCTGTCTGCACAAACGCGGCGAACCGTTTCTTGAACGTCCCCCCTGTCACGCTCAGGCGATAAATCGTCTGCCAGCCCAGTTCACTGCGATCCGTCGCGCTGATACGCGAAATAATCCCGTTCGCGGCAAGGATCTTTTGTACATCTTCAAGCATTTCGCGGCTGATACTGTCGATACCATAACCGCCCTTCCTGCCTCGGAAGCACCCATCGGCATCGAAATATCCGGCGATGAACGCTGCTTGCACCGACGCGGGCGAACGGAAAATCGCTTCCGGCACGCGAATGGCGTCCGCTTTTGCCTTCAGTAAACCATTCGTGATCATCCATTCGACCACCAGGCGCGAATGGATGGCAACCGTCTTGCACGCGCCATCGCCATCCTCAATCGTCGGCTGCATATGGAATGTCCGGTTTACGGCATCCACGATCCTGCTGCGGATTTCGGGATAGGCATCGGCGGTCGCCATCTTGATCGCCTTCGGCGCACGCCAATTCACTTTCCTGCCTGTATGGACATAGCCATCGCCATGCATGTAACCGAGCAGATAAGCTAAATCCTCGTTGAGAGTCTCCGGCAGGCGGACATTTTCATTCAGCGTGGTACTCATGATCGAGCGCTGGTATTGAAGCGGCTTGAGCGCGGCGTAACTGCCATCGGTCTGCTGACCGAGCAGCAGCAGCACCTCGTCGCCCGGCTGAAGGTACTTGAGCGGCATGGTCGTGATCTTGCCGTCCATCAGCACCGCGACTTTGTGATCTTCAGTGATGCGCACTTTGTAGCCGCGCGCTGTCGTCATTTCGTAAAGCGGCTTGATACCGTTGCGGAAACGCGCTGTAATCCGCCGACTGCCTTTGTGCGTCTGCGCATAGAATATTTCGCCTGAATCCATGCGATCCGCCAGTTCACGCGCCGGGATTAAGCCCTGATCGGTGGCGATCCGTTCGTCCGAACCGAAACAGCCACCCTGCTCGATCAGCCCCGTCACGAAGCTGTAAAGCGCGCCCCATGACACCGCGCCGCTGCTGCGCCCATTGACGCCTTTGACGTAGGCGTGGCGCGGGCGCAGGCTGGAGATATTGATGCCAACCCCGCCGCCGCGCGACATGATCTCGGTCATCTGGCGCAGCGTTTCGATAATGCCGTAGCGCGAGTCATGGGGGCTTGGTATGACATAACAATTGTAAAACGTCAACTGCTGATCTGTCCCTGCGGCGGTCAGAATGCGACCCGCCGGCACAAATTTGAAATCGTCCAGCAGCCAGCGGAAGCGCTCCGTCCACTGCTTGCGCAGTTTGGCATTCTTCTCAACCGCTGCCACACCGGCGGCAACCCGATCCATCATCTGACTGGGGTCGGTCTCTAAAGGTTTATCGACATGCTCGACATCGCGCTCGACGATCTCACCGTCGAGAAGCTGCACCGTCACTTTGGGCAGCGCCAACGCAGTGACTGTGCCAATTTCGCGCTGTCCCGTTTTCGAGTCGACCACCACGATCACGCGATCTCCGACGGCAAGCGTCCTGCGCGTCACGTCTTTCTGGGCGTAGCGGTCGAGAAAGATTTTGTACCCCAGATCATGGAGCTGGTTTTTAGCAGCTGGTTTCACGTTTCTGGCTTGAGCCATCGATCAATATCCTCAGTCACGATCAAGATGGTTTGTAATACATGCGGCATAGAGAACATCAGCGCACGGACTGCGGTCTGTGCGCTGATGACGACTGACTTATAGGTTAACACATTTGTTAAAGCAGCATCCAATGGAATTGGGATAAATTTTGGTCAGAAATCTGTTATATCTGTAACAGATTTCCCACTATAAACCACATATCCAACAGATGTTTTGCGCCCTATTTGTTCCCTGAATTGTTCAGCCGGCGGCGGATGAAGGTTGGAATTTCGATATTGTCTTCTTCATAAACGCGGTGGCTGAAATTCTCCTGACTCGGGCGCGGCTGCTCACGCGGCGGCGTGGTGGGCGGCTCAGGAGCTGGTTCGCGCGGCGGCACGGCGGGCGGATTATAATTTGCGCGCGGCGCGGGCTGACTGCGATAGCTCATCTGAGTCTGGTCGCGCTGTGGGCGGAACACCGGCTGCTGCTGATCGAGCTTGCGCGAAACGCGGCTGGTCTCAAAGCCGGTCGCGATCACAGTGATGCGGACTTCATCGCCTATGCTCTCATCGATCTGCGCGCCGAAGATCAAGTTGACTTCGGGATGCGCGCTTTCTTTGATGATGGCAGCGGCTTCATTGACCTCATACAGGCTGAGATCCGTGCCGCCGGTGATGTTGAAGAGGATGCCGCGCGCGCCATCAATAGTGACATCCAGCAGCGCGCTGCTGATCGCGGCTTCCGCCGCGCGGCGCGCGCGATCATCGCCGGTTGCGCGCCCGACCGCCATCAGCGCCGCTCCGCCCTCGCTCATGATGGTGCGCACATCGGCGAAGTCGAGGTTGATCAGCGCGGGAACGGTGATCAATTCGGAGATGCCTTGAATCCCTTGGCGCAGCACGTCGTCCGCCAGCGAAAACGCGGTTTGCAGGCTGGCGCGCTTGTCCGCGATCTGGAGCAGACGGTCATTGGGGATCACGATCAGGGTATCGACCTGGCTTTTCAGGCTTTCGATGCCGCTTTCCGCCTGCCCCTGGCGGCGCGCACCCTCAAACGTGAACGGGCGGGTGACCACACCGATGGTGAGCGCGCCCAGCTCTTTGGCGATCTGCGCAACCACCGGCGATGCGCCCGTGCCGGTTCCGCCGCCCATGCCGGAAGCGATGAAGACCATATCCGCGCCGCGCAGGACTTCGTAGAGTTCATCGGCGCTCTCCTCAGCGGCTTTACGCCCGATTTCGGGGTTGCCGCCCGCGCCCAGCCCACGCGTCAATTTCTCGCCGATGCGAACGCGCGTCTTCGCCTTTGACAGCATCAGCGCCTGGTTATCGGTATTGACAACGATGAACTCGACGCCCCCCAAGCCTTCCGCAATCATGCGATTCACGGCATTGCTGCCGCCGCCGCCAACGCCAACCACCTTGATCTGTGCGAAATTTTCGCCCGGTGTAAGCATATCCATTCGTCAGCGCCCCCTTATTCTTCACTTAGGCAGACATAATAGCACGTATCCTGCACGTAATTGTAGAGATTTTGCGCAGAAGCGCAACAAGACTCATATCTCATGTCGTTCAAATCATCGATCCTCATCGGGCAGGAGACGCTGAAAGAAGCCTTTGATCAGGTTGCCGACCGTGAGCTGCGCGCCGTTGTCGGCGCTGAACGTTATCGAGGCAGCGGTGTCCATCTGCAAGCCGAGCCGCAGCAGTCCGACGCTGGTCGAGAAAGACGGGCTGCGCAGCGCGTCCGCCATGCCGGTCAGTTTTTCTGGCTTGGCGATACGGACGGGACAGTTGAGAATCTTCTGCGCGATCTCGCGGATACCTGGAAGCTGGGCGCAGCCGCCTGTGATGACGGCTCCCGCGCGCAGCAAGCCGTCGTAGCCGCTGCGCTTGACCTCGGTCTGCACCATCTCGAACAGTTCGGTGACGCGCGCTTCCATGACCATCGCCAGCTCGCTACGATGCACTTCAGTCGGCATTCCCTCCCCGAACGGCTGGACGAGGAACGTCTCCAGCGGGCTGACCATCGACTCGAGCGCGCAGCCATGCTGCACTTTGACCGCCTCCGCCACATCGAACGGGACATGCATCCAGTGGGTGATGTCATTGGTCATTAGATCGCCACCGACGGCGATCACGGCGGAATGCCAGACCGTGCCTTCGATGAAGATCGCCAGGTCGGTTGTGCCGCCGCCGATGTCAATGACGACAACGCCCATCTCCCGTTCCTGCTCGGTCAGCACGGCATCACCGCTGGCGAGCGGATTGAGGATGAAGCGATCGGGTATGACCCCAGCAGCTTCAACTGCCTGCTCAAGATTGGCGACGCTGGTCGAGGCGACGGTGATGATATGAACTTCGACTTCCAGACGGAAGCCGTGCATCCCGATAGGACTGCGGACATGCTCATGCCCATCGACCGAATAGGCACGTGGAATGACATGCAGCACTTCGCGGTTGTGCGGGATGGCAATCGAGCGGGCGTTTTCAATCGCCTTGTCCACGTCGTCACTGCGGACGCCGCGCGCGTTCGGAATGCCGATCACGCCCCGGCTGTTGATCGAGGCGGCGTGATTGCCGGCAACACTGACGAATGCCCGGCTGATGTCGTAGCCGCTGGCGCGCTCCGCCTTATGCACCGACGCGGAGATCGCGGCGGTCAGCGCTGCCACGTCATTGACGACGCCCTTCTTCATCCCCCGGCAGGGTTCGATCCCTGCGCCGACGATGAAAATATCCTCCGGGCGCACGTCTGCGACAATCGTGCAAACTTTGGTTGTGCCGATATCGATGCCCACCACCAGATTATTCATAACGCTCGATCAATTCCCCCGACAGCAGTATACGGGCTGATCCGGATCGGTGACGTTCAGCTCACGAAAGACGACGCCGCGCTGCGTCAGATCAGCGACAACGGCATCGTAAACGATAACTTTTTGCGGCATGTCCGTGCCAGCGCCAAACCAGACCTCCCAGCCTCGCGGGTCATTATAGCCCAAGCCTTTATCGGGATGATAGCGGAGGACAGACAGGTTAGGGATGAGCTGGCTCAACTGAAGCGCACCCGTCACGATGTCCAGATCGAGAAGGGGCGGCGCTTCGCCTTCGATCAGCGGCTCCGCCGCAATCCGCAGCAGATCAGGGCGCTCCTGGCGCTGCTCCATGACGCGCCCCTGCACATCGCTCCAGACACTTTCGCCGCCCTGCTCCCAGATGAGGGCGGGTTCGCGCTCCTGAATAAGGATTTGCACGCCGTCCGGCGGCATTTTGACCGTCACGCGCGCGCTGGCGATGACCGGCGATGTTAACAGCGCCTGCTCGACCTGGGCGGGATCGACCCAGAACAGATGCAGCCGCTCCAAGCCCGCAAGCTGCGCCACATCATGCGCTGACAGTGTTTTCAACCCGGTCACACGGACGCGCTGAATGTAGAAGTCATCCGCTGTGAACATCCAGACGAGCAGACCGATCAAGGCGGCGGCCATCAGCGCGCTGATGGCGCGCCAGCTGATGAAGACACGCCCACCGAGGTGCGCGTGATCGGGCGTTTCGACCAGCGGCGCAGCCGCGTCTGCGCGCCAGATGGCAGGCGTGCGGTTCGTGCGCATGGATCGATCAGCCCGCCGGCTGACCGAGCGCAGCGCAGGTCGTTCAGCGGAACGGCGGGCGCGGCGGGATGATTGCGTGCGAGAAGTCATGGATCGATCACGGATTGACATCACTTTTTACTCATC
Organism: uncultured Anaerolineae bacterium; assembly: GCA_937995825.1. GTDB lineage: Bacteria > Chloroflexota > Anaerolineae > Aggregatilineales > Phototrophicaceae > Flexifilum. The sequence goes on from CALKJO010000008.1 coordinate 52,390, forward strand.
ATAGCATACATCGCATGTCGTTTCCCAAAACATCACAAACCGTCTATGCGGGCGATCATGGGGAGTGTGTCAGCGGATAAGCTCGATCTCGGTCTCCAGATGGACGCCTGTCTCGCGCTCGACAACGGCGCGGACATGCTCGACCAACGCCAGATAGTCCGCCGCCGACGCTGCCCCGGTGTTGATGAAGAAATTAGCATGGATCGGCGAGACCTGCGCGCCGCCGATGGCGAAGCCCTTCAAGCCGCATGACTCGATCAGGCGTCCGGCATAATCGCCAGGCGGATTCTTGAAAATGCTGCCCAGACTCGCGCCAGGCGGCTGAGTCCGCTTACGGTGGGCGACGAAGTCCTCCATCAGCGCCCGAATCGCGCTCGGATCGCCATCGTTCAGCTGCAGGCGCGCCGCCGTGACCAGAAAGCGGCGGTCAGCGCGGCGCTTGAGCGCGGAGTCGCGGTAGGCATAGGCGAGATCGGCATGAGTCAGCGTCCCGACGCCGTCCGGCGTGACGATCTCGGCGTCGATCAGGTTTGACGCCAGATCGCCGCCGTGCGCGCCCGCATTGTTGACGACCGCGCCGCCGATTGTCCCCGGCACGCTGACCGCCCACTCAAAGCCGGACAAGCCCAGCGCGGCGCATTTGCGCGCCAGCACCGCCAGCGAGACGCCGCCCGTCACTGTGACGAGTCGATTCTGAAAACCGATCTGGCTGACATGGTTGATGATCACCAGCCCGCGCACACCCGCATCGCTCACCAGCACGTTCGCCCCGCCGCCGAGGACGCGAACCGGCATCCCATCTGCCCAGGCAGCCTGAATGACAGCGATCAACTCCGCGTTTGAGCTGCGGGCAAGATACAGATAGTCCGCGTTTCCGCCGAGGCGGGCGGCGGTGTATTTTGCCAGCGGCTCATCGCGGCGAAAAAGCGGAAGAAACGGCGCAAGCTGGCTCATGCATCACCGCGCAGTTCCAGAAAGCGAATGCCGATCTGAGGCGCATCGCCCGCGCTCATGATCAGAAGCACCGCCGGAGCGCGCACTCTGGCGTTCAGCAGCGCGGCGGCGTCCTCCAGCGACGGCGCATGATGCGCGTCGGGGTGGCGCAGCGCAGCGACGAAGCGCGCCGCCGTCGTCACACCATCCGGTTGTTCGCGGGCGGCGTAAATGTCGGTGACGACGACATGATCGGCGTCCGCGAATGCGCCTAGATAGTCCGCCCACAACGCCCGCGTCCGGCTGAAGGTGTGCGGCTGCCAGACCGCCCACAATGCCCGATGAGGATAGCGTGCGCGCGCTGCTTCAAGCGTGGCGCGGATCGCGGTCGGATGATGGGCGTAATCGTCGATAACCGCGAGTCCATCGCGATCAAAGCGGACATCAAAGCGCCGTCCCGCGCCCGTGAACCCAGCCAGCGCCGCCGCGGCATCCTCGAACGGGACGCCCTGCGTCCCCGCCGCGAGGATCGCTGCGTGCGCATTGTAAAGGTTGTGGCGTCCCGGGATCGGCAGCGGGATCAGGGTGGCGGGAAAGCCGTAAGGGATGACGCGGCAGGGCGCCTCCGCCATCAGCGCCGCCGCACCTGGATCGTCAGCGCAGCCGATCAGCGTCCCCTTCGGCGGGATCAGCGCGATGAAGCGGCGAAAAGCGTCCAAGACTGCCTCCGGCGTCGGGAAAAAATCGGGGTGATCCCATTCAATATTGGTGATCACGGCTGTATCCGGGCGCAGTCCGAGGAACATATAATCATACTCATCCGCTTCGATGACAAACGCCCGACCCCGCCCGACCCCGGCGTTCGTCCCTGTCAGCGGCAGCGTGCCGCCGACGATGTACGACGGATCGCGCCCGGTCTCCCTCAGGATGTGGGTGATCATGGCGGTGGTGGTCGTCTTGCCATGCGTCCCGGCGACGCAGATCGCCGTCTGACCCGCCATGATCGACGCGATCACATCGGCGCGTTTATAAACCGGAATGCCCGCCGCTTTTGCCGCCGCAATCTCAACATGATCCGGCGGAGCAGCCGATGTGACGATCACGGCGTCTGCGCCTGCGACGTTGGCGGCATCATGCCCATAGACTACGCGCGCTCCATCGCGGCGCAGCGCCTCCACCAGCGGACTCGCCGTCCGATCTGAGCCGGAGACCACGACTCCGCGTTCAAGCAGGATGCGGGCGATGGCGGATAAGCCCGCGCCGCCGATGCCGATGAAATGAACGCGCTGATGCGGTTGAAACATAGCGATCTCGTCGTTTATGATTGCTGCTCGATGAGTCCGAAGGACATAGCGTGAACCGAAATCAACAGCTCTGGTCAATTGTACACATAACCGCGATCCTGATCCTGGTTTCCGCTCTAGCGGCGTCGATCTGGATGCCCGGCGAGCGCGTCCTCCGCTTCGAGCGCGATGGGATCAGCCTGTTTTTTTCCGCAGACCGCCGCATGGTGTTCAGCGAAGGCGACTGCATTTGGATCGAATGGTCGGTTGAGGGGGTGCGCGAGGTCTACCTGAACGATCAGCCGACGGTTGGGCAGGGCAGCGCGCGCGTCTGTGTGAGCAAGGACACACTGCCCACCCTTCGACTGGTGCGCCTGGATGGCGTTGAAGAACGTCAAACATTGGATATCGCTTTTGCCATCGAGGCGCCAGTGACTTATTTTTTCGCCGCGCTGATCCTTGCCGCTGCGCTGTCGGGTGTGTTGGGGGCGCTCGTGCTGGCAGCACCGCGCGCACAGCCGATCGGCGCCGCGGGCGGGCGTGGGTCGGTCGGCTGCACAGGGCGCGCGCTGCAAGGGATCGGCGCGCTGACGCTCATCCTGGCGGCGTCCGCGCTCGGCTTGGAATTGGCGCTCCGCCTGATCTTCTCCACCTTCGGCACAGAAGCGCAGCGCGCCAGCTATCTTTACACCCGTGAGCAGGTGGCGGCGCTCGATCCGTATATCCTGGCGCTGCCGCTGGTCGAGTATGCGCTGTCCCCGCGCCGTGAAGGACACAATCGGCTCGGCTATCGCGGCGGCGAGATCGCCATCCCGAAGCCGGAGGGGACATTTCGGATCGTGGCGATGGGCGGATCGACCACCTACGGCTTCACGCCGGTTGATGAGAGCTATCCCGCCTGGCTGGAGCGGACGCTTCAGGAGACCTACGGCTATGATCGCGTTGAGGTGATCAACGCCGGTGTGCATGGCTACACGAGCTGGAACACGCTGGTCAACTTCGCCACACGCATCCCGGAATTGCAGCCCGATCTGGTCATCGTCTACGATGGCGGGAACGATGTCCTGCCTCGTGAAACCGCGCCCGACTGCTATCGCGGCATCAACCCGCTGCGCGGACTGGACGGGCGCGGGGAGATCGTCAGCAACTACAACACCGGTACATTCAGCCCAAGCGCGCTCTACCGCTTCATCGCCATCCGTTTGGGGATTGAGGGCGATCCCGCGTCGCTGACCAGCACGAGCAGCTCCGCCTTAGTGGACTGCGGCTCTGACAACCGGACGAAAGCCGACAATGTGGCGCGCAACCTGCCGATCTATTTTGAGCGCAATCTGATCAGCCTGATCGGGCTGAGCCGCATTCATGATGTGCCGCTGATCTTCAGCACATGGGCATTTCAACAGGACGCGCCGGGAGCGCTTCCATACTGGCGCGCGGCGGTCGAGGAACACAACGCCGTTCTCCGTGCTGTCGCAGCGGCATATGGCATCCCATTGATCGATTATGCGCCGCTCGCGCCGCAAACGCCCGATGTTTGGAGCGATTACGTTCATATGAACAGCGCCGGATCGCGCCATCAAGCAGAAGTTTATGCCGAATTCATTGCGCAGAGGGGGCTGATTCCCGCTTCCTGACCACATCGCCCAGTGAGACGCCGAGCGCGATCAAGCCGGTCACGCCCCATAGCGCGTATGAAAACACGGTCGTGCCGTGCGCGATGAAACCGAGCGCCGCCGATGCCGCCGGACTCATCCCGACCAGATCGCCAGCCGCGCGCACCGCCCCCTGAAACGGACCCACCGACGCCATGCTGACGGGAATGGCGACCGTGAATGTCGCCAGCGTGACCCCCAGCACCATCGCCAGGATCATATCGATATTCTCGATCCGCAAGGCGCTCTGAAGGCAGTAGAAAGTCGCAAATGAACACACCCAGCCGATCAGCGTCCAGCCGATCAGCGCGCCGAGCTTGCGCGGCGTCACCATGCCATACAGCCAGGTCTGAATATCGCCGACAAATTTACGCGGATTGAAGCGCGCGATCAGCCGCCAGACAACCGGCAGATGGCGCTCAACCCGATCTAGAACAGCAGTGCCGATCTGCGGGCGGCGCGCCACCAGCACGATCAGCCCAAAGCCGATAGCAACCCCGACCGCGAACAGGGTGAGCGTCTGCGCGATCAGCGGCGGAGTCGCCGGCAGACGCGACAGCGCCAGCGCCAGCGCGATCACCACCAGCAGGGTATCGACCAGCCGCTCGACGATCACCGCCGATGCCGCGACGCCGACGGGGATGCCTGCACGCGCCGTCAGCACGACGCGCCCGACTTCCCCAATGCGCAGCGGCAGTTGATTGAGCAGCATCGTCACGCTGAACATCAGAAAGGCGCGCCAGACCGTGACTTGCTCATCAAGCAGCATCCGCCAGCGCAGCCCGCGCAAAAACAGCGCGCCAGTCGCAAAGACAAAGCTGAGCGCGATCCACATCCAATCTGCGTTCTGGATGGTGTCGATCACATCCTGAAGCGGGACATCGCGCAGCGCCAGCCATAAAAACAGCCCGCTGACGGCGAGGCTGGCGATCAAAAGGGCGATCTGCCGGCGCGTCATGAGCTGCTGCTCAGTCCGAGACTGCGCCAAACCCGATCCAGCGTTTGGAGCGCGGTCAGATTGCGGAGGACATAGCCATAGCGCAGATTGTCGGGCGTGAAGCGCGCTGCACCGGTGTACCAGGCGTGCGGCGTCCACGAGGGATGAACGCCGTCCCATCCCAAGCCGCGATCAGGCAGCCGGCGCAGCGCCTCGGCGTATTCGATCAGCGGCAGGTGGCGCTCAACGGTCAGATCGCGGATCACCGTGTTATAGCGATCGATGGCGTCCTCCCAGGCATGGCGATCCGGCAGGGTGCTGAGGATCGGGATGATGCCCATCGCCTCCGATATGTCGATGATGCGGACAAGCCAAGTGCGGTAGGCGGCGGCGCTCATATAGCTGACCTCGTTGGTTCCAAACATGACGATCGCCAGCGACGGCTTGGTGACGCGGTATTCGCAGACCAGCGGGATTTCATCCGGCAGACATTCGTCGGGGTTGGCAAATTCCGGCTGCAATGCCGCCCACGCTGACCAGCCCACGCCCGCCGCCAGCGAGACATTGCTGAACGAATTGCCGGTGCGCACCGGCGTCCGCCGGTAAAAATCGATCACAGGGCGCAGATAGCCGTAGTCGCCCAGCTCATAGACACCGTCGCCAATCGGGTGCAGGAAATTGTCCGAGACAGTGATGCTATCGCCAACTTTGGAGAAAACGGTCGGGCGATTGCCGAGCAGACGCCCGAAATCGTAGACCTGACGGATATGGACGATCACGTCCGTCGGAAGCAGATCGAGCGGTCGCATCTGGCTGCGCGGCTGCGCAGCCCAGGCGGCGGCAAGCAGCATCGCCCCACTAAGAAGACAGGTCACAAGGAGTCGTTTCATGATCATGCGTCTAAATGTGAAGTGGCTGCCCGTCCCATCCGCTGTGCATCCGCCTTCTCGCCGTCTCACAACGACTTGAACCGCGCCGTGACCTTGAGCTGCTTGGGAAAAATGGGCAGAAAATCGAGAAAACTGGCGAACTTGCCCGACTGATACTCGCTTAGATAGCGCCGCAGCACCATGATGACGGCGGGCAGCACGGTCAGATTATTGGTCTTGCGCTCCATCAGCACATAGGCGTCCGCTTCAGCCTTGCTAAGGTGATCCTCCAGAAAGATCGCCGCTGCGCCCGCGACAAACAGCGCCGTGAACTGATCGCTCCAGGTAGGATAGCGACTGCGCAGATGATCGACATGGGTGAGCGGATTTTTCGCCGCCTCCGCCACGGCTTCAGCGTGAGCGCGCAGATACGTGATCATCAGCAGCTTGCTATACTGCGCAAGCGCCGCGCGGTAGACGTGGGCGGGGTCTTCGTTGAAGGGCCACGGCGGGCTGTCGCCCCACGCCAGGCGCGGCGGCGCGATGCACACCAGATCGCGCCCCAGGCGGATGCCGAGTTCCTGATCCGTCGGATAGGAGATATTGGGGATGAAGACCAGCCCTTCTGTAATATCACCGACAAACGACTGCAAGAACGGCTTGAAACTGATTGGCGCGAACACGCTGGCAGCATCGTCGCGGGCTTTCGTCCAGGCGGCATCCTCCTCCGCCCACCAGCGGGCAAGCTCGGCGCGCTGGTAAAAATCCGCCAGGTTTTCATTCCAACCAGCGGGCATCCAGCGCGGCGGACGGTCAATCGTCATGTCGGGAAAGCGCGCCGCCAGCGCCAGCGTGAACAGCGCTTCCAGCGGCGCGCGCTGATCGAGCAGTGTCTGCAAATCCTGGACGGCGGGATGATCTTTGTGCGCCGCAAGCTGCTTGATGGTCGCGCGGGCGTGCAGATGCGTGCCGTGTGGACGGCGCTGCTGCGACTGTTCCGGGAAGCGCGTCAGCGCCAGCACGGTTGAGAGCAGACGCACGCGATCATCGATCCTGACGATGACATCCGTAGGCATAAAAGCGCGTCTCTGACTGATAAGCCGATTACAAACTCAATCCTAACGCTGCAGCCCTATGAAATCAAATCGGCGGGAAGATGATCGACCCGATTAACGAAATGCAGCAGCAGCCGATCTTCGGCGTGGAGATCGATCCGCGTGACGGCGGTGTTATAATGCAAATAGAACATCGCGCGTGTTGGAAGCTGGCTCAGCAGCGCCTTAATCAAGCCATCGATGAACGTGCCGTGCGTGATCAGCGCGACGCGGGCGTCGGGTTGGCTGCGCGCCATGCGCCGCAGCTCGGCAGCGACATGGATCGCCCGCGCATACGCCCCCTCCAACGACTCCTGCCCATTCGCCGGGTTCCACCAGCCCTCGGGTGTGATGTCCTCCGGCAGAATGAAGCCGGGGAAAGACTCCTCGATCTCAGCGCGAGTCAGGCCCGGATAGCCGACAATCCCGCCCTCAGTTTCAAGGTAAACGCCGCCATGCTCGTGAATCGCGCGCCAGACCTGCGGCTGTATCTCCAGCGCGCGCGCAATGGGCAGCGCCGTTTGGAGAGCGCGGCGCATCGGGCTGCAAAAAAGGTGCGTGAAGCGAATGCCGCTGCTCCCGTTGGACACGGTGTAACCGGTTGATGGGTCTGTCCAGGGATCGCGGCGCGGCGCATTATCAAGAAACGACGCGAGCGCGTCCGCCTGTTGAAAGCCGAGCGGCGTCAGCGCGGGATCGTGGGTGCGCGCCGACTGATCCTGAAGCGCATTGTTGGTCGATTGTCCATGCCGAATGATGTACAGTTCCATGCCATCCTCGTACTAAAAGGTCAGGTGAGCAGCCAGGTCGGACGGACATCCATCTCCCAGCCATCGGAGATCGCGGCAAGGTCGCCTTCATGCAGCGCGATCACGCGGTGATATGCCGCCGCTGCGATCATGGCGGCGTTGTCGGTGCATAATCTGAGCGGCGGAAAGCGGACGGGCAGCTCAGTTTTGGCGCGCATCGTCTGGCGCAGCAGCGTGTTGGCGCTCACGCCGCCGGACAGGAAAATCTCGGTTGCGCCGAATTCCTGCGCGGCGCGCGCGGTCTTTTCGACCAGCAGATTGACGACCGCGCGCTGAAAGCTTGCCGCCATGTCCGGCACAGACACATCGGGCTTGAGGCTGGGCATGTGACGCTTCGCGCCAGGGATCGTGGCGGTGCGCAGCACCGCCGTCTTGAGACCGGAAAAGCTGAAATCGAAGTCATTGTCCGTCTTGACGCGCGGAAAGGCAAATGCCAGCGAGTCGCCCTCGGCGGCGGCGCGCTCAATATTGGGTCCGCCGGGGAAAGGCAGACCGAGCAGCCGCCCCACTTTATCGAACGCTTCGCCAGCCGCATCGTCAAGCGTGCTGCCGAGCTGCTGATAATTGCCGTGATCGCGCATCAAGATCAGGCTGGTGTGTCCGCCGCTGACGATGAGGATCAGCACCGGAAAGACCACCTCATCGAATGGCTCAGTCAGCCAAAGCGAGTAGATATGCCCTTCCAGATGGTTGACGCCAATCAGCGGTTTGCCCGCGCCCATCGCCAAGCCTTTGGCATAGTTGACCCCGACCAGCAGCGAACCGACCAAGCCGGGTCCGCGCGTCACAGCGATGGCGTCGATGCGGTCAAGCGAGACATTCGCCTGCTCGAGCGCCTGATCGACGACCGGCGCAATGGCTTCGACGTGCGCGCGCGAGGCAATTTCCGGGAACACCCCGCCAAACTTCGCGTGCAGATCGACCTGGGAGGCGACAACGTTGGACAGCGCCGTCCGACCGTCGATCACGACGGCGGCGGCGGTCTCGTCGCAGGAAGATTCGATACCGAGAATGTACATGATGCTAAAACCCACCAGAAAACCGCTGTCGGGAACAGATACCTGGGCAGCGCGTATAAAACCAGATGCGCCGCCGTGAAATAAGCGATCACAGCGCCGATCAGCAGCGCAGCAGGGCGTGTCTCACGCTGTCGAACGGCGCGCACAAAGCCGAACGCGCCCAGAATCAGCCCTGTATAGTGTACCATGTAGACGGCAAGCTTGATCCAGAAAGAGTCGCGCATGGTCAGCGCGGCTAGCCCGCGCGGACTCCGATCTGCATTCCACCAGCCCGCCAGGGCATCGCGCAGACTCGCGCCCGGAAAAAAGGTCGTGCCATGCGGCTGGAGATACGCACCGATCAGCTCCGAAATGCGCCGTGCCGCGTATGCAGCCGGATCAGCGCGGATCGCGTCAGCGGCGGCGGTGGCGAAATCGCGCTCGCCATCGACCAGCGCGCCCGCATCCGCCAGCGCTACATCGACCGTCTGGGGACTATCCCAGCCCGCGGCGCCAAGATAGATGAACGCGCTCAGCCCCTCTCCGGCGATCACCAGCCTGCCCCAGCGCGCCGCGCTGTACACCGTCCACACGCCGACACCAGCCGCGTAAATGACCAGAAAAACGAGCTGCTCGCGCCATGTCACACAGCGCATCAGCCGCAGAACGCCGATCAACAGTACTGACAGCGGCAGCGCGACCGCCCGCGTCAGCGCCGCCAGTGCGTAAACTGGCGCGGAGCGCATCGGGCGGCGCAGCATCAGCCAGACCGCCGCCGTCAGCAGGAAGATAAACAGTGTTTCGGTCAGAATTTGCCCGGACTCGACGATCAGCGCCGGATGCACCGCCAGCGCCCACCCGATCAGAGCGGCGGCGCGGCGGCTTCCGGATAGCTGTCGTGCTGTGTCAAACGCGAGCGCGACTGTAACAGCGCTCATAAGCGCCTGAATGACCCAAACGGCGATCACCGCGCCTTCCGGCGTTAAGAATGCCTGCGGAATGCCGATGAACAGAAAATACAGCGGCGGTGACGCCAATCGTGAGACATCGGTGATCATCGTCGGCGGCTGCGCGCCTGTCACCAGCGCGTAAGCGTTGGCGAGATACCACGCGCTGTCATCTGAGCGGGCGGGATTGTAGGGCGCAAGCGGGTCTTGCCCCAGCGCGACGATCAGCCGCAGGATCAGCGCGACAGCGGCGATCAGCGCAGGGCGTATCACAGGGTCACCCGGTAAAAGCGGAACGGCGTCCCCGGCACATCGGCGGCGGGGATGAAGCGCGGATCGGCGTCTTCGCCTTCATAGAGCGCGTTCAGACTGGGGCGGTTGGCGGGCATGAGCAGATAGTCGACACCGTAGCGCAGCGCCGCTGCGTGGATCGTGTCCCGATCTTCATACGGATACATGATCGACTGGAAACCGACATAGCGAAGGATGAACGGGTCTTGGGTCATCAGGATGATGCTGCCGTCGCCGTTGGTGTCGGGCAGCGTCCGCGCCACCGCCGCCGCCCGCTCAACCTCCGCCAGATAGGCAGCGGACGCCGCCGAGTCGGTGCGGACGAGCTGGACGGCGTTGATCGCCAGCACGATGACGATCAGCGCCATCGCCCCGCGCCGAATCCGGCGATCCTCGATCACCCAGTCGAGCGCGAGCGCCGCCAGTGAGATCAGCAGCGGGACTGCGCCAAGAAATGCTTTCTTGAGGCTGCCCGCCTGCGCTTTGTAGGGCAGCAGCACCGTGTATGCAATAAAGACGATAATGGCGAAAAACAGCGCGGGCGCGATCATCCGCCTGATGCCTCCATCGCGACGCACCAGAATGAGCGCCAGCCCGCCGATCACTGCCACCGCCAGCGCATCGCCAAAGGCGCGCAGCATCATGACGCCGCCCGCCGCCATCTCGAACAACCGCTTGCCAATGATCTCCGCCGGCGTTTGCGACGCGAGCAGCGTCTCCAGGCTGAACGTCCGTCTATAAGCGTAATGATCGTCATGGTGGGTGAAGTACCACATGATCCGCGTCTCCGGCGAGGTGAACGCGCCGAACGCTTCCAGATTGCGCAGCAGCCAAGGAAAAATGACGACCACAAAAACGATGATCGCCGCAGGGATGAAGCGCATCGGTCGCCAGGACAGCGAAAATTCGCCGTTGAAGATGACATGCCAGGCGAAGGCGGCGATGATCAGCGCGCCGTCCGACCGCGTCAGGTAGGCGAGTCCCGCCAGCGCACCCACAGCGAAAGCCCGCCGCAGAGTCAAGTGTGCTGAAAGCAGCAGCGCCGCCGCCGTGAACAGCGCAAACGGGATGGTCGTGTCGGTGCGCAGGCTGTTCAGCACCAGTTCGGGGAAGCATGCAGCCGCCCCCGCCGCGAACAGTGCCCCTTCATCGCTCAGACGCAGCCGGCGCGCGCTGATGAACGCGAACACCGGCAAAATCGATCCGATCAGGATGAAAGGGATGAGTGCCGCGTGGACGCTGACGCCAAACAGCGCCAGCGGCAGCGCCGCCAGCGCCGCCGCCAGCGGCATCCAATGTTCTTCAGGGTGGACGATGGACGCGGGATCGGCGCTGTACTGCCAGATGTAATCAATGGTGAAGCCGTGACCCTCGATCAGGCGCACGGCGAGGTTGTAGTAATGATTCGGATCGGCGATGCCGGGAAAATCGACATTTAGCGCCAACTCGACCCGCAGCGCCAGCGCCCCCAGGCAGATCAGCGCCAACCAGACGCGCACGCGCAAGGTCAACCGCCGTCACCGCGCTGCGCCTTGTATTCATCGATAGCGCGCTGCATCCCCTCCCAGTCGCCGCGCGCGGCATACAGAGCCTGCCTGATCCAGAAGCCGGGATCGCCGAGGCGTCGCGCGCCAGCTGCCTCAAGCGCCGCCTGAAGCTGCGTCTCATCCGCTGCGGCGAGCGCGGCAAAGGTCGTGATACCCAGGTCGCGCAGCGCTGCCGCAATCTTGGGTCCGATCCCGTTGATCTTTTCGAGATCATCCGGCTCAACCGGTTCGACCGCCTGTGTCTCGTCGGCAGCTTCGACGGCTTCGACCGCCTGTGTCTCGTCTTCCGCAGACTCGGCTTTTGGCAGGATGAGCGTGTCCACATTCGGGAGCGGCTCAACAGGCACAGCGGCGACAGTGGGCGTCTCCGCTTCAGCCGCCGGCGTCGCTTCGGGGCGGGAGGCGGGCGCGCTGACAGCGACTGAGTCGGGCTGCTCTGACCTCGGCGGCGTCCAGCGGATGAACAGCGCCGCCAAACCGATGCCGGTGAGCGCCAGCGCCAGCAGATAATCCACCAGCGGGACGCGAGAAATGACATTGTTGGTGATGAGCAGCAGCGCGGTCAGCAGCAAGCCCGCCGCCAGCGCGCCGCGCCCATCCAACTGCATCGAACGATCCTCAGGCATGAGAAGAATCCCCAGGTTGACCGATCTTCAGACATCAATATGATGCCTGATGGTACTCGATCAGGCGGGCGGATTGCAATCGGCGGAATACGGGCAACCGCCGTCCAGGCGGGATAAAATAGCGCCCGCGACATCGACAGCATCAGCAGAAGGAGGCACATTTATGGCAGCGCAGTGGAACGATGATGCAGGATTATTCGCGCTGGCGCGCGAGCTGCTGTTCACGGCGGTAGTCGGGGACATCATGGACAAGATCAGGCTTCAGGATCAGTTTTTGCCGCCGCAGATTCGGGCTATGTCACCCGACATGGTGCTGATCGGGCGGGCGATGACGGTGCTGGAGTCAGATTGGATCGGCGGAGACGCCTCGGCGTTCAATCCAGCGCTGGGCAAGCCGTTCGGCTTGATGCTGGACGCGCTCGACAGCCTTCAGCCGGATGAAGTCTACATCTGCACCGGCGCATCCCCGCGCTATGCGCTGTGGGGCGAGCTGATGACGGCGCGCGCGCGCGTGCTGCGGGCGGCGGGCGTGGTGCTGGACGGTTATCTGCGCGATGTGACCGGCATTCTGGCGCAGAAATTTCCGGCGTTCGCCTACGGGTCATACGCCCAGGATCAGGCGCCGCGCGGCAAAGTGATCGACTACCGGACGCCGATTCGGATCGCCAACGTGAAGATTGCGCCGGGGGACATCGTGTTTGGCGATGTGGATGGCGTGTGCATCGTGCCGAAAGCGGCGGAGGAAGAAGTCTTCATGCGGGCGATTGAGAAGGCGCAGGGCGAAAAGCACGTGCGCAGTGCCATCGACGCAGGGATGAGCGCGCGCGAAGCGTTTGAGCAATTCGGCATTCTGTAGGCTCAATCGAACAGCGCGCCGCGCATCTCCATCGGCTGCCCAAAGACCCATAAGCCGACCAGCATCAGCGCTAACAAGAGCAGCGCCCAGGGCAGCAGCCCCAGAAATGAGCCGCGGCGGTAGAGGCGCAGCGCGATCCGCGAGGCGACCGACAGCGATCCGATGAAACCGCCGAGCAGCGCCAGCGTTTGCAGCAGCCCGACCAAGGTGAGATTCGGCTCGCCGCCGAGCAGCCAATTCGGCTGACCGAGAATGCCGATCCGGTGATCGAGCAGGAACGCCTGAAATGCCGGCACGATGGTGAAGAAGCCGATCCACAAATGGAAGCTGTAGTGCGCCAGCCAGAAGCCCGCGCCGATGGGGACAAAGGCGGGCGCGAACGCGGTCAGCGCGGCGCGAAGCGAGTCGCGGTGAGTAGTGCGCGTCAGAGCGCGGGCGGCGGATGCTGCGCTGAAAGTCAGCAGCGCCGGCAGCACGACTCCGCCCCCCGCGAAGATCGTCAGCAGGGCGATTCCTTCCAGCGCTAGACCGCTCCAGCCCAATGCGCGCAGCCCCAGCGCGTCGATCAGGTCGGACATGAGCGCGTAGACAGGCGGGATCATGCCGAAGGCGTTGAGCAGCCCCATGAACGCCAGCCCGATGATCAAAAAAGATAGGTCATAGCGCTTGTGCCAGGCATCCGGCTGGGTCAGTTCAGCGCCCGGCGCGCGCGTGAACAAACCGACGTTGTCATGTGGGCAGGCGCGGACGCAGTCTAAGCACAGCGTGCAGTCGAGATTGGACTGAATCTGCGGCGCGAACAGCAGCGTCCCGCAGCCGGGGACGCCGGTCTTGTTGTGTATGTGCGCCTTGGTCGGCGCGCCATCTACGCCGATCTGGTCGATCAGGATGATCGGCTGCGGACTGTAGCTGCCATTCAGACACTCTCTGCCGACGCACGATTTACAGACATCGGCATCATGGACGCCGATGCGCGTTGGCGCGGCGGTCGAATAGACGAAGTTGAACGCGCCCAACGGACACACATACTTGCAGAACGCCGACTCGCTGAACGCTGCTTCCAGAACGAATGACGCGGCAAAGTAAGCGACGATCACCCACGCCGTGAGCGCGGGACTCGCCCATAGATCGAGCCACTCGTACAGAAAGAAGAGCAGCAGCAGCGCCCCAATCGACAGCCATTTGCCGCGCAGCAAGCGCGGAAAGCGCCTACCAGAGAGGCTGAGGCGCTTCGCCAGCGTGCGCGGCAGCGTGAACGGACAGCCCATACAGAACAGGTTGCCTGCCAGCAGCAGCACGAGAATGGCGAACCCGCGAAAATGCACCCAGGGGACAATCGTGGCGAGATTCTGCGCCGCTAGCGGCGTCCCGGTGAAGCCGTCATAGATCAGCAGCAGCGCGATCAGCAGAAACGGCACTTGCAGCGCGAGCCGTCCGCGCCGGTGCTTCAAAATGCGCCCGATCAGCGGCAGCCGCAGCACATCGATCATGATCGAACAGCCAGATCGACTGTTTTGACGATCTGCCTGCCATCCGGCAGCACCGCCGTGATCGTGACGATCCAGTCCCCGCCCATCGTCCAGCGGAACGGCACGCGGTAAACGCCGTTCTCGCTCTCCGCGCCTCCGCTCAGGACTGGCTGCATCCCCGCATGATTCATGTCGCCACGCACGGTGATCTGCGCGCCGTCGATGGGCTGTCCGTCGAACGTGGTCAGGGTGATCAGCAGTGCAGCGTCGCCGACAGCTGCTGGATCGGGATCGACTGCCAGCCTCAGGCGCGGCGCGTCAGGCGCAGGGGTTGGCGTTGGCGGCGCTGGCTCGCGGCAGCCAACCAAAGTCAGCAGAAGGAGCAAGGTCAGGAGTGTAGGCATTGTGACATTTTTCTCAAATGCGGATATGCTGATCGTAGCGCAGACCGGCAAAAAAGCAAGCGGGAACAGGCTTGAAGCCCCGTCAAAGGGCGCTTCAAGCGCTAATGCACCGCAAGATCAAATCAGAATCAGCACTATCACGAACAGGATGATCACAGTAATAGCGAGAAGATCGCCGTTGCCGGCGGGTCCGCCGCCTAGGATCACCAGCGGCAGGATTTCACGTGTCTGATCGCTGGGCGAGCCGGGCGCGGGCGCGATTACAATTGGGGCAAGCGGGTATTCGTTGATGTCCATAAAATACCAGATCGTCCCCCAGATCAGGTAGCCGTTGATCGCGCCGAGAACGCCGCCGAGGACGCTGGATTGAAGCTGATCGCGCCCCTGTCCGCTCTGCCTGCTGCCGCCGAAGCCGCGCGTCTGATAGGCGAAAAAGACGATGGCGATGAAGATCGCGGATTGGACGAAAAAGACCTGATCGCGGCTGACATTGACCAGCAGCGTGCCGCGCAGCAGGCTGTCGAATTGAAATAAGGCGAACAGCCCCAGGATGATGCCCGCTGTAGAGATAAGCTCTTTACTCCACCCGCGCAGAAAGCCGATGATGCCGAAGAAGATCGCCATCGTCCAGAGGACGCCTGAAAGCTGGATCATGCGCACTGCCCTGCCGTTCTCAAAAGTTCCAACGCCAGCGTGTCCGCCCCATTGACGCCCAGTCCGCGTGCATTTTCGCGCATCCGCCCCAAATCAGCCACCGTCAGCGCGCGCAGCGCCGGAAGCAGATCGCGCGCCATATCCTCATCGCGCATCAGCAGCGCCGCGCCGCGCGACACCAGATAATCGGCGTTGACCTTCTGATAGCGCCAGGCATAGGGATATGGCACGAGAATCGCAGGCAGCCCGAAATAGGGCAGCTCGCCCAGCGTGCTGGCTCCGCTGCGGCAGACCGCCAAGTCCGCCGCCGCCATTGCCATGCCCATCTCATGGTGCAGGTAGGAGTAGATTTTATAGTCCTCCGGCATTCCCATTGCCTGCTTACGCTCGATCACGGCTTGCGCCTCCAGATCGCCGGTCACATGGATGATCTGCCAGCCGTCGGCGAGCAGGTCGGGCGCAATCGCCGACACCGCTGTGTTGATCGTGCGCGCGCCTCGACTGCCGCCGAACACCAGCAGGGTGCGCTTATCCGGTTTCAGTTGAAAAAACGCCTTACCCTGCTGACGCGTGGCACTGACCACCGACTGCCGCAGCGGATACCCGGTCACCACCGTCTGACCTTTGCGAAAGAACCCCTGCGAGTCCTCGACGGTGACGGCGACTCGGCTCACGATGTGGCGCAGCGTCTTGATCGCCAGCCCCGGCTCGATGTCGGGCAAATACATCATCGACGGCACGCGCAGCAGCCACGCCGCCAGCGCCACCGGCACGTTGACCCATCCGCCGGTCATCAGGATGGCATGGGGTCGCCAGCGGCGCAGCAGCTGCAGCGCCTGCATTGTCCCGACCGACATCTGCGCCAGGCTGCCCACAGCGCGTCCCGCGCCAACGCCATGCACTGGACCTGAACGCACTTCCGCGTAGCCGGAGAAAGGGAGTCCCGACTCAATGACCATGTTCAGTTCCATGCCGCCAACACCGCCGACGAAAAAAACCTCAGGTTCATCCGCATCTTCCTGCATTCGCAGCAGCGACTCAACGACGGCGAGCGCCGGATAGACGTGACCGCCCGTTCCTCCCGCCGCGATCAGCAGCCTGACCATGTTGCTTCCCCTCCGGCAGTCCTTGCAGCGCCGTGCTGCGCGCGATACTCAACAATAAGCCCGCCCCCATCAGCACGGTGACCAGCGACGATCCGCCGAAGCTGATGAACGGCAGCGCGACGCCCGTTGAAGGCAGCAGATTGAGCATTACAGCGATGTTCATCAGCGCTTTGGCGACGACCCAGATCGTCAGACCGGAGGCGAGCAGCGCGCCGAACGGGTCGCGGGCGCGGCGGGCGATCCCCAGCCCGCGAATCACCCAGACCACGAACAGCAGCACAACCAGTATCGCGCCGATCACGCCGAGTTCTTCCCCAATTACGGCAAAGATGCTGTCGGTGTGAGGCGCGGGTAAAAAGCCATACTTCTGCCGCCCCTGCCCCAGCCCGACGCCGCCCCAGCCGCCGTTGAGAAAGGCGATCATCGCCTGCTGCGCGTGATAGTTGGTCTGAGTCAGGTCTGCCAGCCCTGCCAGATATGACGACACGCGCCCCTGCGCATAATCGAACCGCTGGCTGAGGACAAAGCCAACCGCCGCCATCACACCCAGCACCGCGGCTAAATGCCAGATATTCGCGCCAGCCAGAAAGAACATCACGCCCGCCACGATCAAGATCGTTGCAGCCGTGCTGATGTCCGGCTGAAGCACTACCAGCGCCACGATCACGCCGACGATCATGGCAAACGGCACGAGTCCGCGCCAAAAACTGCCGACCTTTGCCCGTTTCGAGCCAAGCCACGCCGCCAGATAGATCACCATCATCAGCTCAGCCAGCTCGCCCGGCTGGTATGAACCTTGAATGAAGGCGCGGCGCGCGCCGAATGCGCCGTCGCCAAACAGCAGAACCGCGATCAGGCTGGCAACAGTGAACAGCAGCAGAATCAGCGCGAAGCGCTTCCAGATGCGATAGTCGATCAGGAAGATCAGCAGCAGCAGCAGTATCCCGATCCCCATATTACGGGCGTGCTGCAAGAAGATCGTCGACTCGCTGCCGGTCGTCTCATAGCTCCAAAAAAAGGTCGTGCTGTAGACCATCATCGCGCCGACCGCCAGCAGCATGACCACGATTAGCAGCAGCGGCAGATCGAGCCCTGTCAGCAGACCGCGCCGCCCCTCAACGCGCTCGACAGTTGGCGTCGGGCGCGGCGGCTGCGATTTGATGATGCGCGGCGGCGCGCCGCTGTAGACATCATCCGTGAATTGGGGGACAACCGGTTGATCTGCCATGGTTCCGCTTTCGGTCTGCAAGCGTGCAGTCACGCATAGTATAGCGTGAAAGGGTGTAGAAGGGGAGTCGGCTAGAGTGCCGCGACCAATCGGCGAAAATGCGCGCCGCGCGCAGCGAAGTCGGCGTAAGCATCGAAGCTCGTCCCACCTGGCGAGAGCAGGACGACATCGCCTGGCTGAGCGCGTCTGCGCGCTTCAGAAACAGCTTCTTCAAGTGTCGCCACCTGGATCACCGCGCTGCCGCCATTGAACAGGCGCGCCTGCTTGACCACCAGATCGGCAAGCTCGCCGAAGGCGATGATCTGCCGCGAGCGTGCCAGCGCCAGCGGGATCAGCGTCTCCCAGGGCAGTTTCTTGTCGCGCCCGCCGAGCAGCAGGATCAGCGGTTCATGGTAGCTCTTGATCGCCGCCAACACGCGCTCCGGCGCGGTGGCGATGCTGTCATTGACATACGTCACGCCGTCCAGCACGCGCACTGTCTCCAGCCGGTGCGGCACGCCGCGAAACGCCCGGATCGCCGCCGCCATCACTGCCGGATCGACACCGGATGAGCCGGCAAGCGCGCACGCCGCCGCCGCGTTGAGGATATTGTGATCGCCGCGCAGCGGAATCTCAGCCCGTTCGCACACCACATGCGGCGCGCCATCGACGGATGCGAGTCCGCTCACGATCAGGCGGCTGCCCGCCATGAACGCCCCATTGACCATGTCCCGCCCGCTGAACCAGACGATCTGCGCGTCGGTCTGATCGGCAAGCGAGCGCGCATTCGCGTCATCCCAGCCCAAAACCGCCACATCGTCGCTGGCTTGATGCGCGATCATGTGCGCTTTGGCGGCGATATACGCCTCCATCGACGGATGGCGGTCGAGATGGTTGGGGGTGATGTTGAGGATCGCGCCGAACGGCGGACTGATCGTCATCAACTCAAGCTGAAAGCTGGACAGTTCCATGACGACGCGGTGATCGGGCTGAATCTGCGCCAGCACGTCGAGCAGGACATCGCCCGTGTTGCCGCCGACCCAGGTGGTGAAACCCGCCTCTCGCATGATCGCGCCGGTCAGCGCAGTCGTGGTGGTCTTGCCAGCGCTTCCGGTGATGCCCAGGATCGGCGCGGGGCAGCGTTCAACGAAAAGCTGCGCATCGTTGGTGACGCGTATCCCGCGCTCAAGCGCCGCCTGCACAATCGGCAGTTCGAGCGGCACGCCGCCGGAGACGCAGACCAGATCGGCGCGCTCCAGCAGTTCAGGCGGATGTCCGCCAAATGCAAATTCGACGCCTGGAAAATCCGACTCCCCAAAATCGAACCCCTCGCGGGGCTTGGCGTCGCTGGCGATCACCTGCGCGCCAACGGTCGGCAGCCAGCGCGCCAGCGCCCGCCCCTGACGGGCAAAGCCGAGGACGAGGACAGTCTTTCCATGCAGCGGATCGGGCATCGATTCAGCCTCCATGCGTCCGCGCTGAGGCGATCAACTGGTCGAGGACGCGCATATTGGCGACGGCGTCCGACGGCGGATAGGCGGGCGGACGCCGATTGAGCAGCGCGTCTGCGAAATCCTCCACCATCAGCCGATATTGATCGACGGGCGGATGGCTGTATTCGACATAATTATCGCCGCGCCAGTGCCGGACAATCGTCGTCAGCCCATGCGGGACGAACGCGGCATCGAGCTGGATACGCCCTTCTGTCCCCCGCACCTCATAAGTATGCAGACGATAGGCGCGGACGCCTGCATCAAAATGCCCGACGACACCGGACGGAAAGATCAGCGTGCCCGCAATCGCCTCATCGACACCGGACGCGCCGAAACGCGCCACCGCTGATCCATTTGCAGGCTCTTCGCCGACGATCAGCCGCATCGCGTTCACGCAGTAGCAGCCGACATCCATCAGCGCCCCGCCCGCGAGTTCGGCTTGCAGCCGAATGTCCGACTCGCTGCGCACGGCAAAGGTGAACGACGCGCTCATGATTTGAATCGCGCCAATGCCACCGTCAGCGATGATCCGCCGCGCTGTAGCGTGCTGCGGATGAAAGCGATACATGAATGCCTCCGCAAACAGCAGCCCGCGCGCCGCAAACGCGTCGACCATCGTCTGCGCTTCAGCCGCGTTCTTCGCCAGCGGCTTTTCACACAGCGTCGGCTTGCCTGCTTCAGCGGCGGCGATGCTCCAGGCGGCATGTTCGCTGTTGGGGAGCGGATTATAGATGGCGTCGACATTTGGATCAGCCAGCAGCGCCTCATACGCGCCATATGCCGTCGGGATGCCCATCCGCGCCGCGAATGCCTGCGCTTTTTCCAGTGAGCGGCTCGCCACAGCGGTCACCGTCCCATTGTCGGACGCCTGAATCGCCGGAATGACCCGATTTTCGCCGATCCGCGCCGTGCTGATCACGCCCCAGCGGATTTTTTCCATCATCAGCCTTTCACCGCGCCCGCCGCCATGCCCTGGACAACAAAGCGCTGTTTGTAAAACGCCTGCCAGCGCGTTGCGCCATCGACTATCGCTTGTTCCTCAAGGTCGATTGGGACTCCCCAGAAGTAGCCCATCAGCAGCCACGTGCCAAGCGGCGCGGCAAACGTCAGATAGACGAAAACCAGACCATGCAGCGTGTTGCCCAACTGCAATCGGGAGATGATCACCGACAGCAGGATGAACAACAGCGCGCTCGGCGTCAGATAAGTGAAGAGGATGAAGCGCCCGATCCAATCCCGATACAGATACTTCAGCCGAATCAGGCTGTACGCCGCCATGCTGGCAAAAGTCACAGAGACGACCGTTGATGCGCCTGCCACGATCAGGCTGCTGCCGATGTTGCGCAGAAAACCGCGCGTCTCAATCAGATCGATGTAATTGGCGAGCGTCAGATTGACCAGCAGCAGCGACGGCGTCCGATAAATATCGCGCGGCAACTTGAGCGACACCGTCACCATAAAATAGATCGCGAACAGAATCATCAGCCCCAGCAGCGAAAGCTGCACGTAATAGATTATCTTTTGGAGGAGCGAAGGCTTGTCGAGCATCGGTCAATCATCCTTACTGTAACCGAACTGCGATAACAACCGCCAGCATCGCAAACACTGGCAACAGCACCACCGATGCCGCCGCCACCTCGCCGATGCGCAGGCTTTGCAGTCCGTAATATGCCAGCAGTCGTAGAGCGCCTGGCACGCCACTTGAGTCTCGGCAACCGCTTGTTAAGCGCGCTTTTTCACCATTATACGCGGCTTGTATATGATTGAAACTACCCTATTTCACAGACTCGCGTCAAGAGGGCATGACTGCCGCAGCATCTGAAAAGCGCATCATCTGGCGGAGTCGAAGGGAGTGAAAACCAAGGTTCGGCTGACCATTCCCTCGGCGTCAGAAGCGGCGACGCCTCAGCCCTCGCTCTTTTACGCCAATCTCGTGCATAATTTCATGGAGGAGATCGTCAGCGACGGGACGGAAAATCAGGGCAACTTCGCGCAGAGCGCCCGTGTTCAGGAGATCATCAACGCGGTCGAGCTGTCCTACCGCCAACAGCGCTGGGTCGATCTTCCACTCGATCCGACCATATCCGACTGAGGGAACATGACCAAAAACGCGATCATTCAGGCGATGTATGACCGGGACGTACTGGTCTTCGGTCATCGGGGCGCGAAGCTGTATGCGCCGCAGAACACCCTGCCCGCTTTCGAGCTTGCCGCCGCGCAGGGCGCGCACGGCGTCGAACTCGATGTCCACCGCTCCAAAGATGGCTATCCGGTCATCGTCCATGATTTCACCGTCGATGCGACGACCGATGGCAGCGGCGCGGTCACCGAACTGACGCTCGCCGAACTCAAGGCGCTGGATGCCGGCGCGTATTTCGGCGCGGCATTTGCCGGAACGCGCATTCCGACGCTGGACGAAGTTTTTGAAGCGGTCGGAGCGCGGCTGTATATCAACGTTGAGATCAAATCCATCTCTGCTCAAACAGATGGTGTTGAAGAAGTCGTTGCGGACTGCATCCGGCGGCATGGCATGGAACGGCGTGTGATCGTGTCCTCATTCAACCCGCTGACGCTGCGGCGCTTTCGGGCGATCCTGCCGGACGTGCCGATTGGCTATCTCGACTGGGCAGGCGCGCCGCCCGAACTGCGCGCGCAGATAGCGGGCTTCGCCTACGAAGCGTATCACCCCGAACACAGCATGATCAGCCCGGAACTGATCGCCGACGCCGACGCCGCCGGACACATCGTGAATGCCTGGACTGTCAACGACGCTGAGCGCGTCAAGCTGCTTGCGGCGATGGGCGTGCGCGGGATCATCACTGACGCGCCTGACATCGCGCTGGCAGCGCTCGGCTGAGCGTTCGCCGGACTGTCTGTCCGCATTCCTGATTGCAACCGACGACGAATAAAAAAAATCGGGGGCATTCTTTCGCCCCCGATTGCGCATCGACGCTGCAAGACTAAAGATTCGGCTGCACCTGCGGCTGACGCTGCGGGATCGAGAAGCGCATCCCCGGGATCAGCCCCTCGAACAGCGATGCCACATCCATCATCACCGGCTCATCGAGCGTCACTTCGAGCGTCAGCGTCTCGCCGCCGCGCATCAGCGTCAGCGCTACCGTGTCGCCTGGCTCATAGGCGATCATGCGGTCGCGCAGTGTGCGCTCAGCATCGACCGGCTCACCGTTGACCGCCGTGATCACGTCGCCCACCTGCAAACCTGCCCGCGCCGCCGGGCTGTCCGCCAGCACATCCGTGATCAGCGCGCCTTCCGTCAGTGCGACGCCGCGCTCTGCCGCGCTCTGCTCATCCAGCGTCACGAACGTCACGCCCAGCCGCCCGCCGCCAGAGCCAAACGGCATTCTGCCGAAGCCAAAGTCCATGCCGCCCCGTCCGATGTCAGGGAGGGAGAATTCGAACGGCATCCCCTCAAAGCGGAAGCCCATGCCCATCGGGCTGAAGACGGCTCGCAGCGCCTCCACCGGCACGGTCAGCGTCAGGCTGTCGCCGTCGCGCTTCACCGTCAATTCGACCGACTCGGCTTCTAGGTTCGCCAGATACGCCAGCAGTTCGCCGGGGACAAGCGCTTCGCCATCGACCGCCGTGATCACATCGCCCTCCTGCAAACCTGCATCCGCCAGCGGGCTGTCCTCTGGCAGCGCTTCAACCGTCCAGCCTTCGGCGCTGAGGCTCAGCGCTGTCCCGTTGGTATCCATGCGAAATTGGAACGGGACATTTTCGAACGGGAAGCCCCGGAAATCGAAGTTGAAGCCGAAGTCACGTGGGGAGGGTGCACGGCGATCCAGCCGCGCTTCGACCGTGACCGTCTCGCCATCGCGCAGGACTTCCAGCGTAACGCGCTCGCGCGGGCGCAGTCCGCCGATTAGATCGCGCAGCGCCGCCGCATCCGCCACCGCTTCACCGTTGACCGCCGTGATCACATCCCCGACCATCAGACCGGCGCGCTCCGCCGCGCTGTTCGCCAGCACTTCCGTGATCAGCGCGCCCGTATCAGCATCCTCAACGCCGATGCCCAGAAAGCCGCTCTGCGCAAGCTGCGCCATCGGCGGGCGCATCGGATCCGGACGCCCCGGCTGCGCCGCCACCAGCGCTGCGCCCATCACACTGAGCGCCAGCGCCGCGCTCACCAGCAGCGCCCACGCGCGTTTCCTGATCAGCATTCGAGACCATTTGCGCATCATGGTTTGATCCTCCTATGCACTGAGAAGACGCTCACTCTGATTGTTTTTATGTGCATCTTATCGCAGTTTCATCTCAATGTTAGGAGCATGGGTTAAAGGCAAGCTGAGGAAACTGAAAACGATCTGTAAACTATTGCGCCCCAACAAACGCCAGCCTCGAAATCACCGGATAATGGTCAGACAGCCCCGATGACTCATGCACCCGCGATGCCAGCGCGCGCCAATGCGCATCATGGAAAATGTAGTCGATGCGGATGATCGGCGGCGCTGCGCCGAGCAGTAGATTGGCATAGCCGAGATTGGGGAAAGTCAGCCCCAATCCCTCTCCGGCTGCGCGGAAGCTGTCGGTCAGGACTTCGGTCAGGCGCGCATAATCGTTGGATTGGTCGGTCAGGTTGAAATCCCCAACAACGATCAGCGGCGTCGTCTCACCCGCGAACCGATTGAGCAGATCGGTGATCTCGCGGCTGCGATAGCGTGTATTGACCGTCAGCCCCGGCGACGGCGGATGGACGTTGTAAAATGTGAACAGCGTGTCGGCAAACGACATCTGCACGCGCATGTTGCCGAGCAGCCCTGTCCAGAATGACTCCGCATAGATCGGGAAGCGGCTGTAAACGCCCATCCCGTTGACCCCGCGCGCATACGGATAGAGCGCATTATACGGATACAGATCGGCAGTGCGCGGCGTCAGAAAATCGGCGGCGGGCTGCGTGAATTCCTGAAGCGCGACAATGTCCGCGTCCACGTCGCGGATGATCGCCAGCGCCGCTTCCAGCTCATCCGACGTGATCGCCCGATGGAGATTCCAAGTCATGATCGTCAGTGTCGGCGCATCGGGCGGAATTTGCACCGATTTAGGCAGCAGCATCGCGCCATACAGCCCTGCAAACGCCATAACCGAGGGCGACAGCAGAATAAATGTCCGCCAGCAGCGCGCCAGTCCGACCCCAACCCACAAAAACAGCGCGGGGATCAGCAGCAGCGGCATGAGGTTATTGGCGAAATTGACGATCTGCCAGCGCTCACCCACCAGCAGCCGCCCCCCCAGATACAGCAGCGCAGCCAGCGCGTAGAGGTCTACTGCCGCGATGGACAGGCTGATCAGCCTGCCAACTGCACGCGCAAGGAGCAGCGGTGTACTGCCGCTCGGCGGCGCAACGGGTGGATCAGTTTTGACAGCGGTCATCGGCTTAGCCTTCAAGCAGCTTGGGCAGCACCGACTCCATCAGCGCTGCCGTTTCATCGAGCGTGCGCAGATCATCGGTGAAAAGCAGCGTGTTCAACTGCGGATCGAAGCTCCAGAAGCCGCCTTGTTGGGACAGGAAGCGGATATAGGTATAGGCAATCCCCAGGACGACACGCGCCAGCATCCCGCCCGAAAAAGGGAACAGCACGATCACGCCGCGCGCGTGGATATACAGCCGCAGCCCAACCTCCACCAGCGGATAATGCAGCGTGACATCGCCACCGCTTCCAGGTTCAGGCAGCAGAGTCGGGTCAAAATTGAGTATAATGTGGGCAACCTGTGCCGTCCTGAGCTTGCGCACGGGCCAGAACGCCTCCGGCTGATCGGTGCTGGTTCCATGTTGATACAGCCAGTCGATCATCGCTGGCGTCAGTGTTCCGGTTTTCGGGACGTAGAGATGAATTTGATAGAGCAATGCCTTTTCCTCAGCAGCTCATGAGCGCGGCGTAAGCACGGCGGCATCAGTGACTTCTAAATAATACACGAATCAGCGTGATTTTTCCGCAATGGCGGATGAAGGAGCAGCTATGACGCGTGAAACGGCTACCCTAGGCGGCGGATGTTTCTGGTGTTTGGAAGCCGTCTACGATGAAGTGCGCGGCGTGGAGGATGTCGTATCCGGGTATGCTGGCGGACGCCTCCCTAACCCGACCTATGAGCAGGTCTGCACCGGCACAACCGGACATGCCGAGGTCGTGCAGATCACCTATGACCCGGAAGTCGTCACCTTCCGCGAGCTGCTCGACATTTTCTTCACCATCCACGACCCGACCACGCTCAACCGCCAGGGCGCGGACACCGGCACGCAGTATCGCTCGGTGATCTTCTACCACACGCCAGAACAGCGCGCCGAAGCTGAAGCCGCCATCGCCGCCTACAACGCGGCGGGCATCTGGCATGACCCGATTGTGACCGAGGTCGCGCCGCTGGAGGCGTTTTACCCGGCGGAGGATTACCATCAGGAATATTTCGTCCGCAATCCGATGGCGGGCTACTGCCGCGTGGTGGTCGCGCCGAAAGTGGCGAAGTTCCGCCAGAAGCACTTCGACCGGCTGAAGCAGCAGCCGGCGCGCTGATGATCAGCTAATCCATTACCCAGTCGCGCAGAATCCCCGCCAGCAACGCGGCGCGGCGCGGCAGACTGCTGATCAAGACGTTCTCGTGGACGGCGT
The DNA here is from genome assembly GCA_937995825.1 of uncultured Anaerolineae bacterium. Classification (GTDB taxonomy): domain Bacteria; phylum Chloroflexota; class Anaerolineae; order Aggregatilineales; family Phototrophicaceae; genus Flexifilum. The sequence continues at coordinate 78,188 of CALKJO010000008.1, forward strand.
GCATCCCCTCGCCGTCCGCGCCTAATCCATCCAGCGTTGGGATGCCAAGCGCAGCGGTGATGCTCCCATCTGAGCCGCCGCCGACGCTCTCCCCGCGCACTGTGATGCCCAGGCGCTCGCCAATTGCTTTCACCTGCGCGAAGTCGCGCTGCATCTGGGCATTGTATTCCATTGGCGGGCGGCGGTGCAGCGCGGTCACCTTGACATGGCAGCCGGGGATGAACGGCGCAGCGCTCATGACTGCGTCGTGCAGTTCGCTGAGCGCCTGCGCGGTCAGCGCGCGGACATCGACCATCGCCGTGACATGCGCCGGGATGACATTCGACGCTGTGCCGCCTGTCACCTGTGTCACCGAGACCGACGTGCCGCGCTTCAGATCATTCAGCGCATTCAGGCGCAGCGCCTGCTGCGCAAACTCGATGATCGCATTCAGCCCCTTTTCCGGCTCATTGCCCGCATGGGCGGCTTTGCCCTCGATGTCGATGCGATATGTCCCAACCCCTTTGCGGGCGAGCTTGAGCGCCTCGCCCGGCGCGGCGGGTTCCATCGTCAGCACCAAGCCCGCCTCACGCGCCACCTGCTCGATCACCGGCTCCGATGCGAGGCTGCCGATCTCCTCATCGGACGTGAGCAGCAGCCAGATCGGGCGCGGCGGCAGTTCGCCCCGTTCGTGCAGCCCGCTGATCACCTCCAGCGCCAGCATTGCGCCGGCTTTCATGTCCAGCGCGCCGGCTCCGTAGAAGCGCCCATCCTCAAGGCGAGCGGGGCGTCCCGCCAGCGTCCCTGCCGGATGCACTGTGTCCAGATGGCACAAAAACAGGATCGGCTTGCCCGGAGCCTCGGCGTTCCATTTCGCCAGCGCCAGATCGCCCACGTCCTGCATCGGAAAATGGATGATTGCAGCGCCGCGCTTGGAGGCCTCATCCGCTGCAAACTCGACAACGCGATCGACCAGCCGCTTATTGTCCGACGGCGACTCCAGCATGACCAGCTTGGTCAGTAAATCCAGCATCGCGGGCAAGCGCCTCTCAAAATAGGTCTGATACTCCACAGTCAGTCTCCTTTCAGAATGGGCAGAGGTCGCCGAGGGTGTAGGTTGGGCTGCGGCTGCCATAGCGGTTGAGCAGACCGAGCGCCTCCGGCTGCGCTGCTGCGATCTCTCGCACACCCGCGCACGCCAGCGACAGATCATTGGTGACCTGATAGCGACTCCAAAACTCCAACGCGATGCGAGCGTAGATCGGCGCGGACGCCTGATCGGGATACGTCGTCAAGACCGCCTGCACTGTCGGCACAAGACGCGCATCGTTGGTATACGCGAACGCCAGCAGCAGTCGATAGAGCGCATAGCTCTGCAGAACGCGGGTTTCATCACCGCCGCGCCAGGGTTCAAGCGATGGACTGTTGAGCGACAGGTCATACAGCGAGACTGCCTCGCTGATACTTCCGGCTCTGAAGGCGGCATCCGCGCTGTGGATCACCTGAATCCGAAAGCGCGGCGGGTCGAGCTGCGTGATCGACGCGGTGTAGACCAGCCCATTCCAGTCGTAGGCGGTGTAGCCGGTGCGCAGCGGACCCGTCTGCGCGTTGCCCGGATTATCCAGCCGGACGATCAGCTCCAGCACGCCATCATTGTCAATATCGGTGAGCGTCGGCGGGGACGCGCTGACGACAGTCTCCGTGAGCAGATTGCTGATGCGCCCGCGCTGGCGATCCCACGCTGCCATCTGCGTGTAATACAGGCAGGAGGACTCATCTGACGAAGCGCAGCGCCGCGCCGTGAACACCACTTCCCGCCGTCCGCTGCGATTGAGATCGTCGGCGCGCAGAATTTGCGGCGGGGCATTGAACGTCAGCGTTTCATCGGGCGAGTCCCGATAGAGCGGCTGATAGCGGCTGTCCACGCAGCCAAAAATCATCAGCATTCCCCCTGCGTCGGGAGTCAGCAAACTGACCATCGCCTCTGGGATGCCCTCACCCGTCATGTCGATGTCGCCGCGCACCACGCCGGTATTCCCTAGCACCGCCCATGTCTCGCGCAGTCCGCGCTCCAGATTGACCAGGGTGCCGCCGGCGTTCAAAAAGGACGCGATGGCGTTCTCGATCAGCCGGGCGCTGGCTGGCGTCCCCGCAGGCAGCCGGACGGACGAGTCCGGCGCGGGGCAGGCGCGGTAATTCGGCGTCGCGGTCGGCGGATTCGCCAGCGCAATTGCGGTCGCCGGATTGGCGATGCTCTCTGTTGGCGGCGGCGGCAGCGCCGCAACAATCGCGAATCCCGGCGTCATCGTCGGGAACGGCGGCGGAGTCGGCATTGAACTGACCGCCTGCGGAGCGGTTCGGCACGCGGCGCACAGCATGAGCAGAAGCAGACAGCGCATCATCATGCGCGTAGTGTAGACTCAGGCGGTATCGGACGCAAGAGACGGCACATCCCGTTCAATGTGATCAGGCATGGGCAGCGCTGCCGCCTGATCGGCATGCCGACGGTGAGGCTTCCTGACATCAGGTTTCGCATGGCTGAACATGGCGAACCAGCGCCGAGCGCGGTAAGATTGGGCTGAATTTCACAATCGTGGGGAGAGCGAGCATGGATCGGCATTACCAGGAGTGGAATGAGAGTGCGCCGCGCGGACTGCTGTTAATCGGGTTTGGCGTCTCGCTAGTGGCGCACGCCGCCGGCTTGAAGCAAAAAGGGCGCGCCGCCCTGAGCTGGATCACGCTGGGAACGCTTGGTTTGATCATCCTCAATGCCGGTGTCGCCATTTTTGGCGAGGCGGTCAAACATCGGACGCTGTATGAGCAGAAACTCGGTCTGTGAAGGCGTATTGGATCGATCTGGCTTGACAGAGTCCTGTGATCTTTGATACGGTGTGTTTAGAAATGCGCTTGATCGTTGAAAGGGCGTTTCTCTGCTCTGCTTTTCACTATCGTCCTAGCCTGACGCAGGATCGAGTGTATGTCGAGGATGAACAGCGTGGTCTCCACTGGCGTAATCGACGTGTTGGATAACGACGAAGCGCGCGCTGTCGCTCAATTTTTTCAGGTGCTTGCTGACCCAACGCGAGTCCGCTTAATTAAGGCACTGTGCGACGGGGAATGGTGTGTGACCGATCTGACGCAGGCGCTGGAGATGGATCAGCCCGCCATCTCGCATCAGCTCAAATATCTGCGCGAACTTGGCTTGGTGCGCTGCACCAAATCCGGTCGCCATGTCTACTACCGGCTGGCGAGCGCTTCACTGCGCGACATTCTGATCAGCGGGATCGCGCGCCTGGAGCGCTAATCGTGGCGTGACCCGCTGCGGCGCATCAGCGTCAGGCGCGGACGGGTGATCGCGCTGCTGCTGACGCGGGTGTTCGGCTCCTCTTGCGCGTCAGCCTCCACAATCGGCAGATACACGCTGAACAGACTGCCCACTCCCAGCGCGCTTTCGACCTCAATACGCCCGCCGTGCGCTTCCGCGATCCAGCGCGCAATCGATAAGCCTAGCCCAACGCCCTCGTTGGCATCGTGCCGCGCCCGCGACGAGTCCGCCTGATAAAAGCGATCAAAAATTCGGGGCAGATCGGCAGGCGCGATACCGATGCCCGTATCCTGAACATCGATCACCGCATACGCGCCATCATCCCTGCGGCGCTGGTGCAGTTCAAGCGTGATGCGCCCGCCATCCGGCGTGAATTTGATCGCGTTGCCAACCAAGTTGAGCAAAAGCTGCTTGATCCGATCTGGATCGGCGTGAATTGCCACCTCATCGACTTCGCCGAGCTTGATCTTCAGATCGCGGTCTTTAGCGAGCGCGAGCGCGTCCCGATGCGCTTCCATCAACAGCTCATCGAGATTGAAATCAACGCGCTCCAAAGTCAGCCCGCCGTAATCGGCGCGCGCCAGCAGCAGCAGATCGCTGACCAAGCGCGCCATCCGCGCCGTCTCGCTCTCGATGGCTTCCATCGAGTCGGCGTCCATGCCATAGCGCTTAATTAAATCGAGATGCCCGCGAATCGCGGTCAGCGGCGTCCGCAGCTCGTGCGACATGTCCGCCACAAACCGCTGCTGCACGCTGAAGAGATGTTCCAGACGGGCGAGCATCTGGTTCAGCACGGCTGTCAAGCTGCCCAGCTCATCCATCGGACCCGACCATTCGAGCCGCTTTTTCAGATCGTCGGCGCTGACCACCTTTCGGGCGGACTCGGTGATGGTGGCAATCGGCTTGAGCGCGCGCTCCGCCAACCCCAATCCCAGCGCAACCGATCCCAACAGCGCAAACAATGTGCTGAGCAGCAGCACCGCCAGCAGTCCACGGCTCGCTTGATTGACAGTGTCAATCGGCGTGGCGGTCTGGATGATGATGCGGCGCACCCCCCAGATTTCGTAAGGACGAGTCAGCACGCGCCATTCGCCGCCCACGTGGATATGGGAGTAGATATCCAAAGAAGGGCGGTCGTGGCTGATCCAAAGGCGTTCCTGCTCAAGCGCGGCGCTGTCGAGCGGGTTCGTGTATCCTTGCAGGTTGGCGCTCGCTCCCGCCAGCCGCAGCCCAGGCGGACTGCCTTCCTCCAGCGGCACGATCTCCCACACCTGCACGACCACGCCGGAGGCGCGGAAGATGTCGAGTTCAGGCAGGCGGATGAACACGCGGCTGGGGCTGCCAAATTCGGGGACAAGCACCGCCCGGCTGTTGCGCAGCACTTCAGACGCCGTTTCATGCAGCGTCGAGTCGATGCTGCTGATCAGCGTATAGCGCATAACGCCGTACAGCGCTGCGCCAAAAAACAGGATGATGACAATCAGCAGTCCCGAATACCAGAGGACGAGCTTGGTACGGATCGTCATGACTTCTTCTCAGTGTGCTCGTCAATGCGCTCGCGCTCACAATCGCCAGATTGGGCTAATTGGGGTTGACCATTTCGCTTCTCCCTGCCAGCTCAGGCGACACTCAAGGGCAACCTCACCAATAGAGAGACTTGCTATTCTTCCTCGCGCAGCACATAACCGACGCCGCGCACTGTGTGAACTAAACGCGGTTCATTGTTCTGCTCGGTTTTCTGACGCAGATAGCGGACGTAAACCTCGATGATGTTGCTCTCTCCGCCGAAGTCATAGCCCCAGACGCGATCAAAGATCACATCACGAGTCAACACTTGGCGCGGATTGCGCATGAACAGCTCCAGCAGTTCATACTCCTTCGCTGTCAAGTCGATGGCGCGCTCGCCGCGATAGGCGCGGTGTGTCCCCGTGTCGAGCGACAGATCGCCGAAGCGCAGAATCTCGGGGCGAGAAGTCGCGACGCTGCGGCGGAACAAGGCGCGCACGCGCGCCGTCAGCTCATCGACTGAAAACGGCTTGACCATGTAATCATCCGCGCCCGAATCCAGCCCAGTCACGCGATCTTTAGTGTCATCCTTCGCTGTCAGCATCAGAATCGGCACATCGCTGGCGGCGCGCAGCCGCTTACAGACTTCAAGACCGTCCAGTCCTGGCAGCATCCAGTCCAGAATGACCAGATCGGGCGGTGTGTCGCGCGCTGCGCTCAACCCCGTCGCGCCATCACGCGCCACCGTCACGCGATAGCCCTCATAGATCAATGCCCGCTCGATGAACTGCGCAATCCGTGCCTCATCTTCTATGATTAAAATGCGTTCTCCTGCCATTGCCTCACCGCTTTGTGCGAAAGATATCATAATTGCGTAATTTTAGTGTAATGAGATGAGAGCATGGTGAACGCCTCTCAGCGCACCCAGCGGAACGACCAGACGACTGGCGGCTGTGACAGCCTCGTCCGCGACCCAGAATCCAGCGACTCCAAAATCAGCGCACCGCGCCGGATGCCGTCTACCTCGTCCAGCGAGACATATCCCGCTAAATACGCGCCGTCCGGCGAAAAGCGCGGCGCGAGCAGCGGATCGAGCTGGGTGACCTCCGCCTGCTGACCGAGCAGCAAGTCAACCACACGCAGACGCGGCTCATCCGGAGTCGCCAGCGCGGCGCGAATCTGTCCGGCGGCGATCTCAGCGGCGGCGCGCACGATGACGCCCGGCTCCAGCGGGAAGGTTTGAAGTGGGGCGATCCCCGGCGCGGTCGCGCTGTAGATATACAGCCCTTCACCGCTCGAACTGTTCCCATCACGAATGACCAGATAGCGCCCGCCGGACAGCCAGCGCGCTGTCAAGGCGCTTGTGTCATCTGCAACAGGCGGCGGCGCTTCGATGATCGTCCGCGCTGCCAGATCGACAATCGCATTGATCACGCCGCCGTTGCTGAGATAGACATCCACCAGCAGATAATTCCCGTCAGTTGAGAACTGCGGACGCCGGTAAACGCGCCCACTGCCGTTCGGGACGAGCCGTTCGCTTGTGCCGCTGATGCTGACCAACCAGACGCCGCCGCGCACTGGATTCTCATCGGCATAAGCGATCAGCGTCCCATCCGGACTGAAATCCGGCGTGATCGGCACCATCGTCTCGATCTCGGTGAGCAGCAGCGGCTGCGAGACTTCAAACCGCTGAAGCCACAGCCCACCTTGGCTGACATAGACGACGCGGCGCCCGCCGAAAGCGACAGCGAACTCAGTTATATCAGCGGGTGCATTAGTGAAGCGCGCTGCTGGCTGACCGGTGCGCGGCAGCCACCAGACCTGCGCGACGCCGCGCGCATCGGGAGCCAGAAAAAAGCCATCGGCGCCCGTCGCCAGACCTGCAACCGGAGCCAGCGGCATTGTCGGCAGCGGGGTGATGTCAGCGGTTGGCGTCAGCAGCGAAAACGGATTAACGGGCGTGACATCCGCAAATAGATCGGTCGGCGGCGCAATCGGCAGCGGAGCCGCATTAGTGGGCAAATTTGGGATAAACGTTGGGGATATTGGGATATAAGTTGGGATATCTGGGGATAAAACGCCAACAGCGGTCAGCGCAGGGGTTGGGGGCTGGGTCGGCGGCTCGGTCGGCGCGGGCATGGCGGTCTCCGTAGGGGTGGGCTGTGGGCGTTCGGCGGGGAGCTGAGGCGGCGCGTTTGCCGGCGGGCGGTTCAGCGGTGACCAGGCATATGCCACCGCGTCGGCATAGGGCAGGGTGAGAATTTCGCCGGAGATCGGCTCCAGCAGCGCCAGCGCGCCGCCCTGGAACGCCAGCAGCAGTTCCGCGCCAGGAATCCAGCGCAGACCCGCCAGCGCAACCTGCACATCACTCATGGTTTCGACGACCGGCGATGCGCGCTGCAAACGCAGCAGCCGTCCGAAGCCGGGCGGAGTCGCTGCATCATTTTTGGCGCGCCCGAAGAACACCAGCGCGTCATCGACATTCAGCGCCGGCAGCGCGTAGACCACCGTGTCGTCGAGCAGCACGTCCTGCGCATTGGCGGCATCCAGCCGCATCTGCCGCAGCCCGCCCGCCAGCGGCGCGAATACCAGGGCTGTATCGCTCACCCAGGCGATCCCGCTTGCGCCGGTGACAACGCTGGTCAGCGCCAGCGCCGTCCCTTCGCGGCGGTAGACCCACCAGATACCGCCCTCCACCTCGCCGATCAGGTATGTGCCGCCTGGCGACCAAGCGAAATTGACAAAAACCCCCTCGCGCAGATCGGTGAACACGGGCAAGCCGCCGGGCGTGGTGGTGAGCGCGGGATCGAAATAGACCCGCCCGCCGATCAGCGTAGTGTAAGCGATGGCGTCACCTTGTGGAGAGAAAGCGATGGTCTCGCCGCGTCCGCGAAACGCGGGCAGCCCAGCGGTGCTTCCCTCCACTGTCCGCACCGCACCGCTGGCGAGATCGCGAACGAACAGGCCGTTGACGGTGCGATATGCCAGCCGTTCACCGAGGGCATCGATGCCCAGATCGATGATAAAATCATCCGATGTCTCCGGCGGGGGGGTGATCGGGGTGATCGTCAGCGCAGATGTATCCAATTGGGATACTTGTCCGGCGTTGTTCAGCACATACAGCGCGGATGGCAGCGCCGGCGCGGAGTCCTGCGCGCGCCCGATGCTCATCCCCAGAATCAGCGCCGCGATCAGCGCGCCCGCCCACCGTCTCATCCCAGTCCGCCTTATTCCAGCCGGAGTCGCTGCGACTGCACCTCATCGAGCGCATGAATGGTGTCCTGCAGGCTGGCGATCTCGTCCTTAATCTCAAGCTGTAGTCGCTGCGCCCGCGCGCTGTCCACTTCTTTCGTGCCGAGCTGCGACATCTGCGCGTAGATCGTTGCGACGGACGAGAGGGTGTTGTCGAGTTGAATCTGCGCCCGTTTGACACTGTTGCCAGTGGCGTTGAGCGTCTCCAACTGGCGTTCGAGCAGCGCGATCTGGCTTTGCAGATCGGCTTTCAACTGCTCATCGGTCTCATTTTTCAGCCGAATCCGGGCTTTCTCGATCTGCTGGGGGACGTTGCGGCGGTCGCGCTCGACCAGTTCGTTGCTCTCAAACGAGTCGATATGCAGCGCCAGCTCGTACATATGCCCGATCCAGTTGTTGATATCGTTAACGGTCTGTTCGAGCTGAGCGCGCATCGCCCCCTGGTGGCGCGTCGCCAGGGTGAGCATGTTGCGCTGGTATTCAAGCGCTCTCTCCAAACAGCGGCGGCTGTTGCTGCTGGCGATTTTGGTCAGGTCGAAGCGGCTGGCGAATTCACGCGCCACCACCTCAGTGGACACCTTTGGGTCGCTGAGCGTCGACGCCACCAGCGCGCTCTCAGCGATCAAACCACCAACCAGCCAGAACCAATCCTGCCACCAGGGAAACGGCTCTTTCACAAACAGGAACAGCACTGCCGTGACGCTGATCGTCAGTGCGCTTTGCCAGCGCGCCAGCGCCCTGCCGATCAGCACAGCTAAAGCTCGCCTGCGAATGTGAGCTTGTGCCATCGCGCGTTAGCTCTCCGCGCCAGACTCGCCGCCTGAGGCTCGCAGCAGACGACGCCGGCGCTCTTCTAACTGACGTTCGATCTCGCCGCCGCGCACCACGTCATCGATCTGCTCGGCGAGATTGCCAGCGGCGATCTCCAAGCGCGCATCTTCCTCATCCAGCCGCGCACGCACCTGATCCGCCAAGCTGCTGATCTCAGCATCGCCCACCGATGCCAGCGCGTCCAGGCTCTTGACAGTCTTGGTGGCGACCTCCTTCGCCTTCGCCAGCTCCATCAGCGAGATCAGCTTGGAGCGCTCCTGCCGGATGGTCGTCAGGCGCGCTTCAAGCTTCAGCCGCGTCGACAGCATCTGCTGATACTGCCTATCCTGCTGCTGCCACTGCTCGTAATAGTCCTGAGAGAGCTGCTGTTTGGAATTCAGCTCCGCCTGCGCCGCCGCTGCGAGGTCATTCTTGCCACGCAGCACCAGCGTATCGATGTCTTTGTCAAGCTTCTCCGCCGCCGCTGCAAACTCCTCATACTTGCGCTTCAGCGTCCGCACCGTGCCGCCGAGAGTCGCCGCTGACTCTTCCAGAGCATCCAGATTCTTCTCCGCCTGCCGGATATACTCGTCCATGACTGCGACGGAATTCTGCTGCAGCGCCCTGTCCACCAGCGCATGTAGGTTTGCGCTGAGCAACGTGTTGATCTTGTCAAGAAAGGATGCCATGAGCTGTTCTCCCCGTGTAGTTCAAAAAGATGTCCCCAGTATAGCCCAAAATGATGAAATCGGGCGGCGTGTTCGACAGACCGAACTATTCCGGCTTGAGCGGGAGGAACAGACTGAATGTGCTGCCCGCGCCCAGCGCGCTCTGGACAGCAACCTCGCCGCCGTGAAGTTCAGCCACTGCCTTGACAATTGCCAGACCTGTCCCAGCCCCTTGATCCTCGAAGGTATCGCGGTCGATCTGGTAAAAGCTCTCCCAGATTCGACGCTGCTCCACGGCGTCGATCCCGCGCCCGTAATCCCGCACCCAGATTTCAACGCCAGGCTCACCCTTCTGTGGCAGCACAGCGGTGCGCGCGCCAATGACGATCGACTTGTCCACCGGGCTGAACTTGATCGCGTTGTCGAGCAGGTGGATGATGGCGGAGCGAAGATAATGCAGATCGCCAAGAAATGCCGGCAGCGCGCCTTTAACGTCCATCGTCACCGTATGCTTGACTGCCGAGGTGAACACTTCTTCTGCCGCTTCCCGGATCAGTTCTGGCAGGTCTTCGATGAATGTCCGGCGCATCTCGTAATTGCGGCGCGCATCACCGGTCTCCATCTCGACAAGCTGGATAAAATTCTCGATCAGCCGCCGCAGCCGCACCGCCCCGGTATTGACCCCTTTGAGAAAGGTCAGCGTTTCTTCGTCGCTCAGCGTATACGCTTCGGCGTTGCTGAGCATGTCCGCATAGGCGACGACATAGGTCAGCGGTGTTCGAAATTCGTGATTCAGAATGGTTAGGATGCGCTGCTTGAGATCGACCAAGGCGCTTCTGGAAGCGCTGCTGATCGCCTTGATCCGGCTCAGGCGCGCCTCGACCGCGATCAGCAGATCGGGTGGATCGAACGGCTTGATCAGATAATCATCAGCGCCGAGCTGCTTGCTGAGCTGCACATCGGTTTTCTCGCTGCGCGCCGTCAGAAAAATGAATGGGATGGTGATCCAATCAGGATTCTTGCGGACTTCAGTCAGCAGCTCGCTTCCGGACATCACCGGCATCATGATATCGGACACGATCAAATCCGGCAGTGGATGTCCACGGCGAAGCTGTTCTAGTGCTTGCGCGCCATTCTCAGCCGTGATGACGTCATAGCCTTCAAGTTCGAGGACGGTGCGGATGCCTTCGAGCAGATTGACCTCATCTTCAACCACCAGGAGGCGACCTTTGCTCGCCGCGTGATTGGTGTTGGACATAGATATATACTCAGCCTATCTCGGATCGTTCCGTTTGTATTATAGGTCAAATAATTACGGACGTGAGAAAAATCTATACAATCTCTGATAACTCGCTCGATTAGAGGAGGTCTCATGCTTCAGCCCATCCGCACTGACTCGTCCAACCCGTTCGCACAGCGCACCATGAAGGTTCGCGTTCCGGCGATTCTGCGGGAAGTGAGCGCGCTCAACCCGGATTACCTATCCAGTGTGCATGACTCAATCGAGGCGCTGGCGCGCCAGCTTGAAGACAATGCCCTCATCCCCATGTGCGACCCCGCGCCGCCCAGCGCGGATGACTGGGCGGACGCCTATGCGCGGCGCGCCGGCGAAACCTGGGGCGGCACGGACTGGTTTTTCGCCGAGACCTTCATCTACCGCCATCTCATGGATGCGGTTCACTGGTGGACGACCCATCGCGACCCGTTCGCGCCTAAAAAGCGCGAGGAAGCGGCGAGTCCTGCACTCTGGAAGACGCTGGAGCAGGCGCTCAGCCTTGCTCCCGAACCAATCGAAGCCAAGCTGCTTGATCTGCTCGCCTTCGATCTGTGGGGCAACCGAGTCGATCTCAGCTACATGATCGGGACGACCTTCACCCAGACCGCCGATGACTGGGCAGTCGACGAACGTGAAGCGGCGGTGTCTCATCTGCTGGCTCAGGATGGAACAGGTTCCGTTCACATCATCGTGGATAACTACGGGACTGAACTGGCGACCGACCTGGCGCTGATCGATGGGCTGCTCGATGGGGTGGTTGAGCGCGTGGTGATGCACGTCAAGGCACATCCGACCTATGTCAGCGACGCGACGCAGGCGGATGTAGTCGATTTCATTGCCCGGCTCAGCGAAGACCGCCGCCCGATCTTCAGCGCGCTGGCGGATCGGCTCAACGCGGCGCGCATCGATGGTCGGCTGAGCATTCAGCCGGATTTCTTCTGGAACAGCAGCCGCTTTCTATTCGAAATGCCCGCCTCGATCCGGCAAACGCTGGGCAGCGCCGCCTTAATCATCGTCAAGGGCGACGCCAACTACCGCCGCATCACCGGCGACATCCGCTATCCGACAACCACGCCCTTTGCCCAAGTGCTGTCTTACGCGCCCGCGCCGCTGATCGCGCTGCGCACTTTCAAGAGCGATGTGATCATCGGCTTACAGCCTGGGCAGGAAGAACACTACCAGCAGATCGACCCGGACTGGCGCATCAACGGGCGGCGCGGCGTGGTTCAGTTCAAACCGTGATGTCCCAGGCGGCAATATCCGCCAGCAGACGGTGCGCGGTCATGTCCAGGTGGATCGGCGTCAGGCTGGCATAACCGTGATGCACTGCCCACAAATCCGTGCCTTCTTCATCGACCACGCCGCTGGGTTCGGGTCCGACGATCCGGCAGTAGGTCTCGCTGCGTTCTAGTTCATCCTGATAAATGCGGACGCCCTGACGAGTCAGCCGGATGCCCTTGACGCGCTCGACCGACGGGATGTTGACATTCAGAATCGTCAGCGGCGGCAGCTTTTTCACCAGCACCATGCGGACGATCTCAGCGGCAACCCGGGCTGACTCGGCGTAGTCGGCAGTAGCGTTAGCGTCGCGCTTATCCAGCGAAAATGCCACCGCCGGGACGCCGCTGATGGCGGCTTCCAGCGCCGCCGTCACTGTGCCGCTGTAAGTCACATCCTGCCCCAGATTCGCCCCGCGATTAATGCCGGAGACGACCAGATCGGGCGCCCAGTCGATCAGTCCCAGCGCCGCCAGCGCGATGCAGTCAGCGGGCGAGCCGCTGATCGCGGTTGCGGACTGCCCATCGGCGGTCTGCGCCTTGAAATAGGGGAGTTCCTGAAAGAGCGTCTTTTTATGTCCGCTGGCGCTCTGGTTAGTCGCCGGCGCGATGATCTCGACGCGCCCCAGCGCGCGCATTGCCGCCGCCAGCGCGGCGATGCCTGGCGCTTGCACGCCGTCATCATTGGTCACCACAATATAAGGGGCCATCATCTCTCCCAAAAATGGCGGGCGCGATCCCGCCGTTCCCTCGGCGATTTTACACAAAAGCTTACCATCCTTGACATTCAGATTATAATGACTCCGTTAAAATGGGTGAGAGTCAACCGTCGAACGTCGATCAGTCTGCGACATGCAGCGAATTTCACAGACGGCTGCAGGCGGACAGCGCATGAGCGATCATGCAGCGGGCAGCGCTGCCACCTGGCGCGCTCCCCAACGGCAGTTTGCGAACGAAAGGAGAGCGAAATGCCGAACGACATCAACACGAGCGACTTCATGGAGGGCGTGAGCGCCTTCCAGAGCGCGCGGATGCGCGCTTTCTGGCAGGACATATTCGGGCTAATTCGCGGAAAACCCGCTGAACTGCTAAGTTTTGAGGACATTCGGGCGCGGCTGCGCCTGCGCGACGAGTATTACAAGGGCTTGCAGGATGTGCCGCTGGAGCAGATCGTCGGCAGCGTCGGGCGCTATCGGGAATTCACCAGCACCTTTCTCCCTCGGCGCAGCAAGATGCAGGAGCGTTGGAGCCGCGTGTATTCGCTGGCAACGGGGATGGTGGGGCTGCCGCCGATTGAGCTGTATAAGGTCGGGAATGCCTATTTTGTCCGCGATGGCAATCACCGTGTCTCTGTGGCGCGGCAGATGGGCGCGAAGACCATTCAAGCGCATGTGATCGAGCTGCCCACCTCGATCTCGCTCAAACCGAGCATGACGCCGGATGAGCTGGACGCGGTGGCAGCGCAGGCGGAATTTCTGGACATTACGCGGCTGGATCAGACCCGTCCGCACCATGTCGCCATTGAACTGAGCGAGCCGTCGCGCTATGATGACCTGCTCGGTCATGTCCATCTGCATAAGTCGGTCATGGAAGCGACTCAGAAACGCGAAGTCTCGCTGGAAGAGGCAGCGGCGGACTGGTATGACACGGTCTACCGCCCCGCCGTCTCGCTGATTCGCAAGTATGACGTGCTGAAGCACGTGCCAGGGCGCACAGAAGGCGACCTGTACTTGTGGATGCTGGATCATCTGCGCGAAGTGAAATCTCAGTTTGGCGAGGAAGCCTCCGCGCGCACTTTCAGCGATGCGCTGGTCGATTACCTGGCGCAGAAGCGCATCCCCGTGCCGAAAGACCTGCTGGTGGAAAATGACGACTCGGTGCTGCTAGCGCGCGCTGACCTCAATCAGAAGCTCGCAGAATATAAGGCGCAGCTTGCGCAGCAAAACGGCAGCCTGCACCAGGAAGCGTCAACGTAGCTGTACGCAGCGGTGGAGCAAAACGGGTCACGAGCCGCTGTTTGCGCTCGTGACCCCGCTGCACGACACAAGCTGAACATCGCGCTCAGGGCAGTTTTGCTTCCAGCTTCTCTAACACTATGACCAACCGCTCTTCGGTCGTCGGACCCGCAGGAGCAGCCGGCTCCTCTTTCTTGGTGAAGCGATCTTGCAAATTATTGACGGCGCGCACCACCAAGAAGACTGCCAGCGCGATGATCAGGAAATTGATCAGGGCATTGACAAACGATCCTATCGCGATCACGACCGCGCCAGCATTTTGCGCCGCCTGAAGCGAGCGATACGGTCCTGCTGGATCACCGTCCTGAAGCGGAATGAAGATATTTGAGAAATCGACGCCGCCCAGGATCAATCCGATCGGCGGCATGATGACATCGTTGACCAGCGACGTAACAATCGCCCCGAACGCCGCACCAATGATCACACCAACTGCCAGATCGACCACATTGCCACGCATGATGAATTTCTGAAATTCTCGCAGCATCACCCTGATCCTTTCAATTGTCGGACACCATCTTAATTTTAAGAGACTCGTTAGAGATGGCAAGAAGCGCAAATTTCCTAAATCACGTCGAATGATGGTCATTCGCTCAAAATTTGGCATATGTTCGCACTTTTGCTATAATTCGTAGTGTATTCGATTACAGAAGTTATTTCGGACATCCTTTACGATGAAAAAAATCCTCAATCATCCTGAGAACTATGTCCCTGAACTGCTGAGCGGTCTGCTGGCAGCTCATCCCCACCGCTTGAAGTCGGTCGCTGGCGATGTTCACTGCATTGTCCGCGCGGACGCGCCGCGTCAAGGCAAAGTCGGCATCGTCACCGGCGGTGGAAGCGGTCATCTGCCTGTTTTTCTCGGCTATGTCGGCGCAGGCTTGCTCGATGGCTGCGCCGTCGGCGATGTGTTCGCTTCCCCCACCGTCGATCAGATGTATCACGTCACCAAAGCCGTGCATGGCGGCGCGGGGGTGCTGCATCTGTTCGGCAATTACGGCGGCGACGTGATGAATTTCGCGGCGGCGGCGGATCAGGCGGCGATGGAGGACAGCATTGAGGTGGCGACTGTGCTGGTCGCCGATGATGTTGCCAGCGCCCCGCCCGAACGCGCCGACCGACGGCGTGGTGTCGCGGGGATGGTCTACGCCTTCAAGATCGCGGGCGCGCGCGCTGAACAGGGCGGCACCTTGGCGGAGGTCAAAGCCGACGCTGAACATGCGCTCGCCAACACGCGCAGCATGGGCGTCGCGCTCTCGCCATGCATCCTGCCGCAAGTCGGCAAACCGACCTTCACCCTCGGCGACGACGAGATGGAGATCGGCATGGGCATTCACGGCGAACCCGGCACGGCACGCGGCAAGCTCGAATCCGCCGACGCGATCACCGACGCTCTGCTCGACCGCATCATGGCTGACATCGACCTGAGCGGCGCGGAAGTCACCGTCATGCTCAACAGCCTCGGCGCGACCCCCCTCGAAGAACTCTACATCATGTACAACCGCGTCCTGAGCCGTTTCAAGGCGGCGGGCGTGACGGTCTACCGACCCTATATCGGGCGTTTCGCCACATCGATGGAGATGGCGGGCGCCTCGATCACGGTCATGAAGCTGGACGAGACGCTCAAGGCGCTCTTAGACGCGCCGGCGACATCGCCGTTTTTCGATAACGGACAGTATCTCTAAGCTGACGGCGCGCTGTCGGGACACGAGCTATGGACAAACTGAGCTTTGAGCAGACCATCGCGGTGTTGGGCGCAGTTGCCGACGGGCTGATCGCGTCCAAAGATGAGCTGACTGCGCTCGACGCCGCGCTCGGCGATGGCGATCTGGGGCGAACGGTCGAGCGCGGCTTCAAGGCGATCAGCGACGCCCTGCAAACCAACGAGGAAGCCGATCTGGGTAAGCTGTTGTTCAAGCTCGGCAAGGTGTTCGGTGATGCCGCCGCCTCCAGCTTCGGCGCGCTCTTCGGCACAGCGCTGCGCAAAGGCGGCATGGCGCTCAAAGGCAAGACCGAGCTGACCGCCGCCGACATCGCGGACGGGATGCAAGCGGCGCTCGACGCGCTGATAGAGCTGGGCAAGGCGAAGATCGGCGACAAAACCATGCTCGACGCGATCCACCCGGCGATCCAGGCGATTCGCGCCTGCGAATCGACCGATGTCGGCGCCTGTCTGCGCGCCGCGGCGGACGCAGCGCAGGCGGGCGCGGAACAGACCAAAACCATGCAGTCGATGATCGGGCGCGCAAGCTGGCAGGGCGAGCGCTCCATTGGGCAGATGGACGCCGGCGCGCGCGCAATTGCGCTGATGCTGGATGCAGCGGCAAGAAAAGTGATGAGTGACGGGCCATGAGTGATGAGCAGATGGTGGCGTGATCAAAGTGGAGATGATGTTCAGAACAGTCAATCTCCTTACTTAACTTAATCACGCGCCGATCAGCATACATCGCTTAACGTGGAGGGATGATGGAATACAGACGGCTGGGCAATTCCGGCTTGATCGTGAGCGCGCTGTCGCTCGGCACGATGCAGTTCGGCGAGGCGATGAACGTCGGTCGGCTTGGACAGGAAGAAACCACCGCGATGATCAAATTCGCGCTCGATCGCGGCATTAATTTCATCGACACCGCCGACGTGTACAGTCGGGGCGAGAGCGAGACGCTGATCGGCGAGGCATTGCGTCAGCTTGGCGTCCGACAGGAGATCGTCGTCGCCACCAAAGCGCGCCTGCCGATGAGCGACACCAACTTCAACCACAGCGGCGCGACCCGCGTCAATATCATGCGTGAGGTCGATGCCAGTTTACGGCGCTTACAGACCGATTACATCGATCTCTATCAGATGCACGGCTGGGACAGCAACACGCCGCTGGAGGAGACATTGCGCACACTGGATGATCTGGTACGCGCGGGCAAAGTTCGCTATATTGGCTTCAGCAATTATCTGGCATGGCAGGGAATGGCGGCGCTGGCGCTGCAAACTCAGCTCAATCTCAACAAATACGTGACAGCGCAGATGTATTATTCGCTGGTCGAACGCACGCTGGAGCATGAATTCGTCTCCTTCTGCGAATACACTGGCATTGGCATTCTGGTCTGGAGCGCGCTGGCTGGCGGATTCCTGTCCGGTAAGTATGAGCGCGGCGCGCTGCCGCCGGAAGAGACGCGCTTCCGCGAGGCGGGTCCGTTCGTGCCGTTCGATGCCGATCTGGATCGCTCTTACGCCATCCTGAACACGATCAAGGCGGTGGCGGCGCGGCATGGCGTCAGCGCGGCGCGGGTGGCGCTGGCTTGGACAGTTCGGCAGCCCGCCGTCAGCAGCGTGATCATCGCGGCGCGCAAGCTCGAACACCTCGATGACAACATCGCCGCTATCGATCTGCGCCTGACCGATGAGGACCTCACCGAGCTGAACACCGCGTCGCATCCCGGCACGCCTTATCCGAAATGGATGGTCTTGCAGCTCGATGTGGCGGAAGACCCGCGCCCAAGAGTGCTTTATCCAGAGCGCTATGAACTCGGCGGCATGTGGAACGACCTGCGTCAAGGTCCCGGTCGCTGGAAAGTCGACAAATAGCCCAGGCAGGCTTTTGTTTTGCCCTGACGGGGCGCTGAGTGAGGTGATTCTCCGGGCAAATGACCTGGTGCATCGCAAAAATTCGTAAAAAGTTTCTGGGAGAAACGAACGATCATGGCAAAACTGTTCAAATCGAAAAGTCGGGAACCGATGAGCCGCCGCGAATTCATGATGAGCAGTTTTCTGCTCAGCGCTGGCGTTGCTGCCCCCACCGTCCTCTCACTGCTTCAGCACCGCCGCGCTTCGGCGCAGGATATGCCGATGCGCGCCGCCATGTCCAATGCCGGTCTGGCAGTGACCTGGTGCGCGCAGGGTAAAGACACCGCTGAGATGTGGGGTCGTTTCCTGGGCGTCGAGATCGTCTGGTATGACGGCGCGCTGGACAACAATGTCCAGCGCAGCGCGGTCGATACCATCGCCTCGCAGTCGTGGGATTTCGTCGCCATTCAGCCGTTCAGCATCGGCACGCTGGTCGAGCCGGTGTCGGCGATCATCAATGCCGGCATCCCATTCGTCGATATGGACACGCTGCTGGCGCCGCTGGATCAGCTCGATGATCTGGGCGTGCTGAGCTTCATCGCGCCGGATAATGTGTTCATGTCCGAGTCGGTTGTGACCGAACTCGTCCGTCAGATGGGCGGCTCCGGCAAGATCGCGCACACTTGGGGCGCGCAGGGTCACACAGGAGCGCAGGGGCGCGCGCAGGGTTTCTACAACATCATCTCGCAGTATCCTGATATCGAAGTCGTCGACGATCAGCCCGCTGACTGGGACGTGACCCGCGTCGCGGCGATCTGGGAAAGCCTGCTCAACCGTCACCCCGACTTGAAGGCTGGCTTCCTGCACAACGATGACATGGCGCTGGCGGCGCGGCAGGTGGTCGAGAACGCCGGCTTGGGCGATCAGGTCAAGATCGGCGGCATCGATGCGATGTCCCCCGCCATCGACGCGGTGACCTCTGGACGCCTGGTGGCGACCGCGCGCAACAGCGCCCCGCGCATTCACGGCGCAGCCGTCCTGCTCGGCTGGTATGCGGCGACCGTGGGCATGGAAGAAGCCCGCGCCAATGTCCCCGGCTTCCTGCTCGCGGACGGTCCGGCGATCACGTCGGCAATCGACAGCAACCCCGATCTGGCGAGCGAACCCTGGAAGCTGCGCGGCTATGGTCGCAGCACGGCTGAAGGGCTGCGCTGGCTGCAAGATCAGTTGATCTTCTAGTTCACGTCGTGAGTCGTGAGGGATGAGAAGCGAGTACAGCCGCGGAAGCGGCTCCTGATTTAACTCATCCCTCATAACTCATCGCGCATCATGAATTGACATGAGCGACCAACCGATTCTTCAGCTCAGGCACATCTCCAAGCGCTTCGGCGGCTTGCAGGCGCTGGACAATGTGGACTTCGATCTGCTTGCGGGCGAAAGCCATGCGCTGGTCGGGGAAAATGGGGCGGGCAAAAGCACGCTGATGCGCATCCTCTCCGGCGTCTACAGCGAATATGATGGTGAATTCCTGCTCGATGGTCAGCCACACCGCTTCAAATCACCCGCCGACGCGCTGGCGCGCGGGATCGGCATGATCCATCAGGAATTGAGCGTCATGCCGGAGCTGTCCGTCGCGGAGAACATCTTTTTAGGCAGGCAGCCGCTCACGCCGTTCGGCACGGTGGACTGGCGGCTGATGAATGAGCGCGCCGCCGCCGAACTCACCAATCTCGGCTTTCCCGATGTCGATGTGCGCCGACCGCTGGAGCTGTATTCACTGGGGATTCAGCAGGTGGTGGAGGTGCTGCGCGTGATCACGTCCGGCGCGCGCATTTTGATCATGGATGAACCCACGTCAGCGCTGTCACCGGCGGAGGTCGATCATCTGATCATGGTGATCGACGCGCTGCGCGCGCAGAAACGCAGCATTATTTATATCTCGCACTTCCTTGAGGAGGTCATGCGCGTGGCTGACCGCGTCACCGTGCTGCGCGATGGGCGCAAAGTCGCCACGCTCAAGCGCGAGGAGACCAATGCCGATCATCTGATTTCCTTGATTTTGGGACGCGAGATCGACGCGCGGCTTCCAAGCGCGGTGGAGCGCCGCAATGAGCAGGTCATGCTCTCTGTGCGCGATCTGACCAGCGATGCCTTTCGCGGCATCAGCTTCGACATCGGCATGGGCGAGATCGTCGGGCTGTATGGCGCAGTTGGGGCGGGGCATTTCAATGTCGCCAAAGCGCTCTTCGGCATGTATCGCTTCGACTCTGGTGACATTGTGTTGGACGGCGTGCCGTTTCCGCGCCGCTTCAGCGCTCGCTATGCGATCAAGCGCGGCGTCGCCTATGCGATTGAGTCGCGGCGCAAGAGCTTATTTCTGGATGAACCGAACTACCGCAACATCACCCTGCCCCACCTGGACAAGATCGGCGGCATGATCCCGCGTCCACAGCGCGAACTTGCCGTTGCCACGCCGGCAATGCGCCGCGTCAACGTCCAGCCCAGCGATCCGCGCAGCGCCGTCGGCACGCTCAGCGGCGGCAATCAGCAGAAGGTCGCCATTGCCCGCTGGATCACCCACCCGCCGAAAATCTTCATCGTCAGCGAACCGACGCGCGGCATGGATGTCGGGGCGAAAAACGAAGTGCTGGGAATTCTGCGCGAATTTCGCAATGAAGGGTTCGCTGTGCTGGTCGTCTCGTCCGAGCCGGAGACCGTGCTTGCCGTGTGTGACCGGATCATCGTCATGTCGCGCGGCAGGATCGTGGCAGAAATGGCAAATACGGACGCGGTGAATAAAGACACCTTGATGAGGCTGCTCTAAAATGACAACAGGACAACCCACCGCCGGACGGATGGTTCAGCCGCGCACAGGCGTGCGTCAGCTTCGCGCCGCGCTGCCGATTGTCGCGCCCTTTTTGACGCTGCTGGTGCTGGGCATCTTCTTTTCGGTGACCACCACCACGTTTTTCAACCCGGTCAACCTGAATAACATCCTCGTGCAGGTCTCGACGCTGGCGATCTTGGCGACCGGTATGACCTTCGTGCTGCTGACAGGCGAGATCGACCTGAGCATCGCGGCAATGGTCACGCTGTCCGGCGTGCTGTCGGCGCATCTGTTCGCCAATCTCGGCTTGCGCGAGCCGTTCACCACTGCTATCCCGCTGGGCGTGGCAACCCTGCTGGGCTTCATCAGCGGCGTGGCATCGACCAAGTTTCGCATCCCGTCGTTCATGTCGACGCTGGCGATGTCGCTGGTGGCGTCGGGATTGGCAATCGGCATCAGCCAGGGGCGCATCGTCTTTCAATACTCCGATGTGCTGCGCGTGTTGGGCAGTGGGCGGCTGTTCGACGATCCCGCCAATCTCCGTGTGCTGACGGTTGTCGCTGCCATCTGCCTGCTGATCGGCTTTCTGGTGCTGCGCTACACGCGCTTTGGGCGCTTCGTCTACATGACTGGCGCGAACAAGAGCGCGGCGCGGCTGGCAGGCGTCGATACCGATGCGATTGTGATCGCCTGCCTGACAATCTGCGGCTTCACCGCAGGTCTGGCGGGTCTGGCGACCGTCGGACGGCTAGCGAGCGCGCAGCCCCAGGTCATCAACAGCTTCCTGATCGACACCATCGGCGCGGTCGTGTTGGGCGGCACATCGCTGGCGGGCGGGCGCGGCGGCATGTTCCAGACGCTGGCGGGCTTGCTGATCTACGGCACGCTGCGCAACGGTCTGGACAACATCCCGGCGCTGCAAGTCGGCGCGGGGACGTTCTTCAAAGAGTTCATCACGGGTATCGTGCTGCTCATCGCTTTAGTCGTCAACGTCCTGCTCAGCGGACGCGCCAGCCGAGATAAAACATAATCATGTACGAGACCTACCAACCTCTCACCCCTGAAACCGTCATCGATTACGCCCGTCAGCGCCCGGAACTGGCGGACATCTTCCGCCCTGGCGAAGCACTGGAGTCGGTCGAAGTCGGGGATGGCAACCTCAATCTAGTCTTCAAAGTCTGGGCGGCGGCGGAGCCAGATCGGACGCTGGTGATCAAGCAGGCGCTCCCGTATGTGCGGTTAGTTGGGGAAAGCTGGCGGCTGCCAACCGACCGCGCGCGCATCGAGGCGCAGGCGCTTGAGGTTGAGTCGCGCCTCTGCCCACAGCACACCCCGAAGGTCTACTTCTTCGATCCGGTCATGTTCTGCACCGGGATGCAGAACCTCAACCGCCACATCATCATGCGCAAGGGCTTGATCGACGGCATTAGCTATCCCCATTTCGCAGAGCATATCGGTGTCTTTCTGGCGCGCACGCTGGCGGGGACGAGCGACTTGGTGCTGGATTACAGGACAAAGAAAGAGGAGGTTGCCCGCTTCATCAATCCTGAGCTGTGCAAGATCACCGAAGACCTGGTCTTCACTGAGCCGTACCGCGCCCATGAACGCAACCTCTACCACAAAGAGCTTGAGCCGCAGGTGCTGGCACTGCAAGCCGATGACGCGCTGCGCGCCGAAGTCGCGGTTATGAAAGAGAAATTCATGACCGAGGCACAGGCGCTCATTCACGGCGATCTGCACACTGGCAGCATCATGGTCAATCAGGAGGAAACCTACTGCATCGATCCCGAATTTGCCTTCTACGGTCCAATGGGCTTTGACATCGGCGCGGTGATCGGCAATCTGTTCCTAAGCTATGCCAGCCATGAAGTCCGCACGAAGGATGAGCAGAAGCGCGCCGCCTTCCGCTGCTATCTGACAGACACGGTGATCGCGCTCTGGCAGGTGTTCGTGCGCGAGTTTGAGCAGGTCGGCTGGGCGCACGCTGACCCCATCGACATGCCCCGCGCCTACCGCGACGGCTACATGCTGCGTCTCCTGCAGGACTCGGCGGGCTTTGCCGCGTGCAAGATGATGCGGCGCGTGATCGGGCTGGCTGGCGTTGCCGACATTCGCGGGATCGAAGATGTGCATGAGCGCGCTATCGCCGCCAGCCTCGCGCTCAATATCGCTGTCCCGCTGATCAAGCAGCGCGCCAGCCTGACCCAGATCGACGATCTGGTCGCCATCGCCACCGCGCAGCGCCCGACCTATCCCTATCCGAGCTGATCCGCGCTCGGTCTGTTCCCGGCTGACGTAGATCGTGTATAGTAGGCGCACATCTGAGGCAGGGAACATAGGTCAACAGTCATGGTGAACATATTTTGGCAGGATCAGCGCGTCGTGGTGACGGGCGGGAGTGGTTTTCTCGGCTCATTCGTCGTCGAGAGACTGCGCGCGCGCGGCGCGGGGTCGATCATTGTGCCGCGCAGGGCGCAGTATGACCTGCGCCAGCGCGCCGCCATCGACGATCTGCTCAGCGACTCCCGCCCGACGATGGTGATCCACCTGGCGGCAACCGTCGGCGGGATCGGCGCGAACCGCGAGCGCCCGGCAGAGTTTTTCTACGACAATCTGATGATGAGCGCGCAGCTTCTCGACGCCAGCTATCGCATGGGGGTTGAGAAGTTCGTCGGCATCGGCACGATCTGCGCCTATCCCAAGATCACGCCGATCCCACTTCAGGAAGATCATCTCTGGGACGGCTTCCCCGAAGAGACCAACGCGCCCTACGGCATCGCTAAGCGCGCCCTGCTGATGCAGAGCCAGGCGTATCGCCAGCAGTACGGCTACAACGCGATCCACCTGATGCCGGTCAATCTCTACGGACCGCGCGATAACTTCGACCTGAAAACGTCGCACGTGATCCCCGCCCTGATCCGCAAGACCATTGAAGCACAGGCGCGCGGCGATGATCAGATCGTCGTCTGGGGCGATGGGACGCCGACACGGGAATTTCTCTACGTCGAGGACGCCGCTGAAGGCATCGTCATGGCGGCGGAGCGCTACAACGATCCCGATCCGGTCAATTTAGGCAGCGGCATGGAGATCAGCATCCGCGATCTAGTCAGCACGATCACGCGGCTGATCGGCTTCGAGGGGCGCATCGTCTGGGACACGGAAAAACCAAACGGTCAGCCGCGCCGACGGCTGGATGTATCGCGGGCAAAGGCGCGCTTCGGCTTTGAAGCGCGCACGCCGTTTGAGCCTGGCTTGCAGAAAACCATCGCCTGGTATCGGGAACAGACCGCGCTCAGTGCGCCTGGGGGATAGACTCCCCCGGCGCACCCAGATCGAAGGCGGACTTACGCCACTGTCACATCCGCACACAGATAGACATCCTGAATCGCCCGCAGCAGCGCCGCGCCTTCCTCCAGCGGACGCTGGAACGCCTTGCGACCGCTGATCAAGCCCATGCCGCCGGCGCGCTTGTTGACGACCGCCGTCATGACCGCTTCTGCCAAGTCGCTTTCGCCGCTGGACGCGCCGCCGCTGCTGATCAGCCCCGCCCGCCCCATGTAGCCGTTGACGACCTGATAGCGCGTCAGGTCGATCAGGTTAGGGCTGGTCAGGTGGGTGTAGATGCGCTCGTCCAGCTTGCCATAAGATGATCCACCCGTGTTGAGCGCTTTATAGCCGCCGTTGTGAGTCGGGAGTTTCTGCTTGATGATGTCGGCTTCAATCGTGACGCCGAGATGATTCGCCTGTGCGGTCAGGTCGGCGGCGGTCTCGTGATTGACGCCGTTGACCTTGAACTGCGGATTGCGCATATAGCACCAGAGAATAGTCGCCATGCCATATTCATGCGCGCGGTAGAAGGCTTCTGCCACTTCTACAAGCTGGCGTGTGCTGTCTTCACTGCCGAAGTAGACCGTTGCGCCAACCGCCACTGCGCCCATGTCCCATGCCTGCTCAACCTGCCCGAACATCACCTGCTCAAATTTATTCGGATAGGTCAGCAGCTCATTATGGTTGATCTTGACGATGAAGGGGATTTTGTGCGCGTATTTACGGGCAACCGCGCCCAGAACGCCAAAGGTGCTGGCGACGGCGTTGCAGCCGCCCTCAATCGCCAGCTTCACAATGTTTTCCGGGTCAAAATAGATCGGATTCGGCGCAAACGATGCGCCCGCGCTGTGTTCGATGCCCTGATCGACCGGCAGGATCGAGACATAGCCCGTCCCAGCCAGGCGTCCGTGGTTCAAAATCTGCGCCAAGCTGCGCAGAGTTTGTGGGCTGCGGTCGGAATGCGCCCAAACGCGGTCGATGAAATCGGGTCCCGGCAGATGCAGATGTGCTTTATCAATCGTCTTCGAGGTATGCGTCAGCAGATCGGCGTGATCGCCAAGCAGTTGGGCGATCCGGTCGATGGTGAGTGGGGCTTCCGTTACAGGAGCAAGAGCCATCGTGATAAACTCCATCCTAAACAGCGATAGCGCATCAAGTATATCATTTTCTGATCGCACTAACCTGACCGAATCGCGGCATAATAATAAAGAAAACTCTCGACATCCGAAAGCCCTGCTGCCATGAAGCCGTTCGAAGCGACAAGCCAGTTTTTGTAAGGGTATCATCATCGATATCAGTCGGGCGGCGGAAAGTCAATTGGGCAAAGGCAGCGCTTTTCGGGTAAGCTTGCCTGCGCTGGCTGAACCCCAACCAGAAACAGGACAGGCGTAGAAAAGGCAGACCAATGCGCGTGAATCTCATGGATAAAGTGGCGCTGGTGACCGGATCAGCGCACCGCGTCGGGCGAGCGATTGCGCTGGAACTGGCGCGAGTCGGCGTTCACATTCTGGTGCATTACAATACGTCAAGCGAGGAGACCGTCAGAGCCGCCGTGCGCGATATTAAGTCGCTGGGGGTTGAAGCTTATGCGGTGCAGGCGAATATCAGCACGCGCGAAGGTGTCAGCGCCGCCTTCGACGCGCTGCGGACTCATTTCGGACGGCTCGACATCCTGGTCAACAGCGCCTCGAACTTTCAGCGCCGGGCGCTGATGGACGTGACGCTTGAGGAATGGAACGAGACCATCGCGATCAACCTGACCGCGCCCTTTCTCTGCACGCAGGAGGCGGTTAAACTGATGCGCCAGAACACGCCGTCCGGCGGCTGCATCATCAACATCTGCGACAACAGCGCCCTTCAGCCCTGGGTCGATTACGCGCATCATGGCGTCAGCAAAGCCGGCTTATGGGCGCTGACGCAGGTCAGCGCCGCCAGTCTCGGACCCGACATTCGCGTCAACGCCATCATCCCCGGTGCGGTTCTCAAGCCGCCGGACTTCAGCGAGGAAACCTGGATCAAGCTCTCTGCCAGAGCGCCCATCGGACGCCCCGGCACGGCGGAGGATGTCGGGCGCGCGGTCGTTTATCTGGCGAGCGAGGACTTCCTGACCGGCGCGCTGCTGCATGTGGACGGCGGCGAACGCCTGATCTGAAAAACGGCTGAGACCGCTCTGGCGCAGGCGGCGCAGCGTGTTACAATGCGGGCATCAACGGAAGGGTTGTTGTACCGATGAACAAACCGAATATCCTGCTGGTGATCCTCGACACAACGCGCCGCGATCACCTCTCCGCCTATGGCTTCCCCAAACTGACCACGCCGCACCTCGACGCTTTCGCAGCGGAGTCGGCGCTGTTCACCCGCGCGGTCGCGCCCGCTCAGTGGACGATCCCCGCTCATGCGTCGATTTTCACCGGGCTGTATCCTGGCGCGCACGGCGTCACGCAGAGCATCAGCGCTGTGGACGCCATGCAGCCCACGCTGGCGGAAATTCTGCGCGCCGACGGCTATCGCACCGCCGCCTTCTGCAACAATCCGCTGGTCGGCGTGCTGTTCAACGGCTTGCAGCGCGGCTTCGATGAGTTCTATAACTACGCCAGCGCCATTCCGCAGCGCCCACCGGGCGCGCAGACGCCGCTGCGCCGCGCCTTCATCCGGCGCGTTCAGCCGTATACGCGGCGCTTTGCCAACATCTTCGCCCGCCATGATACGCTTTTCCGCTTGGCGCTCTCGCCCCGCTGGACGCCGATCTGGTCGAAGGCGATCAACTTCAAAGGCAGCACGCCCGACTCAGTGAGCGATCTGATCCAATGGATTTCAGCGCGCCGCCGCGACGATCCGCCCTTCTTCGCCTTCCTCAATCTGATGGGCGCGCACCTACCCTACCATCCCCCCTCGGATGCGCTTGAAGCAGTCGCGCCAGAGCTGAAAAACGACAAGCGCGCCTACGCCTTCATCCGCCAGTTCAACGCCGATGCCGCTGGGTGGGCGAGTCCTCCGCTCGAACCCTACACCGACTGGCAGCAGCACGCGCTTCACGCCTTCTACGACGCCGAACTGCATTATCAGGATCGCGATCTGGGGCGGCTGTTCAGCGCATTGAAGGCATCTGGCGCATTGGAGAACACGGTCGTGATCGTGGCTGCCGATCATGGCGAGGCACACGGCGAGCATGATCTGTTCGGGCATGGCTTCAACGTCCATCAGGAATTGGTGCATGTCCCGCTCATCATCCACGATCCGGAGCGCTTCAAACCCGGAGCGCAGATCAGCGCCAACGTCAGCACGCGCCGCCTGTTCCACACGATTTTAGAGCGCGCTGGCGTCCTGCCGCCGCTGGCGGAGGGCGATCCCAATGCTGATATCTACCGCCTGACGCTGGCGAATCCAGATGGCGAACGAGCCGCGTTTTCGGAGGCGTTTCCACCGATCATCTTCCTCAACGTCCTGAAGCACCGAATGCCCGACCGCGTGGTCAAGCTCCAGCTTGGCTCGGTGCGGCGCGGAGTCTATGCTGGCGACATCAAGCTGACCGTCCGCGATGCTGAAGGCGGGCTTGAGGTCGAGCGGCTGTACAACGTCGCCGCCGATCCGCTTGAAGCGCAGCCGCTCCCGCTGTCCGATCCAGCGGTCGAGCCGATGCGGGCAGAGATCGAGCGCTTCGCCGCCGCCTCCACGCCGCAGAACGGCGAACGCGCTGACGCCAGCCCCGAAGTTCTGGAGCGGCTGCGCGATCTCGGCTATATCGAGTGAGGCGCGATGCCCTTTCAGAATGAGGCTGAAGCCGTCACCTACATTTTTCGATCCCTGAAGCGCGTTGGTGGGCTTGCCGGACGCGGACTCGACGAACACACCCGCGATATCACCCCAACGCGCCGTCTGCTCGGCATGACCGGGCTGCTCGACAGCCCGCGCGAATACGCCGTGATCACGGGCAGCAAAGGCAAAGGATCAACAACCGCAATCACCACCAAGCTCTTGCAGCATCTCGGTCACACCGTCGGTATGATCAGCAGTCCGCACTTGATCAGCTACCGCGAACGCATCCGCGTTAATGGGCGCGCCATTCCAGAGGGGGACTTATGTCGCATTCTTGGCGACCTTGAACCCCAGATCGACGCGATTGAGTCACAAATGCGCGCCGACCGCTATTTCAGCCCGCAGGGGATTTTCTTAGCGGTCGCGCTGCGCTGGTTCGATGAGCAGAACGTCGGCGCGGCGGTGCTGGAAGTCGGGCGCGGCGGACGCTATGATGATATCGCCGTCGTCCCCAATCGGCTGTCGCTGTTCACACCGATCATGCTCGAACATACCCACTATCTCGGCTCGACGCTGGCGCGCATCGCCTGGCACAAAGCCGGGATCATGAAGCCGCTCAGCTATGCCTACAGCGTCCCGCAGGCATCCGAAGTGCTGGATGTGCTGCAAGCCGAGGCGGATGCGCTCGGCGCAGAGTTCGCCTGGATCGCGCCGATGGACATGGGGCAGTACGTCGCCACCGATACCGACGGCGTCCGCTTCACGCTGGGGCGCTATGGCGAGGTCAAAATCTCGCTGCTGGGGCGCTATCAAGTCGAAAATGCGACACTGGCGGTGCAGGGCGCGGGCAACATGCACGCCCGTCTGCCCGGCATCCCGCATGGCTCAAGCGCGTATGTCGAGGCGATCCGCGCTGGTCTCGCTGATGTGACCTGGGCGGGACGGCTGCAAAAATTGCAGGATCAGCCCGCTGTCTATCTCGACGGCGCGATCAATGCTGAGTCTGCACGGCTGCTGCTTGCCAGCCTGCATGAACGCATGACCGATCCGATCATCGCCATCGTCGGCGTCCCCGATGACAAGGATTATCTCGGCGTTTACCGTGAACTCGGCATGGCGGCGGAGACGCTGATCCTGACCGAGACCAAACGCAACGCGACGCTGCACTTCCCTGATCCGGACGCCGCCGTTGCTGCTGCCAGACGCATTAACAACGACTCCCATTTTGCCCCTACGTTACAGGCGGCGGTCGAGATGGCGCTGCAGCGCGCCGGACGCGATGGGACGATCATCATCGCCGGCACGCAGTCGATTGTTGCCGATGCCGTCAGCCTGTGGGGGCTGAGCTTCGAGACCATCTAAGCGCTGCAGCCGCGCAGAAAAATCATTCAGCGGCAGCGCTCGCAGTCATCTTTCAATTTAGGTCAGCACGAGAATGCATCTATAATGACATTTAGTGAAAGTCACTAAAAACAGATAGGAATTTTTTATGCACTTCTCGAAAGATCTCCTCCACGTATGGAAGCGCTGGTGGGCAATGGTTTACACCGACCGCGCGGACGCGCATCTGCTGCACGAGGAATTTGAAGCATCAATCGCGGATGCTGATCGCGCTCTGCGGATCATCCCGAACGCGGCGGACGTGCTGTTTACACGCGCGCGCGCGCTCCACCGGATGGGGCGCATGGACGAGGCGCTGCGCGATCTGCAGGCGGCGCTGGCGTTGGAACCGCGCTTCGCCTCCATCTATGCCCACCGCGCCCTGATCCATCTGGAGCGCGGCGATCTGGAGGACGCTATCGGGGATGCCAACATCGCGCATTATTACAATCCAACGCTGCGCATACCTGAGCTGGTGCGCGCGCGCGTTGATGCCGCGCAGCAGTTCAGTTACTATCGCGCATAAACACATTGTGCGAAATGAGGCTTGATCCTATCGGCTGAATGCGCCACGATTTGAGCCAAGTTAGCTGACAATCTGCAAGAACAATGGGAGCCGTCGTGACAAAAATCGGTGTTCTGGCGCTGCAAGGCGCATTCATTGAACATGAGACGATGCTGCAAAAAGTGGGCGCGGAACCGGTTGAGGTGCGTCTGCCCGATCAGCTTGATGATCTGGATGGGCTGATCATCCCTGGGGGAGAAAGCACCACCATCGGTCGGCTGGCGGTCGCGTATGGGTTGATCGAGCCGCTGCGTCAGTTTGCGCAGCGCAAACCGACCTGGGGGACGTGCGCCGGGATGATCTTTCTGGCGAAAGACATCGGCATCGACCGCCAGCCAATCTTGGGGATGATGGACATCGCCGTCAATCGGAATGCCTTCGGACGCCAAATCGACAGCTTTGAGACCGACTTGAACATCCCTGTAATCGGCGATCCGCCGTTTCATGCCGTCTTTATCCGCGCGCCAGTGGTAACGGAGGTCGGTGAGGGTGTGGATGTGCTGGCGCGGCTGAACGATGGGCGAATCGTCGGGGTTCAGCAGGGGCATTGGCTGGCGACCGCCTTTCATCCCGAACTGACGCACGATGATCGCCTGCACCGCCACTTCTTATCCTTGGTCAGTCGGGACAAATCTTGAGCAATTTGCCCTTGACGCGCCATTTCCAATGCTTCATTATTTCACGCTTTGCAGTACAATGACTTCATGGTTCCGGTTTGCACAGGCGAGAGAAACGCATGATCTACGATCTCCTTGAAGACACGTTCCTGATGGTTGATTACAGCGACGACGACGCGCTGGAGAACGATAATCTCGAAGACGAGAGAATCTTCGAAGAAGATGATCTGGACGACGACTTTTACGACGACGACGAAGAAGAAGAAGAAGACGACGACGACGACTTGTACGACGACGACGACTTTTACGACGACGACGACGACGACTTTTACGACGACGACGATTTCTACGACGATGATGACGAGCTTTAATGCTCGCGCCCTGCGTCTGCTGCGGTGGAGTGGGCTTGCGCTGGCGCTGCTGCTGATGTTCGGCGCAGCGTCAGCGCAGGACGCGCCGGTCGTCACGGTTGAAGCCGGCGATTTTCGCGCTCTAGCGGTCATCGAAGCTGGAATGCGCCTGCTCGTCGCAGATGCAGCGTCGGATCATGTCCGCGTTTATGACATCACCCAGATCAGCGCGCCGACGCTGATCACCTCTGCTAGTTTGGCTGGCACGCCGCTGGCGCTGGCATCCGCGCAGGACTTCGCCATTGCCGCCGTTCGCACTGGAGGACGGGAGGATGCGCTCGAAGTGATCACGGCGCTGCCGTATAACCGGCGTTTCCCATACATGATGATCAACTTTATCGAAGTCCCGCGCGGAGTCAGAGATATTAGCCTGTCCCCGGATGGTGGACGCGGGATTGCTATCGGTGAGAATGCTTATACACTGCTGGAGATCATCGCACCGGAGGAAATTAGCGCGGTCACCATCGAGACAGAGCGCATGATTAGCGCTGCCGCGATCGCAGATCAGCGCGTGTTCATTGCATTTGAGGGCGAAGCCGCGCTCCAGGTTCTGCTGATCCGCAGCGGCGCGAGCGCAGCGCCGGAAGCGACCATCGCGCTGGACTCGCCCGTTCGCGGAATCGCCGTCAGCGCGGATGGCGCGCTGGTCGGTGTTCTTACTGAAGGTCAGATATTCATCCTCGACTTATCCGACCTGTCCGTCCGCGCGCAGAGTGCAGCACAGGCGTCCGCGCTGCGCTTTATCGATGCGGACAGCGCCGATGTGGTAACTCTGGACGCAGCGCGGACGCGCATTCAGCTTTACGATCTCCGAGGGGACGCGCTGCGCGCCCTGAACGCGCTGCAGCTGAGCCAGGCGGCGCGCCAGCTTACGACTTTCGGCGACTTCATCTTCGTCACCGACGGCGGCAGCGTCAATATCTTCAGCGCGCGCTGAGAAAAACGGGCAGGCTTGAGAAGCCCGGTGCAGATATGCATCAGCGCCGTCTGCGTCAGGATGTGCTAGTGCGCTGATCTCAGCCGCCCGACGGCGTCACCACTGGCACGAGATCGAGCGGGGTATTGGTCGGGATCGGCAGCGCTGTGTCGGTCGGCGCGGGCGTGCTGGTCGGGATCGGCAGCGGCGTATCGGTCAGGAGCGGCGTCAGCGTCGGCGCGGGCGTGATCGTTGGGAAGATGAACGGGGTCGCGGTCGGCTGCGGGGGGGGGATGAAGATCGGCGGCTGCGTCACGATCTGAAAGGTCGGCTGAATGATCTGCACCTGGGTGAAGGTCGGCGGGATAGTTGCGCCTTCGCCTGGATTGGTTCGGGTCGGTAAAACAACCGTTGTTGGGGGAAGTGTCTGAATGGGCGCGGTTGGTGTGGGGCGGTTTGGCTGCGGCGCAGTACTCCAGAGCAGCAGCCCGGCGCAGTAAAACGGCAGTGTAGCGACAATGATGCCAAAGAAAACGATCCTGAGCTGGCGGCGCTGGCGTTCAACAGGATTCATTCCGTGTGCTTTCTTAAGTATGTATGCCCTTATGCCCTGTCACCGCCTAATCATAGCACAACTCAACAGCCAAACGGCACGCTGATGTTGTACGCCGTACCTACGTCATACAGGTCATAGCGCAGCGAGACACTCCCGCTGACCGGAAGCTGACGGTCGAAGATCAGCGCATTGTCCACGTTCAGATTGACGTAGAAGCGCACGACGGCGCGCGCGCTCGGCGCGATCCACAATTCGCCGCTCTCAAACACTACCTGTCCGCCGTCCGCCAGCGCAATCGACGGCACGCGCAGATCATCCGCTGTGAAATCGTACTGCCAGACGGATGCGCCGTTGATCACCGCGCTGCGTCCGGTGGGAGTCGCATTGATCACGCCGCCCACCAGATCGCTGGCGCGCAAGTCTGCCGCCAATGCCGCGTCCCGTGAGGCGCTCCCGCCGCTTAAACACACCCCCTCACGCACTAGAAACGCATCAGGACCCAGCCGCACCGCCTCATAGCGGACATTTTCCGTTTGCCCGATTAGCTCGCCCTCCGTGCTGACCAGCACGCGCCGCGCTGTCGCTAGCTGGTTGTACCAGACCTCCGCGCGCGCTGATGCTCGCGTCTGGCGCGGGGTTCGAGCGAAGACGCCGTCAAACTCCAACTGCACGACATAGCGCCAGCCTTCCAGCGCGGTCAGACCCTCATCGATGCGCGCAAAGCCAGTCTGCGGGCGGTCAAACGGCGGCGGCGGCGGATTCTGCGTCAGCGGCAGCGTCGTCGCCAGCGCATCGAGGCTCGCCAGCGTGGGCATTTCCGGCTGGCGCGCCACCCGTCCGCACCCCACCACAGCCCACGCTATCGCCAACAGCAGCGCTATCCGTTTCATCCTCATCATCCCGATTTTCATGATCGCTCTCATTCTACCCCGCCCGCTCGACAATGCGCTATCGCGCGCAGCAGCATCGCTCAACATCAAGAAAAGATTAAATACCTGAGCTTGATATTTAATTCGCCTAACCCTTATGCTTAACGTGAAAATTAGGGGCGATTAATTTGAGGCGGATAAATTTACTCAAGCATCACGTGGACTTCTGTCCAGAATGTTTCTATGTTAGGAGAGGTTGCACACATGAAGAAGCTTCTCGTTGTTCTTGCGGCGCTGATACTGGCGCTGCCCGTTTTCGGAGTTTCGGCTCAGGAAGGCACGATTGTCGATGTTGCGGTGTCCAACCCCGACTTCAGCACGCTGGTTGCAGCAGTGCAGGCAGCGGGTCTGGTCGATGTCCTCAACAGCGAAGGTCCGTTCACCGTTTTCGCCCCCACCAACGCGGCGTTTGAAGCGCTGCCGGCGCGCACGATCAATTATCTGCTCGCCAACACCGATCTGCTGACCCAGGTGCTGACCTACCACGTGATCGCGGGCAATGCGATCATGAGCGAGACGGTGCTGGGTCTGGCGGAACCCACCGAAGTGGAGACCGCGCAGGGTGGCACGGTGCTGGTTGACCCGGCTGGGCGCGTTGAAGGCGCGAACATCATCGCTGTCGATGTGATGGCGAGCAACGGCGTGATCCATGTCATCGACCGCGTCATCCTGCCGCCGATCACCCTGCCGGAGATCGATCCGCTGTCGGTCATGGGCGACATCATCACCGCGGGCAGCTCGACGGTCTTCCCGCTGACCGACTGGGTCGCGTCCGAATTCCGCAATGACGGCTATGCTGGGAATATCACCGTTGACATGATCGGCACGGGCGCGGGCTTCGAGCGCTTCTGCGTCGCCGGCGAGACCGACATCTCCAATGCCAGCCGCCCGATCCGCCAGCGTGAAATTGACTCGTGCAAGGCGCTTAACCCGCCGCGCGATCCGCTGGAATTCTTTGTTGCCGTGGACGCGCTCGCCGTGGTGGTTCCGGAGACCAACACCTTCGCTGATAACCTGACGATTGATCAGCTCGCCCGCATCTTCAGCGGTGAACTGCGCATGTGGAGCGATGTCAATCCCTCCTGGCCCGCACAAACAATCCAGCTCTACAGCCCCGGCACCGACAGCGGCACCTTCGACTACTTCGTTGAAGCCGTGATGGACAAAGTGCTGGGTGAGGCTGGTCGCGACGC
Source organism: uncultured Anaerolineae bacterium (assembly GCA_937995825.1). Classification (GTDB taxonomy): domain Bacteria; phylum Chloroflexota; class Anaerolineae; order Aggregatilineales; family Phototrophicaceae; genus Flexifilum. Next base: position 112,324 of record CALKJO010000008.1, read on the forward strand.
CATCATCAACGCACCCGGCATCCAGTTCAGCGAAGATGACAACGTGCTGGTTGCCGGCGTCGAGGCGAGTCCCTTCTCCATCGGCTACTTCGGTTTCGCTTACTATGTCGATGAAACTGACCGCCTGAACGCCGTTCCCATCGAGGGTATCGAGGCGAGCGGAGAGAATGCGGAAAATGGCACTTATCCGCTGGCGCGTCCGCTCTTCATCTACAGCGATGCGGGTATCTTTGCGCGCAAGCCGCAGGTCGCTGATTTTGTCAACTACTACCTGAGCGTCGTTCAGGAGGCCGCGCTGGCTGTCGGTTACTTCCCGACCAGCCGCCAGGGCTACCGTACTGCGCAGCTTGAGTGGCTGATTGGCGTCGATCTGGCATCGCGGATGTAGGCGTTAGCTTAAACGAAGCTGACTGCAACAAGAGGCACATCTTCGGGTGTGCCTCTTTCTCTGTTACATCCTGCATTAAGTATAACCTAACGTTTCTTAACAAATTTTTCCTTCAATATTTAACAATCAGGCGCTAGGATGCTAAATATGGATGCGCTGGTTAAACTATTAAGCTCATCCCATTCTAGATAAGTGCGCGGCATCACTGCATGCCCGCGCCTGATTTGAACGAGTGCCTTGGCACGGTAATGAGATGCAGAGTGCGCCTAGAGAGAACAAGGAGGGGGTACAGTTATGGAGTCGCAGATAAAAGCTGGACAGCAAGCCGATATAAGCGTTGGCATCGCGCGTGACGTTTTCAGAAATGTGCGCCGTGCTGAAGCCGACGGACGCCCGATCCTGACGCAACGCGCTCGTCCGTTTGAAGATGCCGCCCGCATTTTCCTGATCCTGTGCGCAATGCTCTCGATCTTCACCACTATCGGCATCCTCCTGGTCTTAGGCAACGAGTCGCTGCTGCTGTTCATCAATGAGGGGTTGAGCCTGATCGAGTTCCTGACTGGGACGGAATGGCGGCCGCAGTCTGGCAGTTTTGGCATCCTCCCGCTTCTTTCCGCAACCATCAAGACCAGCGTGATCGCCATGCTGGTGGCGACGCCGCTTGGCTTAGGCGCTGCCATCTACCTCGGTGAATATGCGCCGCAGCGTCTGCGCGCCGCGCTCAAGCCGATTCTGGAGCTGCTTGCGGGCATTCCGACGGTGGTCTATGGCTATTTTGCTATCTCCTTCATGACGCCGCTGCTGCGCGGTCTGCTTAACAGCCCGTCGTTTTTCAATCCCAACGGTACTGAGATCCTTCAGTTCTATAACAATGTCTCGCCCGGCATCATCATGGGCATCATGATCTTCCCCACCATCGTCTCGATGAGTGAGGACGCTCTGAGCGCCGTGCCGCGCGCGCTGCGCGAAGCATCCTACGGCTTAGGCGCGACCAAATTTGAAACCATTATCAGGGTGATTTTGCCTGCCGCCCTTTCGGGCATCGCAGCCGCCATCATCGTCGGTTTATCGCGGGCGGTCGGTGAGACAATGATCGTGGCGCTGGCATCCGGCGCCGGTCCTAACTACGACTGGAACCCGTTCGTCTTCGCCGAGACCATGACCGCCCATATCGCCCGTATTTCCAGCGGTGACCTGAGCTATGGATCGGTCGATTACGAAAGCCTTTTCTCCATCGGTCTGACCCTGTTCTTTCTCACGCTTGGCTTGAACATCCTTAGCCGCTGGATCACGAATAAATTCCGTGAGGTGTATCAATGAGCGCTGTTGAAGTGCCAAATACACAGCCAATTGATGGTCGTTTGCTGGCGGGCGCGGAGTTCACTCGTCAGCTTGCCGCTCGGCAGCGGCGCGGCAGGCTGTGGGCGCGGTTCTTCTCGCTGTCTACCGTTGTTGCTGTCGTCGCGCTGATCACGCTGCTATTGAGCATCATCAACGACGCCTTCGGCTTTGTGATTTCAACCTATCGCGTCGATCCGACTACGCTGGCTCCAGATGGCAATCTGGAACTACTTTCCAACGAAGAGCTCGCGGCACTGCTGCCTGAGCGGCGCTTAGGCGCGTATCTGCGTGACAATCTGAGCGTCGTGCCGCCGACGGAATTTCCATCTGTGCCACTCGGTCAGGCGCTGCCAGGCGCAATCCTACCTCCGGGCGTGGCGGAGAAGACCTTCGCCGAGACAACGGTTGAGGAACGCCGCTCCATCCTCGCCAACAACTTGAATGTCGATCTGCTCGCTTCGCTGGTCGAACTCGACGTGGTCAGCGAAGATGTGCGCGAGACCTACACGCTGATCGAGTCGCTGTTTGAGCGTGACCGGATCGAGCGCGAATATGAGGAAAAGTTTGGCGGCGCGTCCGCCACCGATACGGTCAAGTATTTCCGATCTTGGCTGAGCCTGGACTTCATCACTGCGCCACAAGCCAGCAGCCCGGAAGTTGCAGGCATCCGCACAGCGATCCTCGGCACGGTCTGGATCATGGCGATCACCGTGGTGTTCTCGTTTATCGTCGGAGTCGGCGCAGCGATTTATCTTGAAGAATACGCAACCGGCAATAATCCCCTCGAGCGCTTTATTGAGACCAACATTCGCAATCTCGCCGGCGTCCCATCGATCATTTATGGTCTGCTGGGTCTGGCAGTGTTCGTCCGCGTGCTTGAAGGCATCACCCAGGGGCGCACGATCCTGTCCGCCTCGCTGACGATGGGCTTGCTGGTGCTGCCGGTCATCATCATCAACGCGCAAGAAGCGCTGCGCGCTGTACCATCATCGCTGCGCGAAGCCTCTTTCGGCTTGGGCGCGACGCGCTGGCAAACGATCCTGCGTACAGTGCTGCCCTCGGCGATGCCTGGCATCCTAACCGGGACGATCCTGGCGATGTCGCGCGCTATCGGCGAGACTGCCCCGCTGATCGTGATTGGCGCATCTACGACAATCTTTGTCGATCCCAGCAGTGTCGTGAGCAAATTCACCGCGCTCCCGATTCAGATTTATGATTGGACGAGGCGCCCGCAAGACGATTTTCGTTCCATCGCTGCAGCGGGTATTCTCGTCCTGCTCGTCCTGCTGATCGGGCTGAACGCGACCGCAATCATTTTACGCCAGCGCATTAGAAGGAGTCTGCAATCGTGAGCGCGACCAACAGCGGCAGCGCCTATTCGTTTGAACTGAAGGACATGAATGTCTACTACAGCGACAAGCTTGCAGTGGACAGTGTCACTCTCTCCATTCAAGCACGCAAGATCACCGCGTTCATTGGGCCTTCCGGCTGCGGCAAAAGCACCGTGCTGCGCGCCCTGAATCGGATGAACGACCTGATCCCCGGCGCAAAGGTCACGGGCGATGTCCGCTTTATGGGGCGCAACCTGTATGATCCCAATGTCGATCCGGTTGAGGTGCGCCGGCGCATCGGGATGGTCTTTCAGAAGCCGAATCCCTTCCCCAAGAGCATCTATGACAATGTCGCCTATGGGCCGCGTCTGCTCGGCATCCGCCAGAAATCGACGCTCGATGATATCGTCGAAAATTCGCTGAAAAGCGCTTTCCTGTGGGATGAAGTCAAAGGCGATCTGAAAAAATCCGGGCTGGCGCTCTCCGGCGGTCAGCAGCAGCGCCTGTGCATTGCCCGCACCATTGCCGTTGAGCCGGAAGTCATTCTGATGGACGAACCGTGTTCAGCGCTTGACCCGATTGCGACTCAGGCGATTGAGGATCTGATGCTGGAGCTGGTCAAGAAATATACGATTGTGATCGTGACCCATAACATGGGGCAGGCGCAGCGCGTCAGTGATTTCACCGCTTTCTACAGCATCCGCAAGGCAGCCGAGGCGGACGGAATCGAGCGGCGTTGGGGGCTGCTGGTCGAGTATGCCCCAACCGAGCAGCTTTTCAGCCGACCGACATCTGAGGAAACTGAGCGCTACATTCGTGGTGAATTCGGTTGATCGTCAGTTCGCATGGGGGCGGAGCGCTCCGCCCCCATGTTCCTCGTCACGGCGCTATTCGTAGCGCAGGACATTGAGCGGCTTCTCACCCGCCGCGCCCCACGCCGTCGTCACCGCAGCGATCAGCGCCACACTGATACACAGCAGCATCAGCAGCAGCGCTGTCCCATACGGGATCGTCTGCGTTGGACCCTGGAAGCTCGCCAGCGCGAGCAGCAGCCCGATCAAGCCAATGCCAACCCCGATCAAGCCGCCGATCAAGCCCAGAATCCCGTTCTCGAGCAGGATCATCAGCAGAACGCGCTCGCGCTGCAACCCGACCGACTTCATGATCGCGATCTCTTTGCGCCGTTCCATCGTCGTCAGCGCGACCGAGTTAGCGATCACCACGCCGCCGACCACCAGACCGAGCAGCGCGACCATCGTCGGGAACGCCGTGAACGCGCCGAGCAGCGTCTCGATCAACTGCGTCAGCGCCGCGGTTTCGAGCGCGAACGCCCCGCGCACAGCCGCAAGATTGCGCCGCAGCGCCGGAATCTGCGCGTCTTCGACGCTGGCGAAGATGAAAATCTGCGACGGCAGCACGTTTTCCGGAAGCGATCCCGCTGGAACCGTGTTCGACGGCTCGAAGCCCGTGCTGGCAAGGCTCGGCGCTGCCAAGCCGATCACGGTGTATTCGAGCGTCTCGCCGCTCTCCGTCCGATAGATGAGCGCGTCGCCCGGCTCAATCCCCGCCTGACGGGTGAAATCGCTGGCTTGCAGGATGATTACGCGCTGACCGTCGTCGCCGGCGTTGATGTGTCGTCCCTGCTCGAAATTGCGCGGCGGCGGGTTGTCAGCGGGCGTCGTGCCGAGCGTCCCAAGCACGGTGAAGGCGATCTGCGCCGGATCGAAGTTGCTGTTATTGTTGAATCCGCTGAATGTGCCGGCGGCGGCGCGATTCTGTGTGATGCGCGCCTGCAGCGCGTCGAGATCGAGCGTGGTTTCGCCCTCGCGCAGACCGATCAGCGCCAGCCGGTAGCCGAGCGAGACGCGGTAGCTGCTGACGCCATCGGTGTCATTCAGCACCGTTTCAACATCGGGGATGCTGCGCGCGTCGATCACGCTGATCAGGACATTGCCACCGCTGACCTCAGTTAGGGTGAAGCGCAGCAGGTTGTTGATCGAGTCCGCCAGCAGCGTGATCAAGCTGAGCGAGAACACGCCCACCACCAGCGCCAGCAGCGTCATAGCGGCACGGCTGCGTCCGGCGAGCATCTGCCGCAGCGAGATTTTCAAGTCCACCGAGCCGAAGGACGGCAAAAAGCGTCCGAACAGCCAGATCAGCAGCGACAGCAGCGCATACAGCACGCCCGCCGCGATGAACGCGCCGATGATGATGACGAAGGCGGTCGGGATGCTCCCGACGACCGTCCCCGACGCCACCAGCGCCAGGACGACGATGATCAGTCCGAGCGCGCCCAACGTCGGCAGCCAGCCGGATCGGGGAACAATCGTCTCAGCCGGGCGCAGCACCATCCCGGGACGGACGCGCCCCGCCGCCAGCGTCGGCAAAAAGCCGAACACCGCTGTCACTGCCACGCCGATGATGAAGCCGCTAACCGCCGCCGGTATATCAACTGCAAACGGCAGCGCTGACCCGATCAACTGCTCCGCCGTCCCGCGCAGCACGAACACCGCCAGCCACCCCAGCACGATCCCCCCCAGCGATCCGATCACACCCATGATCAGCGCCTCGACCAGAAACAGCATCGTCACTTGACTGCCCTGCAAGCCGATAGTCTTCAAGACCGCAACTTCCAGCGTCCGCCGCCGGACGATCACCTGCATCGTGTTAACGATGCCGATGCTGCCGATCAGGATGGAAACCAGCCCCATTACGGCAGTGAGCTGGTCAATGCCGGCGGAAAGCTGCTCGTAACTGCGGCGCAGGTCTTCGGTCGTCGTCTGCCGCACGTAGGGAAATGCGCTTTGCAGCCTATCCTCGACCGCGATCACGCTGGCGGGATCGGTCAGGTTCGGGGGCAGCGCGATATAGGTCGTCTGGGCGCGGACATTTGGATTGCCGAACTGCTCCAATGCGCTCACATCAAGAAAATAAAATCCGAACAGGGCTTCGAGCGCCTGCGCTGGACTGGTCACTTCCTGGGCTGTATCGACGATGCCGGTGACGGTGAAATCGGCATTTGCCCCCGAAACGCGGACACGATCCCCAACTCGTGCGCTCAGATCGCGGGCGGCACGGTCGCTCAGTACGACAGCTTGCGGGCTGTTGAGCGCATCCGCCAGCGGCGTGCCATCCTGCATCGTGATCGTCCCATAAAGGGGATAGCGCGATGCGTCAACCACGACCGGCGTGAGCTGGCTCAGGCTCGCGCCCGTCTCCGGCAGTGTCAGCGATGCACCGTCGCCCAATCCGAAGAAGATCAGCGCTGTGCTTGTCAGCGCTGCCCGATAGGTCACCTGTGAACCGGGGTAGTTGGCGTCCAGCCACGCCTGAATTGCCTCGACGCCCGCCGGACTCAGATAATACTCGGTCGACTCCGTGCCGAAAAAGCGGCGCGTCTCCTCGATGACCAAGCCGTCCTCAATCGCCTTTGCCAGCGGCGTGTCGGCGGCTGCGCCGCGCGCGAAGCTGCTGCCGAGATCAATCGAGATGTCGGCGCGGTTGCTCAGCTGCAAATTGCCCGTCAGCGTCTGCTGGATCATCGCTGCCAGCGTCCCCAGGCTGACGATCGCCGCGACACCCGCCGCGATGCACAGCAGGGCGAAAAATGTTCGCTGACCATTGAACCGGAGATCGTTGAACGAGTGGCGCAGATAAAAATTCATCTGTTCGATCATGGCTGGACGCTCCGCATCTCGCCTGTTGCGCGCTTCTCTTTGAGCAGATTGATCCCCTGCATCTGCGCGGTTGAGCGCGGATCGGTGTCCGCGGCGATATGCCCGTCGATCAGCGTGATCAGCCGATCCACCTGCGCTGCCACGCCCATATCATGGGTGACGATCACCACTGTCGTGCCGAATTCGCGGCGGGTGTCCTCCAGTGCGCTCATGACGATCTCCGCCGAGGCGCTGTCCAGGTTGCCGGTCGGCTCATCCGCCAGCAAAAGCAGCGGATTGTTCGCCAGCGCACGGGCAATTGCGACTCGCTGCTGCTGACCGCCGGAGAGCTGCGACGGTCGATGATCGAGCCGGTCGCCAAGACCGAAGTGTTCGAGCAGTTCGCGCGCGCGCTGATGCGGCTTGAATTGGCGTTTACCGCTGAACTGGATCGGCAGCGCGACATTTTCCAGCGCCGACAGTGTCGGGATCAGGTTGAAGGATTGAAAGACAAAGCCGATCTTCTCGTTGCGGATGCGCGTCAGAGCGCGCTCGTCCAGCGCGGTGATGTCCGTACCATCGATCCACACGCTGCCCGATGTCGGCGTATCCAGCCCGCCGATCAGCCCCAGCAGCGTTGACTTGCCGCTGCCGCTCGGTCCGATGATGCCGACAAGTTCGCCTTTGGCGACATTGAGCGACACGCCGTTGAGCGCGTTGACCGTGACTTCACCGACTTTAAGCTGCTTGTGCGCGTTTTTCACGCGCAGAACAAAATCACCATCTGACATCAAGGACCCTCTCCCCATGCTTGGCGTCTTTGCAATAACCATACCACGCTGTACGCCAAATGGAGAGAAAACGTTTCGACTCGCGCTATGTCCAGCTTTCCAGCGCCCGCTTGACGGTCAGCAGGAAGCCGTCGCCGGCCGCGCCATCCGCGACGCGGTGGTCGAACGACAGCGACAGATAACAGCACGGACGGATCGCCAGCGTGTCGCCCCCCAACGAGTCGGTCACGACTTTGACGCGCTTCTCGATCACGCCGACGCCCAGAATCCCAACCTGCGGCTGGTGGATCAGCGGCGTGGCGAACAGGCTCCCCGCAACGCCATGATTGGTGATCGTGAACGTGCCATCGCGCACCTCATCTGGCTTAAGCTGCTTCTCGCGCGCCCGCGCCGCCAGATCGTTGACTGCCCGCGCTGCGCCGAGCAGACTCAGATCGCCCGCGTTTTTGATCACCGGCACGATCAGCCCGTCAGGAACCGCGACCGCTATGCCGATGTGATAGACGCGGTGGACGAACACGCCTTCATCTGTCCAGCGGGCATTCAGCATCGGCGCGGCGCGCAGTCCGGCGACCGCCGCCAGCACAAAATATGCCGTCAGCGTCAGATTGACTCCCTGCGTGGCGAACTCGGCTTTGTGCGCCTCGCGGTGCGCCATGACCGCGCTCATATCCACCTCAAAGACCGTCGTCACGTGCGGTGACGTGAGCGCGCTCATGACCATATGCTCGGCGATTTGGCGGCGGATCGGGCTGTGCGGGATCAATTCGCCCGCCGTCTGCGGCGGGATCGGCTCCACTGGATGGAGGCGCGGCGCTGCGGCAGGTGGCGGCGCTGTCATGTTCGGCGCGGCGGGCGGTGTTGGCATCGGTGCGGACTCTTTAGCGCTGAACAGGTCGCCGCTGCCGGGGATGTCCCAGGGCGCGGCGCTCAGCGGTGGGGCGGACTGTTTTTGCGCCAGATACGCCTCAACATCCTTCTTGGTGACGCGCCCACCGCGCCCCGTCCCGACGATCTGCGCCAGATCGATCTGATATTCCGCCGCCATCCGCGCCACGACCGGCGTGATATGCGGCGCGGTGGCGTCCGAAACAGCGGACTCGTGTTTTGGGGCAGAGGACTCGCCCGCCGCGCCGATCACCGCCAAGCGCGTCCCTTTGGCGACCGTCTGCCCCGCTTCGACTAGGATTTCCAACAGCACGCCATCGGTGGGCGCGGGGATTTCGGTATCGACTTTGTCCGTGCTGACTTCCAAGAGCGGCTCAAAGGCCCGCACCGGATCGCCGACGCGCTTCAGCCAGCGGCTGATCGTGCCTTCGACCACGCTTTCGCCCAATTGAGGCATCAGTACATCGTTCATGGTCAGTATGCCGCCAGTTCGCGGATCGCCGCCGCGATTTTGTCCGGGTTGATCATGAAAAAGTCCTGCATCGGATGGCTGAACGGTGTCGCCGGGACATCTGGCGCGGCAAGCCGGCGCACGGGCGCATCGAGAAATTCAAAGCCGTCATCCGCGATCAGCGCGGCAACCTCCGCGCCGTAGCCGAGCGTCAGATTGTCCTCGTAGACGATCAACGCTTTGCCCGTTTTTCTGACCGATGCCAGGATCGACTCGCGGTCAACCGGCGCGAGCGTCCGCAGATCGATGATTTCAGCGTCGATCCCCTCCACCGCGACCATCTCGGCAGCCTGCTCCGCATAATATGCCATCATGCCATACGCGAACACCGAGACATCGCCGCCCATTCGCGCAACCCGCGCCGCCCCGATGGAGGTGACGATCTCGCCCTCCGGGACTTCGCCCTTGATGCCGCGATAGCCCTTCTTCGGCTCGAAGATGATCACCGGATTGGGATCGTAGAGCGCCGCCTTGATCAGCCCTTTGGCATCGGCGGGCGTCGATGGCACGACAACCTTCAGCCCTGGCTGATGCGCGAACAGCGACTCGACGCTCTGGCTGTGATACAGCCCGCCGCCGACTCCGCCGCCATACGGCACGCGGATCACCAGCGGCACATGCCAATCGCCCGCCGAGCGATAATACATCCGTGCCGCTTCGTTGACGATCTGGTTGAAGGCGGGATAAATGAAGTCCGCAAACTGAATTTCGCAGATCGGCAGCAAGCCCGCTAGCGCCGCGCCGATTCCCACCCCAACGATACTTGACTCTGCCAGCGGCGAGTCGATCACGCGGTCGCCGCCGTATTTGTCGAACAACCCCTGTGTTGCGCGAAAGACTCCGCCGCGCGCGCCGACATCCTCGCCGATGATGAACACGCGCGGATCGGCAGCCAGCGCCTCATCCATCCCCTGCCGCAGCCCTTCGATCAGCGTCATGACTGCCATGCATCCACCCTTCCTGGCGCGAACACGTCAGCGAGCGCATCCTCCGGCGCGGGATCGGGCATCGCCTCGACTTCCGCCTGCGCCGCGTCTACCTCCGACCGGACTTCCGCGTCCATCTCCTCAAAATCCGCCGCCGTAAGCGCGCCCAAGTCGATCAGGGTTTGCCGCAGCCGCAGGATCGGGTCATTCGCCCGCGCCGCTTCGACTTCCTCGCGGCTGCGATACGAGCGATCATCATCATCGCTGCTGTGCGGGGTGAAGCGGTAGACTTTGGCATCGATCAGCGTCGCTCCATCGCCGTTGTACGCCCGCTGTGCCGCCTCATAAACGGTGTCATAGACTGCCAGCGCATCCATGCCATCGACGACTGCGCCGTGAATGCCGTAGCCAGCGGCGCGCTCGGACACATCGCGGATCGCCATCTGCGCCTGCAGCTTGACCGAGATGGCGTAGCCGTTGTTCTCGACCAGGCAGATCAGTGGCAGCGTATGGACGCCCGCCCAGTTGAGCGCCTCATGAAAGTCGCCTTGACTGGTCGATCCTTCACCGAGCGTCGTCAGCGCCAAGCGCGGCGCGTCATCCGGCGTCGGCAAGCCGAGGCGCGCCTTGTATTTGATTGCGAACGCCATCCCTGCTGCATGAACAACCTGCACCGCCACCGGCGCGGACGTGCTGACCACGCCGAGTCTGCGGTCGCTGAAATGATTCGGCATCTGCCGACCGGCGCTGCTGATCCCGCCAGGCTTGGCATACACGTCGAGCATCAGCGCGCGCGCGCCCCAGCCGAGCGCGATCATCATCGCCAGATCGCGATAGTACGGGCAGACATAGTCCACGCCCCGATGGATGGCGAAAACCGCGCCGACCTGCGCCGCCTCATGTCCCATCGCGGAGGCGTGAAAGACGATCTTGCCCTGCCGGTGCAGCAGCCATGCCCGTTCATCGAAGCGGCGGCTCAGCAGCATGGCTCTTAAGATGGCGTGTAAGGTGGCTTCGGAGAGATAGGCGGAGGGTTTATCAAGCGTTTTTTGAGTCACTAAAACAGTCCTCTAAAGATGAACAGATGAACCTTATTACAACTTTAATTATATCGCAAAAGCCGGTATCGTCTGATCTATTCGGACACCAGCTCCATGAACCGCCGCCCTGCAGATGCGAATGCCGCCCACTGTCCCAGCTCGAACTCGATCCACACGTCCCCCCCGTCAATGCTCAGCACATCGATCATATCAGCGGCGCGCAGTTCCCCGATCTTGTCGTAGTTGATGTCTGCGCCGCTGCGGACATTGACCAGCGCCGCTGTCACCCGCGCGCGCGGCGGGCTGCCCGCCTGCCATTCCATGAAGCGCGCTTGATTGAACGAGTATGCCGCCCACTGTCCTGGCTCGAACTCGATCCACGCGCTCTTGCCGCCGATGTTCCTGATCTCGATCAGATCGCCGCGAAGCAGATCACCGATGTCCTCCGAGGTCACATCCGGCGCTTTGCGGACATTGATCATCGACGCCGTGACGCGGGCGCGCAGCAATTTCGGCTTCGGGATTTCCACCGGCTGATCGCCCGCCGCATACTTGAGCAAATCGAGCAGCGTCCCGTCGAACCAGTTCAGGTCGCAGTTGTTGCGGACACCGGGGACACTCCCGCGCTCGCTGTACTGCCAGAACTGCCAGTCCGTCCAGCCCATTGGCATCTTCGGCGCGGTCACGCCGTAATGCGCGATCCATAAGTCATATTTGCCCCATTCAGCGGAGGGGATGATCTTGTCATTCCAGAACCATGACCCCGTGTAGATGATCGGGCTGCGCTGTCCGCGCCCTTCAAGGGCATGGATCGCTTCGCGCACGCACGCGGTGATCGCCGCTGGCGGCTGCGGCTTGCCGACATCGCTCCCATCCAGCTCGACATCCAGCGCCAGCGGCAGATCGGGCTTGCGCTCGCCCAGCGTTGCCAGAAAGTGATCCATCTGCTCGACGCCGCGCCATTCCGGTCGGATCAGATGATAGACCCCGACTAACAGCCCGTTATCGCGCGCCTGCCGAAAGTTGGTCGAAAAGCGCGAGTCCACCCCACCGCGCCCCATGCTCGACCGAATAAAAGCGAATCTTTGTCCCGATGCAGCGACCTGACTCCAGTCGATCACACCCTGATTCGATGACACATCGATTCCCGGCACAGCAGCCATCGGTCACGCTCCCCAAATACAAATCAGTCTAACTCTGATTCTAATTCAGATCGCCAGATCGCGCTTGACGCCGCTGCCGCGCCCCTTCAAACAGCAGCACCGCCGCCGCCGCCGCTGCGTTGAGCGACTCGGTGGCTGCCGCCATCGGGATGAAGACGCGCCGGCTCGCGACCGACTGCGCCGAGTCGCTGGCGCCGTGCGCCTCCGAACTGACGATCAGCGCGTGCGGCTGCGTCCAGTCCACCGCGTCATAGGCGAAGTCGCCGTCCATGTCCGCCAGCCAGACCGTCAGCGGCGCGCACGCCGTCTGAATGTCGTCCCACGTCCGCTCCGCCAGCGGGACGCGAAAATGCGCGCCCATGCCTGCCCGCAGTGCCTTCGGATTGTAGGGATCGACGCAGTCCGGTGACAGCAGCACCCCCTCAACGCCCGCCGCCGCCGCCGTCCGCAGAAGCGCGCCAAGATTGCCCGGATCGCGCACACCATCCGCGATCAGCAGCCGCGTTAGCGCCGTCGGGAAGGGGCGCTCCGGCATCGGAAACACGCCGACCGCGCCCTGCGGCGTCTCGGTCTCGCAGATCAGGCGCATGATCTCCGGCGCAGTGGGCAGAAGCGTGAGGGTAGATGGGCTGCGCAGTGCGCTGAGATCGAAGGCTGGCAGATGGAGGATAAAATCGGGGGCGAATCCCTGCGCCAGCGCATCATTGATCAGTCGGACGCCCTCCAGTGCGATCCGGCGGTGTTTGCGGCGCGCTTTGACCTGGGTTTGCAGCGCATGCGCAAGCTTGACGCGCTCATTCTGCAGGGAAGTGATCAAGGCAGTAGCAAGAGTGGGAGCGGGCAATGCTGTTGAACGTCCGCCCCCGTCAATTTAGCGGAGATACTGCGCGCTGAGCGCCGCGATCTTGGTGAATGTCCCCGGATCGCGCACAGCGATGTCCGCCAGCACCTTGCGATCCAGCTCGACGCCGGCTTTCTTCAAGCCGTAGATCAAACGACTGTAGCTCAGCCCGTTCTGACGCGCCCCCGCATTGACGCGCGCGATCCACAGCCGACGCATATCGCCTCGGCGTGCGCGGCGGTCGCGGTACGAATAGAACAGACTTTTGAGCATCGCCTCATTCGAACGGCGGAACAGGCGTCCGCGCGTCCCCCACTGCCCCGCTGTCAGCTTGAGGACTTTTTTATGGCGGCGGCGGCGGGTATACCCGGTTTTGACACGTGCCATGTGTTCACTCACTCCTGAAAGACATGATTCAGGGCATGGCGCGCCATGCCCCGAACGAAAGACTGCTGATAAACGCCGCGTTTAGACCGGCGGATTGGACTTATACAGCTTCAGATAGGGCGCAAGCCGCATGATACGCCGGCGCGTTTGCGGTCCCGCCACCACGATCATCTTGTCGAGCGCCTGCTTAGCGCGGGTCGAGCGGCGACGGCGAAAATGAGTCTTGCCGCCCTTCGTTCGCACGATCTTGCCCGTCCCAGTCATACGAAAGCGCTTCGCGGTCGACTTATGGGTTTTGATTTTGTATTTCTTGCCCACGCTTGATCTCCGTTACTTCTTCTTCTCACCCGCAGGAGCCAGCACCATCAGCATCGTCGAGCCTTCCATGTTCGGCGCTTGTTCGATGACCGCCAGGTCTTTCAGCTCCGCTGCAAATTCTTCCAGCCGCGCCCGCCCGATGTCGGCGTGCGTGATCTCGCGCCCACGAAACCGAATTCGCACCCGCACTTTCATCCCATCGGCGATCCATCTGCGCGCATCTCGAATCTTGAAGCCGATATGATGATCGTCAGTTTTGGGGCGCAGTTGAATCTCCTTGACTTCGATCACCTTCTGCTGCTTGCGCGCTTTGCGCTCGCGCCGCTCTTTTTCATATCGGAACTTTCCGAAATCCATAATGCGGCAGACGGGCGGGTTGGCTTCAGGAGCGACCTCAACCAAGTCGAGATTTTTTGACTCCGCAATCTCTAACGCACGACTTAAAGAAACCACGCCGATATTTTCGTTGGTCTCCGTGATCAGCCGGACTTCGCGGGCGCGAATCTGATTGTTGATACGAAAATTATCTTGGGCGCTGATCTTGCAATCCTCACTATATGCTTTCAGCATCGATATATAGATGGGGCTTATTTTGCTCGGCAGAACCCTGCCGAGCATAAGAAACCCTCTTCTATAAGAACTTGCAAAATTATAACAGAGTTTCCTGAACTTGCAACAGGGCGAGCGTATCGCTTAACCCCCTCTGACCTGCCGGAGTTGCACAATTGATATCACCTGTTACAATACACGCTAAGCCCAAGCGAGAATTACAAAAAGTTGTCTTGTGACATGCCGAGGCAACTTATAGATGTGAACAGCTTCAGGGATTGCTTCGGTGTCAGCAAGCTGGCTCCGAAGCAAAAATCTGAGGAAACATTGGCACTTGCAAAAAAATGGGAGACAAGCGCATCGCGCACGAACGGGCGGGTTGAAGTGGAGGCTTGAACTCGTGATTGAGCAGCATCCCTAAAACATCAATCAAAAAACAGGAGAAACAATGCTGAAAAACGCAATATCGATACTCGATGAAAAAGTTCTGTTCCCATATCGATATGGTAAACTGATACAGAGAATGCTGCCCCTCCTTGATATGGGATCGACCGTGCTTGATGTTGGCACTGGCGATGGACATCTTGCGCACCACCTAACCCAGTCAAGCGGCTGTCATATCGTCGGCTTGGATGTTTGTCTCCAGCCGCGCTCCTATATCGAGGTTCAGCACTATGATGGTCACATTTTCCCCTTTCAGGACGACACCTTTGACTACGTGATGATGGTCGATATGCTGCACCATACCACCAATATCGACCAGATGATTTCCGAGGCGCGCAGGGTTGCCAGATACCATGTTCTCATCAAAGATCATTTTTGGAACAATCGACTGGATAAGGCGACGCTGCATCTGGCTGACTACCTGGGCAACATCCCTTACAATGTCCCGCTTCCGTATAACTATCTGCGTCTGGACGAGTGGAGCCGCCTGTTTCGCAGGCATAAACTGAGCGAGATCAGCCGCGACATCTTCAAATACAGCCGTTTTGAGCCAGCCCAGCACATCATGGTCAAGCTCCGGGTTGATGCCATGCCTGCCAGACCCGCTGTTAACAGCAGACATCCGAATGCGCATCACATGCCTGTTCAGCACGCCGAACGGGCGCTCAATAAGTAGCCGTGCGCTTCGATAAATCACCTCCACCACTTTCCTTTTCATCGTCTGTATCAGCCGTTTTTGGAACCCTTGTGTCATGATTAAGCCTAAATCATTCCCCAACACGACAAAATGGGTTACAATTTCCACCGATCTATCCTATCAAGTCGACTAACAAGTTCGAGGAGTGATGCTGATGCGAATGGGAGTCCGTATCTTCACTGTTCTGGCGGCGCTGCTGCTCGCGTTGAGCGTCTCAGCGCAGGGAAGTGACCCGATCATCATCGGCGCGGTGTTCAACAGCACTGGCTGGATGGCCGAATACGATCAGCCCGCGCAGCGCGGCGCGGAAATTGCCGTCGAGATGATCAACGAGGCGGGCGGCGTGCTTGGGCGTCCACTGGAGCTGCGGGTTCTGGACGGCGAAACTGATCCGCCGGTGGTGTTCAATGCAGCGCTGCAGCTGATCGAGGGCGGCGCGCAGTTCATCATCACGCCGTCCGACTTCGACATCGGCGGACCTGCGAGCGCGGCGGCGCAGGAAGCCGGCTTGGTTGGGCTGTCGCCGGGCGCATCGTCGCCGCTGTTCGGCGCGACTGCCCTGGGCGACAAGCAGTTCACCGTTGCAGCTTGGACGAATTATGGCAGCGCGGCGGCGGCGGCATTCGGGATCGACCAGAAGGGCTGGCAGACGGCGTATGTCATCATCGACACGTCGATTGACTACAGCAACAGCCAGGGCTTGTATTTCATCGACGCCTGGGAGGCGCTCGGCGGCACGATCATCGGGCGCGATACGTTTGTCCAGGGCGGTCAGGATTTCAGCGGTCAGCTTCAGCGCTTGCAGGCGCTGGCTGAACAGCCGGATGTGATCTTCATCGCGTCCTACATGCCCGACTTGGGGACGATCATCCGCGACATCCGCGCGCTTGGCATCACCACGCCGATTCTCGGCGGCGACGCCTACGACACCACAGCGTTTTACGCCGTGCTGGGCGAGCAGTTCGGCAATGAAATTTACTTCTCAACGCACAGTTGGATGGGCGAGGAGACCGGCGAGGAAATGATCGCCTTCATCGAGCGCTATCAAGCGCGCTTCGGCGAAGCGCCGGACAATTCGTTCATCGCGCTCGGCTATGACGCTGTGCAGGTGATCGCGCGGGCGGTCGAAGTGGCGGGGACGACCAATGGCGATGCAGTCGCCGAGGCAATGCGCAAGATGGATTTCACGCTCCTGTCCGGCAGTCTCGACTGGCAGGATGTCGAAAGCGGACACGAGACCCGCAAAGACCTTTTCATCATCGAGGTGCAGGGCGGCGCGCCTTCGTTTGTGATGCGCCTTCTGCCGGAGTATGTGCCGGCGGCATGAACGATGCCGGTTGAGTTTGCGTGGGACAACCCTGAGCGCACGATCATGCGCCTGAAAGCTTTTGAGTCTTGGGACTGGAACCTGTTCCACAAGACTCACAGGCGCATGAGCCTGCGCTATGACGAAGTGACGCATCTGGTTGAGCTGATCATCGATTTTCGCAAGAGCGAGCGTTTCCCCGGCGGCACAATTGCGCACATTCGCAGCCTGGGGACAGCGTTTCATGTCAATGCGCCCGCGCGCGCTGTCGTCCTCGGCGTCAGCCAGGATATGCAGCGGGCAATCGGGGCGCGGGCGGCGGTCTATCAGGATGATCGGCGTAAGCTGGTCTTCGGGCGCGATGATCGCCATGCCCTAGCGGTCATCGCGGAGTGGCGGCTGGGCAGAGAAGAGGACTGACACAGCGCACAGGGCGAGCTTGCTTATGCAAAGCTCATCCCACCCGCACCGCCGGCGTGTCCTCAGGCAGGCGGTGCTGCGGGATGGCGATCAAGCGGGTTTCATCGCGCGCATCCAGCGCCAGCGTGGTAAAAGAGAGGGTGCGGTCAGCAAATGGATTGACCTTCGGGCTGACCTCGATCAGATTGGACAGCAGCGTCGTCCGCGACGCCAGCAGCAGGATGCACGCCTCCACAAACGCCCACACATCGGGCGAATACGGCGCAGTCAGGATCGTCTGCGGCTTGACCACCGAGCGCGGCGGCTGATGACGGCGCTGTTTTCTGAACAGCAGCGCCCACTCGCGGCTGGTCAGGCGGGCTTCAGCGTCCGCGACCAGAGCGGCGGGCATCGCGCTCACCCGCGCGCGCAGATGGGCGTCATGTTCAGCCGGGGAGCGCAGCCCGATCTTGGCGCGGCGGATGCCCATCCGTCCGGTTTCGTCGCGCAGATCGGTGACGATCACCTCCGCCAGCGCGATCTCGCCCGATGGCACGCCGAAGCACTTCAGCGACTGAGCCCCGACCAGCAGCGGATCATCCCAGCCCTGCCCGCGCGGCATGGCGCAGCGCCACAGCGTCTTGACCGTCTCCGGGTCGAGATCGTCGGTCGGCGTGGTGAAGGCATAGCCGCGCCGGTCGCCCTCCAGCCGGTAATCGAGCGTCAGGTGGCGCATTCACCGCACTCGGCGCGGCTGCGGCCGGATCAGATTGAAAAAGGTCTGCATCGCATCATCCACGCCGACTCCGCTGACCACGCTGCACGACTGGATCAGCGATTTGTAGCCGAGCCGGTCGCCCTGATTGCGCAGCCGCTTGATCTCGTTGCTGTAGCCGCTCATCAGCTTGTCCAGCGTGGTGCTGCTTCCCCACAAATCGGCTTTGTTGACCAGCACGACGACGCAGCGCAGGTTGACGCGGGCGTCAGCGTCCTCTTCGATCATGTTCATCATGAAATTGAGCGCGTCTTTGTGTTTGAGCATGTCGGTGTGGTCGAGCATGAAGACGATCCCGCGCGGGCGCGTTTCATGAAACAGATCGACCCAGTCGGTGTCCCACATTTCATATTCCCCGCCCACGTCGCGAGTCGGCTTCAGGCGCATTATCTCATTCCCGATCTGCGCGCCAAACACCCCGACCGCGTCGCCCCCCGGCGCAGTTGGGGCGGGCTGAAATGCCTCCAGCGCATGGAGATTCTGCCGCAGCCACTCGATCAGGGTCGTTTTTCCGGTCTGGCGCGCCCCTAAAACGATGAAGGGCAGCCCCAGCACTTTAACATAGACGAAATCATACAGGCGATCCACGCCCTCGCTCACGCTGCGCGATAAATTGGTGATGAACTCCCCGCCCGGCTTGCCGAACACCACCGTAAACACCTGCTCGATCAGATTTGCCATCTGCTGTTCACTTTCGCTGACTCAGTTCTTCTACTAATACGTAAAATCGCCGCCAAAAGTCACGCGCCGGATTTTTCAAACGGTGGTAACATTATCCCTATTGTTCTGAAAATGCTGTAAGTTGAAATGAAAGACACGCAAGCCCTCATCGAACGCGTGACCCGCGTCAACGACACCCACCAGCATTTACATCTGTCCGTCGATCCATCGCTCATGAGCATGAAGGCGGGTCAGTCGGTGCTGGCGAAAGTCAATGAGACGTGGACGCCGTATCTGCGCCAGCAGTGGTTCCCGGTCAAGCTGACCAAGAAGGCGTTGGTCGTCGAGCGCCCGGCGGCGGAGCCGTATCAGCCGGGGCAAGTGGTGAGTTTGCTCGGCGCGGTCGGGCAGCCATTTCGCTTCCGGCGGTCGCTGCGCAGCGTGCTGCTGCTGGCATACGACACCGAGCCTACGCCGCTGCTGATGACCATTCCCGCACTGATCGAGAACAAGATCGGCGTGACGCTCGTCTTATGCGGGGTCGCCGCGAAATATGGCACGGCGCATCTGCCGCCGGAAGTTGAAATCATTCAGGGCGACTCCGAGCTGAACTGGCAGAACCGCGTCACGACGATTGGATGGGCGGATCAGGTGTTTTGCGCCGCCGCGCCGGAGGTCGAGTCGGTGCTGCTGGCGCGGGCGCTGGCGGTCTTTCGTGAGGTGCGCGCCGATGTCCAGCAGGCGTACCTGTTTGGCGTCTTTCGTCCGCCGCTGCCATGCGGCATCGGCGCGTGCGGCGCGTGTCTGATCAAGGTCAAGGGCAGCGATCCGCAGTTCGCGTGCGCGCACGGACCCGCTTTCGATCTGACTCAGGTCGGCGGGTTGGGCTGAAAGGGCGCGGACGATGTCGGTGCGGATTTCGCGCTTGGGCAAAAACACGCTCGTGCTGAACACGCCGGTCATGAACGCGGCTGGCACGATGGGCTATGCCGACGAATACCGCGATCTAATCGACTTCGGCAAGCTCGGCGCGCTCGTCACCAACCCGATCACGCTCGCGCCCCGCGATCCTGCTAACGGCGCGCGGGTTGTGCCGCTGGATGCGGGCGTGCTGGTGCATACGGGGCTGCCGAATCCGGGTGTGCGGGCGGTGCTGGACACCAACCGCGACAAATGGGGCAAGCTGCCCGCCTCGCTGCGCCTGATCGCGCATGTGGTCTTGCTGAGCAGTGTCGAGGATGTCCGCCGCTGCATCGCTGCGCTGGAGCGAGTGGAGCGAGTGGATGGGATCGAACTCGGTTTGAGCGATGAGATCAGCCCTGCCGAAGCCGAATGGTCTCTGCGCGCGCTCATCAGCAAATCCGAGAAGCCGATCCTGGCGCGGCTGCCGTTCGGCGCAGGCGTGGAGATGGCGCGCGCATGTGAAGACGCGGGCGCGGATGGGCTGGTCATCAGCGCACCGCCGCGCGGCGTGGCGCGCGATGGACTCGGCAGACTGGTCAGCGGACGAGTCTACAGCCCGACGCTCAAGCCGCTGGTGCTGCGTCTGGTCGGGCAGATCGTGCGGCAGGTCGAGCTGCCAGTGATCGGCGCGGGCGGCATCCACACGCCGCAGGATGCCCGCGATTTTCTGGAGGCGGGCGCGGCGGCGGTACAGGTCGACTCCGCTGTCTGGGTCGCGCCGAACCGATTAGAGTGGATCGCCCGCGATCTAGGCGGCTTGGTGCTGACGCAGCCCGCCGGCGCGCTGGCGGATGAGTGGTTCCCCAGCATGGGCATGACCGCGAAAATGCCGGCGCAGGACAAGGAAAGCACCGATAAACACGAAAATGATCTGGATTGAGGATGAGTCGGAATGAGCAGCAGTGTCGCAGCCTATGAACACCCCGTTATCCTGGCGCGCATCGTTTGGCAAGACCCCAACACCGGGCGCTCGCACGAATTCGTCCTGACAGAGGGCGCGACCGCCAGCATCGGACGCCTGGAGACCAACGATATCTGCATCAAAGAGCAGCATGTCAGCCGGCAGCACGCCGTCATCAACTACCGCGATGGCGTCTTCTTGATCACCGATCTGGGCAGCGCTAACGGCGTCTACGTCAACGGGATGCGCATCACTGAGCCGTTTCCGCTGGTCGCGGGCGATGAAGTGCGGCTGTATGTGCCGGTGCTGTATTTTTCCGCCATCATCGATGAGGGTGAGCAGCGCGAAGCCGTCCGGCGCGGCACGCTGATCACTGCGACCACCAGCACCGGTAAAGGCAAGCTAGTGATCACCAACGGCCCCCAGGAAGGTCACAGCATCCCGCTGCTGCTCAATGCCGTCACCGTCGGACGCGCCACTAGCAAAGCCGATTGGGAAATCTGCCTGCAAGACCCGTCAGTCTCGCGCCCTCATGCGCGCCTGGAGCTGGTTAAGAACACCTGGGTGATCTACGATCTGGGCAGCGCCAACGGCACGCTGGTCAACAACACGCCCGTCACCGAAAAAGGGCGCGCGCTGCGCGATGGCGATGTGATCACCTTCGGTCAGACGGTGGCGCTCTTCCGGGGCGGCTGAGCGCGCGCTGCCGCACGCCATCAAGCATAAGATGACTGCTTGTAACGCCGGAAGATCGTCCCTACGTCGCTGACCAGCTTGAGCGTCCCGATGATCACGGCGAAAATTTCCAGCCGTCCGAGCATCATGCCGAACGAATTGAGCCAGAACAGCCCTTCCGGCATGTCCGGCTGCGTCACCCCGACTGACAGCCCGACTGTGCCGAGCGCACTGGCGAATTCAAACATGCTTTCCTTGAGCGAATACCCATAGGCAGCCATCACGCCGCTGCCGAGCAGATAAACCGTCAGATACATGCCGATGAACAGCGCGCTCTGCCGCACCTGCAAGTCGCTCAGCAGGGCGTGCTTTTCTCCCTGCCAGATCGTCGGCTCATTGACCATGTGGCGCGGCATGAAAGCGCGCTGAATTTCCCAGCGGATCGATTTATAGAGGATATAGATGCGAAGCTGCTTGATGCCGCCGGCGGTCGATCCCGTCCCGCCTCCAACCAACATCAGCAGAATCAGCACCAGCAGCCCGAAATCCATCCACTCGGCATACGTTGTTGTGCTGAATCCGGCTCCGGACAGCGCCGACACCACCTCGAACATGGCAACACGGATCGCCTTCTCGGTGTTCGGATAAATCCCGAGCGTGACCACTCCCAGCAGCAGCAGCGTCCCCGCCGCGATCAGCGCCGACATCAGCCGCAGCTCCCCGCTCAGAAAGACCTCGCGGAATTTACCCTTCATGAAGGTGTAGGCGATGAAAAAATTGATCGATCCCAGGATCATCAGGAGGATGATCACTGCTTCGATGACCGGGCTGTCCCAATGCCCAATCGACGCTGCTTTGGTCGAAAACCCGCCTGTTGCGACCGCTGTAAAGGCATGATTGACTGCGTCGAACCAGCTCATGCCGGCGGCGCGCAGCGCCAGAATGCCGAACACGATGTAGCCCAGATAGATGCGCAGCACGATGCTGGCGGAATAGCGGACATGCGGCGCGAGCTGATCCGTCCGCCCTTCAGCAGCGACTAACCCCGTCCCGAATGATCCAGCGACCGCGCTCAGCGCGATGATGGCAAAGCCCGCGCCGCCTGCAAGCTGGATAAAGCTGCGAAAGAACAGCAGAATCTGCGGCGTATTTTCGACATCGACCACGGTCAGCCCCGTCGTTGTCCAGCCGCTGGTGGACTCAAACACTGCCTGCGAAAACGTCAAGCCGTTGATCTGCATGAACGGAACCGCCGCTGCAAGCACTGCGATCACCCACGTCACCACCACGATCACTGAGCCTTCCTGCACTGTCAGGCTGAGTCCCTCTTTGGGCGCATACAGCCGCCATGCCAGCAGTCCGCCGAGCATCAGCGGCAGCCCAGCCAGCAAAAATGCGCCGACATGCGGCGCATCGGCAGGGAAAAATGGAACCAGCAGCAGCGGGACAAGATGCAGCCCGCCGATGATCACCAGAAGCTGACCGACATAGCCGGTCAGCGCCCGATAACGACCGCGAAGATAGAGTTGCTGGCGCATAAAATGGACGCTGTTCTAGCTCAGCAGCCGCAGAGGACTTCGAGATCGTGCTGTTGGTTGTCAGGATGGCTGATCAGCAGCAGATAATCATCTACCTCAAGCTGTGTCGCGCCTCGCGGCACGATCACCTCATCGTTGCGGATGATGCACGCGATCAGCGAGTTCTCCGTCAGCTCCAGATCGAGCAGCGTTTTGCCGACAGCAGGCGAGTCGGGCGCGAGCCGAACCTCCGTGATATTGATCCGTCCCTGTGCCAGCGGCATGAACGCGGTGATATCCTCAAAATTGGTCTCCTGATCCAGAATCATCCCGATCAGGCGCGTCGCCGAGAAAGCGACGGTCACCCCAAGCTGCTTGAAGATCGCCTCATTATCCGGATCGTTGACCAGCGCTATCGTGCGCGGCACGCTGAAGATGCGTTTGGCGATCTGGCAGGCGACAAGATTATCCTGATCATGGTTGGTCATTGCCAGCAGCGTATCGGCGGCGCGCGCGCCCGCCTCTTCTAAACGGTGGACATCCGTGCCGTCGCCCAGCACGACCGTCGCTTTCGTCTCATGGGCGATCTCGCGCGCGCGCACTGGATCGCGGTTGATCACGGTGACATGGTAGTGCCGCCGGACAAACTGACGCGCCAAAAAGTAGACAGTTTTACTGCCGCCAACCAGAATTATGCGCATAAGCCTTCGCTTTATTCGATCACTTTGAGAAATGCGGACGTGGCAAGCCGGGTGGGGCTGATAGTTTCGATCCCAAGACCCTGATAAATCTGCTCGCGCGCCGGGTCAAACACCCGCGCGACCACACGCGGAATGTGAAAAACACTCTTGGCGACCTGCGCGACCATCAGGTTGGTATTGTCAGATGTGGTAGTGGCAAACAGGCAGTCCGCCTGCTCGATTTTGGCTTCCTTGAGCGTGTGCAGCTCAACGGCGTTCCCGATCAGTTTGAAACCGCTGAAATCGACGGAGAGCTTGTCAAAAGTGCTTTCGCGCTGATCGATCACGATCACGCGGTGTCCAGCGCGGCTGAGATGATTCGCCAGTACGCTTCCCAATCGACCGCAGCCGACGATGACCACTTGCTTGGACTGTGACATGATGTCTAGAAGTGTCCTTTTCTAACATA
This sequence comes from uncultured Anaerolineae bacterium, assembly GCA_937995825.1. GTDB lineage: Bacteria > Chloroflexota > Anaerolineae > Aggregatilineales > Phototrophicaceae > Flexifilum. The sequence goes on from CALKJO010000008.1 coordinate 135,940, forward strand.
TTCAGCATAGCAGTAGATTCATTCCCAGACAACACTTATTTATCTACTGTCACAAGATTATCCAAACCCTGCTCGTGTTCACCCGTTCGCTGCTGCGCCGCTAGCAGGGATCTTGCCCATTCCTGATGACGGCGTTACGCTTGTTGGCATTTCGTTGAAGGAGATGGACATGCAGATTGAGCCACTTCTGCAAAGCATGACTCTGCCTGAAAAAGTCGGGCAGATGTTTTTACTGGCGTTCGCGGCGGGGCGGGGCGACGAGGCGCGCATCCTGTTCGAGGAGCATTTCGTCGGCGCGGCGTATCTTGGCGACGACAACCTGCCCGATGCGCAGGCAGCAGCGAACCTGACCAACACGCTGCAAGCCTACGCTGCTAGCACGCGTTGGCAAATTCCGCTGCTGCTCGCTGTCGATCACGAGGGAACCTGGTCGGTCATGACTCGTGACTCCGCCATGGGTCCCGGCAATCTGGCATTGGGCGCGGCGGGCGATCCCGCGCTGACCCGCCGCATGTACCGCGTGATCGGGGAGGAACTCGGCGCGGTCGGCGTGAACGCGGTCTTAGCGCCGTGCGCCGACTGCAACACCAATCCCGCCAACGCCATCATCGGGATGCGCTCATTCGGGCAGTACCCCGATAAAGTCGCCGCGCACACTGCCGCAGCGGTCGAAGGCGCGCTCTCCGCCGGCTGCATCACCACGATCAAGCACTTTCCCGGTCATGGCGACACCTCCTTAGACAGCCACCGCGGCTTGCCGATCGTAACCCGCAGCCGCGCCGACCTCGACCGGATCGATCTCGCCCCATTTCGCGCCGGAGTCGCAGCGGGGACGCCGATGGTCATGACCTCGCACATCATTTTCACCGCGCTCGACCCCGACAATCCAGCGACCCTCTCCAAAACCATCCTCAGCGACGTGCTGCGGGGCGAACTCGGTTTCGACGGCGTGATCGTCTCCGACAGCATGAATATGGGCGCGATCAAGCGCATGTTCACGCCGGCGGGCGCAGCGCTCCAGGCGTTCAATGCCGGCGTTGACCTGCTCATGCTGGCGGAAGAACACTATGATCACAATGCCGAGCAGTATCTCGCCTCACAGCGCAGCTTGATCGCCGCTATCACTGCGGCGGTCGAGGAGGGACGGCTGCCGCTTTCGCGGGTGGATGATGCAGTGCGGCGCGTGCTGACGCTCAAAGCGCGCTTTCTGGCGGAGCGGTCACATGTTGCGCAGGCGATGATAGCGGAGGCGGTCGTCGGCAGCCCGGAACACCGCGCCGTCGAACTGGAGGCGGCACGGGCAGCAGTCGCAGTGCTGCGTGACCGCGATGGGCTGATCCCGCTCGACGATGCGCCGCTTGCGCTCGTTAACACGACCCACCGCGCCGCCTATGCGGTTTTAGGCAAAACGCGCGGTATCGGACCCAATCAGACCACCCCCGCCTTTGACCTGTTCGCGCAGGCATTGAGCGAGTCGCGCCCTGACGTGCCGATCTTCACCGCCGAGACGATTCTGCACGACGACTTCCCCGATTTCAGCGGGCGGACGGTGATCGCCGTGACGGAGAATCACACGCTTCCGGGCATGGACTTCGACCAGACGACGCAGCGCCCGGTCATCGAGCGGCTGATCGCGTCTGGAGCGAGGGTGGTGGTGGTGGGGCTGCGCGATCCCTATGATCTGGCGTCGATGCCGGGGGTCGGGACATATGTCTGCGCGTTCAGTTTCCGTCCGTCCGCTGCGCGCGCCGCCGCTGAAGTCGTCTTAGGGCAGATCGCCGTGCGCGGGAGCAGTCCGGTCGGATTTTAGCGGACGCCCATCGTGATGCCGAGCGTGATGCACGCCAGGCATTGATCGTCGCGCAGCATCGCGTAAGCAGACTCGGGGTTGTCCGGCGTGAACGTGGTCGAATCGACATTCCAGACGATCATCAGGCGGACGCGTCCGCTTTGGCGCGCCAGCTCCGCCATCCGCGCCAGCCATTCCGCCTGATTCTGCACGTTCGTGCGGGATGCCCACGCGAACGAGTCCGCCAGTTCCAGCCCGCGCCCCGCCAGATAGCCGACCTCAATCAGGCAGATCGGCTTATTCGGGAACGCCTCAACATAGCGGTCGAACATGCGCGGATAGTAATACAGGCGCGAGTCGCCGCGTGGATCGCCGCTGGTGGCGTCTGGCGGAGTCGCGCCGAGCGTATAACGCATCCCGACGCAGTCGGCGGCACTTCCTGCGTCGAGGTTCGCCAGCGCGCGGATAAACGGCGAGTCGTCGCAGCCGGAGGGGAAACAGCCGCCGTTGCGGACGGTGGGTTCGGGCGCGCCTGCGATGATCAGCGTCTCTGGGCTGACCCGCTTGACCGCCTCATATGACAGGGTGAGCATCTGCACATACGCCTGCGGGCTGATCAGCCCATCCGCCCAAGTTCTCGCGCTGTTAGGCGCAGTCCAGACCTCAATCGCGTCTGGACGCAGCGCCGCGGCTCTGCCGAGAAACGTGGCGTATTCCTGGATATAGCGCGTCAGATTATCGGTCATTTCCGCCGGATCGCCGATGATCGTCAGCAGCGAGGCGAAACCGTTGCTGCGTGCGGCGTCGAGCGCGCCAGCGGCGATCTCTGCCGATGCCCCACGTGTATAGCGAATGATGCTGCGCGCCCAAGTCATGCCCGCCGCCTGCATCTGGCGCGGATACGAAAAGCTGAAGACATGCCCGCCCAATTCGAACGGGATCGCCGCGACTCGCGTTGGCGTTGGCGCGGCGGTTGGCAGCGTGCGTCCTGTGCCTGGCGTCGCGCCCGGTCGCGGGATGATGATGCGCGTCCCCGCTGGAGGAAGCTGACCATCGGCAACGCCGTTGCGCGCCAGCAGCAGTTCAGCGCTGATCAGAAACCGCGCCGCGACTCCCTCGGCTGTGTCACCTGGCTGAACGACATAGATGATCTCGTTGGGCTGCGCGTCGGGGATAGGCGTCTGCGCCATCAGCGGCGGCGCGATCCCAACCAGGCATAGGCACAGCAGATTCAGAAGCGCAAATCGGCGCATGACGCCAGCCTTTTTCTCACTCAACGGTAGACGGGAATTTGCAGCACTTGCCCCGGATAGATCACGTTCGGGTTGCGCAGTTGGTTATACGTCACAATCGCGCTCACGGTCGAGCCGAAACGAGAGGCGATCAGCGCCACGTAATCGCCGCGCTGCACAGTATAGGTGACGATCAGCGTCGGCGGCGGAAGCTGCGCCGGGATCACCAACACCTGCCCGGCGTAGATCAGGTTCGGATTGACGATCCCATTCGCGGCGACAAGCTGCGCCACCGTCCGGTTGCAGTGCGCCGCGATCATCGCCAGCGTATCCCCGCGCCGGACGACATACGTGCTGCCACAGACGGGGCGCGGTGGGACAGGAATGTGCAAAACCTGCCCAGCAAAGATATGGTTCGGGTTATAAAGGTGGTTGGCAGCGACCAGCGCCTGCACAGTCGTGCCGAAACGCGCGGCGATCCCCGCCAGTGTATCCCCACGTCGGACGACATACGTGAAGCCGGGCTGCGCGGATGCGCTCAGCGCGCTCGTCAGAAGCGCCAACAGCACCGCAATTAGCAGCAGGCGACGAAGACGGGATAGGTTCACGGTGGACGCTCCTTATACAATCAATGAACAAACTTTTTCTACCACGACTATAACACGACTTGCGCCAGCCTGACGAGAGATCGGCGAGCTGAAAATGCTTTGTCACTATTGCACAAGAAATGACGCACGCATTTGTCTTGTTTGGGCATGATGCTGGATCGTTTCCTGTCATTATAATGCCAGCCACAATTCAGATTTTAGCCACAATCACCATACGGAGACTCTTCGATGGCAGCGAAACTGGGCATGAAAGCCCCCGCCGACATCACCCCGGACGCCTTGTTGAAGTGGGCGGCTGACCACGGCGTGAAAGAAGTGGACGTGAAATTCATCGATATTCGCGGCGTCATTCAGCATTTCAGCGTTCCCTTCGTCAATTTTGAGGCAGACGCCTTCACTGAAGGGCTGGGCTTCGACGGATCGAGCATTCAGGGCTTCCAGACGATCAACGTCAGCGACTTGAACCTGCTGCCTGACCCCTCGACCGCCTTCATCGACCCGATCCCCGCCAACCCTACGCTCAGTCTCTTCTGCGATGTCATGGATGTAAATGGCGAGCCCTACGCCCGCGATCCGCGCGCCGTCGCCAAGCGCGCAGAGGCGTATCTGATGGAGACCGGCATCGCCGATGTCTGCTATTTCGGACCTGAAGCCGAGTTCTTCATCTTCAACGGTGTCGCCTATGAAGCCACCAATAACGGCACCTTCTACAAAGTCGACTCCGCGTCCGGCTTCTGGTCGACGGGCGAGATGAGCTTGGGCTACCGTCCGCGCATCAAGGAAGGCTACTTCCCCGTCCCGCCGACGGACAAGCTGCAAGACCTGCGCTCGATGATGGTTGAAACGCTCATGTCGGTTGGCGTCGATGTCGAAGTGCATCACCACGAAGTCGGCGGCGCAGGTCAGGCGGAGATTGACATGCGCTTCAGTTCTCTGCGCGACATGGCGGATAAGCTGATGGTCTATAAATACATCATCCGCAACGTCGCTTACCAGAACGGCTATACCGCCACCTTCATGCCCAAGCCGATCTTCGGCGACAATGGCTCAGGGATGCACTGCCACCAATCGCTTTGGAAGGATGGCAAGCCGCTCTTCTTCGGCGATGGTTACGCCAACCTGAGCGAGACCGCCCTCTACTACATCGGCGGCATCCTCCAGCACGCGCCGGCGGTCTTGGCGTTCGCTGCGCCGACCACCAACAGCTACCGCCGTCTTGTCCCCGGCTATGAAGCGCCTGTCAACCTCGTCTACTCGGCGCGCAACCGTTCGGCGGCGATCCGCATCCCGATGTACAGCCAGAGTCCGAAAGCCAAGCGCATCGAGGCGCGCTTCCCCGATCCGTCTTGCAATCCCTACCTGGCGTTCTCTGCCCTCATGATGGCGGGTCTGGACGGCATTCAGAACAAGATACACCCGGGCGAACCCGCGGACTACGACCTCTACGAAGAGGGACACAACACTCCAACGATCCCAGGGACGCTGGCGGGCGCGCTCGATGCCCTCGAAGCCGATCACGACTTTCTCACCAAGGGCGGCGTTTTCACCCCCGAATTCATCCAGAACTACATCGCCTACAAGCGTTCGCACGACGTGGACGCCGTTGCGCTCCGTCCGCACCCGTATGAGTTCCTGCTCTACTACGACTGCTAGCTAAATCAGCCGAAGCAAACCGAAAAGCGGACTGTGCGTATGACCAGTCCGCTTTTTTTTATTGCCCGCCCTCATCCGGCGTATCGGCTGGCAGCCGTGTCACCAGCACTTTATCGACCCGATTCCCATCCATATCCATCACTTCGATCCGCAGTCCGTCCCACACAAACGAATCGCCTGCCTCCGGGACTTTGCCCTGATGCGACATCACGAATCCTCCCAGCGTCTCAAAACCCTCATCCTCGCCAGGCACGGCGTCCAGATCGAGCAGGTCTTTGAAGTCGTCGATGCTGATCATCCCGTCCAGCAGCCATGAGCCGTCCAGGCGTTTGACCGGCTCATCTTCCTCAACATCCCCCACAATCGCCTCCAGAATGTCCTGAATCGTGACCAGCCCTTCCAGCCCGCCGTATTCATCGATCACAAAACCGATATGCGTGCTGGACTCGCGGAACATGTCCAGCAGTTTCGAGGCGGTCATCGTCTCTGGGATGAACAGCGCCGGAACCATCGCCGCGCGCACGTCAAATTCGCTCCCCGCCAGCATCCGCGACAGGATGTCTTTCGTCTGAAGCAGCCCAACCACATGATCGAGATCGCCCTCGCAGACTGGAAAGCGCGAGTAATCGCTGTTGATGATCGCCGCGCGCTGTTCATCCAGCGAATCTTCTAGATTGATCCAGACGACTTCTGTTCGCGGAGTCATCAGCGTGCTGACTCGTCGGTCGCCCAGCCGAAAGACGCCCTCGACCATGTCCTGCGCCGACTCTTCGATCAGCCCTGCTTCGATCCCCTGCTGAATCATCGCGCTGATCTCATCCTGCGTGACCGGCGTCTCTTCGATCTCATGCGCCCCAAGCAGCCGCAGCACCCCGTTGGTCGATGCCCCTAGAAAGCGCACCACCGGTGACGTGATCCGCGCCAGCGTTTGCATCGGGCGCGCCGCCAGCGCCGCGATCCGCTCCGGCGCGCTCAGCGCCAGCCGCTTTGGAACCAGCTCGCCAAAAATCAGCGATAGATACGTCATCAGCAGCACCACCAGCCCGAAACCGATGCCGTCGGCGTAATCTGCCAGCGGCGTCTCGCGCAGCGCGCCGGCGATGCTGCTGGCAATCGTCGCCCCGCCAAGCGCGCCGCTGAAAATGCCGATCAATGTGATCCCGATCTGGACGGTGGACAAAAAACGGTTCGGGTTTTCTACCAGTTCGAGCGCCGCTTTCGCGCCTTGGCTGCCTTTATCGATCTGCTGCTGCAGGCGCGCCTTGCGCGAGGCGATCACGGCGGCTTCGGTCATCGCGAACAGCCCATTGATCAGGATGAGGATGAAGATGATCAGCAGTTCCATTAGGCTTGGTCAAGACGCCTTCCAACTCATGTGGACAAGGGTGCGCTGCGGCAGGAAACCATAGCGCGATAAAACCGCCTCAACTGCTGTGTCGTCGGCGGGATGCTCGATCACCAGCGTCTCCCGCTGCCCAAACCGCCGGACAGCCAGGTTGATCAGCGCTTCGCTGCACACCTCGGCGCGCGCCGGATCGACCATCAGCGTGAGCTGCGTCGGTGCAGCGAATGCGTTTTCGACCCACAGCGCGCCTACCACCGCCGGCTGCGCCGCATCGCTCTCATCGCGGATGATCAGCCGCTCCATCGAGCGCAGACTGATGAAATTGTGCAGCCAGTTGCGCCATGAGACGTGAAATAAATTCGGATGCAGCGGGCGCAGCCAGCCGATCCCGCCCCATGCCGCCGGACGGACGCGCTGCGCCAGCGCGTATTCAGCACGCCACTCGCCGCGCCGCCGCCGCGTGATATACGGCGCGCCGATCAGCGTTGGGGGCGGGCGTGAACTGCTGCTGCGCCGCCAAGTTGTCCAAACGCGCTCGTTGACGAAGTTCAGGCTGTCATACAGCCGTCGGGCGGGCAGATTATCGCGCTCCACCTGAAGCAGTGCAACAGCGTGCCGCCCTTTCGCCCATTCGATCAGCGCGTTCAAGCTTGTTTCCATCAGCCGCCGCGCGATCCCGCGACCGCGATAATCGGGATGGACGCCGACATTGGCGATGATCCACGCGCGCTCAGCGCGCAGGACTCCGGCGGGGAGCGACGCCGGATAGATCGATACGTTCCCGATCAGCCGCCCGCCAGCAATATACACAAAGCCCATGTTCTGCTGAAAATCGCCCATCCCCATCAGCATGCCCAACCCCGGACCGAGCCGACTCAGCGAGCGCATCTCGCGGATTGCGGCGCGCCCGCTGCTGTCCATCGAGTCGGCAAAGACCAGCTCGATCAAATCTGCCATTGCAGCCAGATCAGTGCGCAGATTGACGGGGCGTATGCCTTCTTCGTCCGTGTCGGACGGGGACAGGCTCAAGCTGACCACAGCGGTCTCTCAATTAGATCGCAATACACTTATTTTGATTATACCGTATAAGCCGGCGCGCCGCGTAGGACTCAGGCGGCAGCCTGCACTTCTCTCTGCCCCCAAATTAGTGCGAACATTTGCGCCTATGCAAGCGCCTAAACCGGGATCTTCTGTAAACAGAAGCAAAAAAACGACGTGATGTGGTAAAATCCGAGTCGAAAACAAATTAAGGAATCCGCCTCTTGCCCGAACAGGCACTCTATCTGAAATGGCGTCCGGCGCTGTTCGATCAGATGGTCGGACAGGAACATATCACCTGCACGCTGCGCAGCGCGCTGAAGTCGGGGCGCATTCGGCACGCCTATCTGTTCAGCGGACCCAGAGGCACGGGCAAAACCACGACCGCGCGCCTGCTTGCAAAAGCGGTCAACTGCCAGCATCCCGACCCGGAGATGCGCCCCTGCAACGCCTGCGCCGCCTGCATTGCCGTCAACGAAGGGCGCTATCTCGATCTGATCGAGATCGACGCGGCGACTCACACCGGAGTCGATGATGTCCGCGATCTGCGCGACAAGATCGCTTTCTCGCCTGGAGAAGGTCGCTATAAGGTCTATATCATCGATGAAGTCCACCGCTTTTCCGGCTCGGCGTTCGATGCGCTGCTCAAAACGCTCGAAGAACCGCCCAATCACGCGATTTTTGTGCTGGCAACCACCGAGATCGACAAAGTCCCGCCCACCATCAAGAGCCGCTGCTTGCAGTTCGAGTTCCGTCGGCTGTCTGTGGCGGAAGTGGCAGATCGCTTGCAGTTGATCGTTGATGCTGAGGGCATCCGTGCCGAGCGCGCCGCCCTGGAGCTGATCGCCCGCGCAGGCACGGGCAGCCTGCGCGACAGCATCAGCCTGCTTGACCAGATCGTCGCCGATCCAGTGGACGCCCTAACGCTGGAATTGGTCGAGCGCATCCTCGGCACAGCCGGATCGGCAGCAGTGCGCGAGCTGATCGAGTCCATAGTCGAGGGAGACGCCGCGCGTGGTTTGTCTATCATCCATCAAGCCCTCGACTCCGGCGTCGATCCGCGCCAGTTCGGGGCGCAGATCGTCGAAAGGCTGCGCCAAATCCTGCTGGCGCAGATAGCAGGTGAGCGCCTGCTCGAAGTTTCGCAGGAAGAACGGAATTGGGTCTCAGCGCAGGCGCGCAGAGTCGCCCGTCCCGCCCTCATGCGCGCAGTGCGCGCCTTCAACGAGACCGCCAGCGCCGCGCGCACTGGCTGGCTGCCGCAGTTGGGGCTGGAACTGGCGCTGCTGGAGAGTCTGAGCGCCGACCAGACTGACTCCGCGCAGCCTGCCTATCCGCCGACCATCACGCCGGCTCTGATCGATCAGATCGCGGCGCGTGTCCTCAAGTTCCTTCCCGAAGCCGCTGCACAGCCTGCGCCTGCGCCCCTGCATCAGCCATCCTCGACCGCGCCCGACCCCGCGCCGCCCCCTGGGACGCCCGGCGTGGTTAGTTTGGAGGCGGTGCGCGCGCGCTGGGAGCAGATGTTAAATCGCCTTGGTCAGCTCAACCGGTCTGCGCCAGCCGCAATCAGGGAATATTTCCGCCCGCAGCGCGTCGAGGGAGATATGGTCTATCTGGCGACCGACAGCGCGCTCTATTTCGATAGAATGCAGGATGACCGCCGCCGGCGCATTGTCGAGCAGGCGCTGAGTGAGGTGCATCAGACCACGCTGCGCATTCGCATCGTCATGGGCAGTGCCGCCAGCACGAAAATCGCGTATGATGATCCGCTGCTGGCTGGCTTTGCAGAGACCGGCGCGACTATTCAAGAAATTCAACCTAAGGAGTGATCAGCATGAAGAAACGGACAATACCAAGCGGCGGCGCGCAGATGGGCTTGATGAAGCAGCTTCAGAAAATGCAGCAGGATATGGCGGAAGCTCAGGAAGCCCTAGCGCACACCACCACTGAAGTCACGGTTGGCGGCGCGATCACCATTGTCATCACCGGGCATCAGCGCGTCCAATCCGTTACCATCAAGCCTGAAGCCATCAACACCAGCGACGAGGAATGGCTCACCGACCTTCAGGATATGCTGGTTGTGGCAGTCAATAAAGCGATTGAGGAAAGCCAGGCGATGGCGGCGAAACGCATGGAGGAGATCACCGGCGGTCTGGGTGACAATCCGCTCCTCAGCGGCTTGATGGGCAGCTAACGATCCATTTGAGATGGGACACAAAGCCCTGCGTATCCCATAGAAAACGAAACCGACGATGTCAAAAGCGATCCCCAAGCCGATCACCGATCTGATCGATGCTTTTGCTGCCCTGCCCGGTGTCGGACCGAAAACAGCATCACGGCTAACCTATTTTTTACTGCGCGCGCCAGACGAACTGTCGCTGCGCCTGTCTGATGCCCTACGCGATCTGAAAAGTCAGACCCGCCTCTGCTCGATCTGCTTCAATATCACCGTCGATGATCCCTGCGCCATCTGCGCCGACTCGTCGCGAGATGCCCGGACGATTGCGGTGGTCGAAGAACCGCTCGATGTCTTAGCGCTGGAACGCACCGGCAGCTATCACGGCGTCTTTCACGTCCTGCACGGCGTGATCTCGCCCGTCAATGGGGTTGGACCCGACGATCTCAAGATCGCCGAGCTGCTCGCCCGTGTGGCGCGCGGCGGCATCGATGAGATCATCATCGCCACTAATCCCGGTATGGAGGGTGACGCAACCGCTATGTACATTCAGCGTGAGCTGAAAGCCTATCCGGTCAAAGTGACCGGGCTGGCGCGCGGGCTGCCCGTCGGTAGTGACATCGAATATGCGGATGCCGTCACCCTCATGCGCGCTTTGCAGGGTCGCAGCGCGCTCTAGTTCAGCTCGAACAATCGAATTCCACGCAGCATTTGAGAAATTCCAAAACTCCCCCTTTACAAGCGGGGTGAGGGGAGATAGGATACAGGCTCGCGAACGAGGAAGGGTCATCCCGAACGCGACCGGATAACCCAAATATCGCAAACGAGTTGGTGAGCGGTTAGGAAAAAGGGTTGACGGAGGGGCG
>CALKJO010000009.1 GCA_937995825.1 uncultured Anaerolineae bacterium
CTTTCCACTGCAGGAAAGCCCCGGTCAAAGCCCGCAAACAGAGGTGCTTTGAACTTGGGCGCACCATACATACGGCGAAACTTGAGCCGATAGTTCTTCTTGGCAAATGTTGTCCATGCCCCACCGTAGCGCACTCAGACCAGTTTGGCTTCAACACTCAACTCAACGCCCGTAAGCGCGCGCGAGACAATGCAGGACTTCTTGGTTTCCTCAGCATGTTCCTTAAAGGCAGCTTCATCAAGCCCTTCAATGCTGCCTTCGGTCACCAGATGAATACGGGTGATCGACATGCCATCGCCTACCTTTTCCAGATGGACATGCGCAGTGGTATGAATGTTGTTGACGGTGAAGCCGTTGCGCGACAGCCGCGCGCCAAGCGCCATGGTGAAGCATCCTGCCTCGGCTGCGCCAAGCAGTTCCTCGGGATTAGTGCCTGTCCCCTCTTCAAAACGCGACTTGTATGAGAACGGACCTTCATAGGCGCCGCTTCCAAGCCTGACCGACCCCGATCCCTCCTGAAGCGTTCCCTGCCAAGTGGCTTCTGCAATTCGTGCCGGCATGATCATTTCCTCGCTTGATCTATTACTGTGGACAACGTCTAGGATAACCCATAAACATGAGGCAGGAAAGAGCGTCCATCCACGCGCAGCTCAATTCAGCCAGGAGCCAAAGTCAGCCCAGTAAATATCTTCTCGACCAGCCAGCGCATCCTCATCATGCTCGACTGACAGCCACAGCACCGCTTTGAGCGCGGCACGCCGCTGGCGTGCATCCGCATCCAAGAGCGCTTGCAGGACAAATGGCATTGCAGGGATGTCCATTTCCCAGAGCGCTTCCGCTGCGGCGTGCCATAAAGGGCTGCTGTCGGTGTTAAGCGCCTGCACTAGCGCCAGGATCGACTTGGAGTCATTAATTTTTCCCAGCGCGCGCGCCGCTGCCAGCCGAACAAGATCGCTGTCATACAGCAAGGCTTCAATCAGCCCGTCCAGCGCATCATTGGAACCAATCTGTCCCAGCGCTTCCGCCGCGGCGGCTCGAACATCCGCGCAGCTGTCACACGACAGCGCTTCCAGCAGTTCCGGAATTGCCTGCACTGAAGCCAATGCCCCCAACGCCTTCGCCGCCTCACAACGAACAGTCACGCTCGGATCGCCCAGAAGCACAGTCAGCGCATTGAAAACCTCATCTCCACCGAGCTTCGCTAGAGCATGTGCAACGGCACAGCGCACAACCTCGCTGCGGTCATTGAGCCGATCAATCAGCGCTGGAATCGCTGTTTTATCGCCTGCCCGCCGCAGCGCATGAACTGCCAACGTGCGCATTGCACGGCGGCGATGAGTCAGCAGATCGATCAAGGCTGGCACTGCCTCACGACATCTGACCTCCGCCAAAATGCGCAGCGCGCGCCGCTGCCGTTCCGGATCATTGCTGCGCAAGTCCACAATCAGTCGCTTCAATTCCCCTTGTTCATCCATACCTTTGCTGCCAGCCTCCCTGTCCTGACTCAGGTTTGCGCTTTATCTGCTAGTTTAGTCGGACACACCCTCATCAGCAAGGCAGCACTGCGTAAAATCTGTACTCCACTTGACAAAACAGCCGCTTCAGGATTATTGTATTGGATTAAAACCTTTTGCATACCAACAATTGGCAGTGACATGGTCATACCCAATAACATCGAAAACGAACGCGTTGTCGCGCTTGAGATACGAAGTCTGATGTGGGTCTTGGCGCGTATGGCGCACCGTTCGCTGGAAGATCATCTTAGTCAGCGCGGCTACGCCCTTAGTATGCTGCAAATGGGCGTTTTGTATTCGCTGCATCACGAAAGCCAGACCATCAGCGAACTCAGCCGTCACTTCAATCTTGACCCATCCACTTTAGTGCCAACAATTGACGCACTGGAACGCAAACAGCTTCTTGTACGTGGGCGCGATCCCAATGATCGCCGCCGCGTGCCGCTGTCGCTGACTGAACAGGGGCAAGCCGTCATCAACGACATCTCAATCGTTCACGAAAATGACACCCTGCTGATTGCGCTGCGCCATCTCGGCTCCGAAAAAACGATGCAGCTCCTCAACCTGCTGCGCTCACTTGCTCAGCAGATGCCGGGCGGAAAAGACTGGCTGTGCGAAATGCAGCCGCGCTTGAGCGCAGCCGCTCGCTTGATGGCGCAAGCCGGCACCAGCGGCACGAACAGCTAACCCAACACCTTCGTATTCAAAACAAAGACATTTAACAGTGAGAGGGAAAACATCGTGCAAGGACAAAACATGGCGCCTATGCGACGCGGCGCAGGCGTCAGCCGTCCAGCATCCAACAACGGGCTGGCGCGCGCGATCCGCTACCTGGGAAGACATAAAAGCACGAACCTGCCCGCTTACGGCGCGCTGATCATCGCTACACTGGCGCAGCTTGCCGTTCCGCAGTTAGTTCAGAACATGATCAACGCGATCACCAACGGCGCGACAGCAAAACAAATTCTCGCGCTCCCCAGTCTAGTGCAGCCGCCGCTCGCAGCCGCTGCCGGATTCACCGTCGATGAACTGCGCGCATGGCAGGCGAACGCCGAGGGCTGGCTGATCAACGCCGCTGTTCTGATTGTCATTTTCGCGGTCGTGCGCGGCGCATTCTCGTTCATTCAGTCGTTCATGTCGGAAAAAACCTCACAGGGCGTCGCATTTGATCTACGAAATGAAATCTTTGCCAAGATACAGCGGCTTTCCTTCAGCTATCACGACCAGAATCAGACGGGTCAGCTGATGATCCGCGCCACCGACGATGTCGAAAAGCTGCGCCTGTTCATCGCCCAGGGCTTGATCCTGGCTGCCCAAGCCTTCCTCCTGCTGGTCGCAACCCTGATCATCCTCTTCCTCACCAATTGGCAGCTCACACTCGTCATCCTGCCGATTCTGCCGCTCGCGCTGATCGTTTTCATGCGGTTTGGCGCGCTCAGTCAGCCGTTGTTCGTAGAAATACAGAAACGGCTGTCCCGACTGAACACGGTCCTGCAAGAGAACATGGCAGGCGTCCGCGTCGTTCGAGCATTCGCGCGCGAGCCGTATGAGCAGGGGCGCTTCGAGCGCGCAGCCGATGATCTATTCCATCAACAGGTGAAGATCGCGCGTGTGTTTTCGACTCTGTTTCCGTTGGTTTTCCTGATCGGACAGATCGGTCAGGCGGCGATCCTCTATTTCGGCGGTTCGTTCATCCTCAATGGCACGCTCACGCTCGGCAACTACCAGAGCTTCAGTCTGTATCTGATCTACATCTTCTTCCCACTCGGTCAGTTGGGCTTCATCATCTCCCTGCTCGCCCAGGCATCCGCGTCCGCCTCGCGCATCTTCGAGATTCTTGATACGAAAAATGAAGTCAGCGACGCACCAAACGCTGTTGAACTACCACCGATTCAAGGACATGTCGAATTCAGGAACGTCACTTTCCGCTATTTCAATTCTGGCGAACCTGTTCTGCGCCACGTCAGCTTTGAGGCAAAGCCGGGGCAGACGGTCGCTCTGCTTGGCGGCACAGGCAGCGGAAAAACCACCATCATCAACCTGATTCCCCGCTTCTACGATGTGAGCGAGGGGGAAATCTTGATCGACGGTCATGATGTCCGCTCCGTCACGCTCGACAGCCTGCGCTCGCAGATCGGCATCGTCCTTCAGGAAACCAACCTTTTCAGCGGCACGATCCGCGACAACATCGCCTTCGGTCGTCCTGACGCATCGCTCGAAGATGTCATCAAAGCGGCAAAAGCCGCCGCCGCCCACGATTTCATCATGAGTTTCCCGCAGGGCTATGACACGCCGGTCGGTGAGCGCGGATCGACGCTCTCCGGCGGGCAAAAGCAGCGCATCGCCATTGCGCGCGCGCTCCTGCTCAATCCGCGCCTGCTGATTCTCGATGACTCGACCAGCGCGGTTGATCTGAAAACCGAGTCCGCCATCCAGAGAGCGCTCGACCATCTGATGAAAGGACGCACCAGCTTCGTGATCGCCCAGCGCATCTCGACAGTGCAGAATGCTGACCAGATTCTTGTGCTGGACAAAGGACATCTGGTCGCCTCAGGCACACATGATGAACTGATGGAGTCCAGCCCGATCTACGCCGAAATTTACGCTTCGCAGCTCGTCGGAGATGCCCAATTTGACGAGACATCTGAGATCGCGGCAGCGCCGCAGGAGGCATAAACACAATGTTTTTGGATGGAGGACGCCGCCTCCTCGAAACCGAGGCAAATAAGGCACGAAACGTGGGCGCGACGCTGGCGCGCTTTGGGAAATATTTCGCGAGATATTGGTACGGCGTGGTGGTCGCGTTCACGCTGATCACCATTGGGGTCTGGACGCAGGTCATGATCCCCGATTTAAGCGGGCAGGCAGTGGACTGCTACCTGTTCCCCAGCAGTCCGGGGAGCAACTGCTGGTATGTCACCGCGCCGGATGGCGTTGCTGACAAGAATGAGTGGCTGAGCAGCCTTACGACGGAAGAGCGAATCGTCGGACTCGGCGGCATGGCGCTGGCGCTGACCGCGTTGTTTGTCGGCGGCGCGGCGCTCAACGGCATCGCATTCTACGCAATGAGCCGAACCGGTCAGAACGTCCTTAAGCAGCTTCGTCAGGACTTATTCCAACATTTGCAACGGCTCTCGCTGGGCTTTTACAACGAGAACGAAGCCGGCAACCTGATGAGCCGGATCACCAACGATACCGACACGATCCAGCAGGTGTTTGGCTTTGGGCTGCTTCAGGTGGTGAGCGGCGCGCTGCTGATGATCTGGGTCGTCATTCGAATGCTTGAAACGAATGTGCCATATGCCCTGCTCAGCCTGATCATTGTGCCAGTGATGTTTGTCGCCACTTTCTACTTTTCCAGTGAGGCGCGCAAAGCCTTCCGCAAGAGCCGCCAGGAGCTGGGCAGCGTCAATGCGGACTTGCAGGAGAGCATCGCGGGCGTGCGTGAAGTGCAGGCGTTCAACCGTGAAGAAGAAAATATCAAGGATTTTCGCCGCGTCAACGCAGCAAACCGCGACGCCAATGTGCGCGCCGCAGCCTTCACCAGCGCGCTCAATCCGGTGCTTGAGGCGCTTGGCTACGTCGCACTGGGGATTGTAGTGGTTGTCGGCGGGCTTTCGGTGCTGCGCAATGAGCCGTTATTCGGGACGAGCGTCATTTCGCTCGGTGTCGTGTTCGCCTTCTTGCAGTATATTCAGCGTTTCAATCAGCCAGTGACGCAGATCGCTTTACTGTGGACGAATATCCAGAGCGCCATCGCGGGCGGTGAACGCATTTTCGGTCTGCTCGATACGCCTGTCGAAATGGTCAATAAACCGGATGCGCGCGTCATGCCGCCGATCAACGGCAGGGTGGAGTTCGAGAATGTCTACGCCGAGTACAAGCCAGGTCAGCCCGTGCTGCGCGGCATCTCATTCACAGCCCAACCGGGCGAGATGATCGCCATTGTCGGACCGACCGGCGCGGGTAAAACGACCATTGTCAATCTGCTGCCACGCTTTTACGACGTGACCGCCGGGGCAGTGAAAATCGATGGGATCGATGTCCGCGATGTGACGATGGAAAGCCTGCGCTCGCAGATCGGCATCGTCCTGCAAGACACCTTCCTGTTCTCAGACACCGTGATGAACAACATTCGCTACGGACGGCTTGACGCGACTGACGATGAGGTGATCGCCGCCGCCAGACTGATCGCGGCGGACAGCTTCATCGAGCGGCTGCCGATGGGGTTTCAGACTGTCCTCGGCGAGCGCGGCAGCGGCTTGAGCCAGGGTCAGCGGCAGCTCATCGCGATTGCGCGCGTTGCGCTGATGAATCCCGCCATCCTGATCCTGGATGAAGCCACCAGCAGCGTTGACACCCGCACCGAGCGCGTGATCCAGAAAGCGTTCAAGCATCTGCTCGATGGACGCACCAGCTTCGTGATCGCGCACCGCCTCAGCACGATCCGCAGCGCCGATCAGGTCTTGATGGTCAAAGACGGTCAGATCATCGAGCGCGGCACGCATAAATCGCTGCTGGCGCAGCGCGGCGCGTATTACGAGCTGTACATGAGCCAGTTCAAGCATGAAGAAGAGGCTGAACTGGTCAGGTAAGCGCATGGTAGGCAGTATGACGGGCGGCTGATCAGCCGCTCGTCTTTATTTTCTGATCGCTGCTAAGATTTCTTCGAGTAGATCGGGCGGCACGTTCACCGGAGGTGCATCGCCTGCCAGCAGTCGCTCAATCGACTGCGCGATCCCATCATCATAGACTGGCATTCCGCCGACACTTGTCCAGCTTGACCAGATCACGCGCCCTGTGCTGGGAAAGACCTGCACGCCACGCCATTTTGCGCCATCCTGCCATTCCCAC
Organism: uncultured Anaerolineae bacterium; assembly: GCA_937995825.1. Taxonomy (GTDB): domain Bacteria; phylum Chloroflexota; class Anaerolineae; order Aggregatilineales; family Phototrophicaceae; genus Flexifilum. The sequence goes on from CALKJO010000009.1 coordinate 6,369, forward strand.
TGGCGCGTGTTCACCCGTCGATACGTCATAAGCCGTTTCCAGCACCTGAGTTACGCTGACTCAGCAGCCGCACCGATTCTGTAAGGTGCTTGAAGTACATCGACCCGGAGAGCTCCCCGACTTGGCGGCTGACTTTCGTTTTGTCAATTTTAATACGCAGACTTTCGAGCTGAGTCATCGCCTGATTCAAATCTTTCTTGACCTTGCAAAATATTCGCGCGTTCTCAATCGCAATAGCTGCCTGCGTTCCCAATGCGCTAAAGGCTGGGATGTATCTTAGATCGTAACACAGTTCGTAAAATCAGGACAAGCCGCGTGGAAGACGACCAACTCACGCTCATCCAACGCAGCAGGGTCATCACGGCGGCGCTGCCAAGATCGCTATGCGATTCTCAATCTCGTATTCATCACCGTAGGGCGCGCCATTGACGCTGACCGGTATCCTCGCCCCATCTGGCGCAGGATACATGCCGATAATGAGCCGGTATCCCTGCCCCAAAGGCAGCATACCCTCCGGCAGGCTCAGCCAGCGTTCATCGATAACGTATTCTCCCGGCTGCCAGAACAAAGTTGAGTAATATCCATATCTGCTCTGCGCAGCCGGCGCATCCCATGCAGCGATCAGGTTGTCCTGGCCATCGCGTAAATGCACCATAATGCTGTAATCGTTGGGAGGCGGCGCGATCACCTGCCAGTAGAGTTTGAAAACCAGCCGCCGTCCCTCCCAGAAATCCAGTCCGGCGATGTCATAGCCCAGGTAGCGGGCAAAGTCCCCAAAAACAACATTGGCTGGGGCGACGCCATTGGGTGTGGGTGCTGCAAAGCGATTTTCTAGGTTCAGTTCAAACACGTCATAGCGGAAGATACCATCATCCAAGCCCCAAGCGCGGCGCATGATGTCCGTCCTGCCGAGCGCGCCGATCACCTGATTTTCAAAGAAGGGAACCGACTCGTATGCCCCGCGCGTTTCTGGCAGCCCATAGACGAAGTAGGCAGCGCCGTTCAGATCATCCAGGCGAGCCGGCGCATCGTTTGTGCGAATCTCATCTAGTGGGAAGAAGAACGGCAAACGATCTACGCCCGGCGCGAATACGCGCAGGGTTTGACCAGGATGATCGTCTTTCCACACGCGCAGTCCATCGACGACATTCATCAGCGCGGCGTTGCCCGTTCGATAGCGCGAGGCGTCATCGGGGTAGGCATCCGACCAAAGATAATCCCAGCCGATATAAGGATCATACACGCCCGATACCACGCCTGGCATTCCGATCAGCGCGATAGCAGTGAGATAGACGGCACGGCGCGCCAGCGCGCGCGGCGGACGCAGCCAGCGGGCGATCAGCGCAGCGGTCGGCAGCAGCAGCAGCGGCACGATGGCGAATGACAGCCGGTAATGGTAGCTGTACGCTGCAAACCAGACGACAAAATACGGCATCCCCAACGTCCACGCCCACCCCAATTTAGCGATGTCGCTTCTTGTCTTCTCAATCAGACGCGCCCAGTAGCGCCGTCTGAACACCCATACCAGGATCGATGAACCTAACGCCAGCGCGAGCCATTCCAAAAGTCCCATCCGCGCCGGCTGGATGATCGAGGGCAGCACCCCTGCCAGGATCAGCGCCAAGCCGCCCCAGGCGAGTCGAGTCGGGCGTGCCACCTTTCGACTGAGCAGCGCATAGGCGAACGCTGCGCCAAGCGCAAGCAGCACCCATCCGAATTCCGCTCCGCTGCGCGCTGCCAGCGTCTGCCAGTAGCCAGGCGGGAAGTCCACCGGACTATGACCCAGTATCAGATTTCGAACATACCACAGCCCACCCAACGGCGCGCTCGCTAATCCCGCAATCAGCGCGATCTCAAGCCGGGGAAGCCAGGCGCGCCAATCCAATCGCACGCGCGCCAAGTCAATCAACAGCATGAAGCCGACGCCCAGGACGAATGCACCCATGGTCGGCTTGATCCACAAGCCGATGCCGAGCATGAGTCCGGCGAGCGCCGCATAGACCCGGCGCGGGCGCGTCTGCATCCACGCCAGCAGAAAGAACGCCGACGCCAGCGCGAACGCCGACGCCAGCGGAATTTCAAGATCGCCCGCCCGCGACCACTCTCCCACGTGCGGATACAGCGCCCAGATTCCCGCTGCTGCAATGCCGACTCGACGGTTGAACAACCTCATGCCAAGCGTATAAGCTGCCAGAATACCGCCCAGATGCAGCAGCAGCAGCCCAGCGCGCGCGGCGTGGTCGTTGATCTGCCCAACGGCAAGCTGCCCGAACGCATATTGCAGCGACATGAACGGCGGATAGTAGCCGATGCTGTCCGGTATCGCGCCTAACAGAGCATAAAGCCGCCCTTGATACCCATAGACCCAGAGCGCGTCGTAGGCGGTGAAGGGCCACCAGCCGATCACCCAACCGCGCACAATCAGCGCCGCGATGATCAGCAGGATGATGAGGATTTCATCCGCCAGCCATGTCGTCCGCTCCCCGACTGCGGTTCCGCGCCGCTTGCGCCATGCCAGCGCACAGCCAACTGAGATCAGGACGATAATGCCCGTCACAGCCGCTTCCCATTCCAGTGCGCCGAGCGTCCCCAGGATAAACAGCCAGGCGCTCAACAGCGCGGGCGCAGTCAACAGCGCGACCGCCATGATCTGAAGACGATCCGACCAATCGGCGCGCGGCATCAGCGCCAACGCCCAGGGAATGCCCATACCCAAGAACACCAACAGAAAGGCGGGCAGTGCCGCCAGCGTGTCGCTCAGCCAGTAGATCATGCTTAGCAGCTCTCAAGGTCGGAGCGCGAGGATGCGCCCACCGCTCAGACTGATATACACCCATCCCCAAGCATTGACTGCCACATCATACGGACGGCTGCGCCATAAGCCGCTGCCTCGATAATTGATCTGCTCGATAGTGAACGCCGTCACCGGATTGCCTGGCTCCGGATCGATTGGCAGCAGCGTTTCCGCGTTCACGTTTCCATCCTCATCGATCCTGATCAGCGCGACTCGATAGCCGCGCAGCTCGGTTTCATTGTACGAGCCGCCCAACGCCACGAGCAGCCCGCGTCCAAGCACCGCCAGTGAGCCGCCTGGATAAACGGCGAGTCCCAATGGACGCGATCCGGTTGGGAATGTCAGGACGGGTGGGGTGGCATTTAGGCAGTCGATTGGGCTGGGGATGTCCGGCTGATTGTCGATCCCAACACACCCCGGAAAGCCAAAGTGCGGCGTTTCGCCGGGGAAAAATCGGTTGAGTTCGTCCATGTCCGGCTGATCGAACAGCCCATCGCGCGCTGAATCGACCACCCAGATCGCGCCATCCATCACCACCAGATCAGCCGGATAGCGCAGACCGCGCGCTTCAACACGACGGTCGCCGCCTTCGAGATCGACGCTGAGGATCACGCCGCGCTGCGCGGCTGCATCGAAATTACAGCCATCACACGGAGCGCCGATGCCGATGTAAATCCGTCCCTGATGAACTGCCACACCACCCGTCCACAGACCGCCACCGGACGGCAGATCATTCACCAGCGTAGTCAGAATACCGTCCTGCAATCGATATAGATGCGCGCCGCCGCTGACATAAAGCGCGCCATCGTGGTATGCCAACCCATTCGGCAGCATCAAGCCGGGCGCTGCAAGGTCGGGCGTCTCAGGCAAGCCATCGCCATTGCGGTCGGTCAGCATCCAGACTTCGCCCGAATGCGGACGCGCCGCGTACAGCACATTGTCTGGAGTCACCGCCAATGACGTAAAGGCAAGCTCACCCAGAGTCGGATCGTTCACAACTTCTTCGAGGCAGATGCCGCTGCTGCTGCTGATCCAAGGCTGGCTCAACGCTGTCGGACGCTGCGCGCAGGCAGGCAGGTCAGGCTCTGCACTCACATGCCAAGCGAGCAGCGCGAGACAGATCGAAGCAATTATGGTGGTTTTCATCATCGCGCGATCATACATCGGAAAGCGTTGGCGTCAACCGCTGTACCGCCGTACAATTCAGGATATAGCTGACGGTTTCCCGACGAGAGGCACACATGAGCAGTCCGCTCCTGGTTACAACGGCGTGGCTGGCAGATCACCTCGACGATCCCAACCTCCGGATCGTCGATATTCGCGGTCATGTGATTCCAGCGACCGAACCTCCACCCCATTATTTCAATCATCATGAGGACTATGTGCAGTCGCACATCCCCGGCGCGGTCTTTGTCGATTGGGTGCATGAGATCACCGATCCTGACGACATCCGCCACACGCAGATCGCCAAGCCCGACCGCTATGCAGCGGTCATGTCGCGGATCGGCGTGGATGAAAATACATTTGTCGTCGCCTATGATGATTATGGCAATATGATGGCAGCACGCCTCTGGTGGACGCTCAACTACTATGGGCATACCAATGCCGCCGTCCTCGACGGCGGATGGGGACGCTGGACAGCCGAAAACCGACCAACAACCCGCGCTGTACCGACCCTTCAGCCCACCAACTTCGTCCCGCGCATCAATCCCGCCCTGCGCCGCACCGGAGAGGAGGTGCTGGCACGGCTGGGGCAAGGGCAAACGCTGATCGATGCGCGTTCGGCGTCCGAATATCACGGTCAGTCATCGCGCGCAGCGCGCATGGGTCACATCCCCGGCGCGCTGCACGTCTATCGAGCGGATTTGCTCAGTCCAGATGGGACGCTGCTGCCGCCCGAACAGCTTCGCGCTCGTTTCAAGGCAGCGGGCGCAGACGAAACGACGCAAGATGTTGTGTTTTACTGCAACGCCGGAGTCTCCGCCAGCTTCGACCTGCTGGCATGGCGTGCCGCTGGACTGCCAGGCGGCAGCGTGTACGATGCATCCTGGAAAGAGTGGGGCAACGACCCCACCAAGCCCATCGAATTGTGAACCCGAAAGCGTCTGCCAGCCTCGCCGCGCCGCCGTTATTCACGGAGGTCTTTCCGATTCGGCTGGAAAACATCCCGCCGCTTCACGCCTACCGAGTCCTCCTGACTGACCCGCTCTCGTCGTCTGGTCAGGAACGCCGCAGCTTCGGCGGCAGACTCGCGGCGCGTCTGCGGGCGATCCTGCCTGGGCTGTGGGTCTGGGCGGGCGGCGTTCTGCTGACAGACTCGCCGCCTAACTCCGCAGATGCAGCGGAGGTCATCAGCGCAATCATCGCAGAAAACCCGCATCTATTTGCCTCGCTCGGCGGGATCGAGCCGCTCTTGGACTGGACACCGACCGCCGATACGCTCGTGAAGGTGGTCATTCGCGGGCTGATCCCCGCTCTCGCGCCGCAGATCATCGCCGCGCTATCCTCAACTGCGTTTCCGATGCAGAACGCTAGGGTCGAGCGCCCGTACCAGGTGCGAGGCTTCGTGATCGATGATCAGCCAGCGCTTTCGCTGCTCGTCACATCGCGGGTGCTGTATGCGCCAACGCTTCGCGATCAGATAGACCGTCTGGGTAAAGCGACAGCTTTAGTCGGGCTGCGAGCAAAGGTCAATCTTTCGGGATCAGAAGGTGAGATCGTCAAAGCAGTTGGTCTAGTGCGCGAGCAGCGCGCTCGCTTGCTAAACGCAGCAGCATGGGCATGGGAGCGCGAGCAGATCAGCGCAGCAGACGATGAATCCTGGGTCTTTCGACTGGACATCGACGGATCGGAACATGATTTTGTCGCAGAGGCGCTGCAATTAATCGTCAGGCTAGATGATCTGGCGCAGTTCGATGTCGTGCCGGCGCAGGTCGAGCGCGCCTTGAAGCTGAAACCACCCGAACGCGCGCGGATCGTCAAAGCGGTGTCCGACATCCTGAAAGATGCTGGCTTGATCGCCAATGCCTACAGCACGCAGAACGCGCCCGATCATTTCCGTCACTGGGATCGCCCGCTTAACCTGGTTTTCGGCGGCGGGCGCGCCAAATCCTACGATCCTCAGACCACCGCCGCGCACATCAAGGCGCTTGGCGATTACTGGCGTCCGCCCCGTTTAGCGTCAGAACCGATCCGCTTGGCGGTCATCAACACACTGAGCGAAACCAGCCCAGATTTTCTCGAAGCGCTGGCACGGACAGCCGAACGCGACTTCAACCTCAGATTGGAGATCGTCCGTCAGCGCAACATGCGCACCCTAACACCGTCGAATGTAGACAGCGCGATCCGGCTCGTCCAGAAAGAAAATATCGACCTGGTTTTAATCCTGCTCCCGAATGAAGCCAGCACGCCCGATGAACCCGGTATGGAAGCGCGCTACGCCCAAGCTCAGGCGGTTGGGCGCGGCATCTCCTGCCTGACCCTGTATGAAGCGGCGCTGCATCGCCCTGAGGATATGCCGCATGTCGTCATCGGGATTATGGCGCGGGCGGGATGCGCCCCATTTATCCTCGAAGACCCGGTGACAAGCATACCCGATTACGCCGATCTGGTGATCGGGCTTCAGTTGGTCGCGCGGCAGATGAAGGATCAGTGGATGCTGACCGGCATCGCACGCATTTATCGTTCAGATGGCGCGCTCGTGCGCGGGCTGGCGGCGTCAATGCCGAGCGAAGGCGGCATCCCTGATGCACTGCTCGAAAAACTGCTGCCCGCCTCCATCGTGAGCGGGCAGCGCGCCGTTATTCACTATAATGGGGAAATTCCAGCTGCGCTCGCTCAGGCGCTCGGCGGCTGGGAGGGCGAAACAGGAGGCACATTCTGCCCAGTCGAAATCACGCGCTCAGATACGCCGCGTTTGTACGCACTTCGGTCAGGGCGGATCGAAACCGCCCCGCATGGCAGCATCTTCCGCTTGAATGACCGCGAAGCGCTCGTCATGACCTCGCACGCCCCATCCGATGCAGCCGCAGCCCCGCTGTTCATTCGCACCGAACCTGACTTCAGCATCGATGACGCGGTGCGTTCTATCCTAGACTTCACTGTAATGCACGCTGGAGCGCCTATCCCGCCACAACTTCCCGTGACCATCCATCACGCCGATCACATCGAGCAGGGCATACAGCGGGGCTTATTCCCGTCCGTTATCGACAGCGCTGCCCCGTTCTGGCTGTAGTCGTAGTCAATCGGGCGGCTGGAACAGAACCAATCTCAACAAGCGGATCGGTGCGCCATTGGCAGCCACATCGATACGCCTAACACTGCGAACAACACCATCATCCACTCCCAGCAGCGCAGTTTCGTTGGGCTGGGTCTGGACGCTGAACCCCTCGCCAATCGGGCGCTGCCCTTGAGCATCTTCATAAAGGCGCATCGACACTTCTCCGCCAGCCACTATCCCTACCTCAACCAGCGCGTTAGCAACTACACGACGGGTGACAACAATGCTGATCGGAAGCACTGCGCAAGCTGGCAGGTCATCGGCGGCGATCTCAACCGCCACGAATCCATCATCCAGATCGACGATGCGCAGCGGGACACCCGCGCATTCTGGCGCGCCTTTAACATCCACGCTCAAATCGATCCCCCACGGCAAGAAAGCGTCGTCAGCAGGATTCAGCGGCGTCTGCACGATCCGATTTCCGGGTAGAAGTGTAAAGTCGATGTCAAACGGGTTGTTGGACATCACAATCTCAAGCGGCAGGATATTATTGCGCTCATCGCTTTCCTGCACCTGTGAGTCCACATCTACGCGAATCTGCGCGCTGTAAGTCCCCCACCAGCCATAAACATACGGAACGCTGATCGTCCGCGATCCCCCCGGCGGGATATTCTCCACCGAGCCGTCCTGCGTGTTGAGCGACAGCGGTGGGCGCAGACTGGCGTCCCATGCCCAATTGAAAGCGCCGCTGTCCGATCCGCCCGCATTGGTAATCACCATGTTGACGAAAAAAGTCAGCCCTGGCGTTGGTCGGCTCGGCGTGATCCGCGATACGCGCACCTGCAAGTCTGGCAGCGCAGCCAGATCGGAGGACGGAGTGCGGGCAACCGGCGGGGAATCGGTCGGCGCTGGCTCCGAGGTCAGCGCTGGGGCAATGATCAGCACAACAAACAGCGCCAGAATCACAAGCACCAGCGCGCCGATGCCGAGTGTGACAGGCGTGAGCGACTGCCAGAATTGGACTCTCCGCTCAATCGGCGCATCTACTATCGGGATTTCCGGTAAGGGCGCGCTGATCGGCGAGAACAATATCCCTTCATCATCCGGCCGCATATACAGCACCGGCGTCGCCCATTCCGCATTATTTCGCCGGCTGAAAATCGCCCGCCGCGCTTCGCTGACCGCCGCGTCAATCGGGAAGAACTCCGACGCCGCCGTATAAAATTCTTCACTGAAGACCTTCGCGCTGCCATCCGTGATGGCAAACTGCATCGCCACCACCGCGCCGATCCCGCGTGTAACCAGGTTACCTGCGATACTTGCGAGCGCATCACGCTCGACCAACCGACCGCTGTGGCACGAATTCATCACCACCAGCCGGATCGTGCTTTCTTCACCCAGCTCAAGACCGAGCGCCGACGCGCTCACTTTGACGCCGCGTGTCGGATCGGACTCACTTTCAAAAATCAGCACACCCTGCTGAGCAAAATCATCGAAGTCACTGTGTCCGATGTAATGGAAGATGTGGTAGACGCCAGTCCGCAGCCGCTGCTGAAGCGCCCGCTGAGTCGCGCGTTCCAGCCGGACGATCTCCAACTGACCGACGCGGCGCAGCTCCGCTGTCGCCTCCTCAAGACGAGTCCATTCTCCTTCGACATCGAGCTTGCCCAGTTTCGTCCCGTCGATCTGCTCAGGCGCGGCGATCATGACCAGAACGCGCAGCGGCGGATCGAGCGAGACCGTCGGGCGGATGTTCAACTGTGTGACCGTGCGGACAACCGGCGTCATGCGCGAGAGCGCCAGATGATCGCGCTGCGGATCGCGGATCAGTTCCCAGGGCAGGTTAGCCAGCGCGCCGGCACGTTCAACCGACAGACGGATGCGCAGCCCAGACTCGCCGAAGTTGGAGAGCGTGTTGAAATAAGCGGCGTAAATCCGGTCGCTGCTGCGCACAAGCATGTCGAACATGCGCGCGCCGAACTGCGCGGCGGTCTGCGCCTCGACTGATGCCAGAACGCGCCGACGACGCCCAAGAATCGCCAGCAAGTCTTCGATTTCGCTCTCAGTGAAAGGGTTATCGACATCAGCAGACGCGCCGCCAATCGGGGCGCGCGCCTCAACGCGGTATTTCCCATTGGGCAGCGCGGAGAGTTCTATCGTGAAATTGGCGCGTCGCGGAGACGCCATCGGCATAAGTCCTTCAGTTTGTGCCTCAGCCGCGCACTTGTCGCTTTATTCCAGCTCAGTTTCCGCCTCGGGAGTCAGGCTGCCATTGCTGATCTTCGCCCGCAAGTAGGCTTCCATGAAACCATTGAGCCAACCATCGAGAACAGCATCGGTATTACCTACCTCAAAACCGGTACGATGATCCTTGACCAGATGGTAGGGATGCAGGACATACGAGCGAATCTGATTGCCCCACTCTGCGTTGACGTTTTCGCCCTTGATTGCAGCCAGCTGGGCTTCGCGTTTCTTGCGCTCCATCTCAAACAAGCGCACCCTTAAAACCTGCATTGCGCGCTCGCGATTTTGCGTCTGGCTGCGCTCATTCTGCACCGCCACGACAATGCCAGTCGGAATGTGAGTCAGACGCACCGCCGTGTCATTCTTCTGCACGTTCTGCCCGCCCGCTCCGCTGGATCGATACGTATCAATACGCAGGTCTTTCTCGTTGATCTCAATGTCGATCTGGCCTTCGATGTCGGGAAGCAGCTCCACTTTCGCAAATGAGGTGTGCCGCCGCCGCGCCGCATCAAATGGACTGAGGCGCACCAAGCGGTGGACGCCAGCCTCACTTTGCAGATAGCCATAGGCATGATCGCCGCGTACCACCATCATCACGCTTTTGATGCCAGCTTCTTCGCCCTCGCTGCGCTCAAGCTGTTCGATCTTATAGCCATTCTCCTGCGCCCACCGGATATACATCCGCTCCAGCATTGCCGCCCAGTCCTGCGAGTCAGTGCCGCCTGCACCCGCGTGGATCGACAGAATGGCGTCCTGATCATCATACTCTCCAGACAGCATCGCTTGCAGCGACATCCGTTCCACCAGCGCGCTGAGGGCATCCACTTCCGGCTGAAGTTCATCCAGCAGGCTGTTATCGCCGAGGCGCGCCAGCTCCAGTGCATCGACAAGTCGCTGATGGACGCTCTGCCAGTGGTCGATCTCGGCTTTCAGCCGCGATATCTCGCGCATCGTCACTTGGGCTTTATCAGGATTAGACCAGAAATCCGCCTCCTCAGTCAGCGCTTCCAGTGATGACACACGCCTGATTTTGGCGTCAATATCAAGCTGGCTCATCAGCGTCTCAATTTGAGCGAGCATTGCTTCCAGAGCGGCGATCAAATTCTCCATAGCGGCTTGTGCCTATTCCTCATCAAACAGACTGTCAACAAAATAGTCAGGCTGAAACAGCACCAAATCCTCTAACTTCTCGCCCAGACCGATGTAATGCACCGGCAGTTTCAGCTCATGATAAATTGAAAAGATCATGCCACCTTTCGCTGTGCTGTCCAGCTTGGTGACGATGATCCCGGTGACATCGACCATCTCTCGGAACTTGAGCGCCTGCTGCATCGCATTCTGCCCAGTCGTGCCATCCAGCACGAGCAGCACTTCATGCGGCGCATCCGGCACGATCTTGGTGGATACCGCTTTGATCTTGGCGAGTTCCTCCATCAAATTGTAATTGGTATGCAGCCGACCCGCCGTATCCACCAGCAGCACGTCCCGCCCGCGCGCACGTGCTGCCGCTGTCGCATCATAGACAACCGCTGCCGGGTCAGCGCCCGGTTTATTGGCGATCACAGGAACGCCGGTGCGTTCGCCCCACTGCTGAAGCTGCTCAATCGCAGCAGCGCGGAACGTGTCGCCCGCCGCCAAGATGACCTTGCGCTTATTATAATTGTTAAGCCGATTGGCAAGCTTGCCAATCGTCGTCGTTTTACCCGACCCATTCACGCCGACAATCAGGACAATCGACAGCGGGCGTCCGCTGATATTCAGCGGCGGCGGATCATCCAAAAGTTCACGCAGCGACGCTTTCAAGGCATTCTTCAGCTTTTCATCCGGCTCGCGGATGCCCTCTTTGGCGGCGCGCTTCTGCGTTGCCGCGATCACCGCCGCTGTCGTCTTAGGTCCTACGTCCGCTTGAAGCAGCAGCGCCTCGATGTCATCCCAGGTTTCGTCGGTGATTTTCGGTCCTGAACCCAACATCTGGGTTAGACGACCCAAAAAGGACTGCCGGGTTTTCGACATGCCGCTGCGGAAAATGCTCAATGCTGCCTCGCTTGTGAAAAGCGGAAATCATATCAGCGATTATAGTGCGGCGACTCAGTGAAAACAATTCCAAATGAACCGCAGGCAGCATGGTCAATTCCTGATCGAGCGCGGAGACTTTCATTAAGAAGCAGATTTTGATTCATGCGCGCTGGGTCTCGGCGTGTCTGCGTTCTCCGTATTGGCGCGCCAAACCGATACCGTTACAATACGCGCTGTGGCTTATTGGAACATCATGACTTGTGGAATGGAGCGCTGCCATGTCGCGACGAGTCGTCATCACGGGTGTTGGCATGATCACGCCGCTGGGTCACACCGTTGAGACTACTTGGGAAAACATTAAAGCTGGCGTCAGCGGCGTGGGCTTGATCACGCGCTATGACACCAGCAATCATGCGGTCAAGATTGCAGCAGAAGTCAAAAATTGGGACGCCACCCAGTATATGCCCGCCAAAGAGACAAGACGGCGCGATCTTTATCAGCAGTTCATCGAAGTCGCCATGCAGGAACTGCTGCGCGAGTCCGGCTTTGAAGTGGATAAGGACAAGCCGCAGCGAACTGGTGTGATCGTCGGGTCGGCTGTTGGCGGTGTGACCGCCTATTACAACGAAGCCGAGACGTTCATCACAACCGGCGATCCGCGCCGGATCACGCCCTTTGGCATTCCGATGCTGATGGTCGAGGGTGGTGGCAATCAAATCGCCATCCATATCGGCGCGATGGGCGCTTCCTATGCGCCGATCTCCGCCTGCGCAACTGGAGCCGATTGTATCGGACATGCTTTCGATCTGATCCGTATGGGTCGGCTCGATCAAGCCATTGCCGGGTGCGGCGAAGCGCCGATCATCCCGATTGGTATCGCCGCTTTTGACCGCACCGGCGCCTGTTCGCGGCTCAATGAGACGCCGGCAGAGGCAGTTAAGCCATTTGATAAGAATCGCCAGGGCTTGGTGTTCTCAGAGGGGGCGGCGCTGCTGGCGCTTGAAGCGCTTGAACATGCCAAAGCGCGCGGAGCGCAGATTCTTGGTGAAATTGTCGGCTATGCTTCCACATCAGACGCCTTCCACATTACCGCTCCCGATCCGGAAGCAAAGGGGGCTGCGATTGTCGTGCAGGCGGCGCTTGATGATGCCCGTCTGACTCCAAATGACATCGACTATATCAACGCGCATGGCACGGCGACCAGCTTGAATGACGCAATGGAGACGAAGGCGATCAAGCGAGTCTTCGGAGAGCGCGCTTATCGCGTCCCGATGAGTTCAACTAAGAGCATGACCGGTCATGCAATGGGGGCAACAGCGGCGATGGAAGCAGTTTTCGCCCTGCTGGCGATTCGCGATCAGATCGCTCCGCCAACCATCAACTACCAGGAACCCGATCCGGAATGCGATCTAGATTACGTACCCAATGTCGCCCGCGAAATCCCGATCCGCCACGTCATGAGCAATTCATTCGGCTTCGGCGGTCATAACGTATCCTTAATTTTCAGCCAATTCAATGATTGACCTACACTTTAACAATCCAGACCTTCTGATCCAAGCGCTGACTCATCGGTCATACCTAGCGGATCACCCCAATCATTCGATCCAAGACAATGAACGCCTAGAATTCTTGGGCGATTCGATTCTGAACTATGTCTCCGCACAGATGCTCTTCCGTCAGTTCCCCGAGATGGCGGAGGGTGAATTGACGCGCCTGCGCGCCGCCCTCGTGCGCGCTGAAGCGCTGGCTGTGCTGGCGAAAGAGCTGAATTTGGGCGAATCGCTGCGAATCAGTAGAGGCGAAGCCAATCGCGGCGGACGTGAACGAGCGAGCATGCTTGCAGACGCTTTTGAAGCGCTGATCGGGGCAATTTACATTGACCAGGGGCTTGAAGCCGTCGAGTCCTTTGTGCTCCCGCGCTTGGAACGCCTGCTTACCATTGTCCAGGAGGAGGCGCTTGAAGGCGATGTGCGCACCAAGATCAATCAGTGGGGGATGAGCCAATTCAATCAGATTCCCGTTTACCGCGAAGTGGCGATGACTGGACCTGTACATGCGCCTGAATTCACTTACGAAGTCCTGATCGGCGACCGTGTCATGGGGCGCGGCAGCGGTATGAGCAAACAAACCGCCAAGCAGGCGGCTGCGCGCGATGCCTTACAAAAGCGCGATGCGCGGCTGAATAAAACCGATACCTTGCGTAAGAGCCTTGCCCTGCGCCAGAGTGAGGCTTCACGCAAGCGCGGCTCACGCAAACGCAGCCAACCGGATTAGCGCGGCGAGATCGCGATCTCAGTAACCGCCATCCGATGATCGGACACGGAGTCGTTCATCACGCCAGCGCCCAGCCGCGTCAGATTGCGCAGCCAAATATAGTCAAAACGCGCCTTCGGCAGACCGGTTCGGACGAAGGTCGCGCTGATTTCTGGGTTTTGCCCAGCGAACGCATCCACAAAACCCAACGAGCGCATCTGCTCAATCAGCGGCGAGTCTGGTACGTTGTGGAACGTCCCCGCGACGACGGTACGCCCCAACACGCCGCCTGGATGATGCGCTGCGATCAGGGTGATGATTTCGTTAAGCTGACGCTGCTGATCCTGTATCTGCTCCAGGGTCGCGTCGGCGCTGCTGATCTCGACCAGCGGACTCAACCAGGTGTTATAGAGCGTGATCACCACGCCCGGCTCGGGCTGAATTTGAATCCGCTGCACACCCGTCTGATTTCCCAAGCTGGTGAGCAAACTGCCATCAGCAAAGGCAATTGGAATGTTTGACAGCGCCGCCAAGCCCTGCAAGCCCTCATTGGTCGGGAAAAAGCGCACATCCATGCCGAGTCGCCGCGCCAGCCAGAGCGGTTGATCGACGCCAAAGCTAGTCATGCGCCCCGCTTCAACTTCCTGAAGCAGCACGACATTCGCGCCGCTCTGCCGAATCACGCGCGCGATGGCAGGCAAATCCTGATTGTAAAATTCGTCAAAGCCGCCATGAATGTTGAAGGTTCCAACGCGGATCGTCTCCGCAACGCGCACAGCGGGGACAATCGGCGGCTGCGCGGCGAGCGCAGCGGCAGTGACAGCGGCGGCGGCAAACACCAAACTCACCGCGTTCGATGCCATGCTCCCGCCCATCCATGGGATGCGCCGCTGGGTCTGTGTGATCGGCAGTGCTGCCAAAAAGACCGCCAGCAGCAGCACGCCAAGCCCAAATCCGCGCAGACCGCGCAGCAGCGGCGGAATCGTCTCATTCAGAAATGCCAGATCGCCAGTCAGATCGCGGACGAAGGCATACTCGTAGGTGAAGTTGTCGGTCAAAACCAGCAGCAGAAAGATCGTGATCCCCAAAACGATCCATAGTCCACTGAAACTGGCTTCCCGCGCCGCTTTCGGTCTGCCAACCCACCACCAAAGCAGGGACGCCAAGAACTGCGCCACGACCAGCGCAATCCCTGCGCCGATGCCTTGCAGCCGTGTCCCAAGAATAACCAGCAGTGCAATCAGTAGCATCCACACCCAACCGCGCAGGCTCGGATCGAACAGCGCGATAAAGCGGCGCGCTGATGAACGCACTATAGGCAGGATGGGCAGCAGCGTCGCCGCCAGCACCAGCGGCACAAGCAGCGTGTAATCTGTGCCGGCGCGGTTGGCAGTCGCATTAGGCAGCGCCAGCAGCGCCAGCTCCAAATACAGCAGCCCACCTAGCGCAACTGCTCCCCACAGCGGCAGCGTCCCCAATTCCGCTGCTTCGTCGCGCGAACGCCCAACCAAGATGGATGCCAGCGCGGATAATGCTGCAATCGTGGAGAGCGCAATCTGGACGGGTTGATACGCGGCTGACCAGGACGGATCGAGCGTGTCGCCAAAAGCGCGTAAAACTTGATCGACCCCAAGTCCAAACACGAAGAAATATGGCAGCGCCCACAGACGGAAACGCACAAGCGACAAGATGTAGATCAGGCTCGCACCGATGACGATCAGCGCTGCCTGAGTCGGTGAAATGCCCATATCGATCAACATGAGCGCGCGCGCGCCAGCTGCAGCCAGCACGGCGATCAGCGACAGCAGGCGAATCCGCCCAACGATCAGAAACAGAACAGGCAGCAGCGCGACATAGGCAGCCAACGCCAGTTCATCGTTGAGAAGCGCCGAGTCCGGGAGCTGTTCTGGCGAGATCAGCGCCGGATCGACGGCGAATGCGGCTGATACCCCGGCAACACTGCCATACAGCGCGCCAATCGTAAAGCGCAGTGCCTGCACGAAGAACAAGCCGATTAACCCGACTTCGAGCAGAGTCAGCGCGGAGACCGTCCATTGAATGCGTCTAATCATTCAGGTTCCGTTCGGAGAATGAAAGGTGCAGAGTCACGTTGGCATTACCCGTTGTTCAGTCGAAAGCCATGCCCACGCACGGTAATGATATACTGCCAGTCTGGATCGATCTCCGCCAGCCGGTCGCGCAGCCGGCGCACCAGCGCGTCAATCGCCTGTTCGCTGACGCCGTCGCCGACGACATCGGGCCAAACCGTTGCGATGACCTGCTCGCGCGTGCAGATTTTCCCCGGATTGACATACAGCATCTCCAGCATCCGATACTGCGGCGGACTCAGCGGCGGATTGACTTCCACTTCATTGATGAAAACGCGCCGCGCGTCCAAATCGAGCCGGAGCCGCCCGCTGGTGATGTTGGCAGGCAGATCGAACGGCAGCGGCGCGGTTGCGCCGGTTCCGATGAACTGAAACTTGATTGCCAAGGCGAGATTGATCTCATCGCCGTCGACCAGCCGCTGAGTCCCTTTTAGCTGCGTGCCATTGACCCACGTCCCATTCTTGCTGTCGAGATCGGCAATATAATAGACATCATCTTCTTTGTAGATGCGCACATGATGGCGCGACACCTGGCGCTCGTTAAGCACAATGTCGCTGTCCTCACCGCGCCCAATGATCACACTATCCTGAGTCAGTGTAATCTGCGCATTGTCAGCGCGCTCCGGGAAAATGAGGATCGGTCGATCTGACTGCTCCGACATGCTGTGAACTCCTGCAGAAGCCAAAAGAATCTCGTTCGCCAGCGCGCTCGCCTGATCGTGACGACATGATGTACCATCGCGCATTACAGAATTCATATTTATTATACACACGCCCTATCCGACCACAAACGCGCGCCGCAGCCGCGCTCAGCTTAGAGGAATAACCACCGGATTTGACTCAACATATCCTGTCCACAAGCCCTGATCGTTGAAAATCGGGGTTGCTGCGATCCCCGGCGGCTGAACGACTTGTCCACGGCTGTTGTTCCGGTAATAGGCGCGAACCTGCGTCAATCCGGCGCGAATGTTGCCATCGATCAAGACATTGCCCGCTGGAAACTCGACTGTATGCACGCAACGCTGGCGCGGACCCAGCAGCCGTATCGCGCTGTCCGGAACCACGGGTGTATTGGCGCGCTGTCCGCCGGTGACTAGACCGTTGGGCGGCGTGAACAGCAGCCCGATGCCGCTGCTGTCATTGTCGCCCACGATCACCTGATTTGGGCTGTAAACAAAAGGGACAGTGCCAAGCGACTCGTTAGTCACGATGATGCGCACATACCATAAAGCGCTGGGATCAGTCGGCAGCGGATCGACCTGCACGCGGACGCTGATTGGATTAGGCGCAGCGCGCCCCAGCAGCGATTGATGGTTCGCCCGATCATCCGCCCTACGCAGCCATGCGCATGGCACGCCTTCATAGAAGACCGAGGGTAGCAGACTAGACAGCGCGCGCGGAAGGATGTTAGGTCCAGAGATAAATACCAACGCCACCAGCAGGATCAGCCCAACGATCCGATTCTTCAACAAGATGCTGCGGATGTTAGTCATCGCTTGCAAAACCTCGCGACCATGCTTGAACGCGGGCAACCAGCGATGCCCTGGCGTCTGTCTCACTCGGATTATGCCATAGGAATGCCCGCATATATTTCCGAAACCAGGTGAGCTGACGCCGAATATAGCCATGAGTCGCCCGTTTACCTGCTTCAACAGCCTGCTCCAGCGGCAGATCATCCAGCAGATGCGCGATCAACTCCGCGTACCCGATACCGCTCATGCTCGGCAAATTGCGAGCATAACCTGCCTCAATCAGCAGACGGACTTCATCGAGAAACCCCTGCTCCATCATCCGATCAAAGCGGCGATCCGCGCGTTCGAACAGCGTCTCGCGTTTTTCATTCACCATGACAGCGAAAACATCCAGCTCTGGCGGATTTTTTCTGCGCTGCGCGCTAAACGGCTGACCACTAACGATGCTGACCTCCAGGGCGCGCATCACTCGGCGCGAATTTTGCAGGTCAACGACCGATTGCGCCTCCGGATCGAGCGCTAGCAGCCGACTGACCAAACTCGGCAGTCCGTCAGCGCGGATGGATGCTTCCATCTCAGCGCGCAGCGCTGGCTGCGGCGGGACTTCAGGCATCGTCCACCCCTCCAGATAGGCGGTGATATACTGCCCTGTTCCCCCGACCAACATCGGCAGCCGATTACGCGCTGCAATCTCCGCGTGGGCATCCGCGATCAAGCGCTGCATCTGCCCCGCTGAAATGAGTTCATCTGGCTCGGCAATGTCGATCAAATGATGAGGACACGCAGCGCGCTGTTCCAGCGTCGGCTTTGCCGTCCCAATATCCATTCGGCGATAGATTTGGCGGCTGTCTGCGCTGATGATCTCGCCATTAAGCCGCTGCGCCAGCTCCAGCGCCAGATCGGTCTTGCCAACGGCGGTCGCCCCTGTAATCACGAGCAGTTTAAGGCGCGCCTCACCAGTCAAAGGCATTCTCGCAATGCTCAATTCCTGACCTACTTACCACGATAACATCGATGCGCCAAAGCTGATCCGTCAGCTCATGCTGGCTCAGCCATGTCTCAACCGCGCGCAGCACACGCTGACGTTTGCGGAGGGTGATGCTCTCGAATGCCGCCTCGGCTGTGGTTCGCCGCCGCACCTCGATAAAAACGATCTGATCATGGTGGCACGCAATGATGTCAATCTCACCGCCCACGCAGCGCCAGTTGCGCGCCAGCACAGAATAACCGCGCCTCTGTAAATGCGCTGCTGCAACCGCTTCGGCTTGCTGCCCCTTCTCAGCATTCGATACCATCAGCGCGCTCCATTTGTGAAGAAAGACTCTTGCCAACCGGGATTCACCTTCGGTACTATCGACTCGGCTTGGTTGAATGCTGGAACACGTTTAGTATCCTCCAAATTAAGGAGCTATGATGGATTTTATCATTAGCAACGCGAATTGGCTCGGCTTGATCGCGGCTGTGATCGGGCTGGGCTTTGCGATATACACGGCGCTGTGGGTGCTGCGACAGGAAGCAGGAACAGAACGGATGCAAAAAATCGCGTCCGCCGTTCAGCGCGGCGCAGCGGCTTTCCTGAGCCGTGAATACCGCTACGTAGCGGTATTGGTCGTAGTGGTTACAGTCGTCCTTTTGATCCTGAGCGCTATTCCGAATTCGGGCATGAGTCCGTGGACGGCGGTCGCTTTTGTATCCGGCGCGGCGGCATCGGCATTGGCGGGCTTCATCGGCATGAGCATCGCTGTGCGCGCCAATGTCCGCACAACCGCCGCAGCGCAGAAAAGCCTCAATCAGGGTCTGCGCGTGGCTTTTGCCAGCGGATCGGTGATGGGAACGACCGTGGTCAGCCTGGCGCTGCTCGGTATCAGCATCCTGTTCTTCATCATCACTAGCAACTACCCTGATAACCCGCAGCTTGCCGCGTCGGCGCTGGCAGGCTTTGGCTTTGGCGGCACGTCAATCGCCATCTTCGCCCGTGTTGGCGGTGGAATCTTTACCAAAGCAGCAGATGTCGGCGCTGACTTGGTTGGCAAAACAGAAGCGGGCATTCCAGAGGACGATCCGCGCAACCCTGCGGTCATCGCGGACAATGTCGGCGACAACGTCGGCGATGTGGCAGGAATGGGGTCTGACCTGTTCGAAAGCTATGCCAGCTCGATCATCGCTGCAATTTCGATTGCGGCGCTGACCGCATTCGGGATTGAAGCCTCAGAGATGCGCGGACGCATGGAAGCCTTCCCCATCCTGGTGGCGGCGGCGGGCATCCTAACCGCGATTGGCGCAACTTTCCTGGTTCGCACCGAGGAAAACGCAACCCAGGCAACCCTTCTAGGCAGTCTGCGGCGCGGTGTCTGGGGCGCGAGCATCGGGGTTGCAATTGCCGTGGTCGTGATCGCGCTTCTGCTCAATTTGGATTTCGGAGTCGTGATCGCCACTTTGAGCGGGTTGTTAGCGGGCGTGCTGATCGGCTTTTTCACGGAGTATTACACCTCAGATCATTACCAACCAACACGCTCCATTGCAGAAAGCTCTTCGGGCGGACCGGCTATCGTCGTCATTCAAGGCTTGGCGGTCGGGATGCAAAGCACCGTGCTGCCGATTGTGATTGTCATCTTCGCGACGTTGATCGCCTATCAAGCTGCTGCGCCGAATGGTCTCTACGGCATCGCGATGGCGGCGGTTGGGATGCTGGCGACACTCGGCATTACCCTTGCCACCGACGCCTACGGACCAGTTGCAGACAATGCAGGCGGCATCGCGGAAATGTCTGAGCTGGGCGGCGCAGTCCGCGACCGCACCGACGCGCTCGACAGCCTCGGCAACACCACCGCCGCGACCGGCAAGGGCTTCGCCATCGGCAGCGCCGCCATGACCGCGCTCGCGCTGATCTCCGCCTTCATCACTGCCACCGGCGCAGCGACAACCGAAAATGCTTCATTCCAAGCGGTCATTCTCGATCCTCGGCTGATCACCGGCTTGATGCTGGGCGCGATGCTGCCCTTCTTTTTCAGCGCGCGCACCATGTTGGCAGTCGGACGCGCCGCCCAGCAGATCGTGCTTGAAGTGCGCCGGCAGTTCAAGGAAATTCCGGGCTTGATGGAGGGCAAAGCCGACCCGGATTATGAACGCTGCGTTGCCATCAGCACCGAAAGCGCCATTCGCGAAATGCTGCTGCCTGGCATCATTGCCGTCCTCATCCCGATTGGTCTGGCGATCCTGACCGTTATCGGACGCGGCAACATCATCGGACGGTTTGTCGGTGTGGAAACCATCGTGGGGATGCTGATCGGCTCGCTGATCTCGGCGTTCCTGCTGGCGGTAATGATGGCAAACGCGGGCGGCGCATGGGATAACGCAAAGAAATATATCGAGCGCGGCAACCTCGGCGGGAAAAAGTCCGACGCGCACAAAGCGACTGTCGTTGGCGACACCATCGGCGATCCCTTCAAGGACACATCGGGCCCGTCGTTGAATATTCTTCTCAAGCTGCTGGCGATTGTCTCGCTGGTGATCGCGCCGCTTCTAGCGGCTGGCACTGGCAGCTGACTCCTAAATGATAAACAAACGAACAGAGCGCATCCAGCGCGATGCGCTCTGTTTGCGTCTCATCGGCTTGTGATCAGTCGCCCTTGAGCAGCGGACGGAATTTATACCCATAGACAATCACGCCGCGTTTGCCTTCCGTCGTCAGTTTACGGGTGACCATTTCCACCCGCTGACCGATGCGCACTGCGTTGGCATCAATATCCGTAAGCTGCGCCGAGATCAACGCGCCTTCATCCAGCTTCACCAGCGCTATGATATAGGGCGCTTGATCCTCAAAACCCTCCGGGGCTTCCTGCACGACGGTGTAACTATAAATCTCGCCCACGCCCGCCGATGCAATCCGTTCCGATTGAATCTCAACCTGCCTGCGCGGTTCCACGCTGCACCCCCCTTAACGGGCGGCGGTGGCAACGCGCTTGAGCGACACCGGTTCGCGCTGCGCCTCACGAGCCTGCTTCTGAGTCTGCTCGCTGTTTACATGGACGCCTTCCAGACGATACCGGATTGCCTTCATACGCCAGTGACGGGAAATTTGCATGATCTTCTGCTCCTTGTTTGTGCATATCTGCACGATTGACCTGATCATAAAGGATAAACCCTGTCAAAAGCTCTCACAGCTCCCTCAAAGCCTGTCACCAGCTCTCATGAGGGCGGCTCATAAACTGCGTTTACTTCACGAAGCTGTCAAAATATGGGTGACTGCCGTGCTGCCCAGCCCGCCCAGACTTTGAATGGCTGCAACCCGCGCGCCCTCAACCTGATTCTCGCCCGCCCGACCCTGAAGCTGCATCACTGCTTCGACCGCTTGATAGATACCTGCTGCCCCAACAGGATTGCCACGCGCTTTCAAACCGCCGAACGTGCTGATAGGGAGCGAACCCGTCCGGGCAATGGCATGATCGCGCGCCAGCGTCCAGCCCTGACCGCGCTCGGCAAATCCTGCCGCTTCCAGAGTCAGCGCAGCAAGGATAGTGAAAGCGTCGTGGAGTTCAAACAGATCGATCTGGTCGCGCTCGACTCCAGCCTGCGCCAGCGCGCGTTCAAACGAAACCTGAACAGCGCGCAGATGGAGCGGATCAGCCCGATCTTGGAGCGCCAAAGTGTCAGTCGCGGCTGCGCTGGCGGCGATCTGCACCGGCTGCGCAACCCAATCGCCAGCGCGTTCGGCGCTGATCAGCAGCAACACTGCTGCGCCGTCGCCATCGGGCGCGCTGTCGAACAGGGATACAGGGTCTGCTACCATCGGGGCTTTGGCAAACGCGCCTGGCTTGATCTTGTTGCGAAACATCGCGTTCGGATTGGTCGAACCGTTCAGATGCGCGTTGATGCTGAAATTCTCAAACGCGCCCAAATCGGCGTTGAACTCATACATGTAGCGGCGCATTAGCAGCGCAGCGCTTGCCGTCAGCGTCAGCCCATGCACCGATTCATAATCGGCGTCCAGCGTGACCGCGCGCGCGCGCGTGCGTGCCGTCCCGATCATATCGGTCGATTTCTCGACGCCCATGACCAGCGCCGACTCGACCGCGCCAGACGCCACTGCCAGATAACCCATGCGCAGCGCCGCCGCGCCCGATGCCTCACCCGCTTCAATCGTGAACGCTTCGACACCACCGAGCAGACTGCCCGCGATCAGCGCGCCAAGCTGCGCTTGGCTGCTGATGCTGGCGCCATAGGTATTGCCAATATAAATGGCTTCCGCCTGATCGACCAACATCGATCCCACTTCATCACGCAGGCGCTCAATCGCATCGGATGCCAGATCGCGCAGTCCCTGCTCCCAGTGTTCGCCAACTGGAATCTGCGCCGCGCCAATAATCGCTACTTGTCTCATCGTGTTATCCCTCATCAATCTCGCAGCAGCCCGCGATAGCGGCAGTAGGTCGCATAATCGATCACGACCCGCCGCGCGATGTAATCGCGTGTGAATGGAGCGCGTCCGCGAACCTGTGTGATTCGATCTGTCACAATCAGATCAAAGGCATCCGATCCCGCGCCGCTGCCATAGCTCACCATCAGAATCCGATCTCCAGGCTGCGCTGCATCCAGAATCGCGGTCAAACCCAACATACACGAGCCGGAGTAGACATTCCCAACCTGATCTGCCAGCAGACCGGTCTTATACTGCTCCTCTTTAAAGCCGAGCGTCTTGGCGGCGCGCTCCGGGAACTTCACGTTCGGCTGATGAAACACCGCATGCGTGTAGTCCGCCGCCGTCGTCCCCATCATCTCCATCAGTTTGCTGGCTGCTGACAGCGTATGGTTGAAATAGGCGGGTTCGCCTGTGAAGCGCTCGCCATGTGACGGATAAAGTTCATCGGCACGACGCCAGAAGTCGGGCATATCGGTCACAAAGCTGTAACTGCCCTGATAGACTGCGACCGCTTCTTCAGCCGGTCCCAAGATAAACGCTGCGCCGCCCGAAGCCGCTGTATACTCCAGCGCATCGCCAGGTCGGGACTGCGCCGTGTCCATGCCAATGCTCAGGGTATAGGAAGCCATCCCGCTGCCGATCACGCCGATGGATGCCTGCACTGCTTCTGTCCCCGCTTTACAGGCAAATTCCCAGTCCGCCGCTTGAATGCTGGCGGTTGTGCCGATGCTCTCTGCAACAATCGTGCTGGTCGGCTTGACCGCGTAAGGGTGGCTCTCGCTGCCGACCCAGACCGCCCGCAGCATCTTCGGATCGATCCCGGCGCGCGCTAGCGCGTTGCGCGCCGCCTCAATCGACATGGTGGTCACATCTTCATCCGGTCCGGCGACGGCTTTCTCTGTCACTGGTACACCGCCCAGCCCGCCAGTCCAAATGCGCGCCACCTCTGCCGCTGGCAGCCGATAGCGCGGTATGTATGCGCCATATCCGACAATGCCAACCGCCCGATCCGGACGCAGCAGTTCGAAGGGGCGTTCCGGCTGTCTCTGATTTCCATTTATCGATACCATCTCTCACTGTCCTTTTAATGCCTGCACAATCGCTCTTGCCCGTTCTGGGCGGATATTGTTTTCATCGATCATCTGCTCAACCACGCGCATCACATCCATCCCCGTCGCCCCCGCCGCCATTGCGATCTGACGCGCGTGCATCCGCATGTGACCGCGCTGAATTCCTTCTGTCGCGAGCGCCCTGATCGCCGCAAAGTTCTGCGCCAGCCCGACCGCCGCGCAGATTTCAGCCAGCGACTGCGCTGAGTCCACGCCCAAAATTTTCAGCGCCACCTGCGCAGTTGGATGAACGCGGGTTGCGCCGCCGACGATGCCAACCGCCAGCGGCAGCTCGATCCAGCCATGCAGTCTGTTGGCTTCGTCGATCCAATACCGCGTCAGACTGCGATACTGACCATCGCGCGCAGCATAGGCGTGCGCGCCCGCTTCAACAGCGCGCCAATCATTGCCGGTCGCGATCACTACGGCGTCGATCCCGTTCATAATGCCCTTGTTATGGGTGGCAGCGCGGTAGGGATCGGCGTCAGCGAATGCCCAGGCTTCGATAACGCCTCGCGCTGTCCTCTCCGCTTCAATCGGATCATCCGCCAGCGCGGAAATCGGGATGACACCTTCAGCGCGCGCCTTACGCTGATCGGTCAGGTTGCTGAGGATGCGCAGATGCGCCCGTCCGCCCGTGATCGACTCGATCTGCGGCGCGAGATACTCCACCGCCGTATTGACCGCGTTTGCGCCCATCGCATCTTGCGCATCGTAGAGCAGATGGACGATCAGCATCGCGCCGACCGGAGTCTGAGGCAGCAGGCGAACCTGCAAATCCCGCGCGCCGCCGCCGCGCTCAACAATGCTCCCCCCTAACGCATTCACTTCAGCGAGAAGCTGCTGCTTTTGCGCCATGACCGCGCCGGCTGCAACATAAACATCCGGCAGATCGAGCAGTTGTATCTGCCCGATCATGATCGGATCGTCGCTTCCAGTGACGAAACCGCCGCCTTCCCGAAATAAACGCGCTGCATTGCTGACCGCAGCCACCACCGATGGTTCCTCAATGACCATCGGGATGAGGACATCCTTACCATTGACCAGAAAATTGGTGGCAACGCCCATCGGCAGTGCGTAAACGCCGACAGTATTTTCGATCATGTGATCGGCTTGCGCCGCATTCAATCCGCTGATGCCAAGCATTGCCGACTGTTCAGCAGAGGTCAGCGACGCCCACTGAGACACCATCGCAGCGCGCTCAGCCAGCGGACGCTTATAAAAACCAGGGATACGTGAGATATGGTCG
This sequence comes from uncultured Anaerolineae bacterium, assembly GCA_937995825.1. Classification (GTDB taxonomy): domain Bacteria; phylum Chloroflexota; class Anaerolineae; order Aggregatilineales; family Phototrophicaceae; genus Flexifilum. The sequence continues at coordinate 31,252 of CALKJO010000009.1, forward strand.
CTCATAGCTTTAATTTATCATGTGGGAACTATCAATTACTGGCAAAACCTGCTAACAATGTGCAAAAAAGCACAAATACTCATCACCCACTCAGCAACAGAGAGGACAGGTAATCCATTCCATAATTCGCAAAGCCTTAAACTACAGATCTTATCTCTAGATTAACATAATGTTAATAAAATTTGCCCATAACATTTCCAATCCTCTTAAATACGCTTTGCTTTCATAAAGAAGTGCGGCAAAAATCTCACACCCTTAACGCTAGTGCCGCGGCACTCGTAACCGATAGTCATTTAGTTTAGAATGGAGCAGCGTAAGCATGATCAATCGGATTTTTCGTCTTGTCGTTTTAGCAGGGTTACTGATGATGTCGGTCACCGCGCCCGTCATGAGCCAGGAAGCCGCCGCGCCTTCTCTACTCACCGATCCGTTCCTTCAACTGCCAAGCGCAGACTCAGTCCATGTCGTCTGGTTCACGGAGTGGGAAGGCACTCGTCATACCGTGACATACGGCGCGGCGCTCGATCAGGTGGTTGAAGCCGAGACGATGAAACTGAGCCGCATGGCTGAGGATGAAGCGTCGCGTGTCGGCGCGCAAACTGAGAACGGACAGGTCTACCGTTCCTGGACACCGCGCGACATCTGGCGTCATGAAGCCGTCGTCACAGGGCTGACTCAGGGTGAGCGCACCCCATACTTCGTGACCAGCATCACCGATGATGGCACGGAGGTCACCAGCGCTGAATTCACGCTTGCGCCGCTGCCCGCTCCCGGTCAGCCGCTGCGTATCCTGCTCACCAGCGATCATCAGCTTATGCCCAACACACCTGCCAATTTGCAGGCAGTGGTTGAGACGATGGGCATCGGCACAATTGATGCGGTCTTCCTGGCTGGCGATCTCCAGAATATCCCAGATCGCGCGAGCGAGTGGTTCGACGATAACCGTGGACGCGCCTTTTTCCCAGGCTTGCAGGGGCGCGCTGCGGCGACCATTGAGAAAACCTTAGAAGAAAATGGCATCCGCAGCGTCACCACTGCCACTTACACCGGCGGACCCATCATCCAGTACGCGCCACTTTTCACAGCCGTTGGCAATCATGAAGTAATGGGGCGCTTCAATCGCGGAACCAGCACCAGCGCGCAGTATAACGATCCGCAGCCGCGCCGTGTCGCTGAGGAACGCTATGAGCGCCTTGCCGAGCTGATCAACCCGACCAATGATCCGGCGATCCGCGAGCAGTGGATTATCGATAATTCGTGGAACACCATCACTTACGAAGAATTGTTCACCCTGCCGAACAACAGTCCCGGTCGTGAAACCTACTACGCCATCGAATACGGTGATATCTATCTGATCTCGTTGTTCTCCACTCGTATTTGGCGTACCCCTGGCTTGGGACCCAATGATCGCGGCAAATATCGCGAGCCGGAGCAGTATTTGACCAACCCAGATATGTGGGGATACGGCGATTTCATCTTCGAAGACTTGGCTGAAGGAAGCGAGCAGTACAATTGGCTGGTCGAGCAGCTCAACAGCGACGCTTTCAAGAATGCTCGGATCAAGATCGTCATGATGCATCAGGGACCGCACGGCGTGGGCGATAACTACAACCCGCCAATGGCGCACCCCGTCCAGATCATCGACCGTGACGAAGCGGGCAACGTTATCGCGGTGCGCTACGAATACCCGCTTGAAGACGACATCACGTTCCGCGACATCTTCCCCCTGCTCGAAGCGGCAGGCGTCCACCTCGTTCACCACGGTCACAGCCACGTCTGGTTCAGGATGCAAACCGACAGCGGGATGCACATCCTGGAGTCATCCAACGTCGGCAACAACTACGGCTGCTACCTGGAGGGCTACCGCGAGCGCGGCAACGTCCCGCGCGATCCGCGCTTCAATGCTGCCAATTACGCGCCGGTCGGCGATCCGCAGGGGATGTATGAGCCGATTATGCCAAGCATCTTCTCGCCTCAAAGCGATAACAATGGCAATCCGCTCCCCTGCATCAACAGCAACGATCTGAGCGTCTTCAGCGTGCTGTTCACGGATGAAGGTGTGATCCGCAGCTATGTCTACGATATGCGTCGTCCGGGAACGCCCGCTGTGCTGTTCGATGAATTCAGCATCCTGAATTAACCGAGCCTGAATTTAGTCACCAAAAAGGACGAACTTTTTAAGTTCGTCCTTTTTTGATGGAATGCCCGCATTCGAACTAGTCAGGCAGAATGCGCGTGTCGAGCAAGTAATCCAGCCAGATCACGAATATCAGCCCAATCGGGAAGCCCGTCCAGAAGAAATACTGTAACCCGTATTTCTGGATACTGATCGGATTGCCGTTGTTGGGTCCCATCCACGGAAGGACAAGGGTCACGAACGCAGCGGCAACCCCGAAACCCAGCGCCATCGAAACCGCCCAAACAACCAAGCGGCGCAGTGTCAAGCTCGACATCTGCCTGTCTCCCTCGTAACTTTTGCTCACATTTGTGTTTTTATTCACACACAGTATAACCAATCCTTAGCGCTGCTGCAAGCGCCTATGACTGAAGCTTGTTGAGATCGTAAAAGCCATATAGAATCGACGCAATTTTTGCTGTACTAGGCAGTTCCAGTAAAGTAAGTGGTAAAAGGACAACAACGTGGCTGACTTATTCGACAAAGCCCGCAAATTCACCCGCGCAAAAGAGGCGATGGAACAGGGTATTTACCCTTACTTTCGCGCACTGAGCGACACCGAAGGCGCGGTGGCTTTATTTGAAGGCAAAGAGGTGGTGATGATCGGGTCAAATAACTATCTCGGTCTGACCACCGATCCCCGTGTCCGCCAGGCGGCGGCAGAGGCGCTCCAACGCTATGGAACCAGCGTCACCGGGTCGCGTTTCCTAAACGGAACGCTCGAACTCCACCTTGAACTTGACCGCCGACTGGCGAAATTCGTTGGCAAAGAAGCGGCACTGGTCTTTTCGACGGGCTATCAGACGAATGTCGGTACGATCACTGCGCTGGTGCAGCGCGGCGATTATGTCATTGTGGATAAGGACGATCACGCCAGCATCGTCGATGGCTGTCTGATGTGCCTGGGCGAGATGCGGCGCTTCCGCCACAACGACGTGAGCAGCCTCGAAGAAGTCCTCAAGAAAATCCCCGCCGATGCTGGCAAGCTGGTGGTAGTAGATGGCGTTTACAGCATGGGCGGCGACATCGCCCCCCTGCCAGAGCTGATCGAAATTTGCAAGCGCTATGGCGCGCGCATCATGGTTGATGATGCGCACGGCATCGGCGTGACCGGCAACGGGCGCGGCACGGCAGCGCATTTCGGGCTGACCGATCAAGTCGATCTGATCATGGGGACGTTCAGCAAATCGTTCGCGTCGATTGGCGGCTTCATCGCTGGCGACGAGCAGGTCATTCACTATATCCAGCATCATGCCCGCTCACTGATCTTCTCAGCGGCGCTGACCGCGCCGAGCGCAGCGGCGGCGCTCAAAGCGCTGGATATTATGGAGACTGAGCCAGAGCTGATCGAGACCCTTTGGGACAACGCTGAATACATGCGCGCTGGGTTGAAGAAATTAGGCTACAACATCGGCAAGAGCAACACACCGATCATCCCGATCCTGATCGGCGAAGATTTCCGCACCGTGCTGGCGTGGCACGCGCTGATCGAAGAAGGCGTCTATACCAATCCCGTGCTTCCGCCTGGCGTCCCATCAGGGAGCAGTCTGCTGCGCACCAGCTACATGGCGAGCCACCGCCGCGAGCATCTCGACCGCGCGCTGGAGGCGTTTGAGAAAGTTGGGCGCAACCTCGATCTGATCGGGGAAAACTCCGACGTGCAGCAGGTGACCATCTGAGCGGCAAACAAGCGGGGCGCTCCAAATGAACGCCCCGCCCTATTTCCTGACTGCACAAATCAGCCTCAGTCAGTCCCGGTTTGTCCGACTGGCTGTGCCTCGATGCTCAGTTTAGCTCCGAACACACGCGCGATCCGGTCATGCAGGGGCGCGAGCATGAGATACGCCACCGGCACAACCAGCAGCGTCAGCAGCGTGCTACTGAACAGTCCGCCGATCACCACTGTGCCAAGCTCCGCAGCAATGATCGCGCCCTCGCTCAAGCCGATGGCAAGCGGGAACAGCGCGCAGATCGTCGCCAGCGCCGTCATCAGGATTGGACGCAGGCGGCGCTCGCCCGCTTCAAGCAGCGCATCGCGCGCACTCATGCGACGCTCACGCTGGTTGGCTTGCACTCGGTCGATCAATACGACCGCGTTGGTCACGACGATGCCGATCAACATCAACAGACCGATCATCGCCGAGATGCCAAGCACGCGGTTGGTCAGCGTCAGCAGCACCGCCGCGCCTACCGGCGCAACCACAATGCTGAGGATAATGTCCAGCCAATGCACTAGCGATCCAAAGGTGATGATCAGGATGATCACCACAATCGCAATCGCGATTCCCATCGCCACAAACAGATTGGCGAAGCCCTGCGTCTGCAGCTCAGTCTCGAAGCCTTCACTGATAGTGATCGACGGTGGGATGTTGGGAATGCTCATCACCGCCTCCTTAGCGCGCGCAGTCACACCAAGCGTGTTCTCCGTCTCCAGTTCGCCTGTATAGCGCACCGCCGGATTGCCATCGATGCGAATGATGGTTTGCGCGCCGTCACCTAGACCGCCTAAATTGCTGGTCACATTCGCCAGCCCTTCAACGTTGTTCAGCGTTTCGATGACCTGCGCGTTGATCGCCGCCACATCTTCCGGCTCGCCAGACAGCACCAGCGCAAACCCGCCGAAGCCCTGCTCGCTCAGCGATGCCGCTGAGACGACAACATTGCCCGCGCCGAAAATGCGCTCCGCGGCGGCGCGCACCTGCGCCGTCAACGGGTCGAGCAGCGACGAATTCTCCACCGCGACCGTGATCTGCGCCTCATTCTGCGCGATCTGACCGCCGCCCAAGATCAAATCCTGAAGCCCCGTGCCGCCGCCGATGATGACCTGAACTGTGCCGATCTCCTCCTCAGGAATCTCCGTCTCCAGATACGCCTCAAACTGCTCCACCAGCGCATTGGTCTCGTTCATTGACGTGCCAGCCGGCAAACTGACATTGATGCTGATCTGCGGTTCACCGAAAGCAGGTAAGAACGCCTGTGGGCGTGTCCCGAACAGGATACCCCCGAAAATCAGCGACCCGAACGCAATGATCAAAACGATCAGCCGATGATTGAGCGCCCACCTCAGCACCGGTGCATAGACACGCTCAATCCAACCGCGCTTCTCATCATGCGCAATTTCACGCGCGTCCAGCAGCAGATACGCCATCACCGGGACAACCGTGATCGCGACGAGAAAGGATGACAACAGGGAATACGTCACCGCTAGACCAAACGGCAGGAAGAACTCGCCGATGATCCCGCCTGTCAATCCGAGCGGCAGGAAGACCACCACCGTGATCAGTGTCGCCGCGAAAATCGCCACTGAGACATCGCGAGTCCCCGTGATGATCGCCTGACGACGGTCGCCACCCTCCTGCACCTGCCGGAAAATATTCTCCAGCACCACAATTGAGTCATCGACAACGCGCCCAATCGCCACTGTCAGACCCGACAGAGTCATGATATTGATGGTGATGCCTGGCGGGAATAAGCGCAGGATAAAGGTGAGCAGATCGGAGCCTTCAGCATAGGGCGCAAGCGCAGCATTCATCGCCGGCGGAATCCAGCGCATTAACGCAAACGCCATCAGCACCGACAGCGGAATGCTAACCGCCGTCACCAGAGTGCTTCGCCACGCGGGATACGGCAGTCTGCCGGGGAAAATGATCACCAGCGCGCCAATCGCAATGCCAGCCAGCAGCAGCGTTCGCCAGACCACATCCGTATGTTCAAATGCAGCGTTCAAATCGCCGCCGTGATTTGGGGCTTGCGCTGCCACCAGCAGCCCAAGCAGCACTAAAAAGAGCGCGATCATGCCTGCGCCGACCATCGCCCGCCCACGGCGCGCCCAAGTCGATCCGCCGCTCAAGAAGATCAGGATGACGACCACTGCGAAGATCGCGCCGAGCAGCCCCTCACGAGTCACGCCGCTGATCGACTCTTCGATGAACGCCGCCTGCTGGAATCCGACCGAGATTGTGATCGAGTCGTCCGCATCATCAATCGCTCTCAGCGCGCGCTCGACAACATGATATGCCTCAACCGTATTGGCTTCCTTCGTCTTGAACACCACAAGCTGCAAGCTGTCATTACCATTCGTGCGCGTCACCGTCGAGGTCGGGACAAATGGCTCTCCGCCCGAGGCGACCCGCTCCTGAACAGCTGCGGGCAGCGCCGCCAGCACATCGGGAGACAGCAGGCGCAGCGCATCAATGCGCAGCAGATTGAGCAGATCAGGCTCGCGCGCGATCATATAATTGAGGGCTTCCAGCGACAATCCACCGTACAGATTAGGCGCAAACGCCAGCCCATTAGCGGAGTCGAAAAAGCTGTTCAGAAAATTGACCGGATCGGCGAAAAAGCGGAAGAAATCGTCCGCTGAGTCCAGCTCGACGCCGATGAAGTCGCCGACAAACTGCCAGTCTGGATTGAGCGGCGGCGCATTCGGATCAGCAGGCGGCAGATCAGTCGTGTAAAGTGCCGCCAGCGCATCCGCCGCTGAAGGGGCGCTGCCCGAAGCAATAGCAGCCACTCGCTCTATCAGCGCGCTGTCGCGCCCGACCAGCGCATCCGCTGGCAGCGCCGCTAGCACCTCAGGAGCGAGCTTTTCGATGACCGCATCGCTCAAATTGGCATAAAAATTCGGCTCATGCAGCGCGAAATAACGCATCAGGACAGGTGAGAGGCTGTCGAACAGGCGCACTTCATAGCCCGCGAAGCGCTGCGGCACATTGTCGTTGATCGTGTTCAGCACCGCCGATGCCGCGCCATTGCCGATGCGCAGCACATCCTGACCATTGCGCAGCGGACTCTGCGCAAACTGTGGTCGCGCTGCAAGCGCGTCCCAGACTTGATCGAGCGGCGGGGCGATCTGCGGCTGTGCCAGCACGGCATCGCTGAAGGCGGCGAAAACCTCGGTCGAGAGCGTCGGGATGAAAGTCGGATCATATTCGGCGATAAAAGCGACCGCCTCAGGACTGAGCAGCCCAAGCAGCGCATTCACATCGATGGGCAGAGTCGGGATTTCGGCGCCTGCGGGCAGCGCGCTCGGATTGGACAGCAGGATCAGAACGTTGAAAAACTGCGCCGCGCTCAATTCACCCGTTCCGCCCAGCTGCGCTGCAAACTGATCCGGCAGCCGCAGCCCGATCAGATCATCGGCGCTGTTCAGCTCAACCCCGATGAAGCTGCCGATCAGACTGAACTGCAGCGGCAGGCGCGGCCCGGTGGGGATTTCAATCTGTGTTGGAGCCTGCGTCTCAGCCTCGACAGGCGCAGTGTCAACCGAGGGAGCTGCCGCTGAAGCGAGCTGCGCAACCCCCTCACCCGACACGCTGAAGTTCGCCAGCGGCAGATCATCAAAGCTGAAGGTGATCAGCTGCGGCGGTGAGATCCGCCAGGGCTGAGGCAGATCGACTGGGATCGGGGGAACAGCTTCACCGGTGATTGACTCAGCAAGCGCTCGCGCAGCCAGTTCATCGCGCGTAAATCCGTCCAGGCTGGCGATGAAGTCGTCCGGAAGCGCAGCGAACACCTCATCCGACATGGCAACCAGATGCTCAGCTTTGAAGTAATTCACCAGCGTCGGATCAATCGCCAGCATGGTCTGGATGACCTGCGGAGTCAGATCATCGGTTTGCCCCAATGACCCGATAATCACGCCGGTTTCGCGGAAATTGTTCAGCACTGCGCCGAGATTGCGCGTCAGCGTGCGCATTTCGAGCAGATCGCGAGCGTCTTTGAAACGGTCGATCTGCCAGCTTTCAGGCAGCGGCGGAACGCCTGCTGGAATGGTGAACGGCTGGCTGCTGAGCGCGTCAACCACGCTTTGATTCAGCCCACCTGTAATGCCAACTTTCGCGCTGACGACATTCCACACCGGCGCCGAAAGCTGAAGCAGCAGGCTGCGCGCGCTGCTCTCAGCGGCGGTTGTCGCTGGCAATACCCCGTTTTCATCCGGCAGCACTTGACCACCGCCGACCTGCACCCGCGCCACGCTCGGAAGACTCTCGAGGACAGGGACGATCTCCTGCTCGACCAACTGGCGCAGCGCCGAATCCTGTTCACTCGTGGCGCGCCGCTGTGAAGCCAGATACGCCAGCACTTCCCGAACCGTCTCATCGGAGAACTGCGCCCAGGTCTCTGGGGCGAGCTGAAAGATAAAATTGCTGTCGCGTTCTGCTAGATAGATCAGCGTCTCCGAAGTCAGATCGCCCAGCAGTCGGGCAGCAAAAGCAGCGCTGTCCTCACCTGTGGGCGGAGCGATGCGGCGCAGAGGGAGTGGAAGCGCATCGATAGCTGCCTGGATTCGTGCGCGCAGCCGCTCCTGATTCTGCCCAAAATCATTTCGAGCCGTAATGACCGTTCCAAATGCAGAAGTGGTCTGCGACTCAATATTGACAATTTCAGGAATGCTGGACAGCGCCGTCTCAATCGGTTCTGTCAGCACCGTGAGAATTTGCTCACCGGTCATGCCGCTTACCTGAGCGAGGATGATCGTTTGCGGAAATGCGACCGAGGGGATCAGTTCCTGCTGAAGCTGAGTCACAGCGACTACGCCCGCAGCCGATACCAACACCATTAACGCCAGCGTGACTGCGCGGAACCGCAGCGAAAGACGTGCCAATCCACTAAAGACCGCTTTCATAGAATTTGCTCCATGTTGTGACGGAGTGGAATTGCTCTACAGATCACAGATATTGTACGCAAACATTGGAATTAAAAAGTGGAAGTTTCGATGAGAAAACCCTGCCGTGACGTGCAAACGTGCCGCCTCGGCTTCTCACTCTAGCAAAAAATCTCACCATCATTATCAACAAGTTCTTCACGCAGATGCTGGAAATTCTCGCTAACCGCGATGGAACGCGGCTCAAATTTGCTAGCGATGCGCTACTGGCGTTCTTCCTAGCGCGTGACGACTGGACTCTGAATGTTGGATACGTCGTGCGCACGATGAGCCAGTTTCAGCTTCGCAATCAAGCGACAGAGGAAGCGGTTTACAGGAGTCCTGCGCGAATCTGGTAGATCAAACTGCACAGCGCCGCCTGCCTTCTACACGCGGACACGCGCAAATTCACGCTGAAATCATCCAGACACAGGCTGCTTGATCAAAGCGCAAGCCCATGCTACACTTCGTCTGGAAGTAGGTATGATGCATACTGCTTAAACAGCGCCATTTATTCTCCGCATCACTCTCCTTTACAAATCAAGGTGAGTCTGTTATAATTTTCTGGCTGGTATCTCCCATTGTAATCATAAGCACAGCCACTTGGATGTGCAGTTCGGCAGCATCGACTATCCATCAATTGAATCCGGTTTAGCTTAGCGCGTAGGAGGACCCGCCTTGGAGGCGAAAGATTTCAGCGCACTGCGCGTCAGCCTTGCTTCGCCCGAACAAATTCTATCGTGGTCATATGGCGAAGTATTAAAGCCCGAAACAATCAATTACCGCCGCTTGCGCCCCGAAAAAGACGGCTTGTTCTGCGAAGCCATTTTCGGACCGACACGGGATTGGCAGTGTTACTGTGGCAAATACAAGAACATCCGCTACAAAGGGATAATCTGCGACAAGTGCGGCGTGGAAGTGACGCGCTCCTCGGTGCGCCGCGAGCGCATGGGGCATATTAGCCTGGCTGCGCCGGTCGCGCATGTCTGGTATACGCGCCGTGTCCCCAGCTATCTGGGTCTACTGCTCGACATTAGCCGCCGTAATCTAGACCGCGTCCTCTATTTTGCTCAATATGTCATCACCAGTATCGATGAAGAAGCCCGCAGCAAAGCGCTGGCGCGTATTGAGCGAGAGCTTCAGCAGAAAGAACAAGCGCTCAGCGGGGAAATTGATGATCAGATGGCGATGATCGAAGCGCAGCGCCAAACGTTGATGCATGAGATCGAAGAGCAAACGCGCCAGATCAATCGTCACTACGAGGACGAGCTTTCCCGCCTGAGCGATGAGGTCATCCGCGAGGCGAAGAGCGTCCAGGCGCGCTTGGAAGCGCTCTTCGGACAGCCGGCGACGACGGATATTGATTTTCCCAGCGCTAACGCATTGATCGTCCTCAAAGGTGAGGTGGTAGACAGCTTTCACCTGACCCGTGTTCAGATGATCGTCAATGAGCGGCTTAACAGCCTGCAATCCGAAATTGACGAGATGCGCCGCAACGATATTCTCGCGCTCAACGAGGAAGCCGAAATCAGCGCAATTGTAATGCCAGCAGAGATCCAAGATCAGATGAATGAAGTCACTGAGCGCATTCGCGCGCTGCGCCAGAACGCGGAGAAAACGCGCGCTGAGCTGACTGAACTGCATGTGTTGCAATTTCTGACGGAAACACGCTATCGCGAGCTGCGTCAGAAATTCGGCAATGTCTTTCAGGCAAGCATGGGCGCTGAGGCGTTTTACGACATCCTGCGGACGCTCAGTCTGGAGAAAATGGCGGCTGAACTCTGGCAAGAGATTCGCACGACCAAATCGAAACAGCGCAAGAAGAAGGCGACCAAGCGTCTGCGCGTTGTTGAAAGCCTGCGCAAGAGCGAGAACCGCCCAGAATGGATGATTCTAACGGTGCTGCCGGTCATCCCGCCTGATCTGCGCCCGATGGTGCAGTTGGATGGCGGTCGTTTCGCCACCAGCGACCTGAACGACTTGTATCGCCGCGTGATCAACCGGAACAATCGCCTCAAGCATCTGCTGGAACTCGGCGCGCCGGATGTGATCGTGCGCAATGAGAAACGGATGCTTCAAGAAGCGGTGGACAGCCTGATCGACAACAGCCAGCGCGGAAAAGCGCTCAGCCGCCGTGGACGGCGCGAGCTGAAGTCCTTAAGCGACATGCTCAAGGGCAAGAAAGGACGGTTCCGCCGCAATCTGCTCGGCAAGCGCGTGGACTACAGCGGGCGCTCGGTCATTGTGGTTGGACCCAAGCTCAAGCTCAACCAGTGCGGTCTGCCCAAGACGATGGCGCTTGAACTGTATCGTCCATTCGTGATCAGCCGATTGGTCAAGTACAACTATGCCAGCAATGTCAAAGGTGCAAAGCGCATTATCGAGCGTGAGCGCCCGGAAGTCTGGGAAGTGCTGGAAGAGGTGATTAAAGAGCGTCCGGTGCTGCTTAACCGCGCGCCAACGCTGCATCGGCTCGGCATCCAAGCATTTGAGCCGCAGTTGGTGGAAGGCAAAGCGATTCAGATTCACCCGCTCGTCTGCTCAGCGTTCAACGCCGACTTTGACGGAGATCAGATGGCGGTTCACGTGCCGCTGAGCGAGAAAGCTGTTCAGGAAGCGCGTGAACTGATGATGAGCAACCGCAATCTGCTCAAACCCGCCGATGGACAGCCGATTGTCGGCCCATCGAAGGACATGGTTCTCGGCATTTACTACCTGACGATGGATCCAACAGTCGACATCCTGACGCGCCCTGATCGCGCCGACGAATTCCGCCGGATGGAGTCGCTCAATCATCCAAACGTCCGCGTGGGTGTGGCGATGCGCAGCAACGGCTACTATTATGCGCTTCAGCACCCCCATTTGAATGTAGTCGTCTTCGAACGAACAGTGCAGCAGGTCGAAGGCAGCAAGCCAAAAGAGATCGAGTCGGCTGTAGATCGGACGCTGCGAGCCGTGGCGGAAGGCGAAGTCGATTGTATGCTCGCCAACGCCCATGAGATTATGAAGCTGCTGCGTAAACAGAAGCGCGCTGATGAATTCGTCCTCTCAAACCTGACTGAGCGCCGGATGGTTGTCGATCTGAACGAGGTGGAGTATCTGTACAACCTCGGCATGGTTGGGCTGCATACGCCCATTCTGCTCGGCAATTACTACGATGGGCGCAGCGCACAGGAAACACCGGAACCGACCACCGTCGGACGGGCGCTGTTCAACCGGATTCTGCCTGACGATGTGCGTTTCGTTCAGGAAACGCTCGACAAGAAGAAGCTGCAAACTCTTGTCGATAAATGCTATCGCAAGTTCGGACCGGAAATCACCACCGACATCGTTGATGGCATCAAGGACATGGGCTTCGAATTTGCCACGATTTCCGGCACGACCATTGCAGTCACTGACCTTACTATCCCTGAAGAGCGAAACCGCATTCTGTCGGAAGCGGAGGCGGTAGTTGAGCGCGCTGAGCGTGACTTCCGGCGCGGTCTGATGACTGAAGAGGAGCGCTACCAGCGAACGGTCGATGTCTGGAACAATGCCAAAGATCGTCTCCAAGACCTGATCAAAGAGACGCTTAATCCTTACGGACCGATCGCGGTCATGGCGATCTCCGGCTCGACCAAAGGCGGTTTCGGTCCGATCACGCAGCTTGCTGGTATGCGCGGTCTGATGGCAGACCCGTCCGGTCGCATCATCGACCTGCCCATCCGCAGCCATTTCCGCGAAGGGCTGACCGCGCTCGAATATTTCATCAGCACGCACGGCGCGCGCAAAGGTCTGGCAGACACGGCGCTGCGCACCGCCGACGCGGGCTATCTGACGCGCCGCCTAGTCGATGTCGCTCAGGACATGATCATCAACCGCACCGACTGCGGCACGGAAGCGGGCTTGTGGATTCGCCGCGCCGACAAGATCGCTGACCAGACGCTCGCCGAGCGCATTGTTGGACGCTGCGCCGCTGCCGATCACTATGATCCGGATACGGGCGAACTGATCGTCGCCCGCAACGGCATGATCGACGAGGATATTGCAGAACGCTTCCAGAACCATCCCAAAATCTCGGAAGTCTACGTCCGCAGCCCCATGACCTGCGCGCTCATTCACGGCATCTGCGCGCTTTGCTACGGGCGCGATCTCGGACGCGGTGAGATGGTCGAGATCGGAACAGCGGTCGGCATTATCGCCGCGCAGTCCATCGGCGAGCCAGGCACGCAGCTCACGCTGCGCACGTTCCACACCGGCGGCACGGCGCAGGCGAGCGGTGACATCACCAGTGGTCTGCCCCGCGTCGAAGAGCTGTTCGAGGCACGTAAGAAGCCGAAAGGCGAAGCGGTTGTCACCGATATTGCCGGGACACTGCGCCTGAGCAAGCGCGACGGCGTTCGCATCGCGACCGTGATCAACAGCGAGGTCATAAGCGAGAAATACGAAATTCCAGCGGGGTCTGAACTGCGCATTCACGATGAGGCGGAGGTGCAGCCGGGCGATATTCTCGCCTTCAACGAGGATACAGGCGAAAAAGTTGTCGCGCATATGGCAGGAACCATCCATATCGAAATTGATAATGACTCTGCCATGCGCCGTCCAATCCTGTATCTGCGCGCAGAGCGCCGCCAAGAAGTCGAATATGAAATCCCGTCAAGCGCGCGTCTCGTTCAGGAAGCCTTTGACGGTGCGCAGGTCTACGCGGGTCAGCAGCTTACGGAAGGCTCGAAGAATCCGCATCGGATTCTGCGCATTCAAGGCGCAGAAGCGACCGCGCTGTATCTGTTGGCAGAAGTGCAGGATGTTTATCGCAAGCAAGGTGTGAACATCGCGGATAAGCACTTCGAGATCATCATCCGCAAGATGCTCTCTCGCGTTCAGATCACCAAGAGCGGCGACAGTGAGCTGCTGCCGGGCGAGCTGATCGACCGGCTCCAGTTGATCGACATCAACCAGAAGCTGATCGCAGCGGGTAAAGACCCAGCGGCAGGTGTGCCGGTGCTTTTGGGAGTCACCAAGGCAGCGCTCACCACCGACAGCTTCTTATCAGCAGCGAGTTTCCAGCACACGATTCGCGTGCTGGCAGGCGCAGCCATTGAGGGCAAACTCGACAATCTGTACGGGTTGAAGGAAAACGTCATCATCGGCAAGCTGATCCCCGCCGGCACAGGCTTCCACACCTATCAGGATCGCGAGCTGATCGCGCCGAATGTCACGCTCGAACAGCAGGGCGCGCTCGACGCTGACGCCGAGAGCTTCGACGACTACAGCGATATCGAAGAAGAAACCACCGGAGCATAACTCTGCTCAGAGTCACAAAAGGCGCTGACCGGATGGTCAGCGCCTTTTGTGATCGGCTCAGTCGTAGCGCTCTAATTGAATATCTGGGCGCACTGCGTCGTAGATCATCCAGTAGAGCGGACGCTCCGTCACGTCGTCGCTCTCAACATCAACCACACCCGCCGAACCCGGAACCATCAGGCTGTAAGCGATCCGCTCATCGCGTTCATTGACCAAGTTATTTAGGACTGCAAAATTAAGATTCCATAGGATCGCTGGGGCAAAATAGTCCGCCGTCTGCATAATCTCAAAGGCGCGGATCGTGTACTGCGCCTGCGTCCATTTATCGTTGAAACGCATCCATTCGCTGCCCGGCGGCGGCTCATTCGGGAAGCCATCCCAGCTTGCCCATCCGAATTCGGTCACCCAGAGTTTCACCGCGTCGTGTCCATTGGCACTCATGATCTGGCGATAACTGCGAATCGTCTCCGCAAAGAAGAAGTGCGGATTGTCGTCCCAGCCGCGTGTACCGCAGCATAGGGCATCCGGCGCATTGCCCCAGCTAAACGGGTGCGCGCCAACGAAAATATCAGTATATTGCCCCAACCCCGCCGCGTACATCTGCTGCAAGAACTCAATGTCATCGACCGAGCCAGCCGTATTGCTCGTCGGTGCTAAGCCCGCTGTGATGATCGGCAAGGTCGGCGAAGCCGCGCGTACAGCGTTGTACGCCGGGACAAATAACTGCATGTACCCCGCCCCAGTGAATGGCAGCGTACCCTGCCATTCGCGGCGCAGATTCGGCTCATTCCAGATTTCAATCGCGTCGATATAGTCGCCGACCAGCTCGCGCCCCTCATTCGGGTTAATCTCGCGCAGCAGCAGCGTGAGAAAGTCAGCCAGCGCCTGCGGATCGTCTGGCGGTCCGTCCTCCTCAAGCACCGTCCGCGCCCAAGCAGGAGCTTTGGCAATGCTCAGCAGGACGTTAAGACCACGCCGATTGGCATCCTCAATATATCGCTCGACGCGCCGGAAAAACGGCGCGTCAATCTGATCGGGTCGGTCAGGCTGCATCTCACGCCAGGGAATTTGCAGCTTGATCCAGCGCACCGAGAGGTTATCGGTGACGCGGCGCATCGCCTCCGCCCAGTCCTCATCGGACAAGTTCACTTCAAGCTGAACACCCATCATCTCTGGGTTCAGATTGGGAAGTCGAATGCGAAATGGGGTAGCAGCTGTGGTTGGCGCAATCGTTGGGATGGGTCTGCCCTCTGAAAGCGCGAACGTCTGCACGGGAAGGGGCGTCCCAATCGGCGGCTGGACGCCGCCAATAATAGGCCCGCGAACGGTGATGGTCGGTGACTGAATGAACTGGCGCTCCCCTGCGCCAAGCGCGATCAACGCCATCATCCAGAGAAGCGCCATCCCGAAAACAAGCAGAACTGGGACTTGGAATTGTCGTCTCATGTCTTCGATGCTACCACAACCCATCCGCTCCTGCATAGACGGGAACGGATTAAATCCCTCGCTCATTTTTGATCACATCTGCTATAATGTGAACGTCTGTTCCCATCGTTGACATGGACACCGTTTCTCCCTTAGAATGTGGGGCATTCCCCCATTACAGTTGTGGATAGGACAAAACTGGATGACATCGATCCGACAAGTCAACATCGGTCAGGAAATGCGCGATGCTTATCTCGATTACGCAATGAGCGTGATCGTGGCGCGCGCACTACCAGACGCGCGCGACGGTTTGAAGCCCGTCCATCGGCGTATCCTTTATGCAATGCATGATATGGGCGTGCGTTCGGACTCGGCGTATAAGAAGTGCGCGCGAATTGTTGGCGAGGTGCTGGGCAAGTATCATCCGCACGGCGACGCAGCAGTCTATGAGGCGCTGGTGCGTCTGGCGCAGGACTTTTCGATGCGCTACCCCGTGATCGACGGACAGGGCAATTTCGGCAGCATCGACGGCGACGGACCCGCCGCCATGCGCTACACTGAAGCGCGCATGGCGCGAGTCGGCGATGAACTGATGACCGATCTGAACATGAACACGGTCGATTTCGTCGAGAATTTCGACGGCACGCTCGAAGAACCGAGCGTGCTTCCGTCCAGCATCCCCAATCTGCTGGTCAACGGCGCATCGGGGATCGCCGTTGGCATGTCCACCAACATCCCGCCGCACAATCTGGGCGAAGTCTGCGATGCACTGATCTATATTTTGAAAAACTGGGACTCTTTTGACGACATCACCACCTCCGATCTGATGCAGTTCATCAAGGGACCTGATTTTCCGACCGGCGGCTTGATCTACCATCATGTCGATGATGCGGATACGGACGAAGGCTCACTGCTGACTGCTTACGCGACCGGTCGCGGCAAGATCACGATGCGCGCCAAAGTCCACATCGAGGAGATGGGACGTGGCAAATCCCGCATCATTGTCAGCGAACTCCCTTACCAAACCAACAAGTCCGCTCTGGTCGAGCGCATCGCCTACCTGGTGCGCGAAGGCAAGATCGAGGGGATTGCCGATCTGCGCGACGAATCAGACCGACAGGGACTTCGGCTTGCCATTGAACTTCAGCGCGGTGCAGATACGAGCGCAGTGCTGGCGAAGCTGTTTCAGCTCACGCCGCTGCAGGAGACGTTCAGCATCATCATGCTGGCGCTGGTCAACGGCGAACCGCGCCTGCTGACGCTGAAACAGGCGCTGCGCGTCTATCTTGACCATCGGCTCGAAGTGGTGCGGCGGCGCAGCGAGTTTGAGCTGGCGCGCGCCAGAGAACGCGCCCATATGCTTGAGGGACTGCTCAAGGCATTGGGCAATCTGGATGAGGTGATCGCCATCATCCGCCGTTCGCGCACGCCAGACACCGCACGCCGCAGCCTGATGAACGCGCTTGAGATCACAGAAATCCAGGCAACCGCCATCCTCGAGATGCAGCTTCGCCGACTGGCATCGCTGGAACGGCAGAAGATTGAAGATGAGTATAAAGAGAAGCAGAAGCTGATCGTCTATCTGGTTGACCTGCTTCAGCATCCGGATAAAATGCGCGCTGTCGTAAGCGATGAATTAGACAATGTGAAAGCCGCTTACCATGATCCGCGCCGGACGGTCATTGTGGATGGCACTGCTAAAGTCACCGCTGATGTGGTCGATCTGCTAATGCCGCAGAAAAAAACCATCACTACGCTAACAGTGACCGGCAAGGTGGCGCGCAGTTATGAACTGGCACTGCCCAAAGTGACCAGTGAGACCGATGATCCGCCGCGCATCATCATGGAGACGGATACCGGGCAAATTCTATATCTGTTCACAGACGGCGGGCAGTGCGCAACAATCCCAGTGCAGCAGCTTCCACAGGCGCACATACCATCGGAAGGAACGCCGTATGCCGATTTATGCGGTTTCAAAAGCGGCGAACAGATCGCGGCGGCGGTTTGTCTGCCGCCTACTCAGTCAGATGGATTTCTGTTCTTGGCAACGACCGGCGGCGAAGTCAAGCGGCTGAGACTGGATGATCTGCCTGGTATGATGGCGAATCCGTTCAAGGTGATGGACATCGAGCCAGGCGACTCGCTCGGATGGGTGCTGACGACCACCGGAGAAGACGAAGTTCTGCTCACCACCGCGCAGGCACAGGCGATTCGCTTTAAAGAGAGCGCTGTTCGCCCAACAGGATTGGGCGCGGGCGGAATGCGCGGCATCAAATTGGGGGAAGGCGCGGATCGCGTTGTCGGAGCGAACGTCGTCCGCGACGCGACGCACGTCTGGACAATCACTGAAGCGGGTATCGGTAAAATCACGGCGATCAGCGAATACCCAACGCAAGGGCGCGCAGGCACGGGCGTTGCCACTCTCAAACTGACACAGGAGAGCCGCCGAGTCGCCGCCTGCGCCGTCGGCAAGCTCGATGATACGATCATGATCCTCACCAGCAAAGGACGCGCTAAGAGCGTCCGATTGGGAAGCGCCGTATCAGGCAAACGCAGCCTGAAGGGGGATTATATCATTGCCGTATCGGAACGTGAAGAGATCATCGGTATTGCCGCTGTGCAAAAAGCACTGATCAACGAACCGCACCAAGTCAAGTCAGCGTAGCGCCAGCGTACGTTCCAGCGCATCAATACGTTCACGCAGCGCAGGATTGGAGCCGCCTTTGGCAAGTATGCGCATGACGGCTGAAGCGCGGCGATAGTAGCCTAATGCCCGCCGCGCTTCGCCCAGTTGGGCAAGCGTCTCGGCGAGCGTTTCTAACGCCTCCAAATAAGTGTATTGCAGCGATTTTCGGCGCTCCCGCACCCAATCTGCGTTCAGTGAGGTCATCATTGCCCCACGATACAGCAGCAGCGCGCGTTCAAGCAGATCAACCGCCTCCCGACCTTGTGCCATTGTGCCATCCTGCACCAGCTTCGTGAACAGCATTACATCATAACTGAGCTGTATCTGCGGCGAAATCCGATAATAGGATGCGCCATAGTGGGTCAGGTCGATCTGTAAGACCTCGCTAATCTTACGTTTAGTCACATGAAAGACATTCGTCGCCTCGCGCACGGTCAGATTGGGCCAGAAGGTCTGGAAAATCTCCGTTCGGGTTGCCATACCACGATCAATCAGGTAGAAGAACAACGCTCGTGGCAGCACACCATCCCAATTATCGACCACTCTGCCATTCAGTAGCACATGCCCCGTCCCCAGCGCTCTGACTTCAAGCAGAATACTGTCATCACGGCGCTGAGCATAATCCCAAAGCATAAGCGACTCGTCAGTCGGGAAAAACCGGGTCTGCTCGCGCAGCAGCATGTCGTTGAGCAGAGCTGATGGCACCGTTCTGGTAAATAGGACAATACGACCGCGTTCCAGCTTTTCGATAAAGGCGCGCACGATCTCCAGCAGCGCCCTCTCATCAATTCGATCACAGTCGTCCAGAATCAGGTGCGGAGCGGATTCGATCCGAGCTGTCGTTTGCTCTTGACAAGCACGCTCAATGACCGCATAAATAGCTTTTGCATCGGTCAGCGTCTCATCCAGAGCGACATAAACACCATCAAAAAAAGCGGTTAGAAATAAGCGTGGCAGCAGACTATTCGGATGGATTACGATCACGCGATGATGCGCGCCGAGATCGCGCAAGAATTCTGCTAATGCTGCGCTTGACGAGGTCGCCATCGCGGTGCTGCTCCAAGCTCTAAAGACAAATAGCAATTTAATTATAAGAGTACTGCTCAGATGCGCATCTATCTTGGATTGCAGCGATGCGCTTCAAACACGCTGTTCACGTTTTCCAGGCGCGCAAGAATGCGCGCAAGCTGGCTGAGGCTGGACAGCTCCATCGTGAGTTGAAACGTTGCGATATTCTGATGAGTGTTCACATTGACTGCGGACATGCTGATCTGCTCCTCCGCAATCACTGTGCTGATGTCCCGCAGCAGCCCTTCCCGATCATAGGCGATGATCTCAATTGGCACAGAGTAACGCTGCTCCTGACTGACGCGGCTCCATGATGCATCGATCAGCCGTTCCTTCTCCGACTCCGGCATGTTGACTACATTCGGGCAGTCCACGCGATGCACTGTCACACCGCGCCCGCGTGTAATGTAACCGATAATATTGTCTCCCACCATCGGATTGCAGCAACGCGCCAGATTGACCATTGTGCCATTTGTACCCATGACGTTGACGCCGTTAGAAATATCGACCGACACCGATGCTTTAGGCTTGGTCACTCTGAGGAGATTCTGCTCGGACTCGCGATCCTTGCGTTCGACCTCCAAAATCGCCCGTGAAATCTGCCCGCCATTGATCTCACCTGCCCCGACCGCTGCGAGAAAATCGTCCACACGCTCATAATTGAACAGGTGAGCGACACTATCGAATGTCATGCTGGTTAACAGACCGAGATGTTTCAGTTCGCGCTCAAGCACGTCACGCCCGGCGCTGATGTGCTTATCTCGATTCTGCTTACGGAACCAGTGCGCAATTTTCTTGCGCGTCCCGATAGTCTTGACATAGCCGAGGCTTTCATTCAGCCAGTCCAGACTCGGACCACTGCGACTGTTGGTGATGATCTCGACCTGATCGCCAGTTTTAAGCTGATAATTCAGCGGGACTTCTTTGCCATTCACTTTCGCCCGGCTGCAGTGGTGTCCCACATCTGTATGCACCTGATAGGCAAAATCAATCGGCGTCGCGCCTGTCGGCAGATCGATGATGTGTCCCTTCGGTGTGTAGACATACACGCGCTCCGGGAAGACCTCCGATTTCATCGTGCTGACAAACTGCGCTGGATCGACTGTATCCTGCCCAAATTCCATCAGACGACGCAAATAGTTGAGCCGGCGCTCAAATGACTCGTCACGCGCCCCTGCCTTGCCGCCTTCTTTGTAGCGCCAATGCGCAGCGATGCCATATTCGGCATCTTCATGCATTTCCCATGTCCGAATTTGCACCTCAACCGTCTTACCGCGCGAGTCCACAACCGCCGTATGCAGACTTTGGTAGAAGTTATCCTTCGGGGCGGAGATATAATCGTCGACCTGACCTGGAATGAGACGCCACAAGCTGTGAACCACGCCCAAGACCGAATAGCATTCGGGTTTGGTATCAACGATCACGCGCACAGCACGAACATCAAAGATTTTGTCGTAGGAGACGCGCTTGCGCTCCATTTTCTTATAAATGCTGTAAATGTGTTTTGGACGCCCACTGATAACGGCGTTAGTGATGCCGTGTTTCTCCAATTCGGCGCGCAGCGTGTTCACAATGTCTTCGATATAGGCTTCACGATCAACACGGCGCTCATTAATCTGCTGCGCAATCTCGAAATAGGCTTCAGGATCGAGAAAGCGCAGGCTGAGGTCTTCTAACTCCCATTTGAACCGCCAGATGCCCAGCCGATTCGCCAAAGGAGCAAAAATGTCCAGTGTTTCGCTCGCGATCTCGCGCTGTTTCTCAGGTTCCATGGAGGCGAGTGTCCGCATGTTGTGCAGGCGATCTGCCAGCTTAACCAGCACAACGCGCACATCATCATTCATCGCCAGCGCCATCTTGCGGATATATTCCAAGCTGCGATCCGCCGTTCGACTGCGCTTGTCATTAGGCGCAGTGGGCAGATTTTTCAGCTTGGTCACGCCGTCGACGATGACAGCAACCGCATCCCCAAACTCAGCGCGCAAATCGTCAATCGTGACTACGGTATCCTCGACGACATCGTGGAGCAGCGCCGCAGCAATCGCTTCTGCATCCAGCCGCATTTCAGCGAGGATTTGCGCGACAGCGACGCAATGGGTGAAATACGGCTCGCCTGATGCGCGCAGCTGACCATCATGCTTCTGTTCCGCAAACTGGTAAGCGCGCTCAACCAGCGCACGACAGCTCTCCGATTGATTTGGCAGCGCATCCAAAAGCGTTTGTAAGCTTACGGTCGTAGTCGGAGACGGAGTCATAGCGGCTCGTCCATATATAACATTTGTTTAATGCATTATCTCTATTCTATCTCAGATTTTCATTATCGGGGGTGATCGATATAATATCGTAGGAAATCATCTGGAGTGTTTTGTGTCTGACTTGATGAATGTCGATCTCGCTTCCGCCCGCATTCTGGCGGATTTTGAGCGCCTTTCCGCGGAAGGCGTCTCACTGCTCGATGGGCTGGGTCGGGTTTTGGCAGAGGATATCATAGCCTATCACGCGATCCCGTCCTTCGCAAATTCAAGCATGGATGGCTATGCTGTCCGCGCCGCCGATTTAGGCGCGACCAATACGCTTCTGCGCGTGGTCGATGATATCGCTGCAGGCGCGCCCATCCCGCAGCGCAGGATCGCTCCTGGCGAAGCCGCCAGAATTATGACCGGCGCGCCTATTCCGCATGGAGCGGACGCGGTTGTGCCGATGGAACAGACCGATCAGCCCTGGCGCAGCGGGGAGCATACAGCGCTGCCCGCTTATGTGACTATCAAAGGGAGTGTGAAAGCCGGCGCATTCATTCGCCCAGTTGGGGAGGATATCAAAGCCGGACAGGTTGTGCTCACCGCAGGAACTGTGTTAACGCCAGCCGAAATCGGCGTTCTCGCGGCACTTGGTATGGCAGCCGTTCCAGTGATCCGGCGTCCTCGCGTCGCGATCATCAGCACAGGCGATGAACTGATCGAAGTCGGCGAACCGCTGTCACCTGGAAAGATTTACGACGCCAATGGATACAGCCTGTACGCGCTGTCCGTTGTCTGCGGCGCAGAGGCGATCCGGCTTCCCATTGCGCGCGATACCCTAGACGACACGCGCGCGCGCTTTCGCGAGGCAGTCGAGCATCGCCCGGACGTCATCCTAAGTTCTGCGGGGGTGTCCGTTGGCACGTTCGATGTGGTCAAGACGGTATTAAATGAGATGGGCAAGATCGGCTTCTGGAAAGTCAATCTGCGCCCTGGAAAACCGCTGGCATATGGAACCATCAGCGGCATTCCGTTTTTTGGGCTGCCTGGCAATCCCGTGTCGGCGATGGTGACGTTTGAGCTGTTTGTCCGTCCTGTCCTGCTCAAGCTCGGCGGACGACCCGATGACACGCAAACCCTGCGCGTCACTGCCGGTGAAGCGATCCAATCCGATGGACGCCGCAGTTATCTGCGTGCTATGCTCCGCCGTGATGGTGATCAATGGGTCGCCACCCTGACCGGAACACAGAGCTCCGGCGCGCTCACGTCAATGATCCTGGCGGATGCGCTGGTGATCATCCCCGAAGGTATCACAACGGTTGCAGCCGGAACCATGCTTGATGCTCGTCTGCTGCGTCCGGTACGTTAATCTGGAGTGTCTTGTATGTCCACCCTTGCTCAAACCAGTCCCAATCCCCAGCTTTCATTTGATCCACGTCATGCCCGCCTGCGCCGTTTCAGCTTCATCGTCCTCGTGGTGGCGCTGATCACTACAGGCTATCTGAGCTACACACAACTTACCCAATCATCGCTGGTCTGCCTTGGCGATGGCAACAGCTGCGATGTCGTCACTAATAGCGCCTGGTCAAAGTTCCATGGTATTCCCGTCTCATACCTGGCTTTTATCGCCTGGCTGATGATGGGAACGGTGCTGCTGTTAGAGCCACGCATCAAAGTCGTCCGCGATTACGGCATCACGTTCATCTTCGGCGTGGCGCTGTTCTGTTTCATTTATCACTGCTATCTGACATTTGTCTCGCTGACGATCATCCGCGCCACCTGCCAGTGGTGTCTGACTGCGCACGCCTGCATGACGATCATGTTGATACTGGCATCACGCCGGCTCTATCTGAGTATGTTCACCTCTTAACGCGAACTGTGAAATAAAAAGGATCGCAGCCGCATAACAGCTCTGCGATCCTTTAGCGCCCCGCTAATGCTGTTTTAGCGTCCGCGCAGCGTCCGCTCAAAGATATCCTCGTAATCCCGATCACGGCGATCCCGACGGTCACGCTTATCGCGTTTGCTTCGCTTGCCATCCCCTTTGACCGGAAATGGGGCTTCATACTCGTAGTTCGAGCCGTCCATAGCGCGGCGCAGCGCAAATTCCATCGCCGTTGGAGCGCGTTCATCGGTCGTCTCCTCCTCGATCCGTTCTGCCTGGTGTCTACCGTGACGTGGAGACCGTTCCGGTTCAGCCTCCTCCTGAAGCTTTTTGATACTCAGATCGATTCGTTTCTGCTTCGGATTGATCTTGATGATCTGCGCCTGAACCTCGTCGCCAATCTTCACCACATCGGAGGGCTGCTGAACATATCCCGCCGCCAATTCCGAGACATGGATCATCCCCGGGCGCTCTGCGCCAATGTCCACAAAAATGCCGTATTTCTCCATGCGGATCACCTTGCCCGTGACCACCTTGCCGACAGCAAGATTATCCCAGGGCATTGCCGGCGGTTGTTCCAGCGACAGCGCGATCCGCCGATTTGCGGGATCGACTTTCAAAACATAAACAGTGACCGTCTCGCCCGCCTTGACAACATCCTCAACATTGCGAACGTTCGGACGACCTAGCTGTGAAATATGCAGCAAGCCATCTGTCCCAAGACCGATATCGACAAAGGCGCCGTAAAGCTCAATTCTTTTGATGGTGCCGGTCAGCGCCATGCCAACCTGCAAATCATCTATCGTGCGCGGTGCTTCTTCACTCATGCAGAGGTTCTCCTATTCTACCCTTCGTGCGTATAGTTACTTGATCGATCAGTGATTACGATTCGCTGGTTGGCGTGGGAGTTAAAGTGACGCTTGGCGTAACATCAAACGGCGCATCTTCATCTCCACGATATGCAGCATAAGGTCTGTATCCATCCCACAGATGCAGGCTGCTGGTCACAGACAGCAATTCCATATCTTTAGGCGTCATATACAGCACGCCGATAATTTCGCTGTTTGCGCTAAGCTCACCCTCAACACCGGGGACGAAGGCGTAAACAACCATCGGGACGTTCGGATAGATCAAGTTGACGATTGCCTGGTTATCGGAAAAGGGACTGCCGACAGCATAGGTGGGGTCACCATGAGTTGCAATGACCTGACCAAGCGTCATCGTCGGTGCTGTCCGAAGAAACAGGATGCTAACCGTCTGTCCGTCTTCGCTGAACGCCTGACAGCAGGCTGCGCCGCCGCGCTGCTGCCAGTCCGCCGCTGCGGCTGGGCTGTTCTCATCGGTTTGAGTCTGAAGATTTTCAATCGTCGGATCATCCTCAAGGATGATCAGCGTATCGCGCCAGCTTGTTTGACCAGGGGTGATTCCGCGCCAGCAGGGCGCGGCGCATGGATCACTGGTGATGAGACTTATATCTTGAAGCAGATTCGGGTCGCGCAGTTCTGGCGCAGAACAGGCAGCAGCAGAGACGACCAGGAAAAGCAGACCTGGTAAGAACAAGCGAAACTTCATCGACGAACCATTCCCGTTAAGCAGGTTGTTGTCATGCGGTTTGCGGAGGACAGCCCATCAAAAGTGGATGAAGCTGCCCCATTTTCGATTTTCCTATGCGGCAGGCGTCACCGTCAGATTGAGGGTGTACGTTCCAATTGTGCCACCATATAACGCGCCGAAATGCGTTGCTATGATAATATAGCGTCCGGTCTCTGGCAAGGTAAAGTTGGGGATGAGAGAGTTCTTATTCACGCCTGGAACCACATCATCGTTCTCAGCAAGCTGAGACCCGCGTGGTCCGACCAGATACAAGGTCGTATCGAGCGTGCCAGAAGTGGCGTTCATAGCAATGTCCACCCGGTCTCCCGCCTGCCCGTCAAATACATACACATCGAATTTGTTGTCCGGAGTGATACTCCCGTTGGCGGGGACACCGGGAACGATCACGCTGGCATTCTCCACCTGGCTCTGATAATCCAGGCTGGCGAGACCGCGATAGATTCCGCCGTCGCTGGGCTGCGCAGTGCCATCTGCGCCAATAGTAAAGCTCGTCAGGAAGCGCTCGCCTGGGAGGGGCTGCGCCGTTGCGCTGTACACCTCACGCCCATTGAGAATGATGAAAAGGCTGAAGGTGGTTGGGCGCGTCTCGCCGCACGCATTCTGATACCAGACTTCGACCTCGTATGAGCCAAGCCTCGGCTGGATGGTCTGCGGATAGTAGATGTAGGAAAAGGCTGTATTGCCCTGCGGAGCGCGGCAGTTGACGTTGCCGTCCGCGCCGAGAATCGCCCCGCTCAGAATTTGCGGTCGATCATCGAAGACCGAATCGCCAGCGGCATCGCGCAGCAGAAGCTGAAGATCAGCGGCAGTATTCCACAACAGGCGCACTTCCAGCGATCCGCGCGGCAGCGCGAGGAATGCCTCCGGCAGACCCGCCGACGCGCTGCTGATAGTCAGCGTGTAATCGCCTTCCGTGCCGCCAATAGCTTTGGCATAGCGCGTCGCTACGACGGTATACGTTCCCGAATTCGGCAGCAGGACATCATTCAGGGCGGAGTCGGTCACGCCTGGCGCGAGATCGTCGTTAAAGCGGACAATCGCGCCACCCGCATCCAGCAGCGCCAGATAGGTATCGAGGCTGCCTGAGGTCGCCTGCATTGTGATCGAAACGACTTCATTCGCGCTGCTCTGGAACTGATATGCCTGGTAAGGCTGAGCGTTGGTAATCGTGCCGGTGATCGCCGTGCCAACCGCTGCCGGAACTGCGTTCGCCAATATCTGCGCGGCAGGCGCGGGCAGTATTTGTTCATCTACAATGCCGGCTAAGCCCGTCAGTGACGCCGCGCCATCTGCATCGATGATGAAGCTGGTGACAAACGTCTGCTCAGGCAGAAGTGTCCCCGTGACTGGAGTCAGGGTTGTGCCGTTGGCAACAACATTGATAGTGAACGTCTGCGGCGCACTACCGGCGCACGCTTCCTGAAAATAGACCAGGATTTCATAGCTTCCAACCGGGACTCCGCCCGGCAGCCAGACCGCCGTCTCAGTCGGGTTAGCCGCGTTTGTCACACCGCAGCCCTGATTCACATTCGGGCTGAGCGATCCGCCGCTGTTCACCGTCGGCGTCGTCCAATAGAGCGATCCGCCCACCGGATCGCGCACTTCCAGGTCAAGATCGTTGCTCGAATTCCAGGCAAGGGTGATGGTGATGCCAGTCGAATTGACAAACGGCGCTGGGGAGGCGGCTGTTTCCGGCGCTGCTGTGACTTCGCTCAGCGGCGGCAGAGTCGCGGTCAGCAGCGCTTCGACTGCATCGACCGTCGGCGCTGATGGAGTCGCGGTAGGAAGCGGCGTCTCGCCTTCGCTGGCGAGGGTAATGGTGAAGTCCAGCACGCCAATCGAGCCAACGCCTGCCGCTTTGAAGACAGTGACATAGTAGACACCGGGCGCAGGGAGCACAGCAGTCAGTGTGACATCGCCACTCAAGTCATCGTCCACAATCTGGGCAACAGTCGCGCCTGCTGCATCGGTCAGCGCCAGCGCCATCGGGACGCTGAGCGTATTCGCCGCCGTCAGCGCAATCGACTGCCCGGCACTGCCGACTAAGGTATAGACCTGCACGATATTATTGGTGTTATCCAGCGTGCCGCTGAGTGGTGTCCCCGGAACCAGATTACGGGACGACTGCGCCTGCGCCGCTGCGCTCATCGAGATGAGCAGCAAAAGCCCTATAAGCGGCAGCAGCCGCCGTAATTTGCGTAACATGGAGAAAACGCCTCCTCGATCTTCAAACTCAGAACCAACAGCGCCTCGCTCATCGCACGCTGAACGAATCCGCCTAGTGCGTAAGTGTATCCTGTCGCGTCGATGTCCGCTATCCACAAAACGCACCCGTAACATGCGTTTACGGACTCGGCGTCCGATTTCCAAGCGACAGTTCGACGAAGGTTGTCGTCCCTTCAAGAACGCTCACCCGCTGAATGACCCGTTCACCATTGACATTGGCGATCACATCATAGCGCCCAACTGGCACATCAGCGACAACAAAGTTCTCGTTCCAGACTGGATCGGAATTCACATCTACGGCTGTCCCACGGAAGATGTAGGTCGTGGTCGTATCGACGACCAGCCCACGTGCCACCTCCCGAATGGTGATGTCCGCGTCCATGATCAGCTCATCAGCCGCATTGGTCAGCCGACCTGCGATCACGCCTGTCCCAACGTAGGGAACCATCCACAGTACCGGATTGAGCGTGCTGCCATAGCCTGGCACTGTCCCAGATAAGAGATTATTCTGATCGCCGATGCGCACCTCAAAATGCACATGCGGACCCGTGACGCGCCCCGTGTTGCCGACCAGACCAATCGCGTCGCCCGCGCTGACAGTCTGCTGCGGCACGACCAGCACCGCTGACAAATGCGCATACAGCGTGTAGAGCGGGCGTCCGCGCCAGCCGAAGTCATGCTGAATCACGACAACATTGCCATAGCTGTAGGTGTCCTGAAATGCGCCGCCCGCTGTCCGCAGTCCGTCCGCTGCCCAGACGACAATCCCCGACCCCGCCGCGCGCACGGTCTCGCCAATCGGATTCGGCATGTCGATGCCAGCATGAATCCGCCACAGGTTTTCGGGTCCGTCCGAACCATACGGGTAGTAAAACAAGCCGGCATTGTTGGCGCTGGAGTCCACAGGGCGGGTGAACCAGAAGTGATCGCGTCCAAGCGGATCGCGTGAGAGCGGCGGGATGAGCGGCGGCGGCTTCCAGGCAGAAGGCGGCTGCGTCACATACTGCTGCGTGACCGGCTGCGCAGTTGCCAGGGGTGCGGCAGTCGCGGGAAGCGCCGCTTGGGTTGGCGTTGCGCCAACACTGAACGCGACCGCTGTTGCGCCTGCAATCTCCATCGGTGAGAGCGGCGTCAGCGCAGCAGGCGCCGCTTCAAGCGTCGGTGGGATAAATTCGGCGGTGGGAATGGCAATGGTCGGCAGCGGCGTGCTGTCACTGCCGAAGCCTGCCTCAAGGATGCTCGCCCATAAATTATCGACTGCAGTCGGGAGGGCTTCCGTCGGGACGATCACGCGCAGCGCTGGCGCAGGCTGCGCATTGGTATAAACGAGCGCGCCGAATGCGCCAAGCGCTAGCAGCACCAAGATGAGCGCGGGAAATCCGCCAGAGCCTCCTCTTTGCATCGCTTACCCTCCCGCCGCGCTCGGAGTCGCGGTTGGCACAAACCCGCCGAGCTGTGCCTCGGTGTAGAGTTCGCGCATCGCCTGGAACCAGGTCAGTCCATCCGTCTTCGTGAACATCCAGTAGTTGATGCTGTTGGCATTGGCGCGCCAGTCGCTGCCAGCTGGATAGCGCTCCCAGCCATAATCGGACGCTAACAGGGTCAGATCGATGTAGTATCCTTGCGGAAACTCGCGTTTCAGCCTGCCCCCCTGATTATAGGCTTCGATATCGCCCGAGGTGCGGCTGGCAAAATCCCAGGGCATGTGCCGCAGTGGTTCGCCCAGTTCGCCGGACTGCGCATCTTCCGCAACCCGCAGATAAACGCGCCACAGCGTATCCACGCCGACCTCCTCACGCACTACCTCCAGCGGCGGCGGAAAGCCGATGATCCCGCTGCGGGTGATGGAGAAGGCGCGCCCGGTCATATGCCAGTTGCGGCGTTCTTCGCCAGGCTGCGGCGGTCGGTCGATGCGCCAGAAGGCATGATCCAGCCGACCCATGAAGTCCCATCCGGCACGTGTCAGCACAGCCTGCCGCAGCGCGTTGAACGAGTCGTTGACCCGATCACTGAGCAGCGGGTCTTCGACCTGGACGCCGGTGATCGGATTAAGCCGGTAAGGTGGGTCTTGCTGACGGAATTCTTCCTGCTCGATGAACAGCGGTGAAGTCACCGGTGAGGGCAGTCCGCCGCTGTTGACCAGCGCAGCCGGCAGCAGCGCGCCTGTCCAGACGGGCTGCGATGCGCCCAACGGCACGGGGATGATGCTTGTCAGCACACCGACACCCGCCACCGGATTGGCGATCAACTGCGTGCTGTCAACCGAGTCGACCGCAAAGACCAGACTCAGCCCATCGGGCGACCACGCTGGCGTGCGTCCGCGCCCGACAACAACCGCTGTCGCACTTGGATCGCGCGATGGCTTGATGAAGACCTTCTCCAGCCCTTCATCCAGCGCGCTGTAGGCGATGAACTCCCCATCGGGACTCCATGCAGGGTAGTCCTCGTGACGTGTCGGCGTGTTGGTCAGGTTAGTGACTGACTGATCGTCAAGCGAAAAGATGTAAATGTCCTGATTACCGTCGCGCCATGAGGCAAACGCGATCCGCCGTCCATCCGGCGACCAGGCGGGCGAAAAATCGGGCGCATTCGAGCTGCCGGGCAGGCGGATCGGCGGCTGACTGCCGTCGATACGGAGAATGTAGATATCGAGGTTGTTCCCCTGATAGCTCTCGTAGACAAGCAAATCACCATCAGGACTCCATGACGGTCTGCCCTGAAACGACAGATCAAAGGTCAGGCGCTGTGTCCCGCCGCTGATCACATCGTAGAAGTAGATTTCCCAATTGCCATTCTGCCGAGAGGCATAAGCCAAGCGCCGCCCGTCCGGTGACCAGGCGGGATCGCGCTCATCCTGAGGGCTGTTGGTGAGTCGAATCGGGCGCGACCCGCCAACGGGGATCGCCCAGATATCGGTCTGCCCGCCTTCGCGGGCGACGTAGGCGATACTGCCGCTGACTTCCAGAACAGACGGCAGCGGCGTCACTGTCGGAACGGGTGTCGCCAGCAGCGCCGGTACAGACGTCGCTGGAAGAGGCGTCTCTGCAAACAGCGCAACAGGGTTGTTCAAGCCAATATCCACTACTGCCGCCACGCCGAAGGTGCGCGCTGGATTAGTCGCCCACAGGACTGCAAAGACCAGCGACAGCAGCAGCACGGTCAGCAGGCTGAGGACGCGATTCTGTGCGCGCAGCGGGTCTTCCACAAGCGCGACATCAATCTCCGCGCGCGCTGCACGTCTCGCCATGGCATTCGTCCCACTCCGGCGCAGGCTGATCGCTGTCTGACCAGTCGCCCGCAGGAAGATGTTGAAGAAAAAGATCAAAATCGACGCGATGACGAAGGCAGCCGGACGGAGAACAAACCAGATAACCCGCCACGCGCCCCTCAGCGCGAATATGATCTGACGCCAGACGATCCCTAGACCTTCCAGCGCAGCATCATAAAGCGCGACGCTGCCCTTTAGAACAGCGACACCCAATTTATCGGTCAGACGATAGGCGCGTAACAGCATGTTTGCCCCTTAATCGAGTCCGATGATAGAGAAACGCCGCTGAAAAGTCAAATTCATCCGCCTTACTTACAGTCCCATTGATGACGACGAGCTGGTTTTAAAGCTATAATCAATACAGCTTCACATTTTTTGCACATGGTTTTTACGAGGAGCGAGCGCATGTCTCGTTTTTTCAAACTTGCCGTGATCGTCCTCATGGCTTCCCTAGCCACCTTTCCCGCTTCCGCGCAGGAACCGACCATTTATATCGTTCGACCTGGCGACAATCTGTTCCGCATCGCGCAGTATCACAATGTGACGGTTGCAGCTATCGCGGAAGCGAACAATATCTCTAACACTTGGCAGATATTCGCAGGTCAACGCCTGATCATCCCGCAGCGTGAACAGCCCACAGCGCAGCCGACCGCCGTTTCCGCGCAAGCGACTGCTGCGCCGCGGTCAACCGCGCAGACGATCTCCCCAGTTGAAACGCAGTATCATGTCATTCAGTGGGGCGAAAATCTGAGCGCCATTGCGGCGCGGTATGGCTTGACGATGCGCCAGCTCATGGATTTGAACAATATCAACAATCCCAATCTGATTTACGCGGGGCAGCGCCTCATCGTCAGCACGGGAACAGCGCCAGCAAGCGGTAGTGACAGCAATCTCCCTGTCACCATCCGCCCAAGCGGGATTCAACACGTTGTGCAGGCGGGTGAGCGGCTTTCCGGCATCGCGCAGCTCTACGGCGTGAGCTGGCTCGCTATCGCCGAACTCAACAACATCACTGACCCTAATCGCATTGAAGTTGGGCAAACACTGTTGATCCCATCTGCAGCCAACAGCGCCGTCGCGCCGACGCTGTTTGCCCCTGACGCACCGCCGCCAACACGCACGGTTGGACGCGAGCTGATCGTCTCGTTGAGCAGTTTCCGCACGTATGCTTATGAAGATGGTCGGCTGGTTCGCAGCATCCTCGTCTCAATTGGGCGCGAGGCAACTCCGACCGTCGTCGGCTCATTCACCATTCAGCGCAAATATCGGTCGCAGACGATGTCCGGTCCTGGCTATTATCTGCCCGGCGTGCCATACGTGATGTATTTTTATGGGGGATACGCCTTTCACGGCACATTCTGGCATGACAACTGGGGCGCGCGCATGAGCCACGGCTGCATCAATCTGCCGACGCCGGAAGCGGAATGGCTCTACAACTTTGCGGATATTGGAACACCAGTGACTATCCTGGCGTAGGCAGCACGTTCAGGGCGGGATGTCACCTGCCCTACGCTTTTGCAACCCCATTCAGAGCAAGCAGCTCCGCATGTGCCTGCATCGCTTCCAGCGTAACCAATCTGACTGCACACATTCCCACACGACTGCCCGGGCAGTTTCCCGATCCATCTTAAATTCAGGTCAGCGTCCGCCAAAGACATTGACGCTGATCGTCAGCGGCGCGCCGATCAGAAGCTGCCCCGGCGTGCGCAGCTCCCATAAGCCCGACGCCAGCCCGCTGTTGGCAGGCGCGCGCCCATTCAGCACGATCACCGTCTCCTGCCCGACATTGACCCGTTCACGCACCAGAATGCGCGGTTCTGCGTCAAAGTTCTCGCCGCTGCCCGGCACATAGGTGAGCGCCGAGTTGCGCTCCCAGGGACAGTTCCCAGTGTTGCGCAGCCGAATCTCCATTGTGAACGGCATCTCCGCCTGGCGGAAAAAGCCGTTTTCGGGCGTCTGCGAGACGATCTCGTAGTCGAAGTCGCAGGCAGCAATGGTCGCGGTCTGAATTTCTAAAAGAAAGGTCGCCTGAATCAGAGTCAGGGTCACATCGGGAGACGGAGTCGGGGTGATCGACGGCGTGAGCGTATGCGATGGAGTTGGGGTGATCGACGGCGTGGGAGTCGGCATTGGTGTTTGCGTATAGGACGGAGTCGGTGTCAGCGTAAAAGTCGGCGTTGGGGTATTTGTGACCGTCGGCGTATGAGTGGGCAGCGGCGTCGGTGTCGCGGTCGATGTCGGCGTATCTGTTGATGTAGGTGTAGGTGTAGCCGTTGGCGTCGGGGTATCCGTTGCAGTCGGCGTAAAGGTCGGCGTTGGGGTATCGGTACTCGTTGGACTAGGAGTCAAGGTCAGTGTGGGGGTAGGGGTGTCCGTCGCGGTCGATGTCGGTGTAAAAGTCGGCGTATCGGACGGGGTTGGCGTTAGGCTGACGATCAATGCCAGCAGGCGCTCGCCGCCTTCACCCGTGAATAGAGCGTAGCCGCCGATGCCGATCAATCCAAACAGCACCAGCAGCACAAGCCACGTCGGAAAGCGCCGGCGCGGCGGCAGCCGATCCGTCTTTACTGTCTCGGTGAAGGCGGGAGGAGCATTCTTCTGGGTTGAAGGCTGCTTAGCGCGCGCGACCGGCGTGATGTCCTGCGTTTCGGTTTCCGTCCGCGGCGGCATCACAGGCAGAGTCGGCGGCGTGCGGCGCGGCTCATAATCCCCGTCGACACGTTGATACGCATCAATAGCAGCGATCAGCTCATTGGCATTCTGAAAGCGATCCTCAGGGCGCTTTGCCATCAGCTTGTTGATGATCTGCTCGATCTCGATAGGCAGATTGGGGTTGATCGCGCGCGCTGACGGGATCGGGTCATTCAGATGGCGAAGGATGATGGCAAGCGGTGTATCGCCTTCATACGGAAGCTGTCCAGTGACGAGCTGGAACAAAATCACGCCAAGTGAATACAGATCGGAACGCTCATCGCCCGCATCGCCTAAGCCCTGCTCTGGAGCCATATAAGCGGGCGTCCCGACCATACCGCCGCTGGCAGTGAACTGAATGCCGGTGACGATCTTGGCGATTCCAAAATCGGTCAGCACAACTCGATTTTCGTGGTCGAGCATCAGATTGGCAGGCTTGACATCGCGATGGATCATGCCCTGACTGTGGGCATACGCAAGCGCTACTGCTGCCTGCCGCACAATGCGCAGCGCTTCATCGACTGGCATCGTCTGACTGGCTTCAGCGAGCCTACCCATGACATCTTTCAGGGTCTCGCCCTCGATCAGCTCCATCACCATGTAATAGCTTTCAGAGTCTGGATCGTTTTCAAAGTCATAGACCTGAACGATGTTGGGATGTCTGAGACGCGCAATGTTACGTGCCTCTTTTTCGAAGCGTGTCTTGAACTCCGGATCGTCAGCAAGGAAGGCATGGAGCAGCTTGATCGCCACATAGCGATCAAGGCTGCTGTGATAGGCGCGGTAGACCTCTGCCATCCCCCCGCGCCCCAGCCGTTCGATGACTTCGTATTTTCCCAGTCTGCGCGTGGACACGCTTACGCCCCATCTGACGGCGAATCAGCCCGCCGCTGCGATGCCTTGAATGCCACCCTCGGTCATCTTACGCGCATCAAGCGCCTGATCGACTTCCTCTGCCGTCATATAGCCCAGCTCAACCACAATTTCCTTGATGCTGCGGTTCTCCGCCAGCGAGCGCTTAGCGACTTCCGCGCCCTTCTGATAACCGATGATCGGGTTGAGCGCGGTCACCAGAATTGGATTCTTCGCCAGCCAGCCTTCGGCACGTTCCCGGTTGACCGTCAGCCCGACAACACACTTCTCAGTGAAGGCATTGACCGCGCCGGTCATGACGATCATCGACTCATTCAGGTTATGCGCGATGATCGGCATCATCACATTGAGTTCGAGCTGTCCAGCCTGCGCTGCCAGCAGCACTGTGGTATCGTTGCCGATCACATGGAACATCGCCATATTGAGCATTTCCGCCATAACCGGATTAACCTTGCCCGGCATGATCGACGACCCAGGCTGCACCGGCGGACAGGTGATCTCAGCTAACCCAGTGGTGGGTCCGCTCGACAGCAGGCGAATGTCATTGGCGATTCGGCTGAGGTCTTGCGCCATTGCCCGCAGCGCGCCAGAGAAGAACACCGCGTCCGCATGTGACTGCATCGACTCGAACAAATCATCCGACTCATACAGGGGAAAACCAGCCAGCTCGCTCAGCTTCTTGACCATCCGGCTGTGATATTCCGGATGGGCGTTCAGACCGGTCCCGGTCGCCGTCCCGCCTATGCCCAGCCGCCGCAGATGCTCCGCCGCCTGCTCGATCTTGGCGACGCCGCGCCGAACTGCCTTGGCGTATGCGCCGAATTCCTGTCCGAGTCGAACCGGGACAGCGTCCTGCAGGTGCGTGCGCCCGCTCTTGACCACATCATCCCATTCATGGGCTTTGGCTTCAAGCGCGTCCGCCAGCTTGTGGAGCGCGTTGAGCAGGTCTGCCAGCTTCCACAGCACGCCGAGCCGAATCGCTGTCGGGATCGTGTCATTTGTGCTTTGCGCCATGTTAACATGGTCATTGGCGTTGATCGGTTTGCCGCTGTCCGTCAGTTGGTAGCCGAGCAGTTCATTGGCGCGCCCCGCAATCACCTCATTGGTGTTCATATTATGGCTTGTCCCCGCGCCCGCCTGAAACGGATCGACCACGAACTGATCGTGATGCTGCCCTGCCAGAATTTCATCGGCAGCTCTCATGATCGCGTCTGCCCACTCTTCCTTGAGCAAGCCGAGGTCTTTATGCACTTCCGCCGCGGCGCGCTTGATCAGCGCCATCGACCAGATGAACGCCGGATACGGCTTGAGTCCGCTCACCGGGAAATTATTGACAGCGCGCTGGGTCTGCGCGCCGTAATAGGCGCTGGCTGGAACCTGCACTTCCCCCAACGAATCTTTTTCAATCCGAAACTCCGCCATGTTGTTCATTTACTCCACATCGTGAGTCAAAAAGGCGCTGTAAATTGTAGCGCCTTTTTGCTTTCCGTGAAATTGCGCGCTTGAAAGTCGCGGGAATTTCACACGCTCATCGCGTGAATGTAACGGGATGTTAACGAAGCGGGCAGTCAGCGCGCCGCGTAAAGCGCGCCCACCTCGTCCCAGTTGACCACGTTCCACCATGCGTCGATGTAATCCGGGCGGCGGTTCTGGTATTTCAGGTAATAGGCGTGTTCCCACACGTCAAGTCCCAGAATCGCTTTCTTACCTTCCATCAGTGGGTTATCCTGGTTCGGCGTGGTCTCGATGCTAACGCCGCCGTCCGCATTAACAATCAGCCATGCCCACCCGGAGCCAAATCGACCAACCGCCGCCGCCTTGAATGCCGCCTTGAATTCGTCGAAGCTGCCAAATTTGGCATTGATCGCGTCCGCCAGTGCGCCGCTTGGCGCGCTGCTGCCACCGGGGGTCATCAGCTTCCAGAAAAAGGTATGATTCCAGTGTCCGCCGCCGTTGTTGCGAACCGCCGTGCGAATCTCTTCCGGGACAGCGTTCAAATCGCCGATCAGCTCCTCAATCGACTTGGTTTGTAGGTCGGCGTGCGCCTCTAGCGCCTTGTTCAGATTGGTAACATACGCCTGATGGTGTTTCCCGTGATGAATGTTCATCGTCTGTTCGTCGATATGAGGTTCTAGGGCATTCGCCGCATAGGGAAGAGGGGCGAGTTCAAAAGCCATCGTCGCTGCTCCTTAGAATTGTAGATACCCGTAAAATGACTAGGTATATTGTAACATGACGCCGCTGGATGATCACCGCTGAGCGGCGCGATTTCGATCTTTCATAACAAGGGATTCATGCAGCGCTCATGAGCCAATCCAGCCGCACTCAACCGGACACCCTGCCTGTATCCGTCTTCGGCATCCTGTTTATCGGCGTGCTTGCCGCGTCGTGCGCCGCCATCTTCATCCGTTTCGCGCAGATAGACGGCATGTCATCACCGGTGATCGCCGCTGGACGGCTGACGCTGTCCGCGCTGCTGCTGACGCCGTTCACCGTTATGCGACATCGCGCTGACCTGATCAGCCTGAATCTACACGACCTGCTCCTGAGCAGCGCCGCCGGATTTTTCCTCGCTGTCCATTTCGCATCATGGATCGCGTCATTGGAATACACATCAGTACTGATCAGCGTTGTCTTCGTCAGCACGGGTCCGCTGTGGGTGGCACTGCTGGAATGGCTGTTATTCAAAGCGCAGTTCGGGCGGCTGGTGCTGTTCGGGCTTGGACTCGCCTTCATCGGCGGGCTGGTGATCGGGACAGCAGGGGGCAGCGATGATGGAACAGGTCAGCAGCCCGTGTTAGGCGGCGGACTGGCGCTGCTCGGCGCAGTGACCATCGCGCTCTATCTGCTGATCGGTCGCCGCGTGCGCGCTAAGCTGCCGCTGTTGCCGTATATCTGGATCGTGTATGGGTTTGCAGCGCTCTTTCTGATTGCCTTGGTCATCAGCGGCGGGCAGCCCGTGACCGGATTTAGTCCATCGAGCTATCTTTGGCTGATCGTGCTGGCGCTCGTGCCGCAGTTGATCGGGCATACGTCGTTCAACTACGCGCTGCGCTATCTTCCGGCGACCTTGGTCAGCATCGCTGGACAAATGGAACCTATCGGCAGCGCGGTGCTGGCACTGATCATCTTCGCTGAACTGCCGACCGCTGCACAGATCGGCGGCAGCGCAGCGATCATCGCTGGCGTGCTGCTGACGATCATCGGGCAGCGCCGTCAGCCGAGCTGAAACCCGAAGAAATGCCGACTGCCGGGCCAGATTTCAAAAGTGAGCATGTCCTCCGGCGGCAGCACGGGCTGTAAAAGCGTTTGCAGCTCACCGTCGCGCGCGAGTTCTTGCAGCGTGTATTCGACCAGCAGCCGGAAATCAATATCATTGACCGGCACTGCCAGCCCGACAAAATTGCGCGTATACCAGATGCCCCTTCCGTCCGAACGCGACAATAGGCGCAGCGCCTCCGGCTGCGCCTGGACATGCGCCATCAGCTTCAAGCTGTCGCCGAAGACCACGTCGACGTTGTTCTCAACCAGCATGACAAACGCAGCATCCTGCTCGCGGGTGATAGTGAAGAAGTCATCGATGATGGCGTTGACGCGCCGCGCTTCTTGAAGCACAATATCCCGTGCATAGCCCTCATCTTGAAAGATGCCGATGAACCGCCCACGCAGATCATCAAAGCCTCTGATCTGGCTGCCGCTGCGGATCATCAGGCGCAGCCCATGCATCAGATAGGGTGAGGTGAAATCCACCCGACCAGCGTAATTCCAGTCCGGCGCAACCCCAACCGCCAAGTCCGCTGCACCGCTGACCACCTGGTCAATCGGATTGCCGTCCGTCGGCACGTAGACAACCGTCGTATTCCAGCGCCGCGCCAGCGCATTGATCAGCCCGCGATTGAGCGCGTCGGCGCGCCGCTGACTTTCCGGCGCGTCCAAATTCAGCTCGCGCACGCCCGCCACACGCACCTGACCAGTGTTTTGCAGCCGTGCCAACGCATAGGACGATGGGTAGGTCAGGTCGGAGGGCTGCGCGTCGATGCGCGGCGCGTCGCCGACATTCGCCCAGATATTGAATCCAGCAGCCGGATAGTCCGCCCCGTTGAAGTGATCGCGGTGAATCTCATCCAAGCGCCCAATCTGGAAAAGATACTGCAACGTCCGGTCGATCAGATTGCGAAAAGGCACGTCCTGACGCTGAAGCCCAATGGCGATGGGTTCCGGCATGACCCGCTCATCGACGATACGATAGTTCTCCGGCGCGGACGAGATCGCCCGCTCCAGACGAATGACACTCTCGACAACGCCGTCCACTTCATTCGCATTGAGCGCAGTGATCGCCAAATCGAGCGTCACGTAGCGCTGCACACTGAAGCCGTAGCTTGCTCTGCTCTGCCATTCGGCAACAGCGCTCTCACTCGGCGTCCCCATGACAACGCCAATTTTGCGGTCAGCGAAATGCGCTAGTTCGGTCGCGCCGTCGCCGTTGCGCACGACCACTGCCTGATAGGACGGATAATAGGTCTGGCTGAATTCGATGCGAGTGTCCAAGTCGCGCCGATGCACCAGCGCCGCCGCCAGCATGTCCACCCTGCCGCTGATCAGCATGTCGACAGCGGTCTGGCGGGTCACCTGAATGAACTGCACCCCGTCATCGCCGAGTCCCCAAGTCTGCGCCATGCTGCGCGCCAGGTCAGCATCAAAGCCGAATACCTCGCCGCGCGGATTGAGTTCGCCAAACGGCGGCTCATTGAACAGGATGCCAACGCGGACAACGCCATCTCGCACAATCCGCGCCACAGCCGACTCCGCCAGCAGCGCTTCGCCATCCGGGGATGACATAGTCGGAACCAAGGTTGGCGGCGTCAGCGTGGGCGCGCGCTGTGCGCTCACACCACCCATCGCCAGGAGTAACCATGCCATCAGAACGGCGCTGAAAATCCGAAAGGCTTTCATTCGTATAATCCATTTTCCTTAATGTACGACAAGACCGCGTCCGGCACGATATAGCGGACGCTTTTGCCAGCGCGCAGGCGCGCCGTGACTTCAGTCGAGGAAAAGTTGAGCATCGGCGACTCGATTATGATGACTCGATCCTTGAGTCCGGGCAAGATGGCTTCATGCATGTCGGGCGACACCGAAACCCCTGGACGATCCATCACCACCAGATAGCACAAGTTCATCAGCTCAGCTGGGCGCGACCAGCGCGGCAGATCGCGCAGCGAGTCTGCACCCATGATGAAATAAAACGCGATTTCGGGATGCTGTTCGCGCAGCAGGCGCAGCGTGTCCACGGTGTAATGCGGACCCGGACGGTCGATATCGATCCGCGAGATCGAAAATTCCGGTCGATTCTGAATTGCCAGCTCAAGCATGGTCAGACGATGATGGATAGGCACCCGTGTCCCTGATTTATGCGGCGGGACGGCAGTCGGCAAAAACCAGATGGCATCGAGCTGAAGCTCATCCAACGCAAATTCCGCAAGCACCAGATGCACGATGTGCGGCGGATCGAACATGCCGCCCACTAAACCGACCCGCTGCATCAATCCGACCACTCCAGTTCATGGCTGCCGATATGCACAGTATCCCCTTCTTCGATTCCCGCCTTTCGCAGCGCCTCCGTCACGCCAAGCGCATCCAGAATGCGCTGAAAGCGCAGGATCGCTTCATCGTAGTCCCAATAAGTCATGTCAGCGGCACGCTCGATCTGTTTGCCGAAGACACGGTATTCTCCATCATCGATTTTTTCAATTGTAAACGGTACTTCCTCCGAGTCGGCTGGCAGATCGTAAACCGGCATAGCATCTGGCGCTTCCGGAGCCGCTTCAGGAAGTGCCGCCGCTTCCGCAAACACCCGCTTGACCAATGCATCCACACCCTGATGCGTTGCTGCTGAGATCGCCATCGGTTCAACGCCGCGTGCGCGCAGTTCGGCTTCGATCTGCGCCCAACGCGCCTGCACATGGAGCAGATCGATCTTGTTCAGGACGACAATTTGAGGCTTTCTGGCGAGGTTCTCGTCGTAAAGCGCCAGCTCGACGTTGATTTGGTTATAATCGGCAATTGGGTCGTTGCTGTCGCCATTGAGCAGATGAATCAGCAGCCGCGTCCGCTGGACGTGGCGCAGGAACGAATGCCCTAAGCCAATGCCCAGATGCGCGCCCTCGATCAAGCCAGGGATGTCGGCAAAGACCAGATCGGCGTCGCCAAGCGTGACGGCGCCGAGGTTCGGTTCAAGCGTGGTAAACGGATAATCGGCGATCTTCGGGCGCGCCTTGCTGACCACCGAGAGCAGCGTCGATTTGCCTGCGTTCGGCACGCCGACGATACCGACATCTGCGATCAGCTTCAGCTCCAAAATGAGCCATTTTTCTTCGCCTGGTTCACCCTTCTCGGCAATGCGCGGAGCCTGGTTGTTCGCGCTGGCAAAGCGGGCGTTTCCGCGCCCACCGCGCCCCCCCTTTGCGACAACAATCGACGCACCAGGCTGCACCAGGTCAGCGATCAGCGCGCCGGTCGCGGCGTCGCGGATGATCGTCCCAGGCGGGACATCCAGCACGAGATCGACCGCGCTCGCCCCGGTTTTAGTCGCGCTGCCGCCGCGCGCACCATGCGCCGCCTTGAAATGCACCTGACGGCTGTAAAATGATAATGTGTTCAGCCTGGGATTGACGCGGATGATTACATCGCCGCCGTGTCCGCCATCGCCGCCCGACGGTCCGCCATGCGGGACGTATTTCTCGCGCCGAAATGTGACGACGCCATCGCCGCCGTTCCCGCTGCGCACGTAGATTTTGACTTGATCGATCATGGTGTATTCGCGTTGTCCATTTCGAAGCCTTCATTCGGCTGTCCGGCGCGATACTAGGCAATCGTGCGTCTCGCCCTTTGCTGCGCTAATAGGCATCGACGGATCACGCTGGATGCGTTTCGTCGATGAGCGTGTCCGGCTGCGGACTGCCAATCAGCGCGATGATCGACATGAACAACATACCGTCAGTCAGCCGCCGCTGCCTTCATCGACTCTGAATTCTAAATATCTCCAGCAACCCCATTCAGATTGGGAGTTCGGCTCGTTAGGCACGACAGCCAGAGCCTCGGAGAGCATTTACGCATCGCGTCCGCTGGTGTCCAGGGGGGAAATGGAGAATGCCTCGACCAGCCATCCGCGCGCGCCTTCGGCGGAACGACGCTCCCAGCCTCGCGGCAGTTCCTGAACAAATGCCGCGATCTTCCAGCGCTGATCGCTCTGGTCATAATTCATGTGGTAAACGACCGAAGCGTCGCCTAAATCCTGCGTTGCAGCGCGCTGCGCCGTGCAACCGTGATAGGTTGCCATGCGGCGCTGCGTCTGATGATCGATGATCATGCAGCTTTCGCCGCCCTCAGAAAAGCGCCGCACAATCAGCCGGTGATCCGCGCGCAGCGCGCCTGTAAACGACGGGGTATTCGCCCGTGTCCACATGCGCTGAGCAAGATTGACCAGCATTGCGCCGGTGATGAAACGCTGTGCTTGGCGGCTGTCGCGTTCGACATGATACAGCCATTCAATCGCTTCAAGATAATCCTGGCGAACAGCGTGCAGCACATCCTCTGGAGCCATCCATTCAACTATGCGTGTTTCGCTGCTCAGCACCAATCGCATTCGGTGTTTCCAAGGCGTCTGATCCGATTTCGGTGTCACGGCGTCACACCCTTCATCGCTATCCAAACACTGCAGCGCAGACGCTTTGCACCAACCGGCTTGATGAGCAGCGAATGAACACACGCTACCGTCAGTGCCAGCGCATCATCCACCTCATTCATGCCCACATCCGAGAGCGCGATGATGCGCATTTTCGACAGATCGAGGATTTCCCGCGCCTTACTCAGCATTTGCCATCCGTGCATGTCGGGCAAATGCAAATCCATGACCATCAGATGCGGACACCGCTCCTCTAACTGGCGCAGCGCATCTGCGCCGGTCGTCGCCGTCCATACCTCGATGCCAAGTTCTTTCAAAACGGCTTCTGCATGACTGCATTCGTCGTCTCCAGAGCAAACCAGAAGCGCCGTTTTTCCAATAAAAATGCCAGATGCGTCTTGGCTAGCGATCAGCTCATTGAGTTCAAGCGGATCGGTATCATTCTCCAGATCAGCGGGCGTCTGATCGACGTGCATCTCAATGAACGCCACTGCAGCACCGCCAAACAGCTCCGCATCAATCTGCCTGAGCTGCTGCTGACTGGCTTCCGCGTCCTTCAAGTGACCAAAAGGCTTGCCCTCCTGACCGAAAATCGCCAGCCCGCCGTCAATTTCTCGAAGGGTGAACGCCGCTTCCAGACCTGAACTGCGCAGCTGTGCCTGAAGCGCGTCGCGATCTGAAACAGGGCGCATGGTGTTCAGATAGTAAGCGCGAATGCGGCTCAGCATCCGCTCCTGCGTGGTCAGCCCTTCAAACCGCCCTTTTTCCGGAAGCGCGAACAGCCAAACGAACTGACGGTTGTAATGTTCAACGCAGCCAGACGCTTTAAGCTGCTCTAGGTCGCGATCGGCAATCGGTCGTCCATAGGAGCGGCTGTCGTACTGTCGATATTGCCCGGTGAGTAAGTCCTGAACACGCTGAGCATCCCACTGGACAACAATTTCACCGTCGTCCAGCACAAACACACTGTGGCGTGGGACGGCTGCGCCGCTGCGCCGCCGCAGGCTATAGCTTGACGAAGTAGGATGCTGCGGCACGGTCGATCAAATCCTTGGTCAAAACAGGGGGCTTGTTGAGATAAGTCGCGATGTCAAGCAGTTGGTTGATCAGATCGCGTGGATGCACCGAACGCAGCGGACGCTCTTTGCTGATGTACCACTCCTTGAGCAGATACGCCAACGCCTGCTCATCATACTTGACATTTTTCGCCGCGCAGACGCGCTTGAATATCTCCCGAAACTGCTCAAAAGTCGGGTCTGTAATCTCAATTTTATGGCGGATACGGCGCAGAAACGCCTCATCCACCAAATCGCGCGGGTCGAGGTTGGTGGAAAAGACGATCAGCACAAAAAATGGCATTTCGATTTTGCGTCCGGTCGCCAGGGTGAGGAAGTCCACACCTTTTTCTAACGGCACGATCCAGCGGTTGAGGAGATCGCGCGGGCGCACCTGCTGACGACCGAAGTCGTCGATCAGGAACATACCGCCATTGGCTTTCACTTGAAATGGGGCTTCGTAATATTTATTGATGTCATCATACACAAGGTCAAGCCCCGCCAACGTGAGTTCGCCGCCGACCATGATCATCGGTCGCTTGATTCGAATCCAGCGCGGATCAGCAATGCCGCTGCGCTTGACATTGCCCTCTTCATCCGCCACTTCATGATTCACGTTGTCAT
Organism: uncultured Anaerolineae bacterium; assembly: GCA_937995825.1. GTDB lineage: Bacteria > Chloroflexota > Anaerolineae > Aggregatilineales > Phototrophicaceae > Flexifilum. The sequence continues at coordinate 74,693 of CALKJO010000009.1, forward strand.
ACACGCGAATAATCTGCCCATCGACATCGAAGGCATACGGAATCCACATGTCATTGCCGAGGATGAGCCGCCCAACGGTTTCTGCAACAGTAGTTTTACCATTGCCAGGAGGCCCGTAGAGAAAGATCGACTTGCCAGAGTTGATCGCAGGCCCGATTCGCGCCAGCATATCTTCGGAAATGACCAGACTCTTCATCACCTGCTTCATTTCCTCTTCATGAACGATAAGCTTCTCGCGATTTTGGCTGCGCATTGCTTCGACATACTGATTCAGAGTTACTGGCGCTGGACCGGCATACTGCGACCGCTCCAGCGCTTCACGCGCCTTGTCAACGCCCTTCCCTGAGATCACATACTGGAAACCAGCTTCACCGATCCCGCCGGAGCCTTTGACTTCGACGTATTTCTCACGTTTGAGAAAATCCATCACCCCGTCAAGCACATTCTGATAAGGCAGCTTGACAATATCCGAGATCACGTGTCCCGGCATGTATCCACCGAAGTACAACACTTTAAGAACCAGGTCGGCAATCGCCAGCAGGTTTAAGCCGGTGTCCTCGAGACGCTGAAGCGGAGGCGGACTCCAGGTATTACTCAGCGCGTCCGTTTGTCCGAGTCGAGGAGAACTGGTCAAACTCTTAACAAGCGGGCGCGGCGGCGTATTCGGTCTATCGGACATGATGATCTGTCCTCATGTTTCTTTCGACTGCAGTCGATGATCTTGAACTGCCCAATTATAACCGCGTGCATCTATCGACACAAGTAACACCAAAGCCCTATGCGCTGTGGTACAATTTACCGCCGTGACCCACTGGTAAAGAATGCAGATTGGGGTTTTAATATGATTGATCGGATTCAATGGCTTGGGCATGGCGGCTTTGCGATCTTGGATGCGCTGAGAGTCTACATCAACCCTAGGCGCATCGCTCGTCCGGCGCACCCAGCGGATATCGTGCTGATCAGCCACCATGATTACGCCCTCTGCTCCACCGTCGATATTGACAAACTTCGCGGCGAACAAACCCATCTCATCGTAAGCGAGAGCGCGCAGCGCGACCTTCCAGACGGGATCGTACTTCGCCCCTGGCAAAGTATTTCGATTGGACGTGCCTGCATCAAGGCAGTTCCTGCCGAGCGCGGCGTCGGGTTTGTGATTTCGATGAACTATTATGACATCTACTACGCAGGCGATACCGGCATGATCTCGGAAATGTCGAAAATTCGCGCAGACGTTGCCCTGCTTCCGCTTGGCGAAACCTTTACGGCTCAGCAAGCGGCTGAATTGATCGCCAGAATGCGCCCTCGTTATGTGATCCCCTACAATGGACGGGGCGGCGCAGCGCCGCTCGATGCCCTGGCGCTCGCACGCATGTCCATCGAGTCAACCCAGGTTGTATTCCCATCGCCGGCAATCCGCTAAGGGAATAAAAAAGCGGCTGCTCGCAGTGAGCCGCCGCCGATGATCATCAACTGTCCAACGCGTGACCCGCTCAGGCAGCGCCCTTATATGGCTCATCCAACCAGGGAAGCTCCTGACCATCTTCGCCATAGAGTCGCGGGCGGATCGCGCCGATGATCACATCGGCATCGATCACCACCCGATGAATGTCATCACGTCCCGGCGCTTCAAACATGACATCCAGCAGCCGACTCTCGATGATCGAGCGCAGACCGCGCGCGCCCGTGCCGCGCCGCAGCGCCAGCTCCGCCGCCGCGTTCAGCGCCGACTCCTCAAAGACTAGATCAAGCTTATCGAGCGCGAGCAGCTCGGTATACTGCCGCACCAGCGCATTCTTCGGTTCCACCAAAATGCGCATTAACGCTGCATGATCGAGCGGGTCAACATTGATCACAACCGGCAGACGACCGACAAATTCAGGGATCAGACCGTAAGCGATCAGGTCTTCTGGGCTGACCTGGCGCAGCAGCGACGCCTTATCCTTATCCGTTCGCGCCGGCGCCTGGAACCCTATCGCGCTCTTGGCGCCAACGCGCCTAGCGATATTCTCTTCGATACCGGAAAAAGTGCCGCCGCAGATAAATAAAATGTTCGTCGTGTTGACCTGAAGGAATTCCTGATGCGGATGTTTGCGTCCACCCTGTGGAGGGACATTAGCGAGCGTGCCTTCGATGATCTTCAAAAGCGCCTGCTGAACCCCCTCACCCGACACATCGCGCGTGATCGACGGATTGTCTGCGCTCTTGCGCGAGATTTTGTCGATCTCATCAATATAGACAATACCGCGCTCGGCGCGGGCAATGTCGCCATCCGCTGCCTGCACAAGACGAAGGAGGATATTTTCGACATCCTCACCGACATAGCCCGCTTCAGTCAGAGAAGTCGCATCCGCAATGCAGAACGGCACGTCTAATAAGCGGGCAAGCGTCTGCGCCAGCAGCGTTTTACCGCTTCCGGTCGGTCCGACGATCAGGATATTGCTCTTGTCGAGTTCGACCCCATTAGCAACGCCGCCGCTGCGGATACGTTTGTAGTGGTTATAGACCGCGACGCTGAGAACACGTTTGGCAAACGTCTGCCCAACGACATATTCGTCGAGATAGCGCATGATCTCGCGTGGAGATGGCAGACGCTCCAGATCAAATTCAGACGTGACAGCTTCTCCCTTTTCCCGTTCGAGAACATTCCGACAGAGTTCAACGCAGCCGTCACAGATAAATACGCCATCAGGCCCAGCGATCAGACGCTCAACTTCATCCTGACTGCGATGACAAAAAGAACAGCGATGCTTGGGAAAAGCTGTACCGTTCATCAGCCACGCGCCCCATTCGAGTCGCTAACCGAGTCTTTCGCGCCTTTCAGCACCGCGTCGATCAGCCCATACTCCACTGCCTGAGGCGCACTCAGGTAAATGTCGCGGTCAGTATCGCGCTCAATCACCTCGCGGTCACGCCCAGTGTGACGGACAAAAATCTCCAGCAGACGATCTTTCAGGCGCATAATCTCATTGGCAGCGATGACGATGTCGGTCGCCTGCCCCTGCGCGCCACCAAGCGGCTGGTGCATGTGGATAGTCGCATTCGGCAGCGCATAACGCATCCCATGCGTCCCCGCAGTCAGCAGCACCGTGCCGAAGCTGGCGGTCAGACCGACTGCGTGAGTGCTGACCGGCGCGCTGATCTGCTGCATCGTGTCATAGATCGCCATTCCAGAATAGACCACACCACCGGGCGAATTGATGAACATCTGAATCTGACGCTCCGGGTCTTCGCGCTGCAAAAACAGAAGCTGCGCGACGATCAGATTAGCGATTTGATCATTGATCGGGGTTCCGAGAATAATAATCCGTTCTTTCAGCAGAAGCGAGTAAATGTCGTAAGCGCGCTCGCCTCGGCTGCCCTGCTCAATGACCATCGGGATCAAACTTTGCGGAAACATCAGACTGTCTCTCCTTTTTCTTCGTTGTTTAATTGCGCCGGTTGGCTGTCCGCCAAAGGCGGCAGATCGTCGCCTTTCGCAATCGCGATAATTCGATCATACAAAGTCCTTATCAGAAGATCGTTAGCGATGTTTGCGCGCATTTCGGAAAGCCCGAACATGGCGCGCAGCGCGTCGCGGCGGTCTTCCTGATATGTCTCGACGATCCGCGTGATCTCAGCATCGATCAGTTGATCTGAGAGCTTGATGCCTTCCCGCACGCCAACTTCGCGCATCACCAACCCACGCTCAACCGTTCGGACGGCTGACGGGCGAAAATCCTCTGCGATCTGCTCCAGGGACAAGTTGTTCAAGCGCAGGTAGTCCTTAAGCGTCAAATTCTGCTGGCGGAGCCGCTGATCGAAGTCGTTCAGGAAGGTATTGATCTGATCGATGACGACGGCTTCAGGATAGCGAATGTCCGCTTGAGCGCGAATGGCATCGATCACTTCCATCACATACTGCGACCTGTAACGCTCTTCGTTGGCTTTTTGGAGACTCTCACGCAGATCGAGGCGCAGTTCAAGCAGCGTCAGCGGCTTGTCACGATTGGCGGTCACGCGCGCAGCCAAATCGTCATTCAAAGCCGGCAAAGTCACAATCTCAATGCGAGCGAGCTTGACATCAAAATGAATGGTTTTTCCCGCAAAATCGCCGTATTTCTCGGCATCGTCAGGCGCGGTCAGCGAGAATTTGCGCGCTTCGCCCGGATTCATCCCGATCACAGCATCGATGAAGCCCGGCAGCAGCTCGATGTCACCGTCCAAAAGCAGCGGGAAATTATGCTCGTGGATGAACTCCTCGTAGTCATGATCATGAATATGATCATGACCGTGATCTTCATCCCCTTCCGCTTTTGCATCCGGTACGTATCCATAGATGAAGTCGAAGACAGCGCGGTTGCCACGAGCAAGCGGCTGATGGCTCTCCTCAACGACGGCGTACTGCTCCTGAAGCGTTTTTAAGGCGCGGTTGAACGTCTCATCGTCAATCTCCGGCGGGGCGTACTCAACACGCACCGAGCGGTAGTCCTTGAGATCGACCTCTGGAGAGAGCGCCACCCGGAACTGAATGGTCGGCGGATCAGTTTCGAGTGAGATGTTCTCAATCTCACCCTGCCCATAGGGATCAACGCCGCTGGCTTCGACCACTTCAGGATAGATTTCACTGCCGAGAAGTTCGAAGGCGTCTTCGAGGATCGAAGCTTCGCCGACATAGTTGACCAGGATGCGATATGGCGCTTTCCCTTTGCGAAAGCCAGGAATATTGACCTTGCCGGCAATCTGACGCGCTGCTTTCTGCTTCGCCTTTTCGAGGCGATCCGGATCGACTTCGGCAGTCAGCCGCGCAGTATGATTTTCTAGACGTTCAATCTGTACGTTCAAGAGCTATCCCTACAATGGTTCGTGGTGCAGTTACGGAGGTGGGTTCTCGTGCGGATGGTGGGGAAGGAGGGACTCGAACCCTCACGTTGTAAAACACATGATCCTAAGTCATGCGCGTCTGCCAGTTCCGCCACTCCCCCGCAGATTTAATATACGTGATTATAGTCGGCACAAACACCGTGAACAAGGGCAGGATCGACGAGGGAGCTATCCGCTCACATTCCCATCTGAGCGCGTTGTTTCAGCGCTCTCGGTGAACAGCTGCGTAAAATCCAATCCATCCCCAACCCGCAGCAGAATCGCCCCGATCAGAACCTGCGCAAGCTGGAACAGCCTTTCCATCTGAGTGATGCGCTCGATATAAAGCTGCGCGATGGAGCGCTGATCGTCGTCCATGGTTGTGATCGCTGCGCGCAGTCGTTTGACATCCTCGCTCATCACATCGAGCGCGCGGTCAATGTCGCGCAGTTCGCGTCCTTTGAGGATACCCGAAATGATTTGACCAAAATCGGTCTCAGCCTCATAGAATTTCCGGCGTCCGCTGCTACCGCGCACCCACACCTGGCGCACCATGCCCATATTTTCCAGGGTACGCATGTTCATGCTGGCATTGGCTTTTGAAATATCCAGCGTCTTGACCAGATCATCGAGGCACAGCGGGCGCTGGCTGAGCAGCATCGCGCCATACAGCTGCCCGATGACCTTGCTAAAACCAAAATAGTCGGCAAGCTGCCCAAGCCCGTTGAGCATGTTGTTGTGGACAGATTGCAGCGTCGCCGTCGCGTCGGTCTGAACGGTTTGAGACTTAGCGCAGTTTTGATCGGTTTGATTGAGCGAGGCTGCCATCGAAAGCTCCACCTTTACCTATTCGCAACAAAACTCTTTGCAGCCCATTGTAACCAATAATAACGCCGCTGCATAGCCGCTTCACTCGTAGCGGAGCGCATCAATCGGGTTGAGCGCGGCGGCGCGACTGGCAGGATAGATTCCGAAAAAGATGCCAATCGCCACCGAGATGAAAGTTGCCAGCAGGACATTTGCCGCCTCAATACTGACCGTCAAGCCGAGCGGAGAAGCTGAAACCAGTGCGCTCGCCCCCAAAGCCAGGGCAATACCGATGCCGCCGCCGGTGAGAGAAAGGACTGTCGCCTCGGTCAGAAATTGCAGCACGATATCGCGCTTCTGCGCGCCAACTGCTTTACGCAAGCCGATCTCGCGCGTGCGCTCCGTGACCGTGACCAGCATGATATTCATGATGCCGATCCCGCCCACCAGCAGCGAGATGCCCGCGATCACAGCCAGGAAGATCGTCATCAGCGCCGTGATCTGACCGAGCGAATTGAGCAGATCGGTCTGCGTGAAAATCTGGAACGTGTCCTCATCGCGGAAAGCGATTCGACGCTCCTCACGCAGGGTCTGGCGAATCTGCTGCGCCACCAGATCGACCACGCTGCCATCGCGCGCCTGCACCAAGACATTTGTAACTGGACGCTCACCGGTCAGCACGCGCTCGCCGCTGAGCCGCGTTTGCGCCGTGGTAATTGGAATGAAGATCAGATCGTCCTCATCGCCGCCGAAGCCTGCCCCACCGGCACGCGACATCACGCCGATCACCCGAAACGCAACGCCGCCGATCCGGATGGACTGCCCGATGGGATAGACGTCGGGGAACAGGCGATCAACCACGGTCAGACCGATCACAGCGACGCGCGCCAGACCGTCCACTTCCGTCTGATCGAAGAAGCGCCCTTCCTGAACGGGTCGGCTGCGAATCGTCGGGAATTCAGCGCCCACGCCGCGAATGCGCCCGTTGGTGGAGCGCCCGTTGCCGGTGGTCGGACGAGTCAAGTTGACCTGAGGCATCACATACAGCGCATCCGGCACGCGGCGCGGATCGGCAAGCGCGCGCGCCTCATTGAGCGTGATGCGGACGGTCTCGCCGCGATCATTCTGAGCAGGGACGACCAGCATCAGGTTGGTTCCCAAGCCAAGGAATTGATCGCGGACAAACGAGTCGACCGCCTGCCCAATGGAGACCAATGAAATGACCGCCGAAACGCCAATCGTTATCCCCAGCATCGTCAGGGCGGATCGGAGCTTATTGGTGCGCAGCCCGATCAGCGCGATGCGGATGTTTTCGAGCAGAATTCCGATCATCGGCGTCACTCAAACCTCAGCGCTTCGATTGGGCGCATTCGCGCGGCGCGGCTGGCGGGATACAGCCCGAAAAAGACCCCAATGAAGCCGCTGACCCCTGTCGCAAGGATAATGGCATCAGTCGTCAAGGCGAGTTCGAGATCGGGTACGAGGAGGCCGCCGAGCAGCGTCAGCAGCGCGCCCAGCGCGATGCCGATGGTGCCGCCGACAAAAGACAAAATGACGCTTTCGATCAAGAACTGCATCATGATATCCGAGGCGCGCGCGCCAACGGCTTTGCGGATGCCGATCTCGCGCGTGCGCTCGGTGACGGAGACAAGCATAATATTCATGATGCCGATCCCACCCACCAGCAGCGAAATTCCAGCGATCATAGCCAAAAAGACCGTCAAAATGCCGGTCACTTGCCCTAGTGATGAGAGCAAGTCCGCCTGATTGATAATGGTGAAGTCCTGTTCACCCCGAAAGATGATCCCGTGCGCGTCACTGAGGTAGGTTTCAATTTCGAGCGTGGCGGAATTCATGCGCGACTCGTCCCGCGCCTGCACATAAAGCACATCAACACGATAACCGCCATCGCGGGTGCGTGACTGCGACAGGCGCGTCTGCGCCGTCGTGATCGGGATGAAGACGACGGCGTTCTCATCGCCGATGAAGCCCGCCGCTTTTTCTGCCATGACGCCGATCACAGTGAAAGTGCGCTCGTTGATACGAATCACTTCACCGACCGGGTTATAGGTCTTATCGCCGTAGAGCCGCTCGACAATCGTCGTCCCCAGCACAGCAACGCGCGCGACGGTGTCGAGGTGATCCTGATTGATGAACTCGCCGAGGGTCGGCGTCCAAGATCGAACCTCGGTGAAATTGGGCGTGACGCCGCTTACAAGAAGCTGTGTGCTGCGCGAACCGGCGATCACAACGGCGGGGACGCTCGTTTCCATCGCCACCTGGCGAATGCTCGGCGCAACTGTTGGATCGGCTAAGGCGCGGGCTTCAATCGTGCTGATCGGCTGGATCGTCGTGCGCGTGCTGGAGGTAGGCTGCGATGAAAACACAAACAGGATATTCGATCCCAACCCTTGAAACTGCGCCGCGACGAAATTCTCAACGCCGCGCCCAAGACTCACCAGCCCGATCACTGCGCCAACGCCGATGATGATGCCGAGCATAGTCAGCAGCGAACGCAGGCGGTTAGTGAGCAGTCCATCAACTGCGATTCGCAGGGACTCAGAGATATTCATACCGCGCCGCTCAGTTATACTCCTCTTTCCTGCCGCCATAATAGGCGTCTTTGAACACTGCCTCCATCTCGTCCGCTTCTGATGGGCGCTCATGTTCGCCAGCGACCAGTGGGTTAGCGATCTCGCGGTCGGCGATCACTTTACCATCGCGCAGCATGACCACGCGCTGCGTGTGACGCGCGATCCAGGGGTCATGGGTGACAAAAACAATCGTGATGCCCTGTTCGCGGTTCAGGCGTTGGAAAATCTGCATGACTTCGGTTCCGCTGCGCGAGTCCAGATTGCCTGTCGGTTCGTCCGACAGGATCATGGCGGGTTCATTGACCAGCGCGCGAGCAATGGCGACGCGCTGCTGCTGCCCGCCGGAAAGCTCGCTCGGAAGATGGTCAAGCCGCTGCCCTAATCCCACCGATTCCAGCGCCGCGCGCGCCCGCTTGGTGCGATTGCCCGCGCCCGCGTAGATCAGTGGCAGTTCGACCTGGCGCAGCGCCGTTGTGCGTTTGAGCAGATTGAAGTTCTGAAACACAAAGCCAATCTTCTTGTTGCGGATGCGCGCGAGTTCCGCTTCGCTCAGACGGCTGACATCCACCCCATCGAGCAAGAACGTACCGGAGGTCGGCTGATCAAGCGCACCCAGGATGTTCATGAGCGTGCTTTTGCCGGAACCGCTCGGTCCCATGATCGACACAAACTCGCCCTCCTCGATTTTGAGATCAATGCCGCGCAGCGCATGAACCTCAATATCGCCCATTTTGTAACTTTTAGTGATGCCGCGAATGTCGATTACGACTTTGCGCGCTGGCGGCGTTTCTGCGTGATGTCCATTTACGCTGCGGCGAAACAGCTTGAGCATTGCTGTCCTTCCTATCTGATGGGCGGTCCGCTGAAGATGTTGAAAGCGTCACGCGGCAGCAGGACGACGCGCTGACCAGGTTCGAGACCGCTGATCACCTCGCTGGTAGTCTCGCTGCGCGCGCCGAGCCGAACTGGAACCTCAACAAAGCGACCCGGCTCACGCTCAATCGTGACAAAAGTCTCTCCAGTGGCACGGTCGATACGGATGAAGCGATTCGGGATGGTCAGGACAGCTTCACGCTCATCCACGACGACTGTTGCAGTCGCGCTCATGGCGATACGGACGGGCTGATCGGTCGGATCAAGCCGCACGCGCACTTGATAAGTCACTAACTGCCCGATGACCGTCGGTGCAATCGAGACACGCGTCACCCGTCCAGTGATTCCTGCATCGGGCAGCGCATCAATGCGAAACTCAACCGGCTGACCAACCGCAATCCGCACCACATCGGTCTCATCAACAGTGAGATCGACGTAATAAGCGGATGTGTCGACCAGCAGCGCAGCGGGCTGGTTGGTCGGCGCAGGTTCACCGGCGCGCAGATTAAGCTGCGCGATCACCCCGTCGAAAGGTGCAGTCAGCACCGCCCGATCCAGCGTCAGGCGCGCCTGCTCGACGGCAAGCTGCGCCTGAAGCAGTCCGATCTCCGCCATCTGCCGGTCGATGTCAGACGCGCCGTTGATCAGCCGATCCAACCCCACCTGCGCCGCCGCCACCGCCGCATTCGCCGCCGCAATCGATGCGGCATCCGCGCCGCGCGAAGCGACCGCCTGCGCATTTGAATCCGCGATCTGCACGCCGAACTCGGCTTGTATCAGCCCGGCATTCAAATCCCGCGCCGAGACGCCAGCCGAAAAATCGAAGCTGGGCAACAAGCCTGCAAGCGCGGCATTCGCCTGATCGATGATCTCCTGCGAAATCTCGACGCCATCGGGCAGGAACTGAGAAATATCCGGCACAAAACCCACCGATGGGCGCGGCGCAAGCGCGATGTCGCGCTGAAGCTGCGCCTGCCAGAGCTGATTGCGCGCCAGCTCCGCCTGAAGGCGGGCGATCTCGCGCTGCTGCGCGGTGACTCCGGCTGACGCTGCCGCTCCCACCTGGGCATTAGCAGCATCAAGTGCCGCTTGGGCGACCGCCAGATCGACTTGGCGAGGCGGCGCAGTGAGCGCCTGATACGCGATCCGCTGAAGCTCAAACGCCGCTGTGACATTCGCCAGCGCTGCTTCAAAATCAGTCGTGTCGAGGCGGGCAAGTGGGTCTCCAGCGCGAACCGCATCCCCCTCCTCAACCAACACTTCCGCGACCAGACCGGGAACCTGAAACACCAGCGCGATCTGCTCCTCTGGCAGGATTGCGCCAGTGGCGCTCACGCTGACCCGCAGATCGCCCACTTCGACGATGAACTCATCAAGAACTTGCGCCGAACGCCCCGCCTGCTGCGCAGTGCGGCTCGACTGAAATGCCTGGCTGACGCCAGCCGCGATGACAATCAAGATGAACAGGACAGCTATAAACCGAATCAGCCGCCGCATCAAGGTTAACCTCCAAACAGAGAGAGCGAGTCTCCCGATAAGTCGACGGCGAGCGCGTCGCCAATGGCGACGCCGGAACGAATTTCGCTGCGATCCTGACCTTGCAGCCCCAGCGCCACTTCAACTTCATTTAACGAACCATCTGGAAGCAGCCGGTTGACAAAGGCGCGTCCGCGCTGACGATCAAGACGGATGAATTGATTGGGGACTACCGGCACATTCTCGCGCCGCTCAACGACAATCGACGCTTCCGCCGTCATGCCGATGCGGACGCGCGGATCGCTCCCGTTCAGGCGAACGGCAACTTCATAGCTGACGATCCCCGCCTGATTCACGCCCACTAAGCCTATACGTTCGAGCGTGGCAGGAAGTTCCACGCCGGGCAGCGCGTCCAACCGAACCACCGCGTCCATGCCGGCGCGAATCTGGCGGATGTCAATCTCGTCCACAAGGATCGACAAGCGCAGTGGGTCGGGATCGATGATCTCGATGATCGGGACGGATGGCAGCGCGAGTCCGCCAACCTGGGCATTGATCGATGCGATCACGCCGTCAAACGGCGCAACGATGCGCGTTCGGTCGAGCGCGGCGCGCGCCTGATCGACCTGCGTCTGTGCCTGCGCAATCTGGGCATCAGCGCGGTCGATTTCCGCCTGTGTCGGACCCGCCAGCAGCCTATCCAGCTCCGCCTGCGCTTGGCGGACGCGGGCATTAAGCGCATTTCGCTGCCCAGCAGGCGCGCCTGTCCGCGCCTGTTCCAACTGTAAGCGCGCGATCTCAGCGTTGAAACTCGCCTGTCCGATGCGCGCATCGAGCAGATCATATGCGGCTTGCGGCTGATCACCAGGCGCTGTCGTGCGCGCTGCCACTGCAGCGTCATAGGCAGCAAGCGCCTGCTGATACGCGAGTTCAAGCGTGCGGATGTCGGCAGCGGAGACCGCGCTCGCTGCCGAAGCCGCCGCCGCGCGCGCCGCATCGAGATTTGCCTGGGCGATCCGTATCTGGCCTGCGTCTGCGCCTTGCAGCAGGCGTTCTTTCTGCATCTGCGCCATCATCAGCGCCAGATCCGCTTGTGCCAGCGCGATCTGCTGCGGCTCGTTCTCGATCTCCGCAAGCAGATCGCCCGCGACAACCTGATCCCCCACCTCAAAGCGCAGTGCAGTGATGCGTCCACCGGTGGGAAAACTGAGCCGAATGGTCTGATCCGGCTCGATGCGCCCGACCGCCGTCACACTAACGGCGACATCCCCCAGCCCGACCGTATATTCCTGGAGCTGGCGCTGCGGCTGAGCCGCTTGAGGCGGATTGGCGCGCAGGGTGAAAGCTGCCGCAGGCAGCACGACAATCAGAACCAGCATAAAAATCAATGAGCGGCGAACAGACATCGTGGCGCGAACTAGCCTCTCCCAGACTTGTTCATACTAAATCGATCTAGAATTAAGTTTAGTCACTGAAGGTGAACGCTACATGAAACAAATCCCTAAATTCGTATACACACAAATATTAAAAATGCACTGGCGTTCGCCATTAGGGAGTGGTAAATTTGATGTGTAGATTTTCACAAACGAGCGGCGTCGAACTCAAACCAGGAGAATAATAAGAGGCTATGACCGCTTCGATACCCGATATTGTAATCAGCCGACTGCCCATTTATCTGCGCGCGCTCGAACGGCTCGCCCAGGATGGACATGAGGTAACTTCCTCGCTAGAGCTGGGCAAGCATCTGGGAATCAGTTCGGCGCAAATTCGCAAGGACCTGTCTCACTTTGGCGGATTCGGAAAACAGGGGACGGGCTACAAGATCAAATACCTAACCGAGCAGCTTCGGCAGGTATTGAAAGTCGAACAGGAGTGGGAGATCGCGCTAGTCGGCGCGGGCGATCTGGGAAGCGCTGTAGCGCGCTATCGGGGGTTTGCGCATCGGGGCTTCCGCGTTGCCTATGTGTTTGACAGCGCCGCCAGCAAAGCCGGCAAGCGGCTGGGCAATCTGGAAATTTACCCGATGGAAAAGCTGCATGAGATCATTTCTGAGCGTCAGATCAAAGTCGCCATGATCGCTGTGCCAGCGGAAAGCGCGCAGCAGGTTGCCGACGCGCTGATCGCGGCGGGCGTGCGCGCCATCTTAAACTACGCGCCGATCAACCTGAACGTACCTGCTCATGTGCGCGTTCAGTACATCGACCCAGTGATTCACCTTCAGCGCATGACCTATTACATCAGCGAGTGATCAGACGGCGGCGACACGCCGCAGAATCGCCGGATCATTGAGCGCCCGTCCTGCTCCAACTGCAACCGCAATCATGGCATTGTCCGCGCGATAAACTGGCACGCCGGTCTCGCGGGTCAAAAACTGCTCGATCCCGCGCAGAAGCGCGCCGCCGCCAGTCAGCACAATACCGCGATCAATGATGTCGGACGCCAGCTCGGGCGGAGTGTTCGCAAGAACGCCTTTGACCACATCGGCGATCTCATGCAGCGGCTCATGCATCGCTTCGATCACCTCGCCGGTTGTGATCGTGATCGTGCGTGGCAGCCCGCTGACATTGTCGCGTCCCTGCACTTCCATCGCCAGTTCCTGCCCAACAGGGTACGCCGCGCCGATCTGAATTTTGACCGACTCGGCAGTAGGCTGACCGATAGTCAGGTTGTATTTGCGGCGCACATAGGCTTGTATCGAGTCATCGAGACGCAGCCCGCCGATGCGACCGCTTTCACAGCGGACAATATTGTTCATCGTAAGCACCGCCGCCTCGGTGATTCCGCCGCCAATGTTGACGATCATATCGCCTGCAGGCGTCCCAACAGGCAGCCCCGCTCCAATCGCAGCGGCAAGCGGCTCCCAGATCAGAAAGGCTTCGCGCGCGCCCGCCTTGAGCGTCGCTTCATGGACAGCGCGCCTTTCGACACTGTTAGCGCCATAGGGAACCGAGATCATCACTGTCGGCTTGAAGAGACGAACGCGACCGGCGATCTTGTTGAAAAAATGGCTGAGCATCGCCTCGGTCACTTCGTAATCCGCGATCACGCCATTTTGCAGCGGACGGACGACCTGAATATCCTCATCGTCCACTTTGCCGAACATCTCGCGCGCTGGCTGCCCGATCTCGACGATGCGCTCATCCTCGACCGTCAGGGCAACCAGGGTCGGTTCCTGCAAGACGATCTGCTCGTTATCGTAAATCAAGACGTTGACCGTGCCGAGGTCAACGCCCAAGTTCTTACTGAACAGGCCCATAGCCGCCCTGTTTTCGTCTGCTTGAAGTTAAACCAGGATGTATTATACCAATCGGCAGCGGCTTCATACAGGCAGGAATGAAAAAGCGCCCCGTCTGAGACGCTTTCCAGATTTCAGCACTGAGGCTTAGGCTTTTGCACCGCTGTTATTGTTGTCTTCGACGATACGCAGGATAGACGATCCCCGTGCTTGGACTTTGCGCTGAATGCGCATCGCCAGTTCAGCGCGGCGCAGCGCCAGCGCCGCTTCGCGGTTATGCTCCGGCGGCACGCCCTCCCGTTTCATACGTTCGGCGCTGGCGCGGGCGGCTTCAATCGCTTCCATATCGATGGCATAGGACGACTCTGCCAGATCAGCCAGCACGACAACCTTATCGGGGCGCACATCGACTACTCCGCCGTAGATGGCAAAGCTTTCCTCAGCGCGTCCCTTGCGAACGATCAGCTCGCCAAAGCCAAGCGTGGTCAGGACCGGCGCATGATGCGGCAGCACGCCCATCACGCCTTCCGAAGCCGGTATGACCACCATGTCGGCTTCTGGTTCGCTGAAGATGATCTGTTCCTGCGTGACAATTTCCACTGCGATTGACATCACATTCGCCCTTCGCTTCAGGCGTTCTGCTGCTGGTATTCGTCATACCGCTGCAACACATCTTCAATAGGACCCGCCATGTAAAACAACTGCTCCGGTATATGGTCAAGCTCGCCATTGAGGATCATGCGGAAGCCGCGCACAGTGTCCTTAATGCGGACATATTTGCCGGGTCTACCTGTGAACTGTTCTGCCACCTTCATCGGCTGGCTGAGGAACAGCTCAATCTTGCGGGCGCGGGCGACCAACAGTTTGTCATCATCGGACAGCTCATCGATGCCGAGAATGGCGATGATGTCCTGCAAGTCCTTGTAGCGCTGAAGCACCTGCTGCACTTGGCGCGCGGTGTTATAGTGTTCTTCGCCGACCACCAGCGGATCGAGAATCTTGCTGGTGGAGGCAAGCGGATCGACTGCCGGGAAGATCGCGCGAGCGGCGATAGCGCGCTCCAGCGCGATCGTGCCGTCCAGGTGCGTGAACACTGCGACCGGCGCAGGATCGGAGTAGTCGTCTGCGGGGACGTAGACCGCCTGCATCGACGTGATCGAACCGGTCTGAGTCGAGGTGATGCGCTCCTGAAGCTGCCCCATCTCGTCCGCCAGCGTCGGCTGATAGCCTACTGCCGACGGCATACGACCGAGCAGCGCCGACACTTCCGCGCCTGCCAGCGAATAGCGGAAGATGTTGTCGATAAAGAGCAGCACGTCACGCCCTTCATCGCGGAAATACTCCGCCATCGTCAAGCCGGACAGCGCCACGCGCAGGCGCACGCCAGGCGGCTCGTTCATCTGACCGAACACCATCGCCAGCTTATCGATCACGCCCGACTCTTCCATCTCGTAGTAAAGCTGCGTGCCTTCGCGGGTGCGCTCACCGACACCAGCGAACACAGACAGACCGGAATGCTCCGTTGCAATCGAGTTGATCAGCTCCATGATGGTCACGGTCTTGCCGACCCCCGCGCCGCCGAAAATACCGGTCTTACCGCCCTTGGTCATCGGCGCGATCAGATCGATGACCTTCATGCCCGTCTCAAAGACTTCAATGCGGGTCGTCTGCTCCTCGAAGTCCGGCGCGGGCGCATGGATCGGGCGGCGCGGCGTGTTTTCATCCAGCGGCTTGAAATCGACTGGACGACCGAGGACGTTGAAGATGCGCCCTAACGAATTTGGTCCGACCGGAACCGTAATCGGCGACCCAGTCGCATAGGCGGGAACGCCGCGCCGCAAGCCATCGGTGGTGTCCATCGCAACAGTGCGCACCGAACCATCGCCCAGATGAAGCTGAACTTCCAGGATCAGATCGTCCGCTCCCTCACGCGGGACGCGAATCGCGTCGTAAATATCCGGCAGTTGGCTGCCGGGAAACTCGACATCCACAACAGCGCCGAGAACCTGTGAAATACGTCCTTCAATTTCCGCCATGATCGCTTTCCTCTCCGTTCGAGCCGCGCCGTCAGCCGGCAGCAGCCAACTCATGATCAATGACCGCAGCCAATTTATCCAACGACGCCTGCAGCGCCTGCGCGCCGCCCACAATATCAAGAATTTCCGCCGTGATACCCGCCTGACGCGCCTTGTTATAGACCAAGGTCAGGCTGTCCACTAGACCGGAGGCATTATCGGACGCATTCCGCATTGCCACCATGCGCGCAGAATGTTCGCTCGCTTGGCTTTCCAACACCGCCTGATAGAGCTGAAGCGCAGTGAAGCGCGGGACGATCTCATCCAGAATGGCGGTCGCGCTCGGCTCATACTCGTAGTCCAGCGCGCCAGTGGTCACGTCCGGCGCATTCTTGATGTACTCAGAGACAACCTGATCATCCGTCATATACGGGCTGAGCGGAAGCAGTCGGGTCACACGTGGGCGCTGTGTCAGCGTATTGATGAAATCGGTGTAAGCGATAAACACCTCATCAACGCCGCCGCTCAGAAACTCGTTAATCGCCAGCCGCGTAATTGGGGAGAGCGACGCAATCGTCGGCTCGGATGGATTGGAGAATTCCGCCACCAGCGGCATCTGCGCCCGCACCAGCGCATCGCGCCCCTTGCGCCCAATGGCAACGAACTGAATCTGCTCTTCTGGAATGCGATCCGCGAAGCGCTGCGCCACGCGGATGATATTGGTGTTGAACGCGCCCGCTAGACCGCGATCTGAAGTGATCAGGATGATCATCGCGCTCTTGACCTCCGCGCGCGGGGTCAGCAGCGGATGCAGCGGCGTGCCTCTTTGCGCGGACTTCTGGACATTGAGCAGGATTTCCCAGGCTTTTTCGGAGAAAGCACGGCTCGCCAGCACACGCGCCTGCGCCTTGCGCACACGCGAAGCGGACACCGCCTCCAGCGCACGTGTGATCTGCCCGATGTTCTTAACGCTGCGAATGCGCTTTTTTATCTCGCGTGCCGAAGGCATCGATCCCTTCCTTTCAGGCTCTGCGCCATCAGCTCCAGCTCGCCTTGAAGTCTTCAATCGCCTGCTTGAGCTGCGCCTCGATATTTTCAGGCATGGTCTTTTCATTTTCGATGTAATCGGCGGCTTCGGCGTATTGGCTGTGATAGACTCGCAGGAATGCTGTCTGGAACTCGCGGATGCGATCCAGCGGCACGTCATCCAAATACCCACGCGTGCCGGCATACAGCAGCGCCACCTGGTCGGTCAGCGGCAGCGGCTGATACTGCGGCTGCTTAAGCAGCTCGGTCAAGCGCAGACCGCGATCCAGCTGGCGCTGAGTGGCTTTGTCAAGGTCGGAGCCGAACTGCGCAAACGCCGCCAGCGAACGGAACTGCGCCAGGTCAAGACGAAGACCGCCCGCCACGCGCTTCATGGCTTTGGTCTGCGCGTCACCACCCACGCGGCTGACGCTGATGCCGACATTCATCGCTGGGCGCTGACCCGCATTGAAAAGCTCACTCTCAAGGAAAATCTGCCCATCGGTGATTGAAATGACATTGGTCGGGATATATGCCGACACGTCACCGAGCAGCGTCTCGATGATCGGCAGTGCCGTCAGACTGCCGCCGCCGCGCGCTTCGCTCAACTGCGCGGCGCGCTCCAGCAGACGGCTGTGCAGGTAGAACACGTCGCCAGGATAGGCTTCACGACCAGGCGGGCGGCGCAGCAGCAGCGACACCTGTCGATACGCCCAGGCGTGCTTGGAGAGATCATCATAGACAACCAGCGCGTCCTTGCCATTTTCCATGAACCATTCGCCGATAGCGCAGCCGGCATAGGGCGCGATGTACTGAAGCGCCGCTGCCTCAGATGCTGTCGCGGCGACGATGGTGGTGTATTCCATCGCGCCGTATTCCTGCAGCAGTGCCTGAAGGCGCGCGATCTCACCGCGACGCTTGCCGACGGCGACGTAGATGCAGTAGAGGTCTTTACCTTTTTGATTGATGATCGTGTCGATAGCGATGGCGGTCTTGCCCGTCTGGCGGTCGCCGATGATGAGCTGACGCTGTCCACGTCCGATGGGAGTCATCGCGTCGATGGCGACAATACCCGTCTGCACTGGGCGACTGACGTTCTTACGCTCCATCACGCCAGGGGCGATGCGCTCGATGTTGTAGAATTCATCAGCGGCGATGGGTCCGCGTCCATCGACTGGCTCGCCAAGCGCGTTGACCACACGACCGACCAAGCCCATGCCGACCGGAACTGAGGCGATACGACCGAGCGGGCGCACTTCGTCACCTTCGTTGATGGTGTCGTAGTCGCCCATAATGATGATACCGACGTTGTCCTTTTCCAGATTGAACGCAATGCCCGAAACGCCGTTGCTGAAGCGCACCAGCTCGCTGAAGCGGATATTGTTCAATCCGCTGACGCGGGCAATCCCATCGCCAACTTCTTCGACATAGCCGACTTCAACGGCTTCGTAGGCAGGGGTGTAGTTCTTTACCTGCTGCAAGAGCGACTCAAACATGCCGCCGGTTACTTCCGCCATCTGCTTCTCCTGACGTTAAAGCGAACACACGAACACCTTTTAGTAAACGCCTATCCGCATTCAGTCAGCGGACGACGCTGTTTCGACCGAAACAAGGTCATTATAGTTGAAGACGCTGCGATAATCACGCTCTATATTGTACTGAGGCGCGCCCGCTTGTCAAATTTTTCACAAACTTCTCCATATAGGGACAATCGGTATATCAATACCTTCCACCTTTTGTTACAGCGCGATCGGCTTAGCACAGTCGCTAACTGGCAGTGCATGATGCAGCGTAAACTGTATGCCAAAGTCATCCTAGAGATATGCCTCAAAGACGTAGCGCAGAGCAGTTAGTCAATGCTATAGTTTCACCTGTAGACTCTGCGCCCAATGATGTTGTGAGCAATATCACTTTACCGAAAAGCACTGCCTAATTCGAGATAGGGATTGGCATGGGTTATGACTATCATTAGGAACGTATCGCCCTATCTTATCTTATTCGCTTTAGCAGCTCTTTTATGGTTACCTTTTGGTTTTAACATCGGCTTTTTAGGTGATGAGTGGTTTTTATTTTTTCAGTCTACTTACACCCCCATCTGGGGACAAGTGAGCCGTCCACTGCTAGCGCTGCCTAACTATGCTGCCTACCTGTTAAGCCCAGAAAATTTTTGGGGATTCAATATCATGCTCGCGCTTTGTGTCGCGCTGCGGAGCATATTGACATTTGCACTGCTTCGCAGGCTTAGGGTTGGACGGCTGCTTGCGTTCAGCGTTGGCGCATTAACCGCCGCCTTCCCAGCCGATCAGGGCTTGTATTACCTCGGCGCGCTGCAAGTGTACTATTCTTCTGTATTTTATCTTTTGGCGGTTGTGCTGTTTCTAGAATTTGCAAAATCCCGCCGTGCTGCTCACCTGTTAGGGATGGTTATAGCACAGATACTTTGCTTAGGGATGTATGAGTCTTCATATCCTCTGATCCTCTTCACACCAGTTCTCTTACTGTTTAGTCGCTCGCGGATCGACCGTAATTTCTGGATGCTTTTTCTATTATGGCTTACTTTTCCTATACTTAATACTTTACGTCTTATCATAATATATCAGACACGACCGGACGCTTTCGCATATCAAGAGAGTCTGTTTCTTCCCTCTGCGCTGAACATCAGCGAACTTATTAATACAATTTTTGCGATTTTCGAACGACATTTTATCAAAGGGTGGCTCTCCGATCTCCCCTTGTACGAATCACCCTTTTTCTTTTCCGGTCTGCTTTCAGCTTTTATCGTTTCGATGACGATCATTTGGCTGGGTCGAGAAGGACATTCGCACCCGAAAAATGTCCATTTGCTGCTGATGATCGGCGGCGGAGCGGTTGTGTTACTGCTCAGCGTGGCGATCTTCTTGCCGACTTCAGCTCGCCTCGATCACTACCGTATCTATTTCACTTCGGTAATCGGAGCGGCGCTCATCATATGCGCTCTGCTGACTATCCTTAAACAGCCCTATGCCTTTGCTGCAGTAATAGGATTACTTGTTGGGGTGGGAACAATTCGCCTGTTAGACCAGGGTCAGCACTTTGCTGCGCGAAGTCAAATGCAGCAAAACTTCATCCTGAGTATGCTGGCACTTGCACCTGATATCGAGCCTTGGACAGGCATCATCATCATCGACGAAACTGAAACCAATGCGCTGAGCGATGTGTTCGGAGGGTACTGGTCAATGCAGAATCCTTTTTTACTTGCATATGACGATCCCACGCTTGTCATCACGACATGTCCAAGTTTGGAATCAGGCAGTAATCGTATGGCATCATGTACTTTTACCAGCGACAGAGTAATTGTTGAGTCTCCACCTGAACCGAGTTGGGAGCGCCCCTACAATCAAGTGGTTATCTTTCGATACAATGCAAACCGAGAATTGTCCTTGATCTCTACGCTGCCAGCGCAAGTCAGCTACAATCCTTTTGCGCTCATCCCTCAAGATGCCGCCCCTGCACGCCGAATACTCCGGATGTTCGGAGCCGACTAACCGCCATCGCCGCCGAACTTTTCATGTTTTTCCTGCGCATCGCCAAGCGCCTTACTGCGTTCATACGCCGCCCAGATGGCATCCGCCAGTACCGTGCGCAGACCGCCCTTCTCCATTTGGTAAATGGCATCGGCGCTCGTCCCGCCGGGGCTGGTCACTTGGTTGCGCAGTTCTGCTGGATGCAGCTTCGACTGAATCGCGTAATCGACTGATCCCTGCATCGTTTTCATCACCAAGCGCTCCGCGTCGCGGCGCGAAAAACCCATATGGACGCCAGCGTCGATCATCGCCTCCATGAACATAAAGGTATAGGCAGGTCCTGTGCCGCTCAGCGCGGTTGCCATGTCGAGAAATTTCTCATCCTGGACATACAGCTCATCGCCAAGCGCGCTCAGAATGGCGCGCGCCTGATCGCGCCCTAACGCTGTGACCTCTGGGGTCGTCGTCCAGACGGTCATACCCTCCCCAATCTGCGCCGGCGTGTTGGGCATTGAGCGGACGATGCTCGGATTGGCGATGCCTGCTGCAATCGTGCGAATGCGAATGCCCGCCATAATGCTCAGCACCATCGACGCCTTGCGCGCGGCGCGCCGGATGATCGGCGCGACCTCCGAAAACACCTGCGGCTTGATCGACAGCACCAGGACATCCGCCTGACTCGCCGTCTCGGCGTTATCATCGACGCAGTGAACGCGGTAAAGCGCGGTCAGCCGCTCGCGCTGTTCCGGATTGGGGTCACTGGCGACGATCTGCTCAGGGATAACCAGCCCTTTCTTAAGCATTCCCTTAATCATCGCTTCGCCCATGTTGCCGCTGCCGATAAAGCCGATAGTGGTATTCTGAAGCGCCATGATTGACCTCGCCCAGATGCGCTGCCGGAGCTAATTCATCGAAACCATTTCAAACTGGGGTCCGTTGTAGCTGAGCAGATAGAAAGCACGTTCGCGTCCCTGATACACTTCGCTCAGGAAATCGGTGACGATGAAACCTTCACTGAACATCTGACGAAAGACCGTGCGGATGCTGCGCCGCCACGTGTCTGCAAGCGTCGCGTTGGCTTCGACAGCGGCAAGATCGACCGGAATTTCGATCAGCGCCAGCGATCCGCTGACAAGCTGCACTGCGTCTGGTGGGACGGGCAGCCCATCTGCCGTGACAGTAGTCGGATTCAAAATCGGCGTGTTGGCTTCCAGATATTGCACCAGCGTAAGATCGCCGCGCTTGCCATAAATGCGCTCCTCGACTCGGCGGCTGGTCACCCACCACTCGACCAGAAGCCGATCCGACCAGCCTTGTCGGGCTAACCCACCCAAGTCGGCGCTGCCATAGTAGTTGTCGAAGTAGCGCTGAGACACCGCGCCAAGCTTGCGGATATTCAGACGCGCATTGGCAGCAAGCAGCGGATCGAATGTCCAAGTCACCAGCCGGACGCCCATTTGCAGCGCAATGTCCCGCTGCACCATTTTCAGACGATAGCCGATCCCATGTGAGCGATATTCAGGCAGCACGATCATGCGCTTGCTGACCAACTGGAGATTCGCCATCGCTGGTCGGCGGGTGTCCTGCGAGTCTGTACCTAAAAGCCCGATCAGCGCAGCGACCATTTTATCGCCATCGTAGGCAGCCAATACATGACCGCCGTAATTGGCAAGTGTGAACAGCATGTGCGCCGGCACGACCGACTCCAGATCGTCCCCCCAGTACGTCTTTTGCAGCTCGACCACAGCGCGCATTTCATCCAATGTGCGCAGCGATTTGATCTCAATGTTCACCGAGTGCAATTCCATCGTCTGTTTCGTTCCCCCTAAATGATGCGCGGATGCCGTCTGAAAGTAGTGCGCAGGATTTCTGCGCTGTAACGGCGTCCACGCATATACGTCAGCAGGGTATCTTCAAGCCGGCGCGGACGAATCGCAAAGTAATGAAAGAGATTACCAAGGCGCGCCGTGCGGTTGGTCGCCAGCAGATCGAGCCACTGATCAGTGATCAGCGAGCGAGGCAGAAGCCGACCAGTGATTGCTGTAATCCAGCGCAGCAGATACGGCGGCACGCCGACAATCACGCGCGGCGCAGACGACACTCGCATGACCGTGCGGATCAAGTCCTCTAATGTGATCGTCTCCGCCCCGCCGATTTCGATGACCTGATCGACCGCATCGAGGGTGTCCAAGCTGGCGCAGAGCGCCATCACCAGATCATCGACGTAGATCGGGTGCAGAATGACTTCGCCCCGCCCAGGCATGAAAAAGATGCCCGGACTGACTCGAAGCTGCATGGCAAGATGGTTGATAAACGAGTCGTCCTCGCCAAACGCCAAGCCAGAGCGGATGATCGTATATGCTAAGCCGCTGGTTTTAATCGTATCCTCAACCATGCCTTTATACCGAAGCAGCGGATACGCGGAGGCAGGCGAGGCGCCAAGATGGGACAGCGTGATGATCCGCCCGACGCGGGCAGCGCGCGCCGCCGTCGCCAATTGGCGCGCGCCGTTCAGCTCGATCCGTTCCAGATCGCGCGGACGCCCCCACCACTGCGCGCTCTCTAGATGGATGACGACATCTACGCCGCTGACAGCGCGAAACAGCGCCTCCTCATCAAGGATGGTTCCAATGACAATTTCCGGCGGATTCTCCCAGGGAAGCCGCTCCGCCCGCTGTCGATTGAGCAGACAGCGCACCGCACGCCCCTGCGCCATCAGTCGCGCAACAAGACGGCGACCGATGAAGCCAGTTCCCCCAGTGACAAGAATCACGTTGACACACCCTCCACAATGGGCAAAATTATAGCATAGGGCAGCCATTTTTCGTCAGCATGGGGTTTGGTCGATGCAGCGAGAGGTTCGAAACGTCATTTTCACCAATCACGCGCTGGATCGTCTGGATCAGCGCCAGATCACACAGCACATGGTCGTTCAGACAGTGCAGTCCCCTGATCGCAGCGAGATCGAGCGCGATGGCGATACCAAATTCACCAAAACCATCAATGGGCGTCAGCTCCAGGTGATCGGGCGTTGGGAAGCGGATGAAAACAAGTGGCTGGTAAAATCCGCCTGGGTGCGCGGTGAAGAAGAACAAAAACGCCAGCGCGTTCCCGCTGTCGTCGGCGCAGTGATCGCGCTGGTATATAGGCTGTTTCGCTTATTCATGAATAACCGGCGTCGGCGTTAGCGGCTCACCAGCAGCAGTAGCCGCCGTCGATGATGATGTCACTTCCGGTCATGAAATCGCTGACTTCGGCAGCAAGAAAAACGACCGCGCCCTGCAAATCGGTGACCTCCGCCATCCGTCCCATCGGGGTCATCCTCATCCATTCCGGCATCATCTGCCCGCCAATCGGCGTCGCCAGCAGATCGTCCACAAGCTGCGTTCGCGTGTAACCAGGACTGATGCAGTTGGCGCGGATGCCGGCTTTCGCCCACTCCGCCGCCAAGCTGCGCGTCAAATGGATCACACCGGCTTTGCTGGCGTTGTACGCCGCCTGCTTTTGCGGCGTGTTAACGATGCTGCCGGACATCGACGCAGTATTGATGATCTTGCCATAGCCTGACGCCAGCATCACGCGGGCTTCCGCCTGCGCGCACAGAAACACACCCTTTAGATTGACATCGATCATGCGATCCCAGTCAGCTTCGGACATTTCCTCAGACGCAACCCACTGACCGATGCCAGCATTGTTGACGCCAATCGTCAGCTTGCCCCATTTATCGATAATCGCTGAGACCATGCTGGCGCAAGACGCCGGTTGAGTCACATCGGCGCGGATCGCGATCGATTCAACGCCTTTTGCCGAAAGCTCATGCGCCACCGCCTCGGCGCGTTCCAGCACCAGATCGACGACGGCAACCGCCGCGCCCGCCTCGCCCAGCGCGTGCGCAAAGGCGCGCCCAATGCCCTGCCCGCCGCCGGTGACCAGCGCGACGCGCCCATCGAGGCGAAACCGGTCGAGAATAGGTTTTGCATTCAGAACCAAGTCTGACATCGTAAGTTTCCCTTATTCTGAAATTGTTTATACTGGAGTAGAGTATCATAACGTCATCAGCGAGTTTTGCCCACGTGCGCAACGTGGCTGGAATAATGGTGTTCGATCTTGAGAAAAGCGCGGCTCTTATTTAGGCTTATAAATCATTCTTGTGTCGTTCAACTTTGAGGCATACAGCCGCCGCGCTGATGGCGGCGCTTCCTGCGCGGAGGAATTTAAGGTGGAGCAACGTCGAGTCGTCGTGACGGGGATGGGTATCCTCAGCCCAATCGGGAATTCTGTCGAGGAAGCCTGGCAGAACGCCGCCAACGGCGTGACCGGCATCAGCACGATCAAACGCTTCGACACTTCGCATCTCGAAATTCATTTCGGCGGCGAGGTGAAGAATTTCGATCCTGAAGCCTATTTGGGCAAACGCGAAGCGCGGCGCACTGATCGGGTGACGCAGCTGGCGCTTTATGCGGCTCAGCAGGCGCTCGAAGACTCAGGGCTGGAAATTACACCGGAGAACATGTATGAGATCGCCTGTGTGGTCGGCTCCGGCATCGGCGGCATCTCGACGATCTTCGAGGCGGTCAAATCGTTCGTCGAAAAGGGACCCAAGTTCGTCAGCCCGCTGCTGATCCCGATGATGCTGCCTGATGCGCCTTCGAGTAAGATATCCATGACCTACAATCTGCGCGGTCCGAATTTCGCCATTTCGACCGCGTGCGCAACTGGCAATAACTGCATCGGCGAAGCAACTGAGATCATCCGGCGCGGGCAGGCAAAAGTCGCCTTTGCTGGCAGCTCAGAGGCAGGCTTGCAGGACATCGCGGTCGCCAGCTTCAACAACATGACCGCCATCTCGCGCCGCAACGACGATCCCGAACATGCTTCGCGCCCGTTCGACGTGGATCGCGATGGATTTGTCGTCGCAGAAGGATCGGGTATTCTGATCCTGGAAGAACTGGAACACGCGTTGGCGCGCGGCGCGAAGATCTATGCCGAAATCATTGGGTATGGACACACGTCCGACGCCTACCACGTGACTGCGCCGCTCGAAACCGGTGAGGGCGCAGCCGAGGCGATCCGGCGGGCAATCTTAGACGCAGGCATCCGCGCCGAAGACATCGACTATATCAACGCGCACGGAACATCAACGCCGCTGAACGACAAGAGCGAGACTCTGGCACTGAAACAGGCGCTGGGCGAGCAGGCATACAATATCCCGATCAGCTCGACTAAGTCGGTCACTGGTCATCTGATGGGCGCGGCGGGCGCGGTTGAGGCGGTGCTGTCGATCAAGGCGATGTTGGAAAATTTCATCCCGCCCACCATCAACCTGATCAATCAAGACCCTGAATGCGATCTGAACTACACGCCCAATGTTGGGGTGAAGCGAGATATCGATATCGTGATGAGCAACTCATTCGGATTCGGCGGACACAACGCCGTGTTGATCTTCAGCCGCTATGGGACAAACGGTCACCGATAAGCTATGGCTGCATCAAACATAGATGCGCGCCCGATCTATGCGCACATCGTAGGTTGGGGTATGGCAGTGCCGGAAAAGGTGCTGACTAACGACGATCTGGCGGCGATTGTGGAGACAACCGACGAATGGATCGTCACGCGCACGGGCATCAGAGAGCGCCGAATCGCCAGTGAACGTGAAACGACAGCGACACTCGGCTTGAAAGCGGCGCAGCGCGCGCTTGAAATCGCTGACATGCTGCCCGCCGACCTAGACATGGTGATTGTCGCCACGTCAACGCCGGAAAATATTTTTCCAAGCGCCGCCAGCCTGATCCAGGCTTGGCTGGGAGCAAATAAAGCCGGCGCATTCGATTTAAGCGCAGCCTGTTCGGGATTCGTGTATGCGGTCAACATGGCGGCGCAGGCAATCCGATCTGGCAGCATCAAGACTGCGGTTGTGATCGGCGCAGAGACGATGAGCCGTATTCTGGACTGGCAGGATCGCGGCACGTGCATCCTGTTCGGCGACGGCGCGGGCGCGGTCGTGCTGCGTGCCAGCGGCACGCCCGGCGGAGTCTTGTCAGCGGTGCTGCGGTCGGATGGCACAGGCGGCGATCTGCTCGGCATCCCCACCGTCGGCAGCCTCGATATGCATGTCCCGGATACCCTGCCAAACGGACATAAGCTGCACAAAATGCATATGAATGGGAGCGAGGTCTTTAAGTTCGCGACCCGCGTGATTGCCGAAAGTGTGCATCAGGCGCTCGAGATGGCGAACCTAAGCGTGCGCGATGTCAAGCTGATCGTGCCGCATCAGGCGAACACGCGCATCATTCAAGCGGCAGCGCGGGCGCTCAAGCTCGATGAGAGCCTGTTCATGCTCAATCTCGACAAATACGGCAACACCTCATCGGCATCAATCCCGATTGCGCTGTGTGAGGCAGTGCAGCAGGGCAAAGTCCAGGATGGGGATCACCTGGTTTTCGTGGGCTTTGGCGGCGGTCTGACTTGGGCGTCGATGGTAGTGCAGTGGGGCGCGCCTGAACAGGAAGAACGCCAGCGCTTCAACCGCCAGCGGCGGCAGCTGAGCTATGTCGGCGCATACTGGCGCGGGCGGTTGGCGCGCTTGAGCCGCCAGGTTGCTGAAGCAATAGCACGGATTCGCCCTGAGCGCGGACGGATGAGCCGGCTGCGCCGCCGGCTCGACTCATACGACATCGAATAGGAGCGCAATGATGCAAACTAACTCGCGCAGTTCACGTGTCGTCTTGGTTTTGATCAGCGCATTTTTTTATCCTGATGGCAGCAGCATCGTACTTGAGCGCACACACTGCGGCGCAAACGGGCGGTCAAACCAGCCTAGACTTCTTCGGCGTAGTGCAGTCGGCAAATCCTAACAGCATCGCTATCAACAGTGAGCTGATCGATATCACCAGCGCTGTGATCAATGCGCGCCTTGAGCGGGGAGCACCCATCAAAGTGCGCGCTGAACTTCGCAGCGGTGTCCTGAGCGCAACCCGCGTCGATCCGGTTGGCGCGGGATTTATCCCAGGCATCACGCTGCTGAGCGGCACGATGCTCGAGCGCGGTCAAGGGACAATCAAGGTCGATGAGCAGATGATCAATATTCAAACCTCAGCGCAGATCGACAATGTGCGCGTTGGCGATCCGGTGTCGGTGCTGGCGATCGCAGACGCGCCAGGCGAATGGACAGCGCTGATCGTTGGCGCGCCGAATAATCCAGCATTCACGCCGATACGAGACGGCGGCATTCTTGCCCAGGGTTGCTGCGCCGCAGGTCATCCCGCCAACAGTCGTCGCGCCGCAGGTGATCCCACCGACTATTGTTGCACCACAGGTCATCCCGCCTAGCGTTAGTATGCCGGAAGTCGTCCCTCCACCTGCCAATCCTCCAGAGACCAGCTCTGATCCCAATGATACCAGCGGCGGAGATGACAATGATGACGATGGTGACGATGACGATGATAATTAGGCAAACAAAAAAGGGACGCCGTATGAGCATCCCTTGCGCTTAGCCCACAAGTGGCTCAGTCACGACTGCGCCCCGATGCCAGGCTGATATAGTAAAGAAGCTGAAGGACTGCGGTCACCGCCGCCGCGACGTAGGTCAGCGCTGCCGCTGTCAGCACTTGGCGCGCGCCGCGTTCATCGTCTGCAGTGATGATCAAGCCGCTCTCATGCAGTAGCCGCAGCGCACGACGGCTGGCATCAAACTCGACCGGCAGAGTCAGCAGCATGAATACAACCACCAGCCCGAAGAAAATGACGCCCAGCCAGATCAGATTGACGGCATTGAGAATCAAGCCGAGGAAGATCAGCAGATAGCTGACAGTCGGGCTGAACTGCACCGCTGGCAGCAGGAAGCTGCGCATAGCGATCAGCGGCGACTGACTTTGATACTGCTCAACATGACCCAGCTCATGGGCGACCACTGCCATCGACGCCACCGATGGCACAGTGGCGATGTCCCGCGACAGCCGAACAACGTTCTTGCCGGGGTCAAAGTGATCGCTCAGCTCACCAGGTGCGCTTTCCAGCGGAATCGGCGCAACCCGTGTGCGCCTAAAGATACGATCTGCTACCTGCACACCGCTGAGTCCGGCGCTGTTGCGGGCTCTTGACCAGCGCCCATAAGCTGAGCGCACAAACAACTGCGCACCCAGCGACAGAATCAGCGATGGAACCAACACGAAGAGCATATAGACTGGATCGAAGAACATCCTCACTCACCTTCTCATTTCACGGAATTTCTTTTAATGATAGTCGTAAAACGTAAGAAAAGTATGTGTAAGACACCCCCCCCCACATTATTAGGGGGCTAGATTTTTCGGTTAGTTTCCAAGCGGCGTAGGTGTGGGGATGGGATCGCTGATGAAAATCGTGATCGTGCAGGCTGCTTGAACAGTATTGTTGATATCAAATACGGACAGCCGAAAGCGATATTCACCGGGCGCGTAATAAGACGGGACAAACTGACCGAGCGCATTGATCTCAGTCACGGGCTGCGTTCGGTCACCACCAACGACCACAAAGCTGTTGAAAGTCGACTCGCCGCGCAGTTCGAAGCGATAGAAGGCGAAATTGTCGGTAAAAGCGCTTCCCATAACTACAATCGGCTCAAAAACGATCATGCCGTTGGCGGGAACCTGGAGAAAAGCATTCGGCGTGTCGCAGCCCAGCGGCGCGGGCATGTTCGGGATGATCGTGCCGACGGGCGTCGGGGTGCGCGTCGGCGTAGCGATGATCTGATCGGCAGGGTCATTCACACCAAACTCAATGCCGCTGGCATCGATCACTACCCCGCCGAGAAACGGCGCGGGTGTCGGTGTTATGAAAACGGGTTCAAGGACGGCGGCGACCCTTGTTTCGCCCTGCGCCAGCATGATTTCGCGCATGGTCGGCGCGACGATCTGCTGCACTCCGATCACGATCAGCAGCAGCTCCACCAGCAGAATCAGGGTAGCTGCGGCATCTGCGCGGCGGCTGCCATAGATATCACGCTCCAGCTCATAATACGTGCTGCGATAGGCTGCCTGAGCGCGCCGCCAGCGCAGCAGCGCCAGAAAAATAAAAACACCGATGAGGATGTACAGACCAGCCGCAGTCTGCTCGACAAAAAAGACCAGCCCGCTCATGATAAGCTGCGCAAAACACCTCGGATCAACGCTGCCAGGCGAGGATTGATCGATTTACCTACTTCCAGCACTTCTTCGTGGTTAGGAGCCTGATCGGACACCAACGAGTCAATGCAAAGATTGGTCACAGCCGAAAATGCCAGCACGCGCATCCCCGCATGGACAGCCACCAGCACCTCATGCACAGTGGACATGCCGACTGCATCCGCGCCAAGCGTTCGCAGCATTCGTACTTCGGCGGGCGACTCGAAAAACGGACCCGCGACACCAGCATATACGCCCTCACGCAAATCGATGCCCGCTGATCGCGCAGCCTGACGGGCGCAATTTGCCAGGTCGCGGTCATAAGCATGGGTCATGCTGATAAACCGCTCACCAAACGACTCGTCATTGCGCCCGATCAGCGGGTTATGCCCCGCTAAACCTACAAAGTTGATATGATCGGTGATCAGCATGATGTCTCCAGCGACAAAAGCGCGGTTAATCCCGCCCGCCGCATTGGTCACGATTAAAATATGCGCGCCCAAGCGCCGCATGACCCGCACAGGAAACGTCACCTGCTCCGGCGTGTAGCCCTCATAAAAGTGGATTCGCCCCTGCTGCGCGGCAACTGAAACCCCTTCCAGCTTTCCAAACACCAGACGCCCGCTGTGACCGGAGACCGTCGGCAGCGCGAAACCGGGGATGTCGTGATACGGGACGCTCTGCGCATCTTCGATGGCATCCGCCAGCGAACCGAGACCCGATCCTAAGATGATCGCCGCCCGAATAGGACGGTCAACGCGCTGACGGATCGCAGCCGCAGCGGAGTCATATAAGTCGGTCGATACTTGTGTCATGTGCCGTTTCATCTTTCAGCTGAGAGTCTTCACAGCCCAGCGCGGCTGCGTTCCTGCGCATACTCCTGCGGCGTATCCACATCGCTCAGCACGCTGTCCGTATCGACATTGACATAGGCGATGCGATCTGCATGTGCATTAATCACATCGCGCGGCGAGCGATCCGGTGGCAGCGCCAGAATCTCCCCCCAAAGGCGGCGGTCGACCAGGATCGGATGTCCACGCCGATGATTGAAGCTCGGCGCGACAATGTCACTCGCGCTTTCTGCATAAGTTGACAAGACCTGAGCGATGACGCGCGGCTGAATGCGCGGCTGATCGCCGAGGACGATCAGCGCCGCTGAGATATGTTCTGGCATAGCGCGCAGTCCAGCTTTGACCGAGGAAAGCATCTCTCCGGTCGCAAAATCGGCGTTAAAGACCGTCGGGATGTCCAATTTGGCGGCAATCGCGTTCACCTCTACGGCGCGGTGACCAGTGACCACGCTGATATAGTCCAGGTGCGCGAGGATGAGCTGATCGAGAATATGCTCGATGATCGGTTTGCCATTCGCCCACGGCATCAGTACTTTCGGCTGCCCCATGCGGCGCGACATGCCCGCCGCCAGCACCAGCGCGCCCACTGAGCGCTGCACCTCCTGAACCGGATCGCTGCCCCGCGCCGATCCAATCGCCACTCCATAAACGCGCGGAGAACGCAGGATCAGCCGGGCGATCAGACGAGCGCGACCCCGAAAGTAGCCCGTCGGCGGCAATCCATTGAGCCAGACCATGACACGCGCTTTGTTGGGTACGCCGCGCAGACCCAGTTCCTCATCGCGCAGCACCTGAGCAACCCAGGGCGATTTGACCGGGCTGTCTTGATAGAACCCATAGCGCTCGATCATGGCTTTCGGGTTGTAAACATGCGCTTCATTCAGCGGCTTGCCCAGCACCGAAAGCGAGACGATCGGGATCGTCAGCGTCGTTTCCGGCGGGATCATCGGCTCATGGATGAGCGGCGCTTTGAAAGGCAGCCCCTGCGCGCCATCCGCTTCGATCAGCAGCACATCCGCATCAACCGAGTCCAGCAGCCACGAGATCGCCGACGGACTGAGCGCGCCGTTTCCATGCGAAGGACGATCATCGCGCACGAAAACGAATCGCCCCACCTCCAGAGCGGCTGAAATTGCCTGCGCGCCGCGCCCAGTGGACATCACCGCCGGCATTAAGCTGACCTGATCGGGGTCGAGGCGCGCAGTCGTTGTGGCAAGGACGCGCCAGCCGGCTTCCGCCAATTCATGACCGAGCGCAAACAGTGTTGAGGTTTTGCCTCCCGCCCCGATAAACGATACTACATCCCCAGGGACGATATTGAACGCCTCTCGCAGTTTCATCAGCGCACACAAACGCGCCATCTCTCAGCGCATAGTTTGAACGTCAAGCCCTATTGTACCGCCAAAATCTCGGTCTGGGCGGACTGCTTCAGTCCGCGCCGATCCCTCTCGCCCGCAGCGCCGCAACCACCCGGTCAGGGATCATCGGCAGATCGTCGATCCATACGCCCACCGCGTCATGAACAGCAGCGGCAATAGCAGGAGCGAGCGGGAGGTAAGGCATTTCCGCCATCCCGCGCGCCCCCCAGGGTCCGATGGGGTCGCTGTACTCCAGAATGACCGACTTGACTTCAAGCGGCACATCCAGCACAGTCGGGATCAGATAGGTCGAGAGATAGGGATTGCGGATACGCCCATTTTCAGAGATCAGATGCTCCATGACCGCGTAGCCGAGCGCCTGAACAACCGCGCCCTCGATCTGCCCCTGCACCAGCTGCGGATTAACGGCGCGCCCGACATCGTCCGCGCAGACGACGCGCAGCACACGGATCAAACCTGTCTCAATGTCGATCTCGACTTCGACCGCCTCCGCCACGTAGCCATAGGCGAAATTCGGCTCGGATTTACCCGTCATCGGGTCATAGGGCGTGGTCGGCGGCGGACGATACTGAAAGGTCGCTTTTGCAGGACGCTCCTCCGCTTTCCACTGCTCCAATGCCCGCGCCGCCGCGCCGCGAATGGCGTTGCCCGCCATGAAGGTGAGGCGCGAGGCGGACGCGCTGCCTGAAGTGAGCGTTTCCGCCGTATCATGCCCGATCAGCCGGACTTTCTCCAGCGGCACGCCTACCGCCTCCGCTGCCATCTGCACAAACACTGTGTGCGCGCCCTGCCCAACCTCCGCGCCCGCCTGCCGGACGATCACCTGCTCGATCTCAGGCCCGCCGTGCAGCTCTATCGTCGCCCACGACTGCTCCGGAAAGCCAAAGCTGTAGCCCACATTCTTGAAGCCGCAGGCAAACCCGATCCCGCGCCGCAGATGCGGCT
The DNA here is from genome assembly GCA_937995825.1 of uncultured Anaerolineae bacterium. Taxonomy (GTDB): domain Bacteria; phylum Chloroflexota; class Anaerolineae; order Aggregatilineales; family Phototrophicaceae; genus Flexifilum. The sequence goes on from CALKJO010000009.1 coordinate 107,373, forward strand.
GCGAGGGCTGCTGAGTCGGCTGCCGCGTCCACGTCTCACCCGTTTTCGACCAATAGCTTTCTTCAGCGCACCGCTCGATCACCTGCGGCATCGACACCCCCGGCGGCAGCGGCGTCCCCACTGATAGACAGCTGCCTTCTTGAATGACGTTGCGCAGCCGCAGCGTGATCGGGTCAATGCCAAGCGCCTCTGACAGACGATTCATCATGCCTTCAGCGGCAAAACAAGCTTGCGGCGCGCCAAACCCGCGAAATGCCCCGGTCGGGATGTTGTTGGTCAAGACGGTATACGTGTCAATATGGATATGCTCGACTTCATACGGACCCGTGACCATCAGGTTGGTATTCGCGAGGACTTTGGTCGATGTATAGTTATAGGCTCCGGCATCGCCAACGACCCGCGCTTCAATGGCGGTGATCTTGCCATCGCGCCGCGCGCCCCATTTAGCGCGAATGCGGATCGGATGGCGCTTGTGGTGGCTGAGGATCGACTCCTCCCGACTCCATTGAATCTTGACCGGTCGCCGAAGATGATACGCCGCCAGCGCAAGGACGATCTGCACCGACATATCCTCACGACCGCCGAATGCACCGCCAATCGCTGGGTAGATGACGCGGACACGATCCTCAGGCAGCGCTAGCGCGTGCGCGATGAGATACTGATCCTCATGCGTCCACTGACCCGCCACAATGACCGTGACGCGCCCTTCCTCATCGATATAGCCCAAGCCGGCTTCCGGCTGCAAATAGGCGTGTTCCTGATAGCCCGTGCTGAATTCGCCCTCGATCACCACCTCTGCTTCCGCCCATCCCGCTGCCATGTCACCTTTACGAATGCGGTAGTGGCTGATGATGTTATTGGCGATTCCGGCTTGAATTTCCGGCGCGCCAGCGCGCATCGCCTCTTCAGGATCGAAGATCGGCGGCAAATCCTCATAATCGATACGGATCAGTTTGAGCGCTTCGGCGGCAACCGCCTCCGTCTCCGCGACGACCAGCGCCACATTATCCATGTAGCAGCGCACGATGTCTGCGCCAGGCTTAGCGCTGCCGATACCGCACAGCACTGGCTGATCTTTGGTCACCAGTCCATATTCATTGACCGGCACGTCGGCAGCGGTGAACACACGAACAACGCCGGGCAGCGCCTCGGCTGCGCTGGTGTCGATGGCGCGAATGCGCGCATGAGGGCGGTCGCTGTACTTGATCTTCATCCAGAGCTGACCATCCATGTCGATGTCCGCGGGATAGACCGCTTCGCCGGTGACCTTGCCCAGGGCATCGATCCGGCGTACCGACTGCCCAACCACAAAACAAGTGGGTTTACCGCTCATGCTCAACAACCTTTCTTCAGAATAACCGCTTCATCATGAAGCCCATTCGCAGATGCATCCGCCAGCTCACGCATCCGACGCGACTCCTGGATGAAGATGCGGCGCAGACACGCCACTGACGCCGCATACGTCGGCTCAACGCCCGCATAGCTGAGGCTGCTTGTGCCGAGATTTTTCCCTTTCGTCAGCGGCGTATCTGAGGCATAGTGCAGAAAGCCAATGTCAAACGGCGCGCCGTGCAGCGTCACGATCTCATTATACGGGTGACGCTTCGGGCGCACCGCTTCATAAATGGACGACAGATACGGACCCGCCTCCATTTCGATGATAGTATAGCCTTCCTGATAGAACAAGCTCATGTAGCGCGGGTTTTGCAGGAACGTCCCCGGCGCACTGATCGCCTTCTGGTTGTCCATCACCGTGCCGCTGCTCAGATAGGGCGCGACATCCTGCGCTGAGAAACAGTTGTTAAACAGAAAGGTGTTCTGCGAATGCTCGTCATGGACAACATTCGGAACCATCACGTCGCCGATTTTACCGTTGAGCGTCGCGGCTTTGCCGATCACGTAAATTCCCTGAACGCGGTCAATGCGCTCCGTCACGCGTGCTAAAATCTCATACGCGCCGAGTCCAAGGGGGTAGTCGATATTGAAGATAACCGCGTTGGACTTTTCCAGCATCTCAACGTCACACGCGGACATCAATCGGGGATCGAGCCAGTCAAATTTGAGGTGGTTCAGCTCGAAGACCTGCGTTTCGATATCGAATCCATGCCGGCTGGGGACTCGAAAGATACCGACCGCCGCCTCCGCTGCCTGCATCGCCGCGCGCGGCTTGTCTCCGCTGCTGGAGAGATATTTCTTGAGGACATAGTAAAGAAAATTGGCTTTGTTCGAGGGCGAGCTGTTCTCCTGGATAGCGCGATACTCAGCGAGCAAATCCTCATGCCCTTTCGCCTCAATATAGTCGATCAGCGTGCGCTCCTCGCGCAGCGCAAACCCGACCAGCAGATTGAGAATCGAGTGAGTATTACTCGACACGAAGTAAACCGGTCGGCTCTCGATGTCTACATCGCCAAGCTGTTCACGCAGATCATCCCACCAGAATGCCGTGCCTCGCCGATAATCCGCCAGCGATCCGGCGATCTGGCGCAGGCTCATCTGTTTACGCTTGCGCGAGATTTTGATCAGCATCGGGATGAACTGTGAACCCCAAACGATCTCCAGACGGCGCAGATCGCCTGTATCCATTTGCAAGGCATCCGCAAGCAGGTTCGCCTCCGAGTCCGTCAAGCGGCTTAAGCGACTCTGATGCTGCGCGAGAAAGAGCTTCATGATCTCGCCCTGCAGCAGCCGATGCAGTTTATTCCACTCAATCTGATAGGCGGTCAGCATCGGGATCAGATCATCGATGTCGGAGCGGCTGGCGATGAAGACCGCCATCGTGTTCTTGCCATCGAAATGCGTGCGCCGACGGCGTCCAGGAGAATAGACTCGCTCCCAGTCATTGACCGGATACCCTGCGGCGATCAGCGATTTCTCGAGAATGCCGATCAGGATCATATCCGTGTCGGCGATGCAGGCGGGAATTCGCAGACTGGCATACACCAATGCGGAAACATCCGGCTTGGGGCTTGATGCCATGACATGCAGTGATGAGTCCATCGCCATGTGCGTTTCAACCAGTGTCTCGATCTGAATCGTATGCGTTGAGCGCAGCAGCGAATAATACGTCCGCATGTACAGCTCGATCTCTTCGCTTCCGGTTCTTGGAACTGTACGATCCATCTCACCCTCCTCCCCACTTGCACTCCATGTAATCAGGGGCGAACCCTCGGCTCGCCCCCTGTCATCTCACTTGATATTTGATCCGCCAGCTGGCTTATCGGCGGCGTTTTTTGGTGCTTGTTTTCGCATCAGCGCCGCCGAAGCGGTGCTCACGAAACTCGCGGTTGATCTTGCGCTGCCGAACCCGCTCAGCTTTGCGCTGCCTATGCATTTCGTCGCGCTCCTTGATCAGATCAGTCTCTTTAACATTTATAGCCCGTTTAGGGGCAAGCGCAGAGACGATCAGCGCGGTCAGCGTCGAGAGCAGAAAGAACAGGATTAGCCCAACGGCAAGCTGAATAGTGGGCAGATCGCTGCGCGGAATACGATAGCCAGTCAGCACCGTGCGGTCAAGGAATTGTGTGAGCGGCGGCGTGACCACCCAAGTAATCGCACCCATGGCTAAAATTAAGATAAATCCAACTGCCGGAAAAGCGCGGCGTCCGCGTTTTTGCTCTGCAATGACAACCTGTGTTTGCCCTTTTGACATCGTCCCTTACTCCTGACTCGCTGCGATGCTCGCCTGTTTAAAGGCTTCGATAATCTTATAATACCCGGTACAGCGGCAGAGATTCCCAGTGATGCTTTGCGCGATCTGATCAGCTGAGGGGTGCGGATATTCCTCAAGCAGCTTTGCCCCTGCCATCAAAAATCCCGGCGTGCAGTAGCCGCACTGCACCGCACCTTGGGCGATAAACGCCCGCTGGATCGGGTGCAGGTCGCCGTTGGCAAGCCCCTCCACGGTCACGATTTCAGCCTGATGCGCGCGCGGCGCGGGAACCATGCACGCCATCACCGCCGCGCCGTCCAGAAAGACGGTACAAGCGCCGCATTCGCCTTCAGCGCAGCCCTCTTTTGTGCCGGTTAATCCGGCATCCTCGCGCAGAAAATCGAGCAGCGTTTTATCCTGCCCTGTCGAAATGACACGGGGCTGCCCATTGATCGTGGTTTCGATTGGGTCTCCGCGTCGATGCGCGGCAGATGCGCTCAGCGCGCCGCGACCGCGCCGATCTCCCCACAGCATCGGCGGATCGACGGGGAAGCCATCCGTCTGTGTTTTGGCTGCGAGGGCGCGCAAAGCGCGCACAACCAGCACACGCACCATCTCGACGCGATACGCCGCTGTCCCGCGCACATCGTCAATCGGCTTGACCAGCGCCGCCGCCATCCGCCCGGCTTCTGCGATGACCTCGCGGGTCAGCACACTGCCGATCAGGTAGGTCTCGACCGGTTCGATTCGAATAATGGTTGGCGCGACACTGCCCAGCGCAATCGAAGCGTGGGTGACGCGCTCACCATCGAAACCCAGCACCGCTGCGCAGTTGACCACCGAAATTGCCTGCGCGCGGCGCAGACCCAGCTTGAGGAAGATACCGCGCTCATGCTCCGCCAGCGGCGGCACTTCAATTGCTGTCATCAGTTCATCGGGGCGCATCACCGATTTGCGCAGCCCAGTGTGAAATTCCGCCAGCGGGACGCGGCGTTCGCCCGATGTAGACGCCAGGATCACGACTGCGCCGAGAGCGCGCAGCGGCGTGATCGTGTCGTTGGCGGGAGACGCCGTGATCACATTGCCGACAATCGTAGCACGGTTGCGAATCTGCGGCGCGCCCACTTGCCAACACGCCTGCGCCAGCGGCAGCGCCCGCTGAACGATCAGATCGCTGACAATCGCATCATTGTGTGTGACCAGCGCGCCGAGGCGGATCACCCCATCGCGCAGTTCAATCCGATCCAGATCGGGAAGACGCGAGATGTCGATCAGCACCCTAATACCGCTTCGCTGTCCGCGTTCGATCTCAATGAGCAAATCCGTGCCGCCGGCAATGATTCGCGCTTCGCCCTGATACTGCGCAAGCAGATCAACCGCCTCATCCAAGCTGACTACAGACAAATACTGTTCCCACATAGCGAATCCACAGTGTGCCAATTACATGCAAGGTTATCTTAACATTGTGGCGTCTTTTATTCCAAACGCAAATTAAATCTTCTCGACCTCAACTAAAGTAACTGGGTTAATATTCATTACACACGTCCCATGATATTGGGTCTCGATGACTGTCCGCCGATCATACGTATGAACATGCCCATGCAGCATGTAGCGCGGGCGATACCACTCCAGAAAACGCCGAAATGCCTTGAGGCCGCGATGTGGATAATCCGAAGCATCATGAATTTGGAATGGTGGCGCATGAGTCGCCAGGACATCGACCGAGTAACCGCGCTGCCAGCGCAGCAGCAGCAGCGGCAGCGCTGCACGCATCACCATGCCGGTATATTCGAACTCTGAATATTGCACGGCACTGTCATTGTAGCGAATAGACCCCTCCAGACCATAAAAAGTCAGCCCCTGGTAGCGTTTGATCCGCCGGTGCAAATTTTCACCGCCCGGCGGATGATGATCGTAATTTTGATCGTGATTACCGCGCACATAAAAGAGCGGAATATTCAGAACGGAAGTGATGTATTCCAGATACCAGGCGGGCATGTCACCGCAGCTTAAGAGGAGTTCAACATCGTGGTAGCGCCGGCGCAAATGGGCGGCATTCTCCATCTTCTGCATCACCGTATCGCTAACGCATAAAATTTTCACTACAATCCATCACAAGACTATTCGATCTCATCGATATCGGAGTCGGTCACGCCAATCCAGCGCATCGGCGCGCCTGTTCCCCCGCGCCGCACCATTGTGATCTCCGCCATAATGCTCACCGCGATCTCTTTTGGCGTCTCCGCCTGTAATTCTAAGCCAATCGGCGCGTGAATGCGGGACAGGGCAGCTTCATCCACTCCGCGCTCCTTCATCAAAGCACGGACGGTCAGCGCCCACCGTCGGCGGCTGCCAATCAGCCCGATATAAGCAGCGTCCGTCCTCAGCAGCGCAGGGATCAGGTCAATATCAATCGGCAGTCCGCGCGTCACGGCGGCAACGTAAGTGCGGCGGTCGATGCGCGTATGCGCAGGGATTTCAGCCGGCTTGCAAACCACATAGCCGTCCAGCCCTGGCGCATACGTCGGGTTGCAAAACTCAGCGCGATCATCACTCAACACAGTGCGATAGCCCATCCATTTCGACAGCTCCGCCAGTGCCAGCCCGACATGACCGCCGCCGATCACGATCAAGGTCGGCGCAGCATTGATCGGCTCGATAAAGACCTGCACTGTCCCGCCGCAAATGCCCGGATCGCCAGCGGCGAGATCATTCAGAGCATAAGTACGCAGGCGCGTTTCGCCATCCCTCAAAGACGCCAACGCCTCTTTGACCACCAGCGACTCCATCGCGCCGCCGCCGACCGTGCCGACAATCGATCCGTCCGGTCGGACGAGCATCCGGCTGCCCGCATGACGCGGGACGCTGCCCTGCACCTGGACAACTGTCGCCAGCGCCGCTGCCTCGCCGTCCGCCTGCGCTTTCACCACTGCTTCAAAAACCTGGCGTATGTCATCCATTGCCGCCGATCTCCACTTCACCGATGATGAAACGTCTCTGTTCATCCCCAGCCAATGAACCATCCGGTTTATACGGGATGAGTCGCTCAAAAGTGTAAGGATTATACAGCCCGAAAGCAACTCGGTAACGCCCGGGTTCAGGCGGAAGCCACAAGTCGACCTCTTCACGGAAGTAAGCGGGGAGCCAGTTGCCCGGCGGCAGCGATCCACTGCCTGGATAAGCGTCATGCTGAACGACGATCCGATCCGCTTCATCCAGTACATGTAAAAACAGCTTGTAATCGCCATGTGCCGCTGTCTGTGTACCGAGAGTCAGGCTGACTTGAAGCTGGATGGACTCAACTTGCAGGTTAGTCACCACCACCGGCTGATGGAGTTCGACAGCGCCATTCTGGTAAAGCACGGCGGCATCGCCTTGCGCCAGCGCTGATATGAGTCGATCATCGCCGCTGAGCGCCCAGTGATAGTACGGCATATAATCGCCATTCCCACGCGGCACAATGCGGATGCGAATCGCATTCTCGGTGATGATCTCGGCGGGAATGAAGGTCGGGACTTCGAGAAATGCGCCTGGCAGCGCCGGGACGACTCGCGTTCCGATCAACCTATCACCGACATAGACATCAAACTCGCCCCCCCCTGCCGGATGCAGGCGAGTGACCAGGATCAGCGGCTTTAGCGGACGCGCCGCAAGCGTGAATGCCTCTTCGCCGTTGATACGGCGTCCACCGTCCATGACCGTGCATGAAGAAGCGGATGCACACCCGATGGTGTCAAAATGGTAGTATTCGCTCGGAAAGCCGCCCGCTGGGTGATCATTTGACCAGAGGTAAGCGTGCGCACGTTCAGATTGAATATCGGCAGCATCGACAAAATCCACAACATCCGATATCGCATACAGGCTCGGAGTCACTTGGAGAACAGCACTGGCATCAGCATCCGAATAATCAGGACGATAGACCGCCTGGCGATCCGCCGCGAGCGCGACGTTGAGCGCCGGATCGAGTTGCACCCGGAATTCCGCCAGCGGCGCCCCATACAGCCGTGTATCCTCCAGATAGCCCAAGCCGAGACCATGCCCCACACCATAGGATGCGATGTAATCAGGGCGATAGCGGTCGAGCAGTTCACCAACTGCGCCGGGTCCGCTGCGCCAGTAATCGGCTGCGCCCGGCGTGGTCAGCCCGACCATGTCCAGCGTGGTTCGCCCGCCCACATAGCGCATCATGCCGACATCGTGAACGGCGATCACCGTGTCGGCTGGCGTGTTTTCGTTTAGCCAGCGCGCCATCGCCAGCGGCTGATCGCGGACATAGCCGACGTTGACGGCATACGCCCGCGCATAGGTCGCAGACGAATACGTCAGCCCACCGATGAGCGGCGGCGCACATATCAGCAGCGGGACAGTCACCAGTCTGCCGCCGAATCGACGCAGCCAGCAGGACGCGCCCGCGATGATCAGCGGAAAAAAGACCGCGATCAGCGGCATCTGATAGCGCCGGAAGTGCCAGAAGGCGGTATCGAGCGTGCTGATGCTCAGCGTGAAGCCGAGCGACCACAGGATCAGCAGTCCGAAGACGAGCCAGCGGCGCGTCAGCGCCAGCCCAACCAGAGTCAGCCCGTAGAGCAGCGCGATCCCCGCCGCACCGATGAGCGAATCGCCCCAGATCACGTTCACAGAGGCGAAATCGCGCCACATGCGGACATAGTTCTCAATAATCCGCCCGATCACGACCATAAGTTCGAACGGGATCATGCCGAACAGGGATTTTGCGCTGTTACCGGACGCGACCGCCGATCCGGTGACGAGCAGATTGACCAGCGGCTGCACACCAAGCGCCATGACGGGCAGCAAACACCATCCGTACAGACGACGCTCGCGCAGCAGCACCGCGCCGGCTGCCAGAAGCGCCAGGATCGCCCCTTCTGGTCGAGTCAGCGCCAGCAGTGATCCCGCGATCATGGCACGCGGACGGCGCTGATCGACCAGCGCCCAGACCGTCAGCAGAGTAAGCGCGATGGCGCTCCCGGTCTCCATGCCGCTCATGAAGTGCCAGGCGATCAAGCCGTGCAGCAGAAAGAGGATCGGCGCTGCCAATGCGAAATACGGCAGCATCCCCAGCGCCAGCGCCAGCCGGTATACCAGGTAGGACGCCAGCGCCAGCGCCAGCGCACCCAGCATCAGCGCCCACAATCCAAGACTCAGCCCATCGAAACCGATCAGATAACCAAACGCCAGCAGATACGGGTACAAAAACGACGTTGCGCCCGAGGTGGGCGGCAGTCCAGGGTTATAGACATAAAACTGCCCGCTGGCGATCTGGCGGGCATACTGAAAATGGATGTAGGCATCATCAAGCGGCATGAGCGGCTGACCCGTGCCGCTGACTGCAATATTCATGCCGTAATAGAAAAGAAAAATCAGCCCCGCGCCCAGACAGCACAGCGCCCAAGCGGCTCGGTCAGCTCGCCGAGCGGCGTCCATCGCCATTACACCCGGCTGTACCCATCCGCGAAGGTGTCGATCATCAAGCGGACATCCTCGCCCAGCGGATACAGGATCGGACAGGTCGCGCCAGACTGCACATATTCGCGGACTTTGGCGCGCGCCTCCTCTGGCGTGCCGGACGCGGTGATCATCTGGACAACATCATCTGGGACAAGCTTCATCGCCTCCAGAATCTGCTCCTCGGTTGCGGGCCACGTCAGCACCTGCCCGATCTCGTCCAGCAGCTCCTGACTGACGCCGCTCGCTTTCATGATATGCGGCTGCTGACCGAGATACTGCGTGACCAGCTTGCGCGCCCGATCCAGCGCTTTTTTGCGATCCCTATCGACACTGCACACCACTAACTGCGGTCGGTCGATGTCGTCGATCCGCCTGCCAGCTTTTTTCGCGCCGATCTCAAGCTGTTCGAGCGCGCCCTCATTGTACTTTGGCGAGACCAGATAATTCAGCACCGCCCCATCGGCGATCTCGCCCGTGAGCGCCATCATCTGCGGACCGGTCGCACCGATGTAGATCGGGACATTGCGCGGCGTCTTGCGCCCATGCACAACATCCAGCTCAACATCGGTCAGATGGACGAACTCACCATGAAATGTCACCCGCTTGCGGGCGAGCAGATCGCGCACCACCGTCACGACCTCGCGCATCGCCAGCAGCGGCTTGGAGCGCGTGATCCCGACTTTTTGCGCCAGCGGATCCCACCACGCGCCGATCCCGCAGATAATGCGATCTTCCGCCAAGTCATCGAGCGTCAGAAATGTAGCGGCGATCACGGCGGCATTGCGCGTCCAGTTGTTGATCACGCCAGAGCCGATCTTGATGCGGCTGGTGGTCGCGGCGAATGCCGCCATCGGCACAATGGCATCGCGCACCAGGCGGCTCTCCGCCTGCCAGACCGCTTCAAAGCCGCGCGACTCGGCATATTGAACATATTTGATCGCGTCCTGAAGCGGATGCGCGTCCTGCAAATAAAGGGCTACCCGGTCTGCCATAAGCTCATCTCCTTTAATCGCCTGTAATATAGCGCCAGATCGTCCGGCTCGTCGATATCGAGCATCCGCTCCGATATGTACAGACGCGGACGCACCCCCACCGCCAGCGCCGCCGCTGCATGACGCTCAAAACTGCCGATACCGTAGGCATAGCCGATCAACCCAGGCGGACGAATCAGCAGCGCATTCGTGCCGTCGCGCTTGTGATCGGGCGCGACCACGACAGAGCGCGGCGCATCCGCCAGCGCGACCATAGCAGCGATGTCCTCTGTCTGAATGAATGGCAGATCGCCTGGCAGCAGCAACACCGCGTCCGCGTCTCTAGCGGCGGCGGTCGCCTGATTCCAGGCGGCGTTCAAGTCGTCGCCCTGCTCGACAAGCGTCCGCGCGCCCCACTTTTCAGCCAGCGCCAGCGCCGCCGGATCGCGGCTGACGACGAGAGCAGCGGACACCTCCGGCGCGGCGCAAACAACGGACAGCACATGCGTGAACCAGGTCTCCGCCAATTCCGCCCGCTCATCTGGCGAGAGCGCCGCCGCCAGCCGCGATTTCGCCTGCTCAAACGGCTTGACCGGGATGATCGCCCAGGTGCGCATCAGAGGATCGCTCCGATCCAGTCTAGGATTTCGCCTGCCAGCCGCACCCGATCCGGCTCGGAGCGCATCAGCGCGTCCATGCCAACTGTCCGCACGTCTGAAATTTGCGGCGGCGGATCGCCGCTGTCGTAGATGAAGCAGTCGATCAAGCCGTGATAGAACTGCGCGACGGCAAGCGGCGTGATTTCATATCCCAGTTCGCCCATGATCTTGGCGGTCGGCCCCTTGACGGCTGCGCCGCGGATGATCGGTGTGAGCGCAGCGGACGGGACGCGCCGATCCAGCAGCAGATCGCGCATCCCAGGCACACTCAAGATGGGCGCAATCGACAGCCAGGGATTGGACGGTGCGATCACGATAACATCGGCGGCTTTGAAGGCATCGGCGACAGCGGCGGTGACAAAAGCGCTCTCCGCTCCGGCAAAACGAATCGCTTTGACGCGCGGCTGCCAGCGGTGGCGGACGAAGTATTCCTGAAATGCCAGTTCGCCGTATTCTTCCGTGTCAACAATCGTGGCGACTTCGGCGTCGGTCATCGGCAGGATCGTCTGCTGGATGCTGAGCGCACCGGACAGGCGTCGTGTGATGCTGGTGAGGGACTCCCCGCGCCGGATCGCCTGCGTGCGCAGCAGATGAGTCGCGATATCCTGATCGCCAAGCCGGAACCAGGGCTGTTCACCATAGCGGCGCAGTGCGTCCAGCGTGTGCGTCGTATCATCGCGCACGCCCCAGCCGTTAATCGGATCGACGATCCCGCCGAGCGTATACATGACCGTGTCCATATCGGGGCAAACGCGCAGCCCGTAGTGCCAAAAATCATCGCCCGTGTTGACGACGGCGGTCAGCGCGCCGGGCGGGAGAATCTGCGCCAAGCCGTGCGCCAGCTTCGCCCCACCGACTCCGCCGACCAGCAGAAGCACACGCGCTATCGCCACAGTGTCACCTTTTCCAGCGCATAGCGCGGTTTTTCTTTGGTCTCCGCTGGGTAACCGAGCGTGATTAACGCCTGCGGCTGCCAGTCGTCCGGCAGATCGAGCGCAGCGCGCACCACCTCCGGGCAGAACAGCGGCGCGCACATCCAGCACGCGCCCAACCCGATTTGATGCGCTGTCAGCAGCAGGTTTTGACCTGCCATTGCCGTGCTTTGCGCCGCCATGTGATACTCCAGCGCGTTACGGACGCTGTCGGGATAGCGATCCATATCGACCATGCTCAGGCACAGTGCGATCAGGACAGGCGCGCTGGTGATGCGGGCATAGGAGCGCCCGACATCGGCAGCGATCACATCTTCCGATACGCCGTCGGCAGTCAGATCACGGCGCAGCCGCTCGCCCATCGCCCGCGCCAGCGTCTCTTTACGTACAGCATCCCTGACCACGCAGAAACGCCAGGGCTGGCGGTTGTGCGCGGACGGCGCCCAGCGCGCAGCATCAAGCAGAGTCAGAATCGCCTCCTCTGGGACGGGATCGGGGCGATAGCGCCGAATCGAGCGCCGCCTCATGATCGCCTGACGCAGCATCATCGATATAAGTCCTCCTCAGGTGGGCGATAGAGGTCGGCGGCGCGCCCATCGATCCTAGGATATTCCAGCCCGCGCACCAGCACCACTGGCAGCCCTTCCGCGCCTTCGCCGGAGAGCAAGCCCGCTGCGCTCGCGACCATATCCGCATAGCCTTGAACGCTGATCCTCAGAATACGCCCGAACATATCCGGCTGACCGCGCAGATCGACCAGCGCCGGCATCCCCGCCACACCAACTGCGACGCCAACATTCCCCAATCGAAACGGTCGCCCATGCGAGTCGCTGATCACAATGCCAACATGCGCGCCCGTCAGCTCAAGCAGACGCTCACGCAGCCGCTGCGCCGACGCATCCGGGTCAAGCGGAAGCAGGAGCGCATGATCATCGCTTCCATCGACATTGGACTGGTCGATCCCTGCATTGGCAGAGACAAAACCCAGGCGGTGGCGCGTGACCATGACATTCGGCGCGATCCGCGAGACTTCGACGCTCTCGCGCAGCGCTAGCTCGACCATGCGCGGGTCTTTACCTGTCAGCGATGCCAGCCTGAGCGCCTCATCGCCAGGCTGCACCGTGCGCAAGTCCGCCTGTCTGCCTTCCGCTTTGGACACGATCTTGGAAGTGACCACCAGAGCGTCGCCATCCTCAAGCCGCAGAGCAGCGCGGTCGAGCGCCTCAACGATCAGGCGCGCCAGATCATCCCCCGGCTGAACCGCCGGCATCCCAGGCAGCGCAGCCAAACTCACCTTGAGCGGCATCTGTTATTTTCCGCGCAGCGCGCCTCAGGGCAAATTGGTGATGCGAATGCCCGCGCCTTTGACGCCATACTTCTTATTGATGTAGAGCAGCACCGGCGTCAGCGCTTCAGCAGCAACCGCGTTGGCGAGCGGACCCGCATCGATAGCGCGCATTCCCGCTGCTTCAACCAATTTGGCGACTTCCGCTTTCGCCTCATCATCGTCGCTGGTGATCAGCACATCGCAGTTGACTTCCTCATCGACCGTTTTCATCTTCTCGGCGCTGACATTCTGAAATGCCGAGACCACCCGCACCGACTCGCCCAGCAGAAGCGCCGTCTCCAGCGCAGCCGCTTTCCCCTCAGGCACAGTCACCGTGCGGATATGCGGCGGCGCGAGCGGAACCGTCACATCGACGAGAATTTTGCCCTGAAGCTGATCGCGGACGCTCAGAAGGGTATCCCGATGCGCGCTGTACGGCACAGTCAGCACGACCAAATCAGCCCGAGCAGCGGCGTCGGCGTTGGTCATACCGACGAGATAATCACCACCGAGCTGCTGATTCAGTTCAGCGGCGCGGGTGCGCGCGCGCTCCAGCTCGCGCGACCCGATCAAGACGCGGTAGCCATGCAGCGCCCAGCGCATCGCCAGCCCAGAGCCTTCTTTGCCTGTGCCGCCCAAGATCGCAACGGTGATCAACATTCTATCATTGTCGCTCATAACAGCCTCTATCGAGATACGCCTGAAGACGCTCAGGACTCCGCACGGTGACTGATTTCGTTATAACGCGCCCAGACTGAGGGGACGAGCGCCCGCGCTTCTGCTGCGATTGCCGCCTCATCGAGCGTGAGCAAACGGCGGTCGCGCATGAGGACGCGTCCGTCCACAATCGTTGTGGTGACCATCGACGGCTCAAACCCGAACAGGATATGCCAAGGCAGATTACCATCGGTCAGCGGTGTGAACGGATGATAATCGACCAGGATCATATCCGCCGCCGCGCCGACGATCAACTGTCCGATTGGGCGCTCCGGGAAAAAGGCATGTGCCAAGCGCGCATTGTTGACCGCCGCGATCTGCGCGATGTCCGCGCCGTTGGCGAGACGCGGATCGCGGTGGACGACCTTTTGCAGCAGATACGCCGCTTTCCATTCCTCCCACATCGCGTTTGAGAAGCCATCGTTGCCTAGACACAGATGATCGCGCAGTCCATTCGCCATGAAATCATCCAGGCGCATCGCGCCGACGGCGTTATTCATGTTGGAGCGCGGCTGATGAGTCACCCAGACGCCGTACTGAGCGAGCAGATCGCGCTCAGAGTCGTCGATATGCACCGCGTGCGCGACCATCGTCAGCGGACGCAGCATCCCGAACGAGTCCAGCCGATGAACAACGCGCCTTCCGTACTTTGCCAGGCTGTCATCTTCATCGGCTTCGTGTTCGGCGACGTGGATGTGAAAGCCGCCGTCGTGAGCGTCCGCGCAGCGGCGCAGCGTGTCGTCGGAGAGGCTGAGGCTGGCATGAAGTCCAAAAGTCCCGCGCACCGTCGGATGCTCGGCATGTGCGCGGATGAAACGCCCGTTTTCGTCGATACCCGCCTGCGCCTTATCCAACCCGTCACGGTCGGTCACTTCGTAGCACAGGACAGCGCGCAGCCCTGCCATTTCAACTGCGTTGGCGATGGCGTCAAGGCTGCCGTCGATGGCGTTCGGGCTGGCATGGTGATCGAAGAGCGTCGTCGTGCCATGTTTGATCGCATCGACCAGACAGACCAGCGCCGACAGCCGCACGGCGTCCCCATCCAGCGCCTTATCGAGATTCCACCACAGCCGGCGCAGAATCTCAGGGAAACTGCGCGGCGGCGCGCCAGGGATCGCCATCCCGCGCGCGAACGCGCCGTAGAAATGGGTGTGCGCGCAGATGCTGCCCGGCATGAGCATCTGACCGCCCGCGTCCAGGCGCTGATCATCAGAATAGCGCGCCTCCAGCTCATTCGATTTCCCAATGTCCACGATGATCCCGCCCTCGATCCGCAGCGCGTGATCTGGCAGAAGGCGGTTTGGAGTCTCCCAGGTGATCAGATGCGCATTCGTGATCAGCATTTTCAATACCATTCATCCAGTTTTGGGAGCCGCGCCGGCGGAACCCGCCTGAGGTCGAGGCAGCGTCGCCCGCCGAACACGATCTCTGCACGACTGACGAAGCCCGCGCCATCGCGAGTCAAGTCCCCAAGCGACCGCGCAGCGGCAAACCGATCCCAGGTGGTGCGGATGAAGGCGAAGCGCCGTCCATCATTGGGGATCGCCGGCATCCGTTCGAACCAGCCTCCGAGCGCAACGCGGTAATACATCTCGTCGGCGCGGGGATGATCAGGTTCGTCAGGAAGCAGCTCGCGCCGATACGCCAGCTCGACTCCACGCGCCGGTGCATACCAGCGCACCGCACCAGCGTGGAAAAATGCCAGCACTTCCGAGTCGATCCCATAGGGCATCCGCGCATAGGGAATGCGATACCAGCGCTCAGACGCCGCCAGCGCCACGTCGCGCCTGCGCCTGATCACCCCCACCAGCACCCGATCATCGGCGTCCATGATCATTAGACCGGAAGCGCCGCTGTCTCGCGCAGCGCGATCAGGCGCGCGTCGATCTCGGCAACACGCTGCTGATGCTCAATCCACCAAGCGGGATCGCGCTGCGCGTCCAATTCCTGCACGGTCTTGCCCTGCTGCTCAACCCAGGTGTAATACTTCAGGTTGTGCCAGCGTTCGCGGGCATCGCGCGTGCCAGGCATGATCCAATCAGTGCGCTGCGCATGGAAAATGCCTTCAACCCGCGCCATCGCCTTGCCTTCATCGAGCCGCCCATAGCATTCCGCCATGCTCTCCATGACCGAGTGATAGCGGTCGAGGCTGTCCGTGGCGACCGTGGCGATGATATCACCCTTGCCCAATCCAAAATACTTGGCAGTCTTGATCGCGCCGAGGATATTGCAGATGCCGCTGATCCCGAACAGCGGCGCGAGCCTCTCCACCAGCGCGGAGTCGATGCCATAGCGTTTGACCAGCGTCTCCTGACCCGCCGGCTCAACCAGAAGCTGCAACCCAAGCTTGCACTCGATGTCGTCGATGCACATTAGCGCGTCCATATTCAGGACATTATGAATCCACGTCACATGCTTATCGCCGATGCCCTGAATGTCATGCGAGCCATAGCCGTTGTTGTACAGCGTGGGGCATTGGATCGGTTCCAGACCGACGATCTTATGATCGCTCCAGACCTGCTTGAGCCGGTCGCCCGCTGCAATTGTGCCAGCGCTGCCCATCGCCGACACAAACGCCGCGATTTTGCCATTGCCGATGCCGCGCTGATACAGCTCATTGGCGAGTTCAACAAGCGTGTTTCCCGTCACATGATAGTGAAAGCGGTAGTTGCCCATCACCTCAAACTGATTGAGGATGCGAATATTCGGATCGCTGGCGCGCAGGCGGTGCGTCTCATCATAAATCTCTTTGACGTTGCTCTCTGAGCCATGGGTCTTGATCACGCCTGCGCCGTAGCTGGCGATGCGCTCGAAGCGCTCGCGGCTCATGCCCTCCGGAAGGACGACCAAGCTCTTGCAGCCCATCCGCCCACCGACCCATGCGCCGCCGATGCCATAGTTGCCGGTCGAGGGCCAGACGAGCGTATGCTTTGCCGGATCGACCTCGCCAAACAGCGCCTTTTCCAGCAGCACTGAATACGCCGCGCCGACTTTATGGCTTCCCGATGGAAAGTCCCGCCCGTAGATGACCACGATCTCGGCATCGATCCCAGTCAGCGCCTTAGGCAGCACGACATGGTAGACCTCACCATGCGGATCGCGCCAGGTGATATTGAACAGGTTGATCGGGTCGAGCGGATCGATTGTGCGCGCTGCCAGCGCCCGTGCGCGTGTGTCGGGATCGATCTTGTGCGGGTGGAGCATTTCTTCAAACGTCGGACCTGTCGTGAAAATCATGAAAGTTCATCCTCATCCAGATTGAGCTGATGTTCGAAAAAGCGCATCTCGTTCAGGAGTTCATCGCGCTCACGCGCCAGATCGCGATAGCGGCGCAAATCATCCGCCGGCATCTTCTCACTCGTGCCGCCATGCGCCATGATCAGCGTGTCGATTTCGTGATCGAGCGCTTCGTAACGGATGACCAACTGCTGATACTGCTGCACCTGGTTGGCGAGTTCGTCGTTCATGGGGTCTGCCTCTCCACTGGAGTCGATTCAGGCGCGGGCGAAAGATCGGAACTTTGGGGAAGATTGGTGCGCGACAGCGCAGGCGGAGCGTCGCTCAGACCGCGCCGATGGGCGATCACATACAGCGGACGATCCCGCGTCTCGTCATAGATGCGAGCGACATACTGCCCCAGGATGAACAGAAAAAACAGCTGAAATGAACTCATCAGCAGCAGCAAAATGATGGTTGTTGCCTGCCCGCCGAAAAACTCCGTCCCAAACGCCAGCCGCAGCAGCGCCACGACCGGGATCGCCAGCAGCGCTAATACGCCCAGCACCGCCGCGACATACACCATGATTTGCAGCGGGAAATAAGAAAAACTAGTGATCGCGTCGAGCGCAAAACGGATCATCTTGCGCAGCGGATATTTTGTCTCCCCAGAATGGCGCACATCGCGGACGTAGTAAACGCCCGTCTGCTTGAAGCCAATCCAACTGGTCATGCCGCGAATGAAGCGGTTATGTTCGCGCATCTGTCTGAGGATAGCGACCACGCGCTCATCCATCAGCCGAAAATCGCCCGTATCGACCGGAATATCGACATCGGTGATACGGTAGATGACGCGGTAGAAGAGCTTGGCGGTCATGAGCTTGAACCAGCTTTCGCCTTTACGCTCGGAACGAATCGCGTAGACCACTTGATAACCCGCCTTCCAGCGTTCGATCATCTCTAGGATGAGTTCAGGCGGGTCTTGCAAGTCAGCGTCGATGAGGATGACCGCTTCGCCGCTGGCATGATCAATGCCGGCAGTGACCGCCGTCTGATGCCCGAAATTGCGCGCAAAGTGGATCGTCTTGACATGCGGATCGCGGTCAGCCAGCGCGTCGATCAGCTCAGGCGACCGATCTCGGCTGCCATCGTTGACCATGATCAGTTCCCATGATTCGCCCGTCGACTCCATCACCTTGTGGATTCGCTGATAGAGCAGCTCGATGTTGCCCTCCTCATTGTAGATCGGGGCGACAATGGAGTAACGCGGGCGTGTTGATTTCAACTTATTTCTCCAGGGCGCGGCGGATAGCATCCAGACTGGGCTGAACGCGCACCCCGCCAGCGACCGACTCCTGCGCGCGGCGCACATCCTTCAAGCCGTTTCCAGTCAACACGAACGCCACGCTGTCCGAAGGTAAGATATACCCTAATTCTAACGCACGTTTTGCTCCGGCGTAAACCGCCGCGCACGCCGGTTCGCTGAAAACCCCGGTCAGGCGCGCCAGCGCCGGAATCGCCGCGAGAATCTCAGCGTCCGACACAGCGACAAACGCGCCACGTGTCCGACGCACAGCGCGCAGGGCTTTGGCGCGGTCGCGCGGCAGCCCGGCGGAGATGCTGTCTGCGATGGTGTGCGCGTCTTCCGGCTGCATGTCGGCGGCGGACATCCCCGCTTGCCATGCTCTGACCAGCGGCGAACTGCCCTGCGCCTGCACACCGATCAGACGCGGGACGCGCTCGATCCAGCCGAGCTGATGCAGATCGTAAAAGCCCTTGTCGATCCCAGCGATGATATTGCCATCGCCGACGCTGACCATGACCACATCCGGCACATCCCAGCCCAGTGCCTCCGCGATCTCATAGGCGGCGGTCTTTTTGCCCTCCGTTGTGAACGGATTGATGCCGGTATTGCGGCAGTACCAGCTCTGCTCAAGGCACATCTGAAAGCAGAGGTCGAAAGCGACATCATATGTGTCTTCGATCAGCAGGACGGTCGCGCCGTAGACCAACAGCTGCGCGATCTTGGCTTCCGGCGCGGACGCCGGCACAAAGATGATCGTCTCCAGCACTTCCCGCCCGACCGATGCGCCGATCCCTGCCAGCGCCGCCGCCGCATTGCCCGTGCTGGCAGTGGCGACGACGCGAATCCCCTTCTCGATAGCGCGGGCGACGACCATCGCACTGGCGCGATCCTTGAACGATCCGGTCGGGTTGAGTCCATCGTCCTTGACCCATGCAGCGCGCACGCCTAAATCGGCGGTCAGGCGCGGCGCGTGATAAAACGGCGTCATGCCCACCCGCAGCGGCGGCAGCACAGCGTCCGTCTCAATTGGCAGCAGCGGCAGGTAGCGCCACATCGATTGCAGCGGCGACGCAGCGATCAGGTCGCGGTCGAGACGCGCCCGCAGCGCCACGTAGTCATAAAGCACATCGAGCGTGCCGATCATGCCGCATCTAGGGCAGGTATAGGTCACTGCATCCGGCGCATATTCGCATTCGCAGATCGCGCATTTCAATTTGAGGATCGACGCCATTCTTTCTGCTTTTCTTCACTTATCCTGGCACGATGCGCGTGCCGGTTTCACCGCGCAGCGCCCGCGCCAAATTAGGCGGATCGGTGATGATAGCGACAGGCCCGCCCATCTGCACAAATTCGACCGCCGCCTCAATTTTGGGCAGCATACTGCCCGGCGCAAAATGACCTTCCGCGATATAGGCGCGCGCTTCACTCAGCGTCATCTGATCGAGCGCGCACTGATCGGGCTGGTTGAAGTGGAGTGCCACCTTTTCAACGCCGGTCGAGATCACGAACAAATCGGCGCGCAGCATCTGCGCGATCAGGCTGGAGGCGCGATCCTTGTCGATGACGGCGAAGGTTCCGCGCAGATCGCCTGTCTCATCGCGCACGACCGGAATGCCACCGCCGCCAACGGCGATCACGATATAATCGTTCATGATCAGCGCCCGAATCGCGTTGATCTCCTGGATCGCCAGCGGCCTAGGCGAGGCGACCACGCGCCGCCAGCCGCGTCCCGCATCCTCCATGACTGTCCAGCCCTCAGCTTCGTAACGGCGGGCTTCCGCTTCGGTCATGAAGCCGCCGATGGGCTTATTCGGGTTCTGAAACGCGGGATCGGCAGGATCGACGCGCACCTGCGTGATCACCGTCAGCACTGTCCGGTTAATACCGCGCTGCCGGAGCGCATTGTCGAGCGACTGCTGGATCATGTAGCCGATGCTCCCTTGTGTATCGGCGACGATCAGATCGAGCGGGACGGTATGCACTTCGCCGGATGCCAGCTCCGACCGGCGCAGGATGTACCCCACCTGAGGCCCGTTGCCATGTGTGATGATCACGCTCCAGCCATCGGCGACCATATCCGCGATATGTTCGGCGGTATCGCGCACCGCCTGCCACTGATTGACAACCTCAGGATGTTTTGGATCGGCGATCAAGGAGTTGCCGCCAATCGCAACCGCAGCGAGCCTGCCGACCATTATCTACTCTCCACAACGCTTCGTAATAAAATCAGTCATTCTGTCCTGAAGCGCACTCAGCAGATACACATGCCCCGCGGCGTTGGGATGTCCATCAAACCAGCTTATCTGCTGATCGTAGCTCCAACGCGGTATCAGTGGGATGGATGAATAGCGCGCCGAGATGCTGTCCCCGAGTAGCGATCCCATCGCCGCCATCAGCACATCATCGCGCACAGCTAATCCCGCGAGCGCATCCCAGAATGCATCCCTATCGACGACAACCGGCGGCCGCGGCTGGAAAAAAGCATTAAAATGGTAGCACAGCGCACACCGCTCCGCCGGAAGTTCTCGTGGTTTACCCCAATCGCTTTCGGGTCGCGCCCAGGGCAGCCCATCGTCATTATCGGAGATAAAATAGATATAGCCATCCGCCGGATGATTCTCCATTGACGCCGTCACATTGGCGATGTTGTACGCGATCTTAGAGGCATTCACGAACGCAATATCGGGGTGATCAAGCGCAAAGAGATAGGGAAATGGCTCCTCATCATTCACACCTGCCCCAAAGGTGACGGAGTCCCCGATAAAAACAATGCGGCAATCCCCATTTGATACCGGCATGACTCGATTCCCGGACTCATCAATCGTAAACGACCAGCGTCGCAGTTCATGCTGACCAGGCGCGAGCGTGTAACCTTCCGCATTCGCGATTGTGACAATTCGCGCCTGATCGAGATAGAGATCGGTGATACCGAGCGGGTCAAGCCAGTAAAGTGCTGCTTCAGCCAGACCGATCGTCGCCGCCATAATAAAAAGAACGAGGTTGAGTCCGCGCACGAGTCGCTGCCTTTTCGTCCAACTGCGCGGGAACATCGCTATCCCGTTCCGCTCATCGCCTCAGCGCATGGTTAGCACCATCGCCGCCTTCTGGACGTGCAGCCGATTTTCGGCTTCATCGTAGACGACGCTCTGCACGCCGTCGATCACAGCATCGGTAACCTCAATGTTGCGATCTGCTGGCAGGCAGTGCATGTAAATGGCGTCCTCATTGGCGAGCGCCATCCGCCGTTCATCAGTGATCCAATCGGTATATTTCTTGCCGATCTTGGCGGACTCTTCTTTATCCTCCGTCGTCATCCAGCAGCCCCACGACTTGGGATAGACAATGTCCGCGCCTTTGAAGCCTTCATCGAAATCATGGAGGATTTCGAACGAACCGCGATGTTTCTTGGCGTTTTCCTTCGCCTGCTCGACGATGTCGGGCATCAGTCCGAATTCCGGCGGATGGGTCAGGCGGACATTCATGCCGTAGCGGGTCATCAGCAGGATGAGGCTCTGCGGGACGCTCAGCGGCTTCTGGTAGCTGGAGGCATAGGCATAGCTGACATTGATCGTCTTGCCGCGCAGGTCGCGCCCGAATCTCTCCATGATCGTCATCAGATCAGCGAGCGCCTGGAACGGATGATAGACATCGCACTGCATGTTCAGCACCGGCACGCGGCTCGCCTGCGCGACTTGGCGGATGTATTGGCTGCCGAATTTCCAATCGCACTGACGGATGGCGATGCCGTCGCAGTAGCGCCCGACGATCTCGCCGATCTCTTTGGCAGTGTCGCCGTGGCTGATCTGAGTGGTCTCGCTGTCGATGAACTGGGCGTGTCCGCCCAACTGCGCCATGCCCGCTTCGAAGCTGGTGCGCGTGCGCGTGCTGGTGAAGAAAAACAGCATCGCCAGCACCTTATCGCGCAGATAAGCGTGCGGCTCGCCCAATGCACGCTTGCGCTTCAAGTCCCAGGCAACTTCGAGCAGGGTGTCAATTTCCTCGCGCGTCCATTCCTGTTCGGTGATCAAATCGCGGTTGCGCAGATCGGTTTGCATGATGGATTTTCCGTTTCGTCAAGAGAAGAGTCATGCTGATGTTACATAGTCCGCTTTTAAATTCAATCCTGAGCGCCGATCATCGCCGGCAGCAGCGCGTACCACTCCGTCGCGCGCACCACATCGTCCAGCGCCACCTGATCGATCACGGTATGGGCGTGGATTTCGTCGCCGGGTCCAAAGCCGATGCTCGGAATACCCGCTTTGCCCATCCAGTAGATGCCGTTGGTCGAGAAATCCCATTTGCCGGTCGGCGTCGGGCGGCCCCAAAGCGCCGCGCCGGTCTGTACCCCCGCCTGCACGAATGGATGTTCCTCCGGCAGCGCCCACGCGGGATAGATTTTGTCCACTGGAAAGACGAAACCCGTGTAGCTCGGATCGTCATAGAACAGGATCGATGCCTCAATGTCGCTCCGGTCGCCGATGAGGCGCTGAATGCGCTCCAATTCTGCCTGCGGCGACTCACCGAAGGTGATCCGGCGGTCGATATAGATCAGCGCCTCATCCGGGACGGCATTGATGCTGGGCGTCTTGACGCGCATGTCGGTCACGGTGATCCGACCATGCCCCAGAAACGGATCGTCGCCGAGTTCAGGTTCGAGCTTGCTGATCGCATCGATGATCGGCAGCAGTTTGTAGATGGCGTTGTCGCCCAGGAAGTTGCTGGCGGCATGGGCGCTCTTGCCTTTTGCCACCACCTGCATCTCAACCCGCCCCTTGTGACCACGATAGACCTGCATCCGCGTCGGTTCGCCGATCACGACCAGATCGGGGCGCAGCCCTTCCGCCTCCACCAGCGCGTGCGGCGCAATGCCATCGCACCACTCTTCCATGTTGCCGAAATAATAGCCGGTCACGCCGTCGAGCAGACCGAGATCGCGCGCCAGCGCCAGCCCATAGATCATGCCGGGCGTGCTGCCTTTCTCATCGCACGCGCCGCGCGCATAGAAGATGCCGTTTTCGACTTTGCCCTTGAACGGGTCCCATTCCCAGCTTGCGGGATCGCCGATGCCAACCGTGTCGAGATGGCTGTCATAGAGCAGTTTCGTTTTGCCATCGCCGATGCGCCCGATGATGTTGCCCATCTTATCGAACCAGACTTCATCGAAGCCGAGCTTTTTCATCTCCGCTTCAGCGCGCTCGCAAACGGCGCGTATCTGGCTGTCGCAGCTGGGAATGGCGCATAAATCCTGTAGAAAAGCGATGATCGCGTCCCGCTGAGCGGCAACGCGATCCCGGAGTGTATCGATCATGTGCTGTTCAACCATCGTGTTTGTTCATCCAACATCATGCACGGAAGCCAAATTCGACATACGGGTCTTTCGACTCGCGGGTTTTGCCGCTGCTGAGAATGACCACGCGTTTATCGGCATTGCGAATGAGATTGAGCCGTTCGCTGTCCGCAATCGGCTGCATTTTCGAAAACACCGCCAGGATCGTGTTGTCCTTGCGTACCACCACATCGCGCGGGGTCGCGCCTGCAAAGGAAAGAAAGCGGATCGCCTCACTCTGGTCGATTTCCAGAAAAACATACTGCGACGCCAGCGGTGAATTGGACGCCGCCATGACAGTTGGCACATCTTCCTGAGGCAGCGGCGCGGTCGGCAGATCGCTTGTGGCGGTTGTCCCCGCATTACGGAGCAAATTCGCTAAATCGAGCGACGCTCTACGAAACGCTTCGGACAAGCCGCGCATGTTGGCGGCTTTTTCCGGATCGAGCTTCGGATTCTTTGAGTCGCGGTCGTAGTCGCGCGCCAGCATCATCCAGCGGTTCGCCAGACTGCGCAGTGCCATCACGCCCTCTTCGTTCAAGTAGCTTGGCATCTTTCACCACCCTCATTTAACCAAAGAGATCGATGATCTCGAACTTCTCCACGTCAACCAAGCCCAGATCGGTCAGTTTCAGCTTTGGGATCACTTCCAGCGCCATGAAGCTCATCGCCATAAATGGATCGGGCAGCGCGCTGCCCATCCCCTGCGCCGCCGCGATCAGCGCGTCATACGCCTGGCGCACCACCTCCAACGGCGCTTCGCTCATCAACCCCGCGACGGGCAGCGGCAGCGCCGCCAACACCTGATCGTCATCGACAGCGGCAAGCCCGCCGCCCATCTCGATCACCGCGTGCGCCGCCTGCCGCATACTCGCGTCATCCGCGCCGATCACGACCAAATTGTGATGGTCATGGGCGACCGAACCCGCAATCGCGCCGCGCTGAAGCCCGAAACCGCGAATGAAGCCTTTGCCGACATGCCCGGACGCCCGATGCCGTTCGATGACCGCCATCTTGAGCAGGTCGCGGGCGGGATCGCTAACGGCTTCGCCATCGATGATCAGCGCATCGTCGATCAGATGCTCAGTCACCACCTGATCCCCCAGTCCACCGATCACATGGATGCGCTGCCCTCGTGCCGGAATGCGAAAATCGAGGCTGTCCATGCGGACATTCATTGAGCTGCGCAGATCGATCTGACGACGCGGCGGCATTTCAGCGACGATCTCGCCGTCCTGCGCCACCAACATGCCGTTGCGAAAAACCATCTCAGCGCGCAAATTCTGTAAATCGGAACAGACGATCAGGTCAGCGCGGCGTCCAGGGACGACTGCGCCGCGATCATACAGCCGAAAATAGTTAGCCGTATTGATCGTCCCCATGCGGATCGCCGTGATCGGGTCGATGCCATTTGCAATCGCGGTGCGCACCATGAAGTCGATTGAGCCTTCATCGATCAGGCTGGCAGGCTGGCGATCATCGGTGCAGAAGCACAGGCGGTGATGATTCGCAGGGGTGACCAGCGGCAGCAGCGGACGCAAATTGCGCGTGGTCGTGCCTTCGCGGATGAAGATCGTCAAGCCGAGGCGCAGCTTTTCCAGCGCCTCCTCAACGGTGGTGCATTCATGATCGCTGCCGATCCCGGCAGCGGCATACGCATTAAGCGCCTTGCCGCTGACCGCCGGCGCGTGACCATCCAGCACGCGCCCCGCAAACAGCACCAGCTTGTCCAGCACGCCTTCATCGCTCTGAATGACGCCGGGATAGTTCATCATCTCCGCCAGCCCCAGCACCCAGCGGCTGCTGAGCAGAGGAGCCAGGTCTTCCGCTTCCAGACGCGCGCCGCTGGTCTCCATATGAGTCGCAGGGACACAGCTTGACGCCATGACATACATGTTCTGCAAGCCGTGTTTAGCGCGTTCCAGCATGAAGCGAATCCCCTCCAGTCCGAGGACATTCGCGATCTCATGCGGATCGGTCACGACAGTCGTGACGCCGTGCGCCAGCGTGATTCGGGCGAACTCGGGCGGTGTGCATAAGCTGCTCTCGATGTGGACATGAGCATCGATGAAACCGGGCGCGAGATAGCGTCCTTTGAGATCGATCTCGCGAATCGCCTGATAACCCGATCCAAACGCGACCACATCCTCGCCACGCACGATCACATCGGTCATGTGGATTTCGCCAGTCAGGACGTTAATCAGCCGAGCGTTGCGCAGCGCGAGGTCAGCAAGCGCGTCGCCGCGTGCAGCTTGGATGCGATGAGACAAAGTCGTCAATTGACCCTCCTTAATCACCGCGCACCAAGCGCAGCGCAATCCGATTGTGCGCCTCGACCAGACGCGGCAGTTCCAAGGTTTGCAGCACGCCATCGCGAACCACGATTTTTCCGTTGATGATCGAGTAATCGACCCCGCCCGGATGGCAGAAGATCAGCGCCGCCGCCGGATCGGTCTGCGCGCCTGCAAAAGCGGGTGTATCGATCCGGTAGGCGATGATGTCCGCCGCCATCCCTGGCGCGAGTGCGCCGACATCATCGCGTCCAAGCACCGCTGCGCCGCCGCGGGTCGCCAGTTCGAGCGCCTGACGCGCCGTGAGCGCAGCGGGATTGCCGCCGACGCGCTGTAAGAGCATCGCCTGACGCGCTTCGTTGAGCAGATGCCCGCTGTCATTCGACGCTGAGCCATCAACCCCCAGTCCAACGCGAATTTTGGAGTCAATCATCTTGCGAATCGGCGCGATCCCGGATGCCAGCCGCATATTCGAGGTCGGACAGTGGCAAACGCCCGTCTGGGTTGAGCCGAACAGCCGAATTTCGCGCTCGTTCAGGCAGACACAGTGCGCGTGCCAGACATCATGCCCAACCCAACCCAGGTCGTGCGCGTAATCGCCTGGCAGCACGCCGAATTTTTCCAAGCTGTAAGCGACATCGCTGGCGTTTTCCGCGAGGTGCGTGTGCAGATGAACGCCGTAACTGCGCGCCAGCGCCGCCGCCTCGCGCATGAGCGCCTGACTCACGGTAAACGGTGAACACGGCGCGATCACAACGCGCAGCATCGCATAACGCTCTCGATTGTGAAACGTTTCGACAACGCGGCGCATGTCGCGCAGGATCGCGTCTTCATCCTCAACCAGATCATCTGGCGGCAGCCCGCCTTTGCTCTCGCCCATGCTCATCGCGCCGCGCGCGGCGTGAAAGCGGATGCCGATCTCCTGCGCGGCGCGAATCTCGTCGTCCAGAGTCGCCCCGTTGGGATAAAGGTAGAGATGATCGCTGGACGTGGTGCAGCCGGACAGGATCAGTTCCGCCATCGCCAGCTTGGCAGAAGTGTAGATCGCCTCGCCATTAATGCGCTTCCAGATCGGGTAGAGGTGGCGCAGCCAGTCAAACAGCTCTTCATCCTGCGCCATCGCACGGGTGAGACTCTGAAACATGTGATGATGGGTGTTGATCAAGCCCGGCAGGACGACATGGCGCGACAGGTCAACCACCTCATCGGCGTGGAGATCGCCCTGCGCATTCCGGGGCATGTCGGCAAGGCTCCCAACCGCCTCGATCACACCATCGCGGATGAACATAGCGGCGTCGCCCAGTTCGCGGCGCGCATCATCCATGGTGACCAGGGTGTGAATATGTTTGAGCAACAGAGTCGCCATGTACGGAGCATCCAAGAGGAAGATAATAACGTCATTTTAACACGTCCCTGTGTCCGCCGCAATCACGCTGACGCCAGCCGCCAGGCTGCCTTCATGGTGTTTTGCAGCAGCATGGTGATGGTCATAGGTCCGACGCCACCAGGCACTTTGGTGATCGCGCCGGCAGCTTCTTTGGCGGTCGCAAATTCGACATCGCCGACGTAGCGATAGCCTTTTTCCGTATTCGGATCAGCGATCTTGTTCGTGCCAACATCGATCACGGTCGCGCCAGGCTTGATCCACGAGCCTTTGATGTACTCTGCTCTGCCAATCGCAGCGATCACGATGTCCGCGCGGCGCACGATGTCCGGCAGATCGCGCGTCCGGCTGTGGCAGACGGTGACCGTTGCATTGGCTTTCATCAGCATCAGCGCGACCGGCAGCCCGACGATGTTGCTGCGCCCGACCACCACCGCATTTGCGCCTTCCAGAACCGCGCCAGACTCGCGCAGCAGCACCATGCAGCCCGTCGGAGTCGCCGGCGTGAACAGCGGCTCGCGCCCTTTCATCCCCAGCATCCCAATGTTGATCGGGTGAAATCCATCGACATCCTTGTCCAGGCTGACCAAGCGCAGCGCGCGCTCCTCATCGATCTGCGGCGGCAGCGGAAGCTGAACCAGGATACCATGCACCGCCGGATCGTCATTCAGACGCCGGATAGCATCATCGACCTGCTCCTGCGTGCTGGACGCATCGAGCATGTGGGCGGTGGAGGTGAAGCCAACCTGCTCGCAGGCGCGGCGCTTCATACGGACATACTGCGCCGACGCGGGATTATCGCCTGCCAGCACTGCGCCCAGTCCCGGCGGAGTCCCATACTGGGCTGTGAAGCGCGCGGCGTCGCGGGCAATCTCGGCGCGCATCCGCTCAGCAATGGCTGCCCCATCAATAATCGCTGCTGTCATGCTCGATCATCCTTTCCGTCGCTGAATTTGACCCCGACCACCTCGGCATAGTCGAATTGTCTACGCATTTGAACAAGATACCGACAATTTTTACATCGTCAAGGCGCGACTCTTGAGTAAGATAGAAAAGAGTGAAAAAGACGGTCTTTGAGCCGTCGTCAATTATCACGCCACCGCCGCGTCAGCGCGGGAGGCGAGCAGGATGGAGGCTATGAACAAACTTCAGGCTCATCACCCGCAGACGGAAGCTGAACCCGCTGCTGACGCAACCGCCCAGGCAGCGGCAGCGCCAAAACGCCGGGAATCAGGACAAGCGTTAGTCGAGTATGTGCTGATCGTCGTGCTGCTGGCAATCGGCTTCGGCTTCGCGCTGGCTTTCACGGGTCCTGCCATCGGCAACGTCTTCAACAACGTGCTGTATCAGTTCGTCGGGCAAGACCCCAATCTGCCGGTCGATCCGCTCAGCAATGTCGGCGCGCCGAACTTCTTCTGGGCAACCGTGACCTGGGTGGCGCAGAATCGCCAGACCGAGACGCCGTTCCCTACACCAATCACCCTGCCGACTCTCGGCGGCGGACCGAGCGGCGGCGGCTTCACATCGACCCCAACCAACACCAATACGCCAACACCATCGCTCACGCCGACGAACACAAACACGCCGACCGTCACGCTGACGCCGTCGATGACCCCCACACACACCTACACACCGAGTCCGGGTCCCTCGCCGACGCCGTCGGATAATGTCTTCAATGTGCCGCACGTCGATCAGATGGGTAACCCGCTCTGGTGGCGGCTCGGACGCAGCAGTTTAGTTGAGGAAATCGGATCGGGCAACTGGTCGGCAAGCTATTATGACGCGATCAACTCTCCTGGCAACTCGGGCTGGTCGTTCTCCGGCGCAGTGGTCGGAACTAATACTTTGCCATCGACCGCAAACGGCGGCTTCAGCCAGTTCTGGGGCAGCGGCTTCCCCAGCGGCGTCGGCATCACTCACGGCGACACCTGGGGTATCAGCATGACCAAGATGGTCACCTTCCCTGTCGCCATGCGCATCTTCGTCAGCCTCTCTGCAGATGATCGGGCGCGCTTTTTCGTCAACGGCACGCAGGTGCTTGCCGACATCTCCGGCGGTTTCAACACCGTAACCGGCATCGTAGATTTCCCGGCAGGCACGTATCCGATTCGAATCGATTTCTCGGAAAATACGTCAAATGCCAGTTTGGAGGTGTCATTCTCACGTATCAACCATCCTGAAGACACGTCGCAGGCGTGCACCTGGGATGTCGTTCAGGATACCAACCCAGCGCCCTTCAACCGCACCGTCTCCAACACCTGGATGTTCGCGCAGAATCCGTCATCCTTGACTGGAAACGGCCTGAGCTACAACGCTGGGCAGACCTGCATTCTCGAAATGCGCGGCTATGTCGATCTCTCGACGACGAACCGCGCGCTGCTCAGCTTCTGGGACTACTGGGAGCTGCCGAGCAACGTCACCGCGCGGCTGCAAGTCGCTAACTATGTCGAGGTGACTCCAGGCGCGATCCCGCCTACGCTGAACCGCCCTGCGACCACTTGGCAGACGATCACGCTGCGCAACGGCGGCACGACCAACCACAATTGGACACGCAACGAGATTGATCTGACCGCGCTGGGCTTGGGCAGCAAAGTCACTTTCCGGTTCGTGCTGACCAACACCAGTGCATCAGGCAGCAGCGGAGTGCATCGCTGGTTCATCGAAGACCTGCAGGTGCTGGATGATCCGACTTCGCCCGCGGATGCCTTCTTCACCGTCGATGATGCCTGGGACTTGAACGACCGAGCGCAGATGGACGATTTCATCTTCGACGGCGAGACCATGCGCACGTTGGAAACCACCTTCGGCGTTCCCAATCAGGTCAACGGTTCGACGACTTGGCGCTGGGATTTGACCAGCACGCGCGCGCGCAGCGGCACAGCGTGGGACGACAGCCCAGGCTATAATCACATCCAGCGCATGTACACCAGCGATCAGCCGCGCGTGACATTCCTGGAATTCAAGTATCCGATCAACGTGACGACGGCATACGCGCCGGCGGCGGACAGCGCGGGCAACACGGGTCGTCCGGTGCTGCGCTTCTACACCACGTACAACGTCGACAGCGCCGCCGCGATCCAGGTCGAATACGCGCCCGCCTCGCGCAATGTCACCGGCGCGCCGAGCAACCCCGCCAACCCAGGCAACTGGACGCTCGTGCCGGGGGAAGGGCGCTTGCGGCGCAGCGGCGGCTGCTCAACCTGCGAGGCGAATGAGCTGAGCGCAGCCGATACGCTCGGCTTGGGCTTCCGCCAGATCACTGTCCGGCTGGATCGCATCCCGAACTGGGATACGCAGCCCTTCCGCCTGCGCATCGCGCTCTACAACACCAACAACAGCAGCACGGAGGGCATCTATATCGACGACATCAGCATTGCCCGTGAAGCAGGGGGCGCATTCCTCGCCTACCCCTTCACCGATGACGCGGAGAACCCCGGCTACAGCAGCGCCGTCTGGAGCTTTGACAGCGGCGAATGGGGACCCACCAATGAGCGCGGCGGCTATGCCAACACCGCGACCGCCTATACCGTCCGCCCAGGTGCGAATTACCGCGACAGCTCTGATACCCGGATGGAACTGAATCAGTGGATCGACCTGAATTACGATACACCAGCGAACATCAACAATCCCGGCAGTATCGGCGAGCCGTCTAGGTCATCTGGCGCGGCGGTCGAGCCGATCCTGAGCTTCTATCACATCCGCGAGACCAACTCCGGCGACTCCTTCCTGGTCGATATCTGGATCGAGCAGACCGCGCAGTGGTATACGATCTGGCGCTACGATGACAGCTCCACGCGCGGTCAGTCGAACTGGTCGCGGACGAACAAGACCTGGGAGCGCGTCGAGATCAATCTGCTGGCGGGCATCTCCACCGCGCTCGGCAAATCGATCACCGCCATCACGAACAATGCCGATGGGCAGCTTCTGGACGATGACATTCGCGTGCGCTTCCGCTTCTTCGCCGACGGCAGCAACAACGCGCGCGGCGTATTCGTGGACAGCATTTACATCGGCGATCGCAATGAGATCACGCACAAATTGTGGAACGCGGTGCCGTTCGGCTCACTGGTGACGGGATCAGGAGACGGCATCTATGAGGATCGCATCGAACTGGCGTCGCGCACGCTCAACGGCAGCACGATGTGGAATCCCTCGTCCACGCCGGTTGAACAGCGCTGGTTCTTCGGCGGCACGTGGTCTGCGGTCAATGACGGTCCAGCCTACCGCCGCAGCGGGTCGCTGGCGCTGACCGACACGGCGCGCGATGGCTTCGGCAATGCCGTCCAGTACGGTTTCGAGGAAGAACACTTCCTGGAGATGCGTCCGGTCATCGACCTGCGTGGAACCGATCCGGCGACCCGTCCGATGCTGACCTTCTGGGCGCGTTATGACATCGGCGACGATGACCGCCTGCGCGTTCAGATCGCCAGCGAAAACACCGCTGATCTGACCCAGTTCCACGATAAGATGGCGGGCTGGACGCGCTGGGAACCCGCGCGCAACGCCTACACCCGTCCGTTCATCTTCAACTCGGCACCCTTCGCCTACTGGCATCGGGTTGACAATCCAACCCTGTGGAATGGCAGCCCGGAGCGGCGGGATACCTGGCAGTTCTACCAAGTCGATCTCTCCTCGTTCGTCGGCAAGCGCATCCGCGTCCGCTTCTTCCTCGACTCGGATCACAACACATCGCTGAATCCCGCGCGCGGCGACGGCTGGTACATTGACGATGTGTCGGTGCGCTTCGGCTTCAGCCCGATCATCTCTGGGACGTGGTCGGCTTGGGAGGATAATGGCAACAACCCATCGAACTGGATTTTTGAAGGTTCGTGGGGCATGACCAACCACTACTACAACGGCTCGACGACAGAGGCACTTGGACCGGGGGAATGGCGCGGCTTCATCTTCGACTGCGAACAGATCATGACGGCGAATCCAGCACTTGGGTTCACGCCCGACCGGTGTTCATGGGACAGTGTGGGATCGGCTCCCTATAACGCCATCGCCAACAACATCTCAAATCCCTCCGGCGCGGGACCCTACCCAGCCGGCATCCTGGGTCCGTTCACGCCCGAACTGATCGACTACCGCCGCACATGGGGACCGGATAACCTCTTCGGACCGACCGACACTAACATCCAGCACGGCGTGGAACATGCCGAGACGGTGTTCGCGCGCTTCACGCGGACAGTCAGCTTCGTCCCCGGCGTGTACACTTTCCGGACGCGCTCAGATGACGGCGTGCGCCTGCGCACAAGCGTCAACACCGGCATGTTGGTCGGCGGCAGCCCGCTGGTCGGCGATCTGCTGATCAACAACTTCACCGATCACGGCGAAACCGAAGACGTTGTGGTCGTCCAGGTGACGCAGGCGGTGACAACCGTGCTGACGCTGGAGTACTACAACAAGAAAGGTGGTGGGCGTCTGCTATTGAGCGTGTCACTCGACGACTATTCATACACCGACAGCCCGAACACGCCGAATCCGCTGGCGGCAGGCGGGTTTGATGTCGTCACCTCGATCCGCTATGGCAACTCATCGATGATGCTCAACGGCACCTTTGACCTGTCGAGCGCGCCCAACCGCCGCTTGAACTATGACCGCGTGTGGAATCTGGCGACCAATCAGAGCTTCCACATCGATATTTCGACCGACGGCGGGTTTACATGGGTGCGCGAGTGGGATGTCGGCGCGTATGCCGGGTCAGATGGCGGAGAGAGCGTCTGGGGCAACTGGAACCATCTGCCGCCAAGCAATCCCTGGCGGCGGCGCGAGGTCATTCTGCCGCAGTCAGCAAACGTGATGTTTCGGTTCCGCATGGAGACCATCCTCGGATCATCCACGGCGGACGGGATTTACATCGACAACATCTCCGTGCAGTATTAGCGGGCAGGCGCTTTCAAGTCAGAATCAGCACGGGGGCGGTAGGTCTGCCCCTGTGTTTTTTTTGCCATTTCGTCTAGTATTGGAGCGTATCTGTTAAGGATGACGTTTGTGGATGCTCTGCATCCAGAACGACCCAAAAGGATACAGCGTGACCCCCTACTCCGGCTGGCTCATCACCCTCGTTGGACCCGCAGGCGCGGGCAAGAATCATCTGATGCACACGGCGCTGAACCGCGTTCCACGGCTGGAACAGCTCCCCACCGCGACAACACGCGCCATTCGCCCGGGTGAACAGGAAGGACGCGAACATTTCTACTTGACGCGCGGCGCATTCGAAGCGCTCATCGAGCAGCACAAGCTGCTTGAGTACCAAGAGATTCATGGCAACCTATACGGAATGCTGCGCGACACGGTTGAAAACGCCCTCAGAGAAGGCCGCATTGCTGTCGCCGACATCGACATCCTCGGCGCGCTTTATGCCCGCCAGCTCTACCCGGACAATACGTTAAGCATCTTCATTCAGCCGCCCTCTATCGCCGCGCTCATCGAACGGATGCGCGCGCGCAAGGACAAGGACACTGAGATCGCCAAGCGGCTGGTGCGCGTGCCGATGGAGATGGCGCACGCCGAGCGCTGCGATTATCGCATCGTCAACGACGACGCAGGGCGCGCCAGCGATCTGCTGGTGAAAATTCTCGAGTCGGTCATCGCGGGCAGCCCGATGCCGCCGCCAGTCAGCGAGACCGGGGCGCTGTGCCAGTTCCGCTATCAGGTAGCGGTTGTGCCGACGTTCAATGGAGAGACCCTGACCCAAAACGGAGAGCGCCTGCTGACTGCGATGCCCGATAGCGAAAACCTTCCCCATCGCGCAGCTTTAGAAGCAGCGCAGCAGGCATGGCGCATCGCCGCCGATGAAACCCAAATCATCGGCGGCGAACGCGATGGATCGTTCATCCCGCCGCTGTCGTTCAGCTGCGAAGAACGGGAGGCGGAGGAAATCGTCACGTTTACTTATGGGCTGAAGCTGAGCGAGCGCATTACCCCGGTGGGCTGGACATGGACACCGTTGGAGACGCGCTCAGTCATCCCGGAAACGCTGTGACCATGACGGCGCTGCACTTTCTCCAAGCGCTGCACCATTCGCTCGGCGCGGCGCTGGCAAATGATGGCATCCCACTGCATTACGGCGATCTGGCGGAGGAATACCGCGCCGCGCATGAAGCAGCGGTCGTTATGGATCGGTCGCATGAAGGGCGGTTAGCGATCACTGGACGGGATCGACTTGCCCTGCTGCACCGCATCTCGACCAATCACCTGGAACGCCTGACCGCAGGCGAAGGCGCGCCAACGGTCTTCACCAATGCCAACGGGCGTATTCTCGACCGCGCAGCGGTGTATCATCGCGGGGATGAGGCACTGCTGACAACGGAACCAGGACGCGGCGGCGCGCTGCGCGCTTATCTACAGCGCAATATTTTCTTTAACGATGAAGCGCGGATCAGCGATCTTGCCGAGTTAACATGCCAGTTCGCCGTGCATGGGGTGAACGCGGATCAGACGGTGGCGAGTTTGCTTTCAGAGGCGGCGTCCGTTTCTTCATATGGGCATCGCACGGTCGAGATCGACGGCGCAGCCGTGTTCATCGGGCGGCGCGCGCCGTTGATCGGGTCAGCCTGGACGATCATCGCGCCGTCAAGCGCAGCGGCGGGCATCTGGTCAAGGCTGGCAGAGGCAGCGCGCCCAGCCGGTTCGCTGGCATACAACATGCTGCGCGTCGAAGCTGGTCGTCCGGGCGGCGGACGCGAGCTGACCGAGCAGTATATCCCGCTTGAAGTCGGGTTGTGGGATGAAGTCAGTTTCAACAAAGGCTGCTACACAGGGCAGGAGATCATCGCGCGCATGGAGAGTCGGGGAAGGCTGGCGCGCACCATCGTTTGTGTCAGGTTGTCATCCCCTGTTGAAGCGCCCGCTCCGCTGCTCAGCGACGGACGCGAAATCGGGACATTGACCAGCAGCGCCGAGCTTCCAAACGGTGTCTGTGTTGGGATCGGGGTAGTGAAGATCGGTGAAGCGCGCCTCGACGGGCGCTTCACAACATCGGGCGGCGCAGCAGTTGAGGTCACGCGGCTTCCAGGTGCGCAGCCGCCATTCGGATTGGACAACGTGCAGCTTAGCGGCTGACCGGCGGCGGCGAATCCAAAAACAGCGCCCACCAGACCATCCAGGGTTCAGGTTCAACCGGCGTCGTCCGCAGGTCGTCCATGCTGACCGATGGTGTCGGGGTTGGCGCGCTGGAATTATCCATCGGCACAGGCACGATCAGCACTTCGCCAGGGCGCGCCATCTTGCCGTCGCTGCGCGCCCACTGCTGGACATACGCATCGCTGCGGACATAATCCCGCAGACGCAGCAGCTCAGCCTGTTCAGCCTGAAGCTGCTCGATCTCCGCCAGTGCGCGCTGATATTCCTGCTGCATCGGCTGCGTTGCGCTAATGCGGCTGCTGAAGTTCAAGGCGAGGATCAGACCGACCGCCAGAATAACAGCGAAGACGACCTGGATACCGGAGACATCGCTCCGTCGTCGCGGTACAGCATACATAGATGTGTCACGCTGACCATTCATACACTTATTATAACAAAAAAACCCGGTCGATCACCGAGTTCTTACATGCTGCATGCCGAAGGTGGGAGTCGAACCCACACTCCGTTGCCAGAACTACGCCCTGAACGTAGCGCGTCTGCCAATTCCGCCACTTCGGCATGATGTATGATTAATGGTATCAAAGAATCGCCGCCTGTCAAGATAATTCACGCAGGCGCGTCGTGCTATAATGCGGGCGAAAAAGGCACAATGAGAGGAACTTGCAGTGAGACGAGTGATATTTTCGCTCATTGTATTCGCGGTTATGTGGGCAGCGGCGGCTGTCCTCGCCCAGACTGCGCCGACCGCGAGCGCCATCGGACAGGCGAACTTACGCGCCGCGCCCGATGTCCATAGCGCCTTGCTGGGTGAAATCACCAGCGGCAGCCGCTACCCGATCATTGGGCGGAGCCAGTTCGTCCCCTGGCTTCTGCTTGGGGACGCGCAGATGCAGCCGCTGGGCTGGGTCTTTCGCGATCTGCTCGACGTTCAGGGCGACTTGAGCGCCGTGCCGTTCACCGAAGCCCCGATTAACACCGTGCCGCCGACCCCATCGCTGATGCCGAGTCTCATGCTCGGCGAGCCAACCCAAGCCAGCCCAGTCAGTGCCTCTGGTGTGTTCGGGTTAGTCAATGGCGAGATCAACATCCGCTATGAGCCGCGCGTCGACTCAGCGCGGGTGGGCGTCGGGCGTGCCGGCGACCGGCTGACCGTCCTGCGCTGGCACACGCAGCTTCCCTGGGTCGAAGTCGCCTATCCGCCCTCCCCAACGGGGACAGCCTGGGTGCTGCTCGAACTGCTCCAGATCGAGGGCGACCTTTACAGCCTGCCATCGACCAGCCAGATCAATTTCCTGCTGCCGACCTTGACTCCGACGCCCTCCGCCGTTGAACAGCCAGTCATCGCCGGCTTCACGCCTGCGCCGATCAGCCCGGCATTTCGCGCGCTGGGCGATGAGCTGTGGAGCGTCATGCTCAGCGCGGGCTTCGACCCGGCGACCAGCCGGCTGGGTGGGTTGTTCGTCATGGACTTGCGGACGGGCGAAGCGCTCGCTTTCGGCGACAACATCGCCTTCAGCGGGACAAGCATCAGTAAGATCGCCATTCTTGCGACCTATTTTAGCCAGCTCAGCGCGCCGCCCAACGACGAACAGGCATTCAACATCGCTCAGATGATGATTTGCAGTGAAAATATCAATACCAACCGCTTGCTGGCAGCAATCGGCGGCGGCAATCCCTATGCCGGCGCAGAGCGAGTGACCAACGTCCTTGATCAAATCGGGCTGCGCCGCTCATTCATCTTCACCCCATTCGCCAATGATCCTTTCATCACGCCGCAAGCACCGCGCACCCGCACCACCGACGCCAACCAGATCGCCGCGCAGCCCGATCCATTCAACCAAATGACCGTGACCGAGACGGGCGCGCTGCTCAACAGCATCTATCAGTGCGCGGTCAACGAGACCGGTCCGCTGCTGACCAATTTCGACAGCGCGTTCACGCCAGGCGAATGCCGCCGGATGCTGCACGTGATGAGCTATAACGAAATCGGCGCGCTGATCGAATCCGGCGTGCCGGAAGATGTGCGAATTGCGCACAAACACGGCTGGATCAACGACACACACGGCGATGCCGCGATTGTCTTCTCACCGGGCGGAGATTACATCCTGGTGACAATGCTGCACAATCCAACGTGGCTGAACTTCGAGGAATCTTCGGCGGTCATCGAGGAAATTTCGATGCGGGTCTATAACTATTTCAACCCGTCCGCGCCGATGCTGTCCACGCGCGACGCGATTGTGCCAGCGACCTGCACCCTCTTCGGCAGCCCGGTGATCGATGAACTGATGTTGCTTCAATTCGGGCAGTGAAGCGAGGGCAGGGGCAATCCCGCCCTCAGTTAGCCCTAACCTTTGACACCGCCAATCGACAGCCCGCCGACGATCCAGCGCTGGAAGGCAAAGAACAGCACGATGATCGGGATCGAGACCAGGATCGACAGCGCCGCGAACTTCTGCATGTCCGGCGGGGCGGCGTTGCCGCCGTTCGCCATCGATGCCAGCGCCATCGCCAGCGTATAGCTCTCCATCCGTCCGGTCAAGAACAGCCAGGAGAGGATGAATTCCGTCCAGCCCTGCATAAAGCTGAAGAGGATGACAATTGCGAAGGCGGGCAGCGCCATCGGGATCATGATGCGGATAAACGTCCCGACCAAGCCAGCGCCATCGATCAGTGCGGCTTCTTCGAGGTCTTTCGGGATCGTGTCAAAGTAGCCCTTGAGGTTCCAAATGGCAAACGGCAGACCACCGGAAGCGAACGCCAACGCCAAACCCAAGAGTGTGGTGCGCAGCGTTTGCGTGGGCTGACTCTGATAGAAAGCCATGCGTGTTTGCAGTGTTTCCAGCGTCAGACCGAGCGTGATCGCCAGGATCACCGCGAGCGCGAGCAGGTTGATCAGAGATATCGGTTCGATGCGGTCTTTGAGACTGCGCACGATCAGCCAGACTACCGCCGCCCCCGCCAGCGCTGCGCCAAACGCGAGCAGAATCACGGGGAACAGCGCGATCAAGCCCGCCCACTGACGCTCGTAGATGAGGGCGGCATTGGTCTCAAAGCTGGTGCGCGCCTCATTTAGCGCCGCTTCCGCTGTGACCAGATTGACGGCGGCTTCGTCTGCGCTGCGACGCGCGCTCTCAGCGGCACGCTGCAAATCGGCAGCCTGCTGCTCAGCCTGAGCATAGCCGCTCTCGAATGCGGCAACTGCGCCTTCCATACCGCCTGTTTCCAGGATCGGCAGCGCGATGTTCAGAACTTCAACAACCAGATCGCTGCTCGCCGCCTCCGCTCCGCCACGCGCGGCGATCTCGCGCTCCATAAACGCCGCCATCTCCTCAGCAGTCTGCATCGTACTGAGTTGGGCGCGCAGTCCGCTCAAAACGCCGAATAACTCTGCCGCAAGTCGGGCGCGCGCTTCGCGGTTTTCCGCCGTGCGTGTGCGCTGGGCAACACTGCCAGCGCGCTGATTGTAATCGCGCTGCGCCGCGTCCAGCCTAGATTGGAGCGCTGCTAGTGGACGCTGAATCCCAACCGCGTAGGCACTGCTGCGCGTATACATCGCGTAAACCGTCCCCAAAATCGCAATCAATGCGACCACAACTGTGAACCCGACAAGCAAGCGCGGACTCGGATTGAAGAAACGGTCGCGGTCATATCTGCCATAGGAACGAACTAGCCGGAAGAAAAGGAAGATCAACCCGCCGATCAGCCCGCCTGCAAACAGCGAGGGGAAGAACTGCGCAAGCGCTGTTGGCAGGCTGACCGAATTGAACAGCACGTAGAGCGGGATGAGCGTGCCAGTAGCAGGCAGCATCAGCAGCACG
Organism: uncultured Anaerolineae bacterium; assembly: GCA_937995825.1. GTDB lineage: Bacteria > Chloroflexota > Anaerolineae > Aggregatilineales > Phototrophicaceae > Flexifilum. The sequence continues at coordinate 146,526 of CALKJO010000009.1, forward strand.
ATGAATCCCAGCATCCCCGCCTGCCGACCGATAAAGCGGAAGCGCGAGAACGCATATGCCGCCGATGATCCGACAACCACTGTGAACAATGACGTGCCAAGCGCGATGAACAGGCTGTTCATTAGCATCTCGCCGAAATAGACCGTGAAGACGTTGGAGAACGGCTCAGTGAGGATGCGATTGAAGGCGTTCAGGTTGGCGTTTGGCGGCAGCAGGTTGAGGTCGGTCGGGCGCGCAATGCCGCGCGGATCAACCGCCATCGAGATGATCCACAGCACTGGAAACATCACGATGGCGACCATCAACAACAGGAACATTTGCAAAAAAATCTGCCGGATGATAATCCCACGCATTCGCGGCGAGAGGCGGCGCGCCGCAGCTTCCGGCCGGGCGCGCGCCGGCGCTGCGGCGCGTTGAAGTGTCCCTTGTGCCATAAGTTTATGCCTCATCGTAAGACTTGGTAGCGCGGGTGATGCGATTCTGCACCAGCGTGATCGCCAGCAGAATGAAGAAAACAACGATACTGAACGCCGCTGCCGCGCCATACTGCTGTTCCTGCTGGATCAGCTTATACGCCTGCGTGACCAGCAGGTCAGTCTGACCGCGCGGGCCGCCGCCGGTGATGAAGAAGATGACATTGAACTGATTGAACGTCCAGATCGTGCCGAGCATGATGGCGGGAACCATCGCAGGGCGCAGCAGCGGCAGCGTGATGTTGGTGAACTGCTGCCATTTGGTCGCGCCGTCGACATCGGCGGCTTCATAGAGATCGGGTGGGATACTTTGCAGCGCCCCCGTTGCGACCGTCATCATGAAGGGCCAGCCGAGCCAGATGTTGGCGATCAGCACCGCGTAAAAAGCGAGCGTTGGCGCGCCGGCGCGGTCGAACAGCGCAACAACACGGTTCGTCGCGACGCTGCCATTGACGATATCAACCGCCGTGAAGATCGCCGCCGCGCCCAGGATGATGATGCCGCCGATGCTGAAGACGGTGCGCGAAATATCCCAGCGCCCGCCGTCGTTGGTCAGACCGAGCCGCAGCGTGCGGCGCGCCAACAGAACTGCGATCAGCGCACAGACGATTACAACCCCCCAGGGAATAATCGCGCGCAGATCAATCGGGCGATAGCTGATCTCACCCAGCCAGTTGGTATTGGTGGAGAAACTCGTCCCCAGATTGTCATTGATACTCTTGATCAGCAGATTGATGCCGCCGTCATTCTGCTGCCAGAGGTTATTCCAGACCAGCGCCGTGATGTAGCCAGGCAGCGCCCAGGGAAGGACGAACAGCGCGCGATAAATCCGTCGCCCGATGACATGCTCCGCATTCAGCGCAAGCGCCACCGCCAAGCCGATCACGACGTGAAAGGTGACATTCACAAACGTCCAGACAAAATTGAACCCCAAAAGGGGGAAAAAGTTGTAATTCTCAACATTCAGCCCCGTGATCAGCACGCGCTCAAAGTTCTGTAATCCCACAAACGGCGCAGGATTATCCGGGCGCAGATGTTCAAGCCGAAAATCCTGAAACGCCATCGTGATTTGATAAATCTGTGGGATAAACGTGATGAACAGCATGATCAGAATCGAGGGCGCGATGAAAAGCCAGGGCAAGCCGCTTTGCTTGATGCCATTCTTGAAGCTGTCCCACATCGATGTCTCCCGCTCCACTGGCAGCGGAGGCATGCGCGTGATCGATGCCATAGCCAAACCCTTTCAACCACAAAAAGACACAGGGCAAGTTGCGATCCTGCCTTGCCCTGTGCGCGCCTGCGAAACTAGCGGTTCATGTCGATGAGACGGCTACATGCCCATCGAAGCATGCAGCTCGTCGATGCCTGTCTGGATAAGCTGATAGGCAGCGGCACGCGCCTCCGCAGCAGGAACGCCACCCGCGCCAACTGCTGCAATGGCATCGCCCATCGGACCCCAGAAGCGACTGAGTTCAGCGCGATTCGGGAACGGCGTGCCGAGCGCAAACTGTTCGGCAAAGACCTGGAGGTTCGGGTTCTCAACCCTCACCGCTGGATTGACCGGGAGCAGCCCGCCCTCGGTCGCCGCAATCGTCTGACCTTCTTCGCTGGTGATGAAGGTCGCCCAGGCGATGAACGCTTCCAGCTTCGCCGGGTCATTCGCCAAGCGCGCATTTGCCATGAAGCCTTCAGTCTGCGCGAACAGCGCGGGGACATTACCATTGTCAAGCGCCGGCATGATACTCACGCCCAGATCATCACCGAGATCACGCTCGAACTGCGCCAGATTCCAGATTCCGTCATAAACCATCGCCACCGTCCCCTGCTGGAACCCCGGATTGGGCGACGCCCCATCGATCACGACACCGCTGCTGGGGTCTTGACCGAGGGCATACATATCAGCATGGAACCGGAGATAGGCATCCATCGCCTCGGCTCCCGGCGTGCCATCTGCAAAGTTAGCATTGCCGTCTTCATCCATCAGCGAACCACCGAGCGAGTAGAGGAAGCCGGCGCTGTGGAAGAAGCCGTTCTGGAACGCCAGCCCAGTCAGACCATCCTCCGCCAGTTCACGGCTGATCGCCAAAACTTCCGCCCAGGTCTGCGGCGCATCGGGGACAAGCGCTTTGTTGTAGAAGAACGCAAGAGTCTTGGCGCTGAACGGAACACCCCAAACCGCGCCGTTGAATGTGAACGTCCCCCAGCCGCTCTCGGTCACCTGCGCGCGCAGATCGCTGCTGATGCTGTCGGTGATGTCGGCGATCAGACCAGCGGTCGCCCAGTCGCCCACTGCATCGTTCGCCCAGATGATCATGTCCGGACCTTCGCCTGCGCCAGCCGCCGCGCGGAAGCTGTCCTGCACCGTGCCGCTGGGATTATAGACCTGCTCAACTGTGATACCGGGGTTCGCCGCCTGGAAAGCATCGATGATCGAGAGGAGTGCATCGCCCTCAGCATCCTGCTTGGCGTGCCAAAGAACGAGGTTGACGGTGCTTTGCGCGCTGACCACAGTGAGCGACGGCACAATAGTGAGCGCCAGCACAGCCAACACCCATACCAGCTTACGATTAAACACTTTCATTATGGAAACTCCTAAAAACTTGTCCTGAAGGAAAAGGCGTCGTATCTATATCGGTACGCTTGGGGTAATTGTATTCGCTTTGAGGCAATAAGCAAGCAGAGGAACGAGCAGATTATACATGTTACCCGAAGCGCAGTGACGAAGATCATTGAGGTTGATCCGATATGCTTTGGTTCCAAAAATGGCGCAGCAATTTCAATGTGATCGCTTGCAGCCAGTCCCCCACAAAGTCATGCAGATGCGCAACCAGCGCGATCTGATTATCAAGGTCAGCTGCGGAAGCCGGTTCGCTTTCAATTTGAGACCGACGCAAACTAAGCAGGCGATGGCTCAGCGATTCCTGCAAATCGAGCAGCAGTGGATATGCCGGCGCGTCATGGACGATCCGCGCCTCTAACCAGCGTTCCAAGGGGATACTTGTCCCCTCATTCAAGCAGCGTTCAACTAGAGCAATCGCTTCAATGCGCTCGCGATGAAACGCATCGAGGGCATTTGAAAGTTCTGAATTCACTGCGGTCGTCATGACGCGCTGCTCGTCGAAGGGCAGATTCGCCGCAAATACTCCCAAGTATAGATACCTGTGTTGTGTCCATCGTCCCAAGTGGGCTGAAGCGCATAATTGCCGACCGGCGCAAGCGCCACGATACTGTAAGAGCGCGCCGGAGTCAGCTTAAGGATGTCATCCGGATCGTATGCCGAACCCATGAACGCATGTCCGCCTCGACATTCGACACATGGGCAGGCTTCGCGCAGATGCGGCAGCGGATAACGGCATACCTGACCGTCATCCCATGTGATTTCGAGGTATTTCTCAGATTTATTGAGCGTCATGTGGATCGGGCGCATGATTCAAATGGCAGTTCTCGCGTTTTGGAGCCGATACATAAATCGTAACATGCAGCGGTGTTCCAGATCGATTAAGAATGCCTCAGCACGTTATCGCTTGCATCTGCAAGCCCGTTTGCTACAATCGCATCAGCGGTGTGAGCAATCTCGCGCACACGCCAGGGGAACTGCGTTTGCATATTCCTCATAATCTGGAGTGACAGATGCCTTTTACGAAGCAAATGATCCTGACGGCGCTGTTGATCAGTCTGGCGATGCTCGTCGGAGCGTGTGGAATCACGCAGATTCAGATCGTGATCGTAGTGACAGCAACGCCGGGTGCGCCAGAGGTGAACACGCCCGCGCCTGCGCTCATCGAAACGAGCGCGCCCGCACCATCATCTACACCACCCCCCACCCTGCCGCCGACACTGGCGGTGACCGCCGACCCGGCGCGCGAAGCTGAAGCAGCACCGCTTCCCCATGGCTTTCCGACTCCTGTGCGCGCCTCGGTGCAGGTGGCAGAGCAGCTTTTCGAGGGGGGACGCCTGTTCTGGCTTCAGCCTACGCAGCAAATTTGGGTGCTGACGATCACAGGCGAGGCACGCGGAAACTGGAGCGTTTATGAAGACACCTACATCGATGGAGTCGATTTAGCCAGCGATCCGAGCATCGTTCCGCCGGATGGGCGGCTTCAGCCTGAGCGCGGTTTCGGCAAGCTGTGGCGCGAGTCGGTGGAGGTGCGCGAAGCGCTCGGATGGGCGGTCACGCCGGAATTCGGCTATATCAGCGATTACGCCTATGTTGTCAATGGGACGGATGAGACCGGCGCATTCATTGGATACCATGTCCTGTTCAGCCTGTATGGTGAGCAGTTCCGATTTAACGAGATCGATAGGACGTGGCAGTTAGGCGGCGGCTGAGTCGGGCGAGTGATGAGGGAAATCAACAATGAAAAGTCTGCGGCAGTGGCGGCTCGGAGCAGCGCATCCATTGGCCTTGCAGCTCGCCGCAGACGCTCGGCTCAGTCAGACTGACTATCTGGATGATCAGAGCTGGGAAGTCGTCCTGGGAGTCGGGGACGCACCCGCAGTTTCCTTTCAGACCCGCTATGGCGGGAGGGTAGGTCTGGCAAGTCTGGTGCCGATGTGGACGATCAACCATCGACCAATCTATCAAGCACGGTCGCTCCACCAACCCCCGATCATCAGCGCCTTCACGCCCGGATACTGCGCCGTCGCAGCGCAGATCACCGCAGAGCTGGCGTGCAGCCTGACTTTCCGCATCTTCGACTCGCACACTGCAGGCGGCAACATCATGCTGGACTATGCAGGTGACAAACCGCTTTCGCTGCAATTCGATTGGGTGGGCTTTGTCGCGGTTGATGAACACGAGCGGAAGCTCACCCCCGGCAGTGATGCAGTCGGACGCGCAACGCTCAAACTCAGTCAGATTGGAAACATCCAACCGGTTTTGACCCTGGACAGTGCAGCCGCGCCTTCTGAGAGTCGCTCACGCATCGGCGCGCATATCCAGCTTGAACCGCACTCCCAGTGGCACACCCGTTGGATGCACGTGGGACTGGCGGAACATAAAAAGTCTGTCGCGCGGGCTGAGCATTTTCTGACCAGACCCTGGGACGCCTTCGATGAAGCAGTTGAGCGCGCCGCCGCGCAGCTTCCACAAATCGAAACTGGCGATGAGCATCTTGATGCAGCAGTCGCCTTCAGCTTACATCAGACCGTGCAGGCATTTCTCCGTCCAGAGGCGACAATGCGCCATGCCGGTCTGGTCGAGACGCGCCAACCAGGGCGCGGTTTCAGTTCAGAACCTTCCGCACACCCTCGGACATGGCTGGAACAAGACCCATTCACCGCTTACACTGTCGGGCTGGCAGCCGCGTCGATTAATGCGGACATGGCGCAGGGCATGGTCGAGAACTATCTTGATGCGCAGTTGAAAGACGGCTGGATCGACGCCTTTCGACGCTGGGATGGTCAGCAGACGGGTTTACTCTGTCCGCCGCTGCTGGCGCGCCTGGCGTGGGGCATTTACCAGTACACGGAGGACGCCGCATTTCTTGAGCGCGTCTTGCCCGGACTGACACGCTTTTTTGACCGCTGGTTTGCCAAAGATCGCGACCAGGACAGCGATCATCTCCCGGAATGGCAGCATGAGCGGCAGCGCGGGCTGCCCAGCGTGTTTGATGATGATCTCAGCAAAGTTGAAACGCCCGATCTGGCGGCATACCTGCTCTCAGAGGCGATCAGCCTGCGCGAAATTGCGCATGTGCTGGGTCATCAGGAGACTGCCGCCGAAGCCGAGCGCGCTGTTGACACACTGAAAACCGGACTTGAAGGACTGTGGAACGCAGAACTTGGGCGCTACTGCTATCGTGATCGCGACACTCATCGCGCTGCGCCAAGCGTGACGCTGCTGACCGATGCGCTCGCGGACGAAGCGCACGAGATTGCGCTCGCTTTAGCAGAACCAGCGCGCGTTGTCATCGAAGTGACCGGCGGCAGTGAGCGCAAGCCCGATTTTGCGCTGGTCATCCGCGGACGGGGGTCAAGCGGGCAGCCCGTGATGGAGCGATCACGCCCGGAACAAATACAGTGGCGCTACAGTCGAGGCAGATATACCAGCCTGCATGTTTTCAGCGAAATTTCGCACATCCATGCTGAGAATCTGCTCAGCGTTTACCGCCTGCACGCGCGGACGACGAACACCGCGCAGATCGACATGAGCGCACTGCTGCCACTTTGGGCGGTCGAAATCCCGCCCCATCACGCGCAGGCGGTGATCGAACTGCTGCATGATCAGACGCAGTTCGTGCGTCCATTTGGTGTCACCCCGCTGCCGAGCGAGTCCCGATTTGCCGATGCCGAGTTTCCCATTGGTACGCGCACAGTCTGGCATACGCTGCTGATCGAGGGATTAATCGAAGCGGGCGCGTTTGAGCTGGCAGCCGCTCTGCTGCGGCGCAGCTTCGCCGCGCCGATGCGCGCGCTGCAAACACATAAAGCCTTTTTCAGCGCGTATCATCCCGATACGGGCGAGCCGCTCGGCGAACGCGGAAGCGTCGCGGGCATTCTGCCCCTTCACGCCCTGATGCGGGTGCTTGGCGTGCGCGTTATCTCCCCCACGCGCGTTTGGACGGGCGGCACATTTAGCTGGGGATCGCCTGTCGTTGTGCGCCATCGCGGTGTCACAGTCAAACGCAGCGCCGATGGGACGCAGGTCGCGTTTCCTTCAGGACAGATCGTCGAACTTGCGGCAGACTCGCCCTGGCAGTCCCTTGACGACCGACTTGACGACCGAATTGAGGTGATCTGAAAAATGCAGCGCGTCAAGATCACGCTGCCCGCTGTGGTCACCCACATCGGACCTGCCGTCAGCGGTCTAGGGCTGGCATTCGGACTGCGCATGACGGTTGAAATCAGCGAGCGCAGCGATGATCAGTGGATTGTGGAGACCATTGGTGAGGGCGCAGGGCGTTATGGGCTTGGGCTGCGCCATCCGGTTACACAGGGGATGATCCGCGTCTTTCAGCAGGTCGAAACCGCGCCGACGGGCGTCACCATTCGCGTTAGCAATCCGATCCCCTACGGCGCTGATCTTGGCGTCGAGACACTTTTCATCTGCGCCGGCGTGATCGGCGCGAACAACTTAGTGGGCAATCCGCTCAAACGCGCTGATGCCATTGCGCTCTCCGCAAAAACATCCGGGCGGCTTGATCAGACGGCAACATCGATCCTCGGCGGTCTGACCGCGTGCATCACGCTGGATGACATCCCGTACTATCGCACGCTGGCAAGTGCGCCGCTGAAAGCCGTCCTCGCGCTCCCTCAGCTCGGCGATGATGCCAGAGACCCCACACCACCAGTGCGCACTACCCGTGTCGGGCTTGATGACGCGCTGCACAATCTGGCGCGTGTCCCGATGCTCATCGAGGCGCTGCGAGACGGCGATCTGCCGCTGCTGGCGCGCCTGTTTGATGATCATCTCCCGCAGCCCAAACTAAGCCGCGGCTTTGACCACGCTGTCCAAGCAGCAAAAGACATGGGAGCCGCAGTGACGCAGACCGGCAGCGCCGTCTTGGCTTTTTCTAATGTGGATCACCGCGTTCTGGCAGATGCAATTCAGGCTGCCTTCAACGCAGTGGGCGTGATCGCGCGCTGGTGGTCGCTGCCCGTGGATACACAGGGCGTCGTTGTGAACGTGGTTTCTTCAGCTTAAGCCCGTCGAGTCTATTCAGGAAAGATAAGCGCATGTTTCGAAGTGTACGGAGGTCGAGCGGGCGCCGCCAGATGAGCGGCGAGAATCCATCAGGCGAGACGCCCAATCTCCCAGTGAACTGGCGGCGGCTGCTGAGCTATCTTCGCCCATTCATTGGGATAATCCTTATCGGACTGCTGGCGTCTTTCTGCAATTCAGCGTTGAGCCTGGTTTTTCCGCGCGTAATCGGGGAAGTGGTCGACTCGGTGCTGAATGTCGGCAGCACAGCGCGGCTCGATCAGATCACCCTGCTGCTGATCGGAGTCTTCTTCTTCCGGTCAGTCACGACCTTTGTCGAAACGCTGAGCCTGCAGTACGTCGGTGAGCGGATCGTCTACAATCTGCGTTTGCAGCTCTATGCGCACCTGCAAACGCTGTCGCTGAAATTTTTCAGCCAGCGCCGAACCGGGGAGCTGATGTCGCGGCTGTCTAACGATGTCAACGGCATCCAGGGCGCGCTCACCACGTCGCTGAACATCGGGGTACAGCAGTCGCTCATCTTTCTGGGAGCGATCACAGTGATGATCGTCCTTAACTGGCGGCTGACTCTGTTCATCCTGGCGCTGATCCCGATCCTGATCCCGATTGGCTTTGGTTTTGGGGCGGTGCTGCGGCGCTTAAGCAGCAAGGTCAACGACGAGATCGCCGCGGTGTTCACGATTGTCTCCGAAGTCCTGACGAGCATCCGCGAAGTCAAGAGCTTTGTGCGCGAACCGTTCGAGATCGGGCGCTACAACGACGGCATCACGCGCGCGTTTCGGCTGTCGCTGCGGCTGCTGCGCGTGCGCGCTGTCGTCGGACCGATTGTCGTCTTCATGGGCTTCGCCGCTATCGCGCTGGTGCTGTGGTTCGGCGGGCGCGAGGTCATCGATGGGCGGCTCACCGGCGGCGAACTGATCTCATTCATCATCTACGGCACGACCGTCGCGGGAAGTCTAAGCTCGCTGGTTGGGCTGTATTCGTCGTTTCAGGAAGCGCTTGGCGCGACCAAGCGCGTCTTTGAAATCCTGGACGAACAGCCCAGTATCATTGACGCACCAGATGCCATCGCACTCACCAGCGTGGCGGGGCGCATCACCTTTGAGCATGTATCCTTCAGCTATGATGGACGCCAAGAGGTGCTGCATGACATCCATTTGGATATTGCGCCGGGCGAGATCATTGCGCTGGTGGGTCCCAGCGGGGCGGGCAAAAGCACGCTGTTCAACTTGATCCCGCGCTTCTATGATCCTACCGCCGGCGCAGTCAGGATCGACGGCATCGATATGCGTCAGGTGACGCAGGCGAGTCTGCGCGCGCAGATCGCGATTGTCCCGCAGGAGACGCTGCTCTTCGGCGGGACGATTCGAGAGAACATCCGCTACGGCAAGCTTGACGCCACCCAAGCCGAGATCGAGGCGGCGGCGCGCGCCGCCAACGCGCACGACTTCATCACAGGCTTTGCCGATGGCTATGAGACTGTAGTCGGTGAACGCGGCGTGCGCTTATCCGGCGGTCAGCGGCAGCGGGTGGCGATTGCGCGGGCGCTGCTCAAAAACCCGCGCATCCTACTGCTCGATGAAGCGACATCCAGTCTGGACAGCGAAAGTGAGCATGAAGTTCAGGAGGCGCTGGAACGATTGATGGAGGATCGCACGACCGTGATCATCGCCCACCGCCTCAGCACTGTGCGCGTCGCCGATCGGATCGCCGTCATGGAGAGCGGGCGCATCGTCGAATTAGGGACGCATGATGAATTGATGGCGCGCAGCGGTCTGTATGCTCGGCTGTACATGATGCAGTTCAGGGAGGACGCGCCAATCGAATGACTCTCGCTGGGCAAACCGTCCTTGTCACCGGAGCAACCGGCTTTCTCGGCGGCGCGCTGGTGCGTCGGCTTCTTGCCGAAGGCGCTCAGGTGCACGCGCTGGTGCGCAGTCCTGAAAAAGCCGCGCTCCTGCGCGCCGCCCGTATCGGCGTGGTACAGGGCGATCTGAGCGACACAGACAAGGTGAACCTGTGTCAGGCGGTCGAAGGTTGCGCTTATGTCTTCCATGCTGCCGCATCGTTTGGCAATCTGGCATCCCAAACTGCCGTCAACGTCGAGGGCAGCCGCGCGCTCGCCTCGGCTTCCGCCGTCGCGGGCGTGAAGCGGTTTATCTTCGTCAGCACTACGCTGTACTATGGCTATCCGGCGGGCGGTCTGATCCATGAGGACTCGCTGCCCATTCACCATCACACCCCCTACATCCAGACCAAGCAGGCAGCCGAGGCGGCGATCCGCCGCGCCGCCGCTGAGACCGGCTTGTCATTCGCCATCAGCCGCCCAGGGATGATCTACGGCGCGGGATCGGCGCATTGGACGCGCACGCTCTTCAGAGTCGCTCGTATGCGTCCCACCCCATTCATCGGTGATGGGCGCGGCAGCGCCTTTCCCATTCATGTCGATGATGTGGTCGATCACTTAATCGCGCTGGCGCTCCATCCCGACGCAGCAGGCGAAGCCTTCAACTGCACGCCCGATCCGTCTCCAACATGGCGCGAATTCATACGGCTGTATGCGCGCCTCGCCGGTCATGACCGCTGGCTTGCCCTGCCTTATCCGCTGTTCAGGGCTGGCGCGGCATTGATCGCGCCATTTGCGCCGCCAAACACCCTGCTTCGCGATCTGCGCGCGATCGTGCCGATCTTTCGCGTCCAGACCACCTACAGCATGGAAAAATCGCGCCGGGTCCTCGGCTGGCAGCCGCGTATCAGCCTGGAGGCTGGCGTGGCGGACTGCGCGCCGTGGCTGCGCGAGATCGGGCTGCTGTGAGCGATTTAGGGACGCTGATCGCGCTGGCGGGGATCGCGCTGATCCTGATCGCGCTGGGCTGGTGGCTGCTGATCGAAAGCGAAGGCGTCTATCTCGGTCGGCGCGTCGTCATCTGGCTGTATGACCTGTACGCTGGGCGCTACGACGATATCAAGCATTTCCGTCAGGATTATGATCATCTGTTTTTGGCGCAGCCGATCATGGAACGGCTCGCGCCGAACCGCGCGCCGCTGGTGCTGGATGTCGCGACTGGCACAGCGCGGCTGCCGCTGGCGCTGCTGCGCCACGAGCATTTCATCGGTCGCATTTACGCCGCCGATCTGAGCATGGGAATGCTTTACCAGGCGTCGCGCAAGCTGGAACGCTATCAGCGCGAATATCAGGAGTCGGCTCCGGTGCTGCTGCTGTGCGCCGATGCGGGGGCGCTGCCGTTCAGCAATGGCGCTTTTGATCTGGTGACTTGTCTGGAGGCGCTCGAATTCACTCCCAGCCCGGCGCAGTCGCTGCGCGAATGTGTGCGTGTACTGCGCCCCGGCGGACTGCTGCTGATCACCAACCGCCTGACCGGGCGCTGGATGCCTGGCAAAACCTGGACGCAGGCAGACCTGACGCTGCTCCTGATGTCGATCGGGATCGAGCAGGTGAGGTTTGAACCCTGGCAGGTCGATTACATTCGCGTCTGGGGCGTCAAAGCGGCGTAAATGTGCCTCTGGCTTGTCAAGCAAACCAAAGCGGAATACAATGCGCCGACATTGCAGGTCATTTCAGCCCATAGGTGACATCCCTTTGAAACTCCTATCCCACGCAATCAGCGCTCTGGTGCAGGACGCCATCCGCGCCGCACAGTCTGACGGTTCACTGCCAGCGTTCGATGTGCCAGCCGTTGACATCGCGCCGCCGAAGCGCCCCGAACATGGCGACTACGCGACTGGCGCAGCGATGGCGCTTGCCAAGCCCGCCAAACTCAATCCCTTCGCCATCGCGACGGCGATTGCCAATCATCTGCCCCCTGCCGACTTCATCGGCGCGGTCGAGGTCGTTCATCCAGGCTTCATCAATTTCCGGCTGAACGATGATTGGCTGCGCGCCCAGACCGAGCAGATCATTGCAGAGGGTGACGCGCTGTTCACGCTCGATCTCGGGGCAGGCAAGCGCGCGCAGGTCGAGTTTGTCAGTGCCAATCCGAGCGGGCCGATCAACGTCGGGCGCAGCCGCGGCGGGGTGATCGGGGATACGATGGCGCGTCTGCTCGAGGCTGCGGGGTATCAGGTCGAGCGCGAATACTACTTCAACACTGCCGGTCGGCAGATGCGCAACGTCGGAAACAGCCTGCGCATTCGCTATCTGGAGGCGCTCGGCAAACCGATCACCATCCCGGATGAAAGCGATGAGTCGTTCTATCGCGGCGATTACCTGATCGATTTCGCCCGCGATCTGGCGGCAGAAGTCGGGGAGAGCTGGGTCGATCACGACTGGCAGCCGTTCAAGGAATACGCCGAGAAACGCATGTTCGCGTGGATTCGCGCCAGCCTGGAGCGCGTGCGCATCCATCATGATGTGTTTTTCAACGAAAACACCCTTTATGAGAGCCGCGCCATCTGGGAGGTGCTGGAGGCGCTTGAGGAGCGCGGCTTCATCTATCGCGCCGCCATCCCTGAAAATGCTGACGTCGACGAACGCGATGAAGCGGATGACAAGGGCGAGGCGGTCTGGTTTCGCTCGACGCGCTTCGGCGACAGCAAGGATCGCGTGCTGGTCAAGAGCAGCGGCGAGCCAACTTACACTTTGCCCGACATCGCCTATCACAAGAACAAGCTGGATCGCGGCTTCGACCTGCTGATCAATGTGCTTGGCGCGGATCACGGCGCGCAGTACAAGGTTGTTCAGTACGGCATCAGCGCGCTTGGGCTGGACGCCTCAAAGATTCACGTCATCATCAATCAGATGGTGCGCATGGTGCGCGATGGCAAGGAATTCAAGGGCAGCACGCGGCGCGGCATTTACGACACGCTCGACGACGTGATCGACATGACCAGCGCCGACGCCGTGCGCTATTTCCTGCTGGCGCGCAGCCCCGACTCGCACCTGAATTTTGACCTCGACCTGGCGGTCAGGCAGTCGAACGAGAATCCGGTCTACTATATCCAGTACGCCCATGTCCGCTGCGCTGGTATCTTCCGCGAGGCGGCGCTGCGCGGCGTCTCCGACGAGGGCGCGGACGTGAGGCTGCTGGGTGAGCCAGAGCTGAAATTCCTGCGCAAGGTCATGGAGCTGGGTGAAGTGATCGCGCAGGCCGTCGAGCTGTATGAACCACATCGAATCGCCTTTTACGCGCTGGAGCTGGCGAATGCCTTCCATCCGGTCTTCGATCAGGTGCGCGTGCTGCACAGCGATGTCCCGCCGGCGCTGGCAAAAGCGCGCCTGCGCTTCTACCGCGCCGCCCAGATCGCGCTGCGGCGAACACTGAATCTGATGGGGATGAGCGCGCCGGAACACATGTGAAACGGAAAGCAGGACAATGGGCATTAAAAACGACCGCTGGATTCGCGAAATGGCGATACAGCACGGCATGATCGAGCCGTTCGTCGAAGCGCAGAAACGCGAAGGCGTGATCAGCTACGGGCTGTCTTCATATGGCTACGATATGCGCGTCTCGGATGAATTTCTGGTTTTCACCAATGTCTATTCCGCCGTCGTCGATCCGAAGGCGTTCTCACCGCAGTCGTTCATCAGCATCAAAACGGATGTCTGTATGATCCCGCCCAATTCGTTCGCCCTGGCGCGCTCAGTCGAGTATTTTCGCATTCCGCGCAGTGTGCTGGCGGTTTGTCTGGGTAAATCGACCTACGCTCGCTCCGGGATCATCACCAATATCACCCCATTCGAGCCAGAGTGGGAAGGGCATGTTACCATCGAGATCAGCAACACGACGCCGCTGCCCGCCAAAATATACGCTAACGAGGGCATCGCACAGGTGCTGTTCTTCGAAGCGGACGAAGTGACTGAAGTCAGCTACGCCGACCGCAAAGGCAAATATCAGGGTCAGACCGGCGTGACGCCGCCCAAGCTCTGATCCGCCGTTGATTCGGCTTTCGCTTTGCGATACGATAACGAATAGGGGCGTATAGCTCAATTGGCAGAGCGCAGTCCTTACAAGACTGATGTTCCAGGTTCGAGTCCTGGTGCGCCCATGACTGAACATCCGGCTGACAGATCGGGTGTTTTTTGATTCAGGATAAGCGGATGATATTAAGTTTTGCTAAAACTAGCAAGGACAAATAGGACAAAGCTCACGCGCCTAGTGCGGCGCTTTGACATTACACCTGAAATTCGGGTTGAAAATGCAACCAAGAATTCGAGACTGGTTGTCCGAATGCGCTTTTCGGATATAATGGTTACGAATGTGTTGAATTTTGGTTTGTATATCGTTCAGATTACATTAGAGAGTTGCTATGGTCACACTTCGACAGCCTCAACCAGCAACCCGCCAGATTTTGATCGTCGAGGATGATGAAGATACTGCGGAAGTGGTTACCGCGATCATGTCGCAGGCGGGCTATACGGTGATGGCAGTTGATCGTGGACAAGTTGCGCTCCACGAAATCCACAATGCGCCGCCCGATCTAGTGCTGCTCGACCTCGGACTGCCGGATATGAATGGACTGGAGGTGCTGCGGCAGGTGCGTGCAAATTCGCTACTCCCGCTGATCGTCCTGAGCGGCTACACTGAAGAGCGCGACAAGGTCATCGCGCTTGAAGCCGGCGCAGATGATTACCTCGCCAAACCCTTTTCGCCGGAGGAACTGGTGGCGCGCATCGGCGCGCTGCTGCGCCGCGTTGAGTGGACTGTTCCCGTTGAACCTAAACTTGCTGTGCGCCAGCTTGAGGTCGATCTGGCGCGGCGGGTGGTTCTGATGCGCGGAAAACGGCTTCAGCTCACCCCGATTGAGTATGCTCTGTTGGTCGCGCTGATGCGGCACGCCGGACAAGTCCTAACCCACGATGAGCTGCTGCGCATGGTTTGGGGCGATCAGTATTCTGGGGATTTCTCTGTCCTGCGCGTGAACGTGTCGCGTCTGCGTCAGAAGCTGGATGAAAATCCGCGCGCACCCTCTTACATCGTGACGGTTGCCGGACAAGGCTACACGATGCCGCTGCGACCTTGACGCGGATTGGTCTGATCTTCAAAGTATGTTAATATATTGAAAGACGCGGTCACGACGCGCGAATCGCCTTTCGTACTGCAGACAGATCGATGAATAATGCGGCTGAGAATCTTGCTCATCATGGTCGGGGCTGTTGTGATCGCAGCCGTTTATACCTTTCCAGTTTGGCAGCCGCTTCTAGATCAGCGCGTCCCTATCGCAGCAGATGCCATTATTCCAGGGTTGCCAGCAGACTTAGCCCAAACCTTCACCATTCTTCCAGCGGAACAACAGGCGGCGTATCGCGCGGTTGCTGAGATCGATCCACTGCGCGGGCGGGCGATGGTGACAGGCGCGCTCGCTCCACGTCAGGCTGCGCCGGACAGCGACCGCGAGCTGCCTGGCTTGATCAATCCAGTGATCCTCGCCGTCGGATCGTTCGGGCGGATTGACCCAGTGCGCTGGGGGCAGGGAGAAGTCACTATTTATGCTTCCCAAAACGCGCCGCCCCTGCTCAGGCTGGACAATTTCAGCGTGGCGAACGCGCCTGATCTGCGCATTGCTTTAGTCGTTCGGTCAGAACTGCTCAATCCCACGCCGCTTCCAGAGGGCGCGCCAACCCCTGTCCCACCACCCATCCCAGGAACGTTCAGCGCGCTTGATCCCGGCAGTCTGCTTCAAGTGGGCGCGCTCAAGGGCGTCTATGGCAGTCAAAACTTCAACCTACCAGCTAACTTTGATTTTACACAGTATGATCGAGTCATTATCTACAGCGGCACACTGGACATGATCTACAGCGAAGCGGCTCTGTTCATTCGCGGCTAAATGGAGAAGTCATCATGGCAATAAATTACGCGCCCCTCGCGCCCTGGTATGAACAGTTGGGCATGGCTGCCTTTGCCGAATCGATCACCCCTAAGCTGATTCAATACGCTCAGGCACATGACTGGGTTGGCAGGCGAATTCTTGACGCAGGCTGCGGAACAGGCGGTGCGGCGCGCTGGCTGGCATCCAGAGGCTTCAGCACCACCGCGCTTGACTCATCAGCGGAAATGCTGACGGTAGCGCGGCAGCGCTTTCACAGAACGGGCTTCTCGATCACCTGGCAGCAGGGCGACCTGCGCACCCTGGAGAACCTTGCGCCGATGGATATGATCTTGGCGCTGGACGTGCTGAATGAATTGAACGGGCTGCGCGATGTTGAGTCGTTTCTGAGCCGAGCGCAGGCGCTGCTCGAACCTAGCAAGCTGTTGATCTTCGATCTGCACACTCTCGAAGGGTTGATCCTCAGGGCGGGAGCGCCCATTGTTCAGCTTCATAATGACGAGGCACTGATGGTGAACGCCAGCGAACAATTTGACTATGAGCGGCTGATCCTGACGACCAGTTATGACATCTTTTATAAGGAAAATGGCACATGGCAGCGCAGCCAGACCACAATTTTGCAGCGCGGATTTCCGATCCAGGCGATCACTGCCCTGCTCCAGCGCTTCGGTTTCCATGTCCAGGCGATGTTCAACGGCAGTATGGAGGTCTACGACCCCGCATCAAGCCGCGCCAAACGTGTTATCATTGCAGCGCGCAGACATTAAGGAGCATCATATTCACATGAGCAGTGCAGTTCAGCAGTTTCGCCTCGATGCCGAACACAGTCAGCTTCGGCTGGCGGTATTAGGCGGCTTTATCGCGGCAGCCGTAATCGGATACGCTGTTCTGACCGCAGTCCTGCCCAGCGATGGCTTAAATATTCTGGCGATTCTCGGCGCGCTCTTCATCGGCTACATGGTTTCGTTCGCGCTGGAACGCCTCCTCAAAGGGCGCTGGCACAGCGGACGCACAGTCGAGCTTCTGCCTGACGGGACGATGCGGCTGCTGAAGAACGGCGCAGTTGAGCAGGAGATCGCGCCGTCTGAAGGCGTGAACGTCCTGATGTGGCGCTTCGAGATCACCAAACGCGCGCGGGTTCCCAAAGGCTGGTCGATGGTCGCGTGCGCCGTCGAGGCGGCAGGCAGCTATATCGCGCTCTACACCTTCGTCTCGCCAAAAGACATGGCGGAATGCGATCCGACCGGTGCATATAAACTGCTCAAGGCGAAGAAGAAAGACCCCTCCTCCAGAAACGACCTGCGCGGCGATCTGCGTTTGGCAGGCGAGGAGCGCCGGCTGAACGAAGCGGAAACAGCGCGCTGGATGACTGGCGCGGAGATGACCCGTGAGGATTTCTTTGCGTTCACGGCTTGGGTGCGACACCACTATGCGGAACACCTGCCGGTATGAAGAACGGGTTTCTGGCTGCGCTGATTTTGATCATGTCATTCCATGCAGTGCGGGTTCAGGCGCAGAGTTCACTCGTCCCCAATCAGACCGTCACGGGTGTCGTCCCTGAGAACGGCGTCAGCACATGGCGCTTTCAGGCGTATGCCGGCGCTGTCATGTCATTTCTAGTCGAGGGGATCGACGGCTTCGACCCGATCCTGACTCTGTCTGACGCCAACGGGCGCGAACTCACTGGCAATGACGATTTCGATTACCCGGCGTCAACTGATGCTCTGCTTGAAGGAGTCACCCTAACGCGAACCAGCATCTATGTCGTTGCGATCAGCGGGTATGGTGGAAGCGGCGGCAGCTATCGCCTGACACTGATGCCAGGTTATACGCGGCGCTTCCCGATCAGCACAGAAGACCGCTGGCAGGCTGCCAATCCAGCGCTGACCGTCGAGACTGGCGCAGGTGGCGTGCGCATGGCGCTTGAGAACGTAACGGCAGCAACCGCCCTTGCCTACCCCCCTTCGCTCATATCGCTGATGGATTTCTACCTTCAGGCGCGTGTGCAGTCTGTCGTTAGCAGTGACGGCTGGATCGTGGCTGCGGCGCTGCGCCGCATTGGAAACACCTACTATCTGCTGGAATTCAACCATCTGGGGCGCTGGCGCTTCAGCGCCGTCAACAACGGCACGCCGCGCATCGTCCGCGACTGGACGCCCCATCCCAACATCGTCGCTGGAACGACACAGTTCACCTTTGGCGTCATGGCGCGCGGCGCAGGCTTTGACGTGTTCTACAACGGCGGCTTTGTCGGCAGCGTCAGCGATACCATGATCGCCGAGTCGGGCGCAGTCGGGCTTGGCATCGGCACGACCAGCATGCTGAGCAGCAATACCCGCGCCCAGTTCGACGATCTCCTCATCACCATCCCCTACCATGACGATGGAACGGTCATCCGTCCGCAGCGCATCATTGTGAGCGATGCAGCGAACATGAGTCTGGCACTTCAGCGAGCGCATATGATCAGTCCAGTCGGGGAATTGGCGCTGACCGTGCCAGCGGTCACTGTTGAGTACGCGCGCGCTGGCGTCAACCGACAAATGGTTGGACAGGGAACCACCTACAGCAATTTCGCGCTGGGCGTGCAGGTGACGCTGCAGCAGGGCAGTCTCGGCGTTGGGGGCTGCGGCTTGGTGGTACGTTGGCGCGCGGATGCCGATTATACCCTGCTTTATTTTGACTCATCAGGCGGCTACGGCGTATCGCAGCGAGCAACGGATCGCTTCCTGCCGGGCTTGTTCAATAGCGAACCACGCTTTGCCACTGCCCCGGGAACAACCGGACGCCACCATATGCTGGTGATCGCCAATCGTGACACTCTATACTATTACCTGAATGGCTATCTGGTCGGCACAGTCGCCAATCTGCCGCGCGCGGGCGAGATCGGGGCAGCGGTCGTCAACTTCGACAGCACCGTCACCACGTGCAGCTTTGCCGATCTCTGGTTATGGCGCTGGTGAGCGAACATGACAACGCGACTCAATCCGATTGAAGCCGCTGTTCTGAAAACTGTTCTTTATGCCGATGTCTTCAACTTCCCGCTGACAACACGCGAACTCTATCATTATCTGATCATCGATCAGCCAGTTTCATTCGAGCAAGTGCACGCCGTTCTGACCGAGTCACCGAGGCTTACGCCGCTGCTTCAGGTGATCGATGACTATGTGATCTACAACAATCGGCAGGAATTGATCCGGCTGCGCTGCGAACGCGAACGCGCCTCGTCGGCGCTGTGGGATCAGGCAGTGCGTTATGGGGCATGGCTTGCGCGGCTGCCTTTTGTGCGAATGGTCGCGCTGACCGGCGCGCTGGCTATGCGCAATGCCGATGGAGATCATGACGATCTGGATTATGTGCTGGTGACTGTGCCGGGGCGCGTCTGGCTGGCGCGGGGTTTTGCCGTGCTGCTGGTCAAGCTGGCGAAGCGTCGGGGGGTCGTGATCTGCCCCAACTATGTGCTGGCGACGACGGCGCTGGCGCAGACGGGGCACACGCTCTATGTCGCCCACGAGATCGCCCAGATGATTCCGCTGTATGGCACAGCGATCTATGCGCAGATGCGCGCTGCCAATCCCTGGGTGCAAACCTATCTCTACAACGCTGATCGTGCCTTTTATACTCTTCCGGAGCAGCAGCCGCGCGGCATCTGGCGCGCTTTAAAGCGCGTATTGGAACATTTACTCAGCGGACAGCTTGGAAAGTGGCTGAATGAGTGGGAACACAAACGCAAGCTGCGCCGATTTGAGTCTGAACTGAGACAGGCAGATAGCGCGGCGCGGCTGGACTCTGATCAGGTCAAAGGGCATTTCCGCGATCATGGGCGCTGGGTTATGCAGCATTATCATGAGCGGTTATGCCTGCATTATCTGGACGATGAATCACTCCCATTGGCAGGAGACTGAAACAAAAGCGCCGGTAACTCGACTCCCGGCGCTTTTTTCCTGCATCACGAAGCGAAAGACGCCGCGCTAACGCCCCATCACGCGTCCAACTGTATCGCAGGCTGGGCAGCCGCCGCCCGGACGGATCATCGCGTAGCCGCCCATCGGATCGGTCGCTGTGAAGAACGGGAAATCCACATTCCAGATGATCATCAGACGGACACGACCGCTCTGCGCAGACAGGGAAGCCGCCTCCGCCAGCCATGCGGCGTGCTGCGCGACCGTGGTGTTATTCGCCCACGCGAAGGCGGCTGGGATCGGCGTGTTGAAGCCCTCGCCAGACAGGTAGCCCAACTCTGTCCAGCAGACCGGCTTGCCGCCGAAGGGATTGAACCCGCGCGCCAGCATCGACCCAAAATAATAGGTCGGATAGCTGCCGCGCGGATCGCCGCTGGTGCGGCTCGGCGCGATGATGCCTTCGTTGTAATGCAGCCCGACACAGTCCATGTACTGCGCCGCGCCCGCCTGCGCCATCTGCTGCATGAACACATCGTCATTGCAGCCCTGCGCCGTGCAGCCCGCCGCGCCAAAGAAGCCAGTCGGCGCGGGCGCGCCGCTGATCACAATCGTATTCGGATTTGCCGTCTTGATCGCGTTGAAAGCTGCTGCAAGCAGGCGTGTATAGCTCGCGCCATTGATCTGTCCGGCGGGCCATTCGCGGTCGATATTCGGCTCATTCCAGACCTCAATTGCATCTGCGCCAAGCCGCGCCACACCCGCCACGAACTGCGCGTAGCTCTGAATGTAGCTGTCGAAGTTGGCGGCAAGCTGAGCTGGCTCGCCGACGATGCCGAGCAGAATCTTGAAGTTATTGGCGCGCGCCTGCTGGATCAAACCTGCCGCGCTGTTGGGGTCTTGACCAAGCGAATAGCGAAGCTGTTTCTTGACCCAAGTCATCCCGCTGCGGCGCATGGCGTTGACCGTGCCTGCGTTGAGTTCGAGAACATGCCCGCCGATCTCAAAGCCGCCCCTCGCGCCGCTGCCCGCCACTGGAGCCGGCAGATTGGGATCGACGCTGCCAGGGCTTGCCGGCGCAGGTGCATTGACAGTCACCTCATCACAAGCGGTGACGATGGTTGCATCGAAGCTGGTGCGCCCCTCATAGCGGTTGCCCGTCAGCGATGTGATGACAAAGCGCCAGCCGAAATACAGCGGTCGGGTCTGCGCAACTTCGCTGACGCACGAGTCAATCCCGCCGACGAATTCCATTTCCTCGAACGTCCAGCGCCGGACAATCGTCAAATCCTCATTGAACTTCTCTTCGATGGCTGAGCGCGCGGCGGAGAACGCCAACCACAGCCGATCCGTGGGGGTCGGCGTAGGACTTTGAGCGCTGCTTGGGGTTGGAGCGCCGAACTGGATCAGCAGCGCCATCAGGAGCGCAGATACTGCCAAACTCACCCAGAGAAAACGCTGCGAATGACGACCTGTTTGGTTCATAATTGGTTGATAACCCTCATCACTTTCCAGCAATTCGCCTAGAGCGCGCTTCACTGTTCGCTGCACAAGCGGGCGCGTCAAAACAACGATCAACTGTGACTAAGCGCAGCATAGCTTACACGACGCCGCCTCGAAAAGCTAGAATCGTCTGGAAAGCGTAGGTTTTGTCTCAGTCACTGCCCAGTGCAGCAGCGTCTTGGCGAAGCAGCGCAAGTCGATCCAGCAAGGCGGTCTCCCCGCGCGACTCCAGGATTTGCTCAACCGCATCCATCATCTCGATCAGCGCAGCACTGGCAAACTGTCCACCGTCGGATTTCAGCAGCATCCGCGCCTC
Organism: uncultured Anaerolineae bacterium; assembly: GCA_937995825.1. GTDB lineage: Bacteria > Chloroflexota > Anaerolineae > Aggregatilineales > Phototrophicaceae > Flexifilum. Next base: position 168,162 of record CALKJO010000009.1, read on the forward strand.
TTCATCGCTGGAGGTCGACAGCAGTTGGTTGACAAAGCGCAGCTCCGGCTGCATATTGGCGTCGAGAAACGCTATGATACGGTTGTAAATGTCGCGCAGGCGTGTTTCCATTTGTCGATCCCCGCGCCGCCGCGCCTGCTGCATATTCGCAGTCAGCACCGCCATCAGCGCATCGTCGATCATGTCCGCATTGGCGCGCAGCATCGCGTCTGGGTCGGGATGATTGACCAGCGCCTGAAGGAAACTCGCCGCATTCTGCATCGCAGCCTGCGCCTGCTGATCGATCACTGCGATATATTCGCGCATCAGCTCGCCAACCATCTCTATCGAGGGACGTGCAGACGTCAGCGCTTGACCGATGCGCGACATCAGTTGGTTGAAAAATTCGTCATCCAGCGCCGGACGCACCAGCGCGACGAGCGCTTGAAGATAATCTTCACGCTCCTCAAGTTCCCCATAGCGAATTGCCAGATCGAGCAGTTCGGCGCGGTCTGCCTCTTCCGGAAGCGCGTCCAGATCGGCGCTGACCGCCGCGATGATCGCGTCCTGGCGCTCCAAGCGCGCCTGAAGGCGTCTGCCAAAGCTGGAATGGGCGACGACCATCTGCTGAACCTGGAGAATCTGCTCGGCAGCAGCGCGCTGATCCTCCTGCGCCAAACGCTGCGCCATCAGGCTCATAAGCTGGATAAAGCGAAGATCAACCTTGTCATCGATCCCGGCAATCACCGCCGGCAGGTCTGCTTGTGGCGTGCGGATCAGCGTTTCGATGAGCTGGGCGCGAGCGCGCTGCTCATCCATCATCTCCGGAGTTACGCCGTCCGCCTGCAAAATCTGATCGATCAAGCTCTGCATCGTGAGCGCCTGCCGAGGCTGGAAAATATAGCCCTTGATCGACTCGCGCGGAAGCGCGGCGGTCAGCTCGCGCATCAGCTCGCCGACTGCTTTCTCCTGCTGATCTTTGGTCAGGTTGAGTTCCATCGGCACAAACGTGATCAGGAGTTCTTTCGCGCCGTCATGATAGATCAATGGAGATGCAAGGGTGACAGGTGTCCGGCACTGGGGGCAAATTTGCTGGTTGAGATGCCCGGACAGCAGCTGTATTTTCGCCTCCGGGTTGCGACCAGCATCGATCAGCGTCTCAATAGTCGCGGGGAAAATCTGCCCGCAGCTTGGGCATTGCAGCGTAATACGTTTTGGCATGAGAGTCCTATCTGATATGCTCCGCGTGCAGCGGGAGCGAAAAATAGAAAGTGGAGCCGTGTCCAAGCTGGCTGTCAACGCCGATCTGTCCGCCGTGCGCCTCCACAATGGCTTTCGCCAGGAACAAACCCAAACCGGTTCCCTGCGTCTTGCGGCTCAGCGCGCCATCCACGCGGTAAAAACGCTCAAACACACGCTCGCGGTCGCGCTCCGACAGCCCAACACCCGGATCGCGGACATAAATCGTCACACGGTCGCCGTCGCAATGTCCGCCAACCTCAATCATACCGCCATCTGGCGAATATTTGATGGCATTGCCGATCAGATTATCAATCACCTGGCGGAGCCGCACTTCATCCCCTTCAACAGCGGGGAAATTCGGCGGAAAATCCAGCTTGAACTCGTGGATACGCGTGCTGTTGCTGAAGCGTTCAACCGCGCGCGCCGCCAGCCAATCCAGATGCACATCGCTGAACTGAAGATCAATCCCCCCGTCCGCTTGCAGCCGGCTGGCAGTCAGCAAGTTGAGAATCAGGCTGGTCAGCCGATCCGACTCCTCCTCGATCACGCCCGCATACTCGCGCACCATCGCCGCATCCCATTCGACATCATCGCGCCGCAGCGTTGCCGCATAGCCTTTAATCAGGGCGACCGGTGTCTTCAGCTCATGGGAAACGGTGGAGATGAACATATTCTGCATCTCCTGTGCCTGACGAAAATTGCTGATGTCGCGAACATTGGCAATGATATTGGAGACATTCCCATCGGCGTCGAACAACGCTGCATAGACGATGCCCAAGCTCAACGTCAGCCCATCCGCGCGCCGTAAATCGCCCTCGACATAGACCGTTTCATCGCTGTCCGGCTTGAAGATGCCATCGGCAAGAGCGCGCCGCAGATCGCCCGTTTCGACTTTTTTCCAGGCGATAACCTCGTCCAGATCGCGCCCGACCGCATTATCCGTCGTCCAGCCGGTCATGCGCTCCAAAGCGCGGTTGAAAGAGAGGATGCGCAGTTCCGAGTCGAGGATCATCACGCCGTCGGCGCTGTGCTGGACAATCGCCGCCAGCCGCCGCCGCTCCTGGTCGATGCGCTCATAAAGCTGCGCATTGTGGACAGCAATCGCCGCCTGATCGGCGAAGCTCTGCAACACCTGAAACTCATCCGGCGTCGAACTGCCTGAATACGAGCGGAAGACGATCAGCAGACCGAGCGGTTCGCCCGCGATCACCAGCGGCAGCGCAAAGGTCTGGCGCATTTCAGCGTCGAGCGCCCCCGCCATCTCCTTCAGCCGGCTGTCCAGCCAGGCATAGGTGATTTTGTCCGGCGCGTCTGCAAACAGATCGTGAAACTGGGCTTTCAATGCCGGCATTCGCTCGGCGTCAACGCCCATCGCAGCGCGAATACGGTAGATGCCAGTTGCATCGCGCAGCGCGACCACCCCAACCTGACCTGCCAGCATCACCAGAGACGCATTGAGAACGCGGCGCAGCACCTCGTTCAACTCCAGTTGAGCGGTGATAGCGCGCGAAATTTCGAGCAGAAAATCGCGCTGACGAACGCGGAAATCCCATAAAGCGAGCATACCGATTAGTCTAGCACACAGATCATATGAGATGAGTTTGAATCGACAGGATTGTCGAACAGAATGCTTCTCGCTAGAATACGTGTTCTTCAATGACGTTGCGAGATGAAGCCTGATGAACGACCTCACCCCGATGCGGCGGCAGTATTTGCAGTTCAAAAATGAATACCCCGACTGCATTTTGTTGTTTCGATTGGGTGACTTTTATGAGACCTTTGACGACGATGCTGAAACCGTCGCCCGCGAACTGGACATCACCCTCACCAGCCGTCCAGTCAGCAAGAATCAGCGAGTTCCGATGGCGGGCGTCCCCCAGCATGCGGTTGAGAGCTATGTCGCGCGCTTGATCGAAAAGGGCTTCCACGTCGCTATCTGCGATCAGGTCAGTGAGCCAGATGGACGCGGAATCGTCGAGCGCGAAGTGACGCGCGTGATCACACCAGGGACGATCATCGAGCCAAATCTGCTCAAAGACGACAAGCCGAATTATCTGATGGCGATCCTGCCTGTGGGCAATGTCGAAGCAGGGCAGTGGAGTGCAGCCGGGGTCGCTTACTGCGACATCACGACGGGCGAATTCGCTGTGACCGAGCTTTCCGGCGAGAACACGGCGCTGCTCATGCTGGAGGAGCTGGCGCGGCTGACTCCGCGCGAAGTGCTGCTGCCGCAGACATGGGCAGAACGCGGCGTCACCTTTCCGCGCGAAATCAGTGTGACGGTGGTGCCGGACTGGAAATTTGAATACAAGACGGCGGAGACAGCGCTGACGGCGCACTTTCGCGTTCGCACGCTCGATGGCTACGGCGTCAAAGGCATGACCGCTGGGATCGGCGCGGCGGGCGCGATACTGCTTTATGTCCAGCAGACTCAGCGCGGTCGGCTGGCGCAGCTCAGCACACTGCGCGCTTACTCCACTGCCAGCTTTATGGTGTTGGATCAGTTCACGCGCCGCAATCTCGAACTGACCGAGACGCTCTACTCCCGCGAAGCGAAAGGCAGCTTGCTCGGCGTGCTAGATCGCACGGTGACCGCAATGGGGGCGCGGCTGCTGCGGGCATGGATCACGCAGCCCCTGCTTGACCTTCCACGGCTGAATGCTCGCCTCGATGCAGTGGAGGCGCTGACCAGAGATGAGCCGCTGCGCGCTGAGATTCGCGGCGTGTTGAAGGGCATGATCGACCTGGAACGCCTGACCAACCGACTGCTGATCGGGCGCGTCAATCCGCGCGATCTGATCGCACTGCGGGCAGGTCTGGATAAAGTGCCAGCGCTGCGAACGCTGATCAGCCCGCTCAGCCCGCTGGCAGCGCTCAGAGAACGTCTGGACCCGTGCGACGACGCGCGCGATCTGATCCGGCGCGCCATCACGGACGATCCGCCAGCGGCGCTGAATGCGATGGGCGTGATCCGCCCTGACTACTCCGAAGAACTGGCGCAGGTCTTGAACGCAACACAGCAGGCGCGGGACTGGATCGCCAATCTGGAGTCGGTTGAGCGTCGGCGGACGGGGATCGCGTCGCTCAAGGTGGGCTATAATAAGAACTTCGGCTACTTCATCGAGATCACCCACGCCAACGTCGGCAAAGTCCCCGATAATTACATGCGCAAGCAGACGCTTGTTAACGCCGAGCGCTATATCACGCCTGAACTCAAGGACTACGAGACCCAGGTTCTGAACGCGGAAGCACAGATTCTCGATCTTGAACGCCGCCTGTTTGATGATGTGTGTAAGCAGCTTGCGGGGCATACCGAAAAGCTGCTCACAACGGCGCGGGCATTGGCGCACCTGGACGTGTTCACCGCACTGGCGGATGTCGCAGTGCGCGAGGGCTACACCCGCCCGACTCTGACTGAGGATGATCTGCTGATTATTCGTGATGGACGGCATCCGGTCGTCGAAGGACTGCTGCCCGACGGTGGACGCTACACCCCCAATGACACCCATTTTGACACGATGTCGCGCATCCATATCATCACCGGACCGAACATGTCCGGCAAATCGACCTACATCCGCCAGGTGGCGCTGATCGCGCTGATGGCGCAGATCGGCAGTTTCGTGCCGGCGGATGAAGCGACCATCGGACTGGTGGATCGGATTTTCGCCCGCATCGGCGCGCATGATGAAATCCATGCGGGTTACAGCACCTTCATGGTCGAGATGGTGGAAACGGCGCGCCTGCTCTCCGGCAGCACGCGGCGCAGCCTGCTGATTCTCGATGAAGTCGGGCGCGGGACATCGACCTACGACGGACTCGCCATCGCCCGTGCGGTGATCGAGTACATTCACAACGATCCGCGCCTGAACTGCCGCACGCTGTTCGCCACGCACTATCATGAGCTGATCGAACTGCCGAACATTCTGCCGCGCGCCCGCAATTTCAGCGCGGCGGTGAGTGAAGTCAAAGGCGAGATCGTCTTCACACACAAGATCGTCCCTGGAGGCGCAGATCGCAGCTACGGCGTGCATGTGGCGCAGATCGCAGGGATGCCCCGCCCAGTCATCGACCGCGCATCAGAGCTGCTGCGCCAGCTCGAAGCTAACGGCAGCCGCTTTGAGCTGCCGACGACTCGTCAGCGGCGTGAGAACCCAGCGCAGCTCAAGATGTTCGACGATCAGCCGCATCCCGTGCTGGCGCTGCTGCGCGATCTGAACGTAGACGCGCTCAGCCCCATTGAAGCGCTGACCAAGCTTTACGAACTGAAAAAAATGGCGCAGGATCGCTGATCCGCCTCTCATTTACGGTTTAAGCATGGACTGCAAGATGATCATGACCTGATGTCAGTTTGTTAAGGATGCAGCCATGACCGATTTTCCCGCTGAATATTTCAGCAGGCAGGACAGCAGCGATGATGCGCTTTTCTACCAGGTCGCCCGCAAAGTCGTTCACATTGACGACGGCGCGATCAAGGCGCTGAGCGACCAGTTCAGCGCGCTTTTGCCGAAAAACGCGGTCATCCTTGACCTGATGAGCAGTTGGCGCTCGCATTTGCCGCCCCAGCTCAAGCCGACGCGCGTCGTGGGATTAGGGATGAACGCCGAAGAGATGGCAGACAACCCAGCACTGACTGAATACGTCGTTCACAATTTGAACAAAAACCCGAATCTCCCTTTTGAGGATGGAGAGTTCGACGCAGCAATCTGCACCGTATCGGTGCAGTATCTTCAGCGTCCGATTGAAGTCTTTCGAGAAGTCGGGCGGGTGTGCAAACCCGGCGCGCCGTTCATCGTGTCCTTCAGCAACCGCTGTTTTCCCACCAAAGCGGTCGCGGTGTGGCTCAGCACAACGGACAACCAGCATATGGCGCTGGTCGCCCGTTACTTCGAGGATGCAGGGAACTGGTCTGACATTCGGGCTTGGGCAAAGCCGCGCAAAATCGGCGGCGATCCGCTCTATCTGGTCTGGGCGAAGCATAAGGGATAATCACGTCAGTCAGCGCTCGCCGTGACCGCAGGAGTCGGCTCCGGCTCTGGTTCCTGAATCACCCTTTCTGACACCAGCACGCGCTTGAACGCCGCAATCGCCACTTCGATCATGCCCAGATCGGGCTGGCGCGTCGTGAGATGCTGAAGCGCCAAGTTAGGGATGATGATAATGCGGACAATCGGGTTGCGCATGTTCTTTGCTGTGAAGCGGATCAGCTCATAGGCGATGCCCGCGATCACCGGGATCAAAACAACCCGCGAGAGCAGCAGCAGTAAAAACGGCGGACGCCCGAACAGCGAAAACACCAGCACGCTGACGAATGCGACCGTCAGCAGGAACGCTGTGCCGCAGCGCGGATGCTCAATCGGATACTGCGCTACCACTTCGGGAGTCAGCTCTGCGCCAGCTTCATAGGCGTTGATCGTTTTGTGTTCCGCGCCGTGATAGCCGAACAGCCGCTTGACATCCGGCATTAGGCTGATCAAGCTGATATAGGCGATCAGGATGGTGAGCTGGATCACGCCCTCGATCAGGTTGACCAAGAAGGGGTATGCCTGCAATCCCCAAAGCCGCTCGATGCCGGTCGCAGCGGAAGTCGGCAAGATAAAAAACAGACCGACTCCCATCGCCAGCGAGATCGCCAGCGTGCCATAACCGAGCGGTCCGTTGAAAATCGAGCTGGCATCTTGCTTCTCTGCGCCTCCGGCAGCCGGCGCGCCGTCTTTTTCTTCCTCTGCCAGCGCCACATCCGCCGACCACAGCAGCGCGCGCGTCCCTAAGCCGAGCGCATCCCACAGTCCGACCAGACCGCGCACGAACGGAGTCTTGCTGATCCAGCCGCGATAGAGGGTGGCATTAAGCGGCTGCTCATGGATGACGATCTCGCCCCTCCCATCCTTAGACAGCTTGCGCACGGCAATCGCCGCTTTATGCGCGCCGCGCATCATCACGCCTTCGATCACCGCCTGACCGCCGTAAGAAAACTGCTTTGGTGCTTTAGCTTCCATTCAACACATCTCCAACCCACATCAACGGCTGCGAGCCGTCTATCGTTATGCTCATAAAAGGCGCGCGCGCGCCCGGCAAAGGCTCGGCAGCCCAATCCGACTGGATCAGCAGCGCTGTCGTCCCGCCCACCGGGCAGCCATCGGCAGCATTACATGCTGCGCCGGAGAGCAGCAGGTGATACCAGCCGTTATTGCTTGCATTCATCCTGATGATACCACCATATTCGTTCAGTAGCAGCGCACTGCTGCCGCTTGACGGAACTTGGAGGTAAACTGGCTCCGCCATCCGCGCCCATCCCACCGTAATTGACACGCCATCCTGACGATTCAACAGAACGACCACGGCGCGGTCATTCGCGGCGACCGCAGCGCGGTCAACGCCTTGAAAATGCTGAATGACCATTCGCCAAGCGTCAAAAGCGGGACGACGCGACCCGTCGGCGCGCAGCAGACCGAACGACTCCGCGCCGGGCGGCAGATTCCAATCAAAAAACTTGTACACGCCGATATGATCTGCGCCGGCTGCCAATCCCAGCGCCGCCGCCTGCACCAAGTAGGATGCCTGCTGCGCTAGATCGATCTGCCAGACCGGACGCGCCACACGCCACTGCGGGTCTAAATTGGGTGACGCATTGGTTTCTACAATCCAGATATGTTTGTGTCCTAACCCATGTGTCTCAAGGATGTTTCGCATCGCCCGCGCAATGTCATAGACCGTCTCAACACGAAAGTAGATATGCAGCGTGAGCGCGTCGAAATAATGATCATGCTGCGCCGCGTCCGGGTCTGCATTGATGCGTTCCAGCAAACGGTCCACATAGAGCCGCCGCCCAACGTTGACATCGTGCCAGTAGGTTGTCCCAGCGACATGGATCAGGGCGTCGGGATTGCCCTGCTTCGCCGCCAGTGCCGCCACCTTGAGCAGTTGAAAGTAATCTTCCAGATCGCCTTCGAATTCATAGCCGTAGGTCTCGCGGTCAATGTCCGGTTCGTTCCAGATGATGAAGCGCCGGACGCCGCGCGGGGCGTAGTATTCAGCGGCGCGGCGTATGAAATTTGCCCACAGGTTGCCCGAATCGTCGAGCGGCAGATACAGTCCGCGCGGCACGCCTGCGCCCGGCAGTCCATCGGTCGCCCAAGCTGGCGTATTTTTGACGACCGCGATCACCTCGCGTCCGCAGTTCTGTGCAGCCTCCAGCCAGCGATCATCGACGTTAAGAGTGTGCCAGTCGTCGGGTCTGGTCGGCTGATGCTGCGCCCAATCGAAGATGATCCGCTCCCACCCCACCCCAAGCGCACAGGCATCGTCCGGCAACCACATCCCCTCGATGACCCCGAAGCCGTTCTCCTGACCGCGCGCAGGCACAGCCATCCAGAACACCGTCAAGATCAGGATGAGAATGCGGGGCGCACGTCGATCAGACGAAGCTGCGGCGATTGAGCGCCATTCCATTCATTGATCTCCAGATGAAACGCGGCGTCGATCTGAGTCCCGACCTGCGCGGCGGCATCCGCCATGTTGAAGCCAATCGCGTCCAGCGGCGGCATCCCCGCCCGCGCCAGCCGCAGCTTCAGATGCTGCCGCTCTTTCCCGACCGCGCGCCAATCCAGAACGCGCGCGCCCCGCACTGCCAGGATCGGTTTTGGGTTGCCATGTCCAGTGGGTTCGAGCGCGGAGAACTCTCTGGCAAGATCGAGCGTGATCTGATGAACATCGATCTCAGCATCGATCTCCAAGACAGGCTGAAGCGGAAGCTCCTGAAGGGACTGGCGCGCCAGGTCGGTCAGGCGTTCGCGCAGGATCGGGATATTTTCGTTGACCACGCTGAAGCCTGCCGCCTGAGCATGTCCACCATGCCGAATGAGCAGGTCAGCGCATAGATCGAGCGCATGGGTGATGTCGAATGCTGGAATGCTGCGGCATGAAGCGCGGCTCTCATGATCGCCCTCTTCAAGCACTACTGTCGGGCGGAAATACTGCTCCATTAGACGGCCCGCGACCAAGCCGACGATGCCAGGCTGAAAGCTGCGATCCGATGCAAAGATGAGTGGGGGAAACTCAAACGTGTCTGCGTCCACTGTGTCCAGACTGAGCTGAGCGCGGACAAGTTCCTGCGCCTGCAGCGTCAATTCCTGACGCCGGACATTCAACGTCTGAAGTTCCTGTGCAAGTTCTGCCGCTTCCGGCTCGTCATTCGAAAGCAGAAGGTGCAGCGCCGTCTGCGCAGACGCCAGCCGTCCGGCGGCGTTGATCCGCGGTCCGATCGCGTAGCCGATCCGGTCGCTGTCCACATCTGCCGGCTTAAGTCCCGCGAATTCAAGCAGCTTGATCACTCCAAGACGCGGCGCGCGCTGAATCTGATCGAGACCGCGTTTGACCAATGCGCGATTTTCCAGACGGTTGAGCGGCGCGAGGTCGGCGACCGTTCCAATCGCCACCAGATCGACCAGATCATCGACCGTCAAGCCCGGTTGATAGCCATTTCTCGCGTTCGCCCGCTGCACCGTCAGCAGTGCCTGCGCCAGACGAAATGCCACGCCGACGCCGGCGAGCATCGGCTCGGAATACGGAAAATCAGGCAGCTTCGGGTTGATGACGGCATACGCGGGCGGGACATCTGCGCCGGGCGTGTGGTGATCAGTGATGATGATGTCCAGACCGGCAGCATTCCCCTCCTCAACTTCAACAATAGAACGGATGCCGCAGTCCACCGTGATCACCAGTTTCGTGCCGGACGCCGCCAGTTTGCGCAGCGCCTCGCCATTCAGACCGTATCCCTCATCCACCCGATGCGGGATATACGGCTCAACCAGCGCACCGATCTCGCGCAGTGTCAGCACCATCAGCGCGGTCGAAGTCACGCCATCCGCGTCGAAGTCTCCATAGACGGTGATCTTTTCTCTACGCGCGATAGCCTGGCGAATCCGTGCCACCGCGCGGACAATCGGCGTATTCGGGCGCGTGGACAGCGCCAAAAACCGCCCCAGCTCAATATCAGCGCTATGCAGAAACGCGCGCGCGTCCGCTGGATCGGTGAAACCGCGATTGTAGAGAATCTGCGCAAGCGTCGGACTGATACCCGAATAAGCGCGCAGGTGTTCAATGGGCGCAGGCAGGGCGATCTGCCAGCGTTTAGGCGGAGACATGGACAGCCACTCGTCAACACCGTAGAATGATGCGGATTATCATCAATTTTGGGCAGATGGACAAGCGCTGATGGCTCGAATTGTTTTTATGGGAACGCCTGACTTTGCCGTGCCAACGCTCCGACGTCTGATCAAGACATACGACGTGATCGGCGTCGTGACGCAGCCCGACCGACCAGCCGGGCGCGGAAGCAAGATTCAGATGTCCCCGGTCAAGCTGACCGCGCTGGACGCTGGCATCCCCGTTTTTCAGCCGGAGAAGCTGCGCCGCCCTGAGGCAGTTGACCAGCTCCGCCAGTGGGACGCTGAGCTTTACGTAGTCGCCGCGTTCGGTCAGATTTTACCGCAGGCGGTGCTGGATGTACCGCGCTTTGGTTCAATCAATGTCCATGCTTCGCTGCTGCCGCGCTGGCGGGGCGCAGCGCCGATTCAGGCGGCGATCCGCGCTGGCGACGCCGAAACCGGCATCACCATCATGAAAATGGATGCCGGTCTGGACACGGGTCCGATCCTATCTCAGCGCGCTATCCCGATTGCGGACGATGAAACAGGGCAGTCGCTTCATGACAAACTGGCGGAGCTTGGTGGTGAACTGCTGATCGACACCCTGCCAGGCTACCTGAACGGGTCGATCCAACCCATCCCGCAGGACGACTCGCTCGCTACCTTTGCGCCGCGCATCGACAAGAATGAGGGGCGGATCGACTGGACGCAGTCCGCTGAACAGATCGCGCGCACGGTGCGCGCCTTCACGCCACGGCCCGGTACGTTCACATACTGGAAGGATCATCTGCTCAAAATCCTGACAGGACAGTCTCTTGAGGGAAGCGCGCCCACCGGCGCAGTGGTCGAGCAAAATGGCTTGATCGCAGTTGGGACAGGGAATGGGCTGTTCCGACTTGAGCGCGTGCAGTTGGAAGGACGCAACCCGACCCACATCGATGATTTTGTGCGCGGTTATCCCGATTTCCTCGGATCGCAGCTGTGAAGACGCGCATCCTTGCGATTGATCCGCTTCATCCTGCTCCCGATGTTATCGCTGAGGCGGCGCACGTCCTGCGATCTGGTGGACTGGTTGCATTTCCAACCGAGACCGTTTACGGGCTGGGCGCAAACGCGCTCGATCCGGCAGCCGTTGCGCGCATTTTCGCCGCCAAAGACCGACCCGCGACCAACCCCCTGATCGTCCACATCGCTGAACGCGCCGATCTGGTGTCCGTTGCGGTCGATCTGCCGCCTATTGCAGATGAATTCGTGCGGCAGCATTTCCCCGGCGCACTGACTCTGATCCTGAAACGCCACCCGCGCATTGCGGCGAATGTCTCGGCGGGGCTGGACACCATAGCGGTGCGGATGCCATCGCACCCCGTTGCTCAAGCGCTGATCGGGGCGGCGGGCGTGCCAGTGGCTGCGCCGAGCGCCAATCGCTTCAGCCGTCCCAGCGCGACCACAGCCGCGCACGTCCTGCAAGACCTGGAAAATCGAGTCGATCTGATCCTGGATGGCGGCGCAGCGCTCATCGGCATCGAGTCCACCATTCTCGATCTGACGGTCGATCCGCCGGCAGTGCTGCGTCCTGGAGGCGTGCCGCTGGAGTCGATCAGGCAGATCGTCCCCAACGCTGCCGTTCATTCGCGCTTCCTCGAAATCGACTCTGCCGCCAGCGCGCCCGGTCAGATGCTCAAGCACTATTCACCGCGCGCCGAACTGCGCTTTTACGTCGGCACTCCGCAGAGCATGATCGCACACATAGCGAAGGACGCCCACGCCCTGATCGCGGCGGGGAGGCGAGTCGGTGTGCTAGCGGCGGATGAAGACAGGCTCGATCTGCCCGGCGCAGCGGTTATGCGGCTTGGGTCAGCATCCGATCTGGATCAAATCGCGGTCAGATTGTTCAGCGGGATGCGCGATCTGGATGCGCAGCATGTCGACGTCATTCTAGCGCGGGACTTCGGGGAAGATGGCTTAGGGCTGGCGCTTCGGGATCGACTCACCCGCGCCGCCGAAGGGCGCGTTCTTCGGGTAGAATGAAAAAGGGCGCCCGCGCGGACGCCCCGGAATGCGGCTCAGTAGCCGAGAACACCGACCACCGATGAGACGGACTTGGCGCTGACCGCGAGCATGTTCTTTTCCTCATCGTTGAGTTCCATTTCAATGACCTTCTCGACGCCGTTCGCGCCCAGCACCGCCGGCACGCCGATGTACAGTCCATTGTAGCCATACTGACCGGTCAGGTAGACCGCGCATGGCAGCACGCGCTTCTGATCGCGAATGATCGCCTCGACCATCTCCGCCGCCGCCGCGCCCGGCGCATACCATGCGCTCACGCCGATCAGCCCGACGATCTCCCCGCCGCCCTTGCGCGTCCGCTCAATGATCGCGTTGAGGCGATCCGGCGGGATCAGCTCCGTCACCGGGATGCCCGCTACCGAGGTATGACGCGGCAGCGGAACCATATCATCGCCATGACCGCCCAGCACGATCCCATGCACATCGCGCACGCTCACGCCGAGTTCCATTGCGATAAAAGCTTTATAGCGCGCAGTGTCCAGCGTCCCCGCCATGCCGATCACGCGCTCCGACGGGAAGCCGCTCTCATGCAGCGCCACATGACACATGGCATCAAGCGGATTTGAGACGACGATGATGATCGCGTTGGGCGAGTGAGCGACGACCTGCCTGGTCACATCACCGACGATCTCCTGATTGGTCTTGACCAATTCATCTCGGCTGGGGAACGTGCCATCCGGTTTCTTCTTGCGCGGAACGCCCGCCGTGATCACGACGACATTGCTGTCCGCGGTCAGGCTGTAATCATTGCCCCCGCTGACAGCAATGTCATATTTCATCACTGGGAAACTCTCCATCAGATCGAGCGCTTTGCCTTTGGCGACGTTCCCCGGCGGATCGCCGGCAATGTCGATCAGGACGACATCCGCCAGTTCGCGCCCGGCAATCCAGTGCGCGCACGTTGCGCCCACATTGCCAGCGCCGACAATCGTCACTTTACTGCGACTCATAATTGACTTTCTCCATTCCATTCTCTTGGGAAAAAAACAAGCTGAGGTAAGGATAACACTGTCAGCGATGCGCGGGAAGATCGAGGCAGGTTGTGCCGGGTGAAAAAGTTGGCGAGGGCGCTGGTGGTTGCAGCGCCCTCACCCACGTTATCTCACCCCTTCGGCGCAGCGGCGAGGACATCTTCACCCGCCTGCGACTCATACTTGGCGAAGTTATCGCGGAACTTGCCCGCCAGCTCGCGCGCTTTGGCGTCATAGGCATCCTTGTCCGCCCAGGTGCTGCGCGGATTGAGCAGCTCATCCGGCACGCCAGGTACGCTGACCGGTACGTGCAGCCCGAAGATCGGGTCTTCGACTGTCTCAACATCCTTCAGCGATCCATCCAGCACCGACGTCACAATGGCGCGGGTCACCGCCAGCGACATACGCTCACCAACGCCATAGCCGCCGCCCGTCCAGCCGGTGTTGATCAGCCAGACCTGTGAACCGTGCTTGTTGAGCTTCTCACGCAGCAGCTTGGCATAGTCCATCGGATGCAGCGGCATGAAGGGCGCGCCAAAGCATGCGCTGAAAGTCGCGGTCGGGTCTTTGACGCCGCGCTCCGTCCCGGCAACCTTCGCCGTGTAGCCGCTGATGAAATGGTACATCGCTTGTTCGGGCGTCAGTTTGGCAACAGGCGGGAGCACACCGAAGGCGTCCGCCGTCAGGAAGATGATATGCTTCGGATGCCCGGCGACACCAGAGCGATCCGCGTTTGAAATCGTGTCGATAGCATACGCAGCGCGCGTGTTTTCCGTGTAAGTATCATCATCGAGATCGAGCCGCCGCGTGACCGAGTCGAGAACGACATTCTCCAGCACCGTCCCGAACTGGCGGGTCTTCTGATAGATTTCCGGCTCGCCCGTCTTGCTAAGGCGGATCACTTTGGCATAGCAGCCGCCTTCAAAGTTGAAGATACCATCATCGCTCCAGCCATGCTCATCATCGCCGATCAGGACGCGGTTCGGGTCAGAACTGAGCGTCGTCTTGCCCGTGCCGGACAGCCCGAAGAACAGCGCAACATCATCCTTGTCCTTGCCATAGTTGGCGGAGCAGTGCATCGGCATCACGCCTTGAAATGGCAGCAGGAAGTTGAGGACGCTGAAAATCGACTTCTTCATCTCGCCCGCGTATTCTGTCCCACCGATCAGCACCATCCGGCGCTTGAAGTTGACCAAAATGAAAGTGGATGAGAGCGTTTCATCAACTTCAGGACTGGCATGAAAGCCGGGTGCATCGATCACGGTGAACTGTGGGACGTGATTCTCCAGCTCTTCCGGCTTTGCTTTGATGAACATGATGCGCGCGAACAAATTGTGCCAAGCATACTGGGTCACGACTCGCACGGGCAGGCGATATTTCGGGTCTGCGCCCGCGAAGCAGTCCTGGACGTAGACATCCTTGCCCTGGAAATATGCCATCATCCGGCGATGAAGCTGGTCGAAGGCAGCCGGTTCGAACGGCTTATTGACCGGTCCCCACCAGACCTTGTCCGCCGTCACGTCATCCTTGACAATGAACTTATCATTGGGAGAGCGTCCCGTATGGCTGCCTGTGCGCACAACCAGCGGACCCAGATGAGCAACTGTGCCTTCGCGATTGCGAAGCGCATGTTCGTAAAGCGCGGACGTGGACAGATTCCAGTAGACAGTGCCGAGGTCTGAAAAACCGTGATTCTCCAGCCCGTGCGAGCTTGCAACCTGTTTGCTGATAACAGTCATAAGGAGCATACCTCCTGTTTGGGTTCATCATGAGAATACGTGATCGGAACAGCAAAAAACCAATGATCTTTGTGATATTTATCACATGAGAAAGGTCACGCGGGGACATTCATTAAGCGCCATCCGCTTCTGTAGGAATATCACGTTGGAGATGGCGAACTGCGGCTGCCTCCGTCAGATGCCATCCCGTCGCATTTTGGGTGAGAGTCGTAATTGACGTGTTGTGAATATGAATCTGGCGCATGTTGTGATCGTTCGGGAAGAGCTTCATCAGCAGAACTTTAATCGCACCGCCATGTGAAACCACCGCGACCGTCGAACCGGAGGGATACGCCGACTCAAGCTCAGTGAACGCCTGATGCACGCGCTGCTGCATCAGGCGGCGCGACTCCCCATCAGGAAAAACAAAGCCGAGATAGTCGTCATACATCGCTTGAGCAGCTTCAGGATATTTTGCCTGGATTTCGGGCAGCGTCAGCCCCTGAAATACGCCGAGATTCATCTCGCGCCAGCGCGCATCGAGATGAAGCGTTAATCCTGTTTGGTTCGCAATCGCCTGCGCTGTCGCTCGTGCGCGGCTGAGATCGCTGCTGTGGAGCGCGGTCAGTGCTGTATCGCGCAGAAAAGCCGCCAGCGCTTCCGCCTGTGCCTTTCCCTCGTCGTTGAGCGGGACATCAAGCTGACCCTGCCAGCGACCATTGAGATTCCAGTCCGTTTGTCCATGGCGAATCAGCAGAATCCGTGTTTCACTCATGCGGTGTCTTTTTCATCCTCGTGATCGACGTGATGGTATGGTAACTTCAGATGAGCATGTTTGCTAGCGTCGGTGTTGGCATCTGGCTCAAAAAAGGTTTGACGAGCGCTGTGTCCGGCGGCAAAATGATAGACATATCAATCAAAACCTAAGCGGTTGCATTGGAGCAGGGATGAATATCAAAACGACAAAAACCGATAACCCGCTAACCTTCGGCATGGCGCTGACGGGCGGGATCGGGCTGTTGCTAATGATGGTGGCGCTGGGGATAGGCGTTGCGCAGGGGAACAACAGCGATACAAGCGCGATCAGTCTGCTGTTTCTGAGCGGCTTGGCGCTGCTCATTCTTGGAATCGGCGCATGGGCTGCAGCGACCCGTCCGTTCGCTCATTTCGATGATATCACCCAGCCTAAAGACACTGCTCACGGGCATGGCAGCCACGATCATCATCAACCCGAAGCGCTCGCTGACGGTGAAAAACCCGCTCTGCCCGCCGGTGAAACGCAGCCTTGATGGGATCAAAATCCATACCGGAACGCCTGGCAGTCAGCGATGCGTTTCAGGGAGTCGTCATCCGCGCAGACGGCGCGCACTTACTGGCGGCTGAGATGCAGCCCGACAGTGAGACTCTGCTTGCAGGAAAGCTGATCATCCGTTACGGGATACGCTATCTGGGCAAACCTCATCTGTCGATTGTGCCAGAACTGGTCGCGCTCGATTATGGCGACATCCTCAACGGCGAGTCTGCCTGGGCATTCCTGATCCGGCGCAGCAACCTTTATCCCCGCGCTGAAGTCTTCGGATTTCGCAGCGATGGGCGCGATGACATGGTGGTCGTCAAAAACCTCGATCTCGCGCTGACCCCTGAGGTGCTGGTGTTTGCAGGTGAAAGCGACACCATCCCAGCGGCGCGCCCGGTCGGGCTGATCGGCGGCGCTCTGAACGCCGTGCCGCCGCGCCTTGTACAATATCTGCCTCATTACGAAAGCCTGACATCCTGGCGGGAGCGCAGCCTATGACCGATCTTGACTCGATCTTCACCGATGTGCCGCCGGATCACCGGTCGGGCATTGTCGCCGTCGTCGGGCGTCCAAATGCTGGTAAGTCCACGCTGATCAACCGCATCCTCGGACACAAGATCGCCGCTGTCAGCCCCAAGCCGCAGACGACGCGCAAGCGCCAGCTCGGTATCCTGACGGATGAACAGGCGCAGATTCTTTTCACAGACACGCCAGGTCTGCATCTGCCGCGGCATCGTCTGGGCGAATACATGGTCAGGAATGCGGAGACGGCATTCCGTGACGCCGACTTGATCCTGGTCATTCTGGATGTCAGCGATGCGCCGGATGCCGCCGACCGCCATATCGCCGAAACAGTCGCACGCCTGCGCGGTCAGACGCCGGTCTTTCTGGCGCTCAACAAGATCGACACGGTGACCCGCCCGCTGCTGGACGCGCGCCTTGAAGAACACGCTGCCTTGATCGCGCATGAGCGCGCCTTTCCGATCAGCGCGCTGGAGGGGACGGGAGTCCCCGAACTGGTGCATGCCATCCGCGAGAAAATGCCGTTGGGACCGCGCTATTATCCGGCTGAAGACCTGACCGAAGCCAACATGCGCTTCATCGCCGCCGAAATCATCCGTGAAAAGGTGATGATCAACACGGAGAAAGAGATCCCGTATTCGGTGGCGGTCGAGATCGAGAGCTTTCAGGAGAAAACGCCGAGCCTTAGTGTGATCAGCGCGGTGATCTACGTAGAGCGGGAATCGCAGAAAGGGATCATCGTCGGCGCGGGCGGCTCGATGATCAAACGGATCGGAACGGAGGCACGAACTGAGCTGGAGCAGTTGTTCGAGGTCAAAATTCACCTCACTCTGCGCGTTAAGGTGCTGAAAGACTGGCGCAGCGATGAAAAGCTGATGAAGCGGCTGGGCTACCGCATCCAGGACAACGATTAGGAGACCGCAGAGCGGGTCAATGCAGCGCGCCCAGCTTCGGCGTCGCGGCTGATTTGCTCAATAAGGCGCGTGATGCTCTCAAAGCGTATCTCCGAGCGCAGACGGTGTTCGAATGCGAATTGCAGACGCTGACCGTAAATGTCTCGGTCAAAGTCGAGCAGATGCACCTCAACGGTGACGTTTTCGCCGTTGAAAGTGGGGCGTATGCCAACATTGGTGACCGCCATGTAGCGCTCAGGCTCATCCTCAAGCGCCGCCCAACCCGCGTAAACCCCGTTAGCGGGGATGACCAACTGATCCCAGGCGGCAATATTGGCAGTCGGAAAGCCGATTTTGCGCCCCCTGGCTTCGCCACGCACGACCTCCCCAGAGACAGCATAGCTGCGACCGAGCAGACTGCGAGCGCGTTCAACGTCACCCGCTCGCAGGGCATCGCGGATCGCGCTGCTGCTGATCGCCGCGTGATCGTTGACGATCAGGTCGATGACTTCAAGCTGGAACCCTTTTGCCTGTCCCTCAAGACGCAGGAAATCGATATTGCCTTCGCGCTTATAGCCCATCGCAAAATCGGAACCGACCCATAAACCAGTCATGTTGAGATGGCGCAGCAGTTGATCGACAAAATCGGCGGCGCGAATCTGGCGCAGATGCGCATCAAACGGCAGCGTGACAACATAATCGATCCCAAGCTGAGCCAGCAGCGCGGCGCGGTCTTCCGGCGTCGTCAGATAGTAGCGCCCCGTCCAGCCGCGAATAACGACATCGGGATGGGGAAAAAACGTGATGGCAGCTGCCAAACGGCTGGTTGCCCGCGCCTCCTCAACCAACTTGCGGATTAGGTGCTGATGACCGCGATGCACACCGTCGAAGACGCCAATTGTCACCAACGATGGTTGATCGAGCTGAAGGTCTGCCAGCCTTTGCACATGCTGTCTCATCCGAACACTTTCTCCGGCCTCCACCAGCCATCCTGAGCGCGCACTAGCGCAATGAGCGCGCCCGACTCATCCTCGATCAGCAGCTTTTCCGCATCCTGACGCCCCTGAGGAACGGCGCGCCCATGACGAAGGTCGGACGCCTTCGCCGCGTCCACCTGACAGAATGTCCAGTGCGGCAGCGCCTCGCGTGGAGTGATAATGTACCCATCCCACGACTCCGCTGCAAGCAGATCATCGAGCTGCGCCGCACCGTCCAAACAAAATGCCCCGCTGGCAGTGCGCGTGAGCGCCGCTAGATGCGCACCGCAGCCCAGGCGCTCACCCAAATCGCGCGCCAGACTGCGGATGTAAGTCCCGCTGCCACAAACCACGTCAAGAGTCGCCAGCGGCGGAATCCAATCGAGCAGAGTCAGCGAGTCAATACGGACGCGCCGTGCCGCCCGTTCGACCGTTTTCCCCGCGCGCGCCAGATCATACAGCTTGCGCCCGCCCTGCTTGATCGCGCTGTACATCGGTGGAGTCTGATCGATATCGCCAATAAAATCAGCCAGCACATGTTCAATCGCGCTGTCATCGACGCCGCTGAGCGAGCGCGCAGCGATTATGTCCCCCTCGGCGTCATCCGTCTCCGTCGTCACGCCAAAGTGAACGACGGCGCGGTAGCGCTTGGTCGTATGCATCACCTCATCGCTGAGACGTACCGCTGCGCCCAGACACACAACCAAGACGCCGGACGCCAGCGGATCAAGCGTCCCCGCATGACCGACTTTGATCTCATGCCCAGTGAGCTGACGCGCACGGCGGCGGACTCGCGCTACGACAGCATGGCTCGTCATGCCAAGCGGCTTATCGATGTTCAGAAAACCGAGCATGATGGATTTACCGACTTACCCTGCTCAACCGCTGCGCGCAGCAGCGGCATGACGCGCTCGCGCACTTCAGCAAGCGTGCCGCTTACAGTCGCGCCCGCCGCCTGACGATGCCCGCCGCCGCCAAGCGCGAATGCAACGGCGCCAACATCGTACCCGAGCTTCGAACGCAAGCTCAGCTCGACGGCATTGTCCAACGTCTCTTTGAACACTGCGGCGATGACCGCCTCATCCACCTGGATAAGCAGATTGACAAAGTCGGCATCGGTTGGCTCGTCATACCCGGCTGCGTGCAGATCAGCCAGCGGAATATCACTCGAAATGATCCCATCTTCAAGCGCGATATGCTGCATCGCCGAGCGCCAGAGCATCAGTGCCTTATATGGCTTGCTGTTCAGCGTGCGCGCCATGATCGTTTGCAGGGATGCACCTGCCGCCATCAGCAGCCGCGCCAGATCGAGCGTCTCCGGGCGGACACTGCTGGTACGAAAGCCAATTGTATCGGTCACCAGTCCGGTCAGCAGCGGCTGCGCAATTGCTGGCGTGATCGGCTGCTCGATGGCGGTCAGCCAGCGCGCGATCACCTCGGAGGCGGATACCGCCGCCGGATCGACCAGATGAATCTGACCAAAGCCTGTATTGGTGGCATGATGATCAAGATTGATCACAAGCTGGCTGTTGGCACGCCCGACTTCGCCCACGCGCCCGGTGCGGGTTTCATCACTGGCATCGACCGAGATCATGACATCCCAGGTTTTTGCAGGCAGTGTGTCGATCACGGCATCTGCGCCAGGGAGAAAGCGCAAATAATCCGGCACGCCGCCATCGACCGCCAGATCGGGGCGCTTGCCGCGCTCAACGAGCGCATTGCCGAGACCGAGCAGAGAGCCGATAGCGTCGCCATCGGGTGAGACATGGGTCACAATGAGAATAGCGGATGCAGCATCAACCGCTCCAGCCGCTTCAGTCCAATTCAGGTTTGGGATCATCATCCTCCGCCGGCGGAATATCAAGCTGCGCAATCAGACGGTCGATGCGATCTCCTTGCGCCAAGGTCGCATCCCAGCGAAAGTCCAGCTCTGGCGTTTTACGCAGTCGAACACGCTTGCCAACCTCGCGCCGCAGAAAGCCCTTCGCGCGCTCCAAGCCCGCCATGACTTCTTTTTGCCGCGACTCGTCGCCCAGCGCATTGACATAGACCCGCGCATATTGCAGCTCCTGATCGAGATCAACCGCTGTCACAGTCAGGTTCTGCAAACGCGGATCGGACACTTCACGGCGGATCAGCTCGCTCAAAATAGTGCGAATCCGCCAGTTCATGCGATCCTGCTTGACACTCACGAGGTTGCGCGCTCCGTGATGAAGAATTCGATCAGGTCACCAGGCTGGTAATCCTGGAAATTCGCCAGACTGATCCCGCACTCAAAACCGGCGCGCACTTCGCGCACATCGTCCTGAAGGCGCTTCAGGGACAATACCGACGACGACTCAACCATGATCTGCCCGCCGCGCTTGACGCGCGCTTTAGCATTCCGGCGAATCTCGCCCTGGGTCACCATACAGCCCGCGATTGCGCCAACCTTGGAAATGCGGAACACTTGACGCACTTCCGCCACCCCAATCGTGCGCTCGACGTATTTCGGCTCCAGCATTCCCGCCAGCGCCAACTCGATGTCTTCAAACAGCTTATAAATGACGTCGTACTGGCGGATTTCCACCCCCATCGTCTCCGCTGCACGGCGCGCGGCAGTGTCCACTTCGTTGTTGAACGCGATCACAATGCCTTTTGACGCGCTCGCAAGCATGACATCGCTCTCGCCGACATTGCCGACTTCGGCGGACAGAATACGCAGGCGAATGCCGGCGGCGCTGCGTTCGCCGATCTGCTCCAGTGAGCTGACAATCGGCTGAAGTGACCCCTGAACATCGACCTTGATGATCAGGGTCAGTTCTTTGGCGTCGCCCGATTTCACTTGTGAAAACAGATCATCGAGCGTGAACGTGCGTGCAGTCTGCCCCTTCGCAGACTCGCGCGCGCTCATGCGCTCTTCCACAAGCTGGCGCGCCACTTTTTCATTCTTGACCGTCTCAAACGAGTCGCCTGGCGAAGGCAGATCGTGCAGACCCAGCACCGCCACCGGAACCGACGGACCCGCCGATCTGATGGTCTTGCCTGTCTCGTCAAACATCGCCTTGATACGTCCGTAGGCAGTGCCAGCAACCACCTCATCCCCGACATTGAGCGTGCCATTTTGCACCAGCAGCGTCGCAATGTACCCCCGACTGCGGTCGATCCGCGCTTCCAGCACAACACCCGTCGGAGCCGCTTTCGGATTAGCGACAATTTCATGTTCGCCTGCGGTCAGCAGGATCGCTTCGAGCAGATCATCGATGCCCTGCTTGTTGATCGCCGAGACTGGAATGACAAAGGTTGTCCCGCCCCACTCCTCCGGCGTCAGACCCAGCTCGGAAAGCTCCTGTTTCACGCGCTCAACATTGGCGTTGCGTTTATCGATTTTGGTGATTGCGACGATAATCGGAACATCAGCGGCGCGGGCGTGGTTGAGCGCCTCGCGTGTGGTTGGCATCACGCCGTCGTCAGCGGCAACCACCAGAATTGCGATGTCTGCGCCCTGCGCGCCGCGCGCGCGCATGGCTGTGAACGCCTCATGACCGGGGGTGTCGAGAAACGTAATTTGCTCGCCATTATGGGTCACGCGATATGCGCCGATATGCTGTGTGATGCCGCCCGCTTCGCCTTCGGCAACGTTGGCGCGCCGGATCGTGTCCAGCAGCGTGGTCTTGCCATGATCGACATGACCGAGGATCGCTACAACCGGCGGTCGCCGCTGGAGATTCTCGCGCTTCTCCTGGCTGTACACCTTGCGCCACGTTTGGGCGGACTCGGCGCGCTTTTCTTTTTCCTCGCGGGCACGGACAGCGCTTTCGGACTGCGCTTCAAAGCCCATCTCCCCGATCACAATGGCTGCAGTTTCGTAATCGATCTGTTGATTGATCGATGCCATGATGCCGTTAGCGATGAGTCGTTTCATCACCTCAATCGGGCTGGCGCCGATCAATTCTGCAACCTGACGCACGGTCAGGTAATCGGGGACTAGAACAACCTGTTTTTCTTCTGCCATCCTGGCTTCCTCCTCGTTTTACGCGGT
Source organism: uncultured Anaerolineae bacterium (assembly GCA_937995825.1). GTDB lineage: Bacteria > Chloroflexota > Anaerolineae > Aggregatilineales > Phototrophicaceae > Flexifilum. Next base: position 190,995 of record CALKJO010000009.1, read on the forward strand.
TGCTCACCGTGCAGCACGCTGACCAGGACAGCTCCCCCCTTACATCAGGCTGTTCCGGACAGCACACGGCGCACGATCGCGCTGTCTGATTTGTTCAACGCACATCATGACGACCCGCTGGCGGGTTGATGCGCGCGTAAACGCGCACGATCTTCATCGGACAAACTGGTTTTCAACGCTCTTGCCACCACCTCGGTGTTCATCGCGCGTTCCCAACAGCTTGCTTGATCACAAAGATACGCTCCTCGCCCGTTCATTTTACCAGACGGATCGACCACGATTCCATCGGCTGTGCGAACAATGCGCGTGAGCTGGCGCTTTCCGCTTCTCTGGCGACAAACTAAGCACATGCGGATCGGCGTCTGCCTAGAACGCGCCACCTTCATTCCTGGAGAGGTCATTTTTTACGTCCGCGCGCTCTGCGGCTCGCATTACTGATCCCAGTCGTGCCACTTGCCGCCCCGCTTGCGCTGACGGCGCACGACCATGCCGCCGCGCTCCTCATCAAAGATAAGCTGACGACCTTTCTTCTTCTTCCCCTTACCCTTGCCAGCGCTGGGCACGTTCGGCACGTCATCCTCGTCGAAATCTTCTTCATCCGCAAGCGCTGCGGCAGGAACGCGCCGCGCGGGGGTCTCTGAACGTTCGCCATCGAACAGATCGGGGAAAACCGCCGGGACATCTTCGCCTGCATCCGTTAGCGGCTGAGTCACCTCAAGCGCTGCGGCTGCCGGCTCAGGCTCGGCTTCGGGCAAATCGGGGAAGACCATTGCGTCCAGCGCGTCCTGAAGTTTGCGGAAGGAGTCAGGCGGGCAGTCCGAAAGCAGTTGGTGGAGACGTTTCTCATCCAGCAGATAGCGCCACATGATTTCGCCGACATTTTCCATCGGCTGGAGCGCTTCCATAATCTCACTCGGCAGCGGCAGCGCTGAGACTGGCGTTTGGAACGCAGCAGGCGGCAGCGTCGCTTTGACCGCCTCGATCTCCGCGAGCCGCTGCTGAAGCGCCTGCTGGCGCGCCGCCAGCAGACGCCGCTGCACCACATCGGAGAAGCGCCCGAGCAGCGTATATTCCTCGGCGGTGACGATCCGGTTGGCGGCGCGTTTTTCAAGGATGCGCTTCACCTCCTCGATCATGTCCGCGTGTGTGTGCTGCAAGTCCTGAAGCGCTGCTGAGTTAAGATTGGCAATCGCTTCTGTCACCGCTTCAATGACGCTCTTAATATCGATGCGCCAGCCAGTCAGCTTGGCAGCCAGGCGGGCATTTTGCCCCTCCTTGCCAATCGCCAACGACAGCATTTCTTCCGGCACGATCACCAGCGCCGTCCGACCGACAAACGGATCATCTTCAAGATAAACCCCACTGACGCGCGCCGGGCTGAGCGCCTTGGCAATGAAGCTCTCCGCGTTTGGACTCCACTCAATGACATCGATCTTCTCGTCATGGAGTTCGCGGACGATGTTCTGAATGCGGACGCCTTTCTGTCCGACACACGCGCCAACTGGATCGATGCCATCCTGAAGCGCCGCTACTGCAACCTTCGAGCGGTAGCCCGCTTCGCGCGCGATGCTTTTGATCTCGACATAACCATTGTAGATTTCGGGAACTTCAAGTTCGAGCAGCCGCAGCAGCATATTTTTGTGCGTGCGACTCAAAATGATCTGAGGCCCGCGGTTATCCGGCTTGACTTCGACGATGTACGCCTGAATCTTTTCATGCTGCTTGTAACGTTCGCCGGGAATCTGATGCTGACGGGGCAGAATTGCTTCCGTGCCATCGAGCGCGACCGTGACCATCTGGGAATTGACGCTCTGCACTGTCCCAGTAACCAGCTCGCCCTCTTTCTGAATAAATTTCTCGTAAAGGGACTTGCGCTCCGCCTCGCGAATTTTTTGCAGAATAACTTGTTTTGCCGTCTGCGCCGCGATTCGCCCCAAGTGCTTCAGCGTGCCTTCAACGCGCACCATCACTGTATCGCCGATCTGCGCTTCAGGCTCGTAATAGCGCGCGCGCTCCAGATCAACCTCAGTGCGCTTATCCTGGACATTATCAACGACTTCTTTTTCAACGAAAATCGCGGGCCGCCAGGTCTTTGAATCGATATGCGCTTCAACGCGCTGCGACTTGCCGATGCCAGCATCACGCTGATAAGCGGAGATCAGCGCCTGCTGGAGCGCTTCAATGACCATATCACGGTTCAGCGCGCGGGTCTCGGCGATCTCGTTAAAGGCGACTTCAAATTCGCTTTTCATGTGACCTGTGTTGCACTCCGGGGAAACCAATGGGTGGAACGAGACATAAGCCGAAAAAAGTGGGAAATCCCACCTTTTATGACGACAATAGTTTATCACAGCGTGAGGCTGCGCGCAATAGTCGGGGCAGCTCACTCAAGCCGCCCCAACCTCGATTTAGCGCTCAGATTCGGGCGTGACTTCAGCATCCGTCTCCGGCGCAAGCTCGGCGGTCACTGCCATCAGATCGGCGTCACGGGCGGGATTGGAGCGACTGCCTGGAAAATCGATGAACGGCTCAAAGCGCAGTATACGCCCTGCCTCCGAGTCGCTGACATAGACATACCCTGCCTTGTCAACTGCGATGCCTGCCGATGCGCGGAATTGGCTGCCATCCATCGGAAAATCGGTCGGCTGACCGAACGAACCGATGCAGTTTCCCTCCAGATCGTAGACCAGCACGCGCCCCGCGTTCGGGTCAGTGACATACAGGAGCCGCCGCGCATCATCGACCGCCAAATACGGGCGCTTGTTCAAGTCTTCATACCAGCCGCGCACGCGGAAATTGAACAGCGGCGTCCCATCAAGCGCAAAGACTGACACACGCCGATTCCAAGTATCCGCAACATACAGCCGTCCATCCGCGCTGATTGACAGCCCAGTTGGTTCGTCAAGCTGACCATCACCACTGCCGCCGCGACCGATGTCGCGCAGCCAATTGCCCTCCAGGTCATATACCCGAATGCGCTTGTTGCCAGTATCCGCGACGTAAACATTGCCCGCGCCGTCTACGATGACATCACGCGGACCCCAGAAGCCGTCCAGAGGCTCAAGCGGCACATCAAAACCGACCATCAGCGCCTGCCCCCACTGCGCGATCATCGAGCCGCCATTAGTCATGCGCTTGATCTGGAAATTCCACGTGTCGGCGATCAGCAGCGAGCCATCAGGCGCAACCGCCACGCCATTCGGGCGTTTCAGGTCTGCTGACAGATTGGAAGAATCCAGCGCATACAGATAACTGCCTTCGGTATCAAAGACGCTGATACGGTGGGCAAATTCTTCCGCCACGTAAACCTGTCCATCACTGCTGACAGCGATGTCCAGCGGAGTGTTCAGCCGTCCTTCGGGAAGCTGATCGACCGCAAAGATGCGATCCGCAAAGCGCTGCTGCCAGTTTGAGGTGCAAACATTGACTTCGGTCAGCTCCGTTGTCAGCGCTGTCCCATCGCCCATGCCGAAATTCCAGACCTGAGCCGCGATATCTTTGCGGACATAGAAATAGAGCCGCTCCGAGACAGGCCAGTTTTGCAAGCTGAAATCAGTACCCACTGCTTCGCCATAGCGGGTGTAATCGCGCGACCACCAGATGTCGAACATGCCGCGTCGGATTTCCGATGCCTGTGTATTCGCCGGATTGAAGTCAAAAGCATTCAGCACGCGCTGGGTGGTCAAGTTAAAGTAGTCCTGCATGGGCCACCACATGCGCATATACTCAAATCGGTAGTAGCGATCCTCAAGCAGAGGCTCGACGCGCGAGCGAATGTCCGCGCTGGCATAGACCGCCGCTGCCCCCTCGACCGCATTAAAAGTCGGATTGTTGCCGAAGAACACCGCATTGTTCAGATCGCGGAAATACCATGTGGTGGGCCAGGCGTTTCCGCCCCAAGCAAAGCGCAGGTTCATCCCGTCGGTGGTGCGCCGGCTGATCTCCTCGATCTGCTGGCGCATGAGCTTGACTCCAGGCGCGGCATGGGCATAGACCAGAAATTCGTTGGCGTAGTCATAGTTGATGTACGCCGCCATCCACGCTGAGCGGAAGGTCAGCAGCCCCAGACCCGCCAGGATCGCCACCGCGATCATCCGACCGACCTGGCGCAGGTCAACGCCTAGAGCGGCGCGCTGCAAGATATACAGCAGCCCGATCAATAGCGCGACCATGGCGATCCAGAAGTTGAGATTAGCGAGCTGGCGCTGTTCCAAGCCCGCGAACGGCGAGCGCCCGATCAAAAACGGTGCGACGATCTGGAACGCGGCGACAAAGATCAGCGGCACAAGCGCCAGAATGACCCATGCCCGCCAGCGCAGCGCAGCCAGATCGAGACGCTCCAGAATGCCGCCGAAATGCATCGCTGTCAGCAGGATCATCGGCGTAGTCAGATGTGTCACGAGCCAGGGCATCTTCTCACCCGCAAGCGTCATCGCAACTGTGATATAGACCGACCAGTATCCCAGGAACAAGGCGAAAGGCAGCCGCTTCAGACGCCCATCGCCCCCCTCTGGCTTCAGCTCTGTCTTTGCTCTAGCGATGCGCCGCTCAATGTCAGCATCACGCTCATGGCTAAGGCTGGAGTCGTTTCCGATCACCTCCTCCAGCGCCGGCATCGGCTCGCGCTGCTCTCGTTGGAAGCGCGCGCGCGCCCAGCGGTAGCGCCAGAAGCCCGCCATCCCAGCAACCATCGCCAGGAAACTGCCGATCAGCGGCGAAAACTCATAGAACGGCGCAACGATCAGGGTGTAATAGTACTGCGGCTGACTCCCACGGCGCGTCCCCTGCTCTTGCAGCCAGTAGCCCAGACTGCCGATCATGCCAGTCGCCAAGCCCTGCGGATTGGTGAACATGGTGGTGAAGAAAAAGACGAACAAAATGTAGAAGACCGCTGCGCTGATCAGATAGCGCTTCCAGTTCCAGACCAGACCCGTCGCAAACGCGATCACCAGCATCGGGATGACAGCGGCGATGGCGCGCGTGATCCCGTCCGGCGTGTAATCGGTCGGGCTTGCGCCAGTCAGCTTGATCAGAAACGGCGTCAGCCAGGGCAGGATCAGCGCCCCCATGACGATCAGCACATCCAATTCCGCAAAGCGCCGCAGCGTGCGCCACCAGCCGGCGGCTCTGGAAAACAGCAGCAGCCCGACCGCCACAACTGCGCCAACATAAGCCGCGATGATCGGCGTGTTGTTGACCTGCCCGGTGGTAACAATCGAGTCGCCCGCCTCTGGCACAGCAGGTTCAGCCGTTCTTAGACGCGACGAGATGAACGTCAGCTCCTCTACGACGATCAGGATCAGACAGAATGCCAGCACCAGCAGCAGCAGGATGACAATGTCACGCACTGGAATACCGCGTTTGTACGCCGCTAGCGCCGATCCGACCACCAAGGCGACCATGCCCGCCGCCAGCAGCAGCGACCAGGAGACGAAGACTGTGAAATCCAGGCTTGCGCCGCCAGACAGCAGAAACGGAAGCTGCGCACGAATGAAGTCGATGCGCGCTTCCATCGTTGGATGGGAATACAGCGTGATCGCGATGATGGCGTACATGATCAGCGCCGCCACCCCCGCCAGCGACATCGACAGCGTGACGAAGTAGAACAGCGTGCGCCCCGGCGTTTTGAAGAAGTGCTGAAGCAGCCGCACCAACCAGTAAATGGTTAGGAAACTCCCGAAAATGGCGACGTACATGAACGCCGTCTCTTTCGAGCCGAGATTCCAAAGCAGCGCGCCGGCAAACAGATACAACCAGCGCGCCTTGCGGCGCACGCCCGGCGCGCCGTCGATATACTGGAAGAGGGCATAGAACATCACCAGCGATGCCATGATCGCCGGCGTGTCCTCGCGGATGTAGCGGTGGTGATACAAGAGCAGCGGCGAGATCAGGATGCCAATGCTCGCCAGTATCGCGCCCCATCTGCCCAGCCAGCGCCGCATCAGCAGCGGGAACATCACCATGCATACACCGAGGACAGCGGGATAAATGCGGGCTGAAAAATCGCTGTCTCCGAACAGGAAATACGAGAGAGCGGTTGCATGGAACAGAATCGGACCGTGCATTAGCGGTGTATGCTGAAAATTGCCATCACGATAGAGCAGATACGAATAATAGGTGTGCAGGCTTTCATCGTGACTCATCACGCGGTCACCCAGACCGATGAAGCGGGTCAAGATGGCGATGACGAAAATCGCGGCATACAGCGCGATCTCCCAGTTGACGACGCGCGCGCGTGTCAGGGCGCGCTCAATGCCCTGTCCTTCATATTCCGCGCCGCGAAATGAACTCCGACCGAGCGTAGTTGCCATGAATACTCCATCTACCTCATCACAATCCATCTGGGGTATGCGTTGCCTGCCTCTGCGCGACCTGGCTGGGCGCGTAATTCGGCTGCGCCAGCGGCCTGATGCTGTTCAGAGGCGGCTTTTCAGTCTTTACCACAGGCGTGGCGCTGACTCTGATTACCAGCGCACCCTGATCGGGCGTGTCCGCCCATGCCGGCGGCGTCTGCTGATGCGGCAGCCGCAGTTGAAGCGCAAAGGCGCGGGGCGCACTAGCGCTCAAGCCGGGCAAGACCAGCGCCGCCGCCGCTAACAATGCTGCAGCGCCGCAGCGCTTGTGAAATCGCTTCTTGGCAGGCGCAGTCGGATGCGACAGCCGCGCTCGCACTGCTGCCCAACCGCGTCCCCGATCAAACTCACGCCCAACAGCAGGGATGTCGGATTTTAAGCTGCGCGCAGCTTCAAGATAATCGATGTACGCTGCGCTGCACGCGTTACAGCGGCTCAGATGCGCGGCGACTCGCCGCCGCGCCCTTGGAGACAGCTCCCGATGAATGTACGCAGGCAAAAGCGACCGGCAGCAGCGACACTCGAAAGAAAACATGGTTAACCACTCACCAATTCTTCAAGCAGACCCGGTCCCTGCGCCCGCAGCAGATCGCGCAGCGCCTCATGCGCCAGGCGAATGCGGCTCTCCGCCGTCTTCGGCGGGCAGCCGATAACCTCTGCCATTTCGCGATAGGTCAAGCCGTGTCCGTAGCGCAGCACAACCGCTTCGCGCAGCCGAGGCGACAGCGAACGCAGCGCCTGCTGCACGGCATCCTGCGCCGCCCGCTGCGACGCCCGCACCTCAGGCATGTCCGCGCGCGGCGCGTGCAGAGTATGCTGGATCAAGCCAACCAGATCGAACACAGTGTGCCGGCTGCGGCGATACAGGTTGCGACAGCGGCAGATCGCAATCGTAAACAGCCATGTTTTGAAGGCAGACCGCGATCCGTCATAGCGCTGAATATTCCTGAAGGCATAGACAAACGTCTCCTGCGTCACATCCTCTGCGTCCTCACGATTCAAAAGCAGGCTGTAGCACATGCGGTAAACAATCGGCGCGAAATGGTCGTAAAGCGCCGCATAGCCCATCTGATCACCGCGCAAACAGCGCTCGATCCACGCCTCGACCGACTCGGTGTTCATACGCCCCCTGAATTGGTCTGCCCATGGGCATTATACAGACTCGCCTCCGAATTTCCTCACCCTGCCAATCCATCGTTAAACGGCACACCTTGATAAATGTCCTGCCGCAGCCACAGCACCACCACCTCACTGCGCAGAACGGGCGCGCGAGATCGTCCAAGCGACCACCACGCGGGCAAATCGAGCGTGTTGAACGGCTGCGCACCGAGCGCGCGGCTGACCGTGAAATCCTGACCGACATACGGCGCACCGAGATCGAGAGTTGTGCCATAATCGGGCAGGATCACAACAGCCTGCCTGGCTGCCTGGCTGAAATCCTGAATGAAAACAGTGCCATTGAAATCGCGCAGCATCCACGCGACCACTCCGTCCGACGGCACAAGCGCATGAATGGGGGTGCGTTCCGCGAAGCCGCGCCCCTGGCGCTTGGCGACATCGAACAGCGTGGAGCGCAGCAGGAACAAGTCGCGGCTCGAGACGCGGCTGTGCCAAAGCTGGTTGGGATTCTCCGCGCCGGTCACGCTGATCGACCACCCCGCGCCAAGCGACGTGATCCCGCCGAAGATCAGCAGCCCCAAACCCATTCCACACAGGGCTGTTCGCGCATCCCACAGACTCGACAGCAGGAAATAGCCGACCACTAAAAACATCAGCGACAGCATCAGCAGAATCCCACTTACCGGGTCAACGGACAAGCTCGTTAGATCGAGCGACCGCAGCAGTCCGCGCGCCACATCCTGAAACGGGATCGACACAAGAAAGAGCAGCCCGATCATCAGCAGCGCCGTCACCCAGCGCGCCCAAATCGGGATGCCAAAAACCACATCCTGCGTTGTGACAACAACACAGCGGTAGGCGGTGTATGAGGCGAGCGCTGTCAGCGGGATTGTCAGCCAGAGCGCGTGCGCTGGCTGCGCGCCGATGAATACCAGCGAGGCGAACACGCCCATGATCACCCAGGCGGTCAGAAACCGCTCGACCGCGTTGAGCGTCCCCGCTCGCAGCATGATGACGAGCGCCACCGCGCCCAACAGCGCCATGACTGGCTCGTAAAAGATCGCTGTCACGGTTGGAAGCATCGGCTGGAAACCAGCGCGCTCGAAAAAGCCCCGGACTGCGCCCTCAAGCGCCGCGCCCGCCGCCCCCAGACCTACCGGATAGGTCAGAAAAGAGGTTCCAACAATGACCATCAGCAGCGCCGACGCGCCCGCTGCGGCGCTCCAGGGAAAAGCGCGTATCCACGACTCACGCGGGGGACTGCCCTCATCGTCGTCTTCAATCGGATGGGTCAGCAGGGTGAGGATGGCGGCTCCAGCAAGGATCAGCGCCAGGATCAGCCCTCCCGACTCGGTCAGGGCAATCAGCGCGGTCAGCGCCAGCGCCGCTCCAATACCATAGCCAGACTGCCGAGTCGCCTGAAAGCGCCAGACCGCCCAGATGAGCAGACCCGCCGCCAGCATCGACCAGACCGCCGGACTTCCCAGGCGCGATGCCGCCAGCAGCACCGGGGAGACGAGCAGCAGCAGGCTGAAGATCAGCGCCCTGACCACGCCGAGCAGGTCTCGAAACAAAATTGGCAGCAGCACCAGGCCTACCCCAGCCAGCACCGTCCCTAAGCGCGCCGCCGCTTCACTGCCGCCCAACGTCACAAAGGCGAGCGACTGCGCCGCGAAATTCAGAACGCTGGATGCTGTGATCGAATCGCCTGCCGCGCTGGGTGTGACGGCGCGCCATGCAGCGAGTGCCTCGCGCGCTTCACCATGCGTCAGCGGCACAGTATCTAACTCAGCCAGCCGCAGCAGCAGCGCCAGGATCGCAATCGCCAGATAGGCGATCCACTCCAGAGTGACGACAAACTGCGTCTGGACTCGCGGGGTTGTCTCGATGTTCAGCGCTGTCTGCATTCACCATCACTCCATCAGGGCTTCTGGGATAATACGATAAAAGCGGCTGTTTCCAAATTCGCAAACAATTGGCAGTCGGTCGCGGAACTTGACCTCCCCCGCCGTCCCATAGCGGAAACGCTCAAACTCACCGAAGAAGATAAAGTCGGCATTGTAACGCAGCAGGATTTCGCGCGCGCTGCTCCAGGTCGGATCGACGTACAGCCGCTCGATATCCTGAAGGCGCGTCCCGGCAGCTTCGCCGAGCGATGCGCCGCGCCACTGTCCCTGATGACCGGGCCAGTTATACAGCACCGGAAGCCCGACCAGCCGCCCGGTCAGTCCTGAAGGCGGTCCCCCGCCATCGTAGGAATTGCCGACGCCGGCGATCACCACTGCGTCATCGCCCTGCACCAGCGCGCCAAGACACATCACCGCCGCGTAATCATCCGGGCTGGCGGTCGTGCGCCCGCCGTCAAGCGTGAGGGCAGCAGGCTGCGCAGTGGCATAGCGCCCCGTCTCGATGAACATCCGGTTGTGCAGCCCCAGGATCGGGTAGACCACAGCGCCAGCGACTGCCACCGTCACCAAGCCGACGAATCCCGCCCGCGCGATGACGCCCGGCTGATGACGGCTGGTGTCGAACAAAACGGCGAACACGGCATAGGCGCTGGCGATGCCCCAGAGCAGCCACGCCTGATAGTAAAACTTAAAGATGGTGTTCATGCGCGTCCCGAAATTGTCGCGCAGATAGACAAATTCTGGCACCAGCGTCAGCACCAGCCCCATGCCAGCCAGCAGCAGCGCAAAGCCCGTCCCCGGCGATACGCGCGCCCCAGACATGATCGATTCGTCCTCCAGCGTCTCTAGATCATCCCGGCGCACGACGGGAAACAAGCGCCCGATCACCAGAATGACGCCGACAGTGAGCAGGATCGCCGTCGCGCTGTGGCTCAGCCGCTTGTCGATCACACGCTGCGTGTAGACTTCCCAGCCGCCGTTCTGATTGACAATCGACTCAACAGTGGCGCGGTTGGTCTGGTAGCCGATGGCGCTCAATCCGAGCATCGCCGCAACCAGAATCGCAAGCAACCCCACCCCACCGCCGAGCGCCATCGCCCAGTTGAAGCGGTCGCGCGCCCGCCACAGCTCGATCAGCAGAAATGGGAACAGGATGAGCAGAAACGGCGCGAAATGCACCGCGAACTGCTGCACCGCCGTCGGATGGATAAGATTCGGCAGCGCGCCGGAGAGCTGCGACCGAAATCCGACCCAGAATGGCAGATAGAGCGCAAACGACAGCGCAAACAGGCTGACTCCCGCTGCGATCAGCCGCAGCCAGTCATCGCCATGCAGCCGCGCATCGCGGTTGACGATGATTCGGCGCAGTGCGAGCGCGCCGATCACACCGACCGTGTAGATGGGACCGTCCCAGGTGTTGAGAAACGACAATCCGCCCAAGCAGATGGCGTAAAAGGCGATCTCCGGCGCGCCGATCTCGCGCCGGCGCAGCAGCGCATTCAGCATCAGCCCAATCGCCAGCGCGGCGAATGGCAGCGCCAGCACATGCGGGTGATTGTCCGCCAGCAGGAAGCTGAACATCGGAAATTCATCGATGACTTCTTCGCGACTGCCATCGAGGTTGCGGTCGTTCAGCACCCGCGCGGCGTTGAACCACCACCAGAAGCTCCAGTTCGCCAAATCGTCAGCGGGCGCGGCACGCGGCGCGCCGCGATCTTTGGTGTCGAAGAAAGCGAGATATTCTGGCGAAGCGGTTCCAGTCTGATATGGAATCTCAATCACCGGCGCATGAAAATTGCCCAGAATATTGACAAACAGCACGCCCACTAATCCAATGACCACCGCAGTCCTGCTGCCGCGCCTCCAGTCAGGTTCGCCGGATCGGACGCGGGCGATCATGGTTTGCAGTATGCGCGAGCGCACCAGGTTATAGACAACCCCAAACACCGTCAGTCCGGTGAGCGCGAACAGCAGCGCAATCGCCAGATTGAAGGCGATCCCACTGCCGATCCCGGACAGCAGCGCCAGCATCCCGATCATGACGTAGCCGAAGTAGTAGTAGCTGATGGCATAGCCTGCCATCCACGGGTCGTTCGGCGGAAACGTCTCCGAGCGGATGACCGCGCTGATGAACGCCTGCTCCATCGGTTTTTCAGTGGCGACAATCGCGTTCTGATGCGCCCGCACGACCGACCATGCCAGCAGCAGCGCGATGAACAGCACCTCCGCCGTGATGATCTCAGCGCGGTTAGCGCGCCACCAATCGCGCCAATCAACGTGGCTGTCGCGCTCACGATTGACGGTGAAGTAAACGACGATGCCACACGCCAGCGTGAGCATCCATGCCAGGATGATATTGCCCGGCGTATTGCGCAAAAAGCCGACACTCGCCAGCAGCCAGTAGACAAAAGCGACCAGCAGCACGCCGACCGTCCGCGCCAGCGTGAAGCCGCGATCTGGCAGCCCCCCGAACAGGCGCAGACAAACCGGCAGCGCCGCCGCGCCCGCCGCCGTGACGGCTGCCCACCAACCGAAGATGAGCGCGCCTTCCCGCGCGATCCAGTCGAAAATCACTCAGCCCATCTCCATCTGCGACAAGTTCAGCGCTGCGCCGTCCACAACTCGATAAATCACCGACTGCCCCTGCTCAAAAACGACTTCCAGTGCGCCCTGCTCGACCAGCGCGTTGAATTTCACCAGGCTCTCTGCCGGATAGTAAGCGCGCTCCAGCCGCCCGACGATGATATACTGCACGCCGTACCATTCCAGAAAACGCCACGCCTGCGCCAGGTCTCGCATTAAATAGAAAGCGTTGACATTGGCAGCGCGCAGCTCGATCATCCGTCCCATCTCGTTCAGCCCGCGCTGCTGACGCTGATGCCAGTTCCAGCCGATCACCGTCGGCAGACCTGTGTAGATCGAGATACGCGCATTCCATTTGTATTCTGTGCCTTCGCTCAGCCCTTCCACGATCACCGGTGTCCCCTGGACATTGTCCTGCAGCCAGCGGATCATCGCGTAATCCTCCGACAGCGGAAATGGCACGGCATCCGGGTCTTGCGCCATCACCAACCGACTGCCCTCATACTGCATCGCATAGTTCATGAATGCCGCGCCATCGAGCGTGAACGGCTGCTCTGTGTCAAAGCGGAAGACCGCTTTGCCCCGCGCTGCCATGATCGGGAACGCGCCCGCCAGGATCAGCAGCAGCGTCAGCGGGACAAAATAGCCCGTGCGCAGCCCGCCTGACCAGCGCAGCGATCCGCGCCAGAGCCACGCGAACGCTGCTCCGCCGACGACCGCCAGCATCAGCCATGCCTGCAAATAGAATTTGAAGACTGTATTTTGCCGTCCGATGTCACCGTCGAGGACGACAAACTCCACGCCCAGTGTCAGCGCCAGCGATAAACCCGCCAGCGCAAGTAGGAACTGCATCGTCTGTGTCTGCCCCTGTCGGAAGAACAGCACGCCGATCCACCACAGCAGCGGCAGCGCGATCAAGGCAACCTGATAATCCAGCATCGCCAGCGCCGCTGATACCACCAGCACCCCAATCGTCGCCAGCAGCACGATCAGCAGCGGTGCGCACGCCCCGCGCAGTGTCCCGACGCGGACAGCGCGAAACCAACGCCCTGTATCCCACAAGAGCAGCGCGACCAGCAGGAAGAGGAACAGCCCATGCACCGTCAGATATGCCCACAGCGGCGCTTTGCCGCCCGTCCAGGGCAGCACCCGCGAGTAGGCGGACGCGAACCAAGTTGTAAACGGCATGACGGCGATAAACGTGACGGCGATAAAGCCGCCGACATACAGCCCAGCGCGGATCAGCGCCCAGCGGCTGAACGGCAGCCACTGACCAGGTTTGCGCTCCGCCAGCCACCACGCGAACGCCAAGCCCGCTGCGCCAAGGATGAGATAGGTGATCCAGTCCCAGGTGTTGGTCGCGCGCAGCATCCCAACAGTGATCCCACCTAGTAAGACTGCTGCAACCAGCGCCAGCCTCCGGCGTCTTTGTCCCGCCATCAGCACTTCATGGAGGACAAACGCCATGACCAGATACTGCATCGGCATCGAGATCATGTGCGCGTGTAGATCGCCGTAGATGTAAGTGAAGATCGGCATCTCGGTGATCGCCTGCCCTTCAACGCCCGGCGTCTCGGCATAGATGCGGCTTGGCGCCCAGAACCAGCGCTCCGCGCCCACCGCCAGCGTCGATCCCTGCGCCAGCGCTGAGAATCCGCGCCCGATCCCGCCGATCAGGTCGGTGAAGATTTTCACCTGATATGAAACGCGCTGCGACAAGCTCGGATCGCGTGCCTGCTCGACAAGCTCCTGATATTCCTCCATCGAAGGCGGGCGCTGATTTTCCTGTGTGAAGCGCTCGACCAGATAGGTTTCGATGCTGTCCATCGGGACAAATCCGCCTGTGCGCGCCACACCATTGAGGAAAACCCGCCCCGTATCCAGATTGCCCAGGACGACCGCCAGTATCATCGCAGCGGCTCCTGCCATGATCGGGCTGGCGAGTAGACGACTCTCCGAGTCGCCGCGCTGCTCGCGGAACGCGGCGACCGCGTTGTACGCCAGTGAAAACGCGCCAGCCCCAGTCAGCGCAAACAGCATCGGCACGATCAGGTTATACGCGACCGATGGAACCATACCGAGCAGCAGCACTGGCGCGCCGACAATGACAAAGCCGAAATAGTAGTAATTGATGTAGCCGCCCGCGTGCCATGGGTCGATAGGAGGGAAAATCGTACTGCGCAGGACGCCGTTGAGATAGGCGAAATCCATCGGCTTCTCACCGCCGAACGACGGATGCCACAGATCGGGATTGGTGGCGCGCACAAGGACGAACGCTAGGAACAGCGCCAGGGTGATCCCTTCAATCAGCAGCAGGCGCGCCCAGTTCCCGCGCACAAATGCCCAGATGCCGGCACGACTGCGCCAAGCAATGATCATGCCAAGTACAAACAGGACGATCAAACCGCCTGCAACGCCCGCCTGTGACCAGACCGGGATGCGCAGGCTCGCCAGAAACCACGTCCCCCACGCCACCAGGAAGATGCCCGCGAATTTCGCCAGCCCGTAGCCGCGCTCCGCCAGACCGGGAAAGATCGCCGCCATCAGCGGAAATGCTGCGATCCCGAAGACGAACACCACCGCCCACCATGCGGCGATGCTGACCGCCGGCTCAGCGCTGATCGGGCTGTCCGCGTTAAAGCGCTCCGACCATGTGCCGTTTTCATACTGGATCGCGCGCATATCGGCGGACAGGCGAAGCTGAGTCGGCGCTTCATTCGCTTGATCGGAGCTGATCGCGATCACCGCACTCAACGTTGGATCGCAGAAGAAGACATCGTAGTTTTCCGGGCATTGGCGGTAGATCGCCGTCTCCTGCACCCGCCGGATCGGTACGCTCTCCAAGATGGCGCGAACGCGATCAGGATCGTAATCGGGCGACTTCTTATAGATCATCACGACCGGATGATCGTAGACGTGGAAGGCTTCTTCCGCCTCAAACTCATTCAGCCAGTCCGGGACATCGTAAAAGGGAAGCACCTGATCGGACACGCGCAGCGCACCCAGTTCGAACGTTTCCTGAAAGATCGCCGCCAGTTCGTAGCCCAGTTCTCCGGAGAAGAGCGCCTCGTAGTAGCGGTTGGTCATCGGCCAGCGCACCGGATTGCGCGAAAGCGTATCGTAAAAGCGGTTGCTGCTGATCGCGATGTAATCGCTGTTGTTCAGGTGCGTGATCAGGCGGTCGCGCTTATCCGGGACATCCTCATAGACAATGTTCAGCTCATATCCGTTGAGGAAGCCCCACCAGGGATCGAGTCCCTCGCAGGGCTGCGGATAGGCGATCAAGCCGGGCGGCGGTCTATCCGCCAGCGTTATCCCGTCTGGATAGCGGCAGACTTTCGTCGGAATCGGGTCGTCCCACGCGCCTTCCCACGTAAAGACCGATCCACCAACGACAACGGGACCGCCTTCGACCAGCTCAACCAGGAAACGGTACTGCTCACTGGCGCGCAGTTCAAGCGGTCGATCCAGCGGAATATCGTATGCGCCGCCGAGGATGTGCGTTTCGCGGCTGAGATTCTCGCTCAGCACCGCTTCAGCCAGCGCTGCGCCATCCGACTCGCGCAGAATCGTAATGCGGATGGTCTCCGGCTCCGGATCATCGAGCGGATCGCCGAGGCGCGGCGCGTGGATACTGCCGACCACGCCGTCCGCTGGCGCGGTGAAGGTTGCCGATGCTGAGCGATGGAAATCATCGAAGCAGGTCACTCGGCTGATCAGATCATCGGTCGAGCCGGAACAGGAGGTTACGGGGATGTTGATGGCAGGATACATGACAGCGAAATCGACCGGCGGATCGGGTTCGACGAAGGTCGTGAAGTCACCGACACTGATGCTTTCGCCCGCCTCGAGCATGACGCGCAGGACGTAACGCTGATTCGCCCCCACCCGGGCGCGGCGATCCAGCTCGACCTTGTAGCTGACCGGCGAGCTGCCGCCCGACGGACTGTACTTATGTTCGAGCCGACCCGTCGCCAGCACTATATTGTCATTGTCGCTCAATGTGAAGCTGAGCGCAGACATGCGTTCAGCGGAGGCGAATTCATCGAAAACGATCACCTGAATTGCAGTGACTGCGCCCGCCTGAGTCGGGACGAAGGCGTTGATAGAAGCTGGATAGGCGGCATCATAAGTGCGCTGACGGCGCGGGAAATTCTCATTGTTGATGGGAATGTTGATCAGCGGCGTCCCTTCAGGCGCGCCGTCCATGCGCATGGCGAAGTCGCCGGGGACATTTTCCCACACCCAGTGACTCGCCTGAACACGGGTGAGCTGATTGCGATAAATATTGGTGAACATCAGCGCCCACAGCGCCGTGAACGCTGTCACGCCGACCATCGCGACCCACCCGATCACACGGCGCAGCCCGCCCGGTCGATGCGTGATCGCTGCGCCGCGCGCCAGCGACACCAACCCCCATGCTGCCAGCACCGCCAGCGCCATATACAGCGGCAGAAAATAGCGCATCGTCGTCACCCATTGGCGACCGAGAAATCCGAAATACACCAGCACCCAAGCGACCAGCACGATATTGGCGGTCGCGCCGGGTCTGCCGCGCAAAATCCGCCACAGCGCCCAGCCAAACCCGATCCACGCGGACAAGCCCAGCGCAATGCCCATGCCCCATAGGATCATATTGTTCAACGGGAACAGATACGATGCCCGTGATACCCACTGGAAATTGGGTGGGCTATCCACCGCCCCGCTGACCAATGCCTGCGCTGTCCCTAAATCTTCCATCCAGAAGCGGTTGATCGGGAACAGGTTGTAAATCTCCGGTCCGGCGAAGGCGTATGGATTGCCCAGACGAAAGACCAGGATCGAAACCGACCCAGCGGTGATCAGCCCGATCACAGCGCTAACGATCAGACGCCGTCGTTCACCAGCAGGCATCCGGCGGTCTAAGGCGGGCAGCGACCACATCCCCGCTGCTAGGATGATCACACCCGCCAGCGGCACGAGATTGATCCGGCTCGCCAGTGCGCCGCCGAACGCCAGCCCAAAGCCGATGTAATTACCGAGTCCGCCGCCGCGCTGCACCGCCACCGCGAACAGCAGCGCCAGCGCGGTGAAAAAGCTGCTCATGGCATCGACCGTCGCAAAATGTGCGATCTGAATGGAAAAGACCGTCACGCTGTACAGCGCTGCCGCCAGCAGACCCACGCACTGATCGTGCAGCCGCCGTCCGATCAGAAAGGCGATCAGGATGCAGCCCATTTCCGCCGCAGCCGACAGGAAGCGCCAGACCAGATGGATGCCGTCGTAGGACAGCCAGTAGTTCCCGCTGTAGTTCGCCCAGAGCGGATCGCCAGTCTGGGGATAGACGATCTGGCGGGCGTGCCACTCGCTGATGGGCGCGAACCATTCCGCTGTCCCGCGTGCGATGAACAGCGGCAGCGTCCCATAGACATACAGCCCATAGCCGACATTATGCGGGTTGAGCGTCGAGCAGGCAGTATCGAAGAAACCGCCGACACCGTTGCTATCCGGGTAGCGCTCCAGGCACTCGCGGAGCTGCGCGCGGCGATCTTCCTCGCTGCCCTTCGACGGACTCAGCGTTCTGCCGTTGAGTGAGGACACAACCTGAGTCAAAAAGCGTTCGTCGGGGTGCAAATGTGTGAAGTCATCCCAGTTCAGCCCGGCATAGCGCAGATAGCCGCCAAGCAGCATAATGCCCAGCAGCAGCGCGCTCACCACGATGCGGCTCCAGGCGAACGCGCGTTCGCGGGGCGTTGACACGTTCAGCGCCGGGATCAAGGCGCAGCTTTCTTGCATCAGCGTCCTTTCATAATTCAACTGCCCTTATGCTACACAACAACTCAGCAATTTCCTCACCCTGGCGGCATCTGAATCCCATTTTGCGCCAGGAAAAAAGCGAGACCGTCTGCGCCAAGTGGTGGAACGCGATAGATCATGTAGCTGTCTTCAGGATGATAGGTGTCGAGCAGATTCTCAACCCCAAATGGGAACATCGCGCTTAGCCAAGCGGACGCAGCCGTATCCTGAGGTGAGTAAAAGAACAGCATCTCACGGTCGGGATCAAAGCGGTATTCACCTGTCCGTCTAGTGGCATCGGCGATGAACTGCGGCGCGCGCTCCAACGACGGAATGCCATTCGGGAAGTCGATCCGTCCAGCTTCAATCCCTAACGCCCGATGATCCCACCAGTAGCGATAGGCGATCACGAACACATTGCCGTAGCCGTTGTTGTCGGCGAAGGTGCGCATCACGCGCCCTGCATCCGAATATGGCAGTGAAGACTGGCGGTAAGCGAGATAGTAGTTGTTGAAATACACCAGCGCTCCGTAGTAATCGCTGCCGCCGATCACACCGACCGCCGCGACTGCCGCCAGTCCGCGCGCCAGGAACCGCCCACCGAGCAGCCGACCTAAAGACTGCGCCATCAGCGCCAGCGCGTAACCCGCGATCACAAAGACAACCGGCAGCGTCCCGCTCGCACGGGTGGCGCTCGGATTCTCAATCGGATAGGCAATCGCCAGCGCGGACGGCAGCAGCATGATGAAGATCATCGGGAGCATCAGCCAGTCCGCCGGGTCGCGCCGCCGCAGCATCCGCATCAGCCACGCCGCCAGCCCTACCAGAAAGAGCGCGCCTGCGACGGGATCGAGGGTCGGGTAATTTGGCGCGTTATTGATCCAAGCGACATCGCCTTTCCAGTTGTACATCAGCACGGCGTTGCGCAGATTGGTCATCAGCGCAGGCAGGTTCCGGTTGAATGCGGCAAGACGCTCCTCCAGCGTCGCTTGCCGGAAGATCAGCTCACCGGCTTCATTGGTGTCCTGCATGATGGCGTCGCCGAACAGCCGCCCGGAGGTGCGGCGCCAAAAATCCTCAGGGTATTCAATCGAAAACCGGAACAGCGGGACAAAGGCGACGAACGCGATCACGCCCGCCGCCGCGAGATTGAGCAGCATGTCGCGGCTGATCGTGAAGCGTCTCGCGCCCCATTGAAACAGCCCGAACAGCACGGTCAGCGCCGCGCCCACTACCACCACCACCGGCAGCATCCGCGCTGCCTGGTACGTGTAAACACTGAAACCAAGCGTCAGTCCGACGCCAATCCAGTCCCAGCGGCGGTTATAACGCAGCGCGCGCACCAGAAAGATCAGCAGAATCGTCGTCACCAGCGGCGTCAGGACAATGCGCAGACCCAGACGGCTCAGCATGACATGCCAACCGGCGACCGCGACCAGTGCCGCCGCCGACAGCCCCACCCAGTTGCCCAATTGGGGATTCGAGCGCCCGATGATCACACGTCCCAGAGCATACATCAAGGGGATGGTGATCAATCCTTCAATCGCTGTCAGAAGTTTGAGCAGATTGAAGTCGAGCGACAGTCCAAAACCTGAATGCATGAGCGCCAGCAGATAGAATTGCAGCGGATCACGCCCATGATTGTTGACAAAGAAGACGTTGTAGCGTCCATTCACAACGCCGTTGGCATCGAGCAGTTTTTCGACGTGATCGCTGGTCATCTCCGGCGGCACGGAGTCAAACTGCGAAAAACGGAAAAAGACTCCAGCACTCATGATCAGGACAAGCGCGATCAGCGTCCAGAAGGACTCGCCGCTCATGCGCGGTCGCCAGGCGCGAACGGCGCTCAGCGCGCCGCGCACTGCCCCCAAGAGCGACCAATCCAGCGGCGCGAGCGCCCAGACCCACAAGATTACGCCGCCGAGCCATCCGGCGACGCCCTCAAGCGTGAACTGATTGCCCGCTGTGAAGCGCCATGCCAGCAGCGCGCAGACCGTCCCCAGCGCCGCCACCGATGCCCGCCAGAGCAGCGTCACCCAGTCCATCCGAGATGCCAGCGATCCTGTCTGTTCGGGCTGGGTGGAGTCGAGTCGAAGCGCTGGGTGCAGACCGACGATCTCACCGACGATCCAGATTGCAAAGCCGAGCAGCAGATACGGCGCGCCCACGTCCAACCCAGCCGCCTCGCTGCGCGGCGCGAACAGCATATAGATCTGCGCCGCTGCAGCGATCCCAAAGCTAACAGCCCTCAGCAGCCATTGAAGCGCCGCAAGACCATAGGGAAAAGCGGCTGGCAGGACGACCGTCTTTTCCCCAGGAACAGTGGGTGACTCGACAAGTCCACGCATCAGCGCAGACTGAGGAATGGGGTTAAGCGTCGGCGTGTCGTCAGCAGAAGCAGCCTGCGCCTTCTTCTGAAGCAGTTCATCAAGCTGGCGAGTCGCCTGATCGATTTCGGGATCGCGCGGCGCAGTGTAACGAGTCAGTTCGATCAGCGCGCTGAGTGTTGCCCTCGGTCGGCGCACCAATTCACCAGTCAGTTCCGCCAGCGTGAGCATCTCAAAGTCGCGCTGCTTGTCAGGCGCAGCCGTCGTCGCTTCATCGATGTTGTGCAGCTCGGTCTGGCTCACGGCTTGCGCCCCTTAATCGCTAGGTTGACAGTGGAGACGCCAGGCGGCTCGTGCAGTTTATTCGGACGGTCAAAGAAGTTCAGCACGCGCAGCGCAAGGTTGATCGGATTGAACGGGCTGCCATCGTTTTTATCAAACGTGATGCGATTGGCGGCATTTGCCATTTTTTCAGGCAGCAGACCCGACTCCAGCAGGGGCTTGCCGATCCCATAGACCAGGTTATGAATAAACGGGAAGCTGTGATGGGTGAATGCCCGCTCTGCCTCCACAATGAACCCGCCCGCCTCAACTGCCGCACGAAGCTGATCGCGGGTGTACAAGCGCACATGGTTCGCCCAAATGCCCGCGAATATCCCGGTTCGGATTGGTCGCTTGAACAGATATTCCAGCGTGCGGTTGATCGGGTCCCACCAGAACGGATAATCGGCGTTCGGCACAGTGATCGCCACGACTCCACCTGGCTTCAGCACGCGGTAGACCTCTTTCAAGCCATCGACATCGCGGTCAAGATGTTCGAGAATCTCCGAGAGGATCACTGCGTCAAAGGTGTTGTCGGGATAGGGCATAGCGTAGATATTGACGTTGTTCAGCGTCAGATTGGGCAGATGCCCGACGTTGGTCTGCGCTTTCCGAATGACATCCCAGTCCAATTCTGCGCCCACCAGCCGGCAGCCGCTGACATAGCGAAACATATTCAGGTAAAAGCCGCGTCCGCATGGAATATCGAGGATGAGCATGTCGTCGGTCGGCGCGATCCATTCAAAGATCGTCTCAACGCGCTTCTTGAACGCCATGTCCGCTTCGTTGCGGGTCATGTAGGCGATCAGATCGCGAGGAATGCCGCCGACTTTATCGC
The DNA here is from genome assembly GCA_937995825.1 of uncultured Anaerolineae bacterium. Classification (GTDB taxonomy): domain Bacteria; phylum Chloroflexota; class Anaerolineae; order Aggregatilineales; family Phototrophicaceae; genus Flexifilum. Next base: position 212,218 of record CALKJO010000009.1, read on the forward strand.
CCGTTTGCGCTGACATGTTTGTAGAAATGCTGCTCATACCGGTCAACTGTCTCCTGGAACGAAAAAATCGCTTCAATCTCCTGGCGTGAACGCCGATACTGCTCAGGATGACGCAGCACCTCGACAATTTGTTCCCCGATCGACACCGGATCGCCCGCTTTCGCCAGCCGTCCCATGCCCGTCACTGTGACCGGCACGCGCCCGCCAGGGATGTCCGTCATCACTACCGGCGTCCCAGACAGCATCGCCTCGACCTGCACCAGCGCGAAGCATTCGGAGTCGCTGGTCAGTGCCAAAACATCGCACGCGGCATAGAAATCCGCCATATCCTGCGGATCTTCCATCAAGCCGAGAAAGATGAGCTGATCACGATACTGATTGACCAAATCCTGATGGCGCTCCCACGTGTCTTCATATTTGATGATATGCTCGCCCGCAAACACGATCCGGGCATTCGGATAATGCTGATTGATCGTTTCCAACGCCCGGATCAGCAGATCTGGGCGCTTCTCCTGAACGAATCGACCCGCAAAGCCGATCACCGGTCCGCCATTCTGCGACCACTCAGCGCGCAGCGCCTCAACATGCTGTGGATTCGGCAGCGGCATATGGATGGGCGGATATACCACAGACACCTTATTCATAAACGGCGTCAGATAATAGGAGTGCCGGGCATAATCTTCACTGTAAGCGATCAATGCCGCTGCACGCTTCGCCATGAACTTATACATCGCAAACATCGTCCCCTGAATAAAGCGATTGAACAATCCATCAGGGAGGATCAGATCGCCATGATGAGTCGCCACAATCGGGCGATGCACCATCTGCGCGAGCAGCGCAATCAGCGCCGTTTCCAGCATGGGCAGATGAATGCTGACCACATCATGTTCCTTGATCAGCTTGTATGCCGCCCACGGATAAGCAGGCATAATCATCCCTCGGCTCATCCGAATGGGCGCCCACAATCGCACTACCCGCACGCCCTTGTGCATGACAACATCGTCGCGCGGCAGATCGGATTTGTAGCGCGCGGTCAGCACGGTAACTTCGTGTCCACGCCGGACAAACTCCTCAGCGATGCGCTGAACATGGATCGTCAGTCCGGTGCGATGCGGAAAGTAATACAGCAGACAAATCAGGATTTTCAGCTTATGCCGCGCGTGTCCGTTCATGGTTACTCAGTCGGTTTGGCAGCCCGTTAAGGCATAGACGCTGTAATCGCCCCAAACACCCGCATTATACAGCGTGCGCCGACTGAAGTCTTGACCCGATCTGGATTGGCTTTAAACAGAAATGATGACAAAAAGACTCACTCACTGACCATCCAGGCGTAAGGCGTGCCAGCCAAAGCTGCCTGAACTTCATCGAAATTCTCGATCACCTGTGAAACCGGATATGGGGTTGTCTTCTTGTAATGCACCTCAAGCTGTCTGGCTGGCAGATTGAGAAACGCGAATGTCTTCAAGGCAGCATTCGCCGGATTGCGCTCGATGTCGTCCTCGTAATTCAGATAGAGCAGCTTTTGATCCGCCAGCAGTTGGCGCGCCATCCAATAATTGTCCGCGTAGCGATCAAGATACTCGATCAGGGTGCAGTCTTCGCCGTTGATCGTGATCCGGTTCACATCGAGATGAACTTTCGTCAGCGCGGGCTTCTGATTGGGCTGTGTGATGAATTTGCGGCGCGTAACTTCCGACACGGCATAGGACAGCAGCGACCGCAGATGGTTGCGCCGTTCCAGCAGGATATAGTGGGTCACGCCCGACTGTCGAAGATACTCCAGATAGTCCGGCACCGAGCGATTGAGATACCTAATATGAAAGAACTGCACCTCAAAGCCATAATAACGCGCGCCAGAACGGGCAATCCGTTTCGGCAGTTCGGCAAAGGCTTCCCGACGCCATGCCTCCAGCGCTTCACCCTGTTGATTGGCATAGCCGATCAGAAAGCGATAGTAGATTTCCGAGTCCCACAGGATTTTGGGATGCTGATTGAGCAGATCACCCAGCACCGTGCTGCCCGTGCGCCCGAGATGAAGCATCGCCACCATGCCCAGTCGCTGTCCCGCGGTTAGTCTCCCAACCGTGTTGTTAAACAGACGATTGTAGGCATTCTGAAGCACAATCGAAGGCGAGTCCTTCAGATAGCGATACGTGGTTTTCAGTCGAAAGACCAGGAGGTTGCGACGTGGTAAAGCGGCACTTCCTTAACTGTAGTCTGCCTGTTTGAGAGCCGTATTATATCGCAAAACGCACGCAAAAATCACCCGCGCTTGACCATGCAGCGGGATCGATCTATAATTTTTTTATCGCGGGTGTAGCTCAGGGGTAGAGCTCTTGCTTCCCAAGCAAGGAGTCGCGCGTTCGAATCGCGTCACCCGCTCTCAATTAAGAGACTCTACGCTAGAGTCTCTTTTTTCACACCCAGCATTGACGTGACTCCGCCTGACAATTAAAATGTATCATTATTCTCAGATGCGATTACCACCCTGCGATCACTCGGTCGCGTTCAGGTGAGAGCCAATTGTGAAGGACTGAAACACCGTGGCAGAAAACTACTCGCTCGAGGCGCAGCCGCGCAGCCTGACCGGTAAGAAAGTGGCTCAGCTTCGCCGAAGTGGGATGATCCCCGCCGTCATCTACGGGGCAAATAAGCCGTCCACTCCGATTCAGATCGCGGAAAAAGCACTGACGATGACCTTATTGAAAGCGGGCGGCACGCACTTGATCGACATCAAGCTCAACGGCAGCGCTCAAACCGTGATCGCCCGTGAAGTGCAGCGCGACGTGCTGCGCGGCACGATCCTGCATGTCGATTTTCTTGCCGTCGATGCGGACAAGCCAATCGAGACTGAAGTGCCGGTGCATTTTGTTAACGAAAGTCCGGCGGTTGAGACCAAACAAGGCATCATCGTGGCAGGAACCAACACGGTCCGCATTGAAGCGCTTCCGCGCTACCTCATCGATGTCATTGAAGTTGATCTTTCGCGTTTGACTCGCGTTGGTGATGCGATCTTCGTCCGCGATCTGGTTCTGAACGACAAGGTGCGCGCTGTCAGCGATCCGGATGAGCTGGTGGTACGCGTTGCTGCGACTGCCGCCGCCATCTCGGATGAGGCGGCAGAGCAGACGCTGGAAAGCGTCAGCGCTGAGCCGGAAGTGATCGCGCGCGGCAAGCAGGAAGAAGAGGATTTCTAACACTGCCAGCGCTTGCGTTTCCAAAACGGTGACGGCTGAGGGCGTTCGATTGAACGCCCTTTTGATATGCCGCCCAAAAGCGATAGCTGAGGGAAAATAAACAGTGTTAACAATCGAAAAACTCCAGAATGCCCTTTCACCTCGCCCCTTTCGCTATTATGCGCAAATCGGAAGCACCAATGATGCCGCGCTGACCTGGCTGCGTGACGGCGGCACTTCTGGCAGCTTGGTGATTACCGATCATCAGACGCGCGGTCGCGGTCGCCTCAGTCGAAGCTGGTTCAGCGAACCCGCCTCCGCCCTCACTTTTTCGCTCCTACTGCATCCACCGCCCCAACACCTATTCAAACTCACGATGATCGCGGCGCTGGCAGTTGGCGATGCGCTGCTTGAAATAGGCATCAAGACTGCGCTCAAATGGCCCAATGACGTACTGCTTGAAGGGCGCAAAGTCTGTGGCATCCTGAGCGAAACCGCTTGGGAGGGTTCGCGCTTTCTGGGCGCAGTCCTCGGCGTCGGTCTTAACGTTAGCACCGATTTCAAAGCAGCAGCGCTGGCTCAAACCGCCATCAGTCTATCCGAAGTCGTCGGCACGGTGGATCGCGTCGATCTGCTCATGCGTATCCTCGCACGCATTGATCACTATTACGCTCAGATCGACCGCGACTCGCTGCGCCTGCTTTGGCGCGACCGCCTCAGCACCATTGGGCAGCAGGTCAAGATCATTCAGCCCAATGAGACACTGGTCGGTATCGCGGAAGATGTAGACGCCAACGGCGCGCTGCTGATCCGGCGCGCGGATGACTCGCTCGGTCGAGTTATCGCTGGCGATATGATGGGATTGGGCGCAGAATCATGAGCATCAAACTCGATTGGGAAATTCAGGCGGAAAAAGAACAGATTCGCGGCGCGGGCGAAGACCCGGGCGCTCAACGACGCCGAAGTCAGCTCCGCACCCGTTTCATCCTGACGATGCTGATCGCCCTCGGGTTGATCGGGGGCGCAGTCGGCGCCATCGGGCTGCGCCTGCGCCAGGCGGACTGGGAGATCGAGCAGCGCCTGCGCGACTCGGTCGCCGCAGAAATGGCAATGCTGCGCATCGGTGACCGCAGCGGCTTTGCGGACATGCAGCGCAGCGCCTCCGACGAGTGGACTCGCAGTCAGCTTGCAGAGTTCGACCGCTATCAGAACCTGAAAGCGACCCAGGATGTCAATCTGACCGGTCGGATTGTCGATCTGGAAGTCGATGGGATGCGCGCGCGTGTGATCGTCGAGGAGATCATCAATGGCATCCCCTTCGCGCGCGCCTGGTTCTACTGGCGCTATTTGGAGGACGATGGGTGGCGCTGGCTGCACGTCCCGCCGGATTACACTTTCTGGGGCGACATGCGCAGCCTAAGCGCGGATTACCTGACCGTGCGCTTTCGCAGCGTAGACACCCCAACTGCTGAAGCCATCTTGAGCACGATCTCCTCTTGGTTTGAATTTGGCTGCGCTGCCCTACACTGTCAGGCTGTCCCGCCGATCACCCTCAGCATTGAGCCGAACCCCCTGCTTCAGATGGGCTGGTCTGCATTCGAGCCGGCGCTCTTGCAAATCCCATCGCCCTATCTGGTGGCAATGCGGCTCGATCAGCCCTTCGACCGCTCGATGCAGGTGGAGACGGCGCGCCTCGTCGCGGACTACCTGATACGGACGATCCAGCCCGTCCAGCCCGCTTATCCTGCCGACGCGGTCTATCTGCACAGCGCCATCAGCAACTGGCTGATGGGACGTTTTGCCCAGATCGATACCGGAGCCTATCTGATCGAAACTCTTGCGCAGCAGTATGGAGCCGAGTCAGTCGGCGTGCTGCTGCATTCTTTAACGCCAGACGCCAGCATCGCGCTGATCAATGCCGCCGTTGGGGCAGCATCGCTCGATCAAGTCCGAGTCGATTGGCGCGATTTCTTGACGTGGCGGCTGCGTGTTGAAAGCGAGCTGATCGGACGCGGTGCGGCTGACGCTGTCTTGGCGCTCTATGACACCCGCGATGATTTCGGTCGGGCATTGGCAGCCGCGCGCATTGCCGCCGGCGCGCCGCTGGACGCGCGCTCCGTCGTATCTGTGATGCCAGGCGTCGATGCGTCCGGGATACCCACCCTAAGCGCGCTGGTTCAAGTTAGCGACAGTGGGCGCGAGGAAACCATCCCGTTTCGATTGTTCAACGGCGTCTGGAGCCGCGCGGGCTGATGTTGATCTGAGCCATTCTCGCTATAATACATCAATGAGCCATTTATCTCGATGAGGTGATCCGATGAGCAGCCGAGAGACACGCAATCGACGCCAGCAGCGCAACGACGATCCTTTTGCCGAGCTTGATGAGCTTCGGCGGGGTTCAGCCGGCGATTTTGATGATTACGAAATCGACAACAGCATCTTCGATCAGGTGGCTGTGCGCGAGGAACGCACATTCCTCGGCATGACCGCCGTCGAGCGCATGTTTCTTTCGATCTTTCTCTTTATGAATGTGGTTGTTCTCGGCATCGCCGCCCTGCTTGTCACAGGACGGCTCGTCTTCTAATCGGCATGGCGTCGTCTCAAGGCGTCAGGATCAGCCGATGGCGGGCATGGCGTTCGACGGCAGATCGTGTGAACCACAGCGGCTTATAATCCCCCTCCAGCCATACAGCGATCTGATCGTCGTAGTATGGGCTGTAGGGATGTCCGCTTGAACCCGTTGAGTTGATACTCAAACTGGCGTCCGGGTTGTGTAGATCGACAATCAGCCGGAATGATGGCAGTGACCGCGCTGTGTAATCGTCGTCGGCGTTCCAGCTCGTCGCATTGATCACTTCTTCGCCCCCATTGACCGGAAACGCCCCACGATTGAAAATGCCTTCGATCAGATCAATCCCAGACATCCCCAACGGATTGTTGACATACGTAATCGTGTGCAGTCTGCCCCATGCCCAATTCGCGCGATCTGCGCCCATCCGCTCTACCGCTTCCCGATTCGCCTCAGCCAATGACCTGAGCAGGATGTCATCACGGGTTTCAAGGCGCTCCGGCGTCCCTGCATCGTTCCACCAGGGATTGTCCGGCTGCTCCAGAAGCCGCTGAAGCGCGAACACCTGACGCAGCGTCGGTTGAATGCCTTCGGGGAGCTGATCGGCAAAGGTGTTTATCAAAATCCGCCTAATCAGGATCGCATAGAGCGCCGCATATGGGCTGTCAGCGCGCTCCACGCGATCATAGCTGCGCAGCCAGTCGCGCGCATCAGCCGCAGCGGCATCCTCGATAAACAGATTGCCGATGTACGACAGCATGGACTCAGAGGATGGGGCATAATTGTCGGTCTGAATCTGACGGAAACGGTCCACTGTGAGCGGCTGGAGTTGATTGAGCAAATCGTCGATCCGCTGAGCGCGGTAGCCAGGCGCGAACTGGTAGCCGAAGGCGTAGTGCGCATCCGCGCCGTAGCGCGCCGCCAGATCGTCATAGTACGTGAGTGGAACCGGCGCTTCATTTGCAGTTAGGACATAACCGCGGTCGGGATTGCGGATCGCCGGCATCGCCTCATACGGGATGAATCCGCGCCACTCATAAACATCCGTCCAGCCATCCACTGGCAGCATCCCATGGTGATCGGCGGCACGAATCGGGATGCGCCCCGGCATGACATAACCAATATTGCCAGCGGTGTCGGCGTAGATAAAATTAACCGTCGGGATGTCGAATTTCGCCAGCGCGGCGCGAAATTCTTCCCACCCCGTCGCCAGATTGATTCCCACCACAGCTTCCCAAAGCAGACTCGGTTCATGCCCCGTCCAGCGCAGCGCCACTGGATCGACGTTGTTGAAGCGGTTTTCGCCCCCCTGATGATCGTTAATGATCGGTCCCAAATGGGTTTCGCGCACTTGAATGATCAGCGGCGCGGCGTCGTTGCCAAACTGAATCGCCTCCTCGCGCGCGATCATGTCGCGCCATTCGCCGTTCCACTCATATTGAAGCGGATTGGCGGGATTGATCCGCAGGCGGTACAAGTCCTGAACATCGCCGCCGAGATTGGTGATCCCCCAGGCGATGCGCCCGTTATGCCCCGCAATGATCCCAGGCAGCGGTGAAAACGTGAAACCGACGGCGTCCAGCGGACAGTCCTCGGTCACCGGAAGACAGTGAAGCCCGACTTCAAACCAGATCGACGGCATCATCACGCCAAGATGGGGATCGTTGGCGAAAAGTGCCGTGCCATTCGCGGTCATGGCGCGCGTCGCCGCCCATGCGTTGCTGCCAATTCCCATCTCCTGCGCGGCGCTTGTCCAGCCAAGCGCGCTCAGCTCCTCGCCAGCCTGAATCCCGCCTGCCATCGTCAGCCCCGTGCGCATGAGCGGCAGATCAGCCTCACGAACCGGCGTCACGTGCAGATCGTAAGGATAATCGGGAAAGTAATCTGCAACCATTTGAATATCGAGCGTCTCAAGCATGATCTGGCGCGTTAATTCCTGCTGATAGGTGTTGGTGAGCTGCCAGGCGATCACCTTGCCCCAGGCGATGCTGTCCGCTGGCGACCAGGGCTGCACCGCAATATTGACACCAGTCAGACCGAGCAGGCGATATTCCATCGCCAGATCATCTGCAGCGCGCCTCGAAATGTAACCATTCACGCCGGCGGTAAAGGCGTCCATCAGCGCTTTCCCCTCATCGCTCAGCAGCGTGTAATCGCGTTCAGCGGCGCGATACAGCCCGATGGTCTTCAGAAAAATGTCCGTTCCGAGCAGATTTTCCCGCCGTCCGGTGAGTTCCTGTACCGCGCCGCGCGCCACATGCCGGAAGAACTCCATCTGCCACCAGCGCTCTTGCGCCTGGGTGAAGCCCTGCGCAAAATACAGGTCATACAGGTTGCTGGCGTAAATGTGCGGCACGCCGTAGCCGTCTCGAAGCACCTGCACCTGCGCCGTCAGCCCAGGAACACTCAGATTGCCATCGATGATCGGCAGCGGCGCGCGCGTCGTGTCGATGAAGAGCGCCGCTCCCCCCCCGACCACAACCAGAATTGCCAGAGTCAGCCCAAGCATAAAAATCCGCACAAACCGCATATCTACTGCTCCAATCGACAATGCCCGCACTTCCTGCGGCGGCAATATCCGAACGGGATTTTTAAGGGATTTTCAGGTATAATTACGCCTAGTGTACATAAACATCAAGTCAGCGGCGAATTGAACATGGTCGATGAAATCGGTGTGATCCGCCCTATCAACATCAACGAAGAAATGCGCGGCAGCTATCTCGACTACGCTATGAGCGTGATCGTCGCCCGCGCTCTACCCGATGCCCGCGACGGTCTCAAACCCGTGCAGCGGCGCATCCTTTACGCGATGTACGATATGGGCATTCGCGCCAACGCTCAGTACAAGAAAAGCGCTCGTATTGTCGGTGAAGTGCTGGGCAAATACCATCCACATGGTGACAGCGCCGTCTACGATGCGATGACGCGCATGGCGCAGGATTTCTCGCTGCGCTACCCGCTCATCGATGGACAAGGCAACTTCGGCAGCGTCGATGGCGACGCCCCCGCAGCCATGCGTTATACCGAGGCGCGGCTGGCACGGGTCGCCGAGGAACTCCTGACCGACATCGACATGGATACCGTCGATTTTGGCGATAACTATGACGGCACGCAGCAGGAGCCGCTCGTCCTGCCCGCTCGCCTGCCCAATCTGCTGCTGAATGGGTCAAGCGGGATCGCCGTCGGTATGGCAACCAACATCCCGCCGCATAATCTGCGCGAACTGGCGGCGGCAATTGCCTACCTGATCGACGCGATCACCGCGCGCAGCGGCTTGACCGACGAGCTGGTCAAATCGTCTGATCTGGTGCAGGATATCACGGTTGATGAGCTGATGCAGTTCGTCAAGGCGCCTGATTTTCCGACCGCTGCGGTCATCCTCGCCGGTGACGAACTGAAAGAAGCCTACGCCACAGGTCGTGGGCGTGTCATCGTGCGGTCAAAAGCGGCGGTTGAAGAGACCAAAACCGGGCGCTTCCGTCTTGTCTTCAGCGAAATCCCCTACCAGGTAAGCAAGACTGCCATCATTGACCGGATCGTCCAGTTGGTGCGCGAAGAAAAGCTGACCGCCATCAGCGATCTGCGCGATGAGTCCGACCGACGTGGGATGCGGCTGGTGGTCGAACTCAAGCAGACCGCGCAGCCGATGAAGGTGCTGAACCAGCTTTACAAATACACCCAGCTTCAAAGCACTTACAGCATTCAGATGCTGGCGCTAGTCAACGGCGAACCGCGCACACTCAGCCTCAAGCGGGCGCTGCATATCTACATCGTGCATCGCTATGAAGTCATCATCCGACGGTCGGAGTTTGAACTCGGCAAGCGGCGCGCCCGCGCGCACATTCTGGAAGGGCTGCTGAAGGCGCTCTCCAGCCTCGATGCGATCATCCAGACGATCCGCAGTTCCGAAAATGCCGATGTTGCCCGCGAGGCGCTCATGTCGCGCTTCGATTTGAGCGAGGCGCAGGCAAACGCGATCCTCGAAATGCAGCTTCGCCGTCTTGCTGCGCTGGAGCGCCTCAAGCTCCAAGAAGAATTCAACGAAGTCATGACGCGCATCGCCTATCTCGAAGAACTGATCAGCACACCGGCTCAGGTTCTCGCCCTGATCAAAGAGGACGTGAACGAAGTTGCCGAGAAATACGGCGATGGGCGTCGAACGGAAGTCGTCTACGGTGTCAACACCGAATTCAACGAAGCCGATTTTGTGCGCGATGAGGAAGTCGTCATCCTGATGACGAACAAAGGCTACATCAAGCGCGTCCCATCCAACGCCTATAAGCAGCAGCGGCGCGGCGGCAAGGGCGTCACCGGCGTCAAGATGAAAGAAGAGGATGGCGTTGACGACATCCTGACCGCCAACAGTCATGACACTCTGCTCTTCTTCACCAGCACGGGGCGAGTCTACAGCCAGAAGGCATATCATGTCCCTGAAGCAGCGCGCGCCGGTCGCGGGACGCTGGTGCAGAGCTTCCTCGCGCTTCAGCCGGAGGAACGCATCACCGCTATTGTCCCCGTGCGCTCCTTCAACACGCAGGGCTATTTCGTGCTGGCAACGCGAGGGGGTCGCATCAAGCGTGTCCATCTGGACGAATTCGCCGGTATCCGCCCCAGCGGGGTGATCGCCATGTCGCTGGAACCAGGTGACCAGATGTGCTGGGCGAAATATACTGACGGCGATCAGGATATCATCCTCGCCACCGCCAACGGGCAGAGCATCCGCTTTCACGAACATCGCGTCCGCGCAATGGGGCGGCAAGCGGGCGGCGTGCTGTCGATGAAACTGGCAGACGACGACTTGATCATCGGCATGGATACGGTACGCGCCGAGGATACCCACGTTCTGGTCGTGACACAGCGCGGATACAGCAAGCGAACGCCGCTGGAAGAATACCGCACACGTGGACGCAACGGTTACGGCATTCGGACGCTCGATCTGACCGACAAGACCGGACCGGTTGTCGCGATGCGCTGCATCAATCCAAAGGATGACATCCTCGTCCTGACCGCTGAAGGCATCGTCCTGCGCTCGAATCTGGAACAGATTCGCGATACCGGTCGCATCGCGCAGGGTGTCAAGCTGATCGATCTAAGCGATAACGACTATGTCGTCGGCATCGCCATCATGGAGGGCGCAGCGGACGCTTCCAATGGCAGCCCCGATGGCGATCTGTCGGACACAATGCTCGGCTGAGAAAACGCTGCGGGATGCCTAAGACTGCGCGTCCTTTTTTCATCTTTTAGCAGCGCATCGATCAGTGTATCATCGTTCATGCTGTTGAAAGGTCGATCATGGATCACCTCTATACCCCTTGGCGGATGCCCTACATCCGCGGCGACGCCAAAGCAAAACAAGGCAGCGGCTGTGTCTTTTGCGAAGCCCCTTCTCAGACTGGCAGCGAGTCGCTGGTGATCGCGCGCTCCGAGCATGTCTACGCCATCCTCAATTTATTTCCCTACAACAATGGGCATCTGATGATCGTACCGTTCATGCATGTCGATACGCTGGAAGCCTTACCGGAACCAGCGCTGACCGAGATGATGCGCATGGTCAGCCGGGCAATGGGCGCGCTGCGCAAACTCTATCGTCCGACGGCATTCAACCTGGGCGCAAACATTGGCTCAGCAGCAGGCGCAGGCATCGCCGATCACTTTCATTTCCATGTCGTCCCACGCTGGAGCGGCGACTCTAACTTCATGACTGTTATCGGCGCGACGCGCGTCATCCCCGACAGCCTCGAAAATACCTATCGCGAACTCAAGCAGGTTTGGCAGGAATTATATGAAGAGCCATTATGATCGTGATGCGGTTATCCTGAGCGCCGCCCGCACCCCAACTGGACGATTTCTCGGCGCGTTGTCCGGCTTGACCCCCGCCGAACTGGGGCAGGCTGCAGTACAGGCAGCAGTTGAGCGCAGTGGCATCAGCGCAGAGGACATCAGCGAGCTTTTTCTGGGCAACGTCGTCAGCGCCGGCGTCGGACAGGCGCTCCCTCGGCAGGTCAGCATCGGCGCGGGAATACCAGAAGCGGTCGGCGGTACGGTCATCAACAAGGTCTGCGGCAGCAGTCTGAAAGCGGTCATGCTTGCTGCCAGTGCGATTCGCGCCGAAGACGGCGACGTGTATGTCGCTGCAGGCGTTGAGAGCATGAGCCGCGCGCCATTCCTCGACGACAGCCATCGCAAAGGGCATAAATACGGGCATGTCCAGCTTCGCGATGCGCTGCTGACGGATGGATTGTGGTGTACGCTTTGCAACTGGAATATGGGCGACGCCGCTGAATTCATCGCCAACCAAGTCGGGGTATCCCGTGAGGAGATGGATGCCCTGGCATTTCGCAGCCATCAGAATGCGATTAACGCAACCGACAGCGGCAAATTTCGCGCCGAGATCGTGCCGCTGACGGTGAAGCACGGCAAAGAACCACGTCTGCTTGACCAGGATGAACCGATTCGACGGGATACATCCCCCGAAGCGCTCGCCAAGCTGACGCCAGCCTTTCATCAAGACGGCAAGGTGACAGCCGGCAACGCGCCAGGCATGAATGATGGGGCGGCGGCGGTAGTGGTCGCCAGCCGCGCCTATGCTGAACGCCGTGGCTTAGTTCCGCTTGCCCGCGTTGCCGGCTACGCGCAGGCAGCGATGGAACCCGCCTGGATCTTCTACGCGCCGGTCAAGGCGATCCCGATTGCGCTGGCGCGCGCGGGCTGGACGATGGAAGACGTTGATCTGTTCGAGATCAACGAAGCGTTCGCGGCTCAAGTGATCGCCGATGTCAAAGGCTTGGCGAAAGACGGTTATACGCTGCCGATGGAGAAGCTCAACGTTCACGGCGGCGCCATCGCGCTCGGGCATCCGCTTGGCGCAAGCGGCGCGCGCGTGCTGACGACGCTGATTCATGCGCTGCGCGACCGAGGACTGCGGCGCGGCGTTGCTGCGCTGTGTTTGGGCGGAGCGGAGGCAGTCGCAATGGCGGTCGAGATCGAACGGTAAAACATCCGGCGAAAATGTTCTCCGTCCCTTAAAATCAATCCTGCTATAATGAGCGGCATGGCAGATAAACAAAGCGTACAACCGAATGACCCCGCCTGGGAGACGCTGCTGCCGATCTGCGGCAGTATGCTGCGTCCGGGGGCAAAGGATGGCAGCACCGCGCGCAGCCGGGTGCTGGCGCGCACATATTCCCTCAGCAAGGCGTCTAAGCGCCTCGGCATCCGCGCCCGCGTGCTTGAGCGCGCCGGGCAAAAAGGCGTTCTCACCCTGATCACTGATCCCGACGGCGAAACACGCATTCCAGCGACCGAAGTCGAGTCCGCCTTTCGCAATGATATTCAGCGCGAGGCAATTGCCGCATTTGAGACCGTGCGTATCAGCCATCTGGCGGTCGTCAATGATGTGACGGTCACTGCGATGCAGCGGCGGCTTAAACGCGCAGGATTAAAAAACGGCGAGCCGCTCTGGGGCGATGTGCGCGGCAAATGGGGAATGCCTTGGACGCTGCGCGAATTCCTGCTGATTGCGGATGCCAAGATGCAGGTCTGGATAGCGCAGCGCCAGCAGACCGAGCAGCAGCGCTGGCGCGGCGCGCTTGAGCAGCAGTGGGAAGAGCAGGCAGCGCTGCGTGAAAAGCTGGTCGCCGCTTTTCCAACCTGGAAACACGATGGGCGTAAGACGCAGAAAGTCCGGCTGCATGTGGGCCCGCCCAACAGCGGCAAAACGCATGACGCGCTGAAGGCGCTGGCGCGCGCCGGAAGCGGCTGGTATCTTGCGCCGCTGCGCCTGCTGGCATTCGAAGTCTTCGACCGTCTGAACGCGCGCGGCGTGCTGTGCAACCTGCTGACCGGCGAGGAGTATATCCCCATTCCCGGCGCGCAGATCACCGCCTCGACGATTGAAATGTTCGATCCGAACAACAGCGGCGCTTGCGTGATCATCGACGAGGCGCACATGCTGGCGGATGAGCAGCGCGGGTGGGCATGGACGCGCGCGCTGATGGAAGCGCAGTCGCCGCAGATACATGTGCTTGCCCCACCTGGCGCAGCGGACTTGATCAAGCAGATGACCCGCGCCGCTGGCATCCCCACGCGCACCGTCAAACATGAGCGCCTGAGCAGCATTCGCGTCGCCGAACATCCGTGGAAACTGCGCGACATCCCGCCCAAAACAATCCTGGTGGCGTTCTCGCGCGCCGCCGTGCTGGAACTCAAAGCGGCGCTGGAAGACATGGGGCGGACAGTCGCAGTGGTCTATGGCAATCTCCCACCTGAAGTCCGCCGCCGCCAGGCAGATCGCTTCGCCGATGGAGATGTGGAAATCTGCATCGCCACTGACGCTGTCGGGATGGGGCTGAATCTGCCGGCGGACAATGTTTGCTTCTACGAAGTGGAGAAGTTCGACGGCAAAGAGAAGCGCACCCTGACCGCCGCTGAAGTCCACCAGATCGGAGGTCGAGCAGGACGTTACGGCTTGTCGCAGGGGGGCGAGATCGGCGCAACCAACCGCGCTGATTTGAGCATCATCAAGCGCCTGTTTGAGACCGAGCCGCCGCCGCTGACCTTCGCCAGAGTCGCCCCGACGGTCGATGATCTGGAACTGCTGCCGGGCAATCTGGCGCAGCGGCTGCGCCAGTGGGCGACGCTGGAGTCGATCCCGGAAGCGCTGCGCCCCATCGTCAAAACGGCTGACTTATCTGAGCGAATCGCGCTGGCGAGTATGCTGCGCGACCGCGAAGTTGAATATCTCGGTTTGGCGAACGCGCTCAAGCTCGTCAACGCGCCAACTCGCCGCAGCACGCGCGAATACTGGCTCTCGTGCGTGATGGCGATCCTGCGCGATGAGCGGATGCCGCTCCCACCGATCCCGCCGCGCAGCATCAACAGCGATGCCGAGCTGGAGATGATGGAGACGTGCATTCACTGCGCCGATGTCTATCTATGGCTGTCGCAGCGCAAAGAGTTCAGCCACTTTGCGCCGCACGAGACCAAAGTCCGCCTTCAGCGCAGCGAATGGTCTGGCAAGATCGACGCCGCGCTTCAGCGCCAGATCGCCTCCGGCAAACGCTGCATCCGCTGTGGCAAGAAGCTGCCCAGCCGTTATGCTTATGCCATCTGCGACGACTGCTATTACATCGAGAAACAGAGCCGCAAGTCAAAAGTGCCGCAGTCCGGGCGTTAAAGATCGGGCTATCCGATCAAGCGCTGCTGACCAGCAAAATCGGCAAACCGCGCCGCCGGATTGGTGTTCAGATACTCCAGGCTTTGATGCCGGAAATACGTATCGTAGAGTTCTGCATAATGACCGCCAAATGCCATCAGCGTATCATGGCTGCCCTGCTCGATGATCTTGCCTTGACGCAGCACAATGATCCGATCCGCGCTGCGCACCGTGCTGAGGCGGTGGGCGATCAGAAATGACGTGGATTGCGCCAGAATCAGATCAAGCGCTTCCTGAATCTGCGCCTCAGTGAATGGGTCAATACTTGCGGTCGCCTCATCGAGGATGAAGATCGATGGCTTCTGCGCCAGCACGCGCATCAAGCTCACCAACTGCCGCTGTCCCATGCTGAGATGCGCGCCGCGCTCGCCCACATGGGTCATCAGCCCATCGGGGATCGTCTCCAGCCATTCGCCGCCGCCCACACTGTAAGCAATTTTTTCAATCTCCGCGTCCGTCATGTCCGGTCTGGCATAGCGGATGTTATCCTTGATAGTCCCGCTGAACAGAAACGGCTGCTGCGGCACGATCCCCAACCGGGCGCGATACGAGGAAAGATTAAACTGGCGAATGTCCGTCCCATCCACCAGGATTCGCCCGCCCTGAAATTCATAAAAGCGCGCTAACAGCTTGACGATGCTGCTTTTACCTGCGCCGGTGTGTCCGACGAAAGCGATGCTCTCGCCCGGCTCGATGTTTAGATTGAAATGCTCCAGAACTTTTTCACCCGTCTTGTAAGCAAACGTGACATCTTCAAACCTGACCGCGCCGCGCAGCGTCGGCAGAGCCGGCAGGTCGCCGGTCTGACGCACTGTATTTTCCGCATCGATAAGGGCAAAAATGCGCTCAACTGCGCTCAAGCCTGCCTGAAGCTGGCTCCAAAATGAGGACAGATTGATCAGCGGGAACCAGAAGCGATCCACACCCTGGATGAACAAAAACCAGACTCCTGAATCGACCGAACCGCTCTGCGCCAGCATCCCGCCAAAATACACCACCGCCGCGATAGCGACTCCAGCCAGCATATTCATGATCGGAAAAACCAGCGCCAGCACGCCCCCGCGCCGCAGGTTGACGCGGTAAGACTGATCGTTAATGGCGCGAAATTCGCTATAAATCTTCGCCTCCTGACGGAAGTTTTTGGCAACGCTGATGCCAGTCACGCTCTCCTGGATATTATCATTGACCAGCGCCATCGCTCGCGCCCCCTGGCGCGTCACAATGCGCGCAAAATAGCGAAAGATCATGGTCGTGACAAACACCAGTGGGATCGTGCCAAGCATGAGCAAAGTCAGCCGCCATTCCAGCAAGATCATGACCACCAACAGCAGCACAAATTCCAGCACTTGTCCCAGAATTTCGCTGGACAGCATGATCACCTGGCTGAGTTCCTGGGTGTCATTGGTAATGCGGCTGACGATCTTGCCCGATTTATTCTCATCGTAGAACGCCAGATCGCGATCAACCGCTGCGGCAAAAGCATCCTTGCGCACCTCGCTGATCACATCCGCTACGATGCGCGTTAGCACAACGCGGCGCAGCCAATACAGCCCATAATACAGCACTGCGACCACAAATAAGCCGATGAGCAGCCCAACAATAGCTGCATCCGGCGCGTTGGCTTCCAGCAGGTTAATCCCGCCCGAAATTGCCACCGGAATGATCGCGCCCACCAGCGCAAACACGATCACAAGCGCCATCAACGCGAACACGCGCTGCCGATAGGGGGCGAAATATCTCCCCAAACGGATCAACAGATAGCGATCATCGTATTGGCGGTCATATTTGTCCGCCGCCAGCCCTCCAAAAACACTCATGCTTAAGCCTCTATACTGCTCTCTTGCAGACGTGCCGGCGCATAACGCGCAAAAATCCGCCGATAGTCCTCAGACGTGTCCATCAACGCTTCGTGCGTCCCCTGTGCAGCAACCTGTCCCTGACGCAGCACGATGATATGATCTGCCCAACGAATTTGCGACAGGCGGTGCGTGATCAGAATGGTCGTCCTTCCCTGTGCCGCCGCCCAAATCGCCTGCTGAATTTTGTCCTCGGTCGCGCTGTCGATGGCGCTGGTGCTGTCATCTAAGATCAAAATCGGTGGCTTGGCGATGAAGGCACGCGCCAGCGCGATCCGCTGGCGCTGTCCGCCGCTCAGCGTCACGCCGCGCTGCCCAACCATCGTCTGATACCCCTCTGGGAACGATAAGATGAATTCATGCGCCTGCGCTGCCCGCGCCGCCGCTTCGATCTCTTCCTGAGTCGCCTCCGGCTTGCCAAAGCGGATATTATCTGCAATTGACCGGCTGAAGAGGAAGATGTCCTGCTCAATGATGCTGATCTGGCTGCGCAAACTCGCCAGAC
Organism: uncultured Anaerolineae bacterium; assembly: GCA_937995825.1. Classification (GTDB taxonomy): domain Bacteria; phylum Chloroflexota; class Anaerolineae; order Aggregatilineales; family Phototrophicaceae; genus Flexifilum. The sequence continues at coordinate 229,538 of CALKJO010000009.1, forward strand.
TCCATTCGCGCACATCTACACCATCGACCAGCACTCGTCCGGCGTCCGCGTCATAAATGCGGTTGATCAGCTTGGTGATAGTGCTTTTGCCACTGCCCGTCTGCCCAACAATCGCGACCGTCTGACCGGGCGCGATCTTAAATGAGACATCGTGCAGCACATGCGCGCCCTGATTGTAGCCGAAATCGACATGCTCAAACTGGATCGCGCCTTGAATCGGCGCAGCATAGCCCGCCGTATTCTGATCGAGGTCGGTCTGAACGTTGATGATCTCCAGAATGCGTTTAGCGCTTGCATAGCCCAATGACGCCTGTGCGTAGGACATCTGCGAAGTGAACACCGGAAATCCGAACAACGCTACCTGACCGATGAGTGCGACCACCGTCCCCCCGTCTATCATCCCAGCGCGATACAGAACTGCCCCGTGCAGAAATGCCCCCACCCATGACAGCCCCAGCAGCAGCACCGCTAGATAACGCGCTTCCAGATTTCCTTGAGCAATCACAGCGGCGCGCACATCGTCCACATGCCGATTGAAGCGCTGCCCTTCACTGGCTTCCTGCGCTGCCCCTTTGACCACCTGCAAGCCATCCAGCGCTTCCGCTGCGTTCGCGTTCATCTGACCGAAGGTTGCACGCACGCTCTGCGCAGTTGGCGCGAGCGCCCGCAGATATCTGATCTGGACAGCCACATACGCAATCAAAAAAAGAGTCGGGACGAGCGCAAGCTGCGGCAGCATTGCTGCCGTCGCCAAGATCGGCGTGATCAGGAACATTCCCGATCCGACAATCAGATTGACGCCTGGATTCATCATCAGATTCATTTCGCGGACATCGTTGGTCACCCGCGCCATGATCTCGCCAACAGGCTGAAGATCGTGAAATGCCATGCTCTTGCCGAGCAGACTGGCATACAGCTCATCGCGCACGTCGCGCTCGATCCGCTGGGCGAACACCTCCGCCGACATGTTGCGCATGATCTGCAAACCGCCGCGCAGAATCTGGGACAGGATGATCGCCAGCGCCGCATTTGCCACTGCGGAAAAAGGCTCGCCGTTGATAACTGCATTGAAAGCCACGCCGACAAGGTAGGGAACCGCCGCTGCCAGCGCCGCGTTGCTAAACGCGCCGAAGATCATCATCAACCCAAACAGAGGATGGCGCGCAATATGAGATAGAATGAAACGCAGCGGACTGCGATGATCGGTCTTAAACGGCACGCGGGCAATAAATTCTGAGTTCATAAACTAACCTGAAAACTAGGTGGGTTTGCGGAGACCACGCAAACATCATATATGGAAGAGGCTGAGTCCAGCTAAGTCCATTTGCGCGACGATCTCGGCTGGGTCGGCAAGTCCATCGTCAGCCTAACCTTATTCTAATCGACTTTGCGCATGAAGCGCACAAGATGGGTTTAGAGCAAAAAAAGACGCCGAGGCTGCGAAGCTGTCGGCGTCCCATTTTCATCTGCGGCGCGGGATCATCCTGCCCCATCGCGCAGCATTTGCGCAAACGGATGCGGCATTCCTCCCTCTTCCGGTGTCGCTTCAATCGCTTGAGCAATCCGTTCAATATCATATGGCACGCGGATAAACTCAACCGACAGATCGCGCCCCACCGCGCTTAGCACAACATATCCGGCGCGTGGATCGCGGTCTTTGGGCTTGCCAACGCTGCCAGCATTGACGATCTGGCGTCCGCTTGGCAGTACTTTGTGATAGGGCAGATGCGTGTGTCCACAGACCAGCACATCGGCATCGGTCATATCCATGATACGCTCGAAATAGTCGTCTGGGCGGTCTTCATAGAGATACTCATTGACCTTGCGCGGGCTGCCATGCACCAGCAGCACCTTCAGGCTACCCAGTTGAACAGGGATATGCGCCGGAAGCGCGCGCAGAAACGCCTTATTGTCGTCGGTGGTGTGCGCATTTGACCAGGCAATCGACAGCTCACCGCGCCGCCGGTCAGCATCTGACTTATATGCGCATCCGCAGTCGTCACTGTTGTTGCCAACACCTTGATCGTAGTTGCCCATCAGCGTTGGGATGCCGCGCCGACGAATTAGCTCAACCACCTCATTTGGAAACGTCCCGTAACCAACGAGATCGCCCAGGCAGTACAGGTTGCTCAAACCGCGCTTCTCCATATCAGCAAAAACTGCCTCAAGTGCGGGCAGATTGCCATGAATATCGCCAAAGACCGTAATCGATGTCATGTACCCTCTCATTCAGTTTGACTCAGCGTGGAGAGAAAATAGCCGATCCGCGCCTTCAAATGCAAAGCAATCTGCTTAAAGGTCGCAGCGCGTTTCGTATCATCATCAATGACTACTGGATCAGGATACCCCCAATGAATGAAAACGGCATCTCCCAGAAATGTTGGACACACCTCCCGCGCAACATCGCATACCGTGATGACGAAATCAAACGGTTCAGAAGCGAAATCGGACAGCGGGCGCGCCCGCTGTCCGCGAATGTCGATCCCAAGCGCGTCCATCGTGCTGACTGCATCGGGATGAACCGCTGACGGTTCGCTTCCAGCACTCACCACATACATCCGATTATGACTCAGAGACCGCAGTAAGCCTTCCGCCATCTGCGAGCGCGCGCTGTTGTGCTTGCAGACAAACAAGATGCGCTTGAAAGGCAGTGCTTCAACATGAAGCGGCAGCAGCGGCGCGCTGATCGCCGGGTGCAGCGCTGCTGCCGCTTCATGAAAAAGTTGGCGCAGCCGCGCAAGATCGGCGCTGTAATACACATCGCGCCCATCTGCCTCGCTGCGCCGCGTGGTCACCAATTGATCTACGCGCATTTTCTTCAAATGATAGGAAACTAGATTCATCGGCTGCCGCGTCAGCGCAACCAGTTCATTGACCTGATGATCTCCCATCGCCAGCGCCTTCAACAGCTCCCAGCGAACCCCATTCGCCAGAAGCCGGATAAACTCCGGCGGGCGCGTCGAAAATGCGCTTTGCGTCACGATCCTAGTTCACGCGCTCCGCTTCAGCTGTTTCCGCAAGCCACAGCTCAATGCGCGCCTTGATCTGATCGCGCACCTCGCGGAAACGCGCCAGCTTCTCCTCTTCCGTACCTTCAAAGCGCGCCGGATCGTCGAAAATCCAGCGATGAATTCGCTTTGCATCCGCGTTGATGTTGGGGCAGTCGTCTTCGACCCGACGGCAAACGATGATGGCATCGTCGAAATGCAACCGTCCCATCAATTCCTTGACGCCTTTAGACCGCTGCTCGCTGATATCGATCCCAACTTCTTTCATCACCTGCACAGCGAGCGGATTCAGTCCTTTTGGCTCCATGCCAGCACTGTAGGCATTATACCTGTCGCCTCCTAGATGCCGCAGAAATGCCTCCGCCATCTGCGAACGCGCTGAATTCCCTGTGCAAAGGAAGATCACATTTTTTACCATTTGATTTAATCCAATTCATTTTGCTTCAATCTATTTTGAAGTATATATCCGATTGAGGCATGAGTCAATGTGCCAGCTCATTTCCAATTTTCGTAAGAATCTACGATGTTTATCTATCCAATTGTTCGATAAACTGAACGTCATTGAGTTGATGTTCTTAATATTCAGGAGTTGCTTCGATGGCATTGTCCAATGTTCGTGTTCTGCTCAAGACAGCGGCGCTTACGCTGATCCTATTTATTCTGGCAGCATCTGCGGCTGCACAGTCGGGCGGCGTCCTGCGCGTCGGTATGAGTGAAGCTGTCGTCCTCGATCCCGCGCTCCACACCAACGACTCCGAAACAGCGCTCAACCGCGCCCTCTATGACTATCTGGTTGAAGTGCTGCCAGACTCGACCATTGGCGCTAACTTAGCAACGAGCTGGACGGTCAGCGACGATGGCTTGACTTACACTTTTGCACTTCGCGAAGGCGTCACCTTTCATGATGGAGCGCCGCTCACGTCGGCAGATGTGGTCTATACGTTCAACCGCCTGAAAGAGGTTGGCTCACCGGCGCTTAACCTGCTTGGCAGCAGCTATGAAGTTTCTGCGCCGGACGCTTCCACGGTGGTCTTCACCATTCCGTCGGTGAACGCGGACTTTATCTACGGCGTCGCGGCGCGGCAGGCATTGATCATCAAGGATGGCGAGACGAGTCCGAACATGATCATGGACGGGGACAATCCATACGTCCATTTCAACGGGACGGGACCGTTCATCCTCACCAACTTCAGCCCTGGCGCTGGTGCGCGATTTGAACGCAATCTGAACTACTGGGGCGAAGTCAAGCTGGATGGCATGGAACATATCTACATCAATGATGCCGTCGCGCAGGTGGATGCCCTGTTGAGCGGTGAGCTGGATTTCATCTTCAAAGTGCCGAGCGGTCAGATCGACCGGATCGAGTCCGCCAGCGGAGTCAGCGTCATCCAGCGCGCAACCAGCCAGCATCCGGTCATCCGTGTGCGGACAGACGCGGGGCGGCTTGGAGAAGATGTCCGTGTCCGCCAGGCGCTGAAATACGCCACCGACCGCGAACAGCTCAATGACATTCTGCTCCAGGGGCGGGGTGTGGTTGGCAATAATGACCCGATTGCCCCGGTGTTCAGCTTCTTCTTCGACAGCACGATTGAGAATCAGACCTACGACCCAGCCCGCGCTTGTGAACTGCTGGCGGAAGCTGGAGTCGGCACATTGACAGCGACCCTGTACGCGCCAAACGCCTTCGAATATCCCGATCTGGCAGCGGTTTTGCAGCAGCAGTGGGCGGAGACAGGCTGTATCAAGGTCGATATTCAGATTCGTGAAGAAGGCTATTACTACGACGTGAGCAATCCCGATAACTACTTCGATGTCGATCTGGGGATCACCGGCTGGGGAGATCGTCCATCGCCGCAAATTCTACTGCGCGAAGCCTATGTTGAGGCTGGCATCTCCACCTATTTCAATGAATCGCGCTTCAGCGATCCGGAGGTCGAGGCGCTGGTGCAGCAGGCGAGCCAGACGACTGACAACGAGGCGCGCCGCGCCATCTACGCGCAGATCAGCCGGATTTTCCTGGAGCGCGGTCCGATCATTATCCCCTACTTCGCACCTTTGTTTGGAGCCGTGCGCGACAATGTTCGGGGTTTAGAGATGGCTCCCTTCCCCGGACTGACCGACTTCCGTTCCGTTTCATTGGGGTAACGGTCGCTTGGGCAGGCTGATCAGCACGCTCACCCGCCAACCACTGACACTCATCGGCGCGATCATAGTCGGGATTTTCATCCTGATGGCAGTTTTCGGACCGATGGTCGCGCCTTACCGCTATGACACCCTGATCCGAGGGGCAGCGCGACAGCCGCCCTCATCTGCACACCTTTTTGGGACTGATCGGCTTGGACGCGATGTCTTCAGCCGAGTCTTGTGGGGCGCGCGCGAGATTGTCGGGCTGCCCGCGCTAACAACGGCGCTGTCTGTCTTTTTCGGAAGCGCGCTCGGGCTGTTCATCGGCTATCGCGGCGGCTGGATTGATGAGGTGGTCTCCCGCATCATGGATAGTCTGCTGGCGATTCCCGCGCTCATTCTCGCGCTGGTCATGCTCGCCACGATTGGCGCATCGCAGATCGGCATCGTGATCGTGATTGCCATTTTGTACACGCCGATTGTGGCGCGCGTTGTGCGCAGCGTGGTGCTGTCGCTGCGTTCGATGGGGTATATCGAAGCGGCAAAGCTGCGCGGCGAGTCGGACTTTTATATCCTGTTTCGTGAGCTGCTGCCCGGTGTGCTTCCGGCGCTGGTGGTCGAAGGCGCGCTCCGCTTTTCATATGCCATTTTTCTGACGGCATCGCTGGGCTTTCTCGGCTTGGGCGTGCAGCCGCCATCGCCAGACTGGGGGCGCATGGTCAATGAAGCGCGCGACAGCTATACCCAGACTCCCTGGGCGCTGTGGGCGCCGGCTGGAGCCATTGCCCTGCTGATCATCGGTGTCAATCTCTTATCTGACGGACTGAGGCGCATTTTGCGCTATGAAAGCTCGCTGGTATGACTTGGCTGATCGAAGCGCGGGGCGTCAGCATCGACTATCGCACTGACGCAGGGTGGATCAACGCCGTCCGCGACATCGATCTGACTATCGCGCCGGGTGAAATTCATGGGCTGGTTGGGGAAAGCGGCAGCGGCAAATCAACGCTTGCGCTGGCGCTGATGCGTTATCTTGCGCCTAATGCCCGGATCAGCGCGGGGCGCATCCTGTTTGACGGTGACGATCTCGTCCCCAAACCCGCTGAAGCAATGCGCAAGCTGTGGGGCAAGCAGATCGCGCTCGTCCCACAAGACTCGCTGGCGGCGCTCAATCCCTCGCACCGCATCGGCGACCAGATCGCGGAGATCGCGCGGGTTCATGATGGGCTGTCGCCGTCCGCTGCCCATAAGCTCGCCGTGGAGATGCTGCGGCGGGTGCATTTCAACGATCCGGAGGGCGCTGCGCGCCGCTACCCTCACCAACTGAGCGGCGGGATGCAGCAGCGCGCCATGATCGCGATGGCCTTGATCGCCCGCCCGCGCCTGCTCATCCTCGACGAACCGACGACCAGCCTGGACGTGACGACCGAAGCTGCGATCATCGACCTAATCCACGATCTGATCCATGAGACGCAGGCAGCGGCGCTGTTTGTAACGCATAATCTAGGGCTGGTCGCGCAGTTATGCGACCGCGTGACGGTGCTGTATGCGGGCGAAGTCATGGCATCTGGCGGCGTTTCAGCGATGTTTACGCGCCCGCTGCACCCCTACACGATCAGTCTGCTTGCCAGCCTCCCCCGCCCAATACGCGGAACAGAAACGCGGCTCTCCACCATCGAAGGCGTCGCGCCTGCGCCGACACAGCGCCCTGCTGGCTGTGTGTTCGCGCCGCGCTGTCCGGCGGCTGTCTCGATCTGCGACCAGAAACCGCCTATCGAGACGGTTGGTGAAGGTCATCTGATCCGCTGCCACCGCTGGCGAGAGATCGAAACGGGCGCGCTGATCATCGAGACAGCGCCGACAGCGCTTGAGCCGAATACGCTCGATGATGTTCTCCTTGCCCCTTACACGCTTAAAGCCATTCATCTGCACAAGACATTCCGACGGGGTGGCATCCGCGCCTGGCTGATGGGCAAACGCGGAACAAAAGCAGTCGATGATGTGTCGTTATCAGTGCGTTCGCGCTCAACGCTTGGATTGGTCGGAGAGAGCGGCAGCGGCAAAACCACCGCCGCGCGCCTGATCGCGGGGCTGGAGACGCCCGATGAAGGCACGCTTGAGCTGCTCGAAATGCCCCTGTCATCCAACCTTAGAGCGCGACCGGTCGAAACACTGCGCCGGCTGCAAATGGTCTTTCAAAACCCGAATGACTCGCTTAACCCGTATCGCTCAGTCGGCGCGGCGCTGGCGCGCTCCATCCGGCGGCTGAGCGAGACGAAGCTCAGCTCGGTTGAGGTTGAGCGGCGGGTTAAGGCGCTGCTCGCTGCGGTTCGGCTGTCGTCAGACTATGCGAAATGCTACCCGACCGAACTCAGCGGCGGCGAAAAACAGCGCGTCGCCATCGCCCGCGCCTTCGCCGCCGATCCTGCGCTGGTGATTGCGGATGAACCGACTTCCGCGCTGGATGCGTCGGTGCAGTCGGCAGTGCTGAACCTGCTCAAGGATTTGCGCGTGCAGCGCGGCGTCTCATATCTGTTCATCTCGCATGATCTGAATGCGGTTTCTTATCTGGCGGACTGGATCGCGGTCATGTATCGCGGGCAGATCGTCGAAGAAGGCACTGTGGATGATGTGTACGGCTTCCCATCCCATCCGTACACAGAAGCGCTGATCTCAGCCATTCCCAATCCTGACCCGACCATCAGAACGCGCCGTATCCGCCTGAACGAGGAGCCGGACGATCAGATACCGACTGTCGGATGCCGCTTTCACCGGCGCTGTCCGCGCAAGATCGGCGCGCTCTGCGAGACCGATGCCCCGCCCTGGCGCGATGCAGGTGGTCAGCACTTCATCCGCTGTCACATTCCGATAGAAGAACTGCGCGCCGTGCAGTCGGAGAACACGCTGATGACGGAGTCGGGTTGATGATGCGGTTTCTGATTCGCCGCATTGCACTGCTGGCACTGACGCTGCTGATCACATCCGTGATCGTGTTCGCGCTGACCCAGCTTCTCCCCGGCGATGTCGCTCGGCTGATCCTGGGACGTGAAGCCTCCCAGGAAGCGCTGGACAACCTGCGTGTCCAGTTAGGGCTGAACGATCCCATCCCAGTCCAGTACTGGAACTGGCTGACCGGCTTTGTGTCCGGCGACTGGGGCAGATCGTTCACCAGCGGCAGCCCACCGATTCGCCCACTGGTGATGGAACGGCTCGGCAACTCGCTTCGCCTAGCGGCCCTCGCGCTGATCTTCAGCGTGCCGCTCTCCATCATTCTGGGCGCACTAGCAGCGCTGCGTGAGCAAAGCCCGCTCGACAGCGTGATCTCGCTGGCGACGCTGGCAGTCGTCGGGCTGCCGGAATTCGTCACTGGGCTGGCGCTGATCAACATCTTTGCGCTGGGACTGGGATGGTTCCCCGCCAGCGCATCCGCGAATGCTGAGTCGCTCGGCGATCTCCTCAGACAGCTCACGCTGCCCGCGATCACCGCGTCGTTTGTGCTGGTCGCCTACATTGTCCGGCTGACACGCGCGGGCGTGATCGAAGAACTCAAAAAGCCGTATGTCCGCACTGCAACTTTGAAAGGCTTATCACGGGGTGAAGTCCTGACCGGTCATGTGTTGGGGAACGCGCTGCTGCCGACGATCACGGTGATCGCCATCAGCTTCGGCTGGCTGATCGGCGGGCTGGTGGTGATCGAAAATGTCTTCAGCTATCCCGGTTTGGGACGGCTGATGACCACCGCCATCGAACGCAAGGACATCCCGCTGATGCAAGCCGTCGTCATGGTCACTATCTTTTTCTACGCGGTCGCCAATCTGGTCGCCGACCTGCTCTATGCCCTGCTCAATCCACGCATTCGTCTTGAATAGGAGACGTTTTCCATGTCGCTGTCCCCTCTAACGAACTGGGATACAATCCGTTCCGTGTTCTATTACGCTGCCAGACCGATCAGCGCGGAGACGCTTTAATCAGCATGACTGAACTGCTTAAACGCCTGCTGCGCTGGCGTCCGGCTGTCCTGTCCAGTCTCGACGCTTACGAGAAGTGGGCATCGCGCTATCCGCCGCACGCGCATAATACTCTGATGGAGGTGGAAGAAGCGGCAATGCGCGCCCTCATACCTGATCTGGCTGGAAAAGTTGTCCTTGATTTAGCGAGCGGCACGGGACGCTATGGTCAGATCGCCTCAGACATGGGCGCGCGGCGCGTGATTGCGCTGGACAACAGCCCGCATATGCTGCGCGCCAATGCGCTGCCCTGGCGCGGTCTGGCGTCTTGTGAGGCGATCCCGCTCCAATCTGAGTCGGTGGATGTGGTGATCTGCGGTTTAGCGCTGGGGCATCTGCCGACGCTTCAGCCCGCCATCAGCGAGATCGGACGCGTTCTCAGAACTGAAGGCTGTGCGCTGATCAGCGATCTGCATCCCGACTTGTTCAGGAGCGGCGCACAGCGAACTTTTCAAGGTGAGGATGGAAAGCATTACGCAGTCGAACATTATCCACACCGGACACAAGATTATGTCGCCGCAGCGAAGGCATCCAGCATGGCGCTCGACGATCAGCGTCAGCCCGGTATGCATGGAGAGCGCCAGGGACACCCCATTGTGGTTGCGCTGCGGTTCCGACGTGCTTAAGACTTTGGACGCCGAATCAGGATATATGCGCCAATCGTGCCAGACAAAAGCGCCGGCGGCACGCACAGACTAATCAATAACCGCTGCGCATTCGACATGCCGGTGTTTCCAAGCGCTAGCCAAAGCAGCACGAACAAGCCGACGGCGGCAGCGGCAAGGATGCCCCCCGCTGCCAGCGCCGGCGTGAGCGCGTTTGACTTCGAGTCAGGGGAAGGATTCTGTGACATGCGACGTCCTCATGCACTCAGATGAGTGTTCAGAGCTTTGATTGTACTCGCACTTTCACGCTTCAGTGAGACTTGATCGCGAGTCAGCACCGTGATATGATACGCGCGAGAGTGAGGGATAGTTCAACGGCAGAACAGTGGACTCTGGATCCATTAATCCTGGTTCGAATCCAGGTCCCTCAGCTAGTTGACAAACCGGCTCAATTTATCCAATGATCATATCCCGATGAATGTCTGCGGATAGATGCGTGCCTGATCTAAACCACTGACATTAGTTCCGAATCTTCTGCTTGTATGACCGGCAGCGTCACGTAGAAAGTTGTCCCTTCTCCCAGGCGGCTTTCCAGCCCAATACTGCCCTGATGGAGATCGACCAGCTTCTTGACAATCGCCAGCCCTAGCCCCGTGCCTTCAATGGTCTCAGTCTCAACGCGCCGAACGCGGTAAAAACGGTTGAAGATTTTCGCCTGATCCTCTGGCGCGATGCCGATTCCGGTGTCCTCAATCGCCACGACCAGTCTGCCTTCGCGCACCTCCGCACGAATCCGCACCCGGCCTTCGGGCGGCGTGTATTTTACTGCATTCCCGATCAGGTTGGAAAAAATCTGATGCAGCCGATCCGGATCGCCCTGTACGGGCGGCATTGACGGAGGCACTTCCACCTCAACGATCATCGCTTTCGCATCTGCGATCGGCATGATCAACTGTACGCAGTCATTAATGATCTGAAACATTGAAACCGCGCGCAGTTTAAGCTGAATTCCGGTCTCAATCTTGGCAAAATCGAGCAGATCGTCGATCAAACGGCGCATATTCTCAATTGAGCGCAGGACAGCGTTGCTGTAACGTATTCCGGTTTCATCGAGCCGATTCTGTATTTGCATCAGTTCGATATAGCCATTCATAATGCTGAGCGGCTGTTTCAGGTCATGCGAGATAGTTTGCAGCAGCTCGCTTTTAAGCTGTTCGGTCTCCCTCAGCGGCATGATGTCGTGCATCACGATAATCCAGCCGATGTTCTCCAATTGTGAGAGGCTGGAATAATAGATGCGTCCATACAGTTCGATCTCGCGGCTCAGCGTGTAGCCCAGGCGCTTCGCCTGCTGATACACGTCGTTCAAGCTGGTGTCGCCAAAAACGCGCACGAAGCTCTCATCAATGTAATTGCGATTCGTATAAAGCTTAAACGCGGAAACTGCCGACTGGTTCACCAGAATCAGCCGATCATCATGCCCCACGACAATCACCACATCGGCGATGTTGCTGAGAATATAGCTGAGTTTTTCGCGCTCGCGCACCGCTTCAGCAAATAAGCGGGCATTGTCGATAGCAACGCCGGCGCGCACCGCGAGCTTCTCGACAAACTGCTGATGCTGATCGGTGAAGTTATTCAAGCGGCGGCTTTCAACCGCAATCACAGCGATGACTTTTTCCTCTCGGCGCACGGGAACCGACATATGCGAGCGAATCTCCGACGACAGCATCACATAGTCATGATCGGCGCTGACATCTGGGATGATCTCCGCAAAACCCGACCGCGCCACACGCTGCGCAATGCCGCCGTCATTTTCGATGATGTCGGCGAGCTGCTCCATCGGCATTGCATAGCCGATTTCATATGACAGCTTCATTTCATCTTTTGCTTCGTCGTAAAGCATCAGCGCCGCTGCTTGCGCCCGCGTTGACCGAATTGCCCAGTCGAGCGTCATATCGAAAATATGGTTGATGGAAATGGTTTCGCTCAACTCGCGGTCGATCTGATTCAGGATGCGCAGTTCGTCGTTTTTCGCCTGAAGCTCTTTCATCATGTCGCTGTAGATAAGCGCATTATGAATAGCAATTGCCGTATTCACCGCAATCATGCGGAGGACTTCCCCATCGGGCAGCGCTGTGCCATTCTGATTCGAGACAACCAGCACACCGATCCACTGATTGTTGTGCATCAGAGGAATGCCCAAAAACGCGGGCAGTTCGAGTGTCAATGCCAGATCATTCGCCAGGGATGAGTTTTCAAGCAGCTCAGCGGATGAGATGTATTTATATTCCCTGCCAGATTTCCAAGCCAGCACCATCGGATCATCATCGCGGTTGAACGTCGGCAGCGCCAGATCGCGCGGCTGAAGAACCACCTCACCACTGATCGCCTCGATGCGCAAAGCAGCATTGTCATCGAGCAGAAGCAGGATTACCGTCTCGCACCCGGCTGCTGATGCGACCGCATTCACCAGCGCGGGTTTCAACCGACTCAGCTCCAAAATTGATCCGGTGAGCATCGTGAAGCGCTGCGCTGCTTCAAATGGGTTGATCGGACGATCTTGATCCGCTGAAGCTAATCTCATACAATTACCTTGCCTCACCAACGAAGTAATTAAGATCGATTATACTTATCTATCGCGGTTTGGAAAACAGGCTTAGTACGCTTTAGCCACCACATCGCCTATTCGCTGGTTGACTCAGGTTCACATCGACGCACTGACTGTGGCAATTCAGCGCCGTCAGGCGGGGTCAAGCGCAGCGAAACCCGATTGACGATGATCTCGCCGCCCTCGTCAAGGTAGATGCTGATCTGCGTATCATCCCATGCCCGCTCAGAATACGCCATCATGACAGCGCCAAGCGTCTCTCCAGGCATAAGCGTGAACGGACACGCTCGCGCCTCCGACCAATCCGCCGCATGGACAAACACCAGTACAGTTTGACTCTGCGCCGACGGATTCATAAGCTGAACCTCGGCATTGAAGCGCGTTCCCGCTGAAGTCTGAATCCCTGTCCGCTGATAGATCGCCCCGCGCGCCTCCGGATTCTGCCCTGTATCGATGAAGCGGGCGCGCCCGTTTGTCTCGCGCACATCCGCATCCGCCCAGGCGCGCCAGCGCGCAAAGCCGCCGACGAACGCGCTATCCCGGATGACATCGACAGCGTAAGTCGGCGGCTGTCGAAAGCGCTCCACGTAAGAGTCATAAAACAGCGCCCAATCGCGCCGCCCAGTCAAGTACGGCTCGTTGTAAAGCAGTGCGTCGATCTGGCGCGAGTCGAGCAGTTCGCCGAACCAGCGCGCGCGCGCCTGGAGCGCGGCAAACACTGCGTCCGGTCGATCCAGCTCGTCGTACAGCCGGAGCGCCAGACTGCGCGCGTTCAAGTCGGGCAGATCGGCGTAGCGGTTGGCAATGGCCAACTGCACCGAGTCCTGAAAGGTCATCCGATAGAACGCTGCGCCCAGAACAAAACCCACGATCAGCGCCACCACCGTAACCCAACGAAAGCCGCGTGAAATGCTCCAGATGCCCACGATGATCATGGTCATTAAGATACTCTTAAATGCCAGCAGACCCACCCCATCCCTGAACGATGCCGCCGAGTCCGTCAGCCGCGCATCGATCTCGCGCCCGATTATGCTGCCTATAAGCCATTCGATGAAGAACCAGACCGCCCACACGATCCCACAAAGAACAATGCCGGGTAACAGCCGCCGACTCACCAGCCCGATCATGATCAGCGCGCCCAGCAGATACGGCAGCGCCGCCGTCCCGACTTCGTGCCGGACATACTGGCTGTCCGTCGTTAGACCGATGCCAGCGATCAGGATCACGCCAGCACTGAGAACCGCTTGCCAGCGCACCACCTCCTGCAACTTGAAGCGCTTCCCTCTGCTAACTGCGATACCCAGGCAAATCCACCAGAGCGAGTCAGCGGCGACCGTGCCAAATCCGAATTGAAGATCGACCCAATGCGCGGCGATCACCCCGACAATCGCCACTCGCATTGGATCGACCGCGCGCGGAAGCTGCGAGCGCGCCACTCGCCACATAAGATAGACGACTGTCCCAAGCGGCAAACCGAGCATCGCGCCGATCAGTGCCAGCACAGCCGGATCGAGGACGCGCGCTCTGAGGAAAAGCGCCATCCCCAATGCCCCCACAACTACCCCGATCAGGTGAATGGCACAAAACTGAGTCAGCCGTATCAAACCGAGTGACCGAAGCGCAGTCGCGATACCAGCCAGATAGACCAGTGTCCAAAGCAGCAGACCGACGATCCCCGTCCAGGTCAGGGCATCCAGCGTCAGCGTGTGAAACGTATCGATGAAATACGCCAGCGAGCCGACGATGCCGAAACTCGACTGCAAGAAGGGCGTGGTATCCAATCCATAGCCGATCCAGGGTCTTAGCGCCGACAGCGAATCTGCACGCCCAAACGCATCCAGAAGCGGCGCATCCAGCCCAGCGATCAGCCGCCAACCTGCATTCCACGCATCGAGCCGAAAGACATCAATCGGACGCAGGAAGCGCAGCGCGCCGCCCTGTTCCATCTCCGGGATGAGCGCGCCCGCCGCCAGATAGATCACCACACCCGCAGCCGACGCCGCGATCAGTCCAAGGGCGAAGCGGCGACGCCCCGTTAGCGCACACCATGCCAGCCCCACCGTCAGCATCCCGACTGCAAGACCCGCCAGCGCGCCGCGGCTCTGCGTCAGATAGAGGGTGGCAGCATTCAGCGCGATCACGGCTGCGCCCAGCGCGCGGATACGAGGATGCGGGTCTGTGAGAAAATGGGCGATCAGCAGGATCAGCGCCAAAATCAGCCACGACGCGAGGAAATTAGCATTTCCAAGCAGCGAACCCGGTCGAGGGTTACCGACATCGAAGCGCTGATACAGTGCATACAAACACAGCGGCACGCTGACCGCGATCAGGGCTGGAATCAGCGCCCGCCGGACTCGCCAGCCCACCAACGCCGCGCCAAGGAACAGCGCGCCATAAGCGAGATAGGTCAGGATACCCTGACCGCGACCGATCAGCCCGAAAAGGCTGGTATGCGGTGAGACAGAAGCTAAAGCGGAAATACTCGCGACCGCAATCAGAGCCAGAACGATCCACGTGAGCGGCTGAGTCCCGATGCGCCGGCGCAGAAGCGCGGGCAGCGCAGTCACCAGCGGCGCGCCGAGCATCCAGAGGACACCCGCTTTCTCCGTTTCATAGCCCTCAAGCCGGATATCCTGAAATACCAGCGGCAGGAACAGCGCCGCGATCACCCATGCCGAAGTTAGGGCGGCGCTGTTCATAAACCACGCGGATTTTACTGCCATGCCTGAGGAGCCATTTATGCGCGTCACCCAAATGCGGAATGATCTAATTGTAGCCGCAATATCCTGCGCCACAAGTCAAGCCCTATTTAAAGGCGTAATCTGAAGCGTACTGATCGATTACACTGAAGATCATTGCATCATCATGAACTGCGCATTTCACTGCAATCAGGGACAAAGATCGTGGACACGTCACAACCTATGGACAAAGGTCTTCAACTCATGGATCCCCCTATGATCAACGCCAAGGAGTCAACGTCGTCTGCCTGGTGGACGATCACGCCCGACGACGCTGTTAAGATGCTGGATACTGACCCGATTCGCGGGTTAACCAATGCTGAGGCGGCGGCGCGCGCAGCGCGCTATGGCAAGAACGCGCTCCCCGAGCCAGAAGAGAAGGGGCTGCTCAACCGACTCATCGAAGCTTTCAAAGACCCGCTGGCGCTGGTGCTGACGATTGCAGCGGCGCTCAGCGCGGTGATCGGGCTGATCGAAGGCAATCCAACCGAGCTTCAGCAGGCGGGCTGGATCATGGCGATTGTCGTCTTCATGACTCTGGTTGGCTTTTACACCGATTACTTTTCCAATCGAGAAATGGAAAAGCTGAAAGCGCTCCAGGTCGAGAAAGCGACCGTCATCCGCGACGGGCAGCGCATGGTGCTGTCTGCCAGTGAAGTTGTGCCAGGCGATCTGGTGCTGCTCGGGCAGGGCGACAAAGTGCCAGCGGATGCGCGCATTATCGATGCTTCCAACGCCACCGCTAATGAGCAGCTTTTCACCGGCGACCCCTACGACATCGAGAAATCAGCGGCGCTTGTCCTTCCAGAAAATACCGCGCTCGGAGATCGTGCAAACATGGTCTTTGGGGGGACGTTCATCACCGCAGGCAGCGTGACCGCTGTGGTCACCGAAACCGGCGTGCGCAGCGAACTCGGCAAAATCTGGGAAAATCTTCAGAAGACCCGCGAAACGCTGACGCCGCTTCAGCAGCAGTTGGAGCAGCTCGGCAAGACGCTGCTGCTCGGCACGCTGATCGTCTGTACGCTGGTCGTCGCCATTTATATCCTGGTGCAGGGATACCCGATCCTGGAGGCGCTGATCGTCGCGGTCGCGCTTGCCGTCGCCTTCATCCCAGAGGCGCTCGGCGCGATCATCCTGATCGCGCTGGCGCTGGGCGCGCGCGAAATGGTGCAGAAGAAAACCATCATCCGCGAAAAATACGCCGCTGAAGGCTTAGGATCGGTCGGGGTGATCTGCACCGACAAGACCGGCACGATCACCTTCGGCAATATGACGGCAACCCACCTGTGGGGCATGAAAGCGGGTGAAATCCACTTGGATGGGCTAGACTGGACAGCGGTAAACGGTGATGTCCGGCGGATGCTGCTGATCATGCGCTATGCTAACAACCTCAAGGACGCCACCGATGAAGCGCTCGGACGCCTGCTGAACAAAGCTGGGCTGCCGATCACGCCTGAGCTGCGCTTGACGCGCCGCGCCGAACTGCCCTTCAGCAGCCGCCGCAAGCGCATGTCCACGCTGGATGAGCTGGACGGCGCGCTGACACTGCATGTCAAGGGCGCGCCATCCGTTCTGCTGCCCCACTGCGAGCGCGTCCTGGTCGATGGCGCGATTCGCCCGCTGACCATCGAGGATCGCGCCCACATCAGCGACGAATTGCTGCATTTTGAGCGCCAAGGTTACCGTGTGCTGCTGCTGGCGGAGAAAGAATGGGACGAACCCGTTCGCGATCTGGATGAGCGTGACGAGGACAATCTGATCTTCGTCGGCATGGTCGCCATCAGCGATCCCGCCCGCCCAGAAGTCAAAAGCACAATCGAAACCCTGAGGCGCGCTGGCATCGATGTCAAGATGATCACCGGCGACAGCCCGGAGACCGCCATGTCCATCGCGCGCGACATCGGCTTGATCCCCAAAGATGCGCCACGCAGCGTGGTGATCGAAGGCGCGGAGATTGATGCAATGCTGCGCATGGCGCAGGGGCAGTCCAATCGTGCCGGCGCGGAGTCGCTGACCCCAGCGCAGATCGAGCATATTAATCAGGCGGAAATCTTCAGCCGCGTTACGCCGGAGCACAAAGTCGTGATTCTGGGGGCAATCCAGCGCGCTGGGCATCTGGTGGCGATGGTCGGGGACGGCGTGAACGACGCGCCGGCGATCAAGCAGGCGAATGTCGGCATCGCGATGGCGTCCGGCACGGAACTGGCGAAAGCGGTCAGCAAAGCCGTGCTGACCGGGAGCTACGAAGCGATTGCCAACGCAGTTCAGGTAGGGCGTACAATTCTGCACCGCGCTCGGCTGTATATTCACGCGCTGCTCAGCACCAACGGCGCAGAGGTCGGCGTGTTCATCGTGGCGGCGGTTGTCGGTCTGCCGACTCCGCTGACGGCGGTGCAGCTTCTGGTCATCAACTTGCTTGGCGACTCATGGCTGAGCATCGCGCTGGCGACTGAAAAAGCCGAACGCGATGTCATGGACAAGCCGCCGCGCCCCGCCGACGAACCCGTGATCACGCCGTGGATGTGGTTCAGCATCGGCTTGCAGTCAGTGGTCGCCACCATCGCTATGCTGATCGCGCTAGGGCTGGCGCGGGACTTCACCACCATGCAGGGTATGGATATCGACAGCCCGAATGCGCTGGCAGTCCATCAGACTGCTGTTTTTGTCGCTTTCATGACTCAGAAGATCATCCGCAGCGCCTTCACAGCGCGCAGCCTGCGCTATTCGATCTTCCAGATCGGGCTGTTCACCAACCGCTGGAGCTTGCTCGCGGCGGTGATCACCATCGGCATTGCGCTCCTGGCAATCTATGTGCTGCCGGTTGGTATGACGCCGCTGGACAGTGCGCTTGTTGCGCCGCTGATCGCCATCGGCATCATCCCGCCGATTGTCGAGGAAGTCGTCAAGCTCATTCGGCGGACGGTCGGACGCTGACAACATTGAGCGAGCGCGCCCACGAGAACGCGCTCGCTCAATGTTGGTCAATTTTTTAATGCAGACTGCAGCGTACAGTATAAAATAGGAAATAGAAAAAATAGAATGTAGTTCTAAGAGAGAGCAAAGACGATGTCAACCCGTACACTGATCGGCGGTGGAGTAGGGGTTTTCGCTTTAGGGCTGTCGTTCGTCTGGTTCTGGTCAAATTTTCCCGATGGCGATCTGATCAAACTATTCGCTGCCGCCTGGCAGCCAGAGACCGCCAACGGCGTCAACAAGTTCGCCTTGAGCCTGAGCGCCGTCATTTTCATCTTCACGCTCAGCCTGAATGTCGCTGCGCTGATCATCAGCCTGACGCCGAACACTTCAAATGCGAGCGATGACGACATCCCGTGGCTCGGCATGATCGTCGGTGCAGTTATCGGATCGTTGATCGGCTGTTTGATTGGCGGCATCGTAAGCGGTTGGGTCATTTCAGCGCAGGGTTTTGTCGGAGGTCTGCTTATTGGCGCGCTCGGGCTTATCGCAGCCATCGTCAGCACATTAGTTTTGCTGGAGGACAGCGTTTTTATGGATCTATCCAAACAAATCGTCATAGCGATAATTATCGCGGTGATTGCAACGACCATTATCGCAGGGATCGGCGTGGCAGCCGGGATTAGTCCAGGACTGACAACCGGATTGATGATCGGCGCAGTCGTGGGTTTGCTGGGCGGCGCGGCAGGTCATGAAATTGGTAAGTGGATCGGCGACAGCCTTGAACGTGCCTCTGATTGGAATACGCACAAGCCTGAAGAAAGCTGAGTTAAGATCGAAAAAGGACGCCAAGAAACTGGCGTCCTTTTCAATTTCTTATTCAATATCTTAGGTCGATGGCTAATCCGCGCTGTCTGAGTGCGCTGGCTGCGGTATCGGCAGCTCACCAGTGCGGATTTTAGGCTGAATGCCCACTAACTCCATCACGCGCTCTTTCTCGACCACTTCTGTGCGCAGCAGCTCATCCGCGAGCGCAATCAGCTTATCGCGGTTGGCTTCTAGTAGTTCGCGCGTCTCGCGATGCGCCTCTTCGATCAGCCGGCGCACCTCAGCGTCGATCCGAGCTGCGGTCTCCTCACTGTAATTGCGTCCCTGCGCCAGCGAATAGCCTAGGAACGGCTGGCGCTCATCCTCACCAAAGTTGATCGGGCCGAGCGCGTCGCTCATGCCGAATTGGGAGACCATCCGCCGCGCAATTGAAGTCACACGCTGAAGGTCGTTGCTCGCGCCGGTCGTGATCTCGTTAAAGATCAGCTCCTCCGCCGTCCGTCCACCGAGCAGCACGCGCATCTGCCCCAGCAAGTAATCCCGCGACAGATTGCGGCGGTCTTCTTCAGGCAGAAACGCTGTCACGCCGAGCGCTTGTCCACGCGGGACGATCGTCACTTTGTACGCCTGATCGGCTCCCGGGGTCAGTGCCGCCACCAGCGCATGACCAGCTTCATGATAAGCGACAATACGGCGCTCCTTCTCATTCGACAGCGGCGGACTCTGCGTCCCCAGCACGATGCGCTCGAAGGCTTCTATGAAGTCATCGCGCGTGATCTGCTTGCGGCTGTTGCGCGCCGCCGTCAGCGCCGCTTCGTTGGCGAGATTGGCGATGTCCGCGCCGCTGAACCCAATCGTCATCTGCGCGATGTCTTCCAGGTTGACATTCGACGCGAGCGGCTTGCCGCGCACGTGAACCTTGAGAATGTCAAGCCGCCCTTTCTTGTCCGGCAGCCCAACCGTCACCTGGCGGTCAAAGCGTCCTGGACGCAGCAGCGCCGGATCAAGCACGTCGGGGCGGTTGGTGGCTGCCATCACGATCACTGTCTCGTTCCGATCAAAGCCGTCCATCTCCGAGAGCATCTGATTGAGCGTCTGCTCGCGCTCATCGTTGCCGCCGCCAAGTCCCGCGCCGCGCTGACGCCCCACTGCATCGATCTCATCGATGAAGACGATGGAAGGCGCGGCGGCTTTCGCCTTGCCGAACAGATCGCGGACACGAGACGCGCCGACGCCGACGAACATCTCGACAAACTCCGACGCGGCAATGCTGAAAAACGCAACACCAGCCTCCCCTGCAACGGCACGCGCCAGCAGCGTTTTGCCCGTCCCCGGAGGACCGACCAACAGCACGCCGCGCGGGATGCGCGCGCCCAGCGCAATGTACTTATCCGGCTCCTTGAGGAAGTCGACAATCTCGACCAGTTCGGCTTTTGCTGCGTCCTGTCCGGCGACATCGGCGAAGGTAACGGCGGGCTTCTCCGCGTTGTATTCGCGTGCTTGAGTCCGTCCAAAGCCGAAAACACCGCCCATCTGCCGCTGTGCGCGCCGCGCTGACCAGATGAAGAAGCCCAGCAGCAGCAGCAGCGGTCCCCAGTTGATCAGAAACAGCAGGATCGGGTTGGGCTGCACAATCTGACCGGTGACCGTCACATTGTTAGCGCGCAGCGTCTCGACCAGACCAGGATCGCTCACCGGCAGCAGTGTCACCACAAAGCGATCCGAGGAGGAACGCGGTGTTGTTGTATCGCGCTCATCCACCGGCGGAAACGTGATCACGCGGTTGAAACGACCAAATGCCAAGCTGTCTTGCAAAGTCACGCTGGCAACATTACCCGCTTCAACTTGCTGATAGAAAAACGAGTAAGGAATTTCGATGGCCGGGCTCGTGCCGCTTGCCAGCGCGCCGCCCATGATATCCGGCAGGCGCAGCAGCCACAGCAGCAGCAGACCGACCAGGATCAGATAGGTCCAGTTTGGAATGCGCGGCGGCTGTGGAGGCCCATCCCCGGCTGGTTTATGATCCGGCTGCTGCGGTTTTGGGGGTGGAAACTGCATCAGGATTTTCCTTCTGAGAAATCAACACTATGTCACATGATACAGACGGCATATTAGAATCGAATAAAACAGGGATGGGTTAAGCCTCCCACATTCAGGGGGCTTTAACTTTTCAGCCGCGCAGCAAATACGGCAGTTCGCGCAGCTTGATCATTTGACCCGCAAGCAGCGTCTGCATTCGGAACAGCCGCCCCGCCAGCCACAGCGCTCCTACGCAGGATGCCGCCAGCAGCGCGATACTCAGCATGATCTGCTCCAGTGGGACAACCGAGATCGCCAGCCGCTGCACCATCGCCAGCGGCGCGGTCAGCGGGAACAGACTCAGTACGGTCGGGATGGTTCCATCTGGTGTGGTCGCAAAGAGATTGATGAAATAGAGCGGAAACACCGCCGGAATGGTAAAGATCACCGCGTACTGCGGTCCCTCGCGCATCGAATTGGAGAGAGCGCCGATGATCCCATAAAGCGCAGCAAACAGCAGATACGCCAGCACGAAATAGATCGCCAGCAGCGGGACGAGTTCTGTCGGCAGCCGGATATTTGCAATTGACGCCAGAAATTCAAGCTGCCCTGCGCCGCCGCCCGCGATCTGGATCGCCAGGATGATACCAGCCACCCAGAACGCCATTTGCAGCAGCCCAAGCAAGCCCATCGCCAGGATTTTTCCGGTCAGTAGATCGGAAGGGCGCACGCTCGAAATCAGGATTTCGATCAGGCGCGTCTCTTTCTCTTCGATCACAGTCTGCAACAGATAACCGTTGGTGAAGAACACGCCGATTAGCAGCGCCAGCGCGAACACATACACAACAATGAACGTACTGCCCTCATCCAATCCACCGCCTTCCTTCGCGCCAAGCAGCGAGATATTGATCGTGGTATAGCTGGGGGTTCGAGTTAAGTGGGCAGCGAGATCGGAGTCAAGCCCCTGGGTCAGAGCATCCAGCATCAGCCGCCGGATTGGAGCGGAGTCGATGCTGTCCAAGCGCAGCATCGGCATGACGGTTGTGACCGCCCCAGTCTCCAGATAATCCGGCTCAATGCGATAGTATCCGGCGATCTCGCCCGCGTTCAGCGCTGCGCGCGCGGACTGCTCATCGGGATAAGGCGTTAAACGCGGATTGCTCGGCGCGATGCCCTCAAGCAGACCCGATAAATCGACATAGCCGAGCGCATCGCCAAACTGTGCCGCACGCTCTTGAGCGCGGGAGATGCTCTCCGCCGCATCCTGCGCTGCGACACCCGCCAGACGCGGCGCGATCAGCAGTCCCAGCAGCACCAGCAGGGGAATGCCAAAAGCCGAAAACAAATACCCACGCCGACGCAGCCCGCGCCACAGCTCATACAGAAAAATTTGCAAGGTCAGCCGACTCATCCTTGTGCCTCCCCGATTGCGGTTGTCTGCATCGCATTAGAGCGCAGTGCGCCGATCAACTGACGAAGCGACGGGCGCTTGCCATACATCAGCAGCGACCAGCGGAAAATGCGCGCTGATGCCCACGCAATCAGCAGCGCCGTGACGAAAAGAATCGCCATACTGATCACGATCTGCTCCAGCGGCACGGTGCTGAACGCCATCCGCGCAATCACCGCCACCGGCGCGGTGAACGGAATGAAAGTGAACAAAACGGGGATAAAACCGCCCGGATTGGTGATAAAGCTAATCATGAAGAAGTATGGCAGCAAGAATACCAGCGAGAGAATCCCGGCGATCTGCTGGCTTTCCTGCTCACCACCCGCAGCTGCCCCAATGCCCGCCATCAGGCTTGCCTGGAGAAAATAGGACAGGATGAAATATACCAGCGCAATCACCACCAAATCGGGCGGGAGCGCCAAGCCCTGGATCAGCGGAGCATTGCGGTTGATTTCCACCACCGTCAGCCCCGCGCCGATCCAGATCGCCAGCTGAAGCAGCCCCACCGCGCCCAGACCGATGATCTTCCCGATCAGCAGTTGAAACGGCGTTATTGTCGTGATCAGGATCTCCATGATGCGGTTGGATTTTTCCTCAACCACGCTCGACATCAGATAGCCGCTGGTGACCTGCGCCCCTATCGAGAACAGCAGCACGAATACCAGCGGGACAATGAACAACCCAGCGAAGCTTTCATCGTTCAGCAATCGCCCGCTGTCTAAAAACAGCACACTGGTCTCGACCGGCTTCTGCATCCGCGCCAAGCGCTCAGGATCGACATCGACACCCAGATTAACGACCAGATACGCAGTGATCTCGCGCTCAAGATCGGGGTTACGGTCAGTGCGTCCATAGATAGTGATCGCCCCGGTTGTTTCGTAATCCTCCGGGACGATGAAAAACGCGCCGATCTCACCCGCATCGAGCGCCGCGCGCGCCTCGTTCTCCGATGAAAAGGGCGCAAATGCCGCTGGCTTGTCCACCTGACCCGCTAGGATTCCAGATCGGTCAACATAGCCAATTATCCCTAAACTTGCCAGATCGTATTGGCGGGCGGTTAAGGCGAAAATGACATAGAACAGCGCAATGAAGAAAAGCGGCATCCCAACTGCGGACAGCAGAAAAGACCGCTTACGGACATTGGTCAGAAACTCACGTCTAGCGACCAACCACGCTTTGTTCATAGCGCTCCCCTGCCACGACCTGGATAAAGATATCGTTAAGGCTCGGCACTGCCAGTTCAAATCGGCGGATATGCATATCATCGCGGCGCGCGATCTCGCCCAGCACATGATCGGGCTGAACACCGGGCTTCAGAAACAGCACGTCGCCCATGCGCCCATTTTCGCTGTGTTCCACACGCTCAACGCCCTCAAGCTGTTTCCACTCCCCCTGTCCTTCAACAATGACAGCGGGCAGCGCGTACTGCGCGCGCACCGCCGCCACCGTGCCGTACAGCTTTTGCTGACCTCGGCTGATCATCAGCAGCCGATCCGCCATTTCTTCCACCTGGTGCATCAGGTGTGTACTCATCACCACCGCGCCGCCGCGCCGCCGAAAATCGAGCAGCAGGTCTTTGATGACCAGTGTATTCACCGGATCAAGCCCAGAAAACGGCTCATCGATGATGATCAGTTCGGGATCATGCAGCACGGTCACCGCAAACTGGACTTTCTGCTGCATCCCCTTGCTCAGCTCGCTGACTTTCTTTTTGGCATATTCCGCTAGATCGAGCCGCGTCAGATAGTCCATTGAACGGCGGCGCGCGTCAGCCGGAGACAGCCCTTTCAATGTGCCGAGATAGACCATCATCTCGATCACGCTGACTCCGCGATAAAGTCCGCGTTCCTCTGGCAGGTATCCGATGCGTTCCTTTGTCGCCTGCGTAAGCGCTCCACCCAGCACTTCAATTTTTCCGCTGTCTGGCTTAAGGATGTCGAGAATCATCCGAATTGTTGTGCTTTTACCAGCCCCATTCGGTCCGAGCATGGCGAACACTTCGCCCTTAAACACTTTAAATGTCAGTTCGGATACCGCCCTGAACGTCCCATATGATTTAGAAATGTTTTCAACATGAATGGCGACAGATTGACTCATCGCTGCCCCCTTTCCAATGACATACTCTTGCCTGATTAAAATACGCATTTTCTAATGTGAAGGTTGTAAACTTAAGATCAAATCGTCAGTCGGAGAGCAAAAATCTTTGTTGTTGCTGGTTCTAACTGATGATAAACTAACAAAAGAAGGATTAGTAAATTGATCCGTTATTTTACCTGTCTGACACAATGTTTCGTCAATCGTATGTCGATATACAGGCGGCAGTGATAAAGGTAACGAGGATGAAGCGACATATCTTGGTTGTGGACGACGAAATTGGCGCGCTAACGTTGATCGGCATCATGCTCGAGCGCGGCGGCTTCGGCGTCTCGAAAGCGCGCGATGCAAAGACCGCGTTAGAACTGCTGGACAGCCTTACCCCTGATCTGATCATCCTCGACGTGATGATGCCGGGCATGAATGGCATCGATTTATGTCAGCTCATACGCAAACGCGAGGCAACCCGACGAACACCCGTCCTGATCCTATCGGCGCGCGGCGACTCTAAGAGTGTAATCCAGGGGATCGAAGCTGGCGCAAACGATTATCTGCCCAAGCCAATTCTGCATCATGACTTGGTCTCGAAGGTGAGGTCGATGCTCGTTCAGAGCGTCTCCGAAATTTAGGTATCCAACTCAACCCCGTAAAGCGCCCTGTAGATATTGTAGAAACTGTAAATGCGCTGAATGTAAGTGCGCGTGCTGTCGATGGTAATGGCGGACATAAAGGCGTCGTGATCGCGTCCAGCAATCGCCAGCCAGCTTTGTGCGCGTCCAGGTCCGGCGTTATATGCGCCAAGCGCGGCTGTCACATAGCCATTGAAGAGCCGAAGCTGCTCTGCAAGATAGAACGCGCCGAATTCGATCCCTGCATAGGGGCGAAACAGGTCAGCGTGCTGATAATCGGGGAAGTTGATCTGAGCCGCGATATAGTTAGCGGTGCTGGGGATTACCTGAGTCAGCCCTTTTTCGCCCGCCGCGGCTGTCGCGTAAGTATCGAACAGACTCTCATGGCGGATCAAGGCGAACATCAGCAGCGGGTCGAAGCCGTAACGCGACGCTGCATCCTGCACCACATCCAGGTAATATACCGGGTAGCGCATTCGGGCGATGAACGACGGTCCTTCGAGCGTACTGACCCCACCCGCGATCAGGACATTCGCCGCAGCAAAAACCGAGCTTTGATAAGCGGCAATCGAGCGAAAATGGATCGCAAGCTGGTATGACGCCAGCGCGTCGCTACGCTTGGCTTCAATCAATTCACTGAATTCCACCTTTGCCTCATCGACCGCCGCTGCCTGCCACAGTTCCGTCCCGCGGATCAGCCGAGGATCTGCTGCTAATTCAGGTGACAGCATCCACAGCGCGCCTTCTTGCTCGATGTCAAAACGCGCTCTCAGCCACGCTTCCGCCTCTGCAATCGCCGCCGCCTCATCGAACACAAAGCGATAGGCGCTTGGCGGCTCAAACACCGAGCGATGAGCCGCAATATCGGCGGCGCGCTGGCTGAAATAGCTGTCCGGCGCGGCGCTCAGCGCGTTGTTGAGGGCGTTCTGCGCTGCGCTGGCATCGCCGCGCGCCAATGCCAGCCGCGCCACCATCAGATACGCCGAAGCGCGTTCCTCGCCTGTCGCTTTGACTGCTAACTCCGCGTAAAAGCGCTCTGCAACTTGATTTTCACCCGCGTTGAATGCTGCCGATGCCGCCAGCGCTAGACCGCTGCGCGCCTGATCGGTCGCGGGATAGCGATCTGCCAGCCGCTCAAAGATCGGGCGCGCTGCTTCACGTCGGTCATTCACACTGTGCAGATAGCCAGCGCGCCAGAGCGCCTCCGCCGCCTGCGGCAGATAATCATAGTTCTGCGCGATTTGCAGGTAGGTCTCAATCGCACCGGCAATATCGTTGGCGAGAAAGCGTGTTCGTCCTTGCTCAAGCAGGGCTTCTCCCAACAGCGGATCCGTCGGATAGCTCTCGACTATCGTCTGAAACGCTGTGACCGCCGCCGCTGAGTTGCCGATTTCGCGATAAGCGCGTCCAAGCAGCAGGTAAAGCTCAGCGGGGATTGAAGCCAGCGGAGTCTGTGTCGTATATGTATTGAACGCTTCGAGAGCGCGCTCATAATCGCCAAAGACAAAACTGACCCGACCGATGCTCAATGCGCTCAGCTCAACCCCATTCCTGATCAGGATGTTCATCGCCTCATACGCCTGGCGGGTGTCTGGGTATTCGTTGAAAACCCGCCCAGCTCGCGTAAGTCCTGCCTGCTTGTCCGCCTCCTGCTCGCTTGCCAGCAGCGCGCGCGCCGCCGCCATCTCGATCTGAGCGCGATAAGGGAGATTGCGGGCAATTTCCAGGATTTTGTCATACTGCGCGACTGCGTCAGCGATCCGCCCGTTATTCAGGTAAACCTGAGCCAAGCGCTCACGCAGCGCCACCAGCGGGACAGTGCTGCGGCTGGCATCCGCTGCCATCCGATAGCGTTCCAGAGCAGCGTCAAGCTGACCCAATGCTAACTGCGCATCGCCAATGCGTTCGTGAACATAGCTGTCAATCAAGCCAGGACGCGCCGCCAGATACGCCTCAAAATCGGCAGTCGCATTCGCCCACTGCGACAGCCCAAGATAGGCATCGCCGCGCAGAAAGCGCGCTAATACCGCTCGGTCATGGTTTGGATAAGAGTCGATCAGCATTGTGAGCGCGCTCACTGCGTCAGCGAACAAGCCTTCGCGTAATGCCGATTGACCGAGCTTGAACGCGGCGTCGGCGCGCAGATCATCCGGGACGCCGGGCTGATTGAGCAGCACGGTATACGTCGCTGCTGCGCTTTCAAATCGCCCATTGAGCAGTTCGCGGTCGGCGGTGCGCGCGATGATCTCCGGCGCAATCGTTGGCGTCGGTTCGATGGTTGGGGTGAGAGTCGCAGTCGGCGGCGTGGACGGCGTATTGGTAATGATCACATACTGCGGCGGCTGCTCCCCCGCGCAGCTCGCAAGGATCAGCGCTAGCAGCCAGAGCATACGGGTTAGATTGATCATAGCGCGCATTATACCCGCTGCCCCCAGTGTGTCGTCCATGCCGAAAGCCCTACGCGCGCCCTACGAAACATGCCGACTGACGCTGAGATAGCGCGCTAAATATCACTGTATGTTCTGCTTCGGCGTCAGATCGCCCGCCAACCAGGGGATGCCATACCCAATGATCAAATGCCCCGCCTCCGCCAGCGCCTGACCCAAGCTGGTAACATCGGTAAACGTCCACCAGTGGTCGGCGGACGGCAGGATCGCCACGCCGAAATCCTCCACCACCAGCGCGCTCAGCGTCCGCTGCTTCGCCCCGCGCTGCAGCGATACCCTGAAGCGTGACGGTTTCGGCTCGGCAAACTCAGTCATGACATAGGACAGCAGCTGAACCTGGATCGTGCCGATTGTCCCATCGTCAAAGGGTTTGACGAAGCGAAACAGACCGCCCGCCCACTGAGTCGGGCGGTCTTCAAGCATATAGCCCGCCGCGTCGAGCGCCTGTCCCATCACCGTGAGCATGACCAACCGAAAATAGTCTTGGTCTGTACCCTTTTCATGAGAAAAATCGCTGCTGCTAACGCGCTTCATAAGCCCTCGAACTTACATACGCAGTAGACGTGTGAGTGCGCCGACAATCGTAGTGTGCAGACGGCAACCACTGGCTGCTGCCGAGGTGATGCACAACGGTTATGGCTCCGTCCGCGCCCACCGCAGCCGGAGCGAGTTCGACACGACAAACACGCTGGAGAACGCCATTGCAGCAGCGGCGAGAATCGGCATGAGTGCGCCCGCCATTGCCACCGGGATCAGGATGATGTTATAGATGAATGCCCAGAATAAATTCTGGTAAATCGTCCGCATGGTCGCCCGGCTCAGGCGAACGGCGCGCGCCACACCGCGCAGATCGCCGCTCACCAGCGTGACATCCGAGGCTTCCATAGCAATGTCTGTTCCCGTGCCGATGGCGATCCCGACATCCGCCTGCGCCAGCGCGGGCGCATCGTTGATGCCGTCCCCCACCATCGCCACTCGCTTGCCCTCCAACTGCACCTGTTTGATGGCGTTCACTTTCTGTTCCGGCAGCACATCGGCAAACACCCTTGAAATGCCGATCTGTTGGGCAATCGCCTCGGCGGTCGCCTGGTTGTCTCCCGTGATCATCACTACATCCATGCCGAATGCTTGGAGTTCGCGCACCGCGTCACGCGCGCCGGGCTTAACGGTATCTGCGATCCCGATGACGCCGACAAGTGTATCATCGACCGCGATCACAATCGCGGTCTGCGCCGCCCCGTGAAGATCATGCAGCGGCTTTTGGGCTGAACTCAGATCAATGCCTTCATCAGTCAGAAAACGCGGGCTGCCGACGCGGATGATCTGTCCGTGCAAACACGCTCGCACACCGCGACCGGATACCGCCTCGAACGCGGTCGGGTGGGCGAGCTTCAGAGCGCGGCTTTTCGCCGCTTCGACGACGGCTTGTGCGAGCGGGTGTTCGCTGGCGCGCTCGACGCTTGCAGCCAGCCACAGCAGCTCCGCCTCACTGACCCCATTCAGCGGGATGACCTGCGTTACAACGGGTTCGCCCCGCGTGATCGTGCCGGTCTTATCGAGCGCGATCACTTGGATGCGTTTGGCATTCTCAAGCGACTCGCTGTTTTTGAACAGGATGCCCATGCCTGCGCCGCGCCCTGTCCCGACCATGATGGCGGTTGGAGTCGCCAAGCCGAGCGCGCACGGGCAGGCAATGACCAGCACCGCCACTGCGTTCACCATCGCCGCTGTAAAGCCCACCTGACCGATCAGCAGCCAGCCGATAAAGGTCAAGGCTGCCAGCGCAAGCACGACCGGCACAAACACGCCGGATACCTGGTCGGCAATCCGCTGGATCGGCGCTTTCGATGCCTGCGCCTGCTCGACCAGGCGCACGATCTGTGCCAGCGCGGTCTCCGATCCGACGCGGCGCGCCTCGATGATCAGCCGGCCCTGCTTATTGATCGTCGCACCGATCACTTCACTGCCAACTGTCTTGTTCACGGGCAGGCTCTCGCCGGTCAGCATCGACTCATCGACGGCGGAGTGCCCTGCTATGACCACGCCGTCAACGGGAATCCGTTCGCCAGGTCGGACAACCAACCGGTCACCGACCATGATCTCATCGCTGGCGATCTCGATTTCCTGATCGCCGCGCAGCAGCAGGGCAGTCTTGGGCGCAAGCCCCATGAGCTGCTTGATCGCGGCGCTGGTCTGACCTTTCGCCCGCGCTTCAAGCAGTTTACCAAGCGTGATCAGCGTCAGAATCACCGCTGCGGTTTCGAAGTAAACGTGATCGCCAACGACCTCCGCAAAACCGAACAAGAGTCCAGCTGTGACCACCACGCTGTACAGGTATGCCGCCGATGATCCAATCGCGATCAGCGTGTCCATGTTGGTCGTGCCGCTGCGCGCGGCTTTCCATGCGCCGACGAGATACTGCCGCCCAACCATGACCTGTACCGGCGTCGCCAGCGCCATCAGGACGAGTGGCATCCCAGACCAGAACATCCACGCGAGCGCATCCGGCACGCCGTGAATCTGCGCCATCTCAATGGACATGTTTGCCATGCCCATATACGGCATGTATGCCGCCATAAGCAGGTCGCGCGCCATACTGATGATGAACAGCGGTAGGGTGAAAATGACGCCGATCACCACCAAACGCCGCTGATGGTCGATCTCCGCCTGACGTGCCGCTCGCTCTGCGTCTTCCGGCGCTGCTGAGTTGGTCAGGTCGATCACGCCGTAGCCAGCGGCTTCAACGGCTTTCACCAGATCGCCGCGCCGCGCTGTGCCGGGAAGATACGTGACGGTTGCGCGCTCGGTCGCCAGGTTGACCGACACATCGACGACGCCCTCCGGCTTTTTCAAAGCGCGCTCGACATTGCGAACGCACGCCGCGCAGGTCATACCGGTGATCGGCAGGACAATTCTAGGATTGTCCCCCGATGGTGTGGGCGGTGCGAGTTTGATATCGTCCAGCGAAATGTCAGCCATTGAGACTCAGCTCCTCGATCATGGATTCCATCAGCGCAATCTCGGCGCTCTGCGCGCTGATGATAGTGTTTGCCAGCGCGATCAGCTCATCGTGCTGAGCGCGTCCCAGAAGCCGCTCTGACATATGCAGCGCGTCGTCGTGATGGTCGATCATCGCCTCAAGCCAGGCGATGTCATAGTCGCGACCTTCGAGGCGGTTTAGACCCGCGAACATGCCCATCATCATCGGCGGATCGGTCTGTGGCATCGCCATACCGCCATGCCCGGCGTGTCCTGAATGTCCGCCTGCTGCTGGCGCTGCGGGCATCATCTCCATCATCGACATCGGCGCGTAGGCGACGTTGTACCAGGCGAGCAGCCAACCGCGCATCAGCTCGATCTCAGCGCTCTGAGCGGCGATAATCTGGGTGCAGAGAGCGCGCACAGACTCAGCTTCGGCTTTATCGAGACAGTCATTTGCCATATCCAGCGCCATCTGGTGATGGTCGATCATCCCTTCGAGAAACCGAACTTCGGCGCGACCGCTGCGTCCATCGACCGACGCGTCTGCAAGCGCCGCGCTGATGCCAATCGTGAACAGGGCTGCCATAAGTGCAATGATTCGCATGTTGACTCTGCTCCAAATCACCTGAATGAGATCAAAACTTAGAAAGCTGTCCGCTTCATCCCGCAAAGCTGTCGAATATCGGACATTCGTCGAGCGGGCGCTCGCCGCCGGGACAAACCTCGATCAGATCGACCAGCATCGCCCTCATCGAGGTCAGCAGACGGATGCGCTCGTCGATCTGCGCGATCTTTTGTGCGGTCAGGCTGCAAACAGCGCCACAGGTTGCATCCGGCGCATACTGAATATCGAGCAGCGTTCGGATTTCCTCCAGCGTGAAGCCCGCCGCCCGAGCGCGCTTGACGAAGTGCAGCCGTTCGGCAGCATCCTCATCGAACAGGCGGTAGCCCGCGTCGGATCGCTGGGGTTCGGTCAGTAATCCGCTGCGCTCGTAATAGCGAATGGTCTCCGGGTTGACGCCGCACCGTTTGGCGAGTTCTCCGCGTGTCATGAACATGAATAGGGCTGCTTTCTCCAATACATTTCAGCTTACACCCTGTACCTTACTACAGGGTCAAGGCAAAAACGATGAGAAAAATCATCATCGCGGCATGTCATACGTTATGATGGCGCTTGGGTAATGTATTTGACGCTGAAGAACAGGGAAAACTTACATTGACATCGATCGACTGGCGGCGGCTGCCCGCGCAGACCGGGATCGTGCTGAGCCTGGCGCTGATTCCAATCTGGCTGCGGATCGGGCAGACTCCGGTGTTTGCGCCGCTGTATGCCACGCGATTTCTGATATTCCTGCCAATTCTGCTAACAATTTTCGGCTGGCTGCTGATGGGGCTGCCCGGATTTCACGCGCTGCTGAAGGCTAAAGGACGCGGCGGTCAGGCGCGGCGAGCATGGGCGCTGCTGCTGCTGCTGCTGGCAGCATGGGCGGCATTTTCGACGGAATGGGCATTCATCCGCTGGCGCGATCCGCATGTGGCTGCCACGTCGGCGTTGCAATTCTGTGTCGTCGCGCTGTTCGCAATTGTGATGGTGTGCTGCGCGCCGCCAAAGCGGGTAATCGCCGGCGTGCTGGCGGTCACCCTGGCATGGCACGCGCCGCTGGTGATCGCGCAGGCGCTCAGCGGCGGGTCACTGGGGCTGACAGCGCTGGGCGAATTCGCTTTCAATGCCCAGATGACCGGGATCAGCCTGCTGCGGGCGGACGGCGCGGTCTTTGCCCGTCCGTATGGGCTGCTGCCGCATCCGAATGTCGCGGCGGGCGCGCTGCTGGTTGGGACGCTGGCGTCGGCATCGCTGGTGTTCGCGGAGCGGCGAGTCGTGCGGCTGATCGGCGCGATGCTGCTCATCGCCGGTTTCTCCGCACTCTTGCTGACTTTTTCACGCGGTGCATGGCTCGGACTGGCAGTTGGCGGACTCGTCGGGCTGCTGATGCTGCTGCCGCAGATGCGACGGCGGGACATTCGGCTGCCGCTGGCAGTCTCACTCATTGGGGTCATTGTCGTGACGGGATGGTGGCTGAACGCGTATCGCCCGTTTGTCCTGGCGCGGGCAGGGGAGGGACAGGAGTCGGTAGAACTGCGATCAGTCGCGGATCGGATCGTTTTCACGGATTTTGCGCTGCGGTCGATTGCTGAGCGCCCGATCCTCGGCGTTGGGATCGGCAATTTTCCCTGGCGCTCTAGTTTCTACATCGCCCAGACCTTTTACGATCTGCGCGGCGATAACGTGCATCATATCTACCTGCTTGCCTGGGCGGAACTCGGCACGCCGGGCGTCCTGCTGCTGATCGGCGCGCTGATCGCAGCATTCATCAGTGGGCTGAGGCGTCCACGGACGTTGGAACGCGCCGCGTTTCTGGCGGTGACCGCGGCGTTCGCGGCGGTGGGGTGGGTCGATCATTATCCCTGGACGATCCTGCACATGCAGGTCGCCTGGTGGGGGCTGATGGCGGCGGCTCAGGGCAATTGATACAGCTCCAGCAGCACGCCGCCAGTGCTGCGCGGATGGACGAACAGATAGCGCGTCCCGTCGGGGCGCGTCTTAGGCTGCTCGTTGATCAGCTCTGCGCCGGCTGCGCGCAGTCTGGCGGCGGCGGCATCGAGATCGCCCACATCGAGACAGAGATGATGCAAGCCCGCGCCGCGCTTTGCCAGATACTTCGCGACTCCGCTATCGTCCGTGAACGGCGCGACCAGCTCGATTGCGCCCTCGCCAGCAGGCAGACAAGCAATGTCCACCTGTTCATCCTGGTTGTGTTCGATATGATGCAGCGGCAGACCGAGCGTGTCGCGCCAGAATCCGAGCGCCCGCTCGACATCTTCGACCACAATCGCGACATGATGCAGCTTAATCTTTCCCATGCTGGTTCCTCTTCGTGTTTGTGCTTTCAGACCATCATGATTAATCATTTTTAACAATGGTGAAAATTTTATTAATGGATCGCTGGTTTATGATCAACTTTAAGGACATCAAACTGGAAAGAAAAATCATGAACTACAATTCGCGGCATTCCAGCAAGAGTTCAAATGAAGCAAAAGATTCGCTCAAGCGTCTTCAGGAACTAGCACAAAATGCCAGCGCGTCTAAACGCCGACTTGATGAAGACGACCCCTTCGCTGATCTCTATCCTGAGCAGCGGTCTGCTTCAAAAGACTACGCGCCTGTATCCGGCTCAGGACTGCCAGCCCGATCATCGCAGACTCAGCCCAGCGAATCAAGCGCTTCTCCGATTTTCTCATCCTCTCGCTCCGCGACGGCAAGTCCCAGTTCGCAGCCGAAGACACGCCCTGTCGCCAGCACGCCAACGAAAGCTCAGCCGGCGCGGCGACAAGCGCCTCCTCAGACAAAAACCGAGCGTGTAGAGCGCGAGCGCGGCGGTTCGCGCTTGGGTCTGTTTGTTTTCGTCGGTACGCTGTTGGGGACGCTCCTCGGCATTGCGGCGGACGCAGGCGGAGCAGCGGACACGCTGGAGCGCTTCAGAAGCCTTTTTTATCCCGAATTGTGCGTTGCGGGCAGCAACACAATTCTGGGTGACGGCATCGAGATGGCGGTGGACTGGAAGAACGAGTTTGAGCGACAGGCTGAAGTCCGTGTTCGGATTGAGGGCGTTGGATCGGTGCGCGGGGTTGAACGCGCCATCAGAGGCGAATGCGTGCATGTGCTGGCAATGTCCGAGCCGATGACGATCCTGCAATACAATGAGCTGAAAGGTGCAGGTGTGGAGATCGACTGCGCCGCTGTAATTGGCTATGATGTCGTTGCTTTCGTGACGGACATCGCAAACCCGCTTGCAGCGCTGTTGGAGCGGAATTTGCGCAGCATCCTGCGCGGTCAGATCACAGATTGGCAAACGGTCGGCGGCGTGCCGGGACCGATCCGCATGTTGGCGCGCCCCGGAAGCGGGACGACGGAAGTGATTCTGCGCACTGTCGCGGGCTGGCTGGATAATGATCTGAGCGACAATCAGTATTTCCCGCCAGGCACAAATTACATTCCGTGCCCCTCAAACGATGTCTGTTTAGACGCAGCCCTAGCGATGCCGGGATCGCTCTATTGGGTCAGCACGGCATGGATGCGCACGCAGCCGGAGCAGTTCATCCGCATCATCCCTATCTTGCGGGGAGACGACCGCCCGATCAATCCGTTGGCTGACCGATTCAATCTGAGCGAATATCCTAGCAGCCTGATCCGCCCGCTGTATATGTATGTCCTGCGAAGTCCGATGATTCCTGATGAGAATGAGAAGCTGGCGCGTGAGTTTTTGCAGTTTGTGCGCAGCGTGCGCGGTCAGATGATCGTTGAAAAACATCATTTCTATACCTTTTTCAACTTCCCGCGCGGGGTTCAGAGTGACTTCCCTCCCAGCTTTGAGCCAGATGAGACAGGGCTGCGCCCTGTTTGCCGGACGTAAGTTTGACTCATCTCAGACTCAGCGTTTCAGGATATGCTGTTGGCGTTTCGCTAAGTTAGGATCGGTTTTTTATGGCAATGCTGCAAGGCAAAGAGCGCGCCGCCTACGTGCAGAATATGTTCGACCGGATCGCTGCTCGCTATGACCTGATGAACCGGGTGATGACGTTCGGGCAGGATCAGCGCTGGCGGCGATTTGTGATCCGGCAGACACAGCTTCCGACTGGCGGATCACTGCTCGATTTAGCGACCGGGACAGGCGATATCGCTTTTGCCGCACTCCACGCTGACCCATCGGCGCGGGTCATCGGCGCGGATTTCTCCGTTGGGATGATGCTGGTGGGGCAGAAACGTCCAAACGGTTCGGTCGTGCGCTGGAGCGGGGCGGACGCGCTCAATTTGCCTTTTCCGTCAGACTCATTCGATGCGGTGACGGCGGGCTACCTAATGCGCAACGTGATCGATATTCCGCGCGCTTTTGCCGAGCAGATGCGCGTGCTGAAGCCGGGGGGACGCCTGGTGCTGCTGGATACTGCGCCGCCGCCGGATAACCTGCTGCGCCCCTTCATTCTGCTGTATCTAAAGTACGGCATCCCAACTTTGGGCAGGCTGATCAGCGGCAACCCAGATGCCTATCAATATCTTCCGGAGTCGACACAGAAATTCAAGACACCAGAGGAACTGGCAGCGCTCATGCGCGCCGCTGGGTTCGTCGATGTTGCTTACAAAACTTTCATGTTCGGCACAACGGCAGTTCACTGGGGCGCAAAACCGCGCTAGCGCAGCCGCCCTCAAGCTCGGTCAGCGCAGTTCTTCACCTTCCTCACCGGGGCGCTGTCCTTCGCGATAGCGGTAGGTGATGCGCCCGCGCGATGGATCATACATGCTCATCTCTACACGCACGCGGTCGCCAAGCAGGATGCGAATGTAATACTTACGCATTTTGCCCGACAGATACGCCAGAACTTTGTGCCCATTTTCCAGCTCAACCAGAAACTGCGTATTGGGCAGCGCCTCAACCACTACGCCTTCAACTTCAAGCTTGTCGTCTTTCTTTGCCATACTCACCCTTTGCCAGACTCTATAAACGAACAACTCCGCTGCCCACAGTGGGCAGCGGCGCGAGGTGAAGCATCAGATACGTTCAGCGGAGGAAAGCGAGCGCGCGGTCACACGCTAACGCGACAGCGCCTTGCGCTGACGGCGGCGCGAACGACGGATCGCTTTTTTCTTCTCAATACGGCGGAGTTCGCTTTTGGAAATATGCCAGCGTTTACGACGGACGGTGCTGAGAACACCGCTGTTGGTCACTTTCTTACGGAACCGACGGAGCAGCGATTCCTGCGATTCATTCGGTTTGAGCGTTACGTGCGCCATGCCTTCACCTCCTTTCCGGTCGCATTATCAGGTGGAGCAGAAGCCTGCTCCGGAATAATGTTGCTAAGTTCCATTAAATGCTGACAGCTGAGAATTGTACAGGACGGAATGCCCGCTGCATACGGCGAACATTGGCATTCTGGAGATAGGCTTCTATGCCCATCTCCAGAATTCGATATGGCGGCATTAAAGCGCGGCGGCTTCTGAGTGAGCGTCGGTTTTTGGCACACAATCAGCAGGCGTATTCGTTTCAGAGGCGCTCGATTGAGGTTTACTCGCCTGCCAGCGGGCTTTTTCCTCTTCAGTGACTTCTTTAAGGCTCAAGCCGAGGCGCTGCTTGTCCGCTTCAATGCTGATAACGCGCATGACAAGGCGCTGCCCCTCATGGACAACCAGCGAGGGGTCTTCCGGCGGCGGGTCTGCGATCTGGCTGGTGTGGAGCAGGGCTTCAATGCCCGGATCAAGACTGACAAACGCGCCAAACTGCGCGACGCGCGAGATCGTCCCCTCGACCAACTGCCCGACATGGTAATTTTCCTCGACGCTCGCCCAGGGATTATCCTGAAGGCGCTTGAGGCTCAAGCCAATGCGCTTGCCCTCTGAGTCGAGGCGGAGAATGTAGACCTGCACCTCATCGCCAACCTTCAGGACTTCCCGCGGATGATTGACGCGATGCCACGCCAGCTCGCTAATGTGAATCAGACCGTCCGCCCCGCCCAGATCGACAAATGCGCCGAAGTCGCGCAGTCCGCTGACGATACCGGTGCGCGTCTCACCTTCATGGAGCTGATCGAGCAGGAGTTCCTTGCGCTGTTCGCGGTTGCCGCGCTGTGCATCGCGCTGGCTGAAGACCAAGCGCCGCCGTTTGCGGTTGACCTCGATCACGCGCAGACTGATCGTCTGCCCGACCATACGCGTCATGCGGAGTTTGCGGTCATCTTCGCTCAACCCGCGCGGCAGATCAAGCACATGGCTTGCCGGCACAAATCCACGCAGATTGCCGAAGGGGACGATCAAGCCGCCGCGATTGGCGTCGCCAACGACACCCTCAAACACGCCTTCCGTATTGAGTAGTTCTTCAGCGCGCTTCCAGTCTTCGGTTTGCTGAGCTTGTGACAGCGACAAGAGGAGATTTCCCTCATCATCCTCCATCCGCAGAATCATGATATCGATCTCGTCGCCAACATGAAACTGCGACGGCTCCACATTCATCCGTTCCAAGTCGCGGCGCAGGACGATGCCATCGCGTTTCATGCCGTCAACGCTGACGATCAGCCCCTGATTGTCAACACTGACGATAGTTCCGGTGACGATATCGCCGCGTTCGGGCATTTCTTCTGCGAATGACGCTTCCAGAAGCGCGGCAAAGTCCATCTCCGACCCGCCCGCTGCCCATGTCGCTTCTACCATTGGTTTGTCTCCCCTTTGGGTTATGTAAGATAGTCATGGAGGGCTGACAAACGGACGTAGAAGTTGCTCGACGCCCACGCGGCTGTATGGTGCGCTGGTGAACATGTGCGCACACAAGCCGTGCGTCCGAGCAATAGTTTTGCTTGAACACAAGATGCACGGTGACGCTAGCGGCGACAGAGCAACCCGCCGCTCCCCCCTCTCCTGAAATTTCGGTCACATTATAAGGGCGTTAAAGCCGGGCTGTCAACCGAAGTTTGGATGAACAGAATGAAGAATCTTGTGTCAAATGCCGAAACGCTCCGCAAGTGCGGGGATGGCTAGGACGGAATGAAGTCAAGAAAAACGCGGCGCGGTATCAGAGGGTGGTGACGATATTGCTGAATACATTCCCAGTAGCCGGACCGGTCACGGCAAGCAGGAAGACGGTCACAATGGCGCCGAAAAGCGCGATGAACACTACTTCCACCAGACACTGACCCTGTTCGTTAGGCAGACAGAACATTACACATGCTCCCTTTTGGGAACCGCGAACGTCTGTATGACCATAACATAAAAAGCCCAGCCAGAGGCGGGGCTTGTCTGAAGAAGTGCGCTGACTTGGATAAGTCGATGAGTTAGAGGGTGTTGACGATGTTCGAGAAGATGTTACCGATGGCAGGACCGACCAGCGCCAGAATGACGATGACGACGACCGCAACCAACACGAGAATCAGCGCGTACTCAACGAGACCCTGACCCTCTTCGCGCGGCATGTACAGCATGATGTTGGACACTCCTTATGATTTATGATACGTACTTTCAAACTTCAGAATAGCACGCGCTTTTTTCAAGTGATAGTTAAGATTATCGATTTGACTCTTAAGTACTACGCGCGTGTCGTCATGGATACTAAAGCCAAGACCATGAACAATCTCCTCACCTTCAGTGATCATGATCCTTTGACATTACTTTAGCCTCACCTTAAAATTCCCTCATCGAACTTAGGAGGGTTTCTTTATATGAAAGAGTATACGACCGACAAATTACGTAACGTCGTCTTGGTCGGACATCAGAGCGCTGGCAAAACGACCCTGACGGAGGCAATGCTGTTTAACACTGGCGCAATCAGCCGCATGGGGCGCATCGAGGAAAAAAACACGGTCTCTGACTGGGACGACGAGGAAAAAGAGCGTGGTCTATCGCTGACAACATCGCTGATTCCGCTGGAGTTTCAGGATCACAAAATTAACCTGCTCGATACACCGGGGTATACCGATTTTCAAGGTGAGGTCAAGAATGCCATCCGCGTAGCGGACTCGGTGTTTGTCGTTGTGGATGCGGTTTCCGGCGTTGAAGTTGGCACAGAACTGGCATGGCGCTATGCAGAGGTATATCAGCAGCCGATCATCGCCGTGATCAACAAAATGGATCGCGAGAATGCCAATTTTGCCAGCGCGCTGGAAAGCCTGCGGACTGCGTTTCCAGAATACAAATTCGTGCCGATCCTGCTTCCCATCGGATCACAGGCTGACTTTAGGGGTGTGATCAATTTAGTGACGATGAAAGCCTACTTTGATGCCGGCGGAGAGCGAGCGGACATTCCGCCAGAGCTGATGGCGGAAGCTGAAGAAGCGCGCACCTACCTGATCGAAGCAGCAGCGGAGGCGGACGATAAGCTGATCGAGAAGTATTTCGCTGAAGGCACGCTGACTCCCGATGAGATCCGCGATGGGATGCGGTTGGCAGCGCGCGATCATCGGCTGAAGACCGTGCCGGTGTTTGTGACTTCTGGCGGGAAGAATATTGGCACAATCCCGCTGATGGAAGCGATGCTGCGCTATGTGTCGCCGCCGTCCGAGCGCCGCTTCCAGACCATTTTGCCGGATGGGTCGCGGGAATACCGTCTGCGTCCTCAAGAGGATGGAAAACCGCTGGCGGCGTATGTCTTCAAGTCCAGCACGGATCGGTTCGTCGGCACACTGACTTACTTTCGCATTTTCTCAGGTCATCTGGACGCAGCAAACCAGACCTATTTGAATGCCTCCAACGGCATGGAAGAGCGCATCACCAGTCTGATGACGATGCGCGGCAAAGAGCAAATCCCGCTCAGCACGCTGCACGCGGGCGATATGGGCGTCGTAGCGAAACTGGCGCACACCAAAACGGGCGACACGCTCTCCAGCAGGGAGACGCCGATTGTGATCGCCAAACCAGATTTCCCCGATCCCTTGTATCAAGTGGCGCT
Organism: uncultured Anaerolineae bacterium; assembly: GCA_937995825.1. Classification (GTDB taxonomy): domain Bacteria; phylum Chloroflexota; class Anaerolineae; order Aggregatilineales; family Phototrophicaceae; genus Flexifilum. Next base: position 269,478 of record CALKJO010000009.1, read on the forward strand.
CGTCCCGAAGACCCAAAGCGACACGGCAAAGATGGGAACAGTGCTGACTCAGCTCTGCGACGCCGACCCGACTCTGCGCTGGCGGCAGGACGGAGACATCAAACAGACGATCCTCGAAGGAATGGGCGAGACCCATATCGCGGTCGCGATCAGCCGCGCCTCGAAACTGGGCGTCAATCTGGGTATCGAGACTCCGAAAGTGCCGTATCGTGAGACGGTGACCGCGAAAGCGCAGGCAACCTATCGCCATAAAAAGCAGACCGGCGGCGCGGGTCAGTTTGGCGAAGTCTCCCTGCGTGTTGAGCCGAATACGGGCGGCGGCTATGTCTTCCGGTCTGAGGTGTTCGGCGGGGCGATTTCATCGTCTTTCTACCCATCGATTGACAAAGGCATTCAGTCGGTGCTGTCCACCGGTGTCATCGCGGGCTATCCGGTGGTCGATGTCGCGGCAGTTGTCTATGATGGCAAGGAACACCCCGTCGACTCTAAAGACATCGCTTTCCAGATCGCGGGGCGCGAAGCGTTCAAGGAAGCGTTTCAGGCAGCGAAGCCGGTGCTGATGGAACCGATCATGGAGGTGCAGATCACTGTCCCTGAAGCGATGATGGGCGATATCCTGAGCGATTTGAATACGCGCCGCGCGCGCGTTCAAGGGATGGACAGCGAAAACATGCGCAGCACGATTACGGCGGAAGTGCCGCTGGCAGAGATGATGCGCTATGGCAGTGTGCTGCGCCAAATCACAGGCGGACGCGGCATCTACACCATGAAATTTGTCCGCTATGACATTGTTCCAACTCACATTGCGCAGGGGATCATCGCTGCGCATAAGCCAGCCGCCGCCGCGGAGTAAACCTGATTGACAAGGGGCTGAGATGTGAAAGCGCGAGGGGGTCTGGTCTTCGCGCTTTTGCTTTATCCCAGCGGAGTAGTTACAATGCACGCGCTAAACGCAGCAGATTTAACAAATTGGGAGGCGCCTTGGTGAGCGCGATTGGTGCATTTACTTTTGTCCTCCACAGCCATCTGCCATATGCCCGTCTCGCAGGGCGATGGCCTCATGGCGAAGAATGGATTCATGAGGCGGCAGTGGAGACGTATATTCCGCTGCTGGAGACGCTTTATGACCTGCGCGCTGAAAGAGTACCATTTCGCCTGACGATTGGGATCACGCCCATCCTAGCCGAGCAGCTTGCTGACGCCGATGTGCTGGATCATTTAGATGCCTATCTCGATGACCGCATCGAAGCAGCAAAAAAGGATATGGTTTATTTTGAAGATGAGGAAACAGCCGATCCCGCGCTGCGCGCCCTTGCTGAATGGTACTTGGGCGTGCATGAGCGCATCAAAAGCGCGCTGGATACCCGCTTCAACCGCGATCTGATCGGCGCTTTCAAGACCCTTCAGGATGAGGGATATATTGAGATCATCACCTGCGCAGCGACACACGGCTATCTGCCGCTGCTCTCCCGCGACAGCAGCATCAACGGTCAGTTGAAAACGGCGATCACGGCATATCGGCGGATGTTTGGACACGACCCCAAAGGCATTTGGCTGCCGGAGTGCGCCTATCGCCCAGCATACCGCGCGGAGGGCGGGCGCGTTCGTCCGGGGCTGGAGCACTTCCTGGCGGAGAATAACATCGGCGTGTTCTTCAGCGAGACCCACACGATCACGGGCGGGATTCCGGTTGGGGTGGCAGCGGGCGATGTGATCGGTCCCTATGGCAGCATCAAACGGCGCTATGTCGTGCCAATGGCGAATAAGCCGATTATACCGGAGCGCTCCGCCACAACGTATTTCCCGTATTATGTCGCAGACACAACTGCGGGTGCTTCAGCTGATCAGCATTCTGGGGTGGCGATCATTGGGCGCAACAAACGGGCTGGGGAACAGGTCTGGAGCGCTGACTGGGGCTACCCTGGTGACTATGATTACCGCGAATTTCACCGCAAAGCGGCTACCAGCGGCTTGCAGTATTGGCGGATCAGCGGCTCAAAAGTCGATCTCGGGCACAAGGATGTCTATCATCCTGAGTGGGCGGCGATCAAGGTCGATCAGCACGCGGAGCATTTTGCCCATTTGATCACCGACCAGCTTCGCCAGTTCAACGCGGAGACGGGTGAATACGGGCTGCTGGCAGCCAACTACGACACCGAATTATTTGGGCATTGGTGGTATGAAGGCGTCACCTGGATGGGCAAGGTGCTGCGCCATCTGGCAGCAAGTGACGAGGTTGAACTCACCACTGCCAGCGGTTACCTGGCAGAGCATCCTCCGAAGCAGGTTCTAAGCGTGCCTGAAAGCTCATGGGGCGCTGGCGGCGGGCATTTTGTCTGGGATAATGCAGAAACCCACTGGATGTGGAAGCCGATTCATGAGGCTGAGGCGCGGATGGAAGCGCTGGCAAATCGCTTCTCTGAACCCACCAACGACGAATATCGCGTGCTGAAACAGGCGGCGCGTGAACTGCTGCTGCTGGAGGCATCAGACTGGCCCTTCCTGGTGACGACTGGGCAGGCGCGCGAATACTCAATTCAGCGCTTCAGCCAGCATGTGGAGCGGTTCAATGAGCTGGCGTCCAGTTTGGAGAAAGGCAAACCAGCAGTCGATCGCGCTAACGAACTGTGGGAGCTGGATAAAGTCTTCCCGGACATCGATTACCGGTGGTTCGGGACATATGGCGGTTAGCATTAGACTGAGCGCCGTCCTTATCAGGATGGCGCTCAGTTGTCAGACGGGGAGCTGTCGCTCATGAGAGTCTTGTTCACCAGCGCGGAGGTCGATCCCTTTGCGAAAGTGGGCGGATTGGCGGATGTAGTTGGGTCGCTGCCGCGCGCGCTGCGGACTGAAGGGATAGATGCGCGCGTGATCATGCCTTTTTACCGCACTATTGATCCAGGGCGCTTCAATATCATGCACGTCTTCCGCTTCCAGCTTGCGCGCCCAACCGGTACAACCGATGTGGATGTGTATACAACCACACATAACGGTGTCCCGATCTATTTCATCAAGGCGTGGCCGTTTTTCGGCGAAGAGAGCAAGGTTTACAGCCACTTCGACTGGGACATGCCGCGTTTTATCTTTTTTTCGCAGGCGTGCGTTGCTGCAGCAGATGCAATGCGCCATGAGATCGACTGGTTTCCCGATGTTGTGCATACCCATGACTGGCACACCGGCTTGATCCCTTTTCTGATCAGCCACCGCCGTCGGGCAGGCGATCATTGGCTGCCCGTGGGGACAATGGTGACAATTCATAATATGGCGTATCAGGGCGATCACGCCGGCGGATGGCTGTTTGAGCTGAACATTCCGGGGCGTGAAGAACATCCTGAGCTGTCAGCGCGCGGCTTGACCGATAATCTGCTGGCGATAGCGCTGGCATATTCGGACATCATCACCACCGTCAGCCCGCGCTATGCGGTGGAGATTCAGTATCCCTACATGGGTTTTGGGCTGGATGGCTTGCTGCGTACACGAATGAGTGATCTGCGCGGAATCCTTAACGGAATCGACATGGAAGAGTGGAATCCAGAGACTGATCCCAATTTGGTTTCGAATTTCAATGCCGACAACTTCCGCGAGAAGCGCGCGCCCAACAAGCGTCAGCTTCAGATCGACTGTGGACTCGAAACCCGTCCCGACATTCCTGTCATCGGTATGGTGACGCGCCTAGTCTGGCAGAAAGGGATCGACATGGCGATTCCAGCGCTGCGCTGGCTGCTGTCCAGCGTCAACTGCCAGTTCATTCTGCTCGGATCGGGCGAGCCGGAGTATGAAACGCAGCTTTCGCGCTTGGGCAGCGATTTCGGCTGGAAAGCGCGGACGTTCATCGGCTATAACGCAGCAGTAGCGCAGCGGATTTACGGCGGCTGCGATCTGTTTCTGATGCCGAGCCATTATGAGCCGTGCGGCGTGGGGCAAATGATCGCCATGCGTTTTGGAGCGCTGCCGGTTGTCCGCGAAACCGGCGGGCTGGCGGACACCGTGGTGAACTACGACGATGGCGACGCCGAACGCGGGACAGGCTTTTCATTTCAGTGGGAAGAACCCGAAGCAATTCTCAACACGCTGCGCTGGGCGATCACGACCTTCCATGATCGACCCGATGCCTGGCAGCGCATGCAGGAACGCGCCATGCGCACCGATTTGAGCTGGAATAAGAGCGCGCGTGAGTACAAAGTCCTGTACGAAGAAGCAGCGGCGCGCCATCGGCTTTAGGCATAGAATGTCCTTGACCGAAAATCAGGGACTGAGGACAGGCTATACTCATTATCATTTCACGGTGGATCGCAGTTGTCGGTTTGGGGTGTTTTTTCGACATTCAGTCAGCTGCAGCACAGGAAGACCTGCTGGCGTATGAGATGCGCTGGGTTCCGGATGGTCGCTGGATCAGCGTAGGCAGTAACAGCGGATCACGACCCTGGATGCGCTGCAAGCGCGTATGTTGATCATGGGCGCGCGCGGGCGTGAATAGAGGCAATCTCTTCCAGGAAGAGCTGCTCCGCGTGGAAAGCCCGGTCAGGGGGATAACGATTTCGAGGATGTGGTCTATTCTCTGGCATTCAGCCCAGATGGGACTCAACTGGCGACGGTCAGCTTCATATATCTGGGATACTGCAACAGGCGATCAGCTTGCCTCAATCGAAGTCCTTGACCGAGGCATCAACCAGCGCTAGGGATAAAGCACGGACAGGGGACTTCCCTCCGTCCAGCATCAGCCCCTTGTTGGGGATTGAGTTCCAATAAGTGCGACTGATGATGCAGATCGCCAGCGCACAGTGGAAGATGACCTCGACCACCCGCGCGAACGCGATCACAGCGGTCAGAAGTGCTGAACGCGGCGCTTCAATCCATCTATATTCAGTGCTATAACAGGTTCAAGTTTCAATATGATCGCTGCTGGTTTGATTCTTCTTATCTACGGTACCGTGAAGATGCTAAAATTGCTTATGTGAGAAACGAGCGTTTTGCCCGTTACAAGGAGGATGTGCGATGAAAGTCAAGGCGGTAATTCTGGCGGGTGGCGAAGGGACGCGCCTGGCAACACTCACCGCGAAACGCGCCAAGCCCGCCGTACCGTTTGGTGGTAAATACCGCATTATCGATTTTACCTTATCCAACTGCGTCAATTCGGGGATTTTCGATGTCCTGATCTTGACACAGTATCGACCGCACAGCCTCAATGACCACATCGGTCGAGGACGCCCCTGGGATTTGGATCGATCGTTCACCGGCGGCGTTCAGGTGCTTCAGCCGTATAAGGGGCGCCATGATACCGACTGGTATTCCGGTACAGCGGATGCGGTGACGCAGAATCTCAATTTTGTCCGGCGCGGACGCCCGGAATATGTGCTGATTCTCTCCGGCGATCACATTTATGAAATGGATTACGATGTGCTGATCGAATATCACCGCAGCAAGAAAGCAGAAGCGACCATCTGCACAATTCCAGTGCCGATGGATGAAGCCAGCCGCTACGGGATCGTCGATGTGGACGACGATTATCGAATTCGCAGCTTCATCGAAAAGCCCGCCGATCCGCCTGGCAACCTTGCCAACATGGGTGTGTATGTCTTCAACTACCCAGTGCTGGAGCGGCTGCTCAAAGAAGACCGCAACATGCCGACCAGTCATGACTTCGGCAAAGACATTCTTCCGCGCATGGTGTCGGAAGGGATGAATCTCTACGCTTATCCTTACGGCGGTTATTGGATCGATGTCGGGACGGTGGATGCGTATTGGGAAGCGCATATGGATTTGCTGGCTTCGCCGCCGTCGCTCAATCTGAATGATCGCACCTGGGTCATCCATACGGTCAGCGAGGAGCGCCCGCCTGCTCACATCCATACCGGCGCGACCGTGCGCAACAGCCTGATCACACACGGATGCGTGGTGACAGCGGGGGCAGTGGTCGAGCGTTCGATCCTGTCTCCGGGTGTGTTTGTCGGTCCGAACGCAGTCGTCCGCGAGTCGATCATCCTCACCGACTCCTACATCGAAGCTGGGGCGGTCGTCGAACGCTGCATCCTGGATAAAATTGTGGTGGTCGGACATAACGCCCGCGTCGGCGGCATCCCGGAAATGGGCGAGCTGGGGATCACCTGCATCGGCAAGGATTCGCATATCCCAGCCGGATACACCATCGGGCATTCGTGCATTCTTGGGACAGATTTACGCCTTGAGGACTTTGAGGGCTACGCGGACAAGATCGTCCCAAGTGGGACGAAACTAGGCTATAAAGGAAAAAAATAGCACGAGCGGGGCGGCTTATGTGAGCCGCCCCGCAGTATGATTTTATTCGGAGGTGGTAACTACAGAGTTCATTTCGCCGTACTGATTCGGAACGTACTTGTCCGCTTCAGTGTCATTATGCCATTCTTCGCCATTGACGAAATAGCGAAACTCGAATTCCTGATCTTTGGGAAGATTCACCGTGACCGAGAAACTGCCGTCCTTTGCCTTTTTCATCGGATGAGAATACTGATCCCAATTGTTGAATTGACCCACCAACGCGGCAGTTTCAGCTTCGATGTTCTGCAAGGTAAAGGTCACCTTGCATTCTTTCTTGGTCTTGAGAAATTGCTTCTTAAGCATGTTTCCCTCGATGTCCTCAAAGCTATGCTAAACACTTCGCCTTTAACATTCTAGACTCTCAGAGACAGCCTTTCAATGATGAAGTCCTCAGCCTGCGCTTGAGTCGATCATCCTTTATCGTCAGCTTAATACAAGTGCTGACCTTGATGGTTGCGTCATGTCAGGCGTGCCGTTATGCTTGTATGCGACTCGTTAAGCAAATTCAAAAGGTCAATTTCGATGGTGAAACCGGTCAAAACCATCAGCATCGTCCCCAAGCTCCCACCTCAGCTTTCCCGACTGCATGATCTGGCGTATAACCTGCGCTGGGCGTGGGATTTCGACACGGTCTCGCTGTTTCGCCGTCTGGATCGCAGGCTCTGGGAAAGCACTGGGCATAACCCGGTCGCCATGCTCGGAATGCTCGATCAGGGGCGGCTCGAGTCGGCAGTCGAGGATGCGGCTTTTATGGCGCATTTCAACCGGGTTTTGAGCAGTTTTGATGCGTATATGAACCCGACCAAAACCTGGTTCTCCGAGCTTTATGGAAAAACCCATCCTGGAGAATTTGACCAACCCAGCATCGCGTATTTCTCGATGGAATTCGGCATCACTGAGTGTTTGCAGAATTACTCAGGTGGATTGGGCGTTCTCAGCGGCGATCATCTCAAGAGCGCCAGCGATCTCGGCGTTCCGCTGGTTGGCGTGGGGCTGCTGTATCAGGAGGGCTATTTCCGGCAGTATCTCAATGCGGATGGGTATCAGCAGGAATCGTATCCTATCAATGATTACGCTAACTTGCCGGTCACGCTTATGCGCGATGTCGACGGCACACCGCTCAAAATCAGCATCACGCTGCCTGGGCGCGAACTGTATGCCCAAATCTGGCGCGTTCAAGTGGGGCGCGTCTCGCTTTACCTGCTGGATACCAATATCGACGATAATCCGCGCCAAGAAGATCGCAACCTGACCGATCGGCTTTACGGCGGCGACCGCCGGACGCGCATTCGCCAGGAAATGCTGATGGGAATCGGCGGCATCCGCGCTCTAAAAGCGCTTGGACTTGAACCCGCTGTTTGCCATATGAACGAAGGTCATGCCGCATTTCTCGCGCTGGAGCGGATTCGCCAGTTCATGCTTGTTCACCAAGTGGATTTCTACACAGCGAAGAATATTCTTGCGCAGTCGAATATCTTCACAACACACACGCCGGTTCCAGCTGGCTTAGAACGCTTCGGCTTCGATCTGATCGACGAACACTTCACCGAGTATTATCGGGATTTGGGGCTGACGCGCGACGAATTCATCAATCTCGGTCGCGAAAACATGGGGGATTACGTCCTATTCTCGATGCCAGTGCTGGCGCTCAATTTGTCCAGCGGGGTCAACGGCGTCGCCAAGCTGCATGGCAAGGTCTCGCGCCACATGTGGCAGTGGATGTATCCTCAAGTCCCAGAACACGAAATCCCAATTTCGTCGATCACCAACGGCATACATGTCCAGTCGTGGATCAATAACGATATGGCGCTGCTCTTTGATCGCTATCTCGATCCTGCCTGGCGGACAGAAGAGTGGCGGCGCGACATCTGGGAAGGCGTAGATGCTGTTCCCGACACAGAGCTGTGGCGCACACATGAACGCCGGCGTGAGCGCTTGGTCAACTTCGCCCGCACACGCCTGACCGAACAGCTTCGCAGGCGCGGCGCGCCGCAGCATGAAATCGAAGAGGCGGCTGAAATCCTCGACTCCGACGCGCTGACGATTGGGTTCGCGCGCCGCTTCGCCACCTATAAACGCGCCACACTGCTCTTTTCCGACCCTGAACGGCTCTCGCGCATTTTGAACAATCCCAATCGCCCGGTGCAGATCATCTTTGCGGGCAAAGCGCATCCGCATGATACTGCGGGTAAAGAATTTATCCGCCAGATCACCGCGATGGCACGCCAACCGGAATTTAGACCGCGCGTGGTCTTTCTTGAGGACTATGATATGCATATCGCGCGCTATTTGGTGCAGGGTGTGGATGTTTGGCTGAACAATCCGCGCCGTCCAAAGGAAGCCAGCGGCACAAGCGGCATGAAGGTGATCTACAATGGCGGATTGAACTGCTCGATCCTCGATGGCTGGTGGGATGAAGGCTACGATCCGTCGGTCGGTTGGGCAATCGGCAACGGTGAGGAATACCCTGAGTCCGAGTCAGCGCAGCAGGATTACATCGAGAGCGAGGCGCTGTATGATGTCCTAGAGTATGATATCGTTCCCACCTTCTATACGCGCACGGGGGGTATCCCCCGCGCTTGGCTGACCAAGATCAAAAATGCGCTCAAGGTGCTTGCGCCCTATTTCAACACCCATCGCATGGTGCAGGAATACACCAGCATCTACTATCTTCCGCATTATGATCGCTATATGGCGCTGACGCATCCCACGCTGGAGGCAGGTCTCGCTTATGCGGCGTGGCGTGAGAAGCTGAGGACAAATTGGGAGCGGGTCTCGGTCAATGACATGCAGGTGAGCGATGATCATGTCAGAGTGGGCGACCCGGTGAAAGTGCTGGCAAAGGTCTATCTGGGTGCGCTAACCCCAAACGATGTTCAGGTGCAGGTTTATTACGGCGCGCTCAACACACGCGGTGAGATTAATGAAGGCGAAGCGCAAGAGATGGACGCAGTCGGCAAAGGCGAAGACGGGTTCTATACCTTCAGCGCGCAGGTCATCTATAATACCAGCGGGGAACGCGGATTGTCGGTGCGTGTGCTGCCAAAACATGCGCAGCTTTTGACGCCCTTCCTGCCCGGGATCATTCGCTGGGCGCAGACGTGATCTATTCAAGGCGGCGGGTGTGAGCGCTTGCTCATCCCCACCGCGCCTAGAATTGAAGACAAGGACGAGCATGATGCCCGACCAGCTCAAGCCATCTGATGACAAAACCATCCCTTCGCGCCCAGAATCGCTGCGGCGCATCGTGGCTCAGGCAGCGCAGTCACCTTCGCCAGCCCCTGCGACTGAGGGGGCAAAAACCCTCCCCTGGATGCTGGCGCAGTATTTCAACGGTGAGATCGATCTAAATCAGGAGCTGGCAGGGCGGTTTCCACAGATGCCGCTTATGTCATTGATCTATTTCCGCGTGCAAGGTGTGAAAAATCCCATCCAAATTGCGACAATTGCGACTCAGGATGGGGCGGCGAGTCTGCACGTTGAAGTGGAGTTGGCGACAAAACTGACGACTTTCACTTTCAGTTTGAATTCAATGCTCGCGGTTCGCTTCAGCCCCAGCGGATTGAGCGCGCTGGATCGCGCGCACTGGCTGGAGCCGCTGAAGCGCGAGAACAGCGAGATCGCGTTTTTGTGGGGAGCGCAGCGTTTCCGCAGCGATTATCTGATCGCAGTCTCACACAAGATGTATACCAATCTCTTCGCTTTGTCTCCAGGGCATACTGAAGCCGCTGCGCGGCTGACCAGCGAAGTTTGCCGGAAATTTGCCGCGTGGATTGAGCTACACTGGGCAGAGATGAAAGATGATCAGGCGGAAGCGGACAGTCGCTCTCAGAATTTGACCTGGTGAGGGTGATGAATCAATTACAGCACGAAACCAGCCCGTATCTTTTGCAGCATGTCGATAATCCAGTTGAGTGGTATCCCTGGGGTGAAGCGGCGCTGAGCCGAGCGCGGGCGGAGGATAAACCGATTCTGCTCAGCGTGGGTTACAGCGCGTGCCACTGGTGTCACGTCATGGCGCACGAGAGCTTTGAACACGCGCCGACCGCCGAACTGATGAACAAACTGTTCATCAATATCAAGGTGGATCGCGAGGAGCGCCCGGATATTGACGACATTTACATGCAGGCGGTGCAGGCGATGACGGGCGGTCGCGGCGGCTGGCCCATGACGGTCTTTCTGCTTCCGGATGGACGCCCTTTCTACGGCGGCACGTATTATCCGCGCGAACCACGCTACGGCATGCCGTCGTTTCGTCAGGTGCTTGAAGCCGTGCATGATGCCTTCAGCAAGCGGCGCGATCAGGTCGAACAGGCAGCGAGTCAGCTTACCAGCGCGCTTCAGCGCGCTGTCCTGAACATTGGCAGTCACAACGATCTGAGTGCCGAGCTGCTGGACGCTGCATTTGACAAACTGGCGCGTCATTTCGATAAAACACACGGTGGTTTTGGCGGCGCGCCAAAATTCCCCCAGCCGATGAATCTGGCATTTCTGCTGCGCGTCCATCGGCGCACAGGCGACGCGCGCCCGCTGCATATGGCGCTGCACACGCTGCGCAAAATGGCGCGCGGCGGCATCTATGACCAGGTGGGCGGCGGCTTTCATCGCTACAGCGTCGATGCTGTCTGGCTCGTGCCGCACTTTGAGAAGATGCTCTATGACAACGCGCAGTTGAGCCGCGTTTATCTTCACGCCTGGCAGGTCAGCGGCGATCCGTTCTTCAAGCGGATCGCACAGGAGATCTACGATTACATCCTGCGCGAAATGACTGCGCCGGAAGGCGGCTTCTACAGCGCCACTGACGCCGACAGCGAGGGCGAGGAGGGCAAGTTCTTCGTCTGGCGCGCGGATGAACTGCGCGCCACCCTGGGTGACGACGCTGAGATCGCCATCGAATATTTCGGCGTGACCGAGCGCGGCAACTTTGAGGGACATAACATCCTTTATATTCCGAATGAAGATGAGGTGGTCGCACAGCGGCTGGGAGTGACAGTGGACGCGCTGCATGAGCGGCTTAAAGTCATTAAAGATAAGCTGTTCGCCGTGCGCTCGCAGCGGGTTCATCCCGGACTCGATGATAAAGTGCTGGCGGGCTGGAATGGGCTGATGCTGGCGAGTCTGGCAGAGGCGGCGCGGACCCTCGGTCACGCGGATTACAAAGACGCCGCGCTGCGAGCAGCCGTTTTCCTGCGCGATCACCTGCTGGTCGATGGTCGCCCGCGCCGGACATACAAGGCGGGACAGGCACGTATCAATGGCTACCTGGAGGACTATGCTGCACTCAGCGAGGCGTTCTTGCAGGTCTATCAGCTCACGTTCGACAAGTCATGGTTTATGCTGGCGCGCTCACTGGTCGATCAGACGCTGACCCACTTCGCCGCGCCGGACGGCGGCTTTTTCGACACCAGCGACGACCATGAGACGCTGATCGTCCGCCCACGCAGTCTAGAGGATAACGCAATCCCGTCGGGGACATCGCTGCTGTGCAAGAGCTTGGTGCTGCTAAGCGCATATACTGGCGACGAGAAATATGATGCGGCAGCGCGCGCGGCGCTCAACCAGCTCACGGCTGCCATGCGCGAATATCCGCAGGCGTTCGGCGAGGCATTGGGCGCAGTGGACGCGCTGGTGAGCGGGATTGATGAAGTCGCGCTGGTTGGCGATCCGAATGCGCCGGCGATGCGGGCGCTGCTCGATTACTTAGTCTCCGAATATCGCCCGAACATGGTGATCGCGCTGTCCCCGTCCAATGTGAACAGTGAAGCGTCGATCCCGCTCTTGAGCTATCGAACTCAGCGCGATGGACAGCCCACTGCGTATGTTTGCCGACATTTCGCCTGCAAGACTCCGGTAACAACCATCGATGCGCTTCGTGAACAGCTCGAATGAAGGCGCAGAAAGAAACGGTGCGGCGGGATCGGATTCTCGTCGTCGATATTGAAGCGACTTGCTGGGAAGGTGAGCCGCCGCCCGGTCAGCAGCATGAGATCATCGAGATCGGCGTATGCGCGCTGGATGTGGCGCGGCGCGAAGTCGACGAGGCGCGCAGCATCCTGGTCAAACCAACGCGCTCAGCGGTCAGTCCATTCTGTACCGCTCTAACGACGCTGACTCAGGCGATGGTCGATGAAGGCATCCCTTTTGAGGCAGCATGCGCGCTGATTCAGCGTGAATTCGACGCTAAGTCCTATCTCTGGGCGAGCTGGGGCAAGTATGATCTGACGATGTTCAAAGCGCAGTGTCACGCTTTCGGCGTGCCGTATCCGTTCAGCGGCAGACATGCCAATCTCAAGCAGCTTTTCGCTAAATCGATCAACAACAAAGTGCGCGTCGGGATGAGTCAGGCGCTGGACATACTGGCGCTGCCACTGGAAGGCACGCATCATCGCGGCGGCGACGATGCACGCAACACGGCGCGTATTCTGGCGGCGCTTCTGGAGCGCTGCAGCGCGTCACTGCTCGATCCCTATTGGTGAGGCGGTCGTGAATGCTGGTCAGACGCTGCGGGATGAACCACCCCGATTCGATGGTACTGGGCTGTCCATACGCTGGGATCCAGTAAACTGGAGCGCCACCCTAGTGCGCCCCACACTTGGTTAACTGGCAGTATGGACATGTAGTTACAGAGCTATTTTACCATCTGTTGTCATTTAGCCAGTTCCGCTATCATCCCCACCTTGACGATAGCGTTCAAGCCTGTTACTATAACCGTAAGCATGGCCCTATCGTCTAGCGGTCTAGGACGTGGCCCTTTCAAGGCCAAAACACGGGTTCGAGTCCCGTTAGGGTCATCATAATTGAACCTAACTTAAACAGACGACCTGATAGTTGTCTGCTCGACTTACTCCTAGTCTCGCCGTTCGCTTGACCTCTCATAGATAAGAAGCAATCAGCAGAGCAGTTTCGTCTGGTCTAGCCCGCACTATCTGTCCAAGGGTGGTCAAGTCACGATTTATTCAAACGTCTGCGCAAGCAGGGTGCTAAAGAAAGCAGCCATCACGCATAAAAACATCACGCATAAAAATCACCCTTAAAATCTGACTTGTGTCATTAAGGCTTGACATTACGTAAAGATAGACTATATTCAGGTTCTTGAATATACTAGGGTGATGCATGGACAGCTACGCAGAGACAGCCAGCAAACTCAAACTCATGGGGCATCCAGTACGCCTGCAAATCCTGAATATGCTGCGGCAGGGTGAAATCTGCGTGTGCCACATCGAGACGGCGCTCGGTAAGCGCCAGGCATACATCTCGCAGCACTTGATGACGCTGCGCGATGCCGGCTTGGTCAGCGCCCGCAGGGATGGGCTTCAGGTGTACTATCGTTTGAGTGATGCGCTGGTGGAGGATGTGCTGAATCTCATTTATAGGATTTCCGAGCCGCCACAACCGCAAGCCCTTCATGGCTGTCCTTGCCCACAATGTGCAATCGTTTCTATTGCCACTATCCGATAAGGAGTAAACCTCATGTTGCAGATCAAAGTTCTGGGTCCGGGCTGCGCCAACTGCAAACGGCTGGAGCAGGAAGTCAGAGAGGCACTGTCCGACAGCGCTATCGAGTACGAGATCATCAAAGTCACCGACTATGCCGACATCATGGCATACAACATCCTCAGCACGCCGGGGCTGGTGATGAATGAGACGGTTGTCTCTGCGGGGCGCATCCCGAAGCGCCCACAAATTCTCGAATGGGCAAAACAATTCCAGCAGTCCTGAGCAGCCAGAAGGGAAATGATCATGCAGTTAACGCAGCTCAAGCCGACCCGTGAAGACCGTCCAGCCTTTTTGCTCGTCGGCGCGCTGGCGCTGGTCTGGATCGTCGCTTATAACAATCTACAGCCTATCGCCGACTGGCTGACCTATACTCTGCTGGGTCTGAGCCGTGAAAGCCAGATTGGCGAAGCGTTGAACTTCTTCATCTACGATGTACCGAAAATCCTGCTGCTGCTTTCCGGCATGATCTTCCTGATTACCGTCGTGCAGACCTTTATCAACCCGGCAAAAGTGCGTGCTGCTGTCGAGAAACGCGGCGCGGGTGTCGGCAACCTGCTGGCGGCGCTGTTCGGCGCACTGACGCCGTTCTGCTCCTGCTCATCTGTGCCGCTGTTCATCGGCTTTGTGCAGGCGGGCATTCCATTAGGGATCACCTTTTCATTTCTGATCACGTCGCCGATCATGAACCAGGTTGCCTTTGTGATGCTGTTGGGACTGTTCGGCTGGCAGGTGGCGCTGCTGTATCTTGTGTCCGGCGTCACTATCGGCGTGGTCGCCGGGCTGATTCTGGGGCGGTTGAAACTGGAACGCTATGTTGAAGGGATGGTCTATGAGAGCAAAGCGGGCAGCAAGCCCACGCAGGTGCTGGAAGAACAGCTCACCTGGACAGATCGCTTTGAGCGCGCCGCTGACAGCACGCGAGACATCGTGAGCAAAGTCTGGCTGTACGTGATCGTCGGTATCGGCATCGGCGCATTCATTCACGGTTTCGTGCCAGAACACGCACTGACCGAGATCATGGGCGCGAGCGCGTGGTGGTCAGTTCCTGCAGCGGTCATGTTGGGCATCCCCCTGTATTCCAACGCCGTTGGCATCATCCCGATTGTCAGCGCCATGCTCGGCAAAGGCGCAGCATTAGGGACGGCACTGGCGTTCATGATGTCGGTGGTGGCGCTCAGCCTGCCAGAGATGATCATCCTGCGGCGGGTGCTGAAGCCGCGCCTGATCGTGATTTTTGTCGGTGTCGTGGCGGTTGGTATCATGTTGACTGGCTACCTGTTCAATCTGCTTGTCTGATCTGAGACGCTGACGCAATGGAGACGACTCAATGACCGATTTACCTGTCCCCTTCCAGCGCATCCGTCAGGAATACCCGGAAGTCGCCGCCGCTTATGACGCGCTGGGCAGCGCGACTCATGAGGCGGGTCCGCTGGATGAGAAAACTCGCCAGCTTGTGAAATTAGCGCTGGCGGTTGGCGCAGGCTTGGAAGGCGCAGTCCATGCGCATACGCGGCGTTCAATCGAAGCCGGCATCAGCCCAGATGAGATCAAGCATGTGGTGTTGCTGGCGATGACCACGCTGGGCTTTCCAGCGACCGTCAGAGCCTATACCTGGGTGAATGATGAGCTAAGCGATAAAACTTAACGCCGCGCAAGTTCAGGTTGTTATCAGCGCCGCTGAAAAGTTAACCTCAGCGGCGCTTTTGTTTTTGTCAGGGTGACATATTACACGCCTCACGCTAAATCTGTGATCTCTATCATCGGCGCTGGCAGGCGGGGTAGGTTACGCTGTAATCATCTTAGTTGCCATTTCATGTGTCTCTTTGGTGTTGGACGCGCCATCTAAGTAAGAAAGAGGAAGCCGTATGACTGAATCAGCCAGCCCTCATCCGCCAGGCGCCGATCTCAATCGGCGTGACTTTTTGCGAAGTCTGGCGGGGCTTGGCGGCGCTGCTGTCGCTTTGCAAGCCCTGGATCAGCTCGCGCTCGACCCTGAACAGGCGGTAGCACGTTATGAAGCGCAGTTACAAGAGCTTATCTATGCCGAAGGCACTCATCTGGAGTCGCTGGATGTTTTGGAGCGAATGCGCGTGGAACTGCATCGCGCATTGGAAAAGTCCCCCGCAGAACGGCGCTGGGTGATGGTCATTGACCTGCGTAAATGCGTCGGCTGCCATGCCTGCACGGTCGCCTGTATTGCGGAGAACAAGCTGCCACCGGGTGTGGTTTACCGTCCGGTCATTGAAGAAGAAATCGGGACGTATCCGAATGTCGCGCGCCGGTTTGTGCCGCGCCCATGTATGCAGTGCGAAAATCCCCCGTGTGTGCCGGTCTGCCCGGTGAATGCCACTTACACCAACGAAGAAGGCATCGTCGAGATGAATTACGAGCGGTGCATCGGCTGCCGTTACTGCATCACTGCCTGCCCCTATTCCGCACGCACGGCGGATTTCGGCTTCACTTACACGCAGGGCAATGCCAACGCCGACGGTCTGATTCTGGGCAGCGACATCGCCGACAGCTACGAGCGCGCCCCGAACTTCGAGTATGGCAAGCAGTATCCGCGCCAGCCTGGGCGCAGTTCTCCGGTTGGGAATGCGCGCAAATGCCATTTCTGCCAGCATCGCATTCTCAATGGGCAGCTTCCAGCATGTGTCACCACCTGCATCGGGCGCGCCACCCTGTTTGGGGACGCCAATGATCCTGACAGCTTGGTGGCTGAGCTGATCGCCAGTCCGAATGTCATGCGTCTGCGTGAAGAACTCGGCACTGAGCCGCGCGTTTACTATCTGGTCTAAGGAGTCAACCATGGCACAGGCAGTTCAACCTCAAGAAGGCGCTGCGCCCCCGGCGGGATCGCGGTTTCGTTTCGAGTGGCGCTGGACCGACTTTTTCTGGATTTTAGGCGTCGTCCTGCTGATCGCCGGCGCAGCCAGCATGTGGCAGCGGCTCACCGAAGGACTCGCCCCAACCAACCTGACCAGCTATGTCCCCTGGGGAGTCTGGGTCGGTTTTTATGATTATCTGGTCTGGATGGAAGTCGGCAGTTTGCTGATTTTCACTGGATTGATTTACTTGTTTGGCGATAAGCTGCTGCTCAAAGTCAAACCGATTGTGTTATTCACGGGCTTTACGATTGTGACGATGGGTTTGCTGATCGTTCTGCTCGATCTCGGTCATCCTGAGCGGTTCTGGCATGTGCTCGTCTATGCTGAATTCAGCTCGATGATCACCTGGATGGTCTGGCTGCATTCAGCTTACCTGCTCATCCTCACGCTTGAATTAGCCATCGTGCTGTGGGGAGGCAGGCGGCTGGCAGGTCTCTTAAAGCCGCTTGCCCTTGTAAGCCTGCCGGTGGGTTTGGCGCTGATCATCGTCAGCGGGTCGATCTTCGGCGTGGTAGCGGCGCGTCCGCTCTGGAACACCGCCAGCCTGCCGCTGATGTTTCTGCTTTCCGCACTGGCAGCGGGCAGCGGGCTGCTGCTCTTTCTGGTGGTGGTGTTCTGGAAAGAGAAAAATTCGAGCGAATACACCGCGCTGGTGAACAAGCTCTCCGTCATCACCCGAACGCTCCTTCTGGCGGGCGTGTTCGCTGCCAGCGTCATCGCCTTCACGATGCTTTACAAGGGCGGCGGCAATCCCACCCGCGCTGAGGCGCTCAACCTGATCCTGACCGGTCCCTACTGGTGGAGCTTCTGGATTGTTCATATCCTGCTGGGCGTGCTGATCCCGCTGGCGCTGCTCTTTCTCGCGCCGGCAAAGCCGCTGCTGGCAGGCATCGCAGCATTTCTCAGCAGCATTACGTTCGTCGCGGTGACGCTGAACATCGTCATTCCGACGTTGGTCACTGAGGAACTGAAAGGTCTGGCGACCGCGTTTGTTGACCCCAAGCTCGCGCTCGATTATGTGCCAAACACGATGGAATGGCTGGTTTTGGCGTTCATCTTTGGCATCGGCAGCGTTATTTTTGGTCTGGGACTGCGTTTCCTGCCGCTCCAGTCCCAGCATACGGAGGCGACTCATGACTGAGCAAGACATTCTGAACAAATACACCCCGCCGGTCGAACAGGCTGACCCGTCTGAGTCACAAGACACACTCCAGCCTGGCATCTCGCGGCGCAGCTTCCTGAAAACAGGCGCGGCGGCGGGCGGCACTGCTGCATTCTTGGGGTCGCTGCTCGGCTTCCGACATATCCAGGCGGTTCAGGCGCAAGCCGCAGAAGGCGCGCAGCCCTATCCGCTGCTCGACCCGACCAACCAAATCTATACGGTCTGCTTGCAGTGCAACACCGGCTGCGGCATCAAGGTCAAGCTGCTGGACGGCGTGGCAGTCAAGATCGACGGCAACCCATACAGCCCAATGACGATGAATCCACACGTGGATTATGCGGCTCCGGTTGCGCTGATGGGCGCGGCAGAAGGCGGCTTGTGTCCTAAAGGGCAGTCGGGTTTGCAAACCGTCTATGATCCTTACCGGTTGGTGAGCGTGGTCAAACGCAAACCTGGCACACCGCGCGGCGGCGGTGAGTGGGTGACGATCCCGTTTGAGCAGGCGATCGAGGAGATCGTCGAGGGCGGCGACTTGTTCGGCGAAGGATACGTCCCCGGTCTGCGCGAGTCGTATGCGCTCACCGACCCGACGGTCGCAAAAGCGATGGCAGACGCAGTCAAAGCGATCCAAAGTGAAAAAGACCCGGACAAGAAACGTCAAAAAGTCGCTGAGTTTCAGGAAACCTTCGCCGATCACCTGGACGCGCTGATCGATCCCGAACATCCCGATCTAGGACCGAAAAATAATCAAGTCGTCTTCGCATGGGGACGCCTAAAAGCCGGACGCAGCGAGTTTTACCGCCGCTGGATCGGGCAGGGCTTCGGCTCGGTCAACGCGCATGGGCATACAACCGTCTGCCAGGGAAGCCTGTACTTTACAGGCATGGGCATGTCGAATCAGTATGTCGATGGCAAATGGTCGGGCGGCAGCAAAGCCTACTGGCAAGCTGATCTGAGCAATACCCGCTTCGCCATCATCGTCGGCTCATCGATCTTTGAAGGCGGCTACGGGCCGCCGCTGCGCACACCCGGCTTGACTGAAAACACAGTGGACAACGGCGCGCGCTTCGTTGTTGTAGACCCGCGCTTCTCCAAGACCGCCGCGAAAGCCTGGAAATGGCTGCCTGCCGTCCCCGGCTCGGAAGGCGCGCTGGCAATGGCGCTCATCCAATGGATCATCAACAACGGACGCTATGACGCGCGCTATCTCTCCGCAGCCAACCGCGCCGCCGCCGCCACAAACGGCGAACCCACCTGGACAGAAGCGGCATGGTTGGTCAAGATCAACGACGATGGCACACCAGGCAAATTCCTGCGCGCCAGTGAGATCGGGCTGCGCGAAAAAGAAGCCCGACCGCTGTCCACCGACGAAACCAAGACCTACGACTTCGACTACTTTGTTGCCCTCGTCGATGGCGAGCCAGTGCCGGTTGATCCCAACGCCGATCAGCCAGAGAACGCCGTTTTTGGCGATTTGCTGGTCGATACCGAGATCGAAGGCGTCCGTGTCAAGTCTGGCTTACAGATCATCGCCGACTCTGCTAATGAGAAAACCCTTGAAGCATGGGCGGAAATCTGCGGTCTCAATGCCAGCGATCTGATCACGGTTGCGCGTGAGTTCACCAGCTATGGCAAACGCGCTGTAGCAGACATCCATCGCGGCGTCAGCCAGCACACCAACGGCTTCTATAATGTCTTTGCTTGGTACACGCTCAATGCCCTGATCGGCAATTTCGACTGGGCGGGCGGGCTAGTCTGGCCCTCGACTTACAGCGTAACCAGCGGATATGCCAATGTCAATGACGCGGACATCAAAAATGTCCCCTTCGGCACAACCATCATCCGCACTGAAGCTTATGAGAAGAACACGCTGTTCCTGCGCGACGGCTACCCAGCGCGGCGCAACTGGTATCCGCTGGCAACCGACATCTATCAGGAGATCGTGCCTTCGATTGGCGATGCCTACCCATATCCGGTCAAGGCGCTCTTCCTCTATATGGGATCGCCCGTCTACGCCCTGCCTGCTGGACATACCAATATCGACATCCTGCGCGATCCGCAGAAACTGCCGCTGTTCGTCGCCAGTGATGCCTTCATCGGCGAAACAACGATGTATGCGGATTACATCTTCCCCGATACGATGTATCTGGAACGCTGGGAATTTCACGGGACGCATCCCAATGTACCCTTCAGAATCCAACCCGTGCGCAACCCAGCCATTGACCCGCTCGTGCCGGATGTGACCGTTTTCGGTCGGTTGATGCCGCTGTCGCTTGAAGCGATGCTGTTAGGGCTGGCGGAGCGCCTAGGGCTGCCCGGCTTCGGCGAGAATGGCTTCGGCGCAGGCAAGCCCTTCACCCATCAGGATGACCTGTACATTCGCATGGTCGCCAATCTGGCAGTTGATCGTGAACCTGTGCCGGATGCGGATGAAGAAGAAATCCGAATTTTCACCGAAGCGCGCCGTCACCTGCGCCGCAGCGTGTTTGACGTTGAGCGCTGGCAGTCCATCGCAGGCGATCTGTGGCCCAAAGTCGTCTATGTGCTAAACCGCGGCGGGCGCTTCCAGAATTACAGCGGCGGCTATCGTGAAACCGCCAGAGGGGTTCAGCTTGGCAATCGTTTCGGCAAGCTGATCAACATCTATCAGGAGAAAACTTACGACACGCGCAGCTCAATGACCGGTGAACACTTAAAAGGCTATGCCCATTACGTTCCAGCAGGGACTGGGCTGCTCGGTGATCGCCTGGATGAAGCGGATGCTGGGCAGGGCTTCGATCTGCGCCTGATCACCTATCGGGAAATCGCCCAGACCAAGAGCCGTACCGCATCAAACTACTGGCTGCTTGGCGTGCTGCCGGAAAATTTCGTGCTGATGAATGCCGCTGATGCGGCAGCGCGAGGACTGGTAGAGGGCGATCTGGTGCGCATTGTCTCACCGACCAATCGCGCTGGGGAATGGGACTTGGGCAACGGTCGGACTGTCCCGATGGTCGGCAAAGTCAAAGCGGTTCAGGGCATTCGTCCGGGCGTGATCGCGGTCAGTTTGGGCTTTGGTCACTGGGCGTATGGCAGCGCCCCGGTCACCATCAACGGGACGACCATTCCTGCCGATGAGCGGCGTGGGCGCGGCTTACACATCAACGCCGCCCTGCGCACTGACCCGCACACTCCTAATACCACACTGGTCGATCCGGTGGGCGGAAGCGCGGTCTTCTACGATACCATGGTCAGAGTCGAGAAGGTATAAGCACAGCCCCTTCAATCCGATGGAGGCATGGAGTAAAACTAGCCATGCCTCCTTTATCATCAAGGTATGATGATGGTTCATTTGACAACAGATTTTGAAAAAACCACCCGATTAGGGTTGGATGCGCTGCTGGCGCAAACTGCCGCGCTGCATAATCACCTTTGCCCACGCCAAGTGCTGGGCGTGCGAATGGGAATGCTGGCAGGTGAACTGCTCGGACTCAGCCTGCCGCAAGCGGATAAACGGCTGTATACCTTCGTCGAAACTGACGGCTGTTTTGCCGATGGAGTGAGCGTGGCGGTCAACTGCTGGCTGGGGCGGCGCACGATGCGCCTCATCGACTATGGCAAAGTCGCAGCGACCTTTGTTGATACAAAGACCGAACGCGCCTTCCGCATCGCGCCAAACCCTGAGGCGCGCCATCTGGCAGCGGAGTATGCCCCAAATGAACGCAGTCGCTGGCATACGATGTTAAAAGCCTACCAGATAATGCCGGTCGATGCGCTGCTGTGCTGGCGTGAAGTGCGGCTTACCCTGGATATGCAGGTGCTCATCAGCCGAGCTGGGGTACAGGTCAACTGTGAGTTATGCGGCGAGGAAATCCTCAACGAACGCGAAATCATCGTGGCGGGACAGATCAGATGCAGAGCCTGCCACGAAGGTGCATATTACACGCATGAATGAGACGGTCACGGTTGCGATTCTGGCGGGGGGTCAGTCACGGCGGATGGGGACGGATAAAAGCTTCATCCTGCTGGATGGGAAACCGCTGCTTCAGCATGTCATCGACCGCGCCAGTCAGATTAAGTATCCTCTCATTTTGATCGCTAACGACGTCGAACGTTATCAACAGTTCGATCTGCCCGTGTATCCTGATGTGATCTTCGGAGTGGGGTCGCTTGGCGGGTTGTATACCGCGCTGACCTACAGCCGCACAGATTATACACTTTGTCTGGCTTGTGATATGCCGGAGATCAAACCTGCACTGCTTCAGTACCTGATCGCACTGAAAGATGCTTACGATGCAGTTGTGCCGCGCGTGGATGGGATCGCGCAGTCGCTTCATGCCCTTTATCATCGGCGCTGCCTGCCTGTGATGTACGAACATATCCAACAGAAGCAATTGAAGATCAGCGGGGTTATCGACCTGCTCAACACACGATTTATCGACGATGCCGAACTCAGCCGCTTCGATCCCGATGGCACATCATTTACAAATTTGAATACGCAGGGCGATCTTGAACAATTCAAGCGCGCTGGACGCCTTTCAGCATGATGCTTACAGATCAATTTATGGCATCATGGCGCGAGGCAGGGCAGACGCATGAGGATACAAAAGCCGTCCTGCATCCCCTTTCCCGTTGGCAAAGCGGAACGGAGCTTCAGGAAGCACTCATGAGGAATTCACCGCCGCCTCTAACAGATGAGTGACCATGAACTCACTTTAAGAAAGCATCATGAGCGAAACAATGCGCTAGTTGGAGAACAAGCAGTATGCAGATCGTTGTGATCACCTCATGGGCGACCGACGTTTCCGGCGGCAGCGGAACCGCTGTCTTCTACCATGCGCTGATCGACGGACTCGCTGGGCGCGGTCATGACATCGAGGTGATCGCCCCCAATTACGATGTCAGCGATTACGTCAGCGCAACCCTTGAACGCTTTCGCTTCAATACCATGCTGACCTACGATCCACGAATCTATCGTGCCGATGTCGTGATCGGCTTCGACTTCGATGGCTACGGCATCGACCCCGCGGCTCGTCCCCCGCTGATCGCCAGCGCGCACGCCGTCTACGGCGATGTGCTGCGATGGGAGGAGGGTGAGATCGCCACCATGGTCAAGGCACAGGCATACTTTGATAAGGTGATGATGCACAACGCCGACGTGGTCACCATCGGCAGCCACTATGCTAAACAGCGGCTGGTCGATCTGTACAGCGTCGATCCGAGCAAGGTGAAAGTCATCCCGCACGGGATGGTCACACCACGCTGGCTGCCGCTGGTGGAGCGCGAACCGCGCCAGCCCAATGATCACCCCATCATCCTTTCTGTCGGCAAGATGTATCCGCGCAAACGCACCGATATTTTGCTGCGCGCTGTGCCGCTGCTGCTGGATAAATACCCAACTTTGGAAGTCCGAATTGCTGGCGACGGCTTGATGTGGGAAAAATATCACCAGCTTGCCGCCGAACTGAAGATTATGGATCATGTGACCTTTTTAGGTCATGTCAAAGATGATGCAGCGTTTGCGCGCGAATGGCGTCAGGCAGATGTGTTCTGCCATCCGAGCAGCCAGGAGACCTTCGGCTTTGTCTATCTTGAGGCGATGCGGCTGGGTAAACCGATTGTCGCCGTCAAAGCGGGCGCTGCCCCTGAAGTTGTCAACGGATCGGGGCGTCTGGCAGAGCCGGAAAACCCCGAAGCGCTGGCAGCGGAACTCGATTTCTTTCTCTCCAGCGAAGCCGCGCGCGAAGAATATGGCGGCTGGGCGAAGATTCGCGCCGCACGCTACACGCATGAGCGCATGATCGACGGCTATGAGAAGGCGATTGGCCAGGCGATGGCGATCCGGATGCGCATTTAAAGTCAGTCTGTAGGGGGCTGCGCCGCATAGCGCGCGCGCAGCTCTCGTTTGAGGATTTTCCCCGCCGCGTTACGCGGCATTACCTCGATAAATACCACCGCTTTCGGGACTTTGAACTTCGCCAGCTTGCCACGACAGTGATCGATGATCTGCGCAGCGGTCAGTATATGTCCAGCTTTCAGGACAATCACTGCCAGCCCAGACTCGCCCCACTTCTCGTCCGGCACGCCGATCACCGCCGCCTCCGCCACGCCGTCAAGCTGGTAGATCACCTGTTCCACCTCAGCCGGATAGACATTTTCGCCGCCGCTGATATACATATCTTTATAGCGATCCACGATATAGATGCAGCCTTCATCATCGACCATCCCCGCGTCGCCGGAGTGCAGCCAGCGTTGTCCGTATTCATCGGTGGTGAAGCTGTCGCGGTTGGCGTCGGGTCGGTTCCAGTACCCCGGCGTGACATTCCCGCCGCTGATCACCACTTCCCCGACAACGCCGGGCGGTACATCCTGAAAGGACTCATCCACCACGCGAACCCGCGTGTGCAGCAGCGGCTTTCCGACTGAAGTCGGCTTTTGCAGCGCGCGGCGCTTGTCGATCAGAAACACCGTCGGGCTGGTCTCGGTCATGCCAAAGCCAAGCTGAATGATGATGCCGCGCCGCGCATACACATCCAACACACTGGTCGGCATCGGCGCGCCACCGCACCCCCACGAGATGATCCGGCTCAGGTCAGTGCTGTCAAAATCAGGATGCTGGCTCATGAACTGGTAGATCGACGGCACACCGAAGAAGTGCGTTACCCCTTGCTCCAGATCGGACAGGGTTTTGAGCGTCAGTCCGGCGTCAAACTGACGAGCGATAATGGCTGAACCGCCAAGATGAAACAGCGGATTCGCGTATAAGTTCAGTCCGCCGATGTGAAAGGTCGGCAGCACAACATACTGCACGCTTTGAAAACTCAGTCCGGTCGGCGTTGTAATATTGACCGCATTCCAGAACATCATCCCATGTGTGATGATCACGCCTTTGGGGTGTCCAGTCGTGCCAGCGGTGTACATCAGGATCACTGGCGTCTCATGGGTCGTGCGCGGATTCATCGTCACAACTGCATCAGACCCGCGCAGCGCCTCCTCATAATTCAGCGCCCCATCCATGCCAGCGCCGTAGCTGTCGATGCGCATTCGGTAAGGAAGCGACAGCGCCGAAACAGCCGTCTCAAACTCTGCATCATAGAGCAAGACTTTTGCGCCAGAGTCGCGTAGAATGAAGTCGATCTCCGGCTGCGCCAGCCGCCAGTTGATCGGCAGCATCATCGCCCCCAGCCTGACACAAGCATACTGAAATTCGAAGTATTCAAGCGAGTTCTTTCCCAGAATTGCCAGCCGATCACCAGGCTGAACGCCCCACTCAGTGCGTAAGAACGCTGCCAGCCGACCAGCGCGCCGATCCAAGTCGGCGTAAGTCAGGCGGCGTCCGGTCATTTGATCGACCAGCGCGATCTTATCTGGCGTGCGATCCGCATGAAAAGCGATCCAGTCTGAGGCAAGCATCGCTCAAGTCCCTCATGTATGAGATGAATTTACTACGAAGTCTAACACGCCAGTCAAGATCGCAGAGATGGAACATCCGTCCAGCTCTTATTCAACGAATTTGAGCCAAAAAACGCCACGACAGGTATTGTACCAGCGCGCCGAGTCGGGATCGATCCAAGCTTCCCCCATGAACAGCGATCTGCAGCGCTGCACTACGTACCTATCCCAAAAAACCTGGTTATTATCGACGAAGCGCGGCAGATCAAGCAGGATTGGGTCATTCACATAGGGCATCAGATCGCTGGAAAGGAGCGTTCCCTCGGCATAGACATAGCGTGCCGGCATCGGCAGCAGTTTCACCTGTTCGATTCGCCGCAGTGATGGGTTGGCGCGTGTAAGGCTGTATCGAAATAGGTTGAGCCACTGCGGCTGATCGAGATAGATCAGCAGACTGTGCCGGCGGCTCAGCGCGGTTCTTGACAGAGAACTGTGCGTGAACGCGGCAACGGGCTGCGCCGGATGACAGAAATTGAGAAGCGCGCCCTCGTGCAGCAGCTTCTCACGCCACACGCTTTGAACTGCAAAATGCACGCCGTGTGGTAGAAACTTGATGCCGAGCAGGACGCAGATCAAGCGATAAACGTATGCTGGCGTTAAGATATCAACACCCAGCGCCACATTCGATGCCAGCCAGGGAAATTGCAGCAAAGCCGTAGAAAGCTCCACTTCGAGCCGAAGCACCTTGATCGATCTTTGATACATAAGCATCACCTCCACCCCATCTAAAATTATATAAACATTGGAGAGATGTTGTCATGAGTTGTCTTGACTAAAAAATAACTACTTAATAATCTGATCGAGCCGTATGCCTCCCCCATCTCTCCCCCGTATCACAATGGTCGGCGCTCTGATAAAATGAAGAGCCTGTATTTTTGGTTCAGATCGAGAAAAGCATCGGAAATGCCGCGTAAAGTCCTGGTCGCATTGGTGGGGCGACCGAATGTTGGAAAAAGCACGCTCTACAACCGCTTGGTTGGAGAGCGGCGGGCAGTCACCGACGACATCCCCGGCACGACGCGAGATCGGCTGTTCGGCGAATTTGATTGGCGGGGACGCCTATTCCAAGTCGTTGATACAGGCGGGATTGAGGTCTATCAGCCTAAAGGCAGCTGTGATACTGCGCCCCTGGCGGAAGGGAGCGCCGAATTCATCCCACAGATACGGGCGCAGGCGCTGACGGCGGTGCAGGACGCCGACATCGTCATCATGGTCACTGACGCTGTGTCCGGGGTTACAGCGGCTGATGAGGACGTCGCGGAGATTCTGCGCAAGACGCAGAAGCCGGTGCTGATCGCAGCCAATAAGGCGGACAACCTCAGCCGTTTCAGCGACGCGACAGATTTCTACGCGCTCGGCACGGGACAAGTGTTCCCGATCAGCGCGATCCACGGACTAGGCGTCGGCGATCTGCTCGATGCCGTCTATGCTGCAGCAGAGGATGCCCTTCCCCTGCCCGATCAGGATGCGGAAGCGGACGCGCATCTGAAGATCGCCATCGTCGGGCGCCCGAATGTCGGCAAGAGCAGTCTGCTGAATAAGCTGCTCGGCGAAGATCGGGTGATTGTCAGCCCGATTGCGGGGACAACCCGCGACGCCATCGACACCGAGATCAGGTATTTCGGCGAGCCAGTCACCCTAATCGATACAGCCGGCATTCGCAAACGCGGCAAGATTGAGCCGGGGGTTGAGAAATTCAGCGTGGTGCGCGCGATGAAAGCGCTGGAACGCTGCGATGTGGCGCTGCTAGTGCTGGACGCGCAGGATGGAATCACCGAACAGGACGCGCATATTGCTGGATATATCATGGAAGCGCGCCGGAGCATCGTTGTGGTGGTCAACAAGTGGGATGCGGTCGAAAAAGAGGGCGGGACGATGGCTGCATTTCGCGATCTGATCGCCAATCGGCTCAATTTTCTGCCTAATCCACCGGTGATCTTTGTCAGCGCACTGACTGGACAGCGCGTTCATCAGGTGTTGGAAGTCGCAAAGCAGGTCTGGGAATCGCGGCATGTTCGCATTCCCACCAGTGAACTGAATAAGCTGGTGCGCGACGCCATGCATATTCATACACCGCCCGTTCGCGGGACTCGGCGGCTAAAAATCCTGTACGCCTCGCAGGTCGCTATTGATCCGCCCGTGCTGCTGTTTCACGTCAACGATCCGCGGCTGGTGCACTTCACATACAAGCGCTTTCTGGAGAACCAGATTCGCGCCGCCTATCCCTTTGCCGGCACGCCGCTGATTCTGAGTTTCCGTAAGCGCGATGGCATGGACGACTAGGGGCGCTCAGTCACACCCTGGAGATCGTATACTAGAGCTGGTTTGCTGCGCCCTTTGACTTTCAGCTCGCCAAGCGCTGTGGCTTGAACCTGGTCACCCAACCGAGCGATCACGCTCTGCTCAACCAGTATCTGACCCGGCTTGGCGGCTTCTTGAAGGCGCTTCGCAAGATTGACCGCGTCACCGACGGCGGTGTAATTCATCGCAGTCTCAGTGCCGATATAACCACAGATGGCTTCGCCGACGTGAATGCCAATGCTGAAAGCAAGACCGTCCGAGCGCTGTTCGCTCATGTGGCGCGATGCCTGCTGAAGCATCAGCGCCGCTTCAACTGCCATCGACACGTGGTCAGCCTGATCATTGGGCGCGTTGAACAGCGCCATCAGCCCATCGCCCATGTATTTGTCCAGCGTGCCGCCGTAGGACATCATGATGTTGGCAGCCAGGCTCAGATATCCGTTGAGCATCTCAATGACCTGCTCAGGCGGCGCATTTTCGCTGTAACTTGTGTAGCCGCGTAAGTCAGCAAACACAATACTGACCTCGCGCCGTTTTCCGCCTAAGCGTACGCCTTCAGGATCGTTGAGAACCTGATCGACCACCGGACGCGGCACGAAGCGCTGAAAAGTATCGCGGATGCGCCTCTTCTCGTCTTCCTGGGCAGAATGAAGTGCCTCAACATTGCGCGCGTTTTCCAGCGCAATCGCAGCATAATCCGTCAGGGCGCTGATCAGCGCAGTATCGTGCTTGGAAAAGGCTGCGCTGGCATTCAGATTGCGCGCACCCAGCACACCGATCACCTGCTTGCGCACCATCAGCGGCGCGCACGTCAGCCATACCGCTTTCGCTCCAGAGGGAGTCTGGTCAGGAGCAAGCAGGATCGGCTGCCCTGTTTCGATCACCCGCTGCGCCGCCAGATCGTTGACTTCAATGGCGACATTCTCGGCGCGGGCGGCGCGCTGGCGCTTCTGCGCACGGCAGATCACTTTGCCGCCATCCTCGATCAGATAGAGAAAGCCCTCCTCAGCGTTGGTAACCTTGACCGCCGCGTCCACCACCCGTGTGAGAAGCTGATCGCGCTCCATTAGCGCTGTGACACTCTTGCCGATGCTGTACAAAACATTCAATTCCTGCAAGCGGGTTTGCAGCTCGCGGTTGGCGTGCAGCAGCCGCTCCGTCAGCGCTTCCTTTTCTTTGCGGATGCGCACTTCACCCAGGCTGCGCTCAATTGCCATCAGCATTTCATCCACGGTGAACGGTTTCTTGATGTAATCGCGCACGCCAAGCCGATAGACTTCGACCGCAACTTCCTCCGAGCCATAAAAGGTCATGAGAATGACGGGAATGTTGAGGTTGTTGGCGTGCATGATCTTGAGCATGTCGATCCCGTTCATGCGCGGCATCTGATAATCGAGCAGGATCAAGTCAGGTTGCTCGCGTGATACCAGATCGAGCGCCTCTTTGCCGTCACGGGCAGAAAGAGATCGGTAGCCATTTGGGGTTAGGATATTTTCGATGATGAACTCGCGGTTTTCCTTTCCATCATCGACAACCAGAATGAGTTCTTCTGCCAAGCGACTGCCTCGTCATGTCCAATTGATCATCAGCGTTATAATGATTATAAGCCAATGTCGTGAATTGCACATCTGTCGGCGCGCGGGCAGCGTCATATGTCGCTCGAAGCGCTCTAGAACTGCAAATTGTGTCTCCCGCCAAGACGGACTATAATTTCCTACGCAGTTATCAACCACGGAGGTGGGTCACGTGCCACGACCCGCATTGCAGAATCAGAGCGGATTTCGGCTTGTCCGTGAACTGATCGAAACCGCCGCACTGATCGCGGTCTTATATGCGCTGGTCAACCTGACGACAGCGCGCTTTATTGTTGACGGTCCGAGCATGGAACCCAATTTCCGAACCGGACAGTATCTAATCGTCAGCCGCGTCAATTACATGTTCGGCAGCCCAGCACGCGGGGATATTGTGGTTTTTCACTACCCCAATGACCCCGACGAGGATTATATCAAGCGAGTGATCGGACTGCCCGGAGAGCTGGTCGAAATTCGGAATCGAGAGGTCTACATCAATGGCGAGCGGCTCGATGAACCCTACATCAACGAACCATGCGACGCGGGGCGCTGCCGCGATAACCGCTGGCAGTTGGACGAGGATGAGTACTTTGTTATGGGGGATAATCGCAACCACAGCAGCGACTCGCGCGCGTTCGGACCGGTCAATATCCGCTTCATCGTCGGTGAAGCGCTCATTCGCTATTTTCCGGTCAGTGATTGGGGACTGCTGACGCATTTAGGCTATGACAACCATCGCAGCGAATAATGATAAGCCGCGCCCACGCCTGAGTCAGCGCAGCACGTGGATCGATCTCATCGAGACCGTCCTGCTGATTGTGATCGTGTATGCGCTGGTCAACTTGGCGACAATCCGCTTCTTCATCGACGGTCCCAGTATGCAGCCGAACTTTGAACCAGGTCAGTTTGTCTTGGTCAGCCGCGTGCATTATTTATTCGGAGAACCGCAGCGCGGTGAGGTCGTGGTCTTCAACGCGCCCGGAAGCCGCCCCGATGATCCACCGCTGATCAAACGGCTCATCGGGCTGCCCGGAGAAACGCTCGAACTGCGCGATGGGCAGGTATATATCGACAATGCTTTACTCGATGAGCCGTATGTACGCGAACCCTGCACCCAAGCACGCTGCTCAGATCGCATCGTCAAGTTGGGTAAGAATGAGTATTTCTTGATGGGCGACAACCGCAATAACAGCCGTGACTCGCGCGCATTTGGTGCTGTGTCGCGCGAACAAATTGTCGGTGAAGCCATTTTACGGTATTTGCCCTTAAATCAATGGGGGCTGGTCAAGGCGTTTAACAGCGCATCCGAATAAGCTGGCTGCAAGCTGCCAAACGCGCTTGAGATTGGAGATCGAAAATGCCTGCCAATAGTTCATCCACCTGCCCGCACTGCCAGATCGGCAGCCTCTCTCCCGTGATCGAGACCTACAGCCTGGTCTTTGGCGGTAGTGTATTGAGCGCGCCGGACATGCCTGCCTGGCGCTGCGACATCTGTTCCTACCTGGAATATGATGAGGACGCGCTAATGCGGCTCGATCTGCTCATTGGTGGGCTGGAAACACACGCCGAACCAATGCGTGCCACCTCGCGCCCTCTCCAGATCGAAGCTGACATCGGAAGTGGCACGCCCGCGCCGCGCCTCAAACCATAACCCGAATGCTGCGCGCGGTCGAAACCGCGAGACACAGGTAGAAGAACGTCGTGGACACCAGTTCATCGCTCCAGAATGCCATGATCGCGATTGCCAGCCTGGTGACTTTCTGTGTCGTCAGCGGACTCATGACGGCTGTTCTCGCACAGCAAAAGCGCGACCGCGTCAACCTGCTGTTTGCCGTCTTTTCGCTGTCTCTGCTGATTTGGAGTCTAGCGGCGCTGCTAGGTCCGCTGCGCGCCCTGCGCTTCGGAACGCAGGATTACATTCGCATTTACCTGCTCAGCACGGGCATCGCGCTGAATGCGGTTGCCTACTTCATCTTCGTGGCGGACTTCATTCATGATACAACCGAGATCACGCAGATTCTTCAGCGCGTCTCGCCACTCGTGCTGTTGATCGGGCTGGCTGCCGTCTGGTCAGGCATCGCCTTTGAACAGACTAGCGCAGAGACTTATGTGCTGACACCGCTCGGTTATCTGGCAGTTGGCGCGATGGTCAGTTATACGGGCGCAGCGCTGCGGATGGTCGTGGTCTCGGAGGACAACCGCGCGCAGCCGCTGCGTGTGCCGACCTTTGTGCTGATGCTCGCTTATCTAAGCCTGCTGATCACCCCGCTGCGCGATACGCCGCTGGCAATTCTGATGGCAACGGGTGCTGCCACCTGGGTTGGCTGGGCGGTGCTGCGCTTTCAATGGTTCGATCCACTGCGCGATCTGCGTGAAGAGATGCGCGTCATCAGCCGCGATCTGCGGCAGACCGTGACTGAACTTGCCGCTGAGCGCGCCAAGAACGAAAACCTGACACGCCAGCTTCAGGCTGCCAGCCAGATCAAGAGTGAATTTCTGGACAAGCTCGGACAGAAACTGCGAACGCCGCTGAATTCCATTGCTGGATTCAGCGAACTCCTGCTCAGCGGTATTTACGGGGAACTGACTGATAAGCAGCTCGACCGGATTCAGAAGATCAACCGCAACGGTCAGGTGCTGCTGGAACTGATCAGCGACATGCTCGACCTAAACCGTATGGAAGCAGGACGGATGAACTTACAGTACTCCCCCGTGCTGCTGCGACCATTGTTCGACCAGGCACTGATGCGGCTGGAGGCGCGGCGCGCTGAGAAGCCGCTGCCGATTGAGTTTGACCTGCCCAGCGATCTGCCGCCGCTCTATGCCGACGATGCCAGAGTATGCCAGGTGTTCACCAAACTGCTGGATAATGCGCTGAAATTCACGTTTCAGGGGGGCATCACAGTTCGGGCGGCGCACGTCCATGTCGAACAGGGTAAATCTGGGCAGTTCAAGCTGCCCGTGATTGGGTGGTTGGCGGATGGAGATTGGATCATCACCCAGATCATCGATACAGGAGTCGGCATCGCGCCGGAAGAGCAGGCGAAAATCTTCGATGAGTTCTATCAGGTCGCAGGCGATGAGCGCCTGGCTGAGCTATCCGGCGCCGGTCTCGGCTTGACGGTTGCACGCAAACTGGTAGAAGCGCAAAAAGGGACGATCTGGGTCAAGAGTGTTCCAGAGCAGGGAAGCACCTTTTTTGTCGCTCTGCGCGTTCATCCCAACGCGCGCCCATTCGATGCTGACAGCGCTGCCCAGCCCGCAGCAGTGAATGCCTGAAGACACACGCATAAGTTGCCGTGCTATGCTAAGCCCATTACAATAGGATCATACCGGCTGAGTCAATAGAACAAGGCGAGCGATGAGCAAGGGGCGAATTCTGGTCGTCGAAGACAACCTAGACAACATGACCCTGATCACCGATGTGCTGCAATCCCTCGGCTATGAGACCATTCCAGCGCGCGACGGCGAAGAGGGCGTGAAAATGGCAGGAGCGGAAAAACCCGACCTGGTGCTGATGGATTTGTCCCTGCCCAAAATGGACGGCTGGACAGCGACGCGGCTGATCAAAGCGGATGAAAACTTGGCGAAAATTCCGGTCATCGCCCTCACTGCCCATGCAATGGTAGGCGACCGCGACCGTGCGCTTGAAGCCGGCTGCGATGATTACCTGACCAAACCGCTCAACCTGCGCGAGCTGGCGCAGAAGCTCAGCGAGCATATCGCCTCAAGGAGGACATGACGTGCTGGTTCTTGTGGTGGACGACAACGCCGACAGCCGCCAGCTGCTCGCTGACATCGTGACTGGGATGGGACTGAATACCATTCGCGCATCCAATGGCATGGAAACGCTCGAACTGGCGCGCAGTAAGCATCCCGATCTGATCATCCTCGATGTCAGTATGCCTGGCATGTCAGGTTTTGAGGTCTGCGCGCGGATCAAGTCTGAACCCGAAACCGCGCAGATTCCGGTGCTGATGCTGACTGCGCTCAACGATATCGAGAACCGCGTTCAAGGGTTAAAAGCGGGCGCGGACGATTATCTGACCAAGCCCTACAACCCACGCGAGCTGATGGAGCGTGTTCGAGCGCGGCTGCGCGCCAAGCAGGAGACCGACGATCTGCGCAAGATGGAGCAGGTCATCCGTGAAACATTTGCGCGTTATGTCTCCCCGTCGGTGGTGCAGCGTTTGCTGACCGATCCGACACAAATCAAGCTTGGCGGCACGCTTCAGCAGATCACCGTGCTGTTTGCCGACCTTGAAGGATTCACCACCCTCTCCGAACAGACCCCTCCCGAACGCCTGCTGTTCATCCTGAACCAATACCTGACAATGATGGTCGAGGCAATCCTTAGCTGCGGTGGCACGATTGATAAATTCCTGGGCGACGGCGTCATGGCGATGTATAACACGCCGCTGGCGCAGCCCGATCACGCGCGCCGCGCCGTGCAGACGGCGCTGAAGATTCGCAGTGGACTAGCGAAATTCCATGAACAGTTCGAACAACCCCACCGCCTCAAAATTAACTTTGGAATCCATTCGGGGATGGCGGTCGTTGGCAATGTCGGCGCGCCGCAGCTGATGGACTTCACCGCTGTTGGTGACACCGTCAATATCGCCTCACGGCTTCAGCAGTTGGGCAAGGGCGGGCAAATCCTGATCAGCATGTCCACCTTTGAGTCGATTGGCAGCCTGAGCGCGATCCGCTCTATCGGCGCAGTCAAGGTCAAAGGGCGCATTGAGGAAGTGAATATTTTCGAGGTGCTGGACAATCCGTAGCGCAGGCATTATGACGGCTGCCCCTAACCCCACCTATGCCACAGCATTTATTCGTGCGCTCGATCAGCAGCCTACCGCCCTTCCGCAGATTGTCGGCAATCCTGACCTGCTCAGCCGGGGACATCTTGCTGTCTTCGCGTCGGTGGGATGTCCGAGGTCGCTTCGCGACTCAATAGCGCCAGTGATCGAAGCAGTCGCAAGGGAGTCAATTGTGATCATCGGTGGCTTTCACTCTCCCGCTGAGCGTGCCTGCCTGCCGATCCTGCTCAAAGGCGGCTGTCAGGTTGCGATCTGGCTGTCTGGAAGCGTGAGTCAGGAACCGATGGTGACCCTGTTCCAAGATGCGATCGGCGCTGGTCGTCTAACCTTGATTGCGCCCTTCCCGCCTGAAGATGAACTGAATTTCACGCCACAGGAACGCGCCCACCGTCGAAACCAGCTTGTCGCCTCAACTGCGCAGGCGCTGCTGATCCTGTACGCTAAACAGGGCGGCAAGATCGACCGCCTGTGCCAGCGGGCGATGATGGAATGGGTCAAGCCTGTGTATGCGGTCAACCATCCTGACAATCAGCGGCTGATCGAGCGCGCCAAAGCCTGGTCATGGTGATAGACGCGCTTAAACTGCTGCAGTCCGCTGCCAAACGGGCAGCCAGCGCCAGCCTCACCCCCATTCGCAAAATCAGCCGCGCTTGATCTCAGACGAACGGGGAAGATTTGAGGTCGGGCGCTATAATCGATTGTATATAAACCGCAATTTTATATATGAAATGGAAACCTCATGATGACCTGGCAAAAGCCTGGCGCACTCACTATCCAGAGCATCGAGACGACGGCGCTTCGCGTTCCACTGGACAAAGTCTATCGCGGCAGCAAATATCAGATGCAGAACCGCTGCACGATCATCACGCGCATCAAAACGCATCAAGGCGTCATCGGCGAAGTCTACACAGGGGATACGGACGAAGAACAAGGCATCCTGCTCAAAATTATCCATCAGGAGCTTGCCCCTGCCCTGATCGGGATGGATGTTTTCAACACCGAAGGCTGCTGGGAGTCGATGAAGCCCGCCACCTATGACATTCTGCGCGACCGCAACCTAGCGATGCAGGCGATTTCATGCATTGACGCCGCAATCTGGGACACGGTGGGCAAAGCGCTGGAGATGCCGCTGTATAAGCTCTGGGGCGGCTACACCAACCGCCTGCCGATCATCGCCATCGGCGGCTATTACGGTCAAACGCCGGATCAGCTCTCCGCCGAGATCGAAGCCTATCTCGACTACGGCGTCGTCGGCATGAAGTTCAAGATCGGCGGCTTGACGCCGGAAGAGGACATCGAGCGGCTGAAGATCGCGCATCAGGTCGCGGGGCAGTCGTTCATCTTCATGGTCGATGCCAATCAGGGCTACGATCTGCGCCAAGCGATCCAGTTCTGCCGGCTGGCGGAGGATGCCGGCATTCCGCTGGCGTGGTTTGAGGAGCCGGTCAGATGGTACAACGACCGACGGTGGCTGCGCGATGTGCGCCTGACGACCGGTGTGCCAGTCACGGCGGGTCAAAGCGCCTACAACCTGACCGCTGTGCGCGATCTGATCGTCGATGGCGCGGTCGATTACTGCAATTTCGATGCCTCATGGGCAGGCGGACCGACCATCTGGCGGCGCGCCGCCGCCATCGCCGACGCCTACGGAGTCAAAATGGCACACCATGAAGAAGCGCAGATTGCAGCGCATCTATTGGCATCGATTGCGCACGGATCGTATGTCGAATGTTTTCATCGTCAGCGCGATCCGATCTTTTGGGAGATTCAGACCGAATCCCGCCCGATCCAGAATGGCATGTACACGCTGTCTGATGCGCCTGGGTTTGGGATCAGCCTAGATCACAGTTATGTGGCGCGCTATCGAGTAGATTAGATCGGATTCACTGCGGATTGCTGCTTTGACATGCCTGGTCAGGGGTGTTAATATACAAACTAAAGACTGGATATATTCTTTCGCAAACTGGAACAGACTTTTGGAACCTGTACTGGCAATCCGGCGCGTCTCAAAGCGGTTTGACGGCACGCAAGCGCTCGATGATGTCTCGCTTGAGCTTTATCCGGGTGAGGTGCATACCCTGCTGGGCGAAAACGGCGCGGGCAAGTCCACTCTGATCAAGATCATGACCGGCATCCATCAGCCTGACACGGGCGAGCTGCTGCTGGATGATAAGCCGATTTCGATTGCCAATTCCGCGCAGGCGCAGCATTACGGGATCGCCGCGATCTATCAGGAGCCGATGGTCTTCCCCGATCTGAATGTCGCAGAGAACATCTTCATCAGCCACCAGAATCGCGGCGCGATCATGCGCTGGGGCAACCTCTACCGGGATGCCGACGCGATCCTCAAACGGCTGGGCGTTACGCTGGACGTGCGCAGTCCAGCGCGCGGACTAACTCTAGCCGCGCAGCAGACCGTTGAGATCGCTAAAGCACTGTCGCTCAAAACCCGCGTGCTGATCATGGATGAGCCGACTGCCTCGCTGTCCGCGCATGAGGTCGCGCAGTTATTCAAACTGACGCGCAATCTGCGCGATCAGGGCGTCGCCATCCTGTTCATCAGCCACCGCCTGGAAGAAGTCTTCGAGATCAGCGACCGCATCACGATCTTTCGTGACGGCAAGCGCATCTCAACCGGACTGGCTCATGAATACACGATTGAGCGCGCCATCCGCGACATGGTGGGACGCGAAATGGAGTCGTTTTTTCACAAAACGCTGTCTCAGCCAGGCGATGTTGTTCTGTCTGTGCGCGGGCTGGCGCGCCAGGGCGTATTTGAAGGCGTCAACTTCGATCTGCGCGCTGGCGAAGTCCTCGGCTTCGCAGGACTGGTCGGATCAGGGCGTACCGATGTCGCGCTGGCGCTGTTCGGCATCGCGCCGCCGGACGCCGGTGAAATCTATTTTCAGGGCAAGCGCGTGAACATCACCTCCCCGGAAATGGCGACACAGCTCGGCATCGCCTATGTGCCGGAGGATCGACGCCAGCATGGGCTGGTCATGCCCTTCCCGATTGTCAGTAATATCTCGCTGCCGACGCTGCGCCGTTACATTAATCGCATCGGGCTGATCGATTTTGACCGCGAACGACGCACCGCCAACGAGTTCCGCAACCGGCTGAAGATCCGCAGCGAGTCGATTGCGACGCCAGCGGGCAAATTGTCCGGGGGCAACCAGCAAAAAGTGGTGCTGAGCAAATGGCTCAACACGCGCCCTAAACTGCTCATCCTCGATGAGCCGACTCGCGGGATCGATGTCGGCGCCAAGAGCGAAGTCCACGCGATGATCAACGATCTGGCGCAGCAAGGACTCGCAATCCTGATGATTTCATCCGATCTGCCGGAGGTTTTAGGGATGAGCGACCGCATCCTGGTCATGCGTGAAGGGCGTCAGATGGGCATTTTCAGCCGCGCCGAAACGACTC
Source organism: uncultured Anaerolineae bacterium (assembly GCA_937995825.1). Lineage (GTDB taxonomy): Bacteria > Chloroflexota > Anaerolineae > Aggregatilineales > Phototrophicaceae > Flexifilum. The sequence continues at coordinate 306,865 of CALKJO010000009.1, forward strand.
AAGAAGTGATTATGACGGCGGCGATGGGACAGGAGGCGGCTTCATGACCGCGATCCGCCGCCTGGTTCGCCCCGAACAACTGCGCGAGATCAGCCTGCTGATCCTGATCGTGCTGGCGTGCCTGTTCTTCAGCACGCAGATCAACGGGTTTCTGAGCGGGCGCACCTTCGCGCGCGTCTCGACCAGCGTTGCAATCATCACGGTGGTCGCTGTCGGGCAAACGCTCGTCGTTTTGACGCGCAACATCGATCTATCGGTTGGCTCCATCGTCGGCTTCTGCGCTTATTTCGTTGGGATGCAGTTCACCTTTGACCGCACCATCCCCCCCGCTGCCGCCGTCGCAATGGCGATTGGCGTCGGCGCGCTGATGGGCGGCTTCAACGGCTTACTGGTTGCATATGCGCGCGTCCCCGCGATTATCGTCACGTTGGGGACGCTGGCGATCTATCGCGGTCTGCTGGTGGAATACGGCAATGCGCGCACCGTCACTACCGCAAACCTGCCGTCGTGGTTAGTCGGACTTCAGCCGACCAATCTGTTCTCGATTGGCGACATCGACATCCGCCTGATGGCGTTCATTGCAATTGTGGTCGTGCTGGTATTTCAGCTTGGGCTGGGTTACTTGCAGTTCGGGCGGCGGCTGTATGCCATCGGGTCGAATCCCGATGCAGCGCGGATCGCCGGCATTCCGGCGCGGCGCACCGTTTTTCTCGCCTACGTCATGTGCGGCGCGCTGGCGGGCTTGGGCGGATTCATGTTCCTAGTGCGCTTCGGGGACATCACGATTGTCGCCGCGCAGGGACTCGAATTACAGGTGGTGGCGGCGGTGGTGGTGGGCGGCGTCAACATCTTCGGCGGCAGCGGCACGATGTTCGGCGCGATGCTCGGCGCGGTCATGATCGGCACACTCGAATACAGCCTGACGCGCATGACTTGGATCAGCCAGTTCTGGAAGGATGCGCTGTTAGGCGGCTTTATTCTCGCTGCCGTCGCCGCCGATGCCATCATCCTGACCCGCATCCGCAAGTTCTGGGCGCGAACCGAACTCACCCTGGCTGCGCCCGTCAGCGAAACGCCGGAGGTGCGCCGTGCAGCGGGCGATTAACGGGCTGAAGCGCTGGGAAACCCTGCTCTTCATCATCTTCATCGGAACAGTGCTGAACAATGTCGCGCAGTCGCCAGCGTATCTGAATCCCAATAACTTCATCAATCTGTTTCAGCTCTCAATTGAGAAGATCATCGTCGCCATCACCATGACCTTCATCATCATCAATGGCGAGATCGATCTGTCGGTGGCATCCATAATGGGCATGGCGGCGTGCATCATGGCGCGGCTGTATGACGTCGGCGTGCCGCTGGAGACCGGCATCGTGATCGCGCTGGCGTCCGGCGCGCTGGCGGGCGCATTCAACGGCTTCTGGGTCGCGGTGGTTGGACTGCCCTCGCTAGCGGTGACGCTTGCCGGCTTGGTCGGCTATCGCGGCATTGCCCGCATCATGCTCGAAGACCGCTCAATTGGCGGCTTTCCTGGCTGGTTCAATGCGTTCGGACAGCAGCCCGTGCTGGGTTCCTTGACGCTCGGCATCGTGGTCTTCATCATCCTGTTCCTCGTCGGCGCGATCATTTTGCATCGCAGCGCTTTCGGGCGCTATGTCTACGCGATTGGCAGCAACAAGGAAGCGGCAATCTACGCGGGCGTGCGCGTCCAGCGGGTCAAGATGACGCTGTTCATCGCCTCCGGGATGGTCGCTGCGCTGGCGGGGCTGCTGATCGCGGCGCGCTTCGGCGCGGTGCGCGGCAATACTGCGGATGGCTTCGAGCTGGACATCGTCACGATGGTGCTGCTCGGCGGCGTCAGCATCTTTGGCGGCAGCGGGACGCTGGTCGGAGTCGGCTTGGCGATCCTGATCATCTTGAATCTGCGCAACGGCATGTCGCTGATCAATATCACCGGCAACACGCAGACGCTGGTCATTGGCGTGCTGCTCATCCTGTCCGTGCTGATCCCCAATTGGGGACGCGCCGTTCAGACTTGGATCATGCGCCAGCGCTTACGCTCAGCAGAACTCGCGAAAGGGGGTGAACGCTAACAGAAAATCGGTTACAATCGTGCATGGACGTGTAGATTTCTTTACAACGAATGGCTTTTAAGGAAAGGAGCAACCTGTCATGAAGAAAGTATTGGTACTGTTGATCCTGGCGTCGCTGCTTGCAATGACCTCAGTCGCAATTGCTCGAGATGTTGTCGTCGCGGAGCCGGGTCAGGAAGTCCGTATGCTGCTGCTGCCCAAGTTTCTGGGCATTCTCGTTTTCGATGAGGCAAATCAGGGCGCGCTCGAAGCTGCCGCCGAGCTTGAGAACCCTGCTCCGCTGATCTTCGACGGTCCGACGCCAGAGAACAGCGTCGCTGGGCAGATCGAGATCGTGACCAACGCCGTCACGCAGGGCATTCAGGCGCTGATGATCTCCAACAATGCCGGCGATCAGATCGCGCCAGCGGCGCAGGCGGCGCTTGACGCTGGTCTGACCGTAGTCACCTGGGACAGCCCGATCCCGTCGGCAGTTGGCGAGCAGGTGTTCGTTGCGCAGGTCGATTTCAACGAGACCGGCAAGGTGCTGGCGGACATGGCGCTGAGCATCCTCGGTGAAGAAGGCGGTCAGTTCGCGATCCTGTCGGCATCACCGGATGCCGCTAACCAGAACGCCTGGATCGCGGCAATGCAGGAAGTGCTGGCGTCTGATCCGGCATATGCCAACTTGGAACTGCTGACCATCGTTTACGGCAATGATCAGAGCGAAGAGAGCTACAATCAGGCGCTCGGTCTGGTTGATGCCTATCCCGAACTCGACCTGATCGTCGCCCCGACCAGCGTCGGCGGACCCGCCGCTGCGAAGGCGCTCCAGGACGAGGGGCTGTGCGGCGAAGGCACGGATAACAGCGTCGTCGTCACCGGGCTGATGCTGCCCTCTGAAGTGCTGGCGTATGTGGAAAACGGCTGCATCCCGGAATTCGCGCTGTGGAGCTTCGTTGACCTCGGCTACCTGACCTACTACGTGACTTATCTGCTGGCAACTGGCGCAATCGAAGCTGAGCCAGGCGTGATGTTTGAAGCAGGTCGCATGGGGACGTATGAGATCACCGAAGACCCGACTCGCGAAAATGGTCTGCGCGTGCTGATGGGTCCGTTCTCAATTTACAACATCGAGAATATCTACGCAGCGGTGGGCATGGAAGCGCCAGAATAGCAGCCCCCGGTTCATGGGAGACGAGAAGGGGTGTGCGGGTAACGCGCATCCCTTTTTGTTTGCCATTTTGAAGGATGTTTGCCACAATCAGGCTCAATGTCTCCGCAGAGTGAGCCGCTATGATGCGTCCAACCGTGCTTTTCTACAATCCGATCAGCACCTCTCCAGGTAAGCAGCGCTTGCCAATGTCGCTGCTGGCGGTTGCGTCGGTGATCGCTGCTGATTACGACTTCATCCTGATCGACGGCAATTTGACCGACGATCCCGCGCGCGACATCATCGACCATGCGCAGCGGACAGGCGCAAAGCTGCTGGCGTGTTCGGTCATGCCGGGTCCGCAGCTTCGCCAGGCGGTTCCGGTGTGCAAGCGCGTCAAAGCGGCGCTGCCCGATCTGACCATCCTGTGGGGTGGGTATTTCCCGACTCAGCATGGCGAAGTCGTGCTGACCAGCGACTGCGTGGATTTCATCATCCAGGGGCAGGGCGAAGCCCCGTTCCGCAAATTCGTGGACACGCTGCATCGCGGTGGATCGCTGGAGGATGTGCCGTCGCTCGGCTGGCGCACCGACAGTGGCGCGGCGCGCATCAATCCACGCGCGCCGTATGTGCCGCTGAATAATCTCCCCTGGTATCCTTACGACAAGATCGATACTACGCAGTACATTGGCAAGAGCTATCTTGGAAATCGCGTGTTGTCGCACAACACCAGCTTCGGCTGTCCGTTTGCCTGCAATTTCTGCGCAGTGGTTGCGCTGGCGAACCGCCGCTGGCTGCCGGAAAGCGCCGCGCGCGTCGCCAGCATCGTCGGGCATCTTTATGACACCTATGGCATCGACGGCATGGAATTCCACGACATGGACTTCTTCGTCAGTGAGGAGCGCACGGCTGAAATCGCGCGCCGGCTGATCAGTAAGGTCGATGACAATTTCTCATGGTGGGGACTGGGGCGCGTCGATACCCTGACCGAATACAGCGATGAAACATTTGCGCTGATGCGGCGCTCCGGCTGCAAGATGGTCTTCATGGGCGCAGAGTCCGGCAGCGATGAAATGCTCAAACGCATGAACAAAGGCGGACATTCCAGCGTCGATAAGACGCTGGCAATGGTCGAACGCATGAAACATTTCGATATCGTGCCGGAACTGTCGTTCGTCATGGGCAATCCGCCCGATCCAGTCGATGACATCGACAACACCATCGCCTTCATCCGCAAGATCAAGCGGATCAACCCCGCAACCGAGCTGATTCTGTATATTTACACTCCCGTTCCACAGGAAGGCAGCATCCTGCTCGATGAGGCGCAGAAGCTCGGCTTTCGTTTTCCAGAGACGCTCGATGAATGGGCGAGCGAGGCATGGGCAAAGTTCGCGCTGCGGCGCGATCCCGGCGTCCCGTGGGTCAAGGACAAGGTGCGCCGGCGCGTCCGCAACTTCGAGGCGGTGATCAACGCCTACTACCCCACTGTGACCGACATCCGGCTCAAGACCCACTATCGCCACCTGCTCAAGGCGCTGTCCAGCTGGCGTTATCAGCTTCGCTTTTACGATTTTCCGTATGAGCTGAAAGCGCTTCAGCGGCTCATCCACTACCGCCGCCCGGAGACCACCGGCTTCTAGCCTTCTGGATTGGTAATACTGACACACTTACGCTATACTTTGAGATAAATGTCACAAAGTCACATCCTGCAAGAGAGGACACGAGCTATCATGAAGCCCTATATTCTGTGCGCACTGGCGCTGTTGGCGGCAGTGGGCGCATCAGCGTGCGGATCGGTCGCAACGCCTGAATGGGCGGCTGAAGCGCAGGCAACCCGCGTCGCACAGGTCGCCACCAGCGACTACCTGACTTCTATCGCGCCAACGTTCACGCCGACACCTACGCCAACGTTCACCCTGACCCCGACGTTAACCCCGACGGAGACGCCAGTCCCAACAGACACCCCCACACCGCTTCCGCCGACCGAAACACCCATCCCCCCGACCCCAGAACCCGACACCGACCCTGTGGCGGTCGCGCTGGCAGCGGGCAATCCTGCCAACGGGCAAGCGGTCTTTCAGGCGCAGCATTCCCTTCCGGATGGGAGCGCGTGGGCATGTCAGTCGTGCCATTCGGTCGATCCCAGCGGCTTGCGCCTGATCGGACCCGGTCTGTGGAACGTCGCCAACCGCGATTATCTGGACGAGGTCGGGCAGCCTGCTCCGGAATACATCCGCAGCTCGATTCTGCACCCGCAGGATTACATCGCCCCATTTGGCGATATCGGCTGGGCGCTGAACATGCCCGCTGGCTGGGATGTCGTCCTCAGTGAACAAGATTTGACCGATCTCGTTGCCTATCTGCTGACGCTGCAAAGCTAACGCTGCAGGGGGCGGGATATGCCAGCTTTCCCGTCCCATCCTCATCTGCTGAGACGAAACAGGATCATTTTTCGCGCATGATGAAGTGTGTTATACTCATTCTAGTACGCGCTGGTTCCGCGTGATTGTTAATTCATATGCGGCATTTCATCGATCTAACCGATTGGTCTGGTCAAGAATTACGGGACATACTGACGTTAGCTCAGCAGTTGAAAGCAGAATGGTCAAACGGCGGGAACGCACCTTTGCTGCGCGGTAAAACGCTTGCCATGATCTTTCAAAAGCCGTCGCTGCGCACGCGGGTTTCGTTTGATGTCGGGATGCAGCATCTCGGCGGCAGCGCTATCATGCTCGGACCCGACGAGATCGGCTTAGGCAAACGCGAAAGCGTCGCCGATACCGCGCGGACACTCTCCGGTTACGTGCAGGCGATCATGGCGCGCGTCTTTGCGCATCAGGATGTCCTTTCGCTGGCGGATAATGCCTCTGTTCCGGTGATCAACGGGCTGAGCGACACACAACATCCTTGTCAGGCAATGGCGGATATGCTGACGATCCTGGAGCATTTCGGTCGGATTGAGGGCGTGCAGATCGCCTACGTCGGCGATAGCAATAATGTCGCTGTCTCGCTGGCGCAGGCAGCCGCTCATCTCGGGGGACATGTCCGCATCGCGTCGCCGCCCGGATATATGTTTTCGGAGGAGACGCTGAGCGCCCTCGATGAGATGGCGCGGAAGCACGGAGGCTCGCTGGCTGCTTTCTACGATCCGGTGGAGGCGGTGCGGGGTGCGCAGGTTATCTATACGGATACTTGGGTCAGTATGGGACAGGAAGCGGAGACGGCGATCCGGCGGCCGATCTTTCAGCCTTATCAGGTCAATCGTGATTTAGTTCGTCACGCCGACCGAGATGCGATCATCATGCACTGTCTGCCAGCGCACCGAGGACAGGAAATTACGGATGATGTGGCAGACAGCCCACAGTCCGTTATCTTTCGGCAGGCAGAAAACCGACTGCACGCTCAGAAGGCGATCTTGGTCACACTGCTCCAGTAGGAAGTCAGGCTAAGCGACGGAGACAGAATCAATGCCTGGGAGTCAGGAAGCCTATGAACAAGCGATGAACGCGGGGCATAACGCAGCCTGGGAACAGGACTGGCTGGTTGCAGTCGCCGCGTATGGGAAAGCCGTTCAGGAATTTCCCAACGATCCAGAGGCGCACATCCATCTGGGTCTAGGTCTGCTTGAGCTGGGTCGGCTGGAAGATGCGCTCAAGGTTTACACCCGCGCCAACCAGCTTGCGCCCGATGACCCGATCCCGCTGGAAAAAAGCGCCGATGTGCTGGAACGTATGGGACGCCTGCGCGAAGCGGCGCAGCAGTATATCAATGTCGCTGAGGTCTATTTGCAGCAGCGCGATCTTGAGAAAGCTGTTGCCAATTGGGAACGCGCAACGCAGCTCACGCCGGGGCTGGTGGCGATCCACGCGAAGCTGGCGCAGGCTTATGAGCGCCTGGGCGATAAGAAACAAGCGATCCGCGAATACCTGACGCTGGCGTTCAACTTCCAGAAAAACAACGACAGCGAGCGCGCCATTCGCGCAGCGCAGCGCGCGCTGCGCCTGGAACGCAGTAATCCTCAGGTTTTGAACACATTGCGCGCGCTCGAATCCGGTACACCGATTCAACCGCCCAGCAATACCAAAACGCCGCCGCCAAGCCGCGCCGTCTTCGACCGCGACGCGCGCTCGTCCGCGCTGGATAAGGTGGATGACGCCAAGCGACAGTCCGCTCAAACAGCATCTGACCCCAATGGGCTGATGGGGGAGGCGATGAACGACGCTCTGGGCGCGCTGGCAATCTACGTGATGGAGCAAAGCACGGCGTTCAGCGCCTCATCGGACGTGCTTCAGGGCATGGAAGCGCAGCGCCAAGGGCTGCTGGATGAAGCCATCCAAGCTTATGAACGGGCAGAGAGTCGCATTCGCCATCCCGCTCTGAAAATGAATCTGGGCGGACTGCTGGTGATGAAAAATCGCCCTGATGAGGCACTCAAGCATCTGGGTGAAGCCGCTGCGTCACCCGCTTTCGCAGCCGGGGCGTATTACGCTCTGGGAGTCGCTTATTTTCAATTAAAGCGCCACAAGCAAGCGGCAAAATTCCTACTCGAAGCGCTGCAAACGTTAGCTCAGGAAAGCGCCGCCTCGACAGAAAGTCCGCTCTTCGATAACCTAAACACGATTGTCGCTGGCGCAACTGAAGAGGCTCAGTCTAAGATCAATGCGCGCTTTATCGAGATAATGCAGGGCAAGGATTGGCGCACCCGCATCAGCGAGACGCAACGTCAGCTTGAAGAGACACTGCGCGAACAGGGTGAAAAAGGCCTGATCGACATCCTGACGGCGCAGCACAGCGATAAGCTGACCGAGTCGATTGCCCTGATCGACCGGTATGTGCGGCGCGGCTTGTTCACGCTGGCAATGGATGAAGCACATCACGCTGTCGAATTCTCGCCGAATTACCTGCCCGTGCATGTGCGCATGGCGGAGATCATGATCAAAGAGGGTCGCGTCCGCAACGCGATCACCAAGTACAACACGATTGCGCGCGCTTACCTTGCGCGCGGTGAGAACGCGCGCGCCGCTGAAATCCTGACGAACGTCTTGGAGATGGCGCCGCTGGATGTGTCGGTGCGCGAAAGTCTGATCGATCTGCTGGAAACGGAAGAGAAGTGGAGCGAAGCCCTCGATCAGTATATCGAGCTGGCGCATACCCATCAGCAGTTGGGCAACTTCGACCAGGCGCGCGAGACCTATGTCTTGGCGGAGCGGCTCGGCGCGCGCGTCAATGCCAATGTGGATAAGATGGTCAAGATCAAGCACGCGATTGCCGACATTGACCTTCTGCGCACAGACTTTCGTAAAGCGCAAAAAGCCTATGAGGAAATCCTCCAGCTCGTTCCCGATGATGAGCGCGCCCATCGCCAATTGATGGAGCTGCATTACCGGCAAAAGAACACCGTTGAAGCGACACGCCGGCTGGACAAACTGCTCGGCATTTACGCACGGAACAAGCAGATTACACGGATTACCCAGCTGCTTGAAGAACTGGTTGCTCAAGAAGCTAACGATACAGCCCTGCGTTCGCGCCTGGCAGCGATCTATCAGCAGCTCGGCCGCACCAAGGATGCCATCGCGCAGCTTGACGCACTCGGTGAAATCCAGCTTGAAGCCGGCATGCACGCGGAAGCCGCCAACACTATCCGGCGAATCATTATGCTCAAACCCGATCATGTTGAGGATTATCGCAAGCTGCTAGCGCAACTGGGCGGATGATGATCGCGCAAGATCTGATCTGGCTCGCTGAGACACTCACTCCCAAAGCGGTCATCGACATCCTTCTAGTGGCGCTGGTCTTTTACTTTGCCAGCTTCTTTATCCGAGGCACGCAGGTCATCACAGTGCTGCGCGGCGCGATCATCGCGCTTGGCACTGCAGCCCTGATCGCCAATATCTTCCAGCTCAACGCGCTGCGCCAGCTCATCGACACCCTTCTGCCGCTGCTGGCGGTCGCGCTGCCGGTGATCTTTCAGCCCGAACTTCGCCGAGTGATCGAGCAGCTAGGGCGCGTCGGCGTCAATCCGAATCAGCTTCCCGCCGACCAGCGGCTTCGCATCATTGAAGATATCTGTCAGGCTGCTGAGCGCTTGTCAGAACGGCGGCACGGCGCACTGATCGTCATAGAGCGCCGCAGCAGTCTGCGCGACTATGTTCGCACTGGCGTCAGGCTGGACAGCGTAGTCAGTCCTGAACTGCTTCTGACCATCTTCTGGCCCAAAACCGAACTCCACGACGGCGCAGCAATCATCGATATTTCGGGGCGGATCGCCTCTGCCGCCTCAGTGCTGCCGCTGTCGTCCAATCGCAACCTAACCACGCCCAAACTGGGAACACGCCACCGCGCCGCTATCGGCATCACCGAAGTCAGCGATGCGATCTGCGTAGTCGTCTCGGAAGAGACCGGGCGCATCTCGATCACCAATGCCGGACGGCTGATCCCGCGTCTGGATGGTAAACGTTTAAGAACTATCCTGACTGCCTTCTACGGCGTGGACAACAGCAGCGCGGACTCGTGGTGGCGGCGCACGCGTGAGCAGCTTCGCGCCATCTCCGCGCGCTTAACGCGGCGCAGCGCCTGATGCAGCCCCGTCCGCCGCTTCAAAAAACCATTCTCGATAATGTTTTCTGGTTTCTGATCGCGCTCGGATTATCGATTTTCGTCTGGGTGACGGCAACCACCCAGTCCGATCCGATTGAAACCTGGCGCATGGTCGAGCGCGTGCCGATCCGCTTCACGCCCGACTCGGGATTGTTGATCACCAATCAAAATGAATTGACCACCAGCGCACAGGTGCAGCTTCGGTCGCCGCGCTCGGTACGCCAGCTTATGAGCGGAGAGGATGTCCAAGTCTGGGCTGACCTAGCCGGACTCGGTCCCGGAGAATACACTATCCCGCTTTACGCTCGGGTCGCGCCTGAACGTCGGGCGACTGTGATCAATATTTCCCCCAGCCAGGTGACAGTGACGCTTGAGCTGGAAGCCTCGCAGCTCAAAACGTTGGAGTCCCAGGTAACTGCCGAGCCAGCGCCGATCGTTCGCGTAGACGGAATTCGTTTAGACACCCTTCAAGTCTTGATCACAGGTCCTGCCAGCCGCGTCGAGCAGGTCGTGAAAGCGGTCGTTCCGCTTGACCTGTCCAACGCGCGTTCTACCTTTGAAACCGACGTTCGCCCGATCCCTGTCAATCTCGAAGGGCAAACCGTGACTGGCGTCAACTTGAATCCGTCAGTGATCCGCGTCACGGTTGAGATCAGCGCCCGATCGGATGTACGCGAGCTGCGCGTCCTGCCCGACTTGATCGGACAGCTCCCTGATGGTTATGTCTTATCGCCCAACTTCGATTATGAGCCAACCAGCATCATCGTCAGCGGACCCAGCGAAGTGCTGGCGGCTCTGCCAGACACGCTTCTGACCACCCCGATTGACCTGAGCGGGCGTCGACAGGACTTTGTGGTTGAGGTCACCGCACAGCTTCCCGATCCCCGCCTGCTGATCCTCTCAGGGCGCACCATCCGAGTATCCGTCGGCGTGACCGCGCCAACAACAACACGCCAGTATGATCGCATCCCGATTGAAATTATCGGACTGCGGGATGGATTGACCGTGCAGCTCCTTCCACAGGAGGTCACCGTCCTGATCACGGGGTCACAGCCGCTGCTGGCGAGTCTAACCTCGAGCGGCATTCGCGTTGTGGTCGATCTGGGCGCACTAACCGCTCCCGGAACCTACCGAGTTGAGCCGCTGGCGTCGATTGATGCCAACGGCGGACTGAGCATCTCAGTCCTTCCCGATGAAATCGATGTGCAGATCAGCACAATGGCAGAGTCGACTCCTAAAATCGAAAGGATGGGCAGATGAACGTGAACGATGACATCAATCGGGCGCAGCACAGCCTTGATCTGCGCCAGTTCATAGACATGCGCGCTTCCACGCTCCCTAATGGGATGCGCATCATCGACGCTTACAACCTCAGCGGGCTGCATTTCACCCTGCTGCCAGATCGCGGCATGGACATCTGGTCAGCGCATTACAAAGGCATTCCGCTCACCTGGATCGCCCCCGGATCGCCTTTTCCGCCAGATGAAGGCGCCTCTTGGCTGACTCAGTTCAACGGCGGACTGTTGACCACCTGCGGCTTGCAGCACGTAGGCCCGCCCGAAACGGATGAGCAAACGGGCGAATACCGAGACCTGCACGGTCGTTTCACCCGCCTTCGAGCTTTCAATGCCAGAACCACTTTTGACACAGACTCTGCTGAGGCTTACGGTGAGCTGAGCGAGTCGAGGCTGTTCGGGGCGCAGCTCCACAACAAACGCTGTTATCGACTTAAGCTAGATGAGGCGTCGATTACAGTCAGCGACCAAATCACCAATCAGGGTGATATGCCCACCCCGCTAATGCTGCTTTATCACGTCAATGTCGGCTATCCGCTGGTGCGCGAAGGGGCGGAGCTGATCACGCCGCACGTGCGCGTCATCCCGCGCGACGACGCCGCGCGCGCCGGCTTTGAAACCTGGAACCGTTACCAGGCGGCAAGTCCGAGCTGTGCCGAGCAGGTCTTCTTCCATCATCTCACGATGGATCGCGATGGCATGACCGAGATCGCGCTCGTTAACGGGGAAATTGGGCTGCTGCTCCAATGGGACGCCGGAGTGATGCCCTATTTCACCCAATGGAAGAACACGCGCCAGGGCATCTATGTCTGCGGTATCGAGCCGGGCAACTGCATTCCCGAAGGGCAGAACGCGGCGCGCCGATCCGGTCGGCTTGCGTCGCTCGCGGCGGGCGAACAGCTCAGCGCCAGCTTGAAAATGTCCATTCTCGCTGATTCCGCAGCGATTGAAGCGGCGCGGTCACGTATCAGCGCGCTTCAGCGCGATGGAACGCCCATCGTCGGATGCAAGCTGGACTGAAAATACGCGCTAGCGGTAGCGCAGCCTGGGATCGACCAGCGGATAAAGCAGATCGACGATCAGATTCATCAGCACGTAGATGAACGCAACAACGATGATCGTCCCCTGCACCACCGGATAATCGCGGCGCAGAATCCCATCCAGCAGCAGCCGTCCGACGCCGGGCCAGGAGAACACGCGCTCTGTGACCACCGCGCCGCCGAGCAGCGCGCCGAACTGCAAGCCTTGCAGGGTGATGACGGGGATGATCGCGTTGCGCAGGGCGTGCCAGTAAACGACACGGCGCTCACGCAGCCCTTTTGAGCGCGCTGTGCGCACATAATCAACACGCAGCACATCCAGCATGGCGGAGCGCGTCAGCCGCGCCACGAATCCGGCGGAAGTCAGCCCGATTGCCAGCGCTGGCAGCGTCAAGTGCTGCAAAAAGCTGCCTAATGCTGTCCAGTTGCCAGTGATAATACAGTCGATGATCATGAAATTGGTGATCGTCTCGTAGGCGATCCCCGCTCGGATGCGCCCGCTGACCGGCGCCCAGCCGAGATTGACCGAGAAGATCACGATCATCACAATCGCGATCCAGAACCAGGGGATCGACACGCCCAAAACGGCAAATGTGCGCACACTGTAATCCAGCCAGCGCGAGCGCGTCGCTGCCGAGATCACGCCCGCAATCACGCCAATCACTGTGCTGATCACCAGCGCCACCAGCGCCAGCTCAATCGTCGGCGGGAGCCGCTCGAACAGCAGGCGCGACAGCGGCACGCCCGAACTCATCGACACACCGAAATCACCGCGCACCAAGCTGCTCATGAAGGCGGCATACTGCTCATGGATCGGGCGATCCAAGCCCCATTCGGACAGCGCGCGTTCCATCGCTGCGCGGTCGAGCATCTGATTCGCCACACTCTGAATCGGGTTTCCAGGGACGATGCGCAGCGCCAGAAAAGTCAGCGTCGCCGCCGCCCACAACACCACCGGCAGCCAGATCAGGCGCTCCAGGACATAGCGCAGGCTCATCGCGCTCCTCTCATCGCTGGATCGAGCCGGTCGCGCAGCCCGTCGCCAAGAAAATTAACACTAAGAATGGTGAGCGTGATCGCCGCGCCGGGGAAAAAGCCGACGTGCGGGGCATCGAAGATCAGCCGCTGCCCATCGCTGACCATCAATCCCCAGTCTGGGATCGATGGATCGACGCCCAGACCGAGAAAATTCAGCGCCGATGACAGACTGAACGCGACCGCCAGCATCGCCGTCGTCTGAACGATCATCAGCGGCGCAAGATTGGGCAGCACATGGCGCAGGATCAGCCAGATGCCATATCCGCCCAATGACCGCGACGCCAGGATGAACTGCTCTTCCATGATCTGGATCGTTCGGGCGCGCGCGATCCGCGCAAAATTTGGGATCATCGAGAAGATGATTGCCACAATGGCATTGACCAGCCCTGCCCCAAGCGATGCCACGATCAGAATCGCCAGCAGCACCGCCGGAAAGCTGAGCATGATGTCCATCAAGCGCATCAGCACATTGTCGGCGCGCCCGCCGGCGAATCCTGCCGCAACGCCGACAGAACCGCCGATCAGCAGTGCGCCCGCTACCGACGCAAAGCCCGTGATCAGGATGGTTCGGCTTCCATATAGAACACGCGCCAGCACATCGCGCCCAAAATCATCCGTCCCGAACGGATGCGCCAGCGAGGGAGGCTGAAAGCGGGCGGTGATGGTGATTTTGTTTGGATCATAGGGCGTCAGAAAAGGCGCAAACACTGCGGCGAAGATCACCAGCGCGAAGAAGCCCCCACCCAGAATCGGCAGCAGGTCGATCTGGCGTCGGCGTTTGACAGCGGGAAGCGGCGCGGCAAGTTCCATGATATTCGGTGAGGTGACCCATCCTAAGTAGATGGATCACCTCAATAGGATCAGGCAAAGGTCACGCCGCTGAGATTGACGCGCCCGGACGACGCGCTGTCGGACGGCACGTTCGCCAGACTGCGCGAATAGAACACTGGCGGCGTCAGATAGGCGAGATAGACGTACATCATCTCGTCAATCGCCAACTGCTGAATCTGGCGGTAGATTTGAATGCGGGCGGCGGGGTCTTGTTCAGCGATGCCTGCGTCGATCAGCGCGTCCATCTGCGGCGCGCTTGCCAGCGTCTCATGGTAAGTGAGCGCGCCGGGCGAGGTGACCGAATGCAGGATGGTCGCCTTGTCGTTCGGGTCGGGGACGAAGGTCGAGCGCTGATTCAGCCCCAACTGCATGTTGCCATCGCCGGCTTTGCCCCAGAAGGAACCGGGATCGAGCGGATCAAGCGTAACATTAAAGCCCACTCCATCCAGATCGGCTTTGATCAACTGCGCCATTAGAGGCCAGAAGCGGTTGTTTTCATAAGACAGCTCGATGTTGATCGGCGTGCTGAAGCCGCTGGCAGCAATATGCTGTGCGGCAAGCTCCAGATTCTGCGTGCTGATCGCGCGGAATGAGTCATCGAAGCCGAGATCGGTCGGAGACAGGATCGACGACGGCAGCTCGCCGAAGCCATTGAGCGCGCCGATGATCAGATTTTCGCGGTTAATGGCGTAGTTGATCGCATAGCGAATGTCGCGGCTGCCGGTCAGTTCAAGCGAGCAGTTGCAGCCCAGGAAGAGATCGACAAACGGCGATCCGACATCGACCGCGACCGTGTCTGAATTGCGCAGCCGCGGGACAGCTGTGAACGGCGCATAGAGCGTGAACTGCACTTCGCCCGCCTCCAGCGCCGCCAGTATCGACGCTTCATCGGGGTAGGCGCGGATGACCAGCGTATCGACTGCCGGACGACCGCCGTAATAGCCATCGAAGGCGCGCAGCACCGCCTCCTGACCGGGGACGAAGCGCTCCAGCGCGAACGGACCCGCCATGACCATCTGCGTGCCAACATTGGTTCCAAAAGCATCGAGCGCCGCCGGGCTGATCGGCATCGCTGACGGGCGCGCCAGTCGGTGAAGCTGAGTTGCGTCTGGGGCATTCAGCACGATTCGGACGGTCGTATCGTCAAGCGCCTCAATCGAGGCAAAATTGGTCGATCCATGGCTGGATGCCATGTACAGACCGGGGATATAGCTCGGATCAGTGTCGTCGGTCATGCGGGTGAAGCTGCGCACCACCGCCGGTGCGGTCACTGGCGTGCCATCGTGAAAAGTCGCGCCCGCACGGAGCGTGAACGTATAGGTTAGACCGTCGTCTGAGATCGTCCACGACTGCGCCAATCCTGGCATCGGCTCGCCGCTGACGAAATTCGAGCGGATCAGCCCTTCGCCGATGTTATCCGTGACATGGATGCTGCCAAATCCGTTCCACAAGCCGGGTTCGAGCGTTTCCCCCATCGACTCAGCAGCAAAGACCAGCACTCCGCCGTTTGCCTGCGCAGCGGCGGCGAGCGCCTGCGGCGTCATCTTGGCGGCTTTGGCGAGCGGCGCAAGCGCGAACAGCCCAGCAGCACTGACGCCGCTTTGCAGCAGTTGACGACGACTGATTCTCTGTTGGTTACGATGAGCCATATCATTACTCCCTCAAACATTATAGTGAAACAGAAGTGTAGGCAGCACAAAATAGACGCACATCAGCATATATGGATGATTCTATCCTATCGCAGTTGTACAATCCTGACAAAAAATCGCGTATCAACAATCTCACTTTTTCATCGAGTGATCTAAACAAATGTCTTAGT
This sequence comes from uncultured Anaerolineae bacterium, assembly GCA_937995825.1. GTDB lineage: Bacteria > Chloroflexota > Anaerolineae > Aggregatilineales > Phototrophicaceae > Flexifilum. The sequence goes on from CALKJO010000009.1 coordinate 322,707, forward strand.
AGAACATGTGAGATAATTGAAATTCAACAGGTTGTACACAAGAGGATTTCTACCCATGTCATATTTACCCTATGTTCTGCTGAGCGGCGGCTGGAACTGCGATTATTTTGAACTCATCCCAACGCTCTATGAGTTTATGGAGACGCACCCGGTTCCGCTGCTGCGAAGCTGGACATTTGATAAGCGCATGAATGAGAACTGGGCGGCATGGATTTGGCGCACGTTCGATCTGCCGCCCATTGACGATATATGCCTGAACTATGTGCTGCACATCAGTCGGACGCCGGACAAAGCCGAGCTGCATTTGAATGGACGCAGTCTTGGCGTGGTTCGCGCACCGTTCGAAGCCGATGTCACTGACATGGTGACGCTGGAAGAGAATCGGATTGCCTTTCGCGTGCCGTGCGACGCTCAAGGTCAGTTTGGCGACATTCGGCTGCGCGCCGTGCCATGCCGGTGAATGCCGGAGGCAGTCATTGGATTGACGCACTCTAGCGCTACAGTTACAATACGTCACGGTCATCAGATGGAAAAACGTTATGCGCTATCACATTCTCACTTTCGGCTGTCAAATGAACACAGCGGACTCGCAGCAGCTTGCGTCTGAGCTGGAGCGGCTGGGCTGCTTGGCGGTGGACAACCCTGATCAGGCGGACATTGTGGTGGTCAACACCTGCGTCGTGCGTCAGCAGGCGGAAGAACGCGCGCTCAATCGCCTCTATCTGCTGCGCGACGCTAAACAGCGTGACCCGAACAAGGTGATCGGCGTCATGGGCTGCATGGTCGGCGTGCGCGACTCGCTGGCGCTGCGCAAGAAACTGCCTTTTGTGGATGTCTTTCTGCCGCCGTCTGAGCCGCAGCCGATGGTGGAATTCCTCAAAGCGCGCATGACTGAGCATGAACTCCGCGAGATTGAAGCGCGCGATCGCGCGCGCCGCGATGCCTTTCAGGACGGCGACTTTGCCGACAGCGCGCTCATCCTGCCAGCCCATGAGCAGGGCAGGCTGATCAGCGCCCACGTGCCGGTCGTCTACGGCTGCTCGCACGCCTGCACCTTCTGCATCATCCCCTTCCGGCGCGGCATTGAGCGCAGCCGCAGCGTCGGCGAGATCGTCGCCCACGTGCGCAGTCTGGCGCGCCAAGGCGTCAAAGAGATCACGCTGCTCGGTCAGATCGTGGATCGCTATGGCAAGGATATCCCCGACGGACCCAATCTGGCGCAGCTTTTGCGCATCCTCGACGGCATCGGCACAGAGATCGGCATCGAGCGCATCCGCTTCCTGACCAGTCATCCCAACTGGATGACGGATGAACTTCTGGACGCGGTGGCAGAACTGCCGCGCGTCATGCCGCATATCGAAGTGCCTGTGCAGGCGGGCGATGATACCGTGCTTGCGAACATGAAGCGCGGTTACACCGCCGACGATTACCGCCGATTGATCGAGCGCATCCGCCAGCGCATCCCACAGGTCGCTATCAACACCGATATCATCGTTGGCTTCCCCGGTGAAACGGATGCGCAGTTCCAGCGCACCTATGACCTGCTGGCAGAACTCAAGCTTGACAAGGTGCATCTGGCGCGCTACAGCCCGCGCCCTGGCACAGTGAGCGCGCGGCGCATGGATGATGATGTGCCGGAAAGCGAGAAAAGACGCCGCCATGAAGCGCTTGAGGCGCTGCAAGAGCGCACGCTGGCGGAGCTCAACAGCCGCTATCTGGGCGAGACTGTGCAGGTGCTGGTCGAAGATCAAGTCAGAGGCAAATGGCGCGGGCGCACCCCTCAGAATAAGCTAGTCTTTTTTGAAAGCGCCGGCGATCTTCGTGGCAGACTGATGAATGTGCAGATCACCTGGACGGGTCCGTGGAGTCTGCAAGGGCGTATCCCCCTGTCAGCAGACGCACGTGAGGACGCACCATTGATTGTGCTGGCGAGTTAGGTCATGCAGACATCCTCACTGAAACTCGTAGGTTTGCGTGAATACCAATGTCAACCAAGCCTGGAATGCGCTCAGCATAAAAGCTTGATTTTGTGTTTATATCCTGGTGACGTATACTTGGTGCAGCAGCGCCTGGCACAGACGTTTTGGCTGTGCAACACACCTTCGCACAATTGGAGGACCTGGCACGATGCCGCGTGAGCGAAGCGGATATTATTATCCCAATAAATTTGCCCGTCTTGCCATCGAGGCGATGGAAGAGATCATGGGCAAGAACGGTCTCAACGCTATTCTCAATCTCGCCGGGATGCCGCAGTATGTGGACAATTACCCGCCGGACAACCTGGATAAAGCCTTCGACTTCAGCGATTTCACCGCGCTCAACATTGCCCTAGAAGAGATGTACGGGCCGCGCGGCGGACGCGGGCTGGCGCTGCGCGCCGGACGCGCCATCTTTGCCGGCGGACTGCGCTCCTTCGGCGCGCTGGCAGGTGTCGGTGACCTGGCGTTCAAAGTGCTGCCGTTGAATGCTAAGCTGCGCGTCGGTGTCCCGGCGATGGCAAATATCTTCTCACAGTTCTCCGATCAGATTTCCAACGTCTATGAAGAGGGCAGCGACAAAATCATCTACACGATGGAGCGCTGCGCGCTCTGCTGGGGACGAAGCGGCTTGGATCGCCCCGTCTGCTACATGGGGCAGGGTTTGCTGCAAGAAGGGCTGCGCTGGGTGTCCGGTGGACGCGAATTCAAGGTCGATATGTCCACCTGCATTGCCAAAGGCGACGACATGGGGCGCTATGTCATTTACAAGGAACCGATCAGCGGATAAGCATATCTGCCGCTGCGCCTCTCAGACAGCCTCGCGCCTCAGCCGTGCGAGGCTGTTTTTTTATTCGCGCTCGTTTACATCCTGATGTACAATTGTGCGTTAGATTTTGTTAATGTCTGCTGAGGATGATCCAATGGGTTCTCGTCTCTTGCTCCCGTTGATGGCGCTGACGACGCTGCTCATGAGCGCCTGCAATCTATCGAGCAGCAGCAACGCGACGCTGCAGCCGCTCACGCAGCCCGCTTCCAGCCGTCCCGTTGTAACCATCACTGCGCCACGCAGCGGCGACACCTTTCCGATCAATGAGGAAATCCTCATCAGCGCGACAGCCGCTGATCCCGTCGGGATCACCCGCGTTCAGTTGATTGTCAACGGGCAGATCAGCAAAACCGTGACCGCCAACGGCGAGACCAACTTCTCCGCCCTGCTCGATTTCATCCCGCGCCAAGCAGGAACCGTGACAGTGCAGGTGATCGCGTATCGCTCATCCGTCGCCAGTGACCCCGCGCAGATACAGCTCACCATCGGACAGTTGACCCTCGTCAGGACGCCCTCAGCAACGCCGCAGATCATCGTCCCGACATCGGTTTTCCCAACCGCCAATCCGGCGAATCCACTCTGCCGCGTGCGGACAGTTTCCAACGTCAACCTCCGTCCAGGACCGGGAACCACTTTCACACCTGTGCTTGCCGTCATGCCAAGCGGAACCGAAGCGCCAATTATTGGGCGGCTGTCCGATAATACCTGGTGGAACATCCGCTTTGCTAACCTCACTGGCTGGGTCAGCGCGAATGTAGTGCAGGTGCTGGGCAACTGCTTCAACATTCCGGTGATCGCGCCGCCTTCGCCGCCTGCAACCCCCGTCACTTTCCAGCCGCCGACCAGCGCGCCGACCGCCACACCAATACCGACCGCTACACCAGGTCTGCCCGATCTGCTTGTCACCGGGCTGACGATTGTCGGCTCGCCCAATCTATCGCTCAGTCTGGAGGGGACGCCGGTCTCGATCACGTTCTCCACCGTGATCACCAACAACGGCGGCGGCGGAACTGGTCAGTTCACAAACAGCGTCCTGATCATGCCAGATAACATCACGCAGGAGATCGGCGTCGTCGGCGCGCTCGGACCGGGTCAGAGCGTTGTCCAGGAATTCACGCTGACTTTCATCACCGCTGGACAGCGCACGATTCAGGTTCGGGCGGACAGCGGCAGTCAGGTGACCGAGATGAGTGAAGTCAACAACACCGGTCAGATCAATGTGACGATCCTGCCCCCACCGCTGTGAGCGAGAGAGCGCCATGATCACTTATGTTCTGATGATCCACCGCCAGCTTGCTTTCGCTGTCACTTTCAAACAAGCATTGGAGCGCGCAGGCGCGTTTCAAGTGCATCCCTTCACATCGCCTGACGATGCCATCGCCTACCTGAAAGACAATACACAGGACATCGCGCTGGTCGATTTCGGGTTTCCAGACGCGCCGTCGATCATTGTGGCGCTGCGCGCTCAGCAGCCTGATCTTGCTATCATCGCAGCGCCAGCGCAGCCGGACAACGTGATGCGCGCGCTCAATTTACAGGGCGCGGTCAATGCGCGCTTCACTGCGCGTGAAGTGCTGCCGCTGCTCAACGAGATCATGCTGATGCGCACAGGGCGCAGCAGTCAGCCATCAGGCGCAACTGTGCCGCTGCCCACCGGCGATCTGCCAGAACTGCCAACGACACAGCCGAAAAAATCGTCTGATGACGAAAGCCTAACGTCGCTGGTCGATAAGCTGTCGCGTCTACGTGAAGCGCCGCAGCACAAGCCGCTCACCCCGCGCCAAGAGCGCTTCGTCGAGTTCGTCCTCAACGATGGCATGGACGACATCTTCAGCGACATTGCCGAGAGAAAGCGCGCAGCGCCGATCAAGCCGGAAAATGTGCCGCCACCATCGATACCGGAGTCGCCGCACGCCCCAGCAGACCGGCTTGCAGAAGAAGAACCGGAACTTCCAGCGTTTGATGAAAACGGCACGGTCAGCGACCTGGTCACTAGCGTCACCGACAAAAGCTTTCGCAATGTCATATCGATCATGCGCGGTGAGGATGAGCGGGTCGAAGAGGAGTCGAGCGGTATCCTGCGTTTCAGCGCTGAAGACATGGCAGGCGCCTTTTCGACCCAACGAGAAGATGCGCCGCCGCAGCCGGACAGGCTGCCCGAACGCAAATTCGAGTATGACTTTGATGAGATGACTGCGCCGCAGGACGGTGACGCAGCGACAAAGCTGAAGACTGAACTGGATCGCGATCTGGAGCAGTATCTGGCATCATTGGAAGTGAACACGCCAGCGGTCGATGAACCGGTCAGCGAGCGCTTCCCATTCGAACGTCCGCCGCAGTTTTCGGACATGGACACGCCAGCGCGCATCATCCTTGAACAGACCCTCGGCGACTCGACGCAGATTGACTCGTTCTCAGTCTCGGAGCTGATCGCCAGCATCGAGGCGCAGCTCCCTGAAAACCGTCCGAAGGTGCAGCCGCTCCCATCATGGCTGTTGGAGAGCGAGCAAAAAGCCGAGGATGTCGCGCGGTTCATCGAGGAACCGGATTTCCTGCCGGACACGCTGCCCGAAGCCGACCTGCTCGACGCTGTACAGCCACCTGAGTCGCTGCCCGAAAGCCCAGTCACCGAGCGTTTCAGCGATCAGGCAACCGTCATCTCTCAGCGTCAGCGGCTCGAGTCCGAGACGATGGACGATGCCACCGAATGGCTTCAGCCCACTTCAGAAGTCTTCCCCGAAGCACCCTGGCTTGAGGAACCGCCCGCAGCCCCGATGCCCGTTGAAGCCGTGCCGGAGGCTCCGAAAGCCGCTGATGCAGCGAGCGGCGCTTTCACGCTAGCAGAACCGATCAGCGATCCGCATATCGCGCAGCTTGCGCTCAGCCTGACTCAGGTCTCGCTTGAATTGACGGCACAGGCGGCACTGCTGGCGCGCAGCGGGCGAATCGTCGCCTATGCAGGCTCGATGGATCGCGTCGATATGGATGAGCTGCGCCGCGCGATTAATGACGATTGGGAGGCGCAGCCCCGCCAGGCACGCATCCGCATGGTGACGATTGAGAACGCGGGCAAGGAATACATGCTGTATTCCAAGCTGACCGATGACGGCTTTACTCTCTCGCTGATCTTCACGGGCGCAACACCGCTGCGCGACATCCGCAAGCAGAGCAAGCGTCTGCTCGATGCGCTGGAAGCCGTGCCTGATCAGCCTGCAGGAACGACCGCTCCAGAAGACGCGCCAACGCAGGATGCGCCCAAAGGTGTGACTGAGCTGCCGACCGAAGAGGCGCTCACCCCAGAGGAACGCGCCGCTATCAGCGCGGCAGCCAACGCCAATAGCGAGATGATGACGGCATACGCGGTGGTCTGGCTGCTGCGCGATCCCGCGAGCAGTCTGGACGTGGCGACCAGCAGCGCGATCATCAGCGGGATGAACATTCAGCTCACTGAGCGCGCCTGGCAAATCCAGGATTTACAGGCAAAAGAAGACTTTGTATATCTGCTGGCGAACATTCCGGGCGACATCCCGCCGTATGAAATCGTGCGCGACCTCAAACGGCGCTCCGCCGAGATCGCGCACCGCCAGAATCCCACGCTGAAACCGGATACGCTCTGGGCGGATGGCTATCTGGTCGTCACGCCGGGGCGTCAGCTCGATGCAGACGAGATTCAGCAGTTCATCAACTTCGAACGGATGTGACAATGGCAGAACGCCCGATGCTCTATCTGCTGGATGGTCACGCGCTCGCTTATCGCCATCACTTCGCCATGATCACGCGCCCGCTGACCCAAGCCAGAACGGGCGAGATCGTCAGCGCAGTTTTCGGGTTCAGCCGCACACTGCTCGAACTGCTAGAGCGTGAGCGCCCGTACTATCTGGCAGTCGCCTTCGATGAAGGACTCACCGGGCGCGATCAGCTCTACCCTGACTACAAAGGCACACGCGAAAAAATGCCCGATGATCTGGCGGCGCAAATGAGCCGGATTCAGCAGGTAGTGCGCGCTTTCAACATCCCGATTCTATCCTTGCCCGGCTATGAAGCCGATGATGTCATGGGGACGATTGCAGCGCAGGCGGAAAAGCAGGATGTGTTCACGCGCATCGTCACCGGCGACCGCGACCTGCTTCAACTGCTGACCGCGCATATCAGCGTGCGCTTCTCGTCCACAAAAGCGGGCGCAGGCGATGAGGTCTATGAGCCGGAGCGCTTTCGCGCCGAATATGGCTTTGAGCCGATCCACCTCACCGATTACAAAGGCTTAGTCGGCGATACGTCGGACAATATCCCCGGCGTGCGCGGCATTGGCGATAAGACCGCGCGGACGCTGCTTCAGCAATATGGCGATCTAGAGCGGATTTACGAAAATATCGATCTGATCAAAGGGGCACTTCGGCAAAAACTGATCGATGGGCGTGAGCTGGCATTCCTGAGCCGAGAACTGGCGACGATCCATCGGGACGCGCCGATCACGCTCGACCTCAATGCCTGTGTCGCTCATGAATTCGATCACGCGGCGGTCGAGGCGCTGTTCCGCGAGCTGGAATTCGGCAGCTTGTTCAAATCCCTTGATCGGCTGCGCGAAAGACAGACTCAGCCAACGTCACAACCTGCCGCTCAGATGGAGCGCGAACAAGCAAAGATAGAACGGACGCAGCAGTTGAACCTGTTTGAGATGGCTGTGCCGGTCGATCCGCTGCCTGGCACGACCACCGTGATCGTGGACACACCGGACAAGCTGCGCGCTCTGACAGCGCGGCTTGAGACGGCGGCGATGATCGCGTTCGACACCGAAACCACCAGCACAAGCCATGTCTTCGCCGATCTAGTCGGCATTTCGCTGGCGGTCGATGCACAGACCAGCTATTACATCCCGCTGGGACATCGCAAAGGCGCTCAACTGCCCATCGAAGCTGTGCTAAACGCGCTGCGCCCTACTATGACAAACCCCAATATCCCAAAGGCGGCGCACAATGCGCTGTTCGACTTCGCCATGCTGCGGCGTTACGGGCTGGAAGTCGCGCCGATTGGCTGCGACACAATGGTTGCAAAATGGCTGCTCGACCCGAATGATGGCGAAAATGTGCGCGGCAATCTGGGGCTGAAGCGGCTGGCGCGCATCGAACTGAACATCGACATGACACCCATTGAACGGCTGATCGGCGCGGGCAGGAACCAGATCACGATGGATCAGGTCAGCATCGAATGCGCAGCGAATTATGCCGCTGCCGATGCCTTGGTCACATGGCAGCTTGTCCCCAAGATGACCGAAAAGCTCGCCGCAGAGCCGCAGCAGGAGCGCGATCCGCTGTGGGGAACGGACAACCCGCCGACCCTGACCGACCTGTTTCACACGCTTGAGCTGCCGCTGATCCCGGTGCTGGCGTCAATGGAGCTGACCGGCGTCCTGCTCGATACGGCGCACCTGGCGAAAATGAGCCGTGAGCTTGGCGAGTCGGTCGCCGCGCTGGAGCGCGAGATTCACGCGCTGGCGGGCAAAACTTTCAACGTCAACAGCCCGAAGCAGATGAATGAAGTGCTGTTTGAGCATCTCAAACTGAAAGCCGAAGGCGTTCGCAAGACTTCGCTCGGCTTTTCAACCGCCGCCGATGTGCTGGAAAATCTGCGCGGCGCGCATCCAATCGTCAATAAAATCCTCGAATACCGCGAGCTGGTCAAGCTGAAAGGGACGTATATTGACGCGCTTCCCAACCTGATCAATCCGGTCAGCGGGCGCGTCCACACCAGCTACAACCAGACTGGAACCAGCACCGGACGCATTTCCAGCAGCGATCCGAATTTGCAGAATATCCCGATCCGCACTGAGACCGGTCGCGCTGTGCGCGCCGCGTTCATCGCGCCGGAGGGCTGGCGGCTGCTGTCGGTCGATTACAGCCAAGTCGAGCTGCGCATCCTAGCGCATATCAGCCAGGAGCCAACGCTGCTGACCGCCTTTGCCGAAGGTCAGGACATTCACGCCGCAACCGCCGCTGTCATTTACAACGTGCCGACGACGGCGGTCACCAAAGAACAGCGCATCTTCGCCAAGCGGGTCAATTTTGGGATTCTCTACGGCATGGGCGCGTTTCGGCTGGCGCGCGACAGCGATCTGACGCTGGCGGAAGCGCGTAAGTTCATCGAGACCTATTTCGAACGGCTGCCCGGCGTCCAGCGCTATATCGAAGGCGCTAAAGCGCTGGCGCGGTCGCAGGGCTACCTGACGACGCTCTTCGGGCGGCGCAGGCGCTTCCCCGGCATCCACTCGTCGCGCGCCAGCGATGTCGCGGCGGCAGAGCGCGAAGCGATCAACATGCCGATTCAAGGGACAGCGGCGGACATCATGAAACGCGCTATGATCGATCTCTATGCAGCGCTGCAAAAAAGCAACCGCCGCGCCCGCCTGCTCTTGCAGGTGCATGACGAATTGGTGCTGGAAGTCCCTGAGGAAGAACTCGCAGACACCGCGGCGCTGGTGGTGCGCGTGATGGAGAATGCCGCGGCGCTGGCTGCGCCGCTGAAGGCGAATGCCCAAGCAGGGGTCAACTGGCGCGATGTCGCGCCGCTGTGACTAAGGCTGATCTTCGAGCCGCGCCCTGACGAAAGCTGCAATTTCGGCAAGATCGGGCGCTTTCTTCGACCAAACACGCTTAACAGGCAGGACAAATCCCGGCAGAAGCGGCGTTGAATAACTCCCGTTTTGATCGGGGAACTGCCGCGCATATTTGCCCTGTTCATTCAGCCGATAGAAACTGCTGATTTCGCTATCCGGGTTAAACAACCAGTATTCGGTGACTCCAGCCACTTCATACTCAAGGAATTTGACGCGGTAATCGCGCTCTGCGCTCTCTAGGGACACGATCTCAATGCAAAATGTCAGCAGCGCCTTCAACGTGCGTGTCTTTCACGCGGTCTTTATTCGCATTCAGAACGACCATTAGATCGGGTTCCCGATTTCTGTCCTGCGCAGTCATCTTCAGCAGGAATGGCTGCGTAAATACCTGCCCGATCTCGCGCAGATTGAAATAGGCGGTGAGATATGCCCAGAGGTGGCTGTTGGAAAAATAATGCGCCAGGGTTACCGGAGACGTTTTGATCAGTTCGCCTTCAACCCACTCGTAACCCTGCTCAGCATACGCTGCCAGATACACTGCCTCACTGACATAGCGCGAGGTCTGCTGATCGGCTGAAGCGCGCAGATCGTGAAGAGTCATCCTGGTTTCCTCTTACCCTCCGGGCGGACGGAGAAAATAAGCCTCATCGCCTGGCTCATCGTCAAGGGGATTGTCCTCAAATGCCGGCGCAGAACGACGCGGGGCAAAGGTTTCCGGGTTGAGCATCGACAGGCTTTCAGGTGAGGTCAGCGGCAGCGTGAAGTAAACCGCTGTCCCTTTGGTCACGTCGCTCTTGATCTGAATCCGCCCCCCATGCGACTCGATGATGTCTTTGGCGACAGTCAAGCCCTGACCCGTCCCCGGAACGCGGATCGCGCGCCCGTTCTGCGCGATGGGATTGCCCCTGAAAAAGCGTTCAAAGACCTGTGGCAGTTCATCCGGTGCAATCCCCACGCCGTTATCGCGGATGCGCAGACGCGCCATGCCATCCTCTTCACCCTTGATCTCCAGTGAGACCGTGCCGCCAGGAGGCGTATACTTGATCGCATTATCAATCAGGTTGCCGATTGCCCAGCGCAGACGGCGCTCATCTCCCAGCACATACAGCCCACTGCGCTCAACCTGAACTTGCAGCTTGAGATTCGCTGCCTGCGCCACCTGCCGCCACTCGTTGGCAACCGCCCAGATCAGCGTTTCCAGTGGAATCGCCCGCTGCACGCGCTTAAGCGCCCGTGTGTCGATGTCCGCGCTCAGTTCACGCATCTCGACGATCAGCTTTTGCAGCGCGACCGCGTGGCGCGCGATCTCTTTGGCAAATGAGGACAGCGCGCCCAACTCGCTCACAGAGCGCGTCTGCGTCACTTCCGCCAGCGGACGCTGCACTTCCTCGGACATGCGTTTCAACAGCGCTTCGCGAGCGCGCTCACGGCGCACATCATCGGTGATGTCGCGCAGCAGCGCCACCTTGCCGACCCGCTGATTAGAAAATGAGGTGACCGCCGCAACCTGCGCGCTCAGCATCCGCCCATTGACTTCAACGCGGGTCGGGTTGCCAAGCGCATACAAGCCCGGCGCAAGCGCCGGTCCGAGCGTGTCGGTAACTACTGACGTCAGCTCTTCCACGCCGCCGCCGCGCAACCCATGCGAACCGAGCAGTTCTTTAGCGCGTTCGTTGGTGAAGACGACGCGCCCATCCGAGTCCTGCACAATCACCCCATCCGGCAGCATTTCAAGGACGGCGGTCAGATGCGCGATCTCGCGCCGCTGCCGCCGCAGCGATAGACGCAGCGAGTCGTGGTGCTTCTGTACATACTCCGTATAGCGATCCAGCGCCCAGCCTATTGCGCCGATCTCATCGCTCGGAGTCATGTTGGTGCGCGCAATCGAGCCGCCGTTCGCAAGCGCCTCCGCTGTACGGCGCACACGGTTAGCGCGCCCGATCACGCGCCATTCCAGCAGCAGCACCGCCGCGATCACGACGAGACCCGCCGCCAGCCCTGCCATCAATGCACTTGTGCTGCGGGCGGCATCGGCATGGGGAAGAGCGGACTTCGGCAGCAGCACGCGGATGCTTCGTCCACCGTCAAGCGGAATCGTCGCGCTCAGATAGGCAGACTCATCAAGGATCGGAGGAGCATTTTCCGCAGTGTGCAGCGTCCACGCTTCAGGCGCGCCATCACGACCAAACAAGATCAGCTCGATTACGCCGGACGGCTTCAGATCATTGAGAATGAGCGCAGCCTCAGGCGGCAGGAATGCCAAGCGCGTTTCCACTTCCGACCGATAGCCAGCCAGCAGATTCTGCGCCAGATCGCTGGACAGGTTGGGAGTCAGGTTGTAAGTGATCAGCATGACTGCGATGATCGCCGCGATCACCAGCGGTATCAGCAGTTGCCAGCGCAGCGAGACATCAACACCGTCACGCTTCTGGGCTCGGGTAGGCTGTTGTTCGCTCATTGCGTTATCATCCTGAAGCAAGCTTATTTACGGAGTTTGAACAATCATACCACAGCACGAACAGGCGGGCATGACTGCCAAGAGTCATATTAACGCTCTTCCCGATAAACCTTCACGGCATGTTTACCCGAATATGAGAAAAATTTAGCATCATGTTTGTTACGATTGACCGCTGGCATTCTAATTGGCTCAAAAACGAGGCAGAGCATGAGCGAAATCACCCTTACCGGACGCGCCGATCTGCATATCCATACGACAGCAAGCGATGGCATTCACACGGTTCGACAGGTGCTTGATCATACTGCACGCATGAACACGCTGGATGTAATCGCTATCACCGATCATGACTGTCTCGATGCCAGTCTATGGGCATATCATCATCGCCACCAGTACGCATTCGACATCGTGCCAGGTCTGGAAGTGACTTCGGTCGATGGGCATGTGCTGGCGCTTTGGGTCACAGCGCCGATTCCAAAATTCCTGTCCCTGAAAGAAACCGTCGCCGCGATCCATGAACAGGGCGGGATCGCAGTGCTGGCGCATCCTTTAGAACTGACCATTGCTCCGCACACCGTCTGGCGCTACTTGACGCAGCCCGAGGTGTTATTAGATGCGGGCGTGGACGCAGTGGAGATATTCAACGCAGGCGCGTTCACCGTCGGCTGCAACCAACTGGCGAAAATCGCGTATCGAAACGAACAGATTCCTCAGTTGGGAGGCAGCGACTCGCACATGTGCGCCACGATTGGCAAAGGGGTCACACGCTTTCATGGACGCACAGCAGCAGAACTGCGCGAGTCAATTGCGAACGGATTAACGTCTGCTGAGGGAATGCGATGGGGAATAACCGCTTATTTGAGGCTTTCGCGCAGTTTCATCCGGCGCAAGCTGACCGAATCTTCAACGGAGAAGCAGCGCTCCGTCCACCAGACGCCAGCGTGAAACTGGCTCCGGTTCAACGCGTCGCGATTTTCGCCGAAGCTTTCCTACCGAAAGTGGACGGCGTTTCAAAAACTGCCTATCTGACGATGCGCTACCTGCGTCAGACGGGTCGCGATGTGATTGTCTTTGCGCCGGACATCGCGCCGCCTTTTGTCGATGATACGCCGGTCGTGGCGCTTCCGTCGCTAGGAGTGAGCGTCGCGCCAGAGACACGGCTGGCGCTGCCGCATCCAATGGTGGTGCAGCACCTCAACGACTTCAAGCCCGATTTGATCCATCTGTTCAGTCCGGCGCTGCTGTCTGTAAGCGGAATGCTGTACGGGCGGCAGAGTCATCTTCCGGTGATCGCCAACTATCAGACCGATGTGCCAGCCTATGCGCGCGCGTATGGCTATCATTTCATGGTCGATCTGTCGCGCAACTGGCTGCGCTATATCCACAACGGCTGCCACCTGACATTAGCACCCTCCAACTGGACGATGCAGCAGCTGCAATCCTGGGGCTACCGCCGGCTGCGCCGCTGGGCGCGCGGCGTCGACACGCGGCGCTTCAGCCCGAGCCGCCGCAGCGATGCGATGCGCGCCCGTTTGCTGGCAGGACGCGATCCGGACTCGCTGCTGTGCATCTACGTCGGGCGGCTGGCGACTGAAAAACAGGTCAATCTGCTCCATGAGACCGCTAAAACACCCGGCATCGCGCTGACCATCATTGGGGATGGCGCGCTGCGGACAGAACTTGAAAAACAGTTTGCCGATACCGACACCCATTTCACCGGCTATCTGTTTGGCGATGATCTGGCTGATGCCTATGCCAGTGCCGATGTCTTCATGTTCACCAGCCCGACAGAGACCTTCGGTCAGGTAGTGCAGGAGGCGATGGCATCCGGTCTGCCGACGGTCGTAATCGATCAGGGCGGAGTCACCGATTTAGTCAAACACGGCAAAACTGGGATGCTCTGTCCTGCAGACCCGACAGCATTCGCCCATGCCGCTGCCCTACTGCGTGACAAGCCGCACTTACGCCAGGAAATGTCCGCCGCAGCCCGCAGCGCCGCTGAAGCCGTCCCCTGGGAGGTGATCATGGCGCAGTTGGAAACGCATTATGCCGAAGCCGTTCGGCTCAATGAGCGTTTTGAGCAGATCTACGCGCCGAACCCGATGCCGCCGCTGATGCAAGCGCTCTGGCAGCGCGGGCATGAGTTGATCGAAGGCATCACGCATGGCAGATAGCACGGTGGAGCGTAAAACCGTCGCGCTGATCGCGCACGACAACAAAAAGCCAACCATGATCGACTTTGGACTCAAGCACCGCGATGTGCTGAGTCGGTATGAACTGGTCGCGACCGGGACAACCGGCACGCTGCTGAGCGAGCAGGTCGGCTTGAACATACGGCGGGTGTTATCGGGTCCGCTGGGCGGAGATGCGCAGATCGCGGCGATGGCGGCGCAAGGCGAGATCGAGGCGGTCTTTTTCTTTATCGACCCACTGGACAAACATCCACATGATCCGGACATCAATACGCTGCTGCGCATCTGCAACGTGCATAATGTCCCGCTAGCGACCAACCCAGCGACCGCGGAATGTGTGCTGGTGGCGCTGGATCGGTGATCACCTGAACGCCGCGCGGAGCGCGTCCGCGACTTGTGCCTGTGCCTCCGCGCTGATATGCGGCGACATCGGCAGGCTCAAGACTTCTTCAGCAGCGCGCTCCGCTTCTGGAAAATGCGCGCCCCGCCCGCTGTAAATCGGCAGCTTGTGCAGCGGAACCGGATAGTAAACCATTGTGCCGATCCCAGCTTCAGCAAGCTGGCGCTGCACAGTGTCGCGCCGCCCATCCGCGATCCGAACCGTGTACTGATGGTAAACATGGTGCGCGTAATCCGCTTCGAATGGCAGAGTCAGTCCATCGATGCCAGTGAGCAGGTTGCGGTAGCGGTCGGCGGCGGCGCGCCGTCCATCGCAGAAGGCGTCGAGATAAGGCAGTTTGACACGCAGCAGCGCCGCCTGCAGCGCGTCAAGACGGGAATTATAGCCGATGATCTCGTTGTAATATTTTTTGCGCGCGCCGTGGGCACGGAGCATTTTCGCCATCTCGGCAACCTCATCGCGGTCGGTCACGATCATGCCGGCATCACCGAACGCACCCAGGTTCTTGGATGGGAAAAAGGACAATGCCCCGGCATCGCCCATCGTGCCGAGCTTGCGCCCGCGATAACGCCCACCAAACGCCTGCGCCACATCCTCCAGCACGCACAGACGATGGCGCGCCGCGATCTCCAGCAGAGCATCCATGTCAGCAGCGTGTCCGTAGAGATGCACCGGGATGATCGCCCGCGTGCGCGGCGTGATCGCCGCTTCAACCTGCGCGGGATCGAGATTGAACGTGCGCGGATCGATGTCCGCAAAGACCGATGTCGCCCCAAGCGCCTCCGCCGACTCGGAAGTGGCGATGAAGCTGAACGGCGTGGTAATCACCTCATCGCCCGGCTGCACGCCGAGCGCTCGCAGCGCGATCAGCAGCGCATCCGTCCCACTGTTGACCCCAACCGCATATTTCACACCGAGATAAGCGGCGATCTCCGCCTCAAACGCCGTCACCTCCGCGCCCATGATGAACTGACCGGAGCGCATCACCCGCTCAAAAGCGGCATTCAGATTTTCCCACAGCAGATCGATCTCCGGCGCGAGGTCGAGAATCGGGATGTTCATGGCTGCTCCACCCGCTTAACCTGTTCATCATTCAGTTCATATGCTCGTCCACACGCGGCGCAGACGGCGCGTTCCCCTTCAAAGTGCAGCGTTTCGCCGCATTCGCAGACCCAGCCGATGCGCCGCGCCGGAACCCCCGCCATCAGCGCATATGCCGGCACGTCCTTCGTCACGACTGCGCCAGCGGCGATGAACGCCCATTGATGGATCGTCACGCCGCAGACAATCGTCGCATTCGCGCCGATGCTTGCGCCGTGCTTCACCCGCGTGATCTGATAATCGGCGCTGGTGTTGCGCGGAAACGCGGAACGCGGCGTTTTCACGTTGGTGAAGACCATGCTGGGTCCGCAAAAGACGTAATCCTCCAAGATGACGCCTTCGTAAATCGAGACGTTGTTCTGAATCTTCACCCCATCCCCGATAACGACACCGTTGGCAACAAAGACATTCTGCCCAAGTGAGCAGTTCTTCCCGATCACCGCGCCGGGCATGATGTGGCAAAAGTGCCAGATGCGCGTCCCCGCGCCGATCTGCGCGCCCTCATCGATGTAAGCCGACTCGTGAGCTGAATAATCGTTCATCCGCCGCCTTTCAGGATCGGGTGAAGCCCATCGGGATTGACAGCAGCCTCCGCATGGCGAATCTGATACACCAATTCCAAAGAGGGGCGCGCCGTCTCGATGCCGAAGCCCTTTCCAGCGAGAACCTGCTCATACACTCTCGTATGGAGATCGCCAAAGCCTTCGGAAAACTCGACTTCCTGACCGTCAATCGTCAGCGAACGGAAGGCATAGCCGCCGTTGACGCGCACTGCCTCCGGCAGATCGCGCTCATCCACCGACAAAAACCAGCGCACGCGCGCGCGCGCCAGATCGACCACACCCGCCATCTTATCTCGCTGCGACAGATGCACTTCGCTGCGCTCAACTTCGCCGAACAGCCACAAGAGCAGGTCGAAAAAGTGGATGCCGATGTTCATCGCCAGCCCACCGGACTTCTCCTCATCGCCCTTCCATGAAATGTGATACCAGCGCCCCCGCCGCGTGATGTAGGTCAGCACCACGTCGGCGCGTTCACGGGCTGGCTCAGCCTCCAGCTTCGCCTTAAGCGCCATCAGCGCCGGATGCAGCCGAAGCTGCAGGACTGTATTCACCCGCTTGCCCGTTTTCGCCTCCAATTCCTGCAGCGATTGCAAATTCCAGGCGTTGATCACAAGGGGTTTTTCGCAGATCGCGTGCGCGTTGGCGTGCAGGGCAAGGCGGATATGCGAGTCGTGCAGATAATTGGGCGAACACACGCTGACGTATTCGACCGCCTGCTCAGGTTGAGTGATGCGCAGCTTCTCAAGGAAGCGCTCGAAGCGCTCATAAGACACAAAAAAATGCGCGTCGGGAAAATAGCTGTCGAGAATCCCGACCGAGTCGTTAGGGTCGAGCGCGGCGATCAGCGTGTTGCCAGTGTCCCGAATAGCTTTGAGATGGCGCGGCGCGACGAAGCCGCCGACGCCAATCAGCGCAAAATGACTCACAGTGAACCTTCCCGTCTACACCCATTGTTTTTAATCATTCTAAAATGTATATGCGGCGAAAATGCATTGTGATGAGTATTTTGCTGGCAGGCATACCTCGGAAGTGCGTATCACCAGGCTTTGACTCGACTGTGATCGCGCCGTGATGCTGGTTGATGATGCGGTAGGCAATATCCAGACCCAAGCCAGTGCCTTTGCCTCTGCGATCAGCCCTTGCGCTGCCCCTGCCAGACAGCCAAAATCAGCACGCCGTCCGCCAGCGCCGCCTGAATCAGCGAAAACAACATCAACGCCAATCCCATGAACACGCCATACGGGATGGTTGCCCAGATTTCACCATACCGCCCAAGATACAGAAATGACAAGCCCCAATCGCCGACCGCGCCGTTGATGGCGACCGCTGCCCAACCGCCGCCATCGCCCACTCCGACGAGCCGCCCTTCCATATACGTGCGCGCCAGCACCCCCAGCCCGATGATCAGCCCCAGCCGCACCAGAATGTAGAGCGCCTGCGCGAGCGTATTCAGCGTTCGTCCTGGAAAAGTCGCCGCGATCAGCAGCCCGAACGCCGCGTCGAAGCCGATCGCGGTCAGCGGCAGCAGCACGACTGCCGTCATCAGAAACGAAAGCAGCATGACCGCGACCGCCAGCGAGATTGACGGCGTAATGCCATTGATCAGCAGATCGAGGTAGCGCCCCTGGAAGGCGGTCAAGTCCCACAGCATCGCCGCGATCAGGACCATGCGCATGAACAGCAGCAGTCCGATGGCAGATCGCAGGCGGTAAAAGACCGATGCCCAGCGCGCGCGCATCGCCAGCTCCGCGCCGTTGGGCGTGGCGCGCAGATTGTCCCAATTCTGACGGCGAATCTCCTCACCAACTGTCCCCGCTGTCTGTGTGAGCGCTGCAACGCTCAAGATCGCTTGAATCGCCAGTAGCGGAATATAAACCAAATTGTTCAGCGCGTCGGTCGGGTTCTGTCCGGCGGGCTGGCTGCCAAAATTCGTTGCCACCATGACTCCGATCAGCCCCAATACGCCCAGGACAACCACGTTGATCAGCGCGCGCAGCAGCCGCGTGCCGCGCGAAGCGGGCGGGCGTCTGCCCATTTCGTAGCGCAGCACTGGGTGATCGCGCCTTGCCCATGCAGGAAGTTGTCCAATTACACGTTGCAACATCACGAATCATCCTTGATCAGATCGCCGATGCAGGGTTCGAGCCGTGCGAGAGCGTCCTGCCATTCGTGCGTTTCGACTTTCACCGTGTCCATGCCTCGGATGTAATGAATATAGACCTCCGGGATGAGATTGGTCAAATGCACTTCGTTCAAGACCTGCATCGCTGCCGCTGCATAGACGCCCACTTGCAGCCAGTAGCGCTGCGCATGATGCCGCGTGGAATGAGGATAATGCCTCAGATCGGCGGTCTTGTAATCGACCACCTGCCAGCGCCCCTCGACCGTCTGAAACAGCACATCGATCACGCCGTGAATTTCGCGCTTCTCCGTGCGATAGATGAATGGAAGCTCACGAAAGATCGGATTTCCCAGGCTCATCGCCCGACGGATGCGCTGCTGAACATCCGCGCTCAGTGCTTGTTCGAATAAGCTGAGCGCCTCCAGCAGCGCCCGCTCACGGGCGCTGGCTTCAACGATGCCCAGTTCCCAGGCGTGTGCTTCGAGCGCCCGCCGCACTTCAAGGCTGCTCAGATTCGGTGTCCACCAGCGCAGAGCGCGATGCACCAGCTCTCCGATGATCCGTTTCGTGACCCACCGTCCAGTATCCTGAATCGGCTCGACGCCGACCGGCGCGGCGCGCAGCACCTCATTACGCCAGCGTTGGCGATAAAAGCGGCGCTGTTCCTCGCTCTCGGCGTTGAGCGCGCAGCCCAGATCGGCGATCTGCGACGCCGACAGCGTGCGGACAAACGTCGTCATGGGCGCGGACACCGGCGCGATCAGCGGCGGCGGCTCCCCAGCGCCATCCATTAAGAGCGATGATGTCTCAGCGTCGATAGGATGGGCAAGAGCGGCTGGATCAGCGGATGCATCATATCTTTCATCGGTTTCAGGCTCGCCGAAGGCATCGATCCACCAAGCCAGCGCGCCGCCGTAAGTGATTGCGCCATCCTGCCTCTGCGCCGCCAGCCCACTGATCAGCAGGACATCGGCAGCCCGCGTCGCCGCCACATAGAACAAGCGGCGCGACTCCGCTTCCTCACGGTCAGCATCGTGGCGCTGCGCAAGCCGCAGTGACGGCGGCGCGATCACCTTGTCCTGCTCCGGATCGTAAACACGGCAGGCAGGCGGCTCAGGATGGATCAGGGACGAGTCGCCGCGATCCGACTTTCCGCCCTGATCCGCCAGCACGACGACCGGGAACTCTAAGCCCTTACTCGCATGGATGGTCATCAGTCGGATCGCCCCCTCCGCGTCGAGCGCCGCTTCCCCCTCGCGGACTTCGAGTGCGCTCAGATCAGCGAGATGGCGGCTGAACGCGCCAAGCGTCACATGCCCGCTTTCCCAAGCGCGATGCAGCAGCTTTTCGACGTTCGCGCGCCGCCGCGCCCCATCTGGCAGCGCCGTCAGCGTCGCCAGATAACCCGTGCGCGCCAGCGCCTCCGTCATCAGTTCGTAAATCGTGACGCGCCCGGCGCGCTCGCGCAGAGTCCGCAGTGTTTCAGCCGCGAAACGCATGTCCGGTGACGTGTCCTGAAGGAGCGCGCTCCACATCGTGAGTCCTGAATGACTCGCCAGCCTCAGCAGATGGTCATCGGTCAGGTTGAACAGCGGTGATTTCAACGCCGAAGCCAGTGCCAGCGAGTCGCCCGGCGCATACAGCGCGCGCAGCAGATTCAGCACATCCCAGACTTCCTGGCGGTCGAAGTAGCCGCGCCCCGCCAGCGTGACGAACGGCAGACCAGCGTCTTTCAGCGCCGCCTCATACGCGGTGACATGCGTCATGGTGCGCAGCAGAATAGCCATATCCCCAGCGGTGACAGGGCGATAAGCTCTCAGCGCCTTGTCATAGATCGGGCGCGCCGACTTGACCTGAGCCATGATCCACGCGGCGATCTGCCGCCCTTCACGGTAGCGCAGCGCAGCAGCGCGCTCATCCTCAGCCTGTCCGCGAGCCGGATAGACGCCAACCCGCAGCGCGACCGACGGCAGATGAGATTCATACCGGCGCTGCGCGCTCATCGGTTCGCCGAATTCGACCTGATAAAGCGCTTCTTCGTCTTCGCGCACCAAGACTTTGGAAAACAACGTGTTGAAGCGGCTGATCAGATCGCTGTGCGTCCGGTACGAATGCGACAGCATGATCACCGCGCCGCCCGCCGCCTCAATCGCCCGCTGCGCTGTCTCGAATACGGTCACATCTGCGCCGCGAAAGGCGTAGATGCTCTGCTTAGGATCGCCGACCAGAAACAATCCGCCCGGTCGGGCGAGCGCCGCGATGATCTCCCACTGCGCGCGGTTCGTATCCTGAAATTCATCGACCAGCAGATGCGCAAATTCCGCCCGCCAGCGCGCGCGCACATCCTCATCGCGCAGCAGATGGCGCGCCAGGCGTTCGAGGTCGTCGAAGTCGAGCGCGCTTCGGTCACGTTTTGCCGACGCATAAACCTCCCGCGCGCGATCCAGCGCCCGCTTCCACAGCGGCAGCAGATCGGCGGCGCGCTGATCGCCGGGTGTGTTCGGCGGCATCCCGACGCGCTCCAGCAGCGCCTTAATGTCCTCACGGATGAACCTGAGGATCGCTTTTGCATCGTCCAGTGCGTCTCGACCGCCCCATGCAGTCGCGCTGCCCACATTGAGCCTGATATCGATCTCGCTCAACCGTGCGCACGCCTCCGCCAGCGTTGGCGCATTGAACGCCGCGCGCAGTTGATCCCGCGCTTCCAGCCAGATCGCCCCCAATTTGTCTGTTTCGGGGGCAGAGTCTGCCCCTTTAAACGCTTCAACCGCCTTTGAGCCTTTCAGCCGGTTGAGTTCGCGCCCTGCCACTCGCTCCCACAGTTGCTCCCATAAAACGCGGGGATCGCCGTCTAGGTTGAGCGGCTCGCCCGCCATGCCATCGATCAGGGCTGATCGCAGCGCGAGCGAGCCGTATTCATCAAACAGCGCCAGCGCCGGATCGTTTTCAGCGGCAAGCTGCTTCAGCGTTAGATCGAGTGCCTCCTTGCGCAGGAGCCGCGCGTCGCTCTCCTCCAGCACAATAAAATCGGGATCGACGCGCGCCTCTGCGGCGTTGGCGCGCAGCAGCGCCGTGCAAAGCGCGTGAATGGTCATGATGCGGGCGCTGTGGAGCACGCCGATCCGCTCCGACCAACGCGCGCGCTCCACGTCGTCCGCCGCCGCAGCCCACTTTTCATCGAGCCGCAGCCGGACGCGCTCGCGCATTTCCCGCGCCGCCTTGTTGGTGAACGTGATCGCCACGATCTCGCTGACGGCGTGCGTCTCTAAAAGCGCAGCATAACGCTCCACCAGCACATGTGTCTTACCTGAACCTGCCCCCGCAACCACGATCACATCGCGATCATGCGTGTAAATGGCGCGGCTCTGCGCGTCACTCG
Organism: uncultured Anaerolineae bacterium; assembly: GCA_937995825.1. GTDB lineage: Bacteria > Chloroflexota > Anaerolineae > Aggregatilineales > Phototrophicaceae > Flexifilum. The sequence continues at coordinate 344,334 of CALKJO010000009.1, forward strand.
CCAATGTCATCGCGCTCACTCCTCCCGCGCACCGCAATCCGGCACAGCCGCGCATAGTCGCAGTGCGCGGCGCACTTCCTCCCTTCGCGTCCATTCGGTTCAGCGCTGAAGTCACCGCGCTGCGCCGCGCCGATGATCCGCGTCAGCCGCGCCCGCGCTCCATCGACCAGACCGCCGTAGTCCGCTGTCAGCGCGCCGCTAAGCTTGCGATTGGGAATATGCAGAAATGCTGCGCCCGCAGTCGGCAGACGCAGCGCGCGCTCCGCCGCCAGCATGTAAACCCATAACTGCACGTTCCGCCCTCGCTTAAGCTGAGCGACCGAGTATGCTGACATGCCGGAGCCACTTTTGTAGTCGATCAGCACATACCGATCCCCAATGCGGTCGATCCGGTCAATGACGCCGCGCACATGCAGCGTTTCGCCCTCGATCAGCGGCAGATCGCCTTCAAATGCCTGTTCCGTTGCGTGGATGTCGCGTCCTGTGCCAAATTTTTTACTGAGCGCGCCATCGCCGCCGAAATCATCCCGGATCAGCGCGTCAAGCTGCCTGAGCATGATGGCTTGGTCACCGTGCCAGGTGGCGGATGGGCGAAAGCCGTATTTTTCGGGCGCAGCGGCGAACACTGCTCGCGCCACATCTTCCAACGCCGCTAACGCGGTATCCAGATTGTCAGGTTGGATTGTGACGCTATCGGCTGCCAGCCGCTTATAGACTCTGTCCAGAATGTCATGCAGCACGCTGCCGCGCTGCCAGACATCGATGCCGGCTTCCGGCGTTCGGACGGCTTCCAGACCCAGAAACCGATGCGCAAAGAAGCGATACGCGCACGTCCCCAGTTCGTTGAGCTGGCTGGCGCTCCATGTTCGGTCAGCCATCCCCTTTGCCGCCAACGCGATCAGATCAGCATCATACAAGCGACCATCATTCGCCCACCCTGCGATCCGCGCTGACTCAGCCGCGCGCGCCCACTCAAGCCGCTGCCACCAGTCGGGATGCGCGCTCGTCAGCCAGGCGCGGATCGGGTGAGAGGCATTCTCTGCTGCTGCCGCCGCAACCGCTGCTTCTTCGAGCGTCGCGGCATCCTCTGGGAATGGAGCGGCGCTCGGGGCGACGCGCGTCAGCGGCAGATCATCGAACAACTGCTGCACCGCCCGCCAGAGATGACTCGGCGGCAGCAGCCCGCCATCGGCGGTATACGGACGGGACAGGGTGAGCGACTCCGACGCCAGATTGATCAGTTCATAAAAAACGCCTTCATCATCGGCGATCTCTGACCGCAGCCCGATCCTGACGCCCGCAGCGATCAATGCCTGACGCTCGCGCTCAGTCAGCAGGCGATCCTCTGGAAGCGGCGCGGGAAATCCGCCCTCCCTCATACCCAGTACGTAAACATGGGCATGAGGCAGACCGCGCGCGTCGCTAGCTGTCGTGACCAAGACGCGCCCATCGCGCGCCGACCGCGCATCGACCGCCGCCGACTTGACCGCCGACCGAAACAGCGTCACAAAACTCGACCGCGTGTAGACGCGGGGAATGCCCAGCGCGGCGAACAGCGTCTCCGCCTCCAGCATCGCGGCGAGCCGCCGCTTGAGCGCGCTGACTGCTGCCAGATCGCGCGCGGCAGTCTCTGAATTGGCGCGAATCTGTTCCGGCAGCGACAGCGTGTAGGCAGCGACGGGGATCGGCTCAGCGCCCTCCTCCATCTCAGGGGCTTCGAACCCGATCAACCCGTCCAGCCACATCACATAGTCGGCAAGCGTACCGCTTTCCGGTGGAGTCACGGCGTTGAAAAACGCATTGAGCGCTTCACGTATGCGCGCTGTCAGCGCATGGTCAGACGACTTCATCCGTTCGCTGCCCTCAGCATACAGCGCTGCAGGAACCGACGCACTGAGCGCGGCATCCCACTCATCGCGCCCGCTGATAACCAGCGCGCTAACCGCCTCCAGCGCGTCCACCTCATCCGCGTCCAGCCCGATGACGGAAAAATACGGCGAGCGCAGCGCGTCCAGCACCTCATTACGGCGAAAACCGCTCACGTGCAGCTCAAGAAGCTGGCTCAGCGCGATCACCGCCGGATTCGTCCGAATCGGGTCGCCATAGTGCAGCAGCAGCGGCACACCGTAGGCGCGCGCTGTCTCCGCAAGCAGCGGCGCGTACTTTGCATACTCGCGCAGGGCGATCATGATGCGCTCAGGGGGCGCGCCGTCCAACAGCCGCCGCTTGATCTGCTTCATGACGGCCTGAACCTCGTGCTGGGCATCGGGCGCTTCGATCAACTGGATCGCCCCATCTGCGCTTGCCATTTTGGGCGCGCCGTGCCGCATCAAATGCGCGCTCAGGTGGCGCAGGGCGATGGAGCGCCGCGCATGCGCTGCATCCGCGAGCATCTCCGCTTGTAAATCCACAGCTTCACGGTCGAACTCCTCATCTAAACGCTTGCGCGCGCGCTCAAAGCGCCGCCCCACCGTCGCCGCGCGCGCCGCATCGGTCTCCGTGAGGGTGATCAGTGTGTCTTTGACATGGACGGACAGCGCCGCCAGCAAGCGCGCCTGTACAACGTTGAACTGATCGTATCCGTCGACCACCAGCAGCTCAACATCGTTTGCCAGCCTTGACCACGCCGGATCATGCAGAAGATTGAGCGCCAGCCAGCCCTCGCCTTCACGATCCACAATATCGTAGGCGATCAGGTGTTCCTGATAGGCGCGGTAGATTGCCGCCAGTTCGCGCAGCTTCGGCGGCATCCCAGACACCGCCGCGTCCACGACATCCGGGTCGACCAGATTCTGCTTCAATTCGTAAATCAGATCACCAACAGCGCGGATCAATCCCGGCGCGCCCGCAATCGGGCTGAGGATCGGCAGCGCGCCAGCCGCGGACTGCGTCTCCAGAATGTGACGCAGCAGTCCATCGCGCACGATTTCGTCAATGCAGTGATGCAGGCTGCCCGCCATCGCCAGGATTTGCCGGTAGAGGGTGTAAAAATTGAAGAACTCGATATTGAAGAGAGTCCGACCAGGCAGTTGATCGGTCAAGCGCTGGCGAAAATCGACGATCTGCCGTTCAGTCGCCAGCAGCGCCCAGACTTTTGCCAGCGGCTTCTCCCGCTTCAGTGCCAGAATCCGCGCCTGCGCAATCTGGGTCTTGCCAGCTCCAACGCGCGCCTGAACCAGCGCCGCCGTCATAAAATATCGCCGTACAGCGCGCGAACAACCGCGTCGGCTTTCGGTTTGTCCAGTTCTGCCTGGATGAGATAAGTGCGCTGCAAGGTCTGCCAGAGTTCGGGAAGCTGCGTGACCGGCAGTTTAGGGTTGATCAGGCGTTCAATCTGCGCAGACGGTGGATTGCGCATCAGCACCACCACTCCATACATCGGCACGCCGCTTAGATTGCGACTCTGAAGATAAGCGGCGACCTTATCCATGTCCGCCTGGGTCTGGCGAGTCGGGCTGAAAGACAGCGGCGCGACCTCCGGCGCGCCCGTCGGCGTTCGCCCTTTCACCCGCATCCAGTTTTCGCCCTCGTTGATGAACGATCCTACTCCATCAAACAGCCGAAAGATCAGTACCCCTGGCGGACCAACCAGCGCGGCATCGACATAACCGATTGCCAGCTTGCTGATATTGCGGATCAAGGTGTAGTCGTCATTGAGATACGGACTCAACAGTCGACCGATCTCAATGGCAAGATCGTTGTCCACTTTCCAGGTGAAAGCGCGCACGCCCAACGCTAGCGCTGCGACGATCATGATGACGCCGGCAAAGAGCGCCAACCCGCGCACAAGGTTATACACGCCAAAGCCGGGGTTTTCGACCGCAACCAGCGGCACAGCATTGAATAGAATGCCGACTGCCAGCGCGAAAATCCCCGCAGCGCCAACCACAAATGCCAGCGTTTTGACCTGATTCGCGCGGCGCACCAGCGACCGCGATGGCGCAACATTTCGCATTGCTGTTCCTACCCTTTTCCATCTTTGGGCAGCGGCGGCGGCAGTTCACGCACGGCAAGCGGTTTTGTATCCCCTTCTAGTTGACTCCGACTGGCGGCTGGCACGCTGACCGCTTTAACAGCGGCTTGCCGAGCGCGCCGCGCCGCCAGCACCTCTTCTAAATGCTGCTTCAGCTCACTGAAGCGTGGCAGCGGCTTATACAGCAGGTCATCCGCTCCAGATTGAGCCATGATTTGTTGGCTCACCTCATCCGTGAGACGGTATGCTGTGATCAGGACGATTGCCATATCTTTAAGCTGGCTGCTCTGGCGAAGGCGCGCTGCCACTATTTCGCCCTGCACCACGCCGGGCAGTCGAATGTCCACCAGCGCCAGCTCCGGCTTTTCGCCTTTCGCCCGTCCTCTATCGACATCCTCAATCCAGGCAATAGCTTCCTCGCCATCTACAAAAGCGATCCCGCTGACGCCCCACAGCTCGAACATCGCAAGAAGCACTTCATAAATGCCAGGTTCATCTTCAACCACCATCCAGGTTGACAACCGACACACTCCTTACTTACCAGCTCGCCTTGACTGAGAATATATATTCTAACCGATTTCCTACCCAAACCTTTGATCCAGTTTCGATTGCGGATGCACACTCCGTGTATACTTAAAATTGTACAAGGTTTGGGGTTGGTTTTCGATTATGTTTGCGGAGGTCAGGCGTGACCTGGTTGATCGCGGAAGATGAAGCTGATATTCGCACGCTGATTGCCACGATGTGTCAGGTCTGGGGGCATCCCACAGTGACTTTCGAGAACGGTCAGAAAGTCTGGGAGTGGCTGGACACGATTGAACACAGCGGTGAGCATTCGCTCCCCGAACTGGTGCTGATGGACATTCGAATGCCCGGAAAAAAAGGGAATGAACTTGCCCACCGGATGCGCTCGATCCCAGCGCTTAAGCAGACGCCGATCGTCCTGATGACCGCGTTCTCGCTGTCGGATCAGGAACGCAGTGACATGATGAGCAACGACGGCGTGGACTACATCCTCAGCAAGCCCCTGCCTGAATTTGAAGTCCTGCGGCAGACTCTCCACCGCATCCGCGATAGCAAGCAGAAAAGCAGCTAATCAGCATGACCAGCCTGCCTATCCCACCCCATCCGCAGATCGTCAGCAGCGCGCTCTTTCGAGTCAACAGCCTCGGCTCCGCGTCTGAAAAGCTGTTCAGCCGTCTATATCGCGGCATTAGCAGCCGGGCGCGCCGCGCACCACAGCCGCATCCGCCGATGCCCGATCCAGCGTCCGATGAAGAACTCCGGCGGCTGCAAGCCGTCCTAGCCGCGCTCGACGACGGGATTGTGATGCAGGATAATGAAGGGCGCGTTGTGCTGATCAATGCAGCGGCGCGCGCGCTGCTCGGCAGCATCAAGAGCTTCTGGCAGAGCGAGCTTGGCACCTTGTTCGCCAGCTACCGTTCGATTGCCGCCGCAGAAGCGGGCGTTTCGCCGCTCAGTGAACCGACCCGCGTACAGGTCAACAACCGGATCATCGGCGCGCGGCTCGGCGCGGTTGCGGATGAAGATGGAACCCGCCTCGGCACGCTGATGGTGCTGCGAGACATCACCAAAGACGCGCTGTCCGAGCGCCTTAAAGATCGCTTCGTCACCGCCATCACCCATGAGCTGCGCACGCCGATGACGGTGATCAAGGGCATCAGCGAAGTGCTGATCGCGCAGTCCGAGAACGGAGCGCCTTCATCGCCCAAGCTGCTGCAAACGCTCAGCCGCAACGTCGATGTGCTGGATCGCATGATCGTAGAACTGCTCGACATTTCCGAGCTGAACGACGAAAACTTCACAGTCGAAAAAGTGCCGCTCAATCTGGAAGAGCTGATCTGGAATGTCATTCGGGGGATGCGCCGTGACATCGCGCGCGCTGGGCTGGACGTGACCGTCATGATCCGCGACACGAAAGCGCTGCACATCCCTGGCGATGCCGGGCGGCTGCGCTGGGCGATAGGACATCTGCTGCAAAATGCGGCGCGCTACACTGAGCCTGGCGGGCATATTGTCGTCACCGCTTTCATCGGAACCAATCGGCACAGCGCGCGCTATGGCATGGTGCAGGTGGCTGACACTGGCGTCGGGATCGCCGAACGCGACCTGCCGCATATCTTTGAACGGTTCTACCGAGGCGAAGCGCGCACACCATCGGGCAAACTGATCGATCCGCGCGGACTCGGTCAGGGGCTGTTCATCGCGCGGAAGATTGCCGAGGCGCACGGCGGCTATATCAGTGTAAGTTCAAAGATCGGTCAGGGCAGCGTGTTCACGATGGCGCTGCCGACGATCTAGCTTCCCTAGGAGTATTTATGCAGACTCGTTCACCCATTCCGGTCACCATTCTGACTGGGTTTTTAGGCGCTGGCAAAACCACTCTGCTCAATCGACTGCTAAATGCCGACCACGGCTTGCGCGTCGCCGTGCTGGTCAACGACTTTGGGGCGATCAATGTCGATGCACAGCTTGTCGTCGGCATCGAGGACGATGGCAGCATGATCACGCTGCAAAATGGCTGCATCTGCTGCACGATCCGCGACGATCTGCTCAAGACCGCCATCGACCTAATGCGCCGCCTCGATCCGCCAGAATACATCATCATCGAGACCAGCGGCGTCAGCGATCCGGCGAGCGTCGCCAGCACATTTTTGCTGCCAGAAATCCGCTCATTGGTGCGCGTTGACGGCATTTTGACGGTGATCGATGCAGAGCAGGCGCGGACGCTCGAAAATGAGCTGTATTTTTTGGCGATGGAGCAGATCGGCGTTGCAGACATCGTCGTGCTGAACAAGATCGATCTGGTTAACAAGGCGCAGCGCGCCGAATTGCACACCTGGATTCGCAGCATCAGCGACAAAGCCCGCATTTACGACACCTGCTACGGCGATGTGCCACCTGCGCTGCTGCTGGGCGTTGGCGTGTATGATCCGGCGGCGCTGGCAGGACGACCAACACCGGACATCCACGTCCATGAGGCAGGCAAGCATTACCCTGATCATGACCATGATCACAGCCTGGTGTTTGATACCTGGAGCTGGACAAGCGATCAGCCGCTATCGCTTAAGGCGTTGAAGAAAGTGATCGAAAATCTCCCGCTATCGATCTACCGAGCAAAGGGCTTCGTCTTTCTGGCAGAAGCGCCGGATAACCGCGCTGTTCTGCATGTGGTCGGCAAGCGCGTCAGCCTGACGTTTAGCGAGTCTTGGGGAGATGCCAAAGCGCATACGCAGATCGTATTCATCAGCACGCACGGCGGCATCGATACCGACGATCTGCGGGCGCGCTTTGAACGTGCGCTCGCGATTAACCAGCCCGCGTCTGAGCTGGAGCGAGTCAGGGATCAGGTGATCGGCTGGCTGCGCGGCAGGCGCGGCTGATCAGTTATTCGTCGAACAGCTCGCCGACGCTGCGCCCTTCATGCGAGCGCATGATCACCTCGCCGAGCATTGGCGCTACCGACAAGATGGTCATATTCGGCAGGCGCATCTGCGGCGGCAGCGGCAGCGTATCGGTAGTGATGATCTCCTTGAAGCCAACCGCACCCAGCCGCGCCAGCGCGCTTCCGGCAAAACCGGCGTGGGTGAACGCCAGATATAGGTCATGCGCGCCTTCTTGTTTCAGCAAATTCGCTGCATTGACGACCGAGCCGCCGGTCAGCACCTCGTCATCGACCAGCAGGACGTTTTTATCGCGCACATCGCCGATCAGCGCCAGCGCCTCCGACTTGGAGTCGTTGCCCCACCGCCGCTTTTCAACAATCGCCAGCGGCGCTTCAAGTCGAAGCGCCCAGTTACGGGCTTTTTTGGCAAACCCCAGATCGGTCGAGCAGACCACCAAGTTTTCGATCTGCCTATCCGCGACGTAATCGCTGAGCAGATGGAACGCAGTCAGCGCATCGCCCGGAATATTGAAAAAGCCTTGAATCTGACCCGCGTGCAGGTCAATCGTGATATAGCGATCTGCGCCCGCCACTTCGATCATATTCGCTAGCAGCCGCGCAGCAATGCCCACGCGCGGCTGATCCTTTTTATCTGAGCGCGCATACGGCATATAGGGGATCACAAGATTGATCCGCCCAGCGGAGTCGCGCTTGAGGGTGTCGATCATGATCAACATCTCAAAAATGTGATCGTGAACAGGCGAGACCATTGACTGCACCAGATAGACATCCTGACCGCGCACACTCTGATTTAGACGGATGAAAATGTTTTCGTTGGGAAACACCGTGCGGGTGTATTTGCCCGTCTCAATGCCGAGATGCGCCGCAATCGCGGAACCCAGCCCGTCCGAATTGTTGCCGCAGAACAACAATACACGCCCGAACTGCCCACCGCCGTTTTTTGCGGCATTCTGATGCGGCTCGGGTTTAATTTTTGTACCCGGAACTTTTGTCAAGACTTCAGCCATTGCATCGCCCCTCTCGCCCGCATACGCACGCGCTCTATGCGTCATCGCTCTGAATGAGATTGATCTATCATCATCGTCGTCTCAGCCAGCATCCGGCTAACGGCTGTATAAGGATCGATGGCGCGTGACTGCACCTGATCGATCACTGCCCCGATCTCACCCATTGACAGCTGATCTAAAAGCCGCTCAAGCAGTCCATCGCGCAGGCGATGGAGCAGCTCCAGCTCAAGCTGTCTGCGCTCGATCTGCTCCCAATGCCCATTTGAACGCAAGTATGCTCTATGCGCATCAAGCGCTTCGATCACCGCGCCGATGCCGCGCCCCTCAGACGCCACTGTCTGCACAATCGGCGGCATCCAGTCCGACAAGACGGTGTTCTCAACCCTATCCTCAACGGTGAAATCAGCGCGAAGCCGCTCACGTGCAGCGGCATGACCCAGCTCCAGCATCGTCCGCAGCGCCCGCACCGTATTTTCCGCGCCCGGTCGATCTGCCTTATTCACCACCAGCACATCCGCGATTTCGAGAATGCCCGCTTTAATCGCCTGCACGTCATCCCCCAGCCCCGGCACCTCCACCACCAGTACCGTCTGCGCCAGCCGTGCGATCTCAATTTCACTCTGACCCGCGCCGACCGTTTCGATCAGGACAAAATCAAAGCCCGCCGCGTCCAGCGCGCGCGCCATATCGCGCGTCGTCCGCGCCAATCCGCCCAGACCGCCCCGCGATGCCATGCTGCGGATGAATACGCCGGAGTCGCCCGCCAGATCGCGCATTCGCACGCGATCCCCCAGAACTGCCCCGCCGGTAAATGGGCTAGACGGATCGACAGCCAGCAGCGCCACCGTCCGCCCACGTTCACGCAGGGCGCGTGTGAGCGCGCTCACCAGCGTGCTTTTGCCCGTCCCAGGCGCGCCAGTCACGCCGATCAGATGCGCCCGACCAGTGTACGCATAGAGCGCGGTCAGCATCGCTACAGCATCAGTATCCTGATTTTCAATCCTAGTCAGCAAGCGCGCCAGCGCCCGTCGATCTCCGTTGAGCAAGCGAGCGAGCATTCACACGTCCTCAAGGGTCGGTTTGACATTAACGAGCTGGCGGATGAACGCAGCAATCTCTTCTGTACGCGCGCCCGGACCGAAAATGCCAGCTGCGCCCAGCTCACGCAGCGGCGCGTGGTCAGCTTCAGGGATGATCCCGCCCAGGATCAGCGGCACGTTGTCCAAGCCCTGCGCCGCCAGCGCCTCCCGAACACGCGGCACGAGCGCCATGTGCGCCCCGCTAAGGATGCTCAAGCCGACCACATCGACATCTTCCTGAAGCGCTGCCTCCGCGATCATCTCTGGCGTCTGGCGAAGCCCTGTGTAGATGACTTCCATCCCCGCGTCGCGCAGCGCGCGCGCGATGATCTTCGCCCCGCGATCATGCCCGTCCAAACCGGGCTTGGCGATCAATACCCGTATCGGTCGCGTCATCAGTTTTCCCTCGTCAGGGCGACTCCCTCACTGTTCTTTGATACTTGTATTATAGCGTAGAAACAGCTTCCGTTAAGGGAAATTAAACCAAAGCCAAACAAACGCGCGCAGCGGATTGTGCAGCCTCTATGTTACAATCAGCATGAGAAGGGGCTGACTCTCAGCCTATTCATATATATTGACCGAGCGGAACCATGAGTGCAACCAGTCCACGCAGACTTTTATCAGCGAGATTGCCCTCTGCGAAAGCGCCGCTTCGCAGCAGAACCCAAGCCAGCGCAGCGCTGCTGCTGCTCGCTATCGGCGCATTGACTCTCGCTGCGGCGGCATACCTTTCGCTCGCGCTCGATTGGCGCAGCACGCCGTTTCTGGGTGCGCTGGTGACGCGCGCGCAGGTCATCGATGGCAGCATCCCGATTGAGCGCAATGCCTGGACGGCGCTTGCCGGAGGGATGCAGCGCGGTGACCGGATCGTCAGCATCGATGGTGTCGTCCTGGAGACAATACCGGGCGATTATAACAGCGCGCGCGCGACGCTGCGCGCGGCACTGCGCGCGCGCAGCACTGGCGATACCGTAGAAATCGGCTTCACGCGCCCTGTAGAAGGCGCAGAACGCGCTCCCATCAATGGGCGAGAGGTTTGCGATGCGCCGTTAAATGGAGTGGCATCATGCCGAGTCCTGATCGCCCTTTCCAGGCTGCCGGACACGGACTTTGCCGCGCTGTTTATTGTGCCGTTTGTCTGCGGCATTCTGACCGCCGGAATTGGCGCGCTGGTGCTGGCGCTGCGTCCGCGCTCCACCGCTGCACAGACGGTCAGCGCGACCAATTTTCAGATCGCGCTGTTCATGTTCGGTCTATTCGATATGAATACGACCCATCAGTTCCCCTGGCTCTGGATCGCCTCGGCAGTCGGGCTTGGCGGCACGCTGGTCACGCTCGCGCTGATCTTTCCATCTCCCATTCCCGCCGTCCATCGCCGACCGATCCTGCGCTTCCTGCCGCTGCTGATTGCGCTCTTGATCGGCGTCGGGCTGATTGCGCTGCATCTGACAGCGTCCACCCCCGGCTTGGTCACAGCAGCGCTCTGGGGCGCGGCGATCAGCGCCGAGACCGGAGCATTTATCTTTCTGATCATCATGCTGCGGCGGCGCGCCCGCGCAACCTCACTGCTCGTCCGCGACCAGACCAACGCGATGATCATTGGCATCGGCTTCGCGCTGGGCGTAGCGATCCTGTGGCTGGTGAACATCATCGCTTCAGCACTCACCGGATCAACGCTTATCCCGCTGAACACTTCCGCAACCATGCCGCTCTTCGTCATGCCGGCGCTGGCAATGGGTTATGCGGCGCTTCAGTATCAGGCGACCGACACCGACCGCGCACTCAGTCAGCTAATCACATATGGGCTGCTGCTGGTCGGGTTGATCGCCGGCTATTTTCTGCTCGTGTTCAGCGCAAGCGTGATCGCGCAGCGCACGATTGGCGCAGACGATCCCATTCTGATTGCCGTGCTGATCTTTCTGATGGCGTCGCTGTTTGTGCCGGTGCGCTCGCAGGTGCAGGCGCAAATTGACCAGATTTACTTCCGCCGCCGCCTGAACTACCAGGCAAAAGTGGAGGCATTTGCGCAGAAGCTCGGCGCGCTGGTCGAATTCAATGATATCGTCCGCGAGTATAAGCGCGAGATCAACAAGACTCTTCAGCCCAGCGGCGTTTACGTCTTCCTCCCCAATCGACAGACGGGCGAATACGCTGAAATAGGCGGCTCTGGCGCGTCAACCGATGTGCGTTTCACCCAGGACAGCCCGATTGTTCAATATTTTCTAAACTATGATGAGCCGCTGTTTCTAGAGCAGGGCATCCCCTGGCGTCCTGAGCTGCTGGCGGAGCGGTCGCGGCTGATGATCCTCGATGCAGCCGCACTCTATGAGCTGCGCGGGGCGAACCAGGCGAACGGCTTTGTCGTGATCGGATCGCCGCAAAGAGGGAGTGACCGCCGCGATCGCAGCTACACCTACGAAGAACTGCGCTTCGTCCAAAGCCTGACCAGCCAATTGAGCGTGTCCGTCGAGCGCGCCCAGGTCATCGAATCATTGGAGCGGCGCGTCCGCGAATTGGACGTGCTGAGCCAGGTCAGCCAGGCGGCAAATTTCACCATTGCATTTGACGATCTGCTTGAACTGATCAACACGCAGACAACCCGCCTGATTGAGGCGACTCACTTTTATATCGCGCTCTACGATGAGGATCAGGACGAATTGTATTTCGCCTTTTTCTTGGAAGATGATGTTCGCTATCACGACAAGGAAAATCAGCGTTGGCTGCTCGGACGTGATCTCTACAGTGAGATCATCCGCCGGCGTCAGGCGATTTGTATTCCCTCCTTCACCCAGGCAATGTGGGAACGCGGCGCGCCAGTGGTGTTTGAGGACGACAATCTGAAAGGCTGGATGGGCGTGCCGCTGATCGCGGGCGCGCGCGCGCTCGGCGTGCTGGCTGTTGGAACCACCCAAGCCAAGACCTACAGCGACGATCAGCTTAAAATGCTGCAAGACATCGCGGCGCTGGCGGCGACCTCGCTCGACAAATCGCGTTTGTTTCAAGAGACCAACGCCCGCGCCCGCCAGCTTGCGGCGCTCAACGACATCAGCCGGCGGTTAGTGGCTGCAGAAGCCAACATCGACAAGCTGCTGGAACTGATCACCGCCAGCGCAACCGACATTCTCGACGCCGAAGCCGGATCGCTGCTGCTGACCGCTGAAGACGGCTCCGGCGATCTGGAATTCAAGGTCGCCATCGGCGGCAGTGGCGGTGACTTGATCGGGCTGCGCATCCCTGCCGGTCGCGGATTGGTCGGCGAAGTCGCCTTGACTGGACAGCCGATCATAGTGAGCAATGCCGCGACCGATCCGCGCTGGAGCGGTGAACTCTCCAAAGGTTCATTCCACACGACCAGCGTGCTGGCAGCGCCGCTGTCGGCGCAGAACCGCGTGATCGGCGTGCTTGAGGTTCTGAACAAGAAGAGCGGTCGCGGTTTCACCAATGATGACACCGAACTGCTGTCCACATTCGCCGGGCAAGCCGCCGTCGCGATTGAAAATGCCCGCCTGTTCCGGCTCACCGATGAGCAGCTCAGCGCGCGCCTGACCGAGCTGGAGACGCTGGAACGCATCGACGTGGAGCTGAACCGGTCGCTGGATTTGACCAAAGTCGCTGAAATTACCGTGCGCTACGCTATCGCCAATTCTCCGGCAACGGCGGGCGTGCTTGGCTTGGTCGAAGACGATCCCGCGCGCCTTGAGATCGTCTACAAACAAGGTTACAGCGATGAAGATGTGCCGGAAGGTTCGACTCCGAACGTATGGATGCTCGACCGAGGCATCCTGCGCCGCGTCATGCGCACGCGCCAACCCGATCTCGTGCCGGACGTGACCATCGACCCGGATTACCAGCCCATGCTGCGCGGCAGCATCAGCCTGGTCACGCTGCCGATGCTGTCTGGCGGGCGGGTCGCCGCTCTGCTGATTCTGGAAACCGACCGTGAACCGCGTATGCGCCTGGCGGACATGCCATTCTTACAGCGTCTTGTGGAACACGCCACGATTGCCATTGCCAATGCGCGCCTGTACGCTGACCTAGCGCGCGCCAATAACTCGAAGAGCGAGTTTGTCAGCTTTGTCGCGCATGAACTCAAAAACCCGCTCGCATCCGTCAAAGGCTATGCCAGCGCGATGACCATGGCGGGCGAGATCAGCGAGACTCAGCGCGGATTCCTCGAAACCATCATCCGTAACGCCGAGCGGATGCGCAGCATCGTCGATGACCTCAACGATGTCACGCAGTTAGAGACCAACAAAATGCGCATCACGCTGAAACCCTGCGATTTCAGCGTGATCGTGCAAGAAACGCTCACAGCGTTCGAAAAGCGGATCGCCGACAAGCACCAGACACTTACGGTTGAAATGCCGGACACGCTGCCACTCATCATGGGGGATCAGACTCGGCTGATCCAGGTGCTGACTAATTTGATCAGCAATGCCCATAAGTACACCCCTGAGGGCGGTCAGGTCGGCGTGGCGGTTAAAATCTTGAACAACCGGCGCGACAGCAAAGGCAAAGCGCTTGGCGCGGCGCTCCAGGTTGCTGTCTCTGACACGGGGATCGGCATGAGCAAGGATGAACTGGCGAAGCTGTTCACCCCTTATTTCCGCACCGAGCGCGCTAAGGACATGGACGAAGGCACCGGACTGGGCATGACGCTGACTCGCGGTCTGATCGAGCAGCATGGAGGCGAAATCTGGGTCGAGAGCGAGATCAATGTCGGCACGACCTTCTATTTCACCGTGCCGCTCGCTCCAGAGGGAGAAACCGTCCCCTGAGCGAGTCAAAAACGGGCGGCGTCGCTGCCGCCCGCCGAGCTTAGACTCAGCTCAGGTGCGACTCAAGCTGTTGAAGGATCCGCTGCTTGGGCTGATACCCCGTGATGCGAGCAACCGGTTCGCCGCCTTTAAAAAGCAGCAGCGTTGGAATGCTCATGATGCCGTAGCGCATCAGCACGTCCTGATTGCTGTCCGCATCGACCTTGCCCACCTTCATCTTATCGCCATACTCCTCGGCAAGCTGCTCGACAATCGGGGCAATCGCTTTGCAGGGACCGCACCAGGTCGCCCAGAAATCGATCAGCACCGGCATCTCGGATTTCAGGACATCCATCTCGAAAGTCGCCTCAGTAATCTCAACGGGCTTATGACCCATTCCCAACTTCTCCTTGATCTCTCGATTGATGCATCAGCATAGGCACAATCAGACCAGAATGCTATAATCAAAGCAAATTGTCGTTCATGGTTTCAGAACGTTATGAGCACAGACGAAACCAACCTGCCAGAACTTACACGCCGACAGGAAGAAATCTTATCGCTGATCGTGCGCAGTTATGCCCAGCGCCCCGAACCGGTTGCCTCGAAGAATCTGGTTGAACGTTACAACCTCACCATTAGCTCAGCGACGATCCGCAATGAAATGGCTGTGCTGGAAGAATTGGGCTATATCGTCGCGCCGCACACGTCCGCCGGTCGCATTCCGACGCCCAAGGGCTACCGTTATTTCGTGCAGCGCCTGATCAACGCCGATACGCTCACCCCCTCTGAACAGTCGCACATCAGCGCGCGCCTGCAAAGCCTGCCGCTAGCGACGGAGAGCTGGCTGCGATTGGTGGCATCGGTGTTGGCGCGCACCGCGAAGACCGCCGCCCTCGTCACCCCGCCGATTGCCCAGACCAGCAAATTCAAACATATTGAGCTGATCGCGATTCAAGGTCGGCTGGTGCTGATGGTGCTAGTGCTGCACGAGGGCGCAGTTCATCAACAGATGCTGACTCTAGCGGAGCCTGTCCCACAGACGACGCTCAGCAGCGCTGCCACACGCATCAACACGCTGTGCCTGGATGCCACCGCCAACGAAGTCCGCATTAAAAGCGTCCAGCTCCAACTGCTAGAGCGCGAAGTCGCCGAACTCGCTGCTGATCTGATGGATCGCGCCGATTCCAGTCAGGCGAGGTTGGTTTATCGCGAAGGACTGAGCGAGATGATCGGCGCGTTTGAGACCAGCGAAGGCGCGCAGCAGGCGGTTCGCGTGCTTGAGGAGTGCGCTATCCTCAACATGATCCTGTCCGATGTGCTGACGCCGCTGATGAATCAGGTGCAGGTTTTGATCGGCGCGGAAGGCAAATGGGAAGAGCTTAAACACCTGAGCATGGTGCTGAGCCGCTACGGTGTGCCGGGTCAGATCAGCGGTGCAGTCGGTGTTTTAGGTCCTACCCATCTCAATTACGGGCGCGCGATCAGCGCTGTCAGCTACGTGTCTAACGTGATGACGAATATGCTGGCGGCGGCATACGAGGCTGCGCCGTCGGAGTCGGGCGGCGCGCCAGAAGACCCGTGACCAGCGTCAGCCCAACCATGATCGCGCCGAAGCCGATCATCTCATTGATGTGAATCACCTCGCCCAGCACAACTGCGCCCCACAAACTGCTGAAAACCGGAACCAGAAAGGTCACGCTGGCGGTTGCGGTTGCGCCTGATGCGCCCAGCAGCCGAAAATAAATCAGGTAGCCGACTGAAGTGGACAGCAGACTCAGCGCCAGCATCGCTGCAAGCGCGGCGGGAGTCGGCTCGACCTGCGGCGGATTGGCGAGCGCCAGCGGCAGCACCCCAATGCCGCCGAGTAAAAGCTGACCGACCGAAGTGCTGATCGGATCGGCGCTCTGAAATACTTTCTTGCTGTACACCACGCCGCAGGCATAGCTAATCGAGGCAGCAGTCAGCATCCCCGCGGACAGCAGCCCGACCGTATCCAGCGGCGTCGGCTGCCAACCGACGATGATGCCGACTCCACTCATCCCACAGACCAATCCGATGATCTTCGCAGCCGTGAGCCGCTCTTTCAGCCAGAGCGCCGCAACCACCGCTGTGAAGATCGGCGTAGTGGCGTTGAGCATGGCGGAAAACGACGCCGTAAGATTGAGCGCGGCGGTTGAGATCAGCGAGAATGGCAGAGCGCAGTTAATCAGCCCGGCGATCAGGTAGTGCTGCCAGTGTTCACGCCAGGGAATCGCGCGGTGCATTCCCACCGCAACCAGAAAGAGCGCGCCGCCGCCGAGCAGCAGCCGTAAAAACACCAGCGGAAACGGGCGCAGAACCGGCGACGCCACTCGAATGAACAGGTAAGATGCGCCCCAAATCGCCCCCAATACAAACAACAGTGCCACATCACGCGGTTTCAAGATCGCTGTCTGCTTTCCATAACAACTGAATACATGCGCTCTATGTGCGCTTCCTAATCATCGCCTATAGTGGGCTGCTTCGTCTAGTGCCTCCGCCGAAAATGGATAGGGCTATCTTTATTTCTATGCTTTGTTAACGTGATTCTATAATTGGTTGGCTACACTTGGAACGATTACAGGGACAATTCATCGAGGAGAAAACGGGGTGAGCGAACAGGACATGATTCGATCCGACGCCGCCGAAACCACAGCGGCGGCGGAAGGAACCGCCGAGTCGCCCGCGCCGGAAGCAGCGAATGGGGCATCAGAAAACGTGAGTCGAGAACATTTTGAAGCTGTCCAAGCGCAGGCGCAGCAGTATATGGAGGGCTGGCAGCGCGAGCGCGCTGAATTTGCCAATTTCAAGCGCCGTGTCGAGCGCGAACGCACCGAGACCTACCAGCACGCCAGCGCCGATGTCATCAAGCAGCTCCTGCCCATCATCGACGACTTTGAGCGCGCGCTGGCGAACATCCCGGAGGAACTAAGTGACAATCCCTGGGTGAGCGGCATCAGCATGATCGGCAAAAAGTT
Source organism: uncultured Anaerolineae bacterium (assembly GCA_937995825.1). Classification (GTDB taxonomy): domain Bacteria; phylum Chloroflexota; class Anaerolineae; order Aggregatilineales; family Phototrophicaceae; genus Flexifilum. The sequence continues at coordinate 361,573 of CALKJO010000009.1, forward strand.
CGAACGCCTGCTTGAGCATTTCAGCGTCACCGCAATCGATCCGACCGGTCAGCCATTCAACGCTGAACAGCATGAAGCCGTCATCGTGGATGAATCGGAGACGGTCGAGAGCGGGCATGTGATCGAGACGCTCCGGCGCGGCTATGTCGTCGGAGAACGTGTGATCCGCCCAGCCTTGGTGCGCGTCGCCCGCTGACATGCGGCTTGATGGATGAACCCAAACAAACAACGAGGAGACAGAGGGTAACATGGGACGTATTATCGGAATTGACCTGGGGACAACAAACTCCGTCGTCGCGGTGATGGAAGGGGGCGAAGCCGTCGTCATTCCGTCGTCCGAAGGCGGGCGGTTGATCCCATCGGTGGTGGCGATCAACCCCAAGACCAACGAACGTCTGGTCGGCAAGGTCGCCCGCAATCAAGCGGTGATGAATCCGGAAAACACGATCTTCTCGGTCAAGCGCTTCATGGGGCGCAAATTTGACGACCCGGAAGTGCAGAAAGCGATGAAATTGGTGCCGTACAAGGTGAGCGCGGCGCCGAATGGCGATGTGCGCGTTCACATGGGCGGGCGCGAATACAGCCCGCCGGAGATCAGCGCCATGATCCTGCAAAAGATCAAGGCGGATGCCGAAGCCTATCTCGGCGAGACCGTCGATCAGGCGGTGATCACCGTCCCGGCGTATTTCAATGACGCGCAGCGCAACGCTACGAAAGACGCGGGACGCATTGCGGGGCTGGAAGTCCTGCGCATTATCAATGAGCCGACCGCGTCGAGCCTGGCTTACGGCTTGAACGAGAAGAAGAACGGGATCATCGCTGTCTATGACCTTGGCGGCGGCACATTCGATATCTCCATCTTGGAAGTTGGCGACGGCGTGTTTGAAGTCCGCAGCACCAACGGCGACACTTATCTGGGCGGCGACGACTTCGACCAGATCATCATCAACTGGCTGGCGGACGAATTCAAGAAGGATCAGGGTATCGACCTGCGCAATGACCGCCAGGCGCTTCAGCGGCTCAAAGAAGCAGCAGAGAAAGCCAAGATCGAGCTGTCCAGCACGCTGACAGCGGATATCAACCTGCCATTTATCACGGCGGATGCATCCGGTCCCAAGCATCTGCACATGTCGCTGACGCGTGCCAAGCTGGAGAGCATGACCAAACATCTGATCGACCGCAGCATCGAGCCGTGCCGCGCCGCGCTCAAGGACGCGGGGCTGGATGTGAAAGACATCGACACGGTGATCCTAGTTGGCGGCATGACACGGATGCCGGCGGTGGTTGAAGCAGTCAAGAACTTCTTCGGCAAAGAACCGAGCAAGGGCGTCAACCCTGATGAAGTGGTCGGCATCGGCGCGGCGATCCAGGCGGGCGTGCTGCGCGGCGATGTCAAGGACATCCTGCTGCTCGACGTGACCCCGCTCACGCTGGGCGTGGAGACGCTCGGCGGCGTGATGACCCCGCTGATCGAGCGCAATACCACCATCCCGACTAAGAAAAGCCAGGTCTTTTCGACCGCTGCTGACAGCCAGAGCCAGGTCGAGATTCACGTCCTTCAGGGCGAGCGCCCGATGGCAGCGGACAACAAATCGCTCGGTCGCTTCATCCTGGATGGCATTCCGCCCGCGCCGCGCGGTGTCCCCCAGATCGAAGTCACCTTCGACATCGACGCTAACGGCATTCTGAATGTCAGCGCCCGTGACAAAGCGACAGGACGCGAGCAGAAGATCACCATCACCGCCAGCAGCGGCTTGACCGAGGCGGAGATCGAGCGCATGGTGAAGGATGCCGAGGCGCACGCAGCGGAAGATGCTAAGAAGCGCGAACAAGCGGAAGTCAAGAATCAGGCGGAGGCAGCCGTTTTCCGCACCGAGCAGTTCTTGCGCGAATACAACGACCGCCTGCCTGCTGAAGGCAAGCAGGAGGCGGAAAAGAAAATCAGCGCCGTGCGCACAGCGCTTGAAGGCAGCAACCCAGAAGCGATCCGCAGAGCGACCCACGACCTTGAGCAGTATATCCAGACCCTCGGCGCACAGATGTACAGCGCCGAAAACCCGACGGGTGCGGCTGGCGCCGCCGGCGGCGCGAGCACTTCCGCCAACGGCAAGGGCAAATCTGGTGAGGATGTGGTGGACGCAGAATTCACTGAAGCATAAGCCTACCCAGACCAGCTAACCGCAAAAGGGGCATGGCGTTATCCATGCCCCTTTCACGATGAGTGCAGACGAATCTCATTAATCCGCAGGATGCATTAAAAAGGCGCTGGATAACGCAATGGCACGCGACTACTATGACGTACTCGGCGTCCCTCGGACTGCCGACAAAACCGAAATCAAGCAGGCATTCCGCAGGCTGGCGCGCGAATATCATCCTGATGTCAGCAAACATTCGGACGCCGAAACCAAATTTAAGGAAATCAACGAAGCCTACGAAGTCCTGTCCGATGATGACAAGCGCGCGCGCTATGACCGCTTCGGTCATGCTGGAGTCGGCGCTGCAAGCGGCTTCGGCGGTAATGCCGCCGGTTTCAGCGGCTTTGAGGAAATCTTCGAGGAGTTTTTCTCGAACTTTGGCGGTGTCCGCTCAACGCGGCGGCGCGGACCCAAACCAGGCGCAGATCGCCGCGTCGATATCACACTGACATTTGAAGAAGCCGTCTTCGGCATTGAGACGGAGGTCGATTACGAACGGCTGGAAGTCTGCGAGACCTGCGCAGGCAGCGGCGCAGCCCCCGGCACAATGCCCATCCGCTGCCCGCAGTGCAACGGCACTGGTGAAGTTCGTCAAGTGACGCAGTCATTTCTAGGTCCGATGGTGCAGGTCATGACCTGCCCGCGCTGCAACGGGCGCGGCGAAGTCGTCACCACCCCATGCAACACCTGCAGAGGCACGGGACGGGTGCGTAAGCGCGTGACGCGCATGGTACAGATTCCGCCGGGCGTCCGTGAAGGGCTGCAAATTCAGGTACGCGCGGAAGGCGACGCGGGCGATAACGGCGCGCCGAATGGCAACCTCTACATCATCGTCCATGTGCAAGAACATGAATTCTTCAAGCGCAAGGATAACGACATCATCCTGGACGTGAATATCAACGTCGCGCAGGCAGCGCTCGGCGACAAGATCGTTGTGCCAACGGTCGATGGCGAAGTTGAGCTGGTCATCCCGCCCGGCACGCAGACTGGCAAGGTTTTCCGGATGCGCGGCAGAGGCGTGCCGCGCCTGCGCACCGATGGCAGCAATTCCGGTCGCGGCGATCAACTGGTCTATATCAATGTCGAAATTCCCGCCAAACTGACCGACGAACAGCGTAGACTGTTTGAGCAGCTTGCCAGGACATTAGGACATGACGTGCAGCCGCAGCGCAATGGCAAAGGCTTCTTCGACAAGGTGATGGACTTCTTCCAGGGAGATCAGACTTGAGCCGCTGGCTTGAAGTGGGGCTGAGCGTCGATGGCGAAGCCGCCGAAGCGGTCGCGGAACTGCTTTCACGCTACGGCTATCAAGGAGTCGCAGTTGAGCATGAGGGCATCCCGCCCGACAAGCTCGACGAAGCTGAAATCCCGCCTGCCAGCCGCTTCACCGTCCGCGCTTACCTGCCTTTCGATGCGCAGCTTGACGAGACGAAAGCCCAGCTTGAGCAAGCGCTCAGTTACATGAACATGATCTATCCGATGCCGCAGCCTGTTTACCGACCGGTCGATGAGGCAGATTGGGCGGAAGCATGGAAAGCGCACTATCACCCTGTCCGCGTCGGTCAGCGGCTCATCATCCGCCCCGTGTGGATCGAGCGCTCGCTCGCGCCGGACGAAGTTGAGATCGCGCTCGATCCGGGCATGGCGTTCGGCACAGGCACGCATCCGACGACCCAGCTCTGCCTTGAGGCGCTAGAGGCACGAACATTGGACGGTCTGAGCATCCTCGATCTGGGCTGTGGATCGGGCATCCTAGCGATTGGCGCGGCGAAGCTGGGCGCGGCGCGCGTGCTGGCGGTCGATAACGATCCGGTCGCGGTCAAAGTGGCGTGTGAAAATGTCGCGCAGAACGGCGTCCATGACCGAATCGCCGTTCAGGAAGGTTCGCTGGCGGAGGTGATCGCCGCTGGCGAGCAGTTTGACGTGCTGGTCTGCAACATCCTTGCGCGGACGATCATCGCCATGTGCGCCGAAGGGCTTGGCAACACGGTTCAACCCGGCGGACATGCCATCTTCAGCGGCATCATCGTCAGTCAGGCGGACGATGTCGAGGCCACGCTGCGTACAGCCGGACTGCCCCCAACTGCCCGTCGTCAGATGGGCGACTGGGTGGCAATTGAGGCAGCGCGCCCAGCCTGAACATTGCCATTATCAACAAGATCGTCAATAATAGACCATCTTGTTCACACGGCTCAGGACGCCACGTACAATTTATGCAGATCATCACTGACAGCGCCGCCGACCTTTCGCCCGCTGACATTTCCACTTGGGGCATCCACGTTGTACCTCTTTACATTCAGTTCCCCGATGGCGAAGTCACTGCCAACAGCATCACACCGGACGAATTCTATGCCCGCCTGACCGCGATGGTTCCGCAGGTTCCCACCACGTCGCAGCCCGCTATCGGCGAATTCTTGCGGATTTTCGAGAAAGCGGCTTCCGATCAGACGGACATCCTGGCGATCCATATCTCATCCGGCTTGAGCGGGACGTACAGCGCCGCCTCAACCGCCGCCCGTCAGATGGGATATGGCGGCGTGCAGGTGGTCGATACCATGACGCTGTCGTGCGGTCAGCGCTTTCAGGTGCTTGCCGCTGCGCGGGCTGTCAAAGCGGGTTGGGACTTGGCGCGCATCCTCGACCTGCTGGCAGCCGTCCGCCGCGAAACCGAGGTGATCTACACACTGGAGACGCTGGAATATCTGGCGCGCGGCGGGCGCATTGGGCGGGTGCAGGCGCTGGCGGGATCGCTGCTCAAGATCAAGCCAATCATCCGCGTGGACAAAAGTGATGGCAAATATAGCACGCTGGGTCGCTCGCGCACCATCCGCCAGTCGATGGAGTCAATGGCGAGCCATTTTGCGTCCCTTTACGGGAATAAACCCGTCTGGGTGACCGTGTGTCATGGGCAGATGCGCGAACAGGCTGGCGCGTTCGACGCTATGCTGCGCGAACGCCTGAATGTGGCGCAGTCAGACCTGATCCAGATTTCGCCTGTTCTCGGCGTCCACACAGGTCCGGGAATCCTCGGCGCAGGGGTGGTGACGATGGAAGCGTTTCAGGGACTTTAGCCAGCGGTTCGCTATAATGGTCGTAGAATCAGGGATTATTGGAGACATTACGCCATGCTTGAGACCGCTGATCAGCCGATCATCCCGCATCTGACCGAAGAACACCGGCAGCTGCAGCGGCTCGTCCGTGAGTTTGCGCAGCGCGAGATCGCTCCGATTGCGGGGGCGCTGGATGAGTCAGGCGAATTTCCGACCGATACCATCCGCAAGCTCGGCGCGATGGGTCTGATGGGGATCGAAGTCGCTGAGGAATACGGCGGCGCAGGCATGGACACGCTGGCGTATGCGCTGGCGATGATCGAGATCGCCAAAGCCGATGCTAGCCACAGCACTATCATCAGTGTGAACAATTCCCTGTACTGCCACGCGCTCGACCGCTTCGGCACAGAAGCCCAGAAACAGCGCTATCTTGTGCCGGTGGCGTCGGGCGAGAAGATCGCCGCATACAGCCTGACCGAGCCGATGTCTGGCAGCGATGCCGGCACAATGGCAAGCCGCGCTGTGCTTGATGAGTCGGGCAAGTACTATGTGATCAACGGGCGCAAGTCGTGGGTGACCAGCGCGCCGGTGGCGGATGTGGTGCTGCTGTTCACCATGACCGATCCAGCGCTCAAACACAAGGGCGTCAGTGCCTTTCTGATCGACACCGACCGCCCAGGTTTCATGCGCGGCAAAACAGAACCCAAGCTTGGCATCCGCGCCAGCGCCACCAGCGAGATCGTCTTTGAGGATTACCGCTGCCCAGTCGAGAATCGCCTCGGCGCGCCGGGTGACGGCTTCAAAATCGCTATGACCGTGCTGGACGCAGGGCGGATCGGCATCGCAGCGCAAGCGCTCGGCATCGCGGAAGCTGCCTATGAAGCGGCGCTCACGTATGCACGCCAGCGCCATGCCTTTGGCAGCCCGATTGGCAGCTTTCAGATGATCCAGCAGAAGATTGCCGACATGAAGACGCGGATTGAAGCCTCGCGCCTGCTGATCTATCAGGCGTGCGCCGCCAAAGAGCGCAGCAAACTCACCGGCGAACGCTACACGACCGAGGCGAGCATGGCGAAGCTGTTCGCCAGCGAAACAGCGGCATTCGTGACCGATGAAACACTGCAAATTCACGGCGGTATGGGCTATAGCAAAGAACTGCCGATTGAACGCTACTACCGCGATGCGCGCATCACCCGCATTTATGAAGGAACCAGCGAGATTCAGCGGATGGTGATCGCGCGGCATGAACTGAGTCTGCGCTGATCATGTCGATCATCGGCTATCACGCGCCTGCCCTGCGCGCCATCGCCGAATCGCTCGCGCTCGACTCTGTCGCGCAGATCGCTAGGCAGCCTGGCGTGCAGGCGGTCTATCGCATCACCGTGCTGATCCACGATGGACGGGCAAGCAGCGCTGCCACGACTATGAAGCGAGTCGGTCAGGGCGTCATTCTTGAGCTGGCGTATCAGCGCGCGCTCGACGGCACACGTCTGGTGCGAACACTTCCCATCGCGCGCTATGAGCGCTTTGTCTGTGCGCTGTCTGAATTGGACTTCGATCATCTGCCCGATCAACCCGATCTGCCCGACCGCCCGACCGCCGATCTCTGGATGGTCGAGCGCGCTGCTGGATCATTTCGGCGCGCGGTCATTGTTGCGCCGGCGCTGGCGCAAGGCAGGCATCTCCGTCTGGTCGATGCCGTGCGAACCTATCTGCCTGAGGCGCTGCGCGAATTACCCTGATTATCAAGGATGACTGATGCTGAGCCACTACTTGGAAACTGAAGTCAAGCTTTACGTCCCCGATCTCGCCCGGGTGCGCGCCCGGTTGGAGACGCTGGACGCCCGCGTCACCGCGCCGCGCATTCTGGAGCGCAATGTCCGCTACGACACACCGGACATGGCGCTGCGCGCGCGCGCCGCCATCCTGCGACTGCGCCAAGACACGCGCATCCGGCTGACTTACAAAGACGAAGCCGAGTCTAATGCGCAGCTTTCAACGCTCGGCAAAACGCGCTTTGAAGCGGAAGTCACGGTCGATGATTTTGATGCAATGCAGACCATCCTGATCAAGCTCGGTTTGGAGCCGACACAGGTCTATGAGAAATACCGCACAACCTACGCGCTGCACGGCTGCGAGATCGTCCTCGATGAGATGCCATTCGGCGGCTTCGTCGAGATCGAAGGTAGCGACACAGCGATTGAAGCGGTCATGGGCGCGCTCGATCTACGCGATGCACCGCGCTATAACGTCAGCTACATGGTGCTGTTCGAACGGGTCAAACACGCCCTCAAGCTGCCGTTCAACGACCTCACGTTCGCCAATTTCGACGGGATACACGTCCCACAAAGCGCGTTCGATCCAGCGTCGTGATCATCGATCCATCTTGATGCGCTTCATGCTGTTGCTGTCGCGGAACTGAAACAGAAATCCAAGCGCCCCCAGCACCAGCCAGACGATGAAACCGAACGTCGTCTGGGTGAAGCCATCTTCGGTGGTGACGATCAGTCCCAGCGTCGGAAAAATGAGCGCCAATCCGCCGACCAGACTCGCCGCGCCGCTGAAGGCGGTTGAAGCGACGACCACCAGCTTTTGCAGCACCAGCGCGATCAGCCCGCCAGCCACCACTCCGATGATGACCGCCAGCAGCATCAGCCCGCCCTGCTCCAGACCGATCAGCAGCCCCAGCGCGATGCCCAGCACCGCGCCGAGCAGCGCCCCCGCGACGAAAATCCCGATGCGAAACAGCGCATACAGCAGCAGCCCACCAATGACCGCGCCAATGATCGCAAACACTAAACTGCCTGCACCCGCCGAATAACCGAGCGCGCCGCCGATCAGCACGCCGGCAACTGTCAGTGTAAAGCGGAACACCCGCCAGCCAAAAAAGCACGCGATCAATCCGTACAGAATCGCCAGCAGCCCGCCAACCAATAACGTCGAATCTGCGTTCATCGCTGTCCTTTTCGATATATAATCACTGCTCTATATATTGTGACGGAAGACGGGTGCGCGCGCAAAGTGCCGCGCTCAGAAGAGATGAACCATGACCGACTCGATTGAACCTCTGCGCGCCGAGTGGCAAACTCGGCTGGTCGAACCCGCGCTCAAGCGCTTTCCAGAGCGGCGCGCCATTTTTGAGACTTCTTCAGGAATCCCGCTCGAACGGCTGTACACGCCCGCCGATGCTTCCATCGACTACGCCGCCGATCTCGGTTTTCCTGGCGAATATCCATACACACGCGGCATTCAGCCGACCATGTATCGCGGGCGCTTCTGGACGATGCGCCAGTATGCTGGCTATGCCACCGCCGAGGAGTCGAATGCCCGCTATCGCTTCTTGCTGTCACAGGGGACAACCGGGCTGTCGGTCGCGTTCGATCTGCCGACTCAGATCGGCTACGACGCCGATGATCCGATGGCGCTGGGTGAAGTCGGCAAGGTCGGCGTCAGCATCAGCAGCATCCACGACATGGCGCGTCTGTTCGAAGGCATCCCGCTGGATCAAGTCTCAACCAGCATGACGATCAACGCGCCGGCAGCGGTGCTGCTGGCGATGTATATCGTGGTGGCGCGTCGTCAGGGCGTGGAGGAGCGCAAACTGCGCGGCACGATCCAGAATGACATTTTGAAGGAATACATCGCGCGCGGGACATATATCTACCCGCCTGCGGCATCGATGCGGCTGATCACTGATATTTTCGCCTACTGCCGCGAACATGTGCCGGAATGGAACACGATCAGCATCAGCGGCTATCACATTCGCGAAGCCGGCTGCACCGCTGTTCAGGAAGTCGCATTTACCCTCGCCAACGCCATCGCCTACGTGCAGGCGGCGCTTGATGCCGGGCTGAACGTGGATGATTTTGCGCCGCAGCTCTCTTTTTTCTTCAATGCGCATAATCACTTTCTTGAGGAGATCGCCAAATACCGCGCTGCCCGCCGCTTGTGGGCGCGCATCATGCGCGAACGCTTCGGCGCGCGCGATCCCAAATCTTGGCAGCTCCGCTTTCACACCCAGACCGGCGGCAGCACGCTGACCGCGCAGCAGGTGACGAACAATGTCGTCCGCGTGGCGCTTCAGGCGCTCGCAGCCATCTTGGGTGGGACGCAGTCGCTCCACACCAACGCGATGGATGAGGCGTTAGGCCTGCCCACCGAACATGCCGCCCGGGTGGCGCTGCGCACGCAGCAGATCATCGCCTACGAGACCGGCGTCGCTGACACCATCGATCCGCTGGCGGGCAGCTACGCGGTTGAAGCGCTGACCAATGCCATCACCGAGCGCGCCGAGCAGTATATCGCGCAGATTGACGCGCTGGGCGGCGCGCTGGCAGCGATTGAAAGCGGCTTCATCAACAACGAAATTCAGACGGCGGCATATCTGTATCAGCGGGCGGTCGAGTCGGGCGAGCAGGTGATCGTCGGGGTAAACCGCTTTACCATTGAAGAAGACGCTCAGCCGGAGATTCTGCGCGTCGATCCCGCCATTGAAGCGGCGCAGCATGAACGGCTGGCAGCGCTGCGCGCATCCCGCGACAATGAGCGCGTCGCAGCGCTGCGTGCGCGGCTGGCGGACGCAGCGAGAGGACGCGACAACCTGATGCCGCTGATCATCGCCTGCGTCGATGCCGATGTGACGACGGGCGAAGTGTGCAGCACCCTGCGCGAAGTATTCGGCGAGTATCGTCCGGCGGTGCTGATCTGAAAACGCGCCTGCCGCCGCTGATCGCGGCATTGGTGGCGTTTCATCAGGCGGCAAATGCCATCCGCGCGCTGCGCCTGCCCCTGGATGTGAGCCTGTCCGCGCCGCTGGAATTTCTCGCCTCGCTCATATGGTCGGGTGGCTTTGCGCTGCTGGCTTGGCGGCAGCGTGCGCGCCCGATCTGGCTAGCGCTGCTTGGCTTTGCCGCCTACAGCGCAGCGCGGATCGTCATTTTTGCCCGCGCCGACTATGATCGCGGGCGTATCCCCCTATTGTTGGTTATCATCGGGCTGATTATGATTGTGCTGACCTTGTTCGCGGCGCGTTCTCGATCCCACAGCGCGACCGCGCCGCCTATGGAGTGATCATTTTATGAGCGTAAACCCCAAAATCGATTACCTGCGCGCCCTGCGTGAACAAAGCCGTCTCGGTGGCGGTGAAGAACGCATCAAGCGCCAGCACGATGCTGGACGCAATACGGCGCGCGAAAGGCTCGATATCCTGCTCGATCCGGGCAGCTTCCGCGAGATCGACGCCTTCGTCATGCATCGGTCGCGCGATTTCGGGCTGGACAAGCAGCGTTTCCTCGGCGATGGAGTCGTCACCGGCTGGGGGACGATCAACGGGCGGTTGGTCTATGTCTATTCGCAGGACTTCACCGTCATGGGCGGCAGCCTCAGCCAGACGCAGGCACAGAAGATCATCAAGATCATGGAGATGGCGATGAAAACCGGCGCGCCCGTCATCGGGCTGAACGACAGCGGCGGTGCGCGCATTCAGGAGGGCGTCATCAGCCTCGGCGGATATGCAGACATTTTTCTGCAAAATACGCTCGCCAGCGGCGTCATCCCGCAGATCAGCGTGATCATGGGTCCGTGTGCAGGCGGCGCCGTCTACAGCCCTGCCCTGACCGACTTCATCTTCATGGTCAAAAACACCAGCTACATGTTCGTCACCGGTCCCGACGTGGTCAAGCAGGTCACCCATGAGGACGTGACCTTTGAGGAACTCGGCGGCGCAAGCGTTCATGCCAGCAAGAGCGGCGTCTGCCATGTCGTCGGTGAAAACGAAAACCACACGCTGCTGCTGGTGCGCGAGTTGTTCGGCTATCTGCCACAGAATAATATGGAAGACCCGCCGTTTGTGCCAACTCAGGATGATCCGCTGCGCGCCGATCCCGAACTCGATTCCATCGTGCCGGACAGCCCGAACAAACCTTACGACATGAAAGATGTGATCCACCGCGTGGTCGATGAGGGCGCATTTTATGAGATTCATACCGACTATGCGCAAAATATCGTCGTCGGCTTCGCGCGGCTGGGCGGTCACAGCATCGGCATCGTCGCCAATCAGCCGATGGTGCTGGCGGGCGTGCTGGACATCGCCGCCAGCGAAAAAGCGGCGCGCTTCATCCGGCTCTGCGACTGCTTCAATCTCCCGATCATCACCTTTGTCGATGTCCCCGGCTATATGCCCGGCACAGTGCAGGAACACAACGGCATCATCACCAGCGGCGCAAAGCTGCTCTACGCCTACTGCGAAGCCACCGTCCCCAAACTGACAGTGACGACGCGCAAAGCCTACGGCGGCGCATACTGCGTCATGAGCAGCAAGCACATTCGCGGCGATCTCAATCTCGCCTGGCCCAGCGCCGAGATCGCGGTCATGGGACCCGAAGGCGCAGTCGAGATCATCTACCGGCGTGATCTGAAAGAGGCGGATGATCCGGCAGCGCGCAAAGCCGAACTCGCCGCTGAGTATCGCGAACGGCTCGCCAACCCGTATGTCGCCGCTGAAAACGGCTATATCGATGATGTGATCGAGCCGCGCGAGACTCGTGCTCGTCTGATCAACGGGCTGGAGGTCTTCCAGAACAAGCGCGACAGCAATCCGCCGAAAAAGCACGGCAATATCCCGCTGTAGGGAGACGGCATGATGGAACTGACCAATATCAAGAAAGTCCTGATCGCCAATCGCGGCGAGATCGCCGTGCGCGTGATCCGCGCCTGCCGCGATCTGGGCATCGCCACTGTCGCCGTCTACTCCGACGCCGACCGCGCCAGCCTGCACGTCCGCTACGCCGATGAAGCGGTGCGCATCGGCGCGCCGCCCGCCCGCGAAAGCTATCTGCGCATCGACGCCATCATCGATGCGGCGCGCAAGACCGGCGCGGACGCGGTGCATCCGGGTTATGGGTTCCTTTCCGAACGCGAGGACTTCGCGCAGGCATGCGCCGATGCAGGCTTGATCTTTATCGGGCCTACGCCGAACGCGATTGCCACAATGGGCGACAAGCAGATGGCGCGCCAGACCGTCAAGCAAGCCGGCGTCCCGGTTGTGCCGGGGACAGAGCCAGGGCTGCGCGACGAGGAGCTTTACGCTGTCGCCGCGCAGATCGGCTTTCCGCTGATGGTCAAGGCGGCGGCGGGCGGCGGCGGCAAAGGGATGCGCGCTGTCCGCCGCGCTGAAGACCTCCCCGAAATGCTGGCAACCGCGCGCCGCGAAGCTGAAAGCGCCTTCGGAGACAGCACGGTCTATCTGGAAAAGCTGGTCGAGGGCGCGCGCCATATCGAGTTTCAGATTCTCGCCGACGCGCATGGCAACTGCATCCATCTGGGCGAGCGCGAATGCTCGATCCAGCGCCGGCATCAGAAGCTGGTCGAGGAAGCGCCAAGCGTGTTTATGGACGCCGATCTGCGCCGGCGCATGGGCGAGGCAGCAATTGCGGCTGCCCGCGCCGTTGGCTATGTCAATGCTGGCACAATTGAGTATCTGGTGGACAAGGATCGCAATTTCTATTTCCTGGAGATGAACACGCGCCTTCAGGTCGAACATCCGGTCACCGAGATTGTGACCGGCGTCGATCTGGTCAAGGAGCAGATTCGCATCGCGCGTGGACGGCGCATGGGCATCACCGAGAGCGTGATCGAGCCGAAAGGCTGGGCGTTGGAATGCCGTATCAATGCTGAAGACCCCTATAATAATTTTTCGCCATCGGTCGGCAAGATCACCACGCTGATCACGCCGTCAGGTCCTGGCGTGCGCGTCGATGGGGGGGTCTACAGCGGCTATGAGATCACGCCTTATTATGACAGCATGATCGCCAAGCTGATTTGCTGGGGCGATGACCGCCCGCAGGCGATCCTGCGGATGCGCAGCGCGCTTGAAGAATTTATCATCATGGGCGTCAAGCACAATATCCCGTTCCATCTCAACCTGCTGAGCAGCTTCAGCTTCATCGCAGGCAAATTCGACACCAAGTTTGTTGAAGACCGCTTCAGCATGACCACCTACGAGCAGCCGCCAAGCGACGCCGAGCTGGAGACCGCTGCCATTGCCGCCACACTGTTTGCCCATCGCAAGCGCCAGCTCGCCGGACAGGTGGTCGCCCGCAACGAACGCGACACCAGCAATTGGAAATGGCTCAGCCGTTGGGAGCGGATTCATCGATGAAATACATCACCATCATCAACGACCGCCAATTTGAGATTGAGATCGGGAATGACGGCGCACTGCGCGTCAACGGCGAACTGCGCACCGTCGATTTTCGCGCCATGGATGGGGCGCTCTATTCGATCCTGATGGAGAATCAGTCGCATGAAATTGTGATCGAGGATCGCGGCGGCGGCGATTACGAACTCCGCTTGCGCGGTCGGCTGTACAGCGGGCAGGTGCTGGATGAGCGCGCCCAGCTCATGCTAACTCAGCGCGGGGCTGCAGCGCTGCAAAGCGGTGAATATGCACTTAAAGCGCCGATGCCAGGCTTGATCGCGGCGATTACCGTCACGGAGGGTCAGGAAGTCGAAGCCGGACAGACGATGGTCATTCTGGAGTCGATGAAAATGCAGAACGAACTGCGCACGCCGCGCAGCGGCATTGTCCAGCGCATTCAGGTGCAGCCAGGTCAGAGCGTCGAACAAAACAAGGTGCTGGTGACCATTGCTTAAGCGCGTGTTTGACAGGCTGCTGATCGTCGCCCTAGCAGCGTATATCCTGATCGGCGCGCCGCTTGCGCCGTTTCATGGCGACGAGGCGACGCAGATTTTCATGAGCCGCGACTACGCCTACCAGTTCATCGAAGATAACTGGACGCGCGTGCGCTATACTGACCCGCCGATCAGCCCGCAGGAGCAGCATTTGCGCCTACTGAACGGCACGGTCAACAAGTACTTGATCGGGTTCGCCTGGCATCTGGGGGGATTCAGCATTGCTGACTTGAATGAGCAGTGGGATTGGGGCGCAGACTGGGATTACAACCAGTCCACCAACCATGCCCCATCCCCCGATCTGCTGCGGACGGCGCGAGTCCCTTCCGCACTCATGTTGGCGCTGGCTGTGCCAGTGATGTTCGCCATCGGCTGGCAGCTTGGCGGACGCCAGACCGCATATCTTGCCGCGATCCTGTTTGCGCTGCATCCAGCGCTGCTGCTCAACGGACGGCGCGCCATGATGGAAGGTAGTTTCATCTTATTCTCGCTGTGCGTCGCTGCCGCTGGACTGTGGTTTATCAAGCACAGTCAGCGCCGCGCCAGCCTGATCGCGCTGGGCGCGTCATCCGGTTTGGCAGTCGCCAGCAAACACAGCGCCGTGTTCACTCTCGGCGCGATCTTCGCCGGATGCTGGCTGTATCTTTACACCGCGCTGATGCGCCAGCCGCACCTGCTTATACTCACCTTTCTGCGCCTATATATGGCGGCGCTGATTGCGCTGGGCGTGTTCATCGCGCTCAATCCCGCCTGGTGGAGCAGCCCATTTGAGCGCATGGGCGATGTCCTGCGTTTGAGAACAGCGCTCCTTGAAGGGCAAACGACCGCCTTCGGCGGCTATACCGAGCGCAGTGAGGCGCTGGACGGCTGGGCGCGCTTTGTGTTCGACGGCACGCCGCAGTATTTTGAAGTCGATGCTTGGGGCAGCTATATCGGCGATCAGATCGCAGCATATGAAGCCTCCGGGCTGGCGGGAGTCGCGCTTCCGCCCGTGATCACACTCAGCCTGACCGGGTTCGGGTTCTTCCGCCTGGCGCGCGCGCGCAGAGGCGCGGCATGGCTGATCCTCGTTTGGGCGGCTGCCATGCTCGCGTCAACCGCTCTGCTCACGCCGCTTCCCTGGCAGCGCTATTACCTGCCCGCGCATCCGGCGGTCTGCCTGCTGGCGGCAGCCGGGCTGAGCGGGCTGACCGATCTGGCGGTCACAAGGCTGAGACTGCCCGCGCGATCATCCCCTGCACCGTCTTCGAGTTGAAGCGCCTCCAGATTTCAGCAAAGTGCTTTCGCTTTTCGTCTGCGTTCGGAGTGAGCTGATCGATATAGGTTTGCAGGTATGCCGCTGACTCTTCATCCACTTCTTCCAGAAAATCGCTGAGCCGCTGAACAGCAGTGTAGGAGTCCTGAAGTTCGCCTAGATGATCCTGAATTTTCTTCAGTTCAGCGATGAAGCTGCCCGCCGACGCGCCCAGCATATCCTCAAACATCGAGACGGCGTAGCGCAGCCGCTTGAACTCGATGCGCAGATTATGCAGCGTCACCTGGTCATTCTGCTCAATTGCGTCGGCGATCACTGCATCAAAAGCGCGCACCGCGCCGATATGCGCATAGATCAGCGTCGGCAGGATGTGGCGCACCTGCGATGGCGCGAGATCGTCGTTGTGCAGCTTTGCGCCCGCGCCTTCAGTGGTGAGAAATTGGCTGAAGTCGCTCACGAACCGGCGATACTCGCCGCGATCCAGCGCATGATTGAGTTCCATGCGCGCCAGATCGCGTTCTTTGTCCATCGCAGCGATCACGCGCTTCGCCTCCGGCGGCATCTCCCCCTCAGGCGGCATCGCGTAATTGGTGAACGCCTCGATCATGACATCGAGATCGCGCACCGCGCCCAGCGCCCGCGCCACACGACGCAGTTTACGGTTGTACGCGCGGATCACCTTTGGTTTATAATAGTCGCTGAGCAGACGCAGCGCGCTGCGCATCCGTCTAATCGCCACGCGCATATCATGGACATCTTCAATATCCGACCCGACTCGACTTCCTGCCTCATGCTTGAGCATTGCGATGAATTCGCGCAGCATGATCTTGCGCCCTGCTTCCGCCATCGTGTCCTCCGCGCGCACAGGTTCCATCTGCGCCTTGAGCGCCGCGATCAATTCCTGATGGAGTGCCATCTCCTCCATAATCTGTCCTCTCTTAATAATTTTTATGAGCCTTCGCATGTCAGAATATTTTATCATTACACTTCATAAATTTAAAGTAATCTTAATATTTTTACAACCATGCCATGATTACCGTCGTTCGCCGCTCAATAGAGGGACAGCCATATGCACTCCACTCAGGAGAAAGCCCCTGTCGCGCTGATCACTGGGGCGTCATCGGGAATCGGG
This sequence comes from uncultured Anaerolineae bacterium, assembly GCA_937995825.1. Classification (GTDB taxonomy): domain Bacteria; phylum Chloroflexota; class Anaerolineae; order Aggregatilineales; family Phototrophicaceae; genus Flexifilum. The sequence goes on from CALKJO010000009.1 coordinate 377,896, forward strand.
CTGGCGGCGGCGCAGGCATTCATCCGGCATGGTATGCATGTCGCTGCTCTTGCGCGTAACTGGCGCAGCCGTGACGATCCCGCCATCTTCCAGCTCACCGGTGATGTCCGCGATGCAGACGCGATGCGCGCTGCCGTCTCGGAGACGATCCAGCGTTTCGGACGGCTCGACTATGTGATCGCCAATGCGGGGATCGGGCAGCGCGGCAGCATCGCCGACTCGCCTTGGGAAGAGATTGAAGCGGTCATGCGCACCAACATCGACGGCGTTCTGCACACGGTTCGCGCCGGTATCCCGGCACTGCGCGCATCAGGCGGCGGGCATATCGTGATCGTCTCATCGATTGTCTACAATCTGACCGCGCCCTACACCGCAACTTACAGCGCGAGCAAAGCCTTTGTCAGCAGTCTGGCGCAGTCGCTGCGCCTGGAGCTGGAGCAGGATAAGATCACAGTGACTGATCTGCGCATCGGGCGCGTGGCGACCGAATTCAACAAAAAGCGGCTCGGCGCAGCCGGTTACGCCGCAAAAGCGCCGCGTCTGCCGGTCATGACGCCGGAATTTGTCGCAGAAGCCATCGTGCGGGCGTGTCTGAAGCGGCAGAACCGCGCCGTCGCGCTGCGCTGGCTCGACCGCGCTGTTATGCTAGGGAACGCGCTGATGCCGAGGATCATTGGGCGGCGCGCCTTGAAGCAGTACAAGGTGGATTGAGCGAAAATGCCCCCCAAACTGAACAGTATGCGGCTGCTGGAGCAGCATAAAATCCCATATGAGGTGATCGAATATCCCGACGATATGCGCGATGCGGAGGAAATCGCGGAGGTCATCGGCGTGCCGCCGCACCTGGTGTATAAGACGCTGATCGTCGAGCCGGAGTCCGGCGGCAAGCCGATGCTGGTCATGATTGCAGCGAACCGGCGTCTTGACCTGAAAAAGCTGGCGCAGGCGGCGGGACACAAAAAAGTCCGCATGGCTGCGCACAAGGACGCTGAAGCGCTGACGGGTCTGAAAGTCGGCGGGATCAGCGCGCTGGCGCTAAGTCAGAAAAACTGGAGCATCTTTCTGGATCAGCCCGCCACCGAGCATGAACATATCCTGATCAGTGGCGGACAGCGCGGGATCGATCTGCGCGTGCCAACCCGCGCGCTGATCACCGTTGTGCGGGCGCGCGTCGCCGATGTCGGGCGCAATGCAGACAGCGGCGACGCGGACGCAGACTAACGCGCCAGATAACGCGCCATCTCGAAATAGCCATCGCTGATCGGGCGAAGCTGGCTGACGGCTTCTTCCAGCGGAAGCGGGACGATCTGCCGCCCTTGCAGCGCCGTCATTACGCCGGATAAGCCATCTTTGAGAAACCGGATCGCATGAACGCCCATGCGTGTTGCCAGCAGCCGGTCAAAAGCGCTGGGGCTGCCGCCGCGCTGAATGTGCCCGAGAATCGTCAGGCGGATCTCAAAGCCGATCTTCGGGTTTTTCTTGAGATAATCGGCAAGCGCGGTCACGCTGTAATGCGCGCCTTCGGCGATCACTGCAATGGCGTGCGATTTACCGCGCACGTAGGCATCTTCAAGCGCCCTCTCCACCTCCTCCATCGGGACTTCGCGTTCTGGCGTGATCACAATCTCCGCGCCGCCCAGAATCGCGCCCATCAGCGCCAGATAGCCGCAGTTGCGCCCCATGACTTCGATCAGGAAAGCGCGCTGATGCGATGTGGCGGTGTCGCGCAGGCGGTCAAGCGCATCGAGGATGGTGTTGAGCGCTGTATCAACACCGATGCTCATGTCTGTGCCGTTGATGTCATTATCGATACTGCCGGGAATGCCGATCACGGGAAAGCCATGTTTGTGCAGTGCCAGCGCGCCGGTCAGACTGCCGTTACCGCCGATGACCACTAGCCCTTCAATGCGGTGTTCATTGAGCCGCCGCAGCGCGCGCATCTGCCCGGCTGGGGTCTTGAATTCTTCGTTGCGCGCCGTCTGCAAAATCGTGCCACCGCGCTGCAAAATACCGCTCACTTCAAGGCTGGAAAGCTGGTTGAAATCCCCGCTCATCAAACCCAGATACGCCTGGCGGATGCCGTAGACTTCGATCCCATGCTCCATTGATGTCCGCACCACAGCGCGGATGGCTGCATTCATGCCTGGAGAGTCGCCGCCGCTGGTCATGACCGCGATACGCTTCATAGCGTTTGATGCTCCTGTTCACCGAGACGGATCCATTGACCATTTTATCCGCTCTCGCCCTAAACGCTAGACTCGCTCACATCAACCTTAAACACCTGTACGCCATCAATATCGCACAACCGCTCCATCAGCTTCTCATTCCAGCGCGTCGTTTCCGGCAGCAGCACGCGGTGCGTCTCGACGCCTTGATTGAGCAGGATCACCTCGACACGATCCTCCCCTTTCCATTCGTACAGATAGTGCATCATCCGTTGCCGCCGCCGGTTGTCGTGTTCAGCATCGTGGCTGCGATGGAAGCGAATGACGATCTTTTTCGGCTTGACCGTTTTCGCCGGCTCCGCGCCAGGATAGACATAGCCATTCGGCGTGAAATCATCCGGCAAATCGGGAGGAGCAGCGGACTCATCGGCTTCAAATGGCGGAAAATCCGGTTCTGGCGGCAGTGCTGCATGGCTGCTCACCATCTCCGCTGTTGTTTCCTTATCCTGCGCCGGCGCGGGGCTGATCGGAATGTCGCGTTCGGATGGTGCAGCGCGCATGACCTTCAGGTCAGTGGTCACGTCATCGGCGACGATCTGCGGATCGCCGCGTTTGCGATCGAGCTTACCGCGCACAATGATAACTGCGCCTTCACGGAGCTGCTCGCGAAACTGCGCAAACGTGCGCGGAAACAGCACCACATCGATCTTGCCAAAACGATCTTCCAACTGCGCAATCGCCATCAGGTCTTTGTTCTTGGTCTCAACAATGCGCAGCGCACTCACTAACCCAACTACGCGCACCTCGCGGTTGTGTGGCAGTCCCACCAGCCTTCCGGTGTTCAGGACATTCGTCCCTTCGAGCATTTCCAGCACTGGATCGACCGGATGCTCGCTCAGATACGTGCCGAGCAGCTCCTTTTCCCAATCGATGAGCTGACGATGCGATAGGGTATCAGGCGGCAGATTGTCAAGCAGATCATCGTCCATCCCCGTTGCGACAGCCGCACCGCCGAACATGCTCATCTGCCCGGTCTCTTTGATCTTGTGATGCTCCGCGCTGTAGACCATGATTCGATCCAGCGCCGGCACCAGTTTGCCGCGCGCGCCGAGACTGTCCAGCGCGCCGACTTTGATCAGGCTTTCGAGCGCCCGCTTACCGACCTGCCGCAGATCGACACGACGGCAAAAGTCGATCAGGCTGGCGAATCGCCCACCGCGCGCGCGCTCCGTCAGGATATGCCCCAGCGCCCCAACGCCCGCATTCTTGATCGCCGCCAGCCCAAAGCGGATGCCGCGCCGCCCCGCTTTATCGACTTGAATATCAAAATCGAGCGCGCTGCTGTTTACATCGGGCGGGAAGATCGGTATGCTCAATCGCTTACATTCCGTTAACAACGTTGTGACTTTTGCCGCGTCACCTGCGCCCACTGAGAGCAGCGCCGCCATGTATTCGGCGGTGTAATTCGCTTTCAAGAAAGCCGTCTGAACGGTCAGCACTGCATAGTCGGCGGCATGTGCCTTATTGAAGCCGTAATTGGCGAAAAACTCGATGTCCGCGAAAATTTTCTCAGCGATCTCCTCAGTCATTGTCGGATCGAGCGCGGGTCCCTGGCGGATGAAGATATCGCGATGCTTGAGCAGGTCTTCTTTCTTCTTTTTGGAGACGGCGCGGCGCATCAGGTCGGCGTCGCCTAACGAGTAACCGAAAAGCGCCTGCCCGATCTGCATCAACTGTTCCTGATAGACCATGATCCCATAGGTTTCGCCGAGGATCGGCTCCAGCTTAGGATGATGGTAGGTGACGGGTATCTCACCGTGCATCCGCGCGTTATATTCTTGGATGTAGTCCATCGGACCGGGTCGATACAGCGAAATCGCGGCGACGATATGTTCAAACAGGGTCGGCTGCATCTCGCGCAGCATCTGCTGCATCCCGCTGCTTTCCACCTGAAATACGCCGACGGTTTCGCCGCGTTGAAGCAGCCTGAACGCCGCTTCGAGCATCGCGTCCTGGTCAGGATCGCCGGTCGGACGATACGGGATATTGTCCATCGCGTATTCGATGCCGTGATGCTGCGCGATCAGCTCGCACGCCCGGCGCATGATCGTCAGCGTGGACAGACCCAGAAAGTCCACCTTGAGCAGCCCAATGGACTCGCAGGTTTCCATGTCGAACTGAGTCACCTGTTTGAGCGCGATCCCTTCGTCGTCACCGCTGGTCTGGCGGTGCAGCGGCAGATACTCGACGAGCGGCTGATCCGCGATGATCACGCCCGCCGCGTGCGTCGAGGCATGGCGGCTGATGCCCTGAAGTTCCTCCGCAATCTGCGCGACGCGCTGCATCTCCGGCGATGCGTCGATCACCCGCTTGAGTTCGCCGATGTCCTCGATGTACTCGTGGATTTTCTTCGGCTTCGGCTCGGTCGGGATCAGCCGCGAGACTTCATTCACCAGCCCGTCATCGATGTTCAGCGCGCGCGCCACATCGCGGATGGCGTTTTTCGCGCCCAATGTCCCAAAGGTGATGATCGCCGCGACCCGATCTTCACCGTATTTGTAGACGGCATATTCGATCATCCGCCCGCGCTGATCGTCAGGATAATCGAGGTCGATGTCCGGCATACTTACGCGACCAGGGTTGAGAAAGCGCTCAAAGAGCAGATTGTTGCGGATCGGGTCGATGTTGGTGATGCCAAGCGAGTACGCGACCAAACTGCCCGCGCCCGATCCGCGCACATTCCACCAGATGTCGGCGCTGCGCGCAAACTGGCACAAGTCCCACACGATCAGGAAATAGGTGGCAAAACCCATATCCGAGATGACTTTAAGTTCATATTCCAGCCGTTCGACCAGCGAGGTATCGCTTGCCCGATCGCCAAAGCGCCAGCGCAGCCCTTTGAACGCTAGATACCGCAGATAGGTCACGGCGTCAAATCCGTCTGGCACAGGGAAAACGGGCAGGTGGTAAGTTTTCTTGTCCAAGTTAAGATCGCAGCCATTTGCGATCTCAAGCGTGTTGGTCAGCGGCGATCCGCTGTCGATATGTTCGAACAAATCCCACATCTGCTGACGGCTGGACAGATAATAGCTGTTATCCGACATACGCAGGCGCTTTTCTTCATCCACCCGCGCGCCCGTCTGGATGCACAGCAGCATGTCATGGGGTTCGTAATCGCTCTCCAAAACGTAATGCACGTCGTTGGTGGCGACATACTTCACATCGTCGCGCCGCCCTGTCTCGATCAGCCAGTTGTTGACCAGCTTCAGCTCATCGATCTGGTGCTGCTGAAGCTCTAGAAAAAAGTTGTCCGCGCCGAAGACCTGCTTGAAGCGGTCGATCAGATCGCGGGCTTTCTCCTCTAGCCCCTGTACGATCAGGCTGGGAATCTGAGCTGCCAAACAGCCCGACGTGGCGATCAGTCCGAGATCGCCGCCGGAGGCGGTCTGAAGCTGAGATAGATACTCCCAGTCGATGCGCGGGCGATAGTAGTAGCCCTTCAACTGTCCATCGCTGGCGATTTTAAGCAGATTCCTATAGCCCTGCTCATTGCGCGCCAGCAGCAGCAGATGATTGGCTTCGCGACTCTGGCGGTCGGTCATGCCGTTTGGCGCAAGATACATCTCACAGCCGATAATGGGCTTGATCCCAGCATCCTTGCATGCGCGGTAGAACTCGATCACGCCGAACATCGTGCCGTGATCGGTGATTGCCAGCGCGGGCATTTCCAGCTCTTTCGCCCGCGCCACCAGCTTCTTGATACGGCTCAAGCCGTCCAGCAGCGAATACTCGGTGTGGACATGCAGATGCACAAAAGGCTGATCGGACATGTGTGTACTGCCTCTGGGGTGAACTTATACCGCCATTATAGCACTTTGGTTCACCCGATGCGGACAGTTGATGGGAGCAAACGCTCAATGCCAGAGCAGAAAAGTCTATACTATACTGAGAATACTGAAGATCAAACGACATCGAACTGCTCATGCCGGAACTTCCTGAAGTTGAAACCGTGGTGCGTGGTCTGCGCGAGCCGCTGATCGGGCGCACCGTCGAAAGCCTGTGGTACGACTGGGCGCGCACTGTGCGCTCGCCCGATCCTGCTTCATTCGCTGCTCGCATCGTCGGGCAGACCTTCCACAGCGTCGAACGGCGCGCCAAATATATCCTCTGCCAGCTCGATCATGACCTGCTCGTCGTGCATCTGAAAATGACAGGGCGGCTCTACGTCACTGACGCCGACGCTGCGCACGAAGCCGACCGCTGGGTGCATTTTCGGCTCGGACTGGACGGCGGCAAACAGCTTCGCTTTTCCGATGCGCGCAAGTTCGGTTTCGTCGCGCTGACGGATAACTTTTCCGCGCTCGCGCCCGATCTCGGACCCGAACCGCTGACCGAAAGCTTCGACCTAAAAGCAATGCGCGCCGAGCTGAAGCGTCACCACAAAGCGATCAAAGCGCTGCTGCTCGATCAGAGCTTTGTCGCGGGCGTTGGCAACATCTACGCCGATGAAGCGCTCCACATGGCGAAGATTCACCCGCTGCGACCCGCCGACTCGCTGACCAACGCGGAGTCAAAACGGCTGCACGCAGCGATCCGCGACGCTCTGAGCCAGGGAATCGAGCGCGAAGGCGCAAGCGTCAACTGGTATCGCAAACCGGACGGCACGACCGGAAGCGCGCAGAATCACTTCCGCGCCTACGACCGCGCCGGTCAGCCTTGTCCGGTCTGCGGAACGCCGATTGAGAAAATCCGTGTCGCCCAACGCGGCACGCATTACTGCCCAGTCTGTCAGAAAGGTTGAACGTGGACAGCGGTTTTACAGCATTTCTTCAGCAGTTACCCAGTATCTTCATCATCATCTTCTGCGGCTCAGGCGCGCTGCTGCTTGCCGTGATCGCCTATCTGGTGGCGTGGCGGCGGCAAAAAGCTCAAGAGGCGCGTATGCCGCAAGTGCCGTCTACCGAAGCTGCGCCCAGCCCTTACACGGATGTCGATTTTCCCGATCTCGACGATCTGCTCAAGCCCGCGCTGATGACGCGCGCCGCCAGTGAGACATTTCGCGTTCGGCTGACTGAAGGCGGAGAGACCGAAGTCGCTGAAGTCTTCACCGTGCTGCGCGATCTGAGCGATGGGGGGCTGATCGTGCAGATCGGGGACAAAGCCTATCGCCATCCCGCCGCCAGCGCGGACGCAGCGTTTCGCCGCCGTTTCCAGACCGCCCTGCACGATCTCACTCGATCGGCTGCCATTCCCGCTGAGCCGGAGCCTACGCCCCCTGCGCCAATGCCACCGACTGAGCCAGTCGTTGAGGCGCCGCACCCTCCGGCGCAGGCAGCGCCACCGCCATTCCCCGCCCCAAACCTCGGACTGCCCGATCTGCCAGACATCCCGCTGCCGGGCGATCTGCCGAAATTTCGGATGCCGGACAAGATCGAGCCGCCGAAGCGCGGTCGGATCAAGCCAGATCGGACGCCCGTGCCAGAGATCAACATCGCCGCCGCCATTGAGGCGTATCTTCAGCACAAATTGAGCATGACGGGTGATTTTGCAGGGCGCAGCATCCATGTCAGCCAGTCACCGCAGCATGGAGGCGTCCTGATCGAAGTGGATGGGACATTCTTTGAAGCCGTCACTGACATCACCGACGATGCCGTCCGCGAGTACGTCACAGCGACCATTCAGGAATGGCAAGATCGGCAGGTTTAGACGAACTCGGCTTCGACTTTGATGACCTTCAGCTTGCCGTCGTCCATTCGCTTGAGTTTGCCGACAGGGGTGACAGGATCGTGCGGGAAGATCAGCAGTGCGTCGGTTTCCAGCGCCCACGCCTGCCAAGCGCGCTTTGTCTCCAGCGTGATCAGCGGCTCGACATCGAACGCGGTCATCCAACCGAGCCGCTCGAAGTGAATGGCATAGCTCGCCATATCACACACGAAGGCAGCGTGCTGCCCGCCGCGCTCGAAGCGAACGCTCATATGTCCGGGGGTGTGACCAGGCGTGACGATCCCGAAGACGCCAGGCAGAATCTCGGTATCGCCATCCAGCAGGCGCATCTGCCCGCTCTCGACCAGCGGCTGATAGTTGACCGGAAGATAGGTTGCGCGCGTCCGCTCATTCGGGCGCATGGCGTCCTCATATTCGCGCCGCTGCACAAGATATTCCGCGTTCGGAAAAACAGGCACGATGGTTCCATCCGGCATCTGCGCTGTGTTGCCGCCCGCGTGATCGTTGTGCAGATGCGTATTGATCACGATGTCGATCTCGGCTGGACGGACTCCCAACCGCGCCAGCGCGCCCAGCAGCCGCCCCCGACTCGGCGTGAAGCGCAGATGCCCCTTCTGTTTCTCGCTCAGCTTGTCGCCATAGCCGGCATCGACGACAATTTTCTTGCCCTCCGCTTCAACCAATAAACAGTGATGATGGGATGGGATCAGGTTGTCGGCGTCCGGCATCACGTACTCCTTGAACAGCGCCCGTGGGACAAGCCCGAACATGCCGCCGGCGTCACCCATGATCTGGGCATCATCGATCAGGTGAATGCGGATGTCGCCGATCTGGATCATATAGGGTTCATCCACGCTTGGAACTGGCTCACCAGCTTGGCGCGGGCTTCAGGCTTCAAAAATGCCGACTCCGCCGCAATGAGCTGCTGACGCTTGATCTCCGCTAGAGATAAAGACATAAAGCTCATGACGTTGATCAGTTCATCCGACAGCGTGATATTGCTGATCAACGGATCGTCTGTATTGATCGTCGTGCGAACGCCGCGCTGGATCAGCGTCGTCAAGGGATGCGCATCATACCCCGATACAACGCCGCTGTGATAATTGCTCGTGGGGCAGACCTCCAGCACCGTGCCGCGCTCCGCCAGCAGATCGCATAGTTCAGGGTCTTCAGCGGCGCGCACGCCATGCCCAATCCGCGCCGCGCCGAGATTGCAGACTGCCTCACGCACGCTGTCCGCGCCTGACCATTCGCCAGCGTGAATCGTCACGCCAAGCCCAGACTCGCGCGCGCGGGCAAATAAGCTGCGGAATGGCTCCGCTTTGTGATCCGCCTCACGCCCTGCCAGATCAAGACCGACCACGCCATAGTTTGCATAGCGTATCGCTGCATCCAGCACATGCTCGCCAATCTCCAGCGACTCATGCCGGTTCATCGAGATGATCAGCCCAACCTGAATCTGGTTTTCCGCCGCCGCCTGTGCCGCCGCCTCGCAGACCCAGCCCACGATCTGATCAAAGGTGCATTGGATCAGATTGTTCAGTGCCTGCGGCGTGAAGCGCAGCTCCATATAGCGGACATTATCGTGCGCCGCATCCGCGACCACCTCCGCTGTCACTCGCTTAATGATCTTCTCAGAGCGGTAGAACATGCGCAGCACAGCGAACTTACTCAAAAAGTGTGTCATCGAACGGGTCTCGCCCGGCATCATCTGAACGAAGGGGCGCAGTCCGTCAATGTCGAAACGCGGCATGGTAATCTGGTATTCGAGCGCGATTGCCAGCAGCGTTTCCAATCGCAGCGATCCCTCCAAGTGACGATGAAGCTCGATTTTGGGCATCGTGCGAATGGCATCCGCAGCATCTTGGTCGATCAAAGCTTGCGCCCTCCATCGGCGCAGTTCAGTGTGAGGCTGAAGATGACTTCATTCTACTCGGATCAGGCGCGCTCCGCCAAAAGCCAGCTCCAGTAGCGCCATGCGCCGATCAATCCAAGCGTAACCGCCGCCGCCGGAAGCCCGCGATAGACCATGACCCAGAGCAGATCAGCGGCGGCTTCATCGGGCGCGGTGAGTCCAAGCAGCAGATCGATCATGCGCAGACCCAAGCACAGCGCCATCAGCCCCGCGCCGATGAAAAACGGCTGATAGCGCGGCGGCGCATTCGAGGCACTGCCCATGCGGCGGCTTAGCAGTCCAATGCACAGCAGCAGCACGCCGAGCGCAGCCGGCTCGATCAAGGCGATCACAGACCGCGTCCTGTCACACTAGGCAGCTTATAGAGCATTTGATGAGTCAGCCGCGCTATCAGCCAGATCAGCGCCGTGCCGCTCACCCCCGCCAGCGTGTCACCAAGCGAGTCACCTGCGATCCGATCAACGCTGTTGTAGCGCAGCACCGACGCGGCAAAACCAGCGATAGGCAGTAAAAACCAGCGATAGTGGGTGGTCGTGCCGGAGAACTGCTGATAGAAACGTGCGATCAGCATCACGATCAGGATTAAGGCGGTGAGGACAAACCAGGTATAGAGGGAGAGGAGCTGTCCGAGGTCGAGCGCGGTCATATGCTGTCAACAAAAGGGGCGGCAGTGTGCCGCCCTTGCCTATCGCAGACCATCGATCACTTGCTGAATCGCAGCGGCACGGAAACTGCGATCATCGCAGGCAGTGATGAACTCATGCACCAGCACGCGCACCGCCGGATCGTCATGCAGACTGAAAACCGCTGTACCGGAAACCATCTTCATCGTCAAAACTTTGCTCGCGGCAAGCGCCTTGAGGGCGTCAGGCACTTCATCGCCTTCGCGCCCAAGTGCGCGAGCAATGTCGTCCGCCGTCTCCACTGCGTGCGGATTATCGTGGAAAAAGCGCACGATATCCCACTTCACGAAGGAGTCCAATTTCTGGCGTAAGAAGCGCATCACGCGCGCCCGTGTTTCGGCGTCACCCTGCTGAGCTGATGGATTTACACCCGCCTGCACCATCTCGTTGTCCCTTTGATCCTATACGCCACCCTGATCGGCTTTCCAGTGACAGTGTTTATATTTCTTGCCGCTGCCACACCAGCACGGATCGTTGCGTCCGAGGCTGGTCTTCTTACGAACGGGTTCAGACGCCGCCACCTGTCCGCCCGCGCCAGCGGCGACGCCTGCTGGCACTGCGGCTGCCGCTGCCACAGGGCGCACCGCCTGACCCTGTGGCGCCTGCGCCAACTGCTGAAGCGTCGGCGCGGCGCGGCGCACCGGAGACATCGGCGCGCTCACCTGAACGCGAAAAATGTTCCGCCCTGCGGTCTCTTTGATTTCATCCTGAAGCGACTGCCACATTGCAAACGCCTCGCGCTTGTATTCGACCAGCGGATCGCGCTGCGCCATCGCCATCAAGCCGATCCCTTCGCGCAGGATGTCCAAGTCGGTCAGGTGACGCCGCCAATGCATATCGATAGCATTGAGCATGATCACCCGCTCGGCGCGCCGCATGATCTCAGGTGTCAGCTCTTCCGTCTTGCGATCATAGGCTTCGTGCAGCGCCGCAATCAGCAGCTCTTCCAGCTCATCCAGCGACCTGCCCGCCATCGTCTCTGGCGTCACGCTGCTCGGGACTGGGAAAATGCCGAGCAGCGCCTGATAGAGCAGCTCAAGCTCCCACGAGTCGGGATCGGTCTCATCCTCACAGTATTGATCGACCAGCTTGCCGATCTCGGCTTCCAGCGTCTCAAGATACTGCTCGCGCAGATTATCCTGAGTCAGCACTTCGCGCCGCTGCTTATAGATGACCTCGCGCTGTTTGTTCACCACGTCGTCGTATTCGAGAACGCGCTTGCGGATGTCGAAGTTGATGCCTTCAACACGCACCTGCGCCTGCGCAATGGCTTTGGAAACCCAGGGATGCTCAATCGGCTCATCCTCAGGCACTTTCGCCCAATTCATCACGCCTTTCACACGGTCGCCGCCAAAGCGCCGCATCAGATCGTCTTCCAGACTCAGGAAGAAGCGCGACTCGCCAGGATCGCCCTGCCGCCCCGAACGACCGCGAAGCTGATTGTCGATGCGCCGCGCTTCATGGCGCTCCGTGCCGATCACGCACAGCCCGCCCAGCTCGACCACTTTCTTGCGGTCGCGCTCGGCTTCCGCCTGCGCTTCTGCCAGCGCCGCTTCCCACTGCTCGGGAGTCGCCTGGGTGATGTCGATCCCCTGCCGGCGCAGCTTGTCGCGCGCCATGCCTTCGGGGTTGCCGCCGAGCAGAATGTCCACGCCGCGCCCCGCCATGTTGGTCGCAATGGTGACTGCCCCCAGCCGCCCTGCCTGCGCGATGATCTCGGCTTCGCGCTCGTGCTGCTTGGCGTTCAGCACCTGATGCTCGATCTTGGCTTTGGTCAGCGCTTTGCTCAGCCGTTCCGAGGTCTCAATCGCCACCGTGCCGACCAGCACCGGCTGACCGCGCTCCTGGCGCGCCTTGATCTCATCGACAATCGCCTTGAACTTCGCCTCTTCCGTTGCATAGACCAGGTCTTCGTAATCCAGCCGGATCATATCGCGGTGCGTCGGGATCGGCACAACCTCAAGATTGTAGATTTTCTCGAATTCCTCGGCTTCGGTGGATGCCGTGCCAGTCATGCCGGCAAGCTTCTTATACATACGGAAGAAGTTCTGAAACGTGATCGTCGCCATCGTCAAGTTTTCGCGGCGAATCTTCACGCCTTCTTTGGCTTCAATCGCCTGATGCAAGCCCTCGCTGAAGCGCCGCCCATACATCAGGCGTCCAGTGAACTCATCGACGATGATCACCTGCCCATCCTGGACGATGTATTCCTTATCCAGATGATAGAGCGCTTTCGCCCGCAGTGAATTGTCCAGATAGGGGATTAGCTCGGCATTGGCGGGGCTGTACAAGTCCTGGATGCCCATTGCCCGCTCAACCTTGTCGACGCCGCGCTCAGTCAGATAGACCACACGGTCTTTTTCATCGACCACATAGTCGCCATCCGGCTCTTTGTCGGCGATGCTCTGTGCGCTGCTCGGCTTGAGATTCTTCACCACCTGGGCAAATTTCGCATACAGCGGCGACGGCGCATCCGCCTGACCGGAGATGATCAGCGGCGTGCGCGCTTCGTCGATCAGGATGTTATCCACCTCATCTACGATGGCATAGTGCAGTTCGCGCTGCACCATCTGCGCCAGATCGATCACCATGTTATCACGTAGATAATCGAAGCCGAATTCATTGTTCGTCCCGTAGGTGATGTCGGCTTCGTAAGCTTCACGGCGCGTGCAGGGGCGCAAATTCTGAAAGCGCGCATCGTTGGAGGGGAAAGACGGGTCAAAAAGGTATGATCCGCTGTTGGGATCGCCCGCCGAATTCTGAATCACGCCGACCGACATGCCGAGGAAATGATAGATCGGTCCCATCATCTGCACGCCGACCTTGCTCAAGTAATCGTTGGGCGTGACGAGATGGACGCCGCGCCCGGTCAGCGCATTGAGGTAGAGTGGGAGCGTGGCGACCAGTGTTTTTCCTTCGCCCGTCTTCATCTCCGCGATCTTGCCCTCATGCAGCACCATCCCACCGATCAACTGCACGTCGAAATGGCGCAGCTTGGTTGTCCGGCGGGACGCCTCGCGAACGACCGCGAAGGCTTCGACCAGCAGGTCATTAAGCGGCGTGCCATCCTGAAGTCGGCGCTTGAAATCATCGGTCTTGGCGCGCAGCTCCGTATCGGAGAGCGCTTGCAGCGCTGGCTCAAGCGCGTTGATCTCGGCGACAACTTCGCGATAGCGCTTCAAGCCGCGCGCCTTCGGGTCGCCCATGATCGATTTGACCAGGTTTGTGAACATGGTTCCTCGGCTTATAGAAGCAGATTTGCGGAGCGAAGCGCCCCACTTTGTGAGAAAAATTATAGCACAGGGGCGTCAACTTCTCGTTAGAGTCATCTGACCAATTTATAATACGCTCAGAAATCATCAACGGCTCACATGGAGAAACGCAGATGCAGTATCGACGGTTGGGGCGGACGGGCTTAAAAGTCAGCGCGCTTTGCCTCGGAACGATGAACTTCGGATGGTCGGCGGATGAATCGACTTCCTTCGCCATCATGGACGCAGCGCTGGAAGCCGGCATCGACTTTTTTGATACTGCCGACATCTATTCTTACTGGCACAGCGGCAATCGCGGCGGCGAGAGCGAGACCATCATCGGCGCGTGGATGAAGGCGCGCCAAAACCGCCGCCAGATCGTGCTGGCGACCAAAGTCCGGGGGCGCATGTGGGAAGGCGCGAACGGACAGGGACTCAGCCGGGTTCACATCATGCATGCGGTCGAGGACAGCCTGCGCCGGCTGCAAACCGACTATATCGACCTATATCAAGTGCATCATCCCGACTGGGAAACACCGCTGGATGAGACGCTGGAAGCGCTCGACCGGCTGGTGCAGGCGGGCAAAGTCCTGTATATCGGTGCAAGCAACTACCCCGCCTGGCTGCTGATGAAAGCGCTTTGGGTCAGCAATGCGCGCGGCGTGGCGCGCTTCGACTCGATCCAGCCGCATTACAGCCTGCTGCATCGCAGCGAGTTTGAGCGCGAACTGGAGAGCGCTGTACTTGATCAGGGCGTTGGCGTCATCCCTTACAGCCCATTGGCAGCCGGCTTCCTGACCGGCAAATATACCCGCGAGAACCGCACGCCCGACACCACCCGCCAGAGCAGCGGCTTGATCAAGCAGCTCGTCGAGGATGATCGCGCTTATATGGTGCTGGATGTCGTCCGGCGGATCGCCGAGGCGCACGCCGCGCCGATGGCGCAGATCGCGCTCGCATGGATGCTGGCGCGCCCGTCGATCACATCCCCGATTATCGGCGCGCGCACGGTCGAGCAGCTTCAGGAGATCGTCGGCGCAGCCGAGATTGAGCTGATCCCAGAGCAGATCGAAGCGCTGAGCGCGGTGAGCGCTGGCTACTGATCAAAAAGGCGGCTCACTTTAGGTGAGCCGCCTTCGCACTCTCTCGAATTCACGAGTCTGTCATTAGTCGCCGACGGCGGGCGCCGGCACCAATTCCTTATCGGTGGTCTTGGCGCGGGCAATGGCGTAGATCATCACCCCATAGCCACACTTCGCCACCACGTCGGCGATGCAGTATCCAACCTGCACCGCCACGACCACAGAAGCGCTCAGCGCTGCTCCATCGCCCAGGAACGGGATCATGTAGACGATCGGATAGAACCCCCACGTCGCCAGGAGCAGCAGGCGAATATTGCGGACGAGAACGCGCGCGCCCTCCGGCTGACGCTCGATGGCGCTGCCCAACTGGGTGAACAGCACATAGACGATGTAGAGGAATGGCAGCGTAGAGAAGAAACCCCACAGCGCGCGCGTGCCGTTGTCGGCGGCTATCTCGCCCGGGTAACCCAGGATGACCATCAGCGCCGCCGCGCCAGCCAGCCGGAAGGTGAATGCCCCCGCCTGCTTGGGCGGCAGCGCGATCACAGCGATCAGCTCCGCCACCAGCAGCGGAACCGTCAGCAGCCAGTCCACATAACGATAGGCATCATTGAACGGCTGACCGCTCGGCTGGTACATGCCGTCAATCAGCATATATGCCCCCGACCAACTCTCAAAAATCCGAAAATAGTGATAACCCGCGACCGCGACCACCAGCGCCGACATGATCAATGCGCTGCGATATTGGCTGGCAACCTGAGGACGCGCCAGCACAAAGAAGATGAACGATGCGAACATCGCTGCAAAGGTGAAGGAGAACAAGTTGTAGACGAGGCTGTACTCACCAATACTCAGTGCAGGTAACATAGACTATCTGATCCTTGATATTCTGAGGCGCTTTCTGCGCTTAACCACACTCTTACATGCCTGGATGAGTGTGAAATTTGGCACAAATTAACATTCGCTAAACTGAGCAGCTAACCAACAGATTTGCAACCAGACAGCTAAAGCGTCCGCTTCTTGCAACAGCGCTGAAGCACCTTCAGGATCACCCTTGTGTTTAATCAACGTTGTATGCTATATTTTTTCGTAACAACTCATCCAGAGCAGCAGAGTGATACGGCACGATGAAGCTGCGGCAACCCCCGAAGCATCGGGACGGTGCCAATTCCGGCAGATTAAGTCTGCAAGATGAGGATCAGGCTGACTGAGCGAATCCAAGACGCCGCTCCTTATCAAGGAGACGGCGTTTTTTGTCTATCGGCGTTTATCAACAGAGAGGCAGTGAAAGACCTATGCAAGCCCCGTTTGAGACCCGTGCATCCAGCAGCACCTTTATGAGTTCACCGCGTTACTTCTTCACCTCCGAGTCGGTCTCAGAGGGACATCCTGACAAACTGTGCGATCAGATTTCGGATGCCGTGCTGGATGCCGTTCTCGCCCAAGACCCGAACGGGCGCGTCGCCTGTGAAGTGTCCGCCACGACAGGGACAGTTTTTGTCTTCGGGGAGATCACGACTTCGGCGCAGATCAATTTTGAGGCGATTGTCCGTCAAACGCTTGCGGAAATCGGCTATCACGACGCGGAGCGCAGCATCGATGCTGATACATGCGATGTGATCGTCCGTGTCGGCAAGCAGTCCAGCGACATCGCTCAGGGCGTTAACCGCGCGCTCGAAGCCCGCGAAGGCACGATGAGCGATGACGAAATCGAAGCGACCGGCGCAGGCGATCAGGGCATGATGATCGGCTTTGCCTGCGATGAGACGACTGAAATGATGCCACTGACGATTTCGCTGGCGCACAAACTGACGCGGCGGCTGGCACAAGCGCGCAAATCAGGCGAGGTCGCATGGCTGCGCCCGGACGCCAAGAGCCAGGTCACAGTGGAGTATGCCTACGGCAAGCCGCAGCGCGTCGATACCATCGTCGTCTCAACGCAGCACGCTGAGGAAATCAGCCAGGAGGAGATTCGCCAGACAGTGATCGAGCGGATCATCAAGACTGTTGTCCCCGCCGACCTGCTCGACGCGCAAACGCGCATTTTCATCAACCCGACTGGGCGCTTTGTCACGGGCGGTCCGCTTGGCGACGCTGGACTAACAGGGCGCAAGATCATCGTCGATACCTACGGCGGCGTTGCGCGGCATGGCGGCGGCGCGTTCAGCGGCAAAGATCCGACCAAAGTGGATCGCAGCGCGGCTTACATGGCGCGCTATATCGCCAAAAACATCGTCGCGGCGGGTCTAGCGCGGCGCTTTGAGCTTCAGGTGTCTTACGCGATTGGAGTCGCACAGCCGACTTCGCTCGCTGTTGAGACTTTCGGCACAGGGACAGTCCCCGATGAGGTGATTGAAACGCTGATCCACAGGCATTTCGACATGCGACCGGCAGCGATCATCCGCGATCTCGGTCTGCGCCGCCCGCTTTACCGTCAGGTCGCGGCATATGGGCATTTCGGGCGCGAAGACCTGTCCGTCCCCTGGGAACAGACCGACAAAGCCGATATACTGCGGCGCGATGCCGGGCTGTAACTTCAATTCGCCTCATTGTTCTGGCGCGCATCCGTGCGGTATAGTGGAATGTAAACCCATTCCATTCGGCGAGGTGAGCTGATGCGCGCCCTGAAAACTCTCGGCAGCCTGATCAAAAATTTCATGATCCTGTTTTCATTCATCGTCAGCCTGATCCTCGTGATCGTGCTGGCGATCTTGCTGCTGCTGATCTTCGACATCAAAAGCAACATCGCCACCCCGCTGATCGGCGGCTTGCACAGCAGCTTCGTCGGTCTGGACGAGTCCACGATTGACTGGACGATTCCGGTGCGCGACCGCATCCCGGTTGTGCTGAACATCCCGCTTGAAACCGAGACCGTCGTCGTCCTGACCAGAGCCGTGCCGCTGGCGGTCAACGCCAACATCACGCTGCCCGGCGTCGGGCAGTTAAACAACGCGACGGTTTTCTTGCAGCTTCCCGCCGGACTTGAGCTGCCCGTCCGCCTCGATCTGGATGTGCCAGTCAATGAAGAACTGGACATCGCGCTCGATGTCCGCGCTGTGATCCCGATCAGCGAGACGCAGCTCCACGACCCGATCAGCAATCTGCGCCTGTTGTTTGAGCCGATTGTCCGCATTCTGGACAATCTTCCAGCCGACTTCGATCAGGCAGGCGCATTCATCAGCGATCTGTTAGCCGGTCGGATGCCCGATCTGCTGGCGGAGACCGACTACAGCCGCGATCCTTGGATTGGCTTCTCGCAGACAGCGGGCGTTGGCTACACGTTGGGCGGCGAACCCTGGCCCATGCTCAATCAGCCAGTCACAACAGGCATCGTGCCGACCGGCGGGATTCCGGCGCTTGATGAAGGCATCCGCCCCGAAGTCTACGCCAACGGCACACCGCGGGAGATCAACCGCCGCGCCTTCGATGACATGACTGGGCTGGGCCTGCCATCCTATTTTTATGATGGCTCATACGCCTTATATCGGCATAGAATGCTCCTCTCTTCATCCCAATCGACCGTAAGAGCGGAGACGGGCGAAGCAACGAGCTCGCCAACACTGCAAGCAAACGAGTAACCTTAAGAAGCGCAATCGTCCTATATGAGAAAGAGGCTGTATGGTGACGCAGAAGCCGCGTCCTCCGATCTGTGACTACGAAGGATCGGATTATCGAACGCGCTTTTGGGAAGGAAAAGGGCGCGATTATGAAGATCGAGTCGAGCGGATCGCGCTCAGGAGTCTGCTGCCCGATCAGGGTCAGCGCCTGCTGGAGATCGGCGCTGGCTATGGACGCCTCACCAATGAATACAGCCGATATCAGCAGGTAGTTCTGCTCGATTATTCTTTTTCACAGCTTCAGCACGCGCAGAGTCAGCTCGGACTCACGCCGCGTTTCACCTATGTCGCCGCCGATGCCTATCGTCTGCCTTTTCAGCCCGGTATTTTCGACGGCGTGACGCTGATCCGTGTCATTCATCACATGGCGAACGTGCCGCTGGCGCTGGCGCAGATTCGGCGGGTGATGGCGTCAGGCGGGATATTCATCCTCGAATATGCCAATAAGCGCAATCTCAAAGCGATTATTCGGCACGCGCTCCGCCGTCAGTCGTGGAGTCCGTTCACGCTTGAGCCGGTCGAATTCGTCGAACTCAATTTTGACTTCCATCCTGAATACATGCGCCGCGAACTGATCAGCGCGCGCTTCACACTACTCGCACAGCGTCCGGTCTCATTTTTCCGTCTCAAGCTGCTCAAAAACATCCTGCCCGTCTGGCTGCTGACGGCGGCGGACTCCGCTTTGCAATCCACTGGTCTGCTCTATGCGCCAAGCGTATTTGTGCGCGCACGGGCAGATGGCGCGCCATCCCCGAGAGCAACCGGCGATATTTCGACGCTGTTCGCCTGCCCGGAATGCGGCGCGCCGCTGGAACAGCAGGGAGACACGCTGGTCTGCACGCGCGACGGCTTGCGCTACGCCATCCGTGATGGCATCTACGATTTTAAAGCGCCGCTCAGCGAACCTTAAAGCGGCTCTAGATGCGCCTGCATCCATCGAATGTATTCGTAACGAATCGCCATCGTTTTGACTCCAGGCAGCCCATCGCCGATGCCGATTCCGTCGATCTCCACGACCGGCACGACCCCGCGGCTGCTGCTGGTGATAAAAGCTTCAGCGATGCGCGGCAAATCGCTCACTGTGACCGGCGTCGGGTTGATCGGCAGCACTAACGGCGCAACCTCAAAAACGATCTGCTGCGAGATGCCTGGCAGCACACCCTCAACTGCCGTGCGCAGTTCGCCCTCCATCACAGCGTAGAAATTGCTGCTCAAGCCCTCCAAAATCTCCCCTTTTTCGCTCAGCAGCAGCCCGGTATAGATGCCCGGCGGGAGATTCGCCTCGATCTGCTTGCGGTCATGCATCCATTCGGTGGTTTTCGCCGCCGGATTGACGCGCGCACTCCCCGGAATGGTCACGCAGCGAATCCCGTGCGCGATGAAATCGGCGCGCAGCGGATGGAATGGCTCAATCGAGAGGATGAGCGCGTCGGGGGAAGCCGCCGGCACGGTCACGCGAAAACGGACATCACCGGGTGGGTCTGCCTGCCCACCGAACGGCGCTTCCGCGATCATCTGTCGCAGCGCTTTGCGCAAGCGCGCCCGATCCAGCTTGAGCGGGATGCCCTGCCGCGCCGCTGAGTCTTCCAGCCGATCCAAATGCGCATCGAACTTCAAAACGCTGTAGGTATCAAACGTGTTGGTGATTGTGTAAACGCCTTCGCGGGGTTCATAAAGAGCCGCTTCCGCCAGCGAGTCTGCCCGATAATCCACCGGATATAGTCCGTCCGCCGTCAACCGTCGTATGACACAAGTCTCCATTTTTGTTAATGACCTTAAGCTGTGCCTGACCAAGATTAACGGCATTATAAACGAAACAATGTAAAGGACAGTTAAGTCTTAGCTATACCCCTTGACAAGCCTTCGTTCAGCACGTTAAGCTACTGCACCTAAGCAGAAGCTCCGCTAAGGGTATGATGAACAGCTGGCGTCTGACCACCACCATGCGAATGACTATCACTCAGGGAAATATTCCACTGGGGCGGCGGCGCATGGCGCGGTGAGGCAAGACGACCAACTCGCGCGGATCGAAAGCGTGTGGCTCCCCCACACGCTTTTTTGTGTCTTTTTCATGGGAGAGATCATGAGAACGGTGACAATGAAATTCGGCGGGACATCGGTCGGCAGCCCGGAAGCCATCGGCAATCTAGTAGGCATTGTCGGCGATGCGGTACGTTCAGGGGATCGCGTAATCGTGGTGGTGTCGGCGATGTCCGGCGTCACCGATCAGTTGATCAATTCAGTCAGAGCAGCGGCAGAGGGACGGCGCTGGGATTATCTACATACTTCGCAGAAGCTCCGCGACCGCCACGATGAAGCCCTGAATATGCTCACGCAGCCTGGCAGTGACCGCGAAAACACCCGCGCCGAGATCGCTGCCATGCTCGATCAGCATGTTGAGCTGTGCAGCGCGGTCACCATTCTGGGCGAAGCGACTCCCCGCATCACCGATGCTGTCGTCTCATTTGGTGAGCGCATGAGCAGCCGCATCGTCGCCGCTGCGCTCAACCGCCAGAAGATCAAGGCGCGCGCCTTCGATGCGGGTGAATTCATCATCACCGATGACCGCTTCGGCTCCGCCTCCCCGATCTGGGAGGAAACCCATCAACGCATCCGTGCGCGGCTGCTGCCGCTGCTCGAGCAGGGGATCGTCCCGGTGATCACGGGCTTCATCGGCGCGACTTGCAAAGGACAGCCAACCACACTCGGTCGCGGCGGCAGCGATTACAGCGGCGCAATCTTCGCCGCCGCCACAGACAGCGACGAACTGATCATCTGGACGGATGTCGATGGCGTCATGACGACCGATCCACGTATTGACAGGCGCGCTCGCGTTCTGCCGACCGTCTCTTATCAGGAAGTCGGGGAACTGGCATTTTACGGCGCGAAAGTGCTGCATCCCAAAACCGTTCAGCCGATCCTCAACAAAGGCATCCCAATGCGCGTGCGCAACACGTTCAATCCATCCCACCCAGGCACATTGATTACCGCTGCCAGCCACCCCAGCGCAACCATCATCAAAGCGGTGACGAGCGTGAACAACGTCAGCCTGCTGACGGTCAGCGGGAAAGGCATGATCGGCGTGCCAGGGATCGCCGGACGGACATTTCTGGCGGCGGCGCGGGCAGGCGCGAACATCCTAATGATCTCGCAGGCATCGTCCGAGCAGAATTTCTGTTTTGTCGTGCTGAATAACAACGCTGACGACGCCAAACGCGCGATTGAGAGTGAGCTTGCCGCCGAGATCGCGCGCGATGATGTCGATACTGTCGATGTGATGGACGGCGTGTCAATTGTAACCGTCGTCGGTTCGGGGATGCGCGGAACGCCAGGCGTCGCAGGGCGGGTCTTCACTGTCATGGGCGACAACCGGATCAACGTGATCGCGATTGCTCAGGGCGCCTCGGAATGCAGCATCTCGTTCGTAGTCGAGTCCGCCAAGCTTCAGCGAGCAGTGATCGCACTGCACGATCTAGCGCTCGAAGCCGTCGCTGTTTAGCGCCGGAAATAGCGCCACCAGGGCGCGAATCCCATCCAGGGCGCGCCCTCAGTGCAGCCGTAGACCTCGAAGCGCTCCTGCTCGCGCCGCGGGTCGAGCAGCACCAGCGACATAATCGGCAGATCGGGCTGCAGCCTGCCCCCCAGGGGGCGGACTTCCGCGCCAATCGACTCGCCTTCACCAAACGTAACATAGACGCTTTGCGTGGCGCGGCGGCATGAAAACAACACGCGCCGCGGCTCGCGAATCGTCATGAGATCGCCCAGCGCGCCAAGCTGAGTCTCAGCGCGCAGGCGGAAAACAAAAATTGAGATGACGCGCACGCGTTGGCGATCAGTGAGAAACGTCGCCGCCGCTGGATTATTCTGATCGTCGAATATGCGGTAGCTCGGCGTCCCACCGCGCCAGGGAGCGGTGCGCGCGATCCGCTCCGGCGCATCGCCATCGCTGACTCCAGGATCGATCCCGTAGAAACAAGGCAGTTCACAGGAGTTCCCGCTGAGGATGGTCGCAGCCGTCGGCTGAGCGCGGCTCACGCTCATGACCAGCGCAGTCAGCGCCAGCCAGACCACCAACGTAATGCCTCCACAGCGCACAGCCGCGATCATGGTATCCCCGGAAAGTACCGCCACAGCGCCGCAAACCCCTGCCAGCGCGATTCGACTGAACAGGTGACATTCCCCAACGCTGTATCATACATGATGTTCGGCGCGCGCACCTCAAACAGCACAATCGGCGTGTCCGGGTTTAGTCCGTCGCGCAGCAGCAGAAAGATGCTCAGCCGATCTTCACGCGCAAAAGTCAGTGCCATCTGGCGCGGCGTCACCCCTTCGCAGGATCGGACGACTCGGTTCGGCGTGTATCCCGCCAGGATTAGATCGCTTAACTGACCTAAATCGGCGCTTGCGCCCGCTTGCCAGACTGTGAACGCGCCGACGCGCTGACCACCCGCAAAACTGAAGTCTGCGATGGCAAAAAACTGGTCATTGCCAGCTCGGTCGCGCAAAGCAAACGCTGACCGCGCCGGCGTGGTCTGATCGGAGGTATGCGCTCCTATCCGTTCAAGGATCGCGACAACATCATCTCGGTCGCTCATCCCAGGCACGATGCCCAGCGTGCAGGGGACGATGCAGCTAGGGAGCGCGATCAGCGATGTCTCTGGCGCGGATGGCATCCTCCGACCAACTTCAAGCATGACGGCGATCCCCACCGAGAAAAGAATCACCATCAGCCCATAGAGCCGATAAGACAGCACAATCGTTTAGCTGTGTGTTCTGGAAGCAGTACGCGCACGCCCGAGCGTAACCATGATGAATGCCATCACCATCCCCAATCTATCATCCTGACCGATCGATTTTACACGCCGCGCTGGTATGCCGCATCTGATTTAGTTTAACCCGTTGGCGTGTTCGTGGCGAATGGAGCCGGCGCGGACGCGATTCGCTCGATCAGAACAGCGGGCGCGCCGCCGATGTCGATGGGAGCGCGCTGATCATCAGGTAGAAAGCGCTGGCGGGGCATCGTCGCGGGCGGCAGTTCGATGCGGTAAACGCCATTCATGGGCAGGATCGTCTGCTGACCATCAAGCGTATACAGGCGGGCGCTGCTGCTCTGCGCTGACAGCACGATGGGTTGCGGAGTCAGGCGCGTGTTCCACATGACGACGATCCGTTCGTCCGCCGCCGAGCGGGTGAATTCAATCGTGACCAGCCCATCCGTGCGCGTATCGCTGACCACACCGCGCCGGCTCAGTCCGCCCATCCCGAGTGTATCTGCAAGCAGGCGAAATGCCTGCGTGACCGGGCGCGGCGAGTCGGGTGTTGGATGCTGGGCAAAACAGACCGACGACGCTGTGTTGCGGAACATCCCGAATGCCTCACCGAAGCAAGCTGCGCTGCCAACACACAAAGCCCCATTATGCGGGGGGAAGTTCGTCCCCGGCGGCTGGTTGCCGCAGTCGTCGTAGAGCTGATGCCAAAAAATCACTTCCGCCCCCTCCGACCAGGCATACGCTGCGCTCTGGATGATGAAATTCGCCTGCTGTTCCTGCGATGCAAAGCCGCCGCGCAGCCGCTGATCGCGCGTCAGCCATGCTGGACCCGGATAATCATCCCAAACAGGGACGCCCATCTCAGTGATCCAAATCGGGCGCTCAAAACCAAATGCGATCAGCGTCTGACGGACAAACAGCGTCAGCCAACCAGAACGCCACGCATCACCGTAACTATGAACGCCAACCGCATCCATATACCAGTTGCTAGCGCGCGCTGATGGATCGTTCATGTAGATGTTGAGTACCTGCGCCAGAAAATTGTTCTGCGTCGGATAGAGCAGCCCGCCGACCATGACGACTGCAGCAGGATCGATCGTCTTGATCGCCAGATAGGCAACTTTGAGCAGCCGCGCAAAATCCGCCACGCCGCCGCTCCAGAACGGCGCGTAATCCGGCTCATTCCAGATTTCCCAGACGCGAATCCCCTCTCCGCGCCGCCAGCCCTGTGCCTGCGCCAGCACACCGTCGGGCATGTAGCGCTCGACCGCCAGCCGGACGAAGCGCGCCCAGGGATTCGCAGGGTTGATCGGCTTGCCAGGAGCAGGATCGTCCGTGCCGTCTTCAAAGACCGGCTGGCGCAGTCCGACGATGCTGCGTCCATCCCTCCACTGATCCGGTATGCCCCACAGCACAACCACGTCCTGCAAGCCATAGTGCGTATCGGTAACGATCAGCTCATCGTAGGCATCCCAGTCGAAGCGGTCAGCGCGCGTTTCGATCCGATCCCAGTACATCGGGAAGCGGTTCCAGCTCGCGCCAAGCGCCAGCGCCCGCTCGTAGCGCTGCGGTTCATGCGGAATATCGATAGACGAAATAAACGTGATGCCGAGCAGATCAGCGCGATTGGGCTGCGCCTCAACGCGCCGTCCAGAGAACGCCAGACCGAGCATCAGCGCCAGCAGAAATCGAATCGATGTCAAGTGCCTTGTCTCGCTATCTTGTGTGTGCCAATTGTGAGAAGACGCTCAGATTGTACCACACCGCGATGGCGATTTACCTTACCCTGCAACTGCGCTATGCTGAGTCCAGCATTGGCACTACACTACACAAGGTCAGGGAAAAATGACTTATGATTTTGTGACTTTTGGCGAAACCATGATCCGCTTCACCCCTCCTGATCACCAGCGTCTCGAAATGGCATCCGCTTTTGAAACCCACGTCGGCGGCAGCGAGTCCAATACCGCCGTCGGCATCGCGCGCCTGGGGATGCGCGCGGCGTGGGTCTCGCGGCTGACGGATAACCCGCTGGGGCGCATCATCTCTGGCACGCTGGCGCGTTGGGGCGTGGACACCTCCCATATCGTCTGGACACAGAGCGACCGCGTCGGCACATATTACTATGAGCCGGAGCGCTCACCGCGCCCCGCGCAGGTGATCTATGATCGGGCGGGGTCGGCGTTTGCCAGAATGACACCGGACGAGGTTCCAGCGGAGCTGTTTCAACCTGGAAATGCACGGTTACTGCATCTGACCGGAATCACCATCGCGGCAGGCGTGTCCGCTGCGGCGGAGCGCGTCCTCGAACTGGCTCAAGCGGCGGGCTGGAAGTTCAGCTTCGATGTCAATCACCGCGCCCGCATGATCGACACCCCCTCAGCGCGTGCAGCCTACGAGCCGTTTGCAGGAGCGGCAGATGTGCTGTTCATCTCCGAAAACGATGCGCGGCTGGTCTATGATTTCGCAGGGCAGCCCAACGAAATTCTGCGCAGCCTGCGCGACCGCTTTCCCGCTCCTCAAGTCATCGTGCTGACGCGAGGCGCAGCCGGCGCGGTTGCGCTCACCGCCGACGGCGCGCTTCTGTCACAGTCCGCATTTCCAGCGGACGGTGTGGATCGGCTTGGACGCGGCGACGCCTTTTCCGCCGGTTTTCTATACGCCTATCTAAATGGCTATGACACAGGGCTGTGCCTGCGCTGGGGCGCGGCGCTGGCGGCGGCGAAATTCACTATCCCTGGCGATCTGCCGCTGGTGGACGCAGCGCAGATGCAGACGCTGGTGGCAGGCACGCCAACGCGCAGCTTCCGCTGAGTGTCGGGGCGCAGACTCCCTGCGCCTCTGCATCTACAGCCCCGACGACCTGGCTTTCTCCGCCGTCCAGCCTTCATCCTCCTGAAGCTGCGCCGCCGCGCGCGGCTTCTGCTCGACCGCCGCGTGCGCCAGCAGCAGCAGCAGCGCGACCAGAAAGCAGCTAAAGCCGACCACCACCGCCGTCAGCACGCCGAGTCCGCTGAACACTGTCAGCAGGACAGCCGGAAGCGCCGACGAGAACACTGCCGCCCCCAGATAATGGGTCACCAACGCCGGCAGACCACCGTGAACTTTCTCCTCAGCGATCGCGCGCCGGTGGACAACCGCACCGAGCGCCGCGCCCACAGCGAGCGCGATCAGCAGGAGGATTGGCAGTCTGTCCATGATTTTAGAACAGCGAATAGATGAACGGACCCGTCGCCGGATTGCTCGCCAGAATGACGAAACCGACGATCAGCGTCAGCACCAGGATCATCGGCATCAGCCAATACAGCTTACGCCGCCACAGAAATTGCAGCAGTTCGCCCCAAATGCCCAAACGCGAGATAAAATCACGCATGTTTACACCTCAAAGCGGCTTTTCAACCAGGTAAGAACCGAGGACGAGCAGATCGATGTCACTGTTCTGGAAGGTATTCCAAGCATCTTTCGGAGACGAGACAATCGGCTCCCCGCGTAGATTGAACGATGTATTCAGTACCACCGGCACGCCAGTGAGCTGACCGAAGCGCTCGATCACGCCGTAATAGCGCGGATTGGTCTCGCGCTCGATAGTCTGCAAGCGCCCCGTCCCCATATGACAAACCGCCTGAATTTCATCCTGTTTATTCGGTTTGATCGGGCTGACCATCAGCATATAGCGGGGCGCTTCATGCTCTGCTACACTAGGATAATCAAAATACTCCGGGGCGCGCTCGCGCAGGATGACTGGCGCAAATGGGCGAAACGGTTCCCGAAATTTAATCTTTGTATTGACCACCTCTTTCATCGCCTCACTGCGCGGATCGGCAAGGATGCTGCGGCTGCCGAGCGCGCGCGGTCCCCACTCAAAACGCCCCTGAAAGAAGCCGACAACTTTACGGCGCGT
The DNA here is from genome assembly GCA_937995825.1 of uncultured Anaerolineae bacterium. Classification (GTDB taxonomy): domain Bacteria; phylum Chloroflexota; class Anaerolineae; order Aggregatilineales; family Phototrophicaceae; genus Flexifilum. Next base: position 405,000 of record CALKJO010000009.1, read on the forward strand.
CAGGCTCTCCGCGATATAATCCAGCATCGGCGCGTCGTTATCGGTGAAATCCCGATAGCGGACGCCTTTGTGATCGAGAAAGGCGCGAACGTCGGCGTCGGAATAGCCCTCGCCCCAGTAGGCATGAGGCATGATCCACCGGCGCGGCTTGTTCAGCACCAGATGATGCGCCCAGAGCGCCGCGCCGAGCGCCCCGCCGTCATCGCCAGCGGCGGGCTGGATGTAAATCTCATCGAACGGCGTCTCGCTCAGGATGCGATAATTCGCTTTGGTATTAAGCGCGACTCCGCCCGCCATCACCAGCTTATTCAAGCCGGTGATGCGATGCAGATGATTGGCAATTTTGATCAGCGCATCTTCGGTCACGCGCTGGATGCTGGCGGCAATATCAGCGTAGTGCTGATTGCGCGCCATCGCCTCGCGCTCGCCAGCGCGCTCGGGATGGGTTGCCATAGTGAAAAAATCGGACTCTGGCTCGCGCGGCTCGCCGAACAACTCAACGAATTTTGCATTGTAAGTCTGCTGAGTCGAGTGATGATAGCTGAAATACTTCATATTCAGGCGGAAACTGCCGTCCGCTTCCTGCCTAAAAAGCTTTTCGACCTTATCGACATAGCGCGGCTCGCCATACGGAGCCATGCCCATCACCTTATACTCGCCATTGTTGACTCGAAAGCCGAGATAGGCGGTGAACGCCGAGTAAAGCAAGCCGATAGAGTGGGGGAAGCGCTGTTCGTGCAGCAGATCGATCCGGTTTTCGCCGGTTTCCCCGTCCCAGTAGCTGGACGCCTTGCCGATAGTCGTGGTTGTCCATTCACCCACGCCGTCCACGGTCAGGACAGCGGCTTCGCGAAAGGGGCTGGCGAAAAAGGCGCTCGCCGCATGGCTCATGTGGTGATCGCAGAACAGCACGCGGTCATGTTTGACGCCGATCTCTTTCTGAATGATGCTCTTGACCCACAGCTTGTCATTCAGCCAGTTGATCATCGCGTCGCGCCAGACCTCCGCCGATTTCGGGAAGGTCTCCAGCGTCGAGAGCAGAATGCGCTCAAATTTGACCAGCGGCTTCTCGTAAAAGACGACATAGTCTAGGTCAGGGGCGCTGATCCCTGCCTGCCTGAGGCAGAAGTCGACAGCGCGCTTCGGGAAGTTACTATCATGCTTGCGACGGCTGAAGCGCTCCTCCATCGCCGCTGCGACCAGCTCGCCATCTTTCAGCAGCGCGGCGGCAGCATCATGATAAAAACACGCGACTCCGAGGATGTACATGCTCTACCCCTGGCGTTTTGCGCTCTCAAGCCGGTTATCGACCGGTTCACGGGCAACCCACGACGGCGCGGACTTGCGATCCAGCGCGTCTTTCGTCACATAAACAGCGATCAAGCCGAATGGAACCAGCACGCTGAAGTAGAAGGCAGTGGCGATAGCGCGTCCCTGAATATTCCCCAGATGTTTTGCAATGATGCTGAATCGGCGCCAGGCAAGGCGGAAAATTTCGCCCACGCTGCTGCTCCTTATATCAACCTGTTCTGATTGTAAGGGTACAAATTCGGATTCTCAAGATAAGGCATTTACTCTGCGTCGAAGAACAGCGTGTACAGCCGTTCGCCGACGTAGCGATGGAACGCCGCATTCGGATGCGAGTCGCGCGGGGACACCACCACCGCGTCCGGCGTCCACTCCGCGACTGCGTCGAACAATTTCAGGGTTTCGATCCCACGATCTTGAAAGATGAATGCCACCCGATCCACATAGGGGATGCTCCTGACCGGATCGCGCAGATTGGGGAAGATGACCACGATCAGCCGCGCGTCGATGCTTTTGGTATAGTCTATGAACGCCTCCAGCTGCGCGCGGTGAATATCCCACAGCACAAAATTGTCGTAGTTGCTGTATTCCCATTCCCAGTAATCCCGATCCATGCCGTTGACCAGCAGCGAATAGACAAAATCCACCATGTATAGATCGCGCAGCGCGGTCGGCGGTTCAGGCAGGAGAATTTGCAGCCCTTGGCTCATCACAGCGTAGTCGATGTCATTCAGAAAGTACTGCAGGATCACAATGTCGGGCGTGGTTGGCGCTTGTTGGAGCGCTTCAAGCTGGTGCGGAGTCGCCGTACCGGGTATAGCGAGATTGAAAACATAATGATCGTCGCCCAGCAGCTCACCCAGCACGTCAGAGAAACGAAGGGATGGATCATTCACGCCCCACCCCGCCGCGAATGAATCTCCAACGACGGCGACGGTCGTTTTGCCCGCCCACTCCTCCGGCAGCCACTCGCGGTCACGGTAGCCCGCGCTGTTGGTCTGCCAGTAGCGCGCCAGCCAGTTTTCCGATGCTCTGCGCCCAAACGTATCGTAATGGGCAAAGCGAAAGTACGCCTCTATCCCAATGCCCATGATCAACAAGGTGACGTAGCTGATCAGCAGTCCGACCGCGAGACTGCGCAGCCAAGGGGTGCGAATCCGTATTGCGCCGGCGATCAGCAGCCCGCCAATACCAACCAGAACAAGGACGATCAGCACCATGTGCTACGCCCCTGGCTCAAAGAAGCGGCTGTAGAGTTCATCACCGACATAGCGGTGAAATGCCGGGCTGGGATGCGTATCGCGGGCGGAGACCATCAGCTCAGTCGGCCTCCATGCCGCCGCCGCGTCGAACAGCTTGAGAATGTCCGTGTGTCCCCGCGCTTCAAAGACCTGCGCCACCCGATCTACATAGGGGATGCTGCGAACAGGATCGAGCAGATTGGGAAAAATGACCACAATCAGCCGCGCCCTGACCGACTCGACATGATCGATGAAGGCTTCGATCTCCTCCCGATGAACGCTCCAGATGCCAATGTTGTCATAGGCATCATAATTCCACTGCCACCAGTCCTCGGCGCGCACCCACGACGCAAAAGCGCGCGTGTAGATGAAGTTGCCCAGATAGCTTTGGCGCGCCCAATCTGGAAGCGGCTCCGGCGTCGGCAGCAAACCAAGCGACAAGCCTGCATAGCTGATGTCGTTCAAGAAGTATTGCAGGATGACCACGTCCGGCGTCTGCAGCGGGTGCGCTTTCATCAGCGCGAGCTGCTCCGGCGTAGACGTGCCATACTGCGCCACGTTGATCACAGCATAGGCATCGCCAAGATGCGCCGCCAGCACATCCGAGAAGCGATCCGCCGGGTTTTCGATCCCCCAGCCCGCCGCGAACGAGTCGCCCAGCACTATCACAGTGATCTTGCCCTCCCAGTCGGCGGGCGTCCATTCGCGGTCGCGGTAGCCAAGGCTGTTGGTCTGCCAGTGGCGCGCCAGCCAGTTCTGAGTCGCCAGCGTGATCACATTCTCCGACTCAGCGTGGAGATAGCGAAAATAGACTTCCGCCGCGCCCATGAACAGCGCCAGCGTCACATACGAGATCAGCAGTCCCGACGCCACATGGCGCAGTCCGCGCCAGCGCCGCTGCGCCGTCAGCGCGATCAGGACAGCGCCCAGCGCGCCGGCTGCAAGCAGGATCGGCAGCATCAGCCGGCGCGCTCCAGCCGCAGAATGTCGCCCTTGTAATCCACCAGATAGACTTCGCCCGCCTCATCCTCGCCAAACGCCGTGATCTGCCGCCCCGTCTCCATCCACAGCCGACTCTGCCATGCGCCCGCTGCATTTCGGCGCAGCAGCCACACGCGCCCGCTGCAATAATCGCCATAAAGATATGTCCCATCCAGATCGGGCAGCGCCGCGCCGCGATAGACGACGCCGCCGATCACCGAGCAGCCCTGGCTGTGCGCATATTCGGCGATGGGCATGGCTGGCAGGATATCGGGCGCAGACTCGGCGCGCAAAAGCGTGCCTTCATAGGTCTGCCAGCCGAAATTGATCCCGCCGATGCCCGCTGGCAAATAGTTGATCTCCTCCCGTGACCACTGCCCGACATCGCCGATGTACAGATCGCCGGTCGCGCGGTCGAAACTGAAGCGCCAGGGATTGCGCAGCCCATACGCCCAGATTTCCGGCGCATGACCCGCCAGCCCAACGAACGGATTATCGCTCGGCACGCGATAGGCATCGCCATCGACATCGATTCGCAGCAGCTTTCCGAGCAGAACTGCCGTGTTCTGCCCATTGCCATCGGGATCGTCCTCCCGCCCGCCATCGCCCATGCCGATATAGAGATAGCCATCGCGTCCAAACGCGATCATGCCTCCATTGTGATCGTGCCAGGGCTGATCGATGGTCAGAATGACCGTTCGGCTTTCGGGATCGGCACGGTTGGGATCGCTGGCAAGCGTCTGGTAGCGGACGATCTGCGTGTCGCCGTTGAGATCGGTCTGATGAATGAAAAAAGTTCGGTTGCGGGCGAAATTCGGATGAAATGCCAATCCGAGCAGACCGCGCTCGGTATATGACCCGCGCATGACATCCTGCGTCATCGTCAGCGCCACATCGAGGAACGGCTCCGGCAGCGTCTCGCCCGCCGGCGTCACGATCCAGACCATGCCTGTCTGCTCGACGCCGAATAAGCGCCCTGATCCATCGCCGGCATGGGTCAGCAGCACCGGATTGTCGAAGCCGCTGGCAAAGCGCGCCCAGATGTAATCGGCGGCGTCAATGGCATACAGGCTGGTACGCGGCGCGCTCACTGTCGGCTCGATCACGATTTCGGGCATGGGCGGCGGAGCCTCAGGCTCGGCAGTCACGCCGATCAGCAGGATCGCCGTGACGATCACGCCGACAATCACCAGCGACAGCACAACGACAGACAAGCCGCAGCCCCAAAGCAGCGGTTCCAACCCATGTTCCTGTTCGTCCATCTCTGATCCTCATCCGCGGTCAAACCATTGAGAATTTTAGCACGAACCGCTTATGGGTTAGAATAGCGCGTATTGTGACCACAGACACGGAAACACAATGGTTTTTCATCGTCTTTTTCCCCTTTTTCTGCCCATGTTCATGCTGCCAACGCCGCCAACTCCAGTGGCGCGCAACGCCGATTGGACACCGATTTACGCTGAATTCGACGGCGTCGAGATGGCGCTCGTGCCGCCGGGCTGCTTCATGATGGGACACGATAACGGACGCCGCGATGAGCGCCCCGCGCACCGCCAATGCATCGATCAGCCTTTCTGGATCGACCGCTTTGAGGTCACCAATGCGCAGTATGGCAGTGAAGGCGCGTTCCCCGGCGATCAGGTTCCGCGCGGCAACCTGACGTGGTTTGAAGCCCGCGATCACTGTCTCCAGCGCGGGGCGCGCCTGCCGACGGAAGCCGAATGGGAGTATGCCGCGCGTGGCGTGGACAGCCTGATCTACCCCTGGGGAAATACGCTCGACACGCGGGCGCTGATCTTCGATGGCAACGCCAACAACCGCTTGCGCGAGGTCGGCAGCCGTCCGAGTGGCGCGTCATGGGTCGGCGCGCTCGACATGAGCGGCAATGCGCTCGAATGGGTCGCCAGTATCTACCGCCGCTATCCGTACGCCCCTGACGATGGACGTGAAAACATGGCGGACACAACCAGCCCGCGCGTCTACCGCAGCGGCTGGGGCAGCTACATCGACTTCGGCTTGAGCGCGTCGATCCGTTTCCGCGCTTATCCCGACAGCCGCGACTGGTTCGTCAGCTTTCGCTGCGCCCGTGACTGGTCGGCGGATGAAGGGATCGGCACATGATCGGCAGTCCCATCGGCATCCTCTGGACGACGCTGGCGATCATCGCCCTTGTAACAGCATGGCTGGCGCAGCCAATGCCGCGTGAAGAAAATGCCTTGGTGGTGCTTGTGGCATTGGTCTGCCTAGTGACGCTGCTCGATGCCGCAGACACGCGCCGTCTCCGCCCCTTTTTGGGCTGGATCGCCCGCCAGCTGCGCGAACATCCCGCCCTCTACTGGCTGACCCTGCTGATCGTCGTCTTTGGCGGACTGGGGATGTGGGCGGTCGAGCGCCAGCCCACGTATGGCAGATGGCTGGTCGCGGACGAATACTGCTACCTGGCATGTCTGCTCTGGATTGTGCTGTATCTGCTGTTTTACGATTTGCAGCGCGGTCAACTGCGCAGCATGGGAGTCAAGCTCGCTCAAAGCCCGTTCACTAGCGGTCTGATCACCATCACAACGCTGCTGATCCTGTTTGCGGGGCTGGAAACGTATCTGCGGCTGTTTTACATTACGACCGACAGCTACGGCTTCACCGCCATGAATTATCACTGGTACAAAAACTTTTACTGGGGCAAATACAACTCGCTCGGCTTTCGCGATCACGAGCCGGTTCCGGATCGCCCAGGCTTGACGCGCATTGCCATCCTCGGCGACTCGTTCGCGATGGGACACGGGATCGACAATCTCGATGACACATTCCCACAGCTTCTCGAACGCGCACTCGGCGCGGATTACGACGTCAACGTGATCGCCCATTCTGGGTGGGATACAGACATTCATCTGTTTCAGCTTCAGTCCTACCCGCTGAAACCGGACATCGTGTTTTTGTCCTACTACCTCAATGACATCGACTATCTGCTGACCTCGACCGATGCCGATCCCGACCGCAACTTCGATACGCCCGGTAATCCGGCGCTCTCCTGGTTCATCCTGAATTTCTTCGTGCCGAATTTTGCTTATTACAATCTGATGCAGTTCACATCAACGGCACGAAACACCAGCTTCGTCGCCGATCTGACCGCTGCCTATACCGATGATAGGCTCTGGTCGCAGCAGGCGCAGCGGTTGTTTGAGATTGTGGTCTGGTGCAGGGAAAATGACATCGATCTGCGTGTCCTGCTCTGGCCCCACATCCGCGAACTGGACGCCAGCCAGCCCGCCATCGACCAGGTGCGCGGCTTCTTCGAAGTGCAGCGGATTCCGGTGATCGACATGACGCCGATCCTGCGCGATAACCCCTCGCCAGGGCTGATCGTCAGCCGCTTCGACACGCATCCAGGGCTGGAGGCGCAGCGGCTGGCGGCGGCGGCGCTGTATTCATCCATTATGGGGACAAGCGCCGACTGATCGCGCTTGTCCCCGACGGTGATCATTCCATCATCAGTGTCCGGTTATACACTGGCACGCCGACGATCTGCTGGCTCCCATCGTCGAACGTGAGCGTGACGAGCAGCGTATTTCCCTCCACGAGCGCCGCCTGCAAGTCCATCAGCATGATATGATTGCCGCTGGGTTCCAACGCCGCTGACTCGCCCGCCGGGACGATCAGCGCCGGAATCGGGTTCATCCGCATGACATCGCCCTGCATGACCATCTCGTGAAGCTCGACCAATCCCGCCAGCGCCATTGCTGCCGAGACGATCACCGCATCCTCATCCGCCGGATTGGTCAGCAGCATGTACGCTGCGCTGACCGTGCCTTGATCCGCCGGACGCGCCCATGCCGCCGTCACCAGCAGACGTGATGACGGCGGCGCTGCATTCAGCACCGGCACGCCCACAATCAGGGGTTTTTCCTCGCCCATCTCGTCGGCGATCATTAGGCGCAGCGTGATCGCGTCGCCCTCCATCAGATTGCGTCTCAGGTTCGACAGCCCGATCTGGTAATCCGGCGCGGAAATCGACAGCGACTCGCCAGGTGGAATGTCCAGCGAACGGACGCGCCGCGCCGTTACTGTGCCGTAGCTTTCGCTAAGGCGCTGAAGCTGCGCAACTCTGGCATCCGGCGACTCAATCCCAACCACCTGCACCGCCGCCACGCCCAGATTGTGCAGCGTCAGATAGACCGGACGCACCCTTTCATCGACATTCGCAGGCATCCATGCATTGGAAACCGCGATGACCGACTCTGAATGCGCCGCGCCCATGTCCCCATGATGGTGATGATGATCGTGCTGCGCTGCCGCTGGAAGCGCAAACAGCCCGACAACTAACGCCAACAAGCCGATTTTCAACATATTTCTGGTTTCACCTTTGCTTCAAGCCACCCGTATTGTGAACTGTAGCACAAACTCGCACAAGTGGGAGTCAAGAAAGGCGGCTTCGCAGCCGCCCTTTAACTCTGCTCGACCGATTGCTTAATTCAGCCTCAGCACTGCGCCGCTGCCCTCCGGCGAGTACGCGCTGTTGACCGCGATCATCAGGCTTTCGTCGGTCATGATCAGTCCGTAAGGGAGATTCAAGCCCTCATAATAGACTGCGCCGCTGAAAACATCGACCACGCGCCCAGTCTCTGGCGTCCAGCCCTGCTCGCCGAACTGCGCAAACTCGACCGCATAAAGCGTGTCATTGGCGAAAAGCAGATCGACCACCGTGCTGAAGCCTTCATACGACTCGATCAGATTGCCATCCGCATCATATTTTTCGACCGTCGCGCCGCCAGACGGGAACGGGAAGCCCGTCAGGAAGCCAATATAGATGCCGTCCGGGGCAATCGCCACCGAAGTCGGGACGGGATTGGTGTCCCACGCGGCGAACACGCTCAACCCGTCATCCGCCGTCCACTGCCAGACGCAGTTGCAGCCTGCATCCGCAATGTACAAAACGCCATTTGTGCCATCGTATGCCAGATCGACCGGATTGCTGTCGATCATGCCGCCATCTGGGTTTTCGGAAGCTTCCGCTGAGTAGATATCAATGAAGTGGACGATGCGGTAGTTGTTTTCAGGATCGAGCGCCAGCACGCTGTAGGTGAGCGGATTGATCAGCGCCCCCTGTCCCAGCGCCAGCCACAGCAGCCCACCGCCGTACCACACTCCACTCGCGCCGACGATTTCGCCGCCCTCATTCCGGCTTGGCAGCCCCGTGATCAACGCAGTGACCGTGCCATCGGGCGCAATCGCGCTGATCTGCGCTGTGCTGCCCGCCATCGCCGGACCGAAATTGCCCCGCACTGCCAGATCGCCGCCCGTCCCCGCCTCTACAACATAGACTTCCTGTGTATTCGAGTTGTACGCGAGCTGGCGCGGGTTGTTCAACCCATCAACCAGCACATCCTGCGCGCTGACCGCGCCGACCGCCAAAGACAACAGACATACCGCCACCCAACTCAGCAGCGCTTTCTGCATTGTCACGCCTCCAAAGATCATCAAACGTCAGCCTCATTATACCGTATCTGCACGGCTCAACTGTTTTTGCCCAGTGTTATTCGCGGTTGAGATACGAACTCTCCTGAACATTCTCCGCCGGGCAGTTGGTGAAGCGCGCGGCATAGATTTTCCCTTCACCGTCAGGACCCGCGTTGACCTGATATTCGCCCGAAGTCAAGCGGTAGAGGGCGATCCCCTGCTCGCGGCGGATCAGCATGTTGTTTTCTGGAAATTCCGGCACGCTGGCAAGCGTCCGACTGCTCACGCGCCAGACGCGGAACGGCTGTCCGCCCGGATTCATGCGCCACGCCTCCATGAAGCACGCGCCCGACGTGGTGACGCGGGTATAAACGGCGTAGAACTCGACGCCTTGGCAGTTAATGCGCTGATCCTGTGGGCAGTCGCACGGATTGCAGGCGGCAGCGCGCTCGACCGTCCCCGGTATGGACTGGCTGACAACAACATGGAGCGCCGCGATCAGCGCCAGCGACGCCGCGATCATCAGCAGACGACGGATCACAGGGTTGAACATTGTGCTTTCCCCTCGCCTTCAATACAATCTCGATGGCTGACGTTTATATAGGGTACGCCCAAGTTTGACCAGACGCAATTCCGCCGATCCCCCTGCGCTCATCTGGTTGGCGCTGGCATTCCACGCGGTCTTCGGCTTCATCCTGCTGCACGCGATCCTGTTTCACATCAGCACACACGGCGCGGGCTACGATTACTTCAACTACAACTGGAATTTCTGGTGGATTCGCCATGCGCTGACGACTTCAGGGCTGGACATCTACGAAAATAACTTTGTCATGTTCCCCGCCGTCACCAACTATGGCTATCATGTGCTGGCGATGGGCTGGTATCCGCTCTGGGCGGCGCTTGAGCCGGTCTTCGGCACGCTGAGCGCCGTCAACCTAATCATTTTCCTGTCGTGCGTCCTGAACGGCTGGATGATGTTCATCTGGCTGCGGGGCGAGGGAGTCGGAGTCGGACTGGCGCTGATCGGCGGCGCGGCGCTTCAGGCATTCCCGATCACACGTTACTTTTATTACAACACGCACCTTAACCTGATGATCTGGTTCTGGCTGATCGGGCTGCTGCTGCTCTGGAAACGCATCGCCAGCCGCGTCGAGTCGAATCAGACCCGTTCCGCGCTGGTCTGGGGGGTGATTTTCGGAGTCGCGCTGTGGGGACTGGTGGTGATGGACTTGCAGATGCCGATCTTCGCGGCGTTTCTCCTGATCCCCTATGGACTGCGGACGGCGTGGCGGCTTCGGCAGCGCCGAATGTTCATCCGGCTGGCGGTCGCGGCGGTGCTGTCGCAAATGGTCGCGCTGATTTTGCTCTGGTTCGCGAGTCCGCTGCGCTACATCCTCCGCTTTGAGGGCGGACTCGCGCCCGGATCAGTTGAAGAACGTCCAGGCATCCCGCTGTCCGGCTTCGTCAGTATGGCAAACGAATGGTGGAGCTGGAGTCAGCCGTCGGTCGGCGCATTTTTCACCGCCGCCGTGCTGCTCGCGCTCGCGCTCAGCCCGTTCCGCCGCGTTCGCACGCGCGATGGGCGCTGGTTCTGGTTCGCAGTCATGCTGCTGCCGCTGCTGCTGGCATTGGGTCCGACATTGACCATCGGAGACGCGGCGATTCCGCTGCCTTTTTTCCGCTGGCTGCACGCGCTCACCGACGGCATGTTTCGGATGCCCTGGCGTTTTGCGCCGCTGGCGATGATCGCGGGCATGGCGTTCGTCGGGCTGACGCTGACCGCGTGGAGGGGCAGCCGCCGAGTCACTCTGCGCATTGTGGGCGGCGCGGCGGCGCTGCTGGCATTGGGCGCGTCCGTGCGGATATTCGAGAGCGCGCCGCTGACGCACCAACCACATCCGTATGCCTTCTACGATGCCATCGGCGCAGAGCGCGGCGAACCGTATGATCGCTACGTCGTGATCGAAGTCCCAACCGCGGCGGGGACGGGCGAAGTTCTGTTCGGGGATCCGCGCGCGATCCAGCTTCAGTGGTATGGCATCGCGCATGGCAAGCGGATGCTCAACGGCTTCATCTCGCGCGCGCCGATTGAAAATATCTGGTATATTGTCGCGGATGATCCGATGATGGCATGGCTCGGTCAGCGGCGGATGCTCGAACCGGACGCAGTTGAGCGGCAGATGCGCGAGCGGATTTTCAACTACCCGATTGGCTATGTCGTCGTCCATCTCGATCTGATCGGCGCGGAAAGCGAGACGGCGGTTGAGGTGATCGGCTATCTCAACAGCCTGCCCGATCTGGTCTGCCCACTTTGGATCGAGGGCAGTGCCGTCGTCTACCGCACCGCCGCGCATCCCGACGGCTGTCCACCGCGCACCCCGACCGAGACGCCGGAAGGTTACACTGTCGACATCGGCGCGCCAGACGACTGGCGCTTTCTGGGCTGGGGCTGGCACTGGCGCGAGCCGGTCGGCGGCATCGATTGGCGCTGGACGGGCGCGCCGCCCGCCTTTGGCACAGAAAGTGACACGCAGCGCAGCTCAGCGCGGCTGTATCTCGAACTTCCGCCCGACGATTACACCGTCACCCTCAATGCGCAGGCATTTGGGTCAGCGCGGACAGTGCGAGTCAGCGCGGATGAGGTTGAGCTGACGCCGATCAGCGTGCCGACCGCGCATCCAGATGGCTTGAGCGCGCTGTCGTTTGCGCTGACCACACCAGGCGGCTTTGTGACGCTCGACATCGACGGCGGCGCAGCGGACGATGCCGGAACGCGACCGCTGGCGCTGGCGGTCGAGTCGATTCGCATTGAGCGCGCCGCGCCATGACCGAGACACTGCGTCAAGGACTCGTGATCGTCGTTTTCTATGGGTTGATCGGGCTGATCGTCCTAATCAATCCGCTGTTCCACCTCGATGGCTACGTCCCCGGCGCGCCAACCACCGATTACTACCATTTTCACTGGAATTACTGGTGGATTCGCCACGCGCTAACCAACGGGCTGAACGTCTATGAGACCAACTACGTGATGGCTCCATATACATCAAGCCTCGCCTATCACACGCTGACGCCGTTCTGGTATCCGGTCTGGGCGCTGCTCGAACCCGCCTTCGGCACGGTCGCCGCGATGGCAGGCGTGCAGCTCTGCATCATGACGCTGAACGGCTGGACGGCGTTTCTGCTGCTGCGGCGCGAAGGCGTCCCGCGTCCGCTGGCATTGATCGGTGGGGCGATCTTTCAGACGCTGCCGATCATGCTCAACGGCCTGTTCTGGACGACGCTCAACATCATGTCATGGTTCTGGCTGCCGGGGCTGACGCTGCTCTGGGGACGAGTCGCGCAGAACAAACACACCCTGACTCACGCCACGACCTTCGGGCTGGCGCTGTGGGGGATGCTGCTAACGGATATTCAGTATCCGTTCCTGCTTGCGCCGGTCTTAGTCCCATATGGGATCAAAACCGTGATCGAATCGCGGCATAAAGCGCGGCTGATCGCGGCGGGACTCGGCGCGGTCGGGCTGGCTTTAGCCCTGACGTGGACGGTCGGGCTGCTTCCGGCGATCCTGAGCTATGATCGCACCGGACTTGCCCCGACTCCCGCTGATCGCGCGGTCGAAATTCCGTTCCCGCTTGGCTACATCACGCGCACGCTGTTTCTGGAGTCGGTTGGCGCGCTGATCATCCCGCTGCTGATCGCGGCGCTGGCATCCGCGCGCTGGACGCCGCGCCGAGCGTGGTTCTGGGCGCTGCTCATCCCCGTTCCGCTGATCCTGTCTGCTGGTGCGCTCACCCCACTCTACACGCTGCTGCATGAGGCGCTTGGCGGCATGTTCCGCTACCCTGAGCGCTTTGTCCCGGTATTCGCGCTGCCCGCGCTGGTCTTCATCGGGCTGACCTTCGCGCGCTGGCGCTGGACGCGCTCCCCCGCGTTTACAGGCGCGGCACTGCTGGTGGTTGCAGCGGAGGCGCGCCTGCTGATGCCGTTTCCACTTCAGGCGCTCCCGCCGCGCTATACCTTCTATGACCAGATGGCAGCCGAACCCTACAGTTACGTCATCGTCGATGTGCCGACGGCGGGCATGAGCGGCGAAGGCATCGTCGGGGAGACGATCTTCCCATCGACGCAGTTTTACGGGCTGACTCATGGCAAACGCATGGTCAATGGGCATATCTCGCGAGTCAACACCTATACCTACATGTACATGCGCACCGATGACGCGATGATGGCGTGGCTCGGTCAGCGGCGCTTTCTCGAACCGGAGATCGTCCGCGAGCAGATGCGCGAGCGAATCTTCAGCTTTCCGATTGGCTATTTCGTCATTCATCGTCAGTGGATCGAGCCATACGGCACGACTCAAGGGGAAGTGATCGGCTTTTTCAATCAGCAGCGCGATCTCGTCTGCCCGATCTGGGTCGAAGGGGATGCGCTGGTCTACCGCACAGCGTGGCATCCTGATGGCTGTCCGCCGCGCACGCCGCCTGACCTGTTCATCGACATCGGCGGCGCGGACGACGTGCGCTATCTGGGCTGGGGCTGGCATCCGGCTGAGCCAGTCGGCGGGATTCGCTGGCGCTGGACGGGTCAGCCGCTGTTCGGTCAGACGGATGCGCGCCTTTACCTCGATCTGCCGCGTGCCGACTACACGCTGACCCTCAGCGCGCAAGCATTTCATGAACCGCGCCCCCTTCAGGTGCGCATCAATGAATTCATGCTGGAAGAAACCGCCCAGGTGCAGCCGGACGGATTGGCGGAATATCGATTCAGACTGCCCGCTGCGGCGATTCCGGACGATGGGAGGATTGAGATCGCGCTGATCTACGACGCTGCCCCATCACCCGCTGAAATTGGCTTCAATGCGGACTCGCGCCCGCTGGCGGTGGCGGTAGATTGGCTGCAACTGACGCCACCCGCCGCCCCTGGATCGCCATGATCACCCCCGCCACGATCACACCGCTGCCGATCACCTGAAGCCAGCTCGGGACTTCGCCTAACGCAAAAAAAGCGACCGCCGACGCAATCGGCGGCTGCGTTTGAATGATCAGGCTGGTGAAAGTAGCAGAGAAGTAGCCAAGCGCGTAGTTGAATGCGCCATGACCTAAAAGCTGAGGCAGCAGCGTCAGCAAAAACATCCAGAAATAGGCGCTCGGCGTATAGCCGAGGATCGGTGTTTGGGTGGCGAGCATGATCGGCAGCAGGGTTAACGTGCCAGCCAGATACATCAGCCACAGATACGGAAACAGCGGGATGTGCAGCCGCAGCGACCGTCCAACCGTGCGCTGCGCGGCAATAACGATAGCAGCCACCATCGCGATGAAACCGCCAAGCGCCTGATTGCTGCCGCCATCGGCGCTGCTGCCGAGCGCGATCACGATGTTACCGCCCACCGCCAGGATTAACCCGATCAAGATCATCCGCGTTAATCGCGCGCGCAGAAAGGCGATCTCAAAGATCGCTGTCCAAATCGGGGATGAACACACGATCACAGTCGCCACCAGCACGCTCGCATAAGCGAGCGAAGCGCTCCAAAAGACGAAGTGCAGCGCCATCCAGATACCGCCGACGCTCAACAGCAGCAGATCACGGCGCGTCAGCGTGCGCAGATCATCGCGATATTTTGCCAAAATGATCGGCGTCAGCAGCAGAGTCGCCGCGCTGAGCCGAAAGAACGCGATCATCAGCGGCGATGCGCCTTCCGCTAGCGCGTATTTAGTTGAAAGCGCCGCCGACGCTCCCGCTAGGATGCCAATGGCAAGCGCAATGTATACGGAGTGCGGGACAGCCGTTTGTTCGGCGCGCCGGGCAGGCGTCTGAGCAATTGTGGTCATGTGAAGTGATACTCTTGGGCTGTTGGATAAGACGATCTAATCGTAAAGCAGACCATCCAGTCCAAATAGCGCCACATCTCTCGATTGGTCTAGTCGCCAAGCAGATACAGCCCCCAGATATTCCATTCCGCGTCAAAATCCGGCTCGACCTCAAGGGTGATCGACTCGATGTCCATCTGCCCATCCAGCGCCAGTTCCGCGCCCCAGATATGGGCGGTGAATTGATCATTGGCGCGAGGATAAGCGCTGAAACCGAGAAAATGGACGCGCTTCTGCCAAGATAATGCGGAAAAGCATGGCTCGGCGCAGGTTCCCTCATCCCAGGCAGCCGTCTCGCTGCCCACTCGCATCTCAAAGCGTTGAATGTTTCCCTCCCGATCGAGTGCGGTCACCGTGCCAACCCGAGTCCCCTCAGGAACAGTACGCCTACCGACCACGTTGGAAAGCAGCAGCAGCCGGTTCCCATTTTCTCGTCCCTGCGCCGAGACCGTGTATGCGCGTTCACTGCGGCAGGTCGGCAGTGTAAATGGACTGATGATGTCAAATGACCGCCCACCCCACTGTAACTGCTGTGGCAGCGCTAAATCCTGAAAACGCATATGGAAAAACGTCGGTGGAAGCAGAGTTTGCGCCTCATCCGAGGGCATGGTTCTATCAAACAAGTAAGCGATAAGCGGGTAGCTGACATGGGTGAATTCGCCCCGCCAGCGCTCCGCGCCGATCAGGTACTGATTGAGGACGCAGCGGTTGCTGTCTTTGAAGTCCAAGCTGGTGAACAGAATCTGGCGATATGGCGCAATCAAATCAGCAGGCCCGTTTGTCTCCAGCGGATAATCCCACATGTTATGAACAGGCAGCGCGCCTCGGTAATTTTGTCTCAAGAATTGAGCCGTTCGCCCTTCTGCCAGCAGCACAACGCCATTTTCACCCTCCTCCAGCGCCGCGATTTGGCGCATAAGCGGATCGTAGTCGGTGAAGTTGTAGGCTGGACGATGAAGACTCCACAGCCCAAACAACTGCGAAACGATGAAGACACCGCCCAGCATAATGCCCCAAATGCGCGGCTTCAGCGCTATCACACCTTCGGCGATCACCCAGAAAAAGACCGGCAGGATGAACGCAATGTGACGATTGTCTATTGACGCCATGAAACTCGGCGGAACCAGCGGATCGAAGACGACTGTCGTCAAAAAGAGGCTGCCAAGCGCGATGATAATCGGAAACGCAGCAGCAAAGCGATCGCCGGTTCGAAACAACCGCCAGATACCGAGCAGCAGCAGCAGCACCGCCGCTGTTACACCGGGGATAACCGCAGGCAGATCAAGCGGATAAACCTGTTCGCCAAAGATAAATTCAAAGAACAATAGGGGGGGCTTGGCAAGAATAACAAGAGAGAGTCCTTTCGGACCCTCAACCGCGCCGCCGCGCTCTAGGATATTTGAGAAGATCATACTGTCGATGAGTTGATAGAGCTGCGCGACCGTTCGTGGAGAAACCGCCAGTGTCACCAACAGTCCGACAACAACCAACCCCGCCAAAATCAGACCCAACCTAACCCATCGCGGCGCACGCCGAGGATATACAACAACCCAGTGAACAACAATCAGTCCGACAACGACAGCGCCAAACAAGTGCGCACTTAAAACCAACAGCCCGCAAATCAACAACAGCGCAATCTCAGACGGTCTTAGACGGCGTTCAAGCCGCGCTAGAGATGTATAGACTGCGAAAAGCAGCGCGCTTGAAAAGATAAAGAACGAATACAAGCGTAGAAAAACTACCAAGGACATAAACACGGGCGCGCAGATCAACAATGCTGCGCTTAACGTTGCAACGTGTTTTCCTCGCAGCGAATTCAGCCACAGCCACACGACGGGAATGCTCAATGCGCCTAAGATGATCCCAGGAATGCGCAGCCAGATCGGATCGGCGCTGATTTGCATCCAGAGGCTGAGGAAGAGATGATATACCATCCCTTGAGGGTTCAATCTCAGGCGTGATGCCTCCTGAACACTGAAAATTTCATCACCGACGATTAGAGGCGAACTAAACCCCACTAGTGCTAGAAGGAAATAGGCGATAAAGACAAGCAGCATTAACAGAATTGGGGTTCTGCCTGCGTTATGTTTGCTCCAGGATTGTTGAGATGCGCGCATTGATGTGATGCACCTCACTCAGAAATGCTGACGCGCGCCTGAGCGCGCTCATCGAAGAAGTCGCGCTTGATCACTATGCTCAGCCACTCGACGATGGCGGCATAGCCCTTATCACCCGTCTCCGGCTTCGCCAGCGTCGGATCGCCGATGCTGCCATAGGGCGTCAGCGCCTTGTAGCTGCGCACGCCGTAGTAAATGCCGCCGCCGGTCTTCATATGCTCCGGCGACTGAATTTTGCGCAGTTCTTCCGGCGGCAAGTAAAACGCTGTGCCTTTTTCAGGATGCACCAGTTCGGGATGCGTCACCAGCAGGCGCGAGGTCTCGCCTTCTCCACCGTGACTCTCGCCCTTTTTCGAGGTCTGAATCGTGTGATACACCTTGCTGAGCGCCACCATCCAGTTCAGCACGCACGCCGCCGCGTCCGGCGTGGCATCAACCAGCTCCTGCGCCGCGACCATCATCGACGGCAAATTGCCATCATGTCCATGCACGAACACAAAATTGCGAAAGCCACCATGATATAGGCTCAGGCAGACTTCTTTGAGCAGCGCGATCAGCGTGGCAGAGCTGATCGAGACCGTGCCGGGAAAGCCCATATGGAAGCTCGATGTCCCGAACGGGATCACAGGTCCGATCACGACCGGGCAGCCGAGTTTATCCAGCGCAATTGCCGTGAGCCGGCAGATTTCGCGCGCCTCCATCGTGTCCGTCCCTAAGGGCAGATGCGCCCCATGATCTTCGGTCGCGCCAACCGGGATGAGGATCACATCGGTCTTTTTCAGCATCGCCTGAACTTCAGGACCGGACATCTCCGTGATCGTCGGCGGACCCTTCTGCACATACAGGATAGAATCGTCATGTTCAGTCATGAGAAACACTCGTGAAATTTTTTGACAAGATGAGGAAGTCATTGTATCTTCGCGCCATCCCAGATACAACTTTTCAAGACAGCGTGAATATGCCAGCATTTGAAGTCATCCTCACTGATGAAGCGCCTGTCCCCACCAGCGGCTACAGCCAGGCAGTGCGATGGCGCGATCTGGTGGTCACCTCCGGGTTTCTCGGCACGCATCCCGACGGGTCAGGCGTGGTCAAAGGCGGGTTTGAAGCGGAGGCGCGCCAGGCGCTGCTGAACATCGGCGCAGTGCTGAACGCCGCAGGCTGCACGTTCGCCGATGTCCTGCGAGTCACCGTCTCGCTCACTGACATCAACCGCTTCGCGGACATGGATCGGATTTTCCGCGAATTCTTCAGCCCGCCGTATCCAGCGCGCAACACCATCGGCGTCAAGGAACTCTGGGGCGGCGCGCAAATCGGCTTCGATGTCTGGGCAGTCGTCCCCCAACGGGCGGAGGTCAAGAACGAATGAACGTCGATCTCGCTCAGATCGATGCGCTGTTCCATCCCGACGAACCGGTTAAGCTGACCCAGGACTTGATCCGCATCCCCTCTTACCTATGGCAGGAGTCGCAGCTCGGCTTTTGGATCGCCGATTGGATGCGCGCGCGCGGCTTTGAGGTCGATCTTCAGACCGTGCCGCTGCGAAACGGCGGCGTGACCCATCAGGCAATTGGGACGCTGCGCGGGACGGGTAAAGCGCCGTCGCTGATGCTCTGCGGACACACCGACACCAGCGATTGGGGCGGTCGCCCGTTTCGGGAGTCCGAATGGACGCACGATCCGTTCGCGGCGGACATCGAGGACGGCTATCTCTACGGCCTCGGCGCGATCAACATGAAAAGCGGCGTGGCGGCGATCCTGATGGCAGCCGAGATCGTCCGGCGCATGGGTCAACCGCTCAAGGGCGATCTGATCGTCGCCTGCGTGGTGGCGGAGACCGGCGGCGGAGTCGGCGCGCTGCACCTGATCGACTCTGGACTGCGCCCGGACAACTGCATCGTCACCGAAGCCAGCAATCTCGATGTTGGCACGATCTCGGTCGGCTACGTGCAGGGCAAAGTCCGCGTTAAAGGCGAATTTAAGCACCGCGTCCCGTATATCAACCCGATTGAGCAGATGACGAAGGTGATCGCCGCCTTCAGCCCGGCGTACGTGCAGATTCCATCGGTCGATCAAGGCGGCTGGCTGCATTACACGCCGCACCCGCTGATTCCCGGCTTCCCGTCGATGGCAGTGCGCCATATTGAGCATTTTCAGGACACCACGACGATCACCTTCGACCTGCGCATCATCCCCGGCATGACCGAGGAGTCCGTCCGCGCCGACATGACGCGCCGGCTCGATCAGATCGCCGCCAAAGACCCGAATTTTCACTATGCGCTGATCATCCCGCAAAGCGACTCGCAGCCGAACATGCCCGCCCGTGAAGCGACGCCGGTTGATGCACCGGTCGTGGCGCGGCTGATCGAAGCGCACCGCGCCGTCACCGGGCGCGATCCGGTCGTTGGCGCAGGACATCGCATCGGCGCAACCGCCGACACCTGCCATTTCAAGGGCGTCGGCATCACCTGTGTGGAATATGGACCCGGCTACATCCCGATCTGGCCCATGGTCGATGAGCGCATCGAGACAGCGCAGATCGTCACGGCAACCCGCGTTCTGGCAAAAACAGCGATGGAGTTGGTTTTATGACCCCTTCCCCTGAAGTTGTGATGGATATCTACACCCGAATGCTGCGCATCCGGCGCTTTGAGGAACAGGTCGGCAAACTGTTTGCGGAAGGTCAGCTTCCCGGCTTTGTCCACCTGTACATCGGCGAAGAAGCCGTCGGCGTCGGGGTGTGCGCCGCGCTGCGCGATGATGATTACATCGTCAGCACCCATCGCGGACACGGACACGTGATCGCCAAGGGCGGCGACTTCAACCGGATGATGGCGGAATTGTTCGGCAAGGCGACCGGCTACTGCAAAGGCAAGGGCGGCAGTATGCACATTGCCGATTTCTCCATCGGCATGTTGGGCGCGTGCGGGATCGTCGGCGGCGGCATCCCGGTTGCGGTCGGTGCAGGCTTCAGCGCCTATTATCGCGGGACGGATCAGGTCGCGGTGTCGCTGTTCGGCGACGGCGCAGCCAATGAGGGCAGCTTTCACGAGTCGCTCAATCTGGCGTCGGCGCTCAAACTGCCTGTGATCTTCGTCTGCGAAAACAACGGCTACGGCGAATTCACGCCAGCGGAACGCGCCATGAACATTCAGGACATCGCCGAGCGTGCGCACGGCTACGGCATTCCGGGCGTGATCGTCGATGGGACGGACGCGCTCGCCGTGTATGAAGCGGCAGCCGCCGCGGTCGAACGGGCGCGGCGCGGCGAAGGACCCGCCTTGATCGAAGCCAAAACCCACCGTCGCGGCGGTCATGCAGAGGGCGAAGCCGCGTTTCTCGCGGGTCAGCAGTATCGCTCCCCCGAAGAAGAGCGCGCCGCGCAGGAAAAAGACCCGCTGGCGCGGCTCGGCGCATTCATCATCGAACGCGAGATCGCGCCGGCGTCCCATCTGGAAACGCTCGACGCCAAAATCGTCGAACAAGTGACCGCAGCGGTGGAATTCGCCCGCTCCAGCCCCGATCCATCACTCGAAAGCCTGTATGAAGATACCTGGGTATAAAAATCATGCCGAGAAAAACGATGATCGCCGCTATTCAAGCGGCGCTGGCTGAAGAAATGCGCCGCGATCCGACTGTCTTTTTGATCGGGGAGGATGTGCGCTTGGGAGTTTTCGCCGGGACGCGCGGGCTGCACGCTGAGTTTGGCGACAAGCGCGTGATCGACACGCCGATCAGCGAGCTTGCCGTCGCTGGCACGGGCGTCGGCGCGGCGGCAACCGGACTGCGCCCGGTCGTCGATCTGATGTTCGGCACATTTCTGTATCTCGCCTTCGACCAGATCGCCAATCAAGCGGGCGCGATGCGCTATATGTTCGGCGGACAGACCAAGCTGCCAATTGTCTACATGACTCAGAATGGATCGGGATCGTCGGCGGGACACCATCACAGCCAGTCCGTCCATCCGTTCTTCATGAACATGCCGCTGATCAAGGTCGTCATGCCATCCACGCCATACGATGCCAAAGGCTTGCTCAAAGCCGCCATCCGCGATGACAACCCGGTCGTCTTTTTCAATCATCTCTCGCTTGGCGGACAGCGCGGTGAAGTCCCGGATGAGGAATACCTCATCCCGCTCGGCAAAGCCGACATCAAGCGCGAGGGAGCCGACGTGACCATCTGCGCAGCGGGCATGATGGTGCATCAGAGCCTGAAAGCGGCAGCGGCGCTCGAAGCCGACGGCATCAGCGCTGAGGTGATCGACCTGCGGACGCTCAAGCCCTGGGATGAGGAAACGGTGCTGGCGTCGGTGGCGAAAACTGGGCGCTTCATCGCCGTCGATGAAAGCTATCCCGTGTGCGGCGGCGCAAGCGAGTGGGCGGCGGTCGTGGCGGAGAAGGGCTTCTCCGATCTGAAAGCTGCGCCGAGACGGATCAGCAGCAAGCCCGTGCCGATTCCCTTCAGCCCGGCGCTGGAAAAGGCGGTTATCCCATCAGCCGAGGAGATCGCGGCGGCGGCGCGTGAACTGATGGCTGTGGCAGCAAGGTGAGGTGAAACAATGGCACTGATTGAAGTCAAGATGCCCAAATATGGTATGACCATGACTCACGGCATCATCGCAAAGTGGCATGTGAGTGAAGGGGATCGAGTCGAGAAAGGACAGCCCCTGCTGACTATCGAGACGGAAAAAGTCAGCACCGATCTCGAGGCGCCCGTCAGCGGTACGGTGGTCGAGCTGACCGCTGCGCAGGACGACGAAGCCGAAGTGGGCGCGGTCATCGCTTACATCGAGGAGTCGTGACAATGGGGCGGCTGGATGGCAGAGTCGCGCTGGTCACCGGCGCGGGACGAGGCATCGGGCGGGCGATTGCGCTCCGATTGGCGGCGGATGGCGCGGCGGTCGCCGCCTCGGACATCAACGCAGAGACAGCGCGGGACACCGCCGCTCACATTGAGGCGTCCGGTGGGCGCGCCTGGGCATCGCAAGCCGATGTGACCGACCGCGCCAGCGTTCAAGCGATGATCGACGGCGCAGCGGCGGCGCTTGGAACGCTGGACATCTTGGTCAACAACGCGGGCATCTTCTTCAACGCCGCTTTTGACGCCATGACTGACGAAGAGTGGCACCGGATGATCAATACCAACCTGACCAGCGTCTTTCTGGTCAGCCAGATCGCCATCCGCGCATGGCTGGCGGCGAGTCGCGGCGGGACGATCATCAACCTGGCATCGATCAGTGGGCAAATCGCCTTCACCCATTCCGCCCACTACTGCGCGGCGAAAGCTGGCGTCCACGCGCTGACACAATGCATCGCGCTGGAATACGGCGAGCGTGGCATCCGCGCCAACAGCATCGCGCCGGGCATCATCGAGACGCAAATCCTGCCCGATCCGGCGGGCGCGCAGGCATGGGCGAATCGCCTGCCGATCAAACGGCTCGGCAAGCCGGAGGATGTCGCCGACGTGGCGGCATTTCTGGCGTCGGATGACTCGCGCTACATGACCGGCGCGCTGGTCTTTGTCGATGGCGGCTGGATGCTGGAGTGAGCGCGATGGGCGAGTTGATCCCGATTCATCCCGATGTTGAGGCGTTCCTGAAGCGGGAGCAGAAGCTGCTGATCGGCGGACAATGGGCAGCTGCAGCGTCCGGGGCAACGTTCGAGACGCTCAACCCCGCGACCGGTCAGCCGCTCACGGTCTGCGCAGCCGGAGACGCGGAGGACATCGACCGCGCGGTACAAGCGGCGCAGCGCGCCTTCCCCGCATGGGCGGCGCTGATGCCCAATCAGCGCGAGCGCCTGCTGCACCGCTTCGCTGACCTGATGGAAGCGCATAAAACCGAGCTGGCACAGCTTGAAGTGCTGGACAACGGCAAGCCGTGGAACGCGGCGTACAATGTCGAGGTCCATGTCGCCATCAACCAGATGCGCTATTACGCCGGCTTTCCCACCAAGCTCACCGGAGAGACTTACGCCATCTCTTCGCCCGATTTTCACGTCTACAGCGTCCGCCAGCCGTTGGGCGTATGCGGCGCGATCACGCCGTGGAATTACTCGCTGGTGATGGCGGCGCAGAAGATCGGGCCTGCGCTGGCGGCGGGCAACACGCTGATCCTCAAGCCTGCCGAGCAGACTCCGCTGACCGCGATCCGGCTGGCAGAGCTGGCGCTCGAAGCCGGCATACCCGAAGGCGTCTTCAATGTCGTCACTGGATTCGGTGAGACAGCAGGCGCAGCGCTGACACAGCATCACGGAGTCGCCAAGATCGCCTTCACCGGCTCGACCGAAGTCGGCAAACGCATCGTCGGCGCATCGGCGGGCAATCTTAAGCATGTCTCGCTCGAACTGGGCGGCAAGTCCCCGCTGATCATCTTCGACGATGCCGACATCCACGCCGCGTCGCAGGCGGCATTGTGGGCGATCTTCGCCAACAGCGGGCAGAACTGCGTCGCCGGATCACGGCTGTATGTGCAGCGCAGTATTTACGACACTGTCCAATCGGCACTGGCAGCTGCGGCTTGCGCTCTTAAAGTTGGATATGGGTTGGATACATCAACACAGTTAGGACCCCTGATCTCGCAGACCCAACTTGATCGGGTGCTGGGCTATATCGAGGCGGGCAAGCGCGATGGCGCGGCGCTGATCGCGGGCGGATCGCGCATCGGCGGCGATCTGGCGGGCGGCTATTTCATGCAGCCGACGATCTTTGCGGATGCCGCTGACGACTCGCTGATCGCAGCGGAGGAGATTTTCGGACCCGTGCTGACCATGTTCGCCTTCGACAATGAAGAAGAGGTTGTCCAGCGAGCGAATGCCTCTCGCTTCGGGTTGGCGGCGGGCGTCTACACCAACAACCTGAGTCGGGCGCACCGCCTGGCGCGGACGCTCAATGCGGGCGTGGTCTGGATCAACACCTATGACTGGTTCGATCCAGCAGTGCCGTTCGGCGGTATGGGCGAAAGCGGCTATGGGCGCGAACTCGGTCGGCAGGTGATGGAAATGTACACCGAACTGAAGTCCGTGTGGGTGAAGCTGTGAGCGGGAAAGTCGTCGTCATTACTGGCGCAGGATCGGGAATCGGGCGGGCATCAGCGCTGGCATTCGGCGCAGCGGGCTGGTCAGTGGTCGCTGCCGGACGGACACGCGCCAAAGTCGAGGCGGTGGCTGCAGAGATCGCCACGTCCGGCGGTCAGGCGTTGGCGCTGGAGATCGACGTGACGCGCCCTGAAGATAACGCCCGCATGATTGCGGACTCGACTGCCCATTTCGGCGGGATCGACGTGCTCTTTTGCAGCGCGGGCTATCGTCCCGACGGGGGAGTTGTCGAGAGCAGCGATGCCGATTGGGACATGGCGTTCACGGTCAATGTCACCAGCGTCTACTGGGCAGCAAAACACGCCATCCCGATCCTGCGCACGCGCGGCGGCGGCGCGATCCTGATCAATGCCGGCACATTTGGCATCCGTCCGGCGAAAGGCAAGGCCGCTTATGCCGCGTCAAAAGCCGCCGCGATCAACCTGGCGCGCAGCATCGCGCTGGATTACGCCCGCGATAGTGTCCGCTGCAACGCGATCTGCCCCGGCTACGTCGATACGCCGTTCAACGCCGATTTCCCCACCAATGGTGTGGCGGCATTTCTGGATGAATTTCAGCCGCTCCCTGGCGTGATCCAGCCAGCCGATGTCGCGTCACTGGCGCTGTTTCTAGCCTCCGATGCCGCAAAAATGATCACTGGGCAGGTGTTTGTAATCGATGGCGGACAGCAAGCGGGCATTTTTCGGTAGTTTTTCGCATTGCTCCCACGCACCGTTTTTGATAACATGAGAAAATTGTGAATAGTTCCGAGGCTGTAATGTAATGTTACGCGACTATACCCCTGCGCTTGATCTGAGTGAAATGCAGCACCATATCTCATGGCTGCGAACCGCCCGCCCGGACGATATTGTTGAAAAAACTGTCTCAGCGCTGCACGACGGCGCATCCGAAACCGCGCTCTGGGCAGCCGGCGCGCTAACCGCCGCCCGTTACATCAACAATCAGGCGCACAATCTGCTGGGGTTCGTCTCCCATGCTGCCATCGGCTGCGAGGACGCCCGCCAGCTCGCTGAGGATCAACCGGAGCGCACGCGCCATTTGCTGCTGATCCAGGCGCTCCATCAGGTCGTATTCGACCTGCACGATCCATGCCTCAGTCCATATGAACTACTGCCCTTCTCACCACTCTATGACACGTCCGACACGGAGAATATCCGCTGGCTGCGCGCTGATGTTCGGCTGGGCGAGTATATGCGCGTCGATCACCGCATTGTCGGCTTGAAAAAACAGCTCCCGAAATCCGCTTTAGTCGATCTGCTGCTGGATATCGGGCTGGAGGGCATGGTCACCGACGATCACACCTTCCTGACGCCCGCGCTCTCGCTGCACATGGTCGATCTGATCGGCTGGGAGGAGGGCTTCGACCTGCTGCGCGTCGCGCTGCGCTACAGCGCCAGCTTTCCGCGCAATTTCGCGCCCTATGACCGTGCGCTCGATCTGATGAAGCATTACAAGCTCGACAACGGCGCGCCGCAAACCGCCTATCAATCGGACAGGGTCGATCATCTGCGCGCCGCCTTTCTGACCGCGCCGCCGCATGACCGACCGGAGATCGCGGCGCGCGCACTGGCGGACGGCTGTTCTCCGGATACGGTGCTGGCGGCGGTCTGTCTGGCAGCATGTGACCTCTATCTGATGACCGATCCTGTCCCGCATGACGCTTTCGACGCCATCAGCCGCGAAGTCGCGCCGATGCACATCAATACCAGTACGTCGGCGCTGCGAACGATGCTGCCGCGCCTGTCACCGCGCACCGCCGCGCTTGCCGCCATTCAGGGCGGGAGCCTGCTTGAACGCGGTCCCAGCATCCTCAACGAAAATTTCGAGTTCATCCCGTTTGAAC
This sequence comes from uncultured Anaerolineae bacterium, assembly GCA_937995825.1. GTDB lineage: Bacteria > Chloroflexota > Anaerolineae > Aggregatilineales > Phototrophicaceae > Flexifilum. Next base: position 430,902 of record CALKJO010000009.1, read on the forward strand.
CGGCGCGCAGCTATCCATACGCTGAGGATGTCAATGCGCTGCGCCATCATGCACCGGACGTGCTGCTCGCCATCATGCATAAGGCGCTGCACGATCACGACACGCGCACCTCAACCGCCTGTGTGCGCGCCTATCAACTGACGGAAACAGCGCCGGACGGCATGATCGCGGCGCTGACCGCCGTCGCCTGCACCGATGACGGCACACTGCTCCACAGCGTCAAGCACATGGGCGCGCTGCTGCGCGAATTTCGCCTGTGCGCCCACGCTGACCGCTGGAACTACCTGATCGCCGGAGCGCGCTTTATGGCATGGTACGCAGGCAAAAATACCAGCGTCTACCAGCGCGCGGCAAGCGCGCGCTGACGCCTGCAATGACATCATGAAATGGATCGACTTTCGTATGCAAACCGCCGTGCTGATCGGGATAGGGGCATTTGTCGGCGCGAATCTGCGCTATCTAATGTCGACCTGGATAGGCAGCCAATTCGGTCAGAACTTTCCATATGGGACGCTGCTGATCAACGTTAGTGGATCCTTTCTGCTGGCGGTGTTTATCGCATGGGCAGCGCGCCACACAGCGCTGGCCCCGCAGCTTCGCCTGCTGATCGCCGTCGGATTCTGCGGCGGCTATACCACCTATTCCTCATTCACCAACGAGACCATCGCCCTGATCCAGCGTGAGGAATGGATGATGGCAGGGTTCTATATCATTGCAACCAATCTACTCTGTCTGCTGGCTGTCCTGCCCGGACTGTGGCTCGGCAGCAAGCTCTGAGTCGAAGGTAAATGGTCTTGCTGCTCGATCTGCTGAAAATCGTCATCCTAGGCTTCATTGAGGGCATTACAGAATTTTTGCCGATTTCATCCACCGGGCATCTGATCGTTGCGACCGCCATTCTTCAGCCGGATTTCAGCCCGGCGCTGACCAACACCTTCGAGATTTTCATCCAGCTCGGCGCGGTAATCGCCGTCGTTCTCCACTACTGGCGCGATCTCTGGATGAGGTTGATGCGCGCGCCCACTGAACCAGCAGCACGCCGCTTCTGGATCGGGCTGCTGATCGCTGTCATTCCGGCGGGGATCATTGGTATCTTACTCCGCGACTTCATCAAAACGGTGCTGTTTTCACCCGTGGTGGTCGCCATCGCACTAATCGTCGGCGGCGTGATCCTGATCCTGATCGAACGCCGTTTCGGTCAGCAGCTGCAGCCGTCAGTGGATGAGGACTTCTTCACGCTGAGCTACCGCCAGGCTGCGCTGATCGGAGTCGCGCAGATGGCAGCGTTTATCCCCGGTGTATCGCGCTCTGCTGCGTCGATCATCGGCGGGATGCTGGTCGGACTGCGCCGTCAGGATGCCACACGCTTCTCATTTTATCTGGCAATACCAACGCTCGGCGGCGCAACTGTGATCGATCTGCTCCTGAGCCTGGACGAGATTCAGCCCAATGACCTGCTGTATCTGGCGGTCGGGACGATCACTGCCGCCGTTATCGCGTGGCTGGCCATCGGCTGGCTGCTTCGATATGTGGCGCGCAGCACCTTTACCGCTTTCGGTTACTATCGCATCGCCGCTGGGTTGATCATTCTGGCGCTCGCGCTGGTCTTCGGTTGATGACGGCTTGCGCACAATTTCTCATGGAACGGCGTTAATAATTCAGGATAGACTCCAGAGAGGGTTTATAATTCTGTGAATTAAAGAAGCTGAGCCAAGTTATGACTGAACACAAGCCCAAAATCCTGGTCATTGAAGACGTGCCGTCGCTTCGAAGGGACATCATCGAAATGCTGGGATTTGAAGGATACGAAGCGGAAGGCGCAGAGAACGGCTCGATTGGCGTCGAAAAAGCCCTTTCGTTCCAGCCTGATCTGATCATCTGCGACATCATGATGCCCGGTCTGGATGGGCACGGCGTGCTGGAGGCACTGCACAAGCAGGAGTGGACAGATTTTGCCTTCATGTTCCTCACCGCTCGCGCTGACCGCGAGGAAATGCGGCATGGCATGGAACAAGGCGCAGAAGACTACCTGACCAAGCCGTTTACGGCTTCAGAACTGCTCACCGCTGTCCGCGTTCAGCTTGAAAAGCTGAAAAAGCGCCGCGCTGAAAAGAAGGAAAGTGTCGACACGCTTGCCCGCAACATCATCTTTTCGCTGCCTCATGAACTGCGAACGCCGCTGAATGTCATCATGGGTTATTCTGATTTGATCATAACCGCCGATCAAACCCTCCCGATGGCGCGTATCGTCGAGTATGCACAGCAGATCAATCTATCAGCGATGCGGCTTTACCGCCTGTTCGAGAATTTTCTAGCTTACGCGCAGACCATTCTGATCGCCTCCAATCCGGAACAGATCAATGCGCTTAGACTCGGCGTCACCTACTTGCCGATGGCGATCATCGAACGCGCCGCCATCGCAAGAGTTCCGCATGAACGCCTCGCCGATCTGCATCTCGCGCTGAGCGATGTCGAAGCCGTCGGCATATCGGAGGATCATTTCCGCCGCATCATCGAGGAACTCATCGACAACGCCTTCAAATTCTCCGAGTCGAACACAGCCGTCATCGTCTCAGCACACCCACACGAACGCGGATACCAGATCATTATCGAGGATCACGGTCGTGGGATGACTGCGAAGCAGATCGCCAGTATCGGCGCTTATATGCAGTTTGATCGGATCATTTACGAGCAGCAGGGTACTGGGCTGGGTCTTGCCATCGCCAAACGCCTGATTGAACTGTATAACGGCACTTTCTCCATCGAGAGCGAGCTTGGAAACGGGACACGCGTGATCCTCACACTGCCAAAACCAGCTGCGGCTTCCGCCCATGATCCCCTGGATGACAAAATGGCGCTGGAGTCATAGCGCACTGACCAAACGCGGTTATAATGAACGCATTGGCTCGCGCTGTGCCTTTGAAAAGGGGATCGCCGGATGCAAAAGAACACACTGCGCATGTTAGGGCTTCTGCTCTTCTTGAGTCTTGCCGCCACCGCTTCGGGATGTTCTCTGCCCGCCGGAGCGGGCTTGGAAGCGACCAATGTCGCATTTATCCCGCTCAACACGACTCCTGAACCAACCGAAGTCTTTGAGCCTGAGCCAACACCAACGGTGGAAGACCTGCCCATTGTAGAAGACCTGCCCATTCCGGACGAGTCCCCTACAGTTGAAGTCGTCGAAGTCGCTCAACTTCCAAGCGAGACCCCCACGCCGGATGAGATGGCGACATTAGCCGCGCAGTCCACCGAAATTGCCGCAGCCCAGACGGCAATGGCGGCGTCACCGACGCCAGATGAACTGGCGACGCTGTTCGCCGAGTCCACGGCATTCGCGGAAACCCTCACCGCGCAGACGCTTCAGGCGGATTTGTTCCCAACTGCCACCCCAACGCCCGATTTTCTGGCGACATTTGACGCGCAGTCCACCCTGTCCGCCGGCACGCAGATCGCCGATGCCAGCAGCGCAGCCGCCCAGGATGAACTCGCCGGCACAGCTACTGCGCTCGCCATCGAACTGTTCGGCGGCGCGCCGCAGAGCGGTCAGCAGCAGCCCGTCGATCCGTTCACACAGCTCGATCCCGGCTTCCAAACAGCGACCGCTGCCATTCAAATCGCCACCTTTGAAGCAGCGCTCCAGCAAACTCAGACGACTGAAGCCATCCTCGGTCAGTTTGTCACGCCGTCACCGACCTTTGACTTCAGCATCCTGACCCAACAGGCAGGCGGTGGGGCAGGCGGCTCTGTTGTGGCAACGCCAAGGCCATCTGTGCCGCAGCCGGGCGGAACCTGCACCTACATCGTTCAGCGCGGCGATAACTTATTCCGCATCTCACTGCGCTTCAATACCACCGTCCACGAGATCGCGGCGCTCAGCGGGATCGCGAACATCAACCTCATTCTTGTCGGTCAGCAGTTGACTATCCCTAACTGCGGCGGCTCCACAGGCTCATCTTTGACAGTCACCTTTGCGCCGCCGCCGCCTGCCGGCTGCCGGACATATTACCGCGTGCGCCAGAACGACACGCTGTTCCGCATTTCGCTCACTTACGGGACAACTGTCAATGCGCTGGCAGCAGCGAATCCGCAGATCACCAACGTCAATCTGATTTACATTGATCAGGAAATCTGCATCCCGTGAACGAAACTATTCTTCATACTGAGTCGATCTATGAAGGGCGAGTCATCCGACTTGCCCTTCTAAAGGTTCAGCTTCCCGATGGCAGATCTGCTAGGCGTGAACTCGTGCGGCATCCCGGCGCGGTCGCAGTGGTCGCGCTCGATGCGGCGCAGAATCTACTGCTGGTGCGTCAGTTTCGGATCGCGGCGGGTCAAGTCCTGCTGGAAATCCCCGCAGGGACGCTCGAACCCAATGAGCCGCCGTTCGACTGCGCCAAACGAGAGCTTCAGGAAGAAACGGGTTTTCACCCCGGCAAGATCGAGCCCATTGGCGGCATTTATGTCGCGCCTGGCTATACCACTGAGTTTATTCATCTGTTTCTAGCCACCGACCTGACTGAGTCGCGGTTAGATAGCGATGCGGATGAATTCATCGAGGTCGAGCGCATCCATCTGACCGAAGCGCTCGCCATGATCGAGCGCGGCGACATCATCGACGGCAAAAGCATCACCGGTATTCTGCGAGTCGCGCGCAGACTCGGCATCTGATCGCCCTTGAGCGAATTCAGACAAGTGTGATACACTTCAAAGCCTTAGGATGATCATCTCAGGCGCGTGGTTGAGCTGCCCTTGACCAGCGCGTTTGTTTTGGAAGGACGTGACAGTCATGACTGCAAACGAAACGACCAATGCTCCGATTGACGAGGAGAGCAGCAGCGCCTCCGCCTCAGCGGTGACGGAGCCGCCCCTTCGTACCCATACCCATCCACTGCTGGCAGCGCTGGAAGCGCCGGATCGCGGTCACCCTAAAATCGAAGCAGGCGATACAGTGAGGGTTCATATTCGCGTTGTTGAAGGCGACAAAGAGCGTATTCAGGTCTTTCAAGGCACGGTGATTCGCCTGCGTCGCGGCGGCAATGAGGCTAATTTCACCGTCCGGCGCGTCGCTTCGCATGGCATCGGCGTCGAACGCACATTTTTGCTGAAAAGCCCGCGCGTCGAGAAGATTGAGATCGTCCGCCGCGCTAAAGTCCGCCGTGCGCAGCTTTATTATCTGCGCTCCGCGAAGGGCAAAGCGGCGCGTCTCAAGGAACGCCGCTGAGCTTGTCCAAGCCAACTAACCTGTCTGCTGGGCGTATCTTAACTAGGGTAGATCGTGAGGCTGAGTCGATGAAGCGACCGCTGATTGGGATCGTCACCTCATCACATACAGGTGATGATGGCGCGCCTTACAATCAGATTTACGCGCAGCCCGCACTCGACATCGCGGCTTCTGGCGGTCTGCCTGTTTACATCCCTACGCGACTTGATGAAGCCACGCTGCGCGCGCTCTATGAGCGGCTCGACGGCGTGCTGCTTCCGGGCGGGGCAGATATCCGTCCATCGCGCTATGGGGCGACCGAAACTCACCCAACCGTGTATGGCATCGACGATCCCCGCGACGAAGCGGAGATCGCGCTGGCGCGCTGGGCGGTTGCGGATGATCGCCCCCTGTTCGGCATCTGCCGAGGTCATCAGGTGATCAATGTCGCGCTCGGCGGCACGCTGATCCAGGACATCCCCTCCCAAATCGCCAACCCACTCACGCATGACTTGCCTGATGATCAGCCGCGCAGCCGCCTACTTCATGAAGTGAGGATCGAGCCGGACAGCAAGCTCGCGCAGATATTGGGTACAACCCAGGTCATGGTCAACAGTCTGCATCATCAGTCGGTCGATGCGCCCGCGCCCGGTCTGCGGGTGACCGCGCTGTCCCCCGACAAAATCGTCGAGGGTCTGGAGATGCCCGACCGGCGTTTCGCGCTCAGCGTCCAGTGGCATCCCGAAGACATGTACATCGGAGATTACCCCGAAAGCGAGCCGATGCGCCGCTTGTTTGCGGCATTCATCGAAGCGGCGCGTCAATCCTGAGTCACGCGCTTGCAGGATAGCCGATCCGCATTTCCTCAAGCGTCATCTGCTGTCGCAAAAGCGCACCTGAGCGTGGCACATCGAGCATCGGCTTGTGGAATCTACGGTATTTATCTTCCTCACCTGCCAGCACCGCCACCGTCACGCCCAATATAAAGGGCAGCAGCCAGCGCGGCAGCAGCCGTCGGCGGACTCGCGTCGTCATGCACAAGCTTCCCTATTTCAGAATGTAGTATGTGCCTTTTTTCGATCCGACTTTAAGCAGAATGCCCCGCTCAACCATGTCCGCCAGGTCGAGGCGGAGCGTTTCCGCGCTCACGCCCTGGCACAGCGAGCGATATTCGCGATTGGTGATCGAGCCATGATCGCGGATATATTGCAGCGCCCGCGCCTGCCGGTGATTGGTGTTGCGCACCCAGTCCGGCACAACCTGCTTTTCACGGCTGTTGTGCAGCGTGACCGCGAAACTGTACGGGCGAGCGTCGAAGGTCGGCGGCAGATGCCCCGCCTGCTCCATGACTTCCATCATCCGGTCGATGCCCAGCCCCAGTTCTTCGATGTACCCCCACTGAAACAAACTGCTGACAATGCGCGGATTGCGGCTGAAATGCTCATCGACGATGTTCTCAACCGTGATAAACCCCGGCAGACCGCCCGGAGAAATGACTTCCAGCCGATCTGAATACATGCGAATTTCGATCCGCCGCCCTTTCAGGCGGTAATCCCGATGGCAGACGGCGTTAACAATCGCCTCGCGGACAGCAAACTGCGGATACTCGGTCGTTTCCTCGCGTTCCAGCCCTTTGACCACCGCGCTGATCGCCATCTCGCTCCAGATTAGATTCCACGACGCCTCGATCAGGCGCGGCAGCGAACCTGTCAGTTCCTCGCGCCGCGAATACCCCGCCAGCCCATTCTCGCCGCGCGGCGTTTTGCCGACAAATTTGGCAAACACAACTCCCGACTGCGGCAGCCAGTGCTGCGGATATTCGCTGAAGAGCAGAATCCCGCTGACGGTCGGGCGGTCAGCAGTGTCGAGTGCGCCGATCTCGCGCAGCAGATCGTCGATCTTGCCGTTATACGGGCGCTTTGAGCGCTCGGCGCGCTTTGCCAGATACTCATCGATCATCTTGCGGCTGAAATCCTCTTTGGTCGCGCCGGGGACAGGCTCCGACTCATAGTCGCCTGTGCTTTTGGCGCTCGCCAGCTTGAGAATCTCCTGCCCGCCTAACGGACGATTGACAACATCGCTGCGAATCAGCACTCGTCCGTCGCTTAAAGCATGTAATTCGATGCTGCGCGGCACGCGCAGCGCGTAAACGGTCGCGCCCTTTTCGGTTTCAACCGGCTCCCAACTTCCTGTCACCACCGACGGGCTGCACAGTGCGTCGGCTTCCTTGATCGCTTTCGAAAGCGTCTCGCTCTCGACCTTAGCGCCGGGATCGCCGTTCTCCTTCAAGCCCACGACCAGCGTTCCGCCCTCCGTGTTGGCAAACGAAACCAGGGTTTCCGCGATCAGTTTCGGGTCGGGCTTATCGATGAATGCCAGGCGCGGACCAGGACCGTTTTTTAGAAATTCTGGATTTAACATACCGCTTGATCCAAGCCCAGGTGATATATCCCAAAAATGTATGTGCATTGTAGCATACTTTTGGGATTTCCATTCTCGCTTTATCTAATAAATTAATATAATATTAATAATTTTTATTACAAAGCATCTATCCTCTTCGTTCCCGGTTTTCAATTCCTGCGCTATACTCGTTTATATGAGCGCGATCCATCTTCTGAACTTGGCGTCTGATCGCCTGCGCACGCTGCCGATGGTCATCTTTTACCTGACAGACGGCTGCAATTCCCGCTGCGTGACGTGCGATATTTGGCGCAGCCCGCGCCGCAATATGTCCCTGGACATCATCGATGCGGCTGCGGCGGAGAGCCGGGCGCTGGGCATCCGCTGGGGAGTACTGAGCGGCGGCGAAGCCATGCAGCATCCGCAGTGGGCGGAAGCGGCGTCGAGGCTGCGTGCAGCGGGAATGCGCGTCATTCTGCTGACCAACGGCTTGTTTCTAAAAAAGCAGGCGGACACCGTGATCAACGGTGTCGATGAAGTTGTGGTCAGTTTGGACGGTGGTACGGCGCAGACCTACGAAGCCATTCGCGGAGTCGATGCTTTCAATTCAGTGCTGGAGGGCATCCGCGCCGTGCGCGCTGGCGGAGTCCCGGTGACCACGCGCACCGTCGTTCAGCGCGCCAATTACCGCGAACTGCCCATGATCATCCAAGCCGCGCAGTCCGCCGATGTCACTTCGATCAGCTTTCTGAACGTCGATGTCTCCAATCCGTTTGCGTTCGGTGAACGCGCGGACATCCATCAGGCGCTCCCGCCCGCTGCACTCACCGCTGATGATCTGCCGATCTTCAGGGATGTGCTTGACACCCTTGAGCGCGATTTCGCCGCTGACTTCGCAGCGCGCCGCATCGCCGAGCCGCCCGAAAAGCTGCGGCGCATGGTCGATTACTTCGCGGCGATCCTGGGTCAGCAGCCATTTTCGCCGCCGCGCTGCAACGCGCCGCATCTGGCGGTCGTGATCGAAGTCGATGGCAGCCTGCGCCCATGCTACTTCCTGCCTCGGATGGGCAAGCTGAACGGCGCGCCGCTGGCTGAGGCGATCAATTCACTGGATGCGCTGGCGCTGCGCGCCGCTTACCGCGCCGGAGAGCGCCGTGAGTGCGCTCGTTGTGTCTGCCCACTGTATAAAGGAGCTGGGGCATTGCTGAGGCTCTGATGTTCGATGAAGCCCTGCTGGTCATGGGCTTGCTGCTCAGTTCCGCTTACCTGATCCGCGCTGGGTTGATCCTGGGCGGTCTGCTCAAAAGCCCTGTCCTGCGCGGGTTCGAGCGCTACAGCGCCTTCAACGATACCTATTATCCCCTGCCCGGACTGCTGACAGGGATGGGGCTGTTTGTGCTTTGTCTGGGCATCCTGCTGCGCCGTCTCTCCGGCACAACCTTTCCCACCCATCTGCCCGGACTGGTCATTCTGCTCCTGGCGATCATCGCCTATCGCGCCTTTGGTCTTGCCAGCCGCTTTCCGGGACTATTTTTGGCGCTTCCAAGATGGTATGCTGAGCTGCGCGAGCGCACCACCCGCGAAGAACGCCGCCGAATCGCCTTCATGTGGCTCACGCTTCCGCGCCAAACCCGCCTCCACTACGAGTGGCATACCAGGGCATTCACGCACTGGGTCGATCTCGTGATCGTCAGCACTGGAACGCAGACTTTTGAGGATATCATGCGCATGATGGTCAGCGCACGCCGTTGATTCTTCTCTCCTATCACCCTCCGCCCCAACAGGCGGACTTTGTTCATGGCACACGGCGTGCTATAATCGCGCCGTTTTTGCCGCTCAGGAGCGCCGTGTGTTAAGCCCACTGGATTACTTCTTCGGATTATTCTCGCTCGACATCGGGATCGACCTCGGCACGGCGAACACGCTGGTTGCGGTACGCGGCAAAGGCATCGTGATCAATGAACCGTCGTTTGTGGCGTTGGAACGCAAGACTCGCCGCCCCATCGAAGTCGGCAGCCGCGCCAAACAGATGTGGAGCAAGAATCCGAAAGACATTCTCATCGTTCGCCCGCTGCGCGACGGCGTGATCGCGGAATTTGAAGTCACTGAAGCGATGCTCAACTACCTGATTCATAAAGCGCATGAGCAGAGCTGGGTTCCGATCCCGCGCCCGCGCGTGGTCGTCGGCATCCCCTCCGGCGTGACCGAAGTCGAGAAGCGCGCGGTTTATGATGCGGCGTTGAGCGCGGGCGCGCGCGAGGTCTATCTGATCGAAGAGCCGGTGGCCGCTGCTATCGGCGCAGGTCTGCCGGTTCAGGAAACGCGCGGGAGCATGATCATCGACATCGGCGGCGGCACGACGGAAGTGGCGATCTTTTCGCTCGGCGGCATCGTCATCAGCCGGTCGATCCGCGTCGCGGGCGACGAGATGGACGAAGACATTGTTCAGTACATGCGCACCAAACACAACCTGATGATCGGGGAGCCAACCGCCGAGAGCCTCAAGATTGAGATCGGCTCGGCATATCCGCTGCCGCAGGAGCGTATTCACACTGTGAAGGGGCGCAATCTGGTCACAGGGCTGCCGTCTGCCGTCGAAGTCAGCTCGATTGAGGTGCGCGAAGCGATTGCCGGATCGGTCGATATCATCATTGACACGGTCAAGGATGCGCTCGACGACACGCCCCCCGAACTGGTCGGCGATCTGATGGAAAGCGGCATCTGTCTGGCGGGCGGCGGCGGACAGCTCAAGGGACTCGCCGAACGCATCACCGAAGAAGTCAACATCCGCGCCTGGGTCGCCGAGGATGCGATGACGTGCGTCGCGCGCGGCGCAGGGCGCGTCCTAGAAGACTATGCCAATCTGCGCCGTCTACTCGTCGGCTTGGAGCGCGGCAGCACTAAGCACGGCTAAGGGAGGAGATCACCCATGAACGGCGGTCTTGGCTATCGCCGAAACTGGCGCTCAAACCGGGGCTTGTTCTTGTTCGTCACGCTCATGGCGTGCGCCATTTTGATCATTGGCAGCCGCATCGGGCTGCTCACCCCAATCGAGGACTCTGTCGCCGTCCCGATCAACGCGCTCAGCGCGATTCTCAACCGCGTCGCCCTGCGCCTGAACGCCAGCGCGGGCGATCTTGCGCAGATACAGGCGCTCCAGCGGCGCAACGCCGAACTTGAGGAAGCGCTCGCCCAATTTCAGGCGGAGCTAGTTGAACTGCGCGAGATCGCCAGCGACTACCAAAGGCTTGCTGACCTGCTCGACTACACCTCGACCACGCTCAACATGGAATTCGTCATCGCTGAGGTGATCGCTCTCGACCAAAACGCCATCTTTCGCACGATCACCATCAATCGCGGGACTCGCGACGGCATCGCTGTAGGAATGCCGGTCGTCACTCGGCAGGGCTTGGTCGGGCGCGTGATCCAAGTCAGCGCGACAGCGGCGCACGTCATGCTCATCACCGAAACCACCAGCAGCGTCAGCGGACGCCTCCAGACCACGCGCGCTGAAGGCTCGGTGTTCGGCGCGCCCAATGGCAATCTCGTCATGGGCATGATCCCGCTCGATGCGCAGGCGCGCGAAGGCGATCTGGTCGTGACTTCGGGGCTGGGCGGGAACTTTCCGGCTGACCTGGTGATCGGTCAGGTGACCAGCGTGCGCCCTGCCGAAAACGGCTTGAGCCAGGAGGCGCAGATTCGCAGCCTGATCAACTTCGACACGCTCGAATTCGTCCTCGTCGTGACCAATTTCCAGCCGGTTGACCTGTCCGTGTTCGACCAGGTTGGACGGAACTGATCGCGCCCGATGCGGACGCTTGTTGGCGTGCTGCTGCTGGGTCTGGCAGCCGCGCTTGGGTCAACCTTCATGCCGCAGATTCGCGTCTTTGGCGGCATGCCCGATCTGGTGCTGCTGCTGGTGCTGTCACTGGCAGTCTTCCATCCACTCGAACGCGCAGTCACTTGGGCGCTGATCGGCGGCATCTTTCAGGATGGGCTGTCGATCACGCCGCTGGGGGCATCGTCGGTTGGGCTGGTGCTGATGGTCTTCTTCATCGACTGGGTACGCGGTCAGGTGTTTGGGGTTGGTCTGCTGACCCTGCTTGGAGTGACCATGATCGGCACAGCCGCGCAAAAGGTCATCCTGCTGCTTATATCGGCGCTGGTCGGCTTCCCGATCCGTCCGCTGGAAACCGCCATGTACGTGATTCTGCCGACAATCGTCTATAACGTCATTTTCCTCTTTCCGGTATACTGGTTTACGCGCCGGCTCAGTCGTGAGCGCGCGCGCCATCCCGAAAGATTGACCCGCCCCTAAAGCAGTTGATCCGCTTGGCGGGCAGGAGTAATGTTTCCATGAATGCTCTCCAGCCGTTTCAAGGTTGGCGGCTGACCCTCTTTCAGGGGGTGATCTTTGCGGTGTTCGTCATCTTCGGCGTCCGCATGTACCAGATGCAAATCTTGCAGCATTCGCTCTTCCAGCTTGCCGCCGACGAAAACCGCTTGAGCGAACTGCCGGTTGCCGCCACGCGCGGGATCATGATCGACCGCTACGGCGGTGCGCTGGCGATCAATGTGCCTGCCTACAATGTCGTCATCACGCCGGCGGGGCTGCCGTCCGATCAGGATGAGGTGCTGCGCATTTACAACACCATTTCGGCGCTGACAGGCGTGCCGCCAACGCGCGCCGCCGCCAATGCCGCCAACATCGCGCGCCGCAGCATTGAGGAGCTGGTTGCTGCGGGAGAAGGTATCGCGCCATATCGTCCTGTGCTGGTAGCGCAGGACGTGGGTCAGCGCGTTGCGATGCAGATTCTCGAAGCGCGCTATACGCTGCCAGGCGTTGACATTCAGACTGCCTCTGTCCGCGAATATCCCACTGGCGCGCTGACCTCGCAAATCGTCGGCTATATGGGACGCATCCCCGCCGAACAGGAGCTTGAACTGATCGCGCAGGGGTATAACCCCGCTTTCGACCGCATCGGCTACGCGGGACTGGAAGCCTATCTGGAAAACATCCTCGCCGGTCAGCGCGGGCGCGAAGTGAGGCAGGTCGATGTCGCTGGACGCCCCATCGGGGAGCGCGTCGCCTTTGAAGCGCCCGTCCCTGGCTTGAGCGTCCGCCTGACCATCGATACCGAGCTTCAGCGGCTCGCAGAGCAGGCACTCATTAACCGGATCGCCCGTGTGAATGCTGAACGGCAGGCGATTGTGACACAGACCGGTTCGGTCATCGCTATGAACCCGATGACGGGCGAAATCCTGGCAATGGTCAGCTATCCCAGCTACGACAATTCCCGCTTTGCGCGCGCCATCGACGTGCAGTATTACCTTGATGTCGCCGCCGATCCGCTGACGCCGCTGGTCAACCATGTGACGCAGTCGGTCTATCCGCCTGGGTCGGTCTGGAAAGTGATCACAGCGCTCGGCGCGCTCGAAGAGAAGGTGATCGACCCCAACACGCTGCTGTTCGATCCTGGCGATCTGCTGCTGCCCAATCGCTATGCCCCCAATGACCAGACCGCCGCGCAGCGCTTCGTCTGCTGGCTGCCGCAGGGACATGGCAACCTGAACATGATCGGCGGGATCGCGCAAAGCTGCGACGTGTATTTTTACCAGATCGGCGGCGGCAACCCGGAGATTTCGACCGCCATCCTGCGCCCCAACGGATTGGGACCGATTGACCTGTTCCGCTACGCCACTATGCTCGGCATCGGCTCCAAGCTCGGCATCGAACTCCCCTTCGAGAACGCCAGCCGGATGCCCGATCCCGACTGGAAGCGCCGGCTGTATGGCGAGAACTGGTCAACTGGCGATACTTATAACGCCGCCTTCGGGCAGGGCTTCGTCAACGTCACGCCGCTTCAGCTCATTTCCTCCGTCGCAGCAATTGCTAACGGAGGGACGCTCTATCAGCCTACCATCGTCCGCGAATTCTTCGACGTGGAGGGGAATGTAGTCCGTCCTTTCGAGCCACAGCCGATGCGAACGGTCAATCTTGATCTACTTGCTCCTGGGGAGCCGATTCGGCTGCTGCTGGTTGAGGATATGATCATGCGCGGCGCAAACAGCCTCGCCTGCACCTGCGAGCCGACCAGCGAATGGTACAGCCCGACGCGCTGCGATCCCGCTCATTACACCAGCCAGGTGGACATTAACCCCGATCCGTTCGTTGAGACATGGCGACCATACACAGTGCATCTGCCGATCAACTACCGCTTCCGTGACCGCTTTTGCTCGCCGATCCGTTTCAATCCCGACTATCGTCCGCCGTTCGCCTCAGCCGAGAATATCTACATTGTCCAGGAAGGGATGCGCGCCGCCGTCACGATTGGCACGGCACGAGCATCCAACCTGTCCTACATTGAAGTCGCTGGCAAAACCGGAACCGCCGAATACTGCGACGAGATCGCGCGTCCGCTCGGCTTGTGCCGTCCGGGTAATTGGCCCGCGCACGCCTGGTACACCGCTTATGCGCCGTACCGCAATCCTGAAATTCTGATCATGGCATTTGTCTACAACGGCGGCGAAGGATCAGCGGTAGCACTGCCTATTGTCGTCGAAACGATGGAGGGTTACTTCCGCCTTCAGGCTGAGCGCGCGCTGCGGGGCAGTTCATGATCTGGAGCGAATCGCGGCGTCCCTTTGCAGACTTCGCGCCGCCGCTTCTGGCGGGCGGCGCGGCGCTGTTCGCGTTCATCCTCCTAGGCGATGCGCCGTTTCCGCGCGCATCGGCAATGGCAGCCGTAATCGCCTTGATCGGGCTGACGCTGCGTCCAATGGGCGCGGCGCTGTCTGTGGCGGGCGCGCTGGCGCTGGCGTTCAGCCCGTCCTTCTGGGCGCAGACGGGCGGCGCGCCAGAAGTCCCCACTCTAATTGAGCTGATCGCAGGCGGAGCGCTCCCGCTTATCCTGATCGCACTGGTGGCGCTGCCTGCACAAATGGTGATCCCGATCATTGGCGCGTGCGCGGCGGCGGCGGCGCTGATCGAACCGCCGCTGATTGCTGCGCAAAGCCTGCGCGTGACCACCTTGCTGGCGGCATGGCTGCTCTTCCTGCTAACGGAGGCGCTCATTCTCACCGACATTCGCCCTGACGCCGCGCTGCTCACCGGACGCCAGCCCTACCGCCGTGACCACATCCCCTTGATCGCGCTGATCCTGCTGCTCGGTATTCTCAATGATCCGCTGTTTGCGTTGATGTCTCCGGGGGTGCTGCTCGGCATTTGGCTGACCCGCCGCGCGCTGCACCCGCTCTCTTGGCTTGCCCTGATCGGAGTCTCGGTTTACGGCGCGGCGCAGGTCGTGCAGACCTATGTGGATGCAGGCTGGTGGATCGTCGACGCCGACCGAGCTGCCGCGCTCAGCCGGCATATCCCGTTTCTGATCGCCGACGGCTTTCGCGAGCCGGCGCGCTGGCTCGGTCTGTTCGATCTGATCATACGCCAGTTCACCCCATTTGGCGCGCTGCTGGGATTGATCGGGCTGGTTCGGCTGGCGCGCTGGCATCCCCCGATTGGCGTCGTCACCATGCTCGCCTACGGCGCATATGCGGCGTTCGGACTGATGTATTTCGGCGAGGACGCCGTAACCCTCCTGCTGCCGCTGCTGATGATTCAGGTTCTTTGGATGACTTACGCTGCGTATGCCTTCGGGCAGTGGCTCCAGAAGACCTTCAGGATGGCTGAGCCGCAGTTGGTACTTTGGTTTGCTCCAGCGTTGTTCGTGCTGCTGCCCATAGCCTTACTGATGCGGATCGTTGGCGTTCTATAGCACCTTATCGTACAATCGAGGGCATAATTAAGATCATTGCATCGCCTTTTTAGCGATTTCCAGCTGCGCGTGGATGAGTGTAACACGATGACCGAGCCGCTGACGGCAATCAAAGGGACAAAAGACGGGCTGCTCATCACTATCAGCCCAACCGAAGAATGGGGCGTTGTCACTGCTGATCTCGCGGCGCGCCTTGATGAACGCAGCGGCTTTTACGCCGGCGGGCAGGTGCGCGTTGATTTCGGAACGCGCCCCGTGCGCAAGGACGAACTGATGTCGCTGCGCGCCCTGCTTGAACGGCGCGGGATCACGCTGAATGCCATCAGCACCGCCAGCGCAACCACCATTGACGCTGCGTCTGCGCTCGATCTGCGCGCCAGCCTGAACGATGCTGTGGCAGCGGCAGGCGCGCTGAGTGACGGCGAGATCGCCTTCAACTCAGTCGAAGATGGCACTTACGGAGTCCTGATCCGGCGCACGCTGCGCGGCGGGCGCACCGTTCACAATCAGGGGCATGTGGTGGTCGTCGGCGATGTCAATCCGGGCGCCGAGATCATCGCTGGCGGAGATGTGATCGTCTGGGGAAAACTGCGCGGAAAAGTTCACGCTGGCGCGAACGGCGATGAGACGGCGGTCATCTGCGCGCTCGACATGATGCCGACTCAGATTCGCATCGCGAGCTTCATTTCGATGCCCCCTGCCGAAAAACGACGCAAAGTGCGACCGGAAATGGCGCTGATCCGGGAAAATCGTATCGTTGTCGCTGCCTGGGAAGCTTGATTGAAAGGCGAGGGGATGGCTGCCAAAGTCGTTACGATAACTTCGGGAAAAGGCGGCGTCGGCAAAACGACTACTACTGCCAATCTCGGCGTTGCGCTTGCGCGGATGGATCAGAAAGTCGTGCTGATCGACGCCGACATCGGTCTGCGCAATCTGGATATCGTCATGGGGCTGGAGAATCGCATCGTTTATGACCTGGTGGACATCGTTGAAGGGCGCTGCAAGCTGCGCCAGGCATTGATCAAACACA
The DNA here is from genome assembly GCA_937995825.1 of uncultured Anaerolineae bacterium. Classification (GTDB taxonomy): domain Bacteria; phylum Chloroflexota; class Anaerolineae; order Aggregatilineales; family Phototrophicaceae; genus Flexifilum. The sequence continues at coordinate 447,304 of CALKJO010000009.1, forward strand.
AGATGTTTCCTGATCTGTATCTGATCCCAGCGGCGCAGACCCGCGATAAGACCGCCGTCAGTCCTGCCGACATGATCCAGCTCACTGACCAGCTCCGCCAGGAGATGGATTTCATCCTGATCGACTCGCCTGCCGGAATTGAGCGCGGCTTCCGCAATGCGGTTGCGCCCGCCGATGAGGTTCTGATCGTCACCAATCCCGAAGTCTCCGCTGTCCGCGATGCTGACCGCGTGATCGGGCTGCTGGAAGCGGAGAATAAGAAGACGCCGCGCCTGATCCTCAACCGCGCCAAACTCGACCAGATTCGCAAAGGTGAGATGATGTCCGCCGAAGATGTCACCGACATTCTCGCCATCAAGCTCATCGGGATCATCCCTGAGGATGATCAGGTCGTTCCGTCCTCCAACAGCGGCGTCCCGATCACGCTCAACGAAGGGTCGCGCGCGGGGCAGGCATTTCGGAACATCGCCCGCCGATTGATGGGCGAAGATGTTCCATTCATGAATTTGGATGAATCGAACAACTTGATCAAGCGCCTCGGTCGTTTGTTTGCTGGCGGCAAAGGAATTTGAGGAGGAGAGCAGCCATGGCGGGATTCCTCGACCGGATGTTGGGCAAGACGAACAAACCGAAAACCAGCGCAACGGCAAAAGAGCGGCTGCAATTTATCCTCGTCCATGACCGCATCAACCTCCCGCCCGAACATATGGAACAGATGAAACAGGAGATTCTGGCTGTCATCTCAAAATATGTCGATGTGGATGACAGCGGAGTTGACATCGCGCTTCAAAAACGCGACCGCGATAGCCTGCTGGTTGCTGAAGTTCCGTTTTCCCGCCGCGCCGAAAGCGTCGAACTCGACGATGACCTGCCAGACGAAGACGACGCCTTTTTGCACGACAATCGCCCCACAGACGCGCTGTAGCGCTTCAATTTATCCTTTGAGTTAGGTATAATCCGCCGCTGTCGGCTGTTAAAGAAGCCGTTGTGCCGGAGAGATTTGAGTACCCTTTTGCCATGACCCACCCGGGCGGTATGTGGCGGCAGTTTGATTTCGTGCTGCTTTTCGCCACCATCATCCTGACCATTTTTGGCATTCTCATGATCCGCAGCGCCACACTCGATGCGATTGATCCCGATCTGATCAACCGCGTTCCCGATCAGATTCGCTTCGCCTTGCTGGGATTCGTGATTATGCTGGGGTTAGCGGCGTTCGATTACCGCATTCTCGGCAGCTTACAGATGTGGCTGTATGGGCTGATGTTGATTCTGCTGTTCCTAGTCACCATTTTCGGCGTTGAAGGAGACGGCGGCGCGCAGAGCTGGCTCAATCTGGGATTCATCCGCATTCAGCCCTCCGAGATCGCCAAAGTGCTGATCATCATCACGCTCGGCTGGTATCTAGCAAACAACTACGAAAAGATGGACAGCCTGTGGACGCTGGCGCTGTCGGCTGTCCATATTGCGATCCCGGCATTCCTGATCTTTATTCAGCCCGATTTAGGCATGACGATTGTGTTCGGCGCGATGTGGCTGGTGATGATCTGGGCGGCGGGGCTGCGCCTTAAACATATCGCCATCTTTAGCGTCATCGCCATCCTGACCGTGCCGATCACAGTTCCGGTCGTCTGGTCACGGATGGAGAACTATCAGCGCCAGCGCATCACCTCGTTCATCTTTCCCGAAAGCGACCGCAACGCCTATTACAACATCCTCCAGGCGCGCATCAGCATCGGCTCCGGCGGGCTGTTTGGTAAAGGTTACGCGCAGGGTCCGCAGAATACCGGACGTTTTCTGCGCGTGCGCCACACCGACTTCATCTTCAGCGTGATCGCAGAAGAATTCGGCTTCGTCGGCGGCATGACGGTAATCGTTCTGATCGGCGTAGTGATCGCCCGCATCCTGCGCGCCGCCCGTCTCGCTTCAGATGCCTTCGGCAGCCTGATCTGTTACGGGGTGGCAACCTTCATCTTTTTTCAGACTTTCGTATCAATCGGCATGAATCTGAGTCTGATGCCGGTCACGGGGTTAACGCTGCCATTTCTGAGTTCGGGCGGCACATCGCTGCTTTCGACCCTGATCGGCATCGGACTGGCGCAAAGCGTGATCATGCGCAGACGGAGAATTTAACGTGACCCAAGCGCTTGCAGACCTGCTCTACCCGCACATCGACACGACACCGGAGGACTGGTATCGCCGCTACCCGCCGCGCTCGCTGCCTGAAGGCGCATGGGTCACGCGCTTTGCGCCCAGCCCGACCGGATTCGTCCATATTGGCGGCATCTTCACCTCGCTGGTGGCGCGCCAGCTCGCGCACCAGACAGGCGGCGTTTTCATCCTGCGCATCGAGGACACCGATAAGAAGCGCGAAAAGGATGGCAGCGTTGAGGAGATCGTCCGCAATCTGAACAATTTTGGTCTGACGCCGGATGAGGGCATCGTCCAAGTCGATCCAGAGGAGCGCGAAGTCGGCGACTATGCGCCCTACACCCAGAGTGAGCGCATTGAAATTTACGAGTCGTTCGCTAAATTCCTAGTTGCGCGCGGACTCGCCTATCCCGCCTTCGACACCGAGGAGGAATTGGAGCGCCTGCGCAAGATTCAGGAAGCGCAGCGCCTCAAACCCGGCTACTACGGTTCATTCGCCAAGTGGCGCGATGCCGCGTTGGACGCGGTCAAAGCTGAACTCGATAAGGGCAGTCGTCCGGTGCTGCGGATTCGCGCCCCCTTTCCGACGGAGGAGCGGCTGCGCTTCACCGACGGCATCAAGGGCGATCTCGATCTGCCGGTCAACGATCAGGATACCGTGCTGATCAAATCCAACCGCATTCCCACCTATCATTTCGCCGTCGTGGTCGATGATACGCTGATGCGCGTCAATCTGGTCATTCGCGGTGATGAATGGCTGCCATCCGCGCCGCTGCACTTCCAGCTTTACCAGTATTTCGGCTTGACGCCGCCGCGCTTCGCCCATGTCGCGCCCATCGCCAAGATGGATGGGGACAGCAAACGCAAGCTCTCCAAGCGCAAAGACCCGGAAGCCAACGTCACCTATTTCCATGAGCAGGGCTATCCGAAAGAGGCGGTCGCGGAGTATCTGCTCAACCTCGCCAACAGCGCCTTTTACGAATGGCGCAAAGCCAACCCGACCGCGCCGCACACCGCGTATCAAGTGCGGCTGGACAACATGGGCGTGTCGAGTCCGCTGTTCGACTTGGTCAAGCTGAACGATGTCAGCAAGGACATCATCGCCAGCTACTCCGCTGAGCGCGTCTATGAAGAAGGCATGGCGTGGGCGCGCGTCCACAATCCACGCCTGGCAGCGATCCTTGAGCGGGACAAAGCATACACACTGCGCGTTTTCAACGTCGAGCGAACGGGCGATGCCCCGCGCAAGGACATCGTCAACTGGTCGGACATTGAGCGCGCCTGCGGCTTCTTCTTCGATGATCTGTTTGCCGAATCGATTGCTGCCAATGGCTATCCGATGCCGGAAAAAGTCCCGACTGAGGATATCGGCAGGATTTTGGAGGCGGTGATCGCCTTCGATCTGGCGCGCTCCAAAGAGGATTGGCTGGCGACAATGCGCGATCTGGCGGAGTCGCTCGGCTATGCGCGCGATGTCAAGACCTACAAGAAAAACCCGGAGTCATTCAAAGGGCATTTCGGGGATGTCATGATGGTAGTGCGCGTCGCGCTGACTGGTAAGACCAATACGCCCGATCTCTACGAGATTTTACAGACTCTCGGCGCAGAGCGCGCCGCCGAACGTCTGCGCGCCGCCGCAGCGCAGTTCGCCAGCGCGTAACGCGCCGACGCCTCAGGAGCTAGACATGACCACCAGCATCCGCTCCCGAACTCGCGCCCGCGCGTATGCACTTGGCTACGCTGCGCGCCTCACTGCCCTGGCGGCTGCGCTGGCGCTGCTGATGGCGGCATCCGGCGTCAGCATCGGCGCGATCGGGCAGGGGCTGGCGCTGGCGCTGGTGGGCATGGGCGTGTACATCTCCTTCCGCGTCCTGAATTTCCCCGATCTGTCCGTGGATGGCTCGTTTCCGCTTGGCGGGGCGGCAGCGGCGGCGCTGATCGTCAATTGCGGTGTCAGCGCGGAGTGGACGCTGTTTGCGGCGCTGGCGGCGGGCGCGCTGTTGGGCTTATGCACAGCGCTGATCCATGTCCTGTTCAAAATCGACGGCTTGCTCGCCAGCATTATCGTCATGACCGGCGCATACACAGTCACGCTGCGCGTCATGACCAGCAGCAATATCCCCTTGATCAACCAGCGCACCATCCTGACGCCCTATCAGCCAAGCGTCCGCGAGTGGGTGATCGCCAATTTCGGCGCGGAGGCGCGGCGCTTCGCCAACAATCTGGTTGAGATCGTCGTCTTTTCACTGGTGGTGATCGTCATGCTGCTGATTGTGCGCTGGTTTCTGCGCACTGAGATCGGCTTGACCCTGCGCGCCGCTGGCAAAAACCCCCAAATGGTGCGCGCCATCGGCGTCGATCATCGGCTGATGATCATCGTCGGGCTGATGCTCTCCAACGGCTTATCCGGGCTTGCCGGCGCGCTGACCGTGCAGCAGTTGGGCTTTGCGGACGTACAGATGGGGATCGGTATTATCGTCCGAGGGCTGGCGGCGGTCATGATCGGCGAGACGTTGCTCCGTCCGCGCACTATCGGGCAGGGCATCCTCGCCGCCATCATCGGCATGATCGCGTTTGAAGTGCTGCGTGCCTGGGTTTTCGCCGCGCTGCGCTTGGAAGCCGCCGACATTCGCTTGATGAGCGCGGTTGTCGTGCTGATCGCGCTCGCTGCGCCAGGCGTGCTGCGGAACATCGCGCAGCGCCGCAAAACAACTGTGATCGAGTCTCGTGATGCTCAAACTGACCGACGTTGAAGTTGTCTTTAACCCTAACACACCATACGAAGTTCGGGCGCTGCGCGGCTTGAGCCTGAAGGTCGAGCGGGGCGATTTTGTGACCGTGATCGGCGCAAACGGCGCGGGCAAAAGCACGCTCTTCAACGCCATCGCTGGCACGATTACGCCGACGCGCGGGACGATTCAGCTCAACAACCGCGACATTACCCGCACACCGGAGCATGTCCGATCCGCGCGGATCGGGCGCGTCTTTCAAAATCCGCTGCTGGGGACGTGTCCAGGCTTGACTGTCCATGAAAACCTCGCGCTCGCCGCCAGACGCGGTCGGCGGCGCGGGCTACGTCCGGGCGTCAAACGCGCCGAGCGCAGCGTCTTTGCCGATCTGCTTGCAATGGTCGGCATGGGGCTGGAAACGCGCCTTGACAGCGATGTCGGACTGCTCTCCGGCGGTCAGCGCCAAGCGATCACCCTGCTGATGGCGACGCTTGCAGACCCGGATATGCTGCTGCTGGATGAACACACTGCCGCGCTCGACCCGAACGCCGCCGCGCAGATCATCGATCTGACCGTCAGCCTTGCCGCCGAACGTCACCTGACCGTGATCATGATCACCCACAGTATGCAGCAGGCGGTCAGCGTCGGCTCGCGCATCGTCATGATGAATCGCGGCGAGCTGGTCTTTGAAATCTGCGGCGGCGAACGCGCAGCGATCACGGCGGATGATCTGGTGCGCCGTTTCCGCGATCTTGCCAGAGGGGATGAATTGTCGGATCGATCTTTGTTAGAATAGGGTCGTCGCAAAAACAACCCATTGGAGAATGTTTTTATGCTGCGTAAACTTGTCTTACTCACTTTTGCGCTCGCTTGTCTGTCCATCGGCGGGGCGGCGGTCGCTCAGGATGATGTCCCGGTCATCGGTTTCATGCAGTTCGTGTCACATCCGGCGCTCAACGCCGGGCGCGATGGCGCGGTCGAAGTCCTCAATGCCGCCGGCTACGTCGATGGCGAGACCGCCCGCTTCATTTTCGCCAACGGCGAAGGCGACATCCCCACCCTGACCACGATTGCCAACAGCTTCATCGATCAAGGCGTCGATCTGATCATCGCCACCAGCACACCGGCAGCGCAAGCGGCACTGAACGCCACGCTGCCGCTGGAAGGTCCGCCAGTCATTTACAATATTGTCACCTCGCCCTACGGCGCGGGGCTGGCGCAGAAAGAATGTGTCCATCCAGCTTGGATCACCGGCACACAGGCGCTCGCGCCGTATGAAGACACCGTGCCGCTGATCTTCGACATCGTCCCCGATGCCGACACGGTGGGCTACATTTACAACACCGCCGAAGCCAACTCGGTCGCCAATACCAACATCCTGCTGCCACTTTTCGAAACGCTCGGTCTGACGGCAGAGATTCAGACGATCTCAACTTCGGCTGAGGTCACCACTGCGGCTGAAGCGCTGGTCTCGCGCGGCGTTGATGTGTTTTACGTCGCCACCGACAGCACTGTGGTTGCAGGTCTGGAGGCGCTGATCCAGGTCGCCAATGAGAATGAAATCCCCGTGATCGCCAGCGATCCATCGAGCGCGGCGCGCGGCGCGGTGCTGGCGCAGGGTTTGGACTATATGCAGGAGGGGCGCGACGCCGGTCGTATGGCAGTAGCGTTCCTCAGAGGCGAATTCGATCTGGCAACGGCGCGCATTAGCCGTCAGCGCACTAATCTGCTCGCGGTTAATCTGGATGCCGCCGCTGAGCAGGGCGTCACCGTGCCGGAGGCGCTGCTGGAGCGCGCTGGCATCATCATCGAGAACGGCGCAACGCGCATGGCGGAACCCGAAATGATAAGCGAGGACGCGCGCGCTGAAGCCGACGCCGCGTTCATCGCCGCGCTGGTCTGCTCGGAGGAAGAGATCGCCGCGCAGATGGCGGAAATTGAAGCCGGCGGCTGAGCCATCGTCTGCGTTCAGGGGACGCTCCGGCGTCCCCACAGCTTTTAAAAGCCCTTGAGCGCCGCGCAAAACCGCTCGATGCCCTCGATCAAGTCCGGCTCTGGCAGCATCGCAAAACAGAGACGCAGCGTTTGATCATCCTTCGGCTGCGCATACGACAGACTCCCGCGCATGACTGAGACATCGCGCGCCGCTGCCGCTTGCTCGACCTCAGACGCGGTGATGCCCTCTGGCAGGCGCAGCCATAGGAAGTAGCCGCCGTTAGGCGCGCTCCACATCAGCCAATCGGGAGCATGTTCCCGCAGCGCCGCCATCACCGTGTCATGTTTGCGCTTGAGCATGGCGCGCACGACCTCAAGCTGCCCATCGATCTCGCCTGACGCCATGTAATCCGCGACCAGATCGGCACTCAGCACTGGCGTCGAGTTGGTATGATAGCCGAGGAAGCGCTTGATCCACGCGGTGGACGCCCAAATCCAGCCCAAGCGCAGCGACGGCATGAGGATTTTCGACACCGACGCCGTCAGCGCGACATGTTCGCCGCCTAAGTCGAAGGTCTTGAGCGCCGGCGGCGGCGGATCGCCATAATACAAAACCTGATAGGTGGCATCCTCCAGCGCCAGCACATCATACTGCGCCGCGAGCCGCGCCAGCCCCGCCCGATTCGCCGCCGTCGCGCAGTTCCCCGTCGGGTTGTGATAGCTCGGTATCGTATAGATCAGCCTGACTCGTCCAGCATAGCGCTTCAGGGCAGACTCCAGCGCGTCCAGATCGATTCCGTCTGCGCCCATCGGCACGCCGATCACCTCGACGTGGCTCATCTTCAGCAGATGCACCGCGAAAAAGAAGGTTGGCTCCTCGACCAAGACGACGTCGCCCGGTTGCGCCACCGTTCGGCACGCCAGATCGATGCCGTAGAGCGTGCCGGGGATGATCATCAGCTCATCCGGCGGGACGTGTGCGCTTAAAGAGCGCGTCAGGAAGTCCGCGACCGGCTCGCGCACGGACGCGACTCCTTGCAGCGCTCCAGTGTACTGCATCCCGCGCCCCGACTCGAAAACGCCCTCCAAATGTTCCAGCAGCCGCCCGCGCGGCACGAGCGACAAGTCGGGGTAGCCGGTGTTCAAGTCAAATTTCAGGGACATAACGCCTATCCATTTCGCTGCACCTGCGCATAGATCGTCTCCAAACGGCTCATAACGGCGTCCTCGCTGAAACGTTCGACACAGCGCGCTCGAATGCGCGCTGGATCGTATGCCGAGTAATTCGCTCGCAGCCGTCGCATCGCGTCCGCCAGCGCGTTCACATCGCGAGTCGGGACAAGGATGCCGTTGTCGTCGTCTACAAAGTCATCGGGTCCGCCGGATCGGGTGGAGACGACGGGCAGCCCGCACGCCATTGCCTCGATGAGCGTGACGCCGAAGGTTTCGACAAAACTTGACGACACCAGCGCGTGCGATCGATGCAGCAGATCGCGCACGCCCTCACGCGATAGCAGACCTGTAAACTCAACCTGCTTAGTCAAGCCATGCTGGTGTACGCGCATTTCCATTTGCCTGCGCAATACACCGTCACCACCCAATACCAATCGAGCATCTTTGCCCAAGAAACCAATGGCAAATGCGTCGATTAAGACATCAAGCAGTTTCTGCTTGGCAAAGTTCGAGATCGAGCAGAAAACAAAAGGTGCTTGAGCCGGCGGAGTCGGGGCGGGTGTGAAAAATGTCACATTAATGATATTTCCAATCACATCAACCGCCCGATCCGGCGCATATACGCCCACAGCACGCGCCAGGTTACCACTAACCGCAAGCCGGCTGTCGATATGCGTCAATACATCACGGATTATTTTAGGCTGACCTGGGAAAATGATCAGATTTTCAATATAGCTGCTCGAATGCTCGGTCAGCACCACCGGCACGCCGCGCTTTGCCCTGATCGACGCCGCCACATGACCGCCGTAGAAAATATTGTGAGCATGGATCACATCGGGACGACCGTGCGCCCGAACATAGGCATCGTAGGCGCGCAAGCCCGCCCCCGCCACCAGCGGCGCGACGATGGGCGGCAGCGGGCGCGGAAACCAGCCCCAATGCATCCGGTAGACGGGAAAATCGGTGTATTCCGGCTCGCGGCTCATCCCCAGAATATCACGCAGGGCATGGGCTCTGCCGCGCTGGACATGCTCCAGCGTCACGTTGATGCGCGGCATGACGATCACGCCGACCTGATGTCCGCGCCGGCGCAGCGCATCCGCCTGCTCATGAAAAAAAACTCCAGTAACGGGGCGGCGCTGGCTGGGGTAGAATGAAGGCATCAGTAGGACATGCATGTATCGGATTCCACACGGCATGAGGCATCGAATTTGTGTAATATCGCTCGCCGTTCCGATTGAACTGGACGGGCGGGTGCAGCGGCAGGTCGAATATCTCGCCCCTAATTACCATATCACCTATATTGGATATGGCAAGATGCCAGATGCATGGACGGAAGTCGAATGGCGACCCGTTGATCGCAGCGACTCGCTGCCGCGCCAAATGATCGACCGACTACTGCTGGCAGGTGGGCGCATCATAACACCTCTTTACGATCTCTGGTTTGAGACGCGGCGGCGCTATCAGCAAGGGTTTGCCTACGTGCTTGACGCTCGTCCAGACCTGATCCTGGTCAACGACTGGGCAGCGCTGGCATTTGGCGCACGCGCCGCCGAACAGCTTGGCGTTCCGCTAATTTTCGACATGCATGAGTATTGGGCACTGGAGAATGAGACGAGCCGACTGTGGATGATGTTCTTTGCGCCTATGATCCGCCATTTCCTGCGCAAACATGCGCCAAAGGTCAGCGCGTCTATCACGGTCTCTGCGCCGATAGCCCGCCGTTATCACGCTGATCACAGCATTGATCCCATTTTGCTCTACAACGCGCCCAAACCAGCCCAAGTTATCCAGCACGCGCTTGATCCAGACCACATCAAGCTGATCTATCACGGCGCAGCAGGGCGCAATCGCCATTTAGAAACGATGATCGACGCCGCTGCGATCACCGATCCACGTTACCACCTCTATCTTATGCTGGTCACAACCACCAACGGCGACTATGTCGATGAACTCAAGCAGTATGCCGAGCGCAGCGCGCCGGGGCGGGTGACCTTCTTGTCCAGCGTGCCGCCTACCGAGATCGTCCAAACCATTGCCGACTACGATATGGAATTGGCGTTCATCCCTCCTACAACATACAATTATGAGATGGCAATGCCCAACAAGCTTTTTGAAGCGCTCGCTGCCGGGCTTGCTGTCTGTGTTGGTCCGTCTTTGGCGATGGCAGAGTTCGTTCGGGAGCATCGCTGCGGCGTCGTAACACCCGATTTTACGGCGGCGGGGCTGGCAGAAACGTTGAACCATCTCTCCCCTAGCGAGATCGACGCTTTGCGTCGTGCCGCGTATGTTCTCGGCGGACAAATCAACGCAGATACTGAGATGGCGAAACTCACCGATTTATGTCGCCATTTGCTCGCTGGGCAGCGCGAAGGCGCGCAGTCATGACTGCGCCGATCAACCCATCCCCATTCATCGGCGTCGGTGTCACCAAGCCGCTCGACCGCTATGGCGACATGCTGATCATGGCAGATCGCGGTCTGCATGGGCAGATCGCCGCGCTGGTCGCCGCAACGCTCCCGAAGGGCGCGCGCATCCTCGATTTTGGCGCGGGTCAGGGCGCGCTGTCGCAGCGTCTGCACGATCTGGGCTACAGCGTGCTGGCGGTGGACATCGACGCGGCGCAGTTCAAAGCCGGCGTCCCATTTGAAGCGCTCGACTTCAACCGACCCGATCAGGTCGCCGCATTTCACGCGCGCCATCAGGGTCAGTTTGACCTCGTTCTGGGCGTTGAAATCATCGAACACATTGAAAATCCCTGGCAGTATGTCCGCGATCTGAAAAACCTGACCAAGCCTGGCGGCTGGATCATCATCTCAACTCCGAATATCACGTCCTGGTTTTCAAGGCTGGTGTTTCTGCTGCAGGGTCGCTTTCATCAGTTTGAAGACCACGATTACAGCTATGGTCATATCAACCCGGTGACCGCCGCCGAACTGCGCTATATCTGTGAGCGCACCGGGCTGACCGTCGAGCGCATCCAGCCCGGCGGCTGGCTGCCGCGCCTCTGGCTGACCGCCAACCCTGTTCGGCTGCTTTTTCACCTGATCGGCTTCGCGCTGTCTTTTGGGATGCGCGGCATGAAGTCTGGATGGTGCATTATCGCCCTCATTCGCAATCCGGAGCGCTGACTCTATGTGTGGAATTCTCGGTCTCTACGGCTATAACGGCGCAACCGTCGATCCGCTGGCGGTGCTGAAGGCGGCGCAGACGCTCAGGCATCGGGGACCGGATGATGAGGGGTATCTGCTGGTGCATACGTCGACCTCCCAGCGGGAACTCCGCTCTGGACCCGACACACCCGCTAATATCGCGCATCCGCGCGTCGAGCAGCCGGTCAGCTTTGCGCCCGATCTGGTTCTGGGGCATCGGCGGCTGTCGATCATCGATCTGTCGCCGGGCGGTCATGAGCCGCTGACGACGGTCGATAACGACCTCTGGCTGACGTTCAACGGCGAAATCTACAACTATCTGGAAATCCGCGCCGAACTGCAAGCGCTGGGCTATCAGTTCCACACCGAAGGCGACGGCGAGGTGATTTTGCAGGCGTACAACGCCTGGGACATGGACTGCCTTGAACGCTTCATCGGGATGTTCGCTTTCGCCATCTGGGATGAGCGCAAACGCCGCCTATGGTGCGTCCGCGACCGGCTCGGCATCAAGCCCTTCTACTACGTCGTCACCGCCGATCATTTCGGCTTCGCCAGCGAGATCAAGGCGCTGCGGTCGCTCTTTCCCGCCGCCCGCCGCCCGGATGAGGACGCGCTGCTCTGGTATCTGGTCATCGGCTTGACGCACAACGCGCCGCGCACATTTTTTGCGGATGTCCGTGAGCTGCCCGGCGGACATTACCTGACCATTGAAGATGGCAGAGTCGGCGAACCGGTCAAATACTGGGATGTCGATCTGGCGCGCAGCCGTGCCACCTATAATTACGCCGATCCAGAGGGCGAATTCCTGCGCCTGATGCGCGACTCGGTGCGGCTGCGGCTGCGCAGCGATGTGCCGGTGGGGACATGTCTGAGCGGCGGGCTGGACTCCAGCACGATTGTCGCGCTCGCCACTGAGCAGCTCAACGGCGGGCGGATGAACAGCTTTTCATCGGTCTATCCGTTCAAAGGATACGATGAGCGGCGCTATATCGATCTGGTCGCCAATGCCTGCCATACGATCCGCCATGAAACATCGCCGACGCCGGTCAATTTCTATAAGCGCATGTCTGACATCACCTGGCATCAGGACATCCCAACCGGAGATGCGAGCGTATACAGCCAGAGCTTCGTCATGGAACTGGCGCATGGTAAAGTGACCGTGCTGCTAGATGGGCAGGGATCAGATGAGCTGTTCGCGGGCTATCTGAGCTACGTCACCGCGCATATCGCGCTGCTGCGCAAACGCGACCCGATCCGCTGGCTGAAAGAAGGCACACAGTTCATACTGGAAGCGCGCAGCCGCTTTAAGACGGCGCTGAACACGCGCGAATTCGCCTACCGCATCTGGCGCTATCTGATGCGCGATCGTCTGGGGCGAACGTCGGTGCTGCTGCCGGAACTGGCTGCACGCGGTCGTGCTTACGATGCGACCAGGCAGGAACGCGATCTGGCAGGAGCGGATGATCTGAACAAGCTGCTGTATCTGTCCGTCGTCCGCGACAGCATCCCTGCTCTGCTGCACTACGAAGACCGCAACAGCATGGCGTACAGCATCGAGGCGCGCGTGCCATTTCTTGATCATCGGATGGTCGAATTTGCGCTGGGCGTGCATGGCGATCTTAAAGTCAAGGGCGCGGAGACCAAAGTATTCGTCCGGCGCGCCGTCAAAGGGATTCTGCCCGATGAAGTTGTCAACCGCCGCGATAAGCTCGGCTATCCGACGCCGTATACGGTCTGGACTCGCAATCAACTTGCCGATGAGACGCGCGCTTGGCTGTATGATCGCGTGATGCGGCGCGGCTGGTATAACCGCGCGCAGCTCGAAAAGGTCTGGAAGCAGCACAGCGCAGGACTGCGCAATTTTGGAAACCTGATACACTGCCTGATCGCGATTGAAATGTGGCACGACCGCTGCGCGTCTTAGCCTACCTCCCTCTTCTTAGTGGGCGAAGCCATCTAAGTCGTTTAGGTGAACAAGACCGAATCGATCGGCGCGCCATCCGAACCGATCTCGGATCGATCTTGGGCTGCTGGGATGGGCAGCGCAGCGCCCCCTGCCAGCAGATAGACTGCATCTGGCGCACGGCTGATGATGATCCCATCTGGCAGCGCACCGATCCACGTCGTCAGGGGCGATTCGACCGGGCGCATCACTGTGCAGCTGTCCACGCCATCCCGCTGACCGTCTGTGAAAACGCTGATCATCCGGCGGACAGAGACGATTCCCACTAGCAGCGCCAGCGCCGCGCCGATCAGCAGCGGGATGAACTGGCGCGCCGTCAGCGACCGATCCACAATCGACGCGCCGAATAGGATGAATGGCACATACAGCGCGCTGTATGCAGCTTCATCGCGCCCTTCGATGGTGAACAGGACGACATACGTCAGCAGAAAGATCGCCATCAGCGCCACGCGATACCACATTGCCGGAAAGCCTCTCCGATAATGGCGCATGATTACACCGATCAGCGCGCCGACGGACAGGAGCAGCGCGCCGACAACGATGACCATCTTGAGCGCATCAATCGGCATATTGAAGGGGACGATCCAGCCCCAGATGACATCGAATGTCCGCGCTACCGCGCTGTCCGTGGGCATGCCCAGTTCAATTGGTGTCCAAACGCCGCCATCGACCACCCAGACCCCAAGCGGCACAAACACGATCAGCGTGAACCCGATCAAGAGCGCGATTTTGCGCATCATCACGCCGCGATCCAGCAGGATGATGACCGCGCCAGTGAACGCCAGTGCAATCCCTGCATAGCCTGCCAGGCATGACAGCGCCGCGATCACCGCCGCAATCGCCAGATCGCGGACACGCCGCCGCTGCGTGTAGCTGTCGAGGGCGATCAGACTGCCGAGGATGAGCAGCGCCAACAGCGTATGGCTGCGCGCAGCGTGCGCGCTGACGAACACCGGCGCGGATGCCAGCACCAGCCCCACGCCGACGACACGTACTGAGCGCGAACGCAGGTTGTCCACCAGCCACAGCCCACTTATCAGCACGATACCCGCCATGCACGCCGCGTTGAGGATGCGCGCGAAGATCAGCATGTCTGCGTTCAGGGGCGCGCTCAACGCCAGCGTCAGCGGATACAGCGGCGCATCGACATACGGTCGCCCATCGTAGGTCAGCCAGCCCGCGCCCGCGATCACGCTGCGCGCCGCCGAGATCGCCTCAGCCGACTGCGAGTCGGCACAGATGCCGAATAGTGACATGCTGATCCAGAGCAGCGCTGCGCTGGCGATGCCCAGGCTGACGAGGACAATGATAACCGGGCGACTCATAGCCGGACTTCACGCCTCTCGCGCGTCGATTGGTACATTGCCGTCACCAATGCCAGCGAACGGCGCGCCTCACGACCGTGTGTTGAGGGCTGGCGTCCCTGGCGGATCGCCGTCACCATCTCGATCCACTGCTCGCGGTGGCTGTATCCGTAGACGCTGGGCGGATCGACCGACTCGCGGGTGAGCATTTCGCGCTCATGCTCAAGCTGACCCCGGACTTTCCAGAACACCTTGCGGTTGAGCGCCGTCCCGCCCACTTTGACCGACCCATGCTCGCCAAACAACGCGACCGATCCTTCCAGGTTTTCAGGATACGTCAGCGTTGAACCCTCGACCGAACCGAGCGCGCCGTTTTTGAAGCGGATGACCGCCACGCCGACATCTTCGGCTTCCATCCGGTGCGCCAGGGTTGCGGTGTAGGCATAGACGCTTTCGACATCCCCCATGAGCCATTGGAGCGCGTCGATGTGGTGGATGGACTGATTCATCAGCGCGCCGCCGTCCATCGCCCACGTGCCATGCCAGCCGTCCTCGTAGTATTCCTGCGGACGATACCAGCGGACGGTCGCATTCCCAAGATACAGCTTACCTAACGCGCCGGAGTCAACCAGGGCGCGCAGATCGCGCATGGGCGGGTTGAAGCGATTTTGCAGCACGACTCCGAGCGTCACGCCTGCCGACTCGCACGCGGCGATCAAGGCGTCGGCGTCCTCCAGCGTCAGCGCAATCGGCTTCTCCACCAGCACGTGCTTGCCCGCCGCCGCCGCTTCGATACCGATGCGCGCGTGCAGCCCGGAGGGCAAGCAGATTGAGACCAGATCGATGTCGGGGCGATCCAAGATGGCACGGTAGTCCGTGTAAAAGTCGCCGCCGTGATTCTTGGCAAAGTTCGCTGCTCGGCTTTCAACCAAATCGCAGCACGCCGCCACGCGCACGCCGTGCGACTCTGCAATTTCATTCAGCGCCGCGCCGTGACGGGGCGCGATGCGTCCGCAGCCGATCACCGCCACCTTCAGAATGGTATCCCTCATGCTTTCGCCGCCTTGTGTAATATCTGCGCATATGCCGCCGCTACCTGCTCCGGCGCGAGATGCTGTTCGGCGTAGGCTCTGCCCGCCTGACTAAGCCTCTCTCGTCGAACGGGATCAGCCGCCAGCGCGATCAGCGCTGATGCCATCCCCGCCGAGTCGCCCAGAGGGATAACGTCGCCCGCGCCCGCCTCGTGGATCAGCCGCGCCCCCTCGCCGCGAATCGCCGCCACCACCGGCACGCCCGCCGCCAGCGCCTCGTAGAGCTTCGCTGGGCGAGTCCCGTCGGCAAGCGGGGTGTCGCGCATGACGATCAGCGCTGCATCCGCCGCCGCCCAGACGGCGGGCATCTGCTCATGCGGCAGCGTGCCGGTCAGGATGACATTGGGCAGATCAGCCGCGCGCGCCCGCACATACTCCCCCTGCGAGCCATCACCCACAAACAAAAAGCGCATGTCGGGACAGCGCGCCGCTGCATCCAGCATCACTGCAAAATCATACGTCAAACTCATATTGCCGACATGCACGGCGACAAATTCCTCACCAAGACCGAGGCGCGCCCGCATTTCTGCGCGCAGCGCCGATTGTCCGGGTCGGAACAGGGTCAGGTCAACCCCATTCTTGATCAGGCTGATTTTTTCACTCTCCCCGATCACCGCTCTGATACCAGCGGCGACGCCATCGGTCATGGCGATGATGGCAGCTGCTTCGCGGTAAACGCGCCGCTCGACGCGCTGCGCCGCTTTGACAATCGGGCTGTCCGCGCTCAGCACGCCGGTCACCACCGCCGATTCGGGCCAGAGATCGCTCACGTTCAGCACCATCGGCGCGCGCTTGACGCGGCGGAGCCACATGCCCGCCAGCGCCATCGGCAGGGGGTGCGACTCGACCAGCATGACATCTGGACACGCCAAAAATGTCGCGCGCAGCGCCGCCATCCCCATCAAAGAGAACTGGTTCATGAGCCGAGCGCGGGCGCGTTTGCTTGGAGAGGCGTAGACCCAAGTTCGGCGGACATCGACGCCGTGCCAGTTTTCACGCGCCAGCAGCTTACGGCGATAGCCATCGGCGATGACGCCCGACGGATAATTGGGCATCCCAGTCAGGACAGTGACATGGTGTCCGTCGGCGGACAGCAGGCGCGCCAGCCGTCCCAGGCGCACCGCCGCCGCCCCGATCTCCGGTGGAAAATACTGCGTCACGATCCAGAGATACATCGTCAGCCATCGATTCAGTGGCTCAGCAGCGATGCCAGCGTCTCAACCACCCGACTCGCCTGCTCGGTGGTCATTTCAGGATAGATCGGCAGGCTGATGATCGAGGCGGCGGCGCGCTCAGTGTGCGGAAATGCGCCCGGCTCATAGCCGAGAAAGCGCAGCGCCGGCTGCATGTGCAGCGGGACAGGATAATGCACGCCCGCGCCGATCCCCTGCGCATTCAGCGCATGGAGCAGCGCGTCGCGGTCGCCCGACACAGCGAGACAGTAGATGTGATAGACATGGCGCGCCCCTGACATCTGCGCTGGCGTGCATACACCGTTCAGTTCGTGGAGCGCCTGGTCATACCAGGCGGCGCGACGGCGGCGGGCGTCATTCCAGGCATCCAAATGCGGCAGCTTCGCGCTCAGGATCGCCGCCTGAAGCGCGTCGAGGCGCTCGCCACAACCGACGAGATCATGCTCATACTTGCTGGCGCGCCCGTGATCGCGCAGTTTGGCGATGCGATCTGCAAGCGCGCTGTCGTTGGTGCAGACCGCGCCAGCGTCGCCATACGCGCCAAGATTCTTGCCCGGATAGAAGCTGAAACACGCGGCGTCGCCCCACGCACCAGCGCGCTTCCCGCTCAGCTCCGCGCCGTGCGCCTGCGCCGCATCCTCGATCACGCGCAGCCCATACCGCTGAGCCACTTTCATGATAGCGTCCATATCGGCGATCTGTCCGTAGAGATGCACAGGCATGATCGCTTTCGTGCGCGGAGTGATGGCGGCTTCAATCTGATTGGGATCGAGGTTGAAAGTGACCGGATCGATATCCACGAACACCGGCAGAGCGCCCGCCTGCAAGATCGCTTCCACCGTGGCGATGAAGGTGTGCGGCGATGTGATCACCTCATCCCCTCTGCCGATGTCCAGTGCCTTCAGCACGAGAAAGAGCGCCGCCGTGCCGCTGGCAACGCCGATGCAGTGGGCAGTCCGCTGATAAGCGGCGAAGGCGGCTTCAAAGGCTTGGACTTCCTGCCCGCCGATGAACCCCGTGTGCGCGATCACGCGGGCGACTGCAGAGTCGATCTCCGGCTGGATCATCTGGTACTGCGCTTTCAAGTCAACCAGTGGTACAACTATCATCGCGTTTTGTTCCTGATCATCAGATATGCTTGTTATCATACCTTACGAGTCCGCAATCCTGCATGGAGACGCTTAGATGAAACCGAATCAGACGAAAGCCAAACTGCGCGCGGGTGAAGTGGTTTACGGCTGTTTCAACGCCCTAAATGAGCCGCGCCTGGTCGAGCTTTACGGCTACCAGCCCTGGGATTACATGGTTTTCGACGGCGAACATGGCACGCTCGAACCGCGCGATGTGGAGAATCTGACCCGCGCGGCGCAGTTGATGGGCTTCACGCCGCTGGTGCGCGCCACGACCAACCATCAGCCAACTATCCTCCGCTATCTAGACACCGGCGCAATGGGCGTGATCGTCCCGTGGGTGAACACAGCGCAGGAAGCAGAAAATGTCGTCCGCTCGGTCAAGTACTTTCCGCGTGGGCTGCGCGGGTTAGCCGGATCGCGCGCCGCCGATTACGGGCAGACGATGCCGCTGGCGGAATACAGCGCGCAGGCGAACGCCGAGACCCTAGTAGTAGTGCAGTGCGAAAGCCCGACGGCGGTCGAGCATTCTGCTGCCATCGCCGCCGTCGATGGGGTGGACGTGGTGTTCGTCGGACCGAACGATCTGGCGCAGTCGATGGGACTGACCGGTCAGATCGATCATCCCGATGTGGTCGCGGCGGTTGATCGGGTGATCGCCGCCGTGATCCCGACCGGCAAAGCGGTCGGGATCATGGTCAGAAGCGCGGAAAAGGCGGTCTTCTGGCGCGAACGCGGGGTGCGCTTCATCTCCACGTCGATGGAAGGGCTGATCGCAGCCGGCATGAAGGGCTATCTGAGCGCGGTCAAGGGTTAGCTAGCGCAGTTTCTCCCAGACCAGACTGTCGATCTGGGTCAGATCGTCGAGGATATTGAAGTGATGCCGTCCCGGGAGCGCGAGCGCCTCTCCGCTGACAGGATGCCAAGCAGGATGCGCCGCGAACTCGGACGACTGACGCAGAAATTCGCTCGTCTCACCCGCGCCGACTGCCACGATCAGCGGCGCGCGCACGGTCGGCGTCATGTGGATGGGGCTGAGAGCGCGCGCCGAGTCCGCGTCAAGGCGCAGATCGGCGTTCATGCGCGTGAAGCGGAGCGGGTCGAGATCGTAAAGCCCGCTGAGCGCAATCCCGCCGGAAAAGACGCTCAGATCGACACCGTATTGCGCCCAATTCGCCGCCCAGAGCAGCGCGGTCAGGTGTCCGCCGGCGGAATGTCCGCTGATGATGAGGCGTTCGGGGCGCTGCTGATGAACCAGCCAAGCGGCTGAGCGGCGGCACTGCTCCGCCTGCGCGTCCATCGTCACCGCCGGACACAAGCCGTAGTTAGCGATGGCGACATGCCAGCCAGCTTTGACCAGCGGCGGCGCGATAAAGGAGAAGTCGCGTTTATCGAAGGATCGCCAGTAGCCGCCATGATAGAAGATGAGCCAGCGCGACCCCTCAGACGCGAAGAACAGATCGACCGTCTCCGCTCCAGAGCCGCCATACGGGACATCCAACTGCGCCCTGAGCGCCGCCCGCGCCGCCTCTGAGTCGGTCTTCCAGCGCTCGACATACGCCGGAAACTCTGGCACTGCGGCGCGGTTGTTGTAGAGCAGGTCGATGCGCTCGTCGATCATGGGATCACCGCCGTCGCTTCGATCTCGATCTTCGCCCGATCCTCGATCAGCGCGCTGACCTCGACCGCTGTCATCGCGGGAAAGTGCTTGCCCATCAATTCGCGATAGACCGCGCCGATCTCCGCCGCGCGCGCCAGATAATCGCCCTTATCGACCACATACCAGGTCATCCGGGCGATATGCTCCGGTTTGCCGCCCGCCTCCGCCAGGATGGTCAGGATGTTTTCGAGCGCCCGGCGAGTCTGCGCGACCAGGTCGTCGCCGACGAACTCGCCCTGTTCATCCCATCCGATCTGCCCCGCGATAAAAACTAGCTGACCGCTAACCGCAACCCCATTGGCGTAGCCACGCGGACGCGCCCATCCGGGCGGCTGCAAAATCTGCATCGTTCACACTCCCAGATAGCGGCTCCAGAGCGTTCGATCCGCGCTCAGCGCCTCCGAACTGCCCCGCCATGCCACCTGACCGCGCACGAGGATGGTATGCGCGTCCGCCAGCGCAATCAGCCGTTCAACATACTTATCGACCACCAGAATTGTCTGCCCGGCTGCCTTCAGGCGGCTCAGACAGCGCCAGATTTCCTCGCGCAGCAGCGGGGCTAAGCCCTCCGTCGCCTCATCCAGGATCAAAAGCTGCGGATTGGTCATGAGCGCGCGCCCAATCGCCAGCATCTGCTGTTCACCGCCAGAGAGTCGGCTGCCGAGATTGCGTTCGCGCGCTGCCAGCGGCGGAAAGAGCGCATAAACCTTGTCCAGCGTCCAAGGATCAGGCACGGCGGCGCGGTTGGCAGCAAAGGCGATCAGATTTTCGCGCACGGTCAGGTTGGGGAAAATCTGCCTGCCCTCCGGCACAACTGCCACGCCCATGCGGGCGATGGACTCCGGCGGTTTGCCGTTAAGCCGGTCGCCGCAGAAGCGAATCTCGCCGCCTCGCGCGGGCAGCAAGCCGAGGATCGTCCGAATGGTGGTCGTCTTGCCCATGCCGTTGCGACCGAGCAGTCCGACGACCTGCCCGGAGTCGATGCTGAGATCGACGCCAAACAGCACCTGACTCGCGCCGTATGCCGCCTCCAGCCCGCGCACCTCCAAAAGCGCCGTCATGCGCGCACCTCATCGCCCAGATAGGCGGTCTGCACATCGGGGTTGGCGCGGATCGCTTCCGGCGCGCCAGAGGCGATGATGCGCCCATAGACCAGCACGGAAATCCGGTCGGCAAGCTGAAAGACGGCGTCCATGTCGTGTTCAACCAGCAGGATGGTCAGATCGGCGCGCAGGCGGCGGATCAAGTCCACCATGCGCCCCGCCTCATCTGCGCCCATGCCCGCCAGCGGCTCATCGAGCAGCAGCAGACGCGGGCGCGAGGTCAGCGCCAGCCCAACTTCAAGCTGGCGCTGCTCACCGTGCGCCAACGCACCCGCCAGCACGTCCTGGCGCACCCCAAGCCCGACGCGCTCGGCGATCTCCGCCGCCTGATCCCATAAGTGCCGCTCAGCGCGGACAGGACGCCAGAAGCGGAAGCTGTGACCATCGCGCGCCTGCACGCCGAGCGCGAGATTGTCCAGCACGCTATATTTTTTGAAGACATTGGTGATCTGATAGGTGCGCGCCAAGCCCATACGGACGCGGCGATGGGGCGGCAGATAAGTGATGTTCACGCCATCAAGCCGAATCCGACCGCTGTCGGGCTTGATCACGCCAGCGATCTGCCCGATCAGGGTGGTCTTGCCCGCGCCGTTGGGACCGATCAGGGCGTGGAGTTCGCCTGCTCGCACGTCGAGCGCGCAGTCATTGGTCGCCACCAAGCCGCCGAAACGCTTGAACAACCCCTGAATGTCCAGAAGTGCGCTCATGCCGCCGCTCGCCGTTTGATCAGCCATGCATTGGCGCTGCTCACCAGACCGACCAAGCCGCCCGGCGCGAACAGCACGATGATCAGCAGCGCCGCCCCTACGCCCAACTGCCAATGAATGGTCAAGGAACCGAGCCAGGTCTCGAGCAGGATGAAGACGACCGCGCCGAGCGCCCCGCCCCAGAAGCGCCCGACACCGCCCAGAATCACCATCATCATGAACTGCCCGCTCTGCGACCACGCCAGCGCGTTCGGGCTGATGAAGGCGTTCAGATTGGCGTTCAGCACGCCCGCCAGCCCCGCCAGCGCGCCGCCGATGATGAAGCAGACCAGTTGATAGCGAAAGACCGGATAGCCGAGCGCCATCATGCGCGATTCGTTCTCCTTGATCGCCTGCACCGCGCGCCCGAAACGCGACTCTTTGATGCGCCACAACAAGAAAAGACAGATGCCAAGCGTGACAAGGATGATGTAATAGAGCGTTCGCCCATCGCGCAGCGGATCGGGCGGGCGGATCGGCAGTCCATCCGCGCCGCCGTATTGTCTGAGCGAGACGAAGACGAAAAAGAGCATCTGCGCGAACGCCAGGGTGATCATGATGAAGTAGACGCCGCGCGTCCGCAGCGAGATCGCGCCGATCAGCGCTGCCAGCAGCGCGCACAGCAGCACCGCCAGCGTCCAGGTGATGAAGGGCGAAGCGATGCCGGAGACGGTCAGGATGCCGACGACATAGCCGCCGACGCCGAAGTAAGCGGCATGTCCGAAGCTGACCATGCCGCCATATCCCAAGACCAGATTGAGGCTGGACGCCGCCAGGGCAAAGATCAGCAGGCGGGAAAACAGCTTGATGGTGAAATTGTTCGCCGCCAGCACCGGAACCAGGATCAGCCCTAGCGTGATCACGCCGAGGATCAGCATTTGCGCTCGTGTCATGGTCAGCTCCGCGCCGGAAATAACCCTTCCGGCTTCCAGAATAAGACGAGCGCCATCAGCAGATAGATCAGCACCGACGCCAGCGCGCCGCCGATGTTGGTGG
Source organism: uncultured Anaerolineae bacterium (assembly GCA_937995825.1). GTDB lineage: Bacteria > Chloroflexota > Anaerolineae > Aggregatilineales > Phototrophicaceae > Flexifilum. The sequence continues at coordinate 469,627 of CALKJO010000009.1, forward strand.
CAGCATCGCGCCCCAGCAGATCGCGCAGGATGAGCGGGAGCAAGGCGCGCCCGGCTGTGTCCACGATGCCAACCAGCAGCGCGCCGATGAGCGCGCCTTTGATCGAGCCGATCCCGCCAATGACGATGACGACGAACGCTAAGATGAGGATGCTCTCGCCCATACCGACCTGAACGGAGAGGATAGGACCTAAAAGCGCCCCTGCCACTGCGCAGAGCGCCGCGCCCAGCCCGAAGATGAGCGTGAAGAGCAGCTTGATGCGCACGCCCATCGCCTGCGCCATCTCGCGGTTGCTCGCTCCTGCGCGCACCCACATGCCGACGCGCGTGCGGTTGACGATGAAAAACAGCAGCAGCGCCACGGCGATCCCAACCCCAATCAGGAACAGGCGGAATGCCGGATAGCGAAAGCCCGGCACGATCTCGACTGGACCGGACAGGACTTCCGGCGCATTGAGCAAGACCGGCTGCGCGCCCCAGATCATGCGCACGATCTCATTGACGATCAGGATGATGCCGAAGGTCGCCAGCACCTGCGAGAGATGATCGCGCTTGTAGAGCTGGCGCAGCACAGACATCTCAAGCGCCATGCCGATCAGCGCCGTGCCGATGATGGCTGCGCCAACGCCGAGGAAAAATGAGCCAGTCGCGCTTGTAACGGTCGCCGTCAGATATGCGCCGATCATGTAGAGCGATCCGTGCGCCAGGTTGATCATGTCCATGATGCCGAAGATCAGCGTCAGTCCGGCTGCCAGCAGGAAGAGCATCAGCCCAAGCTGAACGCCGTTGAGAATCTGCGCCACGATCAGAGTCGGTGTCATGGGACGCCCCCTCCGGCTGAGGCAGTCGAAGAGGGGGCGAACACTACGCCTATTCCATCGTGCATTGTTCGTGATAGGCGTCCTGGTGATCCTCGAAGATCACCCCGATCAACTGATTGTACAGATCGCCGCTCTCATTCCTGACGACCTGGCGTAGGTAGTAATCCTGAATCGGGTAATGATTGTTGTTGAAGGCGAAATCGCCGCGCGTCGACTCGAAGTCCGCCGCCTCCAAGGCTGCGCGCACGGCATCTTTGTCGCTCAGATCGCCGCCGACGGCTTCGACCGCCGAGGCGATCAGCATGGCGGCGTCATAGCCCTGCTGAGCGTAGATGGTGGGCGTGCGCTCGAATTCCAGGGCGAATCCACTGGTAAAGCGGACGTTCGCCTCGTTGTCCAGCTCCAGCGCCCAATGCGAGGAATTGAACAAGCCCTCCATCGGCGCACCGACCGCGCGAATCACATCCTGATCGGCTGAGAAGCCGGGGAGGAAGAGCGGAATTTCCGCCAGCAGACCCGCTTCGCTGTACTGCTTGATGAAGTTGATGCCGCTGCCGCCCGGCTGGAAGGTGAAGACCGCGTCCGGCGCGGCGGCGCGGATCAGCTCGATCTCGACCGCAAAGTCAAGCTGGTTGACCGCGGTGTAGACTTCATCCGCCAGATTGCCGGTGTAGAAGCGTTTAAAGCCGGTCAGCGCGTCACGTCCAGCCGGATAGTCAGGCGCGAGGATGAAGACATTGTCGAAGCCCTGATCGTTGACGTATTTGCCCATCGCCTCATGCAGGTTGTCGTTTTGCCAGGCGACGTTGAAGAAGAATGGATTGCAGCCGGCGCCCGCATACTGCGACGGACCGGCGTTCAGGCTGATGTAGAACGTCTCTGACTCGAAGACCGGCGTACCGACCGCTAACATGATGTTGCTGAAGATGATGCCGGTCATGAAATCGACCTTTTCGGCTTCGAGCAGTTCGACCGCCGCCTGCAAGCCGACATCGGGGTTCTGCGTGTCGTCACGGACGATGACTTCAACCGGCCGCCCGCCCATCTCGCCGCCGAGATGCTGAATGGCGAGGTTGAAGCCATCCAGCGCATCCACACCAAGCGCCGATCCCGGACCTGACAGCGTGCTGATGAAACCGATCTTGATCGGCTCCGGCTCCTGCGCGCTGACTGAAAGCGCCAGCGCCAGCGAAACGACCACCAATACGAAAGCGAAGAACTTCTTTTGCATGTCTCACCGCTCCTTATTCAAAGAATTCCATCCGTAATATCGATCGCGCTGATTGAACCACAAACGCGCAATCTGCACAATGTTTGAGTGCCGTTTTTTTTTTAACTATGCGCCATTTCCATCTGACGCAGCTTGAAGCGCTGGAGCTTGCCCGTCTCCGTGCGCGGCAGCGAGTCCATGAAGACGATGGCTCTGGGATATTTATACGGCGCAATCGTCTCCTTGACATGATCCTGAAGCATTTTGATCATCGCTTCATCACCAACGCAGCCCGGACGCAGGACGACAAACGCCTTGATGATCGTCCCACGCTCCTCATCCGGCGCACCAATGACGGCACACTCGGCAACCGCCGGATGCAGCAGCAGCGCGTCTTCCACTTCGGGACCAGCAACGTTGTAGCCTGTGGTGATGATCATGTCATCGGTGCGCGCCTGATAGTGGAAGTAGCCATCCTGATCGACCAGATAGGCATCACCCGTGACATTCCAGCCGTTCAGCACGTAACTGCGCTGCCGATTATCGGCAAGGTAGCGGCAGCCGGTCGGCCCTTTGACTGCCAACCGCCCGATCTGACCCGGCGGCAGCGGATTGCCCGCCTCGTCGATCACGCAGGCACGATAACCCGGCACAGGTTTGCCCGTCGCGCCCGGACGCGCTTGGGATTCGGTGTGCGAGATGAAGATGTGGAGCATTTCGGTCGCGCCGATGCCATCAATGATCTCGATGCCGGTCGCCTCGCGCCAGGCTGTCCGCGTCGAGATCGGGAGCGCCTCTCCTGCCGAGATGCATTTGCGCAGCGTCGGCATCGGGACCGCCTTGGCTTGGGCGATCAGCGCCGCCATCTGGCGGTAGAAGAAGGGCGATGTCCAGGTGATGGTAGCATGAAAGTCGTGGACAGCGTGGATCATGCTCTCCGGCGTGAATTTCTCCACCAGGACGCTCGCCCCACCGACTCGCAGCGGAAAGAGCAGGATGCCGCCCAACCCATACGTGAACGCCAGCGGCGGCGTGCCAATGCAGATATCATCCATGCCGATTCCGACGATGGAGCGCGGGAAGGTGTCGCAGATGGCGAGCAGATCGCGGTGAAAATGCATCGTCCCCTTCGGCTTACCCGTCGTGCCGGAGGTGAAGGCGATGATCGCTACGTCGTCGGATGCAGTGTCGATGCCAGCAAACACCGAGCCCTTGCCCGCCATGCGCGCTTCCAGGCTCGCTAGTGCCGCCTGACGTTCGTCGTCCTCAATCGGGTAGTTGTAATAGACGATCTCGCGCAAAATGGGCGTCTTTTCCTGCGCGGCGATCAGCTCCTCATCGAAGCGCTTATCGCACAGCGCAAAGGTGACCTGTGCTTTGTCAATGATCTCGCTCAGCTCACGCTGACGCAGCAGCGGCATGGTCGTCACCGCGATCATGCCTGCCTTCAGCACGCCGAACCAACAGACCGCCAGCATCGGGTTGTTCGGTCCGCGCAGCAGCACGCGCGCTCCCGTAGGCAGACCGATGTCTTCCAGCAGCAGGCGCGCCACCTGATTCGACTGCGCCAGAAGCTGCGCATAAGTCAGCGTGGCATCGTGACCGTAGAGGGCGGGGCGATCTCCCCATCCGCGCTCGACCGCGCGATCCAGCAGTTCCACCGCCGCGTTGAGCCGCTCAGGATACTGCACTTCAGGCAGCTCAAAGATCAGATCAGGGAACTGCTCCGGCGGCGGCAGATGATCGCGCGCGAACGTGTCGGTATGCGCAGTATAACCAGCCATCCCATCAACCTTTCAACAAAGATCGGGCGATAATCAGTTTTTGCACTTCGCTTGCGCCTTCATAGATGCGCAGAGCGCGAATTTCCCGATAGAGCCGCTCGACGATCTCGCCCCGCTTAACGCCCAACCCGCCGAAAAGCTGCACCGCCGCGTCGATCACGCGCTGCGCGTTCTCGGTCGCGGTCAGCTTGGCGATGGCGACTTCGCGAGTCGTCGAGACGCGCGCTACATCGCGCAGCCACGCAGCGCGGTACGTCAGCAGCGCGCTGGCGTCGATCTGCGCGGACATGTCCGCCAGCGCCGCCTGCGTCATCTGCAAATCCGCCAGCGTCTCGCCGAACATGCGCCGGCTTTTGGCGCGCATCACTGCCGCGTCGAGCGCGCGCCGCGCCATGCCGACCGCCGCCGCCGCCACCGACGCGCGGAAGATGTCGAGCGTCTGCATGGCGATCTTGAAGCCCATGCCCGCGTCACCGAGCCGCTGCGAAATCGGCACGCGACAGCCCTCAAAGTGCAGAGTCGCCAGCGGATGCGGCGCAATCACCTCAATCCGTTCGACGATGTGCAGCCCAGGCGCATCCGCCAGCACGATGAACGCCGAAATGCCCTTCGCGCCGGGGATGTCCAGTTCGGAACGGGCAAAGACGGTGTAAAAGTCGGCGATCCCGCCGTTAGAGATCCAAGTCTTGCAGCCGTCCAGGACGTAAGCGCCGCCGTCCAGCCGCGCCGCTGTCGTCAATGCCGCCGCATCCGAGCCAGAGTCCGGCTCGGACAGCGCGAATGCCGCGATCCACTCACCTGACGCCACTTTCGGCAGATATGCCGCTTTTATCTCCGGCGTCCCGTGCAGGGTGATCGCCCCGCTGCCGAGTCCCTGCATAGCGAAGGCGAAATCCGCCAGTCCATCATGATATGCCAGCGTCTCGCGGATGAGGCAGAGCGCGCGGGAGTCGAGCGCGTCCAGCGCGCCGCCGTATTCACTAGGGACGACATAGCGCAGCCAGCCAGCCGCGCCCATCCGCCGCACGTAATCGCGGCAGATGGTATCGACATCGCCATCATGATCGCCGTGTACATGCTCGGCGCACCACGCCGTCAGATCGCGGACGAGATCGCGATGAATGTCGTCGAAAAAGGGCAGTTCGAGCATCAATCCCCCTCGAAGACCGGCTTGGTCTTGGCGGCGAACGCCTCGAATGCCCGCCGGAAATCGTTGGTCTCCATGCAGATCGCCTGTGCCTCCGCTTCAGCGTCGATGGCTTCGTCCAGGCTCATCGCCCATTCGCGATGGAGCATCGTCTTGGTCATGGCATGGGCAAAAGTCGGACCGGATGCCAGCGACTCCGCCAGCTCGTGCGCTTTGGGCAGCAGATCATCCGGGCTATGGAGCGCGTTGAAGAAACCCCACGCCAGCCCTTCATCGGCGCTCATCGTCCGTCCGGTGTAGAGCAGTTCGGCGGCGCGCCCCTGCCCGATCATGCGTGGGAGCAGCGTACACGCGCCCATGTCGCAGCCCGCCAGCCCGACCCGCGTGAACAAGAATGCCGTCCGCGCATTCGGCGTGCCGTAACGGAAGTCGGATGCTAGCGCGATCATCGCCCCCGCCCCAACGCAGACGCCATCGACCGCCGCGATGATCGGCTGCGGACAGGCGCGCATCGCCTTGATCAAGTCGCCCGTCATGCGCGTGAAAGCGAGCAGTTCGGGCATCGCCATTCTGGTCAGCGGTTCGATGATCTCGAACACGTCGCCCCCCGAACAGAAATTGCCGCCTGCGCCAGTGATCACAACCGCTTTGATGTCGCTGGCGTAGACCAGATCGCGGAACAAGTCGCGCAGTTCGGCGTATGACTCAAATGTCAGGGGGTTTTTCTTCTCCGGTCGATTGAGCGTGATCCGAGCAACCCCAACGGATGCTTCCCACAAGAAATGCGCTGGACGGTAATCTGCCATCGTCTTTTTCGCCATCATCGTGACATTGGCTCCTGTAAGGTCTGTTTCAGCGCGCTCAACAAGTCATAAAGCGCGATCTGCTGTTCGCCGGACAATCCAGCCATCAGCTCGACGATCCAGCCCTCGTGGACACGCGCCATCCGCTCAAAGGTCGCGCGTCCCGACTCCGTGAGCTGCACCCGATAGGCGCGGCGATCATCCGGCGGCGTGACGCGCTCAACCAACCCATCCTTTTCAAGCTGGTCGGTGATGCCGGTGATGCTGCCGCCTGTGACCATCATTAGGTGCGACAGTTCGCCCATGCGCAGCCCCGCCGGATGGCGGTAGAGCTGTGCCATCAGGTCGAAGCGCGGCAGCGTCGTCTCGAATTCCGTCCGCAGCCGTCCACGCACCTGCGTTTCGATCAAGCGCGTGCAGGTCAGCAGACGCAGCCAGACGCGCAGCGCACTGTGATCCTCGTTCATCCGATCTCCCCTCCGGCAACCGCCAGCGCCACGCCGTTGATCGCGCCCGAATGCGGCAGACACAGCCCAACAACCGTCTGCGCGACCTCCTCCGGCGCGATCAGCCGCCCTTGTGGATTGTTCGCCATCAGATCGCGCAGCGCCGACTCGGAGTCGCGTCCGGTCTTCTCAGCAATCGCCGCGACTGCCGCTGTCACCAAGTCGGTATCGGTGTAGCCTGGGCAGATGGCGTTGACCGTCACGCCCGTTTTCGCCAGCTCGACCGCCAGCGCCCGCGTCAGCCCGATCACGCCGTGCTTAGCGGCACAGTACGCGGACACGTAAGGGTAGCCCTTCAGTCCTGCAGTGCTGGCGATATTGATGATGCGCCCCCAACCGCGTTCGACCATCGTCGGCAGAAGCGCTTGCGTGCAGCGGTATGTCCCAGTCAGATTGACCGCGATCATGCGATCCCAAAGCGCCTGATCGGTGCGGCGGAAAGGCGCGCTCTCGGCTGCGCCGGCGTTGTTGACCAGAATATCGGCGTTCATCCCATCCAGCGCAGTGCGCACCGACTCGCCATCGCTCACATCGCAGATTTTCCAGTCCGCGCCGATGGCATCCGCCGCCGCCTGCAAGCGCGCTGCATGACGACCGACGATCAGGACATCCGCGCCCGCTTCGCGCAGCATTCGCGCACATGCCAGCCCGATGCCGCTGCCGCCGCCCGTGACGACGGCATATCTGCCCGCCAACGCGCTCACGCTGTCCCCGCCGCTCGCGCCAGATTGCGCTCCAACTGCGCTTTGCCCGCTAGATACGGCTTTGACCACCACTGATCCGTATACCCAAGCTGCGCCGCCGCGTGCAGCGTCCAATAGGGATCAGCCAGATGCGGACGCGCCAGCGCGCATAAGTCAGCGCGTCCCGCTGCGATGATGCTGTTGACGTGATCCGGCTCGAAGATCGCCCCAACCGCCATCGTCGCGATGCCAACTTCATTGCGAATGCGATCCGCAAACGGCGTCTGATACATGCGCCCATACACCGGGCGCGCCATCCGCGTCGTCTGACCGCTCGATACATCGATCAGGTCTGCGCCCGCCTCCTTGAACAAGTGCGCGATGATGACGGCGTCATCGGAGGTATTGCCGCCCTCCGCCCAGTCGTGCGCCGAGATGCGCACAGACATCGGCTTGTCCGCTGGAAAGACGGCGCGGATGGCGCGGAAGACCTCCAGCGGATAGCGGCAGCGGTTTTCGATGCTTCCGCCGTATTCATCATCGCGGTGGTTGGTCAGCGGCGAGATGAACGCCGACAGCAGATAGCCGTGCGCACAGTGCAGTTCAAGCCAGTCGAAGCCGCATTCCGCTGCCCACGCCGCCGCGCGCACGAAATCCGCCTTGACCCGATCCATGTCCGCCCGATCCATCGGGCGCGGCGTCTGGTTGTTTTTGCCGTAAGGGATGGCGGACGGCGCGATCAGGCTCCAGTTGCCCTCCAGAAGCGGCTCATTTTCATCCTCCCAGCCGACCTGCGTCGAGCCTTTGGGTCCGGCATGACCGAGCTGCATGGCGATTCTGGCGGGTGTCCGCGCATGGACGTAATCGACGATCCGCTTCCACGCAGCTTGGTGTTCCTCCTTGTACATGCCGGCGCATCCGGGCGTGATGCGGGCATCCGCCGAGACGCAGGTCATCTCGGTGAAGATCATGCCCGCGCCGCCGTGCGCGCGGCTGCCGAGATGTACCAGATAGAAATCATCCGGCGTCCCATCCACGCAGGAATACATCGCCATCGGCGACATGACCACGCGATTTGGCAGGGTCAGCTCGCGCAGCCTGAATGGGGTGAACATCGGCGGAATCGCCTTCGGGGGATGGACGCCGCTGCGCGCCGCCAGCCAGGTTTCCAGCGCCGCGACATAGTCCTTGTCGCGCAGGCGCAGATTCTCATGCGAAATGCGCTGGCTGCGCGTCAGCAGCGAGTAAGCGAACTGCTCCGGCTCAAGGTGAGCATAGCGGGCGACATTTTCAAACCATTCGGTGCTGTTGCGCGCGGCATTTTGCAGCTTGATGACCTCAATCCGCCGTTCCGCCTCATACTGCTCCAGCGCCGACGGCACGTCCGGGCAGCGCTCAAGCGCCTTCGTCAGCGCAATCGCATCCTCAAGCGCCAGCTTCGTCCCGCTGCCGATGCTGAAATGCGCGGTGTGCGCGGCATCGCCGAGCAGCACGATATTCTTGTACGACCAGCGCGCATTAATGACCCGTCTGAAGTTGATCCAGGGGTTTTTCAGATGAGTCGCGTTGTTCATGAGGGGCTGACCCTCAAGATATTGAGCGAACAGCCGCTCGCACCAGGCGATCCCCTCTGCTGCGCTCATCCGGTCCAGACCAGCAGCGCGCCAGTTTGGTTCCGGCGTCTCGACGATGAAGGTGCTGGTGTTGGCGTCATAACGGTAGGCGTGCGCTTGGAACCAGCCGAACTCGGTCTCTTCAAAAGCGAAAGTAAAGGCGTCAAAGCGCTTGTGCGTCCCCAGCCAGACGAATTTACAAGCGCGTTCCTCGATATCGGGCTTAAAATGGTCAGCGTATTTGGTGCGAATGCGGCTGTTGATGCCGTCGGCTGCGACGATCAGATCAGCGTCGGCGTAGATGCTTTCATCGGTGACTTCAGTTTGAAACTGCATGTCGACGCCCAGCTCAGCGCAGCGCGCCTGGAGGATTTCGAGCAGGCGAACGCGCCCGATGCCGCAGAAACCATGCCCGCCGCTGCGGATCGTCCGCCCTTTGAAATGGATGTCGATGTCGTCCCAGCGGTTGAGCTGATCGTTGATCTGCGCGTGGGTCTCGGCATCCGCCGCTGCGAGATTGTCAAGAGTAGCATCGCTGAATACCACTCCCCAGCCGAAGGTATCATTTGGGCGGTTGCGCTCGATCACTGTGATCTGATGGGCGGGATTCGCTTTTTTCATCAACAGGGCGAAATACAGCCCGCCGGGTCCGCCCCCAATACAGATAATGCGCATTCGATCTCTCAACCCCACAGTCTTGGTTTTTGTGCGTCATTTAAGTTATCATAACATTTAACCTTAAATGGTTTATCTGTCAAGCAAATGAGCCGCTGATGAAAATCGCCCCCATACCCCGTATGCTCATGGTCAACGGCGCGGCGCTGCGCGTTTGGGATTGGGAGGCAGCGCCGGATGCGCCAACCGCTGTTTTTTTCCACGCCACCGGCTTTCACGGTCGCGTCTGGGACTCGGTCATTCGCCAGCTCGACGGCGTGCGCTGCATCGCGATCGATGCGCGTGGACACGGCGGGAGCGACAAGCCGCCGCCGCCCTACTCATGGCAGCTATCGGGTGAGGATGCCGCCGCCGTCGTTGAGGCGCTCGCTCTCAGGCGCGCCGTCGGGGTCGGGCATTCCATCGGCGGCAACAGCGTGACGCGCGCCGCCGCTACGCTTCCGGATCGATTCGCGGCGCTTCTGCTGATCGATCCGGTGATCTTCCCGAAAGCATTCTATGCGCTGGATGAGTACGCGATTGACGGGCATTTTGTCCTCAATCGCCGTGTCGAGTGGGACTCGCCGGGGGCGATGATCGAGCGCTTCCACGACCGCGAGCCGTTCAAAAGCTGGCATCCCGATGCGCTGCGCGACTACGCCGAGTATGGCTTGCTGCCCGATGGCGAGCGCTTCCGGCTGGCGTGCAGCCCGGAATTGGAAGCACATACCTACCTCAGTGGTCGGCTCAAGATCAACGCCGACATCTACGACCTGCTGCCGCGAATCACAATCCCGGTGCGCATCCTGCGCGCCGCCAACGGCATCGCCGCCACTGCGCAGGATTTGAGCCAATCGCCCACCGCGCCCGATCTGGCGGCGCACTTTCCGCATGGCGAAGATGTGATCGTGCCGAACAGCACGCATTTCATCCCGATGGAGCAGCCGAAAGTCGTTGCGAGGCATATCTGTGAACTTGTTGAAAGGATAGGCGAATGACTATCGGCATCGTCGGCGCGGGGACAATGGGATCGGGGATCGCGCTCTGCGCACTGTACGTGGGCGAGTCGGTGACGCTGTGCGACTCGTCTCCGCAGGCGCTCGATAAGGCGAAGGACTATCTCACGCGGTTTCTGCACAAAAAGGGGCAGATCGACGCGCTCGACCGCCTGAGGCTGACAACGCAGCTTGACGATCTTGCCAACTGCGATACCGTGATCGAGGCAGTGATCGAGGATTTGACACTCAAAAAAGACCTGTTCGCGCGGCTGAGCGCGATCACGCCCGCCATCCTTGCAACCAACACCAGCAGCCTGCCCGTGACCGCCATTGCCGCCGCCGCCAGCCAGCCCGAACGAGTCGCCGGGATGCACTTCTTCAATCCGGCGGCGGTGATGCCGCTGGTGGAGATCGTCCGCGCCGCGCACACCAGTCAGGAAACACTTGACGCGCTGACCGATCTCGCCCGGCGCATGGGCAAGACCGCTGTAATCGCGTCGGATACGCCCGGCTTCATCGTCAACCGCGCCGCCAGACCGTTTTACCTGGAGTCGCTGCGCGTGGTCAGCGAAGGGATCGCTGCACCGCGCCAGATCGATATGCTGCTGCGGTTGATCGGCTTCAAGCTCGGCGCATTTGAGCTGATGGACATGATCGGGCTGGATGTCAGCTTGGCGGCGTCGCAGGCGATCTACGAAGCCACCTTCCATGAGCCGCGCTACCGACCCAGCCTGATCCAGGCGCGCATGGTGCAGGCGGGGACATTGGGGCGCAAGACCGAACGCGGTTTCTACGATTATCGGAACAGCGCGCCGGGGTTTGTCATGCCTGAACTGCCCCGCTATGATGGCGATCTGCTGCTGGATGCGGTCAGGGCGCTGGGCGGCGTGGATTCGGATGCTAAAGATCGGCTCGCGGCATGGTGCATCGGACACGGTCATTTCAGCGTCGATGCTGCGCTTTCGACCGCGCGGATCGTGTGTACGCTGATCAACGAAGCGGCATTTATCGTCGCCGATGGGGTGACCGACGCCGACTCGCTCGATACAGCGGTCAGGCTCGGCTTGAATTTCCCCAAAGGTTTGTTCGAATGGGGACGCGAACTCGGCTTTGTCCGAGTCATCGAAGTCATGAATGTCCTGCACGCGCTCTACATGGAGGAGCGCTACCGGATCGCGCCGCTGCTGCGCCGTCAGCAGACCATGCCGCGCGCCGCGACCTCCCAGATTTCTTCGACATTGTCGCCGCGCACGCCGTAAATCCGGTCATGCAGGTTGGTCACAACACAAGTATGGACTGGAATGACATGCACGATGTCGCCGACGGAGGGGCGAGCTGCGCACGCGCTGAAGTCACAGTGGGCATGTTCTTCGCTCAGTTTGTAAATCCGCGCCTCAGGGTATTCAACGATCAGCCCATGACCGTCATTGGCGCGGTCGGCGGCGATGGTCTTGCTGCCGCCGTCGAGGATGACGCGGTCAGCATCCGGTCGGCTGACCACCGTCATACGCACGCGCATCGCGCAGTCCTCGATCCTGCATAAGCCCGCGTTCAGCGTGCTGACATCGTTGAAGATGTACGTCCCAACGCGCAGCTCAGTCACCTCCGGCACATCTGCCGCCTGCGCCGCGCCGCCGATCCCGCCGCCGCTGACCGACTCGACCACAAAGCCCGCCTCATGAAGCATGGTCAGCGCTGCTTGTATACGCGGTCGATTGCTCACCGTGCTGGGATAGACGAGCAGCCCCGCAAAGTCAAGCTGTTCGGAGCCGCGGATACGCCGCGCCAGCTCAACCGCGCGCTCCGGCGGCGCGCCGGTGCGCTGAATGTCCGTCCCCAGATCGACCATGACGCGCAGACGCGCCTTGTGCCGCTGCGCCGCCGACTCCAGCCCGTCGATCACAACGGGATCATCCGCCGAGACGGTCAGCCGGCAGACGCGGTTGACACCCATCAGTCGATCCAGCTTGCGTTCACCGACGATATTATAGGGAATCTGAATATCCTCGACGCCCGCGTCTGCGAAGACCTCCGCCTCGCTCACTTTCTGGCAGGCGATCCCAATCGCGCCCGCTTCAAGCTGCATGTGCGCGATTTCAGGGATTTTGTGCGTCTTGATGTGCGGGCGAAACGCCTTGCCGAGCGCGTCGCAGTGCCGCTGCATCCGCGCGATGTTGCGCAGCATGATGTCCAGATCGATCAGGACGACGGGCGTCTCCAACGCGGAGACGGGCATTAGGATCATGGCTTTTTTGCCTCAACAATGAAGCGTTCGCCGCATTGTAACACATGGTGCGGCACGCCCGCCCGCGCTGCGCGCTCAGAAAAAAGGCGCACGTCCGCCGTGTTGAAGGTGAACATATCATAGTGCATCGGAATGACTGGCGCGCGCCCGCCGACTGCCTGCGCAAGCGCAACAGCATCATCAATGTTCATGTTAGGCGGCGTATCAGGCGATACCATGCCGTTGATCGGCAGAAAGAGCCAGTCCGGGGCAAGGCTGATCAGCCGCTCCGCCAGCCCAGGATAGACCACTGTATCGCCGCTGTGATAGAAGCGGACGCCATCGACGTCGACGACATAGCCGAGGAAGGCATGACCGAGCGCCGGATCGTAGTCGATGGTGGGATGCGCAGACGGGACAGCGTAGATGCTCACGCCGCCGATACGGATCGCGTCGCCCCCGTGCATCGGGATCATGCGCGACAGCCCCGCTTGAATGCCCAGCTCGACGCAGCGCTGCGGCAAAATGATGCGCAGGCGCGGGACAGCGGCGCACAGCGCAGGCAGGGTCACCGGATCGAAGTGATCGCCGTGACGATGGCTCACAAACGCCAAACTGCCGGCGCGCAAGTCCGAACCGCGCAGCGGCGCGCGCGTCATGCGGACATGCGGCTTTGCAGTGCCAGCGTATTTCTCAGTCAGATATTCCGACAGATACAGGTCAAAGTAAAGCAGCTTGTTCTGCGTCTTGATCGCATAGCCGCTCTGCCCCAGCCACCAGACCGCCGCCTGACCGGATTCAAGCTGAGCCGTCTCAATGTCCTGCCAGAGCGCCTCGCCCGACTGCGCGGGTTCGATCATTGGGTTGCGGTGATCCCCCCATCCAGATACAGCGTTTGCCCAGTGATAAAATCCGACGCCGGCGACACAAAAAACAAGACCGCCTGCATGACTTCGTCGGGTTCGGCGATTCGCCCCAGCGGAATCCGCGCCGTCAGCGCGCTGTAGAATGCTGCGTCCGCCAGCATGTGCGCCACCTGTTCCGTGCGCACAAACGTTGGCGCAACCACATTGACATTGATTTTATCCGGCGCAAACTCCGCCGCAAGCTGCTTACACATGATGCTCAGCCCGCCTTTCGCCGCGCAGTAGGCGGCATACCCGCGCCCGCGCAGCGCCAGCAGTGTCCGCACCGAACCGAGATGCACCTGCTTGCCGCCGCGCCCGCCCGCCATCATATGTCTTGCCGCCGACTGCGCCAGAAACAGCGCGGACTTCAGATTGCCCGCGATCACCATGTCGAAATTCTCCTCGGTGATCTCCAGCGCCTTTTCCTCGCGGTTCAGTCCAACGCAGTTAACCAGAATATCCAGCCGTCCCCACTGCGCCGCTGCCGCGTCGATCATGCGCCGGATGTCGCCCACCTGCTCCGCGTCAAAGGGAATGCCCACCGCCTGGTGACCCTCTGCCATCAGCGCCGCCGCCAGCGCGTGACAGCGCTCAGCGTTTCGCCCGGCAACCACAATGTGCGCACCCGCCCGCGCCAGCCCACGACAGACCGCCGCGCCGATGCCGCCATAGCCGCCGGGAACCACCGCGACTTTGCCGTGCAGACCGAACAGCCCATCCAGAAACCCGTTTGTCATCTCATCCCCTTCTGTGTGTATCAGCGAAAGCGCGGCGCGACCTGCTCCATGAAGAGCGCCACTCCGTCCGATTTCGGCGCATCCATGAACCAGAGCATGAAATGGCTGAAGCCCATATCGAGGTATTCGCGCAGCCGCGCCGCGATCTCATCCGGCGTGCCGACCAGCCAACTTTCGGTCAGATAGCGCGGGTAAGCGTCCGTCTCACCCTCGACGAATGCCCAGAAATCGGCGTCCGCGACCGGTGGGATGTGCAGCGATCCACCTGTGACCGGCTCATGCGCCAGCATCGCCTTCAACTGTTGGCGCACACCCGCCCGATCCGGCGCGATCAGGATTTGCGTCTCATAGGAACATTCGATCTCGCTGATGCTGCGCCCCACCGCCGTCAGAGCGGCATCCAGCATGTCCAGCCGACGCCGCAGCTCATCCATCGGGACAGGGACGCTGTTCCAGCCCTGCCCATAGCGCGCCACCGCCGCAAACGTCAGCGGATGCGCCTCGCCAAACCAGATTGGCGGGTGCGGCTGCTGAAACGGCGGCGGCGTGCAGAGCGCCTCGGACACATGGTAGTGTTTACCGTTAAAGGTTAGCGGACTGTCCGGCGCGGCGCGCCACAAGGCAAGCTGCAATTCCAGCCCCTCTAAGAATTCTTGAATCCGCTCCTCTGCGTCCGGCGGATAATGCAGCCCATATGCCTGATGCTCGCCGATGCGCGTGCCAGTGTCGGCGAAATAGATGAATCTGCCGCCGGAAAGCTGATCCAGCGTGGCGATCATCTTCGCTGCAACCGCCGGATGCCGAAAGTAATGCCCCTGATGGATGATGCCCAGTCTCGCCCGCATTGTCGCGCCTGCCAGCGCCGAGAGCGTCGTCCAGCCCTCCAGGATGGCTTCATCTTTGCCGAGCATCAAGTGATCCGCCACCCACAGCGAGTCGAAGCCCAGTTCATCCGCGTTCACGGCGGCGCGCATGGTCACGAGCGCATCAAGTTCGGGGTAATTTGGCGTCCGGAAGAGTCCGCCGCCAGGGAAAGCGAAGATCGGGACGCAGTAACCGAATTGAATGGGGAAATCGCTCATGTATCGATCCTGTATTCGACTGGTTCGCCGCGCAGGGCGCGCAGGACGTTGAGCCAGATGCCCAATGAGTCGCGCACGTGCGTCCAATGCCCCTGCCACGCCGAATGCGGCGTTAGCAAAACATTCATGTCGATGTCCTCGTGCAGCGCGTGCAGCGGATCATCGACCGGCAGCGGTTCATCGTAAAAGACATCGAGCGCCGCGCCGCCGATCCGGCGCGCTTCAAGCGCCGCGATCAGCGCCGGCTGATCGACCAGCTTGCCGCGCGCTGTATTGACAAACAGCGCCGTCGGCTTCATCATGCCGATCTCGCGCGCGCTGACGATCTTGTGGGTCGCCTCGGTGATCGGAAGCTGCACACTCACGATGTCCGAACGCTGCCAAAGATCATCCCACTCGACATACTCGACGCTGTAAGCGCTTTCAAGCTCTGGGAAGCGCCGAATGTCCCAGTAGAGCGTTTTCATGCCGAACGCCGCCGCGTAGCGCGCCATCGGACGGGCGATCTCGCCGAATCCGACCAGACCCAACGTCTGATCGCACGCCAGCGCGATGCGCAGGCTCGGCGGCGCGCCCCAGCCTTCCTCAACGTAGCGGCGTTCGCGCATATGGCGTTCCTGACGCCGCAGACTTTTGAGATGCGCCAGGATCAGCGCCCAGTTATGCTCCGCTACCGCCAGATAATTGACCAGCGGAGCCGCCGTCACCGGCACGCCGAGCGCTTTCGCCGCGTCCATTGGCACGCCGCGCGCGTCCAGCCCAAGATGCTGCACCAGCTTCAGGTTTTTGCCCTTCAGCAGCACGTCCGCCGGCAGAGTCACCTTGTGCAAATTGAGGAAATCCGCGTCCGCGATGTGCGCCTCAACCTCTTCGACCGTGCTGCACTCGACCAGCGTCACATCGTAATCGGCGAACAGTTCCTCAAAGGTCGGCGCATTCGCCAGCGCAGCGGGATCATCGGGGCGCAGCCAGTCCATACGCATTTTATCGTGGCGCAGACCCCACAAGATATTGCCGACGCTGTCCCAGACGACGATTTTGACCATGTTTTATCCCTGATAGACCGCCGCCCACGCCCGCTTGAATGTCCGTTTGCCGTTCGCCAGAATGAACGCGGGCGTATCGTTCTCGCTGGCATTGGTGCGCAGCTCCATCGACAGAATCGGCATCGTCCCCAGCTTTGCCCGCGCCCGCTGGTAAAAATCGACCGCTTCCAGCGCGTGCAGATAGCGAATCACCTCCGGCACATCATTCCGTCCCTGCGGATGCCCGAAGCGAGGGTGAAAATCGCCGTAGATGGGCGACTCCGGATGATCGATCACGCAGTTGCCGATGTGCGCGTGCAGCAGATAGGGCGCGGCAAGCTGAAGCGCGTCCTCCGGCGTCTCGTTGAGCAGGGGCAGATGGCTCAAGTCGATGGTCAGCCCAAAGTTCGGGCGATTCACGCGCTGCGCCAGCTCGACCGCCTCCGCCGTCGCGCCGATCAGCCGCTTCTTCTCGATCTCGCGGTCGAAGTTCTCCAACGTGATGTGCAGCAGCCGTTTCTCAGAGCGCGCCATCGCCAGATCGCACAGGGCGCAGATGTCCTCGACCAGCCGATCCAACGCCGCCTCGCGCTGTCCTTCGCCTGGATCAAGCTGGCTGGCGATCATCGCCAGCGGCGCGCCGAATTCAATCGCCTCGATCACGTGCGTTTTCATCCGATCCAGCGTCGCGGCGCGCGCCGCCGGGTCTGCGTCGGCAAAGGGGAGCTTCAGCACGATCAGCGGCAGGATCGGCAGATAGACCACTTGCAGCCCGGACGACACCAGCAGCTCCCGCGCCGCCTGCCGCACCGCCGGGTCATTGGGCGGGGCGATCTCGACCGCGCCGAACTCGTCATCTTCAACGATCTGGCGCAGCGTCTCGACGACAGGTCCGTCTCCACCTCGGCACTCCACCCAGACCAGCGGATGCACCACGCCAAAATCGCATTTGCTCATCCAGTTCATCTCACCACCTCCATGCCTGCCTCGTAAGCGCGGGCTGCACCGCTCAGCAGCTCATCCGCCGCCACTGGACGCCCGATCAGCCCACTTTCGAGAAAGCCGAACGCCAGCGCCAGCGACCGCAACCCCATCGCGCCCGTCACCTCTGGCTCGCGTCCGCTTTCGATGGCGTCCACAAAGTCTGCCTGCTCGATGCCGAGCAGATTGGCGTCGATGTCTGCCCACGTCATGTTGTAGTGCGTCAGCCGGTCGCCGCCAAACAGCGCCGCTGTCACCGGATCGAGATGAAAATCGGGAACCAGCGCCAGCAGATCATCAGCCGCCCGATCCGCGCCGTCAATGCGCTGAATGAGCGTCAGCGGCTTGCCCGTGCGATCCGGCGGGATGTCCAGCGAGCCGCCTGTGCCGTAGATTGTGCGCTTGAAGTAATTTTCACCGCGCCCCGCCATGCTCAACATCCAGTTCGCCAGCGCGCCGCTGGCGAACTGCGCGACGCCAACGGACAAGTCCTCCGCATCGGCGGCGTGCAGACTCCCTTCCGCATCGACCCGTTCGGCGTCCACAACCGCATTCATCCCGAAAACAGTCGTCATTTCGCCCAGAAAATATTCCAGAATGTCGGCGTAATGCACGCCCATGTCGATGATGATGCCGCCGCGATTTTTACGATGCCGCCAGGGCGTGATGATCACCTTTTCGCCCGCCGACGACGACGCCTGCACCGCCAGAAATGGACGCCCCACCGCGCCAGCGTCGATCAGCGCCCGTGCCAGCCGGTTGATCGGGTCGCGTCGGTAGTTCTCCGCGACCGCCAGCCGCCGTCCGGCGCTTTTTGCTGCCTCGACCAACCGAACGCCCTCAGCGACAGTCAGTGTGATCGGCTTCTCCGCCATGACATGCGCGCCCGCCATCAGCGCTGCCATGCCAACTTTGGTGTGCGTCTCCGGCGTGGTGGTAATGATGATCCCGTCGGGTTTGACCGCCTTCAGCATCGTCTCCACATCGGCATAGGTATCCGGGCGCGATCCAACCAGGTCAGCCGCCATATCCGCCGCCGCGTCGGCGCTGGCGGGCATCACATCGCAGACCGCCGCCAGCTCGAAATTCAACCTGCCGGCTGCGCGCAGCCGCTCCATCCCCTTGATGTGCCGCCGACCCATGCCGCCACATCCGACCAGCGCCAGCGCTGTCATGACACCCCCCCCACGCTGTAGCCCAACTGGCGCAGATACGCCGCATTGACTCCCGCGCTTGTCGCAGGGGAAACATCGCTGCGGCTGTTTTCTACGACAACCCAACTGTCGAAGCCGATCTCCTCCAGCGCCCGAAAGAACGCCGGGAAGTCGATTCCCAGTGTGCCTCCGCCCAGTTCGACAAATTTGCCCCGCGCCCAGTCCTTGACATGGACATAGCCGAGCCGTTCGCGGTATTTATGGATGTGCGCGGCGGGGTCTTCTCCCACCAAAGCGATATGCGAGGCGTCGAGGCACAATTTCATCTGCTGAGTCTGGCTCAGCAGCAGATCGATCTCGTCCTCGGTCTCAATCGTGCAGCCCGTATGCGGATGGTATGCCACGGTCACGCCCCAATCCGCGCCAAAGACTGCCAGTTCTTCACACGCGGCGGCGAGATTGGCGTGTTCTTCAGACGTAGGCGAGCGCTGACGCAGCCGCGCCCCGCCAACCAGTCCATACATGGTCGCGCCCATCCGCCCGGCGTATTCGATGCGCTGCTTGTGGATCATAATGCTCTCCGCGCTCAGAGGCACGTCCAGTCCGCCAAACGATGTCCCGACGCGCAGTCCGCCGAGCAGCTCGCGCAGGCGTTCCAGCGATCCGAGCCAGTCAAGCGGGTGGTCGAACAGTTCGACAGCATGCCAGCCCGCCGCGCGAATCTCATCAAACATGGCGGCTAAATCCGCCTTCGTCCCCCAATTGATCGTGCTGTATGCAAATTGCAGTGCCATTTTTCCCTCAGTCCGATCCGCCCTTGACACTCCAGACCGCGCCCGTCGTGTAAGTGTTCCGCTCCGAACACAGAAATTCGATCACCTCGGCGACTTCGTTGGCGTCCGAATAACGCCCAATTGGGTTGCCTGGATCTGCCAGAAATTCCTCCGAGAAGCGCGGCACGACCATTCGCGTCAGCGCCCGACCCGGCTCAACGCCGTTGACGAACACGCCCTGACGCGGATAAAGATTGCCCAATACCTTGACCAGCGAATAGACCGCGCCCTTGCTGATCGAATACGGCGCGAGCATCGGCGAGCCGTTGCGTGCGCCCGATGTGATCGTCACGCAGCGCCCCCATCCGCGCTCCAGCATGTGCGGGATCGCCGCCTGATGGCAGTAGTAGACGCCGTGGACATTGACGCGCATGATGCGGTCAAGCTCCGCCGCCGACTGCTCCATGAACGGGCGCTCCTGCCCCAAAAGCCCAGCGCAGCAGACCAGCACATCTAACCGGCCAAATTCATCGCGGACACGGCGCATCAGCGCGTGAACAGCGCTCTCATCGGTCACATCGAGATGCGCCCAAAGCGCGCGCCGTCCCATGCGGACGATCTCCGCCGCAACCTGTTCCCCCCGCGGATCGACATCCGCCACCACCACATCGCGCCCTGCCTGCGCCAGCCTCAGCGCGGTCGCCTCGCCGATCCCCTGCGCCCCACCCGTCACCACCGCGACCCGATCTTCGACCGGCGCGGCAAATCGCAGCTTCAGCATCGCTCATGCCACCTCGTGCGCATCCAGCACGCGCATCCCAAGCTCGCCCGCGATCTCATGAAACAAGCGCCCCACTGCCGGCAGGTCTTCGGTCGGCGCGCCCTCCACGATGACCGGATAATCTGGGTCGAGCGCTTCCATCCGGCGAAAGAGCGTCTTGAAGTCCATCATCCCCTTGCCAGGCGTGCCATCCTGAAGGTGGAGCGCCAATTTATGCTCTACCCAAATATCTTTGGCGTGGCAGCTTCGGATGTGATGCCCCAGGATGTCGAAATGACGATCCAGGGCTTCGCCGGTCGAGAAAATCTCTTTGAGCGTGATCCAGTTGGCGCTGTCGTAGTCGCTCTTGACCCAGGGCGAGTCCACCTGATCCAGGATTTCGGCTGTGACTTCCGCCGACTCCAGCGTAACGAGCTGATGCCCCTCCAGACAGAGCAGCACCCCCGCATCCTCGGCAGCGGGCGCGCATTCTTTCAGCGATTTGACCAACTGCTTGCGCGCCTCCGGCGTCCAGTTATACGGATGGGGATACCAGGGACCCGCCGGATTGAGCGATCCCGGTCCGGTATCAATCGCGCGCGCGCCAAGCCAGCCCGCCAGCCGCAGCGCCGCCTGCAAAGTCCGCACCGCCTCTAACCGCGCCGACTCAGCGGGCGCAATTAAAAGCTGCCAGTAGCCCGTCACCTGAAACAGCCGCATGTTTTCATCCGCCATCAACTCACGGACTCGCTCCGCCTGCTGGCGCTTGGTGGTATGCGGATCGTTGGCTCGAAAGCGCGTGAAGATGCCCGAAAAACCCAGTTCCCGCGCGCGGCGCAGCGTCGCCGCGTCCAGATCGTTCATGTCATCCGGCAGGTAAGCGCCGGACATCCCAAAGCGCATTATTCCACCTCGTATTCGGGTTCAGTGCCATGCGCCGTGTACGGATCGGTGATCACCAGCGAAATAAAGCGCACCGGCTCACAGCTGGTGTTTTTCAGCTCATGCGGAGTCGTCGCTGGAATGTGCAGGTACTGATTCGCTGCCAGCCCGCCGCTCATGACGCCGGAGCGCACCGTAAGCTGCCCCTGCACCACGTAGATCACGCGCTCGCGAAGCTCCAGCATCGTCTCCGGCTCGCGCTCATTCGGATCGAGCGTGATCGCGCGTGACTCGAAATGATCATCCGACGGCAGCTCGTCGGTCTCGAAGACGTTGGCATAGGGCGCGTTGCCCTCGAACATGTCCGGCGTAAAGTCCTTGGTGTGAAAGCGGTTGTATTTGTGATTCGGCGCGACCACCACAAAAAACGCGACCGGATCGCTGCCTTTGAACCAATAGTTGTGATACTTGTTGGGCGGCATCAGGATGAAGTCACCCGCCTTGTAGACGCGCTTCGTCCCGCCGATCTCGATCTCAAGCGACCCTTGTGCCAGATAGCCGATCTCGCTCGCCTCGACGTGACAGTGCGGCACCGGACCGAGCGGATCGTTGACAAACCAGTCTGCGTCTGGCGTCCATCCTAGTGACCGCCCGCGTACACGCTCCGCCCAGATCAGCGGCTGCTTCATCCATGCCTCAATATCGATCCTGCCCATCGCTTTATCCCTTCAGTCCGCTGGTGACAAACCCGCGCACGATATAACGCTGCGCAAAAATAAAGAGCAAAATCATCGGTATGACCATCAGCGATGAGATCGCCATGATGTAATCTGTCCGCGTGATGAACAGCCCCTGGAACATGTTCAGCCCGAGCGCGAGCGTGTAGTTGCGCGGGGAAGTCAAGTAGATCAGCGGACCCAGGAAGTCATTCCAGGTCGTCAGGATGGTCAGCAGCGCGACCGTCACCATAACAGGGCGCGACAGCGGCAGATAGATTTTGCGCCAGATGGTGAAGTGGCTCGCCCCATCGATGATCGCCGCCTCATCGAGATCGCGGGGAATCTGCATGAAAAACTGCCGGATCAGGAAGATATTGAGCGCGCCGCCGCCGAACCAAGGCGGGACGATCAGCGGCAGGAACGAGTCCAGCCAGCCGAGCCGAAAGAACAGGATATAAAGCGGGATCAGCGTCACCTGCGGCGGCAGCATGATCGATGCCAGCACCGCTAGAAACCAGGCATTGCGCCCTGGAAAGCGCAGCCGCGCAAACCCATACGCGCAGAGCGATGAAGTCAGCAGCACGCCGGGCAGCGACGCCGCTAGGATGATGATCGTGTTCATCGTCCAGCGCGGAAAATCGGTGTTCGGAAAGTTCCAGGCGTTGAGATAGTTTTCCGGAATCCATGTATTGGGCAGGAAAGTGGGCGGATAGCTGTTGATCTCATTGAACGACTTGAAAGAGGTGCTGATCATGACGATCAGCGGCAGCGTGAACACCGACGCGCCCAGCAGCAGCAGCCCATACACGATCCCCTTGCCAATCAACTGCTGCTGTTTGTGGGCGCGTTCATCACGCTGGCGCGTCCAGCCGGGCGCGGACTGCGCTTTCGCCGTTTGGATCATGATTTCACCTCACCTTCGTAATAAACCCACAGTGGCGAACTTCTGAAGATGAACAGCGTCAGCACAATGATGATCGCAAACAACACCCATGCCATCGCCGAGGCATAGCCCATCTCCAGCCACTTGAAGGCTTTGTCGTACAGGTTCAGGTTGTAAAAATAGGTCGCGCGCGCCGGACCGCCCTGCGTCATGATGAACGCCGGCACAAAGAACTGAAATGCCCCGATCACGCCGGTCACCACATTGAAGAAAATCGTCGGCGTCAGCATCGGGATGGTCACAAACCGGAAACGCTGGACTGCGGTCGCGCCATCGATTTTCGCCGCCTCATGCAGCTCCTCCGGGATGTTCTGCAAGCCTGCCACATAGATGATGGTCGAGACCGCTCCCCCCCACACGCTGATGATCACCAGCGAAAACAGCGCCCAGTCCGGCGAGCCGAGCCAATTCGGACCTGTAATCCCCACCGAGTTGAGAACGGCGTTGATCGGACCGAACTCGCGATTGAACAGATAGCGCCAGAGCAGCGCCGACGCCACATACGGCACGACAATCGGCAGATAGAAGAGCGTCCGAAAGATCGGCAGCCCGCGCACGTTCTGCGTCAGCAGCACTGCAACAGCCAGACTAAACACCTGCCCGATCACCACAAACATGATCGCATAGCGAATAGTTACGTTCAGCGAGTGCGCAAATAACCGATCTCGGGTGAACAGATCGATGTAATTTTGCAACCCGACAAACTCCGGCTCGCTGATGATGCGATAGTTCGTTAGACTGTAGTAAGCGGACGCGATCATCGGTCCGAATGTCCAGATCAGCAGTCCAAGCACAACAGGCAGGATAAAGAGGTATCCGCGCGCGGTGTCGCGCCAAAAATGGGCTGAGCGCTCGCGTTTGCGCGGCAGGGTTAAAGTTGCCATGCGACTTTTGACTCCCAAAAATAGACCGTTCCCGCCACGCTTTCACAGGCAGGAACGGGTCTATGACGAAGCTGAGGAAAAGCGAGGTTACATCGTCCGATTCAGGCAGGATTGGATGTTGTCGTTGGCGAAGGTGAAGGCATCCTCAACCGACATCATGCCCAGGATCGCTGCTTCAAGCGCGTCCTTGATCTCCTGATTGATCTGACCGGCGTACAAGCTACCGCACTGTCCAGGGAAGTAAGTCGGCAGGATGCCATTCTCGCCGTTTTCGATGAACGCGGTGATGTTTTCTGGCGGCGGAGCGAGATTGACGACTGCCGGGTCTTCACGCAGGGAACGCAGCAGCGGCGTGCCGGCGTAATTTGACGCAATCGCCAACTGCGCTTCCGCCGATGCCAGATGCTTTACGAAATCCCAAGCGACTTGCAAATTCTGCGCATTGCTCGACACGGCAAAGCCATACGTCCCCATACCGGTGAACTTGCCCCGAGGATGGCTCGGAACCACCTGCAAATCCCACTCGAACGGCTGCGGATCGAGCGCGCGCAGTACCGACATGTAGCCGGGGATGAAGAACGCTGTCGCGCACTGCCCGACGACGAAGCAGTTGCCGCCTGCATCAAAGTCCAGCGGCTGAGCGATGTCATGCGTGACCCACAGATCGACATAGGCTTGCAGCCCCGCCAGCGTCTCCGGCGAATTCAGCGTAACAGTGCGCCCATCTTCCGCCAGCAGCGAGCCGCCGTAGCCTTCGATGAACGGCACAACCCATGCCCACCAATCAAACGTTGGCACACCGCCGCCATTGGCAAAGCAGTAGTTACCCAGCGTTTCGCGGATGATGCGGCAGGCAGCGATGTAATCATCCCACGTCCAGTCCGCTTCTGGCAGCGGCGCGCCCGCCGCCTCGAACATCGTCTTGTTGTAGTACATCGTTACCACATCATACGACGACGGGATCATGTACAGCCCTTCGCCGTTGATCCGGCTCAGACCGAGCAGATTGTCATAAATGTCGCTGAGATCGAACTCCGGATCAGCGTCCGCCAGCGGCTGCATATCGGCAACAATGCCATTCTGGACAAACGGCACGACGAACAAGTCCGCCAAGAAGATCACATCCGGCAGCGTCCCCGCCGCGACCTGCGTAGCGTAGTTCGCCGCCAAATCGCCAGCGATGTACTCCACCTGCACCTCGATATTCGGGTAGATGCTGCGGAAATGCTCAACCAGCATGTCATTAACGCGGTTGACCGCCGGGTCATTGACTGTGCCAAAACGAATAACAGTGGGTAAGTCTTGGGCGGCGGCAAATCCCACACTCAACACTGAGATCAGCGCCACGAGCAGAAGTAGTTTTTTTAACATAGCATTCTCTCCAAACTTGCCTAGTTCTAGGAGCTATGATAAAACATAAATTATAATTGATCAACTGATTCGTTAGTTGAATACGGGTATAGAGGACTCGCGCCCATGCTCCAGCCGCTCGCCCCGATTGAAGACAGCCGTAAAACGCTGTCTGCACAAGTTCACGAACGCATCCGCGACGCCATCCTCAAGCGTCTGCTTAAGCCCGGCGCGCGCATCGATCAGAATCAGCTCGCCGATAATCTCGGTGTCTCGATTGTCCCTGTCCGTGAAGCGCTCAAACGGCTTGAGGTCGAAGGGTTAGTCTCGATTGTGCCAAGGCGCGGCGCGTTCGTCACTGAAATTTCGCTTTCGCACCTGGATGATCTGTATTACGCGCGCGCGCTGATCGAAGGCGAAGCCGTCCTTCAGGCGGTCTCTAAGCTGCGCGACGAGGATTTCACGGTCATGAGCGCGATGATCGCGCAGATGCAGGCGATGACCGATGCGAACGATGTCTCCGGCTATATCACCCTCAATCGCAAATTTCACACTCATATCTACGCGGCGCTGAACAATCAGCACCTGATGCAGATCATTCAGAATCTGCTCGACCGCAGCGAGCTGTATCGCTATCGCTACATGTACACCACCCGCAATGTCGCCGTCGTCCATCAGGAACACCGCGCCATTCTCGAAGCCTGCATTCGCCGCGATCCGGCTGCCGCGCGCGATGCCGCCATTCAGCACATTCAACACGCGCAGCGCGCCATTCACGAATACGTCGAGAGCGATCAGGGCTGATTCGGTTGACATCTGCCCTTTTTGAGTACAATATCCCGAGTTCATCTTTACACGCAGCTCAAGGGAGCGGTGAGTGAAGCGCTTTCAGGATAAGATCGTCATGGTCACGGGCGCAGCGTCCGGCATCGGCGCGGCGGCGGCGCAAGCGTTCGCGGATGAGGGGGCGCGGGTCGCCCTGCTCGATATTTCAGTGGAGGGGCTGAACGCTCAGCGCGCGGGCATTCAGGCGGCGCACCCAAGCGCCGACCTGCTCGCCATCTCGACCGATATCGCCGCGCCGGAGCAGATCGGCGCCGCCGTCGATCAGATCGTCGCCCGCTGGGGGCGGATCGATGTTGTGTTTGCCAATGCTGGTATCAACGGCGTCTGGGCGCCGATTGAAGCGATCACGCCTGCGGACTGGGATCGCATCATCGACATTAATCTCAAAGGGACATTCTTCACAATCAAATACGCCGTCCCCCACATGAAAACGAGCGGCGGCGCGATTGTGATCACGTCTTCCATCAACGGGTCGCACATCTTCAGCAACAGCGGTTCGAGCGTGTATTCGGTGTCCAAAGGCGGACAAGTGATCCTAGCGAAGATGCTCGCGCTCGAACTCGCGCCGCATCAAATCCGCGTCAATGCGATCTGCCCCGGCGCGGTCAAGACCAATATCGCCAGAAACACCGAGGATCGCGGCTGGCGCAGCGTACGCGATCCCCACGCCGTGCCAGCGGGCTACGTCCCGCTGCATCGCGGCGAAATCCCCGCCGATCCCGCCGAGATCGCGCAGGTGGTGCTGTTTCTGGCTTCCGACGCCGCCAGCCATATCACCGGCACAGACACGGTGATCGACGGCGGTCAGTCGCTCTTGCAGGGCTGAGTCAAGCTACCAGTCGCCGACGCTGCCATCCACGCGCCGCACGACCGGCAGATAGGCGCGCTTGTACGGGTATGTCGCCGCCAGCGCCTCATTCACGTCCGTCCCCAGTCCCGGCGCGTCGGTCACATTCAGATAGCCGTCGGCGAAGGTCGGCGCGCCGGGCATGACTTCCTGCGCCACCTCCGGGAAGAACACCATCTCCTGAATCCCGAAGTTGGCGATGGACAGATCGACATGGACATTCGCCGCGTGCGTCATCGGCGCAATGTCGCCCGGTCCGTGCCAGGCGGTTTGCACATAGAAGCTCTCAGCGATGGCGGCGATCTTGCGCGCCTCGCTGATCCCGCCGATATGACCCAGATCGCAGCGGATGAAGTCGATCAACTGCTCGGTGATCAGCGGCAGCCCGTCCCAACGGGTGTGAAACAGTTCGCCCATCGCAATCGGGATGGTCGTATGCTGGCGGATCAGGCGGAAACTTTCTTTATTTTCCGGGCGAATCGGGTCTTCCAGGAAGAACAGATGGTACGCTTCAAGTTCTTTCGCCAGCCGCGCCGCCTGAATCGGCGTCAGCCGTTCATGGACATCGTGCAGCAGCTCGATCTCATCGCCCAACGCCACGCGCAAATGCTCGACCAGTTTGGGGATGACGCGCAGATATGGCGACGGCTCAAAGCGCTCCACCAGCGGCAGCGCCTCCATATCGAACGAGGAATAGCGCTCCGCCGGCTGATTGCTCACGCCATACGTCCCGCTCATTCCCGGCACAAGCACCTGCACGCGGATCGCTTTGAATCCGCGCGCCATCGCTGCGCGCACGCTGTCCTCGACTTCAGCGAAGTCGCGCCCGCTGCAGTGCGTGTATGCCAGCGCGCCATCCCGTGTCCGACCGCCGAGCAGGGAGTAAACCGGCATCCCAGCGCGTTTGCCCTTGATGTCCCAGAGCGCCAGATCGACTCCTGCCAGCGCCGTCATCAGGACGGGTCCGCCGCGCCAGTATGTGCCGCGATAGATCATCTGCCAGAGGTCTTCGATGCGGTCGGGGTCGCGCCCGATCAGCAGCGGCGCGATATGCTGCTCCAGCGCCGCCGCCACCGCCAGCTCGCGCCCGTTCAGTGTTGCATCCCCCCACCCGTAAACGCCCGGATCGCTGGTCTCGATCTTGACCAGCACATAGTTGCGATCCGGACACGTCACCAGCACCTTCACATTGGTAATGGTCAGCGCCATTTTTGTCAGCTCCACAGCCGGTCATGCGACCGCTCGGTATTCCAGGAGTCGGTCGGATCGAAGAAGAGCGGATCGCGCGCATCGAGAAACTCGCGCCAGACTTCGAGATTGAGATCGGTAAAGCCCAGCCCCGGCGTCTCCGGAACGGCGATATACCCATCCTGGATCAGCGGATTAGGCAGCCCGCTGATCAGATCGTTCCAGCGCGGCAGATCGACCGAGTGATTTTCCAGCGCCAGGAAATTCTCGGTCGCCGCCGCGATGTGCGCCGCTGCCAGCGCCGCAATCGGCGATCCCGCCATATGCAGCGCCATTGCGATCCCGTGTTCCTGCGCGTAATCGCCGATCCGTTTGGTCTCCAAAATGCCGCCGGAGGTCGCCGGATCGGGATGGATGATCGCCACACCACGCGCCTCGATCAGCGGCTTAAAGTTCTCTTTGAGGTAAATGTCCTCGCCCGTGCAGATCGGCGTCGTCACCGACTGCGACAGCCGGACATACTGATCCGTGAACTGCCAGGGGATCATGTCCTCATACCATGCCAGCGTGAACTGATCCAGTTCGCGTCCCAGCCGGATGCACGATTCCAGATTGAGATGCCCGAAATGATCCGCCGCCAGCGGGACTTCATACCCGATGATGTCGCGCACCGTGCCGACATACTCCACCAGCAGATCGATGCCCTTCTTCGTCAGTTGAATGCCGGTGAAGGGATGCATGATCTCGCGCGTCTCGATCATGCCGGGCGGCGCGCTGATCGTGCCGGGGATATGCGCGACCAGATCGATCCCCACGTCGAACTTGAGGAATTTGAATCCCCGCTCCATCCGCGCTTTCAGCCGATTCCCCATCTCCACCGCGTCATTGACCGACGGCGTGTCGCAGTAGCACAGCACCTTATCCCGAAATTTGCCCCCAGCAAGCATGTATGCCGGGACGCCGTAGGCTTTGCCCGCCAAGTCCATCAGCGCCATCTCGATCCCGCAGACGCCGCCCGCCTGACGCGCATGATGCCCGAACTGCTTGATCTTGCGGAAGATTTTGTCGATATTGCAGGGGTTTTCGCCCAGAATACGGCTCTTGAGCATCAGCGCATAGGTCTTGCTCGCCCAGTCGCGGACTTCGCCATAGCCGCTGATGCCCTGATTGGTATCGATGCGGATGATCGACACGTCCATCGGCAGCCCGACGAAGTTGGCAATGCGCATGTCTGTAATCCGCAGTTCCGACGGGCGCGAGTAAGTGTTCACCCTGTCCAGCCTCTCTCTCTTTTCGGTCATTTTTTCCTCAGATCGTAAAAAAGATTAACCCCAGTGAGGTTCGCCCTCGAGCAGGTTCGCTCGCAGGACATCTTCGACCAGCGTCACGCCTAAGCCGGGCGCATCCGGCACTTTCAGCCGTCCGCCCTCCACGATCAGCGGCTCGGCGCACATGGCATCGATGTAATCATCCGTATCGAGCGCCCGAACACCTTGCCCGCAATGTCCCAGAGCGCGATGTCGATCCCGCTGATCGTCGGGATATGCGCCGTGTAGGGATGGGTCAGGGCGCACATTGCATTGAAGAGTCGGTCGATCTCCAGCGCATCCGCCCCGATCAGGACGTGGCGCATGTGATGAATATACGCCCGCGCCATCGCGCCGGACGCGCCCGCCTCGCCATAGCCGACAATGCCGGCGTCGGTCTCGACTTTGACAAGAGACTGATTGCTGGCGGTCTTGAGCTGCATTGCCTTGACCGTCGTTATCCTGATCTTCACGTTCATGCCTCCTGACGCAGCAGTCCTCGTTCCCGATAAACCTGGGCGGCTTCGCGGACGAACCGTCCGGTCTCCGCAGCCGCATACACGCCTTCCAGCCGCTCCGCCAGCGCGATCAACTGCGCGTAAGTCGCGCGTTCCGGTCGCAGCAGATCATACATTTTCAACAGTTCTTCGTCCGGCACGGCGGTCAGTTCGGCGGCGCGGCGCATATTCGCTGCCATCTGTGGATTGCCGGCGGACTCGGCGATCTCCGCCTGTTTGCGCAGCGTCTCCGCGTGAATGCGCAGGTCGGCGTCGGTCAGTTCGCCGCTGATCGCCGCCTCGTAGGTGATGTCGGCAAAGCGCCGCCCGCTGGCAGCGCGCAGGTCTGGGTCATGTTCGGCAAGCGGGTATCTATTCATGGCAGCGCCGGCTCCCAATCGAAGCGCAGCTCAACCGGCGGCTGATCGCGGCGGACTTCCTCCGTCTCGCGTCGGTGCAGCAGCGCCGTCTTGACGATCAGGCGCAGCCGCGCCGTGTTATCGACCTTCACGCCAACCGGCGGCGGCGCTTCGCCCTTCGCATAGCGCGCCGCGTTGCGCCCGATCTGCTCGTAGATCGCCAACGTCAGACTCGATGACTGCGGGAACAGCTCCAGATTGTGCAGCGGTGCATACCCCCTGCGCGTCAGCACAGTTGTCCCGCGTGACTGCAAGCCAATGCCGATCCCGCTCCCGCTCAAGCGCGCTGCAACGTGACCGATGGCGGCGCAGTCAGAGGTGTGATAGACCTTGACCACGCGACCGATCAGCCCCTCGGACGCGATCCCCGTCAGGAGCGCTTCTAAGACTGCTTCATGATCCAGACCGTTGATCGTCCGCACCAGCGCCGTCCCGAAGGCAGGACCCACCGCGATCACCACCTCCGGCATCGTCCCGACATATGCCTGACCCGCCTCGGCAAGGCGCGGCGCAGGGCTGCCCTGCTGCGCAGCGATGAAATCATGTGGAGCTTTCGCCTGCCGGATCGACTGAATTTCATTCCAGCGGTCGCCCGTTAGCCGATACCCCGTGCCGGGACCAGCGTAATCATTTGTGTCATTGATGCTGCTTTGGACGCGAAAGGCGCGATCGAAGATCGCCGCCGGATGCAGATAATCCCCAGCGACTCGCTGCCGCCCCATCTCGAAGACATTCCGCGCCACATCGGGGAATCCGCCCGCGTGCAGCGCGCGCACGATGGTCAGCAGACCGCAGTCCGATGCCAGAACTCCATCTGCCGCCGCCAGATCAGGGACGAGATCGCGCTCTGGCAGATCATCGCTGCTGTGCGCAGTGACCGCCGCCTCAACCTCGGCATCGGTGATCGGCGGAAAGCCAAGCTGCGCATAGACCGCCTGGATCGCCTGCGCCGCCCTGCGGCGGATCGCTAATGCTTCCTCCTCAAAAATCGGACGCAGCCCGCCGTCGATCTGCATATCGCGCTGTAAGACATCATAATCGTCCAAATCATCGGCGTCGAAATTGCCACCGCCGAACATGTTGTCTTTCTTCGGGACGGCGCTGTAGCCGCTGAAGATGAAATCCGTGCCGGGAATGAATTGCAGCATCAGCTTGGCGGTCTTGCGTATCTGCGAATGCGACGCCAGCGCATCATTGCCGGAAGCAACTTCGAGACCGAGCATCGACGCGAGCAAATTCTCCGCTAAGACCGCGCGGACGCCGCCCGGCAGCGCCTCCGGAAGCGCGATGCACGAGATCGAGCCGTTCTGCACGCCTTGACTGCCCGCGCCGCGTGTGATCAGCAGACAGCGCGCTTCCAGATAGAGCATTGACTTCTGCTCGGCGTGTCCCATTAGCGCTTCCGATCCGGTGCCAGACGTGAAGCGGATTTTCACGCCCCGCGACGCATACGCCGCGTTCAGAAATGCCTTTGACCAGGGCGTGTCGTCACCATCAACAAAGCTCCGCTCTGTGCCGTAGACGGAGAGCGTCTCAGCGTAGCTGGTCAGCCCCTTGATCGCCAGCGTCAGACCGAGCTTCTCTTCAACCGCGCACTGAGTCAGCACGCCGCCGCGACCGGTCTGGACGCCGATCAGGATCGCCAGTGCATTGAGGGGAGCCATACGCGCCACCCGTACTGTTGTTTCCGCTTCGGCAAATCCGCGCAGCGCCGCCTCCGCTGCATCCGCCGCCAGCAGCGCCGGATGTTCGCGCCAATTGGTAACGTGCGCCTGATTCGCCGGCGTCCGGCGGACACGCATCTTCGCCAGCCCCATCATCATTTCCAGCGGACTCATCTGCCGCATCACGTCCACCAGCTTGGCGGGCGTGCAGCCGAACACCAGCCGCCGCACCGTCTCCGCCGAGACATGAATATCGACCAGCATGCGCGCGATGTCCAGTGACGGTATCGACATGGCTTCTTCTGCCACCGTCAGATCGAGCGCCCGTTCAGCGATGAAGCGGTCGATCAGGTCGAAGTCCGCCTCCGCTTTGCCGTCCAGCTCGACGACTCGCCCATTTTCGATCCGCAGACTGGGCGCGGGGTCATACGGGCTGTCCACCACCATCAGCCCTGCCTCCGCCCACGGCGTGACGAAGGTCTCTTTGTTGATGTCGCGCCCTTCCAACGCCAGAAAGCGGCGCGACCGCGCTACCTGCGATTGGTCAGCCATGCCTGAAAGTCCGCCTCAATATCGTCGCGCCAAGTCGGGACATCGATCTCGCCGGGCGTGTATCGCTGCTCAGCCAGCCGCTGTTTGCCGAAGGCATCGCGCAGATGGATGTCCTCAGCGTATTCCACCACTTCCTGCACCAAATGCGGCGGGATGAAAGTCACACCGGTCGGTGTCCCAAGCACAACATCGCCCGGCAGCACGGTCACATGCCCGATGCGGATAGGGACATTGATACCGCCTAGCGTCGTATTGCGGATCGGCGTCGGGTCTATCCCTCGGCAGAAAAACGAGACATTCTCCAGCTCGCGAATTCCGGTATAATCGCGAATCCCGCCGTCGATCACTGCGCCGGCTTTCGTCCGCGTCATGACTGCGGTCGATAAATTGTCCCCGACAAATGTCCCCTCGCGGATTTTGCCATACATATCGACCACCAACACATCGCCGATCTGCAGCGTGTCGATCACCCACGAGTTCTGCCCGCCGAGTCGCCCCTGCGCCGTCCCAGCCTCCTGCACCGCGTTGTGATAGTCCGGTCGATAGGGGAACATCTGCGCCGTGACCGCGCGCCCAACCATGATCCGTTCTGGATGCGTGCGAAACCAGCCGCCTTCAAACTGAAAGAGATATCCATGCTTGTCCAGCACTGCCCAAGCTTCTTCACTGGTCACGGTTTTCATACGTTCCAGCAGATCATCCGGGACGTAGGGACGCCCTGCGGCGTCACGGTCAAAGGGGTTCAGCCGCGTCATGGCGATCACGGCATCCGGCGGGTTGACGATGTTCACGATGCTGCTCTTCCTTAAGTGGTTCGTGCCAATCAACATACGCACTGCAGTGAGCGTTCACTGCGCTTGGATGCAATTTTACGTGGTTTTAAGGATTTTAACTAGCAATTTGCGCCGTTCGCCTCTTTAACAAGTAGACCGTAAAGCACGCAAGAACGGAAAAAGCGCTTTTCGAAGCGGCGATCAGGGCTGATTTACTTGACAAGCTTTGGTCTTTGAGCCAGATTATAGGCGTCACTCAGCTGGAGCTTTTAAGGAGTAAGTTAAGAAATGTTTCGACCTAGAATATTGTTTCTCCTAGTCGCTGCTTTCGCTGTTCTCGCTTCATCCGCCCTGGCGCAAGAGCCGCCGTCTCATCTTGGTGTTGTTGACTATCAACTGTGCGACAATTTCGGTGGTGTGACCGTCACGGTGGTCGGTGACGCAGGTCACAATCTTGCGCCGTATGAATTTTGGAAGGACGACTTCGCCGCGATGGGGATCAACGTCGAGATCGTCGAAGTGCCGTTCGCTGATGTCTATCAAGTGCTGAAGACCGAGTTCGTCGCGGGCAGCGGTGCGTTCGACGTGGTCACGTTCTACCCGTCGTACATCGGCGACTTCGCTGGCAACGGCTATCTGCTGCCGCTGGACGACTTCATCGCCCGTGATCCAGCCGCTGTCTGGGATCCAAACATGGAGGATGTCCTAGCGCCGTTCCGCGAGCTGTACAACCGCTGGGCAAACCAAACTTATGCTCTGACCATCGATGGCGACGTGCTGGTGATGATGTACCGCCAAGACTTATTCGAAAATGAAGAGGAGCGGGCGGCGTTCCAGGCGCGCTACGGTCGTGAGCTACGCCCGCCGGAAACATGGGATGAGTGGCTGGAAGTGGCGGAATTCTTCACCCGTCCCGCTGGGGCAACGCTGGCGGGTGAGACGCTGACGCGCCCATTCTACGGCACAGCGGAGTTCGGTCGGCGCGGCTTCAGCTACGCCTGGTATCTCAACCGCGCCGCCAGCAACGGCGTCATCTTGTTCGACGAACTGATGGAGACCGACATCAACTCGCCTGCGGCAGTGGCTGCCCTGCAGAACATGATCGACACGCTGCAGTTCGCCCCACCGGATGTGCTGAACTTCGGCTATGATGAGCTGCGCGACGCCTTCATCGGCGGGCAGTTGGCGATGGTCGTCCAGTGGACGGACGTGCCAAAGAAAGCCGCTGACCCCAGCATTTCGCAGATCGTCGGCAAGGTGGGTGTGGGGCGTGTGCCTGGGTTTGTGGTCGATGGTGAAGTGGCGCATCGCTCGATGATGCCGGTCGGGCGCGTAGTCGGCATCGCAGCGGATACGGACGTGCCGGAGGCGGCTTACTGCGTCGCCAAGCATATCGCCTACAACACCAGCCTGGAGAATGTCTCGACTTCGCTCACGGGTCTCGATCCATACCGCGCCACCCATCTGACCAACCCAGAGGCCTTCGCGCCGCTCATGGGCTTGGAGAACGCGCGCGCCTATCTGGAGGGTCTGCAAGCAGCGCTGGCAGACGGCTATCCCGATCTATTCATCCCCGGCGCAGCGCAGTATCAAGATGCGCTCGACCTGCAGATCAATCGGGCGCTGGCTGGTGAAGTGTCCGCTCAGGAAGCGCTGGATGCGGCTGCCGCCGCTTGGAATGAGATCACTGACCGCCTGGGTCGCGAGACTCAGATCAGCTTCTGGCGCCAAGCACTGGAGAGCTACCGCGCGGTAGGCTTGATCCGCTAAGGCAAAGCCGCTTGAGCATTTCGCTTATGGGGGCGAACAGTTGATGTTCGCCCCGATTATGAAGTCGATTTGATAAAAAAGGTTATTACGGCATGTTCTCATCCGGTGTCAAGCAGCGTCAAGCCGCCTTTTTTTTCGCGCTGCCCGCGCTTGTCCTGCTGCTCTCCGTCAGTATCTATCCGCTGCTGCGTACGTTGGGGCTGGCTTTTTCTTCGCTGGAGCTGACCATCTCCCCCGTCGAGACGTTCGTTGGTCTCAACAACTTCGCCAAGGCATTCGGCGATATGCGCTTCTGGAACGCGCTGCGCAACACGCTCATCCTGGTCACCGTCGGCGTGGCGATCCAGTTCGTCCTCGGAACAGTGCTAGCCGTTCTGTTGAGCGAGATTCGTTTCACGCGCATGATCTGGTTGATCGCTTTGCTGCTGCCAGTCATGATCGCGCCGGTGGTTTCTGGTTTTCAGTTTCGCGTGATTTATAACGATACTTTCGGACCGCTGAACTACCTGATCCGAGCGCTGTCCGGTGGGGCAGTCGCTGCGCCGCCGTGGCTGGCGGACACGCGCACCGCGCTGCTGACGATCATGATCACCGATGTATGGCAGTGGACGCCGTTCATGATGCTGTTGATGCTCGCTGGTCTGGAGTCTATTCCTGTTGAGCTGACCGAAGCAGCGCAGGTAGATGGCGCAGGCTATTGGGATATTTTCTGGCGCATCAAAATGCCGATGCTGCTGCCGGTGATCGTCATTGGCTTGCTCATCCGCGTGATGGACACGTTCAAGACCTTCGATCTGGTCTTCCTGCTCACTGGCGGCGGACCCGGCAGCTCAACTGAGACAATCGCATACTACACTTACCTCAACGGCTTCCGCTTTTTCAGCATGGGATACACTGCCGCCATCGCCTTCATTCAGCTCATCATTATCATCGTTATAGCGCGCTTTTTCATGATAGCTCAGAAGCGCGTGCGCGGAGGCAGCGCATAGCCAAGGGAAGGAAGGATGATGTTCAGGCGTAAACCCCTGCACCTGCAGTTGATCGGGGCGGCGGCGCTGCTGACAGCACTGTCTTTCTTTATGTTTCCGGTGATATGGATGTTTTTGACATCGTTCAAGACCCAGGATCAAATCTTCTCCGTCCCGCCGGTGCTGATCCCGCCTGCAGAGCAGTGGAACTTGGACAACTACATCGCCATTCTTACACAGAACAACGGCTTGCAGGGCGTGCGCGACACCGCGCTTGTGGCATCTGTCACCGCCTTCATCAGCGTGAGCATTGGCGCGCTGGCGGCGTACAGCTTAGCGCGGTTCCGTTTCGGCGGGGACGAATTTTCGTTCTGGATCATCTCGACGCGCATGTTTCCGCCGGTGGCATCCGCCGTCCCGCTGTTTCTCCTCTTCCGCCAGCTTGGTATCCTCGATACACACTGGGTGCTGATCATCGCCAATTCGGTGTTCAATGTCCCGTTCGCCGTGTGGCTTCTGAAAGGCTTCATTGAAGACCTGCCTGTGGAACTGGAAGAAGCAGCGCTGATCGAAGGCGCAACCTTTTTCGGCGCCTTCCGACGCATTACCCTTCCGCTGATTGCGCCCGGCTTGGTCACTGCCTTTCTTTTCACCTTCGTCTTTACCTGGAACGAGTTCATGTTCGCCCTGCTGATGACGCGCCGCGCTGTTCGCCCAATGACCGTTGTGATCAGCTCTCTGGCGGGTGGTCACACGATCTTGTGGGCGCAGATCGCAGCAGCGGGCATGATTACCATCTTGCCGGGCGTGCTGGTGGTGGTCTTCCTGCACCGATATCTGGTGCGCGGCTTGACAATGGGCGCGCTCAAGAGCTGAAACGCGCCCCTACGCTTAGATTTACCGGCTCATCCTTCGCCAGCGCGCTGACCGCTCAATTGAGCAGCGTGTGCGTCGTCTCAGTGTCGAAGAGATGGATGTGGCTTTCGTCAAAGGCGAGACCGACCTGATCGCCAATTCTGCCTGTAAAGCGCAGATCATTGGTGCTGGATACCAGCAGATGCTCGCCGACTTTAACATGGACAAAAGTCACATCGCCAGTTGGCTCAACAGTATAAATCTCCGCCGGAACCGAGTCGGCGCTGTCATCTGCTGCGCCGTTCTGGACGATGGGAATCGCCGTGTGACGGATGCCAAGGATCACGCGGCGGCTGGGCGCGTTCTGAAGCGCCGCCTTGATCTTTGGCGTCTTCGGGCGGAAGCGCAGCGCGCCATCCCCAACCAGCACCGGATCGCCATCCACATACTCGATCATCGTTGAGAGCAGATTCATCGGTGGACTGCCCATGAATCCGGCTACAAACGTGTTCGCCGGCTTGTGGAAGACCTCATCCGGCGTGCCATACTGCTGAAGCACGCCGTGATTCATGATCGCCACTTTGTCGCTCATAGTCATCGCTTCAAGCTGGTCGTGGGTGACATACACGACGGTCGCGCCAAGTTCACCCTGCAAATGCTTGAGTTCGGCGCGCATGTGGACGCGCAGCTTGGCGTCGAGGTTAGAGAGCGGCTCATCCATCAAAAAGACCGCCGGATCGCGCACCAGCGCCCGCCCCACTGCGACACGCTGCTGCTGCCCGCCCGAAAGCTGGCGCGGTTTACGGTCGAGCAGCGCCGTAATGCCCAAGATTTCGGCAGCGCGCATCACCTGCGCGTGGCGCTTGTCTTTGTCCACACCGCGCATCCGCAGCGGGAATTCGA
The DNA here is from genome assembly GCA_937995825.1 of uncultured Anaerolineae bacterium. Taxonomy (GTDB): domain Bacteria; phylum Chloroflexota; class Anaerolineae; order Aggregatilineales; family Phototrophicaceae; genus Flexifilum. The sequence continues at coordinate 506,856 of CALKJO010000009.1, forward strand.
GGTTCTGATAAACGGTTTTATGCGGGTAGAGCGCGTAATTCTGAAAGACCATCGCGATGTCGCGATCTTTGGGGTCGAGATCGTTGACGATCTTGTTCCCGATCTTGATGTTGCCGCTGGTCAGCTCGATCAAGCCCGCGATCATGTTCAGCGTGGTCGTCTTACCGCAGCCGCTCGGACCGACCAACGTGACAAATTCGCCATCTTTGATCGTGAGCGAGACTCGATTCACCGCCAGCGTTGAGCCGTAGCTCTTAACGACATTTTCAAGAATAACTTCTGCCATAGAGTCATTTTCCTCTGTGCGCTCGGCGTCAGGCTATGCCTTGACCGCGCCCTGAGTCAGCGCCGAGACGAAATAACGCTGCAAGATCATGAAAATGATCACGACTGGGATGCTAATGATGACCGCTGTCGCCATCAAACCCGTCCAGTCGGACTGGTTCTCGCTGAAGAAGAAGGTCATACCGACGGGGAGCGTCCGCATATTGGTGGAGTATGCCAGATTGAGCGCATAGGGGAATTCATTCCACGCCTGCACGAACGAGTAGATGACGGTCGCCGCGAGTCCGGGGGTGGTCAGCGGTAGAATGATGCGCACGAACGCGCCAAAGCGGGTGCAGCCATCGATGCGGGCGGCGCGCTCCAGTTCGGGCGGAATGCCGTCAAAGAAACCTTTCAGCAGCCAGATCGAGAGCGGCAGCGTAAAAGTCAGATAGGCGATGATCAAGCCCGCGTAGGTGTTGACAAGCTGAAGCGCGGTCATCAAAGTGAAGAGCGGGATGAGGAACACGATCAGCGGGAACATGTTGCGCGCCAGGATAGCAAAATACGCCACCTGTTTGCCGGGAAAACGGAAACGGCTAAAGGCATATGCCGCTGGAGCCGCGATCATGACCGAAAATACCGAGCTGGCAACGGAGACAATCGTGCTGTTCAGAAAATACGTGCCGAAATAGCGACCAGACGGCGTGAGCGGTTCGGTCACGCGGATGAAATTCTCCAGCGTGGCATTGGTCGGGATGATCGTGGTCGGTTCACGAAAGACATCGCTGCGCGGCTTGATCGCCGTCGAAACCATCCACACCATCGGCAGCGCGGCAAACAGCGCCAGCACCATCGTCCCAGCATAGATGATGGTCAGCCGCAGTAATGCCCGCCGCTGTTTGATCCCGAAACGCCGCGCTGGATAGGCGACAGCCTGAGAGCCTCCCTGAGTGATCGCGCTCATCCTTCAAACTCCGCTGATCTATCGCTCCCTCGCGTCAGGGTGCGCACATAGTAGTAGCTGAAAACGCCCAGAATGATGAACAACACCACTGAGATCGCCGACGAAAAACCATAGCGCAGGTTGCGAATGCCCGTGCCGTAAATCCAGGTGATGATGATCTCAGATTGGTTCGCCGGTCCGCCGCCGGTCATAATCCAGGGGATGGTGAATGAATTAAAGTTGCCGATTACCGTCAGCACTGTGGTCACCATGATGACGGGCATCAACTGAGGAATGGTGATCTCCATAAACTGCTGAAAGACGTTCGCGCCGTCCACACGCGCCGCCTTGTACAGGTCTTGTGGGATCGCCTGCAAGCCCGCCAGGATCATGATCATGACAAAGGGGAAGGTTTTCCAAGTGTTGACCAGCACCAATGACCACATGACCAGATTGCCATCCTGAAGAAATGGGATCGGACGGTTGATCAAGCCGATCTGCTGAGCGAACATGCTGATGAAGCCTAGATCGGGATGCATCAGCCAGCGCCACAAGTACGCGGCGGTCACATGCCCCAGCACGTAGGGGATGATCATCAGCGCCTTGAACAATCCCATGAAGGGCAGGCGGTTGTTGACCAACAGCGCCGCCGCCATCCCTAAAATAAATGAGGAGATAGTGCTGCCAATCGTCCAGCTCACCGTGTTGCGCATCACCAACCAAAACAATTGATGGTTGAACAGCTCGATATAGTTCCCCAGACCGATGAAAACCCAATCGGGGCTGCGCGCCGGCGTGTTGAAAAAGCTCAGCGTGATCGTGTAGATCAGCGGATAGAGCAGCACCAACGCCATGATGAACAGCGCAGGACCGACGTAAAGATAGGCATGTCGATTTTTGATGATCTGCTGGAAGAGCGTTTGCCGGGGTCTCACCAGAACCGGAACTGCCAGTTCGACGGGAATATTTGCCATAACAATCTATTTAACTCCTGCCAAACAGCCCGCATTCATTGAAGAGCCAGGGGCAGCAAGACTGATCCTGCTGCCCCGACCCCATTTTCCACGTAACTACCGCGCCATCACTTCCTGAACAGCGCGCTCGGCTTCGGCGAGCGCATCCGCGATCGTCATCCGCTCCGTCAGCACATTCTGAAGCAGGGACGGGATGATCAGGTTCATGATCTCAGTCGACTCTGGGATCACTGGGAACGGAATGCCATATTCGAGCATACTAGTGGCGACATCGAGGAACGGAATCTGCTCCATGCGAATCTGGAACCACTCGTTGTCGAAACCATCGCGGTTGCCGGGGTTGCTGAACCACGCCAGCCGATTCGCCCACTCCGGGTTGCAGCGCAGTTGGCAGAACGCCTTGATCGCGGGCAGGACATCTTCGTTAGCGCGATTGAAGATATGGATGTTGGAACCGCCGAACACCGCCGCGCGGCGCACCGGACCGGAGGGGAAGAGCGTGAAGCCCATGAACGGCGCAAGCTCGGGGTTGTTCTGTGTAATGATGCGCAGCGCGGTCGGGTGGTCGATCATCATCGCCACGCGCTCAGCGATGAACAGCTCGCGGTTCTCAGCTTGTGAGTTATCCAGCGCCGAGCTGGGAGCGGAACGGTCGCGCACGTAGATGTCATACAACACTTGAAGCGCCGCCGCCGCTTCCGGCGAATTGATGCGCACCTCTTGATACTGAGGCTGTTCATCGGTTTCATCCAGCACGCTCGCGCCATATGCCCACAGCAGCGGCATGTTGCGGAACGGCGTGTTGCCGTGATTCTGGCGCGCGACGATGCCATAGCCGGATGCGCCGGTATTAGTGGTGATCTGGTTGGAGAATTCCACCACGTCCTGCCACGTGGCTGGCGGCACTTCAGGATCGAGTCCAGCGGCTTCGAACAGGCGCTTGTTCCAGATGAAGGTCATCGTCTCGTTGTTGGTCGGGACACCGTAATACTCGCCCTCCCACAGGTTGGAGTTGAGCGCGCGGGGCCAGAACTGCTCATTGGTATAGCCCAGGTCAGCTGGGCTGAGCGGGCGCAGGAAGCCGCCGGCAGCAAACTCAACGCCCCACAGAATGGGCAGCACCGCCACGTCGGGACCGCCGCCGCCGCGCACCGCAGTGCGCAGCACGTCGAGCATCTCGCCGTAGCCCATCACTTCATAGCTAATGGTCACGTTCGGCATGAGCTGGGCGACCGCCGCGTCGAACGCATCGAGCTGTTCCTGTTCGAGCGTGGTATCCGGCGGGACGCGCCACCAGGTGAACGAACCCCGAAAGTCCTGCATCCGGTTGACGAGGTCGAGCATTGAAACATTGGGGATTGGAGCGAAAGAAGCCAGCCCGGCGGCTCCCATCATCTTCAACATGTCACGGCGGCTAATTTTGTGGTGCATCATGCTTTAATCTCCTAAAGACTAATCGTAATTGCAGCAAGCGTTCGCCTCAGCGATCCGGCGATCATGAAACTGACGTTAAGACTGTACCATGGTTTTACTATTTCGCCACAGACTCCCTCCTAAAAAATATCTGTTTTTGGTCGCTACCAGTCGGCAACCGAGCCATCGGCGTGCCAGAGGCGCGGCGTCTCCCATGAGCCGTCATAGACCTTGTCCGCCAGCGCCGCTTCATCCAGCTCGATGCCCAAGCCAGGCTTGGTCGGCAGCGGGATGTAGCCATCGATGATCGCAAAGGGTTCCTTGAGATAACCCTCACCGGTCGTGACATGCTCCTGCACCAGAAAATTCGGGATGCAGGCGTCCATCTGGAGGCACGCCGCCAGCGCGATCGGTCCGAGCGGGCAGTGCGGGGCGACCGCCGCGTAATAGCATTCCGCCATTGCCGCGATCTTTTTGGTCTCCAGGATTCCACCCGCGTGCGAGATGTCCGGCTGCATGATCACCGCCGCCTGCTTCTCCAGCACTTCGCGGAAGCCCCATTTGGTGAAGAGGCGCTCCCCAGTCGCAATCGGGATCGACGTGCTGCGCGCTACCGTGACCATTGCATCGACATTTTCGGGCAGCACCGGTTCTTCGATGAACATCGGCGTATACGGTTCAAGCGCCTGCGCCAGCCGCACCGCCATCGCCGGGCTGACTCGCCCATGAAAATCGATGCCAATATCCACTTCGCGCCCGACGGCTTCACGCAGCCCCGCGAAATGCTGCACAACCCGATCCATCGCGGCAGGGGTGTCAACGATGTTCAGCGCGCCGGGAATGCCCACCTTGAGCGCCGTGAAGCCCATCGATGCGCTGACCTTCGCGCTTTCGATATAGTCGCCATAAGTATCGCCATGCACCCAACCGTACATGCGGATTTTATCGCGGGTGTGTCCGCCGAGCAGTTGATAAACCGGCTGACCGAGCCATTTGCCGACAATGTCCCAAAGCGCCTGCTCGATCCCAGACAGCGCGCTGGTCAGCACTGCGCCGCCGCGATAAAACTGACCGCGATAGATCGCCTGCCAGTGATGTTCGATGCGGCGCGGGTCCTGCCCGATCAGGTAGCGCCCGATTTCATGCACCGCCGCCGCAACGGTCTGCGCCCGCCCTTCAACAATCGGCTCGCCCAGTCCAACAATCCCCTCGTCGGTATGCACTTTCAGAAACAACCAGCGCGGTCTGACAAAGATCGTTTCCAAACGGGTAATTTTCATTTATAAAAGACCTCCACAATCGGGGGTTTGCATGGCTAAGATAAACATCTTATCATTATGGAAATGGCATTGCAAAAAGTCATGCGCAGCACGCCGTCCTGAGGAGACGTATACGACCGTTTATGAACTTCGATCAAGCCACTGCCCACGCGGTTCAACTGCTGCACAGGCTCTCCCCCAAGCTGACCTATCATGACTTTGCGCATACGGTCAGCGATGTTGTCCCGGCTGCAAGAATGCTCGCAGAGGCGGAAAACCTCCCCGAATACGATCAAATCCTGCTGCTGACCGCCGCGTATTATCACGATGTCGGCTTTCTCGAACAGCGCCAGGGTCATGAACTCGTCAGCGCCCGCATTGCTGGTGAGTCGCTGCCCCATTTTGGCTATTCGCGCACCGAGATTGCGTGCATCCAGGATTTGATCATGGCGACTAAGCTGCCGACGAATCCGCAAACGCTGATGCAAAAGCTGATCGCCGACGCCGATCTCGACTCGCTGGGCAGGACGGATTTCTGGTCACGCAGCATGGCGCTGCGCGCAGAAATGGCAGCTCAGCAGATTTACTTCAGCGACGCCGACTGGTACGCCAACCAGATCGCATTCCTCAGCAGTCACCGCTACTGGTCAGAGGCGGCGCGGCAGCTGCGCGACGCGCAAAAAGCGCTTAATCTCGCCGACATGACCGCGCGCCTTCATGCTGAAGTCGGCTGAGACCGTCATCTGCGCTCAAGAGCGTGCAGCGCGGCGTCGATCAGCGCGCCGGTGAAGGTGATATCCATCCGTGCCTGCGGCAAGAACAGGCGCGGGATCGCGAGACTGAGCATCTGCGTGTAGAAGATGTTTACGCCCGCCTCCCAGTCCGCCGCCAGCGGCGGGATCGCCCGCGCTTCGATCACCCGCGCCAGCATCGGTTCGGGATCATCGCTCTGCGCTGCCTGCAGCTGAGCCGTGATCAGCGCTGCCCACGCAGAGTCCTCGCGGCTGACGACAGAGTCAGCCGCTAATGCGCTCAGCCGCCGTGCCTCCGCCAGATCGCCACGTTCCAGCGCAATCCAGCCATCGAGCGCATGAACAACCGTGTATCCCGGTGGATTGGCGCGAAAATCGCTCTCGAACCAGACCGCCGCCGCGCCTGCGGCGTCCCCCGTGATCAGCAGGCGAACCGCTTCGCCCGCTCCGGTCAGTGAAACGCCGCTTGCCATCTCACGCCGCAGCGGGCTGGCGTCCCAATCGGGCAGTAAAACGATGTCCGGCGCGGCGTTCACAGCCCGCTGATACGCCATCTGCGCTAGGTCGGGTTCGCCATACGTTTCGGCGTAGATTCCCCATTGGTAGTGGATCGACCAGGCGGTCAGGGCGCGGTCGGATGCCGCTTGCCATGCTTCCAGTGCGCCGGAAACGTCGCCCGCCTGCGCCCGCAGCGCCGCCAAATTGACCCATCCCATCGGGTAATTCGGCTCAAGGGCGACAAACCGTCGAAAAGCGTTGATCCCCTTCTGCGCCGCGTCGAGATCGCCTTCGGCAGCCGCCAGTCCCCACAGCATCCCCTGAGCGTAGAGATATGCCGGATGACGCGGATCGGCGGTGATAACCGAGTCGAGTGCCGCCGCGCCTGCGGCGTAATCGCCGAATGGGGCATACCGCGTCACTGCTCCCCAGAAGTCCCGATAGACCGCCGCGCTCCAGACTCCCGACCCGACCAGCGCGATCAGCACGCCAGCCAGCGCGCCTCTGCACCAGCGCGCCTCACTGGGTTCGGGCGCAGCGGCTCCAGCGGCGAGAACCACCACCCAGATCAGCGCCACCGCCGGCATCATCGATGGGAGATCGAACAGGTGATGCGTCAGCATCCCGCTGAGCGCGCCGGCTGTGCCGATGATCAAGCTCTTCTCCCGTTCAGGCGCGAGCCGCCAGGCGCGCAGCAGCGCCGAGACACCGAGGATCAGCGTCAGTGCCAGCGCGATCACGCCGGCTGTACCCAGCTCCGCCATCACATGCAGGATCAGGTTGTGCGCGTGTGCGTGCGGCTCATACGTTGGCGTGGAGTAGAAGCGTGCCAATTCGCGTCCGAAGGTGAACGCGCCGCTTCCGGCGATGGGGTGTACGGCGAAAGTCTTCAGCGCGGCGTTGTAAATCCACAGGCGGTTATCGACAGTCCGCCCGGTGACATTGAAAGTGGGCAGCAGCAGGATCAGCAGGCTGACCGCGCCGATCCCCACCCAGATCAGCCGCCGCATCAGGACGGCGCGCCGAACGTATAGGATTATGACCGCTCCCATGCCCACCGCCGCGCCGATCCACGCGCCCCGCGAAGCCGTCAGCAGAAGAAGAAGCCCCGCCGCCAGCAGGTAGATCATTAGTGCGGCGCGGATGATCGCCGTAGAACGCCACCAGCGCGCCAGGATCAGCGGCAGCAGCGCCAGCAGCACCGCCGCAAAGGTATTGGCGTTACCCAGTGTGCTGACCGGTCGCGGCGGCGCGGTCAGCGCGCCTGAAGCGGACACGTCGGCAAGCCAGGTGCGGAGCTGAAACGCGCCAATCGCGACCATGATCACCCCGGTCAGCAGCAGCGCATCGATCAGCGCCGCGCGCGACAGCCGTTCAGAAGCGAGCAGATCGCACAGGATGTACCAGGCAGCGATCAGCGCCGCGACATGCCACAAGCCAACAGCGCTGCGCCGCCACACGTCCGCATTGAGCAGCAGACTGAGAGAGATCGCCGCGATCCACGCGACCACCGCCAGGTCAAGCGGTGTTCTGCGCAGCCGACCGCGCTGCAGCGCTATCCAGAGGATCGCCAGCGCGCCAAACAATATGAGGCTGAACTGGCGCAGTTCGGGCAGCAGGATGCCGTTATAAGTCGCGCCGATCAGCAGCGCGTAAACCAAGCTCAGCATGAAAACGACTCGATAGATCATGCCGACCCCACGAGCGCATTGAGCAGATCGAGCGCTTCGGTCTGCGCCGGCGCGTAATCCAGGATGGCGCGGTAGACATTGATCGCCGCGTCGATGTCACCGGACGCTGCGTAGTCCGCCGCCAGATCGTACCAGGGGGACATGACCGCCCGACTCGGGCCTGGATAACGCACCGGCAGCATGAGATCGAAGGATGCCACACGTCCCGCGAACAGCACCCCCTCAAAATTCTGGTCGATCACACGCGGCGGGAGCGCCTGCGCGCGCAGCGTCCGCAGATCATCCGTCGAGTCCGCGAGCGCCAGCCGCGCCGCGCCGATGTTCTCAAAATGGGTTACCAGCAGGTCAGCAACGCGCAGATCGGCGAGCGCACTTGCCCGATCCCCCAGCGCAGTGTAAGCGCGGGCGCGCGCGACATAGCTGTCACCCAACCCACGTTCCAGCGCAATGCTGGCGGTAAAAGCTTCCACCGCACGCGCTGCATCGCCGTTTTGCAGCGCTATCTCTCCGACTACCCACCATTCACGGGCGTCCACGGGTTGATCGAAGCTGGCGCGCACGCCTGCGATCTCATCCGGCATGAGCGCCGCCGCCGCCCGATAGCGCAGATCGACGCGATTGCTCGACAACGTGATGAACCAGCGCAGGCTCGCCGCCCGGCGTGCTGTCTCTAACCAGAAGGGCGCCGTCGGCGTCAGATCGCCGTTGAAGGCGAGCAGATAGGCGGCGATGATCTCGTCATCAGAGGCGAGATCATACGCATCTGCCACCCGCGCCCAGTTGAGCGCTCCGGCGTTGGCGCTGTCGATCTGGCGGGCGCGGTCAAAGGCACGGAGCGCGTCGTCAAAGCGCCCAGCGCGCTCATACAGCCCGCCGAGATTGATCCAGCCGACATCCCAGGTCGGTTCGAGCGCTGTGCCGCGTTCGAGGGCGTGGATCGCCGCACCCAGATCGCCAATTGCGACGGCGCGGACTGCCTCCAGATGCGCGGTTTGCAGGGCGTACAGGTTGAGATGCGGATCGAGCGCGGCGGCTTCGCGTGCCGCTGTCAGCGCATTGACCGCGCTCGGTTCGCGCAGGCTCACCAGATGGCGGCTGTGCGCCAGGTCAATCGGGATGAACGCGAGCGCAAATCCTGCCATGACAACGGCATACACTGCCGCCGGAATGCGACCGCGCCGATGGATCGGGCGGTCGAGCGCTGAGCCAGGTGGAACGACGCAGTAGGCAGCCAGCGCCAGCATCGGCGCGACCAGTGCCGAAGTTGTAAATGAATCAAACAGGCTTTGCGCTGCCAGCCCGCCAAGCGCCGCCATGCACGCATCCAGCCGCATACGGCGGTCACCTTGAGCGCGCATCCGCGCCCGCCACCATGCCCAGATGAGCGCGCCCGCCAGCCAACCACCCGCCGCCAGTCCGAGGATGCCGTTTTCCGCGACCCCATTCAGATAGGCATTGTGCGCTGTGCCGAGCCGGTTATCGACGTTGAACGGCTCGCGGATGGCGCGATAGGCGCGTCCGAACAACCCTGCCCCAACGCCCGTCAGCGGATCGTCCCGAATCATGGTCAGCGCGCCGCGCCACAGATTGACGCGCAGCACGTCGCCCGTCCAGCGCGCTTCACTCTGCCCGATCAGCAGCACCGCCGCCAGCGCGCCCGCCATCAGTGCGCCGACACCGACCACGCCGAAGATCAGACGCGGGTCGAGCCGCTTGCGCGCCTGATCGAGGACGCGCAGCGCGACAAACACCGCCACCGACGCCTCCAGCGCGATCAGCCCACCGCGCGAAGTCGTCCCCAGCAGCACGATCAACAGCCCCGCCGCCAGCATCCACAGCGGGACGCGGTTGGGACGGCGAAAGGCAGTCCAGCCCCAAACCGCTGCCACGCTGATGAGCGGGGCGACCCATGCCGCCAGCCACGTGCTGACCCCCATCGGCAGATAGAGCATCGGCGACTCCGGCGGCGGAACGATGCCCGTCTCTAGCCAGCCAACTCGCGTATCGGGTGTGATACCTAATCCGAACAGCCACGACGCCCCCTGCGCCAGCGCGATCATCACCACCACGCCCGCGACCAGAAAAAGCGCCTCGAAGACCCATTTTTCGCGTCCGCGCTGGATCAGGTCAGCCAGGATGAAGAAAATGCCGACATGCGTCAGCGGAAACCACAGATTTTCTAACGCCATGCGCGGATCGAGGCTGAAAAGCGCTCCAATGAACCAGACCAGCACGACCGCATAAATTGGGAAATTGAGCCGGGTATCAGGCAGTCCGCTGCGCAGTCGTCCAGCCGACCAGATGATGAGGATCAGCGACATGGCAGCATGATGAAGCACGCGGAACGCAAACAACTGATAGTAATACGTCCCGCCACCGATCAGGACGAGATAAAATGCCAGCAGCAGGAAGACGAGCCGCCGTGATCGCATGGTCGGTATCCTCGGTTTACGCCGCTCACACGGCTAGTGTAACATAAGGGGCGAACACGCAGGGCTAAACGAACGCCCACAATCCGAAAGGCAGGGTGACATGTCCGACGACTCAATCAAAGCGCAGGTGAACGAGCGCTTCAGTCAGTTTGCTGCCAATTATGTGAACAGCCCAACGCACAGCGCGGGTTATGACCTGGATCGCCTGCTGGAGATCGCCGCGCCGCAGTCCGACTGGCTGGCGCTCGATGTCGCCACCGGCGGCGGACACACCGCGCTCAAGCTTGCGCCGCATGTGCGTGCCGTTGTCGCGTTCGATCTTGCGACGCCGATGCTAGCGGAAGCGCGGCGGTTCATCCGCGCACAGGGTGTTCACAACGTGATCTACAGCCACGCTGACGCGGAGAGTCTGCCCTTCGCAGATAACACATTTGACCTTGTGACCTGCCGCGCCGCCCCGCACCACTTCCCGAATGCGTTTAAGTTCGTGCAGGAGTCGGCGCGCGTCCTCAAATCCGGCGGCAAGCTGGTGATTCAGGATCATCTGCTGCCCGACGATAAACTTGCAGCAGACTACATCGAGGCATTTGAGACGCTGCGCGATCCGAGCCATCACCGCGCCTTCAATGACGCAGAATGGCGCGGGATGTTTCTCGATGCCGACTTGGTGATCGATCACGTTGAGCGGCTGGCGCGACCGACGAAGATGATCGCCTGGTCGGAACGCCAGGGCTGCCCGCCCGATGTGATCGAGCGGCTGCACGTGCTGATGATTCAGGCTCCGGACGCGGTCAAAACGTGGATCAACATCGTCTGCGCCGGCACGGATGATGCCGGATTCGATCATGTTTACATCCTGATCGCCGGACACAAAAAGTAGAAGCGATGATCAGCGCCGAGGCTGGCGCGCCAGCACGCTGCACACAACTTCGTAGCAGTTTGTCCCCCAGCGCGCCGCCATGTCGGCGGCGGTGATCTCGGCATCGCCCTGTCTGCCGAGCAGGACGACCTCATCGCCGATGGCGGCTTCCGGGATATGATCGACGCTAATCACGGTTTTTTCCATACTGATGCGCCCGATCACCGGCGCGATCCTGTCGCTGACCAGCACAACGGGCGTGTCATGCGGAGCGCGCCGGAAACCGTCCGCGTAGCCGACCGGCAGCATCGCCACGCGCTCCGGTTTCGTCGTGCGGTAGGTGCTGCCATAGCCTACTGGATGACCTTCGGGCAGCGTTTTGATACTGGCGATGATCGTCTTCCACGTCATCGCAGGCTTGAACTCCGGGGGACACGGGATGTGCGGCGCTGGACGCAGCCCATACATCGCCAAACCGATGCGAACCGCGTTGAAATGCGTGTCAGGATTGGTCAGTGCTGCGGCGGAATTAGCGGCATGAACATACTTGAACGTAAAGCCGCTGGCGCGCAGCGGTATCAGCACACTGCGAAAAATCTCAAGCTGATCGCGGACAAAGCGCGGGTCTTCTTCATCGGCGGTCGCAAAATGGGTGTAAATGCCTTCAACTTCGAGGTTTTTCAGGTTGACCAGCGACCGAAAAAAAGCGACAGCCTCCGGCGCAAGCACACCAAGCCGCCCCATCCCCGTATCGATCTTGACATGACAGCGCAGTCTGCCGCCTGCATCGCGCGCAATGCGATCGAACGCGCGCGCCAGCTCCAGATCGTACAGGGTGACGGTGATCTTCTGGCGCACCGCCTGGCGCACCGCCTGTTCAGGCGTATAGCCCATGATTAAAATCGGCGCGTCAATGCCAGCGTCACGCAGATCGAGCGCCTCATGCACATTCGCCACCGCCAGCATCTCCGCGCCGTTCAGCAGCGCCGTCCGCGCCACCGCCGTCGCCCCATGACCGTAAGCATCCGCCTTGATCACCGCAAAGAGGCTCACTTCTTTGCCGATGATCTTCTTGATCCAGCGGACGTTGCCCGCAACCGCGTTCAGGTCGATTTCGACCCAACTCGAGCGGTCGGCAAGCCTTTTTCCCGACTCAATCAGCAGCCCCGCGCGCGGCAGATGACGATGATCGTCGCTCTCCGACAGCAGCGCGCGCGTGATTCGTTCCATACGCATCGCTGCCCCACCTTTGATCAGAATCACATCGTTCGGCGACAGCACCTCGACAGATTTGAGACGCCGGATCACATCGTCCGCGCTATAGGTGATTAAGACCTGACGACGATCCAGCCCGTGATCGATGGCAGCCCGACCCGCCGCCGCCGCTTCCGCGCCTTCGGTGATGAACAGATCGAGGATGCCCGCCGCCTGCTGCCCCACTTGGCGATGACCACGCTGGCTGTAATCGCCGAGATAATCCATATCGCCAAACACAAAAATGGCGCGGTGCTGCCCGCCATCGGTGACGGCGCGCAGCCATTCGAGCGCGTCCAACGTGGACTGTGGGTCGGCATCGGCGGAGTCGTCCACGATCAGCGCGCCGCCAATGCCGTTGAGCGGGCGCATACATCCTGGCAGTGGTTCAATCTCCGTCAGCGACCGCAGCGCATCGCTCAGCGGGATGTCAAACCGCATCCCAACTGCCAACGCGCACAGCGCCGCGATCAAGCCCTGTCGACCGAGCAGCGGCGTCCAGCGTCCGACGAAGCGCTGCCCTTCAACGCGGACATCAAAGCCCGTCCGCGTCGGATTCAGCACGACGTTGTATGCCATCAAGTCCGCGCCAAACCCTTCAATGCCGACCGTCGTCAGCGGTGCGCGACAGCGGCGCGCCAGCGCACGCGCCCGATCATCATCATAGTTCAGCACCGCGAAGCCAGACGGCTCGAGCGCGCCGATCAACAGCGCATACTCGGCGGCAAGCTGATCCGGGCTGTCAAACCCGCGCGAGCGCATCTCACCGATTGTGGAGACGATGCCAATCTGCGGACGCGCCAGATCGAGCAGAGCGATCAGCTCACGGGGACGCTCGACGTTCAGTTCCAGCACCGCGATCTTGTGTTCCGATTTGAGCTGCGCCAGCGCCGCCGGCAGTAGCAGTTCTGATGGAACCCCCTGTCCATACACCGCGTGTGTGGTGGTCAGCACGTGATGACGCGCCTTCAATACATGCCCCACTGCCTCAACCACCGTCCGCGCCCCCGATGAAGCAGCAACGCCAATCACCGTCGTTCCAAACTTAGTCAGGACATGCTTCGCCCAATTCATCAGCGCAGTCGGCACATCCTTGACTAGAATAACCGACACGCCTTCCGTGTCGAAATCGGGCGGTCGGGCGCACAGCAGCCCAATCGCGCCGCGCCGCAGCGCCTCAGCCATGTGCAGGTGGGTATCGCCGGCGTCGCTTTTGAGGGCAACAAACAGATCATTTTCTTTCGCCAGGCGAGAGTCGAAGCAGAAATCGCTGAAAAGCTGGGCGCCAGCTTCGCCGAATAATTGACCATCTCCAGCATCAAGGATGTCATAAAGGCTGATCATCGGGAAATGCGTCCCATATAGAGTGTCATGACGTTGTTTGTTATAATCCCGCTTTATGTCATTTTATTTTGAGATCATCAAAAAGCAAGCTAATGGAATGGCGCGCGCTGGCGTGCTGCATACGCCGCACGGCGACATCCTGACGCCGGTTTTCGCGCCCGTTGGCACACAGGCGACCGTCAAAGCCGTTCAGCCGCGCGATCTGCGTGACATTGGCGCGTCGCTGGTGCTTGCCAACACTTATCACCTACATCTGCGTCCTGGCGCTGATCTGATCGCGGAGATGGGCGGGCTGCACCGCTTCATGGCGTGGGATCGCCCGATCCTGACCGACTCTGGCGGTTTTCAGGTGTTCAGCCTTGCCTCGATCAACAAGATCGATGATCAGGGCGTTAGCTTTCGCAGCCACCTCGACGGCAGCAGCCAGCGCCTGACGCCCGAAAGCGCAACGCGCATTCAGGAACAGCTCGGCGCGGACATCATCATGTGCTTCGATCAATGCCCGCCACCCACAGATCGGGCGGTGGTCGAAAAAGCTGTCGCCCGCACTATTCACTGGGCGCGCCGCTGCCGTGAAGCGCACCCTGATGACTCGACTCAGGCGCTGTTTGGGATTCAGCAGGGCGGCATCTTCCCCGATCTGCGCCAGCAATCCAGCGCTGCGCTGATCGCGCTCGATTTTTCTGGTTACGCCGTCGGCGGATTGGCTGTCGGCGAAAATAAACCGGACATGTACACCACGCTGGACGCCTGCGTGCCGATGCTGCCTGAGGACAAACCGCGCTATCTGATGGGAGTGGGCGCGCCGGATGATCTGACGGAGGCGATCTGGCGCGGGATCGACATCTTCGACTGCGTGCTGCCAACGCGCATCGCCCGACATGGCGCGGTGTTCACCCCCTCCGGCGTGGTGAACATCGGCAGACAGCAGTTCGCCCATGATGAGCGCCCCATCGACCCCACTTGCGACTGCACGTGCTGTACATCGTTCAGCCGCGCCTACCTGCGCCATCTGGTTAAAGCAAAAGAACTGCTGGCGCATACGCTGCTTAGCATCCACAATATACGCTTTTTGATCAACCACGTGCAAAAGATGCGCCAAGCCATTCTGGATGATAATCTAGACGTATATAAGACCTCTTTCCTACTGCAATATTTGCAGTCAACCTGAGGAATGGCGCGTCTAGAGGTATGTTCTGGTCGCTTTCCAGCCGGATGCTGTTTCGGCGCAGTGTGTTCAGAGTGGTGCATCCGTATCCGCTGCGGCGGCTTCGCAAAACGGTGCTGGCGCTGGCGCTGACTCTGTTCGGATGCAGCAACCAGCTTGTCCCCGTCTCCACGCCGATCATCCCAACCGTCACCCTGCGCATCTACGCAACCACCGCGACTCTCCCCCTGGTGACCGATTTAAGCGCCGCCTACAACGCCGTTGAGCCAAAGGTGCGTTTTGAGATCGCCAGTGGGAGCTTTGAGACCATGCTCGGTCAGTTGATCGCCGGCGAAACGCCCTATTTTCTAAGCAATCACCTGCCGAACGACGCCGAGGCGCGCAGCCTGTGGGCAGCGCCCATCGGTCAGGACGGCATTGCCATAATGATCCACCCAGACAATCCAGTTGAGGGCTTGACTAGCGATCAGGTGAGACATATCTTCCAGGGCAGGATCACCAACTGGCGCGAAGTCGGTGGACAAAACCTGCCGATCACCGTGTTCAGCCGCGAAGATGGCAGCGGGACACGCGCTGAGCTGGAGAGGCTGCTGCTGGGCGCGCGCGGCACCACCCCCAGCGCCGAGATTGCGCCATCCAATGCGGCGATGCGCTTGAGCGTCTCGCGCACGCCAGGCGGGATTGGCTATGTATCGATGGGATATCTCGACTCGACGGTGCGCGCGCTGGCGGTGGACGGGAGCCTGCCTGTATCGGAGCAAGTGGCAGCTTACAGCTATCCGCTGCGCTCAACGCTGTTTGTGATCGGGCTGAGCGAGCCGCAGACCGATTATCGCGCCTTGATCGCATGGATGCAGAGTCCGGCGGGGCAAGCCGTCATCGGGCGGCGCTATGCGCCGTTGGGTTAGGTGAGCGCGTAAGTCACAAACACCGCATACAGACAGCCCAGGATCAGAATCCACAGCAGCGCGCTGGCGATGTCGCGCCAGAAGCGAAGCTGCACACGACGGCGCTCGAATCTCATCGCGGGGATGCGGATACGGTACAGCGCGCTGGCGGCATCCCGGTTGAATGGATTGACGCGCAGCACGTTGTCCAGACACACCGACGCCTGATCGAGCGTGTCCACCGTGACGCTCATCCACAGCCAGGCATCCGCAAAATCGGCATCATCGCGGATCAGATCGCGCAAAATCGCCTGCGCGCCTTTCAGATCATTGGCTTTGACAAGCTCAATCGCGTCGATCAGGCGGTCGATGCGCGCGGCGCGCTCCGCCTCAGCAGGATCATCGTAAGGGGGAACAGTGCTCACGTGTGCAGCGGCTCATCCACGACGACGCCCGCGAACAGATCGCGTTCATCGATGCGATTTCGGCTTGGCGTCGGATAGACACGGGTGAAGCCCTGCCAGGGCAGCAGGCGTTTACGCAGCCACTTTGGGAGACGTGGAAAGCCGCCGCCTAACTGGCTGGCATGGCACTGACTCGCCGCGTCCCACACATCGAAGTAGGCGCTGACATCGACTGCTGCATGGATCGGCTCGATATGCTCGACAACGGCGACCAAATTGATATCGTGGTTGCGACCGAGGCGGCGCGGGTCTTTTCCCGCCAGACGCGCGCCCCAAATCACGAGCTGAATTTGCCACTTAATGATGTTGGAATAATACAGCTTCTGCGGCGCATACGGCGGCTGCCCAGTTTCATACGCGGGATCGCCCGCCAGCCGAAATGCTTCGGTCGCAGCGCGCTGAATGGCGATGTGATCGGGATGTCCATAGCCGCCATAGCGGTTGAAGGTCAGCACGACCTGCGGCTGAAGCCGCCGGATTTCAGCGACGACGCGCCGCGTCACATCCGCCTGCGGCGCGTTCCACAAACACGCCGGATCGCGGTTGGTATCCGCGCCCATCATCCCGCTGTCTTTATAGCCGAATCGAACCACCTCATGCAGTCCAAGCTTTGCGGCGGCGCACTCCAGTTCGGCAATGCGCAGCTCAGCGACCGATTGAAAGCCCTTGAAGTGTTCCGAGGAGACCACACCGACATCGCCATTGGTGGCGCAGATCAGATCGACCTGAACGCCCTCCGCAGCATATTTGGCGATCAAGCCGCCAGATCCAAAACTCTCGTCATCCGGGTGTGCATAGACGATGAGCAGCCGTCGTGATGGATTCATCTCTAACTTCAACATGAATCGATAGTTGACTCAATCATATGTGGAAGCGCCCTTGTAAACAAGATGGACGCGCTCGGCTGAGCGCGTCCCCTGCGTATCTCGTCGTTTATACAGCGCGGCTTACGCCTTGTTCCCGCCCTTGAGCAAATTGCGCGCCTTTACCGCGATTTGATGCACTGGGCTGGGTTTCTGCTTCGGCAGCTTGACGGTCAGGATACCATTTTCAAGCGTTGCCTCCGCTTTATCGAAGTTGACTTCCTCAGGCAGCATGATCGATCGGGCAAACTTGCCATAGCGCATCTCGCGGATATGCCAGTTCTCCTGCTTGTCCTCGCGCTCCTGCTTCGACTCTGCCGTGATCGTCATCACATTCCCACGCACATCAACTTTGACTTCATCTTCCTTGAAACCCGGCACCTCTGCGCGCACGATCACATGTTTGTCGTCGCTGGTCATGTCAATCGCGGGCAGATTGGCGTCGGTGCGCTGCAGCAAATCACTATCAAACGACAGCAGCGGCAGTTCCATCATCGCCCGCATCCGCTCCATCATCCGATTCATTAGATTATCGAATTCAGACAAGCCGCTGTTGGGGTTCCAACGCATCAATGACATCACACACCTCCTAATACCCTGGTTTAATCTAAGCTGATTAACGCTCTAACCCGCTGTTTTCGTTTATCATATTACAATGAACATGTCAGAGAAACATCAGCAAAAGGTAAAATTTGTGTCAGCGCTCGCCCCCTGATTTGGCTGCGCTGTGCTGCCTTCCCCTACCTATTTGCCGGTCACACTCCTATACTTGCTGGCGCTTTGCAAATCAAAAACCCTAGAGGTTCTTCCATGCGTCTGAATCTGTCTCGCGGTATCGCCCTCGCCCTGATCGGCATTTGCGCGGCGGCGCTGTCGCTCAGTCTGATGACGGGAAACGGCGTCTCCGCTCAGTTTGCAACCAACACGCCCGCTGCGCCTGCGTTTCCGACCAACACATCCGCCCCCAGCGCCACTATGACGCCCACGCCATCGCTGACTTCCAGTCCGAGCGCCACGTCAACGCCATCACCTACCGCGACGACCAGCCCAACGCCGACACCCTCACCGACTCCGACCGAAGTCGGACCATTTCGCTATCCGGAGGGCTTCAGCCCGCTAACCGGGCTGCCTTATCCAAGCCAGGCGGCGGCGGAGCGGCGCAACCTGCTGGTCAAAATCTCAAACTATCCACCGGTTGTGCGACCGCAGAGCGGCGTCAATGCGGCGGATGTCGTTTACGAATACGAAGTGGAGGGCGGCGTGACCCGCTTTGCCGCCATCTACCGCAACAATGCGCCGGATCACGTCGGGCCTGTCCGCAGCGGACGGCTGGCGGACATCGAGCTTGTCCCGATGTATCAAGCGTTGTTTGCCTATTCTGGCGCAAGCGAACAGGTGACCCAGGCGTTTCGAAACACCGACTGGTGGCGGCTGATGGCGATCAGCCCATCGCGCGGCGACAACTGCGAAGAGGCGGGCTTCTGCCGCTTTCCGCGGGAAGGATTAGCCTTCGAGCATACGCTCTATCTTGATACAAATGCTGCTTGGCGGCGCGCCACCGCGCGCGGGATCAACACTGGAATGCGCGCGCGCGGCTTCGCCTTCTCCGACGTGGTCGATCCCAACGGCGCGCCGGCTCAAGCCGTCCGCGTGGATTACTACGGGCAGATCACGGTGGATTGGCAGTATCAGCCGGAGCGGGGGCGTTACATCCGCTACACCGACGGCGTGCCGCATTTCGACGCCGCCGACGGCGAACAGCTGTGGGCGGACAATGTGATCGTGATCGAGGTCGAGCATGTCGAACGTCCTGATCTGTTTGAGCCGGAGAGCCGATCCGCATCGCAGCAGATCAACCTATGGGGGACGGGGCGGGCGATGCTGTTCCGCGATGGGCAGATGTTTCAGGGCTACTGGGAGCGCGCCTGCGACTTCCGCGCTCCAGAAGGCGCAACCGCAACGCCCGAACCGCCGCCCGGAGCGCCGGAGCGCACCTGTTACAGCAATCCGGGAACGGCGCTGCGCATTTTCTATGGCAACAACACGCCGATGATGATGAAACCAGGGAGAAGCTGGGTGATGGTGAGCCGCTGGCTCAATTATGTGACCGTCAGCGCTGAGTCGCCCGATCTGAGGGCGACCGCCGCATCATTCACGCCGACACCAGCGCAGTAAAAGACGCATGACGATCAGGTTGCTCAAGCATCCTGCCTCTTTTCGACCACCGGAAAGATCGCGCTGACCGGGAGCGCAAATCCAGGGGGCAGATCGCCGCCATTGCCGCATGACTGAACACTTAGACTCGTCTCATCTGACCTGCTGCAAAGCGCCGCCTTTCACCGGTTGTCAGACTCCTTCTCTGAGTCTATAATCATTATTGCGAACAAATGTTAATCGCCCCAGGTGCGGAAAGCGAATGACCCAGGACAAGATCGTTGTGCGCGGCGCGCGCGAACACAACCTGAAGAATATCGATGTCGAGATTCCACGCAATAAGCTGGTCGTCATCACGGGCTTGTCGGGATCGGGCAAGTCGTCGCTGGCGTTCGATACGATCTTCGCGGAGGGTCAGCGGCGCTACGTCGAGAGCTTGAGCGCATATGCGCGGCAGTTTCTAGGGCAGATGGAAAAGCCGGATGTCGATCAGATCGAGGGTTTGAGTCCGGCGGTCTCTATCGATCAGAAAGGCGTCAGCCACAATCCACGCTCAACCGTCGGCACGGTGACCGAGATTTACGATTATCTGCGCCTGCTGTACGCGCGGGTGGGTGTGCCACACTGCCCGATCTGCGGGCAAGAAGTCGTCGCGCAGTCAGCGCAGCAGATCGTCGATGAGATTTTGACCCTTCCGCCGGATACCCGCATTCAGATTCTCGCGCCCGTGATCAAAGGACGCAAGGGACAGCACGAAAAAGTCTTCGAGGATGTGCGCAAGGCCGGCTTTCAGCGCGTCCGCGTCGATGGTGAAGTCCGCGATCTGGATGAGCCAATCGCGCTCGACCGCTACAGCATCCATACGATTGAAGTCGTCGTTGACCGCCTGATCCTGCGGCGTTTTGACGATCCCAACTCGGAGGAGGCGCGCGGATTTGAAACTCGCCTGACCGAAGCCGTCGAAACCGCGCTCGAACTGGGCGGCGGAATGATGACGCTGAACAACCTCAGCGCCGATCCCACCTCCGATACGCTCTACAGCGAACACCTGGCGTGCGTCAACGGGCATGGCAGCATCCCCGAGATCGAGCCGCGCACCTTTTCGTTCAACACGCCGAAAGGCGCTTGCCCGGACTGCCAGGGACTCGGCTTCAAGCTCGAATTCGACCCCGCGCTCATCGTCCCCAATGAAGACCTGAGCTTGGCAGAAGGGGCGATCCGTGCTGGCGGCTGGAACACAGGGGACGACTCAAGCTGGGGCGGCAGTCTGATGCGCTCCGTTGCCGACACCTTCGGCATCCCTTTCGATGTCCCCTGGCGCGACCTGACGCCTGAGCAGCAGCATGTATTCCTGTTTGGCACGAACAGCAGGCGCGTCACCGTCCGCTATCAGAACAGCCAGGGCTACTGGCGTGAGTATCAGACCAATTTCGAGGGGATCATTAACAATCTGCGCCGACGCTACGCCGAGACCGAATCCCCAACCATGCGCGAGCAGATCGAGCAGTATATGGCGCAGATTCCCTGCGACACCTGCAAAGGCAACCGCCTCCGTCCCGAAGCGCTGGCGGTCACGGTCGCTGATCGCGCCATTCACCAGATCACCGCCCTGCCGATTAGCGAACTGCTCATCTGGGTGCGCGCGCTGCGCGGTGAAAACGGGCTGCTTAACCAGCGCGATCAGCAGATCGCGCATCAGATTCTCAACGAGATCGAAGCCCGAGTCACCTTTCTAGTCAACGTCGGGCTCGGTTATCTCAATCTGGCGCGCGCCGCCGCGACGCTCTCCGGCGGCGAGGCGCAGCGCATCCGCCTGGCGACTCAGATCGGCAGCCGCCTGACGGGCGTGCTGTACGTGCTGGATGAGCCGTCCATCGGGCTGCATCAGCGCGACAACGCCAAGCTGATCGATACCCTGATGGAACTGCGCGATCTGGGCAACACGCTGCTGGTCGTCGAGCATGACGAGGAGACGATGCGCTGCGCCGACTGGCTGATCGACCTGGGTCCGGGGGCGGGCGCGAACGGCGGTCAGATCGTCGCCCAGGGGACGCCCGAAGAAGTCATGCAGACGCCGGGCAGTCTGACCGGTGATTATCTGTCCGGTCGGCTGCGCATTGAGGTTCCGACGCGGCGCCGACCCGGAAACGGCAAAAGCATTATCGTGCGCGGCGCGCGTGAGAACAATCTCAAAGGGATCGATGTCGAATTTCCGCTTGGCAAGCTGGTCTGCATCACTGGCGTCAGTGGCAGCGGCAAAAGCTCGCTGATGGTCGATGTGCTGTACAAAAAGATCGCGCAGGTGTTAAATGGCAGCCGCGAAAAGCCCGGCGCGCACGACTCGATTGAGGGGCTGGAACACATCGACAAGATCATCAACATCGACCAGTCCCCCATCGGGCGGACGCCGCGCAGCAATCCAGGCACGTATACCAAAATGTTCGATGCCATTCGGACGCTCTTCGCTGAGCTGCCCGAAAGCAGGATGCGTGGGTACACCGCTGGGCGCTACAGCTTCAATGTCAAAGGCGGGCGCTGCGAGAAATGCGAAGGTCAGGGCGTCTTGCAGATTGAGATGCAGTTTTTGTCCGATGTTTACGTCACCTGCGATGTCTGTCACGGCGCGCGCTACAACCGCGAGACCTTGCAGGTGAAGTGGAAAGGCAAGAATATCGCTGAGATTCTCGATATGACTGTCAGCGAAGGGTTAGCATTTTTTGCCAATCTGCCCACCATCGCCAGCAAGCTGCAGACGTTGGAGGAAGTCGGCTTGGGCTATATTAAGATCGGACAGCCCGCGACCACCCTCAGCGGCGGCGAGGCGCAGCGCATCAAGCTCAGCCGCGAACTGTCACGCCGCGCCACTGGACAGACTTTGTATATTTTAGACGAACCTTCGACCGGGCTGCACGCCGCCGACGTGAAGCGCCTGATCACCGTCCTTCAGCAGTTGGTCGACAATGGCAATACCGTGCTGGTGATCGAGCATAACCTCGACATCATCAAAGTCGCTGACTGGCTAATCGACATGGGACCCGAAGGCGGTGACGCGGGCGGCTATGTCATCGCCACCGGCACACCCGAACAGGTCAGCAGTGTTGCGACCAGCTATACCGGACAGTTCCTGAAGCGATATCTGGCATCGTCCTCCGCCGCCGCAGCCGATTGAGCCAGGGTAAACGGCGTCACGCAAAACAGGGCAGCTCATCTGCCCTATTTTTTTCATTCAGGGGTATGTGCATTATGCACATGATAACATCGACAATAAATTGTAAATTCTGCATGAAATCGACCTCTTAAGGGTTTTCAAATGGCAAAATTCATCTATAATGAATAAAAGAGTGACGTTTCATTCAAACCCAATAAATTACGCGCCTGCGGTTTGCGCAGGCTGCAGGCTAAGGAGATAAAAAATCATGGTTGTTGCGTATCATCCATCGACTGCCACCACGCCATCCCCTCACGTCGAATCCAATCCTTACAGTGTGGCGCTGGCGCAGTACGACCGGGCAGTGCGCTATCTGAATTTGAAAGAGAACACAATTGAATTTCTGCGCTATCCGCATCGCGAGTTCACGGTCAATTTTCCAGTGGTGCGCGACAACGGCAAGCTGGAGATGTTCACAGGCTACCGTGTCCATCACAGCACCGTGCTGGGTCCGTCTAAAGGCGGCATCCGCTACAGCTTGGCGGTCACCCTTGACGAAATACGCGCGCTGGCGATGTGGATGACATGGAAGTGCGCGCTAGCAGGCATTCCCTATGGCGGCGCAAAGGGCGGCGTGGTCGTCGATCCCAAGTCGCTCAGCGCCCGCGAGCTGGAGGCGCTGACGCGCCGCTATGCCGCCGAATTGATCCCGCTGATCGGACCCAACAGCGACATCCCCGCGCCGGACATGGGAACCAACGCGCAGGTTATGGCGTGGATCATGGACACCTACAGCATGACCGTCGGCTATTCCGTCCCGGCGGTGGTCACCGGCAAGCCGCTCAATATCGGCGGCAGTCTAGGGCGCAGCGAAGCCACCGGACGCAGCGTGATCACCTGCATGATCGAGGCGCTCAAACGCCAGAACATGAACCACCCTGACGATGTCAGCATCGCCATTCAGGGCTTCGGCAACGTCGGCAGCAACGCTGCCCACTACGCACATTCGCTTGGTTATAAAGTCGTTGCAGTCAGCGATGTCTTCGGCGGCGTGTACAACCCGCACGGGCTGGATGTCCCCGCGCTGCAGAGGTATACCACTGAGACGGGCAGCGTGGTCGGTTTCCGCGAAGCTGACTCGATCACGAATGACCAACTGCTCACCTTATCCTGCGATGTGCTGATCCCGGCTGCGATGGAGGGTCAGCTTACTGAGGAGAACGCCCCGTATATTCGCGCGCAGATCGTCGTTGAGGGGGCGAACGGTCCCACCACGCCTGAAGCCGACGACATCCTCAATGATCGCGGTGTGCTGATCGTGCCGGACGTGCTGGCAAACGCGGGCGGCGTGGTCGTCTCTTATTTCGAATGGGTGCAGGACTTACAGGCGTTCTTCTGGGATGAAGAAGACATCTACAAGCGGCTGGAGAAGCAGATGCAGCACAGCTACCGCGCCACCGAGAACACCGCCGAAGAACACGGCGTCGATATGCGCACGGCGGCGCAGATGCTCGCCATCCGCCGCGTTGCGGATGCCTTCGAGACGCGCGGTGTCTATCCGTAAGCAACGCACAGCCTCTCTGTAAGCGGGCGGTATCAACCGCCCGTTTTTGATTCTGCATATGGGCAGAATACCCAGTCCTGACTCGTAACCTGCCACTTTTCGCATAGAATAACGTTATCAGAGTGAAAGGACTGCGTTGTGAAGCTGACCGATCTCCTGTCAGCACGGTTAAAAGCATCAAGCGCCCCGCCTTCCTCCGCACATGGGCTGCTGCGCGAAGCAGTGGAAGTCGGACGGCGGGCGAAGTTCAGCGGCGATCTGGCGAAAGCGCGAGAAGCGCTCGATCATGCGCTGGCAGTGGCGCGCCGCGACCACGTGGACACGAGTGCAATGATGATGGTGGTGACTCAGCGCGCCGATGTGCTGGCGCAGATGGGCGATTTTGAAGAAGCCCATGCGATGATCGAGGCGATGCTTGCCACGCCAGAAAATGATCTGACGCGGGCGCATCTGCTGACGGCGGCGGCGGCGGTCGCGCGAGCGCAGGGGGATATGATGTCAGCGCGCTCTAAAGCTGAACAGGCGCTCGATCTGGCGCGAACGCTGAAAGCGGTCGGTCTGGAGGCGCGAGCACTGGGGACGTTGGCGCAGGTCTATCTGAGCGAGGGCAATGCCAGCTACGCTGTCCATCTGCTGCGCGCAGCGCTCCCGAAACTCAACACAGTCGGCGAGCTTGAACTGAGCAGCGCCTATGTGGGTATGCTCGGCGAAGCGATGATCCAGGCGCGCCAGGAAGCCGAGGGAGTGCACTTGATCGAGCGCGCCCTGACTCTGGCAGAGCAGATCGGCTACCAACGCTTTGAACGCCGCTGGAAAACACGATTGGGCGAGCGCGCCCTGGCAGAAGGGCGCTTTCAGGATGCGCGCAATTATTTTCAGCGCGCGCTGCCCCAGTTCGACCCCGACTTAGGCGCAACGCCGGGCTATGTCGAAACCCTGATCCAGCTCGTCCATGCCTGTCTGGGTGGGCGCGAACATACAGACGCACTCGCCTACGCGCAGATCGCCGTGCGTGCCGCTCAGGAACTGAACATGCCCGCGCTGATAGCATCGGCGCATGGCGCGCGGGGCATGGCGCTGCACGCGCTCGGTCGGAATGCCGATGCCATCCCCGATCTCCAGACCGCAGCCGCGCATGAGAGCGTGACCAGCGACACGCTGCGGACGCTGGCAGCTGCCCTCGTTGAAAACGGTCAGCCAGAGCAAGGCACAGCCATCTACCAGTGCGCTCTAGAGACCGCCGTGCGCCGCCGCCACCCGCTGGAGATCGCCGGCGTTCACCGCGATCTGGGTCTGCTGCACGCGCAGCAGGGACGCCTCCACGACGCTATCCGCGAATGGACAGAAGCCGTATCGATCTTTGAAGCGGAAAAAGCGACTGCGCAAGCCGCCCGCCTCTACTGCGATCTCGGCGCGGCGCGGCGAACACTCGGTCAAGGCGCACGCGCGCTCAAGGATTTTGAGCAGGCGCTCACGCTGATCAACGCGCTCGACGCTGCCGATCTGGAGACGCGCGGGCTGGTGCTATCCAATGCCGCCAATGCCTACGCCGAACATGGCGACGCTGAGTCTGCCGATGCTTTTTTCACCGAGGCGATCCAAATTGCGCAGCAGCTCAATGATCCAGCCGCTGAAAGCACGCGCAGCGGCAATTACGGCTGGTTCCTGCTGCAGGTCGGACGCCCCCGCCAAGCCATCTCGCTGCTCGGTCGAGGGTTAAAACTGAGCCGGGAAAATGGGCTGCGCCTACAGCACACAGTGCAGACCGACAATATGGGGCTGGCATATACTGCGCTGGACGACCGCATGACCGCGCTGGACTATCACACGCGGGCGCTGGCGGAAGCCGAAGCGCTCGCTGATCCCTTCTGGATCGCCAGCATTCAGATCAACCGCGCCGACACGCTGATCGCGCTGGGGCAGCGCGAGGAAGCGCGGGCGTTGATCGACCAAGCGCTCGCTTATGCGCGCAGTCATGATCACGCGGAGCTGCTGATCCGTGCGCTGCTGTCATCGGCGGCGCTGGCATTGAGCGAACAGCGCGCGGATGATGCGGCGCGCGCGCTTGATGAAGCGCTGACGTGGGCGAAACGCGCCGATCTGCGCCGGCTGGTCGCGGAGGGACTGCGCCTGCGCAGCCAGCAGCGCGCGATGCAAAATGCGGCTGACGAGGCAGCAGCCATCTGGGATGAGGCGGCGAAGCTCTTTTCGATGCTGCACATGCCACAGGGCAAAATGACGCCAGAATGGGTAAAGCCGCAGTGAAAGCCTGGTTTCTCTCTGCACCGCTGTTCAGCCATCTCGACTGGGGCGGCTATCTGCGCACGGCGCAGGCGTTGATCGCGCGCGGACATGACATCACCTGGGTGAGCGGAAGCGCGGTCGGCGGTGCGGTCACAAGCGCGGGCGTGCCATTCGCGCCGATCCGTCAGACGGGCTGGCTGTGGCCCCCGCCGCCGCAGCCGGACATTTCAACGATGAAGCCGCAGGACGCGGTCATGCTGCGCTATCGACGCGCGCTCGATACGTGGCTGAGCGAGTCGATAGTCGGCGAAGCGGTCGAGGCGCTGATCGAGCTGGCAGGTGAGATCGGCAAACCCGATCTGATCGTCACCGATCCGTTTTTGACCGCCTCAGCGCTAGCGGCAGAAGCGCTGGGGGTCCCGCTGATCGTCTGCGGCTGGATCGCGCAGCGCGAACTGACCGATGACCGCTTGTTTCCAGTGCAGAAGGCGCTCAGCAGTGAAAGCCGCGAGCGGCTGGCGCGGCTCTGCAGCCGGTTTGGGCTGCGCGGGGTCAATTTTTCCGGCGGCGCTGCGCCCGCCATTCTCAGTCCACACCTGCATATCAGCTACTTCAACGCCTTCTGGTATCAGGCGGACAGCGCCAACATCCTGCCGCAGACCCGCTTTGTCGGCGGGAAACGCATCCGCGACCACGACACGCCCCCCGCCTGGCTGACCGCCATACCTGACGATCAGCCGCTCGGTCTGGTTACGCTCGGCACAACCTTCAGCGGCGAACTCGGCTTTTTCAGTTGGGCGGCGCAGGCGATGGCGCGCTGCGGGCTGACTCCGCTGGTGGTGCTGGGCGGCACGCCTGTGCGCGATGAAGATAAAGCACAGTTGATCGCCGCTCTGCCCGCTGGGACGCGGCTGCTGCCATTCGTCCCATTTCCGCATGTGCTGCCGCGCATCCGCCTGATCTGCCATCACGGCGGGATGGGGACAACCCATTGGGCAGCAGTCTACGGCATCCCGCAGTTGGTCGTCCCGCACGCCGCCGATCAGCGCGGAAATGCCCGCCGAGTCGCGCAGGCAAAGGTCGGCATCGAGCTGAGCGCACACGATGTCCGTCAGGGCAAGCTGCTGGAGGGGACGCGCGCGCTGCTGAGTACGCCTCAGATCGCGGACAATGCTCGGCGCTTGGCTGACGATTTGGCGGCGCTTGGCGGCGCAGATGCAGCCGCCGATGTGATATTGGGTTTATCATAGAGAAATGGACTTTAATTCAGGACGAAAGGATTATGCCATGCGACGCATTTACGCGCTGTTGTTCCTGCTGCCGGTGCTGCTGACCTCGGCATTCCAGGCATTTGAACCGCTGGATGAGGATTTCAACATCGATGGGAATATTGTGTTTCCGCCGCCGATTTACACTCTGCGCGGCGAAGTGACGATCTACGGCACGGCAAATCTGCCGACGATGACCGGCTTTTTCCTGGAATTTCGCGCGCTCAACCCCGACTACACCACTGCCGATGCGTCCGTCCCCTGGTCGCCCATCACCGCCAACCGCGCCGAGCGCATCCTGAACGGCATTCTCGGTATCTGGGACACGACCCTCACCGAAGACGGCGCGTATGAAATCCGCCTGGTGATCAACGTCAGCGGCGGCGGGCGCGAGACGTTCCGCGTCAGCCCGCTGCGCGTCGAAAACGAACCGTCGCCATTCGCCTTTGCAGCGCAGCCGCCCGCAGCGACCGCCCTCCCGATGACTCCACAGGTGACTCAGCCATCCGCGCCCACGCAGGCAGTCAGTTCCGCGCCGCAGGTGACCGCCAATGTCAACGCGAATGTGCGCACGGGCGACAGCACTGGCTACTCTATTCTCACAACCCTGCGGCAGGGACAGTCGGCGCCGATCATTGGGCGCAGCAGCACTGGCTCCGGCTGGTTCCTGATCCGGCTGGCGGACGGACGCCAGGGCTGGATCGCGCCATCGACTGTGACCGTGCAGGGCGACACCAGCGGCATTCCGTTCGTCAATCCGCCGCCGCTGCCGACGCCGATCCCGCCCACCGTGACGCCAACATCGAGCCTGCCCGACGCTGCTATCACTAATGTCATCTTCGCCAATCCGCCAGTGCAGGGCAGCCCCTTCACCACCGCCGTGACGGTCTTTAACAACAGCAGCGTGCCGCTGCCGGAGACGCAGGTCTTGTGCAGCTTCCGCGTCGCCGGAACCATCGTGAGTCAGGCGACCGGATATGTCCCGCCGTTGAATCCATTCACGCAGATCGTCGTCAGCGTAACGACCACCATTGGCAGCGGCTCCGGTTCGCCGTTGATCGCAGAGTGCGCCGTCGATGTCAACAATCTGATCGCCGAGCTGAACGAAAACAACAACTTCTTCAACATCACAACAACGCTGGGCTGACTGCGAATGCCAAGCCTATGTCTCTGGTAAGTAAGTAAGCGCACACTCTGATGGCGGGCGATTCCAAGCCCGATCTCAGAGCAGATCGCCCGCCATCGGCGTGAACAGGACTTCAGAATAGCCAAAAGCGGCGGGTCCGACGACCTCCAGCGCGCGCAGGGTTTTGAGTTCCTTCGGCGCAGGCATCCCCAGCACCGCAACACGCAGCCCATAGCGCAGCGACTCCGTGCCGATGGGTTCGCCATCTTCCAACCCGATCAGCGAGATCAGGTCTGGCACGGTTGCGACGATCTCCCCGTCACGATAGGCGATCAGGTTTTCATTCTGAAAATCGATCACCATCTCCGCTCCACCGCCAAACGGCGCGAGCCGCATCCGTCCGCGTGTGAATCCCTGCACCATGCGGCGATCAACATCGACGATCTTGCCGCGAAACAAGACTCTCCCATGTGTGATCGCCGTGATCACCTCGGCGGGATCGCTGCCCGCCCTGCGCGCATTGAGAACTGCCCTGCCGATGCGCTCCGCCAGCGTCAGCGTGCCGTGAATCAGCGTCTGCTTGACCTGCGCGCCCATCACCACAGGCATCGCCAGTCCTGCTTCGCCGCCCATCGAGATGGTCAGCACGCGGGCATACTGCTCGGCGCGGTGGGTCGAGTCGAGTTTATGAAAAATGATCACGTTGCCATGTGAGTCGCCCAGCGCCATTGGATGATGATCCAGCCCGGCAATGGAAAAGGTGTCCATTTGCAGTTCGGGAAAAGCGCGCCCCATCCCATCGCCATCGACAATGGGCAGTCCGAGCTGAAGCCCGCAGATCAGCGGCATCAGCGCGTTCGATCCGCCGATCTCGCCGATCAGAAGCGCGTCCATGCGGCGTCCGAGATGGGCTTCCAACCCGCGCACCGCGTTCGCCATCTCATCGCCCTGCGCCAGCTTTTCGATGCTGACGGTTGGCGCGCCCATCTTGCCAACCGACACTGCCAGCGCGTCATCTGCCAGATCGTCCGCATCGATGACGCGCGGACTGCCGAGCCGTTTGATCGTTTCGCGCAGCCAGAGCGCGCCTAAATACGTGCTGCCGCCGCCGCCCGTCCCCAGCACACCCGCGCCGATGGCGATGGGTTCGACTTGTTCCGATGTGATTGTGCGTTCCATGGTCAGCCGCAGCGTTCCTCAACAGGGACATAATCCATGTCATAGCCAAAATACCGGGGTCCAACCAAGGCGATCCCCACCGGTGTGCGCCACTGCGGCGCGCACGGCATCGCGATAATGGCGACGCGGAAGCCGTAGCGCAGTCCTTCTGTGGTGATCGGCTCGCCCGTGTCGATGTCGAGTGTCGCGATCAAGTCCGGCACGGTGACAACCGGCGCGCCGTCGATGGACGCAATCAGATTTTCGTTCTGAAAGCTCATCTGAAGCTGCTGACCGGCATAGTCGTCGATCCCCGTGATGAAGGCATCCCCGCGCGCGAATCCGCCCTCCGTCCGGCGCTGCACGTCCGCGATCTTGCCCTTGAAGATCAGATAGCCGCCGACCGCCTCGCGCACCGTATTGACTGGGTCTTCCTCAGTCACGCGCGCCGAGCGAATCGTCTGCCCGATGCGCTCCGCCTGCGAGATCGTGCCGAGGACAGCGGCAGTCTTCAACTGTCCCACAGTCGCCGCGTACAGCGCGATCATCGCCATCGCGCCCATATCGACGGTGACGCTGCGGGCGAAACGCTCTGTCCAGTGGTTGCTGATCGTCTCCATCAGCACGGTATTGCCGCGCTCATCGCTCATCGCCATCGGTGTCGCCCCGATGCCAGCAATCGTATGCGTGACCATCTGAAGTTCGGGGAATGCGCGCCCCATCCCGTCGCAGTCCACCAGCGGGATGCGCAGCCGCGCCGCGACATAGATCGGCACGACCGAGTTAAGTCCGCCCGCCTCGATGCTCATCGTGGCGCGGATCGGCTTGCCGATGTATTTCCCAACCGACTTAAACGCATTGATGATGTCGTCGCCGTTGGGCATCTTCTCGACCATAACCGTCGGCGCGCCCATCATCGCGGTCGGGACGATCAGATCGTCGTCGTCCAGCTCATCCAGCGTGTACAGCTCGACGGCTCCGTAGTCCCTGATCGCCTGGCGCGCCATCAGCATCCCGATATACGGATCGCCGCCGCCGCCCGTCCCCAGCACCGCCGCGCCGAGCGCGATATCCTCGATATTTCGTTCGTTCAGCAGCCGCATTGTCACGCCTCCTTGAGATCGCCAACAGCTTTGACCATGATCCGCGTCGCGTTGCCCGGCAGATACGCCAGCGGCACTTCTTCGACCTCGACAATTTCCACCGTGTCTCGATCTGCGCCCGCTGCAACCGCCTTGTCGATGGCTTCTGACTTTGCAGTCGCAAGCGCCTGATCGCGGCTCATCTCCGCCAGCGAGAAAATCCGATCTGTCTCACCGCCGATCTGCGCAATCGCCGCGCCAATTGCGTTGGCGACCGCGAAATGCGGCGGCATGACGACTTCCGACGCCCCGACAATCGGACGCTTGAGCAGGATGCTCCCGCCCCCGACCGCGATCACTGGCATCGGCGCGGCACTGGTCTTCATGCGATCCACCGCGTTGTTGATCAGCTCCTCGATGCGATCCTGCGCCGCTGACACAAGCGCCGCATCCAACCCGGCAACTTTCGACGTGTCGCCGACTTCGGCATAGCCCGCCGCGACCGCGATGTCGGTCGCTGTCAGCGTGTCGCCGCCGAAAACCAGTGCCTTGCGGGTGATCTCATAGCCGACGCTCTGCGGACCCACCCTATGTCCATCCGCAGACACCAGCGATCCGCCGCCCAAACCAATCGAGAGCGTGTCCGGCATTCGGAAATTCGTCCGCACGCCGCCGATTTGCACTGCCAGCGCCGCCACACGCGGAAAGCCGCGCTGCAAGATGCCGACGTCGGTCGTCGTCCCGCCGACATCAATCACAATCGCATCCTTCAAGCCGCTCAGGAAGGCAGCGCCGCGCATACTGTTGGTCGGACCTGATGCGAAGGTCAGCACAGGATAATCAGATGCGAAATCGGCGCTCATCAACGTGCCATCATTCTGAGAAATGTAGAACGGCGCAGCGATCTGCATCTCCGCGAGCGCCGATTTGAATCCCGCCACTGTCCGCAGCGCCAGATCGCGCAGACAGGCATTCAGGATGGCGGCGTTTTCGCGCTCTAGCAAGCCGATCCGCCCGATAGTGCTGGACAGCGTGATGTTGGCGTCAGGGATCGTCTCGCGGACGATCGCGGCGCTCTGCGCCTCAAAGCTGGTATTGACCGGCGAAAACACCGATGAAATGGCAATCGCGGTGATGCCCGCTGCCTTAATTTCGCTGGCGATGCGGCGGATTTCATCCGGCGCGAAGGGCGAAATCTCGCGCCCATCGAATTCATGTCCGCCATGCGCCAGGAAATAGCGCCCGTTGATCGCCGCGCGCAGATCGTCGGGGAAATCGACCATCGGCGGCAGGCAGACGGTGGCGGGCAGACCCAGCCGAATGACAGCGGTCGGCTGCAAGTGCTTACGTTCGACGACCGCGTTGGTGAAATGGGTCGTGCCGATCATCACGCCGTCGATTTTGCTCACGTCAAGGTTCGAGGCGGCGATCAATTGTTTTAGGGCGGTGACGATCCCATCACTGACGTTCGGCGTGGTCGGGGTTTTGGTGAAAGCGAGAACGCTCATCCCGTCCATCAGCACCGCATCCGTGTTCGTCCCGCCCACATCGATCCCAATACGCATAGAAGTCCTTTCTGAAGATTAAGGGTATAAATGACACGCGACCTGATGCCCGCGTTCCACCTCACGCAGCGGCGGCGCGTCCGCCTCGCAGCGATCCAGCTTGGCAGCGTGACAGCGCGGCGCAAACGGGCAGCCGCGCTTCGGCGCGCGCAGATTGAGATCGCCCTTCAGGATGATCTGTTCGCGCCCGCCCTCTGGATCGGGTTCAGGGATCGCGGAGATCAACGCCTGCGTATAGGGATGTTTTGGCGCCGTGAAGATGGTCTCGACATCGGCAACCTCAACCACCTTGCCCAGATACAGCAGCGCCACTTGATCGCACAAATAGCGCACCACGCCGAGATCGTGCGAGATGAACAGATATGACAGCCCGAACTCCTGCTGAAGATCGTGCAGTAGGTTCAAGACCTGCGCCTGCACCGAGACATCGAGCGCCGAAGTCGGCTCATCCAGCACCAGCAGACGCGGCTTGACTGCCAGCGCCCGCGCGATCCCGATCCGCTGCTGCTGACCGCCGGAAAATTCATGCGGGAAACGGTAGTAATGCTCCGGCTTCAGCCCCACCAAGCGCAGCAGCTCGATCACGCGGTCACGACGTTTTGCGCCGCGCAGCCGCTCATGCAGCCAGAGCGGTTCGCCGATGATCTCGCCCACGGTCATGCGCCCATTGAGCGACGCGGCGGGCGACTGGTAGATCATCTGCATGTCGCGCCGCCGGCGGCGCAGATCGCGTTCATTCAGATGGGTGATGTCCTCACCGTCGAACAGGATCGCGCCGCCGGTCGGCGCGATCAGCCGGATGGCGCACTTGCCGATGGTCGTCTTGCCCGAACCCGACTCGCCGACCAATCCAAGCGTCTTGCCGCGCGGCACGCTGAAACTGACATCATCGACCGCGCGAAACGCCCCAACACGGCGATTGAACAAGCCCCCGCGCACGGGATAGTACTTCTTCAGCCCGCGCACCTCCAGCAGCAGCCTCTCGTTCATGGTGTTTCCGCGTAGAGATGGCAGTAGATGACGTGATCGGCTTCTCTGATGAAACCAGGCGGCACGACCGTTCTGCAAACGTCCATCACATGCGCGCAGCGCGGATGAAAGCGGCATCCCGACGGCGGAGTCACCAGATTGGGGATCGTGCCGGGGATGCCTTCGAGTTCGCCGCGCCGGACACGCGTCGTCGGGACAGCGCGCAGCAGTCCCTGTGTATACGGATGCTGCGGATACCTAAACAATTCGCGCACCGGCGCATTCTCGATCACACGCCCGGCATACATCACCGCGACGCGCTGGCAGGTCTGGGCAACTACGCCGAGATTGTGCGTAATCAGCAGCACCGATAAGCCCAACTGCTTCACCAGCGACGCGATCAGGCGGAGAATTTGCGCCTGAATGGTCACGTCGAGCGCCGTCGTCGGCTCATCAGCGATCAACAGGTCGGGTTCGCCAGCCAGCGCCATCGCGATCAGCACACGCTGACGCATCCCGCCGGAAAACTGATGCGGATACTCCGCGATCCGTTTATCCCCGTCAGGGATGCCGACCAGCGCCATCAGTTCGACGGCGCGGCGCTCGGCATCCAGCCGCGTCTGGCGCGCTGAGGGCAGCCAGCCCTTCCAGCGCCCAGGAACGCGCTTGGCATCCATCCGCTGATACAGCACGGCATCGATCAACTGCTCGCGGATCGTGTAGACCGGGCTGAGATTGGTCGTCGGGTCTTGAAAGATCATGCCCAGTTTGCGCGCGCGAAAGCGCTGCATCTCATCGCGGCTCTTGTCGAGTAAATTCTCGCCTTCGAACAGAATCCGCCCTTCAGTGATGACGCCCGGCGGCATCGGGATCAAGCCTGGGATCGCCAGCGCGGTCATCGACTTGCCGCAGCCGGTCTCGCCCACCAGCCCCAGCACATCGCCGCGGCGCATGGTCAGATTGACGCCCGCCAGCACCTTCGCCACGCCGTCGAAGGTGCGAAATTCGAGATGGAGATTTTCGATCCGCAGCAGGTCAGACATGCGCGTCACTATCGCCTTGCGCGCGGATCGAGCAGGTCGCGCAGCCCATCGCCAAGCAGGTTCCAGCTAAAAACGACGATGAAGATCGCCATGCCGGGGAAGGTCGCGACCCACCAGCGCTGCGGGAAATAAGCGCGCCCATCGTTGATCATCGCGCCCCATTCGGGAGTCGGCGGCTGCGCGCCCAAGCCGATGAAACCGAGCGCGGCGGCATTGAGGACAGCAAAGCCGAAATCGGTACTCATCTTGACGATGATCGGCGAGAGCGCATTCGGCAGGATGTGCCGGAACAGCACCCGCAGACTGCCCGCGCCGATCCCGCGCGCCGCCTCGACGAACGGCTCTTCGCGCAGCGACAGCACCAGGCTGCGTGTCAAGCGGGCGAACCCGGGCCACCAGACCAGCGAAATCCCGATCATGACGTTGGTGATGCCCTTGCCGAGCGCAGCGGTGACTGCAATCGCCAGGATCAGCGCCGGCACGGTCAGGAAGATGTCGGTGATGCGCATCAGCAGGTCATCGACCCAACCGCCGAAATAGCCGGCAACGGCGCCAACGGTCACGCCGATGCTGGTCGCCAACACGATGATCACGACGCCCACTTGCAGCGCCAGCCCCGTCCCCATCAGGACGCGGCTGAAGATGTCGCGACCGACGTGATCGGTTCCAAAATAAAAGGTCTCATTCGGCGGAGTCAGGCGCGCAGTCGCCCGAACCCGTCCGGCGGCATCCTCTGGGAACGGCACGATATACGGCGCGGTGATGGCGATGATCAGGATGAAGATCAGCAGGATCAAGCCGATCATCGACAGCGGATTGCGCCGGAAGCGATAGAGTCCGCGCCGCAAATTCTCAAAGCGCGCCGGACGCGGCGGCGCGAGGGGGTGAACGGTTTCAGCCATAGCGAATGCGCGGATCGATGATCCCGTAGGCGATATCAGTGGCGATATTGACAAGACTGAACACGATCCCATATAAGACCGTGATCCCCATGATCGGCTCAAAATCGAGCCGCAGCGACGATTCGACGGCGTACAAGCCCAAGCCCGGATAGTCAAAGATCGTCTCGACCAGCACCGCCCCCGCCATCAACCAGCCGAATTCCAGCGCCAGCACGGTGATGATGGCGATGAAGGCGCTGCGCAGGACATACTTGGTCAGGATCACGCGGTAAGGAATGCCGATGGCGCGCTCCATACGCACGTAATCCTTGTCCAGCGCTTCCAGCACCGCCGCCCGCGTGATGCGCGTCACGCTCGCCAGCGCCCCGAACGACAGCACCAGCGCCGGCGTGAACAGATGGCGCAGCGCGATGCCAAACGCGCTGAAATCCAGCCGCAGCAGCGCGTCTACGGTGAACAAGCCCGTGATCGTGGCTGGCGGCGCAAGCAGCACGTCATAGCGCTTGCCAATCGGAAACCACCCCAACGACACGCCCAGGATTGACTGAAAGATCATCGCCAGCCAGAACGCCGGAAAGCTGACGAAAAAAAGCGCGATCACGCGCACCACCTGATCCGGCAGCTTGTCTCGGTAGATCGCGGAGATGATGCCCGCCGGAATCCCCAGACCGGACGCGATCAGGATGGCGAACAGCGTCAGTTCCAGCGTAGCCGGAAAATACACGCGCAGATCATCTGCGACAAAGCGCCGCGAATACAGCGACTGCCCCCAATCGCCGCTGAACAACCCAGCGATATAACTGATGTACTGCACCGGGAGCGGCTGATCCAGCCCGAACTGAACGCGCAGTCTTTCGCGAATTTCAGGCGTAGACTGCGGACCCGCCGCCAGCCCGACCGGATCGCCCGGGAGGATGCGCGACACGGTGAAGGTCAGCAGGGTTAGCCCGATCAGCAGTGGGATCAGCAGCAGCAGACGCCGCAGTAAATAATAACGAAGGTTCATCGGCGGTTTTGCGCAGGTCAGGGTGGGTTCACCCTGACCTGGCGCACACCCAGCTTACGCCGGGCAGTTGACCATCGCTAAATCCTGGAACAGCACAGACAAGCTCTCCAACGGACGGAACACATAGCCCTGGATGCAGTTGTTCAGCGCGATCAGCGTACTTTCGGAGTACATCCAGACCGACGGCTGATCGGCGGCGATCAGGCGCTGCGCCTGGTTGTAAAGCTCGGTGCGGATATCCGGATCGCCGGTGACGCGGGCGGTGTCGAGCAGTCGATCCACTTCGGGGTTGCTGTAGAAGCTGCACGAGTTGTAGCTGCCCCACTGCCCGCTGTGATATTGGTTATACAGGTGCGCATCCATGTCAAGGTAGGCTGGCTGCGTATAAATATTGATGATATCCGGTCCGGTCTCCGGCGATGCGCACGACGCCACCATATCGGGCCAGAGCATCGGGATCATGTTCAGCGTGATGTTGAGTTCTGCCAACCCTTCTAGCAGCAGCAAGCCGGGGATTTCCTCGCGGGTGAACTCGGTCACGTAGACGTAATCGAGCGTGATCCCGCCGTTGGGCCAGGGAGTCTGCGCCAGATATTCGCGCGCGCGGTCAAGATCATAGGTCGGCACATCTAGATCGGGGACAGCGCCAGGGAAATTGAGCGGCGTCGGACCGGGCATGATCTGAATTGGAATATCCTGAATATCCGGCAGCACGTCGTAGTTCATCGCGTGAGCAATCGCTTTGCGCAGATTGATGTCGCTGGTGTAGCGCCCTTGATTGTTCATCTTCAGCGTGTTGACGAAGTAGCCGAAGTTCTCAATCACGCTCAGACCCGGATCGGCGTTGATACGATCCACATCCTGCCCGGAGGGGGTGTCCGCAATGTGCGTCTGGCGCGCCAGCAGCGAATTCAACTGGGTCGCGCTGTCGCGCTGGATCAGCCACAGCACGCTGTCCGGATGATCGGGACTCGCCCAACCGCCCCAGTAATCCTCGACTGCGATGAACTCATACAGATTGCCGATCTCCCAGCGCCCCTGGCGGAAGGGACCCGAACCGGCCGCGTTTGTGCGCAGATAGCTCTGCCCGAAGTCATCACCGCGATTGGCTTCAACGATGGCGGGGTTGACGATGAAAAGCTGAGTCAGCGTGCCGATGAACGGCGCGAATGGCTGAAGCAGCGTGAACTGGACAGTGTCCTCATCGAGCGCGACAGCGCTGCTCGTATCCGCGATGCCCGACCAGCGGTAAGTCGGCGGACCGGCCAGCTCAAGGGCGCGGTTGAAGCTGTAAACAACGGCTTCCGCGTTGACCGGGCTGCCATCGTGGAAACGCGCCTGCGGCTTCAGGTTGAACGTCCAAACGAGCGCATCATCGCTGACTTCCCAGGTGTCCACCAAGTTCGGCTCAGCGTTTTCGCCGCGCACGATGAACAAGGCATCGTAGAGGCTGAGCAGCGCCGCGTTGATCGAATAGTTCTCGCCGGTCGCCGGGTCGATATTATCGATATCCTGATTGCCACCGTAAAGCAGGACGTTCCCACCCTGCGCCCAGATCACCCGCGCGCCCGCTGGGGCGATCAGCAGCGCCAGGAGTGCCAGTAAGAACCATCCTTTACGCATCATGAGCTTGATTCCTTTCAGAAGCTGTATCTAAGATTGATGTTGTAACATGTTCACCACAGCGCTGCAATAAAAAAGAGACGTGCAGTTTTCACGTCTCTTTTTGGGCAAAACGAACAAGCGCTACGACGCAAGGCGTTCCGCGATATCTGCTGCGATGATGGCAGCGCTGGCGTCATAGGAATAGATCGCCGCGAGCCGGCGCTGCGGATCGATTAAATACGAGGGTGTGCTGTGATCGACAAGGTAATTATCGCCGCGCCCCTCATTCGTGCGCAGCTCATAGTACAAACCGTAGTCCGGTCGGATCGGTTCGAGCATCTCCCGAACGCCGGACATGCCGATGAAGCTGGGATCGAAGCCGTCCAGATAAGCGCGAATTGCTGCCGGCGTGTCGCGGTCGCCATCGACGCTGACGAACAAAAACTGGAGCTGCTCCGCCTGATCGCCGAGCGCACGCTTGATCTGAATGAACTCCGCCAGCGTGATCGGGCAGAAATCCGGGCAGCGCGTATAGCCAAAGAAGATCAGCGTATGCTTGCCTTCCAGATCGCTGAGGGACAGCTCCCGCACTTCGCCGCCGGGCAGCGCGGCGGGCATGGTGAAATCCGCGACTGTGCGCGGCGGCTCAATCGGCGTGACACCGGGTACGCTGGGCGCAAACGTTGCCGTCGGGGCGGTTGGTGCGGCGGGCTGCGCGCCTGGACGCAGCGCCATGACCGCAACGATTCCGATCAAGAGCAGAAAGATCACGGCAATCCCGATCACATCGCTCTGGCGTCGTTTTGGTGTTTCAGATGGGGAAGGAGTCATCCAAACCTCAAAGATAATTTGCGACAGATTTCACAACTTATTATACTTCGCTGCGCGTCGCTGTGAGCGTCCATTTTCCGAGGATGAAGGCGAGTCATGAAGAGGAGCGGGGCCTATGCTTGCCGAGCAAATCGATCACGTTCGCGACCTGATCGAGCAAAAAAACTGGACGGCGATTCGGGAAACCATCACCAATATGCCAGAGCCGGAGATCGCCGAGCTGTTGTTTGATGTTGAGACGAACGACCGGATGCTCTTGTTCCGCCTGCTGCCGCGCGATCTCTCCAGTGAGGTATTTGCGCTGCTGGAAACCGATCAGCAGAACAAACTTCTCACAGAACTGACTCAGGAAGAGACGCGCCATTTGCTGAGCAAACTCAGCCCGGACGACCGCGCTCAGATTCTTGATGAGCTGCCCGGCGCGGTGACGCAGCGCCTGCTCAATCTGCTCTCGCCGGAGGACTTGCGGGAAACGCGGCAGATTCTCGGCTATCCGCCGGAGAGCGTTGGGCGCTTGATGACCCCGTATTACGTCGCGGTGCGCCCGGAATGGACGGTGGGGCAAGCGCTCGATCATGTTCGCAAAAAAGGGCGCGACAGCGAAACCATCGACGTTTTGTATGTGGTCGATCAGCATTGGAAACTGCTCGACGCGCTTGACCTGCGGCGCTTCATCCTCGCCGACCCGCAGACCAAAGTCGCCGACATCATGGATTCGCAGTATATCTATCTGAACGCGAACCAGGATCGCGAAGAAGCCGTCCGCACGATGGAACGCTACGATCTGTCCGTGCTGCCGGTGGTCGACTCGCAGAATGTGCTGATCGGGATCGTCACTTTTGATGATGTGCTGGATGTGGCGCAGGCGGAAGCGACCGAGGACTTTCACAAAGGCGCAGCGGTCAGCCCCCTAAAAGGGAGTTATCGCGATGCGCGGCTGCCTGAACTCTATCGCAAGCGGATCGGCTGGCTGCTGGCGCTGGTCTTCGCTAACGTCTTCTCTGGTGCAGCCATCGCCAATTTTGAAGACACTATCGCAGCCAACGTCGCGCTGGTCTTTTTCCTCCCCCTGCTGATCGACAGCAGCGGCAATGCCGGCTCGCAAGCGGCAACGCTGATGGTGCGCGCGCTGGCGATGGACGAGGTCAAAATGAGCGACTGGTGGCGGCTGCTGACGAAAGAAATTTTCGTCTCCGCAGCGCTGGGCTTCACGATGGCGCTCGCCGTCTCGTTGATCGGGGTGCTGCGCGCTGGCATCGAGATCGCGCTAGTGGTTGCGCTCACGATGGCGCTGGTGGTGATCGTTGGCAGTGTGATCGGCACTGCCCTCCCGTTCATCCTCAAACGGCTGAATTTCGATCCCGCAGCCGCCAGCGCGCCGCTGATCACCTCGCTTTCGGACATCTCCGGCGTGCTGATCTATTTCAGCCTGGCGACTTTGCTGCTCAGTCAGGTGCAGTAAAAAAACAAGAAAGCCGGGAGCGCAGTCCCGGCTTTGTCTGACTGCGTCGAAATTCTCAACGACGGTTCAGCCGCCAGCGTCCGTAGATCGCCAGCGCGGCGCCAAAGGTGATCAGTGTAGCCAACGTCAGCGCTGGCAGCGTGACGCCCCCTTGATTCGGCTGACCGCAGAGGAAATTCCAGACTAGCCCAGGCAGAGTCGCCAGCGTTTCCAGATCGCGGATGTAAAGCGCCGTCACGCCCAGCAGCGTGATCCCAGCGGTGAGCAAAAACACCAGCAGCAGCAGCGTGGTCAAATCCATCTCCGGTTTGACGGCTGCGCTTTGCGGCTCAATCGGTCGATCCATCGTGTGATCCCCTTTACTGCATCGGATACGGCGTTGACCAGAACCCGGACACCCAGTTGAGCGCGCCGAACAACACCGGTCCCCACATGACGATATTAGTGATGATGATCAGCGCAACCCACACGTTCCAATTCTCTGTCCAGCGCGGCGACTCGTCAGGAGCGCGAACCAAAATCGGGGCAGCGGTTTGCGGCTCGCGTTTGGACACAAACAGCGTCCCTAAAATGACAGTGAAGAGCAAAATGATGCTGATCAGCAGGATCGTCCCGCCCACTGCAGACAGATTCATCCAGGGCGCGGCGGCTTCGCTGGTGTATGCGCCGACTGCGCCGGAGTCAGTGCGCCGGATCGCGCCTTCTAAACCGGCACGCCCCATCGACATCCCAAAAACCAGGATGCCCGCAAACCAGGTGTACACCTGCGCTGTCGCTAGCGGACGCGCAAACAGCGCCCGCCCGCGCAGCATCGGCAGCAGCCAGTAAAGGATGCCGATATAGGTCATGAAGACGCCGCCTGCCAGCGTAGTGTGAAAGTGACCGGGAACCCAGGTAGTGTTATGCAGTGCGTTATTGAGCGTGAACGACGCATTTGCCATGCCAGTGACGCCGCCGACGGCGAACACCAGCATCCCGCAGATCTGCGCCGCGATCAGCGGGTCGCCCCATGCCTGCTTCCACATCCAGCTAATCCGTCCGCCGCCGCGCGCGCGCCCCGCCTTCTCCAGCGTCGCGCCGATATTGAAGGCGGTCAGCAGGCTTGGCACAGCGACTACAAAAGTCAGCAGCGAATGCATCGCCTTCGCCAGCTCGCTGATGCCCGGATCGACGAACAGATGATGCACACCAATCGGGATCGAGAAGATCATGATCATTAAAAACGCCACCCGTGCCAGCGGATCGCTGAACAGCTTGACGCCGTACTGCTTGGGCAGCATCGTATACCATGACACATACGCCGGGATCAGCCAGAAATACACCAGCGGATGCCCAAAGAACCAGAACAGAATCCGCGAGACCTGCGGGTCAGTCGTCTTGATGATGCCCAGCGACAGCGGCAGCAGCATCGTCAGCACTTCAACCGCCACGCCCAACGACGCCGAGAACCACATTAAGTAGTTGGCGAGCAGCGCGAACACCGCCAGTGGCGCAGCTTCGCCCGGATGCTCTTTACGCCAAGCGAAGTAGGTCATGAAGACGACCAGCGCCGCCACCCATGAGCCGACGATCACCAATGCTAGACCAAGATAGAACGTCCAGTGCGCCAGCATCGGCGCGTAGAAGGTATACAGGACGTTCGCCTGCCCGGTCAGCATAGCATAGCCCGCCAGCACCACGCCCAGCAGCATGATCACAAACGATGCCCACGCCAACTGCACGCTTGCTAACGCGCGCTGGAGCGTCCGCTGCGTCACAAAATAGGCAAAGCCGACGATGAAGAACGTCGTAAAGACCAGCGCATTCAGCACACCGTGCAGCGTAAGCGCCTGATAGTAATAGGAAAAAACCGGAATATCCCAGCGCAGCGCAGGCGCACGCCGGTATGCCTGCGCGGGTCCCAGCAGCAGCCCGATGCTTATCGCCAGCAGCGCGACGAACACAAACGATCCTACCAACCAGCGCTCGCTAGTGAGGGCGGACAATTTCGGAAATTGCAGCGCTGGCGCGCTGGACGGACGCGGTTGAACAGCCTGCATAATGGTCAACTCCTTCTCAGCTATGCCGCTGACCCGTCAGCGGGTTCGACGATGATTTTGATATACATGTTCTGATGACCGCGTCCACAGTATTCATGGCACTGGATGTGGAACGTGCCGACCTCATTGAAGCGGGTGCTGGAACGCCCGACATGACCTGGCAGCACCTCGATATTCGCGTTATGACGCTCGACGATGAAACCATGCGTAACATCGGCGCTGGTCAGATAGAAATTGACCGTTGATCCGACGGGAACGCGCAGCACATCCTGCCCGCGCTCATCCTTTTCATCGCTGCCCGCGTCAAAAGCCCACATCCGCGCGACGATGTATACGTCGTAAACGCCGTTGCCCATATTTCTCATGCCCGGATTGGCAAATACCGTTCGATTCAGAGTCAGCGGATTGATATACCCCTCCGGCTGCGGCAGGCGCACGCCGAAAACCAGCGCGCTTGAGACCAACGCCGCAAAAAACAGCCCCAGCACCGCCGCCACCGCGATCAGATACTGACGTTCGTAACGGTCGATGTGCATGATCACGCCCCTCCCCGCACGACAGTCACTTCATACCAGAGCGAAAAAAGATAAACAGCGTAGGCGATGATCAGCGCCATTGCAAAGATGTATGTGCCGCTCGGCGCGAAGTGCGGATCATCCTGCGGTTCGGGTTCGTCGTTAGCATCAGCGACCGCAAGCGCGGTTTCGGGCAGCGCTTCCGGCAGCTCAACCGGATTGGCATCAGATTGGACAGCCATTATCAACGTTCCTCCGGATCAACGAAGCGTAAACAGATAGGCGATGATGTCTTCTAGTTCTTCCTCCGTCAGGACTTGATCCCAGCCCTCCGGCATATTGACCGCCCAAGCGGGTTCACCCGGATTCGGCGGCGCGATGAACGCCATCGGCTCCAGAATCGATTGACGCAGATAAGTCAAGGCATCTTCGCCTTCAACGCGCGCGCCAGCGCGGTCAGCGACCCCCCACAAGCCGGGACCGATCAGGCGGAC
The DNA here is from genome assembly GCA_937995825.1 of uncultured Anaerolineae bacterium. Classification (GTDB taxonomy): domain Bacteria; phylum Chloroflexota; class Anaerolineae; order Aggregatilineales; family Phototrophicaceae; genus Flexifilum. The sequence continues at coordinate 550,099 of CALKJO010000009.1, forward strand.
TGCGCTCGCGTCCACCGAATGGCACGCCTGGCACGCCCAAGCTGCACCGCTCGGCAGCGCGTGCTGTGCCTGAAAGGCGGCACGACCGCGATCTGGATTGCCCGTTAGGACGATCACGGCGGTTGGGGTTGGCGTGGGAGCATTGGCAGCCAGAAGCGGGGTTTTGGTCGGGCGCGGAGTAGGCGGAAACACCTCGGACAGATCCGTTCGCCCACATCCAACCAGTGCCGCTCCTAACAGCGTGAGCAATATAAGGGTGCAGCAGGATCGTAAATGCTTCATCATGGTCGGCTGTGCCTTTTAAGGCTTTTAAAATATGCTAAATCACACCCATCTTATGCGATTGAGTGTGAGTCAGCATGTGACAGAGGCACAAACCGCCCATGACAAATGTCACATTTTGAGACGACTTGACTTTGAGCGCGTTTGTCGATAATGAGACTGCCAGCGGGCAGCGCTGGCTTTAATGTCGGCGATTCGCCTCGATGATGCTCATGATCTGCCTATGTCGGGCGAAGATCACCACTTTGTCCCCGGCTTTGATCACAATCGTGCCGCGCGGATGGACTTCAACACGCCGATCACGCTCGACCAGAACAATATCGATATCATTCTCCTCTTGAATGTGATCGATGGTCTTCCCTTCCATGAAGGAGCCCGGTTCGATTATTAAATTGAAGACCGTGTAGGCTTCGTTCTGGACAGTCAGCGTCTGGGCGATCTCGACGCCAAAGGCAGCTCCAGCAAAAGCGGGCGCGGCGAGTTCGGAAGCGCTCAGCACCGCTTCCACGCCGACATAACGCTTGAGCTGATTGGCGAAGCGGCTGTCCCACATGCGCACAATCAAGCGCAGATTGGCATTCAAATCGCGGGCGCGCATGGCGACCGTAACGTTGACATAGTCGCTCGAAGTGGTGATCACAACCGCCTGCGCGCGTTGCACGCCGGCATTGGTCAGGCTGCTCTCCTCAGTTGCATCGCCCATGATCAGCGGGCATTGCAGACTGCGCAGTTCAGCAGCAAGCTCCGACGAGAGCGGCTTGCTGTCCAACGTGACGACATCGAAGCCCATCTGACGCAGCGCGCGCACAACGCGCAGCCCGACATGACCGATCCCAACAACGATAATGTGATCTCGAAATTCAGCAGCCAAAGCCATCTCCCACGCTCTGCGGCGCGCTCCTCGGTCGAAGAAAACGCGCACGAAATCCACCAAACCGCGACCTAACACGTAAAACCCAATCGCCGGCATCAGATACCAAAACGCTGTCAGATACGGTTCGTCTGGCACTTTTTCTTCCGGCACGCCTTGCAGCACCATCAACTGAAGCATCATATAAGGCAGATTGTAATATGGGATACGCTCACCGCGTGAAAACATCAGCAGCTCGCCATAGAGAAGTCCACCGATGAAAATAGCGACGAAAAAGACGAAGAGTGGACGCCAGAATTCGCGCAGCAGCGCCCGCGTATCGCGGAAAAAAGCGATCAATCTTCGAAAACGGCGGCGCAGTCGTACGCGGCGCACGGCTAAAGCAGCAAATGCCCCCACAATCCCCTCCCTGATTTGCCCGCTAATCTGATTGTACGCAACTTTTCCCAGTTTGCCGATTTTAGGTCTGCCATCTTGCGGTTCCGCGCGGAAGCGCGGGTAGAGGAAAAATTCGAAACTCGTTAAAATAAAAGTAGGTCAAATGGGTGTATCTGTCATGAATGAAACGCCGCTGATTTCGATTATTATTCCCACCTGTAATTATGCCCTGTTCCTGTCCGATGCGCTCGACAGCGTGCTTGCGCAGAATTATGCACCGATGGAGATCATCGTGGTCGATGATGGCTCGACCGACGACACCCCCACCGTGATTGGGCGCTATCAGGCGCACCTGGGCGACATGCTGCGCAGCATCCGCCGCGATACACCCAGCAGCCCCGCCGCCGCCCGCAACGCCGGGCTGGAGATCGCCAGCGGCTCGCTGATCGCCTTTCTCGATGCCGATGACACCTGGACGCCGAACTGCCTACAGGATCAGATGCAGATGTTCGCGCTGTTTCCGCAGGTGGGGATCGTCATGGGGACGCTGCGCTTCTGGCGGATGTTCAATCCAGCCGAGCCAACGCTGTCTCCGCCAAGCGTGGTGACGCAGCTCGGCACGATGCTGATCAAGCGTGAAGTGATCGACCAGATCGGCGGCTTCGACACCGATTTTCGCACCAGCGAGGATATCGACTGGTTTCTGCGTGCGCGCGAAGCGGGCGTGCTGGTCGCGTTGGGCGCGCACATGGTCTTGCAGCACCGCCAGCATAACCATAACCTATCGCGGGATCGGTCGGTGGGCGCGCGGCGCTCATTTGCGCTCGCGCTGCAAAAATCGACCGAGCGCCGCCGCCAGCCGGACGGCACGATTGCCCCACTGCCCGAATTATTCTATATGGACCCGGTTCTGAAAGCCGCTGGTCAGTATCTCACCGTCGGGCGAGTGTAAAAAAAACCGGGGAGATCCATCCCCGGTCATGTTGAACCGCGCTTTCAATCACCCGCCGCTTGATGCGCCCAATCCGGAACAGGACGACAGCACAAGATCAACTGTTTAGCGGCGCGCACCTCATCCACACGCTTGATCGGCATGGTGTGCGGCGCATCGCGAAGCAGCGCTGGATCGCTTCTCGCCTCATCCGCAATTTTGCGCATCGCTTCGATGAACGCATCCAGCGTCGCTTTATCCTCCGTCTCCGTCGGCTCGATCAACAGCGCCTCGCGCACGATCAGCGGGAAGTAATTTGTTGGCGGGTGCATCCCGTAGTCCATCAGCCGCTTGCTGATGTCGAGCGCGTGGACGCCCTCTACGCCTTCAAAGCGCCCTTCAAGGACGAATTCATGCGCGCAGATGCGATCATACGGTAGGCGATACTGGTCGCGCAGCTTGACGCGGACGTAGTTGGCATTCAGCACTGCATGGCGGCTGACTTCCCGCAGCGATGTGCCATACGCGCGGATATAGGCGTAGGCACGAACGTGCATCCCGAAGTTGCCCCAGAACGCCTTGAGCCGCCCGATAGACTGCGGCGGCATTCGCAGCCCATACAGAGGCGCATCGTTGAGCGGATTGACCGCGCCCGCGCCGTTGGCGGAGACGGATGGCGCTTCTTCGACGATCTCGACAATCGGACCCGGCAGGAATGGTTTGAGCGTCTGCGTGCAGGCGACCGCTCCGCAGCCAGGCCCGCCGCCGCCGTGCGGGGTGGAGAACGTCTTGTGCAGGTTGTAGTGCATCACGTCAAAACCCAACTGACCCGGCTTGACGATGCCGAGCAGCGAATTCATATTCGCGCCGTCCATGTACATCAGACCACCGCAGGCATGGACGGCGTGGATGATCTCGATGATCTGCGAGTCGAACAAGCCCAGTGTGCTGGGGACGGTGATCATCATGCCCGCCACATCATCGCCGCACGCTGCGCGCAGCGCCGCCAGATCGACGTTGCCATTGGCATCCGAAGGCAGCTCGACCACCTGATAGCCCGCCATCGTGCAGGTTGCCGGGTTCGTGCCGTGCGCGCTGTTCGGGACGAGGATTTTGGTGCGTTTTGTGTCGCCTTTGCTGAGATGATAGGCGCGGATCATCAGGATGCCGGAAAGCTCACCCTGCGCACCCGCCGCCGGAACCAGCGTTGATGCCGCGAAGCCAGCGATCTCCGCCAGCCATTCCTGAAGCTGATACATCAGCGCAAGCGCGCCCTGCACGCCATCCTCATCGGTCAGTGGATGCAGATGAGCGAATCCGGGCAGGCGCGCTGCATCCTCGTTGACTTTGGGGTTATATTTCATCGTGCAGGAGCCAAGCGGGTAAAAGCCTTTGTCAATGGCGTGGTTCATCTGGCTGAGGTTGACAAAATGCCTGACCGCTTGCAGCTCGCTGACTTCGGGCAGGTCGAGTTCGCCCCGCAGCAGCTCGTCCGGCAGCGGCGTGATCGGCACATCCGGCTTAGGCAGCCTGACGCCCTCTCGTCCGGGCGATCCTAGTTGGTAGATCACCGGTTCGGTCATTTGACGTCCCTCAAGCACTCAACCAGCGAGTCGATCTCATAGCGGGTGTTCATCTCCGTCACGCACAGCAGCATATGGTTGCTCAGATGCGGATAGTCCTTACCCAGATCGTAGCCGCCGATGATGCCGCGCTCCAGCAGCAGCGCGTTGATCTCCGCCACCGGACGCGGACAGCGCACCACGAACTCATTGAAGAATGGCTTGCTGCGATCCACGCTGAAGCCGCGCAGCAGGTAAATCTGATCGGCGGCGTAGTGCGCCTTGTGATAGCAGAGTTCGGCGGCTTTGCGCAGACCGTGCTTGCCCATCAGCGCCAGATAGACCGTCGCCGCCAGCGCCATCAAGCCTTGATTGGTGCAGATATTGCTGCTCGCCTTGTCGCGCTTGATGTCCTGTTCGCGCGGGCGCAGCGTCATGACATAGGCGCGCTTGCCATCCTGATCGACCGTCTCACCGACGATGCGACCGGCGATGCGACGGACGTACTGCTCTCGACAGGCGAAATAGCCGAGGTAAGGTCCGCCGAAGCTGAGCGGAATGCCCAGCGGCTGCCCTTCGCCAACCACGATGTCCGCGCCCAGCTCACCCGGCGACTTGAACAACGCCAGCGCCAGCGGATTGGCGACAAAAACCAGCAGCGCGCCCACCTGATGAACTTTCTCCGCCAGACCCGCAAAGCGCTCGATCTGACCGAAGAAATTCGGATAGGCGACCGCCAGCATGGCGGTGTCCTCATCCAGCAGCGCCGCCAGATCATCGACCGACGCAGGCGACTGATCGCCGACGAACTGAATCCCCTGCCCCTGATGATACGTCCGCGCGACAGCGCGGTAATCCGGGTGAATCCCTGGGCTGAGGATGATTTTCTTACGCTTGCGCCGCCCCACATCCAGCGCCACTGTGACCGCCTCCGCCAGGCTGGTTGCGCCGTCATAGTGGCTGGCGTTCGCTGCTTCCATGCCGGTCAGCGCGCCGATCATCGACTGAAATTCGAAGATCGCCTGCAATGTCCCCTGGCTCATCTCCGGCTGATACGGGGTGTAAGCGGTGTAAAATTCGCCGCGCAGCAGGATATGGTTGACCGCGGATGGGATGAAGTGATGATATGCCCCTGCGCCGCGAAAGAGCGCGAAATCGCCCGCGTGATCGTTGGCTTCAGCGAGCGCTTGCAGTTCCGCCATGACTTCGAGTTCGCCGACTGGCTCAGGCAGGCTCAGGGATGGGAACCGATATGCTGAGGGGACTGCATCGAATAAATCCTCAATGGTTGGGACGCCAATTGCTGCCAGCATCTGCTGGCGTTCGGCGTCAGTGTGCGGAATGTAACTCATGACACCCTCAATGCTGCGTGTTACCGATTCTTACAATATTCCTCATAGGCGGCGGCGTCCATCATCGAGTCAGCCGCGCTCGCGTCCGTGATCCTGATCTTGATCATCCAGCCTCTGCCATACGGATCGCCGTTGACCAGTTCGGGCGCTTTTTCCAGATCGCTGTTGACGGCGATCACCTCGCCTGCAACTGGAGCTGTCAGATCGGACGCCGCCTTGACCGACTCAATCGAGCCGAAGCTCTCGCCCGCCGCCAGCGCTCTGCCGACTTCAGGCAGATCGACATAGACGACATCGTTGAGCTGATCCTGCGCAAAGTCGGTGATGCCAATTGTGCCGGTCTCGCCTTCAATACGCAGCCATTCATCGGATTTGAGATATTTCAGATCGGACGGGACTTTGAGCGCCATTATTCGGTCATTCCTTTCTACACATGGTCAAAATTGCATGAAAAAGAGCGCACAGGGGCTAGCTGTGCGCTCTGTGACGATTCTGGTCAGGCAACCAGCCATCAAATGCAATCGCGTTCAGAGCGTGACTTCCCAGCGCGTCCTTGTGACCTGAGAGTTTCACGATCCAGCTCGCCAGACCGGTCGCTTGCCCCTTCGGCGTCCGATCACAGTCTGATCGTCATGCTGTGACCAGCGCTCTCCGCGCGGAAGCTGAGTTCCCTCGTATCTTACCGTGTGACGCTGGTTTTGGCAACGTCTGGCTCAGCCGAATCCGCCTCGCCTTCGCGCACCAGTTCCGTCGTCCACTTCAGGCGGGGCGGATGGATCATGCCCTCCGAACGATAGAAGCCGACCAGCAGCTCAGAGTGCTCATGCTGCACCTTGATCGCAAGCAGGCTGCTGGTCTTGTAGATCATATTGCGGCTGTTCAAGAAAAAGGAGGCGCGGACGTAGTAGATATGCGAGTTAAGCAGTTCCGGCGGCAGATAGCAGGTGCTGCGAAACAGCCCTACGGGCATCGGACTGCCATGCCAGTTCGGTTCAAACGAGGGGAAGTTGTTGAACACAGTCGCGCCTTGATCGTTTTCCAGCGTCAAATAGACATCGAGATATTGATCTGGCTTGAGATTCCAGTATTCAAATTCGACAGCCACTGGCGTCTGTGTGGTGATGACATCGTTCGGCGTGCCGCTGACCGGTCGCACCGCGATCCGGCGCAGCCGCACCTGATCATTGCCCGGCGCATCATCGAATGACCAAATGCGCTCACTGCCCGCCTCCATTGTGCCGCCCAGATACTTCCGGATGACCTGGCTCGGTTCGCCCATCTCAACGATCTGCCCTTGGTGCAGCCAGATGACGCGCTGGCAGAGGCTCTGCACGGCGCTCAAATTATGGCTGACAAACAGCACCGTCCGCCCTTGATTGGATACGGCGTTCATTTTGCCCATGCATTTGCTCTGAAAACGCGCATCCCCAACCGCCAGCACCTCATCCACGATCAGGATTTCCGGCTCCAAGTGCGCGGCAACCGCGAAGCCAAGCCGCAGCGTCATGCCGCTGGAATAGTGCTTGACCGGCGTATCGATAAATTTCTCGACCTCAGCAAAGTCGACGATCTCATCAAATTTCGCCTCGATTTCGCGGCGGCTCATCCCTAAAATTGCCGCATTCAGGAAGATATTTTCGCGCCCAGTCAGCTCAGGGTGAAACCCCGTCCCGACTTCCAGCAGCGCGCCAACGCGCCCGTAGATAACGGCGTAACCCTCGGTCGGCTCGGTGATGCGGGAGAGAATCTTGAGCAGCGTGCTTTTGCCCGCCCCATTATGCCCGATAAAGCCGACGCTTTCGCCTTTTTTGATCTCAAAGGAAATTCCACGCAGCGCCCAGATTGTCTCGGTCAGGTCGGCAGCGCCGTATGCCTGCCCGCGCAGCAGCCGTGCGGCGCGGCGAAAAGGGGTCGTGAACATTTCGCTCAGCGTATCTCGAAAGGTATAGTAACGTGCGGACTGCGCGCCAATGCGGTATTGTTTACCCAATCCATCTACACGAATGGCGACATCGGTCATAATGGTTTTGATCGCGCTCCCAAGATTGGCGAAACAGGCGGTGGTATGCGGTTGGTGCAGTTCATCTCAACTGACATTATACGCTGACGCAGCCGAAAAGCAAACGGAGCGCGCCGGTACTTAAGGACAACTGCATGAAGATCGCAATCGTCAGCAGTCGCGGCGGTGGACTCGACACGTATGCCTTAGAAGCTGGTCACTGGCTGACTCGGCACGGTCACACTGTACATTTGATCTACATGGGCGAACAGACTCCGCCCCCACTGCCCGAACGCTATGCGGCGCTGCATGTACACGCTGCGCGCCCACGAAAATATCTGTATTACCTGTCGCGGCTGCGGCTGCCGTATGCCAGCATCATCGCCCAGTATGAGCGGACGCGGGCGGTCGCGCAGGTCGCGAGCGCGATTCGATCCGCCAATGGGCTGGATTTCGTGGAAATCCCGGAGGGATACGCCGGCGCGCGGCTGATGGGCGGCATCCCATTCATCGTCCGGCTGCAGGGGGCGGAGTGGGCGATCCGGCGCTACTGCGAAGACGGAACGTATCCACGCATCATCGAATCGCTGCAGGGGCGGATGATGCTGGCAGCACAGCAGCGGCACAGCGTGAGCATGGCATACGCCACCTTCATCGCCGGCGCGTGCCGCGTGCCGCCGCGTCTGATCGACCTCATCCGCTACCCGATTGACTTCGCGCAGTTCCCACAGCGCGAACCGCCGCCGAACGGTCCGCCGTATCACCTGGCGACTGTCGGTCGGCTGGAGCGGCGTAAAGGCGTGCATACGCTGATCGCGGCGCTGCCGAAGGTCTGGGCTGCTGAGCCGGAGACTTACGTCCATTTTTTCGGCAAGGACGGGTCATTCGGGCGTCCCCAGATCGACGCGGCGCTCCCGCCCGATGTCCAGCGGGGCAGATTGATCTTCCCCGGCTTCGTCTCGCGCCAACAGTTGATCGATCAGCTCTACCGGACGCATGTCTATGTCGGACCGACGCGCTTTGAGACCAGCGGGCTGCATTTACAGGAAGCGATGAGCGCCGGACGCCCCGTGATCGCAACGCAGGTCAGTGCGCTGCCCGAATTCATCCGCCATCAGGAAACAGGCTGGCTCGTGCCGCTCGATGATGCAGACGCGCTTGCGGACGCCATCATCCACGCCCTGCGCCACCCGGAGGAGCGCGAAGCCTACGGCAAAGCAGGGCGCGAGCTGGCGCGGCGGATGTTCGACATCGACACCGTGATGCCGCAGCAGCTCGCGCTCTATGGACGCGACTTCTAACCCTTCTTCGCCGACGGGAAGCGGCTCAGGATCACAGCGGGTTCGGGAATCGGGAGCTTATCGCCGAATTTCAAGCTCTGATAGCCGTTGGCTTTCAGCCGATCCGCCCCGCAAAACACTGAAAGCGCGGTGTCCGGCGCGAGCGCCGACTCTTTGACATACGCCTGACCGAGCTGGTAGCCCTCTGAGTCGAGCGTGCAGCTCGTGACGATGCCAACAATGCGCCCGCGTCCATCGACCAGCGGATCGCCTGGATGCGGCGGGCGCGCCCCTTTGTTTAGCAGGCGGAAACGGGCGATCTCGGCGTCACGAGCGCGCTCATGCGCCAGGAAGCCGGCTTTGCCGACGAAGAACGGCTTGTAGAGCTTGACATACGCGCCGAAGCCCGCATCCGCTGGGTTGAGATTGAGTACGCCGCCGAGTTCATGCCCATAGAGCGGCAGTCCCGCCTCAATCCGCAGGCTGTCGCGCGCCGCCAGTCCGCACGGAACCGCGCCCGCCGCCACCAGCGCCTCGAACAGCGCTTCCGCCTGATCGGGATGAACGAACAGCTCATAGGCGACTCGTTCACCCGTGTAACCCGTGCGCGAGACGATCAGATCGAAGCCGCCGAGATTAACCCGTGTCACGCCCGCCCATGGCAGATTGGCGACAGCGGCTTTATCCGCCTCCGAGCCATACATCCCCAGCAGGATTGCCTTGCTGCCCGATCCTTGCAGGGCAATATCGACGCGCTGGTCGCCGCCCGATGATGGATCGCGCAGATCGCGCAGCGTGCAGCGCGCTGCCGCCGGAACGACTCGCCAGGGCAGCGCTGGATCGATTAGGACTTCGCCGCGCTTGACCGCGTTCAGCCATGCCCAGTTCTTATCATTGTTGGCGGCGTTGACCACGACCAGATAATGATCCTCCGCCAGGCGGTAGATCATCAGATCGTCCAGCGGCGCGCCGTCCACATCCAGAAAATAGGTGTAATGCGACTCGCCCACCGCCAGCGCGTGGACATCGTTAGTGGTCACCGCATCGAGAAATGCTGCCGCGCCATCGCCTTGCACATCGAAGACGCCCATATGTGTCACATCGAACACGCCCGACGCTTTGCGCACGGCTTCATGCTCCGCCGACACGCTGCTGTACCACAACGGCATTTCATAGCCAGCAAACGGAGCCATCTTCGCGCCGAGCCGCTTATGCAGACCGGTCAGCGGCGTGGCTTTGAGCGCGTCCGTCGGCGTCTCCCGCCAGGTGAACTTCGGCAGCGGCGCGCGTTCGAATTTCACGCCGTGCGCGCCGATGAAGCTCTTTGCGGGCAGCGGACTCGGCTCCGGCACGGTCAGCGGCTCCGCCTGAACGACGCGAATATCGACTGCGCCCGGCACTTTGGCGTAAACATCGGTCGGATCGAGGGAGACGAAGCCATCCGACAATGACCAGAGCCAATTGGCGACGCGCGATCCGTTACTCTCAACGTAGAGCTGATAGCGCGCTTGATCCAGCCGCTTGATCGCGCCCGTCGCCATCGGCGCGCCATCAGGTTCGTAAAGCGCGGTCGCCTGCACCTCGCCGACCACCATGCCGCTGACATCATTGGGTAAGATCACATCCAGAAAGCGCGCCGCTGTGACATCGCCTATACCCTGAATGATCAGCGCGGCGGGCTGGCTGCGCGGCTCCAGATAGTAGAAATGGGGATAATCCTCATCGCCCGCCTGCGTATCGATGCCGACGGACGCCGCCAGCGCGCGGACGCGATTTTTCGCATTCTGCAAAGCGTCAAAATCGATCTTAGCGCGGGGTTCATCGCGCCTGCGCCCCATGTAGCTGAACGGGATGCACGCCTTGAGGGTATCCGCGATAATCGACGCCAGTTCATCAATCTCGGCATCGCCGAAGCCGCGCTGCGTGACCCAGGGCGTGCCGAAGCGCAGCCCAGATGCGCGCAGCGCCGCCGCATCGCCCGGAATCGTATTGCGGTTGCAGACGACTCCCGCCAGATCGAGGATGCGCGCCGCCATATCACCGCTCAGCGGCGTCCCATCCGCGCCGACGACTGTTTTGCAATCCAGCAAGACCATATGCGTATCCGTGCCGCCGTATGGCACGCGCAGACCGTGTTCCACAAATTTCTGCGCCAGCCGTGCCGCGTTGGCAGCAGTTCGGTGCTGTAGTTCGCGGAACTGCTCGGTGTGTGCCAGCCGCAGCGCGACCGCCAGCGCCGCCATCTGGTTGACATGCGGCCCGCCTTGCTCGCCTGGAAATACGGCGCGATCCACTTTTCCAGCGACATCGGCGCGGTGCGTGACGATGACTGCCCCGCGCGGACCCGCCAGCGTCTTATGAGTCGTGAAGCTGATCACATCGGCATAGCCAACAGGACTCGGATACGCACCCGCGATGATCAGCCCAGCAACATGCGACACATCCGCCATCAGATACGCACCGACTTCATCCGCGATGCGGCGAAATGCTGACCAATCCGGCGCAAAGGGATAGCTCGTGTAACCCGCGATGATCAGCTTGGGGCGGTGTTCACGCGCCAGCGCCAGAATCGCGTCATAGTCGAGCCGTTCGGTGACTGGATCGACGCCGTAGCTGACGGCTTTGTACTGCTTGCCGCTACGGTTGACTGGGCTGCCATGCGTCAGGTGTCCGCCTTGCAGCAGGTCTAAGCCCATGATTGTATCGCCAACATTGAGCAAGCCGCTGAAGATCGCATTGTTGGCGGGCGCGCCGGAGAGCGGCTGCACGTTGACAAAGAGCTTGTCCGCCGGATACGCTGGTGTAGCGAGCAGCTCCGCCATGCGCCGCCGCGCCAGCGCCTCGACGATGTCGGCGTATTCTGTGCCTTTGTAATAGCGTTTATCTGCTTTACGCCGGTATTCGGGCAGGCGGGCATAGTAATCCAGAATCTCCGCCTGAGTCATCGTCCGCGTCTCATCGAGCGGATAGCCCTCGGCGTAGAGGTTGTGAAAAGGCGACGCCAACGCCTCGCGCACCGCCGCCGGAACCGTGCTTTCCGATGGGATCAGGATCAGATAGCGCTCCTGGCGCGCGATCTCATGCCGGATGAGTTCGGCGACATCGGGGTCAATTGCCGCCAGATCGCCCCGAAACAGATAATCGTGATGGTGGGTCATCAAGAACACCCTTCGTCTGCATTCAATTTGCGCTGATTCTAAACGAATGGTCTCCCAAAGACGAGGCATGGTATCATGAGAACGTACTGTTGAGCCTGCTTAGAATTGAGCGCCATGTCCCGTCCTCGCGTTTTCATCACCCGTGCCATCCCGGAAGTCGCTTTGGAGCGCCTTCGGGCATCCTGCGATGTCGATGTGTGGGAGGAGATGCTGCCGCCGCCCTATGAAACGCTGATCGCAAGGTCGCGCGGCTGCGACGGCGTGCTGACGATGCTCACCGACCGGATCGACGCACATTTCATGGATCAAGCCGGCACACTCAAGGTGATCAGCCAGATGGCAGTTGGCTATGACAACATCGACATCGCTGCTGCAAACGCGCGCGGGATCGCCGTCGGCAACACACCGGGTGTCCTGACCGAAGCGACCGCTGATCTGACGATGGCGCTGCTCTTAGCGGCGGCGCGCCGGCTCGCGGAGGGCGCAGCGTATGTCAAAAATGGCGAATGGATCACCTGGCATCCCACTGTTCTGCTCGGCGCAGATGTCAGCGGCGCGGCGCTGGCGATCATCGGCTTCGGGCGGATCGGGCAGGCGGTCGCCAGACGCGCCCGCGCTTTCGATATGCGCATCACCGCCTTCTCGCGCAGTCTGACGGATGAAGCTGCCGCCGCGCACGGCGTCGAACGCGCCACAACGCTTCAGGACGCGCTGCGCATGGGCGATTTCGTCAGCCTGCATGTGCCGCTGACCGCCGACACGCGCCGCCTGATCGATGCGGACGCGCTGCGTATGATGAAGCGCACCGCGATCTTGATCAACACAACGCGCGGCGGCACGGTCGATCAGGCGGCGCTGGTTACGGCGCTGCGGGATGGGACAATTGCGGGCGCGGCGCTTGATGTGACCGATCCCGAACCGCTGCCCGCCGACGATCCGATCCTCGCGCTGCCCAATGCGCTGATCGTGCCGCATATCGGCAGCGCAACGATTGCTACGCGCTGTAAAATGGCGCTGATGGCGGCGGATAATCTGATTGCGGGCGTGCGCGGCGAACCGCTGCCCAACCACGTCTTCTGAATCAGACCGGGCGCACCACAATCGAGCGCGCAATACGGGCGTTGTTTGACGCCTATTACAATTCGTGATACACTAAGTTGTCATTCTCTAGCGCGGCGCTGCGTATGTTGTTGAGTAACATCCCCATCGCTCCAGCCGCGCCGTTCACCATCGAGGTTACATGCAATTTACTGACTTGAATTTGATCGATCCCCTGCTGCGTGCCGTGCGTGATACAGGTTACACCGAACCGACGCCTATTCAGGCACAAACCATCCCGCTGATGCTGGCAGGAAGGGATGTCTTGGGCTGCGCGCAGACCGGCACGGGTAAAACCGCCGCTTTCGCGCTGCCAATTTTGCAGCGTCTGTACGAGCAGCAGAGCGACCGCGTTCCGCGTCGTCACCCGGCTGTACTGGTAATGACGCCCACTCGCGAACTTGCCGCGCAGATCGCCGACAGCTTTCACACCTATGGGCGCTATCTGCCGACGCGCTGCACCGTTATTTTCGGCGGTGTCGGTCAGCAGCCGCAGGTCGAAAAACTGCGCAAAGGCACGGACATTCTGATCGCAACCCCCGGACGCCTGCTCGACCTGCTCAATCAGGGTTACATCAACCTGAGCTACATCAAGATGTTCGTCCTCGACGAAGCCGACCGGATGCTCGATATGGGCTTCATCCACGACGTGAAGCGCGTCATCGCTGCGCTGCCGCCGCGCCGCCAGAATTTGCTCTATTCCGCGACGATGCCGCCGGAAATTGTCGAGCTGGCGAACGGCTTTCTGAACGATCCGGTTCATGTGGAAGTGACCCCCACCGCAACCACCGTCGATAAGATCGACCAGTACATCTTCTTCGTCGAAAAAGAGGACAAGAAGCCGCTGCTCGAACACCTGCTGCGTGATCCGTCCGTCAAGCGCGCCATCGTCTTCACGCGCACCAAGCACGGCGCAAATAAGGTGGCGCAGCAGCTCACCAACGCGCGTATCAACGCCGAAGCCATTCATGGCAACAAGTCGCAGAGCGCCCGTGAAGCCGCGCTCGCCCACTTCAAGAAGGGCAGCACCCGTATTCTGGTCGCCACGGACATCGCGGCGCGCGGGATCGATGTCGATGGCATTACCCATGTCATCAACTACGATCTGCCGAACATCCCTGAAAGCTACGTCCACCGCATCGGTCGGACAGCACGGGCGGGCGCGGACGGCGTGGCATACTCATTCTGCAACGAGGAGGAGCGCCCTTATCTGCGCGATATCGAGCGCGCAATCCGTAAACACATTCAGGTTGTGGCGGATCATCCGTATCCGTCGCGGCTTGGCATTCCTGCGCCGACCAACCTCGATCCGAATGCGAAACGACTGCCAACACCCAAGCCGACCAAACCGAAACCGCCAATGGCGAAGCCCGCAAAAGGACATCATGCCGCTAAGCCTTCAAACCAGGGCCAAAAAGCGCCAGCCGCCCACACTGCGACAGCGAAGCAGTCCGCATCGCGCAGCGATCAGCGCGGTCAGTCTCAGAGTCGCAGCACAAACAGCGCCGCACAGCACAAACAGCGCCCCGACTCCCGCACTGCTTCCAATTCAAGCGGCGTAAAACGCCGTAACGATGAATCCCAACAAAAGCGTGAGCGCGGACGCAGCTTCCGCGACCGGACAGTGCGCGTCAGTATGCGCGAGTATGCTGAGCGCAGTCGTAGTGCAGCCACCGGCTGGAACGACAGCAGCGATTGGGATCAGGATCGTCCGGTATAACTCACTCAAAAAAACAGGCTTCCGCGCGGAAGCCTGTTTTCAAAGCAAGTGCGGCTGCTTCAGGTCACAACCGCCTGCCGGTAGGGAGCATAAGCCTCGATCCATGCCTGATCATACTCGCGGATGAACCCTTCCGCTGCTTCAACCAATTCTCGATTGCCGACAAACAGCGGGACGCGCTGGTGCAGCGTGGTCGGCTGAATATCGAGGATGCGCCCGATCCCATCGGATGCCGCGCCGCCCGCCTGCTCCGCCAGAAATGCCACTGCCTGCGCCTCAAATAACAGCCTCAGCTTACCGTAGGGCTTGTCCGGCTTTCTGAGATCGCCTGGATAGAAAAAGACGCCGCCATGCAGCAGATTGCGATGAAAATCTGCCACCATCGAGCCAATATAGCGCAGACTGAGCGGGTTTGGGTTGCCATGATAACCCCCAAGCCACTCTGCATAGCGGCGCACGCCGGGAGTCCAGTGACTGAGATTCCCCAGGTTAGCGCTGTAGTAGTGTGGCTTATCTGGTATGCGAATGTTTTCGTGGCTGAGCAGAAATTCACCCAAGCTCGGATCGAGCGTGAAGCCGTGTACGCCCTGCCCAGTGCTGTAAACCATCATGGTGGAAACGCTGTAAACCACGTAGCCCGCCGCCACCAGCCGATTGCCCGGCTGAAGCAGGTCTTCCATCGTCCCTCGCACGCCGGAGGTGACTTTCTTGTGAATGGCAAAAATCGTGCCGATGCTGACGTTGCTGTCGATATTGGAGGAGCCATCCAGCGGATCATAGAGCAGGACATATTTTCCAGTATCGAAGTGCGGCGGGATGTCGATGATGCTCTCGCGCTCTTCCGACGCCATCGCACACAGCCGCCCCGTGTGATCGTTCATCTTATAGATCATTTGATCGGCAAACACATCGAGTTTCTGCTGCACCTCGCCCGAGCTGTTGACCGTCCCCACTGCGCCGAGTATGTCCAGCAGTCCAGCGCGGCTGGTCTCGCGGTGGATCAGCTTTGCCGACAGCGCCATATCGTACAGCAGCCCGGTGAACGTTCCCGTCGCGCCCGGATATTCACGTTCTTTTTCTAAAATATGTCGTTCAATCGTGACCAATCTTTTTACCATCGCCGATTTCCTTATTTATATTTTCACTTGTTTATAGCGCAAAATCGGGCGACGCAGAGATATGATGGACTCATTGGCTTTTGCAGTTCGCACAGAAATAAACAAGACGCTGCTCATGCGCGTCCTGTCATTGGCTTTGAATTTATCTGGGTGCGGTTATTTCGCAGCGTCTTCGGCGGCTGGCGGCTCCGGCTGCGCGTCCATTGGGTTGGGCGAAGCGGTTTCATCGTGGGAACCATTCGAACGGCTCTCGGTCGGCGGAGCGGTTATCTCGGCGCTGTCTGTACCCCAGCGCTCCGTAAAACCGACACGGCGCTTCTCCGGCTCTAGATGGCTGATGCGCAGCCACAGCCGGTCGCCCTTCTTGACATACGAATGCGGTTCCTTAAGCGAGCCATCGCGCATTTCGCTCAGATGCAGCAGTCCTTCCAAGCCGTCATCCAGCGCGACGAACGCGCCAAAATCGACCACATTCGTAACTGTGCCTTCGACCAATTGCCCTTCATGATAGCGCTCAGACGCCAGTTCCCACGGATCCTCCAGCAAACGCTTACGGCTCAGCGCGATCCGATTGGTGTCGCGATCCAGGCTTAGGACGTAGACATCGATCTCATCGCCAACCTTCAGCACATCGCGCGGATGATCGACTCGATGCCATGCCAGCTCGCTGACGTGGATCAAACCATCTGCGCCGCCCAAGTTGACAAACGCCCCAAAGTCGCGCAGTCCAGTGACCTTGCCCCTGACGACATCGCCCTCTTTGAGTTCCGAAAGCAGTTTCGCCTTTTGCAGCGCGCGCGCCTCGCGCTGCGCTTCGCGCTCGCTGAAAATCAGCCGCCGGCGCGATTGATCGACTTCGATCACTTTGACCGTCAGCGTTTTACCATCCAATTCATTCCACGTGTCGCGCCCGCCGCTGCTGCCCATCGATACCAGATGCGAGCTGGGGATGAAGCCCTCCAGCCGATTCCACTGCACCAAAATGCCGCCCCGATTGCTGCTCTTCACCCGCGTCTCCACCACTTCATCGGTTCCGTAAAGCTGCTTGGCTTTTTCCCAGTCATACTGCTGCAAGCCCATATTGATCGAGACGATCAGGTTGTCCGATTGATCTGCCGGATTCATGATGTAAACGGGAACCTCAGCGCCAACGCGAAGCGCACTGCGCACGCTCGGATCGAGTCGTTCCAAATCCTGAACCGGGACAATGCCGTCGCGTTTCGCGCCCAGATCGACGATCACCTCGCGCTCGTCGATTTGCAGAATCACTGCATTTCGAATCTCGCCCCGCACTGGCGGCTTGTAATCGAAACTGGACTCCAACAGCGCGCGAAATTCATCTCCATACGCCTCGCCATTGTTTTGATCAGTCTTCGCCATTGCTTACCATACACCTTGAGTACGTTTGCTGTTCACATCCACTGCGCAAACCGGAGCGATCAGCATTCACATTATCGTTGTTTACGCTAAGATGCGGCTAGCGTGGACGCCGGTTCGCCACACACGATTTTTATGAACGACGTTATTGATACTCATTATAAATGGGATTGTTTCAGACGTGCAGATTGATTCTACAGTTTCTAATTGAACTCCGGGGCGCTCATCCCGATTCCCCGCAGTCCCCGGTCGATCTCCCAGGGATAAATGATGTAAGCATCCGTCACAGCGCCGTAATACGAGGGCTTTTCATTTCTGAACAGCGACCGGTAAGGATTGAAATGCAGCACGCATGTGAACGGAATCGCCCGCGCCGCCACCATCCGTTCGCGGACAGCGATGCTCGTCCGTCCGCTTCCCCAGACATCGTCCACGATCAGCGTCCGCCGATTGGCAACCAGCGCTGCATCGGGAAACTGCAAAAACAGCGGCAGCGCCATCAGCCCGGTCTGAGCGGTGGTTGCAGGGAAATCGACCGCCGCGATCAGCAGATGTTGAATATTCAGCGCCTCCGCCAGCATCCCGCCAGGGATAACCCCCCCCCGTGTGATCATGACCATGGCGTCAAACGACCCCGCAGCGCGAATCTGCGGCAGCAGAATGTCGATCAGTTTATCGACATCCGCCCAGGTGAGCATTTCATGGCGCGCAGAACCTTTAGAACTTTCGAGCATTGCTCTATCCTAATGGTGGCATAACACTTGATACAACGATATTACCTGATCTTAAAGTTTTTCTGCCACTGTCTTTGCTTGAGTAAAAAGGAGTAGATAATCGGGTCCGCCGGCTTTGCTGTCCGTTCCACTCATATTGAAGCCGCCGAACGGATGCACGCCGACCAACGCGCCGGTGCATTTGCGATTGAAATACAGATTGCCAACGTGAAAAGCGCGGCGCGCTCGTTCCAATCGAGCGCGGTTTTGACTGTAGAGCGCGCCGGTCAGCCCATATTCCGTGCCATTGGCGACATCGAGCGCATGGTCGAAGTCACGGGCGCGCATCACCGCCAGGACGGGACCGAAAATCTCCTCTTGCGCGATCCGCGCCTCCGGCGCGACATCCCCGAAGATCGTCGGCGGGATGAAATAGCCGCCTTCCGGCGTCGCAATCGGCTCACCGCCGAGCAGCAGCGTCCCTTCCTGCGTGCCGAGTTCGATGTAGCTCATGATGCGGCTGACCGCTTCGCTGTCCACAACCGGACCGAGATCGATGTGTAGCCCGGCATCAGGCGCGCCAACGGTCAGCGCGCGCGCCAGGTCGATCACCCGACGGGTCACCTGATCATAGACTTGATCGACGATGATCGCCCGCGATCCGGCGCTGCATTTCTGCCCCTGAAAGCCGAAGGCACTGGCGACGATCCCCTGCGCCGCCGCCTCTAGATCGGCGGTCTCATCGACCACTACGGCATCCTTGCCGCCCATCTCCAAAATCGCGCGCTTGAGCCAGCGCTGACCAGGCTGCACCTTTGCCGCCTGCTCGTAAATCTGAATCCCAACCGCCTTCGATCCGGTGAATGAGATGAAACGGGTTTCCGGATGTGCAACCATGCGCGCACCGATGATCTCGCCCCGCCCAAAGACGAAATTCAGCACCCCATCCGGCAGCCCCTGATTCCAGAACAGTTCGCAGACCTTCCAGGCAGTCCACGGGCTTTGTTCAGCGGGTTTGAACACCAGCGTATTGCCTGTGACCAGCGCCGCCGCGATCATTCCAGTCGGGATCGCACAAGGGAAGTTCCAGGATGGGATGATCGCGCCAACCCCAAGCGGGATGTAGTACAAGCCGCCCTGCTCCGGCGGATTGACCGCCAGCAGGTGGCTGCTATCGGTGATGCGCAGCGCCTGCCGCGCGTAATATTCCATGAAATCGATGGCTTCGGCGGTATCTGCATCCGCTTCAACCCAGCTTTTGCCGACTTCCAGCACCATTATCGCGCTGAATTCATGGCGGCGGCGGCGCATCTCCGCCGCTGCGCGCAGCAGATAGCGCGCGCGCTCCTCAACCGGCACATGCTGCCATACTGCGAATGCTGCCGACGCCGCCTTGATCGCCTGATCCGCCGTGTCTGCGCCGCCGATGGCAAACTGCCCCAGCACTTCAGCAGGGCGCGATGGATTGATCGTGAGCATCGTCTCGCCCGTCGAGACAGCACGTCCGCCGATGATCATTGGATACGTGCGTCCGATCTCGGCTTTCGCTCGGTCGAGCGCGGCGCTGAACGCAGATTGATTTTCCAAACGGCTGAAATCGGTCGGGGCTTCAGGTGAGTACGGACGCAGCATTCGCTTTCACTCCTTAGTTAATATAAACACAAAGCATATGAAAATGTCGTTTAATAGCCAGATGGTTGGAACCCCCGGAATGAAACTATGCTATATTAAACCTTGTACATGATCAGTCATTGTAACAACAGCGCCGCAGCCACGCGAAGTCATGTACAGGACGGCGCGTTAACAACGAATCAAAGGGGCGGCTTATAACTATCACTGCTCCCATCGCTGTAAATCAAAGCAGAAGTCATTTTCACTCATTGTAGCACACCGTGATCAACGCGGCGCACCGTGAACCTGGTAGATAACCGACAATGCAGTTCGCCTTCGCACCTCGCAGACATCAATGCAGCAGCCACGCCGCGCTCTGCCACCTGTGTTGTTAAACCCGTCTGAGAATGCCTGACCCCTTTAGGTTGGGCATTTTTATTTTTCCGGCATCTCGTCGCACAAGATCGCGATCTGCGCGCCTGCGCACCGCGTCAGCACCAAGGTTGCTCGGTTATCTCCTTGGAGCTTCAACTGTGGGATAATGGCTTCCGGCGTGACCGCTGTGCCGCGCTTCTTGACTGTCAGCGCGCCGATCCCGTGCTGGCGGCAGTATTCGCGGATGCGCTTCACATTGAAAGGCATCCAGTCGCGCACGCGCCACCCCTTCATCCAAGCGCGCAGATCGGGATCGACAGGCAGAGCGTCAGTCGTAAAGTAAGCGATGCGCTCATCGAGCAGCGCGCCGCCGCAGCGCGCAGCAATATCCTGGACGAAGCCAGCGCGAATCAAAGCAGGATCGGGTTCGCACAGATATGCCTGAGGCGTTCCGATTGACACAGTCGCGTCAAGATTCCGAGTCCATTCCAGAACACGCCCCTGATCGAATAACACCGCCTCGCGGCGGAGATCATCGCAGCCCGAAAACCCAGCCGGCAGCGATAAGACCGCCTCTCTCAGATCGCCGCCGACGGAACAGAACACCACCGCCCCGCGCCCATATCGCTGAAGCTGCTCCAACTGCACACCGGGCGACAGCTTGACCAGAATTTCGCTCGGATGATCCCACTTCAGCAGGGTGGACAGCGGCGGCTGATACTGTTCGACATCGAAGATGCGCGCACCATGCAAGTCTCGGCGTGCTGGATCGAAAAAGATCATCTCTGCGCTACCCACTTTGCTCAGACGGGGGTCGGTCGTCACATCGCTGACCTCAAACCGCGCTGTCAAACCGCACTGAGCCGCATTGTGCCGCGCCATCTCGATCCGCACTGGGTTGATGTCCAATCCGAAAACCTCTGCGCCCGCTGCTGTAAATGCCAGCGCGTCCGCCCCGATGCCGCAGCAGGCATCGATCACGCGCCGAGTCGGGGCGGCGCGGCTGGCGCGCCAGTGACGGATCAGCGGATCGCTCGCTTGCTCCAATGCCGACTGCGAGAAGAACATCCGCGCCGCCGAGTCTCCGAATTTATCGACCGCCCTCAGCCGCAGCCGCGCCATCTCCACTGCCGCCGATACTTGGCGCGCGCTGAAGCCCTTGCGGAGCGCTGTAATTAGATAAAGCGCGTTGTCATCGGACAGATCAGCATCTGCCAGCTGGTCGAGCAGGCGCTCACCCGATGCCGACTGCAAAAAATGCAGGTCGTCGAGCGTGAAGTCCATCGCTTATTCGTCGGGCGCTTCGGCGAGAGCGGGGTCGATGTCGATCAGGGCGACATTGCGCCCATCGAGCCATGCCGCCTCGGCGTTCAAGTGCATAGGAACTGCCCAGGCGTGCGCGATCACGTCTTTGCGGAACTTTGCGATCTTGTTGACACCGGTGATCTGACCCGCAAGCACAGCGCGCTGCATGAATGCAATCGCGCTGGGCAGGCTCGAAAACGCCAGCGCCGCGCCATCCGCGCTCACCGCCTGCCAGCGGCTCGGTTCAGCTTCGCCCCGCGCCCAAACGGGTCGATTAGGCGTCTGGACGATCAGCAGATAGATGAAAGGACTGCGACTCGCCGCATTCGTTTCAGGCTCGCGTTCCGACGCGACTTGAACGCGAGCAAGCGTGTCGTCAGTGCGATGCGGCTTTTCCCCGCGCATCAGCACGCCAATCGGTTCATCCGCCAGCGCCGGATCATCCAGCGCCGCTTCGATCAGAATGCGCGTATAGCCCGCCGCCTCCAGCCGCGCCAGATACGACGAGTCGAGCGTGCCAACTGGATCGATAGCGATCAGCCGTCCGCCAGGGCGCAGCGTGCGCAGTCCGGAGGTGAGTGCCTCGGCATCTAGGGATGAGGAGAAAGCAACGATGGCATCAGCGGAGTCGGGCGGAAGCGCAGCCTCGCTCCGGCTGCGCTCCACCTGCACATCGGCGCGCCAATACGGAGTCTCTGCCAGCGCGCCATCACTCCAGTCGATCAGGCGCAGCGGCGGCGCGCTCGGCGGCAGATGTTTGCTGGCTGCCAGACCAAAAAGCCGCATAGAGAGCGGCTTTCTCATCTTCATATCGATCAGCTCTCACTCACGGCGCTGCATTTATTCGTCGCCCGCTTCCAGAATCTCGACTGCGCCGTCGATCAGCTCGACCAGTTCTTCCCATTCCTCTTCGATCAGATGCAGCGTCACCGAGCCGAGTTCGACATGATAGACCATCGAACCGTCCTCCTCCTGAGACACCCAGGCAACGTAATTCTCGGTCTCCATCAAAGTTTCGATCTGAGGTTCCTGATTTTGCGCCATGATCTTTCTTTTCTCCTGATTATCTGCTGCATCCCTCAACTGGCATCAGCGCGGGGAACGCCCACCGCCGTTGCCGCTGCGCCCGCCGCCGCGCCCGCCGCGCCCGCCGCGCTCTCCACCGCCGCTGCGCCGGTCGCGCTCGCGGGCTTCTTCCGCTGTCCAGCCTTCCAGCACCGCCTGACGACTCAGCCGGACTTTGCCATCGACCACATCGGTGACCATGACCATTAATTCATCGCCCATGCGGACTTCATCTAACGGATCGCGAACGCGGTATGCCGCCAACTGCGAGATATGCACCATTCCCTCGCGCCCTGGCAGAAATTCGACGAACACGCCGTAAGGCTCGATGCGCGTCACCTTGCCAGTGTAAATCCGTCCGATCTCCGCTTCTTCGACCATACCGCGAATCTCATCGACTGCGCCCTGCACCGTGATCGCATCGGGTCCAGCAACAAAGACCGTCCCATCATCCTCGATATCGACTTTGACACCGTGCCGATCCTGAATAGCGCGCACGGTCTTGCCGCCGGGTCCGATCAGCGCGCCGATCTTCTCCGGATCGATTGTGATCGTCGTCATGCGCGGCGCATATTCGCTCAAATGCGGGCGCGGCGCCGGGATCGCCGCCAGCATCACCTTGAGAACCTGCATCCTCGCGACGCGCGCCTGTTCGAGCGCCTGCGCCATGATCGCATCGGTCACGCCGCTGATCTTGATGTCCATTTGCAGCGCGGTGATGCCTTTTTCCGTGCCAGCGACCTTGAAATCCATGTCACCAAGATGATCCTCGATGCCCTGAATATCGGTCAGCACGGCATAGCGCTCGCCATCAGAAACCAAGCCCATCGCAATTCCACCGACCGGGCGCGTGATCGGGACGCCGGCATCCATCAGCGCCAGCGTGCTGCCGCAAACTGACGCCATCGATGTGCTGCCGTTGCTGCTCAGCACTTCAGACACGAGCCGAATCGTATAAGGGAAGGTTTTTTCATCTGGGATCATCGACCGCAGCGCCGCCTCCGCCAGCGCGCCATGCCCGATCTCGCGGCGGCGCGGGCCGCGCAGCGGAGAGACTTCACCGGTGCTGAACGGCGGCATGTTGTAGTGATGCAGATAGCGCTTGGTCTCCTCCGGGCTGATCAGGCTGTCCATCTCTTGCGCGTCGCGCGGCGTGCCGAGCGTGGCAATCGTCAGCACTTGGGTCTGCCCGCGCTGGAACAAGCCCGATCCATGCACACGCGGAATTAAGCCAACTTCAGCCGACAGCGGGCGGATCGACGTGTAGTCGCGTCCGTCCGGTCGAACGCCTTCATGCAGAATGCGATAGCGAACTTCTTCATAAACGACCGTCTCAAATGCCTCTTTGACATCGCGCAGCTTGACCTGCGGCGCGTCGGGATTGGCTTCATTGAGGGCGGTGTATTCTTCAACCAGCGCGCTCTTGAGCGCCTCAAGGGCTGCGCTGCGCTCAACGCGATCCGTGTGCTGAATTAGCGCCTCACGGACAGGCGCTTTCATGCGCTCGCGCACCGCCTCCAGAACGCCAGTATCGATAGCGCGGCTGATATAGCCGCTCTTGGGCTTGCCGATCTCCGCCTGCATCTGCTTTTGCAGCGCAATGATAGGCTGCATCGTGTCGTGCGCGAGGCGCAGCGCCTTGAGCATGGTCTCCTCATCGACCTCGTTCGCAGCGCATTCAACCATATTGATCGCGTCGGCAGTCCCAGCCACGCGCAGATCGAGGCTGCTCTTCTCCGTCTGCGACACCGTCGGGTTGATGATGAATTTGCCATCGATCAGCCCGATACGGATACCAGCGACGGGTCCGTTCCAGGGAATATCCGAGATCATGACGGCTGCGCTGGCAGCGATGATCGCCAGCATGTCGATCTGATTCTCACCATCGTGGCTGAATGCGTTCAAAATAATCTGAACGTCATTCGCCATGTCCTCAGGAAACAATGGACGCAGCGGACGATCCACCACGCGCGCGGTCAGGATCGCCGAGTCGGATGGCTTGCCTTCGCGCCGGAAATAGCTTCCGGGTATGCGCCCGGCTGCGTAGAGTTTTTCTTCGTAATCGACGCTGAGTGGGAAAAAGTCAACCCCCTCACGAGGGTTCTTACTCATCGTCGCAGTCGCAAACACCATCGTCTGCCCACACTGCACTGTCACCGCGCCGCCTGCCTGCTCGGCAAACCTGCCCGTTTCTAAGATAATATCTTGGTCGCCCACTTTCACAGAATACCGATGGATCGTTGATACTGCTTCTGCCATAATTCCGATAACTCCTGTGTTCAATAGACATGCCCGGCGCGCTTGGCTGGAACAGCAGGGCTAGGCTGCGCGCCTGCCTCGCATTCCGATCCGAGCGTCCGGGCATGTCCGCTCCCTCAAGTCAGCAGCTGCTTTTATCTGCCTTAGCGCCGCAGCCCCAACCGCTGCAAAATCTCGCGGTACGCTTCTGGGTCGGTCTGGCTGAGATAGCGTAAATGACGACGGCGCTGCCCGACAAGCCGCATCAACCCGCGTCGTGACGACTGATCTTGTTTGTTCGCTTTCAGGTGTTCGGTGAGCTGTTGAATCCGTGTGGTCAGCAGCGCGATCTGCACCTGGGGAGACCCAGTATCCTTCTCATGACGCGCATACTGCGCCATGATAGTCGATTTTTCTTCTTTCGTAAGCGGCACGAGCGTGTTTCTCCTGAATATCAGCCATTGCAGACACCAGACGCGCCGGAGAGATGGCGCGTCGGTCAACCTCACAGCTCAAATAGTATAGCAGAAGGGCTTTGCGTTCACAATCCCGCACTGGGAGCGGATGCAAGCAACCGCATCAAACCTCAACGCGGCGATAGGTCAAGGATGTCCATCCCTTTTGTCCTGTCTTGAATATCTATCTTTACCTCATTTTTGTTTGATGTGTTTGATCCAGACGACCGGATTGAACTATATGCCAGCATAGCAATCACTGTTATAATGCAAGCTTTCATCGGTCAAGCAAGTCAAGGAAAATCTCGATGTCGGCTCACGCGCTTCCGTCGCCCGCCGAGGATTTCTCGGCGTGGTACAACGATATTGTCTACCGTGCGGACATGGCGGCGCAGTCGCCGGTGCGCGGCTGCATCATCATCAAGCCGTATGGCTGGGAAGTCTGGGAAGGGATCAAAAGCGCGCTCGACCGCCGCTTCAAGGCGCTCGGCGTGCAGAATGCCTATTTCCCACTGCTGATCCCAGAAAGTTACATGCGGCGCGAGGCGGAACATGTTGAAGGATTCAGCCCAGAGCTGGCAGTTGTGACCGTTGGCGGCGGTAAGGCGCTGGAAGAACCCTATGTGATCCGCCCGACCTCGGAGACGATCATCGGCGAAGCGTTCAGCCAGTGGATTCAATCCTACCGCGATCTGCCGTTTCTGATCAATCAGTGGGCGAATGTCGTCCGCTGGGAACTGCGGACGCGCCCCTTTCTGCGAACGGCAGAATTTCTCTGGCAGGAGGGGCATACCGCTCATGCCGATCATGACGACGCCGAAGCCTTCACGCTGCAGATTCTCGATGTCTACGCGGACATGGCGATCAGGGAAGCGGCGATCCCGGTTATCAAGGGCTTGAAAAGCGACAGCGAGCGCTTCGCCGGCGCGCTGCGCACCTATACCATCGAAGGCATGATGGGCGACAAAAAAGCCCTTCAATGCGGCACAAGCCATAATCTGGGGCAGAATTTCGCCAGAGTCTTCGACATCCAATATCTGGATGCCAGCAATCAACGTCAATACTGCTGGACGACCTCATGGGGGTTAAGCACGCGCATGGTCGGCGCGGTGATCATGGCGCATGGCGACGAAAAAGGCTTGCGGATGCCGCCGCGCCTTGCGCCGATCCAGGTGGTGATCGTGCCGATCTTCAAAACCGACGACGAAAAAACGGCGGTCATGGAGTCAGTCGAGGCGCTGCGCGCTGAGCTGACGGCCGCCGAGGTTCGCGCCCATGTCGATGCACGCGATTATCAGCCTGGCTACAAATTCAACGATTGGGAGATGCGCGGCGTGCCGGTGCGTCTTGAACTGGGTCCGCGCGATGTGCAGAGCGGATCGGTGGTGGCGGCGCGCCGCGATCAGCCGGGCAAAGAAGGCAAGCGGACGCTCAGGCGTGAGCAGATCGGCGCTCAAATCAAGCTGCTGTTGGACGAAATTCAGGCAAATATGCTCGCGCTGGCAACTGCTTTCCGCGACGCGAACATTATCGATGTGGCATCGTATGATGAACTGCGCCAGGTGGTTGAGTCCGGCGGCTTTGCGCGCGGATGGTGGGCGGACTCGGCGGTCAATGAACGGCAGATCAAAGAAGAAACCGGCGCCACACACCGCTGCTATCCGCTCGACCAACCGGACGGCGAAGGCGCTTGCTTCTACTCCGGTGCGAAGACCCGCCGCGTCGCCCTGTTTGCAAAAGCCTATTGATGCACACTCGGAAGGTTGGACGCGTGCCAACCATCCGAGTCCATTTAACTTGATTCTGATGCAAATGTGCTAATGTTACCAATGACACGGCTTGATTGAATCGGAGCATCTCGTTACAATTGGATCAATGTAATCCATTACGGACGGTTTGCAAAACACTTTTCGCTCAGCAGTTATTGAAAAATTAGCGATCTTTCCTTTTCATTTCCCTGAACCGCCTGTGGTGTGATCGACGGCGGTACACCATACCACCAAGCACAGCGGTCATTGGTGGTATCTGTTTTTTAGGTCAAGGATATGGCAGCATATTTAATTGTAGACGTTGATGATTTACTTGAGCATTTCCAACGGCGCAGCATGGCTATCGATCTCCAGGAACTGGCGGTCGGGCTGCGCGGCATGGCAGCTCTGGTGTCCGGCGCGGCGGTGGAGCGTCTACGCGCCGTCGCCGTCGCCAATTGGAGCTTGCGCGCCGCAGTCAAAACGCGCGGCGCTGATCCGCAGGTGGTCTTCAAGACAGCGGGCTATGAAGTCTTTGAAGTCACTCATCGACCGAGCCTTGGCGACGCTCTGCACGCCAACTACTTTTCATTCGATCCCGATCCGGTCGATGAACTGATCCTGGCAACCACCAATCCCGATCTGATCCCGCTAGTTAAGCGCGTCAAAATGACTCGCAATGCCCGCATCCGCATGTGGGGCGCGGAAAATGTGCTGAAAGGCACAAGCTTTGAGAACAAGGTCATCTTCCAGCCGCTGGATACCTTACTCGGCATTCAGCAGACCAAAAACGTCGCGGTCTATATCGACTTTGAGAACATCGCGATCAGCCTGAATGAGCAGGGCTATACAGTCAACCTCGATGAACTGGTGGAGGCGTTCCAACGGCAGGCGAAAGCGCATGGTCAAGTCGTGAAGATGGCGGCGTACGCGCCCTGGGGACAGCGCGGGACTCTGCCGCCGCTGGTCGATGCGATGGGACGCGAGGTCGCTGACGAAGCGCAGCCGCGCTTGCTGAACGCTAACATCGAGCCGGTTTACAACCTGCCCGGCAAGAACAGCGCGGATATGCGCATCGCAGGCGACATCAACCGCGACAGCGTGCACGACAAAAGCCCAGACATCTATATCGTCGCCAGCGGCGACCGCGACTTCAAGGATGTGATCAACACGCTGCAAATGCGCGGCAAATCGGTGATCCTGTGGACAGTTCGCGGCACAACCAGCAAGCAGCTCGCCCATACGCCCAATCTGCTCATCGAGTACGTCGAGGATTTTGCTCACCTTCAAACCCACAAAACCTTCGGCAGCGCGGCGCGCTCCGCCGCTCAGGTCGAAGAGGTCGAGGTGATGAGCTTCACGCCCTCGCAGTGGTCGAGCGTCGTGATTCAAGGTGATGTTATCGCCACCAACACCAATAAGGAAACGTTCACCCGTACGGCGCTGATCAATCGGCTTCTGGAAGTCGGCGCGGTCGTCTCAAAAGCGCGCGGTGAAGACCTGGTCGCGCAGGCGCTTGCGCTGGGCATTCTCAAAACCACGTCTGGCAATCGAATTATGCTGAATGCGAACAATCCGGTCGTCGAAAAAACACGCCTGATCCGAGATCGGATCGTGCTGCGCGTCACCAACACGCTGAGCGTGCGCGGTTGGGAATATGTCAACTACGGCTTTTTGCTCAAGGGTCTGGCGATGGATCGCGAGCTGGATCGTCCTGGTCTGAACTACAGCGATCAGTGGCGGTCGGACTGGATCGACTGCCTCGTGCGCGAGCGTGTGCTGCTGCGCGAACTGGTTCCACACCGCCATAACCCTGAGGATTTAGTCCCGGTGATCAAGCTCCGCCCGGAATACAAGCTGCCCCCGTCGATGCCCGACGCCCCCCTCAACAGCGGCGACGGCGGCAGCGAAGAGACCTGGGCAGGAATTACGCTGAATGAACTGGAGCAGATGGAGCCGGAGACAGTCGATATGGTGTCGCGGGTGGTGGTGAGCGTCGAGCAGTTCACCAGCTTTCGCAACTTCGACTGGTGTCCGTTGGGCAGCCTGCACAGGCGGCTGAGAAATTATGACAAGGGAATGGCGTTTCAACGCGCGGTCGAGTACCTGATCGAAAACAGCGCTGCATTCGTTAAAGAATACCCCAATCCGCAGAGTGAATTTTTCACTAAAGGCATCTCGCTGAATCTCAAAAACGACATTTGCCGCGTCATTCTAAGACAGCGCGACACCTTCATCCGCGCGCTGCTCACGCTGTATGAGCGCAACATCGTGATCTCCGAGCAGAGCATCCGCACCATCGAGACCGGACTGGATAATG
The DNA here is from genome assembly GCA_937995825.1 of uncultured Anaerolineae bacterium. Taxonomy (GTDB): domain Bacteria; phylum Chloroflexota; class Anaerolineae; order Aggregatilineales; family Phototrophicaceae; genus Flexifilum. The sequence goes on from CALKJO010000009.1 coordinate 579,055, forward strand.
AACTGGCGCTTTGGTTTTCAATTATGCAAACCGAGAATGTCCTCAATGAAATTCCCGGTCGCGCTGGGCAGTACAGCCTGTTTCGCACCCACCACACGGTGACCCTAGTCGCGGAGAAGATGCGCGCGGAGCGCATGGAGCGCGGCGAAAAATGAAGCATATCCTGGTCATATAACGGCTGCGCAGCTTTCCGCGATCAATTCGTGGAATGGCTCCTGCAGTGTTTCAGTCCCCCGAAGGGGATACAGCGGCTGCGCAGCCGCGACCATTTGAATTCAAGCATAGGGCATAAATCACCTGATGTCAAGTTTTTGGGGCGCATTGCGCGATTTTCGCAGTCGTCTGTGAACGCTGTGAGCGCAAAAAGCCACACATCTGTGCGTTTTTGCGAGAATCGATTTTTGCGCCAAAACGGGGGGGATTCTCGCAAAATTTCTCCCTCAATTTTTGCGCCGCCCCGCAAAAACGGGCTGAATCGGGGCTGCGGAAGGGGGATTCTCGCAAATGCGGCAAAATGCCCTCGTTTTTTTGCCGCCTAGACATCATTGCAGAAGCGTCTGAATTCGCAGGCACGGCACTTGGCACGGGCGGACGGCGGCGGCGGCATCCGTTCAGCGTCGATCATGCAGCGGATCGCGTCGCAGATACGCTCGACCTCGGCGCGGGCTTCGGGCAGGATCGGCACGGGGTGCAGCTTGCGAGTGACCATCAGATATAAATAGCCAGTTGTCACCGACACGCCAAAGGTCTCCTCGACCAGCAGGGCGTAAGCGGTCACCTGCATGATGAAGGAGTCGCTCGGGCGGTCGGAGAGCTTGTAATCGACCGGAATCCAGCCGCTCTCGGCGATGACCAGCTCGTCGATCAGCCCGATCAGCCGCAGCCGGTGGCTGACGACGGTCTGGGCGAAGCGGCGCTCGCCGTCGGGCAGTCCATAGGCGCGCAGCGTCCGGCGGCGGGCGCGCTCGCGTTCGCGCTCATGTTCCTCCGCCCCCGCGTCCATCATATAGGTGCGCGGGCGGACGGCGGGCAGGCAGCCGGCATAATAGACGAAGCGCGGACAGTGAACATAATCCTTGATGGCGGTGACGATCAGGTAATCAGAAGGGATGCTGAGGGTCATGGGTGGGCGAGTCCTCCGTGACGGTCGAGTCGGCTGGGGCGGCGTTAAACACTTCCATGCGCGCGTCCCATTCATCGCCCCGGATGGGGATGAGCAGGATCGCGCCGGGCTGATCGGCGAGCAGATCGCCGAGCTTGCGCATCAGTTCGCGCTGCTGGCTGCGGGTCAGGTCGCCGATGAAGGCGCTGTACTGCTGGCGATCCAAGCCGTAGTCCAGGCAGGTTTCCGAGACTTTGAGCCGGATGCGGTCGCTGGAGATATCGTACAGGACGATGATGTGCATCAGCGCCCCCCTATCAGCGGATCGGGCTTTCGAACGGCGCATAGGCATCGCGGTCGCCGCGCAGGAAGGCAGCCAGCTCGCGCGCCTGCCGCTGGATCAGGTGGCGCAGCGCGATGCGACCGTCGGACGTGCGCAGGGGCGTGTTCAGCCCTTCGACGATGCGCTTGGCGAAGTCGCGGCGGGTCTCGGCGCTCAATTTGCCGTCCGGCGTTTGCTCAACACGGTAGCGGCGCGCCGCCAGCCCGATCACGGCGCGGTCAACGGCGATCTGGCGAAACTCTTCGATCAGGTCAAGAACCAGGCTGGGCTTGCCGGGGCGGTCGGCATGGAGAAAGCCGCCATAGGGGTCGAGTCCCGCCAGGACGATGGCGCGCTCGACCTCGGCGTAGAGGATGCCATAGCCGTAGTTGAGCAGGCTGTTGATCGGGTCGAGCGCGCCGCGCCCGACTCGCCCGATCCAGCCGTACTCCGCCGGGATCAACAGCGCAGCCGCTCCCCAGTACTGCGCGGCGGCGGCGCCCTCCAAGCCCATTAGCGGCTCGCGGGCGTCGTCGAGCCGTTCGGCAGGGAGCGCGGCGGCGCGATCGGCGGACAGCAGCAGGCGGTCGGCAGCGTCGATCAGGATCGCCGCGATCTCCGGGTGCGCATCCTGGCGGTTGCCCGCCCAGTAGCGCAGCGCCGCCGCTTGATTGCGAATTTTGCCGGCGCTGATGGCGCGCGCCAACGCCAGCCCGCGCTCATCATGATAGGCGGCAAGCTGGGCGCGGCGGGTCAGCACTGTGCCGATCAGCCCGCTGCTGTACAGGCTGGCATAGACTGCGCCGGTCTCGTCCATCAGAAAGATCGGGATGCCGCGCTCACAGCAGGCGGCAATGGCGTCTGCCGAAAGACTGACGCCCAGACTAGCAATGGTGACGGTTTGCAGGTGCATCAGCGGCACTTGGGCGACGATTTCACTCTTGACCGTGAGCTGAAGCCGCTCGGAATGCTTGCCGATGAACGCGCCGAACTGATCGGCGTAGAGATGCTCAATTTTGGGCATAGGAATCCGCTCCTTCAGGATTCATCCGCGTCCTGGTGCGCGATCAGCAGTCCGGTCTCCGGCGAATAGGGTAGATCGACCATGATGATCTCGTCTTCCTGCCATGCCAGCCCCTGCGCTTCGAGCATCTTGTACTGCCAGAACGCCATTGGCACGAGCAGCGCGGCGGCGTCCAGCGGGTTGGCGGCGGCGGTGTATTCCTCCTCCAACGCCAGCGGCAGCGCCTCGACGCCGTCGAAGAGCTGCGCAAAGGCGATCACCAGCCCGCGATCCGCCGATGCAAACGGGCGCAGCGGCTCGACGACGGCGCGCATGAAGTCGGCGCTGGCGGTCTGGTAACGGGTGTGCCATTTTTCGGCGATCTCGCCCGTGTAAATCGTCGTCAGCAGGTCGTTCAGGCGCGCTTCATCGAACGGCTGCCGATCGTGCGGCTCAAGCGCGTTCAGAGTCGCCGCGATCAGGCGGGGATCGTAGATCGGGCGGCGCTGATCTGCGCCCGTCGGCTGTGCGAAGACATGCACGGGGGCGAGTGCGGGCGGGTCATGGCGGCGATTGACGCGCCCGAAACGCTGCGCCAGTGCGTCGAGCGGCGCGGGATCGCTGAACAGGGCATCAAAATCGAGATTCAGGCTCACTTCAACGACCTGGGTAGCGACGACGATGGGCGTCACTTCCCCTTCGGTACGCGGCACATCTGCGCCGAACAAGCGCAGCAATCGCTGTTCATGCATCCAGCGGTCACGCGCGTTGAAGCGGCTATGCAGCGTCAGCACGTCCGCGCCGCGCTCACGAAGCTGCGTCGAGATGTCCAGCGCCCGCTGTACGGTGTTGACCGCGATCAGCCGCCGCCCCTCGGTCTGGATGATCTCGCCCAGGCTGTCGGCGAGGTCGCCAGAGCGCAGATACAGTCGGTGGCGCTGAAAGCGCCGGTAGGTCGCTGCGTCAGCACGTATATAATGAAGGGCGAGAAAAGCGTCCTCAAGAACATGCCGCAGCAGGGGCGGCAGAGTCGCGGTCATGATCAGCGGAATTGCGCCGAACTGCTCGCGCAAAAAGACCAGCGCGGCGACGATCTGCGCCAGGCGCTCCGGCTCATAGACGTGCAGCTCATCCACGATCAGGCGCGCGTTCTGTATGTCGGCAAGCGCGCCTTCGAAGCCATCGAACTGGTAGAGGGCGCGCAGCAGGTGGTAAGGCGTGGCGACGCGGATCGGCGGTGTGTGCAGGCGGGCGATGTCCACGCGCGCCCGCGCCGCTTTCGCCGCCTCATTCGCCGACTGACCTTTCTCCGTCAACCGGCGGTAGAGGCTGTTGAGGACGCGCCCATGCGTCGGAGCGACCGTATCTGCGCCGGCGATGCGCTCTAGGCGAGCGGTCATGGCATCGACGCTGGCGCGGTAAGGCAGCAGATAATACAAGCGCGGCGGGCGCGCCGCATCTGCCCAGAGCAGCGCCGCTTCAGTCTTGCCGCTGCCGGGGGGCGCGGTCAGCAGCGTTGGATGCGGCGGCGCGGCGGCGCAGGCGGTCTGGTGTGGATAGCGCATTTCCGGCGTCGGGAGGTGCGGTTCGAGCGGCGGCAGCGCGGCGAATGCCGGCGCGCGCGCTGCGCCGGCGCAGTCCGCCATGCGAAAGTAGCCGCGCAGCAGGATCGCTTCGCGGCGCTGGCGTTCGTCGGCATTCAGCGACTCGATCCAAGCCGACAGCCGTCGAAGCGCATCGCGGAGCGCGTCTGCTGATGGCGCGGTGTAGGGCTGCGGGGGGGGCAGCAGGAACGGTGAGCGCTGAGCGGCGGCGGCGATCCAGTCATACCACGCTTTCACTGGCGCGCCCGCAAGCTCAGCGACAATCTTTTCTGTGTTTTCCTCATCGTCTGGCGAGTAGAGATCGAGAATTTCATTTGCGTCCCAGTGATGAGTCGCAATCGCAGCGATCACCCAGGGATGATCGGCTTCGTCCAGTGCGAACCAGGGCAGAAACGCCAGCGACAGCACCTCATGGCGCAGTCCCCATCGGTGCTTGGGCGAGCGCAGCCCGCGCTGAAACCCCACCGCCAGCTTGCCCGAATCGTGCAGCAGCGCCGCGAGATACAGGCGCGCCCATAAACGCGGGTAGATCAGGGCGGGATGCAGCGCGCTCAACTCGATGATGCGGTTGGCAACCTGCTCGGTGTGATCGGCGAGCGTCTCGCCGGGACGCGCCAGCGCCTGGCGCAGGGTGAAACGTTCCTCAGCCATGTTCACTTGACTCAGATTGTGGACGAGATCGGGTTGATCAAACGAATGAGAACCACAGGACAGCGCGCGGCAGTGCTTTCCAGCGTGGGGCGTCCTCATCGACCCAAGCCGACTCTGGATATACCTGAGGCTCGCTCAACAAGGCATACTGCGACCAGCGCGGCTCGCGCTCCGGCGTCAGCCAGCGCGGCATGGTTGCAGCAGTGAACCGCGAGATAGCGTCCGCCTCGGTCAGCGGCAGCAGCGTGCGTTCGGCGTAGGCTTGCGGCGCGTGCCTCAGCACGATGCGCTGCACGCTGACACAGCGCATCAAATCCTGCGACCGCCCTAGCACCACGACATAGCGCGGCGTCCGAAATGCCGACTCCCAGTCCGGGCGGTCAAGGTAGAGCGTCAGACGGGGCTGGAACAGCAGCTCGCGCCTGAATGGATTCATCTGCGGCTTTTCCCCGCGCCGCACGATGTGGGTGTGTTCGATATCTGTAAAGCGCGCCGCCGCTGTGAAATGGATGGCGGCGCGAAACGACTCCGGTGGGACAAGCTCGCCCAACGCGCTGCATACATGCCCGTAGAGGGTGGCAGGCGGCGGCATAGGATAGGTCGGCTGGACACCCTGCACGAAGTGCGGATAGCGAAAGGAGGTGACCGTCCCCTCCAACACCACGCGCAGCGCCTCCATCGTCATTGCAGCCATTCGGGATGCGCTTCCAGATCGGCGATCAGCGCCTCGACTGCCTCGCGCGGATGACGCGGGGTGAGTTCGGAAGCGTTAAGCGGCTCGAAGGCGCTGTCCATGAAACCCTGCCGCAGTCCGATATAAATACCCGACTGGTAATCCTCTTTATAGACGCGAATCGCCTCGTCCAGCGCCGCCGTGTTGAGCGTCCCATTGGGCGCGAGCAGATGCAGAAACGGGTTGTTGCCCCCGCGCAGCACCGCCATGCAGATGAACGCCGGCGAGACATCTGTATAATGAAGCGTCTGCTTTGCGCCGCCTTCTAAACGGACAAAAGCGCGCAGCAGCGTCACCAGACGTTTGAGGCGTTCATCATACGGCAGGCGATAGGCGCTGCGTTCGGGTATGCGTTCGAGGTTGCGCGCCTCCGCCAGCTTGATCCCCTCTTTGCTCAGGTTGTGATAGCCTGACCGATCAAGGGTGGTGAACGTGCCGAGCGCGCCGAGATCGACCGAGAAACCGCCGACCAGCGTCGCCCGGTAGAATTCATGCTCATGCAGCACGGGGTAGCCCTCCATGCGCGCCATGACCCCGAAATCATCCACAATCTCCGCCGGCGCAGCGGCGACCAGGGTGCTAGTGCGGAACGGCGCGAGCCGGGTCACGGTTCCACCGCTTTCCTCCTCTTCGGTCGTTTCAGATTTTTGACCCTTCTTAGTCTTCGGGGCTTTCTCAGCGCGCATGTAGCCGAACAGATCATCATCCCAATACGTGATCGGGTCGCCCTCGGTGTATGCCTGCTGCTTTCCGGTGCCGCGCATGATCGGTGCAGCCTGCCATTCAGGATAGAGGCGCTCCAGCGTCCGGCGCAGCCAATAGCGCACCGCCTGCGCTGAGACATACGGATACTCGCGCGCGCCGACACGGATTTTCTTAGTGATCGCTTTGGTCTCCTCGCCCATGCCGTTGTTGAGCGCGGAGGCGGGCGCGTCGATGGCGTAAATGCCGGTCAAGAAATTCATACTTCTTCCTCCTCCTGTGAGATCAATTCGGGTTCATCGTCAAACAAAACTTCATCATCGGTGATCGCGCCGCGCTCAAGCATCCGCAGGGCGATCAGATCGCGCATCAGCCGCCAATTGTTGTATTTGTTGTATTCGTCGCTGGACGTGGTGAAAACCTCGATGAATTCATCGAAGGTGATGATGGGTTTGCCTTCTCGCGCCGTATCGTCGGCGGCGCGGAGCAGCGCGCGCCGGAATTCGTCATAGTTTCGGGCGCGGGCGAATTTGAAGAAGAAATCCCGCCTGCCCTTGGCATAGTCGGCGAAGCGGTCGCCGAGGGTGCGCAGCAGCTCGATGCGTTCGTTGTTTAGGTTCATGATCATCCTCAGATATAACTCGATGAGTCCCCAAGGCCTGACCGGCAGCAGATAGCGCCGCAGCAGCCACACCGCGTTGGCGGGCAGCGCGAGCAGCGCCTCGAACAGCCCGTTGACTTCCTGCTCCGGATCGACTGGCGCGGCAGCGGCTTTGCGGGCGCGTTTTGGGGGCGCGGCGTCGGCACTGCGCTTCGACTCGCCGAAGCCTTTTCCCCAGGCGCGCGCGACCGCTCGACTCCATGCCTCGGTCAGCGTCCCGTCGGGATTAGTGCGGACAGCGCGCAGGAAGCCGATGATGGCACTGGAGATCGGGTAGATGCGCATGTCTGGAGCCGTGCCGCTGTTGCTGAAGACATAGCCTGTGACCGGCACAGCGCGCGCCGCCGAGTCCGCCCAGCGCAGCAACAGCTCGATCAGGCGCGTCTTTTCATATTTGACGCCCGGCAGCTTCTCCAGATCGGGCAGCGCCAGCAGTTTGAGCATCCGCTCCAGCGCATCGCGCGCCAGGGCGAGCGTGATCGCCGGATCGGGGCTGTGCGCCGCCAGCAGACTCCCCCCACATTTGACGCAGCCCAGCGGCAGCATGTGCAGCGCCAGCGAACAGCGCCCGCAAACCGGCAGCCCGTCGCGCCCGGCAGGGCTGAAATTGATGACCGCCTGCCCATTCAGCATCGGCACGTCGCGGCGGCTGGCGCGATAGGCGCTTGGACGCCCGCAGAAAGCGCAGCGCTCCGCCCGCGTCGGCGCGTCGTCCCGCCAGCTGTAGAGCTTTTCGGCGATGTAAGCGGCGCGCGCCTGCGGATCGCGTTCCCGAGTATACGGCGTGTTGTGAAAGACGATCCCATCGGCATGTCCTCGCATCGCGCGGTTCTGCGTATACAGCCGCACCAGGTAATCGGCGGCTGCCGTCAGATCGGCTTCCGTCAGCGCAGTTGGGTCAGACTGTTTGCAGAAGGCGGTCAGAGCGGCGATGCCGACATCGACCAGCGGGTGTCCTGTCCAGTTGAGCAAGGGATCTGCCTTTATCCATCGACAATACACCGATTGTATCATTGTTGTATCGGCGGGCATGAGTAGATTTACTCAAATTCGCCCTGAAATCGATGACTTGACTGGGAGAAACGGCTGTGAGAGAGGGTTTGCTTCTGTATCGAAGCGAGACACGAGTTTCGCGTTTGCATAGGCTCCGCTGTCCGCGCGCATTATCATCAAGGGCAGATGCGCGGCGGGCGGCAAAAAAACAGGGGCGTTTTGCCGCATTTGCGAGAATCCCCCTCCAAAAGCCCGGATTCAGCCGATTTTTGGAGAGGACTGAAAAAACTGAGGGAGAAATTTTGCGAGAATCCCCCCCGTTTTGGCGCAAAAATCGATTCTCGCAAAAACGCACATCTGTGCGCAGATTTGCGCAGGGCGCGGCTCAGATCGAGCGCGAAAATCGCGCAATAC
>CALKJO010000010.1 GCA_937995825.1 uncultured Anaerolineae bacterium
GCTGCGCAGCCGCTGTATCCCCTTCGGGGGACTGAAACACTTCCTCACAGATGAATACATACTCTTCATCGTCGAGCTGCGCAGCCGCTGTATCCCCTTCGGGGGACTGAAACATGAGATCGCTTTCGTGATCTCATCGCAGGTCGATGGCTGCGCAGCCGCTGTATCCCCTTCGGGGGACTGAAACATTTGAAGTACACGGAAAGTCTCACACGTAGCACCACGCTGCGCAGCCGCTGTATCCCCTTCGGGGGACTGAAACGAGATTTTTGTCACACTTACGGAACCAGACGTCTTGCTGCGCAGCCGCTGTATCCCCTTCGGGGGACTGAAACAGGATTGTGTTGCTTGGATTTGTATTTGATGTTTCAGCTGCGCAGCCGCTGTATCCCCTTCGGGGGACTGAAACTAGTGATCAATGTGGTAGCAAACCCCACCCGGGGTAAGCTGCGCAGCCGCTCTATCCCTTAAAGCTGCTATATCAAATTTTTGAGACGACAACAGCACCGCTCACAGCCTTCGATGAGCTGTGCAGCGGCTCTGATACTTCTACCCCATTTGAATTGATTACGACGATAGACAAGGGCACTTATCTCGGCTATTATTGTGAAGCCATTCACAAAAAGAGTTGAGCCGAGGTAACTTATGAAGCAGTTCGACCGAATCGACGCGCTCATCACGCGCACGATGGCGCGCTATGGCATGACGCTGCTGCGAGTCAGTGTCGGCGTGGTCTTTTTATGGTTCGGCGCGCTGAAATTCTTCCCCAATGTCAGCCCGGCGGAAGACCTGGCAGCGCGGACGATTGAAACTTTGACTTTCAGTGTGGTTACGCCGTCAATAGCGCTGCCGATCCTGGCACTGTGGGAGGTGCTGATCGGGTTGGGGATGATCAGCGGGCGCTTTGTGCGCGCGACGATCCTGCTGCTGCTGGTGCAGATGCTCGGCACGGTCACGCCGCTGTTTCTGTTCCCCAGCGAGACGTTCACTACCTTCCCGATTGTCCCAACGCTGGAGGGGCAGTATATCATCAAGAACTTGGTGCTGGTGAGCGCGGGCATTGTGATCGGCGCGACGGCGCGCGGCGGCGATGTTGTGGCGGATCGCGATCTGGCGGAACAGGCTCACCAGCGCTATACACAGCAGCGCGACGCATCGTGAGCCAGGATCGCTGAACCATGCCGCTCGCATTCGATCATGCCGTCATCGCTGCCTCTGACCTGAGCGCGGCAATGGAATCCTATCGGACGCAGGGTTTCACCGTCGTTCGCGGCGGCGTCCATGCCAACCGCGCCACCGAAAATGCCCTGATCGTGTTTCAGGATGGGACGTATCTCGAACTGCTGGCGCGGACGGGTGAAGCGCCGCTGCCGGGCATGGTCGATTTCAGCCGGATGCTGGAGGCGGGCGGCAGCGTGGTCGGCTTCGCCCTGCGCGCTGACGAACTGAGCGCGGAGTCCGTCCGCCTGAGACGACTCGGCTTTCGCGTTGGCGACCCCATCGACGGCGAACGGCGTCGCGCCGATGGGGTTTTGGTACGGTGGCGGCTGGCGCTGATCGAGGATGGCTTCGCGCCCTTTCTGATCCAGGACATCACGCCGCGCCGTCTGCGCATCCCCGACGACCCTGCCCTCACTGACCACGCCAACGGGATCGCTGGCATCGACGGCATCGAGATCGGCACGCCCGACGCGGCATCCGCTGAGGCGTGCTTCGCGGCCCTGTTCGACGGCGTTCGGGTCGTCCGCGCTGAGCAGTTCGGGCTGCGCGCTGTGCGCTTCAAGCGCGCTTAGCGGACAGCTGCGCTGACCAGATCATCCGGTGACAGAGTGTGATCGAGAGTCAGCGAACGGTCGATGTAGAGCGCGTACCAGAGATGAAAAATCAGCGCCGACCAGATCGACCAGAGTTCATATTTGCGCTCGACGATGTGCGCGTGAGTCAGCCGTGAAAGGGTGTCCGGTCGAAACACGCCAACCGCTGCGACGCGCTCCGGCGCTAGGACTGTCTCGACCAGCGGGCGCAGACCCGTGCGCAGCCAGTCGGACGCGGGCGGCGTGAAGCCCCATTTCGGTCGCGCCAGGACTTCGGCGGGAATGAGATCAGCGAAAGCATCCTTGAGGACGGTCTTGAAATCGCCGCGCCGGAGCTTGTATTCCAGCGGCAAACGGAGCGCCAGCTCGACCAGTCGGTAATCCTGAAGCGGTGAGCGCGATTCGACCGACATCGCCATGCTCATCTTGTCCACGCGCATGTTGATGTTCTCCGCCATCGGCAGCCGCAGTTCAAGATAGGCTGCGCGCTGCGCGAAGTGGCGCGCCTGCGGCATCGCTAGCATGGGACGCAGCACCGCGCGCACCGACTCAAGCCCGCCGTTTGCGCCCGCCAGCAGTTCAGGCAGGCGTTCGCCATCGATGATGCGCGTCCAGGTCAGATAGCGGTCAGCCGGATCGGTCAGGCGCGACTTTTGCGCCAGCTTGCGCAGGTTGTCAAAGCGCGCCGAGGGCAGGTGTTCCAGAAACGGAGTCAGGATGTTGGCGCGCACCAGCGTGGGGATCGACCGGTAGCGTTCCAGCAGGCGATCCATCCGATAGTGGCTGTAGCCGAGAAAAAGCTCATCCCCTGCGTCACCGCCCAGCATGACCGGCACACCGCTGCGCCGCGCCAGCGCCGAGACATACGCAGTCTGAATCATCGTCGGGATCGAGATCGGCTCATCCATCGCGTAGACCAGATGCGGCAGCAGTGCGGCGAGATGTTCATCCTGACGAATGGTGATCGTATGGTGGTGGGTCTTGAAGCGCTCCGCGACCAGCGCTGCGTAGCGCGCATCGACATTGAATTTCTGATCATTCTTGCTGCCCGGCGGCATATCGAAGCCGACGGTGAAGGTCTGAACGGGCTGGCGGGACAAGCGCTGCATCAGCGCCACGACAATCGTCGAGTCGATCCCGCCGCTGAGGAATGCGCCAATCGGCACATCGCTCATCATCTCGATCTCGACCGCCTCCATGACGGCGGCGCGCACCTGTTTGACCGCTTCGGCGTACGGGGGCGGATCAAGCGCCGAGATGCGCGCCTGCCAATACAAGGTCTTGTCGAGCCGTCCGCGCTCGGCGATCAGTTTTTCGCCAGGGGCGAGCTTGAAAATCCCTGCAAACATCGTCTCCGGAGGCGGGACATAGCCCAGGATCAAAAAATGCGGCAGCGCCGCATGATTGACCTTTGGCGTCAAGCCAGGATGGGCAAACAACGCCTTGATCTCCGAGGCGAATACCAGCTCCCCATCTGAAAGCGACGCGTAATACAGCGGCTTTTCGCCCGTCCGATCCCGCGCCAGCAGCAGACGCTCATTTGCTTCATCCCAGATGCCCAGCGCGAACATCCCGCGCAGCCGATCTAACACCCCATCGCCCCAGGCTTCGTAGCCATGCACGATGACTTCCGTATCGGTCTGTGTGGCGAAATGATGTCCGTCCTGCTCCAGGTCAGCGCGCAGCGCCTTGTGATTATAGATTTCGCCGTTGAACACGACTGCAACCCGCCGATTTTCACTGAAGATCGGCTGAACGCCCGCCGCCAGATCGATGATCGACAGGCGAGTCGCGCCCAATGCCAGCGCGCCAAGCTGAGCCGTGCCATAGCCATCCGGTCCGCGATGCGCCAGGCGGCGCGCCATATGTTCGATCAGATCAGCGTCCGCGCCATCTGGGCGGAGATGCCCAAAAATACCGCACATGCGCTTGTCTTTCTGAGTTTAGAGTTGAGATTGAGCTATTTGATGCTAGTTATTATAGCGGCGGGTTGGACAAGGCGAAAACCCAGCCGCTGGCTGAGTTTTCGCTGATGAAAAGCGCGTCGAAACTACTCGCCGCGCGTTGGCGCAGACTGACCGTAGGACGCGGGCAGTAGCTCACCGAACAGCGTCGCGTAGATCATGCGATAGACATCGGTGCTGTCGAAACGACCGCGGAACTCAGTGCGCAGCAGTTCGGCGTTGAGACCCTCAGCGCGGCTGATGATCGCGCCCGCCACGTCGTTTGTGCCAGTCCAGCCGATGGCGAAGTCGAACGTGTTGCCGAAGGCATCCGGCGCGGACGTGAACGGCGCGGTGTTCTGACCCTCAATCCCGTCGAGCGGGAAGCCCTGGTTCAGACCGAAGCCAGTCGGGTTGCCGGTGCTGGTCGAGACACGATCACCGCTGACCGGCGCGGGGCTGAAGACCTGAAGACCGCCGGCATCGCTGTCCGCCGCTGTCAGCAGCAGTGTGTTCGGGTTGTTGGCGATGAATTCACGGATAACGCCGATGGTGTCATCAGCGTGCTTGAGCGCGCGCAGCGTGCCGATGGCGTTGGCATTGTTGGGGACATTGTCCACGCTCTCGGTCTCGCTGACCAGGAAGAACGGCATCCCGGCGCGCTCGCTATGACGGCGCAGCACTTCCAGCGCCATCGTCGTCATTTCGGCGGTGGTCGGCGGGTTGTAGCCGCGCGTGCCAGGACGGCTGCCCCAAATGATCAGACGACCCTCGCGGGTTTCGCGCATGTTGTTATCGACCAGACCCAGGCTGATCAGGCGTTCCTCGGGCGCGTCGTTGAAGATGTCGTCGCGCGAGAACAGACCCAGCACCATCGGCGCGAAGTCCGGCTCTGCCTGAATGCGCTCCCAGAGCGCGTCGAACTCCTCACGCGTGCGGATGACTTCGTAGCCCAGTTCGCGCGCCTCGATCAGCAGGTTGCGCCCGTCGCGGCGGTCGGGTCCACGCCCGTTGACCTGGTCAACATGGATGTAGCACTCCAGAGTCACTTCGTCTTCGCAAGCCGGCGCGTCATTCGGCAGGAAGAAGCCCTCGCCGCCGCCCAGCAGCACTTTCGGAAGCGGCTCGCCCTCGAAACCACGCCGACCGTCGATAAACTGCGCAGCAATGTCGTTGGAGAGATTGCGATCTCCGACTTCCGACAGGAAAACGCCCGTGCCAGGTTCAGGCAGGTCGCCATCATTGACGATGCCGACCGGCATCCCCGCCGCCGCCGCTTCGCGCATGATGCTGCCGGGGAAGCCGCTCAGCGCGTTGATCGGACGCCCATCCGAACCCGGTTCCTCCGGATCGATGCCGCCATCCTGACCGAAGCTGCCAGGTCCCAACACCTTGTAGCCGAAGGCGTGAACCGTCGCGCCGCCGTTGGACGTGCCGACCAAGCGGTCGCTCATATGACCACGATAGACTGCCATTTCAGGCAGCATATCCCAGTTCAACATGCCGTCCGGACCGTACCAGTACATGCGTGCGGCATTCCAGTGATTCAGACCGGAGCCATCGGGGTGATAGAAAATGACGTTGCCGGTCGGGATGCTGTTCTGAGCGAACACCGGCGCAATACTGAGCAGAACGAGAACACCAAACAGAGCGAAGATCGATTTTTTCACTGCTATTCACCTTAAACCTAACCAACGAATGGTTGAATGACCGCGGTCAGTCATTCAAGCGGATGATGGAATACTGTCGTTAAGTAGGATTGAATAAAAAGGCAAGCGCAGGTGAAATATCAGCGATCTAAAATAAAGTAGTTCGACGCGGTTTCGTCTGCGTCCTGGGATTTCGACAGGGCTTTGTTGGAGCGTCTGAGCTAACGCGAGCGGTGGAGGTCGATCAGATCGGAGAGAATTCCAAATCCTGTCTGCTGACTGCCCGCGCCTGCGCCGATCAGCGTCACATCGCCGAGCAGATCGGTCGTGTAGGTGATGGCGTTGGTCGCGCCGCTGACGCTCGCCAGAGGGTGGGATTTGGGCAGGCGCATCGCCTCCACTTTGCCGCCTTCCAGCGTGACCTCGGCGATCAGCTTCCAGCGCTCATTGGCTTCGCCCGCTGACCAGATGTGTTCCGGCGTGAGGTGGCTGATCCCACTGACATGCAGCTCATCCAATCCCAGCCGCTTATTGAACACACTCGCCGCGAGGATCAGCGCCTTCGCCGCCGCGTCCCACCCATCGACATCGGCAGTTGGGTCAGACTCGGCATAGCCGAGCGCCTGCGCCTCCGCCAGCGCTTCAGCGTAGGTTTTGCCGCTCTCCATCTGTGTCAGAATATAGTTGGTCGTGCCGTTGAGGATGCCGCGCGCCGCCGTGATCGTGCAGCCTGCCAGACTCTGCATCGCCAGCCGGATCGACGGCGTCCCCGCCATCACCGTCGCCTCAAAGCGCAAATGGCGTTTTTTCTGCGCTGCCAGCTTGCGCAGATCGTCATACGCCAGCGCAATCGGTCCCTTGTTGGCGGTGATCACGTGCATCCCCGACTCCAGCGCGGCGCGGATATGGCTGAGGGCGGGCTGCGCATCGATCAGATTGGTCGGGCTGACCTCTACAAGCACGTCCGCTTCGCCTTTGCGGATCAGCCGCAGCGCGTCCCAGCTCCGCCCCAGACCGGGCATGTAAGGATAGTCATCGAGCGTGCCAGCTTTGATGATCGTCAGCAGCGCGTTGGGGTCGAGTCCGTCAGCATGATAGAGCGAGCCGCGCGTGTGGGTGTAAACGCCGACGAGGCGCGTCGTCAAGCCGAGCGAGTCGCGCAGATACGCGGCTTTGTCGCGCAGCAGTGCCGCAAACCCTTGTCCGACGACGCCAAAGCCGATGAGAACGATGCGCATGACCCCTGTCCTTGTACTGTGCCGATGGATGTGAGACGTGCATTATAACGCTGCGCTGTATTTTTTCCATATTTGCGCTCAGGTTTCTCATCCCCAGCTCTCAAGACCCTTGTTCAAAGCCGCTATTCTATAATAGAATAGAAGCATGAGTTCACTAACGCCGGATGAAACCATTCTTGGACTGCTCGCAGTTCAGCCGCGGCATGGGTACGAACTGCTGGAATGCTTTCGCAGTCCTGGTCAGCTTGGGCAGATGTGGCGTTTAAGCACCAGCCAGATTTACGCTGTGCTGAAACGTCTGGAGCGTGAAGGCGTGATCACCGGGCGAGAGGTCACAACAGGAACAGCGCCGCCGCGCACCGAATACGCACTGACCGCATCCGGTGAGCAGCGACTTTATGCGTGGCTGAATGAGCCGCGCCCGTCCCCTAGCATTCGCCGTATTCGCGTGGAATTTCTCAGCCGACTGTATATCGCGCGGCTGTTAAAACTTCCAATAGATGAGATCATCCGCCATCAGCGCGATGCTTGCATCGCCAGAATTGAGCAGCTAACTGCCGAGCGCGATCGTGCGAAATCAGGCATTGAGGCGCTGGCGCTGGAGTTCCAGCTCAACCAGCAGCAGGCGGCACGGCACTGGCTTGAACAGGGTGAGTTAATGCCCGTTTCCGAATGAACCGCCTCCGGGCGATCTGAATGCCTGACCTGATATTTAAGGAGATGTGCTTCATGAAGTGGTTGTTACGGTTCGTCTTTGCGCTCATCCTGAGCCTGACCGTCAGCGTGGTCAGCGCGCAGGACGCGCCTTTCACCATTCAGGCGGATGACGTCTTGCAGCCGGCTGTCGCCGCCCTCTATGAGGCAAAATACGGCGCAGCGCCCGTCTTCGCCGATGCGGATGCCGATCTGCTGGCGACACGCGACCGCGCCGTTCTGCCCGCTGACTTCGTCGGCGCGCCGCCGCACTTCCTGCCGGACGCCTTCTTTGTGACTGAGTCGCAGCAGGCAGCTGAGTTCGTCGAGTTTGCGGTCTCGCCGGATGGACAGCAGGCGCTGATCGACGCTGGCTTCTTGCCCGCCAGCATCACGGTGATCGATCAGGTGGGGAATGTGGTCGAGATTCCCCAACCGGTGCGGCGCGTCATCACCGCTTACAGTATCGCTACCTATCTGGTCTACGGCGTCGGGGCGTCGGATCGGCTGGTCTCCGCCGGCTATCTGGGCGCGCGCGATCCGGTTGGCGCAGCGCGCATGGAAGCCATCGATCCGCGCTTCCCTGAGGTGAGCAGCGTGGTGATCAGTCAGACTGAGATCAACGTCGAGCAGGTCGCTGAACTGCAGCCGGATGTCATCTTCACCAGCACGCGCGCTGCCTGGCTCGATACGGTGGCTGAGCTGCGTATCCCGGTGGTGCTGTTCCAGGGCGAGTCGCCGGAGCGGATGAAAGAGTCGATGCTGCTTGCAGGTCAGGTGTTCGGTCCGAATGCCGCCGCCCAGGCTGCCGCCTGGGTAGACTATTACGACAGCATCTTCTCGCAGGTGGTGGATCAGACCGATGATCTGAGCGCCGAGCAACGCCCGCGCGTGCTGATGGTCGGTACGGAACCCCTGCGCGTCATCAGCGGCGATATGTATCAGACCGACATCATCGCCGCAGCGGGCGGGCAGTCAGTCACCGCTGAACTGACCGGCTTCTGGAACGATGTCAATCTCGAACAGATCGTGCTGTGGAATCCGGATACGATCATCATCGTGCCGTACGGCAACGTGACGCCGGAGACGCTGATCAACAGCCCGGAATGGCAGATCATCCCCGCCGTGCAGAACGGGCAGGTCTACAAGATGCCGAGCTGGGTTGCGCCCTGGGACGCGCCCGTGCCGGACTCCGTTCTCGGCATCATCTGGCTGGCGCAGAAGCTGTTCCCCGGTCGCGTCGAGCTGGACTGTGCCGCTGAAGCCGTGACCTTCTTCAACGTATTTTATGGTCACGCCATCCCGCAGGATGAGATCGCGGCTGTATGCGCGTCGTAACACTGCGGCGCGTTTGGACGGCGGCAGGAACGCGGATCGGCGGGCGCGATCTCGTCTACGCGGGTTTGCTCCTCCTGCCGTTCGTCCTGATGATTGCCACTCTAATGATCGGGCTGTACGGGATCAGCATCGAAAATGTGACGCGGGCGCTGCTGTCCCCCGTGTTTCCCGGTTTGGCGGATGGGCTGTCGCAGACTGAAATCACGCTTGTGCTGCGCATTCGGCTTCCCCGCGTACTGTCTGCCGTGCTGATCGGCGCGGCGCTGGCGAGTACAGGTGTGGCATTTCAAGGGATTTTCAAAAACCCGCTGGTTGACTCCAATTTGCTCGGCGTGACCTCCGGCGCGGGCTTCGGCGCGGCGCTGGCGCTGCTGATCGGGGGGACAACCATCGTTGTACAGGGTTTCGCCTTCGGCTTCGGGCTGCTCGCGGTTTCGCTGGCATATCTCGGCAGCCGCCTGTACAGCACTGCGCCGATGATCGTCCTCACACTGATGGGCATCCTCATCGGCTCGTTTTTCGGTTCGCTCACCTCGCTGATGAAATACATCGCCGATCCGCTCAACACCCTGCCCGCTATCACCTTCTGGCTGCTGGGCGGACTGACAGGCGTCACCTGGAACAGCGTGCCGATCTTGGCGCTGCTGACCGTATTGGGCAGCTTCTTTCTCTGGCTGGTGCGCTGGCGGCTGAACATCCTGTCACTGGGAGATGCCGAAGCCGCCACGCTGGGCATGAATCCCAACCGTCTGAAGCTGAGCATCATCGTCTGCGCCACTTTGATGACGGCGGCGGCGGTCGCGGTGGGGGGAGTCATCGGCTGGATCGGGTTGGTCATCCCCCACGCCGGGCGTATCATCGTCGGACCGGATCACAAGCGGCTGATTCCCGCTTCGCTGGCGTTGGGCGCGTCGTTCCTGCTGCTCATCGACACCGTCTCGCGGACGCTGCTGCCGACGGAAGTGCCAATTGGCATCCTGACCGGGTTAATCGGCGTGCCGCTGCTGATCGTTCTGCTGCGCCGCAACCGCACGGGCTGGTGAGCCGCATGTTGGAAGCCAGCGACATCACTCATGCGTATACAGCCGGCGTGCCTGTGCTGCGCGGCATCTCGCTGACCCTGGAACCCGGCACGATCCTGTATCTGCTGGGGCGCAATGGCTGCGGCAAGACCACGCTGATGCAGTGTCTGAGCGGCGCGCTCAAGCCTACCAGCGGTCAGATCGCGCTTGACGGCAGAGATATTCACACCTATACATCGACCGAGCGCGCCCAGCGTATCGGCTTGATTCCGCAGCTCCACACGCCAGCATTCGCCTACACTGTCCGCGAGATGATCCTGATGGGGCGAGCGCCCCATCTGGGATTGTTCGGCACACCGAGCAAGGCGGATTACGTGGTTGCCGATGACGCGCTCGCCAGCGTCGGGCTGGCGCATTACCGCGACCGTCCGTATACACAGCTCAGCGGCGGGGAGCGCCAGTTGGTGCTGATCGCGCGCGGGCTGGCGCAGCAGTGCCGCGTCCTGCTGATGGACGAACCCGATTCCCATCTTGACCTGAATAATCAGCAGCGCGTGATGGAGATCGTGGCGCGGTTGGCGGCGGAAGGGCTGTCGTTTATTGTCACCTCGCACGTCCCCAATAACGCGCTGACCTATGCGCACCGCGTCCTGCTGATGAAAGCCGGGCGCGCCCTGTCATACGGTGACCCCGCTTACACCCTGACCGAGCTGCTGCTCTCCGAAGCATATGACATGGAGACGGAAGTGATCTACGAAACGGCGGGCGGCTCGCGGACTGCCCGCGCCATCCTGCCGAAACGGCGCGCCTCATGACCCCGACGCCAGCGAAGGTGTGGGAGTCCTGCCCTCCAGAACAGATCATCGTCGTCACTGGCGAGATCGGCGCGGGCAAGACGACCTGGTGCGCGGAACTGGTCGCGCATGTCCGCAGCATGGGGCTGCGCGCGGCGGGCGTGTCCTCACCGGGGGTGTTCATCGATGGGGAGAAGACCGCCATCGATCTGATCGCGCTGGCGAGCGGCGAACGGCGGCGGCTGGCAGAGCGCCTGCCCGCCCCTGACCCCACCTCGCCCACGCCGCGATGGAAATTCCACCCCGAAACTCTAGCATGGGGCGACGACATACTCAAAGCGATTGACGTCTGCGATCTGCTGGTGATCGATGAACTCGGTCCGCTGGAACTGCGCCATCATCGAGGCTGGCAGAGCGCACTGCCTCTGCTGCGCCAGCGGCATTATCGCGCTGCCTGCGTGGTCATCCGGCGGTCGCTGCTGGAAGTGTTTCTGGCGATCTTCCCTGATGCAGGCGTGATTGAGATTGACCACCAACACACACCCTAACCCAACAATTATGAGCTGCTGATGCTTTGCGGAGCCAGGATGATGATGCCCATGCCGATCAGGGAGACGATCACGCCAACTGTCTCCCAAAGATTAGGCTGCTGCCGTTCGATCAGCCACAGCCACGCGAACGCAATGGCGATATACATGCCGCCGTAGGCGGCGTAGGTGCGCCCTGCCGCGCCTGGATGCAGGGTGAGCAGCCAGACGAACAGCGCGATGCTCAGCGCAGCGGGGATCAACCACCAGATCGGACGACCATGCTTAACGACACTGTATGCCAGATACGATCCGGTGATTTCCGCCACAGCGGTCAGCGCAAACAGCGCCGCCGCTTGTAATAAGGACACAGCCGGAGTCATAGATGCCCATTCCTCATAACGTCACAGTGGATGCTTTACTTGTATCCGATTTTATAATCGCGCAGAAGCATCACCCAAAGAGTTGAATTAAGAAACTCAATCGGTTTCGCTGCAGTTTGGTTTGCTGCGCTGCCATATACCCGCTTTCCTGGCGTATTGGCGGGTGTAACAGCGCATTGGCGCGCACCACATCGATCTGCATCAGCGATCCCAGTCGGCGTAAAAGCGGCGTAGATAAGGCGCGAGGGTTCGCGCGGCGTGCAGCATCGGGGACGACTGCGTGACCTGCTGGCGCGCCAGTTCAGCGCGGATAGCGTGGGCAATCACCCGCTCATCCACTCGCGCTGATCGCCCATCGCGCACCACCCAGACGCCGTTGATCATCACTGCTATCACATGATGACGGGTGGCGCGATGCAGCAGAAATGCCAGCGCCTTTTCAGGGCTGGGAAAGCCATCCGGCGCCCATTCTCCGCGCACGGCGTTCCAGTCCACCAGCACTAGGTCTGCCAATGCGCCCGGTTCCAGCTTTCCGAGGGGAGTCTGCGCGCCGAGCGTGATCGCCGCGCCGCTGGTCGTGCCGATCCGAAACATCGTCTCGGCAGTTACCAGCGGCGAACTCGCGCCAGGGCGATTGCCCAATGCCCAGGCGAGACGCAGCTCACGGAAGTAATCCTGATCATCGTCGAGTGTATGCCCATCCAGCCCGACTCCAACCCGTACCCCCGCCTGTTCTAAGCGCGCGAGCTGCGCGATGCCGCTGCGCAGCCGCAGATTGGCGCTCGGATTGTGAGCGACGCCGACACCGCGCGCACTCAGCAGCGCGAAATCCTCCTCATCGAGCCAGATCATGTGCGCGAGCGTCAGCCAGTCCCCCAGCGCGCCGAGATCATCGAGATGCTGAATGAAGCTCTTGCCCCACCGCCGGTGGGCATAGGCGCGCTGATAGCGCGTCTCCAGCATGTGCATCTGCACCCGCGTGTGATGGGTTTTGGCGAAGTCCACTGCAGCCGCGATCAGTTCATCACTGCACCACTGACCCCCCGCCGGACTGATCTGAATATGCGCGGTGTGCTGCTCTGAGTCATGGAAACGGCGCATCAGCTCTGCGCACATGGCGAAATAGTCCCCGCGTTCTGGCATCGATGGACGACGAAACGGCTCGGCGAGATCGCGCACCGAGGCGGGCAGTTCCGCCAAGAAGGTATCCTCATCAGCATACACCAGCAGATTCTGATCGACGATGACCGGATGATAGGCAACGCGAATACCCGCATCCCGATACCCGCGCAAAGTCTCTTCCGCTTCGTAAGGGACATTGTGCCAATCGCGTGGGTTATGGCTGTGCGCGACCGTCCCGACACCGGAGCGCAGGAGCTGAAGCCCGTCGTGGACAGCGGCAAGATACGGATCGATAACCGGCTGAGACCATAGATGCGGAATCCAGATTTCCAACAGATCATCGTCAATGCCCAGCGAAGCCGTCCCCAATCCGCGCCCGTGATCGTGGCTGTCCACAAAGGCGGGCAGCAGCAAATAATGATCGCCGCCGGCGCGCTCGGCGTTTGGATACTGGCTGATCAGTTCGCTCCACGCGCCGACGGCAGCAATGCGATTGCCCTGTACACAGACCGCGAGATCGGTCTGAGGCAGGCTGTCTGCGTCGGTGATTCCCAAGCCGGCTCGGATCAGCATCGTCATAGGTTTAGGACTGACACAGTTGAAGGAATCGAGCGGATAAGATGCGCCAAGTAGGGGCGAACAGCGCGGTGAATGATGTCGAATTTGCCGGAAGAGATGGAGATACGAGAGCGCCAGCGGTGCAGTTCTGAGATGTAGTCGTGTTCGGTGTATTTTGGTGTGTTCATGCTTTCGATTCTATCATCTTTAATTTCAACTGCATAACTTGTATATTTTTTCAGATACTCCCTGCACCGAATTTCACGGACATTACCCACACTGGCTAAACTTTAAAATACTGACCACGATATTTAAAATACGGCATGTAGAATGTTCAGTTAAGGCAGTTTGTAAAAATGATCTTCCATCGCAACATAACCTGCAAGGAGTAACCATGAATAAGATGCTCAGCTTTACTGCTCTAGTGTTCGCGTTGATCGCGCTGCTGATCGCCATCCCCGCTAGCGCGCAGGGACAGACGCTCACTGTTCTTTGCACCCCGCAGGAAGACTGGTGTGTGGCGATGACGGCTGCATTCCAAGCGGAGACTGGCATCACTACTAACTATGTTCGCTTGTCATCGGGCGAGTCGCTGGCGCGTCTGCGCGCGGCGCAGGATAACCCGGAATTTTCGGTGTGGTGGGGCGGCCCGGCAGATGCCTTCATTGCAGCAGCAGCTGAAGGGCTGATCGAACCCTACGAGTCGCCGAATGCGGCGGCGATCCCGGAAATCTACCGCGACGCAGATAACTTCTGGGCGGGGGTGTATGTTGGCGCGCTCGGCTTCTGCTCCAACGTGCAGGTGCTTGAGGAATTGGGTCTGGAACCGCCGACCTCATGGGATGATCTGCTCGCCCCTGAGCTTCAGGGCAATGTGGCGATGGCGCATCCTGCTACCAGCGGTACAGCGTTCACCGCGTTCTGGACGATTGTAACGCTGCGCGCCGACGCCCTGGAAGCGGAGACGCCAGGCGCGGGCTATGATGAAAACGGCGCGCCTACCCAGGCGGCGATTGATGCCGCGTTCGAGTATTACGCCGCGCTGAACAACAACATCCTTCAGTATACGCGCTCTGGCTCCGCGCCCGGCACGCTGGCGGGGCAGGGCGAGGTGGCGGTGTCGATCATCTTCTCGCACGACTGCACCAAGCTCCAGGAAGAGGGTTTCGAAGGCATTTTGGTGACCACCTTCCCCGAAGAAGGCACGGGCTATGAGATCGGCGGCATGGCGATTGTCGCAAACGGACCTGAGCCGGAGGCGGCGCGCGCCTGGTTCGATTGGGCGCTGACCGCTGAAGCGCAGAACATCGGACCGACGGTCAACTCGCTGCAGCTGCCGACCAACCCAGAAGCGACCGTGTCGCCGCTGTCGGTCGATTTGTCGCAGATCAACGTCGTCAACTACAACTTCCAGGCTGCCGGCGCGAACCGCCGCACGATCTCCGAGCGCTTCGACGCCGAAATCGCCACCGCGCCGCAATAAAGATTGCGCAGCAGACTGGATCGCTCGCACCCCTGCCGAAAATGGCGGGGGTGTGTTATTTTTCTCACTGGTTGGTAAGCCTCATCTCTGGAGCATGTGCGTGTACAACACCATGCGTGAAAGCCAGCAGTTCAAACAGATCAACGCTATCCTGCGCGATCCGCTTCTGGCACTGGCGCTGCTGCTCATGATCATTTTTGTGGTCACGGCGGTGCTGCTGCCGCTGATCGCCATGATCGGGGAGAGCGCGTCCGAACGCGGTCAGCCCCTATTTGTGCGCTACCTGACCGACCCGGTCTACCAAACGATCATCATCAATACGCTGGTGCTGGGGGTGCTGGTGGGCGTCGTAGGGACGGCGGTGGGCTTTTTATTCGCCTTTGTGCAGGTGCGCCTCAACGTGCCATTCAAACGGCTGATCCACATCATCGCCCTCATCCCGATCATCTCGCCGCCGTTCGCCGTCGCCGCATCGGTCATCGTGCTGTTTGGGCGCAGTGGGACAGTCACGCGCGGCATTTTCGGCGTGCGCTATGACATCTACGGTCTGCATGGGCTGGTGCTGGTGATGACGCTCTCGTTCTTCACCATCGCCTATCTCAACCTGCGCGGGATGATGCAGGCGCTTGACCCAGCGCTCGATGAAGCGGCGACCAATCTCGGCGCGGGGAAATGGCGCATCTTCCGCACGGTCACCCTGCCGATGCTGCTGCCAGGCATTGCGAGTTCGTTCCTGCTGCTCTTCATCGAGGCGATTGCCGATCTGAGCAACCCGCTGGTCATGGCGGGCAACTACGAAGTGCTGGCGACGCGCATCTACGTCACCATCATCGGCTTGTATGATACGACTGGCGCGGCGGTGCTGTCGGTCATCCTGCTTGTGCCTTCGCTGCTGGTGTTCATTGTGCAGCGCTACTGGATCAGCCGGATCAGCGTGGTTTCGGTAACGGGCAAGCCGTCCGGCACGCCGCAGACTATCGATTATCCACTGGTGCGCTGGGGGCTATATGCGCTGGTCATCTTCATCTGCGGGCTGATCGTGCTGGTGTATGGTATGATGGTGCATGGCGCGTTCACCCGCGTGCCGGGTGTGCGCTGGGATTTGACGCTGGCGAATTTCGATTTTATCATCAACGGGCTGGGCGGGCAGGCGATGCGCGACACGACTACGCTTTCGCTGCTGGCAACGCCTATCGCCGGATTGATCGGCATGATCATTGCTTACATCGTCATCCGCAAAGAATTTTTCGGTGGCAACCTGCTCGATTTTGGCGCCATGCTCGGCATTGCTGTCCCAGGCACGATCATCGGCATCGGGTACATCCTGGCGTTCAACAACCCGATCACCCTCGGCGATTTCGTCCTTATTCCCAAACTGACTGGCGGGCAGGGCGTGTTCGGCGGCGCGCTGGCAATCGTGCTGGTGTTCATCGTGCGCAGCGCGCCGGCTGCACTGCGCACTGGGGCGTCAGCGCTGTCGCAGATCGACCCGTCAATTGAGGAAGCGTCGATCAGCCTGAGAGCAGACAGCGCGCGCACCTTCCGGCGCATTACCCTGCCGCTCATCCGCCCGGCATTTCTAGCAGGCTTGATCTACGCTTTCGCTCGGTCGATGACCACCATCTCCGCCATCATCTTCATCACCACCCCGCAGACCAAGATTATGACGCAGCAAATCCTCAATGAAGTGGAAAATGGGCGTTATGGCAATGCCTTCGCTTACTGCGTGCTGCTGACTGGGCTGGTGCTGATCGCCATTGGCATCATGTATGTGCTTGTTGGAGCGCAGACAGGCGCAGAACGCCGCATCGAAGGAGGACGCTGAACGCATGGGGACGCACCACGCCGCGACGATCCGCTTACAGCTTCAGGAGATCGTCAAACAGTTTCAGGAGCGCGGCGGCGCAGGCATCGTGCGCGCGGTCGACTCGGTCTCGCTTGACATCTACGCGGGTGAGTTCCTCACCCTGCTCGGACCGTCTGGGTGCGGCAAGACCACTACGCTGCGCCTGATCGCTGGATTTGAGCTGCCCACCAGCGGGCGTATCCTGCTCGATGGCGTAGACATCACCAGCCAGCCGCCGAATAAACGCGATATGGCGCTGGTGTTTCACAACTACGCGCTTTTTCCGCACATGACGGTGTTCGACAATGTGGCATATGGCTTGCAGACGCCGGGTCGTTCGCGCGAGGAGATCGCACGGCGCACCAACGCTGCGCTGAGCATGATGGGGCTGACGGGGATGGAGAAGCGCCGCCCGAACCAGCTTTCGGGCGGTCAGCAGCAGCGCGTTGCTCTGGCGCGTTCGCTGGTTATGGAACCGCGCATCCTGCTGTTCGATGAACCGCTGAGCAATCTTGACGCAAAGCTGCGCGTGCAGATGCGCGGCGAAATTCACCGCCTCCAGCGCCGCCTGGGGATCACCAGCATCTATGTCACCCACGACCAGATCGAGGCGATGGCGCTTTCAGACCGGGTGGTGGTGATGAACAAGGGCAAAATCGAGCAGATCGGCACACCAGAAGCCATCTACCGCACCCCAGCGACGCGCTTCGTAGCGGATTTCATCGGGCAAGCCAACTTCATCGAAGGTGTACCCTGTCAGGTGCGCGGCGATCATGCTGAGGTGCATCTGCTTGGCAAGACCGTCTCCGCGCCGCGCGGCTTCGCGCCTGTTAACGGCGGGCGCGCCACCGCCATGCTGCGCCCGGAAGCGCTGCGGCTGCGCCCAGAAGACCCTGCCCAGCCCATCTTCACCGTCGAACAGACGATGTATCTGGGATCGGAGGTGGAATATATCGTGCAGGGTGAGGGCTTGTCGCTGATAGTGGTCGAGCAGAATCCGCGCGTCAGCCATATCTTCCCTGAAGGCACGCGCGTTGGGCTGGATTTCTATGCCGATGCAGTCCATCTGCTGCCCTGAGCGCGCCGCATCTCCACTGACGACCGAGTCATCTGAAAAGCGAACTGAGCTGAAGGCGCGTGTAAGCCCGTGTTTGCCCTTCTATTTCTGCAAACGACGCCGCAGATGATCCAGCCCAGCCTTGTCGAGCATCTGCGGCGGCAGTTCGCTTAGCCAGCAGCGCTTAAAACAGCCCGATGATCTGCCCGTTCTCGTCGATGTCCACCTTTTCGGCGGCGGGATGTTCCGGCAGACCGGGCATGGTGGTCATTTCGCCACAGAGCGGGTAGATGAAGCCCGCGCCGACGCTGGCGCGCACCTCGCGGATCGGCAGGGTGAAGCCGGTCGGCGCGCCTTTGAGGGACGGGTCATGGCTGAAGCTGAGATGGGTTTTCGCCATGCAGATCGGCAGCCCGCCGAAGCCGTTGGCTTCATAGTCGCGTATCTGGCGCTCTGCCAGCGGCTCGTAAGCCACGCTGTCAGCGCGGTAAATCTCGGTGGCGATGATCTCGATCTTGCGCTTGATCGGCTGATCCAGATCGTAGAGAAAGCGGAATTGGTTAGGCTGATCGGCGGCGCTGACGACCATCTCCGCCAGCTCGACCGCGCCCGCCCCGCCCTGCGCAAAGTGCCGCCCGACCGCCGCGCCGAGCGCGCCCGCTTCGACGGCGATGCGGCGGATGGCGTCGATCTCTTCGGGGTGATCGCCCTCAAAGTGGTTGATGGCGACGACGGGTGTCACGCCGTGCTTTTTGATGTTCTCGATATGGCGGCACATGTTGGCTGCGCCGGCTTCGATGTCGGCGAGGTTGAGTTCGAGCATCTCTGGCGGCAGGGGTTTGCCCGCCACGACTTTATAGCGCCCGCTGTGCGCCTTGAGGGCGCGCACGGTCACGACCAGCACGGCGGCGTCCGGTTTCAAGCCGCTGGCACGGCATTTGATGTTGAAGAATTTCTCCGCGCCGATATCCGCGCCAAAGCCGGCTTCGGTGATCAGATAGTCGCCGCATTTGATGCCGAACTGATCCGCCAGGATGCTGCTGTTGCCCTGGGCGATGTTGGCGAATGGTCCGGCGTGGACAAAAGCGGGCGTATTTTCGAGGGTTTGCAGCAGATTGGGGCGCAGCGCTTCGCGCATGAGGACGGTCATCGCGCCGGCAGCGCCGATCTGCTCGGCGGTGACGGCTTTTTTGTCTTTGGTGAGCGCGACGACGATGCGTCCGAAGCGCGCGCGAATGTCGGCGAGCGAGGTGGTCATGGCGAGGATCGCCATGACTTCGCTGGCGACGCTAATGTCAAAGCCGGTCTCGCGGGGTATGCCGCCGACATTTTTTCCGCCCAAGCCGATGATAATGTCACGCAGGGCGCGGTCGTTGACATCCAGAACGCGCCGCCAGGTGATCGTTTCGGGGTCGATGTTGAGCGGGTTGTCACGCATTAGACGGTTGTCGATCATGGCGGCGAGCAGGTTGTTGGCGGCGGTGACCGCGTGGATGTCGCCGGTCAGGTGGAGGTTGAAGGTCTCCATCGGCACAACCTGTGAGTAACCGCCGCCCGCCGCGCCGCCCTTGATGCCGAAGGTCGGACCCTGGCTCGGCTGGCGCAGGGCGATCACGCCGCGTTTGCCGATGTGCTTCATCGCCTGCCCCAAGCCGACGGTGGTCGTGCTTTTGCCTTCGCCGAGCGGAGTCGGGTTGATGGCGGTGACCAGGATATACTTGGCGTTTGGGCGGTCTTTGAGCTTGGCAAGCGCTTCGAGGCGGAGCTTGGCGACGTGTGGACTGCCGTAGAGGTCGAAATCATCAGCGGTCAGCCCCATCTCGTCGGCGATCTGCTGGATCGGCTTGAGCGAGGCGCGCTGGGCAATCTGTAAGCTGGAGAGCATGAAGAACCTTTTCTTTTTTGGAACTTCCGAAATAAACATGTTAGGACTTGCGCGGCGCGATGAATACACGCGCCTACTGAAAGCATACCAGAAACTGACCCATCAGCGGAATGACTCCAAGATCGCAAACGCCGCGCCGTCACCCGGCGAACAGGCGCGCCAGTTCGTAGTAGATCGGCAGTCCGATGGTCAGATTGAGGGGAAAGGTCAGCACCAGGGAGGCGGTCAGCGGAAAGGTGATGTCCGCCTCCGGGATGTTGGCTTCGACGACGTTCGGCGCGGTGATATAGGAAGCGCTGGCGGCGAGCGCGCCCATGATCATCGCGCCGCCCACCGAGAGTCCGGCGGCTGTGCCGAGCCACACGCCTAAAAACCCGTGCAGGAGCGGCATGATCAGCGCGAAGGCGATCAAGCCCAGCCCTATTTTGCGCAGATCGCCGAGGCGCGCGCCGACCAGCGTCCCCATTTCGAGCAGAAAGAGCGCGAGAAAGCCCGGAAACAGATCGACGAAGAAGGGCTTGACCTGCTGATAGCCCGGTTCGCCGGAGATGAAGCCGATCAGCACGCCGCCGCCGAGCAGCAGAAAGCCCTTGCTGGTCAGGGCGGAGCGGAAGGCATCGAGCAGGGTTTGCTGCTTGCCGCCGCTGTGCCACTTCGCCAGCCCCAGACCGAGGATGACCGCTGGAATCTCCATGATGACGTACATTGTGGGCATAAAGCCCTCAAAGGTCTGCTCAGATTCGTTGAGAAAAGTCACGCTGGCGCTCAGGGTGACGGCTGAGACCGCGCCATAGTGGATGGCAACTGAGATGGCATTGGCGGCGGTCATTCTGCCGACGAGACGGAGCAGAAAAAATGACCAGAGCGGAATCCCCAGCCCGATCAGCACTGCCACGACCGATGCCAAGCCAAAACTGCCGAACGGCGAGCGCGCCAGGTCGAAGCCGCCTTTGAGACCGATAGCGAACAGCAGGTAGATGGAGATGATCGAGTAGACCTGTTCAGGGATTTTGAGGTCGCTTTTGACGATCACGGCAATGATGCCCAGCACGAACGCCAGCACCATCGGCGACAGGATATTCAGGCGGACGATCTCGGATAATTCCATAGGTCAGCTGCATTCCAGAGTCGGTCAGGACAGCGCCCAGGCGCGCTGCGGGCAGAATCGTACCGCTGACGGGTCAGGCGGGCAAGAAATTCGCTGCACCGGTTTCGTCAGCCTTTTGTCATTCAGCGCAGCCTCGATCGTGTCCACTGCTCTTCGGACAGCGGATTGGGATAACGCTCATTTTCTCAAGCGGCTTTGTTCTTGAGGGATTTGTGTTCATCTTTTCATTAATCAATCACTGCTTTTTTAAAATCATTGCTTTTTTAAGCTGACTCGCTAAAATCCTTGCACTGCGCCTGTCCGGTTGGAATAAATGGCGTAATAAATGGTCTTGTTATGTTGTTAGAACAAGTGAGGAGCTTTACCGATGAAACAATTTGCACGTGCAGTTCTGCTGCTGTCGGTGCTGGCGCTGGGGATGGCTTTTCCTGTCGCTGGACAAGGCAGCACACTGACCATCGCTACGGGGACAGACATTGAGAATACCAATGTCTTTTCCGTCACCGCCTCCCCGTCTTTCACCGTTCTCGATCACATCTACGAGCAGCTCTTTGAGATGACCGAAGCAGGCGAGCTGCTCCCCGAACTGGCGGAGAGCATCACCGCTCTGAGCGATAACGAGTATCTGATCACGCTGAAACAGGGCATCAGCTTCAGCGATGGCACGCCGTTCAACGCGGAAGCGGTCAAAGCGAACCTGGACTACGCGCTGAATGCAGACAATGCTGCGCCGTATCGCTTCCTTATGGTGGTTGCAGACGAGCCGGCTCAAGTGGAGGTGGTTGATGAATACAGCGTCAAGATCACCACGTCGATCCCGTTTGCGCCGCTGCCAGCGCACCTGTCGCACAGCGCTTTCAGCATGGTCAGCCCGGCGGCGCTGGCGCAGGGCGCGGACTTTCTCGCCTCGAATGCGGTCGGCACGGGTCCGTATATGCTGAGCGCCTGGAACCGCGCCGAGCAGGTCGTGCTGACGCGCAATCCGAACTACTGGGGCGAGCAACCGCAAATCGAAACGCTGATCTTCAAGGTTGTGCCAGAAGCCGGTGCGCGCATTGTTGAAATCGAGTCTGGCACAGTGGATGTCGCTGTTCGCATCCCGCCTGCTGACATTCCTCGCCTTCGGATGAATCCCGATGTTGAAGTCATGATCACGCCAGGTCTGCGCACGATCTATATTTTCTTCAACACCACTGACCCGCTGTTTGACGATGTGCGCGTCCGCCAGGCGTTCAACTACGCGGTGGACAAGGAAGCGATTGCCAACAGCCTGTTTGAAGGCGCGGCGCTGGTGAGCGAAGCGCCGTTCGCGCCCGGCATCTTCGGGTACACCCCGCAGACGCCGTATCCGCGCGATCTCGACCGCGCCCGCGCGCTGCTCGCCGAAGCTGGCGTCGCTGAAGGCACATCGGTCGTGTTGTATCATCCGACCGGTCGCTATCCGCAGGATGCGCTGGTGGCGGATGCGGTTCGGTCGCAGCTGGCCGACATCGGCATCAATGTCGAGCTGCGCACGCTGGAATGGCCCCAGTACGTGCCGCATGTGCGCCGTCCGAAGCCGGAAAATGACATCCAGTTCGCGATGCTGGGCTGGAGCGTTCCGACGATGGATGCTGATTACGCGCTGTTTGCGCTCTTCCACAGCTCATCTCACCCGCCGGGATTCAACGGTGCGTTCTATTCCAACCCGGAGGTGGATCGGCTGCTCGATCTGGGTCGCTCGACGCTGGATCAGGCGGAGCGCCAGGCGGCTTACGCGCGAGCCATCGAGATCATCTGGGAAGATGCGCCGTGGCTGTTTTTGTACAGCGAAATCCAGGTCACGGCGGTTCGCAGCAACGTGCAGGGCTTTGTCGTCCATCCCGATGAGAGCCTGATCGCAACGGGCGCATCGATTAATTAGGCAGTGCGGCTGCAGCATGGGCGGCTTAAAGGTGTGAGCCGCCCTGCTGTTTGCAGCATGGTCATTTCAGGCAGTTCGGCGCGCCGATCCCGCGCTTTTCATCCGCCCGACATATACGACTGCACATCATTATATGACCCTGTACATTATCCGGCGTCTGATCCTGGCTATTCCCACTCTGCTGGGCGTGTCCTTTCTGGTCTTTATCAGCGTGCGGCTGGTTCCCGGCGATCCGGCGATTGCGCTGGCGGGCGAGCTTGCCACCCCTGAGCTGGTGCAGCAGGTGCGCCAGAATCTCGGGCTGGATCAGCCGCTGCTGGTGCAGTATGGCAGATACATGCTGCGGGTGTTTCAGGGCGACATGGGCAGTTCCGTGCGCAGCCGGCTGCCCGTGATCGAAGAGATTCAGACGCGGCTGCCGCGCACGCTGTCGCTGGCGGCGGTCAGCTTGGTGGTGTCGGGGGTGATCGGGATCACCCTCGGCGTGACCGCCGCAACCCGACCGAACTCCTGGTTTGACGGCGGGAGCATGATCTTCGCGCTGATCGGCGTGTCGATGCCGATCTTCTGGCTCGGCTTGATGCTGATGATCTTTTTCGCCGTGCTGCTGCCGCAGTGGTTAGGGCTGGGCAGACCGATCCTGCCGCCGACTGGCAGCGGAAGCTGGCAGCATATGGTCATGCCGGTGATCGCGCTAGCCGCCAACTCGATGGCGATTCAGGCGCGCATGACGCGCGCGGCGATGCTGGATGTGCTGCGGCAGGATTACATACGGACGGCGCGGGCGAAAGGACAGCGCGAGCGGCTGGTTGTGTACACCCATGCGCTGCGTAACGCCATGCTGCCGATTGTCACCGTGATCGGCTTGCAGTTCGGGACGCTGCTGGGCGGCGCGGTGCTGACCGAGACGGTGTTCGCCTGGCCCGGCATTGGTCGGCTGCTGGTCGATGCCATCGGCTACCGCGATTACCCAGTGATTCAGGGGACAGTGCTGGTGATCTCGCTGGGCTTCGTGCTGACGAAT
Organism: uncultured Anaerolineae bacterium; assembly: GCA_937995825.1. Lineage (GTDB taxonomy): Bacteria > Chloroflexota > Anaerolineae > Aggregatilineales > Phototrophicaceae > Flexifilum. The sequence goes on from CALKJO010000010.1 coordinate 23,388, forward strand.
ATTCTGGTTGATATCTTGTATGCCTATCTCGATCCGCGCATTCAATATAACTAGCAGGAGCGCGCCGTGATCAAAACCGCTCAACTCCCCGCATCGACGCGCGCAGCCAGCCGACTGCCCGATCCGATCCGCCGCCTGATCCGCAGCGGACCGGCGATGCTGGGGCTGTTCATCGTCGCCCTGTTCGTGTTCATCGCGCTGACCGCGCCGCTGATCGCGCCGCATGATTACGACCGCGCCAACTTCGCCCTGGCGCGCAGAGGTTCCAGCGCCCTGCATCCGCTCGGCAACGACGAACTGGGGCGTGATATGCTGTCACGGCTGATGCACGGCGCGCGCGTGTCGCTGCTGCTGGGCGTGATCTCGGTCGGGATCGGCGTCTCGATTGGCGTGCCGCTGGGGATCGCAGCCGGGTATTTCGGCGGCGTGCTTGATCTGGCGGTCTCAGGGCTGATCGATATCCTGCTGGCGTTTCCGAGCATCTTGCTGGCGATCATGATGGTCGCATTTCTGGGGGCGAGTCTGCAAAACGCCATCATCGCCATCGGCATACTCTCGATTCCGGTCTACACGCGGCTGGTGCGCAGTTCGACGCTGAGCGTGAAAGAGGATTTGTTCGTCGAGGCGGCGCGCTCGATGGGCGCAAGCGACTTCAAGATTCTCTGGCGGCACATTTTCCCGAATATCTTCGCGCCGATCATCGTGCAGTCCACGCTGCAGATGGCGGTGGCGATCCAGGCGGCGGCGGCGCTCGGTTTTCTGGGCTTGGGCGCGCCGCCGGATGTCCCCGAGTGGGGCAACATGCTGCAAAAGGGGCGCGACTATATCTTCTCCGCGCCGCACATCGTCCTCTATCCAGGTCTGGCGACCATGCTGGTCGTGTTCGGTTTCAGTCTGCTCGGCGATGGACTGCGCGATGCGCTCGATCCGCGCCTGCGCAAGTAGGTAACGCTGCTGCATCTCCATCTCCGGCGCGGCGGACTCGCTCCTGCGGCTGACACCGTCCAATGTGGAGTCGGTCACAGCGTGTATGACAGGTTCAGCCGCGCTTCCAGCGGGAGGGAGGGCTTGCTCGGCTCCGCTGTCCGCGCGCATTATCATCAAGGGCAGATGCGCGGCGGGCGGCAAAAAAACAGGGGCGTTTTGCCGCATTTGCGAGAATCCCCCTCCAAAAGCCCGGATTCAGCCGATTTTTGAAGAGGACTGAAAAAACTGAGGGAGAAATTTTGCGAGAATCCCCCCCGTTTTGGCGCAAAAATCGATTCTCGCAAAAACGCACATCTGTGCGCAGATTTGCGCAGGGCGCGGCTCAGATCGAGCGCGAAAATCGCGCAATAC
>CALKJO010000011.1 GCA_937995825.1 uncultured Anaerolineae bacterium
CGCCGCCACTTCCGCCGCGAACTGGAAGTGCTTCAGGCTGGCGCGCATATCGCTGACGCGATCCATTTCGAGGGTAAAGGTGGGGGGGACCGGCAGCGCGCGCAGCATGGACAGAATCCGCCTGTAATCCATCACCCCATCATCCAGCCCGCGATGGATATCGACGTGTCCGTCGTTGTTGTTCAGATGGGTATGCACCAGCCAGGGTTCCATCACCGCCAGCCAGCCCTCAAATGGGATATCAGAAAATAAATGCGCGTGTCCCACATCAAGACACGCGCGCAGATTCGGATGATTGACCTGGCTCAGCACATCGCAGATAATGCGCGGATCGAATTCCCACATGTTCTCAATCGCAATCACGACTCCGCGATCCTCGGCATAGCGCGCCGTGTGTTCCCAGAAGCGGACGCTGCGATCATGCCAGCCCTTGCGGTATTCGTTGGTGCGGATCGAGGCGATGAAATTGGCGTGAAAGATCACCGTGGACGCGCCAAGCTCGGCGGCGATGTCCATCGCATGGCAGTAGCGCTCATACGTCAGCGCGCTGACGCGGGCATCCGGGCTGCCCGGAGCCATATCCATGAACGCGCCATGCACGATCAACCGTCCGCGCAGCGGACGCAGCAGCGGACGCAGCTCATCGAGCGCCGCGCGCCAATCGCCATCCAGCACGCTCGGCAGCGCAAAGTGCATCAGCTCAACGCCGAGATCATATGCCACCGCCAGCCCCACGCACGAACCGACATTCGTGGGGTTCGCGCTCAGATGGACTCGATCAACCATATCACCGCACTCCGCTGCTTGACTGTTCACAGCATATAACGATTTAACCGCCCTGACAACTACCTTAACCATCTGTTCGGTCAGGTCAAGCAGCTTTGGGCAAAAAGCAATAATACCAGACCGGCGACACGCCGCCGCTGCGCGGCGTCTGCGTCGCATCCCCAGCTGCCACATATACCGCTAGGGCGATGAACGTTCAATGTAGATCGGGTTGGTCAGGGCATGAATGAGAAGACAATCAGAGCCTTCAGATACAACCTGCGCACGGATGTAGGGTGTACTGCGCACCTGTAACGGTATTTCCCGCTTCCATTCTACATCGTCTATGACGAACTGCTGAACCACACCCGCAGCGGTCACAATCTGAAGCTGTTTGCCACAGGCATTGCGAACGCTCACTTCAAGCTTAACAGCATTGCTGGTCGTTGTAAGCGTGTCGCCCATCATAACATTCTCAGCGAAAATGTACACTTCAGGACCGGTGGGCGACTCGCTGAGGAAAGCATGACCTGCGCGCAGACCAGCAAGGAGCGCCGCCGGTGATGGTAAGCCAGCGCAGTAGACAAAGGTCGTCGGGTTCGCAAGTTGGGCATAATGCTCGCGAGTGTGAAAATGGCAATCACTGCCCCCAACTGCCGCGATCTTCGCGCCCGCCTGCAACCGAGACTCCCAATAGTTGAGCGCAACTTCGTTCATCAGCAGCCACGGTCCATTCCACACCTCGATGCAGTGAAAACCGACGATCTCCGGGTACATCCACTCCGGACCGAACGGGCGGGGATGATTGCAGGAGATCACATAACCTGCTTGCAGCGCCGCATTGACCGCCGTCTGCATATCCAGCGCAGATTGCACGCGGAAGTCGATCCAGCAGCCCTCCCCCCAGACATTCCAATGTCCGCGATAGGTCGTCACTTCCATGCCTGGAATCAGCATCAACCGGGTCTGGGCTGAAGCTAGTATCACCTGATGCGACAGCACGTTATGATCGGTGATAGCGAGGAAATCAAGACCGAGCGCCTCTGCCCGGCGAATGACGGTCAGCGGATCGCTGTCTCCATCACTATGATAGGTGTGACAGTGCAGCTCGCCTCGGTACCAACCGCGCTCACGGGCAGCTTCAGAATGCGGCTGCGGACTGAGCGGCAGCCGCGGCGGAAAGCCACTGTCAGGTTCGGCGTCGGCAGCGGTCAGCGTGATCTCAACGCGATATTGACAGCCCGTCTCTGCGATTTTGTATGCGCCAAGACAGATGTGCCACCTGCCTGCGGGCAGCGGACCCGGCAGATAGCCTGGCGTAGCCTCGTACAATGCGATGAAGAATTCGCTGCGGGCGCTGCCGCTCCAGCCGCGAAACCCTTCAGCGTTGAAGGTGTGTCCGCGCGGGTCAAAGATGCCGATGTCAAGCGTGTTGCCGCCGGTCAAGTGTGGGGCGCTGCCGATCGCTGCTGAATAACTGTAACGGACATCAATGCGCACTGTGCAAGGCGGAACCGTGAAGGGCAGCATCGGGTAGGTCAGCGTCTGATCAGACGTCAGCCTGCCTTCTAATACAAGCGTCTCGCTTGAGATCACTGCAGCACCTGACCGTCCTGTCCGTAAAAGAAGAGGTGATCGGTCTCAAAACACAGGTAGACAACATCCGGCAGCGGAGGAGCTTCGTCCTGGAACAGGCGGATTGTGATGAGCAGATCACCGACCCGCACGATCACCAGTGACTCACTGCCCAGCGTTTGCGTGACGTAGAGATGTCCCCGGATGCTGTTAGCAGTGGGCGTTGTTTTCAGGCGGATATGTTCGGGTCGAATGCCGAGCGTAAATTGGCTGCCGGCTGTAAGCCTGCTTGGGAGCGCCATGCGTTCGATCCCGATGGACTGCGTATCATCACCTGCCAACACTTGGAGTTGACTGCCATCTAGTTGGCATGAAAGCAGGTTCATCGGCGGACTCCCAATAAAGGATGCTACGAAGGTATTGGCAGGGTATCGGTAGATTTCCAGCGGCGTCCCTACTTGCACGATGCCACCCTCTTTCATCACGACGATTTTATCCGCCAGCGCCATCGCTTCTGCCTGATCGTGAGTGACGTACACCGCCGTGATGCCGACTTCGCGCTGCAGATGCTTGAGAAATGCACGCGCTTCGAGGCGCAGTTTCGCATCCAAATTGCTGAGCGGTTCGTCGAATAGAAATACCTGCGCCCGGTGCACAACCGCCCGTGCGACAGCGACGCGCTGCTGCTGCCCGCCGGAAAGCTGACCAGGGCGACGCATCAGCAGCTCATCGATCTGCAGGTTAGCCGCGACCGCCTGCACCTGCGCAGTCAAAGCATTTTTAGATACGCCGCGCACTTTCAGCGGATAGCCGATGTTTTCCAATATGGTCATGTGAGGGTAAAGCGCGTAATCCTGAAAGACCATCGCCACGTCGCGCAATCGCGCTGGCAGATTGGTTACGTCCTTGCCGTTGATATAGATGCTGCCGCTGTCCGGCATTTCCAGACCACTGATCATCCGCAGGGTCGTCGTTTTGCCGCATCCAGACGGTCCCAGCAGTGCGACGAACTCGCCATCTGCGATTGTTAGGCTCACGTCATTGACAGCGATGACTTTGCCGAACGTCTTGCGTAGATGACTCAGCGCAATTGACGCCATCGAGGTTTTTCCTTCACTGCTTAATGCCCCCGAAAAAGCGGAAGCCATAACGCCAGTTGATCAGCAGGTACAACAGAATGACCGGCAGCGTATACAGCACGGCATACGCAGCGACCATCCGAATCTGCGGCATACCGCTTTCTGGGTCATAGAAGGTATAGAACGTGACGGACGCCGGCAGCAGCTCGGGGCTGCGCAACAGGATGAACGGGATCAGAAACGCCCCCCAAGCATTGACCAATGCCCATATCCCCACCACCATCACCCCAGGCCGCATACTTGGAAAAGTGACATCGCGAAAGATTTGCAGCGGCGAGGCTCCTGCGACCATCGCCGCCTCCTCATAACTTCGCGGCACGCTGTCGACAAAATCCTGCATGATAAAAATGGCTGATGGCAGCAGACCGCCAATCATCACCAGGATGACGCCGGTATGGGTGTTGATCAGACCGAGATCGAAAATCAGCTTGAAAATCGGCACCATGCTGGCTGTGCCGGTCACTACAGAAGAAAACAGAATCAACACATAAATTAGCAGGCTGCGACCGGGGATACTCCCACGCGACAACCCGTAGGCAGCCAGCGCCGCCACCAAGCTGGTGCCTACCATTGCGCCAACGCCGATGATGACGCTGTTTTGCAGCAGTCCGCGCATCGCCAGGGAGTTGCCCAGAACTTCTGCAAAGTTTGCCAGGGACGGACTCTGCGGGATCGTTACGGCTAGCGACACTTGGGGATTGAACGGCGCGAATATAAACCACAGCAGCGGTGTGATGAAGAAGGTGGCAACGGCAACGACGAATACAGTGATCACGATGCGCTGGAGCAGTGTTCTCATGCAATCTGCCTCTGTCGACTGCGGGAAATGAACAGGTAGATACTCGCCAGTACGAGATTGATGAGCATCACGATCACTGCAATGGCGCTGGCTTTCCCGAACTGGAAGAAGCGCAGACCGACTTCATAAGTATATATTGCGATTATATTCGACCGGTAGCTTGGACCGCCGCCGGTGAGCAGAAAAGGCGTGAAGGTGTTGAACGTCCACAGTGTGATCAGGATCAGGTCAGTGGCGATATAACCGCGCAGCAGCGGCAGCAGGATATCACGAAACTTCTGCCACGGACGAGCCCCGATGACGTCGGCAGTCTCCACATAAGATGGTGGAATCGACGCGAGCGCCGATGAGAACAGCAGCATTGAAAAGGCTGTGCCGCGCCAGGTATTGAAGAGGATAATGCTCAGTAAGGGATAGTCGAACAGCCAGTCCTGAGGACGCAGACCGACCGCCTGAAGCATCTGATTGAGTGTGCCATCTGGATCGAGATAAGCAAACCACGCGAACGCGACCACAACATCCGGCATGATCCAGGCGGCTATAGCCAGGGTGAAGACGAGCTCGCGCAGCAGTCCCTTGCGGTTATGAAAAGCCACTGCAATGCCCAGCCCCAGACCAGCCTGTCCGATCAGGGCTGAGCCAATCACGAACTGCGCAGTCAGCCATAAGCTATGCCCCATCTCACCACGACGCATCCAGTCTTGGGTATCAAAGAGGTCCATATAATTCTGAAGTCCAACATTCTGCGGGTTCAGCGCATTAGCGCCGACGAGCGCCCGGTTGGTGAAACTCATCTGAAAAATGGAAAAGAAGGGATACACCAAAAACAGCGCGACGAACACCAGCGCGGGGGTGAGGAACAAAAGGCTTAATTTGCGCGAGAGGACTGCTTTCTGCATCGCTGAGTTCCGTTTCAAAGCGCAAGAGCAAATTACCTAAAAAAGACCGGGGTGGGGTACTCACAGTCCCCACCCCTCTGTTGTGTAAGCTGTGTTACCTCTCCAGCGGGATACGAATGACGTTGTCTTCACCGACAATTTCAGTGACGGCAGCGTCGTAAGCTTGCATTGCTTCCATCGGGGTCATCTCACGAGAGACGATCCGCTCCGTCATGAGCTGAATCTGTGCGGAGACCTGGTTATACACTGGAAGCTGTGGACGGATGGTCGAAAGTGGGATTACCTCAGTGGCAATCCGGGTCATGACCGGATCGTTCGGGATGGGGACGTCGACGCGAGCGCGAATGCGCGGCTGCAACTGCTGGAGCGCCTCGAGGGTATCCCGGCTGAACATGTACGTCAGCAGTTCCCAGGCAAGCTGCGGGTGATCGCTGTTCGCATTCAGCACGAAACCTGTGCCGCCGGACGCCGAGACGAAATCCTGACCACGATAGCCCGCGCCGGGTTCGCGCGCCGGCATGAGCGCGAATGTGACTACCTCGTTGCGATTTGCCATGGCATAGTTGCCAGTTCCCGGCGCCAGCGGTCCACGCCAGAAGAAATCGCCCTCAACCAGCATCGCCACTTCGCCCTTTGAGAAAGCTTCAAACGACAGATCGCGACCGTTCCGAACGAGCTGCCAGCGAACCTCGCCCAGCTCCTCGGTGACGTAAATGGTCTCATACAGCTCCAGTGTGGCGAGAATGGCGGGGCTGCTGACGATCCACTTGTCTTCTTCAAAGTCGTAGACATGATGCCCGGCGCCTAGCAGCGCCATGATGAAGCCCTGCAGTGTCGAAGCCTCGCCCATCGCCGTACCCGCATTGAGTTGAAGCGGCGTCACGCCCGGCAAAGCAGCCTGGATCGTCCGAGCGGTGTCCAGCAGTTCAGCCCAGCTTGTAGGCTGCCAATCGGTCGGCAGTCCCGCCTGTTCGAACAGGTCGATGCGATACCAGATCACGCGACCATCAGTGCCGCGCGGAATGCCGTAAAGCTGACCGTCGTAACCCATGATCGCCTGGATGCCTTCCGGGATGACACTCCAGCCCTCCCATTCCAGCGCGCTGTCGCCGACGAGTTCGGTCACCGGTTTCAGCAGACCGCCTTCAACAAATTCCGGAAGCCAGAAACCATCAAACCCCAAGATGTCCGCCCCGGCGCCTGCGCCGAGATCTAACACGTACTGCTGGCGCAAATCCTCTCCACTGCCGCTGAATTCGATCACCGTGACTTTGACTGGAGTTCCAGCCTCAGCCATCATCGCTTCAAAGCCCGGTTTCACCGTTTCGTTCAACCACTGCACTTCAACACCGCTGACGCCGCCAATGGTGAGTTCAATTGCATCCTGCGCATACGCCGCGCCAACCAACGCGAACACAAAAACGCAGACCAGAAGGAAACGCAGTTTCATCGCCATAGGATCATGCTCCGTATCAAGAACGTCATCACAAGGACTAGGGACTGAAAGTGGACGAATCAATGGCTGGGGCTGTCGAGCTTCGCTCAACAAGCCTGGTGGGCAACAGGGTCAGTATCTCTCGATGAACATCTCCTTCCATGAGCGTGATCAAACGACGTGCAGCTTCCACCCCCATCAGATGTGCATTCTGAGCAATGGTGGTCAGTGGAGGTGACTGGTATTGCGCGATATCAAGATCATCGAAACCGATCACTGAGACATCCTGCGGGTTGCGCAGACCGGCAGCCGCGATCGCCTGCTGGACACGTATAGCCATCCAGTCATTTACCGCAAAGATCGCCGTTGGGCGCGTCTTAGCTTTGAGCTGCTCAATCAGCGGGGCGATTTCTGCATGGTCAGCCATCGCATAGGCTTCATAGGAACTCATCTCGGCATCACCGCCGATCAGAAATGGCGGCGCAGCCTCCAGACCCTGCAAATGCAGGGCGTCCTGATAGGCGCGGTAGCGCTCGGACACTGACCACAGATTCATATGTGGACGCGCGACAAACAGGATGCGGCGATGACCCAGTGCAATCAAATGGTTCATTGCCTGCAGCCCGCCTGCGTAGTTATTGCTGCTGACGCACGGAAGCACCACACCGTTGACCGGTCGATCCATGAGGACAACTGGGATGTCGATTTCTCCAGAGGTGAGTGTGCGGTTTGTCTGAGCGCTGCGCACAGGGACAAGGATGATTCCCCGCACGTGCTGTCGCGCGAAATCCGCGAGCAAGCGGTTTTCCTCATCAAGATTGCGGTCAGTGCTGGCGAAGAGCAAATGATAGCCCTGCTTCCGCAAGACCTGTTCCGCACCATTCAACAGGTTCATCGCAAACGTGTCTCGGTACTCTGGGATCATGAACGCCACAGTGCTGAGCCCACTCCGGGGTTTCGTCCGCTCAGCGACGAATGTCCCCTTACCAACGATACGATAGATCAATCCCTCCGCCATCGCTGACTGCCAAGCGCGCTGCAGCGTCGCCCGACTGATGTGCAGCGCTTCCACAAGCTCCCACTCACCCGGCAGCATCTGATGCGGCTTGAGCTGACCGGTCACAATCTTGTGACGCAGCTCGTCAAGCAGTTGAACGTGGAGCGGCAGCGGGCTGTCCTTGGAAATTCGAAATTCGATCATGTTCTAACCTGTCCGGACATATTCAGCCTAGCATGAGTAATTGAAATCTATGATAAGGTTATATTAAGGTCTATGATCGTCCTCTTTAAATTCACAGGACTTACGCAAACGAGCAAAAGTAAGGCAAAAATAAGAACGAAACGATAAACTCAAAGGATGAGCAAAGTCACGCGACGGGATTATTGTCAATTTCTGTTGGTGAGCCAGACGAATTACACGCTGACCTATTTTGCTGAGCACAGCCGAGGCTTTAGCCACGACGCAGTGAAATGCTCTTTGGAAGAGGACAAACTCACCGCCGCAGCCATATCGCCTGCGCCATCCTGGTTTAGGTTCGTCCTAAACAAGTGGCTCAAGAAACCGCTTCTGCCATTTATCAGCTTAAACAAGGCTTGCTGGATGATTACATGCGCTCCCAATTGTGTTCACCCGCTGTTCGAATGCAATTTGCGTAAGTCCCACGGATAGACTGCTCACGAGGAGACTCTCCCCCATGACCACCCTTTACGGAACTTGGCGCAGCCCTTTCACCCCCGCCCTGATGGCGGGCGGGCTGCGCTTTGATGAGCTTCAGTGGGACTCGGACGGGCAGACGCTCGTCTGGCTCGAACGGCGCGGCGCGGCGTCGGTGCTGGTCGCGCAGACCGGCGTTGACGCTCCCCGCGATCTGACCGCCGAGACGGAGAAAATCGGCGCGCGCGTCGGCTATGGCGGCGGCGATTTCACCGTCCATCGGGGCATCGTCTACGCGGCGGGCGCGGGCGGGCGGCTGTACCGGCTGCCGCTGGACAAGCCCGCCCTGACGCCGATCACGCCCGCGTTTGGCGCGGCAGCAGCGCCGACCGTCTCGCCCGATGGCGAATGGATCGTCTACGTTCACAGCTGCGAAGAGACCGATGGGCTGGCGGTCGTCGATGCGCAGGGTGCGCATTTCCCGCGCAAGCTGGCGTTTGGCTCGGATTTCGTCATGCAGCCCGCCTGGAATCCCAGCGGGACGCAGCTCGCCTACATCGCCTGGGATCACCCCAACATGCCCTGGGACAGCACCGCCCTCTGGCTCGCCGAGATCGAGCGCGATGCCTCTGGCTTCCCGGTCATCGCCTCGAAGACCACCCTGATCAGCGGCATGAGCCTGTTTCAGCCGACCTTCAGCCCTGATGGGCGCTATCTGGCGTATGTCGGGGAACTCAAGGGCTGGTGGCAGGTCTTTGTATATGACCTGTCCACTGGTCGGCACAGCGCTCTGACAGCGACGCCCGCCGAACATGGTCTGCCCGGCTGGATGCAGGGGATGCGGACGCTGGCATGGACGCCGGAAAGCGACGCCGTGTTTGTTATCCGCAGCGCGGCTGGCTTCAACACGCTGATCCGCTGCGACCTTGCCGCCAAGACCGAGACTCAGATCGCCGCCGTCGATGCCTATACCGCGCTGAGTCAGCTCGCGGTTGGGACGGAACGCATTGCCCTGATCGCCTCATCGCAGACCGTGCCGCCACGTATCATCAGCATCGACATCGATCCCGCTCGCCGCGCCGCGCCTACACGCACTGAGAGCGGCACATTCATCATTCGCCCGCTGGCTCAGCCGACCATTCACCGCCGCGCGCGCGCCGAGCTGATCGCCCCCGAACACCACGCCATCGCCCAGTCCATCGCCTGGAGGGACGGCTCCGGCGAGACGATCTACGGCATGTATTATCCGCCCGCGCCCCCCGATCCCACTGCGCCGCTGCCGCCCGGTCTGCCGCCGCTGGTGATTTTGGTGCATGGGGGACCCACCTCGCAGGTCAGCGCCGCCTATAACCCGCAGGCGCAGTTTTTCGCCACGCGGGGCTACGCTGTCCTTGCCGTCAACCATCGCGGCAGCACAGGCTATGGCAGGGCATACCGCGACAAGCTGCGCGGCATGTGGGGCGTGTATGATGTGGAGGACTGCGTCTCCGGCGCGGCGTATCTGGCGTCGCTCGGTCTGATCGACTCGGACAAGCTGGTGATCATGGGCGGCAGCGCCGGCGGTTACACCGTCCTGCAATCGCTGGTGACGCGCCCCGGCGTCTACAAAGCCGGCATCTGTCTTTATGGGGTCAGCAACCTGTTCGCGCTGGATGAAGAAACCCACAAATTCGAGTCGCGCTATCATGACTCGCTGCTCGGCGCGCTGCCTGAAGCAGCGGCGATCTGGCGCGAACGTTCGCCGATCTTCCACGCGGACAAAATCCGCGATCCGCTGCTGATCTTCCAGGGGGATGAGGATCGAGTCGTGCCGCCGAATCAGAGCGAGCAGATCGCTGCCGCAGTCAAAAAGCGCGGTGTGCCGTGCGAATATCGCTTGTTCTCTGGCGAAGGACACGGCTTCCGCAAGCCGGAGACAATCCAGATGATGTATGCTACTATCGAAGCCTTTCTGCGTCAGCATGTGCTGTATCGTTGAAAGCGATGCGCCGCGAGTTATGCATGAAAAGCCTTTCCTCATCCTGCATTACTTCTGAAAAGGACTGTCCATGATAAAAGTGATTCAACTGGGTATCGGCGGCATGGGCGATTTCTGGCTCACTATCGTCCGGCGCTCCGCCGCTGTCGAATATGCTGGCTATGTCGAAGTCAACGATGAGATCGCCCGCCAGCAGATCGCCAAATACGACCTCGATCCCGCCCTGATCTTCCATTCGCTGGAGGAAGCGCTCGCCAAAGTCAGCGCCGATGCGGTGATCAACGTCACGCCGCCGCAGTTCCACCGCGAAACCTGTTTCACCGCGCTGGACGCCGGGCTGCCTGTCCTGTGCGAGAAGCCGCTGGCGCACACCCGCGCCGATGCGCACGCGCTGGCGGACAAAGCCGCGTCAACAGGTGTGCTGCTGATGGTGGCGCAGAACTACCGCTATTCCGCCGTCGCTGCGACGGTCAAAGCCGCCCTCACCTCCGGCGAGCTGGGCGCGGTCTCCGGCGTTGCAGTCGAGTTTTATAAAGCGCCGCGCCTGATCGGGTTCCGCGAATTCATGGCGCACCCGCTGATCGTCGATATGGCGATCCACCATTTCGACATGCTGCGCTATTTCCTCGGCTCCAACCCCATCCACGTCTACGCGCACACGTGGAATCCGCCCTGGTCATGGTACAAGGGCGACGCCTCCGCCGTTGTCACTGCCGCTTTTGCCAACGGCGCGCACGTCAGCTACACCGGCTCATGGTGCGCGCAGGGGCGCGAGACGCCCTGGAACGCGCACTGGCGCTTCGAGTGCGAACGCGGCATCCTGCTGGTCGAAAATGATCAGCTCTACTTGCAGAACGTGACCGGCGTGGAGGATCGCGGCGGCTACTACCACACTGGCTACGGCGATCTGATGCAGCTTCCGCTGGTCGAGATGCCGCTTCAGGCGCAGGATTACCTGCTCGATGAGTTCGTCCAGGCGCTGACCAGCGGCAAGCCCCCTGCCACCACCGTCCAGGACAACATCCACACCATCGATTTCGTCTTTGACGCAGTCGACTCCGCCGATTCCGGCGCGCCGGTTGCGCGGAGGGCAGCGGGATGAACGAAGCCGAAGTGCGCCAGCGGCTGCGCGCCTTCATCCTGAATGAGATCATTCGCGACGACCTAGACATCGCCGACGATGAGGGCATCATCACCGGCGGACTGATGGATTCACTCTCGCTGGTGCGCGTGCAGGTTTTCATCGAAGAGGCGTTCGGCGTCGTCATTCCCGATCCGCAGATGACCGTCGCGACGATGGACACGCTCAACCAGATGGTCGCGCGGATCATGAAAGGCTGACCCATCGCCACACTGCTTGACGCCGCCTGTCTGGGCGCAGACCGCGCGGACGCGCCCGCTGTCGTCTTTCTGGAGCCAGCCGCGCCGCCGATCACCGTCAGCCGCGCCGCCTTTCGCCGCCGGGCGCGGCACGCCGCCGCCGCGCTCCATGCGCTCGGCATTCCGCCGCGCCGCCTGGTGATCATCGCGCAGGCGCAGAATCTCGAAAGCCTGTATCTGTTCTGGGGCGCACTGTTGATCGGCGCGATCCCGTCGATGTTCCCGCCGCTGACCGACAAGCTCGATCCGGCGGTCTACCGCCGCAACATGGCGGCGCTGGCGCAGCGCTCGGACGCCGCCGCCGTCTTCACCACGCCGGACGCCGCGCCGCCGCTGCGCGAGGCGTTCGGCGCGATCTGCCCGGTCTACACCAGCGCCGATCTACCGGATGCCGAGTCCAGCCCTCTTTATGTCCCCGCCCCGGATGAGATCGCTTTTTTGCAGCATTCCAGCGGCACGACCGGGCTGCAAAAGGGCGTTGCGCTGTCGCATCGCGCCGTCCTGACCCAGCTTGGGCATTACAGCGCCGCGATCAGCCTGAATGATGCCGACTCAATCGTCAGTTGGCTGCCGCTCTATCACGACATGGGCTTGATCGCCGCCTTCATCCTGCCGCTGGTGCGCGGGCTGCCGCTGATTTTGATGTCGCCGTTCGCGTGGGCAGCGCGCCCCGCCATGCTGCTGCGCGCTATCGACGCTTACCGCCCGACGTTCTGCTGGCTGCCGAATTTCGCCTATAATCACATGGCGGCGCGCGTTCGTCCCGCCGACTCCGCCGGGCTTGACCTGTCCAGCATCCGCGCTTTCATCAACTGCTCCGAACCCGTCCGCCATGACAGCCATCTGGCGTTTCTGACGCGCTTCAGCGCGAACGGCGTTCGGGGCGATCAACTCGCTGTCAGCTATGCGATGGCGGAGAACACCTTCGCCGTCACGCAAACGCCCATCGGCGCGCCGCCCGTCACGCGGGCGCTCGACCGCGCTGCCCTGCAAATACACGGACGCGCCATCGATGCGCCGCCCGATCTTGCGCCGGACAAGATGGTGACGCATGTCTCTTGCGGCAAGCCGATTGCCGGCACGCGAATCAAGGTCGTCGATGCCGCTGGACATGATCTGCCGCCCGATCAGGTCGGGGAGATTTATGTCCAGAGCGACTGCATGCTGACGGGATACTACCGTCGTCCTGATCTGAACCCCTTCGATCAAAAAGGGTGGTATCATACAGGGGATCGCGGTTTTCTCAGCGCCGATGGCGATCTCTATGTTGTTGGACGCAGCAAAGACCTGATCATCCACGCTGGCAAGAATATCTTCCCGCAGGACATCGAGGCGGTCGTCAGCAGCCTGGACGGCGTTCACCCTGGGCGCGCCGTCGCGTTCGGGGTCTACGACGCTGCCGAAGGGACGGAGCTGATCGCTGTCATCGCTGAAGTCGAGACCGACGATCCCGCCGTGCGTCAGCGGATCAACCGCGACATCCGCAGGCGCGTCAGCGCGCAGACCGATGTCACCGTCAGCTATGTCGAGCTGGTCGAGCGCGGATGGCTGGTCAAAACCAGCAGCGGCAAGATCGCGCGCGGCGAGAACCGCGCCAAATGGCTTGAAAAACGCGGCTTGCGCGCTTGAAGCGCACCGAAAGATTATTACAGGGAGGAATTCACATCATGCTGACTCGGAACGGCTGCCTCACCCGCCAGGATCGGTGGCGCGTCCGCATGGATGCGCTCAAGCTCGACGCCGCCGCCATCCTCGATTACCGCGACATCTACTACCTCACCGGCGTGTATATCCCCCACCATCTGCCCGGCACGCCTGTTCCGCTGCTGCTGCTGATGTTTGCCAGCGGCGAGACGCTGCTTTTTATCGATAGCGCCTCGGCGAGCGGCGGCTTCGATGTCCGCATCCCGGAGAACGGTGGGTGGGGGGTCACCGAGACCCTCGCCTATGCCTGGAGCAAAAATTCCACCACCAATCCCGATCACACGTCACTGCTGGTCGAGATCATCGAAGAGCGGCTCGAAAAGCACGCGCCGGTCAAGCGGCTCGGCTTCCAGTACGAGTCGATGCCTTGGACGGTCGCCCGCGCCGTCGTCGGATCGCTGCGCCCGGAGGAGTTCATCCGCATCGACGCTGCGCTCGGCGAGCAGCAGGCGCGCAAGGACGCTGACGAGATCGCCTGCATCCGCGAGTCGATCCGGATCGCTCGCGCTGGCTATGACGCCGCTCAAGCTGCCATCGCCCCTGGCGCCGCCGAACTCGACGTGCTGGACGCGGCGCGCTCCGCCGCCTTCAAAGCCGCCGGCGAACCGGTCTACCTGAACGGCGACTTTCGCAGCGGCGAGATGGGCGGCTTCGCCCGCAATCGCAAAATCGAAGCGGGCGAGAGCTACATCATCGATCTGTGGGTCTACCATCGCGGCTATTGGTCGGATATGTCGCGGACATTCGCCGTCGGGGGCGATCCACTGCCCGCGCAGCGCAGCCTATATGACCACCTGCGCGCCATCCTCGATGAAGTCCCGCAGCTCGTAAAGCCCGGCATGGATGGGCGCGAGGTTTTCGCGCTGATCGATAACCGCGTCCGCGATTTTCCGGCGCTGCGCGAGATCGGCTTGATCCACCATGCCGGACACGCGCTCGGTCTGCGCGCGCACGAAATGCCCGATCTGAATCCCAACCGAGGCGGAGCCATCGAGCCGGGCTGTGTTTTCACCATCGAGCCGGGCGGCTATCCCGCTGATGCCAGAGGCGGCGTCCGGCTGGAAAATGTCTACCTGATGACCGAGTCCGGCGTGGAGACTCTGTCGCCCTACCCGTTCACGTATACCTAACCGGTTCACCCAAAGCGCAGATTGCGGCGGACGCGAGTGTTGAGTTCGCTGCGCACCCGCTCCAGGTCATCGGCGATCAGAATGTCCTGCCAGAGATTGGGATAGCGCATTCGCAGCGCGTCGCGCAGCACGTCCGCCGTCTCCGGCAGGGTAATGATGGTCGCGGCGGCGCTCTGCGTGCTGGGGATGTACTGAATCAGCTCCGGCAGGGTCGTCACGATGGGGCGAAACGTGTTGTAATACGCCTGCGCCGTGTCGAAAAACCAGCGTGACTCCAGTCCAATGCCTAAAATCACAAAATGGAAGTCCGCCCGCCCATGAATCGGACCCGGACCCGACGGCGTCGGCGTGGCGCTGATGATCGGGCTGCCCATGACCTCAAGCGGCGGGACGGGCTTGAGGATGGGCGGTGTTGACGCCAGCCGTCCGATTGCCGGGGCGATCCAGCCGTCATCCCCGTAATACTCGTCCTCTTTCCAGAGCGTCACGCCGAAAAACCAGGGCGGAGCCTGGCGCGCGCTCCACTCGAACATCGCCAGCGTCGCTTCGGCGTGATTGTTCTCATCGTAGGGTGGATAGCGCGCGTCCTGCTGGAAGACGCCGCCTCGAAACGGGAAAATGCCGCCTTCCGTGCCGACGACGGGGACGGCTTGCGTGCCGAACAGCGCCGCTGCCCGTTCGTTGAAATACTGCCCCATGGCGATCAGCCCGACCGGATCGCCGTGTGGGGTGCGCGGCGTCCCGCCGGCGACGGTGCGCCCTGGATCATTGCGCTGGCAGATCGGGTCATACGGATACTCAAAATGCCAGCCGGGTTCATGGGCGCGCTGCTGCGCCGGTGGGCGCGCCTGATACGGATTGCCCGGCACAGATTGGTAGAAGTGGTTCAGGATATACGGATGGGTCGCCAGATAGAAGCCGCTGTTGAGAATCCGCCGGAAGCGTTCGTAGTGGCGATCCGCCAGATAATTCATGAACGCATTCATCCAGGGAACCGCCGCATAAGGCAGATCATCGCTCTCCGCCAGCGGGATGAAGCCCGGATAACAGCCCAGACTGATCACAAACTCGGCGAAATTGAGCCAGTTCTCCATCAGCGGGACGATCACACCGTCGAAGTTGCGCCAGTCGGGGTTGAAGCCCTCCTGCCATTCGACGCCGAGATTCGGCTCGTTATACCACTCGAACCACTTCACCCCCGCCCGTGCAAAGGCATAGGTGACGCGCTGCCAGTGTGCGTCAAAGGGACCCGCGCCGTAGCGTCCCAGATACAGCCGGACAATCGGCGTGATCCCCGCCGACATGAAAACCTCGATGTCGTCCACATATTCATAGCCTGCCGCGATCAGCTTGACCCAGCCCATGCGCGGGTTGATATAGCGGTTGTAATCCGGCGGCGTCTGAAAGATGCTCGCCACATGCAGTCCGCGCGGATTGCGCGACCATTGATATTCGTCCAACCTCATCGCGTAACCATGACCTTCACCCGATGCCAGGCATTGTTCACATGTCCCTTGAAATTCCAAACCGACTCGATCCGCTCCGGCTGGACCGCCGCCGCGCTGTCCCAGGCGCGCTCACGGTTCATAACTGAACATAGCTGTTTTCCGCCAGGATGAAGCGGTGGGCGGCTGGGACATGAGGCGCAGCCGCGACCTGCGAATTGTCCGCGACCAGGCTGGAGTCGATGCGCCCTGGGATACTGCGAATCGAGCAGTTCTGCATGATGATGCTGGCATCGATCTCGCTGTTTTCGATCACGACGTTGTCCCCAAGCGAGGTATAAGGTCCGATGAAGCTGGCTTTGACGGTCACATTTCTGCCGATGATGACGGGTCCGCGGATGACGCTGTCGATGATCTTGCTGTTTTCGCCGATGATGACGCGGTGGCTGACTTCGCTCTTGCCGATGATCATCTCGCCGTTTTCGGGAGCGGGCGAATAAGGCAGATCGCCCAGCACATACTGATTCGCCTGGATGATCGAGTCCGGCTTGCCGGCATCGATCCACCAGCCGGTCAGCCGATATGGGGAGACCTCCGCGCCGCTGCGGATGACCAGATCAATCGCGTCGGTGATCTCCAATTCGTTGCGCCAGGACGGCTTGATCTGAGCGATGGCGTCGAAGATCGATTTGCGGAACAGGTAGACGCCGGCAATCGCTAGGTTGGAGGGCGGGTCTTTGGGCTTTTCGACGACGCGCTTGATGCGTCCGTTGGCGATCTCGGCGATGCCGAAGCGCGTTGGATCGCTGACTTCGCCAAGCGCGAGCGCGATCTCGGCGCTGCTGTGCGGGAAAGCGCGCAGCGCCGCCTCCATTTTGTCCTGAAAAATATTATCCCCTAAATACACGCAGAACGGCTCATCGCCGACAAAATCGCGGCATAAGCCGATGGCGTGCGCCAGACCGCGCTGCTCCGCCTGGACGATATACGTCAGGTGGACGCCGTAGCTTGCGCCATCGCCCAGACTCGTGCAAATCGGCGAGTCCAGATCGTTGACGACGATGCCGATCTCGGTCAGTCCGGCGTGTTTCAGCACTTCAATGGCATAGCCGATGAGCGGGCGATTCGCCACCGGAACCAGCGGCTTGGGCATCGTCAGTGTCACCGGGCGCAGCCGCGTCCCCTGTCCTGCCGCCAAAATCACAGCTTTCATGTTTATGCTCTCTTTCCACGTTGATGCATGCACAGCATCCTACCACAGATCGCCTTGAATACTCTCGCAGTCACTTTCACGTTACAATTCAGATATCGTCCACCATCCCGAAAAAAAAGGCATTCCAAGCATGTTGTTCTTCAACTCCGATCAGCCCACCGCCAACCCACAGTCGCCCGCCGTGACGACGCCGCTGTCCACTCCCGAAGCCAAGCCGTCCGGCGTTGAGGGCGTCTCACCGCCGCGCCCGCGCCCCAATAAGCCTGAACCGAAGCCCTCCGACCGGCAGCCGCGCCCGCACGTCAAGCCGCTCAAGGGCTGACGCGCGGGGCGATCTGCCCGGCTTCGACCTGCCAGAGGCTGGCGCGGCGCAGAAAGTCGGGCGTGAAGATGTCCGGCTCGGTCGTCGTGATGAGCGTCTGCGCGCCTGCAGGGAGGCGTTCGAGCAGATAGGCGCGGCGTGCAGCGTCGAGTTCCGCTGCGACTTCGTCGAGCAGCAGCACCGGCGTCTCGCCGGTGCGCGCCTGCATCCACGTCATCTCCGCCAGCTTGAGCGCGATAACCGCCGTGCGCGTCTGCCCCCGGCTGCCATACAAGCCGGCGTCGCGCTCGTCGATGAGCAGGCGCAGTTCGTCGCGGTGAGGTCCGGACAGCGTGACGCCGCGCTGAATTGACTCGTCCTGTTCGGCTTCCAGCCGCGCCGCGAGCTGCGGCTCGATCTGCGCTGCGCTGAGTTCGCGGTGCAGGTCGAGTCCGAACGTCTCAAATGCCATCTGACCGTTGTTCGACGCGGTCAGCGCGAAGCTGGGCTGATAGCGCAGCGTTAGCGTCTCGCGCCGCCCGGTTAAGTCCAGGTGCGCCGCCTGCGCGCCGCGTTCGAGTTCGCGTAAAAAGCGCTGGCGCCCGGCGATCAGCGTTGCGCCCGCGGTGATGAGCTGATCATCCCAGTATGCCAGTTCGCGGCGGCTGGCGCGGCGCTCGGCGATGCGCTTGAGCAGCGCGTTGCGCTGCGGCAGTGCCTTTTCGTAGACTTCGAGCGCCGCTAGGTAGCCAGCGTCCACCTGACCGAGCGTCTCATCCATGAAGCGCCGCCGATCCGCCGGCGTCCCTTCGATCAGGGTCAGATCGCGCGGGACGAACAGCACCACATTGAGCAGCCCGACGATGTCTGTCAGCCGCTTGTCCGCGCCGTTGACGCGGATCGTCTTGCGGAAGCGCCCCACGCCGTCCGCCGTCCGCTCCATCAGCAGGGTGATCTCGATACGATAGTCTGCGCCGCTGCGCCCGCCGATCTGCGCCGCCAGCCGCGCAAACGGGATCGGCTCGGCTTCGGCGCGCCAGTGGATCAACTGACGATCGCTAGCGGTGTAGGGAGAGCGACCAGTTGCAGCGTAATAGATGGCTTCGAGCAGGCTGGTTTTGCCCTGGGCGTTTGCGCCCACCAAGACAATCGGGCGGTCTGCGGGCAGAGCCAGTTCGAGACGCGCGTAATTGCGGAAATTGGTCAGCGAGAGATGTTCGACGCGCATCGACGCATCGTCATGGACTGCTGGCTAAGAACGTCAGCAGAAACCGGATCATGATCCCCGCCGGCATCCAGCGAAAATCGACTCCAATCGGCAGCACATCCGAGTCCTTGAAGAGATGGTCAGCGTCGAAGGCATTCACCAGCCGGTCATCGATGCGACCCGTAAACGCCAGGCTGTCGGAGCGCCGATGGGAGATGAAGATGCGCGTCATGCCCTGATCCTTGCATCGGTTCGAAAGGGATGGCGGGATTGTAACACAAATTTATCGTCTTAGCCTGCGATTTTACAGAGTGAGGACGTCTCCCTCTTCCAGCGCGTCGATTTCGCCTTTATACTTTGGCGCTATGCCTGTTGTTCTGCTGCTCCTCAGCCTGTTTGTCCTTGCCGCCTGCGATTCGCCGCTACCGATGCCAACTCCGACCCGCGCGCTGTCCGCGCCGACGCTTGCGCCCAGCCCGGAAGTTCTGCCGATCCTGCCGGCGTTCGATCCGGCACAGCGGGGCGGACTCGGTCAGAGCGATCCGACTGCCGCTGCGCTGCCGGCGGGCGCGGAACTGCCGCCGCTGCCCGTCGGGACGCGCGCTCTTGGCGCGGCGTTTCAAGCAGTGCAGGTGACGATTGCGTCCGGCATTCTCGAAGGCGATCTGTATACGCCTTCAAGCGATCTGCGCGTTCCTGGCGTTCTTCTGCTGGCTGCTGACCGCGCCGCTTGGCTCGATTTTCCGCTGCGGCTGCGCGATGCCGGCTTCACTGTGCTGAGCATCGCTTACAACACGGATGACCCGTCTGCATTTGCCTCGCTGATTCAGACGCTGATCCGGGTTGGCACAGTCGATCCGACGCGGATCGCGGTCGCTGCCGCTGACTCTGCTGCGGCGCTGGCGCTCAACGGCTGCGGTGCTGACGCGCTGTGCGACGCGGCGGCGCTGCTCCATCCGCAGGGTGTCACCCCCGATGCGGTGCTGCGTTTCAATCCGCGCCCGCTGCTGATCGCTGCGCCCGCTGGAGACAGCGCCGCCGCCGAAGCGCTGCGCCCCGCTGTCGCTGGCGATGCCTTCTTTCTTTATGTCCCTGGATCATTCGCCGGGGGTCAGGCGCTGGCGCTCGGCGCGCCAGGCGCGCAGATGATCGAATGGCTGCTCGGGTGCTGGACACAGTAGGCGCAGCGAGCGCTTTTTGCCCGCGCTCGTTCACGCAGTTGCCATATCCACTCCGGGTGGGATAGAATGGGCGCATGATCGTATCATCAGATTGGGAAGATAAAGGGGGCGAGCCGTGAGTCGTTGGGAAGGCAAATATGTCATCGGACTCACTGGCAATATTGGGGTGGGCAAGACTGTGGTGCGGCAGATGCTTCAGCATCTTGGCGCCTACACCATCGACGCCGATGAACTGGCCCATCAGGTGATGGCTCCGGGCGCGCTCGCTTATCAGCCGGTGACCGAGCTGTTCGGCAAGATCATCGTCGGCGGCGACGGCAAGATCAACCGCCGAATGCTCAGTCAGATCGTCTTCAGCGTCCCTGAGGCGCTCGCTCGACTGGAGGCGATCATCCATCCGATTGTCATTCAATACATTAGCTTGCTGATCAACCATACTAAGCAGCGCGTTGTGGTCGTCGAAGCCATCAAGCTGATCGAAAGCGGCTTTGCCGACGCGCTCGATACGGTCTGGGTGGTCGATGCGTCTCCAGAAACGCAGCTTCGGCGGCTGGTCGAGAAGCGCAAGATGACGCTTGATGAGGCGCGCAGGCGGATGCGGGCGCAGTCATCGCAGGCGCACAAGATCGCCCGCGCCAATGTCGTCATCAAGAATGATGGGAGCGTGGAGGAGACCTGGAAGCAGGTGCAGGCAGCATGGAATGAGATAGCGCGCACGCTCAGCGGCAAAGCCGCGCCGCCTCAAACGGGCAAGACCAGCGCGCTGCCCGCGCAGCCGAAGGCGGCTCCCGCTGCCACATCCGCGCCGACAATGCTGCATCCCATCCCGCCGACTCAGCCGCCGTCCGCTGCTGCCACGCCCGCTGCGCCCATCGAGCTGGTGATCCGGCGCGGGATGCCCAAGCACGCGGACGCTATCGCCGCTTTCATCGGGAAAGCCGTTGGGAGGAATGTCACGCGGCAGGATATAATGATGGAGTTCGGTCTGAAAAGCTACCTGCTCTGTGAGGACAAGTCCGGCGCGATGCAGGCGCTGGTCGGCTGGCAGGTCGAAAACTTGATCACCCGCATTGATGAGCTGTACGTTTCGCCCACTGCTCCTCGCGAGACTGCGACGCGGCTGCTGCTGAGCGCGGTTGAGGATGCCGCGTCGCAGCTTCAGAGCGAAATCATCTTTGTCTTTCTGCCTCAGACCACCTCGCAGGACATCGTGAGCGCGATTGCCAGCGCCGGATACACGCCGGTGGTGCTGGAGGAGATCAAGTCGCTGACGTGGCGCGAAACCGTCCGCGCAGTGATGGACAGCAAGGCGGGTCTGCAAGGCATGATGAAGCAGCTGCGCGAGGAAGTGAATACCCCCTTTTAGACAGATGAGCGGGAGCAACCGACTATGCTGAATGCTCTGATGCAGTTTGCGCCCGTCAAGTGGGCGCTGCGCCATCCGCGCTTATCGGCGTGGATCGCGCTGTCGGTCGGATTCAACGTTCTGCTGCTGATCGAAGTCGATGACGCGGTGACGCCGCCGCAGTTGATCGCGCTAATGGTCGCCTGCGTGCTGGTCGCGGGCGTCTGCATCTGGATCGTCAGTTGGGAGGACGACGACGACTCCGAGTCGCCTGACTCTGCCGCTGAAGAGCCGTAACACCACGGAGTAATGAGGGAGGCGCCAGGCGTGATGAGGGCAAAAGCAGATTTTTCCTCAGCCTTCATCACTGATCTTGAGACCATCGCGCAGACGGCGATAGGTTGCTTGAAAGATCAGCGCGTCGGCGGTGTGGAACGGTTCCGGCGCTTCAACCGCCGCTGTCCCCTCAACGCTGTTGTCGAGAAATACTTGAAGCAGGTCACGGTAGCGCAGATCGGCTTCGTTGAGCGGTAGATGCGCCTTCTCGCCCTTGCTTGTATAGGCGATGCCGCTGACATGAAAATGGCAGCGTTTGAGCGCGTCCGCGCCCAAGCCTTCACGGACACGCCGCAGCGCGTCGTCAAATTCGGCGTAGGAGTTGAACGAGCCATCGCCCGCCCTGGCGTGCAGATGCGCCCAATCGATGCAGGGCAGCACGCCCGGCACATCGCGCGCAAGCTGGATCGTCTCGTCAAGCGAACCGAACATGGCGGCTTTGCCCATCGTCTCCGGGCGCAGCGTCACGTCGACGCCTTCGGAGCGCAGAATCGCGGTCAGTTCGAGCAGCTTTTCCTTCGCCCGCTCATACACCCGCTCCGGCGGCTGGCTGTGATAGCTGCCTGGATGAAAGACGATGTCCTTCGCGCCCGCCAGATAACCTTTGCGCGCCGCCGCCAGCAGCCGCTCATCCGATTTCGCCATCAGCTCGGCGGTCTGGCTGTTGAGATTGATATAATAGGGAGCATGGATGCTGAGAGTCACACCCGCTTTTTCTGCCGCCGCCTTGATCTCGGCGCACATGTCGTCGCTGACGCGCACGCTCTGCACCCAGGCGATCTCAAGATGGCTCAGGCCCAGTTCGCGGATGTGTTTAATGGCGGCGGGTGTGCCGCTGGTCGGCGTGGTCTGCGGCGATCCGACGGTTCCAAAGCGCAGCGCGTCTGTCAACGCAACACCTCATGGACTTCATGCGTACAGGAAAACATGAGTATAGCACATGGAGCCTTTTCACCATGACCCGTCTGCCCTTCAGACGCCGCGCGCTGATCCTGTCCGCGCTGGCGCTCGCGGCGGCGATCTTCCTGTGGAACACGCCCGCGCTCGATCCGCTTGTCTACCCGTTCCGGCTGTTCGTGACCTTCATCCATGAGACCGGGCATGGGCTGGCGGCGCTGGCGACCGGCGGGCGCTTCCTCGGCTTTCAGGTCTTTGAAAATGGCACGGGCATCGCGCTGACAGCGGGCGGCAGCCGCCTGCTGATCCTGCCCGCCGGCTATCTGGGCGCGGCGGCGTTCGGGGCGATCCTGTTCTATCTGGCGCACACCGTCCCGCACAGCAGGCGAATTTCGGTCGTGCTGGGTGTGCTGGTCGGCATCGTGACGCTGCTCTATACCGGGCTGCTGTCGGCGTCATTTTCGCCGGTCGCGTTCATCGTCGGCTTGTTCACCGCTGGAGCGCTGATCTGGCTGGGACGCCGCGCCGACGACGACATCAATCTGCTGGCGCTCAATTTCCTCGCCATCATGACCGCGCTGCACGCCGTCTTTGACCTGATCGGGCTGGTCGGCAGCAGCGGGGCGATGCTGGGGAATGTCCGCAATGACGCGGCGGCGTTCTCGGCAGAGGTCGCGCCGTTGATCCCGGCGGCGGTCTGGGCGCTGGTCTGGGCGGCGCTGGCGATGGCGATGCTGGGCGCAGCAGTCTATTTCAGCATCGTCCGTCCCTGGCTGCGGAAGCGGGGCTGATGCGCCGAATTTCGCGCGGACTGCTGCGCACGCTGCGACCGCTGCGCGCTGTGCGGTTGCTGGCGCTGTGCGCGTTCATCATCCTGCTGATCCCTTCGTCCACCATCCCGCTCGGCGATCCCTGGCGGCGCATCGGCTTTCTCGTCGGCGCGCGGCATTTTGATTATGTCGGTTGGGAGGTGCGCGCGCTGGCGGCAAAAGCGGGCGCGATGCTCTGGGGCTTCCATCCATTCATGAGCGAGGCGGATCGGACGGCGCTGGTGCGCGCTTACTTCGCCGATCTCGACCGCGCCATCCGGCTTGACGCGCAGATCGCAGGCGTCTACGCCGAGTCGGACGATGCGGGCGCACGATCGGCGGCGCTGCGAGCGGAGCGCGATGCCCTGCGCGACTCGCTCTCCCAACGGCAGACGCTGGTCGAAAGCATCTTAGAGGGGCAGGTCAGCGCCGCGCTGGTCGATCAGGGCTTCGGACTCGGCGGGCAGGTGCTTCCCCCCGTGCTGATGCGCTTCACGGAGACGCCGCAGTTTCTGGTTGTCTCCCCGCGTGAGCGCATCGGCTTCGAGATCGGCTTTAGCCTGCATCCGATCTCGGTCGATGAGGCGGCGCAGCTTGAGGCGCGGGTCGAAGCGGCGGGCGACTATGCCGCGCTGGTCGTCCCCATCGGTGGGATGGCGCTCTATCCGGCGATGGTGCTAGAGCGCCCGTCGATCCCCGCCGTCGTGGACACGTTCGCCCATGAATGGCTGCATCACTATCTGTTCTTCTTCCCATTGGGGCTGAATTACGACTTCAACAACGAAACACGCATCATTAACGAGACGACCGCCACCCTCTTCGGTCAGGAGATGGCGCGTATCGTCCTGGCGCGCTACTACCCCGATCTGGCGGTCGATCCTGCGCCAAGTCGCGCCAAACAACAGGGCGATCCATTCGATTTCGGGGCGGCATTGGACGAAACGCGGCGGACAGTCGATGATCTGCTCGCCGCCGGACGGGTCGAGGAGGCGGAAGCCTATATGGAGGAGCGGCGCGCCCTGTTCGTCGCCAATGGCTACCTGATCCGGCGGCTGAACCAGGCATTTTTCGCCTTCTACGGCGGCTATCAGACGGGCGCGCCCGGCGCGGGCGGCGGCGATCCCATCGGCGCGGCGGTGCGCGCCATCCGCGCCGCGAGTCCGTCGATCCTGGCGTGGATCGAGACCATGCGCGGCATCACCACCCGCGCCGAACTGATGACGCATCTGCAAAGGACGCAGTTGAAGGTGATCGATCAGACGCCGATAGGTCTGATGGGCAAGTTCAAAACTGGGTGAAGCGTCTGCCGACTTCAGGCGTGGATCACGCCCATGCTCGATCAAATCTGGATTCAAACGGAAAGAGAGCAAATCTCACATGGATATCGATGCTCTGCGCAGCTATCGCCGCGCAAAAGACCACTATTTCAAAGCCAGCCCAGACTCGCCGCTGACGCCGGAGCAGCAGGCGCACTTTGACGGCTTGCGCTACTACGACCCCAATCCCGACCTCGATCTGATCGTCGAAGTGCAGCGTGTCGATGAAGGCAAGCCGTTCCTGATGGAGACGACCACCGGCGATCTGCGCTCGTACAAGCGTTTTGCCCGCTTTACATTCACCGTCGATGGCGTCGAAGCGCAGCTCACCATCTATGAGACGCCATTCGGCTTCTTCCTGCCATTCGCGGACGCCAACGCTGGCTTTGAGACGTATCCCGCCGGGCGCTATCTCGAACCTGAACGCCTGAGCGCGGATCGCTTTCATGTCGATTTCAATCTGGCGTACAATCCCTTCTGCGCCTATTCCCCAGGCTATTCCTGCCCGATCACGCCGCCGGAGAACCGGATCAGCGTGCCAATTCAGGCGGGGGAGCGCCTGCCGGAAGGAAAATGGGTCGAGTCGGAATGAGTTTACGCAAGGAAAACAAGCGATGGTCGCCGCTGAACGCCCCCAATCAATGACCGCCGAGGAGTTCTTCGCCTTCGCGTCGCTGCCGGAGAACCGGGATCGCAGGCTTGAACTGGAGGATGGGGAGATTGTCGAGATGGCGCCAGCAGCGACGTGCTGCCGGGCTTTGCGCTGCCGATCCGGCAGCGCTTCCCGTCATAGTTTCGCCACCACGCGCAGTTTCGCGCTGCGGCTGCGCGGATTGGCGGCGGTCTCGTCCGCATCGGCGGTGATCGGCTTGCGCGTCACCAGCCGGACGCTCGCCTGATGCCCGCACACGCAGACCGGCACGTGCGGCGGGCAGATGCAGGCGGTCGCCGCGAGCTTGAACGCATCCTTGACGATCCGATCTTCCAGGCTGTGAAAGCTGATCACGCCCATCCGTCCGCCCGACGCCAGCAGGTCTAGCCCCGCTTCGATCCCGCGCTCGACCGCTGACAGCTCATCGTTGACGGCGATCCGCAGCGCCTGAAATGTCCGAGTCGCCGGATGGATGTCGCCCCAGAAGCGGCGCGGGATAGCGGACTCGACCGCCGCCGCCAGTGCGCGGGTGGTGTTGATCGGGCGCGCCGCGATGATAGCGCGGGCGATGCGGCGGCTCTCGCGTTCTTCGCCGTAGCGAGAGAGGATGTCCGCCAGCGCTTCGGCTGTCAGCGTGTTGACCAGATCGGCGGCGGTCATGCTCGGAGAACTCGGATCGAAGCGCATATCGAGCGGCGCATCGTGGCGGAAGGCGAATCCGCGCTCTGGCGTGTCCAACTGCATCGATGACACGCCGAGATCGAGCAGGATCAGATCGACCGCGTCCCAGCCATGTGACCGCGCCGCCTGCGCCATGTCTGCGTAGCTGGCATGAACCAACCTGACCCGATCCCCGAACGGGGCGAGCGTCTCCGCCGCCAGCGCCAGCGCTGCCGGGTCGAGATCGAGTCCTAAAAGCGACCCGACGCCCGCGTCCAGCAGCGCGGCGCTGTGTCCGCCCGCGCCGACCGTCCCATCTAGCGCCCGAAGCGCGGCGCGATCCCGTTCAGGGGGGATCAGGTGCGCCAGGAGCGGCGCGAGCAGTACCGGAATGTGCATGGGTTATCCTGTCACAGCAGATCGATGGGGTCGATGTCCACCGTCCAGCCCTTCGGCATATCCAGCCCGCGCAGCGCCGCCGCCGGATCGGCTCCGCGCAGGAGCAGATGCCAGCGGTAGACGTTGTTTTCCTTCATATAGAAACAGGGCGCGGGTCCGATCAGCGCTGTGGCGGTCATGTGGAGCGCGCGCAGTCGATCCCGCAGCAGCGCAGCGGCGCGCTCAGCTTCGCGCTGCGCTTTTGCCGCGTCCTCAAAGCGAAAGAGCAGCCGCGCCATTCGGCGGAACGGCGGATAGCCCATTTCGCGGCGGTAGGCGATCTCGCGGGCGTAAAAGCCGGCGTCGTCATGGGCGGCGGCGGTCTGGATGGCGTAATGCTCCGGCTGGTAGGTCTGCAAGATCGCGCGCCCGCCGCGCTGACCGCGCCCAGATCGCCCTGTGACTTGGGTCAGCAGTTGAAAGGCGCGCTCATGGGCGCGAAAATCCGGCAGCGCCAGCCCAATATCAGCGCTGATCACGCCGACCAGAGTCACGCGAGGCAAATCGAGTCCTTTGGTCACCATCTGCGTTCCGATCAGCACGTCCGCCCCATGATCGATGAAGGTCTGCATGATCTGTTCGTGGGCTTTGGCGCTGGCAGCGCTGTCGGCATCCCAGCGCAGCGCGCGGACATCAGGAAACAGGTCGTTCAGCGCCTCCTCCACCTGCTGAGTCCCTGCGCCGAAATAGCGGATGCGCCGTGAACCGCACTGCGGGCAGACGGTTGGTGGATCGCTGTAGTGACCGCAGCGGTGACAGCGCATGATCCCGCCTTCGACATGAGCGACGCGGTGGTAGGTTAGAGGAGTATCGCAGTTGGGGCAGGCGGCGACATAGCCGCAGTCGCGACAGAAAACATACGTGGACTGACCGCGCCGGTTCAGGAACAAAATCACCTGCTCATGCCGCGCCAGCGCCGCCCTGATCCCGTCCTGAAGCGCCCGGCTGAACATGCTGGTGTTACCGCGCTTCAGCTCAAGGCGCATATCGACGATCTGCACGGGCGGCAGCGGCGGCGCGTCTCCGCCATCGGCGCTGACGCGATCCGGCAGTGTCAGCCGGATGATCGCGCCGCGCTCGGCGCGGTAGCGCGTCTCCACATCAGGAGTCGCGCTCCCCAGCAGCACCAGCGCGCCGGACTGCGCCGCGATCTGCTCAGCGACGGCGCGGGCGTGATAATGGGGCGGGCGGAAGGCGGGCGACTGCTTGTAGCTGGCGTCATGTTCTTCATCTAGCACGATCAGCCCGATATCGGGAAACGGCGTGAACAGCGCCGACCTGGTTCCCACTACTACCGACGCTGCGCCCGTGCGTGCGCGCGTCCAGGCGTCGTAGCGTTCGCCATCGCCGAGCCCGCTGTGAACGACCAGGGTTTGCCCTGGAAAGCGCGACGCAACCCGCACCACCGTCTGCGGGGTGAGCGCGATCTCCGGCACGAGCAGGATCGCCTGCCGCCCCATCGCCAGCGTCCGCTCGATGGCGCGCAGATAAATCTCAGTCTTGCCGCTGCCGGTCACGCCGTGCAGCAGCAATGGCTTTGCGCCCTGCTGCTCAAGCGCCGCGCTCACCAGCTGCCAGACCGACTCCTGCGCCGGAGTCAGCGGCGGCGCATCGGTGACGGCGGCGCGCCCGCTCAGCGCGCTGCGCCAGCTCTGCCGCTCGCCCAGGATGATCAGTCCGGCTTCCGCCAGCCGCCGGAGATGGGCGAACTTCGCGCCGGTCTGCGCGTAAATCCAGCTCACGTCAACCGCTCTGCCGGCTTCGCGCTCCAACAGACGCAGAATCTGCCTCGGCTTGTCCTGCTTGCGCGCCGATCCGATGGCGGCTGCCCGATCGACGCCGTCGCGGAGATCGCTCAGATGGATGGCGAGCGCAGCCGTCTTCACCATGCGCGGACGGGCGCGCGGCGGGGCGAGCGTTGGCGTTTTCGAAACGACTCCCGCCTGCGCCAGCGCGTCCACGGCGGCGCGCCAGTTGACGCCGGGCAGTGCCGCCTGAATCTGACCGCCGCGCAGCGCGCCGCGCCGTTTCAACAGGGCGATCACATCGTTTTCCGCGCTGTCCCTGCCGGATGCAGCGGGCTGAAGCAGCGCGACTGCGATGTCCTTGCGCCCGGTCAGTCCGGGCGGCAGCCACAGCCACAGCGCCGATCCAATCGGCGCGAGATAATAGTCCGCGATCCAGCGGGCGATGGCGATCTGTGACGGCGTGACCACCGGCTCGATGTCGAGCAGGTCGAGGATCGGCTTAAGCCGCCGCGACTCATCCGGTGCGTCGGTCAGCCCGACCACGATGCCCGGCTGCACGCCCGTCCCGAACCCAACCATGACCAGATGCCCGACTTCAAGCGCGCCCTCCCATTCCGGTGGGACGCGGTAATCGAAGGTTTTATCGACCGGCACATCGACCGCGACACGCGCAGCTTGCATCCTGTTCAACCTGGATAGACAATCCAAGCACCATTATACGATAGAACAAGTGTATTTGATCACACTGGAAAAGCCGTGCGCCGCTGCGTCGGAATGAATGGCAGGGATAAGGGAACTTTATTCGCGCAGTTGATTAAAAAAAGACTGAAGCAGCGCGGCGGCTTCCTCCGCCAGCACGCCCGCGAACACGTCTACGCGGTGGGGCAAACCGGGATGTCGGAGCAGATCGACGACGCTGCCCGCTGCGCCGGTTTTCGGCTCTAACGCCGCGTAGACCAGGCGGGGAACGCGCGCCATGACCAGCGCGCCAGCGCACATCGGGCAGGGTTCGAGCGTGGAATAGAGAGTTACGTCGTCCAGCCGCCAGCGTCCGAGCCGAGCGGCAGCGGCGCGCAGCGCGATCATCTCGGCGTGCGCGGTGGGGTCAGAGTCGGCTTCGCGGCGGTTGCAGCCCGCGCCGATCACGCTGCCCTGATGCACCGCGACTGCGCCAATCGGGGCATCCCCCGCAGCGATGGCTTTTTCTGCCTCCGCCAGCGCCAGCCGCATGAAATCGAAATCGTTCATTCAGAACAGGGAAAGCTGCGTCGGCTCCGGGTCGGGATCGACCGGCGGAGTCTCCGGTCGGGTCGGCTGCTCGGACTCGACCAGCGCCGATTCGATCTGCGCAGCGGCTTCGGAGAGGGTGGCTTCGCCTTCTTTGAGCGCCGCGACCGGATCGACGGGCGGCGCATCAGGCGGGGCGCCGTCCGGCGGCAGATCGACTCCGGTGAAGATCTTGCGCGGTTCGGACGGCAGAGCGGGCAGGTACTCCGGCGGCAGATCATCGGCGCGCATGGTGGCACGGATGAACAGCTCCTCCAGCTCCGAGTCAGAAAAGCCCGCCTTGATCAGCACGCTGCGCAGCGTGTCGGCGTTGTGCTGCGGCGACATGCCGTTAGCGACCTCGCGGACGACGTGCATGTAATGCACGCCCAAGCATTCGCGCCAGTCGTCCTCAAAGGGGTTATGGTTGTTGATCATACGGTGAACGTGTCTCCCCGATCCGGCATATCGACGGTCAGATCGTAGCGGTCGTGCAGCGCCAGCGCCAGCGACTCCTGCGCCTTCAGTTCGCCATGCACCAGCCAGACGCGGCGCAGCCTGCGCTCCGATGCCTGCTGGCACATCGCGCCGACCCAAGCGAGCAGTTCATCGCGGTCGGCATGACCGGAAAACCCATTCAAGACCTCGCAGCGCGCCCGATTGTGATACGGTTCTCCGAGGATGCGCACTTCCGGGACGCCCTCGACGATCCGCCGTCCAAGCGTCTGTTCCGCCTGCCAGCCGACGATCAGGATAGTTGTGCGCGGGTCTTCGATGCGATTTTTCAGATGATGCAGAACTCGCCCGGCTTCCATCATGCCGCTGGCGGCGATGATGATGGCGGGCTGGTTGAGGAAATTCAGGCGCTTGCTCTCCTCGACCGAGCGCGTATACGTCAGGCGCGAAAACCCGAAGGGATCGGTATTTTCATCGATCTTCGACATAAACGCCCGCATTTCGGCGTCGTAACATTCGGGATGGGAGCGGTAGACATTGGTCACATCGGCGGCAAGCGGGCTGTCCACGAAGATCGGCATGTTCGGGATGTCGCCTGCCTGCGCAAGCTGATGCAGCGCGTAGACCAACTGCTGCGTCCGCCCGACGGCGAAAGCGGGGATGATCACGCTGCCGCCGCGCTTATACGTGTCGTTGATGATCTGCTCCATCCGTTTGGTGTCGTCCTCGTAGGGTGGGTGCAGACGGTCGCCGTAGGTGCTTTCGAGGATCAGATAGTCGGCGGAGGCGATGGTCTGCGGATCGCGGATGATGGGAATACCTGCCCGCCCGATGTCGCCGCTGAACACCAGCCGCAGATCGCGCTTGTCGTCCTCATCCGCGATGTCCAGGACGACAAATGCGCTGCCGAGCATGTGACCCGCGTCGTGAAAGGTCAGCGTGACGCCAGGCAGCAGCGTATGCGCGCGGCTGTAGCTGAGCGAGGTGAAACAGCTGAGCGCGAGGATGGCATCCTCCTCGGTGTAGAGCGGCTCGACCGGGTTTTCGTGGTGCTTACGCTTCTTGTTGACAAATTCGGCGTCGCGCTCGTGGATATGCCCGCTGTCGCGCAGCATCGCGCCGCACAGATCGCGCGTGGCGTGGGTGCAGAGGATCGCGCCGTCGAATCCCTGTTTGACCAGGTTGGGCAGGTTGCCGGCATGGTCGATATGGGCGTGCGACAGCACCACAGCGTCAATCGACGCCGGATCGAACGGGAACTCCCGATTGATCCGGAAGGCGTCGGCGCGTTTGCCCTGATAGAGTCCGCAGTCGAGCAGGATGCGTTTGCCATTGACTTCGATCAGGTGCTGCGAGCCGGTGACGGTGCGGGCGGCTCCATAAAAGGTGATGCGCATGATGCCCTCATTTTCTATGCTGACGCAGGACGCGAAGAATCGCCTCCCCGTGCGCTGACACGCGCCATTCGCCCATGCCATGCAGATCGCGGAGCTGGTCGAGCGAGTCCGGGTTGCGTTCAGCGATCTGCCAGAGCGTATCTTTGGTGAGGATCACGTCGGGGTCGAGTCCATGTGCCTGCGCCTGCGTTCGCCGCCATGCGCGCAGCGCCGTATAGCGCAGGACGGTCACCGGATCATTGGGCGGCGGGAGTCTCGGCGGCGGCGGCGGGACGGCAGTCAGTCCGCGATTGACCGCGCTGAGCAGGTCAGCGCTGAAATGCTCCAGCATGAAGATCGGGATGTCCTCCAGATCGCACAGGTCGGCTTCGGACTGCGGCATCAGGCGCGCCAATGTCGACAGCGCCTTATCGGTCAGCACGCGGTACACAGGCAGATCGACCGTTTTGGCAATGGTTTCGCGCAGCAGATAGACTTCGCGCAGCACCGCCGTCTGGCGCGGGCTGAGCTGAAGCGGCAGGGCGATGCGCCAGTAGCCTTCTGGATCGAAGCTTGGCGTCGACGGCGTCAGCGCGCACAGTTCGGCGAACACCTCCTGCGCGTGTCGCCAGCGCTTCAGCCGGACGAGTTCGGCGGTCAGCTTGTCGCGCAGCCGCAGCAGGTAATGCGTGTCCATCTGCGCATAGCGCAGGCTCTCCGGCGCGAGCGGGCGCTCGCCCCAGTTGTCGCGCTGGTGGCTTTTGTCGAGCGCAGCGCCGAAATAATGCTCGGTCAGATCGCTCAGCCCGATGCGGCGAAACCCGCAGATGCGCGCCGCCGACAGCGTGTCAAAAAGGGTCGCAAAGCTGAAACCGAAATCGCGCTTGAGCGCCATGACATCGTTTTCAGCGGCATGGGCAACCTTTTCGATGGCGGGGTCAGCCATGATCGCGCCGAGCGGCGCTAGATCGATGCCCGCCAGCGGATCGATGATGAAATCCGCCGAGTCGGTCGAAAGCTGGATCAGGCAGACGCGCTCGCGGTAGGCATGGAGCGAATTGGACTCGGTATCGAGCGCGATACGGGGGACGCGGGTCAACGCATCGGCAAGAGCGCGCAGTTGATCATCGGTATCGATATAGGTGAAGGGGATCATATCCATCGGCGGCGTCTGAAAATGATGAGCATGATCACCGCCAGCACCAGCATCATGCCTGCGATCAGCCAGAAGGCTTCGGGATGTTCATCGAGCGGCAGATCGACATTCATGCCGTAGATGCTGGAGAGCAGTGTCAGCGGCAGCATCGTCACTGACATGACCGTCAGGATGCGGATGATCGCGTTCAGCCGGTGGTTGATCAGGCGGTCGGCGGTCTCGGAGATGCCGGCGATGATCTCGAAGTCCTCATCGATCATGTCGCGCAGGGTGTGGATGTGGTCAACGATGTCTCCGAAGTATTCATCCAGCTCTTCCTGGATGATCGGGCGCTCGACGCGCTCCAGGTTTTCCAGAA
Source organism: uncultured Anaerolineae bacterium (assembly GCA_937995825.1). GTDB lineage: Bacteria > Chloroflexota > Anaerolineae > Aggregatilineales > Phototrophicaceae > Flexifilum. The sequence continues at coordinate 32,619 of CALKJO010000011.1, forward strand.
TCGGCACCTGCTGGCGAATGATGCGGCGCAGGGCGATGATGTCGCGGCGAATGACCGCGATGTCGCGGATGAGCTGCATGTCCTCGTCGGTGAAGAGGCGCTCCTCGACGCGGCGGATGTTCTGATCGACCTTGCGCAGGATCGGAAAGCAGTAATCGACCAGCTTATCGACGATCACGTAAAAGGTGTGGCTGGCGCTGGCATCGAGCAGCTTCTGCCGCGCTTCGGTCTGCGACTGACAGCTATCATACAGCTCTTTGAGCGGCTTGAGCGAGCCGTCATGCAGGGTGATGACGAAGCCGCGCCCGACGAAGAAATTGACCTCGCTCTGGCGCGTCAGGCGATGCGTCGAGTCCCACAGCGGGAAGTGCATGACGATGAAGAGATAATCCTCCGCGTCGTCGATTTTCGGGCGTTCGTCCGGGCTGAGCGAGTCTTCCAGGTTGAGCGGATGGAAATAGGGATAGAGCCGCTTCAGGGCGTCGATGTCCTGCTGCGTGGGGTGGATGATATTGATCCAGCTTGTTCGTGTGCCGACGAGCCGATAGAGCGCCATAATACATGGATTATGCGCCCTGCTTGGTATCTGCGCAAGCGCGGGCGCGCGGGTGGGATCAGGTGGCGGCGGCGCGCTGCCCGATACGGCGGATCAAGCCGGAGAAGATCAGACTGTGAAGCGGATAGAGGACAACCCAGTAGAGCAGACCGAGCAAGCCTTTGGGGGCGAAAAAAGCGGTCTGCGTCAGCAGGGTGCTGCCGTCGTCCATCGGTTCCGCCTTGAACTGCAGCCAGGCGAGACCAGGGACTTTCATTTCAGCGCGCAGGCGCAGCAGGCGATCCGGTTCAACGGCTTCGACGCGCCAGAAATCGAGCGCGTCGCCCACGCGGACATCAGTCGGATGCCGCCGCCCGCGCCGCATCCCGACGCCGCCGATCAGCCGATCCAGCATCCCGCGCAGCCGCCACGCCCAGTTGAAATACAGCCAGCCGGTCGCCCCGCCCAGGCTGGTGAAAGCGCGAAAAACGGCGCTGGGCGGCGCGCTGACGATGAGCTTGCGCCGCTCCAGGATCATGCCTTCGTGCGTGGTCAGAACGGCGGGCTGGTGATTCGGCTGGCTGCTGATCAGCGCGTCCGACCAACTGGTTTCGACTTCGCTGGCGGCGAGCTTTTCCAGCGCGCGGCTGACGGCAGTCGCGAAATTTACCGGTTCGATCTGCGGGAAGATGCGGCGGGCGGTGTCGTCCTTGACGATCACCTCGTTGCGCAGCCCTTCGATCAGCGGGCGGGCGATGTCGCTGTGAATCGGCGTCACCCAATGCACCCAATACGATGAGAGGCGCGGCGTCAGCACTGGCACGGGGATGAGGATGCGGCGCAGCCCGCGCGCTTCGGCATAGCCGAGGATCATATCGCGGTAGGTGACCACTTCAGCGCCGCCGATCTCGATGATCTGCCCGATGCTTTCGGGCGTAGCCAGGGCGCCGACCAGGTAATTGAGCGTGTCGCGGATCGAGATCGGCTGAATGCGCGTGTAGACCCAGCGCGGGCAGATCATGATCGGGACGCGCTCGGTCAGGTAGCGGATCATCTCGAAAGACAGGCTGCCCGATCCGACGATCACGCCGGCGCGAAACTCGGTGACCGGCACAGCCGACTCGCGCAGCGCATCTCCGGTTTGCTGGCGCGAGCGCAGATGCTGCGAGAGCTGCGCCGAGGAGTCGCCCAAGCCGCCCAGATAAATGATGCGCTTGACGCCCTGACGCTGCGCAACCGCGCCGAAATTACGGGCGGCGTGGATGTCGCGAGCGTGAAAGTCGTCGCCGGCGCGCATACTGTGAATCAGATAGTAGGCGACTTCCACGTTTGCCAGCGCCGCGTCGAGCGTGCCGCTTTGAAGCACATCCCCTTGAACAACTTGCACCTGCGAAAGCCAGGCGCGCCCTTCGATGCGCACCGGATCGCGCACCAGTACGCGGACGCGGTAGCCCGCCGCCAGCAGCGCCGGGACGAGTCTGCCGCCAACATAGCCGGTCACGCCGGTCACGAGGATGAGGGGGGAAGGGGGGTGGCGATCCGTCATTGCTAGTTGACCTCTTTAGAGACGCGATTGGGTGTTGTTGGTATCAGTATAGCAGGAAGCGCGCCGCATGGAATCCAGAACGCGTTTTGACAGCGCCGGTCATTTGTGATACATTTTACAAAGACCAGCAGTGAAGCTGATACATTCTTAGTGAAGCTCTATCTAAAAGCCGAACTAGGTGCTACAATGACGGTATAGAAGCCGTCCCCAGCATCTAAGATCGAGGAGGTTGTTTCAAGATGGCGACCCTCACCGCGCGCGAGTCAAAAGCCGCCGTTGTGTCAAAGCCAGCTAAAGCCGAGGTCAAGGTTGAGGTCAGCGCGCCCAGCCGCCGTGAATTTCTGTATTACATCTGGGGCGCATCCATCGTACTGTTATTGGGACAGGCGGGAGCGGGTCTCATCTGGTTTGCGCTGCCGCGTTTCAAAGAGGGGACGTTCGGCGGCCTGTTCACGCTGACTCCCGATAAACTGCCTGCGCCGGGCAATCCGCCGTATCAAGAGGCGTCCGGGCGTTTCTGGGTATCCAACACCGATCAGGGCGTGGTCACGCTGTACGGCGTCTGCACGCATCTAGGCTGTTTGCCGAAATGGTCAGAGACCAACTTCCGCTTTGAATGCCCGTGTCACGGTTCGAAATTTGCGCTCAACGGCGACTATATCGAGGGTCCCGCGCCGCGCAACCTGGATCGCTTTGTGGCGACGGTCTTTTTCACAGACGGCACGTCGGCGCAGATGGACAGCGCCGGCAATCCGATCCCGCTGGAAGGCAAGACGGTGGAGCGCATCGAGGTCAACACCGGCGCGCGGATCAATGGCAAAACGCACTCGTAAATGAAGGCATTCACGAACATTGTTAGACGAGTTCGCCTGAGGAGATGAACTTATGTCCGTACTCCCATTTCCTTCTTTTCTAGACGACATCAAGGAGAAGGGATTCAAGCGCGCTCTTTACGAGGGCGTCAATGAAGTGGTGGAACGCGCCACCGCCGGCATGAACATTCAAGACATCCGCGAAGCTCTGCGCGGTGAAGCGGCAAGCCGTAAGCCGAATCCGCGCTTGCAGCCCCATGCGGACGGCTTCTGGCTGCACATGCGCCCGTCTTACTTCCATAAATCGGTGACCGGTATCTATCCCGAATTTCGGCTCGGCTGGCTCTCGACCTATTTCGTCTTTTTTGAGACGATCACCGGCATCTTCCTGATGATCTTCTACACGCCGTCGCCCACTTATGCCTACGCTAATATGCTCAACATCATGAGCAATGTCCCATTGGGACAGTTCATGCGCGATCTGCACCGTCTGGGCGCGGAGGCGATGGTCTTGATCGTCACGCTGCACATGCTCAGGACGTTCTTCACGGGCAGTTATAAAAAGCCGAGACAGTTCACCTGGTTCACCGGCGTGGTGCTGCTGTTCTGCACGATGTTTTTGAGCTTCAGCGGCTATCTGCTGCCCTGGGATCAGCTCGCGCTCTGGGCGGTCACCATCGGGGCGTCGATGATCGAGGCCGCGCCGCCGGAAGTCGTCGGGACGAACCTGAACCTGCTGCTGCGCGGCGGACCGGAGATCGGCGCAAACGGCTTGCTGCGTTTCTATTTGCTGCATGTGCTGGCAGTGCCGGCGCTGTTGTTCATCTTCACCGGCGTCCACTACTACAAGGTGGTCATTCACGGGCATTCGCTGCCGCCGAAGGAAGAGAATATCGGCGAAGATACCGCTAAGCGCGTCCCACTGGACAAGCGCGTCTACTTTATCCCCGACATCATGACCAGCGAGATCATGTGGATCGGGGTGACGACGCTGATCCTGGTCATCCTGGTGACTTGGTTCTACCATGCACCGCTGGAGAACCACGCTGACCCGCAGATCACGCCGCTGGGGACAACGGCGCCCTGGTATTTCCTCTGGATTCAAGGCGCGCTCAAGCTCGGCGACAAAGTGCTGTGGGGGATCATCTTCCCGACGGTCTATCTGGGCTTCCTGGCGCTGCTGCCCTATCTCGATACCACACCGAGCCGCCGCTGGGCGCACCGGCGCAGCATCTTCACCATCATTCTGCTTTTGATCTCGGCGACCGTCGTCCTCAGCTATATGGGGCTGGCGGAATTCGGCGTGATCAACACCGCCGACGTGGACATCTTGCATCACATGACGATGGAGCCTGCGCACAATCACATCGGCTTGCTGCGCCCGATCCCGTACAACCAGCTCACCCCTGGCATGTACACGACCAGGCAGTTTAAAGCCGAACCAGGCGATGAAATCGGGATGATCGGGGCGTTCAACGCCGAACTGGAACAGCCGCTGGGCGCGCCGATCAGGGTTGGCAATGCGACGGTGCGGACGCCGGAGGAATTCATCGTCAATTACATGGAGACGCAGCAGCATCTGCATCTGCCCGTCGGCTTGAACTTCGTCCCGCTGCCGAGCGACGCGGCTGAACTCAACCGTGTGATGAAGAAGTTCTACGAGGAGATCGAGGCGGCGCATCATGAGCTGCGCAACGGCTGGGGCGGCTTGATCATCACCGATGATCAGAACGGACTCAAGCGGCTGGACATCTTCATCTTCTGGCACGAGGTCGAAATGGAGCGCGGCTTCCCCGTCCTGAACGCCAACGGCGAGTCGATCCCCGTGCTGGATGAGAACGGCAATCCGGTGCTGCGCGTCAGCAGCCATCGGATGTATATCCACCAAGACTCGCAGTATTTCAATGCACCTGGAGCATAAGGTCTGATGCTGCAACGGCTGCTTATCGAAAAGATGGAACACCGAATCATCGTCGGCATCCTGTCCTTTCTGGGGATCATGGTGCTGGTCGGATGGATTGCGATCAACGAAAATGGGCGGATGAAGGCGTTTCAGGATCAGTATTTGGCGCGATCCATCGAGCGTGGGGCTGCCCTGTTCAACACCAACTGCGCAAGCTGCCATGGGAATGATGGGCGGGGGCTGCTAGGCATCGCCCCTGCCCTGAACTCGCCGTATCTGTTCGGTCACAGCTTTTTGGCGGATATCGACCGCCGCATCGACACGCTGACGCGCGAACGTGACGCCGCTGCCACGACCGATGAGCGCAAAGCCGAGATCGACGCGCTGATCGCTGACTTGAACAGCGAGCGTAACAGCCGCATCGCGCAGATGCAGCCGGCGATCAGCGCGGGCTACAACCCGGAGCGCCCGTCGCGGCTGGCGAATCTCGGATGGAGCGGCACGCTCAACAGCTATATTTACACGACGCTGGTGCATGGGCGTCCGGTCAGTGGACTGTATTGGCCCCAGGGCATGGCGGCGTGGTCGCAGACAGCGGGCGGGCCTCTGCGCGGCGATCAGCTCGAAGACCTGACCAACTACATCTTGAACTGGGACAAGGGCAATAACTGGACGATTGACGATCTCAACGCCGTCGTGCAGCATCCGATCAACCCGGTCAACCCCGCAACCATCGTCATGGCGTCGGTCGAGACGGTCGGCACGAATGTCGCTGAGATCGAAGCGGAATTGGTCAGCTACACTGGCGATCCGGTCAATGGACAGGCGCTGTATAACGGTGCAGCGTTCGCCTGCATGGGCTGCCATATGAACGCCGCTGTTGCGCCGCTGACGCAGAACACCTACCCGAACCTGCTCAACGGCACGCGCCTGAGCGATCCGGCGCTGGCGGGCTACACGGCGGATCGATATCTGATCGAGAGCATCGTCGCGCCGAATGCCTATGTCGTGCCGGGCTATCCGGCGGGCGTGATGCCGCAGAACTTCGGCGACCGCCTAACCTATCAGGATTTGGCGGATATGCTGGCGTATATCAAGAGCTATGACGATCCGGGTGCGCAGGCGTCGGCATCGGCGGGCTGAGTCAGACGCGATTTGACGGTGTTCAAAAGGGCGTCTTCCAAAAAGAGGACGCCTTTTTGATCCGAATCCCCCGAAAAGGGGACAGAGACCGGGCAACGGATCGGCTGTGATTTGCGTATAGTTCGGTAGTGTGCGTTTCCAATCCAAAGGACAGGGGTATGAAGCGATTTTTACTGGGTTTCATGTTAGTGGTCCTGCTCGGTGCGTCGATGGCTGCGGCGCAGGACGGGATCGCCGGGACTTACGACGATCCCAACGGTCAGTTCACCGTCCCCATCCCAACCAACTGGACGGCGGTCACGACCGAAAGCGGCGCGGCGCTGCTGAGCGCGCCTGAGGACACGATCCTGATGTACATGCTGGTGATCGAAAATGACAGCGCTGAAGCCGCCATCGCAGCGGGATGGGCGCAGATCGGGCAGACGATTGAGCAGACCGCCCGCCCACAGACCCTCCCTGCATCGCCGGGCTTCGATGAGACGGTGCTGGTCAATTACGGCAGTGGGATGAGCGCGCCGTTCTATCAGGCGTTAGCGCAGCGCATCGGCACGGATGTTTACACGCTGCTGATCGTAGTGCATGACTTTGCAGCCGCAGCACAGCGCAGCGCGCAGATTCAGATCGTCGCCAGCGGCTTTCAGCCGACCGATCTGGTCAAAACGGATTTGAGCGCGGTCATGCCGCTGCCGGTCGATGATGGGATCATCGCGGCGCTGGAGGACTTCATCGCTCTCAACCTGCCGCTGTTGGAAGTGCCGGGCATGGCGCTGGCGATTGTGCAGGATGGCGAGATCGTCTATGCCAACGGCTACGGCGTGCGCAGTCTTGAGAGCAATGAACCCATTGACCCGGATACGTACATGATGATCGGCTCGATCACCAAGTCGATGACGACGCTGATGATGGCGACGCTGGTCGATGCTGGGGCGATGACATGGGATACGCCGGCGGTTGACATTCTGCCCACCTTCGCGGTCGCAGACCCGACGCTCAGCCAGCAGATCACGATGGAGAATCTCGTCTGCGCCTGTACGGGCGTGCCGCGCCGCGATATGGAGCTGCTGTTCAATGCCAATGACCAGACGGGCGAGGACTCGGTCGAAATGCTCCAGACCTTCCGCTTCTTCACCGATTTCGGCGAGGCATTCCAGTACAGCAATCAGATGGTTGCAGCGGGCGGCTATATCGCGGCGGTCGCAGCGGGTGGCTCATACGGCACGCTGGACGCGGATTACTTTGCAGCAATGCAGAAGCGCGTGTTCGACCCCATCGGCATGAAGCGCACCACGTTCGATTTTGCAACCGTGCTGGCGGATGGCAATTATGCGCTCCCGCACGGCGCGGCGTTCGATGAAAACAACACCTATTACCTGCCCCTGCTGATTGAAACCGAAGCACTGCTGCTGCCGGTCGCGCCGGCGGGCGCGGCATGGTCAACCGCCAGCGACATGGCGCGCTATCTCATCACACAGATGAATCAGGGTGTCAGCCCGGATGGCGAGATGGTGGTCAGCGCCGAAAATCTGCTCACGACATGGCAGCCGCAGGTGTCGATCAGCGCAACGGTGTCCTACGGGCTGGGCTGGATCGTTGGGGACTACAAAGGCGCGCCGTTGATCACACACGGCGGCAACACGCTTGGCTTCACGGCTGAGTCGGCATTCCTGCCGGCGCATGGACTGGGGATCGTCGTCCTGACGAATGGACAGGGCGCGAACGCGCTCACGGAAGGCGTGCGAACGCGCCTGTTCGAGCTAGTCTTCGAGATTGAGCCGTCTGAAGCGCAGCAGGGGATCGATTTCCTGTTGGCGCGGGCTGAAGAACTGGAGGCAGAACTGCTGGCGTCGGTCGGCGCGTATGACGCGGAAGCGGCGGCGGCGCTGGTCGGTACGTACAGCAATGACGCGCTTGGGACGCTCATCCTGAGCATTCAGGATGACGCGCTGATCGCCGATGCAGGCGAGTTCACCGCCGTGCTGCGACCGGCACAGGGCGAAAATGACGAGCCGAATACATGGATGGCGATCAACGCGCCGCTGTCGGGTCAGCGTTTTGCATTTGACCCGGAAGCGCTCACACTGACGCTCGATATCGCGACCGATCAGTATGTGTTTGAGCGTGTTGAATAGTGGAAATCTTCTGTTGAACTAATCGCAGTCTACGCCGAGACGCAGAGAGGACTCAGCATCAATCGCCGCTCTGCGTCTTGGCGTTCTCCACAGTTCTGTTTTCTTAGGAAGTTTGTCAGGGGTTTTTGCTAAACAAAAGTACAGGGGTATTTTGTTCAATTTGCGCTAGAATAAGGCGCATGACGCTGTGAACGAAGATGTCATTCAGGAGGTCGGACGATGGCGCGAACAGGAGTCAGGCGCGGACTGCTGGCGCTGGCGGTCATGCTGCTGAGCGCGCTGCCAGCGCTGGCACAGGATGGCGCGGTAGAAGCGGCGGGCGCGGCGCAGCCAGAGGGCGCAGCCGGCGTGACCACGCTGGCGCTGCTGCTCGGCATTGGCGCGGTCTTTGTCGTCGGGCTGGTGACGATTGCGCGCGAGAGCTTCAACAATAAAGACTGACGTGAGATGGGCAGCCGAGGCTGCCTTTTTCTCATCTTGAGTGCTTGCGAAAATGTTCACAAAGTGCGATATAATACCCTTATTAAGTTAGGACTCGAGGAGTCAGCAAGGTAAAAAATTATGGCACAGGCAGCTTGGGAAAAACCCGTTTCAGTTTCCGCTCCGGCACACCAGACCAAACGCGGGCGGCGCTGGCAGTTCATCATCGGCGGACTGCTGATCCTGGGGGCGGTGATCGCGCTGATCGTGCAGGGGATGAACGCGGGCGGGCGCTTCTTCATCACGGTTGAGGAAACGCTCAGCAATCCGGCGTATGTGGGGCAGAGCGTGCGCGTCTCGGGCGCGGTGGTTGGCGAGACGATCCGCTATGACGCGGAGAACCTGATCATCGAGTTTGAAGTTGCGCACGTGCCGCAGAATGTGGCGGAGGCGGGCGCGGCGCTGCATGCAGCAGCCAACGACCCGAATGCGCTGCGGATGCGCGTGCGAGTCGAGAATCAGGTCAAGCCGGAGCTGCTCCAGCATGAGGCGCAGGCGATCATGACCGGCACGCTCAACGAAAACGGCGTGTTCATGGTCAGCGATCTCAACCTGAAATGCCCATCGCGCTTCATCGAAGGCGCTGTCCCATCGTTAGGTCAGGGTGGAGCATAAGTAACCGCAATGCTGGCTGAAATTGGATTGGTTTCGATGCTCCTGGCGCTGGCAGCGTCAGGGTATGCTGTGGTCGTGTCAGTGGTGGGGGCGCGCGCCGGTCGCGCCGCGCTGGTTGTCAGCGCGCGCAACGCCGCCATCCTGGCTTTTCCGCTTCTCACGCTCGCGTCGCTGATGCTGCTGATCGGCTTGATGACGCAGCGCTATGACATCGCCTATGTCTGGCAGACGACTAACCCCAGCACGCCGGATTTCTACCGCTTCACAGCGCTCTGGGGATCGCAGCAGGGATCGCTGCTCTTCTGGTGCTGGATCATGAGCGGATTTGCGGCGGCGGCGCTGGTGCTGAACTGGAAAGCCTACCGTCGGCTGATGCCCTATGTGATCGCGTACACGATGGCGACGCTGGCATTCTTCGTCGGCTTGACTTTCTTTCTGGAAAACCCGTTTGAGCGCCATTGGATCGTCGGGACGGAAGTCGTCAAGGCGGCGATCCAGCCGGTCGGCGGGCGCGTCCCGACTCCGACCGAGATCGGCGTCTTTTCGGAGAGCGCGCGCGGACTGAATCCGCTGCTGCGGCATTTCGGCATGATCATCCATCCGCCGATGCTCTATCTGGGCTTCACCGGCATGGTCATCCCGTTTGCGTTTGCGATGGCGGCGCTGGCGTCCGGCGATCTCAGCACGAACTGGATCAAGGCGACGCGCGGTTGGAAGCTGATCGCCTGGTTGTTTTTGAGTCTGGGCTTGATCCTGGGCGGGCGCTGGGCATATGACGTGCTGGGCTGGGGCGGCTACTGGGGCTGGGACCCGGTCGAAAATGCGGCGTTTCTCCCCTGGCTGATCGGCACGGCGTTCATCCACAGCGTCATGATCCAGGAAAAACGCGGGATGCTGAAGGTCTGGAACATGTTTCTGGTGATCTTCACCTTCTCGGCGGTCATTTTCGGGACGTTTGCGACGCGCTCCGGGCTGGTCGAAAGCGTCCACAGCTTCGCGCAAAGCAGCATCGGCGCGCCGATGTTCTTCTTCTGGGCGGCGGTGACGCTGGTCTCGGTCGCGCTGATCCTCTACCGCTGGCATCGGGGCGAACTCAAGGATGAAACGCATAAAACCGGTCTGCTCAGCCGCGAGACGCTGTTCGTCCTCAACAATGTGATCTTTATCGCGCTGACGGTGGCGATCTTCTGGGGCAGCTTCGGCGCGCCGATCACGTCGGAACTGTTCATGGGGACGAATATCACGCTTGGGGCGGAGTATTTCAACGCGGTCACCGCGCCGCTGTTCATCGCCATGTATATCCTGATGGGCGTCGCGCCGCTGTCGGCGTGGGGCGCGATGTCAGTCGGGCGGCTCGGACGGGCGCTGCTTGTGCCGCTGGGACTGACACTGCTGACGCTGGCGGCGCTGTTCATCACTGGCACAACCAGCCTGGCGGCGCTGTTCGGCTATGGCGTCGTGCTGCTGGCGGGCTATGTCGCGGTTTACGAGACGGTGCGCGGGGCGCTGGCGCGGCAGCGGACAGCGGGCGAGCCGTTCCTGCGGGCGCTGCTGGCGATCTTCGGGCGTAACCGCCGGCGCTACGGCGGCTTCGTCGTCCATCTCGGCATCACCGTGATCGGGATCGGCGTGATCGGCTCGACGCTCTTTCAGGTCGAGACGCAGCAGACGCTGCGCCCTGGCGAGTCGCTCACGATTGGCGATTACGCGCTGCGCTTTGACGGCATGGTCAACGGCGCGATTGCCGAAGATGGGCGCGTGATGGTGATCGCCAACACAACCGTTCTGCGCAGTGGAAATGAGATCGCCACGATTCGCCCGCGCCATGACATCTTCCCCGCGCGCCGGCAGGAAGATATGAACACGATGATGATCGCCGGCGCGCACAGCACGCTCGAAAACGATTTTTACGTGCTGCTGGTCGGCTGGACGCCAGACACCGCGACCTTCAAGGTGTATATCAATCCGCTGGTCAATCTGGTCTGGTGGGGCGGGCTGGTGCTGATCTTGGGGACGCTGATCTCGGTCGCCCCGCAACAGACGCTCCCGTCACGGGTGCGCGCGCGGGTAATGGCGGAGGCTCCGGCATGAAAATAGGTGGATTTTTCTGTGCGTCTCTGCGCGCTCTCGGGTTCATCATCGTTGTGCTGATGCTGGCGGCGATTCCGGCGCTGGCGCAGACGGTGGATGTGACCGATGATGCCGTGAACGCGGTCGCCAAGCGGCTTTACTGCCCGGTCTGCGAAAATCAGCCGTTGGACACCTGCATGACCGAGGCGTGCGCGCGCTGGCGTGAGGAGATTCGTTTGCAGCTGGCAGAGGGCAGCACGCCCGATCAGGTGGTGGCGAATTTTGTGGCGCAGTTCGGCGAGCGCGCCGTTGGCACGCCGCTTGACCCCGTGCTGCGGGCGCTGGCGTTGGTGACTCCGTATGTGCTGGCGGCGCTGGCGCTGATGCTGGGTGTTTTTACCTTGATCCGCTGGCGCGGACGCCGTCCGGTCTCCACGCCGGCGGCATCCATCCCTGTCAGCGATGATTACCTATCTCAGGTGGAGCGGGATTTACGCGGCAAATGACCGGACTGGAATTTTTACAGGAAGCGAAAGACCCGCCTAAGCCCGGATTCCGGCTAAGTTTGGGCGGGATCATGCTGTTGGTTGGGATTCTGATGGTGGCGCTGGTGGTCGGCTTGCAGTTAGCGCGCCAAAATCGGAGCCAGCCGACAGCGGGACTCGCGCCGGACTTCACGGTGACGACCTTCGATGGGCAGACGATGCGCCTCTCAGAACTGCGCGGGCAGATCGTCATCCTCAACTTCTGGGCGTCGTGGTGCGGACCCTGCCGCGCGGAAGCGCCGATCCTCGAAAGCATATGGCAGGACTACCGAGAGCGCGGCGTGATCGTCCTGGGGGTCACGTATGCCGACTCGGAGCGCGATGCGCGCGCGTTCATCGCCGAAATGGGCATGACCTACCCCAATGCGCCGGATGTCGGCACGTTCGTCAGCAGGCAGCTCTATCACATCACCGGCGTCCCGGAGACGTTCATCATCGATCAGCGCGGCGAGATCGCGCGCTTCCTGTTCGCGGACATCAACGAACAGCGGGCGGGCGAAGTGCGGGCGCTGCTCGATGAGCTGCTGGCGAGAGGGGCAGCATGAGCGCCGAGGGATTGATCGCGGCGCTGGTGCTGACCACAACCGCTGTGATGATCGTCGCGCTGCCGCTGTTGATACGCAGCGCGGACGCTGAGGGCGCGTCGCTGGCGCGCAAACAGCGCGAGCGCCTGGCGGCGTATTATGAGCGCGTGCTGCGCAATCTGCGCGATCTGGATGAGGATCACGCGCTTGGCAAGCTCGACGATGCCGAATATCAGCAGGAGCGCAGCGAATGGCTTCAGCGCGGCGCGCACGTGCTGCGCGCGCTCGACGCGCTTGAACATCCGACCGAAGCGGCACATATGCCGCTGGCGCATACTGCCGCCGATGACGCGGCGGTGGATCGCGCCATCGATGACGCGGTGGAAGCTGCGATCCAGGCGTATCGGAAAAAACAGGGTTCTCATGTCAACTAACGCCGCAAAACTGCTCTGGACTCTCGTTCTCGCACTGGTGCTGGCTGGCTGCACGGGGTTAGCGGGCGAACCGCGCATCGTGGCGACGCTGGTCATGCCGACAGCGACCGCCGAGCCGCGCCCGCCATCGACCGCGCCGGATGTGGCGGTTGGCGCGCAGATTTTCGCGGCGCGCTGCGTCTCGTGTCACGGCGCCAATGGCGCAGGCAATGGGGAGCTGGTGCTGGCGGGGCAGGTCGGCGCGATGTCCAGCTTTCAGGACGCGGCAACCGCCTCTGTCCAGCGCCCGACCGCCTGGTACGGCACGATCACCTACGGACGCATCGCCAACCTGATGCCGCCCTGGAACAACGCGCTTAGCGAGGCGGAGCGCTGGGCGGTCGCCATGTACAGCTACACGCTCCACTACACGCCGGCGCAGTTGGCGCTCGGCGCGGAGGTCTACCGCGATTTCTGCGCTGCCTGTCATGGTGACAGCGGGCGCGGCGACGGACCCGACGCGCCGACGCTGCGTGAGCCGCCCGGCAATCTGACCGATCCGGAGGCGATGCTGGCGCTTTCGGACGAACACATCTATATCACCATCGCTGAAGGCGCGGGCGAGATGCCCGCTTTTGCCGACGATCTGAGCGAGGACGAGATGCGCGCCGCCGTCGCTTATACGCGGACGCTGGCGCTGGCGAACGCTGATGCCATCGGTCAGATCGTCGAAGCGGCGCAGCCGGTCGCAACGCCGGAAGTGGGCGCGAGCGTTTCGGCGCAGCTGGCGGCGGAGACAACGGCTGAAGCGCTCGCAGTCGGCACGGTTGTCGGGCAGATCACCAACGGCACAGCGGGCGGAGTCGTCCCCCCTGACCTGACCGTCGTCCTGTATCGGCTCGACCAGCAGCTCAACCAGACGCAGTATGAGACGCAGGCGGACGCCGGCGGTGCGTATCGCATCGAAGGCGTGCCGTTTGACGCATCATCCAATTATGTGGCGACGGTCACCTACCGCGACCGGCTGTTCACCAGCGGCGTTGCCGCTGGCACAGGCGAGACGCTCAATCTGCCCGTCACGATCTACGAACTGACCGAAGACCCGTCAGTCCTCAGCATCAGCGGCGTGGTGACACAGGTCAATGCGGTCGGCACGAGCTTAGAAGTGACGCAGGTCATGAGCTTCAGCAACCGCTCTGATCGCGCTTTCAGCACCAGCCAGGCGGCGAGCGATGGACGCGCCATCTCGATTGCTGTGCCGCTGCCGGTCGGATCGGTGATCGCTGGGCTGATCAATCAGGGGCGCTATGTGATCGCCCCGGATCAGTACACCATCTTCGATACCGTGCCGGTGCTGCCAGGGGATGAGCATGTCGTCCACTTTGTCTACATCGTCCCCTATGATTCCAGCGGAGCGGTGATCGAACAGCCCATCGTCTATGACCTGAATGGGCAGGTGCGGCTGCTGCTCTCACCAGACACGCTCAGCGCCACCAGCGATCAGCTCACCCCGCTCGGCGTCGAGACCATCGGGCAGCGCCGCTTACGATCCTACGGCGGGGCGCTGACGCTGACAGCCGGCGACGCGCTGCGCTACACGCTTTCCGGCGCGCCGGCGGCGTCTGCGGACGCAGGGGGCGGCGGCGTCACTGCCAACAGCCTGCCGCTGGTGATCCTGGCTGTGATCGGGCTGCAGGTGGTGATCTTCAGCAGCATCTACCTGCTGATCGATCAGCGCCGCAGACGGGCGGCGCCGGCGCTTTCGAAGGCGCAGTTGATCGATGCGCTGATCCGCCAAGTCGCGGAGCTGGACGCCGAATTTGAAGCGGGCAAGATCGAAAAATCAGTTTATGAGCGTCAGCGCGCCCTGCTCAAGGATCGGCTTGCGGTGCATATCGAGAAGGAAGGCGTGTCAAAGTGACGCCGCCGCTTCGCCCCCTGAGCTATGGCGCTGATTGAGATCGAGAAGCTGGTCAAACGGTATGGCTTTGTCCCGGCGCTGCGGGGGATCGACCTGGCGGTCGAGCGCGGGGAGTGCGTCACGCTGATCGGCGCAAATGGCAGCGGCAAAAGCACGCTCATCCGCCTGCTGTGCGGGCTGAGCAAGCCGACCAGCGGCACCATTCGCATCGGCGGCTGGATGATCCCAGGTGAGGCGGAGGCGGTGCGCGCGCAGATCGGGCTGATCGCGCATAAGCCGCTGCTCTATGAAGGGCTGACCGGGCGCGAGAATCTGGTGTTTTTTGCGCGTTTATATGGCGCGAAACCGGATCGGGTGGACGCGATGCTTGAGCGCGTTGGCTTGTCCAAGCGCGCTGACGATCCGGCGCGGGCGTATTCGCGCGGGATGATGCAGCGGCTGAGTCTGGCGCGGGCGCTGCTGCATGAGCCGGACGTGCTGCTCTTCGATGAGCCGTATACCGGGCTGGACGCCGATTCGTCCGCAACGCTGGACTCGATCATCTTGGAAACCCGCGCCGAGGGGCGGACGCTGATCATGGCGCTGCACGACTTCGAGCGCGCCGCCCGCCTCTCCAGCCGGATCGTCCTCTTGGCGCGGGGCAAAGTCGCTCATGACAGCGCGGAACAGGGCGCGGCTGTGGACGCCGCGGCGCTGGCGGCGCTCTATGCAGCGGCGGGCGGGTCAAGTGGGCGGATCAACCCATGACGGCGGCTTTTCTGCGCGCCATGATCGCTGTCGCGCGCAAGGACTTTCGCGCAGAGGCGCGCAGTCGTGAGCTGCTCAGCCTGATGGGTCTGTTCTCGCTGCTCAGCATCCTGATCTTCAGCTTTGCCCTCGAACTCAACCGCACCGCGCGGCTGGAAGTGGTCGGCGGCGTGCTTTGGGTGACGATCCTGTTCGCCAGCATCCTCGGCTTGAATCGCGGCATGGCGCTGGAGCGCGAAGGCGGCGGCATGGATGCGCTGCTGATCGCGCCGATCCCGCGCGGCGCGATCTTTGCGGGCAAGCTGATCGGCAATTTCGCTTTCGCCTTCACCGTCGGCGTGCTGCTCACCCCGATCATGTCCGCGCTTTACACCGTCCCCGCGCTTCAGCCGTCTGTGATCGGCGCGCTGGCGCTCGGCACGCTCGGTATCGCCACCGTCGGGACGGTGTTAGCGGCGCTGATCGGCGCGACTCGCGCCCGTGACAGCCTGCTGCCGATCCTCATGCTGCCCGTCGCGCTGCCTGTCCTGATCGCGGCGTCGCGCGCCAGCGGCGGACTGCTGACGGGCGCAGCCAACGCCGACGCGGGCGCCTGGCTGCTCGGTCTGGCGCTGATGGACGCGATTTATCTGCTGGTTTGCGGGGCGCTGTTTGGGTTTGTGGTCGAGGAGGGTTAAATCACCGTATAAATCAATGTTATTTTGAGATTTTAGTAGATTTTATTGAATTGCGGCTGAGATGGGTTACAATTTGCGGTAAAGCACGGAGTTTTTGAGGAGTCAAGCACATGGAGGCAGCACGCGGCGCTCATCCACTGAGCGCGGAGATGCCAGCGTCTCAGGCACGGACGGGGACAATCGCGCTGACAGTACTTACTATCTTGACGATCTTCGGCGTGATTTTCGGCTTGTATATGGGCTTGGTGCGCGCTGGCACGGACATCGATCAGGGCAGCGTCCAGCGGATTTTCTACATTCACATGCCGTCGTTCTTCGGCGCGATGCTGGCGTTCGGCGCGGCGGTTGTTGGCGGCATTATGTATCTGCGCACGCGCCAGCATAAATGGGACACGCTCTCGCTGGCGGGCGTGGAGATCGGCATTGCGCTGGCGCTGGTCAACCTGGTCACCGGAGCGATCTGGGCGCGCCCGATCTGGAACACCTGGTGGAATTGGGATCCGCGCCTGACCGCCGACGCGATCATGGTTCTGACCTACGCCGCCTATTTAATGCTGCGCAGCGGCATCGATAACCCCGATACGCGCCGGCGCTTTGCCGCTGTCTACGGCATCATCGCTTTCACCTCGGTGCTGATGGTGCTAATCATCCCGCGCATCATCCCGACGACGATCCATCCGGTCGTGATCGGGCCTGTGTTCACATCGTCCGAACTGGCGCAGGGCGGCTTTGAGCTGCAAGCGACGGCGGGAGTCGGCGCGGCGCTGGGGATCAATTTCATCGTCTGGATGTTCCTCATCCCGATCACGCTGCTCTGGCATCGGATTCGGCTGCAAAACCTGGCGGATCGCGTTGAAGCGATGAAGACCGAGGCGCTGTCATCATGAGCCGCCGCGCACGACTGATGATCGCTGCTGCGCTGCTGCTGGCGGCGGGCGCGGCGTTTGCGCAGGAGGCGGAGCCGCAGCGCGATCTGGTGACGCTCTACAGCCATCCGACCGAGCGCTATCACGTCTTCATCCCGCCTGGCTGGCGGGATGACAGCACACCGCAGTTTGCGCAGATCGAGCGCGGCACAACCCAGATCGTGGCGCGCTCGTTTCCGGCGGGCGACGTCGAAGCGGCGCTGGCGCAAACACTCACTGAATTCCTGCCCAACCTAGCAGACCTGACGCCGACACTGCTCGACCCCGTCACGCTCAACAATGGGACATGGCAGATCGCGCTCTATCCGCCAGAGGAGGCGGGGACACTGACTGGGTTCGTCCAGCGCTTTGAAGATGTCACCTATGTGCTGCTGATGTTCAGCGGCGCGGACTCGCGCCCGATCTTTTTGCCCATCCCAGCCGACGGCAGTCTGTCGGCGGCGGTCGAAGCGGCGGCGGGGCTGGCGGGCTTCACCGACGCCGCTGTCATCAATGAAGGCGCGGAGCCGGTTGAGGTGGCTGGTCAAGCGTACACCCCCTTCACATTGACGCAGGGAGCGCTGGAGATCAATGCGTTTGCGCGGACGGTCGGCGGGAGTGCGTTTGTGCTGGTGCATGGTCTGCCGGACGACGCAGCGATCTTCTCCATCGTCCTCGACTTCTTCATCACGCCGGAGACGACCGATTATCTCTATCTCGGTGTTGCCGCGACCGCGATCGTCCTGGGGTTGCTCGTGTTCAGCATGTTCCTGCGCGCGCGCGCGCTGCGCGCTGATCTGCGCACCCTTCAGCAGCTGAAGGCGGACGCGGCATAGCCGCATCGGCGGCGACGAGATCACCGGCATTGAGTTCATCTGAGCGCGTTAGGATTTCTTAACGCGCTTTGAGTTCTATGGCATAGACCGGATTTCGCAAGTATAGTGTAAGATAATTGAAATGCTGAACCGCCAAACCGCCGAGGATTGAGGGGCGACTGATGAGTAAAGGGCGCATCTTGGTCGTGGAAGACGACTTTGACATTTCCAATATGCTGCGCATCTATTTCAGCGCGCAGGGATACGAGGTGCAGGTCGCGCCGCGCGGAGGTGATGCGCTCTCGATGACGCGCAAGCAGCTCCCGACGCTGATCATGCTGGACATCATGCTGCCTGATATGAACGGCTATGATGTCTGCCGTGAACTGCGCACGACCACGCGTACCAGTCACATCCCGATCATCTTCTTGACGCAGAAAGATGAGCGCAGCGACAAGATTAAAGGCTTGGAGCTAGGCGCAGACGATTACGTGATCAAGCCGTTCGACATTGAGGAGCTGCGCCTGCGCGTGCAGAACGCCATCGGGCGCGTCAGCCAGCAGTCGCAGATCGATCCCAAGTCCAACCTTCCGACCGGACGGCTGATCGAGGATCAGCTCCGCTCGCTGATGCACGCTGAAGGGAACTGGACGTATCTTGATCTGAAAATCGACTCGTTCGACGCTTTCACCGATGTGTATGGGTTCGTCGCCGGCGATGAAGTGATCCGCTTCACCGCCCTGCTGATCGGCGATGTGATCGATGAGGTGGGGACAGCAGACGATTTCGCCGGGCATCCAGGGCGCGATAATTTCATCGTGATCACCCATGCCCCCGACGGCAACCGCGTCCGCAATCGGCTGATCGAGCGTTTCAATGAGGATGTCAAGCAGCATTACTCGTTCATCGACCGAGAGCGCGGCTATATTCTGGTTCCCGATCCAACTTATGGCGAGCGGCAGGTTCCGCTGATGACGCTGGCAACCGGCGCAGTCTCAACCCGAACGCACCAGTTCTCCGATATTCGCGAGATTACCGAGCTTGCCGCCGATGAGCGCCGGCGCGGAGTCAGTGGGGCGGACAGCAGTGCCAACCTGCTTACATCATGGTGAACCATCATCCAGTCGTAACCTAGCGCGGAGCAGCGGGCGACATGGAACTTTTTGTAATCTTATTCTTTGGCGGCGGCGGCTTGCTGCTGTCGCTGTTTCTATGGTCGCGCCAGCGCAGCCGGATGGGATCGATCCCGCAGACGCTTGATGAGCAGGCGGGCGCGGGCAGCCGCGATGGGGTGCTGGCAGTGCAGCCAGGCGGACGCCTGCTGTATGCCAACAGTGTGCTGCGAAGCTGGCTGGCGCTGGAAGGCGCGGAGCTGGATTTGGAGACGCTAGCGCGCCAGGCGCAGCCGGCGGATGCCTTTTGGGGGCTGCTGCTCGAGGATGGAAATGTCGTTTTTCGGCTGGGCGCGCGCTGGGTCGAAGGCGCGTCGCACCGCGTCCCCATTGGCGCGGATACCCGCATCATGGTGGTGCTGCGCGAAATCGACTCCGCCTCCCCTGACATAGGCGTCAGCAGCGCCCGCGCGCAGCTCGGCGGGGCAATCACGATTGTCAACGAGATCAACGAGACGATCAACGCCAGCCTGGGCATTGAGCGCGTGCTGCCGGCGCTGCTGGCGATTGTTCGCAAGGTCATTCCCGCTGATGCTGGCGAAATCTGCTTGTATGACCCTGAAAACGGCATCCTCGTCCCGCGCGGATGGGATGGCGACAGCGCTTACGTCCTGGCGCTGGCGGCGGCGGGCGGCTATTACGATGTCGGTGAGGGCATCAGCGGGTGGATCGCCATGTATCGCCAGCCAGTGCTGGTTGCCGACGCGCACGCTGACGCGGTCGTCCGCCCGAAGCTGAGCGAGAGCCCGTATCGCAGCTATCTCGCTGTCCCGCTCACGCTCGGCGACCTGCACTTCATCGGCACATTTGAACTCGCCTCGGTCACCCCCGGCTTTTACACCGCCAACCACCTGACGCTGCTGACCACCGTTGCCCGCCCGCTGGCAACCGCGATCTACAATGCGCAGCTTTACGCGGCGCAGGCGCAGCGGATCGAGGAACTGGCGACCTTGCAGAGCGAGATCGTCCAGGCGCGCTCTGCTGACGCCGAGGCGCTCTATGCCGCGCTGACCGAGCGCGTCGCGCGCCTGATGGACTCCGGCATGTGCGGCGTTCTGCTCTACGATCAGCGCCGCCGCGCGCTGATCGCCGAAGTCCCCTTTTTCGGGCTGCCGATGCAGTTGGTGCGCGGCTATACGATTCCGGTCGGTGAGGAAGGCTCGCCAGGGCGCGCGCTGTGGGAGCGCGATTTCTGGATCAGCAATGATCTGGCGGATGAGCCGAATATCGAGCCGCTCGGCATGATGCGCCTGATCAACCCCGGCGGCATCGAAAACACCGCCATCATACCGCTGCTGGTCGGCGGACGGCGCATCGGCATGTTGCAGGTCGGCAATAAGCGGACGCACGGCGGCTATGCCAGCATCGATATGCAGCATTTCCGGCTGCTGGCGGCGCAGGCGGCGGTCGCGGTCGAAGAAGTCCGGCTGGCGCAGGAGCAGGCGCGCCGCGACGCTGAGATGAGCGGTCTGGAAGAGCTGGCGCAGTCGTTCGGCGAACTGACCGACGAAACCGAGTTTCTGCGCGCGACCACTGAGCGCATCGCCCGCCTGATGGACGTCGCCGCGTGCGGCATCCTGCTCTATGATGAGCAGAGCAGCACGCTCAGGGCGCGCCCGCCCTTCTACGGCTTTCCCGATGCTGTAATCGCGGCATACAACATCTATCTCGAACCCAGCAGCCCAATTGCGCAAATCTGGCAGGAAAACGACTGGTGGTATACCAATAACACCAGCACCGACAGCGTTGTCCTCAGCGCCGGACTCGCCGACCTGGCTCAGGCGCTCGGCATCCAGCGAACCATGCTGGTCGTCATGAACGTCAGGGGGATCAGACTGGGTGTGATTCAAATCTCGAACAAACACAGCGGCGATTTCACCGATGAGGACGCCCGCCTGCTGCTGATTCTGGCGGCGCAGGTCGGCGGCATGATCGAAAACAGCCGCCTATTCCGCGAGACACAGCGGCGCGCCGAACAAGCCGAACGCCTGCGCGTGCTGGCGGAGCGCGCCAGCGCCATCCTGACGGGCGAGGACGATCTGCGGTCGATCTTGGCTGAAGTCGCGCGGCTGCTCGAAAGCCCGGCGGTGTTCGTCAGCCTGCTCGATATGCAGGTGGGCGTGCTGGTGACGCAGCCGCGTTACACCTTCGGGCTGGAGCTGGTCGAACCCCTGGTTGAGGATGCCAGCGCGCCCGGCTTCGAGCGGACGCCTGCCATCGCTCGCGCCCCGCTGATCAGCCGCGATGTGAGTGCCGAGTCCGCGCTGCCCATCAACTATCGGGCTGCGGCGGCGCAGATGGGGATGCGCGCTGCGCTGATCGTGCCGCTGGCGATCGGTGACACGGCGCTCGGCGAGCTGGGCGTGATGAACCGCCCCGATCCCCCGTATGGCGACGCCGATCTTGCGCTGCTGACTCAGGCGGCGATTCAGATCGCCGGCGCATTCGACCGGATTCGCCTGTACGAGGCGACGGGCGAGAATCTGCGCCGGCGCCTCGCCGAATTAGACGCGATCAACCGCGTGTCCAGCGAGGTCGCACAGACGCTCGATCTGGATCAAGTGCTTGAAGTCATCCGGCAGGAGGCAGTGCGCGCCACCGATGCGGCGGACGGCACGGTTGTCCTGCTCGCGCCGCCGGAGACGTGGGGTTCGCCAGATGTGCTGGCGATCAGCCGCCGCCTGAACGCCGCGCCGCGCTGGTCTGGACTGGCGGACATCGAGCGCGAGGCGGCGCGCCGCCTGACTGAGGCGGTCATCGTCGATGATTACGAGCTGCGCGCTGACTTGTCCGCGCCGGATGCGCACATGCGCTCGGCGCTGGCGGCAGCGATCGTATATGAAGATCACCCGGTCGGCGTCATCCATCTGTATCACCCGCAGCCGAACCACTTCGACAGCCGCGCCGCGACCTTTGTGCTGACGTTATCGGCGAAAGCCTCGCTCAGCTATGGCAACTGGCAGCGCTATCTGGAAAATCAGGCGCGCAGCGACCGCCTGCGCCGCCGCGTCGAGCAGCTGAACCAGATTTTTGAGCTGGGTCACATGCTTCAGACCGGCGTGGACAGCGAGACGATGCTCGAAGCGCTGGCGTACAGCATTCAGCAAAGCTGCGGCTTCGATGTCGTCCTGATGACGCTGATCGACGCCGATCACGGGCTGCTGTACCGCGCTGCGCATGCGGGCTTGCCCATCGAGACTTTCGAACGCACGCGCGCGCGCACGATGACGCTTGCCCAGCTCGAAACCCTGTTCAGCAAGCACGAATTTCAGATCAGCGAGTCGCTGTTTTTGCCGTTCGAGCGGCTGAGCGACTGGTACATCGAAGGCATGGCGGCGCTCAGCCCGCATTACGAAGGTAACCGCACCCTGCGCCCGACTCGCCGCGATGACTGGCAGGACGGCGATCTGCTGCTCGTCCCGATCACTGGCGCGACCGGCAGCCGGCTCGGTGTGATCAGCCTGGATCGCCCCTTCGACAACAAGCGCCCAGATCGCAGCGTGATCGAAGTGCTGGAGATTTTCGCGCATCAGGCGGCGGCAACGCTCGAAAACACCCGCCTGTACACGGCGTCGCTCAAGACAGCGGAGCAGGAAGCGCGCCTCAACGAGATCATCGAGTCGATCGCGAACACGCTCAACCCCGACACGATTGTTGAAACCGGCGCGCGTGGTATCGCCCGCCTGCTGACCTTCAAGCGGCTGACCGTTGCTCTGCTCGACGCGGAAAATGTCGGCTATAACCTGACGCGCGTGACGCTGCAAGAAGATGGCACGATCACGGTTGGGCTGGATCACCGACCGACGCTCGATGGGACGATGCTCGGCGAGGTCTACCGGACAGGGATGGACACGCTCTACCTCGACAATGCGCCCGAATTTGAAGACCTGCGCTCGCTGCGCCATCTCGGTGAGCGGACGACGCTGGTGCTGCCGCTGATCACCGGCGGTCTGGTGCTGGGCGCGATGCACATCGGCAGCGACGGTGACGACGCCGAGACCTTCAACGCCTTTCGCCCGCTGCTCCAGCGCATCGCCAATCTGCTTGCGGTCGCCATTCAGAACGCGCGGCTGTTCAACCAGGCGGTCAATCTGCGGCTGTTCAACGAGTCGGTCGTCCAGTCGATCCAGCAGGGCATCATCGTGTTGGATATGGACGGTGTGATCCTGACCCTCAACGAATACATGCGCCGCCGCTTCAAGTGGGATGACAGCGCGCTGGGGCGCAGGTTGATTGAGTATCGCCCAAATTATGCCGCGATAGTGGGCGATGCGCTCAGGAAGGTCATGGAGACTGGCGCGCCGCAGGAAGTGTTCAGGCGCGAAATTGTGGAGTATGGCGAGCGGCTGATCCAGAATTTCTATCTCTATCCGCTGTTCAGCGCCGACAGCGCGCGCGGGGTGGTGCTGCTAACTGAAGATGTGACCTACCGCGCCATGCTGGAAGCCAACCTCGAACAGCGGGCGCGCCAGCTGGCGGCGCTCACGGAGGTCTCCAGCCGGATCACCGCGTCGCTGCGGCGCGCTGAGGTGATCGCGCTGGCGCTGGACGAGATGGCGCGCATCCTGACTTACGACGTAGTGACGATCTGGGCGCGCCAGGGCGCGAATTTGGTCTGTCAGGGTGGGCGCGGCGCGGAAGGGCTGCCCGTCGCGCCGGTTGGCACGGTGCTGGCGCTGGAGGATGATCCGCTTCTGCTGGCGCTGATTGAGACGTGCCAGCCCATTAACCTCGATGATGCCGCGCGTCATCCGGCAGCGCCGATGCGTCCGCCGGTCGGAAGCTGGCTGGCGGTCGCGCTGACTCAGGAGCGCAGTGTCATCGGCGTGATCGCGCTGACCAAGCGTGAGCCGAATTTCTACGACGCCTACGCTGAACAAGGCGCGCAGGCATTCGCCAATCAGGTCGCGGTCGCGCTGGTCAATGCGGCGCTCTTTGAAGAAGCGCAAACGCGCACGCAGCGCCTGAGCCTGCTCAATCGAGTGTCGGTAGCGCTGGCGCGTTCGCTCGACACCGAAAACATCCTGGAGATTTCACTCAAAGAGATCGCCGAAGCGATGGGCTTCACACGCGGATGCGCCTATCTGATCGAGCGCGATCTCGACACCGCCCGCGCCATCGTCGAGTTTCCGCGCGGGGATGAGCCGCCGCAGCGCTATTTTGAAGTCAGCGGCAGCTCACCCTTCAATCAGATCGTGACCTCTTTGCAGCCCTTCTGGATTCCCGATGTCCGCGCGGTGCGCCCTGATGATCCGTTCGCAAGTCTGGCGGGGCAGCTTGCCGGCTCGGGCGTCCGTTCCTATCTGCTGCTGCCGATGACCGTCAGCGGGCAGGTGACCGGCGCGTTTGAGCTGGAGACGGTCGAGACCATCTCCGAAAACGCCAACCCCGAGCAGGTCGATCTGGCGCTGATCATCGCTAATCAGGCGGGCATCGCCGTCATGAACTCCAACCTGCTGGAGCAGACGCTCATCCGCACGCGCGAGCTGGAGACGCTGCTTGAGGCAGCGCAGACGACTGCCAATCTGCTCGACTTGGATGAGGTGTTCCAAAGCGTCGCTCGGCTGATCTTGCAGGCGCTTGAAATGGACAGCTGCGCGATCATGCTCTATGACAACGTGCTGCAGACGCTGATCGTGCAGTTGGATTTGAGTCGGAGCGGCGAGTCGGAGCGCGCGATGCCGCCCGGGACAGTGTTCGACCTGCGGCGGCATCCCGCCAAACAGCGCGCCGTCAATGACGGGCAGATCATCATCGTCCGCGCCGACGACGCCCACGCCGATCCAACCGAAATTGCCGACATGGCGCGGTCGGGCGAGGCGGCGCGAATGCTCGTCCCATTAATTGTGCGCGAGCAGGTCATCGGGCTGCTTCAGATCGGCGTCCTGTTGAAATTCCGCGCCCTGACGCATCGTGAAGTCCGTATGGCGCGCGCGCTCAGTGCGCAGGCGGCAAGCTCGATTGAAAATGCCCGCCTCTCGACGGAGACGGCGGCGCAGGTTGAGCATTCGCTGGTCATGAACGAACTCAGCCGCGCCATCTCATCCACGATGGACATCAGCGACATGCTGCGCATCATCCGTGATCAAGTCCCGCCGATGCTTGATGCCGACACGCTCTATGTCGCGCTTTACAATCAGGACACTCAAGATATTGTCTTCCCGATGGCGGTCACGAATGGGCGCGATATCTTCATCCCGCCGCGCGTGCTGGGGCGTGATGAAGTCTCGTTCATCATCCGCAACCGCCGCCCGCTTTCGTTGGGCGGCGACAACCCGAGCGCCGATCAAGTGCGTTCGAATCTGCGCATCGAAAACGGCGAGGGCGACGCGCTCCGCTATCTGGGCGTCCCGCTGATCGCGGGCGATCAGATCGTCGGCGTGCTGGCGATTCGCGACAGCCGCGTGTCGCGCCCGTTCGGTCTGAATGACCAGCGCGTCTTGTCCACCATTGGCACGCAGTTGAGCGCCGCGATTCAAAATGCGCACCTGTT
The DNA here is from genome assembly GCA_937995825.1 of uncultured Anaerolineae bacterium. Classification (GTDB taxonomy): domain Bacteria; phylum Chloroflexota; class Anaerolineae; order Aggregatilineales; family Phototrophicaceae; genus Flexifilum. The sequence continues at coordinate 58,064 of CALKJO010000011.1, forward strand.
CGAGCGCGTCCGCACCTTCGCTGATGAGCTGAACCTGCGCGTTGAAGAACGCACTAAAGAGCTGCAAGCTGAGCGTGACCGCCTGGATGCGCTCTTCCGGATCACGGTTGAACTCGGATCGACGCTCGATATGGATCGGCTGCTGCACGGCGCGCTGGACAATGTCGCCCGTGTGATCGGCGCGGATGATGGCGTGGTACTGCTGGTCAATCCGCTGACCGACCGGCTGTACACCCGCGCCACCTTGAACCGCGTCGACAGCGCGTCGCCCACCCTCAGCGAACTGGAGGGCGCGCATCCGTTCCATCCAGCGGAGATGCTCGGCGCTTGGCTCATGCGCCAGACCGCTGATCGCGCTTATGTGATCGATGATCTGCTGATGCAGGGCTGTTGGGACATCAGCGCGCCCGGCGCAGACGCCTATCGCAGCGCGCTGGCGGTCATGCTGGAAACGCAGGAAGACGTGCAGGGCGCGATGATCTTTTTAGGGCGCGACAGCGGTCAGTTCACCGAAGATCAGCTCAAGCTAGTGCAGACGGCGGCAATCCAGGTCTCGACCGCCATCAACAACGCGGAGCTGTACAGCCTGATTCGCGATCAAGCGGAGCGCATGGGGACGCTGCTGCGCGTTGAGCAGGAAGAAGCGGGCAAAAACTCCGCCATCCTCGAAGGCATCGCCGACGGCGTGATGCTGGTCGATGCCAGCGAGGTCATCGTCTTGTTCAACAATGCCGCTGAGCGCATCCTCGATCTGCCGCGCGATTACGCCCTCGGTCAGCAGTTGAGCCAGCTGACCGCGGTCTCGCCCGATGCCGAACAGTGGGTCGGCGCGCTGCACGGCTGGATCGCGCGGCACGGGCAGGACGAGAGAGCGGCGGGTGAAGATCGGTCGCTGGTCATCGACCGGCTCGATATCGGGCAGCGCATCGTCAGCATCCGCGCTTCCGCCGTCTACATCGGCAGCGAACTGCTCGGTACGGTGGCGGTGCTGCGCGATGTCACTAAAGAGGTGGAGGTGGATCGGATGAAATCCGAATTCATCGCCAATGTCACGCACGAACTGCGCACGCCCCTGACCAGCATCGTCGGCTATATCGACCTGATGCTGATGGGCAGCGCGGGCAGTCTCGGCGAACAGCCAATGCGCTTTTTGAAGACCATCAAGACCAATGCCAACCGGCTGCGCAGCTTGGTTGAAGACCTGCTCAGCATCTCCGAACTCGACAGCGGGCGCGGCAGGCTCAACCTCGAACCGCTCGATCTCGCTGTCGCCATCCCCGAAATCGCGCGCCGCGTCGATGAGACCTTCGCCGCGCGCGGCAAGAGGATGCATCTGGTCACTGAGATCGCCCCCGACATCGGGATGATCCAGGCGGACCGGGTCAAGTTCGGTCAGATCATCACCAACCTCTTGGAAAACGCCTACCACTACACTTATGCCGATGGCGTCGTCACGGTCAAGGCGGCGCGCGAGCGCGACGGCGCGCACGTGCTGATCAGCATCGCTGACACAGGCATCGGCATCCCCGAGGAATTCCGCGAGCGCATCTGGAACCGCTTCGAGCGCTATGAAGAACACGCGCTGGTGATGGATGTCGCCGGAACGGGCTTGGGTCTGCCGATTGTCAAAACCCTGGTCGAACTGCACAACGGGCGCGTGTGGTTCGAGACCGAAGTCAATCGCGGCACAACATTTTACGTCCGCCTGCCGGTTGAGCCGGGTCAAACCCGCGTCAGCGACCCGCTCGCGCGGCTGGCTGCGCCCGAGCTGTCCGAGTCGGACGCCGCCAATGGACATGCAGCTGATATTGAAGCACAAACGCAGCCACTCGAAGAGGGGTAAAACATGGCGCACATTCTGGTCGCAGAAGACGAACGAGACATCCGCGAGCTGATCAATTTCACCCTGATGTTCGCTGGGCATACCGTGACGCTGGCAGCCAACGGCGAAGAAGCCCTCAATCAGGCGAAGGCGGCGAATCCCAAGCCGGACATGATCGTGATGGACGTGCGGATGCCGCGCATGACCGGTTACGAAGCCTGCCGCCAGATTCGCCAGCTCCCCAGCTATCAGGACACGCCGATTGTGTTTCTGACCGCGAAAGGGCAGGATGATGAAGTCCATCAGGGGCTGGAAGCAGGGGCGACAGCGTATATCCTCAAGCCGTTCTCCCCGGATGATCTGACCAAACGAGTTGCCGAAATTCTGAGGAAGGCGGGAGTCGCCGGCTGAGCGGCGAAAAACGATGAGCGCAGTCCTATGCGGCGGTGAGCGCGTGCATTATGAGGTGCTGGGGCGCGGACGGGCGGTGATCCTGCTGCATGGCTGGATCGGATCATGGCGCTATTGGATTCCCACCATGCAGTCGCTCCAGCTCAAATACCGCGTCTACGCGCTCGACCTGTTCGGCTTTGGCGACTCGGCGCGCGCCGAGTCGCGCTACACGCTTGAACACCAGATCGCCATGATCGACGACTTCATGCGCGAACTCGGTATCCCGAAGGCGGCGCTCCTCGGACACGGCTTCGGCGCGCTGCTCGCCGCTGAGTTCACCCGCCGCTATGCTGAGCGCGTGCCGCGTCTGCTGCTGTCGAATGCGCCCCTCTATGATCCTGGCGATTTGCAGCGGCGCGTGCCGGTGGTGCGCCGGATCGCGCCGGTCGCGCCGCGTCCTGTCCAGCCCGCCGACCCCCATTATGACTCCTCGCTGAATGCGCCGACGGTGCAGAGCCGCAATACTGCGATGCGCGCGGCGATGGCAGAACTCGAACGCGGACGCGCCGCCGCGCAGCGGACGCAGACCAGCGAGATCATGCGCGCCGCGCTCACCGAGGACAGCGATAATCCGCTGCTGCGTCTGGCGACGGAAAACACGCTCGAAAGCCTGCTGGCGCGCTGTTTCAAGCGCACTGAGCCGAACTACGAAAAGCTGTTCGTCGATGTCGAGCGCGCCGAGCGCGCCGCCGTGATCGGATCGGCGCAGGTCTTTGACGCTGGAATGCTGCTGGACACGCTGCGCCTGCTGCCGATGCCCACCGTTGTCATTCACGGCGCGGACGATCCAATCTTCACCCTCCCCGGCGATGAAGTCTGGCATTATATTACTTTCGACAAGGAACATCTGCTCATGCCGGTTATCCTGCCTGGTGTGCGCCATTTCCCGATGCTGGAGGATGAGCGCTTCATCCGTCTGGCGAACGATTTTCTGGATGCGCCGGACGTGAGCAAGCTCGAGATCAAAGAGCGCTTCCGCCGGCGGACGCGCTGAACACACGAACTTGAAGGATGCCTCATGCATAAAGCCCTGATTTTTGCCAACGGCGATGTCAACGATGGCGACATGGTGCGCCGGACGCTCGAAGTCGCCGCCGCCATGCCCGGTCAGACGTTGATCATCGCCGCGGACGGCGGGGCGCGGGCGGCGCAGTATTTCGGGCTGCGCGTCGATACGGTCATCGGCGACATGGACTCGCTTTCCGAGATCGAGCAGGTGCAGCTTCAAGCACAAGGGACGGACATCATCCGCCATCCGCCCGAAAAGGATGAGACCGATCTCGAACTGGCATTGGCGCTGGCGCGCGATGAGGGCGCGACCTGGATTCGCGTCATCGGCGGCGTCGGTGACCGGCTCGATCAGACGATCTCGAATGTCTATCTGCTGGCGCAGGCAGCGCGGGCGGGCTTTGACGCTCGGATGGTTGCCGGCAAACAAGAAGCCTGGGTGATCGGCAGCGGCGATCACCCGATTGTCGGCGCAGCGGGCGACACGGTGTCGCTGATCCCGCTCAACGGCGCGGTGCATGGCATCATCACCGAGGGGCTGTATTACCCACTGCGCGATGAAGCCCTGTATTTCGGTCCCGCGCGCGGCGTCAGCAACGTCATGACTGCGCCCCATGCGCAGATTCGCATCCGTGACGGCGCGCTGCTGGTGGTGCATACCCTGGGACGGGCATGACGCTGATTCGCGTGGTCAAGTGCGATGCGCACGGGCGTGCAGTCGTCGCCTATGACGGCGAAGTCATCGACCAGAGCGCTGCTGGCGTGTTTCTGCGCGCTTATTTTGCCCACGATGATGTCGATGCAGGTTACTTGATCTACAAGCGCGGCGATCTGTTCCTCGAATGGTTCTACACCGACCGCCATTACAACGTCTTCAAAATCTATGACGTGGATGACGAGCGGCTCAAAGGCTGGTACTGCAACATCACCCGTCCCGCCGTGATCGAGACGGTGGACGGGCGTTTGCAGGTGCGCGCCGACGATCTGGCGCTGGATATTTATATCGCACCGGATGGCGAAGTGCGGATGCTGGACGAGGACGAGTTCGACGCGCTCGATCTATCCCCCGATGAGCGCCGCGCCGCGCTGGCTGCCGCCGCGACCATACGCCGTCTCGCGGCGGCGCGAGTCCCCCCGTTCGACCCATGCTGATCCGCAAAGTGGCCGACCGCGCTGCGCTGGCTGCCGCCGCTTTCGCGCTGGCATTAGCTGCATGTCAGCCCGCGCCATCTCCGACCGAAACGCCGACGCGGACGCTCGCGCCGCCAAGTCCTTCCCCCGCCCCGACTCTGACCATCACGCCAACCGCGACAGCGGACATCCCAACCGCCACCCTCACCGCGACGCCGTCTCCGCATGCGGCTCCGCCAACGGAGACTCGCCCCGTTCCGACAGCTGCCCCCTCCGCGACTGCGCCGCCGCTCGCGCTCGACCCGATCACGCGGCTGCGTCTTACGCCGATCCTGATGAACAGCGACACCGCCGCCGTCAGCGCGATCTGGGCGTCCGGCGCAGCGCTCGGACGCCGCGCTGACGTGTTCACCACCGTCGGCGACAGCAACACCACCAACGGCGATTTCATGCAGGTTTTCGGGCTTTCGCGCGATCTCTGCGCTTGGGGCGACTATGCCTATCTGCGCGAGACGGTGGCGCATTTCTCCGCGCCGCTCGCCACTGGCGCGCGCACGTCGTTCACCCATCAGAGCGCAGCGGCGCGCATGGGCTTCAACACGGCGTCCGTGCTTGACCCGTTCTGGGCGCCGTCCGGTCAGTGCGCGTCCGGCGAAAGCCCGCTCATGTGCGAGTACCGCCGCAGCGGTGCATCGATCAGCGTGATCATGCTCGGCGGGCGCGACGTGCTGGCGCTCGACGCCGAGGCGTACCGCGCCAACATGACTCAGATCGTCGGGCAGTCCATTGCGGCGGGCGTGATCCCCGTGCTGACCACCTTTATCGTCCTGCCGGAGCGCGGCGATCTGTATGAGAAGTCGATTGCGTTCAATCTTGCGCTGCTGGACATTGCCGAGGCGGCGGGTGTACCGCTGATCAACCTGTGGACGGCGGCGGAGTCCCTGCCCGATCACGGCATCGGACCCGACCGCAGCCACCTCAAAGCCCGTGTCGGCGCATACTGCGCGTTCGACGGCGCAGAGCGCCAACTCGGCGGGACGCTGCGCAACCTGCTGACGCTGCAAATGCTGGATCGGCTGCGGCGTGGGCTGGCTGCGCATCCTGCCTCGCGCTAAGCTGATCGTGTGCCGCGCCCGCCATTGGGCAGCCGCCGCATATTTGCCCTCATCTCTCGTCCTTCGCGTCTCTGCGACTCGGCGCTGTGTTCTTCTCTTTCCACACAGATCGCCACAGCGCAAGCGCTCCATGCGCGCGCAGCCGCCGCGCCATGACCAGGATCGGCTGCGCGATCAGCAGCCCCAGCCAGCCTGAATCCCCGGTCAGCCCGATGGCGATGAAGGGCAGATAGCCCGCCGCGATCTCAAGCGGACGCAGCCGGAACAGCGCCAGCACGAAAAACGAGTATGCCCCTAGAAACGGCGCGCCGATCAGCGTCCCCGCGACGATATAGTGCAGCCTGGGGAGTCGCGGCGCGATCAGCGCTGCCCCCGCCAGCCCGATCAGCAGGATCGGCGCGGAGATATAGAACCAGGCGTCGCCGCCGAACACCGTTTGCGGCGTGTATGCCAGCCAGCGCGCCACCCAATCGCCGTCGTAGAGGATGAAGCTGACCGCCGCGCCCGCCGCCGGGATGATCAGCGCCCGCCAGCCGCCCCACAGCGCCAGCGCAATCAGCGCAAAGCCCATGAGCTGCGGCTTGGTCGCCATCATCAGCAGCCCCAGCCCCGCCAGCACCCGCCGCGCCGTCGATCCCCCAGGCTGCACGCCCCACCATGCCAGCGCCAGCCCCGCTGCCGGGATGATGTCCATCTGACCGAGCCACACTATCCACAAGAACGGCGCGCTCACCAGTGCCGCCAGCGGACTGCCGCCGAGCGCCTTGGCTGCCGGATACAGCGCCGCGATGCTGATCGCGCACCAGACCAGATAGCCCGCTCGCCAGTCCGTGAACACGCCGAGCGGACGCAGAAACCACTCCGTGAAATACGGGTTATACGTGCAGCTCACGCAGCCCGTCGCCAGCTTGTGATAATAGCCCCAGTAGTCGAAGCCCCCCGGCAGCGCCGCCAGCGCCACCCAGATCAGCGCGCCGACTTCCGTGTAGATCACCATCTGCCAGCGCGGATGTTGCAGGGCGCGCTGCAGCCGCCCACTCACACCATCCGCCACAGTCATGCCTTGACCTCATCGCGGACAGCAGCGATCTGTGCCATAATCACCAGTGCGATCTCCTCCGGCGTTCGTCCACCGATATCCAAGCCAATAGGCATATGCAGCCGTTTCAGCAGCGCCGCGTCCACGTCTGCGGCTCAGGATGCTGATATAAGGCGCGATGCCCATCTTCGCTCCAGGCTGACGCAATGACGATCCCCAAGTGGAGACGACCGTCGCCAATCCGATTGGGCGTCCGTTTTCGCGCCAGGTGTCAATGGTGGTCAGCATGTCCAGCATGATCTGCGCCTCATCATAACAAACCACTTTATAAAGTTCATATGCAGTCAAGTGGCGTTCTGACCCACTTTAGATGATAATAAAAAATCATCCGCAAAGTACACATGCACACGACGATCTATGACCGATCATATTCAATCTCTGAGTGATGCATTAAACACAGCGCCGACGCCGGAAAGCGCGGCGCTGACCTTGGCGGCGTGGTTGGCGGCATCTCTGGGCGCGCGCGCGGCGGTCGGGCTGCGCAAGGATGGCGGCTTGATGCTCTACGGCGATCTGGGCAGTGTGGACGCGAATGCCCTATGCAGCGCTCTGCTTAACCTGTCTAATCTTCCCCGCGCGCAGGTCGTGACGGAGGACGAGTTCCCGTTCGCGCCCGCCTTGATCGTCCCAATTAGCGACGGCGTGACTCCGGTCGGCATGGTCTGGGCGATGGGCGAGCCGGCTTCGCTGGAGCCGGCGCTTCCGCTGGTGGTGGCGATCACCGGCACGCTTGCCGCTCGGCTGATCGCCTTTCGGCAGGCGGCGCACTGGACGCAGACACACGCGCGTCTCAGCGACATTAGCGGATCAATTCAGAAAATCAGCCTGAGCGCGCCGCCCGGCTCCCTGTGGGAGACGCTCGATGAGCATATCCATACGCTGTTTGAAGCCTCCGCCGTCATGGTTGCGCTGTATGATGCGGAGCGCGATCAGCTGATATTTCCTCTGGTCAGCGAGGATGGCAGCCGTGAAAACCGCGACCCAATGCCGCTGTCCGGGCTGAGCCGCGCGATCATCGCCCGCCGCGCGCCGCTCTTCTTCGACGATCTGACCGCCGAAGGGAGCCGTCTTGAGGCGCTGCGTGTGCTGCTCGACGAGCGCGAGCCGGGCTGTGCCGCGCGTTCGTGGATGGGCGTCCCGCTGCGCGTTGGCGCGGAGGTGATCGGCGTGATGGCGGTCTACAGCGATTATCCCTCGATGTATTCCGATGAAGATCACGCCGCGCTGATGAGCATCGGATCGCTGGTCTCGCTGCTGGTCGCCAATATGCGCCTGAACGACAGTGAGCGCGAGCGCCGCAGCATGATCAACGCGCTGATGGGCTTGACTCAGCTCACTTCGGAGGCGGCACATCTCGATGACGCGCTCGAACGCGCGCTGGAGCAGCTTCAGCTCATCGTCCCTTATGAAACTGCCGCCGTGCTGCTTCCTGCCGGGAATGAAGATGGCACGCAGATGCTGGTTGGCGCAACCTATGATCTGGACTTATTTCCGAAAGGGCGGCTGCTCCGCTTCCCAGCCGGATCGCCGATTGAGCAAGCCTTTCAGACGCAGCGCCCGATCTTTCTCCCCAATCCGCTTGTCCATCCAAGCTGGACGGGCTATCAGCCGGTTGAGCAAGCCTCGCTGATTGCGTCGTGGCTGTTCGCGCCGATGGTGGTGCAGAACCGAACGGTTGGCATCATCGTCTGCGGCACAGTCAAACCCAATGCCTATGGCGAGCGCCATGCCAGCGGCGCGTTCGCGCTGGCGCGGCAGGCGGCGATCAGCGTCGAAAACACGCGCCTCCATGCCCAAACGCAGACGACCGTCCGCGCCCTCGAACAGCGCACGCGCCGCCTGACCTCAATGCACCGCATCGCCAGCGTGATCACCTCCACTCTCAACCCCGATGAAGTCCTGCGCGCAGCGGCGCAGCTTCTGACCGAGCTGTTCGAAGCCGATCACAGCGCGGTTATCCTGCACGCGCCGGCGATGATCGAGCGACCCGCTGGCATCGGCGCTAATGACTCGGCGATTATGGCGGAATTTCCAGAGCGCGGCGCGCTGGGTGAGCGAGTGGTGATCGAGAACAATCAGCTTTTCGACTGGCTGGCGCGCCTAGGAACGGCGATCCCGATTGAGAATGTTGAAGAAGACGCGCTTGACGACTCGACCCGTGCGCTGATGAACCAGCTTCAGGCGCGCGCGGCGCTCTTTGCGCCGCTTCTCGCCAGCATCGGCATGATCGGCGCGCTCGAAGTCGATATGCGCAGCCAGCCGCGCCGTTTTTCGGTGGATGAGCGCGAGACGATCATGACGATTGCTGGGCAGGTTGCGCTGTCGATGCAGAATGCCGCGCTCTATCGTCAGGCGCTCGAAGCCAACCGCCTCAAGAGCGAATTCCTCGCCAATGTCAGCCATGAGCTGCGGACACCGCTCAATGCCATCATCGGCTACAGCGACATGCTGCTGAGCGGCTTCTACGGCGATCTGAGCGAGCAGCAGCAGGATCGGCTCAGCCGCGTTAACAGCAGCGGCAAGCATCTGCTGGCGCTGATCAACGATGTGCTTGACCTGTCGCGCATTGAGTCGGGCGAGATCGAGCTTCAGCCCGTCCCGGTTCGCGTCTCGGATGTGCTGCGGGAAGCGCTCTCTGAAGTGCAGCCGCGGGCGCACGCCAAGAATTTGAGCATGACCGTCGAAGCGCCGCCGGATGAGCCGCGCGCCCGCGCCGATGCGCGCTATCTGCTGCAAATCCTGATCAACCTGCTCGATAACGCGGTCAAATTCACCCATGAAGGCAGCGTCAAGGCGCGCATCATTCCAATGCGGACATGGGGCGGCTCTGCTGCTTACGATTCGAGCTTTGCGCCCAATCTCGTTCCGTCGGATGCGCCGCCGCCGCCCGTCCCGCAGCCGCCGACCCGTTTGCAGATCGGCGATGGCGTTTGGGTTGCCATCGCGATTGAAGACACAGGCATCGGGATCGCGCCTGAACATCACGAGTCGATCTTTGACGCTTTCAGCCAGGTTGATGGCTCAACCGTCCGCCAGTATGGCGGCAGCGGCTTGGGGCTGTCGATTGTCCGGCGGCTGATCACGCTGCACGGCGGCTATATCTGGGTCGAGAGCGAACTTGGCATGGGCAGCCGCTTTGTCGCGCTGTTTCCGGCGCTGCCCTACGGACTCGCCGACGAGCATGATCTGCTCAACATTCAGCGCGATGGGCGTCCGGTGGTGCTGGTGATCGACGACGATGCGGCTTCGTTGGAACTGATCCGTGATTATCTGGATGGCTGTCAGGTGATCAGCACACAAAATCCGTCTGAAGGGCTGTATATCGCCCACCGCATCCGCCCCGATCTGATCATCACCGATGTGATGATGCCCACCATGTCGGGATGGGATGTGCTGAAAAATCTCAGAACCGATCCGCTGACGGCGGCGATCCCGATCATCGTCATGTCCATCCTCGATCAGAGGTCGCAGGGGATGGCGCTTGGCGCAAGTTCGTATCTGGTCAAGCCTGTCCGGCGCGAGATGCTGCTCGCGGAGGTCGAGCAAGTGCTGAACCGGCGCTGATCAGTCCAGGACTGGCTTATTGACAGCCTGTCTCTGCTGGTGTATTTTCATATATAAACATTGCCAAGTATGTATAATCTTGTTTGATCGAGAGCATTATGCTGACTGATTTAGTCGTTTTGGTCACCGGCGCGGGTCGGGGCATCGGCAGAGCCATCGCGCTCGAGATGGCGCGCGAAGGCGCATCCCTTGCCGTTCTCGATCTCCAGCCGGATCGCGCCCATGAAACCGCTGCGCTGTGCGGCGCGCGCGCGCGCGCATTTCCCCTCGACATCACTGATTATGCTGCCTTTGCCGCGGTTGTGGACGCGGTGATCGCCTGGCGCGGTCAGATCGATGTCATCGTCAACAATGCCGGCATCTTCACCAGCGGGACGATCCTTGAGGATCGCCTCGACGACTGGCGGCGGACGATGCGCGTCAACCTCGAAGCCCTCTATATGGGAACCAAGCTGGTCGTCCCGCACATGGTCGCCCGCCGCTTCGGGCGCATCATCAATATCGCCTCCATCGCTGGCTGTGTGTCTCGCGGGAATGTCGGCTCGTACAACGCGAGCAAGGGCGCGGTCATCGCCTATACCAAGTCGCTCGCGGTCGAACTCGGTCAGTATGGGATTCAGGCGAACGCGATTGCGCCCGGCTTCGTGCGCACGGCGATGATGATGAGCGACGGCGTCGATCTGACGGCGGAGCCGGAATTTCAGGACTGGTACATCGGGCGCAGCAAAATCCCCTTGCGCCGCGCCGGAGTCCCGGAGGATATCGCCGGCGCAGCCGTTTTTCTGGCATCGGCATACTGCCGGTATATGACAGGGGCGGTTCTGGTTGTCGATGGCGGACTGACCAGCACATTCTAATGGATTTTCAGAACTGTATTTACGAGGAATAGACCGATCATGAACCCGAAAAAGCTTTCGCGACGTTCTTTCTTGCAAGCGGCGGGCGCGCTCGGTATGGGCGCGGGACTGGCGCGGGCTGTGCCGGCATTCGGCAGCCCTTTTCTGCAAAATACGACTCTGCGCTGGTGGTGGTGGGCGGATGAGCCGGGCTTTAGCGCATGGATCGACGACGTGGCGGCGCGCTTCGCCGCGCAGCACAGCGGCACGTCTGTTGAAACGCTGCAGATGGATGTCAGCGCTGTGATCACGCAGTTCACGACCGCCGCCGCCGCGGGCGAACCGCCGGATGTTCAGTTCCTGTGGAACGGTCTGTATCACATGGAAAACGTCTGGCTGGGGTATCTCGATCCGCTCAACGATTACCTCCCCGCCGACGTGCTGCGCGACTCGAACGCGACCGCGATGAGCATCTACGAAGGCAAACAGTACCGCGTCGGCTGGTATCCCGTCCCGCTGCTGTTTGAATACAACAAGGATGTCTGGGATCAGGCGGGCTTGGACGCCGACAATCCGCCGGCGACTTGGGATGCATGGATGGGCGCGTGTGAGGCGCTCAAAACGGCGGGCTTCGTCCCATTCGGCGGCGGCGCGAGCGACGGCTACTGGGGCGAATGGTATCTGACGCTGATGCTGACGCAGGCGCTCAACAACGGCGGCGAAGGTATCGACCTGTTCATCGGCGAGCGCGACTTCCGCGAGCCGCGCTATTGGGAATTCTGGGCGAAGCTGGAGGAGATGGTCAAGGCGGGCTATCTGAACAACGATATCCTCTCGGTTGACCTGTTCTCCGCTGTGAACAAAGTCTTGACTGGCGAACTGGCGACCACGCTCAATGTCGGCGCGGTGCTGCCTGCGCACATCGCCCAGATCGGCGACCGCGTCGGCATGATGATCGCGCCGGTCTACTCCGACGGCGCGATGGGCGGCAAGCCGATCAGCGACACGCAGGGCTTCGGCATTCCCTCAGGCAGCCGCAACAAGGAGCTGGCTGCCGAGCTGCTCGCATTAACGCAGTCGCCCGAAAGCCTGGATGCAATGTGGAGTCTGACGCGCTATTTCCCCGCCAACAAGACCTGGGATCCCAGCCCGATTGACGATCCGACGCTGCGCCAGTTGTATGACGGCTGGGTCGGCGCGGAGACGACTTTGTGGCTGAGCGTGCTGATGCCGACCATGTTCTGGACGGACGCGATGTTCGTAGCGGCGCAGGAGATTCTCGCTGGGCGCATGACGGCGGAGCAGGCGGGCGAGCAGCACGCCAGCATCGTTCAGCAGTGGCGGATGCTTAACGACGATCTGATCCCGAATTATCAAGTGTTTGCTGCCAGCATCGCCGCCGAGTCGCTGTAAGGCTTGTGTGTGGGTCCTACGGCGTCAACGTGCGTGCCGTATGACCCGCTTTTTTGCGAACAATGAAAGGACTTTGATGATGGCGGAGCGGTTTGTCGGAAAAGTCGTTTTGGTGACGGGCGGCGGCACGGGCATCGGGCGTGGGATCGCGCTGCGCTTCGCCCGTGAAGGCGCGCGGGTGATCGTCGTCGGGCGGCGCGCTGAGCCGCTTCAGACGGTGGTCGGCGAGATCGCAGCGGCGGGGGGGAGCGCCTGGTCGCGGACGTGCGACGTGCGCAGTGTGGACGACATTCAGGCGACTATCGACGCCGTGATCGCGGCGGATGGACGGCTCGATGTGCTGGTCAACAATGCCGGAGTCGCCGGTGAGGGGGCATTTTTGGAAGTCGAGCCGGACTATTACGATGAAGTCATGGGGATCAACCTGCGCGGCGCGTATTTCATGGGGCAGCGCGCCGCCCGCGCCATGATCGCCGCCGGCATTCACGGATCGATCATCAACATCACCTCGATCGACGCGCAGGCTGCCGATGGACCCTATTCGGTCTACTGCGCGTCCAAAGCCGGCTTGGTCAATCTGACGCGCTGCATGGCGTTCGAACTCGCCCCGCATGGCATCCGCGTCAACGCCGCTGCGCCCGGCTACACCATGACCGAAATGACCAGCAGTGCCGTCACACCCGAAGAGCTGGACTATCTGCAGCACCGCTTCGACCGCGTGCCGATGCGCCGTCTGGGGACAGTCGAGGAATGCGCCGCGCTGGTCGCATTTCTGGCATCGGATGAAGCGCCGTATATCACGGGCGAGAACGTCGTCATCGACGGCGGGCTGACGATCAACCATTTCATCTTCGAGTCGCTGGCACTGCGGACGCTCTCCTCCTGAACGGCTTATGGTACGGACGCGCCCGCTCACGCCCTATCTGTTCATCGCGCCGCTGGTGGGGCTGCTGGTGTTCATCTTCGGCTACCCGCTGGCGCGGGTGTTCGATTTCAGCACGCGCCGGATTCGCGGCTTCGACGGACCTTCGGTCGGCTTCGCCAACTTCGAGGCGCTCTTTGCCGATCCGGTCTTCTGGCTGGCAGTGCGGCACAATTTGCAGCTTCTGCTGGCGATCATCCCGCTGCTGCTGCTGTCGCTGCTGCTCGCCATCGCGCTGTATGAGCGGCTCGGCGGCTGGCGTATCTTTCGTACCATCGTCTTTCTGCCTTACATCCTTGCCATCCCGATTGTGGCGGTCGTGCTGCGCAACATGTTTCAGCTCAACGGACCGATCAACACCGTCCTGCGCTCCGTCGGGCTAGAAGGGCTGGCGCTTGACTGGCTCGGCGACGCGGATATTGCCCTCTGGACGGTCATGGCGATGATCATCTGGCGCGAGTCGGCGTTCGGGGTGGTCTTGTTCCTGTCACGCCTGCTTTCGCTCAACGAAGAACTGGCCGAGTCGGCGCAGTTGGATGGCGCAAACTGGTGGCAGCGCACGCTCTACATCGTCATCCCGCAGCTTCGCGGGGTGATCGAGTTCTATCTCGTCCTCAGCCTGATCACCCTGCTGGCGGCGGTCTTTTCCTATGTCTACATCGTCCCCGGCCGAGGCGGACCTGGCAACGCCACGATGATCCTGGAGCTGTATATCTACAACTGGGCGTTCGATAAGCGGCTGCCGGGCATGGGCGCGGCGGTCTCGGTTGTGCTGTTCCTGGTGACGATTGTGTTTATGGTGCTGATGTTCCGGCTGCGGCGGCAGGCGGCTGCCGAGGAGGTCGGCTGATGCAGCGGCGGCTTGCAGCGCCGGCGGCGTCTGCGCCGGTCGAATCCGGGAAAGGCGCGGCAAAGCAGCGCGGACTCGGCGTGGTGCTGAGCCTGCAAGGGCTGCTGATCATCGCTGTTCTGGTCGCGCTGGCGCCGGCGGCGTTCATGATCATGACCTCGCTCAAGACGCCGGAGCAGTACAACATCGACCGGCTCGGTCTGCCTGATCCGTTCACCTTCGGCAATTACGCTCAGGTCATCAGTCAGCATCCGTTCCTGCTCTGGATGGCGAACTCGGCGATCCTGTCAGTGGGATCGGTGCTGGTCAGCACGGCGGTCGCGGCGTTGGGCGCGTATGCCATCGCCCGGATGCGCTTTCGCGGGCGCGAACTGCTGCTCTCGCTCTCGACCTCGCTGATGGCAGTCCCGCCGGTGGTCATGGTTGTGCCGCTCTTCGTCATGTTCACGCAGATCGGCTTGGTCGGGACGTATCAGGGTGTGATCCTGATCTACGCCGGTCTGCTGACGCCGTTTTCGGTCTATCTGCTGGTCACCTTTTTCCGCACCATCCCGACCGAGCTGATCGAAGCCGCTCTGATCGACGGCGCGACACCCCTCGGCGTGCTGACTCGCATCATCCTGCCGCTGTCGGGCGCGCCGCTGGTGACGCTTTTCATCGTCAACCTGCTGTATGTGTGGAACGACCTGCTGATCGCGCTGCTCTTCCTCCCAAATGAAAATCTGCGCACGCTGATGGTCGGGATCAGCGTCTTTCAGGGGCGCTACCTGCAAAATATCCCGCTGAGCATGGCGGGGATGGCGCTCGCCAGCGTGCCGATGCTGATTTTGTACATCGTCTTTCAGCGTTACTTCATTCGCGGGCTGGTCGCGGGCGCAGTGAAAGGATAAACCCGATATGACATGCCGGATCGAAACCGGCTCTGAAGCCGGACATGAAGCGGTCTATCTCATCAACGACCTGCTGCTGATCACCGTGCTGCCGCGCAAAGGCGCGGACATCTACACCTTCATCCACCTGCCAACTGGGATCGATGTGCTGTGGAAAAACCCCATCGGACTGTGGTCTCCCGGCGCGCCGCCGCACGATGGCTACGGCGGGCTGGAATTCATGGCGAACTATGAAGGCTGCTGGCAGGAATTGTTCCCAAGCTGCAACGATCCATCCGAATACAATGGACGCGCCATCCCGTTTCATGGCGAAGTGGCGACTCTGCGCTGGGACTGGGAAACAATCATGCAATCGGACGATGAGATCGCTGTTCAATTCACCGTCCACACCAAACAGACCACCTTCAGGCTCGAACGCATTATGCGTTTGAAGCGCGGCGAATCCCGCCTTTACCTCGATGAAACCGTCACCAATGTCGGCGCATTTCCGCAGCATTTCGTCTGGGGGCATCACTGCGTCGTCGGCGGACCCTGGCTGGAACCGGGCTGCCGGCTCGATCTGCCGGCGCACACGATCATCACCGCCGATCCGATGTATGAGCCGCAGACAGCGCGGCTCGCCGCCGGTCAGCGCGAGCCGTATCCGCACGCGCGCGGCGCGGACGGCGGGACGGTCGATGTCAGCGTCATTCCGGGCGCGGAGGCGTTCAGCCATGACGATATGTACATCACCGATCTGGATGAAGGGCGGCTGGCGGTCATCAACGACCGGATCGGCTTGACCTTCAGCCTGCACTGGGATCACACGCTCTTCAAGTGGGTGATCGCCTGGCAGCCGTATGGCGGCGGGGCGGTGCTGCCGCCGTTCAAACGCATGGCGCACTGTCTGGGGATTGAACCCTGGATCAGCAATAAACATCTCGGCGCAGCGGTGGACGCGGGCGAGGCGATTGAACTTGCCCCCGGCGCGCAGTTTTCAACGCAGTTGAGCGCACAGATCACGTACACAGGTGGGAAATAAGATCATGGGCATTTTAGCGGGACGAGTCGCCCTTGTGACGGGCGCAGGACAAGGACTCGGCGCGGCGACCGCGCGAGAATTCGCGCATGAGGGCGCAGCGGTGGCGCTTTTGGACATCAACGCCGACAACGTGAGCGCGATGGCGGCGGCGATCAGCGCGGCGGGTGGCAAAGCGCGGGCATTCGCGCTCGACATCACCGACTACGCCGCCTATGCCGACGTGGTGCGCGAGATCGCCGCATGGGGCGGCAAAATCGACATCTTGGTCAACAATGCCGCCATTTTAATCTACGGCACGATCTTCACCGACACGCTCGACGATTGGCGGCGGACGATGGCGGTCAATCTCGAAGCCGTCTACATGGGATCGAAGCTGGTCGCGCCGCACATGATCGCGCAGCGCTACGGGCGGATCGTCAGCATCGCCTCGGTGCAGGGGTTCGTCTCGTCGGGCGACATCGGCGCGTACAATGCGGCGAAAGGCGGCGTGATCGCCTATACCAAATCGATGGCGGTCGAACTGGGGCAGTACAATATCCTGGTCAATGCCGTCGCGCCCGGCTTCATCCGCACGCCGATGGCGGTCGTCAGAGGCGTTGACGAGACGACCACGCCCGATTTTATGGAATGGTATGTCAATCGAGGTAAAATCCCGCTGCGGCGCGCCGCCGAACCGGAGGAGATCGCCGGGACGGTCGTCTATCTCGCGTCGGATTACTGCCGCTATCAGACCGGAAGCGTCGTCGTCGTCGATGGCGGTCTGACCAGCACCTTTTAAGAGGGCTTGCTATGGGCGAATTGGATGGGCGCGTCGCCGTCATCACCGGATCGGGGCGCGGGATCGGGTTTGGCATCGCCGAGCGCTTCGCGGCGGCGGGCGCGTTCATCGTCATCGCGGAGTTCGATGAGGGGCTGGGTCGGCAGGCGGAGGCGAGTCTCAAGGCGCGCGGCTATGGCGTCGATTTCGTCCACGTCGATGTCCGCAGCTCGGAGTCGGTCGAAGCGATGCGCGATGCCATGGTCGGCGGACACGGCAAGATCGACATTCTGGTCAACAATGCCGGTCTGGCGCAGGTTGGACCGACCGAGTCGTTCCCGCTTGAGGACTGGCATCGCCAGATCGATGTCATGCTGACCGGCGTCTTTCTCTGCACGCGCAGCATCGGCGCGCACATGCTCGAACGCGGGCGTGGCGTCATCCTCAATATCAGTTCGATTGGCGGGCTGGGCGGCTGGCCCCTGCGGGCGGCGTACAATGCCGCCAAAGCCGGCGTGATCAGCCTGACGGAGAATGTCGGCACGGAATGGGCGCGGCGCGGCGTTCGCGTCGTTGGCATTGCGCCTGGTGTGACGCGCACGGCGATCTTGCAGCAGATGGTCGCGGAAGGGCGGTCGACTCTGGAGCGCTATAACCAGCGCGCCGCGCTGGGGCGGGTCGCGGAAGTCGAGGAGATCGCCAGCGCCGCGCAGTTTCTCGTCAGCGACCGCGCCAGCTATATCACCGCCACCACCCTGGTCGTCGATGGCGGCTGGACAGCGTGGGGCAATCTTCCGCTGACATGAAGGAGTCCGCGATGAAATTTCAGGATCAGGTCGTCGTCATCACCGGCGCAGGACGCGGCATCGGCTACGCGCTCGCGGAGCGCTTCGCGCACGAGGGCGCGAGGGTCGTCATCGCCGAGATCAACCTGCAGACCGGGCAGTCCGCCGCTGACCGGCTCGGCGCGCGCTTTCTCCCGCTCGATGTCCGCGACGCCCGCGCCGTCGATGCGGCGGTCGAGACGATCACAGCGCAGTGCGGGCGGATCGATGTATGGATCAACAATGCCGGAGTCGCCCATAAAGGCTTGGCGGTCGATCTGACGCCGGAGGACTGGGACGCCGATATCGGTGTGATGCTCTCCGGCGCGTTTTACTGCGCCCGCGCCGCTGGCAAAGTCATGCTCGCGCAGGGACGCGGCAGTATGGTCAACATCGCGTCCGTCAACGGGCTGAGCGCGCAGAAAGCCCGCGCCCCATACTGCGCCGCTAAAGCGGGCTTGATCATGCTCACGAAAGTGCTGGCGTCGGAGTGGGGCGAGCGGGGCGTGCGCGTCAACGCGGTTGCGCCTGGCGTCGTCATGACCGATCTGGTGCAGGAAGGCATCGATCAGGGCTTGGTCAGCGAGTCGGCGTATCTGAGCCGCATTCCGATGGGGCGCTTCGGCGCACTCAGCGAAGTCGTCGAGGCGGTCTTATTCCTGGCATCCGATGAGGCGTCGTTCGTCACAGGCGAAGTTCTGCGCGTCGACGGCGGCTGGACTGCTTATCACCTGTTCTATCCCTTTGAAAAGGCATTCTGAGATGGACTCACCGCGCCCGATCAGCACGCTAAGTATGCTCGCATATGGACTCGATCATCCCGAAGGAGTCGCCTGGGGACCGGATGGCAAGGTCTACGCGGGCGGCGAACTCGGTCAGCTCTACCGGATCGATCTGGCATCCGGGAGATTTGAGACCGTCGCCACCAATGCCGGCGGTTTTTCGCTCGGCATCGCCCATGACTCCAGCACCAACAGCTACATCTGCGATCAGAATTTGCGTCAGATTATCCGCGTCACGCCCGATGGACGCAGCGGCGTCTACAGCGCCGGACTGCCCGACCGACCGATCATCCTGCCCAACTATCCGGTTTTTGACGCCGCGGGCAATCTGTATTTCTCCGACTCCGGCGGATGGGGCGAGGGAAACGGCTGCATCTGGCGCGTCACGCCCGATGGCGTCACCTCAATCTGGGATACGCAGGCAAAAGGTTTCACCAACGGCATGTGCCTCGCCCCTGACGGACGGGCGCTGATCGTCGTCGAGTCGACGCCCCCGCTTATCTCCCGCGTCCCGATCCTGGACGATGGCTCCGCCGGAACGCGCGAGATCATCGTTGAGCTGCCGCGCACCGTCCCCGACGGCGTGGCTTTCGATGTGGACGGCGCGCTCTATATCTCGCTCTACAACCCGAATATCATCTACCGCTATCAGGATGGGCGGTTGGAGACGCTCTACGACGACTGGGAGCAGTATATTTTGGTCGCGCCGACCAATATCGCCTTTGGCGGCGCGGATATGAAAACGCTGCTGATCGCCAACCTGTGCGGCTGGCATCTGGCGACCGCACCGATGGACGTGCCGGGGCTGCCAGTCCAATATCCGACGCTCTAGCGGCAAAAATAAAAAGTACAAAGTGGTGGGGCAAACCTGACTCCCATCCCTTTGTACTTTTTATCCACCCCTACGCTTTATTTATACCATGTTTCGCTGGCGGCAGGTGGAGCGTAAAAATCCGTCCATGGTCGGCTGTGCGCAGCGATCTCAGCGAGGCGCTCAGTGCGCACCAGCGCCACGTCTTTGATGAAGCGCGCGCGCTCCGCCGCGTCCATCTGAGCCGCCTCTTTCCAGATGGCGCGCCCCGCCAGCCAGCCGCTCGCGCCCGCTGAGCAGGCGATCTGCGCCTGCTCGGCGAAAATCTCAAAGTCCACGCCTGCGCTCAGCAGCACCCACGGGACGCTCGATGCCGCGCTGATCGCTTCGCAGCCCGCCTGCCACCGCCCGCGATCAGTCTCAAAGGCGGCGTCATACGGAAATTCCAGCTTCAGCACGTCCGGCTCCAGCTTCGACAGCCGCTCCGCTGTCTCTTTGACGATCTGCGGGCGCGTTTCCGCAAATGCCGCGCTCTCTTTGGCGATGTTCGCGTCCAGACTGTAGGACATCGGCTCCAGGAACAGCGGAAGGTCCCAACGGCGGCATTCGGCGATCACCTCCGCGATCACGCTTTCGATCTCATCCGCCAGCGCGCCGCTGCGCGGATGATAATACGCCAGCAGCTTGACCGCCTCCGCGCCCATCTTCTTGATCTTCTCAATCGTCCAGTCCGGGTCGAAGATCAGCCTGCGATAGGTCGAGTCGCCGCTGTAGCCGCTTTCCTCATATGCCATCATCAAGCCGCAGCCGCCGCGAATCTCCATCGCCGGCAGCAGCCCATAGATGTTGTCCAGCAGGACGGCGCTGGTCTTTTGTGTGAGCGTCAGCACAATCTCGCGCTTGATCTCGACAGCGGTCGCGTAATCCGTGCCGGCGGGCAGCATCTTGCGATAGCTGCCGCGCTGATCGAACGCGAGAATGGTGAAAATCGCTTGATCAGTGCTGGTGGACTTCAGTCCGCGCCAGCGTCCGGGGGTGAGACGGGTTGTCATGGTGGTCATTGTCCTTTGATAAATGCCTCTACCACATTATAATGCGGCGCGCCCGCCATCGGACCCCGCGCCGTGACCGCCAGCGCGCCGCACCCATTGGCATAGCGCGCCGCTTCCAAAGGTGGATCGCCCGCCAGCCAGCGCACCAGAAAGCCCGCGTCGAAGCAGTCGCCCGCGCCCGTGGGATCGACTTCCTCGACGGCGAAGCCCGGCACATGACCGGTCTCTGCCGCGCTGTACACTGTGCAGCCGCGCTCACCCTCGCTGATCACGACGACGCGCCCGGCGCTGCCCGCCGTCAGCGCCGCGCCCGCCGCGTCCATCGTCGGCGCGCCGGTCAGCAGCATGGCTTCCTCCGCCGTCGGCAGGAGGACATCCGCCGCCGCGATGAACGGCGCAAAGGCGGCGCGCGCCCGTTCCAAATCCAGAAGCTGCGGGCGGTAATTGGGGTCGAAGCTGATCTTTGCGCCGGCTGACTGCGCTCTTTCCAGCATCGCCCGCCCCAATGCCAGCGCTCCCTCGTTGATCGACAGCGATGATCCGGTCAGGTGCAGGCATTTCAGCCCGTCGAACAGCCCGTCCAGCGCCGGTAAAGCCAGGAGCGCCGGATTGAGCTGACCCGCCGCCGCGTGGCGCAGATGAAAGACGTAATCGCGCCCGCCCGCGCTGTCATAGGCGATGAACGCGACTCCGGTCGTGTAGCCCGGCAGCGCCAGCACGCAGCGCGTTTCCACACCGTCGCGGATGAGCTGATCGAGCAGGCATCTGCCGAAGGCATCCGGTGTGCCATCGGACTGCGCGCCGATGCACCCCAGCGCTCCCGCTCTTGCGCCCAGCCGCGCCGCCTGCACCGCGAAGATGAACGGCGCGCCGCTCGGATATGGACCCCAAAATATCCCTGGTACGTCGAACGAAACCTCGCGCTCGGCGCGCATCACCTCCACCAGCGCCTCGCCGAACGTCAGCACATCCAGCCTCATGACGCCGCGCTCATCTCCCCCGCGCCGACGATATGCTTGACCAGCACCTCCACATCATATTCACCCTTCGGCAGATTCGCCACGACTCGCCCGCGCCGCATCACCACACAGCGATCTGCCACCTCCATCACATCCTGCATCGTGTGGCTGATCAGGATGATCGGAATCCCCTGATCGCGCAGCGAGCGCACGAGCGCCAGCACTTTGCGCTGCTCCGGCACGCCCAGCGCCGCTGTCGGCTCATCCATGATCACCAGCCGCGCATTCCAGTAGAGCGCGCGCGCAATCGCCACCGCCTGCCGCTGCCCGCCCGACAGATTGACCAGCTTCTGCTTGAGCGATGGAATGTGAATGTCCAGCCGATCCAGCACCTTCGCCGCCTCGCGCCGCATGTATTCGTCGTCGGTCACCGGGATGCCGAACAGACGCCGCGTTTTCTCTTTGCCCAGGAACACGTTCGCCCCTACATCCAGGTTTTCCGCCAGCGCCAAATCCTGATAGATCGTCTCGATGCCGCTGTCCCGAATTTCCGACGGCGCATGTCCGGTGATGTCCTTCCCATCGAAGATGATCCGCCCCTGCTCAGGACGATACACGCCGGAGATGCACTTGATCAGCGTCGATTTGCCTGCGCCGTTGTCGCCCAAAAGTGCCACCACTTCCCCGCAAGACACGTCAAAGTCGACATGGTTGAGCGCCACCAGCCCGCCAAAATGCTTGCTGACCTGCTGACACTGCAGAATCAACTCAGACATTCGCCCGCAGCCTTTCCAGCGCCGTCTGCGCCTGATTGACCAGCACCGCCACGATGATCACCACGCCCACCACGATGAACTGCCAGAGCGGATCGATATTGAGAATCACCAAGCCCGTTTGCAGCACGCCGATGATCAGCGCTCCAATCACCGCGCCGCTGACCTTGCCTTCGCCGCCGAACAGGTTCGTCCCCCCGATGACGACCGCCGCCACCGACTGCAAGAGTGCCGCCTCGCCCGCCTGCGGCGCGCCCGCTGTGAAGCGGAAGCTGTGCAGCACGCCAGCGATCCCGGCGGTGAAGGCGGACAGCATGTAGATATAGATCAGGTGGCGTTTGATGTTCACGCCGGCGCGCACCGCCGCGTCCGGGTTGCCGCCGATGGCGTAGGTGTGCCGTCCGAAGCGCATCCGTCCCAGCACGAACGCGAAGATCACCACCACCACCGCCGTGATGATGACCGGATAGGGCAGCAGCGCCGCCACGCCGCGCATCACCTCCGGCGGCAGATTGTCGGGTCGGCTGAAAAACGTGATGCCTTGATCGGGGATGTAATAGGCAAGGCTGCCGCTGCCGATGGAGCGCAGCGCCTCGCGCAGTCCGGCAGGTAGATTGCCGATCACCTGCTGCCCATCCGTCAGCAGGAATGCCGCCCCGCGCACAACCCCGAACATCCCCAGCGTGGCAATGAAGGGCGGGATGCGCACCCGCGCGATCAGCACGCCGTTGATGAAGCCGGGGATCAGCGCGACCAGCAGCGCCAGCAGCGCGCCGATCAGCATCGCCAGCGGAATCTCCGTCCCACCGTTGACCAGATCGCGCATGGTGCGCGCACTGATCACCGACGCCAGCCCGACCGTCCAGCCGATGCTCAGATCGATCCCAGCGGTGATAACGACGTAGGTCTGCCCGATTGCCATCAGCGCGACCAGCGTGCTGGTCACCAGAATATTCGAAAAATTATTGATGCTGAAAAAGCCGCGCCCAGTTGCCGAGAAGAATACAACCAGCAGCAGCAGAAATAAATACGCCCAGCTTTTCGCCAGGAAATCGAGCAGACGATCCCGCGTCTCGTTGGTTCTTGCCGCCCCGCTCACCACTGTTGTTGATGAAGTCATAACCAAGGAATTCCTGAATTGAGCAGTCAAGGACTTGCCAGGGGTGAAACAGGGGAGGGCGCGTTCATAGCGCGCCCCCCAAACTGAACTAGCTGGTGTAGATGAAGCGCGCCATCGCCGGATCGTTCACGTTGTCCGCCGTGAAGACCGCATAGCCTGTCGGGACGCGCTTCGGCATTGACGTGACGCCGCGCGCGTTGGCAATCGCCGTGATCACGCCCAGATAGCCCATGTCGGCGGGTTTCTGCGCAATCACGATGCTGACGGTGCCATCGCGCAGATAGCCGATGTTCTCCTCGGAGGCGTCGAACAGCGCGACCTGAACCGCGCCCGCCAGCCCCGCATTCTCAATCGC
>CALKJO010000012.1 GCA_937995825.1 uncultured Anaerolineae bacterium
GCAGTTTATGGTCGCATCGTCCCTGCACGCGCAGGTCAGGCAGGTCGCTGAAGCACGCTTCCAGACTCAATGGCTCATGGCTGTTTATCGGGCATCTCCTCGTTTTTGCCCAACTATCCTCTTTCTTCCATTTTGAAGCGATTACCCTGGGGAATGTAATAGTGCGCTACGGGCGCTTTTGCCCTTTACGATAGGGCTGTCCGGTGTTATAAAAAGCATAAGTCTGCTGTGTTCGTGATGGCGACTATGTTTTGAGCCCAATTTTTGAGTGACGGGGGCTGACTATACGGCATCAAGGTGATAGGCTCAAGCCAAGACCCCACTGTCGGAAGAGTTCCCACCTGCGACAAGCAGGTTCAAAACAACGCACACACGGCATGGCGGATTTTTGATTCCAAGATGATGACCCTGCGTGTTTTGCGCGATCCTTCGCAGTCTGGCGCGCACAATATGGCGGTTGATGAAGCGATCTTTGAGGCAGTGCGCGCTGGCGCGCAGCCGGCGACTCTGCGTCTCTACGCCTGGACTCCTGCCTGCCTGTCGATTGGCTACGGGCAGCGCATTCGGGAGGTGGATCAGGCAGCATTGACAGCGCGTGGATGGGATGTTGTGCGCCGGATGACAGGCGGCAAAGCGGTGCTGCACGCGGATGAACTGACGTACAGCCTAGCGCTGCCTGCCGGACATAGGCTGGCGGAAGGCGGAGTCGTCGAAAGCTATCGTCGCATCAGTGCAGCGCTGCTGGCGGGGTTGACCCGGCTTGGAATTCAAGCGCAAGCCGAGGGCGGCGTTCAGGGTCAAGAGACGAGTCCGGTCTGTTTTGACGCGACTTCGCAGTATGAGATCGCTGTTGGCGGGCGAAAGCTGATCGGCAGCGCGCAGCGGCGTCGGGATGGCGCGGTCTGCCAGCATGGTTCGCTGCCACTGTACGGCGATCTAGGTCGAATCCGCATGGTGATAGCAGGGGCGCAGGAGACGCCGTTCATCCAGCGTGGGATAACGCTGATGGAAGCGGCGGGTGGACGCATGGTAACGTGGGAGTCTGCAGCTGAGGCGGTAATCGCGGGCTTTCAGAGGGCATATGAGTTAGAATTGCGGTTCGAGGCGTTGTCTGAGGCAGAAATCTGCGAGAGCCACCGTCTGCGTAGTGAGAAATATGGTCAGTTGGCTTGGACGAACCGACGATGAATAACCCGCGTCAACTTCCACTGTTCGCGCTGCGCCCGCGGGCGCTGGCGGATGTCAGCATTCAGACGCCGCTGGAATATGCGATTCCGTTCTTCCAGCAGCATTTGTTCAGAGAAGGCAAGACTGAACACACTGTGAATTCGTTCACCTCCGATCTGGGCGTGTTGCTGGAATTCGGGGTAGGGGGTCTGCCGCTGGGACAGATCGATACCGAACGGCTGACCCAGTTTCTCGACTGGATGGAACATCGGCGCGGCGTGCCGTGCAGTCGCAAGACTTATGCACGCCGCGTGACGACGCTCAAAGTGTTTTTCAAATGGCTGAAAGATCAGCAGATCATCCCCTATGATCCGGCAGCGCTGCTGATTCAGCGGTCGGGTCCGGCGCCGCTGGCGGAAATTCTGACCGAAGCCCAAATCGAAGCCGCGCTGTCGGCGGCAATGCTGGAGCGGGTGAAGGAAAAGCCGGATGCGCGCCCTGAGTTCTTATTTCGGCTGATCCTGATGACTGGGATCAAGAAAAGCGAGGCGATGGCGCTTCAAATCAGCCATTTTGAGCGCACGACTCGCCCGCCGATGTTGACGATCAAGCCGCAGAGCGCCAAACACGTTTATAAAGCGCGGCGGATCGCGCTGGAAGCGCCGATCCTCCCGCTTTTGGATGAGTATCGGGCGCAGTATCCGAGCGACAGCGCGATCTTCACATGTACGCCGCGTAATCTCGAATACATTTTGGAGCGCATCGGCGATTCTGCGCAGATCGGCGTCAAAATCTCATTTGAGATGCTGCGCTGGACGTGCGCAGTGCGGGACTATCGCTCTGGGATGACGCCGGATGCTATTCGTGACAAGCTCGGACTGAGCGATATGAGCTGGCGCGAGACCTTCGACAAAGTCAAGCGCTTGGCGGTCGATCCGGATGAGGGGGATGAAGAGCAGAGTCAGTAGACGCGCAGCAGCAAGCCCTTGAGATATGCGCCTTCGGGAAACGTCAGCGTGACCGGATGATCGTCATTGGCGCTGAGGGTGCGGATGATCTGGGCGCTGCGTCCGCTGTCTGCCAGCGCGCCGAAGACGATTTTTTGGAACAGATCAGTTGAGATGGCGCCGGAGCAGGAAAAGGTCATCAGGCAGCCGCCTGGCTGAAGTAACCTGAAGCAGTTGAGGTTGAGGTCTTTGTAGCCGCGCGCTGCGCGCTCAATCTGACCGGCATTGTGGGCGAATTTAGGCGGATCGCAGACGATCACTTCAAAACGGCGTCTTTCATCAGCGAAGTCGCGCAGCAGCTCGAAGACATCTGCCTGAATGAACTCGACCCGATTCATCGGAAACTGGTTGGTCTGATAGGTTTTCTCCGCCAGATTGAGGGCGGGCAGCGAGGCATCGACCTGGGTGATCTGGCAGCGGCTGCCCAAGCCGAAGCCGCCCGTATAGCTGAACAAACTGAGCAGGTCGCCCTTGATGGCGCGCTGGTTGAGGAAATCGTCGAGGAAAGCCTGATTGCCGATTTGATCGAGATAGGTTCCCGTCTTGTGACCTGCACGGACATCAACCAGACGAATTGTGCCGTTGATCTGTACCGCGATCAGTTCGGGTGGTTCCTCACCCCACAGTAGCCCAGTCTGAAGGGCGAGACCTTCTTTTTTGCGGACATCGACATCGCTGCGCTCATAGACACCGCTGATTGTCACACCGACTTCTGCCAGCGCCTCAACAAGAAGGCGCGCAAGGTCAGTTTTGCGCTGGTCGATGTGGAGTGTAAGTGCCTGAAGGACGAGATGATCGCCGTAGCGATCCACGATCAAGCCGGGCAAGAAATCATTTTCGGCGTTGATCAGGCGGACGGCAGGCGGGAGTATGCCGCGTTGAATGCGGGCGGAGAGGGCGCGCCCGATCATCTGCCGCCACCATGAGCCATCAATTGGCTCATCCGCCCAGGTGAGAAGGCGCACCTGAATCTGCGAGCGCGGGTTGAAATAGCCGCGCGCGAGAAAACGCCCATTCTTTGAGACGACATCAACAATGTCGCCAGGCTGCGGATCGCCGCGCACAGAGTCAACGGCGCCAGAAAATACCCACGGATGCCGATGAATAATCGGCTTCTCGCGGTCGGGGCGGACGATGATCTGGCTCATGTGCTTGTGCCATGGCGGATCAGGCGGAGCAGGTCATCTTCGCCGATGATCGGCACGTTGAGCTGGCGGGCTTTATCCGCTTTGCTGCCAGGCGAGTCGCCCATGACGACATAGCTGGTCTTTTTGCTGACGCTGCTGGTGACTTTGCCGCCGTGGGCTTCGATCAGCGCTGCGGCTTCGTCGCGGGATAATGTGGGCAGTGTGCCGGTGAGGACAAAAGTCAGACCGGTAAGCTGATCGCCCGCCTGGGTTTTCGCTTCCCCCTGGAAACGCACGCCCGCCGCGCGCAGTTTTTCGAGGATTTCGCGGTGATAATCGTCGGCGAACCAGGCGGCGATCCCGCGCGCGAGGATGTCGCCGATGCCCTCGATCTGCTGCAATTCCTCAACCGTCGCCGCTGCGAGCGCGTCGATGCTGTTGAAGTGGTTCGCTAGCGCCTCCGCCACCGTGCTGCCGACGCCGTCGATGCCGAGCGCGGTGATGACCTGACCCAGTGGGCGCTGTTTCGCGGCTTCAATCGCAGCCAGGAGATTGGCGACCCTTTTCTCTGCGAATTTCTCCAGTTCCAACAGCGACTCGGCGCGCAGGAAAAAGATATCAGCTTCATCGCGAATCAAGCCTCTGTCCAACAGCGCTTTGACCGTCTGCGATCCCAACCCTTCGATGTCCATCCCAGCGCGCGAGACGAAAAACTCGATCTGGCGGTAGACGCGCTCTGGGCAACGCGTATTTGGACAGAAATAATCGACCGCTCCCTCCGGCTTGATGATCGGGGTGTCGCAGAATGGGCAGCGCTCTGGCGGCAGGATCGGCTGCTCATCGCCTGTGCGGAACGCGGGCAGCGACGCGATGACATTCGGGATCACATCGCCAGCGCGTTTGACGACCACTGTATCGCCGATGCGAATATCCAACATCGAGACGATCTCGTAGTTATGCAGCGTCGCATTGCTCACCGTAATCCCGCCGATGAATACCGGCTCAAGCACCGCGTTGGGGACGACTCGCCCAGTCCGTCCAACGCTGACCTCGACCGCCAGAAGCTTAGTGGAGGCTTCGCGGGCGGGGAATTTATAGGCGGTCGCGCCGCGCGGGTCTTTGCCGACGACTCCCAGTTCGCGGGCGAGACGCAGATCGTTGACCTTAATCACAATCCCATCGATCTCAAAATCCAACGCATCGCGGCGCGCTTCCCATGTGGGAATGTCGGCGAGGACTGCGGCTAAAGTGGGATAATACGCGCTTCCGGGCGCGATCAGAAAACCCAAATCCCGCAAATATCCCAACATTTCCCACTGTTTATCCCACACACGCGCTGGAATCCCACTGCCATCGACAATACCATATACGAAACAGGTCAGCGGGCGTGAGGCGGTAATGCGCGAGTCCTTCTGCTTGAGCGTGCCGGAGGCGGCGTTGCGGGCGTTGAGGAACATGGGCAGTCCCTGTTCCGCCTGGCGGCGGTTGACGGATTCAAAGTCTTTTTTGAGATAGAGGACTTCGCCGCGCACTACTAACCGCGCTGGCGGCGGGTCATCTCCTGATACAGGAATGCGCAGCGGGATTGTGCGGATCGTGCGAACATTCGGGGTCACATCATCGCCCTGTTCGCCGTTTCCGCGCGTGGCTGCCTGCGTCAGAACCCCATTTTCGTAGGTGATGACGATGGTCAGCCCGTCGAGCTTGGGTTCAAACGTGTAATCAAGAGTTGTTCCAGTGGGCAGGAGCTTGAGGTTGCGCTCCTCCCAGGCGCGCAGATCGTCGGCGTTGTAGGCGTTGCTCAGGCTGAGGATCGGCGCGGGATGGCGGACTTTTGGAAAATCATCGCTGAGATCGCTGCCGGCGCGCTGCGTCGGCGAGTCGGGAGTGATGAGTTCGGGGTGTTCGTTCTCAAGCGCAACCAGTTCGCGGTAGAGCGCGTCAAATTCGGCGTCAGTGACAAGGGGCGCGTTGAGAACGTAGTAGGCGTGGCTGTAGCGGTGGAGCCGGTCGCGCAGCTCGGCAGCGCGTTCGGCTGGCGATGGATGAATCATGGGCGAACCTCCAAGAAGTCGGCGGCAGCCCAGCCTTCCAGCGCCGGATCAACCAGGGAACGGACTTTCCACCACTGATACGGCGATCCGCCAAGTTCAGCCGACTCCGGTCCGTCGATGACAGTGAAGAGCGCGCCATCATTGACCCGTGTGATCTCAGCGCCGGCAGGTGTCGAGCGGATGTTCAAGCCGATGGTCGATTTGACAGCGACGGTCATGCCGATGGTGATCTGAATCGGCGTCGGCGACAGAATGACCGGTGGCAGCGTGGGACCTTCAAGGGCGAAAGTCGGAAGGGGACCCGCAAACGTCGCCCCCTGCATGGGCGGAAGGGTGGCGGTCGGGTCGGGAGTGAGGACTTCGGGCTGCGGAGTCGCTGAGGGTTCGGCAGTGACGATCACCACAATTGGCTCACCGCCATCGGCACGGCGTCCGCCGGCGCTGACGATCAGAGCGATCATGCCAGCCGCAGCGGCGATGACGACGATTAGCATGAGCATGACCGACCACAAGGGCAGATAGAGTCCGCTGTTCGATCGCCGCGACCGAGGACGGCGAGATCGCTTCTGTTTAGGCGGTTCGGGCGTGTTGGGGACGTAATAATCCCCGCGCGGCGCAGGGCGCGGCTGCGTGTCGCTGAGACGGCGTGTTTCCTGATCCTGAGGGCTGTTGGTCATGGTCATTTCCCTCGCTGTGCGGTCCATTCGATAAAGCGCTCGACCGACCAGGTGTTGATGACATCATCGGGCTGCACCCAGCCGCGCCGCGCGGTCATGATGCCATAGCGCAGTTTGTCCATATCCTCGATGCTGTGGGCATCGCTGTCGATGCAAAGCTGAATGCCCAGTTCGACAGCGCGCCTGGCATACTGGGCTTCGAGATCGAGCCGTTCGGGGTTAGCGTTGATCTCCAGTGCCGTTCCATGGGCGCGGGCGGCGTCGAAAACCGCATCCATGTCGAGATCGGCGGGGTCGCGCTGGTTGATGAGCTGACCGCGCGGATGCCCGATCAGGTCAACGTGCGGATTTTGAATCGCATTCAGGGCGCGGCGCGTGACCTGATCGCGGGGCTGGCGCAGCCCGACATGCAGCGATGCGATCACAAAGTCGAGCGATGTGAGAAGCTCGTCCGGGTAATCGAGTTCGCCATCGGCGCGAATGTCGCATTCAACACCGTGAAAAACGCGCAGCCCGCGCGGGGCAAATTCGGCATCGACGGCGCGCACAGCATCGCGCTGAGCGATCAGCCGCTCGATGGATAAGCCGTTGGCGACAACCGAACTCTGCGAGTGATCGGTGATCACGATATAGGTTCGTCCGCGCGCTAAAGCCGCCTCCGCCATGCCGCGAATGTCCACTTTGCCATCGCTCCAAGTAGTGTGCATGTGCAGATCGGCGCGCATGTCTTCAAGCGTGATCAGGTGGGGCAGTCTACCGGACTGGGCGGCTTCGATCTCGCCCCAGTTCTCGCGCAGTTCGGGCGGAATCCAGGGCAAGCCGAGATGCTCATAGACGGCTTCCTCAGTCGCGCAGAGGATTTCCGGCGATCCATCGGTGGGAGTGAGCGCGTGTTCATTAAGGCTGTAACCGCGCTGCAGGGCGATCTCGCGGATGCGGACATTGTGCGCCTGGCTGCCGGTAAAATACTGTAATGCCGTGCCATAGCGGGCGGGTGGGAGGACGCGCAGATCGACTTGCAAGCCGTTTTGCAGCTCGACCGAGCTTTTCGTCTCGCCATGACCGAGGATGCGGGCGACTGTGTCCATCGATACAAACGCATCCATGATCGGCACGCTGGTGTCGCTGGCGATCAGCAGATCGATATCGCCAATCGTCGGACGGGCGCGGCGCAGGCTGCCCGCGTACACGCCGTGCAGCGCCTCCGGCAGCGCGAGCAGCCGTTCAAGGATCAATTCAGCGGCGGGCAGCGCGACTCCGAGCGGGAAACGCACATTGGCAGCGTGGCGTTTGAGCGACTCGATGCCTTCAAGGATTTTCGCCTCGCTTTTCGCGCCCATGCCGGGCATGTCGCGGAGTTTGCCGGCGCGAGCGGCGGCTTCGAGGTCGGCAATCGTGGTAATACCGGCTGCCCAGAACTGCTTTGCCTTTTTGGGTCCAACCCCAGTGATGTGGAGAATATCGACAACGCTAGGCGGGACTTCCGCCGCAAGTTGCTCGTAGAATTCCAGCCTGCCCGTTGTCAGCAGCTCTTCGATCTTCTCGGCGATGATCTTACCGACAGCGGGTATCTCTTCAAGCTTGCCCTCGGCGGCAATAGCGCGCAGATCGCGGGGCTGCTGGCGAATTGCCTCCGCTGCTGATCGATAAGCGAGAATTCGATGGATGATCTCGCCTTTGATTTGCAGCATGTCCGCAACTCGGTCGAACAGGTCTGCGATTTCTCGGTTGGTCAGCGCCACAATGTCGATCCTTCGCGCTTGTTGATAATAAATGATTGGAAGGTTGTTCTGATCCGGGTAGAACGCATGTGTTATGTTCGGCCTGATTATACCGCAAGGCTGGGCAGAGGCAAAGCGCGGTGGCGAAGTCCTTGACAAGCGGGTGGAGTGCGGTTACGCTATGAGCGAACAACTCAATATGCAACAGCGTTGATCCGAACGAGTAGCCATCGAAGCGGTGTCACAGAGAGCCGCCGGAAGCTGAGAAGGCAGCACAAGCGCAGATGGGGAATGGATCGGGGAGCTGCGGGCGCGAAATGAACCGACTGATTCAGAGTAGCTTCCGCCGGGAATGCGGCGCACCCGTTATCAATGCGCAGGGTATCGCAGTCATTTAGACTCGCCGTACCTGAAAAAGCGGCTGAAACTGCCCTGGACGTGGTTTTGGCAAGCAAGGTGGCACCACGGGAAGCCCTCTCTCGCCCTTGACGCGGAGAGGGCTTTTGTATTCTGGGAGATAGAAGCATTATGGTCGCATTACCGATGCTTGTGGCGGCTAAATCGGCAGTTCAGCCGGATCGGGAGATGGTGCGCGCTCATTTTAAACAGGGTGACTTGGTGCCAGTACATCAGACGCTGCTAGCTGACTTAGAAACGCCGGTTTCAGTGTACATGAAGCTGGCGCGGATGGGGCAGGAGTCCTTTTTGCTGGAAAGCGTCGAGGGTGGAGAGCATGTCGGGCGGTATTCCTTCTTGGGGGTAAATCCGAAGGGGATCATCACCGTCAAGGACGGCGCGGTCATGCTGAAGCGCGGCGGGGTGACGACGACGCGTCCGTTAGAGGTGGGTGAAGACCCGCTGGGCGCAGTCGAGCGGGAATTTGGGCGCGTGCGTCCGGTCAAGATCGAGGGTCTGCCGCGCTTTGTTGGGGGCGCGGTTGGCTGTGTGGCGTATGACATTGTGCGTTACTTTGAGTGCCTGCCGGAGACGGCGCGGCGCGATCTGGATGTGCCGGACGCGGCGTTCATGCTGGTGGACACGCTGGTGATCTTTGACCACGCCAAGCATCAACTGATCGTGCTGGCGAATGCGTATCATAAGGGTGATCCCGATCTGGCGTATGACGATGCGCTGTATCGGATCGACGCGGTGGTAACGGCACTGAGGCAGTCGGGCGCGCCGTTTGACCCTTTTGCGCGCAGTCCGCGCAGCCATCGGACAGGCGATGGTGAACTGCACGCCAATGTCAGCCGGGAGGAATTTGAGGCGAATGTGCTGAAGGCGAAAGAGTATATCGCGGCGGGCGATGCGTTTCAGTTGGTGCTGTCGCAGCGATTCAGTCGGCGGACAAGCGCGTCCCCGCTGGCGATCTACCGCGCGCTGCGCGCGACGAATCCATCGCCATATATGTTTTTTCTGCGCTTCAGCGAGGATTTCACGCTGATCGGGGCATCGCCTGAGATGATGGTGCGGCTGGAGGATGGGATCGCGACAACGCGCCCGATTGCGGGATCGCGTCCGCGCGGACGGGATGCAGCGGAGGATGCAGCATTGGCGGCTGAACTGCTGGCTGATCCGAAGGAGCGCGCTGAGCATGTGATGCTGGTCGATCTGGGGCGCAGCGATCTTGGGCGCGTGTCGGAGTATGGGACGGTGCAAGTCACGGAGATGATGAAAATCGAGCGATACTCGCACATCATGCACATCGTGAGCAACGTTCAGGGTAAACTGCGTTCGGGCATGAATGCCTTCGACCTGCTGCGGGCGACTCTGCCAGCGGGGACTCTGTCCGGCGCGCCGAAAGTGCGAGCGATGGAGATCATCGAGGAGCTGGAAGGGACGCGGCGCGGCGTCTATGGCGGCGCAGTCGGGTATTTCAGCTTCGACGGATCGATGGACACCTGTATCACTATCCGGGCGGCGCTGATGCAGGGGGACATGATCTATCTTCAGGCAGGGGCAGGATTGGTTGCGGACAGCGTGCCAGAACGCGAATATGAGGAGATAATTAATAAGGCGCGCGCGCTGGCGGTCGCGGTGCGGCGTGCAGAAGAAGGATTACTATGATGAAAGGGTTGTTGTGAT
This sequence comes from uncultured Anaerolineae bacterium, assembly GCA_937995825.1. Taxonomy (GTDB): domain Bacteria; phylum Chloroflexota; class Anaerolineae; order Aggregatilineales; family Phototrophicaceae; genus Flexifilum. Next base: position 9,839 of record CALKJO010000012.1, read on the forward strand.
GCCAGTAAAACGTTTGGTGTTCATCCGACCAGGGGAAACTGCGTGGAATCGGTCGGGGCAGTGGCAGGGATGGGTGGCAGCGCCGCTCAGCGATCACGGGCGGGCGCAGGCGGAAGCACTGGCGCGCTTCGTGCGCCATATTCAGATGGCGGCGCTGTATACCAGCGATCTGAGGCGGGCTGTGGAGACGGCACAAATCTTGGCTGCGCATCTGGATCAGCCGCCGATTGCCGACGCGCGGCTGCGCGAGCGCAATATCGGGATTTGGCAAGGCTTGACGTTCGATGAAGTGCGCGCCTGGTATCCAGAAGAGTACGCGGCGCTGCTGGCATCGGTAGACAGCTACCGCATTCCCAACGGCGAGTCGCGGGATGATGTGCGCGAGCGGATGATGGCAGTGTATCGAGACATCGTGACGGCAGACCCAGGCGAGACGGTCGGCATTTTGACCCATACGACGGCATCAAAGGTGCTGCTAGCGGCGCTCGTGCCGGGATATAACCCGATCGATGAAGAAATTGGCAACACATCGGTCACAACGATCATGCGCGACGATCCAGCTCAGGATGTGTGGCGGTTGGTCGCGGTCAATGACGTGAGCCATTTAGAAGGACTGGACAGCCGTTATTTCCCGGAGATGGAGCGGTTAGCATGATCCTTGTGATCGACAATTACGACAGCTTCACCTACAACTTGGTGCAGTACTTAGGAGAGCTGGGCGCGGAAATCTGTGTTGCGCGCAACGATCAGATCACGCCGACGCAGATCGCGTCGATGCAGCCGGATCAGATCGTGATCTCACCGGGTCCGGGCAGCCCCGATGACGGCGGGGTGTCGCTGGATGTGATCGCGCAGATGGGCGCGACAACGCCGATTCTGGGCGTGTGTTTAGGGCATCAGTGCATCGGGCAGCTCTATGGCGGCGTGGTGCGGCGCGCGCCGCGCCTGATGCATGGCAAGACCAGCCTGATCTATCACGATGGGCGCGATCTGTTCGCTGGACTGCCGAGTCCGTTTGAGGCGACGCGCTATCACAGCCTGATCGTGGAGCGTGAGACGCTGCCCGCGTGTCTTGAAGTGACAGCGTGGACGGATGAAGGCGCAATCATGGGGCTGCGGCACAGGACGAATCCGGTCTATGGCGTTCAGTTCCATCCTGAGAGCATCCTGACCGCTGGCGGCAAGGCAATTTTGCAGAATTTCCTGTCGATGGATAAAAAGGTGAGCGCATGAACGGGGACATCAACATTCAGCGGGCGCTGGAAATTCTGGGTCGATTCGGACATCTGACTCAGGAGCAGGCGCAGATCGTCATGCAGCAGATCATGTCCGGTGGGGCGACGGACTCGCAGATCGGGGCGTATCTGATGGCGCTGCGGATGAAGGGCGAGACGCACGATGAGATTACCGGCAGTGCGCGGGCGATGCGCGCCAATGCCCATCATGTGCCGGTATCTGCTCCGGATGACCTGATCGACACATGCGGGACGGGCGGCGATAAGTCAGGGACGTACAACATCAGCACGACGGTCGCGTTTATCGTCGCTGGGGCGGGTCTGCGGGTCGCAAAGCACGGAAATCGGGCGGCGTCGAGCAAATGCGGAAGCGCGGACGTGCTGGCGGCGCTGGGCGTCAACCTCGATCTGACGCCGGAGCAGGTGGGGCGCTGCATCGATGAGATTGGCATTGGGTTTCTGTTTGCTTCCAAGCTGCATCCGGCGATGAAATTCGCGATCAATGCGCGCAGAGAGATGGCGATCCGGACGATCTTCAACATTCTCGGTCCGCTGACCAATCCAGCAGGGGCGCGGCGGCAGTTGATGGGTGTTTTCGCCTGGGATATGACCGATCTGATGGCGAAAGTGCTGGGCGAATTGGGATCGGTTCACGCGCTGGTCGTCAGCGGCTACGGCGGGCTGGACGAACTGACGACTACCGGACCGAATCGAGTCAGTGAATACAAAGATGGCAAAGTGACAACCTATGAACTTGATCCGGAGGCGCTGGGATTCAAGGGGGCGCACATTTCGGAGCTGCTGGGCGGTGATCCGCCGGTGAACGCAGACATTCTGCGCGGGGTGCTGAGCGGGCGCATTTACGGCGCAAAGCGCGATGTCGCGCTGCTAAATGCGGCGGCGGCGCTGCTGGCGGGTGGACTTGTGCGTGATCTGGGTCAGGGTATCGAACTGGCAGCGCGCACTGTGGACAGCGGCGCGGCATTGGGTAAACTTGAAGCATTGATCGAATATACCCGCCAGCTTGCCGCGCAGCCGATCTCATGATACTGCGCTGATGATCATTTGAAGAAGGTGACATGACGCAGTACGTCAAGACGGATACGATTCTCGACCGAATCCTGGAGAATAAAGCGGCGGAGATCGCGCGCCTGCGTGAGAAAATCCGCGATGAGCCGTGGCTGCACGCTGATCTGATCGATTCGGCGGGCAATGCGCCGCCGCCGCTGGATTTTGTCGGTGCGCTGCGGCGCGGTCAATATGTCGCGCTGATCGCGGAGATCAAGAAAGCGTCTCCGAGCAAAGGCGTTTTGATCGACGATTTTGATCCGGAGGCGCTGGCGGCGCTTTACGCCGAAAACGGCGCAGCAGCGATCTCGGTGCTGACGGACGAGCGGTTTTTTCAAGGAAGCCTAGACCATTTTGAGATGGTGCGTGAGACAGTCGATCTGCCGCTGCTGCGCAAGGACTTTATCATCGATCCGCTTCAGGTCTATCAGGCGCGTGCCGCAGGTGGGGACGCCGTGCTGCTGATCGTGATGGCGCTGACAGATGCGCAGTTGGTCAATTTACATGGGCTGATCACGGGGCTGGGCATGGCAGCGCTGGTCGAAGTGCATAACGAGACAGAGCTGACGCGGGCATTGAATGCCGGCGCGACGCTGATCGGAGTGAACAACCGCGATCTGCGGACGTTTCATGAGGATTTAGACACGGCGGCGCGGGTTGCGAGTCGGCTGCCGTCGGGCGTGACGCTGGTTGCGGAGAGCGCGATTCGGACGCCCGAAGACGTGCGGCGCATGAGCGAATTGGGGGCGGACGCGGTGCTGGTTGGGGAAGGACTGGTAAAAGCGGGTAATATCGGCGCGCAGGTGCGCCAGTTCAGCCGTCAGGCGCGGGCTAAGCGGTGACCGAACGATGACCAAAGTCAAGATTTGCGGCATTAAAACGTATGACGATGCGCTGGCGGCGGCGCAAGCCGGCGCGGACATGCTCGGATTTAACTTCTTCAAACGCACACCGCGCTATGTTGACCCGGAAGATGCGCTGGCGATCTGCGGGCGGCTGCGGGCGGAACTGGGCGAAGCGACGCCGATGCTGGTCGGATTGTTCGTCAATCAAGGGGCTGGGCGGATTTCGATGACTCTGGGGAAGGTTGGGCTGCGTGCCGCACAGCTTTCCGGCGATGAGTCTGCCGACCTGCTTAAAGAACTGCGCGGGATCGGCTTCAAAGCGATCCGACCGCGCAGTCAGGCGGAGGCGCTGGAGGATGCCGCGTACTTTCTGCCCCATTCACCGATTGAGAGCGCATTTCCGTCGCTGCTGCTGGACGCTTTCAGCGCAGGGCAGTATGGCGGGACAGGACATCAGGCGAACATCGAGACAGCGCTGGCGCTGAAGGCAGTTGTCCCACGCTTGATGGTCGCAGGGGGACTGACTCCGGACAATGTCGGAGACGTGGTGCAGACGGTAAAGCCGTGGGGCGTTGATGTCGCAAGCGGGGTTGAGGGCGATACACCTGGGCTGAAAGATCATGGCAAAGTCCGGGCGTTTATTCAGGCGGCAAAGGCGGCAAGCGAGGACTGAGTTTTGAAATGGGTTGAATGATGCTGATTGAGACGAATACAACTAATGTGCCAGATGCGCGGGGCTATTACGGCGATTTTGGCGGGCGCTACGTGCCGGAGACGCTGATTCCAGCGCTCGATGAGCTGATCGCGGCGTATAACGAAGCGATGGCGGACGCGGCGTTTCAGAACCGGCTGGCGCATTTGCACGCGACTTATACCGGGCGTCCGACGCCGATCAGCTACGCAGCACGCTTGAGCGAACAGCTCGGCGGCGCACAGATTTACTTGAAGCGGGAAGACCTGGCGCATACCGGCGCGCATAAGATCAACAACGCGCTCGGTCAAGCGCTGCTGGCACAGCGGATGGGCAAGCAGCGGATCGTGGCTGAGACGGGCGCGGGTCAGCACGGTGTGGCGAGCGCGACGGCGTCCGCGCTGCTGGGGCTGGAGTGCATCGTGTATATGGGCAGCGTGGACATGGCGCGCCAGCAGCCGAACGTCTTTCGCATGAAGCTGCTCGGCGCGGAGGTGCGCCCGGTCGAGAGTGGGAGTAAGACGCTGAAGGATGCGATCAATGAGGCGATCCGAGATTGGGTGACGAATGTGCGCACAACGTTTTATCTGCTCGGTTCGGCGCTGGGTCCGCATCCTTATCCGATGATGGTTCGGGACTTTCAGAGCGTGATCGGGACGGAAGCGCGGCGGCAGATCATCGCGATGGCGGGCAAACTGCCTGACGCCTGCATTGCATGTGTGGGCGGCGGGAGCAATGCAATCGGCATGTTCCATGCGTTTCGAAATGACGCGTCGGTCGAGTTGATCGGCGTGGAAGCGGGCGGCTGCGGCATCAACAGCCATCAGCACGCTTCGCGCTTCGCCGATCCGAGCGTTGGGCGGATGGGGGTGCTGCATGGGGCGCGGTCTTTTGTGATGCAGACTCCGGATGGTCAGATCGCCGATACACACAGCATCTCGGCGGGTCTGGATTATGCCTCGGTAGGTCCTGAACACGCCTATCTGCGGCAGACTGAGCGCGCATTTTACACCTCCGCGACGGATGAGGAGGCGTTGAGCGCGCTGCAAAGCCTGGCGCAGACCGAAGGCATCATCCCGGCGTTGGAAAGCGCGCACGCGGTCGCTGAGGCGATCAAACGCGCGCCAACCATGCCGAAAGACGCCGTGCTGCTGGTCAATTTATCAGGGCGCGGGGATAAAGACCTGGATACGGTCATGAAAGCGCTGAAGCTGTGATGCAACAGGCACATGTACGCGGATTGAGCGCCGTACAGGCGATGTTCGAGGCGGCGAAACGGGCGGAGCGCGCCGCGTTCATGCCCTATTTCCCGATTGGTTATCCGACCATTGCCGAGTCGATTGAGATCATTGCGGCGCTGGCGCAGACGGGGGTTGATGGCTTCGAGATCGGCATCCCTTTTAGCGATCCGCTCGCGGATGGACCCGTCATTCAGGCGGCGACTCAAACGGCACTGGAGAATGGGACGACTGTGCGGGTTTGTCTGGATGCGGTGCGCCAACTGCGCGAGCGCGGCGTGCAGCAGCCGATGATGATGATGGGCTATCTGAACCCGCTTATCGCTTATGGAGTCGAGCAGTTTGTGCTGGATGCAAAGGCGGCAGGGGCGGACGGGCTGATCGTGCCGGATATGCCGCCGGAAGAGGGGGCGGAATTCGCTGAAACCTGCGCGCGCGAGGGAATGGCGATGGTCTTTTTTCTCGCGCCGACCAGCAGCCCGGAGCGGATCGCGCTGGTGGCGCAGGTGGCGACAGGATTCATCTATGTGGTGTCGCTGACCGGCGTGACCGGGGCGCGCTCGGAACTCCCGCCCGACCTGACAGCGTTTCTGGAGCGGGTCAAGGGGGCAGTTGGGAATATGCCGCTGGTGTTGGGCTTCGGGATCAGCACGCCGGAGCAGGCGAAAATGGTGAGCGCCCAAGTGGACGGCTTCATCGTCGGCAGCGTGCTGGTGAAGGCGGCTAGCAATGGCGCAGCGGCGGCGCGCGATCTGGCAGCGCGCATTGTGGAGGCGATCCGTTAATCGGCGGTCTGTCTGTGATATGATTAGCGCAGTGATGTGGACGTGAGCAGAGTGTTTGATGATGGATGATTACGCGCTTAACGATGAGGTGCGGCAGCAGTGGAACCTCAAGGCGGAGTTCTGGGACGCGCTGCACGGCGATGAGGGCAACGCCTTTCACCGCTACCTGGTGAGTCCGGCGGCGGAGCGGCTGTTAGGGATTCAGCCGGGTGAGCTGGCGCTAGATGTGGGCTGTGGCAATGGGACATTTGCGCGGCGGATGGCTGACTTGGGCGCGCAGGTGGTGGCGACGGACATCAGCGACAAGCTGATCGAACGGGCGAAGGCGCGCTCTGAAGGGCGCGACATTACCTATCAGGTTGTGGACGCCACAAATGAGCAGGCGCTGGCGGCGCTGGGCGAAGGGCGCTTCGATGCGGCTGTGTGCAATATGGCGATGATGGATATGTCTTCAATTCAGCCTATGCTGCGAGCGGTGCGGCGGCTGTTGAAAGCCAGAGGGCGGTTTGTCTTCACGGTGATGCATCCCTGTTTTAATTCAACGGTCGCCACTTTCGTCATGGAAAGCGCGGAGCGCGAAGGTCGCTTGGTGGATCAGGTCTTTCTTAAGCTCTCTGATTATCTTCAAGTCGGGACGCGGATCAGCGCGGGCGCGCCGAATGAGCCGAATCCGCACTATGTCTTTCACCGTCCGCTGCACATGCTGCTGAGCCAGTGTTTTCAGGTTGGCTTTGTGCTGGATGGCGTGGAAGAGCCGGCATTTCCGCTCGGAGTCGAGTCGAAGCATCTGCTAAGCTGGACGAACATGACGCAGTTTCCGCCGGTGTTTGCGGCGCGGCTGCGCCCGACTCGCTGACTTGACAAGACAGGGCGAGGCGCGCTACAGTTATCGTCACTCTGGTTGAGAAAAATGATATGAGCAGTCAGCGCGGCTTTGAACACGGTTTCTACTATTACGGCAGCGACATTAAACGCACGCCGGGCGTTGCGCTCTGATCCAGAAACCGCCGCATCTGAGAGGGCAGTTGGAGGCGCAGGGTGAAAGCCTGGCGCCTTTTTTTTATTGTGTTTGCACGGCAGCAAAAGGGGACAAAGCGATGTTTCGAGGGGTGCGGGGCGCGACCGTCGCAAAGAGCAACACCCGTGAGGCGATCATGGAGGCGACGGAAGAACTGATTCGCAAACTCATCGACGTGAATGGCATTGAAGAAGATCAAGTTGCGAGCGTGATCTTCACCTCAACATCCGATCTGAACGCCGCATTTCCGGCGGCGGCGGCGCGTCATATTGGGTGGACGCGGGTGGCGCTGCTCGGAGCGCAGGAGATCGACACGCCGGAGGGGATGCAGCGCTGCATCCGCGTGTTGATCCATTGGAACACTGATCGAACGCTGGACGAAATTCAGCATGTCTACATGCACGGGACGGAGAAGATGCGCCCCGATCTTTATCCGAACAACAAGCTGGCTGTGGACGATTGAGGATGCGATGTCGAGCGGCGGATTTAGGGCGAGGCAGATCAGCATTGTCGGATTAGGATTGATGGGCGGATCGCTCGCGCTGGCGCTACGTCCGTATGCAGAGGCAGTGATCGGCGTCGATCCCAATCCGTTCGCGCGCGCGGCGGCGGTCGAACGCGGCATCGTGGACAGCGCAACGGACAATCTGCGCGACGGCGTGCATGTGTCGGATGTGGTGATCCTCGCTGCGCCTGTGCGCGCGATCATCGATCTGGTGGAGAAGCGGATCGGCAGTTATCTGCGGTCGAACACGCTGCTGATCGACATTGGCAGCACCAAAGCCGATATCTGCACAGCGATGGGATCGCTGCCGATTGGCATCCAAGCGGTCGGTGGACATCCGATGACAGGCAAAGAGACCAGCGGCATCGAAGCATCGGATGCGACCTTGTATCAGAACCGTCCATTTGTGCTGTGTCCGACGCGGAGGACGACGCCTGCGGCGCGGCTGCGAGCGCTGGCATTGGTCGAAGCGCTGGGCGCGGTGGCGATTGAGATGGATGCGCAGCGGCACGACCGGGTTGTGGCGGCGATCAGCCATTTGCCGTATATTTTGAGCGCGGCACTGGTGGCAACAGTGGCAGCAGAAGGCAGAAGCGACGATGCGGTGTGGCGGCTGGCGGCTGGCGGCTTTCGGGATATGTCGCGCCTGGCAGCCCAGGACTTGAGCATGATGGGCGACATCCTCAGCACGAACACCCAGGCGGTGGCGACGCTGCTGGCGCTGTTTCGAATGCAGCTTGCAATGATTGAGGCGATGCTGATCGACCGCGATCAGCAAAAATTGACGGAATTACTGCGACCAGCGCGAGAAGCGCGGCTGGCATGGATCAAGCAGTTAGAAGGGAAGCGCTAAAATGGCAGTTGATTGTTTCATCGTGCAGCCAGGGACAAGCCTGAATGGAATGGCGCGCGTCCCCGGAGATAAGTCGTTGTCTCACCGAGCGGTGTTTTTGGGAGCGCTGGCGCATGGGACAACGCACGTGCGAGACTGGCTGCCGGCGGGCGATACGGAGGCGTCGCTGAGTGCAGTGCGCGCCTTAGGGATTGAGATCGAGCGGCGCAGTGCGACCGAGCTGGTGATTCATGGCGGCGCGCTGAATGCGCCAAGCCAAACGCTCGATCTGGTCAATGCAGGGACGGGGATTCGGCTGCTGGCGGGGATCATGGCGGGGCAGCCGTTCCCATCTGTGCTGGATGGAAGCGCGCAGCTTCGCCGCCGCCCGATGAACCGCGTTGTGACCCCATTGAAACAGATGGGCGCGGACATCGAGAGTCAGAATGGCTATGCGCCGCTGCACATTCGACCGGCGGCGCTGCGCGGCATCCACTACCACATGCCGATGGCGTCAGCGCAGGTGAAAGGCGCGATCCTGCTGGCGGGCTTGTTTGCAGAGGGCGAGACGGTTGTCGTTCAGCCAGGTCCGGCGCGGGATCATACGGAGCGGCTGCTGGCGGCGCTTGGCGCGGACATTCGAACGGAGGGGGATACCATCACGCTTAGACCGGGAAGCACGCTGCGCCCACTCAATTACAGCGTGCCGGGCGATATTTCCTCGGCGGCATTTCCACTGGTCGCGGCGCTGATCGTGCCGGGGAGCGCGATCACTCTCGAACATGTCAATCTGAATCCGACGCGGACAGGTATTCTGGATGTGCTGCGCGAGATGGGCGCGGACATCACCATCACCGAAACAGGCTTGGCGGGCGGCGAGCCAGTAGGGACGATTCATGCCAGTCACAGCGCGCTGAAAGGGATTCGGGTTGGTGGTGAGGTAGTGGTGCGCATGATCGACGAATTCCCGATCTTCATGGTGGCGGCGCTGTTTGCGGAAGGCGAGACGTATGTCCGCGATGCGGGCGAGCTGCGCGTGAAAGAGACGGATCGCATCGCGGTCATGGTGGAGGAACTGGGCAAAATGGGTGCGCGCATCACTGAAATGGAGGACGGTTTCTACTTGTACGGCGCGCAGAAGCTGACCGGCGCAGTGGTGGATGGGCGCGATGATCATCGGATTTCAATGAGCCTGGTCGTCGCTGGTCTTGGTGCTTCGGGCAGCACGACAGTTCTTGATGCGCGCTGCACGAGCGACTCCTTCCCAGGATATGCTGAGACGATGCGGTCGCTCAACGCGGATGTGAGGGTCAGTCCGATCACAACTTAAGAAGTGGGGGGATTGGGGTGAACATACAAGTGATGTGGGATGATGAGCGCAAATGGGCAGTGCGATATGTGTTTGCGCCGAAGTGGAGCTGGGACGATCTGAAGAATGCGTTTGGAGAAGCTTATGCGCTGATGGATACGGTGGAATATCCGGTTCACAGCATTCTTGATCTGACACAGACGCATACGCTGCCAGAACATGCGATTACCCAGATAGGCAAGTTCGGCTTGAGCGACATGGCTCACAAAAATCAGTCGCGATTAATAGTCCTGGTCGGTATAAATGCGTTTGTCAGAGCGCTCATTTCGGCTGCGGGAAAAATCTTCAAGCCGCTGAACGAGCATAACGATCTGCGCTTCGTGAATACGTTAGGAGAAGCGCAGAAAATAGTCGAGAGTCAGAAAGCGGAAGAGACGAGCAAGCGGACATGACTCAGAAGCGGGTTGGGGTGATCGGGTATCCGATTGAACACAGCATCAGCCCTGCGATACACAACGCGGCGTTCAAAGCGTTAGGCATGGATGACTGGCTGTATGACAAGATCGCCATCCCGCCTGACATTCTGAAGCTTGGACTGCGCGAACTGCGCGATCATGGGTATGTCGGGGTGAATGTCACCATCCCGCATAAGCAGGCGGCAATGGCGCTGGTCGAGCCCGATGAGACCGCGCAGGCAGTCGGCGCGCTCAACACGATTGACTTTCGCACAAACACGGGGACGAATACGGATATACAGGCTTTCATCGATGATCTGGCGGCGCATGGAGTCGATGATCTGGTAGATCGCAAAGTGTTGATCATTGGCGCGGGCGGCGCGGCGCGGGCGGCGGTCTATGGGCTGGCGAAGACAGGCGCGCGGATTGTGGTGATCAATCGGGACTCCGAAAAAGCCAGTAAAATGCTGCGTGATTTAGGTGTCATGCCGGCAGTTGCGCCGGACTGGGAATACGCGGCACAGTGGCTGTTTGCGATGCGCGGCAAGACGCCGCTGATCGTCAACTGCACGCCGGTTGGGATGTATCCCAGGGGCGGCGAATGCCCATGGCCCGATGAGGCATGGTTTCCGCACAATCTAATTGTGTATGACATGATCTATCGTCCGGCGAAAACGCGGCTCATGTGGAAAGCTGAAAACACCTATGGCAAAGCCTACAATGGGCTGGGGATGCTGGTGCGCCAGGGTGCGGCGGCGTTTAAGCTCTGGACGGGCGTTGAGCCGCCGATTGATGTCATGATGCAGGCGGCGCAGGAAGCGGTTGAACAGTTAGCGTAGGTGTGGATGGGACGATGGGGCTGCGATTACTGACGGCGGGCGAGAGTCACGGGCCTGGACTGACGGCGATTCTGGAGGGGCTGCCTGCGGGGCTGCCGCTGACGGTGGAGTACATCAATGCTGAGCTGCGGCGTCGGCAGGAAGGCTATGGTTCCGGCGGGCGGATGAACATCGAGCGCGATGCAGTGCAGATCAGCGCGGGGATCGCGGCTGGGCTGACGACCGGCGCGCCGCTGGCGATGCACGTCGAAAACCGCGATTACAAAAACTGGCGCGACCAGGACATCAAGCCGATGACGACTCCGCGACCAGGACATGCCGACCTGACCGGTGCGATTAAGTATGGGTATCGTGATCTGCGAATCGCGCTGGAACGCGCCAGCGCGCGTGAAACCACCATGCGCGTCGCGGCGGGCGCGGTGTGCAAGCGGCTGCTGGATGAATTCGGGATCGTGATCGGCGGCTACGTCATTCAGATCGGGCGCGTGACTGCTTCGCTCAGCCATGAGATGGATTATCTGGATCGGATTCGGCGCGCGGAAGCCAGCGATGTGCGCTGTCCAGACGCGGCGGCGGCAGAAGCGATGCACGCGGAGATTCATCAGGCGAAAGTCGATAAAGACACGCTCGGCGGCGTGATCGAGGTGGTGGCGCTGCGCGTGCCGCCCGGACTGGGATCGCATGTACATTATGATCGACGCCTGGACGCCAAGATCGTCGGGGCGATGGTGAGCGTTCACGCCATGAAAGGCGCGGAGATCGGACCCGCCTTTGAAAATGCGGGCAAGCGCGGGTCTGAAGTCCACGATGAGATCGTCCTCAATGGGGACAGCGCGCTGTACCGCCGGACAAATCGGGCGGGCGGGCTGGAAGGTGGGATCACGACAGGCGAGCCGATTGTCTGCCGAGTCGCGATGAAACCGATCTCAACTGTGATGAAGGCATTAGGATCGGTCAATCTGGCGACTGGACAAGCGGAGCCGACGGTCTATGAGCGCAGCGATTTCTGCGCGACGCCGCGCGCCGTGCCGATCTTGGAAGCGATGATGGCGCTGGTGATCGCCGACGCGCTGATGGAGAAGTTGGGCGGGGACAGCATCAGCGAGATGCGCCCGCGCTTTGAAGCGCTGCGCCGCGCGCGGCTGGAAGACCTGCCGATGGACAATGTGGAGTGGCGTTTTGGCTACCCCTGAACCAGTTTACCCGATTCCGGCGTCGGCGCGCAGCCTTGTGCTGACGGGTTTCATGGGGACGGGCAAGACGACGATTGGGCGGCGCGTTTCGGCGCTGACAGGACGCCCTTTTGTCGATACCGATAATGAGATCGTTCGGCGAGCCGGGAAGTCCATCCCAACCATCTTCCGAGACGATGGTGAAGCGGCATTTCGGGCGCTAGAACAGCGCGTGTGTAAGGCGTTGGCGCATGTGCCGGGGTTGGTGATTGCGACGGGCGGCGGGATGCTGGTGAATGCGGAAAATCGGGCGCTGATGATGGCTGTGGCGCTGGTGGTCTGCCTGGAAGCGTCGCCAGAGGTGATCGAAGCGCGGCTGCGCGCTGACGCTGACCGACCGCTGGCGGCGAACTGGCGTGAACTGCTGATGGCGCGTCAGTCGGCATACGCAGAGATTCCCATTCATGTTGACACCGGAAGCAGGAGTGTTAACGAAGTGGCAGAGGAGCTGATCGAACGATGGCGCGCCTCTCTGTAGAGTCGCCGGATGGTCAGTACGATATTTGGATCGAGCCGCGCCTGTTTGATCAGATCAAAGCAAGGACAGCGGAATTTGGGCTGAACCGGCGAGCGGCGGTTGTGACGAACACGACGCTTGCACCCCTGTATGGCGAGGCATTGGCGGCGGCGCTGCCGAATGCGGCGCTGGTGGTGATACCCGATGGAGAAGCCTACAAAAATCTGGACACAGTCGCCAGCTTGTACAGTGAGTTTGTGAAAGCGGGACTGGATCGCGGTTCAGTCGTGATCGCGCTCGGCGGCGGCGTCGTCGGGGATACGGCGGGCTTTGCAGCGGCAACCTACATGCGCGGCGTGAGCTTGGTGCAGATGCCGACTTCGCTGCTGGCGATGGTCGACTCCAGTGTCGGCGGGAAAGTCGGGGTCGATCTGCCGCAGGGCAAGAATCTGGTAGGGGCATTCAAGCAGCCGGAGCGTGTGTTGATCGATCCGAACATGCTGGCGACGCTGCCGACGCGGGAATACCGCTGCGGACTGGCGGAGGTGATCAAACATGGTCTGCTGGCGGACGCGCTGATCTTAGAGACGATCACCGATGCGCTGGCGGGCAGCTTGCTGGATATGCCAAGGCTGATCGAACGCGCAGTGCAGGTCAAGATTGAGGTTGTGCAGTCCGATCCATACGAGAAGGGGGCGCGGGCGCATTTGAATCTGGGGCATACCTTTGCCCACGCCTTTGAGCAGGTGTCTGGCTATGCGCTTCCACACGGAGAGGCGGTGGCGGTAGGACTGGCGGCGGCGCTGCGGCTGTCGGCGCGGATGGGGTATGGCACATCACAGCTTGTTGGGCAGACCGAGGCGCTGCTGCGCGGGGTCGGGCTGCCGATTCGCGCATCGGGACTGGATGCGGCGGCGGTCTATGCGGCGATGGCGACGGACAAGAAATGGCGCGCAGGTAAATCTTGCTTCATTCTGTTGAAACAGGTGGGCGAGCCGGTGATTGTCGATGATGTGCCGTCAGGTGAGGTGATGGCGGTGCTGAATGAGGTGATTGAGTGATGCACAATCAGATTTTGCTCCTGCACGGACCCAATCTCAATCTGCTAGGGACGCGCGAACCGGAGATTTACGGTCGCTTCACGCTCGTGGATATTAATCAGATCGTGACAAAGGCGGCAGCGGTCTATGGGGTTTCGGTAAAGGCGTATCAGTCCAATCATGAGGGGGCGCTGATCGACGCGCTTCACGAGGCGCGGACGAATGTAGATGGGGTGGTCTTCAATCCGGGGGCGTACACGCACACATCGATTGCACTGCGGGATGCCATCAGCGCAGTCAAAATTCCAGTGGTCGAAGTGCATTTATCGAATATCCACGCGCGCGAGTCGTTTCGGCAGACATCGATGCTGTCAGCGGTCTGTATCGGGCAGGTGGTCGGGTTCGGATGGCGCAGCTACGTCTTGGGGCTGAACGCGCTGCTTGGCGCGCTTGGGACTCTGGCGGAGCCAATCCTGGAGTAGCGCAAAAGGGCGTCGGTTTTTAGCTGTAGTTTTATAATCTCGATGGGTGGTTTTTAGGTGACTTCAGCGGTAGTCAGCGCGTATCCGCGCGACCTATACTAGAAGAAAGACGGTGATTATAGATGAGAACTTATGGTATGCGCAGTAAAGATGACATTCTTCAGACGGTCGAGGCACAAAATATTCAGTTCGTCCTGCTCTGGTTCACGGACATCATCGGCAGCATCAAGAGCGTCAGTGTTCCGGCGGCAAAGCTGCCGGACGTGATCGATTATGGGCTGCATTTTGATGGTTCATCGGTGGAAGGCTTTGGACGGATCGCCGAAAGTGACATGGTGCTGATCCCCGATTTGAATACATTCGTGGTGCTGCCCTGGAACGGAGACGGCGATCACACTGCGCGCATGATCTGCACAGTGCGGACGCCGCAGGGCGCGCCGTTCATCGGTGATCCCAGAAATGCCCTAATTAACGTGCTGAGTCAGGCTCAGGAAATGGGCTTCACTTTCAAAACAGGCGTGGAGCTGGAGTTTTTCCTGTTCCGACCCCATCCCGATGGCAGTCTGCTCCCGCTGCGTCCGCATGACAACGCGAGCTATTTCGACAGTGCGACCGATGACACTCAGACGATCCGCCGCAAGCTGACCTCGACGCTGATCAAGCTGGGCATTCGGGTGGACTCGTCGCACCACGAAATCGGCAGCGGTCAGCATGAGATCGACTTAGATTACAACGATGCGCTGATGTCGGCGGACAACCTGCTGACCGCGCGCTATGCGCTGCGCTCAACGGCACAGCGAAATGGACTGTACTGCACCTTCATGCCGCGCCCTTCTGAGCATCTGCCTGGATCAGGAATGCATACGCATCAAAGCCTGCATGACAAGCATACCGATGCCAATGTCTTCGTCGATCCGGATCATGAATACGGGCTTTCGGAGACAGCGCGCTATTTCCTGGCGGGGCAGTTATGCCATGCGCGGGCGATGTGCGCGATCCTTGCGCCGTTGGTCAACTCATATAAGCGGCTGTCGGTCAGTTTTGAAGCCCCGAAGTATATCACCTGGGCGCATGTCAACCGAGCGGGCGCGGCGCTGATCCGCATTCCGCACATCGCGCCCGGCAAAGAGGCGAATACGCGCCTTGAACTGCGCTGCCCCGATCCAAGCTGCAACCCGTATCTGGCGATGGCGGTGATGCTGGCGGCGGGACTGGACGGGATTCGCCAGAAAATGCCGCTGCCGGATGCAGTTGAAGAAACCGTGCTGCGACCGGATCGGGCGCGGATGCGGACAGTTGAGGCGCTGCCCGCGTCGCTGTCGGAAGCGTTAGATGCGCTGGCGGCGGACGATGTCATTCAAAGCGCGCTGGGCGAGTTCATCGGGGATCGCTATGTCGCGGTCAAGCGTCAGGAACTGGATGAGTACAATCGGCAGATCACGCCCTGGGAGCAGACGAATTATCTTGTTCGCTATTGATGACAAGATGATGAAGCAGCGCCAGTGCGCGGTCGGCATTTGCGGTCGAAACGACCAGCGAAAGGCTGCATCGGGTTCGATCATACGACACCGCGAGGATAGGGATGTCCTGCAGCGCCGCGAACACACGCGCCGCGTTCTGTGTGTTTTCGCCAAGCCCTTCTCCAATGACGCTGAGAATCGCGACGATTTCCACTGTCCAGCCGCGTAGATCAGGCTGGTTTCGAAGCTGCTCCTCAAAATCAAGACGCAGCTCATGTGACACGTCAAGACCGGCGGTGGTTGGGATCACGATGCAGACAAAGCTATGTTCGGATGATTGAGCGCTGATGATGACTTCGCCGGTCAGGTGAGTTTGAGCAAAAAGCGTCTGGTCGATCATGTGGAGCAGGGGGCGCAGTGAGCCGCGTCGATCCAGCGAAAAGCCGATCCCCTGAATGCTAGTGACCGCTTTGAGCGGCGGCGAGGTCAGGCGGGCGGCGTTGATCAGGGTGCCAGGCTGCTGCGGTCGGAAGACGTTGCGGACGCGCAAAGTGACGCCGCGTTCACGGAGCGGCTGAATCATTTGAGGATGGAGGATGTGCGCGCCGAAATACGCCATTTCAGCGGCTTCACTGTAGGACATGACAGGGATGACGCGGGCGTCGTCGATCTCGTTGGGGTCGGCGCTCATCATGCCATCGACATCCGTCCACAGCCACACCTCATCCGTAGCGACAGTCATGCCGATGATCGAAGCGCTCAGATCGCTGCCGCCGCGACCGAGCGTGGTTGGCTTGCCGTTGATGGTTGCGCCGATGAACCCAGTGATGACCGGGATGATCTTGCGTTCGAGCATCGGTATGAGGTGGTTCATAATCCGGCGGCGTGTCTGTTCAATGTCTGGTGTGGCATTGCCAGGGACATCGTCGGTGACCAGAATGTCTGTTGCGTCAATGGCGACGCCGCGCACCTGATTCTGCCTCAGCAGTGCAGCGACAATTCGCGCCGACAGCCGTTCACCGACGCCGGTCACGGCGTCAAGCGCTCCGGGTGGGGGCGGTTGGGCAGACTCGCCGGATAATGCCTGGCAGATGTCGAGCAGATCAAACCAGAGACGGTCGATGTCTGCCTGAAGCGCGCTGCGCTCAGCCGCGTCTAAAGGCAAATGATCGATGAGGGCGAGATGGCGCGTTCGCAGATTGGCGATAATGCGGCGGTAGCCTCGGCGATTGCCCATCTGGGCAAGCGAGCCGGCTTCAAGGAGCATGTCAGTCACACCATCGAGCGCTGAAACGATCAGCAGGATACGATCCCAGTGCTCGCGCTCGTAGAGAACGATGCTCAGAACCTGAGTGAGACCGGCTATCGTGCCGACCGTCGATCCACCAAACTTCATGACGAGTGTACTCATGGGCGGCGAGGATGATCGTGCGCTGTCGAAAATGAATGAGGCATGAAACTAACATCGATTCAAGTGGCTGTCAAATCCGCACAATCGTGAAGATCGAAAGGCTTCGATCCTTTGCGATCATCGTATGATCGCCTATGATTAATGTGTTGTTCAATAAATCCAATTGTATCGGACTGCTATGACAGACATGTTGACGGAAACAGAGCGCACTCTGCCGAAGACGCTGGCGGGAGTTCGCTTTCACAAGATCGGCAAGGTCTATCACTTCGATCATACGCCGTTCCCTGATTTGCAGCTTCATGACTGGGTGATTGTCGAGACGGCGCGGGGACGGCAGATGGGTGAGGTGGTCGCGTTTGCGCCGCTCGCAGAGAATGCGCCTGCAGCTTATCGCACGCTCCTTCGAGTAGCGACGCCGCGCGATCTGCTGCTGCGGCAGTATTGGCAGAATCGCGAACCGGAGGCTCTAGAGCTGGTTCGGCGTCGGGCGAGCGAGATGCGGCAGTATAGCCATGTGCGCTTCATTGCAGCCATGTACAGCTATGATGGCGCGCTGCTGACTATTCTTTACTCAACGATTGGGGATGATCGCCTCAATCCGAATCGTCTCTGGCATGAGCTGAGTCGGCATTTTTCGGCGCAGCTCGAACTGCGGCAGATCGGCCCGCGCGATGTGGCAAAGCTGCTCGGCGGGTTTGGGGCGTGCGGCGAGCTGCGCTGCTGCTCGACCTTTCTGACAGA
Source organism: uncultured Anaerolineae bacterium (assembly GCA_937995825.1). Lineage (GTDB taxonomy): Bacteria > Chloroflexota > Anaerolineae > Aggregatilineales > Phototrophicaceae > Flexifilum. The sequence continues at coordinate 27,482 of CALKJO010000012.1, forward strand.
TTTCAGCCCGGTCTCGATCAAAATGGCGAAAATGCAGGGCATTTCGCTCAATCCGACTGAAATCACAGGTATGTGTGGTCGGCTGCGCTGCTGCCTGGTCTATGAGTATGAACAGTATGTGCAGGCGCGCCAGCATCTCCCAAAGAAGAATAAACGCATTGGAACGCCGCACGGCGAAGGTCGGGTGATCGATGTCATGCCGCTGCAGGACGCTGTGCTAGTCATGGTCGGGAATGATTACCACACGGTAAAGCGTGAGGAGATCATCCCGCTTGAGGAGCTGGAAGCGCTGGCAAAGAAAGCGAGTCAACCCTGCACTAAGCACGGAGACGGTCCCTGCGAATGCGGGGCGAAGCCGGGCAAAAGCGCGGTCGCTGAGGTGGCGTCAGCCGTCGAAGCGAGTGGTATTGAGCTGGCTTTGGACGCGGATGAAGTGAGCGCACTGGCGCCTGCTGCGCCGGAGAAGCGGAGACGGCGGCGCGGGCGCGATAAACGCAGGCGCGGTACGAGTGCTGGCAGTACAGCGCCAGCGATGAATGCGGCTGCTGGTGAAGCGTCGGAAGCGCAGATGACCTCGGCTCAGGGCGATAACAATGCGCCGCGCAAGTCGCGGCGATCTAAGCGAGGACGGTCGAAAAATCGGGGTCAGTCGGGTAACCCGGTGAGCGGGGAGATGAAAGCGGGGAATGAATGACGCAGACGATGGCAGGCAAGCGGGTCATGGGCATTTTCGCCCATCCTGATGATCCTGAATTCTTTTGTGGGGCGACTTTTGCGCGCTGGGCAGCAGAAGGCGCGGAGATCATCTTTGTCCTGGCGACCAGCGGGGACAAAGGCAGCAGCGATCCGGACATGACCAGTGAGCGCTTGATCGCCATTCGCGAAGACGAGGAGCGCTGCGCAGCGGCAAAGCTCGGTGTGAAAGAGGTGATCTTTCTGCGGCATCGCGACGGCGAACTGACGCCGTCGCTTGAACTGCGGCGCGACATCGTGCGAGCGATCCGGATGTACAAGCCGGAGATCGTGGTGACGCTCGACCCAACTGTCTTCTGGTGGGGAGATCGCAGCCTGAATCATCCGGATCATCGTGCAGTTGGTGAGGCGACACTGGCAGCAGTCTATCCGACCGCGCGGGATCGGCTGAATTTCCCGGAGCAGGAGCGCGAAGAAGGGCTAGAGGCGCACAAAGTGAAATACCTGTATATCAGCGGGACACAGTCGCCGAATGTGTGGGTGGATGTGACCGATTACATCGAAACGAAAATCATGTCGCTGCACGAACACAAGAGCCAGATTGCCGACATGGAGAAGATGGCGGAGCGCATTCGCGGTAGTCGCGATCCGCAGGCTCCGCCGGATGTCGTCCGGTATGTCGATTCGTTTCGGTTAATCACGTTTGATCGTTGAGGTGATCAATGATTATCGATTTTAAGGCGCAGGCGGAGTCGCTGCGTGAAGAGCTGATCGCACAGCGGCGCGATTTTCACCGGTATCCAGAGCTGGCATTTGAGGAAGTGCGCACAGCGGGCATTGTTGCCAATCAACTGACCCAGCTTGGGCTGGAAGTGCAGTCAGGCGTTGGCAAAACCGGTGTTGTCGGACTTTTGGAAGGCGCACACGACGGCCCGACGGTGCTGCTGCGCGCTGATATGGACGCACTGCCAATTGTCGAGGAAAACGAGGTGGAGTTTGCATCGCAAACGGCGGGGAAGATGCACGCCTGCGGACATGATGGACACACGGCAATTGCGCTGGGGGTAGCGCGGCTTCTCGCGCCGCTGCGTGAGCGGATGGCGGGTCGGGTCAAGTTCGTTTTCCAGCCGGCGGAGGAGATCGGCAAGGGCGCGATGGCGATGATCGCGGATGGTGCATTGGCTAATCCCCGTCCCGATGTGACAGTGGGTCTCCATCTGTGGAATAGTCTGCCGACCGGTGTGGTTGGGATCGCGGACGGCGCGGTTATGTCGGGCGCATCGATCTTTCGGCTGAAAGTGGTCGGCAAAGGTGGACACGGCGCAGCTCCTCACCTGACGATTGATCCGGTGGTGTGCGCCTCTCAGATCGTGCTGGCATTTCAAACGATTATCAGCCGCAGCCTCGATCCATTGGATCACGCGGTGATCTCGGTGACCTATCTGCGCGCGGGCGAGGCATACAACGTGATCCCGCAGCACGCCGAACTGCGCGGAACCGTGCGCTGTTTCAGCCTGGAAACGCAGGAACTGCTGGTCAGGCGGATGCATGAAACTGCCGAACACATTGCGCGGGGCATGGGCTGCATGGCAGAGCTGGAAATCGAGCATCAGACCAAGCCCGTGATCAATCATGCATCGGTGGGTGCGCGCTTGCGCGAGGTGTTTCAGCCGATTGTCGGGGCTTCCGGTATTGACACATCTGTCCGCACGATGGGTTCGGAGGATGTGAGCGAATTTATGAGCGACATCCCCGGCGTGTATTTCTTCGTTGGCGCAAGAGATCAGACGGCAGATGCCTATTACGGACATCACCATCCCCGTTTCAGCATCGATGAAGCTGCGCTGCCGCTGGGGGTGGCGCTGCTGTCGTCGGCGGTGGCGTCGTATGTGCTGACGGAGGGATAATGCCGAGCCGATCCGTGTTGCGCTGGCTGGATGGACGGGGGTGGCTGGTGCTGAGCGGCGCGGGCGCTTCCGCTGGCGAAGCTGACTCATCGGAAATTCGAGCCAGGGCGCTGGGTCGTGCGGCGGCGGATGGTGCGGCGGCGGTAGTATATCTGGGCGAAGTGAGCCGCGCAGATGCGCTGCTCGACGACATTGAAGACCTCGGCGCGCCATCCGGCTATCTGGTGGACATCATCAGCGAGGATGATGAGACGATCCGAAACCGACTGACCGAAGCCAGCGTGATCGTGGTTGCAGGCGCATCAAGCGGCTCGATGGCATACTCGACGCTGTTGGGCGCTGCCATCGATGGAATCCGCGCAGCCTATGAAAACGGGGCGATCATCCTTGTTGAGGGATCGGCTTCGGGTGCGTTTGGCGCATATATCCTTGACGCGGACGGATCGGTGTCGGCTGGATTGGGCTGGCTGCTGGACGCGTTGATCTTGCCTGGTGTGGCGTCGATTGGTCAGTCAGCCCTGCCCGCGCTGAATGTCTACCCTGAAGCGGTCGGGATTGGGATCGGAAGCGGGTCAGCGCTGGCGCTTGGCGGGGGCGGTGAGGTTGAAATTTGGGGAGCGCGACGGGTGTCGGTCGCGCTTGGATCAGCGTATCGGGGCGGACAAACGGGGTGAATAATGCCGGCAACAATTCTAGTTGGGCTGCAATGGGGTGATGAGGGCAAAGGGCGGGTCGCGGACTGGCTGGCGTCATCGTCGGAGATCGTGGCGCGCTATGCAGGTGGGGACAACGCTGGACACACCGTTTACGTGGCGGGCAAGATGTTCAAACTGCATATGATCCCGTCCGGCATTCTGCATGATCGGGTCACGTGTGTTCTAGGTGGTGGGATGGTGGTCAATCCCGTCAATCTAGTTCGGGAGATCGACGGTCTGGCTGCTGCTGGAGTCGAGATTAATCCGGCTCGGCTGGCGATCAGCACCAAAGCGCATATCATCACGCCGGCGCACATCGCGCTGGATCGGGCAAATGAGCTGGCGCGCGGAAAAGCGGCGATTGGAACGACGCTGCGCGGAATCGGCCCGGCATATCTGGATAAAACCGGTCGACAGGGGATTCGCGCCGAAACAATGCGCGACCCGGAGGGCTTCGGCGATGCGCTGATCGCGCAGATCGAGCGCGCCAATGCAAAGCTGACTGCGCAAGGGCTGGATACGCTCGACGCGCAGCGCGAGACCCTCCCCTATATCGACGCCGCGCGGCGGCTTGCGCCATTTCTTCAGGATACGGCGCGGCTGGTGAATCGGCGTCTGGATGAGGGAGCGCGCGTCCTGTGCGAAGGCGCGCAGGGGACGATGCTGGACATCGATCATGGGGATTATCCGTTTGTGACCAGCTCGAATCCGACGGCTGGCGGCGCGCTGATCGGCTTAGGGTTTGGCGCGCGCCACGTGGATCGGGTGGTTGGCGTCGCCAAAGCCTTCAGCACGCGGGTAGGAGCAGGTCCCTTTCCGACGGAGCTGGATGATGAAATCGGCGCTCGGCTGCGCGGAACGGGTGAGCATTTCTGGGATGAATTCGGGACAACGACAGGAAGACCGCGCCGAACGGGCTGGCTTGATCTGGTGATTTTGCGATATGCGTGCATGATCAATGGAGTGACGGAAATTGTGCTGACTAAGCTCGATGTGCTGAGCGGGCTGGAAACGCTGCGCATTGGGACGCGGTATCGGATTGGCACAGAATGGACTGTCTACCCCACAGAGATTCAGGATACGATCGAACCGGATTATGTCGATCTGCCCGGATGGACGGGGGAGATCGGCGGCATTCGACGGTGGGCGGATTTGCCGGGGAACGCGCGGCGGTATGTGGATTTCATCCAAGAAGCGCTGTCAATCCCGATAGCGACGGTAAGCGTGGGTCCAGAACGACATCAACTAGTGCATCGTTGAGGCAAACATGCTCGACAAGCGGACATACCTTCATCAGATGGACGCGCCTGTGAATGAACCGCCGCGCCGTGTGGTGTCGCTTGTCCCCAGCGTGACGGAGACGCTTTTCGATCTGGGAATGGGCGAGACGGTGGTCGGAGTGACGGATTACTGTGTGCATCCGGCGGCAAGAGTGGCGCAGCTCCCTAAAGTAGGCGGGACGAAAAACCCCAATCTTGAACGGATCATTGCTCTCAAACCCGATCTGGTGATCGCGAATCGTGAGGAAAACCGGAAAGCCGATGTCGAGGCGCTGCAGGCGGCGGGGATTGCAGTATGGGTGACTTTTCCACGGACGGTGCGCGAGGCATTCAATCTGATCTGGAACATCATGCACGTGTTTGATCGGACGGATAAGGTGGAGGGCGTCCGCGCCGCGGAATGGACGCTTGATTGGCTGGAACGGCTGGCTGAGAGCCGACAAACACCTTGCCGGGTGTTCGCCCCGATCTGGTACGATCCATTGATGACCTTCAATGCCGATACATTTTGTCATGATATGCTGCGAGTCTGCGGCGGGACGAACATATTTGCGGATCGGGAGCGGCAGTATCCGCTGAGCGCCGATCTCGGGCAAGGGCGAGCGCTTGCCGACGACGACCCCCGACTGGAAGGTCGGGATCGGCGCTATCCACGTGTGACTCTGGAAGAAGTGACAGCGGCACAGCCGGATGTCATTCTGCTGCCCAGCGAGCCGTTTACATTTACTGACGCGCATGTGCCGATTTTTGCAGCATTGGATGTGCCGGCGGCGAAGACGGGGCGAATTCATCTCATCGACGGGACATTGCTGACGTGGTATGGAACGCGAATGGCGCAGGCAATGGCTGTGCTGCCGGGTTTATTATGCCCTGAAGCGGAAGCAGTTGAGTGATGGCGAAAAAACGCGAATGGTATGAAGACCTGATTCATGACCTCAAAGCGCCGCTGACCGCGCTCAAGCTGAACATCGACGCTGTTCAGTATATGGGTCCGCTGAATGATGCGCAGCGCGCAGCAATTGACAAAGCCATCAAGCGAATCGATACCATGGGCGACATGATCAATCACACTTTGGAAAAGCTGGCGCAAGATGTCGGGTATATCGAAATCAACCTGGATCAGCTCATCGCGTCATGTCTGGAGATCGTGGAGGCAAGCGCTCAGGAACGTGGTATTAGCATTCAGATCGATATACCGCCATCTGGGCTTGGGACGGTCATGGCAGAGGCAAATGAGCTTGATAAAATTCTACTCAACCTGCTGACCAATGCGATCAAGTACAATGTCGATGGTGGGCATATCACCTTGCGGGCTGAGGGTGACAAGAATTCGGTGCGCATAGCCGTTTCCGATACTGGGCTGGGAATCGCGCCTGAAGATCAGGCGCGCGTGTTCGAACGATGGGTGACGAGTGGGCAGGGTTCAGGAGTTGGGCTGTCGATTGTGAAAGCAACGGTTGAGCGGCATGGCGGACAGATCGCGTTAGAAAGCCAGTTGGGCGTTGGCACAACTGTGACCTTCATGCTGCCGCGAGAACAGACAGCCAAGAAGCATGTCAAAACACCCTATGAGGCGGAGTCAACGGACAGCACATCGGAGGACGATCTGCTGTCGCTGTCTCGGACGCGGACGCTCAAAGCAGATCAGATCGCGACCTCCGAGCTGGTCAAACCGGATGAGCTGCTCGATGCAGTGGATGACGACAGCCAGGAGTCGGATGATAACGACTTGGCGGACGCGAACGATGATCTCCTGGGCGCGTAGCGAGCGTAATTCCGCGCGGGTCTTGTCTCATTGCATTGATTCCATTTTTCACAGATGGTACACTGAACATCGTCGGAGCAGAACTATTTGTGTCGCTGTGACATGCATGTAAACGATAAAGCGGAGGAAAGCGCGTGAGACGATTGACATTTTTAATCGCAGCGCTGTTCATTTTGATCGCCGGCGGCGGGCTGACGATGCAGTTGATCGCCGGCGGCGGAAATTTACTGCCCGTGCTTCAACAGGTGAGCGCGCCGGATGCATCGCGGACGACGGTGCTGCCGTGGAAGGCGGAGCAGCTCTTCCTGATGGTGGGCTTTATCCTGTTCAATCTGATTGGCATCGGCGCGACGCTGGCAGCGCTGTTCTGGATTCTAGATCGTGGGCTGCGCCGGAGTAAGGCGGAGGCATCGAACGAGAGTGCGCCTGAAGCGGCTGAACGTGGCTGAGCCAGCGCCATGAAAGGCTACGTTGGATCATGATTCCGGAGCGTCCGCTTGAACTGCTGGCGCGTTCGGTCGCCTTTCTAGTCGTCGGGATGTTGGTGTTTGCCCTGACGATCCCGCTCATGTTCACTATAGTGGAATGCGGCCGTGAATGGCCCGTTTGCGCGGGCAGCATTCTCCCACAACCGACGGATTTAGCGCTGTTTCTGGGCTGGTTTGCGCGCTTGTTCACGGTGCTGCTGAGCGCGCTGGGTGTGATTTTGCTGGGCGTGTCGATCTTTGCATTCCGCCGCCAGTTGATGAATTTGCAGGAGCTGAGTTCGCTGGCGGCGCTGCTGGTATTAATTCAGGCGCTTGGCTCGCTGGCGATTGTCATTCTGGGTTTCAATCTTCATTGGGTGATCGCCCATATGCTGGCGGCGGTTCTAATCGCGCTGGTGTTCGTCTTCAGCGGACTGTGGTCAACCTACGTGACGGATGAACGTCAGTTCCGCCCGTATTTCACGGCATTTGGCTATCTGGTGACGATCATCGCGTTTATTGCTTCGTTTCTTGCGAATGTTCTGGCATTGTAATTGTAATCCATTTGAGATGGCTGGGAGTTTTACAAGGTAAAACGGGAAAATGGTGCGACAAGGGCGTTTATTTTCGTGGTTAGTGCTGAGTACTGCCGGGCTAACTCTGGGATTGATCGTGTTTGGCGCGGTTGTGCGCGTGACGGACTCTGGGTTAGGCTGTGGCAATCACTGGCCGTCGTGTAATGGGACTTTCTTTCCGCCGCTGGACAATGTGACAGCATGGATCGAATGGCTGCATCGGTTGTTTGCCGCGCTGATCGGGCTGTTCGGGTTGGGGGCGCTGGCGCTAGCGCTTGTGGCTTATCGGCGGCGCAATCGACTAGTGTTAACGATGACCGCGATTGCGGCGGTGCTGTTCACCGTGCAGAGTACGCTTGGCGCGCTGGTAGTAGTGCTTGATCTACCGCCAACGATGGTGACGCTGCATCTGGGTGTGGCGATGCTGCTGTTGGGCGCGCTGCTGGCGGCGGGCGTGTTTGCGCTCTATCGCCCGAAACGTACCTATGGTCGAGACAGCTTCACAGCGCTGGTCTATCTGACCGCCACGATGACTCTGCTGATCATCCTGACTGGCGCGCTGGTGCGCGGAAGCGGTTCGACACTGGCATGTCTCGACTGGCCCCTCTGCAACGGCGAAGTGCTGCCGATTGAGCAGGGGCGTTCAGCCGTGATCCACATGACACACCGATTCGCGGTGGTCGGCTTGGGGATCATGAGCGCCATGCTGGTTTGGATGGCATTCCGACAGCGTCAGCAGCCAGTCGTGCGGGTTCTGGCAGCGGTGGCGTTCGGTCTGTATCTGATGCAGGCGGGAGTGGGCGCGCTGTTCGTCCTGAGCGCGGCAGCGCCGATCTGGGGCGCGGCGCATGTCGGATTGGCGGCGTCCATGTGGGCAGCGCTGGTGGCGCTTGGCGCTGTGGAGACTATGAATCATCGTTTGCTGACACAGATAGAAGATGAGCAGGCATGGCAGCTACCAGCGTCCCAAACGCAGCCGAACCCAACAGCGTAGGCGCAGCTCTGCGCACTTACCTTGAACTGACCAAGCTGCGAATCGTCACGCTGCTGCTCTTCACAACCCTGACGGCGATGGTAATCGCGGCGAATGGCATTCCGCCGCTGCCGATCCTGCTGCCGACGCTCATCGGTGGGGCGCTGGCGGCGGCGGGGGCGAGCGTGATCAATCAATATCTCGACCGCGATCTGGATGCCAAAATGACGCGCACGGCGCGCCGTCCGATTCCATCGGGTCGAGTCGCGCCCATCAATGCGCTGATCTTCGGGCTGGCGCTGATCGCCTGGTCAACCCTGATTCTGGGCGTAATGGTGAATTGGCTGGCGGCGCTGCTGGCATTGGGCGGCGCATTCTACTATGTGATCATCTATACGGCGCTGCTGAAGCGCAACACTGTGCTGAACATCCTGATCGGCGGCGGCGCGGGCGCGATGCCGGTGCTGGTGGGATGGGCGGCGGTAACGGGCGAATTGTCGATTGAGCCGCTGATCCTGTTTGCGATTGTGTTTTACTGGACGCCGCCGCACAGTTGGGCGCTGGCGCTGCTGGTGAACGCGGATTACACGCGCGCGAATGTGCCGATGATGCCGGTGGCGCGCGGCGAAGCGGTGACGCGCCAGCAGATTTTGTATTACGCAGTGCAGCTTCTGATCATCAGCCTGTTTCCGACGTTGTTCGGGACTCTGAGTTGGGTGTATGCGTTGGCGGCGCTAGCGCTTGGGCTGGGTCTGATTCGCATGTCGCTCATCCTGATCAAGCGCAAGGACGGCGCGACGGCGCGCAGTACCTACAAGTTCTCGACGGCGTATCTAGCATTTCTGTTCATGGCGATGATCCTGGATACGCTGCTGCTTTAAGCTCTAATTAAGGAGGCGGGATAACCGCAGTTTGGTGAAGGCATGAGTGAGAGTTCGACAGCGCCAAATGCACAGCCCAAAGCTGCGCTGCCTGTGGTTTTAGGGGTAGTGCTTTTGGTCGTGTTTGGTGGGTTTTTCCTGATTGAATTTGTCGGTTCAAGTATCTCCTCCGGCGCAGATGAGGAGACGCCGGCTTCCGCTGATGCGTATCGCGAGCGCGTCGATGCCCTGTTGGCGAACGCCGATCCGAGCCGCGCGGAAGCGCTGCTCGTGCAGTACAACTGTCTAGGCTGCCACCGCTACGCGGGCGAAGCTGTCGCGCCTCAGTTCACTGGGATTGCAGCGCGGGCGGCGGAACGCCGTCCCCCAATGCCAGCGGATGCCTATATTTACGAGTCGATTGTGCATCCCGGCGCATATGTGGTTGAGGGCTATCAAAACTCGATGATCCAGAATTTCGAGTCGCAGATCAGCGATCAGGATTTGGGCGACATCATCGCTTATCTGCTCACCCCGGACGCAAATTAGGCATGTATCTGGATGCATTCACGCTCTCAGCGCTGGTTGATGAGATGTTGGATACGCTGGCGGGAGGACGCATCCAGGATGTGCTGGACGTAAACGAAAATGGCATCGGTTGGGAGGTATACGCCAATCACCGACGCCGCTATCTCTACATGAGCGCGGATCATCGTCAGCCGCGCGTTCACTTTGTCCCTGATAAACTACGGCGCGGACTGCCGAAGCCATCCCAAGTCGGGCTGCTGATGCGGCGCTTGGTGGAAGGTGGGATCGTCACGCACATCAGCCAGCCGCCCTGGGAGCGCATCATTCAGATCGATGTCGAAGGCGCAGAGGGCGCAGTCAGCGTAGTGATCGAGCCGATGGAGCGGCGGAGTAATCTGCTGCTAGTGCGCGATGGGATCATTCTGGACTGTATGCGGCGGGTTGGGGCGGACGAGAACCGCTACCGAGTCAGTTTGCCGAATCATCCGTATGTGCTGCCACCGCCGCAAACCGGCAAGCTCGATCCGCTGCGCCTGAACTTGGAGGGATTGAGCGAGGTTTTCACGCGCGATGCTCAAAACATTGAGAGACCAGGTCAAGGCGTGAAGGCGCGCAAAACGCACCAGGTGTTGACAGCGCATCTGCTTGGGATCAGCCCGCTGTTGGCGAAAGAGATCGCGTTTCGCGCGTCGGGGACGACGGATCAGAAAGCGCAGGACGCGAACTGCGAGCGGATTTTGACAGCGCTGCACGAGGTGGTCGATCCGTTAGGGCGTCGGATGTGGCAGCCGGGCATTTGTCAAGATGGTCGCGGGCAGGTGACGGCATTCAGCGTCTATCCGCTGACCAGCATCCCAGGCTGGCGGCGGGTGGAGACTGTGAGCCAGGCGCTGACGCTGTTCTACTCCGCGCCCGTCGGTGAGGAAGCATATACGGCGGGCAAACAGCCGATCCGCGATGCCATAGCTGAGGCGCGCGCAAAACTGAGCGCGCGGCTGGCGTCACTGCGAGCGTCTATGATCGACGACTCGCAGCGCGAGCGGCTCCGGCAGAGCGGCGAACTGATCCTGGCGTATCAATATGCGATTCAGCCCGGTCAGACGGAGCTGCGAGCGCAGTACGATCTGGATCAGCCTGAGCTGTCCATCGCGCTTGACCCAGCGCTGACCCCATTGGAAAATGCCCAGCGCTATTTTGAGCGCTACAACAAGGCGAAGCGTGCGCTGGACGACGTGCCGAGCTTGATCGCGCAGACCGAACGGGATTTGGCGTTTCTAGAGCAGTTAGACACCGATCTGACCCTAGCAGCAAGTTACCCGGAGATTGACGAAGTGCAGGCGGCGCTTCAGGCGAAAGGACTCTGGCGCGGCAAGCCGCTGGCGAAAGCGAGTTCGAGCAAGACCGCGCCGCTGCGCGTGGTCACATCGGATGGGTTCGTGATCTGGGTCGGGCGAAACAGCCGGCAGAATGAGATCGTGACCTTCGACAAAGGCAGCCCGGAAGACTGGTGGCTGCATGCGCGCGGCGTGCCAGGAGCGCACGTCATCATCAAGGCGGATGGGCGCAAAGTGCCGGAAAGCGTGTTCGAGCGTGCGGCGGGACTAGCAGCGTATTACAGCGCGAAGCGTCAGCAGGCGAAAGTCGAAGTGGACGTGACGCAGCGCAGGCACGTGCGCAAGATCAAAGGCGCGCCGCCTGGTATGGTCACCTATCGGAATGAGGAGACGCGGTTGAGCGTTCCTCGCAGTAAAGAGGAAGAATGAAGATGGCTGAGCAGACGCTCATCCCCGCGCCGCTGAGCCGGGTCGATCTGGCGGCATTTGACCCAGACGACACTAATGGCGCTGGTTTGGTGATCAGGCGGTAACGCTGCGCGCCGCAGCCAACACGCGCGCGCGCGAAATGGCGCGGACACAGGGGTGAAACTGTGGATCGTCGCCGTTCCAGTCGAGGACGCGGCATGGGCGACAGCCGATGTCGCTGAACAGGACGGCATGGCGCTCTCGGTCGCCCCAAGTGCCGAATTCATCGGGGTCTGCGGGTCCGAAAAGGGCGACAGTCGGCGTGCCGACAGCGGCGGCGAGATGCAGGGGACCACTGTCGGGTCCGAGGACAACGATTGAACGTTCGTAGAGGGCGGCAAGCGTGCTGATGCGGGTCTCTCCCGCCATAATGCAGGGTTTTGTCCGCATCTGCTCAGCAATACTCCGGATCATGGCAAGTTCGCCCTCTGAGCCTGTAAAAACTGGCGTCGTCTTCCATTCTTCGGCGAGCGTGTCAGCCACAAACGCCCAGCTTTCCTCATCCCATTGTTTGACCCATGCCCCCGATCCAGGATGGATTACAAAAAGGCGCTCATGCGGATTGATACCCCATTCCTCTAAATAACCATCGACCCAGGCGCGATCATCGGAGTCGATGGGGAAGCTGAGCGCCAGATCAGCCGGTTGCAGTGGGTGATCGATCATGCGTTCTACGAGTCGAGCGCTCTGGATGACCGCGTGGGCGGGTTCGCGCGGCACAGCAGTGGTGAGAAAAGGCGCAGTATCGGGGTGATCATGCCCGATTCGATAGGGGATGCCGGCGAGAAACGCGATTAGCGCGCCCCACCAGTGATCGGGGCGGCAGATCAGGGCGCTGTTGTAATGAAGTCGGCGCAGATGGCGCGCGGCGCGCCAGGCGAGTAGATATGGATCGGTGAGCGTTTGACTGGCTGTGCCGCGCGCAAAGCCGGGAAATGGTAAAGTCAGCACAAGGTCGATTTCGGAAAATGGCGCAAAGACATTGGCTGACCATGCGCCCACCAGCGCGTGAATCTCCGCATTCGGGCGCGCCTCCCGCAGCGCGCAGAGCGCAGGCATTGTCAGAAGGGCGTCGCCCAGATGATCGGGACGAATGATCAGGATGCGTTCAGGCTCGGCACTCGGACGCCGCGAAGGAGGAATCGGCAGCCCTGCGATCAGACGGAGCGCAGCGCGGCGCACGCGGTGCTTGATCGGAATCGCGTGAAACGCGCGCGCCATGTTCACATTGCGGAGGACAAGCTGGTCGCGATCCATCATGATCCGCTTGCGCTGGATTTCTGGGTCAGACTCAGTTCCTGAAACGTCTGGAACAGCCGTGGCGCGAGCGCCTGCCAGTCATACGTTTTGCGGACGATTTCCTTGCCCCGTGCCGCATAGTCGAGCCGGAGGGACGGATTATTGAGCAGGTCGATCACGGCATCAGCGAAAGCAGACTCATCGGCGGCAAGGCGCATGGCGCAGCGCGCTTCCTCCGAAAGACCAGCGGCAGCGGTCGGCGTTGCAACAACAGCGATTCCAGACGCCAGCGCTTCGAGGAGCTTGAGGCGCGTGCCGCTGCCCATACGCAGCGGCGCGATATAGAGCGCGCCTGCATGGAGAAACGGCTGCACCTGTTCAACCCATCCTGTGATGGCGATATGCGAGTCATCGAGCGCTTGCAGGCTGGCATGGGGCTTCTGCCCAACGATATAGAGGCGAACATCGGGGATGCACGCCTGAATCCGGGGGAGGATTGCGCTCGCAAACCACTGCACAGCGTCTACATTGGGTCGATAATCCATCTTGCCGGTGAAGATCAGGGCGTGGTCGCCAAGATCGAGCTGATGGGCTGATGGCGCGGTGTATTGGTCGGTGAAGATGCCGTTTGGGATCACAAAGACGCGCTGATCCGTGCGGAATACACGGAGCGCATCAGCGTCTTCAGCGGATACGGCTAGTACGCCGTGCGCAGCGCAGCAGATTTCGCGCTCGAAGCGCGTGATCCGCCGCGCCTGAATGGACGAGTAAATGGCGGGAGGAAGGCGCGACAGGCGGCTCAGCTCAACCTGGGCAATTGCCGCTTGCAGACGGTGTTCAGCGTTGTGCGCGTCGTAGATCAGACGGGCGTTGGGTTGAACGACGCGCACCAGCGGCAGATAGACCGCCATCTCCAGCCCTTCAAAGATCACGGCGTCAAAGCTGGACTGGTCGAGGAGGTGTCGGATAGCGTCTGCCATCGCGGGATGGTTCAGGCGTCCGGCGAGATCGGGCTGCTGAGTGAAAAACAGGTCACGCAGGCGCGCGCTCATCGGGCGAACAGGCGCGGGGACAGTGATGATCGACTCGCAGAGCGCCGCGAGCGGGGAGGCGTCGGGCGCGACCGGGCTGTCATGAAAGCTGAGCAGAGTCAGACTGAAGCCCATGCCGGCAAGCATGTGCATGATCCCGAAGTTGCGAAGCGCGCCGCCCTGATGAGGAGGATATGGAAGCGCGGGTGTGAGCAGAAGAAAACGCATGATCTCTTACATGGTGGTGTAGACGGATAAAGCGACCTGGGCTGCATGTTCCCAAGTGAACTGCGCCGCCCGCTTGATTGAAGCAGCGCGCTGTTCAGTATACCAGGCGGAGCCGCTCAACATGCGCGCCATTGCCTCGGCGATGTCGCGCGGATCGTCCGGGTCGATCAACAGACCGACATCGCCCACGACTTCCGGAAGCGCTGACCGGCGGCTGACGATAGGCGGTGTGCCGCACGCCATCGCCTCAAGCGCAGGCAAGCCGAATCCCTCGTAATGCGATGGCAGCACCAGCATATGGGCTAGATTATACAGCGCAGGCAGGACATTCTGCGAGAGGCTCTCCCGCAGCAGGACACATTCCGACAGATCAAGCTGAGCGATCAGATCGAGTATGTCATCATAGAGCCATCCGCGATTGCCCGCGAGGACAAGCGGCGGCACATCGCGCAGGTCATAGCGCAGGAGGGCATAAGCGCGGAGCAGCCCGTCGATATTCTTGCGCGGTTCAAAGGTGCCAACAAACAGGATGAACGTTTCTGGCAGACTGAGCTGCTCGCGAATGGGCGCAGTATCTGCTTCGGAAAGCGGCTTAAACGACGAGTCGGCGGCGAGATGCTGCACTGTGATCTTATTCGGGGGGACATGAAGCAGATCAACGATGTCGGCTTTGCTGGCGTGGCTGATGGTGAGGATATGGTCAGCGCGGCGGACTGCCCACGCAATCTGGTCATTATAATACCGGCGGCTCTCGGCGGTGAGGAACTGCGGATAATGTAGAAAGGTCAGATCATATATGGAGACGATCAAGCGGCGCGCGCCAAACTGCGGCGGGATAAAGTCGGTGGTATGCCAAACATCAAGGCTGAAACGCGCCAACTCCAGCGATAGCGCCAGGCGTTCAAGTCGGTGATGGCTGGGCGTCCACAGATCGGCGCGGCGAAACTGCCTGCTCAGGGTTTCGCGCCCTTTTCGGCTGTGAAAGATCGTGAATTGATGATCGCCTGTGTTTAGGTTTTCCAGACTCTCGACCAGCTTGCGGATATAAGTGCTGATCCCACCCACCCGATAGTACACCATGCGAGCGTCAATACCGATATGCAAATGTAATTTCCCTTTAGAGCCACTTGTCCAGCAGACGATCTATAGTACCATCTCGAAACAGCGATTCCAGCGCCCGATCCAGCGCCGCGCCGAGCCGAGCATGATCGGCATGGCTGGCAATGGCGATGGGCAGGACGGTGACGGGGGTAAGGCGATGCACCCAGTCGGGATGAGCGCGCAGATACAGGCGTGCGGTGATCGAGTCGACCAGCGCAGCGTCTGCCATGCCGAGCCGAACGGCGTCGAGCGCATGATTGGGCTGCGCATACGGCAGAATGGTGAAAGGCAGGACGCGGCGCAGCCAGCGCCGCGCTTCAGCGTTGGCTTCGGAGCCAAATTCGAGCGCGAGGCGTTTGCCGGGCAGATCATGCATCGAGCTGACTCCGCCGGATTCAGAGCTGATCAACATTAAGCCCGCATTCAGATAAGGCGCGGAGTAGCGTGCCAGCCCGGTACGCGCCGGATCAATGGCGATACCCGCGATCAGGAGATCAACCTGCCCGATCTTGAGCGCGTCGTACAGCCCATCGTAGCCGAGCAGAACGAACTGCGCCGGTACACCCAATGCCTCTGCCAGCGCATTTGCCAGGTCGATGTCAAGTCCGACCAGCGCATCGCCCAGATAAAAAGCAAACGGTGGATGCGCCGGATCGACGCCGACGCGCAGGGCGGCGTGCGGCAGAATCTCGGAAATCGGGCGGTGACGATCCAGATGCCAGACCAGCCCCCACACCGAGAGAAAACACACGAGTCCGGCGGCGGCTGGCGCAAGCACCATCAACGCGATCAGTCGAGCTTGAAGACGAGCGTTCATGGCGGCGGCAGCCAGAGCGTCTGTTCAGTCATTCGACCCGCCGCATATGCCTGAAGCGCAGTGTAGATTGGCTTGGGCTGAAAATCGACCCCGACCAGCGTGAAGTAATCGGGGTGGCTGAACGTGGCGGCGGGCAGCCGGAACATCCACACGCACATTTTACGGACATCATCCCATTCACGCTCAGCGTAGCGAAAAGCGTCGAGGGTGTAGGCGACGCGCTGCGCTGGCGTCACTGCATTGACCCAGCGCGGATGATCGTTCCAGCCTGTCTCGGTGATGTAGATCGGCGAGTCGTCGCCGTGCTGGCGCATGATCGCGCGCAGCAGCTCGACGCGGCGGAAGTTCAATCGTTCAGCCGCAGGGGACTCGTCGGGTGGGTGAGTGAAGCCATATGTATGCACGGCAAGCCCGTCAAAATATGGCGCTGCGCCCGCCTGATAGAGCGCGTCGAGATACAGCAGGTCATTTAGCCCGTGCGGGCTGCCGGGTGGTTCGAGTGTTGGCGCGAGACCGGCGGCGAGGATCATGATATTGGGGTTGGCGCGGTGGACAGGCGCGTAAACAACTTCGAGCAGCCGCGCATATCCAGCCGGATCGACCTGCTGATACCCCCATTCAAAGGCGAGATTCGGCTCATTCCAGATGATCAGATGATCGACTGTTCCGGCATAGCGCGCGGCGAACGCAGCGGTGAAAGCCGCGAATGCCCCGTAAGCCTCAGGCGGCAGCGTATTCAGGGTGGTGAAGACATCCCGCTGATCGCCGCGCGCCCAATTCGGGACAAACCCCATTCGCGCGATCACCTTCAGCCCTTGATTGGCGGCGTGGCGTATGATCCGGTCGGACTGCGCCCAGTTGTAAACGCCGCGCTGACTCTCAATGTAAGCCCACGGGAAAAACTCTGCGATGGTGTCCGCGCCCATCTCGCGCACCATCATCAGTGAGCGCTGAATCTTCCACTCGTCCACCTCGTCGATCAGACGGGTGTGGACGCACATTTGCGGCTTGGTGGTGTCAACGGTCTGCGGCGGCATCAGTGGCGCGCGCGGCGGCGCTGGCTGAAAGGCGTTGAGCAGTGCAAATCCCAAAATGAAGCGTGCTGTCCACAGGACAGCGGGTAGAATCTGCTGACGCAGCCTATGAAATGACTTCATGCCGTGTTCTAGAATTCATCTAACCATGCGCGGATGGTGGACTGCTGCGGCGCGCCGATGGTCTCAAAATAATTGAGCGCCTCCCACAGCCGCCAATCCTCCCACTGGGTGCGTCCGGTGTTCGCCTGGATGAGATTTGCCCCGACCTCATCCCAGAATTGACCGCGCATTTCCGAAAGCAAATTGTAGTTTTCGTATCCGCGTGGGTCTTCGAGGATGATCTGCGCGACCGCGAGATTATGCAGCGCGGCGGAGATGTGCCAGGCAGTTGCAGCGATGGCAAAATTGGAGACCGCTTGCTCAAACGCGGACACCGCATTCACATAGTCGTTAACACCAGCGGCGATCAACCCTGCATCCGCCATCAGCGCGGCGCGCAGGTAAGCATCGTCCTCGATCTCACCGGCTGCTTGGACGAGGGCTTCAGCCGCCGCCCCAACATCGCCGGACTCAAACGCTTCGCAGGCGTCAGGGAGGTCATGAGTGCACGCGCCCCCTGACCACAGCCGCCAGTCGAACAACAGCGGCTCGGACTCACCGATAATCTGGTCTAACCCATCGGCATTCGATCCAATTTCGCCCGGATCGTTAAGCACATAAATCGTGAACTCATTGAAATCGACAGCAGTGATCGGATCGGTGTATTCGGGATAGATCGTGGCGCTGATCTCAACGCGCACCTGGACGATCTGAGGCTGTTCGTAATAAAACGTGATGCCGACTGAATGACGCTGATTGTCCGGCGTCTGGGTGGTCGTGATCAGATTCTGACTGGTATCCCACATGTTCCATCCCTGACCGGCATTGTACCGGGTATAACCAGTAATGCGCACCTGGGCGGACGCGCTCGGTTCAGCGAACCATGTTACCTCAAACGGCAGGTCGATCCAGAGCGGTCGCCCAACGAGCAGATAGACCTCGCGCTGCGGGCGCATGAAAAGCTGAAGATTCGGCTCAGCAGCGAACACAATGTGTGGCTGCGCCTGAGCGCGATAGACACCGTTGAGCGAGTAATCGATGTCGGTGAAATAGCGCGGCGTCGGCGTCGGGCTGACAGGCGTGACAATTTCTACGCGGATGCCGCAGCCGGTCAGCAGGATTAGCGCGACCAGAGTCAGGATTTTGGCAGGCATATGGTGAATGTCGTCCCTTTACCGAGTGTGCTTTGGACGGAGATCGATCCATTGTGCAGGTCGATGATCTTTTTGACAATCGACAGCCCGAGTCCGCTGCCGCTGTCACCAGAGCGCGCGCGCACAAGCGGCTCAAAAATGCGATTCGGGAGATATTCGGGCGGGATACCGTCGCCTGTGTCGCGGACGTTTAGTATAAACTGCTTAGCGGGGGCTTCAAGGCTGATCGCAATGCTCGCGCCAGGACGCGAATACTTCAGGCTGTTATCGACCAGATTGCTCAGCGCGCGGATGAGCAGATCGTGATCGGCTTCCAGCCGCGCCGACTCGGTCGGGATTTCGATCTGAAGGGTTTTCTGCTCGCGGACGGCGCGGTCATCGTACTGGTAGTATACCTCCTCGATCACATCGAGCAGATCGATGGTTTCCAGTGCCAGCGGGACGTATGCCAGGCGCGCATCGAACAGGATGCTGTCCACAAGGCGGGTGAGGCGCTGCGCCTCGTGTTCGATGGTAATCAGGCTGTTCTGATCGGCGGGGACAATGCTGTTCTGATCGGCGCTGATGGCGCGCAGATTACCCGCATGCGCGATGATGGCGGCGAGTGGGTTGCGCATATCATGGACGATCCGCCGCAGGAATTGTTCATAAAACTGATCCGGCTCACTGCGAGTCGGGGTCATGATCACGCCGACCATCCCATCGCCGAGCGGGGCGGCTTGGATTTTCAGACGATGCGTCTCGTCCGTGTTAATGCTCTTCGAGGCAGCGCGACCTGTCTGCAAAGCGCGTTTGACAAGGTAGTCCGTTTCAGGAGAAAGCGACCTCTGCGCCGAGAAATTCGACCAGCGCAGGCGTCCGCGCCGGTCGTAGAGCGCCAGTCCGTTTTCCATTGCTCGATCCACCAGCGCCAGGGCGCGCCGCATCATCGCATCTTGACGGAGAAACCGTCCGACAGCGAAAATGACAGCTGCAGTGAACACGAGACTGACTCCGAACCAAATCAGAGCAAGGACATTTTCAGTGCGCACCACGATGAAGGATTGGCGTGAGAGGCTGGGAACGCCGAACCACAGTCCCACTGCGCCTGCCGCTGTCAAGAGGAAGCCGCTGCGACTGCCATAGCCCCAAAGTAGGGCAACCAGCGCGGTAAGAGCGAGTGCAGCCGTCAGCCAGATAACGGCAGCCGGGCTGAGCGCGCGAAGGACAATCGGCGGGATATCTGCCTGTGCCATTAGCGCGGGGATACCCAGCCAGATGATCAGCAGCAGCAGACTGAAGACGATCAGACGGCGGATCATCGAATCAGTCGATACCCACGTCCATGCAGCGTTTCGATGAGTTCATCGCGCCCTAGCTTGAGCTTGCGACGTATGGCGGCGATGTGGCGATCCACCGTGCGCTCATAGCCCACCCATTCATACCCCCAGACCTGATTGAGGAGCTGCTCGCGCGTCCATTCGCGGTTGGGATTACGGGCGAGGAAGGCGAGCAGCGCGAACTCAAGCGGCGTGAGATCGATCTCTTTGCCAGCGCGAAAAACGCGGTAATGTTCGGTGTCGATCTGAAGATCGTCGATATGAAGGACAGCGCGCGGTTCGGCGCTTTGTAAGGCATCGCGCCTGATCTGGGCGACAGCGTTGAGGGTGGCGCGAATCTGACTGAGCAGCGCGTTGCTCTCCCATGGCTTGGTGACAAACGCGATGGCTCCTAAGCCGAGCGACTCAAGCTGCCACTCGGTATAGGAGGTGAGCATGATGACGGGGATGAAACGCTCAAAGGCGCGGATGGCGCGCAGGATGTCCAGCCCGCTTTGCGAGTGTGGATTAATCTCATCAAGGACGACATCCAGCAGTACCAGATCGAGCGCCTGCGAACGGAGCGCCTCGAGCGCGCCGTGAACATTTGATGCGCTGGTGACATTGAACCCAGCGCGCAGCAGCAGGATGCTGAGAGCGGAGCGAATCGCCTCGTCATCATCGACGATCAGGATTGATGGGCAGCTGTCCATGAGGTTAAGAAGCGGCTTCCAGCTCCATCTCCATAATCGTGGTCGGTTTAAGACTGACGAGAACGCGAGCGAGAACGCGCTCCCCGTCATAAAAAGTGACCTGCCAGCGACCGCCAGCCTGCCTTTCGGCATCCGCCCACCAATTCTCCGCCTGGCTGACGGTATCCGCAACATTCGTATCGGCAAAGGCGGCAGCAACCGCCGCCGCCTTCTGGCTCGTTTCCCATTCGGAATAGGAGGCGACATTCGGGAAATAGAGCCTATCGATGCGCGGGTTGGTGAATTTCACATCATCCTCGCAATCAATGTACACGTAAAGCGAGTCATAGCCACGGTCAAGATAGGCACCCCACATATCGACATCCCTATTATAGTCGATGTAGATTTCGTATTGATCCGGCGACTCCATCAGTTCAAGCATCTCCGCGCTGGTGGCGAGGAAGGCGCGGAGGGCTCTATAGGCTTGGTCGAGGTGATCTTCGCTAGGCACGAAGGAGGTATCCCAAGAGAGGACGCGCGCGCGCTCAAGATTGACATCTGCCCAGCCGATCTCATTCCAATCTGCATCCCAGAACTGAACGCGCCAGATCTCGTAAGCGGTTTCGGCATAGTAAGCGGCAGCATTCCAGCCCTCAGTGATCTCGAGCCAGCCTGCGAAGGCGGGATGGGCTGCTGCGATGGCAATCGCCTGAGCTTCGCCATCGTCCTCGTCCTGCGCTGCGGCAAATGGGATGATGATGAGCAAAACCAGGATCGTGATCGTTGTCCTGAACATGATCGGCGTCTCCACGAACTTATCGCGGTCGGATAATGCCCGGTAGGGTTGGTGTATAGCCGGGGAAGATATGATCGAGAGCGGTGTTGCCGAGCCGCTGGACGAGAATCTCAGCGAGGACATCGCGATAGTCGGTGGTGATGGCGAGGTCGCTCTCATCGAGCGCTGCATCGTGCAGACCGGGCCAGCGCGCATGAATCGTCCCGGTGACTCCGCCGCCCATGACAAACATCGCGTTGCCGTGTCCATGATCCGTGCCGCCGCTGGCGTTTTCGTTCGCAGTCCGTCCGAATTCGCTCATCGACACGACAGTGATATGTCCCATCTCATCCTGAAGATCGGTATAGAAAGCGTTCATGCCCTGAGCAAAGTCGTTGAGCAGAGATGCCATCGTGCCATCGCTGCCGCCCTGATATTCGTGCGTATCCCATCCGCCGATGTCGACGCAGGCGATCTCCAGTCCCACGCCGGCTTTGATCAACTGCGCGACCTGCCGCAGCGCGTAGCCAAATTCGCTGTCGGGATACTGCGCGCCGTTGGCAGGATAATATTCCTGCGCGGAGAGCTGCGCCATCATATCGAGTGTGTTCAAGACGCCTGCCGCTTTCATATCAAGAATGTCGGTCGGAGCCTGCACGCTGTACAGACCCGCGAGCGTGCGCTGGATCGAAGCGATCTGATCCTGCCGTCCGCCTAGATGGAAATCAGCAATCGAGCGCAGGGCGAGCGCTGACGGTTCCCCGCGCAGCGAGGCAGGCAGAATCGCGCCCATGCCCACAGCGCGGAACGGCGACTCATCCTGCCATGAGGCAGACTGTAAATGGCGGGTGATCCAGCCGGTGGAGGTGGATTTATCGCCTGGAATGCCGCGCTCCATGTATTCCATCGCGTCGAAGTGCGAGCGCGATGGATCGGGCGATCCAGCGGCATGGATGATGTTGAGCGCGCCCGCATCGAAGATGTCCTTGAGTGGCGCAAGCGCGGGATGCAGCCCGAAAAAGCCGTCAAGGTCGATGACGCTGCCGTAACCATTACCTGGTTCTGGGATGGCGATAGTGGGGCGGCGGTCGTAATAGCCGCCGCCTTCGCCATATGGGACGACGGCGTTCAGCCCATCCATGCCGCCGCGCTGGAAGATCGCAACCAGGATATCGTGGCGGACGGACTGCTGCCCATGCGGTGAAAAGACCAGCTTAGGCATCCAGGAAGGAAAGAGCGCGCTGCTGATGCCTAGAACGCCCATCGATTTGAGAAAGCCGCGTCGTGAAAGACTCATGATAATCACTCCTATGACCATTGGAAATATGGGGAGGCAAGCAGCAGCCCGATCAGGATTGGGGCGCGCGAATGGTAGCGGGATATGTCGATAGGGGTATCCGCGCTCGATGCGACGTAGGCGATCATCGTCTGCCGGTCAGACTCAGGCAGGATCATGCCGAGGATGCGCTCCGAAGCCGCGTCGACCAATGCGCCGGTGGTGGGCTGTGGTGGAAGGACGGCGGTCACATCGAGCGCCGCGCTAGGAAGATAGCCATCGCCTGACAGGGCGAGATTCATTGCCAGATTCCAGCGATGCAGCAGTCCATTGGTGTTGATCCAGGCTTCGCTGACATCAGGATAACCGTTAGGCGGTCCCCAGAAAAAGGGGACTTGCCCCAATGCTTCCAAACTCCAGACCAGATCGGACGGGTCTTGAATCTGAATGCCAGGATCAAGAACGCGCAGGATGGCGACGAGGTATTCAAACGGGCGGCGGAATTTCTGACTCTCAGCCGCCATGAATTCATCCGAGGTGAGGATATGGCGAAGGATTTCGCGGATGCTGCCGCGTGTCTGCATGAAGACGTTTGCGGCGCTGTCCACAATCGAGGACGGCGGGTTGTCACCGAGAAAGCGGCGGCATAACTTGAAGCAGACGAAGCGCGCCGTCGATGGGTGGTTGGCGAGCAGATCGAGGACCTGCAGCCCGTCTTCAATGCCGCGCCCGGCTGGGAAGCGCGCGCCGAGAATGTATTTCTCATCCTGATCGTGAACATAGGGGTCAAAGTGGAATTCGCCGTTGCGCACTGTCCAGCCGGTGAAGGCGCGTGCCACTGCGATCACGTCGCTTTCTGTGTAGCCGCCATCTACGCCGAGTGTATGCAGCTCCATCACCTCACGGGCATAGTTTTCGTTGGGATGCTCGGCAGTGCTGGAGTCGTTGTTGAGGTAGTAAAGCATGGCGGGGCTGCGCGCGGAAGCGAACAGCAGATCGCGGAAACTGCCCATTGCATGGCGGCGGATCACCTCGCGGTCATCGACGATTTTGTAAGAAAGCAGATCGCCGATGGGGATATTGAAATGATCCGTCCAGAATTCGACCATGCGCTCGTAAAGCTGGCGTTCACTGTAGACGGCGCGCATCAGGCGCGCTCCGAGCATCGTATCGAGGATCGTCGAATAATCGCCCATATCCAATTCACGGACATTCATGGCGAGGATTCGACGAGCAGCAACATAGCTGTCGATGAAGGGATCAGGGATGGTTTCGGGTTGGAGCTGTTCGTCGATGAAGGCGCTGATGCCAACAGCGGCGATTCGTTCGAGGTCTCGTGGGCGCGCTCCCCAAGTGACGCGGTTGAGAACGTGCAGCGACTGCACAGATCGCACTTGGAATGTGGACAATTGGACACGCATACATCCTCCTTTTTCCTGATTACAGGATACCGAGGTGCAGCGTGTGAAATTTGACGGGGTTTTGACGGAATCGTCACAAATGAGGCAAATAAAAGATGCCCTCGACAGGACTCGAACCTGTGCTTTCGCCTCCGGAGGGCGACGCTCTATCCGCTGAGCTACGAGGGCATTCTCTAAAATAATGTAGCATGAAAGCGGTCAGGACGCAAGTCAGGACTAGCGATGTTCGGATGAATCTGCTATTGTCCAACTCAGAATGGGACACATGACGTTACTCCGATTGATGAAAACAAGGTTTGTAGTTATCTTCTTTTTGCTGGCGATGACGGCATGTTCTCCCTTGCTAGAGGTTCAGCAGACGCCGACGGAACCGCTGATCAGCCGAGAGCAGTTCGCTCGTGAAGGGACGGCGATTGCTCAGGCGGCGCAGATACAGGCTACAGCCGTCGCGGAAACAGCCGTCGCCGCTGGGACGTATGTCGCAGAGCGCGAGAGCATCAACAGCCAGTTAGTGCAAACCTTGCGCGCGGTCGTGCCGCCGACCCAGCAGATCGTCAGTCAGAGCGGACTGGTCACGCCGGGTATGAATGCGACGGTCAGTCCGATGGAGATGGCAGCCCTAACGCCCGCAGCTGGCGCGTTAATGGCAGAAAATGCGACAATCGGGACGCAGTTTGTCGATGTAGCGACGGCGCTCAGCGTGCGCGATAATGACGGATGTGCAGCAGCGCCTGTAAGCAGCTTTCCAGCAGGTGTTACGCGGATTTATGCCACGGCGCGGGCGCTGAATATTCGGGCGGGGACGCGGATGTCAGCCGACTGGCTGTACAATGGCACGCTGGTCTATCAGTCGTCCGCCTGGACGGTCAGTGTGGACGATGATGATTTCTGTCTGTGGTTCTATGTTGAACCGGATGATTTTGCCTTCAGCGCGGGCAGTTGGTCGGTGCAGCTTTACGCAAACGGAGTGGCGATTCAGCCGCCCGCAGTGTTTACGATTGGCTGAGCTTGCTGTTAAGGGCTGCGCATTCACTGCGCACATACAGAATTGAGGGGCGTTTGTGAAATGTCATCGGCAGGTGGTGACCGGAGTGATGAGCGCGCTGCTGCTCTGGACGTATATGCAGGTGGGGCAGGTTCATGCTCAGTCTACCCTGTCTCCGTCACCGACGCCTACAACTGCGACTCTGACGCCCACGCCGCGCGGAAGCTATATTCTGCCAGCGGACATCAACGTGCGCGGCGGACCTGGCGAGACGTTTCCGTCAGTGGGTCGGCTGACTGCAGGGAATGTGGTTCGCCCGTTGAATCGGAGTGAAGACGGGCGCTGGGTGTTGATTGCGTACAATCGTGGATTTGCATGGGTGCGGCGCGATCTGGCATTCTGGTCGGTGGACATCGATGCTCTGCCAATTCTGGAGATCGATAATCTGACGCCGACGCGCGAGCGCGAAGTCACCCCCTTTTTCGCCACCAGCACGCCGGATGGAAACTGGGTGCTTGCGGGGGAAAGTGGAGCCAGGCTGCGGGCAGGTCCCGGATTGGATTTTCCGGTTCTGGGGCGTCTCCTGGATGGGGAGTTGGTCGAACCGGTCGGGCGTGATGCCGAGACCAAGTGGATCTTGATCCGCCGCGAAGACGGATTCGCCTGGATCGCACGCATGCTGGTGCAGTGGGATACGGATTTATCGGCGCTTCCGGTGCTGCTTGAGGATGCGCTGACGCCAAGTCTCACTTTCACACCCACCTATACGCCGACTGCAACATATACCCCGTCGCGTACATCCACTGCTACACCAACATTCACGCTGACGCCGACGGAGACGGCTAGTCCGACGCCGACGCCGACGGAGACGGCTAGTCCGACGCCGACGGAGACGGAGACGGCTAGTCCGACGCCGACGCCGACGTTCACAGCCACTCATACGCCGACGGAGACGGCTAGTCCGACGCCGACGCCGACGGAGACGGCTAGTCCGACGC
>CALKJO010000013.1 GCA_937995825.1 uncultured Anaerolineae bacterium
CGCCAACCAAGACGCCGACCCGCACCGACACCGCCACCCCATCGCCAACCAAGACGCCGACCCGCACCGACACCGCCACCCCATCGCCAACGCTGCCAGCCACTGCTCCCGTCATCGCTGAGCCGACTGCCGAATCCAGCCCTGATCGCAGACAGGCGCAGATCGCCCTGGTCTACGATGGCAGTACGTTCGTCCTTTACAACCGCGGCGAGTCGGTTGTCGATGTCAGTGCATGGGCATTTGTTCAAGTTGATACGCTGATCGCGGGCGAACCTGTCTCTTATACCGCTGCCCAATGGGGATCGAGCGGCGTGCCGCTGCGCACGCTGCGACCGGGCGAGTGTTTGCAGCTCTGGCAGATCACGCTCGGTCAGCAGCCCGCGCCGCCCGACTGCGCCGATACGCGCATGGCGTGGCGATCTGTCGGTCAGCGCCGCTGGTTCTGGATCAGTGAGACGGGCAGCGAAACCTTTGAAGTGCGCAGCGGCGCGAATATGCTGGCAACCTGCCCAACCGCCCCCGCCGGCAGCCTCACGCCGATCACCTGTTGGGTTCCTTAAGCCAGCCATGCCCGAGATCATCGAAATGCGCGCCGCCGCCTGCGCCTCAAGCTGTAAAGTGGACTCGGCGGTGGTCTGACCCGATCCCCCAACTGCCCAGCGTAAGCATGGGCTTGGCGTCTGTGCTGCGCAGGCGTGAAGGGCTGACTAGCAGCGCAGGCGCAGCATTGGCTCTAAATGGTCAGATCATTGGCACTATTGCGAAAAATGGGGTATATATGGCGAAGAAAACCCATTTATGCTGACGATTGCGCACACCGCGCCGGAGTTAGGCTCGATGTCTCATCATGAGTTTACGATTCCGCTCGAACGCGAGAGCGAAGAACCGATCTACCGCCAGTTGATCCGCCACATCCGCGCCCAGATCGAGAGCGGCGCGCTCCCCGCCGGGACTCGGCTTCCCGCCAGCCGTGACCTGGCGCGCCAGCTCAATATCAGCCGGATCAGCGTGGTGAATGCTTACGCGGAGCTGCGCGCCGAAGGCTATCTGAGCGCGCACGCGGGACGCGGGACGTTTGTCGCGGGCGATCATGCCGACGGGGAGGAACAGCGCCCATCGGCAAATCATGGGCATCCTCCCTCGCATCATCCCTCCGAACCCGCGCCAGTTGCAGATCGCTCGATCCGCGAGATGATGCGGCTGGCGCGCAAGCCCGGCGTGATCAATTTTTCGAGCGGATCGCCGCCGCCGGAGTTTTTCCCAGTGGCGCATCTGCGCGATGCCATCAACACGGTGCTGGATCGCGATGGCGCGAAGGCGCTGGCATACGAGGTCAGCGAGGGCTATCTGCCGCTGCGCGCCACCATCCGCGATTACGTCAGCGCGCTGGGGATTCGGTGCAGCCCCGATCACGTCCTGATCACCGGCGGGACGCAGCAGGGCATCGACCTGGTGGTGCAGTCGTTATTGAGCGAAGGCGATCTGCTGCTGACCGAGACGCCGACCTATCTGGGCATCATCGACATCGCACGCACGCGGCGCGTTCAGATTCACGGGATTCCGATGGACGAGGATGGGTTGCGCCTAGACATTCTCGAAAATTACATCCTGGATCGTCATCCGCACCTGATCTACGTCATGCCGACCTTTCAGAATCCGTCCGGGCGCGTGATGCCGCTGCATCGGCGGCGGCAGTTGATCAACCTGTGCGCGGAATATCACGTGCCGATCCTGGAGGATGGGATTTATCACGAATTTCGCTTTGAAGGCGAGGCGATCCCGCCGCTGAAGGCGCTCGACGAGCAAGGGATTGTGATTCATGTCAGCGGCTTCACCAAGAATCTGCTGCCAGGGCTGCGCATTGGCTACGTGATCTGCAACAGCGCGCATTATGAGCGGCTGGTGCGCGTCAAACACGCGGCGGACATCAGCACGCCGAGCCTGAATCAGCGCGCCATTCATTTGATGCTGGAGCGCGGCGTGCTGGCGCAGCAGTTGGAGCGCAACAACCACGAGCTGCGCCGGCGGCGCGATGTCGCGCTGGCGGCGGCGGCGCGCTATCTGCCGCCCGGTTCGCGCTGGAACCAGCCGCAGGGCGGGCTGTATCTGTGGGTGGAGCTGCCCAAATCGGGTCCAACGGCGGCGGAGCTGTTCATCAGTGCGATTCAGGCTGGTGTTGCTTATGCCATCGGCAACGTTTTTTACACCAATGGCGCGGGCAGCTATCACATGCGCATTAACTACGGCATCCAGCGCCCCGCCGAGATCGAAGAAGGTTTCAAGCGGCTCGGTCGGGCATGGCGCGATCTGGCGGTCGATTACGCCGAGATGGATAAGCTGCCGCTGCTGTGATGGGGGGGGGAAACTATGAGCGCGGTCATCATCAATGGCGATTGCCTTGAATTTCTCAACAGCGCACCAGCGCCAGCGGAGATTCATCTCACATTTCTCGATCCGCCCTTTAACCAGGCGAAGGAATATGCGCATCACGACGACGCGATGCCATCCGAGGCTTACTGGGCATGGATGCGCGAGGTCAGCGCGAAAATCTATGCGCGCACCGCGCCGGGCGGCGCGATCTATTTCATGCAGCGCGAGAAAAATACGGAATTTGTGCTGCGGTGTCTGCGTGAAACCGGCTGGACGCTGCAAAACCTGATCATCTGGAAGAAACTCACCTCCGCTGTGCCGTCGAGCCTGCGTTATGGAAAGGCGTTTCAGATCATCGCTTACGCGACTAAAGGGGAGCGCCCGCGAGTCTTCAATCGACTGCGGATCGCGCCACCGCTGCCAGCCACTTACAAATATGACCGCAAAAACGGCATGTACGTGACCGATATCTGGGATGACATCCGCGAGCTGACCGCAGGCTATTTTGCGGGCGATGAAGCGCTGCGCGATGCCAGCGGGAGCCGCGTCCATAAACAGCAGGCGCCCATCGCGCTCCTGCTGCGCATCATGCTCACGTCCAGCTTGCCCGGCGATGACGTCTTTGACCCTTTCGCGGGAACTGGCACGACCCTGGTTGTGGCAGAACAGCTTGTGCGCCACGGCTGGGGCGTCGAACTCGACCCGGACAATGTGAAGGTCATCCGAGCGCGCCTCGATGCGCAGCGCGCCGCCGATGATGTGCAGCGTTATTATCAGGATTATATCCATTCGGAGAATCTCGACGCGATCTGGTCTGGCGCGGTCAACGGAAAGACAAAGGCGGATGTCCTCGATTTACCTCTTTTTCGCCAGTCTGATGGGTAGCCGTTCGATGCTGCTCTCCGATCAAGCGCTCGACGAACTGGATTATGACAACCGTCTGCTTGCGGCGCGCAGCCGGGGGCAGTTCCCGGATATGGTGCTGCACCTCAGCTGCGATGGCGATAGCATCACAGGGGGTGAACTGATCGAATTGAAGGACTCCAAGAGCGGATACGGCGTCGCCTCGTTCAACTCCACCATTCCAACGGGCAAAAAACCGATTGCGACGCTCGGCAAGGCGGTGCTGCAACAGATGGGCGCTGAGGCGGCAGTGCTGCCTATCCGCGAGGTGTATTATCTGGTGCGCGGACGGCAGGCGAGGCGCGTCAAAGTGTGCCTGACGCACGGCAGCTTTTTCGAGACTGTGCCGGAGTCAACCCTGCTCACGGAAGCGTTTCGTAAAGTCCTGGACGAGGGTTTACCGGAGATGAACGCGGAGATGAAGGCGAAGATCGCTTCCGTTTTCACGCAGCGCGAAGCCTTCAGTCAGACACGGGACGTGGACAAAGCATCCGTCAAGCTGCGTTTTCGAGTCATGACTGAAGTGAAACCGGAAGGCAATCCACTCAATCCTGCGCGCTATCCGCAGATTTCCGATGACAGTCTGAACCTGATCGTCCCGATCCACCGTTCAGGGGATGCGCGCCGCGCTGTTGAGCGGCTGTGCGCGGCATTAGGTTATGCAAAGCCAACCCCATTCAAAATGGGCATAATCAAACATCCCTTGAACGGACGATTTCTTGTATTGCAGTGTCCATTAACCTGACCCGAAGGACAACCACCATGCAGCTTCACATCGGGCTGGCGCAGATGTATCCCAGACTGGGCGACGTGGCGCACAACCTGCAAACCCATCTCTCCACCATCGACCAGGCGGCGGCGCAGGGCGTCGAGCTGCTGATCTTCCCCGAATTATCGCTGACCGGCTACCAGGTGCAGGATTTGGTCCCTGAAGTCGCCATCCGCGCCGAGACGAGCGATCCGACCTATGCCGCGCTGCTTGAAGCCAGCCGCAAGCTCGATTTGATGGTCGGATTCGTGCATGAGGACGCTCGCCAGCGCTTCTACATTGCGGCGGCGTATCTTTCCGGCGGAGAAACGCTGCACATCCACCATAAAATCTACCTGCCGACCTACGGCATGTTTGACGAGAGCCGCTATTTCGATCAGGGCGAGCGCGCCGCTGCGTTTGACACGCGCTTTGGGCGCGTTGGGATGCTGATCTGCGAGGACTTCTGGCACATGTCGCCGCCCTATCTGCTTTGGCTGGACGGCGCGGACATCCTGCTCTTTTCCAGCGCCAGCCCCAGCCGGGGACTCGACAGCGGAGACCGCCTGTCCGGCTCGCGCTGGGTTGAGCTGGTCAATCAGGCGTATGGCAGCATGTTCACCAATTATGTCATCCACTGCAACCGCGTGGGCTATGAGGATGGCAAGAATTTCTGGGGCGGATCGTCGATTGTCAATCCCGATGGCGAATTCCTGCTGCATGGGACGTATTTCGATGAGGCACTCCTCACCCACCGCATCGACCTGAATCAACTGCGGCGGACGCGCGCGCGCCTGCCGCTTTTACGCGATGAGCGCCCGCTGCTGATGCAGCGCGAACTCGACCGTATTCTCAAGGAGCGCGATCATGACTATTAAAACGCCGTCGCTCAAGCCGGGGATCGCCGCGCGCATGGCGATCAACACCGACATCGGGCGCAAGATGTTAGTTGGCTTCATCCGCGATCAGATTCACAAGATCGGCATGAAACGCTGCGTGATCGGGCTGTCGGGCGGGATCGACTCGGCGCTCTCGGCATATTTATCGGCGGAGGCGCTCGGCGCGGAGCATGTGCTGGCTGTGCGGATGCCGTATAAAACCTCATCGGAGGACAGCTTATCCGACGCGCAGACCGTGATCGACGCGCTCGGACTGCCAAGCCTGACCATTCCGATCACGGACGCGGCGGACGCGCTCTTTGCGCAGATACCGGACATCACGCCGATGCGCATGGGCAACGTCATGGCGCGGCTGCGCATGACGATCCTGTATGATCAGTCGGTCTCATGGGGCGGACTCGTCATGGGGACGAGCAACAAGACCGAGATGCTGCTGGGCTACTCGACCATCTACGGTGACAGCGGCGTTGCAGTTCAGCCGATTGCCGATCTGTATAAAACCCAGGTGCGCCAGCTTTCAGCGGCGCTGGGCGTGCCGGAGGCGATCCTGAACAAGCCGCCGAGCGCCGATCTGTGGGTTGGGCAGACCGATGAGGGCGAACTCGGCTTCACTTATGCGGAGGTCGATCAGGCCTTGTATCTGCTGGTCGATGAGCGCTATTCGCTCGAAGAAGCCGCCGCTGAGGGCTTCGATCTGGCATTCGTGCGCGAGGTCTGGCGGCGGGTAAAGGTCAATCATTACAAACGCACCATGCCCAACGTCGCCAAAGTGAGCAAGCGCACCTTTGGGCATGATTTTCTGTACCTGCGGGATTATGTTTGAGTGGGGATAATCGGGGCATTGCTCGCACATGATCACAAAGGGGGAGCGCTGGCGGCGTTCGCGCTCTTTGCCGCCGTGACCGCCGCGCTGATGCCGGGCGTCCCATGCGCCCAAAGGCGGTTGATGCGCTTCAGCAGGGTGTGACGAAGCCAGCACAGGCTGCCGTAAAATGGCAAAACCTGTTGGATTTTCCTTCGTTCACCGATTAATGATCGCAAGAACTACCACCACCCAATCAGCCGACCCAACACAGCAACTAAGGGCAAGACAATGCAGCACAAACATTGGGCTGCTGCGCCAAAGTAGCCAGCAAAATTCCAAAGTAATGTGGCAATTGACCAGAGAAAAGCAAGCAGCGCTAGAAGAATATTGAGCAATGCGCTGATTACAGCAGCTATCCACGTGAAGACCGTTGTTTGATTCTCAGCCTTTTTAACCCTTTCAATCGGTGGCATCGTCGGCTCCAGCGTCGGCACGGCGGTTGGGGTTGACGAAGGCGTCGGCGGATTTAGAGCAGCAGCGGTGGCTGTTAAACGGGCATTCACGGTTGCGGGTATGTTCGGTGAAGGTGTCGGTGTTGCATTGCTGGCGATCTCCGTCAGCTTTCGTTCCAGTTCACTCTGAACAGTAAGCTCGACAGCATCGGGGCGCGGCGCTAAGGAAAAGAAAGAGAGGATGATCATGCCGATTAAAACGACCCAAAAAATCACTGTGTAGAAAAGGGAGACATAATGTCGTCTTATCATTTCTCTTAATAGTTTATGTCAGTACGTTAGTCAGATTCTAAACTGCTGCATCTGCATTGTCAAGAGCAGCTGCTGAAATTTCTGTGAAAATGGCTCAGCGTGACGCGGCACAGCCAGCCCGACGCTCCAACCACAAGCTCTACACCGAGTGAACCATTTGAAGCCGACCTCACCCCAACAGCCGGACAGTTTTTTGCCCCTCCGTCAAGTGGACAAGGGCAGCGGAGCGGGGTGAGGGGAGGCGGTCTGTGATAAAGGTGCAGCGTCTGTCTTACGCTTCTTCGTGGATAGCATCGGCTAACTGCTGCGCGATGGCGTCGTTGGCGAATTCACGCAGTTCATGTTCCAGGTTGTTCAGTTCATCCCCACCGGACATCAGGTGGATCATCTCCTCGCGCGAAATCTCCCGCTTGGTGTAGGTTCCCAGCGTTTGCCCGCGTTTCAGAATGGTAAAGCGGTCGCCAATCGGGTAGGCATGATGGGGATTGTGGGTGATGAAAATGACGGCTACCCCCTGCGCGCGCGCACGGGCGATGTAGCGTAGAACTGTCCCCGCCTGCTTTACGCCCAAGGCGGAGGTCGGTTCGTCCAGGATAAGCACTTTTGCGCCGAAGTAAACCGCGCGCGCAATTGCCACGGACTGGCGCTCACCGCCGGACAGCGTGCCGACCGGCTGCTCTGGATCGCGAATGTCGATGCCCATCTTAGCCATCTCATCGCGGACGATCTGCTTGGCTGAAGCGATGTCAAGGCGTTTGAACAAGCCGCGCCCCACCGTCGGCTCCGATCCCAAAAAGAAGTTGCGCGCGATGCTCATCAGCGGGATCATCGCTAAATCTTGATATACCGTTGCGATCCCATGATCGAGCGCATCGCGCGGAGAGTTGAACACAACCGGCTTGCCCTGCACCAGATATTCCCCGCGATCAGGCTGATGCACCCCTGAGAGTATCTTAATCAGAGTCGATTTGCCCGCGCCGTTGTCACCAAGCAGGCACATCACTTCACCGGCATGAAGCTTCATCGACACGCCGTTGAGGGCGATCACATTGCCAAAATACTTGCAAATGTCTCGAACTTCCAAGATCGGAGTCGCCATGTCACCGAGCCTCCGAAGCCAGTTTGCGGATATAGTTGTTCACCAGGACGGCAATGATCAGCATCGCGCCCATGAACACCAGGAACCAGTCGCTGTCGATTCCCGTGAAGACGATGCCCTGCTGAACCATCCCGAAGATGAGCGCGCCGAAGGCGGCTCCAATCGCTGATCCGTATCCGCCGGTCAGCAGGTTGCCCCCGATCACAACGGCGATGATGGCGTAAAATTCGCGCGACTCGCCCCGCAGCGTGTCGGCACTGCCCACGGACAGGACTTGGATCATGGCGACCAGCCACGCCGCCGCCGCCGTCAGCATGAACAGGATGATCTTCATCCGGCTGACCGGCACGCCGACATTGCGCGCGGAGGTCGCATCACCACCGATGCCGAAAATCCAGTTGCCGGGGCGCGTGCGCAGCAAGACATACGTCGCAACAGCCGTGATAAGCAGCCACCAAACAATCGAAATCGGGAAATTGGCGCTCAGTCCTCGGGCAGAAGCTGGGTCTAGAATTGAAAAAACCGAGGCAAAGACCTGTGAAGCGCTGTCATAGCCGAATGCTTCTTTGACCCCCCCTACCTGCGTGCGACCCGTGACGAGGCGCGTGATGCCGATGGTCAAGCCGCGGATGATGAACAGAGTCCCTAACGTGATGATGAACGAGGGCAGGCGCGTTCGGATCACCAGCAGCCCGTTGATCGCACCGACGATGAGCGCCGCGATCAGCGCCGCACAGATGGCTGCCCAGATGTTCCAGCCCATCTGCACGCTGAGGATGGCGACGATCATGCCGCACGCCCCGATCATCGAGCCAATCGACAAATCGAACTCACCGCCGATCATCAGCAGCGACACCGCCACCGCCAAGATGCCCAGCTCCGAAGCCACAGCTAGAAAGTTGGCGGAGCCTCTCAAACTGACGAAGCGATCCCCAGCCGCAACCGCAAAAATGAACCAGACGAGGACGGCGCCGCTGATCGCCCCCAGTTCCGGGCGACGCAGCAGCTTCTTCAGACGGTTCTCACGCCTGAGACGCTCATCCGATCGGTCACCTTGTCCTGCAATCGATGCCATTAAGATGCCCCAAAAAACAAACTCTCAAAAAAACAACTGCGTTGTGCTTGGAGAGGAAAACAGCCCAGACTATCTCCCTCTCCGCGCTGCATCTGTCTGACTAACGCGTGCCAGCCGCGCTCAGCGCAATGACCTGGGCGGCGGTGTCTTGAGTCACAAAGCCCGGACCGGTCGGTATCAGAATCTGACCGGGCGTATTCAAATTTTCAAGAAACAGCGTCATGTAGACGATTGCCAGATAGCCCTGCGTGTACTGCTGCTGGTCGATGGCAAACAGCATCTTCCCATCGCGAACAGCCGCCAACACCTCGGGCGACAGGTCGAACGTTGCCAGCAGCAGCTCGCCCATCATCCCTTCGCGCTCCAGCGCTTCGAGCGCCGGGGCTGCGCCTGTTGGACCGAGCGTGAAAATGGCGTCAATGGTTGGGTCAGCCGCGAGCGCCGCCGAGATACGGTTGACCGTGCCGGTCGGGTCAGCCAGCTCGACTGCTAACACGCTCACCCTGCCGCCCGCCTCTGCCATCGCGTCGCTGAAGCCCTGGCAGCGCAGATCAAGCCCGATGTTGCCGACTTCCTGATTGACGCATAAGGCGTTCGTCGCGCCCGCTGCAGCCATCCGCTGACCGCCGCCGTAGCCGGCTTCATACTCGGTCTGACCAATGTGAGCCAACACGCCGAACTCAGCCGCAACGTCGCTGCCCGAGTTGATCGAGATCACCGGGATGCCCGCCTCAATGGCTGTCCGGATCGCCGGTTCGAGGGCGTCTGGGTCAGGGATAGACACGACCAAGCCATCGGGTTCGGTCGCAACTGCGGCTTCGATCAACTGCGACATGGCGACCATGTCGAAGGTTGCGGGAGCCTGATACTCAACGCTCACGCGCATATCTGCCGCCGCCTGATCGACGCCTTTTTTCACCACCGACCAGAAGGGATCGGAAGCCTGCCCGTGCGTGACGACGACAATCCGATAGGGGCGCATCTCCTGCGCCTGCGCCAATGAGCCGAAGGTCAGCAGGGCAGCCAAGGTAACGAGGATCAGTTTTGTTAAACGAGACATAAGTGATGCTCCTCAAAAATACTTAAAACAGTTGAACATGCTGCGTAATGGCGCAATCACGGACGGTTAGTGCACTGTGTTGCTTCACCACCTCCTTTGTCACATCCAAAGCCAGCTTCTACAGACACATGCCGCGAGAGCATGGTTTGTATGCCGTTTTAGTCGTGCTGAACGTCGTCGACGTAGACGACGCGCCCCTCGTGCTGCGAACGGACTGCCGCAATGCCGATTTGCAGGGCGGCGCGCGCGTCAGCCGAGGTCACCAGCGGTTCACGACCGGCGTGCAGACAGTCTGCAAAGTGTTCAATCTGCCGGGTGTATGCCGCGCCGAAGCGCTGCGGAAAATGCGGCACGATGTCATGCTGCGCCCCATCTCGGGTGAGGATCGTGATGGGCGTCTGCCGCAGGTAGCCAACCTTGATTGCGCCCTTCGACCCCACGATCTCGCACTGAATGTCGTAGCCATACAGTCCGGCTCGGCTGACTTCGACGTTGCCCAAGCCCCCGCCTTTGCAGCGCAGAGTGACCAGCGCGCTGTCCACGTCGCCCACCTGCTCAAGCTCAGGGTAGATCAGGCTGGCTGCTTCAGCATAGACCCGCTCGACTTCGTCTCCCATCAACCAGCGCACGAGGTCGAAATCGTGTATGCCCATGTCGATGATGAGACCGCCGCTGACCGCGGGGTCAGCGTATTCAAGGCTGGTGCGCCCGGCGTCGCGCCCCACACACTTGATCAGGTTTGGCGCACCGATCACACCGGCTGCGATCTGCGCATACGCTTGACGGTAAGCCTCGTCGAACCGCCGCATGAAGCCCACTTGGAAGAGGACGCCGGCTTTGGCAACCGCTTCAAGCATCTCATCGGTGGCCTTGAGCGTCAGGGCGGTCGGCTTTTCACAGAAGATATGCTTGCCCGCCTCAGCCGCCGCGATCACGACCTCGCGATGGGTGTGGGTGGGGGTGGTTACAATGATGCCATGCAGGTTGGGGTGCGCAAGCAGGTCGTAATGATTGGGGTAAAATGCCACCTCGCTGACCGCGTCTTTGAAGGCTTGCAGCACGTCTGCGCGCTGATCGGCGGCGGCAACCAGCTTCGCGCCGTTGAGCTGACTCGCCACATATTTCGCGTAGACTTGTCCCATGCGACCAAGACCGACGACGCCAAGATGAAGTTTTGTCACTTTATCTAATATCCCACGATACATTTGAGCAATTTTAGTTAGTTTCATAAAGTATCGTATCAACTTGTTGCAACTGTGTCAACAAAATTCTATAATACCGACGCAGTCGACTAGATTGTTGCGGATGGCGCAACAACTTGGGATATTGGATGATTTATGAAGGGTGTACAATCGCTTGCTCGTGGGCTGCACATTCTCGATCTGATCGCCAACCATGGGCGCAGTCTCAGCGTTACTGAATTGGCACACGCTTTACAAATCGACAAGAGCAGCGCGTCGCGCCTCGTCCGCACGCTGGCTGATCACGGGTACCTTCAGATCGAACCCGGCACGCGGCGCTACACCCTGGGCAGGCGTCTTTATCACATCGGATGGCAGATGCTCAACCTGATGCCAATTCGTCACAAGGCGCGCCCGTACCTGTGTCGTCTTGTGCAGGAAACGGGCGAATGTGCGCATACCGCTGTTTTCGCCGAAGGCAAAGCGCTGGTCATCGACGATGTCGAAACTGAGACCACGCTGCGCGTGGTCAGCGGCACAGGGCGCATGATCCCGCTGCACTGCACCGCAGTCGGCAAAGGGCTGCTGGCTTTTGCAGAGGTTCCTTTCCCGCAGGAACTGAAGGTGTTTACGCCGCACACGATCACATCAGTAGAACAGCTCGAAGCGCACCTTGTCGAGACGCGCGCGCGCGGTTACGCGCTGGATGATGAGGAATTCGACGAAGGCATTCGCTGCATTGCCGCCCCCGTCTATAACTACATGGGCATCGCTATCGCAGTGATCGGCATTTCCGGTCCGAAGATGCGGCTGCTCGATCATCGGCTGGAGCAGGGGGCGGCGCTGGTCATGCGTGCTGCCTATGCGCTTTCGCTTGAGCTTGGTTACGTTGGCGAAGCGGCACCTCACGAGCCGATCAGATAAGCGGTGTTGAGCGTCTCAACCAACTGAAAGCAGCCGGGAAACGATGGAAAAAAAATACGATTTATTGAACATGGGTCGCAGCAGCATCGACCTCTACGCCAACGAAGTCGGAGCGCCCTTTGTGGAGATTCGGAGCTTTGCGGCGTATGTGGGCGGCTCGCCCACTAATATCTGCGTCGGGGCGCGCCGGCTGGGGCTGAAAACAGCTCTGCTCACGGCGGTCGGAGACGACCCCGTCGGCGATTTCATCCTCAACTTCCTCAACCAGGAAGGGATCGACACCCAATACATCCCGCGCAAGCCCGCCCAGCGCTCATCGGCGGTCATCCTCGGCATTGAGCCGCCCGACAAGTTCCCGCTCGTCTACTACCGTGAAAACTGCGCCGACATCCACCTGTCGATAGACGACGTGCTGAACGCCCCGATCCGCGATTGTCGCTTCTTTCAGTTTGCCGGCACGAACCTCAGCAGGGAACCCAGCCGCAGCGCGACGCTGTTTGCGGCGGAACTCGCGCGCCAGTCGGGGGCAGTGGTCGTGCTTGACATTGACTTCAGACCCGATCAATGGCACGACATACGCGCCTTCGGGGTGCAGATACGCGCCGCGCTGCGCTTGGTCGACATCGTCATCGGCACGCAGGATGAGGTGAACGCCGCGCTGCTCACCAACCCAGAACAGATGAAGCTGTCCCACTCCCAAATCTCGGATGCCCATGTCATCGGGGATACCGATCAGTCCGTGCGCGCGCTGCTTGCGGCAGGTCCGCAGGCGGTCGTGCTGAAGGTTGGCGCGCTCGGCGCTCAAGTCCACCTCAAGGACGGGCAAAGGATCAGCGCGCCCGGCTTCCCCGTAGAAGTCTACAACATTCTCGGCGCAGGCGACGCCTTCGGCGGCGGCTTGATCTACGGGCTGGCGCACGATTGGGGGTGGTACAAAGCCGCTCGGCTCGGCAACGCCTGCGGAGCGATTGTCGTCACGCGCCACGGATGCGCAAACTTCATGCCCACACTGGCAGAAGTTGAAGCCTTCGTGGCGCCATACGGAGGACTAGAATGAACAAGGAATGGCGATGATACAAAATCAGCAGCTGCTCATCCGCTCTCAAGACTCAGGCGGCGCTGGCATTTTTGCCCAAGTCTCAGCGCAGCAAGCCGGCTGGGAATACCTCAACATGGCGGCGCTCCGCCTTCAAGCAGGTCAGACATATGCAGGCACAACCCGCGAGCATGAGCATGTGTCGGTCATCTTGGGCGGGCGGTGTCACTTCTATACCGATCTGGGCGCATATCAGAACATCGGTCGGCGTCCTGATGTCTTCAGCGGTATGCCGTGGGCGGTATATGTACCCCGTCGGACTGCCTTCCGCATCGAAGCGCTGACCGACACCGTTGAAATCGCCTCCTGCTGGGTGCCCACAGATGAAGATCATCCCCTGCAGCTCATCACCCCAGCCGACAGCACGATTGAGATACGCGGCGGCGGCAACGCCACGCGGCAGATCAACAGCATCCTGCCGCCGGGCTTCAACTGCCATCGGCTCGTCTGTGTCGAAGTGTATACGCCGTCGGGCAACTGGTCGAGCTATCCCCCGCACAAGCACGACGTGCACCGTGTGGACAGTGCGGGACGCCTGCTCGAAGCCGACTTGGAGGAGATCTACTTCTACAAGATCGACAAGCCAGCCGGCTGCGCCTATCAGCGCGTCTACACCGGTGACGGGCGCATCGACGCCTTGATGATGGCGCGCAATCACGACATCGTCCTCGTGCCTGAAGGCTATCACCCCGTCGTCAGCGCGCACGGCTACACCACCTATTACCTGAATTTTCTGGCGGGTTCCGCCCAATCATTGGCGAACACAGACGATCCGCAGCATCAGTGGATCAAAGACACGTGGACGGCTCCAGACCCGCGCTTACCGCTCGTGCAGCACGCGATGGAGTCTTCGTGAGTCCCTGAATTGCTCAAGGAGACCTCCTGATATGACACCGATCCGCCGATTGACCATGGCGCAGGCGCTCATCCTCTACCTGTCGCGGCAGTTTGTCGCCCGCGATGGCGTTGAGCAGCGCTTCTTCGCTGGAGTATGGGGGATTTTTGGTCATGGCAATGTCGCTGGCATCGGTCAAGCTCTGCATGAGTTCGCCGATGTCCTGCCATACTATCAGTCCCGCAATGAACAAGCCCAGGTGCACACCGCAGTGGCTTATGCTAAACACAAAAATCGCCTCAGCACGTTCGCGTGCACTTCATCGATCGGTCCGGGTGCGACGAACATGGTCACCGGCGCGGCGCTCGCCACGATCAACCGCATCCCCGTCCTGCTGCTGCCTGGAGACATCTTCGCAGAGCGCATCCAAGCCCCCGTGCTGCAGCAGTTGGAGAGCGAACATTCGCAGGACATCAGCGTCAATGACTGCTTCCGTCCGGTGTCGCGCTACTGGGATCGCATCAGCCGCCCTGAACAGCTCATCACCGCTTTACCTGAGGCGATGCGCGTGCTGACCTCGCCAGCGGAGACAGGCGCGGTCACGCTCAGCCTGCCTCAGGACACCCAAACAGAAGCATTCGATTACCCAGCGGCGTTTTTCGAGCGCCGCGTCTGGCACATCCCGCGCAGCCGCCCCGATGTCCGCCTGCTGGCTCAGGCGGCGCAGTGGATTCGAGCGAGCCGCGCGCCGCTCATCATCGCGGGTGGGGGCGTTCACTATAGCGAGGCGCACGAGGCGCTGCGCCGTCTGGTCGATCAAACGGGCATCCCCATCTGTGAAACGCAGGCGGGCAAGGGGAGCTTGCCGTATGACCATCCGCTCAATTTGGGGGCAGTGGGCGCAACCGGCACGCCCGGAGCCAACCGGATCGCGCGCGATGCAGACCTGATCATCGGCATCGGGACTCGCTACAGCGACTTCACCACCGCGTCCAAGACCGCTTTTCAGCATCCCGCCGTGCGCTTCATCAACATCAACGTTGCCGAGTTCGACGCGCATAAACTGCACGCTCTGCCGCTGGTTGGCGATGCGCGGGCTGTGCTTGAGGAGCTGGCATCAGCGCTCAGCGGCTGTCATACTGCGGAAGCCTATCAGGCGCTGTGCCGCGAATACAACCGCGCCTGGGACGCTGAAGTGAGCCGCATCTACAATCTGGAACACGAACCGCTGCTCAGCCAAGGCGAGGTCATCGGCATGGTCAACACGTTCAGCCGCCCTCAGGATGTGGTGCTGTGCGCGGCGGGCAGCCTGCCCGGCGATCTGCATAAGCTGTGGCGCACGCGCGATCCGCGCGGCTATCACCTCGAATATGGCTATTCCTGCATGGGATACGAGATCGCGGGCGGGCTGGGCGCAGCACTGGCAGACCCGCAGCGAGAGGTCTACGTCATGGTGGGCGACGGCTCATTCCTGATGATGAACACCGAGATCGTCACGATGGTTCAAGAGGGCGTCAAAGTGACCATCATTGTTTTGGATAATCACGGCTTTGCCAGCATTGGCGGGCTGTCCGAGAGCGTCGGCAGCGGCGGCTTCGGCACGGCATACCGCTTCCGCACGGAGACCTCCCGCCTGGATGGCGCAGTCCTGCCGATCAACCTCGCGCAGAACTGCGCCAGCCTCGGCGCGCGCGTCATCGAAGCGCACGACCGCGCCAGCTTCATGCGCGCGCTTGAAGCGGCGCGCGCGCATTCCGGCAGTCCGGTGTGCATCGTGACTGAGGTTGACCGAAATCAGCGCGTGGGTGGCTATGAGTCGTGGTGGGAGGTCGCCGTTGCTCAGGTCTCGGATGATCCAAACGTCCAGCAGGCGCGCGCGAAATACGAAGCGCACAAGCAGAAACAGCGTCATTACTTTTAACCGTATCTACAAGAGAGCGCTTATGAGCATCCAGATCGCCAGCGCCCCGGTGTCGTGGG
Organism: uncultured Anaerolineae bacterium; assembly: GCA_937995825.1. Classification (GTDB taxonomy): domain Bacteria; phylum Chloroflexota; class Anaerolineae; order Aggregatilineales; family Phototrophicaceae; genus Flexifilum. The sequence continues at coordinate 15,740 of CALKJO010000013.1, forward strand.
GCATCTACGAATTTGAAGGCATTGAACCGCGTTTTACCTATGCCACCGTGCTTGATCAGATCGCGGAGGCAGGCTATACCGGTACTGAGCTTGGACCCTATGGCTACCTGCCGACTGAGCCGGACACCCTGCGCCGCGAGCTGGAGACGCGCAATCTGCGCCTGCTTTCAGCCTTTGTGCCAGTCCCGCTGACCGATGAACGCGCTTACAAAATCGGGATACAGGCGGCATTGAAAGTCGGTCGTCTGCTGTCCGCATTGGGGGCGGTGTATATCGTGCTGGCTGACGACAATGGCAAAGTGCCGGAGCTAGTCGCCCGCGCGGGTCAGCGCACCGGCTCCGTGCTGTCCAACGAAGCCTGGGGCGCCGTCGCTGAGCGGGTGAACCGAATCGCCCAGCATCTGCGCGCTGAGACCGGGCTGGCGGTCGTCTTTCATCATCACTGCGCGGGCTGCGTTGAGACCCCCGATGAAACGCGCGCCCTCTTCGACCGCTTGGATGACGCGGTCGGGCTGTGCTTGGACACCGGTCACTGGCATTACGCGGGCGGGGATGCGCTGGCGTGCATCGCCGAATATGGCGAGCGCATTCGGCATCTTCATCTCAAGGACTGCCAGCCGGAGGTCGCCCGTGCCTGCCGCGCCGAAGGCAAGAACTACTTTCAGGCAGTTGAGGCAGGGGTGTTCTGCCCGCTCGGTCAGGGAGAGGTGGACTTCGCAGGGGTTCTGCGCGCGCTGGGCGAGCGCGGCTACAGCGGCTGGGCGGTCGTCGAGCAGGATATCTTGACCGACGACGAGGGCGCTCCCCTGCGTTATGCCCGCGCCAACCGTGATTATCTGCGTCGGCTGGGCTATTGAGGCGTCAACGATGGCTCCTCAAATTCAGTTGGGATTGGTCGGCACGGGGCGGATCGGTCGGGTTCACCTTCAGACCATCACTCAGCGCCTTCCACAGGCGCGCCTTGCCGCAGTGACCGACGTCAACCAGCAAGCCGCCGCCGCCGCCGCTGAAGCGTTCGGCATCGCGCACATCGCCCCCGATTATGACGCTCTGCTGGCTGATGACCGGATCGACGCCGTCTTGATCTGCTCAGCAACCGACACCCACGCCGATTTCATCATCAAAGCGGCGCGAGCCGGCAAGCACATCTTTTGCGAGAAACCCATCGCCGCCGATCTGGCGCAGATTGACGCCGCTCTGCAAGCGGTCGAGGCGGCGGGTGTGCAGCTGATGATCGGCTTCAATCGGCGCTTCGACGCCAACCATCAGCGCATCCGAGCGGCGGTCGACTCGGGTGAAATTGGCACACCGCATCTGCTTCATATCATCAGCCGAGACCCATCCCCGCCGCCGTTGGACTATCTTCGGGTGTCGGGCGGGATGTTCTTCGACATGACGATCCACGATTTCGACATGGCGCGTTTCCTGCTGGGGGAGGTGACCGAGCTGTACGCGGCTGCCGGCGTCTTGATCGATCCTGCCATCGGCGAGGCAGGCGACGTAGACACCGCCGTGATCACTTTGAAATTCGCAAGCGGCGCAGTCGGGACGATCGACAACAGCCGCCAGGCAGTCTACGGCTATGATCAGCGCGTTGAAGTCTTTGGCAGCGCGGGCGTCGCGCGCAGCGATAACCTGTTTGCGGATGCCGTGACCTTGAGCAATCGCATCAGCGTTTATCGGGGGCTGCCGCTCAACTTCTTCATGGAGCGTTACATCTCATCCTATCAGGCGGAGATCGCGGCATTCGTCGCATGCCTCGTGACCGGACAACCGATGCCAGTGACAGGCATCGACGGGCGCATCCCCGTCCTGATGGCGACCGCCGCCCGCCGTTCCTACCAGGAAAACCGCCCCGTTCGTCTGGACGAGCTGCTGACAGACGGATGATCTGAACCGATCAGGCGGTCAATGACCTATTTGCTGCTCCACCCAAAGCGGCTCAAGCTAACCGGATACAGCGCGCGGCGGCAGGCGCTCGAGGGACGACGCCCTGAATTCGGTCAATCGCTTCATCTGTGGGGAAATTCTGCGCGCCGACGGGGAACTGCACCCTCAGTTCTGCGTCAGGCGCAGGCTGTATGTCCCCGTGTCGGCGGCGTCCGCGCTGACGGCGGACACGATCAGGATCAGCGCCTCGCCAGCCGCCAGATCGAACACCCATTCGCCCGCAAAGCCATCCGCGCGGATCAGTGGGCGCACCCGCGCTGGAGTCGCCGCCGTGCCGGTCGTGACCGCCTGCACCAGCCAGCGCTGTTCGACGGCGTTGGTGACTTCCCGAAAGCCGACCGACTCCCACACCAGCGCCCGATCCCCAATCGCCAGATTATCGACTGCGAAGCCGTGATCGTCGCGTCCGGGCAGCATGACTGTATCGATCCGCACCATCACGGGCTGATTGCGATACGCCGACAGATCGACGCGGAATGGCAGCCAGCGCGGTTCGGGCTGGCGGACGCGGGTCGGATGCGCGCCGAGCAAGATCGGAATCTCCAGCTCGCGCTCGCCGCGCTGGATCAGCAGCTTGAGCGTGTCGCCGGGGGCATACTGCGTCAGCAAGCCGATGATGTCCGGCGCGGACTGCCAGCGCTGCCCATCATAGCCCAAGACCACATCGCCCGGCTCGATCCCCGCCTGATCGGCGGGTCCGCCAGGGGTGACTTCGCCCAGCGTCACGCCGTCGCCCTGAATCACCACGCCGACAATCGGGAACGGCTGCGCGCCCGCCGGATTGCTGATGCCGGTCAAGCCTGTGCCGTAGGCTGCGCCGAACGGACTGCGCATCCGCAGCCCATCGCCGGCGATCTCGCCCGCATATTCCGGCGTCAGGATCGTCCAGGTCGCGCCATCGTCGGTTGAGACCGAGACATAAGTGTAGTTCCAGCCGTCCGCCAGGCTGTACCAGGCGTCAAAGGTCAGGGCAGGCGGGTTGACGCCGATCAGGTCGAGCGAGGTGGTCAGCGTGCGGCGTCCCGCGCCGCGCCCCGACCACCAGAACGAGTCACCCGCGTCTCGCTGCATCAGCAGACGGCGCGCCGCCGATCCACCGTCGAACGCGACGCGCACCGATCCGCCCGTTCGCGTCCCGAACAGGGTATACGCCGCGCCGAACTGCGCAACCTGCGCATTTTCAGCCGAATCCGGCAGCGCGGTCACCTGGCGGAAGCGCGGGAACTGATTCTGACCGAGGGTGACGGCGGTGTGCCGATAGCGTCCATCGCCGAAGCCGGCATTGACCAAGTTGGCGACCGTGAAATCGGCGAAGACATCGAGGGCGGTCACAGGCAGGGTACTGACCGGATCGATGATGCCGCGCCGCGCCAGGACGGTATCGACGGGCGTCCAGCCGTCCCCCTCTGCAAGGAACAGATCGCGGTAGACATCGCCGCCGCAGCGCTGCGTCAGGTAAGACAGGAACAAGCCTTGCGCGCCGTTGACGGCGGCGCGGTTGGCGAAGGTCGAGGCGCGGATCGGGGAGGTGGTCTCCGTGTTCGAAAAGTAGGCATCGATCTCGCCTGAAGCGACGGTCGCGTTCTGAAGCTGTAAGAGGACGCTGTTCCCCATCATCTCGGTCAGCCAGGGCGCTTGACCGGGGACGTTGTAGTGCATGACGAAGTTGTAGAGCGCGCGCAGCATCCCGATCACATAGATGCCGTCGTCCAGCGGGATACCGGCGAAGGTCGTCGTGTTGACGTAGAGCAGCTCGCGCGCGTTGGTCTGGTCGCTTGGCGCGATGGCGGCGGGCAGCGCGTCGACCGGATTGAAGTAGAAGTCCTCGCGCAGATCGCGCCCATAGAGGATGTGCAGGCGCGGATCGCCGTCGGCGTCGGGCGCGGGCAGCAGGTCAGTGCGATCCACAAAGCGCGATATATCCCCTTCAATCGGCAGCGGCGCACGCTCGATGTAATTGGCGCGCAGGCGCAGCGTCTCCCACAGGCTGGCGATCTGCTCCCCGACGCGGCTTAAATCCGCCCGCCCCCGCGTGACTCCGTCCGCCAGCCAGACATAGGCGCGCGGAGTCACCGCCGCCAGCGTCGCGCTGACCTGAACAGGCGCGTCCGCGCCGCTGACGGCAGCCCAGAAGGTTTCCACATCGCCCACTGCCAGCGTGTCCGGCAGACCGGGTACAATCGGCGCGCCGTCGTAACCGCGATAGTCCGCCGCCAGCGCCAGCCGGTCAACCGGCGGAGTCGGCGCGTCCTGCGCTTGAACGGATGAAACCAGCAGCAGCGCCAAGGCGCTGACCAGCAGACGTTTGCTCACGATACAAATCCTCATCTCAGACACGGACAATCTCGCAGTTATGCCCGATCCAGCCGGATCATGCCTTCGCCGATCACCTGACCGGGCTGAATCACGATCCCGCCGCCCACATCGACCGTGCCGATCAGATCGTAGGTCGTCGCGCCTGTGATGCGCACCGGGACGATCTCCCCAACCGGCAGCTCGCCTTCGACGATCACATAGCCGTCGATCTCCGGCGCATCGCGGTAGCTGCGCCCCAGACTGAGCTTACCGCTGGCGCCGCCCATCTCATCCTGTGCATCGCCGCAGCCTTCGACCAGCACCGGCAGCGTCTTGCCGACCCATGCCTGATTTTTCTTCAGGCTGATCGCCTGCTGCATCGCCATCAGGGCATTGTAGCGCGCCTCTTTGACCTCATCCGCGACCTGATTGGGCAAAAGCGCGCTCGGCGTGCCGAGTTCATACGAATATTTGAACGCGCCGACCCGGTCGAACTCTAAATCGCGGACAAACCCCATCAGCCCGTCAAATTCTGCATCCGTCTCGCCCGGATAGCCGACGATGAAGGTCGTCCGCACGGTCAGATCGGGCATCGCGGCGCGCATCGACGCCAGCGTCTCGTAAACCCATTCGATCTTGGCGGGGCGGCGCATCCGCAGCAGCGTGTCGCGGTGTCCATGCTGAAGCGGGATGTCCAGATAGTGCAGAATCTGTGGGTGCTTCGCCATCGTCTCGATCAGTCGGGGAGTGACGTAGCCCGGATAGGCATACATGACGCGAATCCAGGGAAGCTCCGGCGCGGCGGCGACCATCGCATCGAGCAGATGCGCTAATCCGTCCTTCAAGCCCAGATCATAGCCATAGTCGGTCGTGTCCTGCGCGATCAGGATCAGTTCGCGGATGCCCTGCTCCTGCAAAAAGACCGCTTCGCGCACCACCGACTCCATCGGGCGGCTGACGGCAGTCCCTTTAATCTTGGGAATGGCGCAGAACGCGCACGGGCGGCGGCAGCCATCCGCGATCTTGACGTAAGCGCTCGCCCCCTGGCGGCTGATACGCAGCACATCGCCCTCATCGCGCCCGACCGTCGGCGCGTCGGTCGGCAGATGATAGAGCGGTTCGGGATGCGGGCGGGCGCGCAGCCGGCGGATCAGGTCGAAGATGTCCATCCAGCGGCGCGTTCCGATTACACCGTCCAAGCCAGGAATCTCCTGCACCAGGTCAGCCCCGTAGCGCTGCGACAGACAGCCGGCGGCGATCACCATCTGCCCTTCACGCTTCGACTCAACCAGATCGCGCAGCGTCTCGACCGATTCGCGCTTAGCGGCGTCGATGAAGCCGCATGTGTTGACGATCACGACTTCGGCGCGTTCCGGCGCGCTCAGCCCGCGCAGCCCGTTCTGATTCAAAACCTGGGCGATGCTTTCGGAGTCGACGGTGTTCTTTGAGCAGCCGAGGCTGATCAGGCAGTAGGTGTTCTTGCGGGTCGCTGCGCTCATGGGTGCATTTTCACTCAATTGGATACAATGATACGCGTTTGACTGAAGGTTGAATCTTAGCCGACTCGCGCCGCTGACGAAAGGCGCAAAGTCCGGCGGTGGATGAAAAGCTGATGAAACATGTTTCCAGAGCGATCTGTGCATCGTCTGAGGACGTTTCTGCTAAAATAGAAGCGAAGGCGAGGTGAATCCGATTTGAGCGGCATCGACGAGATCATTACGGCAAAGCGCGAAGCGCTGGTGCGGCGCAAAAGCCGGACACCGATTGAGGCGGTGCGCGCGCTGGCGAGTATGCAGAAGCGCCCACAGCCGATTCTCAGCACGGTGACGGAGAGTCCCACGGTTATGCTGATCGGGCAGATTCGCTATGCCCTCGACGCGGACGGGGCGTATGATCCGGTCGCGCTGGCGCTGCGCTTCATGCGCGAAGGCACAGACGCGATTGCGCTGTTCACCGACGAGGCGATCTATGATGGCGGTCTCAACGATCTGACGCTGGTGGCGCGGGCGGTGCGTTTTCCGGTCATCAGCCAGGATTTCATCTTCGATGAATATCAGATCGTCGAGGCGCGGGCGGCGGGCGCTTCCGCGCTGATGCTGCACGCCGGCATCGTCGATGGAACAGCGCTCTGGTCGTTGGTGTCGGCGGTTCAGCGCAACCGCATGACCGCTATCATCCACGTCGATAAGCGCGATCAGCTCGATCAAGTGCTGATGCTCGCGCCGCAGGTGGTCGCGCTCGGCGGCGACCCGACCCAAGCACAGGATGCCCTCTGCGCCATGCGCATCGTCATCCCGCGCCCCACCTACGTGCTGCTCTCGCACCCCCTGGAGACGCTGGCGGAGGTTGAAGCGGCAGCGACCGTGCAGCCGGATGCCGTGCTGATCACCCCGAAACTTATCGGGCAGGCTGGCGGCGTGGATCGGCTGCGCGCCGCGTTCACGCCGCGTTCAACAGATGGAAATTACCGCTGAAAGAGGCTGGGACGCTCGCGGCGCGCTCCAGTCCCACTGGCATTGATCGTCACGGCGTTGAGATGACGACTCCGCCCTCATTGCGGATGAAGCCCGCATCCGCCTGCACCCAGCCGATCACGGTTTCACCGCCGCAGGCAGCTTCGATCTGGAACCAGCTCGCCTGCGCCGCGTCTTTCAGCAGGACAGGGAAATTGATGTTAGCGGGCAGGCGGCACAGCACGGTTGCGCCGGGGGCGGGAACCGTGCGCAGGAAATTTGGCGCGCCGAGAATGAAATACGGGACAGCGAGCGCTCCGCGCGTCTCGACAACTGGAATCCCGGCGGTGTTCCCGCGAATGACGATGAATTCATTCTTGACCCAGCCGCGCACTCCGCCGACCTCGACATACCACCAGAGCGCGTCAGCAGTGCGCGCGCCATTGCTGCCCAGCAAGATCAGCGCTGTCCCGCCGTCAAGGATGGCGATGCGCGCATAGCGGATATCGTCGCCCGTGCGCAGGTTGAGGTTGTCGGTGTTGACAACTGCATAAGCTGCGCCAGCCTCTGCCAGTCCGGGCGGATTGGTCAAGCGCGGCAGCCGATTGGGATCGCCCGTGACAAAGAGGACGGGTTCACCGCCCAACGCGCCGCAGTCCGCCGTATTGGTGTAAAGGGTCAGCGCATCCTGCCCATTTCCGCCGAGGCTGGTCACGGTCAGCGTGATCGGATTGGCGCGGACGGGCAGCGGATAGCGCAGCAGCGCGCCCGCCGGAAAGCTGTAACGCCCGCCGATAGGGACATCGATCACCAGATCGTAGACCAGCGCGCCGCGCCCGTCGCGGACGCGCACGACAAACGACTCGACGCCGCGCCCGGTGTTATTGCGTTCCCCGATCAGCGTCCCGCTGACAGCGCGGTAGCCCGCGCAGCCGGGGATCAGGTCGAGATTGCGCGCGCCTGCATGGACGCTGCTGATGCTCATCAGCAACGCCGCGCCCAGAAGCAGTGCCAAAAGCCCAGTTTTCTTCATGCCGATCCATCCTTAACATGTTTGCAAAAAACGCCTTCGCATAATTCCATTGTCTCGCAAAACAGGCTTGTTGCGCCAATCAAGTTCAAGCGTATGGGTATCGTTGGGAAGCCGTCCGGCATCGGGCGCGCCATGTCGGGTAGACTGTATCAAGTGCGATGTGACGCCTCCCCCCCCCACCACAGCGCACATCCACGACAGTTTCCCCAAATCGACGGACGCTCAGGTCACTCTCTGAGCGTTCATCGATCCGAAATCAGCTATTCAAAATTCAGCCCGACTCATCTACAATGGGCGCTCATGGAGAGGTGCCGGAGTGGTTGAACGGGCTCGTCTCGAAAATGAGTATAGTGCAAGCTATCGGGGGTTCGAATCCCCCCCTCTCCGCAGCTCAGGATGGTAGCAGCTTGCCGGGGTTTCGCCTGCAACGGTCTCCAAAGTCCTGAATGGCATGCCATATGTCAGCCAGGATGCGCTGGCGCGCATTCGTGCCGCCGTTGAGCAGCTCAATTACCGCCCCAACAGCATCGCCCGCAGCCTAAAAAGCCGCCGCACTTCGACACTCGGACTGATTACCAACGATCTCGAAGGCGTGTTCACGATGTCGATGATGCGCGGGGTTGAAGAAGTGGCGTCGGCGCAAATTACTGGGATCGACTCCGCTATGTCATGCTGCCGCTGCTGCGGCGAACGTTCGCCCTCGCACTCGTCTTATCGGTGATTGGGTCATATCTGGCATTCGACCAGTTTTATATCATGACAGCGGGCGGACCGCAAAATCAGACCATCTCAGTCGTCTATTGGATTTATAAAAACTCTTTCACAAACTTCAAGCTCGGCTATGGCGCGTCGATGTCGATTGTCCTGCTGGGCATTCTGGTGGTTCTGAGCATCGTGCAGCTTCGTCTGCTGCGCGATGACACGAGTTATTGAGCGAGGACAGCTGATGGCAACCCTTGCGCAGCAACGCACCCTGACCGAACCGCGCCGACGGACGCGCTCAATCGCCTGGTGGCGGGTGTTCATCTACGGCGTGTGTATCGTGCTGGCAATTCTGTTCCTGTTTCCGATTGTCTGGTCGGCGATCAGCTCAGTCAAGCCGCCGAGCGAAGCCTCCGCCGCGCCGCCGACCTTCCTGCCATCGCAGATCGACTTCGCCAACTACGCCAAACTGAACACTTACGGGCGCGGCGTCTGGACGTATGTCGGCAACAGCGCGATCACCGCGATCATCACAGTGATCGGCTCGATCATCCTCAGCACATTGGCGGGATACGGCTTTGCCCGCTTCAATTTTCCGCTAAAAGAAGAAGCGGCGCTACTGGATGGCTGCTCCGCCTTATCGATGCTCTACCGCGTCATGTTCGCTATCGTCCGACCAGGAATTATCACGGTTGGCATTTACGCCTTCCTCAACTCATGGAATGAGTTCCTGGCGGCGCTGATCTTCATGACCCGCGAAGCCAATTTCACGCTGCCGATTTTGCTGACGAGCGTTCGCAGCGGCTATTACGGCGTGATCGACTGGGGCGCGCTGCAAGCGGGACTGATGGTCAGCATTTTGCCATGTGTTCTGATCTTTTTGCTCTTGCAGCGCTATTACGTCAGTGGGCTGACCGGCGGCGCTACGAAAGGTTGATGACTCTATCATGACATGCGCTCCTGTTGTCGATACCAGCCGCAGTCCGTTTGCAAAACTGCGCGCCGTCTCCGTCAATGCCGTCATACTGACCGATCATTTCTGGGCGGGGCGCCGCCAGCTCAACCGCGAGGTGATCATCCCCGGTCAGGCGCGCCTGTGCGAGGCTACTGGACGAGTCGATAACCTGCGCGTCGCGAGTGGGCGCAAAGCGGGGCATTTCGTCGGGTGGTTTTTTAATGACTCGGACATTTACAAGCTGCTCGAAGCGGCGAGCTGGCAGCTTGCCGGCTCGAATGACCCGGAATTGAACGCGCTGGTTGATGGGCTGATCGACGAGGTGGCAGCGGCGCAGCAGCCCGACGGCTATCTGAACAGCTATTTCATGGGTGAGCGCGCCGAGCGCCGCTGGACAAACTTCGATTACCACGAGATGTACTGCGCCGGTCACCTGATTCAGGCGGCGGTCGCCCATTTTCGGGCGACGGGCAAGCGCAGTCTGCTGGACGTGGCGATTCGCTTCGCCGATCACATCTGCGCGCGCTTCGGAGCTGAAGATCAGGGTAAAGTCTTCGGCACGGATGGTCACCCGGAAATCGAGATGGCGCTGGTCGAGCTTGACCGCGTCACCGGCGACCGAAAGTATCTCGATCAGGTGAAATACTTTATTGATGTGCGCGGTTATGGCAAACTGGGCAGGGCGTTTGGGCGCTTCGAGTCGTCGTACCATCAGGATCGCGTCCCGTTCCGCGAAATGACGCGGCTTGAAGGGCATTCTGTGCGTGCAGTGTACCTCAACTGCGGCGCGGCTGATCTGTATGCCGAAACGGGCGAACCCGCGCTTCATGAGGCGCTCGAACGCATGTGGTCGAGCATGACGACGCGCCAAATGTACATCAACGGCGGGCTGGGTTCGCGCTATGAGAACGAGGGCTTCGGCACGGACTACGAACTGCCTCCCGGACGCGCCCATACGGAGACCTGCGCCAGTGTCGCTAACTTCATGTGGAACTGGCGGATGCTGCTGATCGACGCTGACGGGCGCTATGGCGATCTGATGGAGCTGGCGCTCTATAACAGCGTACTATCTGGGATTTCGCTCGATGGCACTGCCTACTTTTACCAGAATCCGCTGCTGGATGACGGCGCGCACCGCCGCCAGCAGTGGTTCCCGGTCGCGTGCTGCCCTGCCAATGTCTCGCGGACGCTGGCATCGCTGCCCGGCTATCTTTACACTGTAAGCGATAACGCTGTCTGGTTGCATCACTTCGCCCGCAGTCAGGCAAACCTAACTCTGCCAGATGGACGCGCCGTGTCGCTTATACAGGAGACAGAATATCCCTGGGATGGCAAAGTCACTATAATGGTCGGCACAGCCGGAAACTTTGCTATGAAGATGCGCATCCCCGGCTGGGTGGGCGCAGGCTGGACGCTGACGGTCAGCGGTGCGCCGGTCGATCAGGCGGTCGTCAGGGGCTATGCGACCATCTCGCGGGAATGGAGTGCGGGCGACCGCATCGAACTGCACCTGCCAATGCCCGTTGAGCGCATCGAGAGCCACCCATTCGCGGTGGATAATCAGAATCGCGTCGCGCTGATGCGCGGACCTATCCTCTACTGCATCGAGGCAGTCGATCATCCGGGAGTTGATGTGCGGCTGTTCGCGCTGCCCGATCAGGCAGCGCTGACGGCGGACTTTGATCCCGACCTGGTGGGCGGAGTCAGCGTAGTGCATGGCGAGGCGATCATCTCGGACGCCGATCTCGCCTGGGATGGGAAGGCGCTTTATCGTCGTTATACCACCGCATCAGCCGCTGCATCCTTCAAACGGACGCCCCTGAAAGCGATCCCGTATTTCGCCTGGGCGAACCGCGATCCGGGGCCGATGATGGTTTGGCTGCGCCGGGCATAACGCAGATAGGGCTGTTTGGAACCAGTTGCCGACCGTCCTCACTGCGGGGCGTTTCTGAGTTGCTCAGCAGTGCATCCGGTGGTTATCCCGCACACCCGATGATGCACGGGATCATGCCATCGCTGCCGCCGGAGCAGTTCCGAGACGCTGCTGAAAAGTCGCCTGCGCTGGCGGGCAGCGATCCACACCAGTTGAACCAACTGCTTGAGCGCCTGTGTCAGGGTGAGGCGACTGCTGTGGAAAGCCAAGCGCAGCGGCTCAGGCAGCACCCGGCGCGGCTGCTTGCCGCCATGACCCGCCGAGTCGGCTGCCGAGTTTATGGGGGCGCAGGTGATCCGCTGCGCCCCCAAGCTCAGCTTTACAGCGGCGCCTCCGTCCGATAATAGGTCAGCGCCTTCATATACTGTGCGCGCTCAAAGGCGGTCGGATCAGGGCAGTTGATCTGGCTGAGCGCGCCGCGCATCTGCGCCACCGACTCATACTCGTTCTGATCCATCCACTCGACCAACTCGCGCTCGACCACGCGCAGATAATCGATGCCGTTTTTCAGCAGCGCCGACGCCATCATCGTCACCTGCGCGCCCGCCAGCAGCAGCTTGACCGCGTCTGTCCCATGATGGACGCCGCCGGTTGCCGCCAGTTCAGCGCGGACGCGCCCGAACAGGATGGCGATCCAGCGCAGCGGCAGCCGCAGCGACTGCGGCGTACTGAGCAGGACATTCGGGCGCACCTCCAGATGCTCCAGGTCGATGTCCGGCTGGTAGAAGCGGTTGAACAGCACCAGCGCCCGCGCCCCCGCGCCATCAAACTGCTTCGCCATGTTCGCCATGTTGCTGAAGAATGGGCTGAGCTTGACAGCCACCGGCACCTGCACCGCTGCGCAGACGGCGCGCACGATCTCGAGGTCGCGCGCCTCGACCTCGGAGCCGGGCAGATCGGGATCGGTCGGGATGGCGTAGAGGTTGAGTTCGAGCGCGTCCGCGCCCGCCTCAACCATCTGCGCCGCGAATTTGACCCAGCGCCCCGGCGTCGTCCCGTTCAAGCTGGCGATGATCGGAATGTCCACCGACGCTTTCGCCTCCTGAATCAGCTTGAGATAGCCGACCGGATCGGCGTGATACTCACGCGGGGACGGGAAATACGACAGCGCCTCAGCATAGCTCTCTGTCCCGCGCGTCAGATGGAACTCGAGCGCCGTCTGCTCAAGGCGAATCTGTTCCTCAAACAGCGAATACAGCACGACCGCGCCCGCGCCTGCATCCTCCAGGCGCTTGATGCCAGCGAGCTTCTCCGACAAGGGCGACGCCGAGGCGACCAGCGGTGAACGCAGCGGCAGCCCGAGATAGGTGGTGGATAGGTTCATCTCAGCTAGCTCCGTTCTCATGTCCATACGGACGCGACGCGAGATACTCATACAGCGCCCAGCGCGCCTGGACATCCTTCTGCGCTTCCTCAAAGAGCGCGGCGGCGTTCTCCGGCTGGGTCAGTTCGAGCATCTTGAAGCGGTTCTCCATGTTCAGATAATCTTTGAGCGGCAGCTTGGGCGGATGCGAGTCGAGCGTGAGCGGATTCGTCCCCTGCGCCGCTGGATTGTAGCGGTAGAGGATCCACTGACCAGAGTCAACCGCCGCCTTGTGATTTTTCAGCGCCGTCCCCATGTTGATGCCGTGCGCGATGCAGTGCGAATAGGCGATGATCAGCGAGGGTCCGTCGTAGGCTTCGGCTTCGAGGAAGGCGCGCAGCGTCTGCTCATCTTTCGCGCCAAAGGCGACCCGCGCGACGTAGACGCTGCCATAGCTCATGGCGATCATGCCCAGGTCTTTCTTGGCAGCGGGCTTGCCACCGGCAGCGAATTTAGCGACCGCTGCGCGCGGCGTGGACTTGGACATCTGCCCGCCGGTGTTGGAATAAACCTCAGTGTCCAGCACGACAATGTTGACGTTGCGCCCGCTGGCAAAGACGTGATCCAGCCCGCCGAAGCCGATATCATACGCCCAGCCATCGCCGCCGATGATCCACACATCCCGCTTGATCAGCACATCCGCCAGCGGCAGCAGCCGCCGCGCGTCGTCGCTTTCCAGTTGCGCCAGCCGCGCCTTGAGCGCCGCGACGCGCTCGCGCTGTGCATAGATGCCGGCTTCATCATGCTGATCGGCGTTCAAGATACCTGTGACCAATTCGGGATCGAGCGCCGGCGCGAGCCGTCCGAGCAGTTCGCGGGCTTGGTCGATCTGCTGATCGAGCGCGATGCGCATCCCCAAGCCAAATTCGGCATTGTCCTCAAAAAGCGAATTGGACCAGGCGGGTCCGCGCCCCTCATGGTTGTAGGTGTAGGGCGTGGTCGGCAGGTTGCCGCCGTAGATCGAGGAGCAGCCGGTCGCGTTGGCGATCACCGCTCTATCTCCGAACAGCTGCGTGATCAGCTTGATGTAGGGCGTCTCGCCGCAGCCGGCGCACGCGCCGGAGAACTCGAACAGGGGCTGCTGCATCTGCTGCTGGCGGATGCTGCTGACCTTGATCCGGCGGCGATCCACCTCCGGCAGCTTCAGGAAGAAGTCCCAGTTGGCGCGATCCTGTTCGAGCCGCTCCGCCTGTGGGCGCATATTGAGCGCTTTGTAGTTGAGGGCGGATTTGTTCTTCGCCGGGCAGACATCGACGCAGATGCCGCAGCCGGTGCAGTCCTCTGGCGACACTTGGATCGTGTATGCCATGCCCTTGAACTCGGTGTCGCGGGCGGGCGCGGTCTTGAAGCCGGCGGGCGCGCCTTCGAGCGCCGCCGCATCCGCGACTTTGATACGAATGACCGCGTGCGGGCAGACAAACGCGCATTTGCCGCACTGGATGCAGATGTTTTCGTCCCAGACCGGGATTTCCTGCGCCAGATTGCGCTTTTCATACTGCGTCGTCCCGCTCGGATACGTGCCGTCGACGGGCAGCGCGCTGACCGGCAGATCATCCCCGCGCCGGGCGATCATCATGCCCAGCACATCACGCACGAACGGCGGCGCGCTCGCTGGCACAGGCGGAATCCACTCAAGCGTGCTGGTCACGCGGTCTGGCACGCTGACCTCATGCAGATGCGCCAGCGTGTTATCGACCGCCGCCAGGTTCGCCGCGACGACCGCCTCACCCTTGCGGGCGTAGGTCTTTTCCAGCGCCGCCTTGATCGCGGCAATCGCCTGATCGCGCGGCAGCACGCCGGAGATGGCGAAGAAGCAGACCTGCATGATCGTGTTGATATGCCCGCCCATGCCGCTGTCTTTGGCGACCTGGATAGCGTTGATGACGAACAGGCGCAGCTTTTTGTCGATGATCGCCGCCTGCACCGGACGCGGCAGCGTCTCCCAGACTTTATCCGGCGGGTGCGGCGTGTTGAGCAGGAAAATGCCGTTCGGGAGCGCCTCTTTGAGCATATCGAAGCGGTTCAGGAACGTCGGCTGATGGCAGGCGACGAAGTTCGCCGCTGTGATCAGATACGGCGCGCGGATCGGCTGTGCGCCGAAGCGCAGGTGCGAGACCGTCATCGAGCCGGACTTTTTCGAGTCGTAGACGAAATAGCCCTGCGCGTAGTTAGGGGTGTTCTCGCCGATGATCTTGATCGCGTTCTTATTCGCGCCGACCGTCCCATCCGCGCCCAAGCCGTAGAAGATGGCGCGCACCGTGTCCGGTGACTCGATGGAGAATGCCGGGTCGTAATCCAGGCTGGTCGCGCTGACATCGTCGTGAATGCCGACGGTAAAGTGATTCTTCGGCTGCGCCTGCGTCAGATTGTCGAACACCGCCTTGACCATCGCCGGCGTGAATTCCTTCGACGCCAGCCCGTAGCGCCCGCCGACGACGCGCGGCATGGGGTCAAACTGCCCAAACTCGACCAGCGCGGTCACCGCATCCAGATACATCGGCTCGCCCGCGCTGCCCGGCTCCTTGCAGCGATCCAGCACCGCCACCGCGCGGACGGACTTCGGCAGCGCCGCCGCGAAGCGCGCCCCATCGAACGGGCGATACAGCCGCACCTTCAGCACGCCGACGCGCTCGCCATTGGCGTTCAGATGATCGACAGTGTCATGGACGGTCTCCGCGCCCGATCCCATGATCACGATCACGCGCTCGGCGTCCGGCGCGCCGTGATACTCATAGAGCTGATAGGCGCGCCCGGTCTGCGCTGCAAACTGGCGCATCACCTGCTCAACCACCTCAGGACACGCCGCGTAGAACGGGTTGACCGTCTCCCGCGCCTGGAAGTAGACATCGGGGTTCTGCGCCGTCCCGCGAATGAACGGGTTTTCCGGCGACAGCGCGCGCGCGCGGTGATCGGCGATCAGATCGTCATCGATCAGGGCGCGCAGATCGTCGTCGGTCAGCAGCGCGATCTTGTTGATCTCGTGCGATGTGCGGAAGCCGTCGAAGAAATGAATGAACGGGATGCGCGCGCGCAGCGCCGCTGCCTGCGCGATCAGCGCGAAATCGTGCGCTTCCTGCACCGAGCCGGACGCCATCAGCGCGAATCCGGTCGAGCGCGCCGCCATCACATCGCTGTGATCGCCAAAAATTGACAGCCCCTGCGCCGCCAGCGCGCGCGCTGCGACGTGAAAGACTGCCGACGTGAGTTCGCCCGCGATCTTGTACATGTTCGGAATCATCAGCAGCAAGCCCTGCGACGCAGTGAAGGTGGTGGTCAGCGCGCCGGTTTGCAGCGCGCCATGCACCGCGCCCGCTGCACCGCCTTCGCTCTGCATCTCCACAACCAGCGGCGCACTGCCCCACAAATTCGGCTTGCCCGCCGCCGCCCATTCATCCGCCAGCTCGCCCATCAGCGATGACGGCGTGATCGGGTAAATGGCAATCACCTCGTTGAGCTTGTAGGCGACACGGGCGACCGCCTCATTGCCATCTAAAGTCATATATTCCGGTTCGCGAATCATCTTCTCTCCTCGGCAGCCCCAATACATCGATCCGGTTTTCCTCTTATCATCCCCGAAAGGCGTCGATCTCGTTAGTGACAGGCGTAACCTGATCAGGGGAACATTCCGCGTTATAATATCGGGCTTGATTGAGCGCTTCACATCACGGAGGATAAATTGTGACCCTCACGCTTGACCTACAGACCTTAGCCATCAACACGATCCGCACGCTCTCGATTGACGCAGTGCAGAAAGCCAACAGCGGACATCCGGGCTTGCCGTTGGGCGCTGCGCCGATGGCGTTCACCCTATGGACGCGCTTTCTGCGCCACAATCCGCACAATCCGGCGTGGGCGAACCGCGACCGCTTCATCCTCAGCGCCGGGCACGGATCGATGCTGATTTACGCCCTGCTCTATCTGACCGGCTACGACGTCACGCTGGATGATCTCAAAGCCTTTCGTCAGTGGGGCAGCAAGACCGCCGGACATCCCGAATACGGACACACGCCCGGCGTTGAGACGACGACCGGTCCGCTTGGACAGGGCGCAGCGAACGCCGTCGGTTTTGCGCTGGCGGAAGCCTATCTCGCGTCCTACTTCAATCGTCCGGGCTTTCCGCTGGTCGATCACTACACCTACGCGCTGGTCAGCGACGGCGATCTGATGGAAGGCGTCAGCGCTGAAGCCGGATCGCTGGCGGGGCATTGGGGCTTGGGCAAGCTGATCTATCTGTATGACAGCAACGATGTGACCCTCGACGGCAGCGCCGAGATGACCTTCACCGAAGACGTGGCGGCGCGCTACCGCGCCTACGGCTGGCACACGCTGACGGTTGACGATGGCAACGACGTGGAGGCGATTGCCGCCGCCATCGAACAGGCGCGCGCCGTGACCGATCAGCCGTCGCTGATCACGATCAAGACGATCATCGGCTATGGCAGCCCGAACAAAGCCGGCTCGAATAAAGCGCACGGATCGCCGCTCGGCGCGGATGAGGTCAAGCTGACCAAACAGGCGCTCGGCTTCCCGCCCGATCAGGACTTTTACGTGCCGGGCGAGGCGCTGGAGCTGTTCCGCAGCGCCATTGACACTGGCACGAAGCTGGAAGCTGAATGGAACGCCCTGCTTGAGCGCTATCGCGCTGCCTATCCCGATCTGGGCGCGGAGTGGGATCGGCTGATGGCGGGCGAGCTGCCGCCCGGCTGGGACGCCGATATTCCGATCTTCGGCGCAGACAAAAAGATCGCCACCCGCAATGCCAGTGGGCAGGTGCTGAACGCGATTGCCGCCAAAGTCCCAACCATGATCGGCGGCGACGCCGATTTATCCGAAAGCACCAAGACGCTGCTGAAAAACGCCGCCAGCACCGGGCGCGGTCAGCCGGCGGCGCGCAATGTCCGCTTTGGCGTCCGCGAACACGCGATGGGATCGATTGCCAACGCGCTGGCGCTGCACGGCGGGATCGTCAAGCCGTTCACTGCGACCTTTCTCACTTTCAGCGACTACATGCGCCCCGCCATCCGGCTCGGCGCGCTGATGAACATCGCGCCGATCTACGTCTTCACCCATGACAGCATCGGCTTGGGCGAGGACGGGCCCACCCATCAGCCGGTTGAGCATGTCATGTCGCTGCGCCTGATCCCCAATCTGCACACCTTCCGCCCCGCCGATGCCAACGAGACGGCGGGCGCATGGGCGGCGGCGATGCGCGCGGATAAGGCGTGCGCGCTGATCTTCACACGCCAGGACTTGCCCGTCCTGACCGGCGAGGGCATCGGCGGGGTGAGCGCGATCCATGCCGGCGTTGCGCGCGGCGGCTACGTGCTGGCGCAGAGCGGCACAGGCACGCCCGACGTGATCCTGATGAGCAGCGGCAGCGAGGTTCACATCGCGCATGAGGCGTATACCGCGCTGGCGGGCGCGGGCGTCAATGTCCGGCTGGTGTCGCTGCCGTGCTGGTCACTGTTCGACGCGCAGGACGCCGACTACCGCGAGAGCGTCCTGCCCGCCAGCGTGACCCGCCGCGTCAGCATTGAAGCGGGCGTGACGCTCGGCTGGCAGAAATATGTTGGGCTGCACGGCGTGGCGATTGGCGTGGACAAATTCGGGGCGAGCGCGCCATATCAAAAAATCTACGAGGAATACGGGCTGACCGCAAATGCCGTAATCGCGGCGGCGCAGGGGCTGCTATAAATGACACCGACGCGCCGGAGGCGAACTTTGAACCTCCGGCGCGCAGATCGTGTATTGACTAATATTAACGATTATTGGCATCGCTTCTGAGACGAACTATAATCTTCGCACGTTTCCGTTTTAATCATGACAACCGGACAGCGTTTTCGCCGCGGTTGATTGGCATTCAATTATTGACCGACCCAGCGCGTCCTTCATCTTGGGCAGCGCGCCAGGGCAGAAGCAAAAATCGAGGGTTCAGGAGGGAATGGATTGGGCATCTTGATGGAAGTCAAAAACCTTGTGACAAGGTTTTATACCCAGGAAGGCACGGTCTACGCCGTCAATGATGTCTCGTATCAACTGCAAGAGGGCGAGACACTGGGTGTCGTGGGAGAGAGCGGCAGCGGCAAGAGCGTTCACGCGCTGTCGATCATGCGCCTGATCCCCAGTCCGCCGGGCAAAATCGAAGGGGGCGAAGTCATCTTCAAGGGGCGCGATCTGCTCAAGCTCTCGAATGACGAGATACGGCTGGTGCGCGGGGCAGATATCGCCATGATCTTCCAAGACCCCATGACCTCGCTCAATCCGGTGCTGACCATCGGCACGCAGATCACCGAGGCGCTCAAGCTGCACCTGGGCATGGGCGACAAGGAAGCCAATGACCGCGCCGCCGAGCTGCTCACGATGGTCGGCATCCCAGATGCAAAAAAACGCTTGAAGAACTATCCGCATCAGTTTTCGGGCGGGATGCGTCAGCGTGTGATGATCGCGATGGCGCTCTCGTGCAATCCCAAGCTGCTGATTGCCGATGAGCCGACAACCGCACTGGACGTGACTATTCAGGCGCAGATTCTCGACCTGGTGCGCCGCCTCAAAGACCAGTTCGGCATGGCGATCATCTGGATCAGCCACGACCTGGGCGTGGTCGCGGGCTTGGCGGACACCGTGCAGGTCATGTACGGCGGGCAGGTGGTCGAGCGCGGATCGGCGGAGGAAGTCTTCAAGAACACGCGCCATCCGTACACGCTCGGTCTGCTCAAGTCGCTGCCGCGCCACGACACGCGGCAGCACGGCGAAAAACTGACGCAGATCGAAGGTTCGCCGCCGGACATGCGCATCCTGCCGAAAGGCTGTCCATTCTTCGCCCGCTGCGCCTTCCGCATCCCCGGAAAATGCGATGAGGAGCGCCCACCGCTGGTCGCTGTGCCGGGCGATCCGGTCGATCATGTCAAGGCGTGCTTTGTCGATGTCAAATCCGGTCAGCTCTATGAGCAGTTAGGAGTGCAGCAACATGCCTAATGCCGCCGCGACAACAGCGCCCGCCGCTGCCAAAGCGAGCAGCAACGGTCGCGAAGTCTTATTAGAAGTCAAAAATCTCAAGAAATATTTCCCGATCACCGCTGGGATCATCCTCCAGCGCCAGGTCGGCGCGGTCAAGGCGGTCGATGATATCAGCTTCCGCGTCTACAAAGGGGAAACGCTCGGCTTGGTGGGCGAGTCCGGCTGCGGCAAAAGCACGACCGGGCGCACCGTCCTTCAGCTTTACAAGCCGACCGCCGGCAGCGTCGTCTTTGAAGGCAAGGAACTGACCACCCTGCCCGCGCCAGAGCTGCGCAAGATGCGCAAGCGCATGCAGATGATCTTCCAAGACCCGTTCGCGTCGCTCAATCCGCGCATGTCGGTCGGCAACATCGTGAGCGAGCCGCTGCGTATCCACAACGTGATTCAGAACAAGAATGAGCTGCAGGAATATGTTGAGCGGCTGCTGGAGCGCGTCGGGCTGAATCCCTACTACGTCAACCGCTATCCGCACGAGTTCTCCGGCGGTCAGCGCCAGCGCATCGGCATCGCCCGCGCCTTGGCGCTCAATCCGAGCTTCATCGTCGCCGATGAGCCGATCTCGGCGCTGGACGTGTCGATTCAGGCGCAAGTCGTCAACCTGCTGGAAGAACTCCAAGATGAGTTTAACCTGACCTATCTGTTCATCGCCCATGATCTGAGCATGGTGCGCCATATCTGCGACCGTGTGGCAGTGATGTATCTGGGCAAGATCGTCGAGCTGGGCCCTGTCGATGAGGTGTACGACAATCCGCTGCACCCGTATACGCAGTCGCTGTTGTCCGCCGTGCCAGTCCCCGATCCGCTGATCGAGAAGCGCCGTCAGCGCATCATCCTGACCGGCGATGTGCCGTCCCCGGCGCGCCCGCCGCTCGGCTGCAACTTCAACACGCGCTGCCCAGTCGCGCTGGCAGGCATCTGCTATCAACAACCCGATCCGGAACTGATCGAAGTCACGCCGGAGCATTTCGTCGCCTGCCACCGCGTCACGCCGTTCAACTGACCTGCGGTCTGAAGATGAAGCGGCAGCGATGCGCCTGTTGAACGCAGAGCGCGCAGAGCAAGTAAAAGCTTTTTCTCAGAAAGCCACTGCGTCCTCTGCGTTATGACTTTTCAAAGGCGATTGCCCTGAGCATCCTTCCCCTTCATTTTTCCCATCGTTAACTCATGGTTATAATGACGCCATCGAACTGACCTTCTGGACACATGGAGCGCACGATGGCGCACGACGTACTGCCGAGGACGGCGCAAATCCCGGAGCTGAGCGCGGCAAAACCCGTCGTCCTGGAAGTCCGCCATGTCATCAAACGCTTTCCCGGCGTGGTGGCGTGCGATGGGATCGACCTCAAGCTTTATAAAGGTGAAGTGCTGGGTCTGCTGGGCGAAAACGGCGCGGGCAAAAGCACGCTGATGAACCTCGTGTATGGGCTGTACACGCCGGACGAAGGCGAAATCCTGGTCAATGGGAAGCCCGCCGCGATCCACAGCCCGAACGACGCGATCCGGCTCGGCATCGGCATGGTGCATCAGCATTTTCAGCTTGTGCCGGTGTTATCAGTCACGGAAAACATCATGCTCGGCAACGAAAGCGTGCGCGGGCTGTTTTTGGATCGGCGCGCGGCGCGTAAGCGCATCCTCGACATCGCGCAGCAGTATGGCTTGGAAGTCGATCCTGACGCGCTGATTCAGGATTTGCCGGTGGGCGTGCAGCAGCGCGTTGAGATCATCAAAGCGCTCTATCGCCAGTGCGACATTCTGATCCTGGACGAGCCGACCGCCGTGCTGACGCCGCAGGAGACCGAAGGCTTGTTCAGCATCATGCGGACGCTTTTAGAGCGCGGCGTGAGCATCATCTTCATCAGCCACAAGCTCAAGGAAGTGCTGGAAATCTGCACGCGGGTGATGGTGCTGCGCGGCGGCAGAGTCGTCGGGGAAGCCGATCCGCGCGACAGCACCGAGATGTCGCTGGCGTCGATGATGGTCGGGCGCGAGGTCATCTTGCAGGTCGAGAAGCAGCCCGCCAAGCCGGGTGAGATCGTGCTGGAGATTCGCGATCTGGTGGTGGAGGATGACCGCCACCTTCAGGCGGTGCGCGGCTTATCGCTGGAGGTGCGCGCTGGCGAGATCGTCGGCGTGGCGGGCGTGCAGGGCAACGGACAGACCGAGCTGGTCGAGGCGATCACCGGGCTGCGCCCCATCGTCTCCGGGCATATCCGCATCGACGGGCATGAGCTGAGCCACGCGACTCCGCGCCGCATCACGGAGACCGGCGTCGCGCACGTGCCGGAAGATCGGCAGAAGAACGGCATGGTCGCGTCCTTCCCGATCAAAAACAACCTCGTCCTGCAAACCTATCATCGGAAACCCTTCGCCATGGGCATCCTGACCGACGAACGCGCCATCGACGCCAACGCCGCGGCGCTGGTCAAGCAGTATGATGTGCGCACGCCGGGGATCAACGTCGCCATGAGCAAGCTCTCCGGCGGCAATCAGCAGAAAGTGATCGTGGCGCGCGAATTTTCGCGCCCCGCCCGCCTGTTGATCACCGCGCAGCCGACGCGCGGTCTGGACGTGGGCAGCATCGAATTCATCCACAAGCAGATCATCAAAATGCGCGACGCGGGGACGGCGGTGCTGCTGGTTTCGGCGGAGCTGGATGAGATTCTGTCGCTCAGCGACCGCGTCGCGGTCATGTATGCCGGGCGCATCATCGGCATCCTGCCCATCGAAGAGGCGGATCGCAGCAAGGTGGGCTTGCTGATGGCAGGAATCGACCCGGAAAAGTCCTCAACGCAGGAGCGCGAACTCGTCCGCGAAATGCACGGCGGGCAGAAAGCCGAATCGAGGAAAAACCATCATGGCTGATACTGCTCTCAAGCCGCCGCGCGCGCTCGCCCCGGTCGGGCGGGCATGGATGCGCATTTCCCCCAGTATCGCGCCGATCCTCGCCGTCCTGACCGCGCTGCTGGTCACGGTCGTGTTCATGGTCGTGACCGGCGGGCGCGGCGATGTCGGGCGCGGACTCAATATCGCCGGCACAGCCTACAGCGCCCTGCTCGAAGGCTCGCTCGGGCTGGCGCTCAACGATGTCGTCTCGCGGGATGACTTCGGCGGGCTGCTGGCGCTGGCGAACGCCGAACCCATCGCCCAAAGCGATCTGCGCACGCTGGGACGCGACGCCACCCATCTGAACAACTTCGGCGTCGACAATGCGCGGCGCTTCGCGCCGGCGCTCGCCCCCTTCGCTGATCTAGACGACGACGCGCTCAATACCCTGGCTGCGAGCGTGCCGGAGCTGCGCGGGCTGGGCGCAGATCGGATCGCCGCCTATGCGCCGCTGATCGCCGACCTCGACGCGCTCGAACGCCCGGCGGTGCGTCAGCTTGCGAGCCAATATGCCGCGCAGACCGCGCTCGACGCCGCCGACCGCGCCGCCATCGAAGCGGCAGCGCCCTCCGCCGCCGATCTGGACGATGCCGCCCTGCTCGACGCGATCAAACTCGTCCATTCAGCGGGGATCGCCCGGCTGGCGCGGCTGGCGGAGGCGGTCGTGACGCTG
This sequence comes from uncultured Anaerolineae bacterium, assembly GCA_937995825.1. GTDB lineage: Bacteria > Chloroflexota > Anaerolineae > Aggregatilineales > Phototrophicaceae > Flexifilum. The sequence continues at coordinate 38,997 of CALKJO010000013.1, forward strand.
GACAGCGCCGGTATCGCGCTCGACTCCAGCTTCGCCGATCTGCTGGCGCAGATGGGCGCGATCACCAGCAGCACCGGCGCGGTCGTCGGGGCGTCGAACGCGCGCGCTGCCGCCGCCACCCTCGACCGTCTGACGGCGGCGGGCGTCCCCGACCCGTCCGGGCTGGCGGAGCAGATCGCCATCGTCCGCGCATTGTATGACATCAACCTGCTGAATGACCGTGACGTCGCCCACGCGCTCAATACCGAGCTTGAAAGCGCGGTCTCGGACAATCTGATCGTCCGCCGACCGGGCAACCGCTTGGTCAATGCGCCGGGGGCGAGCCCGGCGGGCATCCTCTACACGGCGGAGGGCAAAGCCGATGTCGCTTTTCTACGGATCGGCGCGGGATCGGCGCTGCTGTTCTTCCCAGCGCAGTTGGAAAGCACAATCGTCCGCGCGATCCCGTTCATCATCGCCGGACTCGCCGTCGCGCTCGGCTTCAAAGCCGGCTTATTCAATATCGGCGCGGAAGGTCAGCTCTACATGGGCGGCTTGCTGGCGGTCTGGATCGGCTTCGCGCCGATGTTTGCTGGTCTGCCAGTGCTAATCCACGTCCCATTGATGATCGCCTGCGGGATTCTCGGCGGCGCGCTCTGGGGCGCTGTGCCGGGCTTGCTCAAAGCCTACACCGGCGCGCACGAAGTCATCGTGACGATCATGCTCAACTACATCGCCATCCGCTTCACCGACTGGATCATCAAATCGACCAACCCGATCATCCTGCTCGACCCAAATGCCAGCACGCCGCGCACGCCTTTCATCACGGAGACGGCGATCATGCCGCGCTTCGACGCGATCCCGCCCTGGCTGTTCATCGCGGCGGGGATCGCCGCCGCCCTGCTCAGCCTGTGGCGCATTCGCGAGCGGCTGACGCCGCAAACGGCGATCCGCTCGGTTGTGATGGGCGCGCTGGTCGCAGTCGGGGGGCTGTTTCTGGCGTGGACGACCGTGCGCGGTCAGCTTCATATCGGCTTCCTGCTGATGCTGGCTGCCGTCTGGTTCACCGACTGGTTCCTGACGCGCACAACGCCCGGCTTTGAACTGCGCACCGTTGGCACGAACCCCAACGCCGCCAAATACGCCGGCATGAACGTCCGGCGCAGCATTGTGCTGGCGCTGGCGCTCAGCGGCGGGCTGGCGGGCTTGGCGGGCAGCATCGAGATTTCGGCGGTGCAGCTCAACATGAAACCGGAGTTCTTCGCGGGCTTGGGCTTCGATGCCATTGCCGTCGCGCTGCTGGCGCGCACGGAGCCGAAAAACATGATCGTCGCCGGCTTGCTGTGGGGCGCGCTGCTCTCCGGCGCGGGGCTGATGCAGGTGCGCGCCAATATCAGCATCGACCTGGTCAAGATCATTCAGGCATTGATCATCATGTTCATCGCAGCGGACGCGATCATTCGCTATCTCTGGCGCATCCCCAAGACCGAAGGCGGCGCGGCGACCTTCACGGCAAAAGGCTGGGGTGGGTAACAAGGACGAATCATGGCTGCAATCACACGATCTCAACTGGAAAAGCCGGAGTCCTGGCGTGACAATCTGAAAGTCACCCGCGCCGGCGTGATCGCCGTCCTCTTTGTGCTGCTCGGCATCTGGATGGTGACCGGCGCGCTCAGCATGGACACCGCGACGCAGACCCGCCTGACCTTCGGCGGCGGCGTCCCCGACATCACCGTCTCGACGCAGCCGTACACGCTGATCGTCGGGATTCTCTACGCCGTCATCGGCGCGATCAGCCTGATCGGGATCGGCGGTAAACGGGCGCGGACGCTCGCCCTGTATGCTGGCGGGCTTCTGCTCATCCCAACCGTGCTGATCGTCGCGGCGGCGAACAACAGCATCAATGTCACTGTCATGCTGCAAGTCAGTCTGCGCCTCTCAACGCCGATTGTGATGGGCGCGCTGGCGGGCATCTGGTGCGAGCGGGCGGGCGTGGTCAACATCGCCATCGAAGGCATGATGCTGACCGGCGCGTGCTTCGGCTTCACTGTGTTCACCATCCTGCTCGGCAGCCTGACGACTCCTCAGGCGCAGCTCATCGGCGTGATCGTGGCGACGCTGTCCGGCACGATCATGGCGCTGCTGCACGCCTGGCTGAGCATCACCTTCAAGACCAACCAGATCGTCAGCGGCACGGTGATCAACATCCTCGCCGTCGGCGTGACCAGCTTCGTCCGCCGCGAAGTGCTGCTCTCCAGTGAAGCGGCGCGCGAGACGCTGCAAGCCGTGCCGATCCCGCTGCTGGCGGACATCCCGGTGCTGGGTCCGGTCTTGTTCAATGGACGCCCGATCTTCTACATGATGTTCGTGCTGCTGTTTGCGACCCACATCATCCTGTTTTACACCCGGTGGGGCTTGCGGACGCGCGCCGTCGGTGAAAATCCGAAAGCGGCGGACACGCTCGGCATCAATGTCAACCGCAACCGCTGGATCAACGTCCTGATCGGCGGCTCGATTGCCGGTCTGGCGGGCGCGTGGTTCTCGATGGAGACCAGCGGCAGCTTCGACGACAACATGACCAGCGGACGCGGCTTCATCGCGCTGGCGGCGATGATCTTCGGCAAGTGGCTGCCGTTCGGCGCATTCGGCGGCGGCCTGCTGTTCGGCTTCTCGGATGCATTGGGACAGCGCTTTCAGTTTTTGGGCGTCCCCGTGCCGCCGCAGTTTTTGCAGATGGTTCCGTATTTCATCACGATTGTCGTGCTGGCGGGGCTGGTCGGGCGCGCCGTCGGACCGAAAGCCGCCGGCGAACCGTATGAGAAGGAAGGGAAGTGAGTCATGCCTGTGCCGGACTATCAGAGCTTCATGCTGCCCCTGATGCGGATTGCGGAGGATGGACAAGTTCATTCACTTACTGACTCAATTGAGCAGCTTGCTGACCAGTTCAACCTGAATGAGCAGGATCGGCGGGAACGGATTCCGAGCGGCACACAAAGCCTGTTGTATAACTGCGTCGGTTGGGCGCGAACCTATCTGGAAAAAGCTGGTGCGCTGCACAAACCCGGACGCGGGCTGTTTCAAATCACCCCCCGCGGACTTGAGATCATGCGCAGCAACCCCGCTACGATCAATACTGCATTTCTGCGCCAGTTCCCAGAGTTTCAGGAGTTTCAAACCCGAACAAGTACGCCAAGAACTAACCAGACACCGACTCCCCCCGTTTCTGAAAGCCGAACTCCAGAAGAAGTGCTGGGAGTAAACTATCAAATCCTGCGCCAAACACTTGCCAGCGAGCTGCTCGACCGCATCAAAGCGAGTCCGCCCGCCTTTTTCGAGCAATTGGTGGTCGATCTGCTGCTAGCGATGGGCTACGGCGGCTCGCAGGCGGATGCGGGGCAAGTGGTCGGGCGCAGCGGCGACAGTGGCATCGACGGCATCATCAACGAAGATCGCCTCGGTCTGGATAAAATTTATATTCAGGCAAAGCGGTGGGAGAACACCGTCGGAGAGCCAGAGATTCGCGACTTTGTCGGCAGTCTCGAAGACAAACGCACCGGCAAAGGTATCTTTATCACCACTTCCGATTTCTCGCAGCAGGCAAAAGCGTATGTCGATAGGATTGGCAAGAGGATCATCCTGATCAATGGCGCGCAGTTGGCGGAGTATATGATCGATTTCAATGTCGGCGTGTCTGAAAAGGCGGTCTACGTCATCAAGCGCATCGATGAGGATTACTTCACCGGCGAGTGAGTGAAGGAAGGGAAGTGAGTCATGGTCGATGCCCCTGCGTTACAGTCGCAAGCGCACATAGACGACGCCGCGCCCCTGACGCTGGACGCTTATTTAGCGCTTCAGGCGAAGTCGGAGATTGGCTTGGAGATCATCGACGGAAAGATCAGGGAGAAAACCATGCCAGGGGGCGGCGGCGGTATCCATGTACATATCGGCGGGAATGTCTATTTTCCCTTACGGCGATATATCGAGCTGCATCCCGAACACGGCTTGGTCTTCAGCGATGGGCTGATCTACCTGATGGGCGGCGTCGAGCAGGGGTTGAAAGACTCATTCATCCCCGACGTATCCTTCATCCGCGCCAGCGCTGTCCCGGCGGACTGGGATTTCGAGCGTCCTTTCCCCGGTGTCCCGACGCTGGCGGTGGAGGTCGTTTCGCCGGGCGATGAAGCCGACGATCTGATCGCCAAAGTCGGGGTTTATCTGGCGAAGGGGACGGAGCAGGTCTGGGTCTTGTATCCGCGCAGCCGGGGGCTGCATCAGTATCATCGGGATGAAAACGGGCATACCGCAGTCCGCGTCTACGAAGGCGATCAGACGCTTGATGTGAGCGCGCTCTTTCCCGGCATCGAACCGATCACCGTCAGCGCGCTGTTCGCGCTGCCCGCTTGGCTGCGCTCCTAACGGTCTACATCACAGAGGAGCAATGGAATGGCGGGCAAATTCTACGAAGACCTCGAAGTCGGCATGACCCTCCGCCATGCTCAGGGGCGGACGGTCACGGAGATGGACAACGTGCTGTTCAGCAGCCTGACGCTCAACACGCAGCCGCTCCATATCGATGAACACTTCGCCGCTCAGACCGAATTCGGCGCGCGCATCGTCAATGGGCTGTTCACGCTGGCGCTGGTGGTCGGCATCAGCGTCCCCGACATCACGCACGGGACGATCATCGCCAATCTGGGCTATGAGTCGATCCGCCATCCGCGCCCGGTCTATCACGGTGACACGATCTACGTCGAAACAACCATCACCGCCAAGCGCGAGAGCGCCTCGCGCCCGGACTGCGGCATCGTCACGATGCAGCATCGCGGACTCAATCAGCGCGGCGAAGTCATCGTCGAGGTGACGCGCTCGGCGCTCTTTCGCAAACGAGGGACGCCGTGACGCGGCTGATCCTGGCATCCGGATCGCCGCGCCGCCGCGAACTGCTGGCGTCGCTCGGCGTGGACTTCACCGTGATCAAGTCCGACATCGACGAAACGCAGCATCTCGGCGAAGCGCCCTATGACTACGTCCGGCGGCTGAGCCTCGAAAAGGCAGCGGCGGTCGCGGCGAAGCTGGAGTCGGCGGGGCATGTCGTGCTGGCAGCGGATACGGTGGTCATTCTGGCGGCGGACACGCTCGGCGTGACCGAATCGGGCGAAGTTCTGGGCAAGCCCGCCGACGCCGACGAAGCCCGCGCCATCCTGCGGCGGCTGCGCGGTCGAACGCATGTCGTCTGCACCGCGCTGACGGTGCGCGCGCCCGATCAGACCCTCACCGCGCTGACGCGCACGACCGTGCTGATGCGCGATTACACCGACGCCGAGATCGACGCCTATATCGCCACCGGCGATCCGTTCGACAAAGCCGGCGCGTATGCCATCCAGCATGAGACGTTCCGCCCGGTCGCTCGCATTGACGGCAGCTATACCAATGTGGTCGGCTTGCCGCTGGAGACGCTACGCCCGATGCTGGCGGCGGTCGGGATCATTCCCCGAATCCATTCGGATGACTCTTATGCCACGCCCACGCCGTCGCCACGATCTGGCGCAGATCGGTGAATTCGGGCGACCAGCCGAGTTCGCGCTTGATCGCCGCGCTGTCTGCAATCAGGCGCGCCAGATCGCCCGCCCGACGCGGCATGATCTGCGTTGGAATCGGGTGTCCGGTGACCTGGCGCGCCACCGCGATCACCTCTTTCACTGAATACCCCGATCCACTGCCGAGGTTGTAATGTCGGCTGCGCCCATCGACGAGCGCCTCAAAGGTCAGCAGGTGCGCCTCCGCCAGATCGATCACGTGGATATAGTCGCGAATCGCCGTGCCATCAGGCGTGTCGTAGTCATCGCCGTAAATCCCGACGTATCCCCTCTGACCGAGCGCCACCTGCAAGACGCGGGGGATCAGGTGTGTCTCCGGATCGTGCGCCTCGCCGATATGTCCTTCGGGGTGCGCGCCCGCCGCGTTGAAATAGCGCAGCGCGCCGTATTTCAAGCCATAGATGGCGTCCATCCAGTGCAGATAGCGCTCGATGATCGCCTTGCTTTCGCCGTAGGGACTGCCGGGGTTGACTGGTTCATCGGGCGGGATCGGAATCTGCGTCGGATGGTCAAAGAGCGCAGCGGTGGACGACAGGATGAAGCGCATGACGCCGTGCCTGACCATCGCTTCGAGCAGGTTCGCCGCCGCCAGCGTGTTATCGCGCAGATACAGCCAGGGCTTTTCCATACTTTCGCCGACCTGAATCCGGGACGCGAAATGGAACACGCCGTCGAAGTGCCGCGAGCCGAGCGCAGCATCGACCGCCGCCGGATCGAGCAGATCACCGATGATCAGCTCGGCGCCCGGGTGCAGCGCGGCGCGATGACCGGTGCTGAGATTGTCAAACACGGTGACGTGGTAGCCGCGCCGGATCAGCACGTCCACGACATGGCTGCCGATGTAGCCCGCCCCGCCGGTGATGAAGAGTGAAGTCATGGTGTTCTTGCCCCCGCTGCGAAGCTGTGATACGCCTTCAGCACATCCGCCGGCGCGCCGTCGATCTGGATTTCCCCCTGATGAAGCCAGATCGCCCGGCTGCACAGCTTTTCGACCGCATCCGCCGAGTGCGTCACCATCACCAGCGTCCGCCCTTCATCGCGCAGACGCATGATCCGCTCGTTGCACTTGCGGGCGAACGCCTCATCCCCGACCGCCAGCACCTCATCCAGCAGCACAATATCCGGCAGGATATGCACCGCGATGCTGAAGCCCAGCCGTGCGATCATCCCGCTCGAATACACCTTGACCGGCTGATCGATGAACGCGCCCAGCTCGGCAAAGTCGATGATCGCGTCTTCCAGATGGCGCGTCTGCTGCGGCGGGACGCCCTGAATCGCCGCGTTCAGGTAAATATTGCGCCGCCCAGTCATCTCGTAATTGAAGCCGGCGCTGAGCGCGATCAGCGCGGCAAACCGCCCTTCGATCTCGATCTTGCCCTCCGTCGGGCGCGTGATCCCGGACAGCAACCGCAGCAAGGTCGTCTTGCCGGAGCCGTTGCGCCCGATGATCCCAACCGACTCGCCCCTGCGGACGTTGAAATGAATGTCCTTGAGCGCGTAAAACGTCCGGTCAGGCGGCGCATAGTTGACATCCGCCCGCGCCCGCGCCCGCCGCAGCCGCCCCAGCACGTTGATCAGATCATGGCGCAGCGATGGGCGATATTCCGACAGATAATAGCGCTTGTAAACATGTTCCACCCGGATCACCACCGGGGCTTGAGGGGTTTGCATCACAGCATATCCGCCATGCGATCTTCGATCGACTTGAACAGCGTGTAACCAAAGACCAAAAACGCCCCGCCAAACACCAGCGGATAAAACAGCGTCACCGCGTCCGGTGTGCGGTTGTAAACGATCACATCCCGAAAGCTTTGCACCAGCGGCGCGAGTGGGTTGATCACGAATAAAATTCGAAAGCGCTCCGGCATCGACGTGATCGGGTAGATCACCGGCGTGAGGAAGAACAGAAGCTGCAAGATCACCTGCACCAACTGCGGAATATCGCGCACGATCACGCTCAGCGCGCTGACGGTGAGCATCAGCCCGGCGACGATCAGCATCAGAATCAGCCACAGGATCGGCAGACTCCAGTAATGCTCATTGGGCAAAATCCCAAACAGCGCGTTGATGATCAGCATCGCCGTGAACGTGAACAGGAAATCGACCAGCAGCTCGCCAAAGATAATCACAAGCAGAATCTCGCGCGGGAAATACACCTGCGAGATGATGCCGACTCGGCTGCTGATGGCGACCGCCGCCTGCGAAATGCCATTGCTGAACAAGTTGTAATGCACCAGCGCCGCCAGATAGAACGGCACGAACGGCACATCCATCTGCACGCGCATGAACTGGCTGAACGCCAGCGACAGTACCAGCGACGTGGACACTGGCAGCAGGATGATCCATAAAATGCCGAGCGTCTGCTGCGCATAGCGCGCCTCGATGTTGTGCCGCAGCCAGATCGCCGCCAGAAAGCGGTTGCGCCACAGCCGCGCCAGATCGGACACCACATCGTTCCCCGGCTGATTAAGATAGAAACGCGCGGGCGCGGCAATCGCGATCACCCCCAGCAACGCCCCAAAGATGACAAAATAGGCGATTTGCAGCAGCCGAATCTGCGGCATGGCGATCAAAAGCAGCGGCGCGGCGATCAGCACCATCAGCAGATAGCGCCGATACGGTCGGTTGACGCCCAGCCAGCGCCCCGCGATCTGCCCAATCCGCCCGCTCAGCCGCGCCTGCAGCGGAGTCAGCGCCCAGACCAGCGCCGCCGCCGCCGCCAGCGCCAGAAATGCCAGCGGCGACTGCGCAACATAATCGCGCCCCGCCATCGACTCGCCCAAGGGGATTTGCAGCCGCGCCTGCGCCGCCAGCAGCAGCGCGCCGCACAATGTCAGATAACTTCCGATCAGTGTCAGCGCCCGATCTAGTGCCGGCGGACGAGTCACCTGCCGAACCTTGATCGCCGTTGTCATGCTGTCCTATCCATATTTTCACTGCGCAGAAGTGTACACCCGCCGCCCGATTGGATTCCAGATCGCGCCTGAAAGGGCGCGATCTGGAGATGAGGGATGAGCAGGACAGCGCGTTTTTCCTCCGCACGTCCGCTGCCACGCCGCCCCCTTTTCGCTGCGCCCTTGCGCTCGCAGCGGCAGCACGTTGTTTTTTTTTTAACGCGCATCCAGATATGACCAGGAGACGAGTCACCAGATGGCTGACTTTGCGCTATACTAAATAACACCTATAGTGCCATCTGGCGAGGTGATCTGTGACGCCACCCCCTGACATCCCGGAAAAAGAGATCCGCGAGCGCTGCGCGGAGCTGCTGACGGCTGCCACCGAGGAAGCCCAGCGCCTGGGACATCCCTACATCGGCGTTGAACACCTGTTTATCGCCATGACCAAGCTCGACAACGGCGCAACAGCGCGGATGCTGCGCCAAGCGGGGATGCATCCTAAAGTCATCCGCAACGAGATTCGCAAAGAGATCGGCACGGGCGAAGGCGGCGGCGAACCGCCGTATCCGCTGACTCCGCGCGCTGAGATGGTCTTGTCGCTGGCAATCTTCCTGGTTGACCGCGAAGAGTCGCCACAGGTCGATGAAGCCCATGTCTTGCTGGCGATCTTGCAGGAGGGCGAGAGCATCCCGATCCGCAAGCTGGTTGAGCTGGGCTTCAACGTCAATCTGCATCTCAACCGTCTGCTCAGCGAAGCCTACGAGAAAGACCGCGCCGCCGACGCGGGCATCCTCGACGACATCGACCTGATCTCGGATGAGCTGGACGACATGCTCATCAGCGATGAAGTCCTGATGACCGAGCAGAGCCGCGCCTCTACAAAAACGGCGACCCCGCTGCTGGACAAATTCGGGCGCGACCTGACCGCTCAGGCTGCCAGCGGCAAGATCGGGCCCGCCATCGCCCGCGATAAAGAGATTCGCGCCGTCTCGCGCACGCTGGCGCGCAGCAAGAAGAACAATCCGCTGCTGCTCGGCGATGCCGGCGTCGGCAAGACCGCCGTCGTCGAAGGACTCGCCTACGCCATCCATCACCGCACTGCGCCCAAAGCGCTGCTCGATAAGCGCGTCATTCAGATCGAGATCGGCGCGCTGGTTGCCGGGACGAGCCTGCGCGGTCAGTTCGAGGAACGGCTGATCGGCATCGTCGAGGAAGCCCGCAGCGCTGGCAACATCATCCTCTTCATCGACGAAATCCACACCATCGTCGGCGCGGGCGACACCATCGACTCGAATCTCGATGCCGCCAACATCCTCAAGCCGGCGCTGGCGCGCGGCGACATCGTCTGCATCGGCGCGACGACTCACGCCGAATATCGCAAGGCGATTGCGCAAGACCCCGCGCTAGATCGGCGCTTTCGGACGATTGACATCGAGGAACCGTCGATTGACGACACGCTCGCGATCCTGGTGGCGCAGCGCGACCGCCTGGAAAAGCATCATGGCATCGCAATTCAGCCCGAAGCGGTCGAGGCGGCGGTGCGCCTGTCGGCTGCGTATCTGTCGGATCGCCGTCTGCCAGACAAAGCCATCGATCTGCTCGATGAAGCGTGCGCCCGCGTCGTCATCCGCTCGCTGTCACCGGAGGGCGAAGACGAGCCGGATGAAGTCACGGTGGAGAGCATCACGGCGGTGCTGTCCGAGTGGACGGGCATCCCTGTCGCTGACATGACCCGCGATGAAAAGCGCCGTCTCGCCGACATGGAAGGTGCGCTGATGGCGCGCGTCATCGGGCAGGATGAAGCCATCCACGCTGTCGCCAGCGCGATCAAGACCGCCCGCGCCGGTCTGCGCGAGCCACAGCGACCGGTTGGGGTGTTTCTGTTTTTAGGTCCCTCCGGCGTCGGCAAGACCGAGCTGGCGCGCGCGCTGGCGGAATTTCTGTTCGGCAGCGAAGACGCGCTCATCCGCCTCGACATGTCCGAATTTCATGATGCCCACACTGTCGCGCGCCTGATCGGATCGCCCCCTGGCTATAAAGACTCGCAGCGCGGCGGTCAGCTCACCGAAGCCCTGCGCCGCCGCGCCTACAGCGTTGTCCTGCTCGATGAGGTCGAAAAAGCCGCCCCCGAAGTGTTTGACATTTTCTTGCAAGTCTTCGATGAAGGACGCCTGAGCGACGCGCATGGCGCGCATGTCGATGCGCGGCACGCCGTCTTCATCATGACCAGCAATATCGGCACGGCGGAGAGCGGCAAAGCCCTCGGCTTCACCGGCGGCGATCCACAGCGCCGTTTCACCGCCAAGCTGCGCGAATTTTTCCGCCCCGAATTTCTCAACCGGGTGGATGAAATCGTGGTCTTTGAGCCGCTCAGCCCGCCGATTTTGAGCCAGATTCTTGATCTTCAGCTCAGCGATCTGCACCGGCGGCTGCGTCAGCGGCGGATGGTGCTGAGATTGACCGATGAAGCCCGCGCGCTCGTCCTCAAGCGCGGCTATGACCCGCAGAATGGGGCGCGCCCGCTGCGCCGGACGATTGAGCGGCTGATCACCCGCCCGCTGAGCGAGCTGCTGGTCGAGGACAAATTCGCCCCCGGCGATACCATCATCGCCCACGCCAATGGCGACGCGCTGCGCTTTGAGGCGCAGCCGCCCGCCGCCGGCAACCCGGACGATACGCCGGCATCGCTCGATGAGTCCGGCGCAGAATCGCCGCAGACAGTCATGTAATCACAAAAGGCTGCCCATGAGCTTGATCCCGCCCGCCCCACAGACCGGGCAGACGCCGCCCGATCTCAACGATCCCGCGCTGCACGACCTGCTGTGCCTGCCACACCCCGACGATCAACGCGACCTTTTCGCCACCGATCCAGACCCGCTGGTGCGCACCCTCGGTCAGCTTGCGCTGCGCCGCGCCCAATCCGCCGCCGCGCCGGGTGATCTGCTCGCGCTGGCGGATGTCTGCATCCGCATGGCGCAAACGCCTGACGGTCGGCTGCGCGTCTTTTACATCGGTAAGGCGCTGATGGCGTTGAGCCGCGCCGCCGCCGCTGCCACAGCGCACAGCCTGCCCAAAGAGACCGAAGCCGCCCGCCGCACCGCCGACGCCTTTATCGGCTGGCTGATCGCCGCCGCGCTTACCGTCCCAACACGCCGGAATATCGCCGCCGCGCTGTGGGCGGTCTCCGCATACGATGATGCGCTGGCTGTTCTCCCATCGCCGCTCATGGCAGCCCGCAGCGACGCCCTCACGATGAATGATCTTTCCGATCTCGACGCGCTGCCGCTGGCAGCCAGCAGTTTCGAGAGCGAATCGACCGCCTACGGCGAGTTCAACCTACGTCCTGACGGCGACGGCGAACTGCGCCGCAGCACGCTCCTGCGGCAGCGCTTTTTCAGCCAACACGGCGCGCAGATCATCGCCGCCTATCTTCCGGAGCGAACGCTCGATCAGGCGGTCAGCGATCTGCTGGCGCGTTTCCACGCCTCGTCCACCGCGCTGGATACAGCGCTGCGCGCGCGCGACACCAAAGCCGAAACCGATGACGCCCTCGGCTCATCATCGGTTGAGCTGACCGTGTCTGCCACCATCGACGCCAGCTTTGAGTCGATCAGCGAAGCCAACCTCGCCAGCATCGAGCAGTCCAACGTCAGCGCCGAGGATGAACAGGAGATGCTCAGCGAAACCCGCCTTGAAGTCGGCATTCCCGAATGGTCAGCGCCGCCCGTCGAGTCGGACTCGCAGGTCGGCGAAATCGAGGATGATGCCGAACGCAGCTCGGCGCGCCGCCTGCCGCCGCCGACTCTGCCCTCAATGCCATCCAACGCCGCCGACAGCGTCAGCGCCGATCCCGCCGCTGATGATCTCAGCGATGAATTCGCCGTCGGGGCGCTGCTCGACGGGCGCTATGAGGTCATCAATGTCCGCAAGGGCGGGATGGGCGTCGTCTACCTATGCTATGACCACCAGCGGCGCGAACCCGTCGCCATTAAGAGCTTCCAGAGCCGCTTCTTCAACAACCCCCGCGCTCAGGCGCGTTTCAAACGCGAAGCCGAGACCTGGATTCTGATGGACAAGCACCGCCATGTCGTCCATGCGCGGCTGGTGCAGCTCTTTGAGGGAAGACCGCATCTGATCCTGGAGCATGTCAGCGGACCCGAAGGTCTGGAAGCCGACCTGCGGAGCTGGATCGAGCGCGGTCGCCTGACGCTGCCGCTGGCGGTCAAGTTCGCGCTGCACATCGCCTTAGGGATGCAGCACGCGGCGCAGAAAGTCCCTGGATTGGTGCATCGCGATCTCAAGCCCGCCAATATCCTGGTCACCCACGACGAGATCGCCAAAGTCACCGATTTTGGCTTGGTGCGCTCGGTCGAGGACGATCTGCCGCCGAATGCATCGCCCGGCGCGCAGGATACAGACGATTCGCGCGGTGGATCATCGACCGAGGCGGATGAACGCCTGACACGCTTCGGCGCGCTGGTCGGGACGCTGCCGTATATGTCGCCGGAGCAGTGTCAGGCGCAGCCGGTCGATCAGCGCTCGGACATCTATGCCTTCGGCTGCCTGCTCTACGAAATGCTGACCGGCAGACAGGTCTTTCCCGTCCGCACGCGCGCAGCTTGGCTCTATGCGCACACCCATGAAACCCCGTCCTTCCCGCCGGATTTTGAAGCCAGACTGCCAGAGTCGATCCGCGCCTTAGTGCTGAAATGCCTGGAAAAGCAGCCCGATCAGCGCCCGGCAAACTGGGGCGCGATTGTCGAGACGCTGGCAGGAATTTATGCAGCTGAACTGGGTGAAGCGCCCGAGCTGGAGATCAGCGGGATCGAGCTGGAAGCCCGCGAACTGATGGACAAAGCCTACTCGCTGACCGAGCTGGGGCGCGCCGAGGAAGCCCTCGCCACCTATGACCGCGCCATCGCCTTGCAGCCGAATTTCCCCTGGGCATGGGCGCGCAAGGGGCGCGCGCTGCGCATCCTCAACCGCTGCGCGGAGGCGCTCGCCTGCTATGACGAGGCGCTCCGCCTCGACCCGAACTATGCCTGGGCGCTCAAAGGCAGGGGCATGGCGCTGGAACGCATGGGCGATCTGGAAGGCGCGCTCGAAGCCCACCGCCGCGCCGCCGAGCTTGACCCGAACGATGTCTGGCACTGGCACAATCAGGGCGAAATCTACCAGAAAATGGGGCGCAGCGACGAGGCAGTTGCGATGCTCGAAGCGGCGCTGCGCGTTGATGAGCGCCATGCCAATTCGTGGGCGAAGCTCGGTCAGATTTACCGCCTCAAACGCCAGTATGACCAAGCGCTGGCGGCTTACGAGCGCGCCATCGCCCTCGACCGCCGCTACGCCTGGGCGCACAACGGCTACGGGCTGACGCTCAAGGCGCAGGGCGAGTATGACAAGGCGCTGCTCAGCTTCCGCCGCGCCGCCCGCTATGAGCCGCGCGTTGTCTGGCATTGGTACAACGTCACCGAGATGCTGGTTGAACTCGGTCAGTATGAGGAGGCGCTGCCAACCGCGCGCGAAGCCGTCCGCCTCAACCCCGATCACGTGCAGGCATGGGCGAAGCTCGGTCAGGTGCTGCGTTACCTCAAACGCTATGAAGAAGCGCTGATCGCCTACGAGCGCGCTGTCACCCTTCAGCCCAGTTTCGCCTGGGCGCACAACGGCATAGGCATCATCCACGAGCAGATGGGGCGCTATGAAGATGCTTTAGCGTGCTATCAGCGCGCCGCTCAGCATGACAGCCAGGATGCCTCCCACTGGTACAATCAGGGCAACGCGCTGGCGCTGCTCGGACGCATGGCGGACGCAGTGCCGCTTTTGGAGCGCGCCATCGAACTCAAGCCGGATTTCTCCCGCGCCTGGGCAAGGCTGGGCGGCGCGCTGCGCCATCTCGGTCGCCTTGAAGAGGCGGTCGCGGCGCTGCGCAGCGCCACCGACCGCGATCCAGCCAATGCCTGGGCGTGGATCGAACTCAGCAAGGCTCTGTCCGCGCTCGGTCGCGCCGCTGAAGCCGAGGATGCGCAGCGCCGCGCCGTTGAGAGCAAGCCCGATCACGCCATCTACCTGACGCAGCACGCCGACACGCTCTTCAATCGCGGCGAACTCCGCGAAGCGCTCGCCCTGCTCGATCAGGCGCTCAAGCTCGATGCGCGCAGCGCGCGCGCCTGGGCGCGCCGAGGACAAGTCCTGCGCCGCCTCGACCGCAACCTCGACGCGCTGCGCAGCTATGAGCGCGCCCTCGAACTCGATCCGCGCTATGCCTGGGCATGGGCGGGGCGCGCCATGGCGGAGCTAGAACTCAAGCTGGTCGATGAGGCGCTCGACTCTTTCCGGCGCGCCATCGACCTTGACCCCGACGACATGTGGTATCGCTACACCCTCGGCGACACCCTGATCGCCCTCAACCGCTTCCAGGAAGCCGCGCAGGTGCTTGCCGCTGCTGCTCAGATCGACCCGACTCACGCCGATGTCTGGGCAAAGCTCGGTCAGGCGTACCGCCGTCTGCGCCGCTTCGACGATGCCCTCTACGCCTATGATCAGTCGCTCACCCTGAGAGCCGATCACGCCTGGGCATGGCACGGGCGCGGCATGGCGCTTGAAGCGCTCAACCGCCGCAAGGAAGCGCTCGACAGCTACCACCGCGCGATCCAACTCGACCAGAGCGTCATCTGGTATTACACCAACCTGGTCGATCTGCTCTTGGCAGAGCAGCAGTATGAAGAAGCGCTGCGCGTCATCGATGGCGCGCTGCGCGCCCTGCCAGACAACCCCATCGCTTGGGCGCGGCATGGGCAGGTGCTGCGGCGCGTGGGCGCGTATGACGGCGCGCTTGCCAGCTATCGCAAGGCGCTCGCCCTCGACCCCACCTATGCCTGGGCGTGGAACGGCTTAGGCATGGCGTGCGCCGCCCTCGGTCAATGGCAGGATGCCCTTGAAGCCTATCGCCAAGCCGTCCGCTTCAACCCCAACGATCCTTGGTTCTGGCATAACTTCGGCGATGCGCTGCTGGTGGTGGGCGACCGCAAAAGCGCCGCCGCCATGTTCGAGCAGGCGCTGGCGCTCGATTCCAGTCATGAAGCCGCGATGAGGAAGCTGCGCACCATTCAGGACGAGCTGAGCGCGTCTGACAGCGAGGATTGAACGCGATCACCCGCGAATGAGTATATTAAGTGGTTGATTGCTGCGCCGGATCGCGCTCTTCAGACCGAGACAATGGTCATTGGCATGGTGGACAACTGGCGAAAAACTCAATTGTAGACAGACCGCGCCGATTCAGGTACAGTTATGGAAATTTTCATCCGGCGTTCACCGGATGGTCAAATTTCACCAAAATAGGTTTCACTTTGAGGAGGATAGCAAGATGAACTTGGCACGTATTGTCGGCGTAATCCTCGCATTGATGCTGACGCTGAGCGCCTTCGGCATCGCCAGCGCGCAGGACACCACCATTATCATCGGCTGGGAGCAGGAGCCGCCGCTGCTGCGCCCTCGCAGCAGCCTGACCTTCGCCTCGCTAATGGGCGGCTTCTTCCACCGCGATCTGTGGGACTGGAACGGGCAACTTGAAATCTTCCCGGTCATGGTCGAATCGGTCCCGACCTTTGAAAATGGGCTGGCGCGCACGCTTGCAAACGGCGCGACACAGGTCGATATCGTCCTTAAAGAGGGGATCCTCTGGAGCGACGGCGCGCCGATCACCAGCGCCGACCTCGAATTCACCCACATGATCATGATGAACCCCGCCACCCTGACCGCCGGGCGCGGCTCGTATCCCGACATCGTCGAGAGCGGCGAGGTCATCGATGAGCGCACCTTCCGCCTGACCTACAACGCCCCCGCGCCGGATTACCTGGTCGCCGATTACCTCAGCGCCAACATCCCGATCCTGCCGGCGCACGTCTTCGGACCGATCCTCGAAGCCAGCGGCAACCTCGATGATGCCCCGCAGTGGCGCGGCATCGACTACGTCGGCTACGGTCCGTATGTCCTGACGGAGTGGGCGGTCGGTCAGCAGGTCGTCATGGACAAGAACCCCAATTGGGATGGTCAGGAACCGGCAATTGACCGCGTCATCCTGCGCTTCATCACCGACACTGCGCAGATGACCAACGCCTTCGCCAACGGCGAGATCGATCTGGCGTTCAACTTCCAGGACAGCCTGGTTCCGCAGTACAGCGCCGTCCCGGGCGCGGAGGTCTTCCAGACTCCCGGCGTGTACGGCGATGCGGTCTGGATCAACATGGGCAACGGCGGACACCCCGCGCTGACCGATGTCCGTGTCCGTGAAGCGATTGCCCATGCAATGGATCGCGAGACGATGGCGCAGCAGTTGGTCGGTCCGGGCGTGCAGATGGCGCTCTCTTGGTTCTCCAGCGCCTTTTTGCCTGAGGATCACCCGTTCCGCGAATATAATCCGGAGCGCGCCGCTCAACTGCTCGACGAAGCGGGCTGGATCGACACCAACGGCAACGGCATCCGCGACAAGGACGGTGTGGAGATGATCCTGCGCTTCTTCACCACCACGCGTCAGGTGCGCATGGATTATCAGGTCGTCATTCAGGAACAGCTGCGCGCCGTCGGCATCGGCACGCAGCTCTTCCCTGTCCCGGCAACCATCCTGTTCGCCGACTACCTGGAGCGCGGCATCCTCGATACCGGCGATTTCGACCTGGCGATCTTTGCGCTGAGCAGCAACCCGCTCTCACCGTATTCGGGCGACACGCTCGAATGGTTCGGCTGCGACGGCATCCCCACCCCCGAAGACCCGGCGGGCAGCAACGGCTGGGGCTTCTGCAACCCGCGCTTCGATGAGCTGAACGGCATGGTGGCGGTTGAAGTCGATCCCGTCCGCCGTCTGGAGCTGGCGCGGGAGCAGTTCCAACTGTTCTATGAAGGCGCATTCTGGCACGGTCTCTACCTGCGCCCGACCTGGTACGCGCTGGCTCCGGGCTGGGAACTCGAGCCGGTCAAGGGCGTCGGCACGCTGGCTGCCAACTGGTTCAACAACATCGAATTCTGGGCGCCGAGCATGTAATTCAGGCCTCCTCTGTCGGAGGCGGGGAGACAAGCCCGCCTCCGACGGTGTTCACCGTCCGCAGCCCCACCCAGTCATCAGGACATCCCGATGGGACCCTATCTCCTCCGCCGACTGCTTCAAGCGATCCCGCTGCTGGCGATCATTGCGGTGCTGGTTTTCTTTCTGATTCAGGCGTCTGGCGATCCCCTCGCGGAGGAAGCCGCTAACCCTCGCTTCACCCAAGCGGACATCGCCCTGATGCGCGCGCGCCTCGGTCTCAATGAGCCGCTCTTTCCTCATCGCTTCATCACCTGGCTGATCGGCGATGACTGGCGGCTGCGCGACTACACCGGCGACGGCGTCCTTGACGGCTACGGCTCGCAGCGCGGGATTTTGCGCGGCGACTTCGGCGAGTCCTACCGCTTCAAGCAGCCGGTCGGCGATCTGGTTGCGCTCCGCCTGCCGAACACGATTTTGCTAGGATCGAGCGCCTACATTGTCACCATTGTTTTTTCTCTGATCGTTGGGATTTACGCCTCTTTACGACCGTATACGCTGGCGGACAACGCCCTGACCGGCTTTTCGTTCTTCACCTTCTCAATGCCGATCTTTCTGATCGCGTTGCTGCTGGTGCAGATTTTCGCTGTCGGCTTGGGCTGGCTGCCGGTGCAGGGGATGTGTCCGGCGCGCGGCGAATGCACCACTGTTGAGCGCGCCCGCCACATGATTCTGCCGATCATGAGCCTGTCGCTGATCAGCATTGCCAGCTATTCCCGCTATATCCGCACGGCGATGCTCGAAACCATCAACTCCGATTATGTCCGCACTGCCCGCGCCAAAGGCTTAGGCGAGCGCCGTGTGGTCAGCCTCCATGCCCTGAAAAATGCCTCGCTGCCGCTGGTGACGCTGATCGGGCTGGATGTCCCGCTGATCTTGTCCGGCGCAGTCGTGACCGAGACGATCTTCGGCTGGAATGGGATGGGCAAGCTCTTCATCGACAGCCTGACCTTCAACGACTCGCCGGTGATCGTCTTTTTCGTCCTGCTGGTAGCGACGGCGGTCGTGGTGTTTCAGCTCATCACCGACATCATCTACGGCTGGCTCGATCCGCGCGTCCGCATTCAGTAGCGAGAGACTGCCATGGCAAATTTAAGCGCCACCCAATCGGACAGCCGCGTTGTCCCACTTCAAGAAAAGTCGCGTAAGGCGGAATCGCTGCTGCGGCTGGCGCTGCGGCGTTTTTTACGCCACCGCGCCGCGGTCATCGGCTCGATCATGCTGCTGGCAATTGTGCTGTATGTGACAGTCGGCACGCTGTTTGTCAGCGAAGCGGTCGCCAACCGCACCAACATCATGGGCAAATACGCCCCGCCGAGCGTCGCCAACCCGTTCGGGACGGATGAGGTCGGGCGCGATGTCTTGGCGCGCACGATCTACGGCGGTCAGATTTCGCTGATGATCGCTACAGCCGCGATGCTGATCTCGATCTCACTGGGGACGCTGGTCGGTTTGATCGCCGGCTATTTCGGCGGGCTGATCGACGCGGTGCTGATGCGCATCGTCGAGGCGCTGCTGGCGATCCCGGCACTGGTGCTGCTTTTGCTGCTGTCCAGACCGCTGGCGGGCAACACGACTGAAGTGATATTTCTCGGTCGACAGTTGAGCGCAACCGTGCTGGTGATCGTCGTCATCATCGGCTTGACAAGCTGGATGCGCCTGGCGCGCATCATCCGCGCGCAGGTTTTGTCGCTCAAAGAGCAGGAATTCGTCCAGGCGGCGCGGCTGCTGGGCGCGAGCGATGCCCGCGTCATCTTCGGTCACATCCTGCCCAACTGCGTCGCGCCGATTGTTGTGGCTGCCACGCTGGAAGTCGGGGCTGCGATCATCACCGAAGCCTATCTGAGCTTTCTGGGCTTCGGCGTGATGCCGCCGACCGCGACCTGGGGCAATATCCTGACGCGCTCGCGCGACGTGCTGAATCAGTATCCCTGGATGTGGATCGCGCCCGGTGTGCTGATCGTCATGACGACGCTGGCGATCAACTTCATCGGCGATGGGCTGCGCGACGCGCTCGATCCACGCATGAAGAATATCTGATCGTCCTGAGGAAAATCGAGCCGCTGCCCACACAGCCAGCGGCTCGTTCACGTAACCCACTTCCCGCTTTCCGGGTGCGCTCCAGCGACCGGGGCGGCGCCGCGCCCGCCCTCACGGCAGATCGTGCTCCAGATAGCGGACATATTCGTTGATGAAGCCACCCCGGTCGCTGGCGATCAGCACGCCCGCCAGCTTGCTGATGACCAGCTCGCCAAAATGAGCGATGATCCGGCTGAACTGCTCGCGCATGACCATCATCACATCATCCCAGCAGACATTCGGCGGCAGGCTAGTCTCGCGCATCGATCGCCAGGTGCTGAGATACTCCATGACCGGCTCAACATGGCGAAAGACCAGCGCGCCGGGCAGATCGTGGCGCACGACCGCGTAAAAGTGGCGTCCGAGCAGAACGGCGCCATTTTCCAGCGTGAACGACGAACGTGGCACCGCCAGCGATCCGCTCTGGATTTTGCCGGGGCTGCTCAGCAGTGTGATCGCCCGCCGATAGCGCGCGTTCAGCTCATGCAGCGACTCGGCACTGTTGGTCGAGGCGATCAAGACGCCATCCGACTTCAAAACGCGCCGCGCCTCATCCAACACCGACGCGATGTCGGCAATGTGATAGAGCATATGGTTCATCATCACCACATCAAACGACGAGTCGGTGAAAGGCAAATGCAGCGCATCGCCCGCGCCGATGCATGTGCCGCTGGCGGCGCGCCGTCCTGCATGGTTTTCCAGCATCCCCGGCTCGATGTCGATGCCGATATAATGCGTGCCAGGGAGCTGATCGCGGATCACCGGATAATAGCTGCCATCGCCGCAGCCAATATCGAGGATGCGTTCATCGCCGCGCCAGACCAGGCGGCTCAGCACCCACTGCGGAAAATGCACCGCCGGGACGCTGTAATGCGCATGGATATCTTGGCGGATGCGCAGGTTCTTGTCATTGGCATACTGGCGGCGAAGCAGCATCGGATCGGCGTACATATGGCTCACATCGGCTAAAATCGACAAAGCTACTCCGATTATACCTTGAATTTGAGGATCGACGATGATTCGGGGATGCCTCAATTCAAACAGAGTAACCCTGTCGTGACCACCAAAAGCTGGACATAAGGGTTCACCGATTGAACGATTTGTACATCTTTAAAACACTTTTCACATTGCAACAACTCAAAGTGTGACAATTGCCAGATGGTCGTCCCCATCGTCAGTGTCCGGCTCATCCGGTTCTGGTGTTTTGATCACGCCGAAATCGGGCAGTTCCTGCGGCGGGTTGGCTTGCAGCGCCGCCCGCCCTAATTCGGTGATGCGCCACTGGTTGCCGTCCGCGCGCACAGCTTCGAACGCCGCCAGCATGTTCAAACGCAGCGGCACGTCAAAGCCAGCGCCTGCGCTGCCAAACAACAGCTTCTGCAGCCTGGGGATTTCAGCGCTCCCCAACCGATCCAGCGCCGCCAACAGCTCCGGCATCTTCTGAATCCGTCGGCACACGTGATTGAGACCGTGCACACACACTTCCGCCAGTTTCCATGTCGGTGGAATGCTCAGCCGGATTGGCTCGCGTGCCTGATGGGCAAACTGGATATAATCGTGCAGTCCGGCTGCGTACCAGGCGTCGAATGCGTCTTGAGGATCGCTCCAATCGCGACCGGCTCGCGCCAGCATCGCCTCGTAGAACTGCCTGATCGCGATTTCAGGCTGCGCCTGGACGAGCTGGCGCGCCATCATGATCGACTCCAGAAAGGCGCGGGGCGGCGCATGGACGGGCAGCAGCGGTGTGGGACAATGAGCCAAAATCGGTTCGCATGAAGTTTCCTGCGCGCGGTTCTGCCACGCTGCCAGCGAGAATACGCCCCCACCCAGTAAGCGGAAGTCATCACTTTGGAACAGTGCCGCGTACACGCTCTCTTTTATGAAGTGCTGTTCTGGCGGCAGAAGCGCCAGCGCCCGCTGATGAACCTCGGCGTAGTGCAGGGGATGTCCAGCTTCGCTCAGCACCTGACTGAACAGACGAACACGGCTTGCGCATCTGCGTTTTCGCGGCATTCTGCGCTCTCTTCGCGCAACTCGTTTCTTGACGCGCCGCTCGATCCAGCGGCGTTCCTTTTGGATCGCATCCGGCTGCAGCGCTTCGCGCCTGTCCAGATGATCAAGTACATTCATTAGGGGACGCCAAAGGTCGTTGATCGCTGTTTCGATCCGGTGATCGGTTTCAAGGGATATGTCTTTGAAAGCATATTTTAACTGCCAATCTGTCATCTTACGGCGCGCTCTCGCTTCAATCTGGCGGACGCGCTCACGGGTCACGCCGTAGAGCTGCCCGATCTCCTCCAGTGTCTTCGCCTCACCGTCTGCCAAGCCCGTTCGCAGACGCACGATTTTCCGCTCACGTTCAGAGAGCTGCTCAAGCCACCGATTGATTGTTTCCATCAGCAGGCGAAGTTCAAACTGCTCTTCAAAGCTTGTCTCATCGACTAAGAATTCAGCAAACACATCGAGGTCATATGAGTAGTGGCGCGCGTCGGTCTTCCGCAGTCGTCTGAGCGCGATCGCCGCTTTGTGCGGATTGTTCACCGCCTTACTCGCGGTCGAGGGCTTCAGTCGTTCGAGGATCGCCTGATCGCAAGCGTAGGGATTCACCATGAGGGCATTTTCAAATTCACGTTCAATCTTCTTTAACTGCATGAGCCTTTCTGAAAGATGGACAGGCAGTCGAATCGGACGTGATTGAGCGGCAATGGCGAGCAGAATCCGCTGCTGAATCCACTGCCCAGCATACTGCTGAAAATGCCCGCCTTCCTGTTCGATAAATCGATCCGCCGCGCACTGCAGCCCGAAATACCCTTCCTGAACGAGATCAAGATAGGGTAAACCGCGTCCCAGGTACGACATTGCGGTTCGCAGCACGTAGCGCAGCGTCCCTTCAATTAAACGACTTCGCGCCTGCTTGCGCTCATGGGCAACCAAGTGGAAGTGTTTGAGGATCGCTTGATCGGGCTGGCAAGTGAGCGCATCCGCGCGCAGTTCGGGTGGGAACAGCGCCAGCAGATAAAAGCAGCGCCAAGCCAAACGCTTATGCTGTTCATAGGACTCCTCATCACGCTCAGTTGGCTTCCCGATGCTCTGAGCCAACACCAGTGGGGTAATCATCTGCGGGTTGTCGAGGTATTCTTCGATCTGTGTGACGCACTCATTCGGCATCAGCGTAGGTTTGCCCTGCGCCTGACATTCTTCATTGAATCTGCTGATTGTCTTTCGAAGCGCAGCTTGAACACGGGAAAAGGTCAACTCAAAGCTTTTCGCGGCAAAAGTCAGCAGCAAACGCCCACGTTCAATCCGCCGTGTAAGTGGTAGGTATTCTTCACGTCCCGTGACCGGCTCAATGCAAGCTATATCTTTTAGCAACAGTCCGATTAAATCTAGCTGTCTCATCGGCGAGCCATGTAAATGATGGGCAGAAGTTCGATCCCTTTGTTCAAGCCTGGATGTGAAAAGACATGCATTGGAACAAAAGGATTAGTCAAGAATATACCCCATACTAACTTGTCAACAAAACATTCAAGAGTGAGTTTGAACGGGCTGGACGCATTCTCACATTCTTGTGCATTTTCCCGGTGGTGACATGAGCCATTGACGTTAGCAGTCCTCCGAGCCGCTCAATGCCAGCCAGACCGCCCGCGCCGCCGACTCCCAGGTGAAGCGGGCAGCGTCGGCGCGTCCACACTGGATAAGATCGGCGCGTTCAGCCGGAGTCAGCGCGTCCAGACGGCGCAGCCCATCCGCGATGGCGTCCGTGTCCAGCGGATCGACGCGCAGCGCCGACTCGCCGCCCAGCTCCGCCAGGCTGGACGTGTTCGAACACAGCACAGGTGCGCCGCACCGCGCCGCCTCGATGACCGGAAAGCCGAAGCCCTCATACAGCGATGGCAAGACCAGCCCGACCGACCCGGCGTAGAGCGCGGCTTTGTCGGCGTCGTCGGCGTAGCCAGGCGCGATCACCCCGTCCCCCGCCGTCCACGCCGGCTCGAACAGCCAGCCGCGCCCGCCCACCAGCGCCAGCGCCGCTTTGCCGCCGTCCGCGCGATACCTCCGGTAGGCGTCGGTCAGGCGGGCGATGTTTTTACGCGGCTGAAGCGTCCCCAGAAACAGAAAGTAGCGCTCCGGCAGCCCGTATTTTGCGCGAACAGCGGCGATCTCCGCCGGCGGGACAGCGCGCTCCGGCATCGACACACCCGGATAGACCACGTGGATTTTGTCCGGCGGCGTGCCATACCAGCGGGTCAGATCGGCGGCGGTGGCGCGGCTGTCGGCAAAGACGACGGCGGCGCGCGCGGCGCTGAAGCGGGTGGTCATGTCCAGATACAGGCGGCTGAGCCTGGTATGCGCCCTTGGAAAGACTTTGTAGCCGAGATCATGCACCGTCACGGCGGCGCGCCCTGGAAAAACGAACGGCAGCGTGTGCGCTGGGACAAATGTCCAGTCCGGGCGATCCTGCCACAGCGCAGCGGCGAAGCGCACATGCGTCCAGGCGCGCCGAAATGGGATGACTCGCTGCGTCACTTCAGGATG
Source organism: uncultured Anaerolineae bacterium (assembly GCA_937995825.1). GTDB lineage: Bacteria > Chloroflexota > Anaerolineae > Aggregatilineales > Phototrophicaceae > Flexifilum. Next base: position 63,164 of record CALKJO010000013.1, read on the forward strand.
GTCGGGGAACACATCCGGCGCAGGCGCATCCCGAAAATACAGATCGATGCTGTGTCCCGGATTGGCGGCGATCAGGGCGCGGATCAGATCGCGGGCATAGGCTTCCGTGCCGGTAATGCGGGCGGCGGTCGTCCGGCTGGCGTCGATGGCGAGCCGCATGGACGCCTATCGGCGGCGGGTGACAGCGGGCGCAGCGGCGATCAGCAGCAGCAGCGCGCCGACGACCGGAGCGAACGGCGCTGCTGCCGTCAGGATGTCAGCGGGGGCGAGTTCGAGGGTGAACGCCATGCCGACTCCGGCTGCCAGCGCCAGCAGCAGGGCGGGCGCGAAGACGCGGCGGTTGGTCGGGCGAGACATCAGCCCCGCGATGATGAGCGCCGCCGCGATCACAACCAGAAACAGAGGATAGGCGCGCGTCAGATCGAGTCCGCTGGGGAGCAGGGACGCGCCGATGAGCGCCGCCATCCCGATCAGCAGCAGCGCGACCACGACAGCGCCGCGGCTCCAGCGTCCTGAAGCCAGCCAGTATACCAGCAGGCTGACTGCGGCAATGCCGACTCCGAGACCGGCTAAGCCGGCTGGGGTGAACGTGAGCAGTTCGGGCGCAAAATCAGGGGGGAGCAAGCTGGAGAGCGCCCCGGTGTAGACCAGAGTCAGCCATGCGCCGACGATCATCAGCAGCAGCGCCGGCACGACCGAGGCCAGGCTGCCGCGCTGGAGCGCGCTCATCGGGGGCGTGGGGTAGCGCGGACGATAGACCGGCAGCGGCTTGGCGCGGCGCTCGGCTTCTTCCTCTGCCGCCTGCGACGCGATCAGATCGCGCAGTCCGGCGGCGTCGAGCGCGGCGAGCGACCGTTCCGGGATGAGATCGCTGAGCGTCCCGATGACGGTCTCGGTGTTGATTTCGGAAGAAGGCGCGCTGTCGGGTGGCTCAAGCGCGCCGTCCGTCAGCGTTTCGGCTTCGGAGACGGACTCGGCATCAGCTTGCGGCTCATCGGGACGCACAAGCAGCGCCGTGTTATCTTCGAGCGGGTCATCCGGCGCGCTGGCGGCGGTATCTGGGGTTTGAGAGGACGGCTGCGCGCCCTGGGACTGCTGGTCATTGTCGGTCATGAGCTACATTCTGGCAAATTTCGCGCCCGCGCGCAAGGGGGCAAAATAGGGATACAGGGTGAGGCAAAAGTGATGAGGAAAAGCGCGACTGCCGCCCTGCCGACGCCCTACGCTCGCGTAAGGCGCTGATGGCGGCGCGCAGCGAGGAGCGTCATTAGACTTCGGTTAAAGCCGGAAGCCGTCGCCGCGCTCCCAGGGGGACTCGGCGCGCCGCTCCGCCGCTTTCGCCCGCTGAGTCCCGCCCATTGCCGCGACCGCCGCCGCGATCAGCGCCCGATCCAGCGTTTTTGGGTCAATATGACCCGCGATCAGCGCGTTCCTGTTCCGCTCAATGAAACCCGTGTCGATCTCGCCCGCCGCGAATGACTCATGCCGGATCAGGCGGCGCAGAAAATCGCGGTTGGTCGTCACGCCGAGGATGACCGTCTCGCGCAGCGCCGCGTCCAGCCGGCGGATCGCGCCCGCCCGCGTCGAGTCATAGGCGATGATCTTGGCGATCAGCGGGTCATACTGATGTGGGATGGCATCGCCGCTCTCAATGCCGGCATCGACGCGCACGCCCGGCAGAGTCGGCGGGCGAAAGACGGCGGCGCGCCCTGGCTGCGGGGCAAAATCCGCGTCCGGGTCTTCGGCGTACAGGCGCGCCTCAAGCGCATGACCGCGCAGGCTCACATCGTCCTGCGCCAGCCGCAGCGGCTCGCCCGCCGCGATGCGAAACTGCGCCTGCACGATGTCGATGCCCGTCACCCACTCGGTGACCGGATGCTCAACCTGCAAGCGCGTGTTCATCTCCAGAAAATAGAAGTTTCCCGCGCCATCGACGATGAACTCAACTGTGCCGGCGCTGACATAGCCGACCGCCCGCGCCGCCGCGACCGCCGCCGCGCCGATCCGCGCCCGCCCCGCCGCGTCGATCCGCCCAGACGGCGACTCCTCGATGACTTTCTGATGCCGCCGCTGCGCGCTGCACTCGCGCTCGCCCAGATGCAGGATCGTCCCGCCCGCGTCCGCGAGTATCTGCACCTCGATATGGCGTCCCGGCGCAATATAGCGCTCGACGAAAACGCGCCCATCGCCGAAGGCATGTTCGGCTTCGCGCCGCGCCGACTCGACCGCCTCCGCCAGCGCATCCGGCGTCTCGACGATGCGAATCCCGCGCCCGCCGCCGCCGCCCGCCGCCTTGACCATGACCGGATAGGTCAGATCGGAAGGCAGCGCGCCGCCCGGCACGATCTCCCCGCCGGGCGCAACCGGCACGCCCGCCGCGATCATCCGCCGGCGCGCATCCAGCTTGTCGCCCATCGCAGCAATCGCATCCGGTCTGGGTCCGACCCAGATTAACCCGGCGTCGATCACCGCTGCCGCGAACAGCGCCGACTCGGACATGAAGCCGTAACCGGGATGCACGCAGTCGCAGCCCGTTGAGCGCGCCGCATCGATCAGCCGCCCGATGTGCAGATAGCTGTCAGCCGGCGCGGAGCCGCCCAGATGGACGGCGCGATCTGCCCACCGCACATGCAGCGCGCCCGCGTCGGCGTCCGAACAGACCGCAACCGACTCGATTCCGGCTTCGCGGCAGGCGCGAATCAGCCGCACCGCGATCTCGCCGCGATTGGCGATCAGACAGCGCCGCAGCGTCACACCGCGCTGTCCTTTTCCATCACTGCATCGACAATTGCGCTGACAAACTGATGCGCATCGAAAATTTCCAGCAAAACCGGCTGATCGTGCGGATCGAAATGCACTATCATCCCATCTGCATGTTCCGCATGGACGATCTGCGCCGAGGAATTCAGCTCGATAGTTAAAATATCAACACCCCGGCTGTACTTAATCTTCATAACGACTCCTTTTCCCAGGATAGAACGTGATGATAAAGTATTCCTCAGCGCCTTCTGTATAAACAACGCGAAGCACTGTGTTATCGCTAATTCGCTTTTGTGCCACAAACGGCGAAAGTGAGCGGTCATCTTGATCGGGATTGGTCACGACATCAACAATGGTTGCTTGATCGGTTTCAAATCCGTGCGATGCAAGAATGTCAAACTTCTCCAGCGCATGATGGCTAAACCTTATCGTCTTCACCGCCTTCTGCCTGCCCACAGCGCGATCAGCCCGACCGCCAGCGGCAGCAGCAGTTCCACACTGTTACGCGGCAGAGTCGGCAGGGACGTCGCTTCAGCCACCGAAAACGGAACCGGCACGAACGTGACTGCAAAGACGATCAGCCCCAAAAGCGCGATCCCGCGCCGACGGGCATCGAGCTTAGTGATCATGTCCAGCGGCGTTGCATACACGCGACCGAACAGCAGCAGCAGGATGAGCCAGAAGAACCAGGCATCCGTCACCAGCACCAGCAGCACCATGATCCCAAGCACCGGGAAATAGAGCCTCCGCGCCCGATCTCCGATCAGCGCGTAGAGGATATGCCCGCCGTCCAACTGCCCAATCGGGATCAGGTTGAGCGCCGTCACCAAAAGCCCCGTCCAGCCCGCCCACGCCAGTTGATTGACGTAGACATCCATCATGCCATCGGGCAGGAAGCGCCCGAAGGTGATCGTTTTCGCCAGCGCATACAGCAGCGAATTGCCCTCCAGCACCCCGCCCGGCGTGATCGTCGCCACGGTCGAAGTCGCCAGCCCGATGAACAGGATCGGGATGGCGAAGATCAGCCCACTGAGCGGACCCGCCGCACCGACATCGAGCAGCACCTTGCGATTGCGCATCGGCTCGCGAAGCTGGATGAACGCGCCGAACGTCCCAATCGGGCTGATGAAGGGCGCGGGGATGAAATAGGGCAGCGTCACCGAGATTTTATGGTGGCGCGCCGCAAAGTAGTGTCCGAGTTCGTGCGCGCCCAGGATCAGTAAGATGGCGATGGCGTAAGGCGCGCCGCGCCAGAGTTCGAGCAGACCGCGCTCGCTGATCGCGCGGGCGGCGGCGACTCCCTCGGCTGCCGCGATCTCATTCAGCGCCATGTTCAGTCCCAACAGCAAAACGCTGACCAGCGTCGCCACAAACAGCACGGCATTCAGCCACCAGCCGCGTTTGCTCGGCTTGATCCGCCCGTTCATGACGATCACGATGTGCTTGCCGTCCACCTCGCGAAAGAGCGGCAGCGCGTCGAGCGTCAGCAGCAGGTGGTCGAGCTTGCTGTAAGCAGTTTCCGCGTCGAGCATGAGCTGCCCCTCGTAGACAGCGCGGATCGGCGTCTGTTCGCGCGGTGTGCTGGTCGCGCCGATAGCGCGCAGCAAGCGCGGGTCTTTGAGCGAGGCGATCTCGCGCTCGATGGTCATCACGGTCATCACCATCTGCCGAATTTCGGCATTCCCATCCTCCGGCAGCCCATAGCGCACAATCGGTCGCGCAGATGGGCGATCTTCGACCGAGGACGCAGGTTCATTGAGCATTGTTCTTCTCCTGTTTCTTAAGTGCAAATTGTAGCCGATCATGCTGAGGTCTGCCTGAGTCTGCAAGAAAATCGGGATGAGGCGAGCGCGATGAGAAGAACACCGCTGTTTTTCGCCAGCGCTGCACCCCGCTTGATCCATTTGCTTGATCGGTTGAAGTCAGCATGTTATATTCACTTAACGTATCCGCCCCATTTAAGAAGGACAGCCGACCGATGCTGTACTGCCAATCCAAGTTCATCGTCTTTAACTGCGTCCTGCACCATTCCCGCCGTTGCAGCCGCTGTTAATTCTGTTTGTATCGATGTCTGCTGCGCTCGACCAGTGAATTCCGTCCGTCCTTTCCAGCAGCCCGAGGCGCTGACTCTGGCTCGTCTCCCAGCACGTCTGAGGAAAGTAACCGCTTGAAGTAAGCGGATTCGTGTCTTGCCCTGCCTGCGCCGCTCTTAGAATGCCGCGGCTAAATCAACCCCAAAGGACAATCACCATGAACAAGAAAGCATTCGCGCTGACCGTTTTCCTGCTCTTACTATCTATCGCCTTCGCGCTCGCTGCCGTCGCTCAGGACTCGTCCCCCGCCGTCGATAGCGCGGGCTATGCCGCGTTTCTCGAACGGCATCACGGTATCCGCTTTGAAGGCGCAGTCGCGCAGTCGGCGTATACCGACGCCCTGACGGCGCTCTTCGGCGCGGTCGAACTGCCCGAAGGCGTGGACGCCGACGGCTTCAGCCTCCTTGAAGCCATCACCACAACCCTGTTCTATGCCAATCTCGATGAAGTCGCGGGTGTCCTCTCCGACGACCGCGCCGCCGCGCTGCTCTCCGGCTATCCATCCGCTCTGGCGCTGGAAGCGGCGCAGCAGCGCTTTCTCGCCGCCGCCGCCAGCTATGGCTTGCTCGACCCCGCCTTTGCCGAAGCCGATTTCGCTCAGCCCGTCAGCGGCGCTGTCGGGACGTTCCTGCTGGGGCGCACTCTGGAAGTCAGAGGACGCTATGAAAACTTCCTCGGCTACGTGAGCGACCCCGAAATCTACGCCCGCGTCGTTCAGGTCTGGCAGTCGTTCGATCAGGTGGCGGCGACGGAGCTGCAAGCCGCCGCCGTCCAACTGATCCGTGATGGCATCATCAGCGGCTACAATCTCAAGCGCCTGTCGTCAGACCCTGGCTTTGACCCCAGGATGACCATCAACTACGGTCACGCGGACATCGACCACGCGCTCCAGTTGATCGGTCTGCTCAACAGCCTCGGCATCGATGCCAAAGTCCAGCTTGAACCCAAAACCTCTGCCTTCCTCTCGCTGGCGGAGTGGGGTGGATCGCCGCCGACCCTGCCTGAACTGCAATCGGATGTGCTGGACGATGGCAACTGGATCACCTATGCGAAGGAATATGACCTGCTGTTCGAGTTCATGACCGTCGAAGACCGCGATCAGTTCGACAGCATCATCCGCAGCTACGCAACCCGCAACGACAACGGCATCCCCTATCTGGCGCGCTCGTTCCGCGTCCCGCTTTACTCGGCGCGCGTTGACCTGGGCGAAGGCTATCTGCCGGTCTACAACCACGTCGCTTACCAGAACCGGTTTTATATCCAGTCTTTCTCGCTGATCGACAACCTAGAGACGACTAAGGCAGCCTTTGAAGCCGCTTTCCCCGAAGCGCGCCACGAAATCTGGCAAGACCTTTGGGTGAACGCCTCGTTTTACAACTATCTGATCCAGACCACCGCGTCGTAACCCCGAGGCATCGCCAGCCAAAGCCCGCCTTCCCGATGCTTGGGGAGCGGGCTTTTTTGTCCCTGAGTGCGATCACAAAAACGGGAGCCGCGCAGTTGACCGCAGGACAGGGGTCAGATGAGCCGAACGAACGCAATGCCGAGATCAAGCGTCCAAGCTGCGCATTGGAGATCGCGCCGCAGCAACACCACATTCTGACATCATAGGATGCCTCCCTCACCGTTGAAGCGAGCGTTTACATAAATTTAGGACACATTTGAGCGGGTGTTTAAGCACGCGCGGCTTGTCTTCATTATCGTAGGAGTATCGACGAACTGCAAAGGAGAAGACCCATGAGTGCTGCACACAGTGCCGACGAACGCCGTCGCAAACTGCTTATCCGCTCGATGCTGGTGAGCGGAACGACGGTAGCCACCTTAATGAGCGCGCAAAGTCTCACGTGGATCGATGCTGCGCGCGTTGCCGCAACCGCCGTCCCTGAAGCCGCGATCACGCCGCTGACCGCGTCCAACCGCACTGTGGAGTCTGCGCCAGCCCTCGCTGTTCAGCACAGCGCGCCCAACTTAGTCATCCTGCGCCGACCCGGCACACCCCCGCCGAACAACACACAAGCGCAGAGCGCTGCCCCTGCTGCCAGCGGGAGCGCCTCCGTTGGCGCTATACAGCCCCCTGTGCCGGTGATCGCGCAGCCGCAGCCTATCATCGTCAATCCGCCGTTGAGCGTCCAGCCGTCCGCCGCCAACGTCATCAGCGCCCCCAACCCGGTCGTCGCTAACAGTCATTCTAGCCGCTAGGATGCCACCGATGGGCGCGCTCATTTGTACTTGGCGTGCGATGGGTTCGACCATACAGGCTCAAGTTGCCGATCAGAGTCAGGCGGCTCACGCGCTGCTGGCGGAGCTGCCTTCACGGGTGGAAGCGCTGGAAGCGCGTCTTTCACGCTTTCGACCCGACAGCGAACTGATGCGCTTCAATGCCCAAGCCGGTGATTGGGTGGCGGTGAGTGAGGTGTTGTGGAAGGTTCTGATGACAGCACGTCACATGGCACGCCTGACCAGTGGTCTGTTCAATCCGTTTGTTATGCCGGCGCTGCTGGAGATCGGGTATGACCGCAGTTTTGACACAGGACTGGACGGCGCGCGCGCTTCGACTGCCTCAGTCTCAATTCCAGACTGGCGCAGCCTAGAACTCGATGCTGCCACTCATCGCGCGCGCATCCCTGCTCACAGCGCAATTGACTTAGGCGGCATTGGCAAGGGCTGGGCGGCGCAATACCTGTTGACTCAGTGGTCTGTTTCTATGCCTGCGTTGATGGATTTTGGCGGTGACATCGCTGCACGCGGCGCACCCGATGGTCAGGCTGGCTGGATCGCCGCCATCGATGATCCGTTTAACGAAGCGCCTTTGCTGCACATTTTGCTGCGTGACCAATCGGCTGCGACCAGCGGCATAGATTACCGCCGCTGGCGAGATGCTGATGGACAAACCCAACATCACCTGATCGATCCTCGCAGTGGACGACCTGCCCAGACCGACATTCTCACCATCAGCGTCATTCATCCTTCTCTCGTCTATGCGGAGGCTTACGCCAAAGCTGCTCTGCTCATGGGAAGCCAGGATGGCTTAAGTTGGCTCAATGAGCAGTGGCATACCGAGGCGCTGGCTGTCCTGACAGATGGCAGCGTCTTAATGACTTCCCATTTCAGTTCATTTATCCTCGTGTAAGGAGGCATCTCATGAACAAACTACGGCTTGGGTTGATCTGCGCAGTCCTTCTCATGAGCCTCGTCCGTGTTGCACAGGCACAGGAGAACGCTCCCATCCGGCTCGATGACACCTCGCCCGCCATCGATGTCATGATCAACCTCCCTGCAAATACCAGCGGGGTGATCTCGCTGGCACTGAGCGGCGCAGGCGTAAGCCTGCGCGACGCAACGCAGACTGTCGTCTTTAGCGAATACGATCCGCGCGTCCGCGCGTTAGAGCTGCGCATTGCGCCTAACAGCGGAATGCACACCCTGACCGTTGAACGCCTGAATGGTATTCGTGAGGGTCAGGTGGTCATTCGCGCCCTCGACGACCTCAGCAGTTTGGCTTTTCCAGTTGAGTTTGTCGAGAGCAGCACGCTGATGCTCAATCAAGAGCGCGCGCTGCAGCTCAGCCCCGCCGCGCCGGGCGCTAACTTAGCCTTCTCCACTCCCGCCAACATGCCGTTCACGCTTACAGCTAACTTTGCTGGTGTTCAGGCTGCCGGTCAGGTGACGGACAGCCAAAATGCTATCATCGCGAGTTGGAGCAGAGGGCTGGACGGCGTGTCTTTTGTCTTAGATGGAGGAGCCTATCAGATGGCGCTCGTCGGCAATCAAGTGATGCAGGAGGTGATCGCCGGCGTGCGCTTAACGCCTCACGATGCCGCCGTGCATCCACTACTGGACGCGCCGTCAAGCGCGCTGCAAGCCGCCAGTCAGCCGTCCCCCAATGCAAACGCGCTCGGCATGGCTTGCACTGCTACGATTCAAGCCAGCTCGGTCAATTTGCGCAGCGGTCCTGGCACAGGCTACAGCATCCTAGCATATGCCTATCGCAATCAGCCGTTCTACGTGGGCGGCATGAACCGCGATGGAAGCTGGCTGGTGATTGCTGATCAAAGCGGGATATCAGCCTGGATCAACCGCGCATTAGTCGCTATGCAGGGCGACTGCCAGAACTTGCAGGTCTTCGACATTCCCTACCGTGAGGCGCAACCCGCACAAATTGTCATACAACCGCCGGCTTTCAGCAACAGCACCGCATTCAGGGGCAGCGCCTACCATGACGACGATCATGACGATGATGACCACAAAGACCATGACGACGACTAACTAAAGGCGTTCGGGCAAGCGATCTCTGGCTTGCCCGAATGTCAACTGTCGTTTTCTCTTTTGTAGACATGGAGAGATGGAACATGACACAGGAAACCAAGCGCGTAGATTGGATTCTGATGATTCTAAGTGCGCTCATCATCGGCGGATCATTACTCTGGCTCACCTTTAGCGACGCTCTGAAGCAGACGCTCACGGACAATCCACAGTGGACATGGCACTTCATCCGCGCCAGCGGCATCAATGCCTATGTCCTGCTGACCGCCTCCGTCGTTTGGGGGATGTTCTTAAACAGTCAGTTGGTCAAGGACTGGTCACCCGGACTGATCGCCATCGCAGTTCACAGCGCTATCTCCTGGCTGGCGCTCGCTTTAACAGGAATACATATGGGGCTGCTGCTGTTGGATAAGTATTTGCCCTTCCAAGTCCTAGACCTGCTGATCCCCTTCCGCGGCCCCTATCGTCCGGAGGCGGTCGGGCTAGGGATTGTGGCACTGTATATTGTCCTGGCGATCAACCTCAGCTTCACCTTCAAAAAGCGCTTGGGGCATACCTGGTGGAAACGGCTGCACCTGCTCAGCTACCTGAGCTTTATGCTGGTGTTAGCCCACGCCTGGTTTGCAGGCACAGACAGCGCTACGCTTGGTATGCGGCTTCTACTGATCGGAACAAGCCTGCTCGTGCTTCTGCTGCTCGGGGTTCGTCTCGGACGGGGTGGGTTAAGAACGCGCACAGCAACAGCTTCCGCTGCCATAAAAGCCGGCGCCAACCCACGCCGCGCCTCTCAAGCCATCCAAGACAACACTCCATAAGACCTGCTGAGAGGCGCTTATGGCACCGTGGAGCTTCGACAGTCAACTAATGGCTGAGTTATACCAAAGCCAAGACGTGCTAGTGCTCCAGCGCTTGGAAAAAGCCATCCTTTTCATGGATATTCGCGGCTTCACACCGTGGGCTGAAGCCCACAGCCCGCAAGAAGTCGTAGAGACATGATCAATACGTTCTATGCCACTGCCGAACGCCTCGTCAGTCAGCATGACTGAAGTCTGCGCCGCCTTACAGCCCTATGGTCTGAGTGCCGGAATCGGGTTACACTGCGGTGACGTGGTTGAAATATTAGTGGGGACGGAAACCACTCGTCAGTACACCATCTTTGACGATGCCGTCAATCTGACGGCGCGCCTTCAAAATCAAGCGGAGCGTGGACAGATTGTAATCAGCCAGCAGGCTTGGGAACGCTTACGACAAAAACCGTCGGCTTTGAAGCCACAAGTCCACTACGCGCCGCTCAAGGGTAAGCGAGAGGCGCTTCCGGTTTATATCCTGGCTTAATCGGCAGCTTCACTACGAAACGCGCCCCCCGCCCCTCACCCTCACTGTGCGCCGTCAGCACTCCTCGCGCCTGTTCAACCACTGCGCAGGCGATGGACAAGCCCAGCCCCGTGCCTTCTAAACCAGCGGCGCGCGCCTGTTCTGTGCGATAGAAGCGCGTGAACAGGCGCGCAGCCTGCTCTGGGCTGAAGCCTATGCCGCTGTCCTCGACACATAGATAGATCCATCCCGCTTCCTGCCAATTGGTTAAACGCACGTATCCGCCGGGCGGAGTGTACTTGATCGCGTTCGAGAGCAGATTGTCCATGACCATGCGCAGGTCTTGGGCTGACATAGCTACGTCGGGGATATTTTGCCAGGAATTTTCCAGCTCAATGCCAGCATTTTGCGCGCTGCGCTGCCAACCTCGTGCCAGATCGTTGAGAAGCGCCATCACGTCGTAAGGGCTGTCATCACGGGGCTGATGGCGTTCGTCTAAACGCGCAAGCGTCAACAAAGATGTGACGAGATGAGCCATACGACACAGCTCCTGCTGAGCCTCCTCGATGTACAAGCGCTGCTGCTCATCGCTCAGTTGACCGCTTTGCAGCCCTTCTAAGCGAAGCTGGGTGGTCATCAGCGGCGTACGCAGCTCATGCGCGGCATTGCTGACGAAGGAGCGCTGAGCTTGTATGAGCTGACCCAATTGATCCGCCATATAGTTGAAAGCTGCACCGAGCGCGCTGATCTCATCATTCCCCTGGACATTGACGCGCACATTGAGATCGCCCTTTGCTATCTGCAAAGCCCGATCATACAGCGCCTTGATCGGCTGAGCGATACGTGTGCCAAACCATATGCCAACCACTAACGCCAGGCTCAACACTGGCACAGTGGCGACACCGAGGCTTATCCAACGAACGCGGATGTCATTGTAAAGGGGCGGAGTCGGCTGTGACAAGACCAGCGCGCCGATGACACGCTCATCATGATAAAAAGGCACGGCGACGTACAAGCGCTCCTGACCATCGCTGCCTATTCTGACATCCGTCCCACTCCCTTGTCGATACGCCTGCTGAATCTCAGGCGTATCTCTGTCGCCTGAGTAATCGTTGTAAAGCGCTAGGGATGCTGCCCGTAACCGGTTCCCAGGGCTGAGGATCGCATAATCGTGACCCAAGTTCTGAAGCAGTTCTATGAACTCCAAGCTTCTGACTTTGACGCTGATGGCGTTGTCGTCATCAGCGTCTCCCTGCAATGTCAGGCGGTCTCGCATCAGATAGGCGTCATTCTGCAAATCGCGGAGGAAGAATTCAAAGCTGATCTGCTCAATTTGTCTGCCTGCGACCCAAAGCTGAAGCACGCCCGCCAGAATGGTCAGAAAGACGAACGTCAGCGTTAGGCGCTGGCGAATCGATGACCACATTTTAATGTTCATCAGGATGCACCCAGCGATACCCTACCCCGCGCACGGTCTGTAAATGGACGGGATGAGAGGGGTCTTCCTCTAATTTGGCGCGCAGCCAGCTAATATGGACATCGAGAGTGCGCGTATCGCCCAGCCAATCCACTCCCCACACCTCATCAAATAGGCGCTCACGGCTGACGACTTTGCCAGCCTGACTCAGCAGCAGCAGCAGGATTTCATATTCCTTCTGACGTAGATTCAGGGCTTTACCGGCTTTGCTCACCGTGCGCGCTTCGATGTCCAGCACGATGTCACCGCTGACCAGACGCTTCGGCGCGCTTTGTCCACTGTCGAGACGCACGCGGCGCAGCATCGCCCTGACGTGCGCCTTCAGCTCCGCATAACTGAACGGCTTCACGAGATAATCATCTGCACCCAGCTCTAGCCCTTTGATGCGATCCTGCGGATCATCCAGCGCCGTCAGCATGATGATCGGCACAGTTTTATGCTCACGAATCGCTTGACACACCTGCCAACCATCCATGCCAGGCATCATCACGTCCAGCACGATCACATCGGGATTTTCAACCATAGCCAAGCTGAAACCCGTATGACCATCTTGAGCGACCGAGACGACGTAGCCGTCACGCTCAAAAGCTGCCCGCAGCGGTTCAGTGAGTTTGCGTTCGTCATCAATTAAGAGTACATGTGTCATGGTCTGGTTGCTTGGCTGTTGGGCGGTTAAAAGGGCTGTACTGCCCCCGGCGCTTGAACATGCTGCATGCACTATCATACATGTCCTGCGTGTAAATATAGAGGATTGAGGTCGTTAGGGTAAGCTGCCCTAGAGCGGTCTTGCCATCTCTGGAACGCTGACATCCGGAGCAGTCACCACACCAAGTTATGTGCTAATCTATGGAGACTCGCTATAATCTTGCTGGCATCGTCTATCAGTAGGGAATTTGCCCCATGGCCTCCGACCGCGCCGCTGCACTCAGCCAGATCGCCGCCGAGATCGCCGCCTGCACGCGCTGCGCCCTGCACGCCGGACGCACCCAAACCGTCCCTGGCGCGGGCAGCCCGGACGCGGAGATCATGTTCATCGGCGAAGGACCCGGCTACAACGAAGATCGGCAGGGCTTGCCATTCGTCGGCGCGTCCGGAAATTACCTGGAAAAGCTGCTGGCGCTGATCGGGCTGAAGCGCGATCAGGTTTTCATCGCCAATGTCGTCAAATGCCGTCCGCCCGACAACCGCGACCCGCTGCCCGCCGAGATCGACGCCTGCAAACCCTATCTCGACCGCCAATCCGACCTGATCGACCCGCTGATCATCGTCACGCTCGGTCGCTTCAGCATGGCGCGCTATTTCCCTGGCGGCAAGATCACCCAGATTCACGGCAAGCCGAAATACGACGACCGCCGCGCCTATTACCCGCTCTTCCATCCAGCGGCAGTACTGCGCAATCCGGCGCTGCAAAGCGACATGGAAGCCGACTTCCGCCGCATCCCGGAGATCGTCGCTCAAGTGCGTGCCAGACGTGCCGCCGCTGTGCCACCGCCAGCCGCCAACACGGACGATCCGCCGCCCAAACAGCTCAAGTTGTTCTAAGCGCAAGCGCGAACGCCGACCGAAGCGAGTGCGTCGGCACTCACGGCGCCTGCCGCACCGGATGCTCATGCGCCGGTGTCATCCAGCGGCAGCGCCGCGCTCACGGGCTTCGATGGCTTGCAGCTTGGCGAAGCGGCGGACGTGGCGCTCCTCGGCGCTCGGCTGCGCGCTGATGAAGGCGCGGATGACTTCTTCTGCTGTCGCCGTGCCGATGACGCGCGCGCCGACGCAGATCACGTTCATCCGGTCATGCTCGACGCCCTGATGCGCGCTGTAGACATCGTGAATCACAGCGGCGTAGATGCCTGGGATTTTGTTAGCAGCAATGCTGACGCCGACGCCGCTGCCGCAGGCGAGGATGCCGCGCTCCGCCCGCCCCTCGACCACCGCCGCCGCGACTCGTTCGGCGATGTCCGGGTAATCGCTCGGCACGGCGTCGGTCTCCACGCCGAGATCGATGATTTCATGCCCCTGTCCTTCCAAAAAACCGACGAGATGCTGCTTGAGCGCGAATCCGGCATGATCGCCGGCAATGGCAATTTTCAAGGCTGCCTCCCCCTGTGCCGATGCGGACGTGCGCGCAATTGTACCGCAAGAAGAAGCCGAGACTCAACGCAAACATGCGGACACGCCCACCTGCTGTGGATGCTGACGCAGGTCAGCTCTGAGCAAAAGCTGGGATTGATGTCAGGTAAATACACCGACACTTGTCACTTCAAGCAATCCATTATAAGATTTATCCTATATAAAACAAAGAGAGTATAGGATAACCCATCATAGCAGCGCAAGCACTCGCCGGCAAACAAGGCAAACCGCCTTACCACATCGCCCTGCTGATCTTCGTCACCTTCTTTCTGATGGTTTGCCATCGGCAACGCGCTGTACTACGCAGCCGCGATTGGTCTGGCTTATGCGCTGAAAGACAACCGCGCCTTCTGCAAGTATCTCTGCCCGGTCAACGTGCCGATCCGCATCGGCGCGCGCTTCAGCCTCATCAAGGTCGGCGGCAAGGCGGAGCTGTGCAGCAACTGCGGCGCGTATGCCAAGATTTGCCCGATGGACATCCCGGTCTCTCAGTATATCCAGAATGGTCAGCGCATCTTATCCGACCAGTGCATCATGTGCCAGCAGTGCGTCAATGTGTGCGCCAAGAACGCCCTCAGCCTCACCCTCGGTCTCGACGGCGGCTCAAGCCTGCCGCTGACGGTGCGCAAAACGGAGACGCCCCCTGCCTCATGAGCCTCGAAACGTGATCGGTCTGAGCCCGCTTGCCCGCGCTGTCCACCGGCAGCGGGCAGGCTGGACCGATCACAAACCGGGCAAAAATCTTTTCACACGGCTGAGCCTGCTAGCTCAGGTTCAGCCGTGTTTCACCTAACCTTCCCCCAGCCGACCCGTGACGATGAATACCTTCCTCTTGCAGCCCGACTGTTCTGAATTCAGAGGAGACACTGCTTGGGGATATTGCCAAACAGGCAGAAATGGGCTGTAATGCTGACAAGGCTGCGGCTTTGTATCTGTTGGAGGTCAGACACACCCCGATGATCGGTTTGAAAGATGTGCTGGCGGCGGCGCGCCGCCTCCGCCCGTTTTTAGCCCCAACCCTGATCGAGCCTCTCCCTGCGCTCGGTGCGACCTGGATCAAGCTCGAAAACACCAACCCGACCCATTCCTTCAAGGTGCGCGGTGCGCTCAACGCCATTTTGGGGCAGCCGCCGCATCTGCGCAGCCGCCTTGTCACCGCGTCCAGCGGCAATCACGCTCAGGGCATGGCGTGGGCGTCCAGTATTGCGCCGACTCAGATCGAAATCGTCGTGCCCGCCGATGCGCCGCAGCGCAAGATCGACGGCGTCCGCCGCTTCGGGCTGACCCCGCGCCTGATGCCCGGAGGCTACGACGCCGCTGAGGCGGAGGCGCAGCGGCTGGCGCGCGAGGAAGGCTGTACTTTTGTCTCGCCATACAATCATCCCCTGGTAGCGGCAGGCAACGGCACGGTCGGGCTGGAGATCATCGAGCAGCTCCCCGCCGTGCGCCGTCTCATCGTCCCGGTCGGCGGGGGCGGGCTGATCGGCGGCACGGCAGCGGCGATCAAGGCGCTTGACCCGTCGGTTGAAGTCATCGGCGTCAACGCGGCGGCATCGCCCGACATGTATAACGAATACTACGGCGCGGCGCTCCCAATCAGCCATGACACGCTGGCGGATGCGCTCCCTGGCGCAGTCGAAAGCGGCTCGATCACGCTCGACCTGGCGCGCGCCTATGTGGATCGGATCGTCTTGGTCGATGAGGACGCCATCGCTGCTGCCATGCGCTGGCTGCTCGATGAGACAGGCTGGATCGTCGAGGGCGGCGGCGCGGTTGGGATCGCTGCGCTGCTCAGCGGCGTCATTGAACCCGCGAACCGCACAACGGCGGTCGTCATCAGCGGCGGAAATGTCGATCCGGCTGTGGTGCGGCGCGTCATGCTGGCGTAGGGCGCGCGCCCATATGTGACCGTTGCCAATGCTCTGGCGTTGGTCTATGATCGGGTGGCAAGGAGATTAAAACCTGATGTCAATGCGCGGCAATTACAGTGTGCAGCGCCGCCGCTCCGGTGGCGGCGGCTTGCAGTGGATGATTTTCGGCGTGATCCTAGGCTTCGCCTGCTCGGCGGTTCTGGTGCTGGGCGGGATCGCCTTCGGCGTCCTGGCGCTCGATCCCAGCTTAGTTGCCGGGCTGCCGACCGCAACGCCGCTGATCATCACCGCCACCCCCGAACCCCATACTGCGACGCCCACTCCCGAACCGACCTTGACCCCCACCGACGCGCCGCAGCTTCCAGTCATCGTCGATTTCCCAACCGACACCCCAACACCCGATCCGGCATCGCTGGCGCGCCCCACGGAAACCCCTGCCCTCGTTTTACCCACCAGCGCCCTCACCATCCCCGATCTGGGCGGCGGCGCGCCGCGCGATACGGGGACGACGACCGGCGGCGCAAACAGCGTTTTGCTGAGCGACCGCCTGCGCGTGATCGCCTCCGATCTCGCGCCGATCCCCGGCGGCACATTCACGATGGGGACGACCGCCGCCGAGGTCATTCAGGCGGTTAATGAGTGTCTTGCCGGCTACGGCGGTGCGCCGGGCAGATGCGATCCCTCGATGGGCGAGGACTCGTCCCCGCCGCACAATGTCACTGTCGATGCCTTCTTCCTCGAAGTGACCGAGGTCAGCTATGAGCAGTTTTTGATATTTTTGAACGCCCTCGGACCCGGCGCGCACCGCAACGGCTGCGGCGGCTTCCCCTGCGCCCAGACTCGCACAGAATCCGAGACCAGCAATATCAGTTTTGACGGCGCGCAGTACAGCGTCCCGCCGGTCATCAACAACCTGCCCGCCACCAATATGACCTGGTACGGCGCGGTGGCATACTGTCAGGCGCTCGGACGCCGCCTGCCAACCGAAGCCGAGTGGGAGCGCGCCGCGCGCGGCGATGCTGGCTTCATCTACCCCTGGGGCAACGTCTGGGATGGATCGCGCGCCTCCACCAACCGCCCGCTGTCCGGCGAACCGGGTAAAGTCCCGGTGACTGCGCTGCCGCTCGGCGCGAGTCCGTATGGCATTCTCAATATGGCGGGCAACGTCGCGGAGTGGGTGCAGGACTGGTATGACCCGTTCTTCTATCGCAATCCCGCCGCCAGCGCCCCTAACACCACCGGACCCGCCGCCGGCACGGATAAAGTCGTGCGCGGTGGCTCATGGGACGCCGTGCCGTTCTTCGCCCGTTCCGTCCACCGGCAGAACCGCGTCCCGAATGACGCGACCGCCTGGATCGGCTTCCGCTGCGCCTCGAACAGCGATGCGGCGCCAGTCACGGGCATCGGCGGCGGCATCGGCGGGGCGGACACCTCGCCAATCGGCAGCTTCACAGCGGCGCCCGATCTGGCTGCCCTCGGCGTCGCGCCCGCTGCGAGCAGCGAAGAACAGCTCGCCAACAGTCAGCCGACCATGCCGCCGCTGCCGACCAGTCCGCCAACTTTAGCCGCAACGCTTGAGTCCGGGGGCTGACAGCGCTAGGAGACGATGCCTTTCGTCACGCGCATGAACATCGCCTCCAGATCTTTCGTCTCCTCGGTGAAGCCGAGCGCCGCGATCCCCGCCTGCGCGATCCGCTGATTGAGCGCGGCAACTCCGTCGTCATCGCCCGCAAAATCGATGCGGACGCGCTGGCGTCCGTCCTTCGGTTCAAGCGTCGTCACGCCGATCACATCCGGCAGCCCGCCCACCAGCGCGACAACCTGCGCGGCGGTATCTGCATCCTTGACCGTGACGGTAATCTCGCGGTGCGGCTGAAGCTGAGCGCGCATCTGCGCCATGCTCCCCTGCGCGATCATCTGCCCGGCTTCGACGATGCCGATATGGGTGCAGATTTCGCTCACATCCGCCAGAATGTGCGTGCTGAAGAAGATCGTCTTGCCCATCTTCGACAGCTCGACCAGCAGCTCGCGGATTTCGACGCGGGCGCGCGGGTCTAAGCCCGACGCCGGCTCATCGAGGATCAGCACTGCCGGATCATGCGCCAGCGTCCGCGCCAGCGAGAGGCGCTGCTTCATGCCTCGGCTGAGCTTGTCCACCATGTCATCGCGGCGGTGCGTCAGATCGACCAGTTCGAGCAGGTCATCGATCAGCTTCTTGCGCTCGCCCTCCGGGATGTCGTAACAGGCGGCGAAAAAATCCAGATATTCCCACACGCGCATGTCGTCGTAGACGCCGAATTCATCCGGCATGTAGCCAATTGCCCGCCGCACTGCGCGCGGATCGCTCACAACCGGATGCCCCGCCACGAATGCCTCGCCGCTGGTTGGGCGGGTCAGCGTCGTCAGGATGCGCATCGTCGTGGTTTTGCCCGCGCCGTTGGGTCCGACGAAGCCGTAGATCGACCCGGCTGGGACTTGCAGCGATAAGCCGTTGACGGCGGTGAACTTGCCGAATTGCTT
>CALKJO010000014.1 GCA_937995825.1 uncultured Anaerolineae bacterium
GCCAGCAGCACAGTGAGGATGACGATCGTCAGCAGCCCGATGGACGAACGCGCCTGAAGCACTTTGCTGTCCGGCGCGAATGGGTCTTCGGTAAATTCCTCAACGCCCGGCAGCGCAATCGGACGGGTGGGGCGGCGCTGACCGCGCCCCTGTCCTTGTCTGGCGGGCGGGCGGCGCGCTTGTCCTCCTCTGGCAGGCTGCGCCGCTCGGCGCGGCTGTGAGCGCGCTTGTCCTCCTCTGGCAGGCTGCGCCGTTCGGTGCGCGGGCAGCAGCGGGACGGTCGGATTATCCGGCGCGAACGGGTCTTCCTTGAAATTCAGATCGGGATCGACCGTGCGCGCGGCGCCGCCTGACCGCTTGGCGCTGTCGGTGGCGAATGGGTCTCGCCAGACATCCGACTCTGTGGACAGATCATCAGTGCCAGAGTCGCTCTCATACACGGCGGGCGCGCCGCTGGTCGTGAACGGGACATCCTCATCAAAAGTGATGGTCGGCGGCGTTCGCCTAGCGGGCGGCGTCCCGCCGAGCTGTTCCAGAAAACGGCGCGCGCGCTGATCGTTGGGGCGGACTTTTAAGACCTGCTGAAGGGCGCGCCTTGCCTGATCGGACTTGTCCACCGCATTAGCGAGCAGCCACCAGGCATCGGCGTTATCGGGGTCAGCGCGGACGATGGGGAGCAGCAGCTTGACGGCTTCGGTCTTTTCGCCGGTGCGGATCAACTGGTATGCCTGCTGAAGCGGGTCGTTTTCGGACATGTTTTCTCCCCTCAATTGCCGTCACTTTCACCATCATGCAGTATAGTTAGGGGATGAAATTTCCGCAAAGAAGTGCGCGTGCAGTATCTTTAGCGCGGAGCGCGCAGAGAAAGATGAAATTGAATGAAATGGATGCGTGCCGGATTGGGCATCGTGCTGGCGGTCTATCTGGCGCTCGGCGTGGGATATGCGCTGCGGACACCGCCCTGGCAGAACCCGGATGAGCCAGCGCATTACAACTACGTCGCGCAGGTGGCGGAGTCGGGCTGCTGTCCGGTGATCGAAGCCGGCGACTGGGATCAGGACTATTTATCCACCCTAACCGCTAGCAAATTCGACCCGGCGCTGCTGGACGGGCTGGCCGGCGTGCAGTATGAGGATCATCAGCCGCCGCTGTATTACCTGATAGGCATTTTGCCCTATCAGGCGGGCGATCTGCTCGGTCTGCGGCTGCTCTCGGTGAGCTTGGGCGCGGGCGCGGTCATCTGCGCCTATACAGTGGGGCGGCTCCTGCTGCCGGATCGGGCGGCGCTGGCGCTGATCGCGGCGGGCGTGGTCGCGTTCGTGCCGCAGCGGGTCGCGCTGATGGCGAGCGCCAATAATGACGCGCTGGCGGAGTTGATCGTCGGGCTGGCGCTGGTGGCGCTGATCCATGCGTTGAAAACCGGGCGGCGCTTCTGGCTCGTCGGGCTGATCGTCGGCGCGGGCTTTCTGACCAAGATCACCATCTACGGGCTGGCGGGCGCGGTCGGGATCGCGGTGCTGGTCGAAGCGTGGGCGGCGCGGCAGAGTCTGCGGACAGTGATCGCGCGCGGACTGTGGATCGGCGCGCCGGCGCTGGGGTTAGGGGCGATCTGGTGGGCGCGCAATCTGATCATCTACGGCGGGACAGATTTTCTGGCTCTGGCAGCCCACGACGCGGTCGTGATCGGGCAGCTTCGCACCGCCGACCTGATCGCCCAGGTGGGAACAGCGGCATACTGGCAGTCGGCGCTGACGACCACGTTCCAGAGCTTCTGGGGTCAGTTCGGCTGGATGGCGCTGCCGCTGGACGGGCGCATCGACGCCGGGATCGGCGTCGGGCTGCTGCTGGCGCTGATCGGCGCGCTGCTCATGCTCCCGGAGCGGCGTCCGCCCGCCCAGGCGTGGCAGATCGGGGTGTATGCCGGGCTGATCGCGCTCGTGGCGATCACTGCCGCGCAGATGGTCTACTACAACCTGACCTTTGTGCAGTTTCAGGGGCGCTATCTCTATCCCGCGCTGATCCCGCTGGCGCTGGCGCTGGCGTATGGATGGGATGGGCTGGCGCGGCGCGTCCGTCTTCCGTGGGCGGGGCTGATCGCGCCAGCCGTGTTCGTCGGGCTGAACCTGTTCGTCTTGTGGCGGGTGATCCCCGGGCTGGAAATCGCGCCCTGATCTCATCCCCGCGCGCCTGGAAACGGCGTCGGGACGGGCGGCGTAAAGTCGGCGGGCGGCGGCGCTTCGATGGGGAGCTTCGCCAGATCGTCACCGCGAATCGTCAGCGCGCAGCGGGCGATCCAGCCGTCCCGCTCCCGATAGCGGACTTCGACCCACATATCGAGATCGTTGGCGAAGATGTTCGAGCAGGGGCGGCGCGGATCGAAGCCGTTCGTGCCGGTGATGTCGATGCTTGCGCCGGCGCGCAGAATGCCGATGCGCGCAAACGCCGTGCCGGGTCCTGACCGGATGACGACGTTCTGCTCGCCCGCTGTGCCCCAGATGCCGGACAGCGCAAACGGCACGCGGGTGTTCTCCAAGCGCCCCGGCGCAGTCGGCGTAGGACTCTGCGCCCAGACCGGAACGCTGACCGGCACGGTCAGCGCAGCGGCAGCCAGCGCCAGCAGCGCGGCGCACAACAAGAGCGTGCTTTTTCTCATGACTTCCTCTCCTCGGACTACAAGACTCGGATGCGGCTGCCATCACCGCGCAGCTTTTCGATCAGGATGTGGACGGGGAACGAATCGCGCAGTTCCTCGATATGGGTGATCACCAGGATCAGGTCGAATTCATCCTGAATCGCCGTGATCGCCTCGATCAGCCGGTCGCGCCCGTCGTCGTCCTGCGTGCCGAAGCCCTCATCGATGAAGAGCGTCCGAAGCCGCGCCCCGGCGCGCCGCGCCAGAAGCTGCGACAGCGCGACGCGCAGCGCGAAGTCGATGCGAAAGGACTCGCCGCCGCTGAACAGCTCATAGCGGCGCGTGCCGAGTTCGTCGGCGATGTGGATGTCCAGCGTTTCGATCACGCCGTCGCTGGATTTTTTCTCGCGCTGCGTCTCCAGCTTGAGCGACATGCGCCCGTTGGTCATGCGGCCGAGCAGGTCATTGGCGGCGGCTTCCAGTTCGGGGATCGCCGTCTCGATGATCATTGCCGGGATGCCCTTCTTGCTGAAGGCGAACTGAAGCTCATCGTAGACAGCTTTTTCCTCGCGTGCGGCAGCCTGCTCGCCCCGCTGTCTGTCCAGCACTGATCGGAGCGCCGTCAGCGCGCTGAGTTCCTGCCGCGCAATCGTCACGCGATCACGGGCATCGCGGGCGGCGGCGCGCAGGCGGCTGACCTCCGCTTCACGCGCCTTAAACGTCTCGACCAGCGCCGCCAGCGTCACCAAATCGGTCTCCAGCGCCGTCAGCGCCTTTTCGATGTCGGCAGCGGCAGACTCGGCGCGGGCGATCCGTTCCTGCGCCGCTGCCAAATCCGCCTGATGCGCGGGCAGCGCGGCGCGGGCGGCGCTCAGCTCGAAATGCCGCTGCTGATAGCCGTGCAGCCGTTCCAGATCGGCGCGCATCCGTTGGTGCAGCGCATCGTCATAGCCGATCTCAGCGCGGTCAGCGCGGGCGGCATCCAGCGCGGCGCGGGCATCATGCGCGAAGTCGCCGGTGTCGATCCGGCTGCGCAGCGCGTCCAGATCGGCGCGCGCGGCGGCGAGTTCGCGCGCGGCGGCGGCGGCGGTCTCCGCCTGCTGACTCAGCTTCGCCGCGTCCTCTTTAACGCGCAGCAAGCGGCGAATCTCGGCGCGCAGCGTGTTCAAAGCCGATTCGGTCGCTGCGGTCTCCGCCGCCAATGCGCTCAGGCGGACGGCATTCGCCTCCATTTCGCGTTTGCAGCCGACCCCCTCCTCAGTGATCGCCGCGATCATTGCGTCGCGGTGTTCATTGGTGAGCGGCTGTCCGCATTCCGGGCAGACTCCGCCCGTGATCTGCTGGAGGCTTTTCAAGCGTTTGCGCAGGCGCGCCCGTTCGGTCTCCAGCGCGTCATTGCGCGCCTTGAGCGCAGCGGACTCGGCTTCGAGTGTCGTCAGTTTGGCGTTCAGCGCCTCGCGCTCGGCTTCGGCACGTTCCAGCGCAGCCGACTCGGCTTGCAGCGCGGCGAGCTTTTCAGGCTGCGCGGCAGCGATCTGCTGGCGCAGCCCGTCGATCTGCGCGCTCAGCCGAGCGGCGTCGGCTTGCAAGGCGGACTGCGCGGCGGCGATGGCGCGTTCACAGGTGTTGATCCGCTCATCGACTTCTCGCAGCATGGTCAGCCGGGAAGCCAGGTCTTTTTCGGTCTGGATCGCCGTCTGATACGCGGCAAATCCGGCTTCGATCTCGTCGGCGGAGTCGATCAGCGACTGCGCCGCGCGGACGCGGACGGCGGCGCGCTCGGCATCGGCGCGGGCGGCGCTCAGATCGCGCTCCAGCTCGGCGCGGCGCTTTTCATGCGCGGCTTTGCTGGCGAGCGCCGCCTGATACAGGTCGGGCGCGGACTGGACTTCCGCCAGCCGCTTCTCGGCGTCGGTCAGCGCGGCGTCTGCGTCGGCGCAGGCGGCTTCAGCGGCGGCGAGCGCGGCGCGCTTGCTGGGTTCGGACGCGAGTTCGCGCTCGGTGTTGGCGATCTCGTCGTGCAGCCGCCCAATCGCCGCGTTCAGGGCATTGGCGCGCGCCTTCGCGGACGCCTCGTAGCTTTCAAACCGATCCAGCCCCAGGATTTTGGTCAGGGTTTTCTTGCGGTCGGCGGGCGACAGCTTGGTGAAGGCGTCCGCGCCACCCTGTTTGAGAAATGCCGAGCGCGTGAACGTCTCGTAATCCAGCCGCAGCAGCGCGTCAATCGCCGCCTGCGTCGCGCGGACGCTCGCCTCGCTCCGTGAGAGGCGTTCGCCGTTCCCCAGGATGGCGTAAAACTCCAGCTCGGTCGTCCCGCTCGATTTGCGGCGACCGCGCCGGCGGACGACCTCGTAGATCAAGCCGTCCTGCTCAAATTTGAGCGCGACCCGCATCTCGGACTGACCCTGATGGATCAGATCATCGGCATTGGCGCGGGCTTCGCCCCACAGCGCCCATGTGATCGCGTCCAGAAGCGACGATTTGCCCGCGCCGTTCGCGCCGGTCAGACATGCCAGGCGGATGCCGTCGAAGACCAGCGGATCAGGGGCGCGGTAGGCGAGAAAATTGCGAATCTCCAGCCGCAGCGGCAGCATCGCTCAGTTGTCCTCCCCATCCAGCGTGCCGCTGAAGATCAGTTCAGCCGCCGCCAGCAGACGGGCGCGGCGCTCCGGCGCGACCGCTTTGCTGATCAGATAGCGTTCGAGCAGTTCGGCGTCGGTCAGGCTTTCCGGCGTATCGCCCAGCCGCGCCCGCACGCCCTGATCGACGATCCGCTGAAACGGCGCGATGAAATTGGCTCCGGCGCGGCGCAGCGCATCCCGCGCCGTATTTTCATCGAGCAGCGCGTCGGTCTCCGGCGTGAGCTGCACGCGGATGCGCACCACTGCATCGCGGACTGCCTCCGCCTGTTCTTCGATGAGTGCCAGCAGCGCCCGCGTCGGATCGGCGGTCTCGCGCAGATCGGCGCGTAGGGTCAGAAATGGACGGGCTTGGCTGCGCTTAAAGCTCCATTTCGCGCCGCCGCGCCGCAGCTCGACCCAGCAGAAGCCTTTCGGCTCATTCCCTTCACCAAAATCGACCCGATCCAGGCTGCCCGCGTAGACCACCGGCGGGACATCGGCGCGCCCGTCGGTCAGATTCTGATGCTTGTGGATGTGACCGAGCGCGACATAGTCCCAGCGCGCATCTGCCAGCGCCGACAGCGGCGCTTGAACGTCTCGACCGAGCATGATCCCGCGCTCGCTGCCCCAGACCGCGCTCTCAACCGTGAAATGCCCGACCAGCACGCGCGGACAGCCCCCGTGCTGCGCGGCGAGCGCGTCAGCATCGGCGGCGAGCGCGTCAAGCGTCTGCGCCAGGATGACGCGCATCTGCTCGTCGATATCGGCGATGCTCAAGCCGGCGGTGTCCCCCTCACGCAGCAGCCGCTGGCGCAGCGGATACGGCGCTGCCCCGATCACCACCTTGCCCGCCGTCGTATCGACCGCGAACACGTCGAAGGTATCCGCCACTTTCACGTTTGGCACGCGCAGCGTGTCGTAAATCTGGATGCTGGACGCTTTTTTATCAGCGGGCGGCAGATCATGGTTGCCGACCAGCATGACCACTGGCGCGAGTTTGGCTAAATCCTGCACGCGGTAGGCGAACTGATCCTGCAAGGTCGGCGATGGCGTCCGCGTCTTGAAGGCATCGCCCGCGAACACCGTCAGATCGACCTGATTGTCTTTTGCAAAAGCGATCATCTCGTCCATGCGCCGCAGAAAATCGCGCACACGGCTGTTCAAGCCCGTCTCGCTGTCCAGCCGCCCGAAATTTTCCATGCCGATGTGGAGATCGGCAAAATGCAGCATTTTCACAGTATCCATCAGGCGCTCACTCCAGAATCGGGCGGATCGCGTCGAGCAGACGGTCATGCAGCCACCCGTTGCTGATCACCATGCCGCGATTGGGCATGGTCGCGCCCGCATCGAAGCGCAGCGGCGCGCCGTCCATGTCGGTGCAGACCCCGCCCGCCGCCCGCACCAGCGCGACGCCCGGCGCGTGATCCCAGACCCAATGGCGGTGATGCTCAGCGGTCATCAGCCGCATGAACACATCCGCATCGCCGCACGCCACCATCGCGTACTTCGCCTGCGAGTCAACCAGCGTGCGCTGGTTCGGCTGGATGCCGAGCGCATCATAGACCGCCTCGCTGCCAGGGTGGTCGCCCTTGTGCCGTTCCAGACTGCCGACGATCCGCGCCTGCTCGAACGCCGTCACGCCCGACACCGCGATTCGGGCGGGGCTGCCGCCGTCCAGGGCTTCGACGAACGCGCCGCCGCGCTGCGCATAGAAAAGCAGCCCGCGCCCATAGCCGGGGCAGGCAATCGCGCTGGCGATGGGTTCGCCATCGGCGAGTGCGGCGATGGCGATGGCATACTGGCGGCTGGCGATATAGCCTTTCGTGCCGTCGATGGGATCGATGACCCAGGTGATCTCGCTTTCGACGCCGCGCCCATGATCGAGCCACGCAGTGACCTGATCGATGCTGACTCGTTCGCCGACCGCGCCGCCAACCCGCTCCGCGATCCGCTCGCGCTGCGAGTCGGTCAGCAGCGTCATGAACTGATCCGCGCCTTCCTCCGCGATCACAGCATGATCGGGATAGGCGGCAGCCAGCGCACGGCAGATGACCGCCTGCGCGCCGTAATCGGCGGACGTGACCGGATCGCCTTCAGCGTCTTTGCTGGCGCGGTCAAAGCCGGCGCGCTGACCCGCGCGGGTCAGCGCGGATGCCTGGCGTGCGGCGGTGAGAAGGGGGTGTAAGTCCAACATACGGCTGTCTTTATCCCTGTTGATATTTAGAGAATTATACCAGGGTAATGGCTGCAAAAGGGTGAAGATTGCAGCCTCCTTCGCGGCGTGTCTGCGGCTGTCGCATCTGCTGCAAATCCGAACATTTATTTGACTTAGAACGAGAGTTCGCTTACAATCATGATGAATTAAGATGGTTCGCCTGTGGATGCAGTGACCCAGCTGAGAAAGAAAAAAAACAAATGGCAAAGGCAAAGCAAAAACCGCTCACCGAGAAACAGAAGGCGATCCTGAAGTTCATGCAGGACTTTATTGAGCAGCATCGTTTCCCACCGACAATCCGCGACATCTGCAACGCGACTGGGATCAAGTCGACTTCGGTCGTCAACTACAACCTGAACAAGCTGGTCAACGCGGGGCTGCTTCAGCGCAGCCAGCGCAAGTCGCGCGGGCTGCGGCTCAAAGACCGCGCCGACTTGCACAGAGTCATCCGCGTGCCGCTGATCGGGACGATAGGCGCAAGCGAACCCGTCCCCGTGCCGGAGGATATCGGCGCGCATTACGATGAGGACGATCTGATCGAGGTCATGCCGATGCTTCTGCGCGGCTGTGACCCAGCAGAAGTGTTCGCGCTGCGGGTCAAGGGGCAGTCGATGATCGACGCGATGATCCGCGAAGGCGACATCATCGTCTTTCGCAAGCAGGACGTCGCTCAAGATGGCGAGATGGTCGCGGTCTGGCTGTCCGAACGCGGTGAAACGACCTTGAAGTATTTCTACAACGAAGGGGATCGGATTCGCCTTCAGCCGGCGCACCCCACCATGCCGCCGATCTACGTCCATCCGGCGCAGTGTCACATTCAAGGGCGCGTCTTGTCGGTGATTCGGATAAACGTATAGCTTCCGCGGCGCGATTTCTGCCGGGAAAACGACGATTGCCCTACGCTCTCAAGATTGTCCTTATAATGAAAGAAGTTATAACGGTTACTGAGAGAGGCAAATCGTTATGAAACGGACACTTTTGACTCTGATCGCGGCGCTGCTGGCGTTTGGAGCGCTGGCCGTGCCGGCTGCGCCGGCACAAGCGCAGGCGATCAGCACCTTCTGGAACGCGCAGTATTACAATAACCCGAATTTGCAGGGCAGCGCGACGATCTCGCGCGGTGAGAGCGCCATCGCCTTCAGTTGGGGACTGGGCTCGCCCGATCCAGCCATCCCGGTGGATAACTGGTCGGCGCGCTTTGCGACCGATGTCGCCCTGTCGGCAGGGACGTACCGCTTTTTCGTGCTGGCGGATGATAACGTGCGCGTCACGTTCAATTTCAGCTATGTCCCGCTGATCGACACCTTCGCCGACACCAGCCGCATCGGACAGTTGATCAGCGCCGAGCTGACCGTCCCGGCGTCGGGGTCGTATCACATCCAGATCGACTACCGCGAAGTCACCCTCGATGCCTTCCTCTATCTGTCGTTCGGTCCGGCCGCCACGCATACGCAGCCGGCGTTCGCCGCGCCCCCTGTGCAGGTTCCGGTCAATCCAGGCGGATCGTGGGTCGCGCAGTACTACCCGAACACCACCCTGTCCGGAGAACCGGCGGCGATCCTGAGCGTCATCAGCCCGACCAACAACTGGGGGACGGGCGCGCCGCTAGGCAACATGCCGGCGGACAACTTCTCGGTGCGCTGGACGGGCAATTTCGTGCTGCCAGCGGGGAATTACCAGATCGCAGTGTCAGCCGATGACGGCGTGCGCGTTTTTGTCAACGGCGTGCTGCTGATCAATCAGTTCGGTCCTGCCACTGGACAGACCTACACGGCGAATTTCACCAGTTCGGGCGGCAATAACACGATTGTCGTCGAGTATGTCGAGTTTGCGGGGAATGCCTTCATCGATTACCGGCTGACGCAGCAGTTCGCGTCGCAGCCGCCGCAGCCACAGCCGCCGCAGCCCTCCGGCGCCACGGCGACGATTGCCGCCTTCCGCCTGAATGTCCGCGAAGCGCCCAGCCCAACAGCAGCCATCCTGACGCGGGTCAACCGCAATGAAGTCTACCCGATCATCGGGCGCAACAGCAGCAGCACCTGGTATCAGATCAACGCCAACGGCATCATCGGCTGGGTGTCCGGCGGCTATGTCGTCATCACCAACGGCGCAAATATTCCGGTGGTCGGCGCTGGCGCGCCCACGCCTGCGCCCGCGCCAACCACGCCGCCCGCCGTGGTCAGCCCAACGGGGATCACGGCGACCGCATCGACCTTCAATGTCAACATACGCCAAGGTCCTGGCACGAGCTTCAGCCGCGTTGGTCTGCTGCCGCGCGGTCAGACAGCGGCAGTGCTGGGGCGCAATGCCGCCAATACGTGGTGGGAAATTGAGTTCAACGGGATTCGCGGCTGGGTGTCGGCGCAGTTTGCCCGGCTCAACAGCGGCGCCAATGTGAACAACCTGCCGATCACGGGTTGATCGCATCCGACGTGGAAACGCAAAAGGGGCGTATCTGCGCCCCTTTTCATTATCATTCCCGATGTTTGATCGCCTACTGCGCTTCGCCTTGAGGCAGAGCGCGCTGCTCCCCAGATGACAGCACTTCGACCGCCTGACCATCGATGATCATGGTCGGCTTGGGGGTGAACAAGCCGTACTGATCGAAGAAAGCTTCGACCTCGCGGGCGGTCAGCTCCTGCTTTTCCATCAGCAGCACCACCAGCGCCTCGACAATATGCGCATGGTCGCGCAGCGCCTTGCGCGCGTCCGCCAGGATGATCTGGAACTGCTCTTCCATCGCCCGCGCCAGCTCGGACTGCGCTTTCTGCTCCGCCCACGCGCCGGGCATCGCGCCGATGACCGACGCGCCGAGCGGTCCGAACATCCCCGCCAGCGCCATCATGCTCAGCAGCTCGCGGATCGAACGGAAATCGCCTGTCGGACTCTTGGTCATGCCAACCAGCACGCCCATCGACTTCTGATCCAAGCCGCAGAATTCGATCTCCGCCGCCCGACCAGACGCATACATGCGCAGCCGGTTGAGGTATTCTGCCTTTGTCCCCATACCGAGATACTTATCCTGCGCGGAATAGTAGGCGACATGCCCAAACGCCGCGCCCTGACGGACGATCGAGATGCGCGAAATGCGGTAGCTGGGCATGAACAACCGAATGCCGACGGCTTTCCCCGCCTGATACGTGGCGATGCGCTGGAGCGCTTCGCGGCTGATATGCTTGAGCGGCATCCGCACGCCCATCTCGTGTTCCGGCTTGGCGCGCTGGAAGTCGTCGTAGGTCATGTAGGTGCGCCCCTCAAAGAGCGCATAGCGCAGCGTCTCCGTCAGTAGATACTTGATGTCCGCCGGGGTATAGCCGGGGGTTTCGCTGGCAAGCACAACCGGATCCATGCTGTCGTCGTGCGCCATCTTGCTCAGATAATACTCGAACAGATCGCGCCGTCCGGCGGTGTCCGGCACGTCGATGCGGATTTTCTTGTCGAAGCGCCCAGGACGCAGCAGCGCCGGATCGAGCGCCTGAACGCGGTTGGTCGCGCCGATGGTCAGCACGCGCTTCTGCGGCTTGGGCGGATCGCGGCGCAGGAAAGTGCGATAGAACCAGCGGCGCATCCGCGCCCGGAAGCCGTGTTCCAGGCTGAAGCCGGACATCTCGATCAGCATCGTCGAGAGCAAGCCCATGTCACCGCCGCCGAAAAAGCCACGCTGCCCCAAGCCAACACCAGCCGATCCGCCGACCTGCGAGACGCCCGCCCGCGATCCAATCGAGTCGATCTCATCCAGGAAGATCACCGCCGCCCCGTATTCTTTCGCCGCCTTGCGCGCGCGCGCATACATCCGCGCCACCTTGAGCGCGCCCATGCCCAAAAACATCGCTTGCAGCGACGACGTGTCGACATAGAAATAGGGGACGCCGGCTTCGGTGCTGATCGCCTGCGCCAGCCAGGTCTTGCCCGTGCCAGGCGGTCCCTCCAGCAGCAAGCCGTTGAGCGGCTCGCCGCCCGCGCCCTCAAACGCCTTGACGCCGCGCAGCAGCGTCACGATCTGCATCGCCTGTTCCAGCACTTCCGGCTGACCACGATAATCTTTAAAACTGACGCCCTCCGCGCCCGGCATGATCGTATACTGGCGTGAGCGGCTCAAAAACCAGAACATCAGCACAAACTGCGACAGGAAGATCAGAATCAGCAGCACGACCTGAAGCGCCGCGCCCACAATCGGGATGATCCCGCGCATGATGTCCTCGCTCAGCAGCGCCGCCATGACAATGCCGATCAGCAGCAGCCAAAACCAGGTCGCTCGGATAAACCGGAAAATGGAGGGGATCAGGCGCTTGCGCTCATCGACGCGCGTCGCTTCGGCTTCCCAGTCGAACTTGCCGGGCTTGAGGATCGGCTGTTCGGGGGCTTGTTTGATCACAGACATGGGCTAAGTCCTTTCGCCCGCAATCACTTCGCCTTGTGGGGCGTCATCGTTCAGCTTGACTTTCGGCGTGTAGTAGCCGTAGCGGTTGAAGAACGCCTCCACGTCATCGGCGTACAGCTCGTTCTTCGCCAACAGCAGATCGATCAGCGCCTCGCCCATGTCTTTGTGCAGCCGCAGCGCCACACGGACTTCATCGAGCGCCATGCGGAAGGTTTCTTCCATCGCCTCGACCATTTCCCGGCTCATCTCGCCATCGGGTTTGCCGCTTTCCCACGTCGCGCCGATCGTGCCGAACATGCCCGCCGCCGCCATCATCTGCAGGACAAAGCGGCTTTGACCAAAGTCCGACGCATCGCCGAAGCCGATGCCGACGCCGAGCGTCTGCGCGCCTTCGCCGCAGTATTCGATCTCGCCCGCTTTGCCGCCAACCGCCACGCGCAGCCGATCCATCAGCCGCTCATAGGTCTGCAAGCCCTGAAACTCCTCGGTCGCCGGATAGTGCAGGACGTACCCATGCGCGCCGCCCTGGCGGATGATGGTGATGCGCGCGATGCGGTGATAGGGCATGAAAATGCGCACCGCTATCGCATGACCGGCTTCATGCGCCGCCAGGCGGCGCTTATCCTCCTGCGTCATGTTGCGAATCGGCTGGCGCAAGCCGAATTCATGCTCTGGCTGCGCCATGCGAATATCGCGGATGTTGATCGCCGTGCGCCCGTCGAACAGGGCGTAGCGCAGCGCCTCATTGAGCAGATACTTCAGGTCGGCGGGCGTGTAACCGGGCGTCTCGGTCGCCAGAATCAGCGGATCGATGCTGTCATCATGGGACATCTTGGAGAGGTAATACTCGATGATATCGCGCCGCCCTTCGAGATCGGGCGCATCGATGCGAATCTTCTTGTCGAAGCGCCCAGGGCGCAGCAGCGCCGGATCAAGCACCTGAATCCGGTTGGTCGCGCCGATGGTCAGCACGCGCTTCTGCGGCTTGGGCGGATTGCGGCGCAAAAACGTTTTGTAGAACGCCCGCTTTTGACGCGCCCACCAGCCGTGTTCGAGGCTGAAGCCAGACATCTCCAGCAGCAGCGTGCTGAGCAAGCCGGTGTTCGCGCCCATGCCGCCGAAGATGATCGGCAGGCGTGTGAACGGCGTTTTGAGCGTCGTGTGCTGATCGTCGCCGCCTTCTTTGCCGGCGACTCCCGCACGTGAAGAGCCAATTGCGTCGATCTCATCAATGAAGATGATCGATGCGCCGTATTCTTTGGCAGCGCGGCGCGCCTTGCGATACAGATTGGCGACTTTGAGCGGGGCAATGCCGATGAACATCGAATTCATCGATGAAGCATCGACATAGAAAAACGGCACGCCCGCCTCCGTGCTGATCGCCTGCGCCAGCCACGTCTTGCCCGTGCCAGGCGGTCCCTCTAACAGCAAGCCGTTGAGCGGCTCGCCGCCCGCCTGCTCAAACACCTTGACGCCGCGCAGCAGCTTGACGATCTGCTTCGCCTGTTCTAGCAGCTCCGGCTGACCGCGATAATCTTTAAAGCTGACGCCCTCCGCGCCCGGCATGATCGTGTATTGGCGCGTCCGCCCTAAAAACCAGAACATGAGCGCGAACTGACCGATGATCAGCGCGGCAATCGTGAAAAAGCGCAGCAGATACGGGACGCCATCGCGCACGATCCGCGCCATCGTCACGTCGGTCAATGTCCACCAGAGCAGCGCGCCAAGAATGATCCAGAAGCGCCAGCGGTCCAAAAAGCGCGCGATCCGATAGCGCAGCCTGCGCCGGCGCTGTTCGACGAGGGTCTCTTCTCCCTCCCAGGCATATTTGGGGCGCTGCGGCGATCCTGGGATGACGGGATTGGGGTTCGCAAGAGCCATGCTGAAAAACCTCAGGAACTGATTTTACAAAAAGAAGCGCTCCGGCCGATATCACCGAAGCCGTTCACTCACCGCCCAGAAGGCAGCATGAACATCGGATGATTGGGCTGCCCTTTATACAAGACAAGCTGATTGGGCTGTTCAAACGACAGCGTGCCTTTGGCGATCAAATCGAAGAACGTATTCAAAGAGCGCGTGCCAGACAGATACGCCGCCGCCGCGCCGCGTTCGATCTGCGTATCGGCCACCACGATCCCGACGAAGCTCGTCCCGTTGTCCAGCGTCACGATGTCGGCGGGCTGCATCATCTGCACGCGGATGATGTCCGTGCCGTCGCTTTCGCGCATCGTCCCCTGCCAAGTCAGCTCGATGGCGCGGCGCAGCGCCTCCAGCTCGGCGATCCGCCCTTCCAGCGATCCATCAGAGCGCGGCGGACGGAACAGCATATCCACGCTGAAAATACGGTTTTCAAAATCGCTGCGAATCTCGACAATATCAACCGTGCCGTTGGTCGCGGCTTCAATGCGGTCAGCGGCGGCAATGATCGCCGGGTCGGTCGCCCCGGATTTATCCGCCATGACCAGATCAAGCGCGGCAACGGTGATCTCGGCAGTTGTGTTCGGGGTGTCCTGCCCAGTCAGCACGCGCAGCCCCGGCAGACTGCTGCATCCGACTGCCAACAGCCCCGCCGCCATCCAAAATGCCAACCGCATTACCCGGCGCATCATCCGCTGTCTTCCTCACGCCCATCATCCGGGGAAATTGTATTTAGATTCGCTCTATCGGTTTAGTTTCTAGACTAACACAGTTTAATGAATGACAGACGCGCTTGAAGGTAAAATTTCAGCAATTCCTAACCTGAATTTATTCTAACGCAAAAATACAGCGCTCAGTCACCAGCGCGCTTAGGCGCGGGGGCGATCCCATTGTTCGGCGGGGGTCAGATCAGGTAGAGCATCCCGCTGCTGAGATCGCTAAGCGCCCACTTTAAGTCCGCACTTTCGCTATATCTTAAAAGCGCGCAGACCATGCGCGCCTCACATTTATGCTAAAGTAAACCTGACCGACCGAGCCGGATAACGGCTTATCACGATGGAGGATCATGTCGATGACTCGCTCGTTTCTTCTGCTGGTCTGCTTGATCATCTGCGCGCCGGCGGCGGCTCAGGATGGCGCGCGCCTGGACTTCGACAGCCTCGCCCCGATCACGGCGGACAACGTCGGTCAGATGGTGCAAGTTGCCAAGCTGGGGCGCGGCGCGCTTCTGGATGCTTTCCTTGAAGACGCCGGCGCAGTGCTGACGCTGCTGAGTACGCGCGGCATCTGGCGCTTCAACGCCGCCGACTTGACCGCCGCGCCCGCCTTCACGCCCTTCGAAGGCGATCCGTTTGACGGCTTCGATGCTGGGTTCTTCATCCCCAATCTCGCCTACAGCGCGGATCGCCGCGCCGTCGCCATCATGCAGACCTACCGCAGCCAGACGTTCGGCGGCACTTTCGATCTGCGCAGCGGCGCGCGCCTGCGCCCATCCTCAGAAGGCGGTTTCGGCGTCCTCATCGACTTCGCCCCCGAAACGGGCGATGCGCCGCGCGCGCGGCTGATCGATGCAGCGTCCGGCGCGGTGCGGCACCTCCTGACTTTAGGGAGCGAGCGCGGGCGCATCGATGCTGCCGCGCTCTCCCCGGATGGCGCGCTGGCGGCGCTGGCGGGCGTGGTGCAGGGTGGCGGCTCCACTCTCCAGCTCTGGGACACGGCATCCGGCGAGAAAATCGCTGAAACCAGTTTGGAGCGCGTCTCAGTGCCGCGCCTGATGTTCACTGACGACAGCGCGCAGCTCATCCTGACGGCAAGCGACTCGACCAGGCGGTACAGCGTCCCCGATCTGGCGCTGATCGACTCGCAGCCGTACAGCTTTTACACGCGCAGCGCCGATGGCAGCACAGCCGCCTACGTTGACGACGCGGGCGTGTTGACTATTCAGGATGTGGCGGCGAACGCGATCCGCCCGACGCCGCTGAGTGGGATCGACACGCGCCGACTGCTGCACGCCCTGATGCTCAGCCCAGATGGCGCGCGCCTCTACATGGTGACGCTGTCGGCGGGCGCGGTCTACAGCGTCGATACCGCCACCGGTGAGCTGCTGCCCAGCGTCGGCGGCTTCGCTGCGCCAATCAACGACCTGGCGTTCTCCGCCGACAGCGCGCGCCTGATCGCCGTTGAAAGCGAGGTGCAGCCGTTCCCGTATACCCGCTTCAGCCCCAGCAATGCAGTGCGTGTCCATGACCTTCAGTCCGGTCAGCTCAGCCTCGCGCTGACCGCTGACTTTCCTGCTCGTGCGGCGATCAGCCCGACTGGACAGATCGCCTACTCGACCCGCAGCACGATCCATTTGATCGATGGCGATCAGACGTTCACCTACGCCGACCCCGATCTGCCGCCTGTAGTCCATCAGCTCGCGTTCAGCCCAGATGGATCGCGCCTGGCGGTCAGCGATTTTCGCCGTCTGCTGCTGTTCGACACGCAGCTCCGCCTGCTCGCGCAGCGCGACATTGCCAGCGGCACGTTCTGGGGGCAGTCGCTGGCATGGGATGGCGCAGCGCTGATCGTCGGCGTTGATGATGCCGTTCGCTTCTTCTCTACGCCGGCGCTGGCGGAGATCGGCGCGCTCGATCCGGGCGACACAGTGCAGAGCATCGCCTTCAACCCCGCCTCGCGGATGTTGGGCGTCCTGGTCGGGGCGGGGTTCAACGCCCGCGCGATCCAGCTCTGGGATTTGAACAATGCAGTGCCAGCGCTGCGCCTCACCCTCGATGCAGGACGGGCGCGCGACGCGCAGCGGATAGCGTTCAACCAAGATGGATCGCTTCTGGCGGCAGCGGTCACACCGCTGGGCGATTTTGTCGGCGCGGCGGCGGTCATCTACGACACGCAGACCGGCGCGCCGCGCTGCGAACTGCCCATCTGCGGGCTGCCGATGGCATTCAGCCCGGATGGGCGGCTGTTCGCCTGCGCGAGTCTGACGTCGGATGTGCGCCTGTACGCTGTCGGGGGATGAAACATGATCTGTGCGCAGCGTTCGCGCGCTGTACTGCGATCTTAAAATGCAGTATAGTCAAAGCGCATGGATATGATGAGGGATCGCGGTGAAAAATTGGCGGCGGCGCGGCATTCTCGGGCTTTCGCTGTTCATCGGCGTGATAGCATGGCAGGTCTGGGCGCAAACCCCGTTCGGGACGCCGTACACGCCTGCGCCGCTGCAGCCCACCCCGACTCTCGCCTGCCCGAACGCGCCGCCGCCCCGCCTGATCGTCGGCTTGCGCGGTCGAGTCACGCTCAGCGATGACCGCCCGCTCAATGTCCGCGAGCGCCCCGGCACGTGGTCGCCCATCATCGGGCAGATCGAGCCGGGCAGCGTCTTTGTCGTGCTGGAAGGCGCAGCCTGCACTGCCCGCTACCTCTGGTATCGCATCGCGCGCGGCAGCCTGAGCGGCTGGATCGCCGAAGGCAGCATGACCAGCTATTTTGTCGAGCCGTACCCGCCGGGTTGATCTACAATGCGTGCAGGTTGTGATATAGTTTATGCTGCATCAATTCAAGATGAGTGAGGAAAGACCTATGCGGCTGGCGGTGTTATCGGACATTCATGGCAATCTGATCGCGCTGGAGGCGGCGCTTGCCGATCTTGAAGCGCTTGGCGGCGCGGATATGACTTGGTTTCTGGGCGATTATGCCGCCTTCGGCGCGCAGCCAGCAGCCTGCATTCAGCGCGTCAAAGCCATCTTGGACGCTGCGCAGCCGCCCACTCCCCCTGAGGGCGAGCCGCCGCCATCGACTCCGCCCGCGCCGCCCAAAGTCCGCGCCATTCGCGGCAACACCGACCGCTACCTGCTGGACGGATCGCGCCCCAAGCTCAAGCCCGCCGAAAACGCCGACGAATACGCCGATCTGCTGACCCAAATCCGCCGCCGCGACGCCCAGCTCAATTGGTGTCTGAGCCAGCTCAGTTTCAACGACTACGATTTTTTGCGCAGGCTCGGCAGCGAATGTGACCTCCACGCCGACGGCTTCGGCTATGTCATCGGCTATCACGCCATCCCCGGCGACGATGAGGCGCAGCTCCGCCCAGACACGCCCGATGAGGAAGCCGCTGATTTCCTGCTCGACCGCGAAGGCGCGCTCGGCATCGGCGGGCATATCCACGTCCAGATGGATCGCGTCCTGAGCCTGGGCGGGTGGCGCGCGGTCAATGTCGGCAGCGTCGGCATGTCGTTCGACCGACCCGGCTTCGCCCAATACGGCGTTTTCACGTTTGAAAATGGCGCGGTCACGGTCGATCTGCGCGCTGTCGCTTACGATGTCGCGGCATACAGCGCGCAGCTTGCCGCTTCAACCCTGCCGGACGCCGATCAGGTGATTGCCAAGCTGCGCTGATCATGCCGAAACGCGAGCTGCTGTTCAAAGACCTCGAAGGCGAGCGGGAATTCGGCGTGCTGCTGCTGGCGCAGATGGGCGGCGCGCCGAACGAACTCCAATTGATCATCGAGACGACCGAGTATGATGAGGCGGTGCAGGGCTTTCGCCCGCGCCGCAATTTCATCGTCCGCGCTTTAGGTGTCCGCGAACACCGCCTCAGCCTCGGCTTATTCGGGCGGATTGCGCTGCTCGACGATCACCCTGTTCTGTATCAGCACAACGCGCCGCGCGTCGCCGTCCATTTTGACGGCAAGCCCGCCAGCATCAACGAGCTGATCATCGACCTCTCGCAGACCTATGTCAGCACCTTTGGGCGCTGGCGCAGCATCGCTGAGATGGGCGACGACCTCAACACCGCCATGCCGATGGTGCAGCTTCTGGAAACCGGCTTCGGCTTGCTCGGCACGATGCCCAAGCCGCTGGCGGAGCGGGTGGTCAAGGTGCTGGAGCATCACTGCGTCAAATACAGCCTATCGGAGGAAGTCGGCTTCCAGACGCACGATGAAAATGGGCGCTCGCGGCTGTCGAAGGCGCTCTTGCTCGACACGTCCTACGTCGTGGCGCTGGATTACAGCATCGAAGAGCTGGGCAAGGTGTGAAGGCAGCGCCAAACCGCCTCTGGTGATCTTTGGGGGGGCGCGGTAGACTCTTGGTTTTGATGTGTCCACCCATACAGAGCCGTTGATCACTATGGATCGGATTTACGCTGGGAGCAACATTCGGATCGAAATTCAGCCCGACCGCTGGGTGCTGCTGCTCCACTCTGAAAGCGGGGACACGGTGCTGGCGGAGGCGGTCGAAAACCAGCCGATGCGCTACATCTCGACCTTCGGCAGTCAGCGCCGTCTGCCGATCAGCGGGCAGCTTGCGCTTCACGAGATCGAACGCGTCGTGTTGGGCTGGTCAGCCAAAGACGAGTCGTGGCATCTAGGGCTGATGCTTGCGCCGGCGCTCGCTCAGGCGCGCAGCAGCCGCTGGTGCGAGCTTGCCCATTGGCCCGATCCGACCGGCGCTCAGTTCGATCAGGCTGCGACGCAGGCGGGCAAAACCCTGTCCCGCCAGCTTCAGCGCCCGTTCACGCTGATCCCACCCCGTCGGGATGAGATGCAGGCGGTCGTACCACCACCGCCGCCGCCCCTGCCGCCGCTGCCGATCCGCCTCGACCTGTGGACGCTGAAATATATCGGGCGCGAGCGCGCCAACGGCGCAGGCGCGGACGCGCTCGAATTTCGGCTCTCATCCGCCTGGGGACGCGGCAAAGTCCTGCGCGCCGGCTGGTATATCATCTGGGTCGGCGTGTTCATCGTCCTGTCGGTGCAGTCGCTCATCGGGAAAATTGCGCTGCCGCGCCCGGAATTTCTGCCCTACCTCGGTCTGGCGTGCGCCGTGCTGCTGACGCTGATCGCCCTTTCCAACCTCATCCGCGCCGCGCGCCGGCTCAATCGCATCGTGATCGACCCGCTGACGCGCACCATCAGCGGCGGGCGCGGTCGGCGCGTCGGCAGCGGACGCGGTGAGCGCTGGCGCTACAGCGCCGATCAGATTCAGGCGATCTACGCCAGCCAGGTCGTGAGCAAGGTCAACCGCCGGCGCGGGCGCGATCCGCTGCGCTCGGTCAGCTATGGCGAGCTGCACCTGCTGCTCAACACCGGTAAATTCGTCCACTTAATCGCGCACGGCGCGCTCGACGACAAAATCCCCGCGCTCGACCCGCTGCCCGACGAAAATGAGCGCCGCGACCCCGCCAACGAAGACCGGATCACGCCGCTGACCGCGCATGAAGCGCAGACGCCGCTGCAAGCCGCCGCGCTCTATGTGGCGGGCGCGCTCGGCAAACCGGCGTACACGGATCGGCGTGTCCGCTAGGCGCGTCTGGCTCGCGCTGGCGCTGCTGATCGCCGCGGCTGGCTGCGCGCCGCAGCCGAGCGCCGGCTATCAGCGCGGGGAGCTGCTGGCTCAGGTCGATTTCGATCACGCCTTTGAATGGGAGGAATATGTCCACCCTGGCTTGGGCGTCGATTTTCGCATCGAGGACGGCGCTTATCGCGCGCGCGCCCGTGACGGCGCGTTCATGTGGACGCTCGACACACTGATGCACACCGACGTGGTCATTGAAGTCAACACGCTGGTCTATTCGACCTACCGGGACAACGCCTACGGCGTCATGTGCCGCGCCAGCGCCGAGAACAACAGCGATGGCTATTATTTCTTCATCAGCTCCGATGGACAGTTCACCATCCGGCGCGGCTTCAACGGCACGATTCAGCCCCTGATCGCGTGGACAGCCTCCGCCAGCATCGCTCAGGACACCGCGCCCAACCGCCTGCGCGCCGTCTGCGTCGCGGATCGGCTGGCGCTCTACGTCAACGGCGAACTCGTCGGCGAAACCCGTGACCGGCTGTACACGCGGGGAAACGCCGGCATCGCCGCCGGTGTCCCCGCTGGCGGTGAGGTCGATGTCGCGTTCGACAACCTGCGTATTTGGGCGGCGTCCAGCTAGACCTGATTGTTTGCCTGCTGAACGAGTTTCAACAGGTGGTTGTAACCTTCCTCATACGTCTCGAAGAACGACACCTTGTCGCGGACGCGCGTCAGCTTCGCGACCACCACAGCGAGATTCTTCAGCAGTTGCGATTGAATGACAATCGCGCCGTGGATGAAGTTGGGATGCTTTAGCGGAGTGTTGCGCGCGGCGTCCCAAAAGTTCTCCGGAACCGATGCAGCGGCTTGGGTGAGATCGAAAAGCACGTACTTCGGACCTTCATGCAGGTGCAGATCGGGAAGCAGATCATCGACGTTCATCTCACCCTGAATCTTAACGATCAACATATTTGGCATTGGACCGGGTATCATTGTGTGCGGCATGATGACTCCTGTGCAGCCAATCAATGCAGGACTTGGACGTGCTGTGTAATACGGTCGTTTGAAACTTTAGGACTGCAAATGAAATTGTAACATAGATTGCTGCGGTGGTTCAATGCAGACTTCAACAATGCCGACTTGACCGTTGAAGCGCGCCGCGTTTGCTGGTCTAATTGAGGCGTAGGAGGGGGCTGCGATGCCTGTTAGACTGCGCCGCGCATTTTCCATTCACCCGATCTTCAAGATCGTCCTTCAGCCCGATCCAATGGCGGCGCGCGCCGGCGTCGTGCGGATCGCGTCCTAATCATGTGCGGACTCTGCGGCGTCCTCAATCTGGATGGCGCGCCGGTCGATCCGGCGGTGATCGAAGCCATGACCGCGGCTCTGATCCACCGCGGTCCCGATCAGGGCGCGATCTTCATCGATGGGCATGTTGGCTTGGGCAGTCGGCGGCTGGCGATTCAGGATACGTCCGAGGCTGCTTCGCTGCCGATGACCGACGGCGATCTGACCCTCGCCTTCAACGGCGAAATCTACAACCATCCTGACATCCGCCGCGAACTGGAGATCTCCGGCGTCCGCGAATGGCGCTCGACCGGCGACACAGAGACGATCCTCAGGCTCTATCGCGCGCTTGATGGCGATGCCCGGCGGATGCTGGAGCGGCTGCGCGGGATGTTCGCGCTCGCCCTTTGGGATGCCGGACGGCGGCGGCTGGTGTTCGCGCGGGATCGGATGGGCGAAAAGCCGCTGTATTTCTACGTCGATCGGCGGCGGCTGGTGTTTGCCAGCGAGATCAAGGCGATCCTGGCGCATCCGGCTGTCCCGCGCCGCGCCGCTCTCAACGGGGCGCGGCTGGCGCGCTATCTGCGTGACGGCTGTCTGAGCATCGAGACCGCCTTCGACGGCATCTACAGCTTGCCGCCCGCGCACGCCGCTGTGATTGAGTCCGACGGCGGTTTTGACGAGGACACCCCCTTTTGCTACTGGCAGCGCCCGACCGCCGAGTCCGCCCCCCGAAGCGAAGGCGAATGGCGTGATGCTGTCCGCCAGCTGCTCGCCGACGCCGTGCGCGGCTGCCTGATCAGCGATGTGCCATTGGGCGCGTTTCTCTCCGGCGGACTCGACAGCAGCCTGGTCGTCGCGCTGATGCAGCAGCACACCAACGCGGCGGTCAAGACCTTCAGCATCGGCTTTGCCGGCGACTCCAGCTTCGACGAAACCGCCTACGCTGAACAGGTGGCGCGCCATCTCCAGACCGAACACACCGCTTTCACCGTCGAGCCGGAGGCGCTCGATCTGCTGCCGAAGCTGGTCTGGCATCATGATCAGCCGTTCGCCGACTCCAGCGCCATCCCGACGTATCTGGTGAGCAGGCTGACGCGCCAGCATGTCACGGTGGCGCTGACGGGCGATGGCGGCGATGAGCTGTTCGTCGGCTATGAGCGCTTCTACGCAGCGGCGCTGGCGCAGCGGATGCAGCGCGTCATCCCGCGCCCGGTCTGGCGGTTAGGGGAGCGAGCGCTGGCGGCGCTGCCCGAAGGCACAGGCTATTATGATCCGCTCAAGCGGGCGCGGCGCTTCATCAAAGGCGCGGCGCAGCCGATTGGAGCGGCGTATCAGGACTGGATCAGCGTGTTCAGCCGCGAATGGATCGACTCCGCGCTGACGCAGCCCAATCATCACCACTTCAAGCCGGATCGCCCCGGCGGCTCGCTGTCAGAGATCGTCCACTACAACATGGTCACCTATTTGCCCGATGATCTGCTCGTCAAAACGGATCGGTGCAGCATGGCGGCGTCACTGGAGACGCGCGCGCCGTTTCTGGATCACCGCCTGGTCGAGCTGGCGGCGCAGATTCCGATCGATTTTAAGCTGCGCGGAAGCGTCACCAAATATATCCTCAAAGAAGCGGCTAGGGGGCTGCTGCCCGACTCGATCATCGACCGTCCAAAACACGGCTTCGGCGTCCCCATCGGCACATGGCTGCGGCGCGATATCGCGGCGGCGCGGGGCATCCTGCTCAGCCCGGAAGCGCGCGGGCGCGGTCTGCTGAAGATGACCGCCGTCGAGCGCCTGCTGACCGAACATGCCGACGGCAAACGCGATCACGGCGGGCGGCTGTGGGCGCTGCTCACGCTCGAATGGTGGCATCGTTTGTTTATCGACCCATCAAAGCTGACCGCCCCATGACCGCATCCCGCCCCATCCGCATCATGCGCATCATCGCCCGCCTGAATATCGGCGGTCCCGCCATCCATGTCGCGCTGCTGACGCAGAAGCTCGCGCCCCCGGACTACGAGTCGCGCCTGGTGACCGGGCAGATCGGCGCGGATGAGGGCGACATGCGCTATTACGCCGAGGAACGCGGCGTCGCGCCGATCATCGTCCCGGAACTGGGGCGGGCGCTCAACCCCGTCCGCGATCTGATCGCCGTCATCAGGCTCGTCCGCTTGATGCGCGCCTTCAAGCCCGATATCGTCCACACGCACACCGCCAAAGCGGGCTTCGCCGGACGGATCGCGGCGCGGATTTCCGGCGTGCCGGTGGTGGTGCATACCTTTCATGGGCATGTCTTTCAGGGCTATTTCAGCCGTCCGCTGACGCGCCTGTTCATCACCTTCGAATGGATCGCCGCCTACCTGTCGGACACGCTGATCGTCCTGACCGAAGGGCTGCGCCGCGAACTGAGCGATCAGTATCACATCGCCCGCAAGCGCAAATTCACCGTCCTGCCGCTGGGACTCGACTTAGAACCGTTCGCCCGCCAGCCGCGCCATACTGGAGCCTTCCGCGCTGCTTATCGCATCCCGCCGGACGCCCCGCTGATCGGACTCGTCGGGCGGCTGACGGCGGTCAAAAATCACGCGCTCTTTCTCGATGCAGCGGCGCGGGTGCGCCGAGAGCTGCCGCGCGCGCGTTTCGTCATCGTCGGCGATGGCGAGCTGCGCGCCGCGATTGAGCAGCAGATCGATCAGCTCAATCTCCGCGGCTGCGTCACCGTGACGGGCTGGATCAAAGACACCGCGCCGGTCTACGCCGATCTGGATGCGCTGGCGATCAGCAGCCTCAACGAAGGCACGCCCGTCACCGTCATCGAAGCGCTGGCGGTCGGCGTGCCGGTGGTGGCGACAGCGGTCGGCGGGCTGCCCGATCTGCTTGAAGGCGGGGCGTTTGGCGCGCTTGTGCCGTCGGGCGATGCGGCGGCGCTGGCAGACGCGCTGATCCGCGTCGTGAACAGCCCGCCTCCGCCCGATCAGATCGCCCGCGCTCAGTCCACCATTATCGATCAGTATGGGATTGACCGGCTGGTGCGCGATCTCGATCATCTGTATCGGGCGCTGCTGGCGAAAAAAGGCGTCCGATAGTGAGCGCGCCCGCGCCGCGCATCTCAAAACTTTTATGGTTTATACGCATTATAAATGTTAAACTTAGATCACGTGTAAATCTTTTGTGTAAATCTTAAATGAAAGAAACGGACTTATTCTTGTGGAAACGCCCGCTGCATCGGATCAAGTTTACACGATTGGCTTTTGCAATCTGAGTGAAAAGCTTCCTTTTGCCGTCTCCGTGCGCCGCGGGCTCGAAGCAGCCGTCGCGGCGCATCCGAACCTGCGCCTGATCAGCCGCGACAACGACTACGATACCGCCCGCGCAATAACGAATGCTCGCGAGTTTGCCGATGCCAAAGTCGATCTGGGCATCATCTATCATATGGATGAGCGCGCCAACCCATTGATCGCCAACATCATGCTGCGTCAGGCGATTCCGGTCATTGCGGTGGACATCCCCGTTGCCCCCTGGATCACCTTTTTCGGCGTCGATAACGCTCAAGCCGGTCATTTAGTGGGAACTGAGCTGGGCAAATGGATCAAGCAGCATTGGCACGGTCAGGTAGACAAGATCATCGTCATGACCGATAACCGCGTCCTTGGCGAAGTCCGCAAGCGCACCGATCAAGCGCTGGTCGCCCTGTCCGAGTGGGCGAGCTTCTCGCCCGATGATGTGCTGCATCTCGACAGCGGCAACATCTACGACATCGCCTATGAACGGGCGCTGCCTGTGCTTGAACGCTGGAAAAATTACCATCGCATCGCTGTGATCGGCATGAATGACAATACTGCGCTCGGCGCGCTCGATGCGGCGCGCGCGCTCGGTCGCGAAGCAGATGTGGCGGTCGTCGGACAGGGCGCAGACTTGGCAGTCGCGGAGCTGCGCAACCCTGACTCGCGGCTGATCGCCTCAACCGCTTACTTCCCAGAACGCTACGGCGCACAGCTGGTCGATCTGGCACTGCGCATCTTTCGCGGCGAGAAGCTTGAACGCCGCTATGCCATCCGCCATGTCTGCGTCACCCGCGAAAACCTCGCCGACTTCGAAGCGTCCTCGATCTAGGGGGGATGGCGGGGCGCGGCGGTCTGAGCTTGATGGCGGAGAGAGAACCGCGCGCAAAGCCCCTTTCCCCCTGATCGCTTGTCTAGCTCGTTTCTGGAATCAAAACGGAATCTCGCCCATGTCGCTGGCGGAGCCGCTGTAGTCGCCGCCCGCCAGACCGCCGCCGCCGGCGTCACCACGGCTGCCGAGAAGCTGGAAATTATCCGCGGTCAGTTCCAGGCTCGCCTGCGGCTGACCGTTATTGTCTTTGTAAGCGCGCGCGCTGACGCGCCCGATCACCATGATCTGCGTGCCCTTTTTGACGTATTGGTTCGCCGTTTCCGCCTGTTTGCCCCAACAGGCGACGCGAAACCAGGTCGTCTCCTCGCGCTGTTCGTTGCTGCTGCGATCTGTCCAGCGGCGGCTCACCGCGACGCTGAAATTGCACACCATCTGCCCGTTGGGAAACATCTTGGTTTCTGGATCGCGCCCGACATTCCCAACGATGATCGTTTGCTGCCAGCCTGCCATGCTCCTATCCTCCTGAATACGGATTGTTCCCATT
Source organism: uncultured Anaerolineae bacterium (assembly GCA_937995825.1). Taxonomy (GTDB): domain Bacteria; phylum Chloroflexota; class Anaerolineae; order Aggregatilineales; family Phototrophicaceae; genus Flexifilum. Next base: position 26,005 of record CALKJO010000014.1, read on the forward strand.
GATGTACAGCCGTTGAATTTGCGGCTGTGTAGGCGGCTGTACCACAGCCCTGATTATAGCATCGAACAAACATTCTGTAATCGGGCAAAACGGGGATAAGGCGAATGCGGTCATGTGGGGAAATAGATAACGCCCCACGCAGAAGTGGGGCGTTAGTCTGGTTGGGGGCGTATCATTTATTTAAATAAATATCTTTTAAGCCCCGGTCTCAAATTTAATCTACTTTCACTATAGCCTAATCAAATTCCAATGTCAAAGACATGAAGATGGTCACTGCTCTCCTGAAAACGTTTACGGTTTCAAGTTCATGCAACCTGCACAATCTTCATTGCATTCCCATCGCGTTTGTCTCATCGACCGAAAGCGCTTGCAAAAGCAGCTTCGCCACTGCCTGCTCTCCCGCCGCGTCGCGGTGGACGGGGCTGTCGGTGAAGCGCGCGCCATCAAGCGCGTCCCATATGTCCAGCAGCCGCCAGCCGCGCCGATCTGACTCGGCGTGTAACCAGCTCCGATAGGCGTCGTAAGCCCAGATCGGATACCAGGCGTTGTAGCGCAGGGCGCTGTTCGCCCCATCGGCGATGAAGATCGGCTCATTGACCAGTAAGAGCGGCACAGTCCCCGCCGCATCGACGCCCGCCGCCAGCACATCGAACGCCAGCGCATCAGGCGTCAGCGTCTCGGCGGTGAAGCCTTTCCAGATGAGATCGGCGCTCAAGTCATTGCTGCGCGGGGTGTACTCCCCGACCGTGTGATCGATCCCCGTCGCGCCCCAATGCCAGGCGCAGGCTTGCAGCCGCCACCAGTCCGCCAGCGCGCGCCGCCTCCCGATCAGGGTGCGCTCCCAGAGCGACGGGGCGGTCAGGCTGACGGAGTCGTAATCGAGCGCATACCGGTCGATGAGCGCCCGCGCTGCCGCCGGATTGCGCCCCAGAAGCGGCGCGGCAAGCTGCTCAGAGCGCGCCAGCGACTCCAGCGTGATCAGCCAGATGACCGCGTCCGGCTGATATGTCAGCGCCTGATCGAGAATGAGCAGGTCTTTGAGCGCGGACATGGTGGGATAGCCGAGGTTGTAGGCGCGCACGCTTCGCCCGCCGGCGCTGATCCCCGCCATATTGATGAAAGCGGCGGTGGTGTCGTCGGGGCGGAGCTGAATCCCCCAGGTGGACGAGTCGCCGATCAGGATCAGGCGAAATTCATCGGCGCGTTTGGGCGCGCTGACGGCATGAGCGGCGAACAGCGCCTCCAAGCTGTCCAGCGTGATCTGACAGGCGGCGGCGTTCGTGCCATAGGGCAGGCGTTCGCGCCCCGGCGCGAGCCAGTTATAGACTGAGGCGCGCCCGATAGTCGGGATGGGATCGAGCAGGATGAAGGCGGCATTGACCAGCGCGAACAGCAGCGCCGCCTTGAGCAGGACGCGAAGCGCGAAGCCCCAGCTATAGCGCGTCTCCACCCGCCCTAGACCGCCATCTCACCCGCCGGCGCAGGCGCAAGCGCGGGCTGGCGCGGCTCGACGATCATCCTCATGCCGTATTTCGGGCGGATAGTGAACCTGCGCTGCGGCTCGACCACCTGACCGGGCGCGAGCCGCAGCGTCCAGCGCTGCGCGATGGTCGCCAGCAGCAGCGTCGCCTCCATCATCGCGAAGGCATTGCCGATGCAGATGCGCGGTCCGCCGCCGAAGGGGAAATAGGCATACTTAGGGAGGCGCTTTTCGTTCTCCGGCGTGAAGCGCTCCGGATCGAAGCGATCAGGGTCGGGAAAGAAACGGGCGTCACGGTGGAGACCGTAGATATTGACGATGATCACCATCCCCGGCTTGAAATCGTAGCCGCCGAGGGTGAAAGGCGCGGTCACTTCGCGGGTGACGGTGAAGGCGGGCGGATACAGCCGCATCGACTCCTTCAGCACCATCTCGGTATAGGTCAGGCGCGGCAGATCAGCCAGCGTCGGCGCGCGTCCGGCAAGGACGGCATCAAGCTCGGCGTGGAGCTTCGCTTCGACTTCGAGATGCTGCGACAGCAGATACCATGTCCAGGTCATCGCGACGGCGGTCGTCTCATGCCCCGCGCCGAACAGCGTCATAGCTTCATCGCGCACCTGCTTATCGGTCATGACGCCGCCGTCGTCGGCGTCCTGCGCCATCAGCAGCATCGAGAGCAGGTCGCCCTTATCCTCGCCGGACGTGCGGCGCTCATCGATGAAGCGCTGAATCAGGCGGTTGAGGCGGTCAACAGCGGCGTAGAAGCGGCGGTTTTTCGACGTCGGAACCCAGCGCGGGAGCGGGACAACTTGATTGAGCCGCTGATTGATGTCTTCAAGCACGGTGTCGACCGCCTCGCCTGCTTCGTGCGCTTCCGCGTTCACATCGGCATCGAACAGCGTCTTGGCGATGATGCGCATCGTCAGCGCGTTCATCGCCAGATCGATCTCAACCGTCTCGCCGGCGCGCCAGTCGCGGACGGCGTCCTGGGCATATTCGACCATCGTCTCAGCATACGCGCCGATGCGTTTCGTGTGAAAAGCGGGCTGTACCAGCTTGCGCTGGCGTTTCCAGAAGTCACCGTCGCTGGTGAACAAGCCCGCGCCGAGGATGGGAGCCAGCGCCCGCTTCAGCCCGCGAGTTTTGTGGGTCTTGTCGGCGTGGGTCACCAGCAGTTCATGGACGAGATCAGGATGATTGGTGATGTAGCCGCGATACGGACCGAACATGAAGCTCGCCAGATCGCCGTAGGCGCGCAGTTCCAGCATGAAATTCAGCGAGTCCTTTGAGAATTCCGGGATGTTCCCGACGAGAAAATGCCCTTTGGGCGCGGGCGGAACGCGCTGCATGGTGCTTCACTCCGAATTCAAACTTTCCGAATACAGCATACGCCGGTTTTCGCTCCAGCACAAGTTCGCGCTTTCACAAAGTCGATGGGTGCGCTTCTCATCCTGTATTCATGGTTGTCTCATCCCGACTTTAAGCGGCAGAATTAACCTACAGATAGTTAAGCCAAGGTGTGTCGTAACGTTTTTACTGTAAGCGGCTTACTGTTAGCTTTTTTTAAAGCGGGCATAGCCCTTCCCTCCAGAACTGCCTAACGTGTCCCCCCTCACGTTGGGCGGTTTCGATCTATAATCATGGCGCTGATCACGCACATCCAGTGACCCACCCATGCCCTTTCACAAAAGCCTGATCGCTCGCCTCTTTATCACAATATCCTGCCTGCTGTGCTGCGGCGCTGACACCGTGCGCGCGCAAAATGGCTTGACGCAGGTTTTTCTGACCCGCGACCTCGACGGCGGAATCGACCGGCTGACCTTTGTCGATCTGATCTCCGGCGAGACGCAGACGCATGACGCGGACGGCGAGCGCTATCTGCTGCTCAACGATGCCGTGCTGTATTTTGACCGTCCAACGCGGCGGGCGATGCTGGTTGACGCCGATGGGCGGTCTGCGCCGCATCCCTTCATCCAGCCGCGCGCCGCGACGCGCCGCATCGACTGGCTTTTGTCGCCGGATAGGGCGCGCATCGTCTGGACGACGACCGATGCCGTGTCCACCGGGCTGACCACCACCACCGAGATCGCCAATATCGATGGGACGGGTCGGCGGCTGATCTTCGCGGATGCGCCGCGCGAAGGGGTTCGCGCTTTCCCGGTCGCGCTCCTTGACAGCCGCCTGATCATGGATTATCAGCCGGATACGCTCGGCGATCTGACTCCCTTCCGGCAGTATGCCAGCCTGTTTTCGGTCGATCTGACCACCGGCGACCGCGAGCCGCTGCCAGACGAGCCGGGCTGCTTCTGCGGCGCGGGCGTCAGCGGGCGCCTTTTCGCGCGCATGGCGCTTGCCAGCGAGCGACCCGGCTATGAAATCCGCCTCATCGATCTGATCACTGGCGCGCGCCAGACGATCCCGCCGCCGAGTCTGGACAGCTACACCCAAGGCGGAGACGTGCTGATCGCGCCCGATCAGTCCCGCCTGGTCTACGCGCTGGCGCAGGTGCGCAATTTCGGCGCGCCGACTCAGACGGTGCAGACGGTGATCATGCTGGTCGATCTGACCACCGGACAGCAGCGCCCGCTGACCGAGCCGCTGGCAGCGCTCATGCGCCCGCTGATGTGGCTGGACGACGCCATCCTCTTCACCATGCCAGCCGGCGGCGCGACCTGGCGGCTCGATCTGAGCGACGGACGGTTGCACCCGATTGCCTCCGCCGTCTATCTCGGCACGCTCTCCGGCTAGCATGACGAATTTTTTATGAATTCATTAAAATTTATATCCTCCATGCGCTGACGCAGTCAGCGATCACCGAGAAAGATTTTCCTCTGCGCATCCCGCGTTCAACACAACACGCCGTCCATGCACGGCGGCGTGTCCGCATGTTGGCGTTCAGCCCTGGCTTCTTCTGTTTGAAACGATTACCCTGCCCTAACCCCAGCCTTAATACGCATTCGCATCGATCACCCTATATTATGATGAAACAGGCGCTAAAATCGGGTACAATCATCCTTTAGCCTGTTTACAAATTTCAGACTTCTTGAAGGCGGCGGCGGTGGCGGATTTCCAGTTACAACATTTCTATCACGGACAACTCGTGATCGCGGGGAAACCGCAGGGCGAGCTGCAAACGCTGGCGGCATCCGAAGGGATCACGCCGGCGCACATCGCGGACGCGATGCAGGAAGCACGCCTCCCGCCGATGCCCGACCACCCGGATGGGGCATGGGGGGTGCTGCGCGGCAAAGTCGCGCCGTTTTATCTGGTGCAGGCGCAGGCGCTCCCCGGCGGGCAGGCGCTGCGGCATGTCATCCTGATGCCGGTGGACGTGCTGCGCGCGCTCGGCGGCAACCTGACCGCGCTGGGGGCGCTGATCCAGCCGTCGCTGCCCACCTTTGAGCGGACAGGCGAGCCACTCGCGCTGCTGCCGCTGCCCCAGGCGGGCATCCCGACGACTGACGCCCAAGAACGGGCGATCATCGGGCTGATGAATTACACCCGCGATCGCCCGGACGTGATCGAGACGCTCCTAGCGGCGCTGATTCAGGGCGTCCCGATTGTAGTGATCGGCGCGCCCCCAGACCGCAGCCAGCGCGCAGCCTTCATCGAGGGGCTGCTCACGCTGCTGCCTCCGCCGGCGCGCTTCGGCGTCACCTTCGCAACCCACGCATCAGCTGGGGCGCTGCCGGACGCGCAGATTCGCTTCATCAACGACGCGCCGCCGGATCGGGTGGTGGTGTTCGACTGGGAAGCGGCGAAGATATCCGGCGTCCGCGTTCGCGATGAATACGCCCGCTTCATCAAAAGCCAACTGCGGCTCAGCGTCGGGCTGGTCATTGAGCAGACTGGGGCGCTGGCGGCGGTCGCGTCATGGCGGATGCGCCGTGGGGAAAAGCTGGCGGACGCGCTGCGCTATGCCTCGCATCGGCGCAAGATCGACCAAGCGCTGATCAACGGACTCGCCGTTGAGACGCCGGAGGTGGCGCGCATTTTAGGCGAAGACCCGACGTTGTCCGACGAGCTGCGGGGCGTGTATGTCCGGCATCTGATGGTGTTCGCGCTGGCGCTGGAAGAAGTTGTCCATTCCGATCTACTGGCGACGGCGGCGCGCGGTCAGCCCGATCTGGAGCGGGTGATCCTAGCGCAGATGGAAGAGGCGCTGGCGCAGGGCAAAGCCGACCGCGTGTATAAGCGGCTCTCACGCTGGATGCGGAATCCGCTCGGCTTCAAAGGGATGTATTGGACTGATCTGCTGCACCGCTCAGCGCTCAGCTTTGCCAACATGCTGGCGCAAGCGGGCGACGCAGAAAAACTGCATCTCTTTCTGGAGCAGTTTCGAACCGTTCACAGCGATACGCAGATCGACGCCATCGTCCCGCAGTTGATCCAGATCGCGCTGCCGCTGCGCGCCAAAAGCCCGAACCTGGCGCTGACGCTCTTCGCCATGGCGGCGCGCTCGCTCTCCAGCGATCACTGGCGGCGCTTCCTGACGATCAAGCAGATCGGTCCCCTGCCGCGCCCGCTTCAGCAGCTTTTGGCGCAGCTCAACGCTGAGGATAACGACCCCGCGACCGAGGGCTTACTGGCGCGCGTCGTGGCGGGCTTCACCGCCGAGTGGCGTCCGCTCATGGCGATCCGGCTTGCGGAGGCGGCAGTGTTGGCAGGGCGCTATCACCTGCTGGACAAAACGGCGGTCGAGCAGGTGGCATCGGCGGCGTTCACCCCATGGGGCGAGACGCGCGCGGAGAGTCTGCGGCTGATCGTGCGAACGCTGTCGGTCGATGAGCTGCTGCTGCGCCTGGGAAGAGAGAGCGCGTATGCCCTGCTGCAAATCCTGCTGGCGCGCAGCGCGTATGACGAGCTTGCCAACGAGCTGATCCGTCAGCAGCGGCTTTTATACCCGGTCGATAAGCAGTTGGAATTTGCCGAGATGGTGCGCCAGTTGTTCGCCACCACGCCCTTTCCGCTGGAGTCCGTGTCGTCCGCGCTCAAGACGCTGAGCGCCAGACTGCTCAAGCCGCTGCCGCTGGCAATGGCTTACTTTGGAGCGCTGGAGCAGTTCAATTTCCCGCCGACGCTGGACGGTGTGGTGGCGGAGCTGGCGGCGCTGGTGATCAGCAGCCGGACAATGGTCGAGTCACTCCCGCCTGATCTGCTGCTGCGCCTGCTGGATTACTATGTGCAGGTGCGCGATGGCAGCACCATCGCGCGCATCGCCAACTTGATGCCGATGGCGGCGGCGCGGCGCGGCGTCGGCGGCGTGGAGCCGCTGCTGCGGCTGGTGGCGATGCTGGACTGGGAAGAGCATGTCCGCCAGACAGGGATGGAGGCGCTGCGGCGCTATATCCGGCTGCTGCCGGATGATCAGGCGCGGCAGGCGATCGCTCGGCTCGGCGACGCGCTCGGTCGCGAAATCCGCCGCGCGCTGGAGGCGGCGCTGCTGCTGCGGCGGCTCACCGGCGGGGAAGCGATGGCGGACTACGCCTATTCGCTGCACGCGCTGTCGCAGTTCCTCTATGATACTTGGGTCGCCTATGTCGATAAAAGCCGTCTCCCCTCGATCACCAGCCTGGTGAACGACTTCGACAGCCTGCGCGGCGGCTTGACCAGCGAAGAGCGGCGCGATCTGTCCAACGCTTTCCTCGACTTTGCGCGCAGCTTGTTCGCGCTCGCCAGTCAGCACCGCAAAGCGCGGGGGACGCGCGACGACAGTGAAGGGCTGGAAGACCTGCTGCGCGGACGCGGCACGGCGGTCAGCGCGCTCGATGTCTTTCGAGTCATAGGCGGGTACATGGCGCAGGGGCGGCGTTTCATCAGCCGCGCTGAGCGCCAAGAACAACCGCACCCGCTCCGAGAACGGGCTGTCCACCTGCTGCTGCGCGAGCTTCAGCAGATGACGCGGCTGATCAAAACAGCCTTGAGCGCCTTTCCGAGCAGCGAGCGCGCCGCCATCGATGCCGAGGACATCCGCGCCGAGATCGACAGCCTCTGGAACGAGATCGCCCTGCACGAACGGCGCGCGCTGGTCAAGGATGTCGCCATCGACTGCCAGCGCATCGCCGAACTGACGCTGGCGATCACCGATAAAGCCGATCCGCGTCTCCTGCAGGAGGACAGCGCAGCCGGACGGCGCATCGACACGCTGCGCCAGCGCCCGGAGAACACGCTCGAATTTTACCGCTTCGCCCGCGCTTATTTCCGCACCATTTCGCGGGCTGACCAGTAAGACTAACTTGATGCTGAGGAGCCTTTTTCGTGTTCGACTTGAAAGCCCACCTGCGCACCCTGACCGAAACCCACGCCCCATCCGGTCATGAAGCCCCGATCCGCGCCGTCATCGAGCAGGCATGGCGCGATCTGGTCGACTCGCTGGAACAGGACAAGCTCGGCAGCCTGATCGGGATCAAAAGGGCGCCTCAGCCGCTCGATCCGCCGCGCAAAATCATGCTCTGCGCCCACATGGACGAGATCGGCTTGATGGTCGCCAATATCATCGACGGCTTCATCGCCGTCCAGCGCATCAGCGGCGTCGATAACCGGATCATGCTGGCGCAGGCGGTCATAGTACATGGCAGGCGTCCGCTGCCCGGCGTGGTGGCAGCCATGCCGCCGCATCTGCTGACTCCGGCGATGCGGGCGCGCTATCCGGCGATGAACGAACTGCTGATCGATGTCGGCTTGCCGCCGCAGGAAGTCGCCGAATTGGTGCAGATCGGCGATCTGATCACGATGGATGCTCCGATGGTCGAGTTATTGAATGAGCGAGCCGCCGGCAAAGCGATGGACAACCGCGCGTGCGTCGCGGCGGTCACCGTCTGTCTGCATCAGCTTCAGCGCCTGTATCATCAGTGGGATGTGTACGCGGTCGCCAGCGTGCAGGAAGAGACCGGGCTGTATGGCGCGGCGACGGCAGCGTATCACATCAATCCTGACGCCGCGATTGCGCTCGATGTGACCTTTGCGCCGCAGCCAGGAGTCGACTCGACCGACACCAGCGAGATGGGCGGCGGCGTCCCGGTTGGGATCGGACCGAATTTCCATCCGAAGCTGCTGGAGCGTCTGCGCCAAACCGCCAAGCGCGTCGAGATCAAAATCCAGAATGACCTGATCCCCGCCGAAAGCGGGACGGATGCCTGGGCGATCCAGGTGGCGCGCGAAGGCATCCCAACGCTGCTGATCGAAGTGCCGATCCGCAACATGCATTCGCCGGTCGAGACTGCCGATCTGCGCGACATCGACCGCGCGGGGCGGCTGCTGGCGGCGTTCATCGCCGATCTGGACGGGGCGTTTCTGGCGGCGGAGACGGTGTAAGGACTGATCAAACCGCAGAGAACGTAGACACGCAAAGGAAATATCATGAGGAGATGAGCTGCGCACTCACCCCCTCACTCCGTTCTTACTGCCGGCGGGCGGTGATCTCATCGAGCGCCTGAGCCAGCGGCGCAAGCTTTGCCGCCAGCTCCGCCGGGCTGTCCCCGGTCAGGTGCAGGCGCAGGGCGCGGCGTCCGCGCGCGATCAGCGCCTCCATGTCGCCGGCTGCCTGCGCCGCTTTCAGCACGCCGAACGTGTAGACCGCGCCCGGAATCGCCAGATCGTGGGCGGAGTCGTCGCAGGTGATCTGAATGAAGATGCCGTTGTCGCCGCCGCCTTTGTGAAGCTGACCCGTGCTGTGTAAAAAGCGCGGTCCATAGCCGAGCGTGACCGCGCAGCGCAAAGCATGGCGGGCGCGCCGGCGCAGGTCTTCGAGCGTCTCGCTGATCTCCGGCAGCATCGGCAGATACGCCAGGATCGCCACATAATCGCCCTCCTGCGAGGCGTTCAGGATTGCCGCGATTGCCCCGCTGATGGTGTCTGCGTCCAGATGGTGCTGCGCTGCCAGCCGCCGCATCAGCTCATCCGTCTTGGGATCGAGGAACAGCGCCGCGCCACCCTCAGCCAGCGTCGGCTGCTGCGCCGGCAGACTGCCGTAGGTCTTGACATAGTCGAGCAGACGCCCGGTGTTCTGTTTGCTTTCGGTGACATTCGGCTCATCGAACGGGTTGATCCCTAAATGCATCCCGGCAATCGCCGTCGCGTATTCCCAGCGGAAGAATTCGCCGCCGATGGCATAAGCATCGGGCAGATGCAGCTTGACCACTGGATGCCCCGCCTCCTGCAGAGCGCGCACGCCCGCATCGAGGTCGTCGTTGGCGTCGCCATCGACGCGCAGATAGATGAACAGGCGGTCAGTGGCGTAGTCGTGGGGCTTGCCGACTGTCGCGCCGACGACGGGGATCAGTCCGCGCCCCTCTTTACCTGTGCTTTCGGCGATGAGCTGCTCCGCCCAATCCCCGAAAGAGTCGATGGACGGGCTGCAGATCAGCGTCACTTTATCCTGCCCGGCTTTGCCGATCACGCCCATGATCGCGCCCAGCCAGATGCCCGGATGCTCCGCAGCGGCGATCTTCGCCCCGCACGCCAGCATCATCGCGTCGGCGCTGGCTTTCAGGCGCGCCACATCGATGCCGATCAGCGCCGCCGGCACGAGTCCGAAGTAGCTCAGCGCGCTGTAGCGTCCGCCGATGTCGGCAGGATTCAGGAAGATGTCGCGGAAATGGCGCTCGCGGGCGAGCGCTTCAAGACCGCTGCCCGCATCGGTGATGGCGATGAACTGCGCGCCCTTGCGCCCGGTGCGCTCATAGAAATACTCGTAGAAACAGCTCGTCTCAATCGTGCTGCCCGACTTGCTGCTGACGATGAAGAGCGTCTTGCTCACATCGATCTGGCTTTCGAGGTGGCGGATATAGGTCGGATCGGTGCTGTCGAGCATCAGCAGGTTGGGGAAGCCGTCCGCCTTGCTCAGGCTCTTGTTCATCACTTCTGGCGCGAGGCTGCTGCCGCCCATGCCGAGCAAAACGACATGCTTGAGCGTCCCAGCGGCGAACTCGGCGGCGGCGGCATCGCGCAGCCCGGCGAGCCGGGCATAGTCGATGGTCTTATCGGTGTCCAACCAGCCGAGTCGATCCACAATCCTGGACACAATATTGGGATTGGTGTGCCACAGCGACGCATCCTTGTTCCATATGCGCGCGTTGATGAATTTGGCGTCGGCGTCCTTGAGAGCGGCTCTCACGGCGTCGGCATGGATGCCCAGCGCGACGTCCTGCTGCTTCATGACGCCCGTTTTCAGCACGTCGCGGCGCGCTTCGACCTGCGCCAGCAGACTGCGAAACGACTCGCTGAAGGCTTCCACACCGTCCACCTGCAGCTGATGCGTGACTTGCTCAAGATCGATGCCCGCTTCAGCCAGCAGCTCGAGCGTTTGTTCGGCGTCGTCCACATCCTGCGTCAGCGTTTCCGCTACTTTGCCATGATCGATGAACGCCCTGAGCGCGTCCGGCGGCATCGTGTTGACCGTATCGCGCCCGATCAGGTTTTCGACATACATCGTGTCGGGATAGGCAGGGTTCTTGACGCCGGTCGAAGCCCACAGCAGCCGCTGCACCTGCGCGCCGGCGTCTCGCAGCGCCGCGAAGCGCTCGCCGTAGAAAATGCTTTGGAAGTACTTATAGGCGACTTTGGCGTTGGCGATGGCGGTCTTGCCTTTGAGCTTGTTGTTGAGCGCCACCCGCGCCAGATCGCGCCCCTGCGCCGCGCGGATATTGTTATCCAGCATCCGATCCACCACCGTATCGATGCGGCTCAGAAAGAAGCTGGCGACCGACGCGATCCGCGCCACGCTCTCGCCCGCCGCCATCCGCCGCTCCAGCCCGCGAATGAACGCCATCACCACTTGCTCATAGTTCTTCACACTGAAGATCAGCGTCACGTTGATGTTGATGCCGGCGGCAATGGCTTCTTCAATTGCGGGGATGCCCGCCTCGGTCGCCGGAATCTTGATCATCGCATTCGGGCGGTTGACGCAGGCAAACAGCCGCTTCGCCTCCTCAACAGTGCTTTGCGTGTCGTTGGCGATCAGCGGCGAGACTTCCAGGCTGACGTAGCCATCGCGCGCCTCCGTCCGCTCATAGACCGGGCGCAGCAGATCGAGCGCATTCTGAATATCCTCGGTGGCGAGCCGCTCATAGATGTCGTAGGGCGATAGATCGAGCATCGTCATGATGGCAGGGTCATAGTCGCTGCTGCTGCCGATGGCTTTCTGAAAGATGGTCGGGTTGGACGTGACGCCCAAAATGCCATCTTCATCGACCATCCGCTGAAGTTCGCCGCCAGTGATCAGGCTGCGTTGAATGTTGTCGTACCAGATGCTTTGTCCAAAGGACTGCACCTCGACAGGGGGACTCGCCATCACAAATGCTCCTCTTTTTCAAATTTGCCCACTTTCCCACCGATTATAGCGCCTGACAGCATGAAGAACATAGTCATGCCGCCGCGCCCATCAAAACGCCCACTCGCGGCGCAGCAAGCCGTATAACAGCATATCATGGCGCTGCCCGTCGCGGTGCAGCGCCTCACGATATACCCCCTCGCGCACAAACCCCAGTTTCTCATACAGCCGAATCGCGGCTTCGTTGTAGCTGAAGACCGTGAGCTGAAGCCGGTGCAGATTCAGCTCACGAAACGCGAAGGCGATCAGCAGCCGCATCGCTTCCGTGCCATACCCCAAGCCCCGGTTGATCGGGTCGCCGATGGCGATGCTGACCCACGCCGTCCCGTTCGTCCATTGAATCGCGTCGATGTCGCAAAACCCGATCATCGCCTCGTCGTCATGGCGGCGGATCGCGAACGGATACGAATCGGTTGGCTTGAGCAGATCATCCACCAGCGCTTGCAGGCGCGTGATCGAGCGCGGATACGCCGCCCGCGCATCGAACAGCCGCACAAATTCGCTGTTTTCATACCAGCGCTGCCAGGTATGCACATCGTCCGGCTGCGGCGCGGTCAAGCGGATACGCGCGCCGTGAAGGAGGTTGTCTAAATCCATTGTAAATGCGCCCTTTTGATCGGCGATTATACGGCGGAGGGCAGCCGAACGACAAGTAGACATGCCGCGCGGCGAAAATCGCATGTAGGATCAAAAAAAGCACGTATAAACGCATAATAATGGAGATCAGACATGACTCGGGGGCTGATAGCTAGGCTGGCGCTGCTGGCGATCCTCGCGGCAGCGCGCCAAACGGGTGCAGCGGCGTGTCCGAGCGCGCCGCAGTCGATCATCGGCGCTGGCATGGAGCTGATCGTCGCGCCGGGCATCGAGGCGCTCAATGTGCGGGCGCTGCCCGCCCGTGATACCGGCATCGTCGCGCGCTTATCGGCGGGGATGCGCCTGCGCGCCGTCGGCGGGCGAAGCTGCGGCGGACGCTACGTCTGGCGGCGCGTCGAGCTGCCCAACGGCGCGCGCGGCTGGGTCGCAGAGGGCGACTGGGACGGCTACTACTTGATTCCAGCCGACGGGCGGCGCATCCCGACGCCGTTCGCCTGGTCATGTCCGCCGCTGCGCCGCTGTTTGGCGCGTGATTGAGCAGGCGCATTTACGAATTTCTAACACAAGTATGTTACAGTCTGCACGACGACGGTATGAGTCGCCGTTCGCTTTCGCGTCGTTAGGGCGCGGATCAAGTAGTAAGAATGATCGATTAGATTACAGAGAGGGTCATGATGAGATTTCGACGCGCACTGCTGCTGCTTTTGTTAGTGATGAGTGCTTCAGTATCGATGGTGAGCGCGCAGGAGCCAGCCATCGCAGCTGTGCCATGCGAGCAGCCTGGGACGCTCACCATGTGGGTCTGGGATGAAAACTGGGCGCGGGTCATCGGCGCGTCCATCGAGGCATGGAAGGAAAATTACTGCCCCGGCGCGGAAGTCAATCTCTCCGTCCAGCCCTGGGGGCAGTACTGGGACTTGCTGGCGACCAACGCGGCGGGCGGCGATCTGCCCGATGTCTTCAACATGTCGCAGGATCGCTTCTTCTTCTACGCCAGCAACGAGACGCTGCTCGACCTGCAGCCCTATTTCGATGAAGCCGGCGTCGATACCAGCCTGTGGGGATCGGGCATGATCGACCCGTACCGCTGGGGCGAGGATCGCGATCTCTACGCCGCGCCCGTCAACTGGGATACGATTGCCATCTTCTATAATAAAGACCTGTTCGACGCCGCCGGTCTGGACTACCCGACCAGCGATTGGACGTGGGACGATTTCGCCGCCGCCGCTGCCGCCCTGACCGATCCCGCCAACGATGTCTACGGCGCGGCGGTCTACAGCGAATATCAGGCGGGCTATCCCAATTTCATCGCCTCCACCGGCATCGCTCCGGTCGTCAACCCCGCGCGCACCGAATGCACGCTCGATGATCCCGCCAGCCTTGAGGCGCTTAACTTCCTCAAGGGGCTGTATGACGCCGGCTACATGCCCAGCATCTCCATCATGGGCGGCGCATCGGCGGACGACGCCTTCAACTTCTGGCTGGCGGGGCGCGTCGCCATGGTCTCCGGCGGCTCATGGAAGCTGCCCGCCGCGATTGAACAGGCGTCCTTCAACTGGAATGTTGTCCAGCTTCCGCGCAACCCCGACAGCGGTCGCACCCGCTCCATCCTGCACTCGGTCGGCTATGTCGCCTCATCCCGCGCCGCCAACCCCGATCTAGCCGCCAACCTGATCCTCTTCCTCGCCAGCGATGAGGGTCAGCGCTTCTTCGCCGAAGGCGGCGGCGTCGCGCCCGCCAATCCGGCAGTCCAAGATCAGTGGATCAATGCCTTTGGCGATGTCGGCGTCAATATTCAGGCGTTCGTCGACGCCACCCAGGACTCGCAGGGCGTGACCGTCTTCGGTGAAATCTGGGACAATATCAACACCGAGCTGGTCATCAACATCTTCGACCTCGGCATGAGCGTTGAGGATGCCGTCGCGTCGGCGTGCGCGGCAGTGCAGCCCTTCCTCAACCAGTAAACCGCCGCCCCTTACCCCCCACATGCTGCGCGCTGCCCTCTCTCTCCACACGGAGAGAGGGGGCGGGGGGAAGATGAGAAAAGCCGCCTGTCCCCGCCTTGCATCCCTCAGCGCTCCCTCATTCTAACCAAGTTCGTACCATCGCCGTGATAGAACAGGTGTACAATCACAGCCAAACATTGTGATTTTGTTACATCTCGGAGTCGGCATGAAGTCGGACACCACCCAGCGCGTTTTTGCCTTTATTCGTGACTATCAGACCAACAACCGCCGACCGCCGACTGTGCGCGAGATCGGCGCGGCGCTCAAGCTGGCTCCATCAACCGTGGCGCGGCACTTGCATCATCTGGAGACTCAGCGCAAGATCGCCCGTGAGCCGCGCAAAGCGCGCGGGATACGCATTCTGCGAGACTAACACTGCGAGAATGACCATGAAACAAGAGGTCAGCAGCGCGCTGCCGCTGGATGGGGTGATGGTGTTGGATTTCACGCGCGTGCTGGCGGGTCCTTTCTGCACCATGCTCCTAGGCGATCTCGGCGCCGATGTGATCAAGATCGAGCCGCCCGATGGCGACGAAACGCGCGGCTGGGGTCCGCCGTTCGCGCCGGACGGCACGAGCGCTTACTATCTCTGCGCCAACCGCAGCAAGCGCTCAATAACGCTCAACCTCAAACACCCCGACGCGCAGCAGATCGCCCGCGATCTGGCAGATCGGGCGCAGGTGGTGGTCGAAAATTTCAAGCCCGGCGGCATGGCGCGCTTCGGCTTGGACTACGAGACGCTGCGCGCGCGCAGTCCGGCGCTGGTCTACGCCAGCATCACCGGCTACGGTCAGACCGGCGCATTCCGAGATCGCCCCGGCTATGACTTTGTCATTCAGGCGCAGAGCGGGCTGATGGCGATCACGGGGGAGGTGGACGGCGCGCCGATGAAAGTTGGAGTCGCCATCTGCGACGTGGTGGCGGGCTTGTTCGCGGCGTCCTCCATCCTGGCAGCGCTCTGCGGCGCGCAGCGGACGGGCGTCGGGCGCTATTTGGACATCGCTCTGCTGGACACGGCGGCGGCGGCGCTGGTCAACGTGGCGGCGGGCGCGCTCATCAGCGCTCAGGACGCCGGGCGCTATGGCAGCGCCCATCCGAGCATCGTCCCCTATCAGCCGTTCATGGCATCCGACCGACCGT
The DNA here is from genome assembly GCA_937995825.1 of uncultured Anaerolineae bacterium. GTDB lineage: Bacteria > Chloroflexota > Anaerolineae > Aggregatilineales > Phototrophicaceae > Flexifilum. Next base: position 41,558 of record CALKJO010000014.1, read on the forward strand.
TTGCGCTGGCGGTCGGCAGTGACCGCCAGTTTCGGGCGCTGTGCGCCGTGATCGGGCATCCTGAATGGGCGGACGATCCCCGCTTTGCCACCAACCGCGCGCGCGTGACCAACCGAACGGCGCTCATCCCACTCCTGGAAGCGATTTTCGTTGAAAAGCCGGCGGCAGCATGGATCGAAGCGTGTTTAGGGGCGGGGATTCCGGCGGGCGAGATCAACACCGTCGGCGAAATGCTCAACAGCGCGCAGATCGCGGCGCGCGGGCTGATCCACGAGATCGACCTTGACGGCATGGCGGCGCGCATCCTCGGCAGCCCGGTGCATCTCGACGGCGCGCCGCTGCCCATACGCCGGCTGCCGCCCAAGCTCGGCGCGGATACCGACGCCATCCTGCGCGACATGCTGGGGCTGAGCGCGGCGGCGGTCGAGCGCCTGCGCGCAGACGGCGCGTTATAATCGGCGTGAAGCAATGCGAGGAGGCAGACCGACCTTGACCACCCTCTTGATCGGGACGACCAACCAGGGCAAGCTGCGCGAATTTGAAGCCATTTTAGGCATCCTGTCGGCGGACGGCGTGACGCTGGCGAATCTGCGCGATGTCGGCTTGGACTCGCTGGAGCTGGACGAACCCTACGCCACGTTTGCCGACAATGCGCGCCACAAAGCCGCCTGGTATGCGCGCCAGACCGGGCTGATCGCGCTGGCGGACGACTCCGGCTTGCTGGTCGATGCCCTCGATGGACGCCCCGGCGTCTATTCGGCGCGCTACGCCCCCGGCACGGACGCGGATCGGTGTACCAAGCTGCTCGCTGAGCTGACGGGCGTCCCGGATGAACGGCGGACAGCGCGCTTTGTCTGCGCGGTTGCCGTCGTCGATCCCGCCAGTGGGCGCACGGTCGAGGCGCAGGGAGTCGTCGAGGGGCGCATCGCCCACCAACCGACCGGAACGAGCGGATTCGGCTTCGATCCGATCTTCATCCCGCACGGCAGCGCCGTCAGCCTGAGCGCGATGGGCGAGGACAAGCACGCCATCAGCCACCGCGGACGCGCCGCCCGCGCCGCTTTAGCGGGCGTTCGCGCGCTCATCAAGGGATGAGGGGCGAGGCTGTCCTCATCTCGTGCGCGTCATTCCGCTTACGACACCAGCGGCAGACCGAACGCCTCCGCCACCGCCGGATAGTGGATGCCGCCGCCCGCGACGTTCAGCCCCTTCGCCAGCCCCGCATCGGACGCCAGCGCCGCGCTCACCCCCATATCCGCCACCCGCAGGATGTATCTCAACGTGGCGTTGGACAGCGCAAAGCTCGACGTACGCGGAACCGCGCCCGGCATGTTGGCGACTCCGTAATGCAGCACCCCTTCTTCATAATACGTCGGGGCGCTGTGTGTCGTGGCGCGCGTCGTCTCAACGCACCCGCCCTGATCCACTGCCACATCCACGATCACGCTGCCTTTCGGCATCGATGCCACCATCTCGCGCGTCACCAGGCGCGGCGCGCGCGCCCCAGGAACCAACACTGCCCCGATCACTGCGTCCGCGTGCGTCACCGCCTCCGCGATGTTGGTCTGATTCGAATACTGAGTCGCCAGCCGTCCGCGCATGACCTCATCCAGATAGCGCAGCCGCTCCAGATTGATATCGAACAGCGTCACCTGTGCGCCCATCCCCAGCGCCACCTGCGCCGCGTGCATCCCCACCGTCCCCGCGCCGATCACGATCACATGCGCAGGACGGACTCCCGGCACGCCGCCCATCAGAATCCCGCGCCCGCCCTCCGGCTTCTGCAGATAGTGCGCCGCCACCTGTGTCGCCATCCGTCCAGCCACTTCGCTCATCGGTTGAAGCAAAGGCAGCCGCCCCTGCGCATCCTCCACCGTCTCATAGGCGATTCCGGTCACGCCGCTGTTCAAGAGCGCCAGCGTCAGCGGCTCAGACGCCGCCAGATGCAGATACGTGAACAGGATCAGCTCCGCGCGCAGATGCCCATATTCCGATGGCAGCGGCTCTTTCACCTTGACCACCATCTCCGCCTCGCCCCACACCTGCGCCGCGTCCGTCAGCAGTTCCGCGCCCGCCGCCGCATATTCCTCATCCGCGAAGCCGCTGCCCATCCCCGCGCCCCGCTCGACCAGCACGCGGTGTCCGTGCCGCGTCAGCTCGCGCACCCCCGCCGGCGGGGCAGCGACTCGGTATTCATTATCTTTGATCTCTTTCGGGATGCCGATGATCATCGTGATCGTCCTTTTTTATGAGCTTACTGTGCCTCTATTGTACATTATGTAGTAAGAATTCATGTATTTTCATACAGACTGCGCAAAACCCTTCTGCAGCATGGGTTAGAAACTTATACCGAACATTTGTGCCTATGCAAACCCCAAACCCGTGCTATCATGTATGTGAAAGTGAGGATCGCGAAGCCGGAAGCGCGAACACATCAGCGCAGCTGTTTCAAACATCCGAGTCACGGCGCTCCATGCATGAATGAGGTAGAATCGTCGCCATCAAGCGGGGAGCGCGCTTTCGAACCGCAGAGCGCGCGAAGACGCAAACAAATCAACGAAAGCCAAGTCTAAAATCATGACCGACCTGACCACCCTGACCATCACCGACGCGCTGGCGAAGCTGCGCGCGCGCGCCATCACCGCCGTCGAACTGACCCAAGCCTACTTAGACCGCATCGCCGCCCATGACGGCGCGATCCACGCCTACCTGCACCTCACCGCTGAGCGCGCCTTGGCGGATGCGCGCGCGGCGGACGAAGCGCGCGCGCGAGGCGAAGACCGCCCGCTCTTGGGCATCCCGCTGGCGATCAAGGATGTCCTCTCGACCAAAGGCATCGAGACGACCTGCGGCTCGCGCATCCTCAAAGGCTACGTCCCGATCTTCACGGCGACGGCGGTCGCGCGCCTGGAGGCGGCGGGCATGGTCATGCTCGGCAAGACCAACATGGACGAATTCGCAATGGGATCATCAACCGAAAACTCAGCCTACGGCGTCTCGCGCAACCCCTGGGATCAATCCCGCGTCCCTGGCGGCAGCAGCGGCGGCAGCGCAGCGGCGGTGGCGGCGCGCTTGGCGGCGGGCGCGCTGGGGACGGATACCGGCGGCAGCATCCGCCAGCCCGCCTCTCACTGCGGCATCGTCGGACTCAAGCCGAGCTACGGTCGGGTGTCGCGCTATGGCTTGGTCGCCTTCGGATCGTCGCTCGACTGCGCCGGACCGATGACGCGCACCGTCGAAGACGCGGCGCGCCTGCTGGCGGTCATGGCGGGGCATGACCCGCTCGACTCAACCTCCGTCAGTGCGCCCATGCCGGATTATGTGGCGGAATTGCAGGGTGGAGTCGCCGGGCTGCGCGTCGGCGTCCCCAAAGAATACTTCATCGACGGGATGCAGCCGGAGGTTGAGCGCGCCGTCCGCGCGGCGGTTGCCCATCTGGAACAGCTCGGCGCGCAGATCGTCGAGATCAGCCTGCCGCACACCGATGACAGCCTGCCCGTCTACTACATCATCGCCCCGGCGGAGGCGAGCGCCAATCTCGCGCGCTACGACGGCATCCGCTTTGGCGCGCGCGTCGATCAGGGTGACATGTGGGCGACTTACAAAGCGACCCGCGGGCAGGGCTTCGGTGCGGAGGTCAAGCGCCGCATCATGCTCGGCACATACGCGCTCTCCGCTGGCTACTACGACGCCTACTATGGCAAAGCGCAGCAGGTGCGCACGCTCATCCGCCGCGATTTTGACCAGGCATTCGAGCGCGTCGACGTGATCGCCGCGCCGACCGCGCCATCGACCGCCTTCAAGCTCGGCGAGAACGCCAATGACCCGCTCAAGATGTATCTGGAGGACGTCTTCACCCTGCCGGCGAGTCTGGCGGGTTTAGCGGGCATCAGCCTGCCGTGCGGCTTTGACGATGCCGGGCTGCCGATTGGCTTGCAGATGATCGCCGCCCCGTTCAATGAGGCGCTGCTGCTGCGCGCAGCGCACGCCTACGAACAGACCACCGAATGGCATACGCGGATGCCGGAGCTGGCGTGATCGCGCCCGCGCTGCTGGCGTGGTATGATGCCCACGCCGCCGATCTCCCCTGGCGCGTCAAGGGTGGGCAAGGCGACCCGTATCGCGTCTGGCTCTCGGAGATCATGCTCCAGCAGACCCAGGTCAAGACGGTCAAGCCGTATTTCGAGCGCTTCACCGCGCGGTTTCCGACCGTTGAGTCGCTGGCAGCCGCGCCGCTGGACGATGTGCTGAAAGCATGGGAGGGACTCGGCTATTACAGCCGGGCGCGCCAGCTCCACCGCACCGCGCAGATCATCGCAGCGGACGGATTCCCGCAGACGCTCGCAGGGCTGATGGCGCTGCCGGGAGTCGGGCGTTACACGGCGGGCGCGATTGCGTCGATTGCGTTCGGGGCGCGGGCAGCGCTGGTCGATGGCAACGTGATTCGGGTGTTTTCGCGCCTTCTGGACATGGCGGACGATGTGACGACCAAGCCGGCGCAGGATCGGCTGTGGGCGCAGGCGGAGGCGTGGCTGCCCGCTGACCGGACGGGCGATTACAATCAGGCGCTCATGGAACTGGGACGCACAATCTGCACACCGCGCGCGCCGCGCTGCCCGGATTGCCCTTTGCGCACAGTATGCCGCGCTTATGCCAATGGCACGCAGCTTGAGCGCCCGGTCAAGCGGGCGAAAGCGCCCACGCCGCATCACGACGTGGCGGCGGGCATCGTCTGGGATGCCGCCGGTCGCATCTTGATCGCGCAGCGCCCGCCCGACGGCTTGCTCGGCGGACTGTGGGAGTTTCCAGGCGGCAAGCGCGAACAGGGCGAGACCCTGCCCGACTGCCTGCGCCGCGAACTGCGCGCAGAACTCGGCTTGGAGGTCGAAGTCGGCGAGCTGTACACGGTGGTTCGCCATGCCTTCACCCATTTCCGCATCACCCTGCACGCCTTCACCTGCCGCGTATCATCGGGCGAGCCACACCCGAAGCGGGCGCAGGCGGTCGCCTGGGCGGCGGTCGATGATCTGGACAGCTACGCCTTCGGCAGGGCAGATCGGGGCGTGATCGCCGAGTTGAAACGGCGGCGGAAGATGCTGCTGTGAAGCACACACTTGATCCGACGGCGCGGATGGACTACACTATCCATCGTCACGGAGCGTAGCGCAGCTTGGTAGCGCGCAGCGATCGGGCCGCTGAGGTCGTGGGTTCAAATCCCGCCGCTCCGACCTCTCCCAAAGACGCCAAAATCTAAACGGCGTCTTTTTCGTTTTGCGCTAGAATTAGCGCCACATGCGCTCATCGTGGAGAAGACCACCCCATGAAAACGCGATTGACCCTGGTTTTACTGCTGTGCGCGGTGTGCCTGATCGGGCTGCGCGGATTGCAGCCAGCAGAGACCGTTTCCGCGCAGGCATTCCCGACCAACACCCCGATCCCCACCCCGGCATTGCCCGACGCGCGCCCTGACCGCTACGCCCTGCGCCTGTGGACGGAGCCGGCGCTGATCGACGCGCTGATCCGTCATCTCAACGGACTGCGTCCCGGCGACTCCGAGGGGGCGCGGGCGGCGCGCCTGCTGGCGCGGGAACTGGGACACCGCTATCCGGGTTCCCCGCGCAGTTACGCGCCGCTGCTGGCTGCCATGCGCAGCGCACCGCCGGGCGCAGTGGACATGCGCGAGCTTGTCCGGCGCTATGCCGAGGAGACGCTCAACGCCGTCCGACCGCTGTTCGACGCGACCGCGCGCCTGGACATCGACGGCTGGCGCTTTGAACTGACGGCGGCGGACTTCGACCGGCGCGGCGGAGTGGACATGCTGGCGCGCATCGTCAGCGAGAACGTCTTTGATGCCTACTTTCTGGCGCTGGTCGATCTCGATGGGATGATCCGCGTTCTGCCAGGCGACATGCCAGCCGTCCCCTACGATGGTCGGCGCATCGCGTCCGCGATGCTGGCGGATGTGACCGGCGATGGCGCGGATGAAATCGTGGTGACCGTCGAGGAGCGCGGCGGCGGTCTGCTGACTGTGCCGCTAAGCGCGCGCGGCGGTCAGGCGGTCAATATCACCGCGCCAGGGCAGGTGATTCGCGGCGCACCAGTGCAGTTTCAGCCGTTCAGCGCGCTGGATCGGGAGACGCTCTCGGCGCTCTGGCTGTGTCAGGCGGACATCGTCGAGCGCTGGACGTATACGCGCAATGCCCTGACGCGGACGAGCAGTCAGCGCGTCATCGCGGAGGACGGGGCGGCGTGCGCGCTGCACAATGCCGGCCGCCTGTACGCGCTCGCCCCCGCCGAGGCGCTCAGCCGACTCGGGGCGATCCTGGGTCAGTCGCCCATCATCAGCGAGAACGATGACCGTGCGCGGCGGCGGGCTTTACTGGCGGAGGCGATGATCATCGCGCTCGATGGGCGCATCGACGTGGCGGCGGGGCGCGCTGCGGCGCTCGATCCGGGCGATGATGCGTGGCTGGCGCGTCAGCGGGCGCAGTTCGTGCGCATGGCATCCGCCGGGAGGTCTGCGCTGGCAATCTGCGAGACACTCGCCAGAATCGAGATGCTCCCAGGCGATCCAACGCTCGACAGCCCGAAACGCGGCATCTGCGAGCCGGGCGACGCGCTGCAGCGCTATCTGACCGACAATCCGCCGCGCCGTGACGCCCCCATCCGCGCCCAGCTGGAGGCGCTGGGGCTGACAATTGCGCTCGAACGGACGGTGCGCCAGCCTGGACGGCTGGATCGGTCGCTGTTCGGCATCGACTACGCGGGCGAAACACGCTGGATCGCCTTCGCCCCGCTGACGGCGGAGGTCTTTACCACGGAAGCAGGGACGCGCCCTGTCGATCTGCCCACTCCGCCGCCGCGTCGGGACGCGCCGGCAGTGTCAGAAGCGATCTACGCGCTGATTCTCACGGGTAATGGGGCGATCCCGCCCGCCGATCTGCGCCTGGCGCTGACTCAGCTCGACAACGCCGGCGCGGTGACAGCGGAAGCGCATTTTATCCGCGCATTTTTGCACGATCTGTTGAATAATCGGGCGCTGGCGCTGGCGGGCTACTACGACGTGTGGGCGCGCTATCCGGCGACCGTATGGGGGCAGATGGCGGCGCTGCATCTTGAGCGCCGCTGAGGGACGGTTCTTTTTGCGCAGTCATGAAGGGGCATTGACGCATTATGAAGTTGGTGACGTTTACCTTGAATGGACGGTCGCGCGTCGGGGAATGGATCGGCAACACCATCCACACGCTGGCATCGCCGGAGAGCATGACGCAGATGATCCGGCGCGGCGTCACCCCGGTGCGGACGTATGAGCGGGTCAACGCGGCGGCGGTCAAGCTGGAAGCGCCGCTGATGCCGGGCAAGATCATCTGCATCGGTAAGAATTACGCCGATCACGCCAAAGAGACAGGCAGCGACATCCCAGATGAACCGATTGTCTTCGCCAAGCTGCCGAGCGCTGTCATCGGCACGGGCGCGCCGATCACTTGGCGCGAGTCGGTCACCAAAAAAGTCGATTATGAGGGCGAACTGGGCGTCATCTTCGGCAAGCGCGCCTTTGAAGTCCCGGAGGACAAGGCGATGGACTATGTCTTTGGCTATACCATCGGCAACGACGTGAGCGCGCGCGACTTGCAGCAGGCAAAAGATGGGCAGTGGACGCGCAGCAAGAGCATCGACACCTTCTGCCCGCTGGGCCCCTGCGTCGTCACGAAGGATGAGCTGCCCGATCCCACCAATATCACCATCCGCACGACGGTCAATGACGAGCTGCGTCAGCAGGGCTGCACGCGCGATCTGATCTTTTCGATCCCGCAGTTGATCGCCTACTGCACGCGCTTTTTTCACTTCGAGCCGGGCGATCTGCTCCTGACCGGCACGCCTGCCGGCGTCGGACACGGCATGAACCCGCCGCAGTACCTCAAAGATGGCGACGTGGTCAGCATCACCATCGACGGCATCGGCACGCTGACCAATCCCTGCCGCGTGATCCCCGAAGTATGAAATCTGTGATCCAAAAGCCGATTTTCCTAGAGGGATCGATTTGCGATCATGGTTTAATATGGGAATAGGTCGAATAGACTTGATGAGCCGAAGTCGACAAGGAGTAGATTGATATGCACCAAGCGGCGTTTCATCGGAGCCGAGGCGTAAATCGGCTGGCAGCGTTGGCACTGGTGCTGGCGGTTTTTGGGGCGCTGTTGGCTGCGCCGCCGCCCGCCCGCGCAGCGATCTTCACCGTGACCAATACCAATGACAGCGGGATCGGCAGCTTGCGTCAGGCGATCATCGATGCCAATGCCTCTCCTGGCGCGGACACCATCAATTTCAACATCCCGGCAGCCGGAACCAACACCATCAACCTGTTGTCCCCCCTGCCGCCAATCACCGATCCGGTGGTCATCAACGGCGAGACTGAGTCGGACTGGGTGGCGGCGACCACCAGCACCCCCGCCTCGATCCGCATCGAGCTGAACGGCGCGTCGGCGGGCGGCACGGGGCTGGTGTTTGCAGCCGGCTCAAGCGGCAGCACTGTGCGCGGGCTGGCGATCAACCGATTTGTGACCGGCATCCGCATCGAAACCAACAACGTCACAGTGCGCGGCTCGATCATCGGCTTGCGCCCGGACGGCGTCACCGATCCGGGGACGATGACCGTCGGCATCCTGATCGACAATGGCAGCGGCAACACCATCGGCGGGACGATTGCCGCGACGCGCAACATCATCAGCGGCAATGACACCTACGGCGTCCAGATCACCGGCGGCGGCGCGACCAATAACAACGTCTACGGTAACTATATCGGCTTGTCGCACACGGGCAATGCCGCCATCGGCAACGGCACAACGCTGACCGCAGGCGTTTTCATCACCGGCGGCGCATCCGGCAATCAGATCGGCGAAGGCTCGACCAATGGGCGCAACATCATCAGCGGCAATCCGGGCGCGGGCGTCCTCATCACCAATAATTCGGGCGGCAACAGCGTCAGCGGCAACTATATCGGCTTGGATCGGACGGGCGCAGCGGCGATCCCCAACGGCGTCGGCATCAGCGTCGTCAATTCGCCTAACACCGTCATCGGCGGGACGGCGCGCAACATCATCAGCGGCAACACCGATGATGGCATCCGCATCAGCGGCGCAGCTTCCACGCCGACCACGATCCAGAACAACTACATCGGTCTGGACGCGGCGGGCGCGGTCGCGCGTGGCAACGGCGGCGACGGCATCGACATCAGCGACTCGCCCAATAACCAGATCGGCTCGACCAACATCAGCCTGCGCAACCTGATCAGCGCCAACGCGGGTAACGGCATTCGCATCGCCGGCGCAGGCGCCGTCAACAACATCGTCCAGGGCAACTACATCGGCACGGATTTGAGCGGTTTGCTGGCGCGCGGCAACGATGCTAACGGCGTGCTGCTGATCGGCATCGACAGCATGACGCTCGGCGGCACGGTCGCTGGCGCGGGCAACCTGATCAGCGCCAACGGCGGCGCAGGCGTGCGCCTGGAGAGCAACACCCAGAACGTCCAGATTCAGGGCAACATTATCGGGACGAATATCAATGGGTCAAGCGCGCTGCCGAACAGTGTCGGCGTGCGGCTGGAAGGCTCGCCCGACAACATCATCGGCGGGACAGTTCAGGAAGCGCGCAATCTCATCAGCGGCAACACCAATCAGGGCGTTTTGATCAACGGCACGAATTCCAGCGGCAACGTCGTGCGCGGCAACTACATCGGCACGAACGCGGGCGGCTCGGCAGCGATCCCGAATGCGGTCGGCGTGCGCATCTTCAACGCGCCTGCCAACACCATCGGCGGCACGCTCAGCGGCGCGCGCAACGTCATCAGCGGCAACAGCGGTGACGGCATCCAGATCGCCTTCGATCCGATGACCGCGGGCAGCCTCGGCGATAACCGCGTCGAAGGCAACTACATCGGCGTCAATGCGGCGGGTAACGGCGCGCTTGGCAACAGCGGCGACGGCGTCGAAGTCGGTCAGCCCAACACCTTCATCGGTGGCAGCACCGCCAGCGCCCGCAACGTCATCAGCGCCAACGGACAGAACGGCATCCGCCTGCTCGACATCGGCGCGATCGTGTCCGATAACCGGATTCGCGGCAACTATATCGGCACGAACGCGGGCGGCGGCGGGGCGCTAGGCAACGGCGCAAACGGCATCTTGATCGACAACATCAACAACCTGATCGGCGGCATCGGCGCGGGCGAGGGCAACGTGATCGCGAACAACGCTGGCGCGGGCGTCACCTTTGCCAGCACCGCCAACAAGAACGGCTCATCGATTCGCGGCAACCGCATCTTCAACAACGGCGGACTCGGCATCGACCTGCCGCCGACTGGCTTCACCCCCAACGACGATCTGGACGCGGACGCCGGTCCCAACAGCACCCAGAATTTCCCAGTGCTGACCAGCGCGACCTCGGCGGGGGCGAACTACTTCATCACCGGCACATTCAACAGCACACCGCTGACCGGCGGCTTCCAGCTCGATTTCTACGCCAATGAGACCTGCTCGGTCCCAACAGGCGGCGGCGAGAGCGAAGGCGAAGTCTATCTGGGCAGCGCCCAGGTCACGACCGATGCCAACGGCAACGCCAGCTTCACCGATATTCAGGTCAACAATGCGCCCGGCAAGCGCTTCATCACTGCGACGGCGACCAGCAGCGTCGGCAGCACCTCCGAGTTTTCGCTGTGCGTCAAGGCGAACAACCGCCCGACCATCAGCAGCATCCCGGATCAGGTGACAGCGGTCAACACACCCATCGTTGTCAACTTCACCATCGGCGACGATGAGACGCCCGCCGATCAGCTCCAGCTGCTCTTCAGCTCGTCCAATCCGGCGGTCATCCCCAACGACGCCACCGGCTTGACCGAAGGCGGCAGCGGCGCCAATCGCAACCTGACGATCACGCCGGCGCTCGATGCCAGCGGCATCAGCACGATCACTGTCACCGTGCGCGATGCCGACAACGGCACGATCAGCACCAGCTTCCAGGTCTTGGTGAATACGCCGCCGACCATCAGCGACATCCCGAACCAGAGCGGCGGCAGCGGTCAGCCCATCGGTCCCATCGCATTCACCATCGGTGACGCCGAGACGCCCGCCGCCAGCCTGACTCTGACCGGCACCTCGAGCAACACCACCCTGATCCCCAATGCCAACATCGTCTTTGGCGGCAGCGGCGCGAACCGCACCGTCACGATCACCTCGGCAGCCAGTCAGTCAGGGACAGCGACCATCACCATCACCGTCAGCGATGGCAATCTGACCGCCAGCGACACCTTCGACGTGACCATCAGCAGCCCGCCGACGATCACCGCGATCTCGGATCAGTTGATCCCCGCCAACGGCACGACCGGTCAGCTTCCGTTCACCATCGGCGACGATCTCACGCCGCCTGACTTCCTGGTCGTGACCGGCACATCGAGCAATCCGCTGCTGGTTCCGAACAACCCGAACAATATCAAGTTCACCGGCACGGCGGCAAACCGCACCGTCGAGATCATCCCCCTGACCAACCAGATCGGCGTCACCACCATCACCGTGACGGTCACCGATGAGCAGGGCGGAACCGGGACAGAAACGTTTACGGTGACCGTTAACGCGCCGCCGACCATCAGCAATATCCCCGACTCGTCAACGCCGGTCAACACGCCGATCACGCTGAATTTCAACGTCAACGACGTGGAGACGCCGCCTAGCGCGCTCACCGTCAGCGCCACCTCGAGCAACACCACCCTCGTCCCGAACAATCCGGCGAACATCTCGTTTGGCGGCAGCGGCACAGATCGCACTATCACCCTGATCCCGGCGACCAACCAGACCGGGACGACCACCATCACCGTCACCGTCACCGATGCGCAGGGCGGGACAGGCGTTGATACCTTCGTGCTGACGGTCAGCAGCGCGCCGACCATCAGCAGCATCCCCAATCAGGTGACGCTCATCAACACGCCGACCTCAGCCATTCCGTTCACAGTGAACGACGCCGAGACGCCGGCGGGTTCGCTGATCGTGACCGGGACATCGAGCAACACAACAGTCGTCCCGAACGGCAACCTGTTCTTCGGCGGCAGCGGCACGAACCGCGCGATTACGATCTTCCCGGCGACCAACCAGACCGGCACGACCACCATCACCGTCACCGTCACCGACGCCAGCAATCTGAGCGCGCAGACCAGCTTCACCCTCCGCGTGAACGCGCCGCCAACGATCAGCAGCATCCCCAACACCACCACGCCGATCAGCACGCCGATCACCATCCCCTTCACCATCGATGACGACACGACGCCGCTCAACACCATCAACCCCGTGCCGTCAAGCAGCAATCAGGCGATTGTCCCGAATAGCAATATCGCCTTCAGTGGGACGGGCGCGAACCGGAATGTTGTCATCACGCCACTGCCGAATGTGGTTGGGACGACGGCGATCACCATCACCATCACCGATCAGGATGGCGCGAGCGCCTCGACGACGTTCGACCTGAACGTCTTCCCCGGCGGCACTCAGCAGTTGATCGTCAATGGCAATTTCAACAATGGCACGGCAAACTGGCTCACCTTCGGCGATCCGGCGGGGGCGATCCAGTTCCGCGTCCTCAACGGGGTGTTCGAGTTCTTCCGCACCATCGGCTCGAACCAGGCGGTCGCGTTCCAGAACACCAACACCAATCTGATCCTGGGGACGCCGCTGGCGGCGCGCTTCGACCTGGGCAACAGCAGCAACGTCCGCAAGCGCATCACGGTCTTGCTGCACGATCAGTTCTTCGCTGACTCGGTCTTCTGCACCTTCTGGCTGGAGCCGAATGCGCCGCTGCGCACCTACCGGATGCGCGGGATCACCAACCGCGACTGGACGAACGCGCATATGTCGTTCTACGCTGCGTCGCCCGATGGCGCAGGACACTACCGCATCGACAACGTCGAGCTGTATCGCGTCCCCAATCTGACCGTCAACGAGACTCTCTGCATCGACCCGACCACCCCAGCGCCTCCAGGCGGTGCGGACAGCGCCAATCTGATCGGCAACGGTCAGTTCACCAATCCGATCTCGACGAATGTGGCGGTCAACGGCAATTGGTCGGTCTTTGGCGCGCCGAGCCTCTCGTCGGTGGTGTATCGCGTGCAGGCAGGCGTGTTCGAATATTACCGCGCCACCGGCGGGACGCAGGCAGTCGTCTTCCAGAACACGGGCAATAACGTTAACCAGGGCGCGATCATCGAAGCGCGCTTCGACCTGGGCAACAGCAGCAGCGTCCGCAAACGGATTGTGGTGCTGCTGCGGCGGGCGGACTTCAGCGATCTGCAAGCGTGCGTCTTCTGGCTGCCGCCGAACGCGGGCTTGTCGACCTATGTCATGCGGACGTATGCGCCGCTCGGCTGGCCCAACACGGCGATCTCGTTCTATGTCTCGGACAGCGACAATCAGGGCTGGGCGCGCATCGACAACGTGATCCTGCGGGCGCGACCGAGCATCACCATTCAGGGGACGGAGTGCTATCTGCCCGGCGCGGGCATCCCCGCTTTCGATCCGATGCTCGGCTTGAGCGCGGAAGAAATCGAGCTGCCGGCGCTGCTGCCGACGCTGGTTCCGCCCGTCTACGTGCCGGAGGGCGCGCTGCCGGAAATCCCGGTGATCGTGCCGAATCAGCCGGCTGAAGAAGCCGGCTCCGAAGGCGAGGGCGCTGAGGGGGCGGTCACGGAGTAACTATTCTGTAACCGGCTGGATCAACGGGGCGCGGCAAAGGCTGCGCCCCGTTTGTTTGCACTATAATGATCAGTGTTGTGGATGATCGACTCAATGCAGCGAAAGAGGAAAGGGCAGATGAAGGGCTTGATCGCGCTCATTGGCATGATGGCGCTGCTGATCGGCGTGCGCACGCCGCCGGCGCGCGCGGCGGCGTGCAGCGATGGACTGGTGGGGCGCGTCACCGTGCGGACGGGCGGCGCGGAGACAGCGGGCGGGACGGTCGTCGGGCTGTCGCACGACGGGCGCTACCTCGTCCTGCTCGGCACTGGCTTGAGCCTGACCGACGCGACCGCATTCACCGATGTCTACGTCCATGATCGCGCCAACTGCGTTACAGCGCTGGTCTCCGTGGCGACGGGCGGCGTCCAGGCGAACGCTGACGCAGCCGACGCGGCGATCTCCGGCGATGGGCGCTATGTCGCTTTCACCTCGGCGGCGACCAACCTCGCGCCCACCGATGATCCGGGCGATGATGTATTCGTCCATGACATCGTCACAGGCGTCACAACGCGCATCAGCGATGCCAACGGCGGAGCCAATCCGAGGCTGAGCGCGGACGGGCGTTATGTGTCGTATCAGTCCACCGTCGATACTCAGGTCTACCGCTTCGACCGTCAGACCAGCGCGCGCGTTTTGGCATCCGTCCCCACGCCGCTGACGCCGGTCACCATCGGCGCAGTGGCATTCAATCGCGGCATCAGCCCGGATGGACGCTATGTGCTGTTCGCATCGCTCGCTCCCTACGTGCCGGCAGACACCAACACCGCCAATGACGGCTATGTGCGCGATCTGGTTGCCGGGACAACCGAGCGCGTCACGCTGACGACTGGCGGCGCGCAGATCGCCGCGCCCAGCGCCGTCACCGGCATGACCGACGACGCGCGCTACGTCGTCTTTCACACCACCGAGGCGCTGGCGGCTGAAGACACCAACGGGATGAGCGATGTCTATCTCTACGACCGCCAGACGCAGACCGCCGAGCTGATGTCACGCCGCGATAACGCTTCGGCGGGCAATAACGCGGCGGTGGACGGCGCGATCAGCGGCGATGGGCGCTTCATCGCCTTCGCATCGATGGCGAGCAATTTCGTCTTCGGCGACTCCAACGGCGCGTTTGATGTCTTCCTGCATGATCGGGCATATGGCAGAACACGGCTGGCATCGCGCGCGGCGTCGGGCGCGATTGGCAACAATCAGTCCTTGCAGCCGTCTCTCTCGCGAGATGGGCGCGTCCTGGCGTACACATCGAGCGCGTCGAATCTCGTCCCCAACGATACCAACGGCGCGGCGGACGGCTTCGCCGGCGATGCGCGTGTCATCGGTCAGGCGAACTGGCTCAACAACGGCGATTTCAGCGTGACAGCGCTCGGAAACGGGAACGGGACTTGGGGGCGCTTCGGCACGCCGACTGACGCGGCGATGATCTACCAATTCAACAACGGGCGCTTCGAATTCTACCGCGCCATCGGCGGAACAAGCGCAGTGCTGCTGCAAAACACGGGCGTGCCGCTGCCCGCCAACACGCCGATCAGCGCGTATATGGAGCTGGGCAATTCGAGTCCGTCGCGGATGCGCGTGCTGGCGATGCTGCACAGCCAGGACTTCAGTGACCTGCAGGTCTGCGTCTTCTGGCTGGAGCCGAACACCAGCGACGCCATCTACGTGATGGACACCTACACCACCAAAGCCTGGGCGGGCGCGTCGCTGTCGCTGTATGCATCGCCGGATCGCTCGTCGGGGTGGATTCAGGTCGATAACGTCGATCTGACCTGGACGCCGGGCGGACGAGTCGACTCGACCCTCTGCAATGAGCCGATTGCCTTCGGCAGCGATCCAGAACCGGATAGCGGCAATCTGGTCGTCAACGGCGATTTCACCCAAGAAGTGATCGGCGGGACGCCCATCGGGCGCTGGGGCTATTTCGCCACGCCTAACAGCACCTTCATCAATTTCCGCTTCAACAGCGGCGTCTTTGAGTTCTATCGCGTCACGGGCGGGACGAGCGCGGTGATTTTGCAGAATACCGTTGTCGCCTTGCCGCCGTACAATGCCCTCGAAGCGACGATGCTGCTCGGCAATTCCAGCAGTCAGCGCAAGCGCGTGCTGGTCATGCTCCATGATGGCGACTTCCAGGATTTGCAAATCTGCTCGTTCTGGCTCCAGCCGAACGCGCCGCTGGAGACGTACATCATGCTCTCATGGACGACCAAGCCGTGGGCGGCGGCGCATATCTCGCTCTATGCCTCGCCGGATGCATCCGAGGGCTGGATTCGTGTGGACAATGTCGTCTACCGCCACCGTCCGGCGCTTGCGCCGATTGGGACTGAGTGCTATGAGCGCGGAGCGCTGCCCTTCCACATCGAAAGCCGCCTGGCGGACGCGCCGCTGCCCGATCTGCCCGCCCTGATCCCGACCGCGCCGGCGATCACGCCAAATCCGTACCTCCCGGCGCTCGACGGCGCGCTGATCGAGCTGCCGGCGGCGGCTGAGACCGAAAGCCTCCCTGAAGCGGGCGCGGAGGGCGGCGTGACAGAACAGCCTTGAGTTACACACACACACGCCCTCTGCGGGGCGCGGTCGCTGGCTGCGTCCCGCTTTTTTGTCTCTCTGGTCAATCGGTGGCGCTTGTGTTGGGGAAGGTCGCTTGATCATGAGGCTGGCTCTCCAGCTGATCCAGCTCACGCACAACCGCCTCACATCGATCCAGCCATTCCAGATACGCTCGCTCCACCGCCACGCCGATCTCCACCGTCAGCCGCCAGAAGCTGCGTTTGCGGGCGATTTCCGGGTCATCATGTACGCTGATCTCGATGCTCTCATAATGCGCCAGCCGTGCCGCGTGTCCCTCCCGCTGGCGGGCGATGTGATTGAGGATCGTCGCCGTGTCAAGTTCACTGGCGAAGAACATCTGCACCAGGAATGGCTCGCGGTGAACAGGCAGCGGCTGTTCAGTGTGCAGCCAGCGGTGGAGTTCTTCCCGTCCAGCCTCGGTGATGTAGTAGACCTTGCGGTTGGGGCGATCTTCTTGAATTTCTAACCGGCTTTCCACCCAACCCTGCTCCGCCATGGCGCTCAGCGCGCGGTAAATCTGTGCCTGATCTGCCTGCCAGAAATGCGCAATGCTGTTATCAAACGCCTGCGTCTTCAGCTCATATCCAGTCATCGGCGTGATCGTGAGCAAGCCGAGGATCGCGTGTGTAAGGGACATCGTTGCTGCTCCTGATAGTGACATTCGTCATGGCGCAAAGTTACAGTTGCTATGCGCCGGATTTTGTGTATGATTGGTATTATATATGTAAAGTCATATATTAACGATGATTGATCGCTTCCACAACGAAAAGGTCTCAATACCGTGACAAGCCTGAATTTTCCTCGCCCATTGCGCACCATTATGCCCAAAAACCTCCCAATTCTGATCTTCTTGCTCTTTGTCGTAGTCGGCATCGTCACCGCGGCGCTGGCTGAGCCGATCTTGCTGCTGAACTTTACCTATATTGGCGGCATGTTTGCGCTGGGACTGCATTGGTCACAGCACGCCAGCAAGCGCAATAAAAATCGTGGACGGCGTTTCACTCAACTAACCGTGGGATTATACATGCTGCTTTTTCTGGGATTGTTCGCGCGCCAAAACATGCAGATAGAGGGGCTGTGGTTCTGGCTGCTGGAAGGCGCGTTCGCTGGCGCTGTCATCCACTACAGCGTGTCGAAGGTCTTCGGACCGCTGATTATCGGTCGGAGCTGGTGCGGCTGGACGTGCTGGACGAGCATGGTCTTGGATACGCTGCCCTTCAAACGCTCACCGGGGCGTGTCCCTGGCAAATGGGGATGGGTGCGCTACATCCATTTTGCCCTCAGTCTGGGCGTTGTCCTGCTGCTGTGGCACGGCTTGAGCTATCACCCGGACATGCACGGATGGAGCTTGGACATGCTTTTGTGGCTGAGCGTTGGCAATCTGCTCTACTACGGCGTCGCCATCGGGCTGGCTTACGCGCTGAAGGATAACCGCGCCTTCTGCAAATATCTTTGCCCGGTGACCGTACCGATGAAACTGGGAGCGCGTTTTTCGCTGCTCAAAGTCGAGGGAGATGCCAGCTTATGTAATAACTGCGATGCTTGCAGCAAGCTGTGTCCGATGGATGTCAAGGTGCAAAAGTATGTCCTGGACGGGGAGCGAGTGGCTTCCAGTGAGTGTATTTTGTGCAGCCGATGTGTCCAAACCTGCCCGAAAGGCGCGCTGAAGCTCAGCCTCGGACTCGATGGCATCCACAGTCAGGATCAGGTACGTCAGCAGCCGACGCGCTAGCTGCACCTTAAAGACAAAAGGAGGAAAACAACTATGGTTTCACAAGTGAACACAGCACCGGTTCCCGTCCCCCAGCAGCTCACGGAAAAATTCCCCTGGCGCTTCATCTTCATCGCGTTCGGCATCTCCTGGACATGCTGGTTTTTTGTCGCGCTGACCGGGCGGAACATCTTCACCGATCTGGAAGTCGGCATCGTGGCGGTGCTGGGCGGCTTCGGTCCGGCGATTTCGGGCATCATCATGGTCTACCGCACCAATGACCCAGTTTTCATCCGCGATTACTGGCGGCGCGTGTTCGACCTGCGTCGTATCGGCGCGATCTGGTTCTTACCCATCCTGTTTCTCTATCCCGCCACAGTGCTGCTCACGTTTCTGCTCACCGGCATCGAACTGGACGCCTCACCGCTGGCAGCGATGCTGGCTAATCCCGGCGTGCTGGTGACGACGGTCATCTTTGTGTTCATCTTCGGACCGTTCTCGGAAGAACTGGGCTGGCGCGATTACGCGCTGGACTGGCTGCAGGCGCGTTACTCGGCGTTTGTGTCTAGCATCATTCTAGGCGTGATCTGGTGGGCATGGCATCTGCCACTGCTGGCTGTGACGGGGTCGTTCCTGTATGAGAATGGGCGCGATCCAGTGTTCCTGGCGTCCTATCTGTATGTCGTTCTCCTCTACTCGGTGCTGTTCACCTGGGTGTACAATAACAACAACCGCAGCGTGCTGGCGATCATCCTGCTGCACTTTTCGATCAATTTGACCTTCGTCATCTTCATCATCCCGACTGAGCTTTTGACTTACCACAGCTTCATCCTGCTGGCGGTGACAGCGCTGATGCTGTGGCGCTATGGCGGCAAGCATCTGGCGCGCGGCTATCAAGTGGAAAACAAATGACATCATGACGACGACAGCCCAGAACCAGCCTCCGGCGCTGTGGCGCTGGTTCATGAAAATCCAGAATCCGTTCATGAAGGGGTTACTACGCTCGCCGTTTCACGGGGTGGTCAGCCGGATGTACCTGCTCATCACCTTCACCGGGCGCAAAAGCGGTAAATCTTACACCACGCCGGTGCAGTATGCGCAGGATGGCGAGACACTCTTCATCATCACCAGCGAGGGTTATACTTGGTGGAAGAATCTGCGCGGCGGCGCAGATGTGCAAATCCATCTGCGCGGCACGACCTATTCCGCCCATGCGGATACCGCCAGCGATCCGCAGACCATCGCCGATCTGCTGGCGAAAATCTACCCCAGCCTGAGCGCCGAACGCCGCGAGCGCTTCGCGCCGGGCAAGGTGGCGATCATCGTTCGACTGCACAGCCGGAGGGACTAAGGATGAAGTATAGGTTGGTCGTCGTCATGATATTCTTGGGGCTGCTTCTGGCAGGCGGGCTGCGCCTGACCTATGCGCAGCCCGACGCGCTCGATTCGTATCTTGAAGCGCAAACTGCGGCGCACCGCCTACCCGGATTGGCGCTGGCAGCCGTCTATGCCGATGGCAGCGTGGATGTGCGAACCGATGGCAGCGGCATCACGTCGGCGACGCGCTTTCGCATCGGCTCGCTCTCCAAAGCGATGACGGCGGTCGCGGTTTTGCAGTTGGTCGAAGCCGGCCTCATCGATCTGGATGCGCCAATCCAGACCTACCTGACCGGCTTCACCACGCAGAATGCAGACTGGGCAAGCCGCATCACTGTGCGCCATCTGCTCAACCAAACAAGCGGGCTGTCCGAGCTAGGATACGACGCGACGCCCGATGCACGCCTGGGCGACAAGCTGATCCCATCGTTCGCCCGCGCCCGCCATGACGCCGAACCCGGCGCGCAGTTCGCTTACTTCAACGCGAATTACGAGCTGTTGGGGCGGATCGTCGAGGTCGTCAGCGGGCAGCCGTACAGCGCTTACATGCGCGAGCGGGTCTTCGCGCCAGCGGGCATGGATGACGCGCTGGTCTACGGCGATCCAGCGCCGACGGAGCGACTGGCGCAGGGGCATCTCGTCCTCTATGGCTTCCCGATCCCCTTCCAAGAGCCGGGGACGATCCCCGAAGCCAGCGGCGGCATCAGCGCCAGCGCGGCGGACATGGCGGCGTTCCTGCGCCAGTTCGTGATCGATGAGCCGGACATCCTCAGCAAAGTCAGCATCGCCGAGATGCTGACGACGCCGCCCGGCGTGGACAGCCCCTATGGCATGGGCTGGATCGCCGAGACGACCCCGGACGGCGCGCGCGTTTTCACGCACGGCGGCAGCGTGATGACGTTCTCATCGGACATGGCGCTGCTGCCTGATGATGGAGCCGCCTTCGCCCTGCTCTACAACCGCAACAATCTGCTCGCCACCTTGACCTCGAGCGCCGACATCCACAACGGCGTCATCGCCATCCTGCGCGGCAGGGAAGCGCCAGTCGGCGGCATGAGCGGGAGCGTCATCGGCATCGCCATCCTGACGATCAGCGCGATCATTATCGCCAGCGACGCCCGCCGCCTGCTGACGAGCCGCCGCTGGATGGAGCGCGCGCGCGGTCAGCCGATCTGGAGGCGTGCGGTCAGCCTGGCGCTGCTGCTCTTTCCGGTGTATGTCCTCCTGCTGCTGCCAGCGCTGGCGCAGATGGTGATGCAGCGCGTGGCAACTTACGATCTGATCTTCTTTCAGCTCCCGGATTTGGTGCTGCTGCTGTTCATCTCGGCGGCGCTCAGCCTGCTGACGTTCGCCGCTCGCCTCGTCTTCCTCGCGCAGCCAACGCGGAGCGCCGTCGAGCGCCTGAGCCTGAAAGGATGATCCAATGACTGCGTATGCTGCTCAAGCACGTCCGCACAACCTGATCAGCCGCTATCCCGTCGTCGCATTTTTCCTCATCGCCTACGCCTTTTCATGGACGATTGGCGCGCTGCTGATCGCCGACCATCAGGGGGCGCTCAGCGCCCCGCAGGCGCTGCATTACATCAGCGCGTTCGGACCCGCGCTGGCGGCGCTCATCGTGACGGCGCTCATCGGCGGGCGCGCCGGGCTGGTCGAACTAGGGCGGCGCGTTGTCCGCTTCAACGTGGGCTGGCGCTGGTGGCTGATCGGCGTCGGCACGCCGCTGTTGTTGGGGATTGCGGCAGTGCTGATCTATCTGATGAGTAACAGCGCCTTGCCCGACCTGACCTTGTTCGGCGAAGTCGATTATCTGGGAAACATCGGCGCGCTGGCGGCGCTGGCGCTCTGGATTGCGACGTATGGCTTCGGCGAGGAGATCGGCTGGCGCGGCTTCGCCTTCCACCGCATGGAGTCCGGCGGATGGGTGAGGGCGGCGGCGATCATCGGCGTGCTGTGGGGGCTGTGGCATCTGCCATACTTCTTCTACAAGGAGAACTTCATCGCGCTGGGGGTGGGCGGTTTTGTCGGTTACATCGTCAGCATTACGATGGGGTCGATTTTGCTCTCGTGGATCTATCGGGGCAGCGGTCACAGCATCCTGATCGTGGCGCTCTGGCACGGGCTGTTCGACTTCGTGAGCGCCTCGCCCATCGCGGAAGGGACGGGTAGCGCCATCATCAGCGGCGCGGTCATCGTCTGGGTGATCGCGATCCTGCGGCTGACGGCACGCAGCGCTGCGGAGTCACGGACTCAAGGGGACGAATCCCGCCGGTAAGGTCGAGTCGCTGGTTGGCAGCAGCAGATCGACGGTCGGCGGGGTGCGGCAGATCGTGTCGGCGTTGGCAAATTTGCCGTTGGCGGCTCCGCTCGGGAAGATGTTCATGGCGCTGCGATACTGCGCCGCCGCCGAACACCAGTTGTTTTCGTAGGTGTAGGCATCGCCATAGGCGACATAGGTCTCGTAGAGCGCCTGCTGCGCCGGCTGGTAATAGCGCCCGCCCGCCCCCAAGTCCATGACGGCGCGCAGCGCCTGGATCGCGGCGGGGAAATTGACGCCCATCTGCGCGCGCGCGTTCAGATAGAGCTGTGCCGCGTAGCGCTCGTACACCAGATCGCCCGGGATCGTCCCGAATTCCTCAATGCGGGTGACGACGATATTACCAGCGGCAGGCTGACCGCTGTTGTAAAGTTGCATGGCATAGCTGCCCAGCGCCTGGATCATCAGCGAGCGCACCAGCGCGGTCTGAAAATTCGGATCGACGGCGATGATCACGTCGAGCGTGTCGATGGCGTCCGACCACTGCGCCAGCGCGATCTGGCGCTGCGCCTCCGACAGCAGCGCCGGCAGATCGACGCGGATTCCGTTCAGCAGCGGCGATGCGGCGGCGTCCAGCGTCTGGGCGGGTGTCATGATGGCGGTTGAGTCGGTGTCAGGCGTCGGAGTCGGCTCCAGCAGATCGAGCGTTGGTGGGGGATTCTGCCCGTTTGCCAGGGCGGTCGCCGTGACGAAAAGTTCGGGGACGCCGGGGACGCCTGGAGTCAGGGTTGCCAGAAAGCGGATGCGGGCTTCAAGCAGGACGGTGTTGCCCTGTTCAATATCGCCTGAAATGCGCGACCACTGTTCCTGAATGGCAGCATTCTGGGTCGCGGTGGCGTAAATGGCTGACTGGCGCTGTCCGCTCGTCCAGCCGGCTAACCCCGCCAGCGCGACGATGAGGATGGCGGCGGCGCCGAGCGCCGCCAGAACTGCCAAGGCGGCGCACCCGCTCAGCCTGCGCGGCGGCGGGGGCGGCTCCAAATAGCCCGATGATCTGGTCGAGTAACGCGGGGAGCGCACCTCTGGCGGCGCGAACGGCGCATCCTCCGGTTTATATCTGGGCGGACGGGCTTCGGCGGATGGGCGTCGGGGTTGGGTGTCGTCAGGAGAGGCAGAATTGGTCATACTCAGAACCAGAACCTTTTGCAAAGTGCGCGTGCATTATACACGGAAAAAGACAGGAGGGATGAGATAAAAGTAATCTGGGATGAAGCAGGAGGGATGCAGAGAGAGGCACGCTTGCCCAGCGCAGACCATCTTGCCAGATGGCGAGATAAACTATATCCTACGCCTTTCGGAAAACGTGCTATCATCAACAATATCTTGACAGATGGACAGTGATCGATCATGCGTATTCTCATTATTTCCGATATTCATGCCAACCTCACTGCTTTTGAAGCCGTGCTGGAAGATGCCAAAGGCGACTGGGAATACGTTTGGTGTCTGGGTGACGTGGTGGGGTATGGACCCGATCCAAATGAATGTGTGGATCGGCTGCGGTCGCTGCCGCACCTGTGTTTAGCAGGCAATCATGACTGGGCGGCGCTCGGTCGGCTGGACATACGGACATTCAATCCCGATGCCCGCAGGGCGGTTGACTGGACGCGAAACACGCTGACGGCGGACAACATCGCCTATCTGGAAGCGCTGCCGACGACCTTTGTGATCGGGGATTACACGCTGGCGCATGGCAGCCCGCGCGAACCGGTCTGGGAATACATCCTCGAACCGCTGATCGCCGCGCTCAATTTCTCGCATTTCGAGACGCCCTACTGCCTGGTCGGACACACCCATCAGCCGATCATCTACGAACAGCTCAACGACGCCGGCGAGACCGAAGCCTTCATGCCCGTCTACCGTCAGCAGCTTCGGCTGAACGGTCGCCGCCAGATCATCAATCCGGGCAGCGTCGGGCAGCCGCGCGACGCCAACCCCGACGCGGCATACGCGATTCTGGATGTGGAAACCAACGTCTGGGAACATCGGCGCATCCCCTACAACATCAGCGCAGTGCAGAAGCGGATGCGCCAGCATGACATGCCCGAACGCTTGATCGCGCGGCTCGAACATGGCTATTGATCCGATGAAGGACGAACAGCTCTCGGCAGACAGCGCCGAACTCAGCGACACCATGCGTAAATACCTGGCGGAGGTCTATCGCCTGGTCGATTATGCGACCGCCAGCCCGGATGATCAAGACGTTTACGTCAGCACGTCAGCCTTAGCTGACCTGCTCGATGTGAGCGCGCCCGCTGTCAACCGCATGGTGTCAAAGCTGCGCGAGATGGGGCTTTTGCTGCACGAGCCGTATCAGGGCATCCGTCTGACCCCCGAAGGTGAGCGCGAGGCGCTCAAGCAGCTTCGCCGCCAGCGGATCGTTGAGGCATTTCTGGTCCATGCGATGGAGATGGGCTGGCATGAAGTCCATGCCGACGCCGCTCGCATGAGCGCCAGTATATCCGAGCGGCTGATCGACCGGATGTGGCAGATGGCGGGCTGCCCTTCAACGTGTCCGCATGGCGAGCCGATTGCCACCCCTGACGGCATGATCGCGCCGCCGAATGACATCGTGCTGACGAACGCGCCGCACAAGCAGCCGCTGATCGTCACCCGCGTGCGCACCCGTGAGCGCGACCGCCTGGAATATCTGGCGGTGCTCGGCATCAAGCCCGGAGTCGAGGTCGAGGTGCTGCACGCCGCGCCCTTCAACGGACCCCTTCAGCTTCGCGTCGTCAAGGAATACCGCATCATCGGGCATAACCTGGCGGAGATGATCCGCATCCGCCGCGCCCAATCCCCATGAATCCCCTGATTCAGCGCTTTCCCAATGTCGATTTGCCCGCTGACGCGCAGATCGACCCGTTCGTGGTGCTGGGCAAGCCACCGCGCGGCGTAGCCGACGGAGACCTGGCGCTGATCATTGGCGCGGGCTGCGTGATCCGGTCGCACACCGTGATCTACGCCGGCAGCGCCATCGGCGCGGGCTTGCAGACCGGGCATCATGTCACCATCCGCGAAGCCAACGCCATCGGCGCGCACGTCAGCATCGGGACAGGCAGCATCGTTGAGCATCACGTCACGATTGAGGACAACGTGCGGCTGCACAGCCGCGTGTTCGTCCCGGAATACTCAATTCTGGAAGCGGGCTGCTGGCTGGGTCCGGGCGTGACGGTGACCAATGCCCGCTACCCGATCAGCCGGGGCGCAAAGGAGCGCTTAGCGGGCGCGATCATCGAGCGCGGCGCGATCATTGGGGCGGGCGCGGTGCTGCTGCCCGGCGTGCGCATCGGGGCTAGGGCGCTGGTCGGGGCGGGCGCGGTGGTGACGCGCGATGTGCCGCCGGGCATGGTCGTGATCGGCAATCCGGCGCACATCATCAAGCGGATCGACGAGATCGAGGTCTACCGCGATCGAGATTGAACTTTTGCATCCCGTCCAGCGTCATCGACGGTGTCATCACCACACAATTCCATAATCCGTTCTGGTTTTGAGGTCAACGTCATGCGCATGACGCTGTATCGAGGATGTATGTTCTATCTGTTCGCCTTCTTCATCGCGGTGGTATCGGCGATGCTGGGGCGCAGCCGTGGTCTCGCGGGGATGCTCGCGCCCTGGATCGTCGTGGGGCTGGTCTATTGGCTGCTGGACACGGCGCTGCTGGGGATGATCGCGCTGGCAGAAAACGTCAGTTCGCGCTCGGAGGAATGCCCAGAAACGCCAAAATGCCGGCTTCGGCATTGTCCACGCTGATGCCATCGCGCCGCCAGTCCCAGTTTTGCGGCGCGCCCGCCGCGACGCCGCGCGCAGGCAGATCGGCGGGTTTCCACAGCGCGACGGCATTCGGATTATAGGGTGCATAGCGGCGCGGATCGGTCGGACCGAGGATCATGGCGGTCGGCGCGCCAGCGGCGGCGGCAAAATGGGTCAAGCCGGTGTCATTGCCCAGATACAGCCGCGCGTCCGCCGCCAGCGCAGCGATCTGCCCGAAGGTGAGCGCGCCGGCAAACGACTCGGCGGGGCGTGTCAGATGGGCGCTGACGGCGTCGATCAAGGGCGAATCGTCCGCCGCGCCGAGCAGAACGGGGACGGCGTCGAGTCGGGCGGACAGGCGCTCAGTGAGCGCCGCGAGCAGATCGGGCGGATAGCGCTTGACATCCAGCGTCATGCCAGGGTTGCGCCCGCCCGCGGGATTGACCACGAGATACGGCGGGCGGATGCCGCGCGCGGTCAGCAGCGCGCGCACAGAAGCCCGATCGGCGTCATGGACGGGGATGAACGGATATGCGCCCTCAGCGTTGACGCCGAGCGCGGCAACCACATCGAGATACAGGCGGGCTTCATGGTTGGGCTGATTGGGATCGACGGTGACGCGGACGCTGTAGCCGAAGCCGCGCCCGCCGCTGTCGAGTCCGGCGCGGACACGGCATCCCGACAGCCAGACGGCGAGGCTCATTAGCGGCGAACGCACCAGCGAGATGATCCAGTCGGCGCGGACGGCGCGCAGTGTGCGGACGAAGCGGAGCAGTTCACGCGGAGAATGCACCGGACTCGCCGCGCCGCCCGCGTCGATCAGCGCATTCAGCGCCGGATGCCCGTCCAGCGCCGGGCGCGACCATTTTCCGACCGCCCAGCCGATCCAGGCGTCCGGGTAAGCGCGGCGCAGCGCCATCAACGCCGCCGTCGCCATGACGACATCGCCGATGCAGCAGGGCAGAACCAGCAGGATTCGTCGCGGTTTCGGTCGCACACAGCCTCCCAGCTGCGCCATTGGCATTGAGATCACATTGATGTTATTCTTGTCGCAAAGGCACAAACCTACCAGGGTAATCCGTCGACATGATCGGACGCACCTTCCGCAACCGCTACGAAATCCAGTCCCTGCTCGGTGAAGGCTCAACCGCGACGGTTTACAAAGGGCTCGACCGCCGCCTAAATCGCGCTGTCGCGCTCAAAGTGCTGCTGCCGCATGTCCGCGAGACGGCGCGCCGGCGCTTCATGCAGGAGGCGACCTCCAGCGCGCAGCTCAACCACCCGAACATCATGGCGATCTACGACATGGACGAGGAACACGGTCAGCATTTCCTGGTCGTGGAGTATGTCGAGGGCGAAACGCTGACGGCGTATGTCCCGTCCGATCCGGCAACGGTTGCGCAGATCGGCGCGCAGATCGCCGCCGCCCTAGGTTACGCCCATGAGCGCGAGATCATCCACCGCGACATCAAGCCCGCCAATATCAAGGTGACCCCCGCCGGCGTGGTCAAGATCATGGATTTGGGGCTGGCGTTGCCCCGCGAAGCCAAGCGCGTGACCGCCGAGGGCATGATCATCGGCACGCCGGCGTATCTGTCGCCGGAGCAGGCGCAGGGCTTGACGCTGGATTACCGGACGGACTTATATTCGCTCGGCGTGGTGCTGTTCGAGATGGCGACCGGGCAGCTTCCGTTCCAATCGGATGACATCCCGGCGCTGCTGATGCAGCATGTCCGGCAGCCGCCGCCACTGCCGCGTTCGCTCGTGCCTGAGCTGCCGGCGGGATTGGAAACCGTCATTCTCAAGGCGCTGGAGAAGAGTCCATCCCGGCGCTTTCAGAGCGGCGCGGCGATGGCATCGGCGCTGCGCGCCGCCGTGCCGACTGCCGAAGGCGGGCGGGCGATCTCAGTGCAGGACTCGAAGGCGACCACCCATCAGAACATGCCCGCCATTGGGCGAACCGCGACCGGGACGCTGCCGCCGCTGCGGGTTTTGCTCGCCGATGATCACACCATGCTGCGGCGCTCGCTGGCGAATTTGCTGGCGCAGCGCGATGATATAATGGTGATCGGTGAAGCGTCCGACGGCGAAGCGGCGCTTGAGCAGACGCTTGAGCTTCAGCCCGATGTGCTGGTGCTTGATCTGAACATGCCGAAGATGGGCGGCTTAGATGTGCTGCCGCTGGTGCGTCAGCGTGCGCCGCGTGTCCGCGTGCTGGTGCTGACCGGGCGCGATGAGGACTGGTATATCACGCAGGCTTTGCGCGCCGGCGCGCACGGCTATGTGTTGAAATCCGACAGCGAAAACAGTCTGGTGGACGCCATCCAGCGAGTCGGCGCGGGCGGGATGGTGCTGGGGCGGGGCGTGTCCGAGATCGTCATAGGGATGGTGCGCAGCCGCACTAGCGATACCAAGCTGACGGAGGAGGAGCGCAAAATCCTGCTGCTAATCGCGGGCGGGCTGGACAACGCCGCGATTGCCGAGCGGCTCGGACAAGACCTGATCAGCGTGATCGAAGCGCTGGCAAGCGCGATGAACAAGATGGGCAGCAAAGATCGCCATGCGGCAGTGCTGACGGCGCTGCGCCAAGGCGATATCCTGCTGGACGAACTGCATAACCTGCTGCATCAGTGAGGATCATAAACTCCATGTGTGAAGATAAGCGGCTGGAAAGCCTGCTCGGTGCAGCGCTGCGGCGGCGCGGCTGGACGATCAGCGCGGCGGAGTCCTGCACGGGCGGGTTAGTCTTATCACGGCTGACGGATGTGCCGGGCAGCTCAGCGTATGTCGTCGGCGGCGTGGTCACCTACAGCAATCTGCTCAAGCGCGATCTGCTCGGCGTGAGCAGCTTCGTGCTGGAGCGCTTCGGCGCGGTCAGTACGCAGACGGCGGAGGCGATGGCGCGCGGCGCGCTCGACTTGTTTGAGAGCGATCTGGCGTTGAGCATCACCGGGATCGCCGGACCTGACGGCGGAACACCGGAGAAGCCCGTCGGCTTGACCTACATCGCGATTGCTGGCGCGGATGGGATCATCGCCGATGGCGTGATCGTGCGCCGTTATCTCTGGTCAGGCGACCGGCTTGCCAACAAAGCCGCCAGCGCCGATGCCGCGCTCAGCCTGGCGCTGGAAATTGCCGGGACTTGAAGCAGAACACCCGCCGTCAGCCCTGAACAAAATAGCTGCTGCGCAGCGGGCGCGTCCCGAAGCGGGTGAAGAATGCCGCGCCCGCGCCGACCGCCCCGATCAGCGCCAGCATGATCCCGCTAATAAGCGCACCATACGGCAGCAGCGCCGACACCGCGAAGACCGCCCACAGCAGCAGCCCGCCCGCCACAGCGGTCACCAGCGGCGGCGCGCCCGTCTTGGACAAGCGGCGCATCAGCCATTCCCCTACCATCATGCTCAGCGTCACCCACCCTATCAGCAGCAACGCGATCAGCCCAACTCCTGACAGCAGCCAGACCGGAATGAGCGCGACTCCGAGCGCCGGCATCAGACCGAGCAGGACGACCATGCCGAGCGAAACGCCGAGCGCCAGCGCGTAAAGCGCCAAGCCCGCGCCGCCCATGCTGCGCGGCTGCGCGCGGATCGCGTCCTCAATCCGGCTGATCTGGCGCGGAAACGCCGCTACTGTCAGCGCGCTCACGCCGACAATGCTCAGGGCTAAGCCGATCATGGCAAGTGCGCCGAGCAGATCGCCGAAAAGCAGCGGCGCACTCAGATCGACACTGGTGTTGTTGTTCATCCGCAGGGCGATCAGGCTTTCGAGGGGCGCAAAGCGCCCGGCGCGGCTGCACGTGAACTCCGTCACGCCGATCACCGTGTCGGCGCAGAGCTGAAGCGGCTCGGTGGCTGTCAAGCCCGCCGGATCGACAGTGATATGGGCTGCGCTGACGTTGACCGCGCCGCTGATCCTGCCCCTAATGACAACATCGTTCGCCAGCAGCGTCAGTCTGCCGTTAAGGACGCCTTCATGGACGAAGTGATCGCTGAGGGCGACCAGGCTGCCATCGATCCGCCCTTTGGAGCGAAACGAATCGCTGACGACTCGCAGACTGCCAGTGACATGACCGGTCTCCGTCACGACGACTGAACGGGCAATCGCGATCAGATCGCCCTCGACGCGCTCAGCAATGGTCATCTCGGCGGCGAGGATGGTCAGGTTGGTCTGAGTCGGTTGATCCAGCGTCAAGGCGTTCTCCACCAGTACCCGGCTGGAGGGCTGCGGCGCGATGCTGCGCGAAAGCAGCACCCCCGCGATTACAACGCCGATCAGCCCGACAACCATGCAGCCCAGGCGCAGTCTCATAGGTCATCTCTTTCGGCGGCGCGCCCATCAAGACAGGACTCGGCGGCGCGCACCTGCGCCGCCTGCACGGTCGGGTTTTCGCTGGACGCGGTCGTGTCTGCCAGCCGCGACTCGGCGCGGCGCTGTTTTTCATTGGAACGGTGTTTACGCGCCGTGCGCACCAGCCAGGTGAGCGAGATCGGGATGATCGCCAGCGCAGCGGCAGGCGCTTCAGGATAGGCTTCGACGAAACGCTGCGCGCTGGCGAGCAAGCCATCGACCGCCGCAATCACGCTCACCAGCAGCGCGTTCAGCCCAGCCAGCGCCTGACCGAGCGCGGCAGGGCTGCCGATGGTGTTCAGCATCAGCCAGCAAAACGCGATCAGCAGCGGCAGCAGCAGCGCCGCCAGCACCGCCAGCGTCAGCGCCAGCGCCGCGCTCGACCGCCCGCCAGCGCGCTGACTGACCGCCTCCGCCAGCCGCGCCATGATGCTAACCGCCAGCGCGGCGGGCGCGCGCTCCATCGGCGCACTGCGCAGCAGGCGGTCAACCCGCCGGAGCCGCTCATACTGAGCGGCGTCCTCTGGGGATGTTTCCAGACGGGCGCGCAGCTCATGGAGCGACTCCGGCGGCAGCGTCTCGTCCAGCGCCTCCTGCATCCAGTTTTTCTGCCGTTCGTTCGCCATGTTATATATTCTCCAACAACGGGATCGTCATGCCGGAAATGTCCTTTGCGTCCATTTTGTCCGCAAGCATCTGGCGAGCGCGAAACAGACGGCTCTTGATGGCGCTCTCAGTGGTGTCCAGAATGTCCGCAATTTCGACATAGGAATAATCGTACCAATAACGCAAAACGACCGCGGCGCGATAATCGGGCGGGAGCTGGCGGAGCAAATCCTGAATGGCGCGGCTGCGCTCATGGCTGATCGTCACATCCTCCGGTTCCGGGGTGTCTTCGCGCAGCGCCAGATTGGGAAGCGGGTCATCAATAGAAAGCCATTTCATGCGGCGGCGGCGCAGCCGGTCGATGCAGTAGTTGGAGGCAATCGAGAGCAGCCAGGTTTTGAATGAGCGGGCAGTATCATAGCGGGCGAGATTGAGGTAAGCGCGCAGAAATGCCTCCTGCGCAGCGTCTTCGGCTTCAACGCTGTCGTAGAGCATTCGGTAACACAGGTTATAGACTGCATCCTGAAACATATAGACCAGTTCCGCAAAAGCATCCTGGTCACCATTCAGCGCAGCTTTGACCCATTCCAGCACAACCGAGTCAATTGTAGACACGGCACTTCTCCCTTTCCGCACCAGCTGGTCTGATGAGGAGCTGATCGCGGATATATGGTATACGTATGCAGCGGGCGCAGGGTTGCACCGCCCAGCCTCGATCTGGTTTGATCGACGCCCATAATATCTATTCTAATCGGATCAGCGGCGGTGGGGGTAAAACGGGTCTGGGCGCAGCGCCTGGGGCAACAAAAGCCGATCTGCTGGCTTAACACGCCCATCCTTTTCTTGTATCATTGGCGCAGTTTTCGCATCTGAACTCCCGGAGCATCGCCTTTATGCAAAACAGCGCGCGCCGTGCCAGTATCGCCCTCGGTGTTTTCATGGCAGTTGTCCTGGTTGCCGGGTCGATCCTGCCTTTGCTCAGCAACAACAGCGCCACCACTGCGCCGGCGGTCGAGCCGACTCTGGTTCCGACGCCCACCTTTCCGCCGCCGCTGACCAACTTCGACAATCTGCGCTTCGATCAGCTCTACCTGCATCCAAGCGGCTTGTTTACCATCGCGCTGCCGACTGGCTACCGCGTCGCGCAGCCCAATACCGGCGCGACCATCGCCCAGATCAACCTGCGCGATGACGCGACGCTTGGGGTGATCGATGCCTATATCGAAAAGCCATTCAGCCCTGTCACCACCGATCAGCTCAGCGCGCGCTTCACCCGCGAGACGCTCGCGCCGACTTGGTCGCGCTTCCCGTCCTGGCGTGAGACCAACCGCCAGACTGTCGATGACAAGCTGATCATCGACTTTGCGATTGAATTTCAGCGGCAGAACTACGTCGCGCGTCAGCAGGTCTGGACGGACGGCGATCTGATCTACTCGGTGCGCGTCCTGACGCCGGACAACGCCGTGTCGTATCTGCGGCACGTGCTGGCGAAGGTCGCCGAGTCGATCCAGCCGCTCGATCTGTTCCCCGGCACGCCGTTCGACTGGCAGGCGGATTACAATCACCTGACCCATCTGATCTGGCGGCATCCGTCGGATTGGACGATGCTCGATGGCGGCATCGGACGCCCGACGACCTGGGGCGCGGCGAACAACGTCACCCTGCGCATCGAGACGCGCCCGAATGTCATCATCGGGGATGAAGCGGCGGCGGCGGCGTTCGTCGATGGGCTTCAGCGCAGCGCGGCGATCCTCAGCGTCCAGCCGGTCACGCGCGGCGCGGCGTCGGGATATGCGGTCGCCTACAGCTATCAGACCTTCGACGGCGAGCCGTTCAGCGGTCTGGCGCTGCTGCTCAATCAGACCGACAGCGCCGGCACAAGCGCCGCGCTGCTGGTCGCCAACCTGCGCTTTCCGGGCGCGGCGGTTGACCTGAACACCGTCGCTCCGGTGGTGGTCGATCCGTTCCGCGCCGATCCCGCCGCTGAGTCGCCGCTGCTGCCCGGCGCATCTGAGGAATTCGCCGTCCCTGATACCGATCCGCGCCTGAAAACGCTGGCGGCAGTCATGAATACCTTTCAAGTGATCGCGCCGATCCCGCTGTCGCCAAGCGTGCTGACGCCAACGCCGACCCCCTTCCCGACGCGCACCCCGACGCCTGAGCCAGCCGCGCCCGTCTCGGCGGCGGAGTCCACCGCTGAAGCGACCTCCGACGCCGAAGCGACGCCCGACGCCGAAGCGACGTCGGAGATCACGGCTGAGCCAGGGGCATGAACGGCGCGCCTTCGCTGCGCGTGCTGATGCTGTCAAAAGCGTGCATCGTCGGCATCTATCAGCGAAAGCTCGAACTGATCGCGGCGGGCGGCGTCGAACTGCTGACGCTCGTCCCGCCGTCCTGGCGCGATGAACACGGTGAGACTGTCTTAGAGCGCGTCTATACCGCTGGCTACCGGCTCGAAACGCTCCCGATTGCCCGCAGCGGCGATTATCACCTGCATTACTATCCCGATCTTGGGGGGCGCATCCGCGCCTTTCAGCCGCACATCGTCCACATCGACGAAGAACCGTATAACGCGGCGGCGTGGCAGGCGCTCTATCATGCGCGGCGCGTCCGCGCAAAAACGCTGTTTTTTTCCTGGCAGAACCTCTATCGCCGCTATCCGCCGCCGTTTTCATGGGGCGAGCGCTATGTCTTGAACCATGCTGACGCCGCCATCTGCGGGACGGAGAGCGCCGCCGAGGTTTGGCGGGCGAAGGGCTTCGCGCGTTCGATTGCGGTTATCCCGCAGTTCGGGACGGAGCCGGAGCTGTTCACACCCGCCCCAAGATCGGAGCGCCCGTTCACGATTGGCTATTTCGGGCGGATGGTCGAAGAGAAAGGCGTGGGTGTGCTGCTGGAGGCATTCGCCCTGCTTGACGGTCAGCCCCGGCTGATCCTGCTCGGCGGTGGGACGCTGCGCGATCCCCTGCGCCGGCGGGCGGCGCAGCTCGGCATCGCGGATCGGGTCGAATGGCGCGATCCAGTCGCGTCCACAGCGATGCCGGCGCAGTATCATGACATCGACGCGCTGGCGCTGCCGTCGCTGACGCGCCCGAACTGGAAAGAACAGTTTGGGCGGGTGCTGGTCGAAGCGATGCTGTCCGGCGTGCCGGTGGTCGGGTCGGACAGCGGCGCGATCCCGGATGTGATCGGCGCTGCGGGGCTGATCGTCCCGGAAGGGGACTCGGCAGCGCTGGCGGCGGCGCTGCGGCGGCTGCGCGATGAGGCGGGGCTGGTTGATACACTGGTCAAGCGCGGGCTGGCGCGGGCGCGGGATCGCTTCACCCATGAGCGCGTCGCGGCGGAGACGCTGGCGGTGTATCGGGCGCTGATGGAGCCTGGGACTGAGTGAGTTTTGCGTCGGCGCTTTATTCACGTCTATAATACGGACTGATGTGCATAGCAATCCTTTTGTGAGGAGCCCACGTTGTTGATGAGTCTACTCAGGCGCGCCGCCGCCCCGCTGCTGCTGATCGCGCTCACGCTGATGGCGAACGAGGTCGGTGCGCAACCTGCCCTGCCTGTCGATGAGACCGGCGTGCCCATCGTCGCGCGCGTCAATGGGCAGGCGATCACGCTGGCGGCGTTCGAGCGCGCTCTGGCGCGCTCCAGCAGCCCTGACGCGGACGCGGTCGTGCTGCGCGGCGCCGTGCTGGAGACGATGATCGACCAACTGCTGATCGTCCAGGCGGCAGCCGCCGGCGGGCTGACCGTCGAGGATGCCGCGCTGGAGGCTGAACTCGCATCGTATGTCCAGGCGGTGGGCGGCGCAGATGCCTGGGCGAACTGGCTGGCGGACAATGGCTACACCGAAACTGAGTTTCGCGCCGCGCTGCGCGAGTCGCTGCTGACCAACCTGGTGCGCGATGTCGTCACCAGCGGCTTGAACGGCGCGCAGCCGCATGTCCATGCGCGCCATATCCTGGTTGCCACTGAAGCCGAGGCGCGCGCAGTGCTGGCACGGCTGCAGGCAGGTGAGCGCTTCGAGGCGCTGGCGGCGGCGGTCTCGCTGGATGTGACGACGCAAGCGCGGGGCGGCGATCTCGGCTGGTTCGTTGAGGACGAGCTGCTCGATCCGGCGCTGGCGCGGCTGGCATTCACGCTGCCCATCAACAGCATCGCTGGACCGATCGAGTCGCGGCTCGGCTTTCACATCCTGCAGACCTTGGAGCGCGCCGATCTGCCCATCCCCCCGGAAAAGCTGGCAGTCGTGGCGCAGCTCCGCTTCGAAAACTGGCTGGACAACCTGGCGGCGCGCTCGACGATTGAGCGCTACCTGAGCTGAGCGACGGAACCAGCGGCTTTAGGCGACATTCACCAAAGGAGACGGTCACATGGGGCAAGCCGCGCGGAGCATCTACAACCTGATCACAATCGTCTTTCTGCTGATGAGCTGTGGCGTGGTGGCATACGTCGGATTCCGGCTCTCACAGCCGCCGCCGCAGGTCTCGCAGCCGTCGATAGTGCTGCCGACTCAAGTGCAGCTCCCGACAGTGACGCCGACCTATACCCCGACCAGTACGCCGACGGTGACAAATACGCCGCTGCCCACCGACACGCCCATGCCGACGGAGACGCCGCTGCCCACCGAGACCTTCCTGCCGTTGCAGCCGACGAACACCGCGACGAACACCCCGCCATCGGCGTTTGAGACGCTTCAGGCGCTTCAGACGCAGATCGTGCTGACCAATTCGGCGCTGTCGCAGGCGGAGGCGGTCGCGCTGGCAATCGCTGCCGATGCCAGCACCAAGACCGCTATCGCGCTGATTCCGACCAATACGCCCACCGCAACGCCGCTCGTCCCGCCGACGCCGACCTTCACGCCGTCCCCGACGATCACGCCGACGCCGTTCATCGAGCCGACTGCTCCCGCGACCGCGACGCCCGCGCCATCCGGACCGACGGCGACTTTCACGCTCGCGCCGACGCTGCCGCCGCTGATCACCGGACCGACCGAGTCGCCGTTCCCGTTTGCACCGCGCGATCAGGTCGTCTTCACGCAGAATTTCGCCAACACCGCCGGCTGCAACTGGCAGGGGATCGGCGGGCAGGTGTTCGACCTGAACGGGCAGCCGCTGGTCAACATTCGCGTCCATGTCTTCGGCAGCGGCGTCGATCTGTTCGCGGTCAGCGGGTCGAACACGCTCTACGGGGTGTCCGGCTGGGAGATTCAGCTCACCAACGGCATCACCACCAACAGCTATGTGGTCGAGCTGCAATCCGCCCAGGGGACGATCATCTCGCCGCAGATCGCGGTCACGTTTCCGGCAGACTGCGCGCGCAATCTGGCGGTCGTCAACTTTGTCCAGACGCGCCCATTTTAAAGGGACGCCTCCGACGCGGCGATGAGCGATCAGGAAAACCCCACGCACGAGTCCAGCGCGGTTCACCGCGTCGGACGCAAAGACCGTAAGGCGAAGATCGAGCGGCGCGGGAAGCTGTTCCCAGAGGAAGAACCGCGCAAAACGGTGGACGACTCGGCGTGGATGCCGCCGGAGTCAGCGGATGAGTCCGCCGCTGCGGAGGATGAGCGCTCCGCTGAAGTCGAAGCGCCGCCGGAGTCGAGCGCGGCGGCTCCGCGCAAGAGCCGCCCCCGAAGCGGACGCTTCCCACCAATGCCCGACGAACTCGAACAGCTCGAACGCCGCGCCGCCGCGCCGCCCGATCCGCGCCGCACCGCACAGATCGCGCGGATGAACCAGATCACGGCGGTGCTGCTGCTGCTGACCATCCTGATCGGCGTATATATCGGCATCCTGTGGATCGATCCGTATTCGCCGCTCAATCTGTTCGCGCCGCCGACGCCATTGCCGATCTTCGTCTCGATGACGCCGACGCCAACGCCGACGCTGACGCCGACCTTCACCCTGACGCCCAGCCCAACGCTGACGCCATCGCGCACGCCCACGCCGAGCGAAACGCCGACTCCTATCCCGACGGCGACCTTCACGCCGATCCCGCTGGAGGCGCTCGGCATCCCCCCCTCTCCAGGCGCGAATGAAGGGATGACAGAGGCGGACTTCACCTTCCGCCTGATCCCCGCTGGCTTGATCTACATCGCCAACCCGGAGGCGCGCGGCGGCTGCAACTGGTCGAGCATCGTTGGCTCGGTCGTGGACGCGAATGGGCGCGCCGTCGATGGCTACATCGTCCGCATTCAGGGCGAGGGCGTCGATGAAGCCGTGATCACTGGGACAGCGCGCGGCTTCGGCGCGGGCGGCTACGAGCTGCCGCTTGGGACTCAGGCGCGGGAGGCGGTCTACACAGTGACGCTGTTCGACTCGACTGGACGACAGGTGTCCGCGCCTGTCACCGCGACAACGCGCGCCGACTGCGCCAACATCACCGCCGTCCGCTTTATCGAGATTGTCCGTCCAGGCTGATCAGGCGGTCGTACCAGAGCAGGAAGCGCCGCGCCAGTGCGCGCGGAGTCCCGGTTTCGTCGATGCCGCTGCCGTAGAAGGTCAGGAAGCGCTGATCGGTCAGATGGG
Source organism: uncultured Anaerolineae bacterium (assembly GCA_937995825.1). GTDB lineage: Bacteria > Chloroflexota > Anaerolineae > Aggregatilineales > Phototrophicaceae > Flexifilum. Next base: position 78,539 of record CALKJO010000014.1, read on the forward strand.
CGCGCTCCGTCCCCAACTGCGCGGGCGTGCGGGTCAGGTTCTCCAGGAAAGGGAAGCGCTCCGCCAGCGCGGTCGGGTTATAGAGATAGGTGAAGCTGCGCCCGCTGAGCCGTATCTCGCCCGTCTCGATGATCTGCGCCGGCGTCGCGAGCGTGTAGTGCGCGCCGTAGTTGCGCCAGCCAGGGGGCAGCGTGAAGCTGAAATTGTAGGACACGGCGGGCGGGATGAGCGTGTCGGTCAGGCGCGGATTCCAGTCCAGCAGATCGCGCTCGTTCGCCAGCACGTAGAAATAGAAGCGCGCGCCATCGCCGCCGAGAATGCCGCCCGACGGATACGGCGGCTCAACCTGTCCCGCCGATGTCCAGCCCCGATGCTCCACGCGCACCTCAACCGTCCACAAGCCGGGTTCGTCGAGCCGAAAATCCTCAGCCGGGTTGTAGTAATAGCCGATCCGGTTGGCTGCGCCGCCAAGCTGACGCACGACGCCCGACGGCGACGTGATCGCCGCCCGCACCTGCGCTGCCAGCGGCGGCGCGACCTGCCCCGCGAACGTCACAGCGTCACCGATGCCCATGACATCGCCCGGGCGGATGCCGGTGGCATGGAAGAACATCTCGACGGGCGTCCCGCGCACGGTCAGCAGCGCGCCGCCATCGCCCGCGCCCGCCGCGCCGCGCCCCGGCGGGTAGACCCGCGTCCCGCGCGGATCGTCGGGAGCAATGGTGACCATCATCGAGGCATAGATCGCCGTCCGCGCGATCTCGCCCGCCCGAACGACCGCGCCGCCATACAAAAAGGTGTAATCGCCAGGGCGATCCCCGCTGATGCCCGCGCCGATCTGACGGTTGTACGGATCATCCGGTGTCCAGCCCGGATCGCCGGCATTCATACCGCCGTCGAGGAGCTGACGCGCCGTCACGCCAGGACGGACGGCGCTGATGTAGGCGTAGCTGTCACTGCCATCGATGATCCCGATGGGCAGGCTGTGTTCGACTGCCCGCCGCGCCAGCGTCACCCCATCGATGATCGACTCCGGCGCGAGCGCGTTCAGCAGCCATGTCTGATAGCCCGCGCCGACATCCTGCAGGTGCATCGATGGACGGATGCGCCCGATCCCGTCGGTTTTCCATAAGATGTCGCCACTGTGATACGGGGAATAGACGGTCAGCCCGCCGATCAGTCCGAGCGTCCCCACCTCATACCACGCCTGACGCAGCGATCCGCTCGCCGTGTCGATCCGGCGCGTCCCGTGCAGGATCAGATCGCGCTCGCCGCGCTGCGCGATCACGCCTGCCCCACGCAGACTCGCCGCCCACAGCCTGCCATCGCGGTCGGTGTAGCGGGCTTCGTAATCGACGGTGTATTCTCCCGGCGTTTCAAACACAAAGCGCGCCGCCGTCCCGTCGAAAACGCCGAAGCGGTTGGCAGCGCCTGCAAAGACGCGCTCGATGACCGGCGCGCCATCGAGCGGATAGACGCGCAGCGTGACGCGCACATCCGCCGCGACAGACGGGTAGAGATGCACGCCAGGATGAAAGGTGTCGCCGGTCTCAAACGGCGTTCCCGGCAGGACGGCGGGCAGCATGTCCATCACCTCGGCGATCAGGACGCGATACGTCCCGCCGCCGGTGTAGCGGTTGCCGAAGGTGTCCTGCACTTCGCCGCGCAGCTCGACGCGATATTCGCCGTACCGGTCGAAGCGATAGGCGCGCAGCGTCGGTTCCAGCGGCGTCAGATAGTAGAGATCGACTGGCGCGGTCGTCCCGAAGCGCGAAGACACATCGGCATCGGCGGTGGAGACGACATTTTGCACAATGGGCAGCACGCCGAAGCTGTCGGTGGTGTCATCGGGGCGGGTGACGCGGACGGTCATCTGACCGCCGGGCAAGCGCACCGGAAAGAGCGGCGGGCTGGTCGAGTCGTAGCGGTTGGGCAGCAGCATCGGCAGCGCCGGCTCCAGCGAATACGGGATGAGATCGCCGCCCGGGATGCGCGGCGGCAGGATATAGCGCGGCGGATTGAAGCGAACGCGGTTGGAGAGCGCGCCGTCGGCATTTTCCGGCAGCAGACCGCGCGCGCCGTCGCTCGGCGCATCCATGAAGAGCGCCCATGGCAACGTCACCGCGCCGACATCGCCGACCTTGATCACCAGCGGAAAGCGGGTCAGCGGCGCGTCGGTTGAGGCAGCGCCGTCCGGGGCAGCCCATGACCGCGCCGTGCCATTGCCGCCAATGATTTCGCCCTCAAAAATCGGGACGTACAAGCCGGCGGGCAGATCGTCGGGGAGGGTCAGCGCGAAGTCCATCGGGAAAAACGCTGTCTCGTCTCGGCGGCGGATGATCTGATGGGTGGGAATGTCCACCGCCGCGCTGACGCCCCAATCAAGCGGGATGACATTGTCAATCGGCAGCCCGGATATGCTGACGACGTTCGTCCAGCCGAAATTTGTCCCTGCGCCCGCGACCGGTCTGCCGTTCAGGATGAACGGGAGGAGGCGGACGCGCCCGCGCAGGCGCGCGTCCAATGGCAGCGGCGCGTCGAGCCGGACATCCAATTCCAGCCGCAGCGCGCCGCCCCCTGCCAGCCGCAGCGTATCCGCGCCCGTCCGCCCAGCCTGAAAAGCGCGCCCGGCAGCCGTCCACCAGCGCGCGCCAAAGCGCCCGCCCGCGTCAAAGGTCAGCCCATCCGCCTGATCCGCCCCGCCCCCTGTGCGGACGATGCCATCGCGCCCCGTGTAACGCGGGACGAGCAGATTGATCGGGGCGCTGTCGATCTCGCCCCCGTTCGCATCCAACCAGCGCACCGAGTCAAACGTGACGCGCAGCGCCCGCTCGATAAAATTCAGCAGCAGCCGCGCTTCCAGCGCGCCATCAGGCGCGAGATAGTATGAACGCGCCACCGCGCCGATCTCGGCGATGTTCGGGTTGAGCCGGTGCAGAGTCGGCGTTTCGACGCGGCGCGGGTCGAAGCGCAGCCCATAAGTCACGGTGTCGATGGTGAAAACCAGCTCCACCTGGTCGTAGCTGCGCGGAAACGCCTCCGCGCTGACCGCCAGATAGAGCGACTCGCTGTTGACCAGCGCGCGGGCGCGCCCGGCGGCGGCATCCGGGTAGGCGTCCCAGTCGTCAAGCGCGCCGTCAAGCGCGATCTGCGTGACATTGGTCTCAGGCAGAGCCGAGCGCGTCCCATAAATGATTGCGCCGGGTCCGCCGGGGAGCGATCCGGCGAACTGCTGGCGATCCGCGCTGACCGCGCCGGCGTTCGGGCTGATCCAGAAGGGAGTCGCGCCGGGTCCATAGAGCGACACCGACCAACTGCCGAGTCCGCCAGCGGTCGTGTAGACCGTCTCACCGGTGTACAGGTTGCGGACGGCGACGGTCGCGCCGCCGAAAACCGATCCCTGCGCCCCGACGATGCGGACAATACCGTCGGCGTTGGGCGCTTCAACGAAGATTCGCCCGACGATGGGGGGATCGCCCGGCTGTGGACGGGCTGCTTGCGCCCAGACCGAGGTCACGCCGAGCAGCAGTCCGATCAGCAGTCCTGTCATCCAGCGCATGTGCTTAGTACCCCAGCTTTCGCAGATAGTCGCGAGTGCGGTCGGCTTCGGCGCGCGGCGCTTCAAGGTCGTCGATCAGCCCAGCGCTGCCTTTGACCACCGACCAGGTGATGTTGGCAAGCGGATCGGCGGCATTGAGCAGCGCGCCGAAATCGACTGCGCCCGTGCCGACTTCGCAGAATACGCCCGCCGCCGCCGCCGCGTGAAAATCCATCTTCTCTTTATGCGCGATCTGGCGGATGCCGTCGTCGCAGTCGCGCAGATGGAGCAGCCGCAGCCGCGCCCCAAATTCGCGCACAGCTTCGACCGGATCGCCGACCCGATAATAATAGTGCCCGGTATCCAGGCACAAGCCGACCAGTTCAGCGTCCGTCCACGCCAGCAGACGGCGAATCTCGTCCGCTGTCTCAACGTGGGTGGCGCTGAAAGGGCGAAATGCCGCCGGCAGCCCGCTGATGGTGTGCAGCGCCTCGGCAACCCGCGTGACTCCTGCCGCGAAGCGCTCCCATTGTTCATTGTTCAACGACAACCCGGCGCGTCGTTCTGCCTGTTTCACCAGCTCCGGTGTGCGCCCAATCATATCCGTCAGGACGATGCAGACTCCCCCCAGCGCCGTGACCAGCCCGCCGACGCGCCGAACGACATCGATGGCGCGCTCGACGGCTTCTGAGTCGAGAAAGTCGCAGATCAGCCCCGCCGCGACCAGCCGCAGCCCGCGCTGGTCGAGTTCAGCGCCCAGTGCCGCTGGATCGGTCGGCAGAAAGCCCCAGCGCCCCAGCTCCAGCCCATCATAGCCCGCCGCGATCTGATCCAGCACCTGAGCGGGCGTGAACAGCGGCGGGGAGTCGTCGCTCTCCTGAATCCCCCATGACTCAGGCGTGTTGGCAATGCGAATCGTCATGCTCTCATCCTGACTGTTTCCCCCGCCGTCCCGATTGTACCGCAGGTAGAGGCGCGATAGAGTTTCGCGTCAGGGCGGGTGAAGGCGTCCAAAGCTTATCATCTCTGCTTATAGAGTAACACAGGTTTCGTATTTGTCTACGTACAAATGTTCGCATTGACTTTTAACGGATGAAGGTTACCGGTCGGAGTAACAGGCACCTGATCGGCAGAGTCAATCGGGGGTGGGGTTGAAAGGGCTGTCATGCCCAAAGGTGACCGGAATGCCGGCGGACTGGGCAAAGCGCGCTGTGTGCATCGCGCCGCCGTCGGGGCGGCTTTCAACGACAATGACCTGACGGCTGAGCAGGGCGATGATGCGGTTGCGGGCGACCAATGCGCCGCGCTCGACCAGAGCATCGGGGGCGGTCTCGCAGAGGAGCGCGCCGCCGTGCGCCAGCATCCGCGCCGCCAGCGCGTGATTCTGCGGCGGATACACGTTCAGCACGCCGCCGCCCAGGACGGCAAGCGTGAATCCACCTGCGTCCAGCGCCCCAACATGCGCCGCCGCGTCGATGCCGATGGCTAAGCCGCTGATGACCGTCCAGCCACGCCGGACGACTTCCCCCGCCAGCCGCCGCGCCGCGCTCAAGCCCGCCTGCGAGGGGGTGCGCGTCCCCACCAGCGCGACTCCCTCCACAGCATTGAACACCCCGCCGACGCAGTTCTCCAGGCTCCCACGCACGAACAGCGTCGGCGGCGCGCCGTCGCGGCGGCGCAGCGGATCGGGGTAGAGCGGGTGGTATGCGGTCACGATCTCAATGCCGCGCTCGCGCCATCCGGCGATTTGGTTCTCGATGCTGCGCAGATCGATGGCGTGGATCGCGGCGGTGGTCTGCGCGCCGACATCGGGAAGGGCAAGCAGCGCCGCCGATGACAGCCCCAAGACCGCCGCCGGATCGCCGCCCGCCTGGCTGAGCAGGGCGCGCAGACGGCGCATCCCCATGCCGGGAATCAGGCTGAGGGCGACCCAGGCGGTCAGGCGATCTCCATCCAGCACAGGATCAGTCCTCCTGGTAATACTCGATGATCGAGAGCAGGATGGTGTGGATGAAGTTGTTGACCAGCCGGAGCAGGTTCGTCCACTCGGAGGGGCTGCGCGGCGGCGTCAGCTCCGACCAGGTGAGGATGGCATTGCTGATGAAGCCGCTGAAATAGAAAAAGCCGCGCACCGCCTGCGGCAGTGTCAGCCTATCCTCCACCAGCAGCGCGGCATAATCCCTGCCGATAGTGACGGCGTCCGCCAGGCGTTCGTTCGAGCCGCCGGCGGCGAGATACTGGCGCAGCCCTTCCAACACGCGCCGCCCCTGGCTGCGAAGCCGCTCGCGAGTCGACTCGCGCATGGCGCTGTACCAGCTTTCCTGCGCCAGCTTGCCATCGCCCACCTCCAGCCGCGTCTGACCGAGCGCGTTCTGGATGATCACCTGCACTTCGATTTTACCGACTTCGTCTTGAGACTCGGCATAGCGCATCAAATCGGCGCGGCGAAAGCGCCGATGACCGCCGGGCGTGCGCCGCGAGGGGAGATCGCCTCTGTCCGCCCAGTTGCGCACGGTCGCGGGATGCACGCCGAGCAAGTCCGCCGCTTCGCGTAAACTGACCCATTCCGACGTACTCTCAGTCATGCGCAGTATCCCTCTTTTGCTATTTCTTTACTGATTGTAGCGTTTTTTTGCAGGATAGGCGTTCAAGCGAGCGCAGGGTGTCTGCGAGCCGCTGTTTGACAAGCGAGGGGCGATCACCGTATACTTTCGCTACGCGAAAATCGGGTTCAGTGCGCAGGTGTAGGGAGAAGAGCATGATTCAAGGCGGCGAGAGCTTCCGGCTGATTGTGCGTCGAGGGCCGCAACCCAATCAAATCTACGAACTCACCAAAGAAATCGTGACGATTGGGCGCGATATCACCAATGAAATTGTGATCAATGACCCGGAAGTGAGCCGGCATCATCTGCGCCTGACTCGCGGAGCGGGCGGCTTCACACTGGAAGACCTGGGATCGACCAATGGGACATTTGTCAACGGGCAGCGGCTGACGGGCGCGCGTCCGCTGCGCAACGGTGAGCTGATCGGGCTGGGCGAGACAGTGACGCTCAGCTACGAGGTGATGCAGGCGGCAAGCGCGGCGAACACCATGCCGAATGTGGGCGCTGAGCCGGCGCGCTACGTCCCGACACCTGGCGTGCAGCCGAATATCGCGCCGCCGTCGTATGCGCCGCCGCCGACACCTCAACCTTATGAAGGGCAGCCGCCCAGTTATGCCCCGTTTGCGCCGCCGAGTCAGGCGGGCGTGCAGAGTCCGCCGCCGGCGAGTCCAGCGCCCCAGCGCTATGCCGCTGCGCCGGAACCGCGCCTGTCGCCGGAAGGACAGCCGATCTATCCGGGGATGGGCGGAAGCGTGCCGCCAGCGAGTCCGGCTTATCCAAGTTCGGGCTACGGAGTCGGTGTGCCGGCATCATCCGCCGTGCCTGGCAGTATGCCTGGAGGAGCGCCGACCGCGCCGCCTGGCTTTGGCAGTGATTACGACCCGTATGCCGTCCGCGAGGAAGAGACGCGCAGCACGACGCGCTATATTCTGCTTGGCTGCGGCGGTCTGGCGGTATTCTGCTGCTGCGCGACCGGCTTGGGCGCCGTTGTGGTCGATCAGCTCTGCCTGTGGGATCGGATTCCGATTGTCTATGACGTGCTGCGGGCGTTCGGCTTGGTGATCAGCGCAGCCTGCTAAGCGTGCGTCGTCTGCAATGCATCAAAACAAAAACCGCCTTCGTGAGGCGGTTTTTGTTTTGCGTGCCTGGAGGGATTCGAACCCCCGACTTTCTGCTCCGTAGGCAGACGCTCTATCCACTGAGCTACAGGCACATGCTGCCAGGATGATAGCATAAGCGGGGACGGCGGTCAAGCCTGACTCGCCGTCCGCATCGCTATTTCACCGCTTCGGGATTGACCACGTTCTTATATTCGTTTTTGAGCAGCGCATCGGCGATCAGCCCCGCTGCCTCGACCGCGACGACGATCTGCGCGTCCTCGGTGCTGGCTGCCAGATGCGGCGTATGCACGACGTTGGGCAGCCCGATGAGCGGATTGTCCGGCGGCGGCGGCTCCTCGGTGAAGACATCGAGCGCCGCGCCCGCCACTCTGCCGCTCTTGAGCGCCTCCGCCAAGTCGGACTCGTTGATCAGCGCGCCGCGCGCCGCGTCGATGATGCGGACGCTGGCTTTCATCTTGGCGATGCTGCCGCGGTTGATCATCTCGCGGGTTTCGTCGGTTAAGAGCGCGTGCAGGGTGATGAAATCCGACTGCGCATAGAGATCATCGAGCGCGACCAGCGTCACGCCCAGGCTCGCGGCGAAGTCGGCGCTCACAAACGGGTCATGCGCGATCACGGTCATGTCAAATGCCAGCGCCCGCCGCGCGACCGCCCGACCGATCCGCCCGAAGCCGATGATGCCGAGCGTTTTGCCGCGCAGTTCGACGCCGGTGAAGGTCTTGCGATCCCATTTACCCTCGCGCAGCGTTGCGTGCGCCTGCGGAATCCAGCGGGCAAGCGCGAGCATCAGCCCAAAAGTGTGTTCGGCGGTGCTGATCGTGTTGCCATCGGGCGTATTCATGACGACGATCCCGCGCGCGGTCGCGGCGGGGATATCGACATTGTCGACGCCGACGCCGGCGCGGGCGATCAGTTTCAGTTTGGACGCCGCCGCGATGACCTCGGCATCGATCTTGCTGGCGCTGCGGATGATCAGCGCGTCGGCTTCCGGCACAGCGGCGAGCAGTTGATCGCGCTTCATCTGCCCCGGCGCGGTGAAGGCGATCTCTGGGTGCGCTTTGAGGATATCGAGCGCTGAGGGATGGACTTGATCGGGGATCAGGACGTGATAGGTCATGCGGCAGTTCCTTTAATTCAGACTGCTGAGAAATTCATCCAAGCCCGCCAGCACTTCTTCCAGCGTGTTCACGGTCATGTCGCCCATGTGGGCGATGCGGAAGGTCTTGCCCTTGATCTTGCCGTAGCCTTTGTCCATCGAAAAGCCCTTGCCGCTCATGAATTTCGCCATGGCGTCCACGTCAAAGCCGCGCGTGTTGGCGACGGCGGTGACGGTCGGGGAGCGGTAGCCGTCCTGGGCGAACGCGCCCAGATCGCGGCTGAACGTCCATGCCAGGGTCAGATCGCGCATCTGCATGTGCCGCGCCCAGCGATTTTCGATCCCTTCGGTCAGAATCGCGTCTAACTGCACATCCGCCGCGAACATGAGCGAAATCGGCGGTGTGGATGGGGTGTTGTGCTTCTTCAGGCTGGCTTCGATCTCCAAAAAGTCGAAGTAATAGCCGCGATTCGGCACCTGCGCGGCGCGTTCGAGGACGCGATCCGAGATCGCCGCGAAAGCGATCCCCGGCGGCAGCGCGAACGCCTTCTGCGACGAGGTGAGCGCCATATCGATGCCCCATTCATCCGTCCGCAGTTCGGCGCCCAAGAATCCGCTGACGGTGTCCACCAGGATGAGCGTCTCCTCATAGGGGCGGACGACGGCGGCGATGTCGCGGATCGGGTTGGTGACGCCGGTGCTGGTCTCATTGTGGACGACGCAGACGGCATCATAGCGGTCTTTTTTGAGCGCCGCCTCGACCATCTCCGGCGTGTGCGCCTGTCCCCATTCGACGTCGATGACATCGATCTGCTTGCCGTTGAGCTGGCTGATCTCCGCCCAGCGCTCGCTGAACGCCCCACCGACCAGGTGCAGCGCTTTTTTGCCGTCGCGGATGCAGTTGCGCGAGGCGCCCTCCCACAAGCCCGTCCCAGACGATCCGCTCACAAACACGCGGTTGGTGGTCAGGAATGCCTGTTTGAGCTTGCCCTGCAAGCGGGCGAACAAGTCCGCGAAGGCGGTCGAGCGATGCCCGATCATCCAGGCGGTTTGCGCTTCTAAAATTTCCCGCCGGACTTCGACGGGACCCGGAATGACCAGCCGTTTGTGATTGTCGCTGCCCATCATCTTCCTCAGTTCATAATTCATTGAGCGCGCGGGATTGTAACGCACTGTGTGTCGGAAAAGTAGGGAGATCGCGCGTTACCGAAAAATTTATGAAATTTTGTCAATCGACGTGCGCCGCGCGGCGCGTGTGCTATGATCACAGTATCTACAAGCAGTTCTGGGGACAGCGGGCATGGTAGGTATGATGGAGAGCGACTCAAGCGCGCGACTGCGCCAGCTCCGAGCGCAGATCGAAGCCAAAATTGGCAATTTGCTCATCGAGTTTGCCGAGGGCAGGATCAGCCGCGAGCAGTTTCAGGTGATCTACGCCCGCTATGACAGCCAGCTCTTAGCAGCGCAAAAGGGCTTGGATTTTGCCGATGTCTCGGGCGGCATCGACACGATCCACGTCCGCGCTGTCCACATGGGCAAGGCGCTTGGGCTGGCGATCTATCATCATCGCAGCGGACGCCTGCTCGACACACTCGGCGCGTTCGACGTGCCGATGGCGCGCATCGCGCCGATCCTGAACGACTTCTCGCGGCTGATGGAGTCCAAACGGCTGATCGACCGCTGCATCGAGCGCATCAGCGACCGCGCCTGGCTGCTGTTCGCCCCTGGCGAATACACGACCGTGATCACGATCTTTCACAATGAGCCATCGGGCATGCAGATTCGCGAGATCGAGCGGCTGCACCATGACTTTGAGATCGCCAATGAGGCGAGCCTGATGGGGAGTCAGGTCGATCCCACCAGGCTCGCGTATCCGTTTCATGTTTTCATTCAGCAAAAGCTGAAACACATGAACGGAGCCGATGACGATTGAGGATCAGGGTCGCGGCTGCAGCGTGACCGTCAGATCGAGCTGCTGCCGTCCGTCGCGCACGACCGTCAGCGTGACCTGATCGCCGGGCTGCGTGTGGTTCGCCAGATATGAGACGAGCGCCGACATGCCCGACAGCGGCTCGCCATTGATGGCGGTGATGATATCCACCGAGAGCGGCACGCTGATGCCGCCGATCTGACGGATGTTGCCAGCGCTGCGCAGCCCGGCGCGCGCAGCCGGCCCGTTGGGTTCAACGCCCGACACGACCACACCGCGCGCGTTGTTCGGCAGGTTGAGCGCCTCGATCAGCGCCAGATAGACATCGCCGCCCTGAATGCCCAAATAGCTGTAATCGACTGAACCGCGCTCGATCAGCGACTCAGACACGCGCTTGACCAAGTTGCTGGGAATGGCGAAGCCAACGCCCGAATTGATGCGCGCCTCGCTGATGATCTGGCTGTTGACGCCGATCACCTCGCCTTGCAGATTGAGCAGCGGCCCGCCGCTGTTGCCGGGATTGATCGCGGCGTCAGTCTGGATGACCGAGCCGATAGAGAAGTTGCTCAAGCCTTGAATCGTGCGCTCCAGTGCGCTGATGATGCCGGTCGTCATTGTCCAGCGCTGATTGAACGGGCTGCCGATAGCGACCACGCTCTGCCCGATGAAGAGGCGGTCGCTGTCGCCAAGCGGGACGGGAGTCAGCGTTTCCGGCGGCACGTTCACCTTGATGACCGCCAGGTCGGAGTCGCGGTCTGCGCCGACCACTTCTCCGCGCACGATCCGTCCGTCGAAGAAATTGACCTCAATGCGCGTCGCGCCGTCAATGACATGCGCATTGGTGACAATATGCCCGGCTGTGTCGATGACAAAGCCCGTCCCCGTGCCTTCGCCGCGCAGCCGGCTGCCCTGCGCAGTGACGACGCTGATCGAGACAACCGATGGACTGACCCGATTGTAGATGTCTGAGAACAAGCGCTCGGTCTCGGTTGCAAACGTAGGAGCCTGCTGCACCGGCGCGGACACCGCCGCCCACTGCACCGGCGCGCCCGCCGATGTGCTGATCACCGCTGTGCCAATATAGAAGGACACAATGGCAATCGCAATCACCATGAAAACGCTGAGCAAGCGTCGAATTTCTCGCTGCATCGCTGCCTTCCTTGAAATATGGGTCTCTTACTTAGAAGATAAAGGCAAGCCATAAGAAGTGTATGAGATCGGTGTAAACTCACCGTAAACGCGCGCCCCAAGACAAAAAAGGATGCGGCGCTTTTCACCCGCATCCCTAAATCGCTTTTTGCTGGCGGCGCGCGCTTATAAGCCTTCGCGCTCGATCTGTTCGTCGGTTTTGCCGAAGCGCCGTTTGCGCCGTCCATATTCCAGCAGCGCCTCGCGCAGCGCGTTTTCGTCGAAATCGGGCCAGTAGATCGGGGTGGCGTACAGCTCGGAATAAGCGCCCTGCCAGATCAGAAAGTTGCTCAGGCGCAGTTCGCCGCTGGTGCGGATGATCAGATCGGGATCGGGCAGGTCGCCCGTGTAAAGATACCTGCTGACCAGCTTCTCATCGATTCGATCCACCGGCACACCGTCCTCGACGATATGCCGAACTGCCCGCACGATCTCATTCCGACCGCCGTAGTTGAAGGCGATGTTAAGAATCAGCTTGTCGTTGTTTTGGGTCAGTTCCATTGCATCGCGGATTTTGCGCTGCAGGCGCGCCGGAATCCCGTCCAGCTCGCCGATGTGGCGAAGCTGAACACCTTTCTGATGCAGTTCGAGCAGCTCGCGCTCGATCACTGTCTCCAAAATGCGCATCAGCATTTGGACTTCAGCGGGCGGACGCCCCCAGTTCTCGGTTGAAAAGGCGTAGATGGTCATGATCTGAATGCCCATCTGACCGGCGGCGTTGAGAATACGGCGAAGATTCTCCGTCCCGTAGCGGTGTCCCTCGGCGCGCGGGAGTCCGCGCGCTTTTGCCCAGCGCCCGTTGCCATCCATGATGATGGCGACATGGCGCGGCATCTTGTCCGGCGGGAGCGGCGCGGGCAGCATCGGAGCGTGATCCGGCACGATGGCGACCATAAACGCCTTAAACCTCCATGATTTCTTTTTCTTTGTGCTTGCCCAGTTCTTCAATCTCGCTGATGAACTTGTCCGTCAGCTTTTGGACTTCTTCATGCCCCTGCTTGGACTCGTCCTCGGAGATCATCTTTTCGCGCTCAAATTCTTTGAAGTCGTCGTTGCTGCTGCGCCGGATATTGCGGATGGCGATGCGCGCATCCTCCATCCGCTTGTGCAGCAGCTTGACCAGCTCCTGCCGGCGCTCGCGGGTCAGCGGCGGCATATTCAGGCGGATGACATCGCCATCGACCTGCGGTGTGATGCGGATCTCCGACTGCTGAATCGCCTTCTCAATCGCCTTGATCGCGCCTTTGTCGAACGGACGGATGAGAAGCTGCATCGGCTCTGGCGTTGAGATCGTCGCCAGTTGGCGCAGCTCGGTTTCCTGCCCATAATAATCGACGATCAGCCGCTCGACCAGCGCCGGGCTGGCGCGCCCGCCGCGCATCCCGTGGATGTCCTGTTCAAAGACCGAGACCGCGCTTTTCATCTTGCTGCGCGTTTCGTTGATAATGTCGTCAATCATGGTTGATTTCTCCATCCGAATCATACACGCCGACTGCGCTGCTTCCTCAGCGATTTGGCGGCGGGGCGGCGGGCTGCGCCGCTTGACCAGCTTGCGCCCATCCCTGCCATCCCCGCGCCTGCCACGCTGCGTAGAGCGCAACCGACCCGACCGTTGCCACGTTCAAACTGGCGACCATCCCGCGCATCGGCAGCGTCAGCAGCAGATCGCAGGTGTCGCGCACCAACCGCCGCAGCCCTTCGCCTTCACTGCCCAGCACCAGCCCCAAGGACATATTCAGGTCTGTCTTGTCGATAGAAGGCAGATTGGGGGCGGTGTCCAGCCCGATCATCCAGACATCCGCTGTTTTGAGGTCGCGCATGGCGTTGACCAGGTTGTTGACCTGCACGATGCGCAGATGCTCAACCGCGCCGGAGGAGGCATTGACCACCGACGGCGTAATACCGACGCTGCGGCGCTCCTGCATGACGATGCCATGCACGCCGACCGCGTCTGCCACGCGCATGAGCGCGCCGACATTCTGCGGGTCTTTGAGCAAGTCCAGCAGCAGCAAAAACGGCTTTTCGCCGCGCTTCTGCGCCGTGTCCAGCACGCTGTCCATCGTCGCATACGGATACTCGCTGACGCGCAGCGCGATGCTCTGGTGATTCGCGCCATTGGACAGATCATCCAAAATCCGCTTCGGCACGCGCTTGACGCCCACGCCGCGTTCGCGCGCCATGCCGACGATCTCGCCGATCACGCCCTTTTCCTCCGCGCTCTCGCTGATCAGCAGTTGGTCGATCTTGCGCCGTCCAGCGCGCAGCGTCTCCAGCGTCGCCCAATGCCCATAGATGAACTCAGTCATGCCAATCCCTGACTGGTGAGCGGCTGATCACGACTCATTGCTGACGATTTTCCACACCGTGCCGTCGGGGCGATCCTCCAGCACCACGCCCACGCTCGCCAGCGCATCGCGCAGTCGGTCGCTCTCGGCCCAGTTCTTCGCCGCGCGCGCCTGCGCCCGCATCTGCACCAGCAGCTCGATCAGCGCGGCTTCACGCTGCGCACTGCCGCTGTTGCCCTGCGCCTGCGCCGCCGGAATGATCCCCAGAATCGCCCCGCCCAGATCGGTGTAGGCGCGGTCGATCTCAGTCAGCACGTCTAACCCGACCGTCGTCCCGCTGTTGAGCAGCGTATTGACCTCGCGGGTGAAGTCCTGGAGAACAGCAATCGCTTTGGGGGTGGTGAAATTATCGTCCATGGCGTCAGTGAAAGCGCGGCGCGCCGACTCGACCGCCGCTAGAAAAGCGTTTCCATCCGCTGATCCCGCTGGGGCGCTGTTCATGGCGCGGCGAGTCAGCCGGACAGCGTTGTAGAGCCGCTCCCAGCCGCGCGCCGCCGCTTCCATCGCCTCATCGGTGTAATCGACCGGATTGCTGTAGTGGACGCTGAGCATGAACGTCCGAATCACCTCCGGGCGGAAGCGCTTGAGCGCCTCCTCGATGGTGATGAAGTTGCCCAGACTTTTGGACATTTTGATGCCATCGACGGTCAGGCTGCCGACCAGCATCCAGTAATTGGCGAACGGGACGCCGTTGGCGCATTCGCTCTGCGCAATCTCGGATTCGTTGTGCGGAAAGATGTTATCGATGCCGCCGCCGTGAATGTCGAAGGTGTCGCCGAGATATTTCTTCGCCATCGCCGAGCATTCGATGTGCCAGCCGGGGAAGCCTTCGCCCCAGGGCGAGTCCCAGCGGAGGATATGCTCCGGGTCGGCGCGCTTCCACAGGGCGAAGTCCTCCGGATTGCGCTTTTCGCCGCGCACGGCTTCGCGCGTGCCGGATTCCTGCTCCTCGACGTGGCGGTTGCTCAGCTTGCCGTAGTCCGGGTCGGTAGTGACATCGAAATAGACGCTGCCGTTGGCAACGTAGGCATGACCTTTTCTGAGCAGCGTCTCGATCATCTTGATCTGTTCGGGGATGTGTCCGCTGGCACGAGGGGAGATATCCGGGCGGACGACGCCGAGCCGATCCATCATCTCAAAGTAGATGCGCGTGTAGGTTTCGACGATCTGCATCGGCTTGGACTGGGTCTGCGCGGCTTTGCGCAGGATGCGATCCTCGCCCGTGTCGAGCAGATGCCCGACATCGGTGATGTTCTGCACGTACAGGACGTTGTAGCCGCTGGCGCGCAGATAGCGCACGACCACATCAAACGTGATGTAATTTTTGGCGTGACCGATGTGGGGATGGTCGTAAACAGTCGGTCCGCAGACGTACATATTCACCTGACCAGGGGTGATCGGGGTGAAGTCCTGGAGTTCACGTCCGAGAACATTAAAAATCCGCAGCGCCATGCCCATCCTCAATCGTTTCTGGATGATAATTGCTTAAATTGTAACGCAGAACCGGCGGCTAGGATATATTGAACCGCTGCGGGCGGCGGGAATCGAAATAGAAACGGAGGCGGGCATCGTTGATCACATCCCCAGAATGGCGGCGGGTCGCTGCGCTGATCGCGCTGACGCTGCTGATCACAACCCTTCCCTATGCGCTTGCCGCAGGGTGTGGCGGCTTCAGCGGCTTCGTCTTCGGCGTCGAGGATGGACACTCGTATCTGGGCAAGATGCGCCTCGGAATGCGCGGGGAACTGGCCTTTTACCTGTTTTACACGCCGGAAGTCCACGACTCCGCCCCACTGATCAACCTGCCGTATCTGCTAGTGGGCTGGATCGTCGGGCGCTTTATGCCGGAGTCGAGCGCCGAGTCCCATGCCGCGCTGATCGGCGCGTTCCACGCCTTCCGCTGGCTTGCCAGTGCGCTGCTGCTGATCGCGATCTACCGTTTCATCGCCATGCTGATCGACGATCCGGCGCGGCGCTTCGCGGCGCTGACCATCGCGGCGTTTGGCGGCGGGATTGGCTGGCTGCTGGCGCTGATCGGCGCGGGTGACCTGTTCGGATCGCCGCCCGCCGACCTGTATATCCCGGAGGGCTTCAGTTTTCAGATCATGTTCGGCTTGCCGCATCTGGCGCTGGCGCGCGCCGCCCTGCTGACGGGCTTGGTGATGCTGATCGACCGGAAAAATGCGCTTCTGGCTGGGCTGTGCTGGCTGCTGGTGGGCGTGATCGTCCCGTTTTATCTGGCGGTCATTTATGCCGTGCTGGGGGCATATGGGCTGCTGCGCTGGCTGCGCGAACGGCGCTTCCCGCGCGATCTGGCGCGCATGGGCGGAGCCGCCGCGCTGATCGCCGCGCCCGCACTGGTCTATAACGCGGTTATCTTTGCGAGTAACCCGGCATTCGGCGTCTGGTCGGCGCAGAATATCCTGCCATCGCCGCCCCCGATCCATTATCTGTTCGCCTATGCGATGATCGGCGCGCTCGCTGTCGGCGGCGCCTGGGCGGCGCGCCGCGATCTGCGCTGGACGCTGCCGCTGGCGTGGATCGCCATCGCGCCGATCCTGGTCTACCTGCCGATCAATGTCCAGCGGCGGCTGGCGGAAGGCGTGGTCGTCCCGCTGGCGGCGCTGGCAGCCGTCGGCTTGTTCCACTGGCTGCCGAAGCAAAGGCGACTCCGCGCGCTGATCATGGCGAGTCTGTCGCTGACGGCGGGCTTCTTGTGGATCGGCGGGCTGTTCACCGCGATCACGCCGCGTCCGCCCGCCTTCATCGACCCGGCATACGCGGCGGCGTTCATCTGGCTCAACAGTCCGTCCGGCGCGAACGCGGCGGCGGATGATGTGATCCTCAGCGCCGTCCCGACGGGCAACGCGCTCCCCGCGTATGTCCGCGCCCGCGTCTACATGGGTCACGGACCCGAAACGCTGTTCTGGCAGGACAAAACGCGCACGGTCGAGGCGTTTTTCAGAGCGGGGCTGTCCGACGTTGAACGCGCCGCCCTGTTCGACCCGCCGTGTCCGCCGCCGGAGGGGGGATTGTGCCTGCTGCCCGTCCGCTATGTGATCGCCGGAGACAATGAGCGCGCTTTCGGCGCAGAGTCGGCATGGTCAGACGGGCTGCGGCGCGTTTATGACGCCGATGGCGTCCGCGTTTACGCTACAAATCCCGAATCGCCGGAATGACGCTCTCGCCGATCATCTCGATCCAGCCGGGCGTTTCCAGCCCAATATGGTTGAAGATGATGTGCTGGATGCCCGCCTCTGCCACCTCATGGCAGTAGGCGATGATGGCGTCGGCGTCGGCTGACCCGCCGGGGAGACGGTGCGCGCCGTAAACCAGCGTCCGTTCGATGGCGTCGAAGTCGCGCCCGACCGCCGCGCAGTGGTCGCGGAGGATGTTCAGCTTGTGGCGGATGCCATCGACGCCGATGCCGCCGTCGAAATTGCAGGCATCAGCATACTGCGCGACCAGCCGCAGCGTCTTTTTCTCGCCGCCGCCGCCGATCAGGATCGGCGGACGCCGCACCGGTGCAGGGTAATCGAACGGTTCCGAAAGCTGGTAATGCGCGCCGTGAAACGGGCTGAAATCCCCGCTCCACATGCGGTGGGCGATCTGCAAGGTCTCCTCGAGCATCTCAAAGCGCTGCGCCAGCCCCGGAAAAGGCAGCCCCAAGCCGCGCGCCTCGCGTTCATACCATGCCGCGCCGATGCCGAGCCATGCTCGCCCGCCCGACAGCACATCGAGCGTGCTGACGGTCTTGATCAGCGCGCCCGGATGCCGGTAGATCACGCCCGTGACCAGCGTGCCGAGGCGAATCCGCTCGGTCACCCCTGCCAGAAAGCCAAGCAGGGTATAGGCTTCGAGCATCGGGTCTTGCGCGCGCCCGGCGAATTCCATCTGAAAGAAATGATCCAGGCTCCAGAGCGTGTCCACGCCCATCTGATCCGCCGTCTGCGCGATCCGTTTGAGCGTCGGCGCATGGGTTGTCGAGTCGCCCCAATTGAACCAGACGACCTGTAAGCTGAGTTTCATGCTGCTTCCTTTGGATGTGGTGAGTTCACATCCTTTCATTGTAACTCAGTGCGCTAGGTAACTCAGTGCGCTGGCTTCAAAGCCAGACCGCTGGAAATTCAAAAGGCATCGTCGGGCTGAACTTCTGTATCATTTGCAAGCGTAAATTCTATCATCCCCGCGCCTGTTTGCGCCCGGATGCACAATCATACCCAGAGCGCCCACAGACGCGGACGACACTCCCAGGAGATGCCTGCGTGGTGGCTCCTCGTCGTCGCGTTCAACGCATCTTGCCTGATTTTGTCCAGATATCAATACGAACATTTGTGCCTATGCAAATCTGAAACTCGTGTTACAGTATAAACATCAGTGAGAAACATCCCCAAAAGGGGCGGACGGTATCATGAAACTGACTTCAAGCGTGCATGTCGTCGGCGGCGGTCGCTTCGGCTTTGGCATCTCCGGCGCGCTCGACTGCCATGTCTATCTGCTCAATGGGGGCGATGAACTCGCGCTGATCGACCCTGGCTTAGGGATGGCGGGCGATTTCGACCGCATTCTCGACAACATCCGCGCCGACGGACTCGATCCGCGCCGCATCCGCAAGCTGATTCTGACCCATTACCACTGCGATCACATCGGCGCGGCGGCGGAAGCGCACAAGCGGCTCGATGTGGAGGTCTATGCGTCAGCGCTGGCTGCGCCGGTCGTTCGAACCGGTGATGAGCGCGCCGTCGCGCTGGATGTCGCCAAGCGCGCGGGTTTCTATCCGGCGGATTTCACCCTGCCGCCGTGTCCGGTCGATCATGAAGTCCATGAGGGGGACGTGATTCGGGTGGGCGATCTGGCGCTAACCGCCTATGACACGCCCGGTCACTGCGACGCGCATCTGAGCTTTCATATCACGGGCGCTGACCGCGCTTATCTGCTCGGCGCTGACTTGGTGTTCTGGGGCGGGCGCATCCTGCTGCAAACGATCCACGACTGCCGCATCGACGCTTATGCGCAGAGCGTCTTCAAAGTCGAAAAGCTCGCTTTCGATGCGCTCCTGCCCGGTCACTTGCAAATTTCGCTCAGCGGCGGCAAACAACACATCGATCTGGCGGCGGCGGCGTTCCGGCGCTTGGGCGTGCCGCCCAATCTGATCTGAAAGGGGCGGGCGCGGCGTCTGGCGGATGCTCGGATCGCTGCACGACAACCAACAGCTCACCCGCGCGCTTTAGCACTCGCAAAAGAAGTTTGCTAGAAATCCTTGACACTGCAGCGCAATTCTGCTATAGTGAGGATCGGAATTTAGCACTCGTATCATCTCAGTGCTAAAATTTTGTAGCAGCACATATCAATCTATGAGGAGACTGGCGACATGAATATTCGTCCGCTAGGTGATCGTATCATTGTTGAGCCGATTGAGCAAGAAGAAACCATCGCTGGTGGGATGCTGGTGCTGCCGGAGACCGCCAAAGAGAAACCGCAGCAGGGCAATGTGCTTGCTGTCGGCGCTGGACGCCGCGATGAGGACGGCGAACGGATTGAGATGGATGTCAAGGTGGGTGACAAAGTGCTGTTTGCCAAGTATGCCGGCACGGAGATCAAGCTTGAGGGCAAGAAGCTGCTGATCATGAAAGAAGCCGATGTCCTCGGCATCATTGAGGCATAAAAGCGGACGCATAGAGCGGACGCTTTTTCGTTCCCTTTACCCGGATTTAGTTCGATTTACCCATATGTCCGATACCCTGAACATGAATGAGGTGAGATTATGCCTGCAAAGCAGTTGATTTTCCGTGAAGAAGCCCGCCGTGGTTTGCAGCGCGGCGTTGATAAGGTGGCGGAAGCCGTCAGCACCACACTCGGCCCGAAAGGGCGCAATGTCGCGCTGGATAAGAAATTCGGCGCGCCGACGGTAACCCATGACGGCGTGACTGTAGCGAAAGAAATTGAACTCGACGATCCGTTCGAGAACATGGGCGCGCAGCTTCT
Source organism: uncultured Anaerolineae bacterium (assembly GCA_937995825.1). GTDB lineage: Bacteria > Chloroflexota > Anaerolineae > Aggregatilineales > Phototrophicaceae > Flexifilum. The sequence continues at coordinate 98,345 of CALKJO010000014.1, forward strand.
CAAAGAAGCCGCAACCAAGACCAACGACATCGCTGGCGATGGCACGACCACCGCAACTGTGCTGGCGCAGGCGATTGTCAATGAAGGGCTGAAGAACGTCGCCGCTGGCGCCAACCCGATGCTGCTCAAGCGCGGCATTTTGGCAGCGGCGGAGACGGTCGCGAAGAACGTTCGCAGCCAGGCGACCCCGATCAGCACCAAAGAGGAGATCGCCAACGTCGCTAGCATCTCCGCGCAGGATCGCGAGATTGGCAACCTGATCGCGGAAGTGATGGACAAGGTGGGCAAGGATGGCGTGGTCACGGTCGAAGAGTCGAAGGGGCTGGAGTTTGAGACCGAGTACGTCGAGGGTATGCAGTTCGACCGCGGCTACATCAGCCCGTATTTCATCACCAATCCGGAGGCGATGGAGGCGGTCATCGAAGAGCCTTACATCCTGATCTACGAGAAGAAGATCAGCGCCGCGCAGGACATCGTCCCGCTGCTGGATAAGCTGGTTCAGATCGGCAAGCGCGACATCGTGATCATCGCTGAAGACGTGGACGGCGAAGCGCTGGCGACGTTGGTGCTGAACAAGATTCGCGGCATGCTCAACGTGCTGGCGGTCAAAGCCCCCGGCTTCGGTGATCGCCGCAAAGCGATGCTGCGCGACATCGCCATCCTCACCGGCGGCACGGTCATTAGCGAAGAGACCGGTCGCAAACTGGAGACGGTCACCCTGCAAGATCTGGGTCGTGCGCGCCAGGTCAAGTCGAACAAGGACGAAACCGTGATCGTCGATGGTCAGGGCGATGAGAAGGCGATCAAGGGGCGCATCGAGGAGATTCGCAAGGAGATCGAACTCAGCACCAGCGACTATGACCGCGAAAAGCTCCAGGAACGGCTGGCGAAGCTGAGCGGCGGCGTGGCGGTGATCCGCGTAGGCGCGGCGACCGAGACCGAGCTGAAAGAGAAGAAGCACCGCGTTGAAGACGCGCTGAGCGCAACCCGCGCCGCGGTTGAGGAGGGAATCGTCCCCGGCGGCGGCGTGGCGCTCATCAATGCGGTTGCCTCGCTGGACGACATGAAGTTTGACAATGAGGACGAGAACACCGGCGTTCAGATCGTGCGGCGCGCCCTGGAGATGCCGATGCGCAAGATCGCAGCCAACGCCGGCGTCGATGGCGCGGTCGTCATTCAGGAAGTGCGCCGTCGTCAGAAGGAAGCCAACAACCACAAGATTGGCTACAACGTCATGACCAATGAGTATGTGGACATGATCACCGCCGGCATCCCCGATCCGGCAAAGGTGACGCGCGGCGCGGTCGAAAACGCGGCGTCCATCGCCTCGATGATCCTGACCACCGAAGTGCTGATCACCGATGTCCCGGAGAAGGAAAAACCAGCCCCGGCTCCCTCGATGCCGGAGTACTAAACTCCAGCCGCACGGGCTGACAAGTAAGCGCAGCAGCGGCGCATCCCCGCGCGCAGGGGATGCGCCGCTGCGCTTCTCAGCCGACGTTAAACGTGCATGTCCCGCTTTCGCTCTCCGTGGCTGTGCCAGGTCCGAACTGAGCATAGCCGTCGCTGATCGGGCGCGACCACGAGACCCGGTAGGTGATGCGCTGCTGCCCCGCCTCCAGCGGACCCGCCGTCACCGCCCAATCGACCCAGTAATTGCCATCGGCGCGCTGCTCGATGCCGCCCTGGAATTGGCGGTATTCAAGCCGCCGCCCGTTGAGAAAGACTTCGTAGGTGGCGGCGTCGATATGATCCTGCACCTGCTCGCGCGTTCTGGCATACCACGACCAGAAGATAACAATTGTCGCGCCCGGCTGGAGTCCGGTTGGCGGGAGATAGGGATCGCCGGGCATGTCGCAGTAGGCGAACACGCGCGCCCGCTGCCCGCTGCCGCCCGCAGAGCTGGGCAGAGCCGCTGCACTGCTCCCGCTCGAGATCGTGCTGGTCGGCGTCGGCAGGCTCAGTCCGCCGACCAGCGCGGTCGCGGTTCGGTTGATCGCTTCGATATTCGGCAGTGCTACCCCACCTGATGGGTCTGCTGTCGGGCTGGCAGGTGCCGCAATTTCCGTCGGCGTGACGACCGCGCGCGGCGGCGTCGGCGTGATCGTCCCGCCACCGAAGAGCGCCGTCGGCAGCGGGGTTCCAGCCGCGAGCAGCGTCTCGTCGGGCGTCGGCGTCAGCGACGGGAGCGGCGTCGCGCTCGGCTGAAGGCGCAGCAGCGCCGCGCTGATCCACCCCTGCCGCCCATCGCTCATCAGGATGTTAAGCCACGATCCATCGGCGTTCGTGCCGAGGACTTCAACGCGCGTCCCTGGGCGCAGCGCTTCAATCGTCCCAAAAGTGACGCCCGGACCTTCGCGGATGTTGACCGACTGCATCGACGCCACCACGCCCAGAATCGGCGGCGTTGGCGAGGGGGTGACGGTCTCGGTCGGCGTTGGCGCCACGGGGGTTAGCGATGGGGTGTAAGTCTGCGTTGGGAGGGGCGTGCTGGTCGGAATCGGGGTGGCGGTGAAGCGCGGCGTGCTGCTGACGATGGGCGCAAGCGTCGCGGTAGGAGGGATCGGCTCACTCCCGCTCTCCATCGCGTCGCACGCCGCCGCCGTCAGCAGTATCAAAGTCCAGATCCAACGGTTTCGCATTGATTTTCACACATTCAACAACCCACCTCTGCCGTTCAGGATAACAGCAAACGTCCGTCAGCGCAAAGCGCCCGCCGCCCTCAGATGCCATTCGTCCCGCCTGCGTTGACGCCCCAAACGGGGCATGTTACGATCCGCATCATCGTTATTGCTTCGGCAGCAGAGCGCGTCCATCTGATTCTGTCCTAGCGACTCCCGCTTCCCCGTTCTCGAAGCGCCGCTTTATTGGTGTCGCTGCCCGCTGAGTCATTGACGTGTCTCAGGAGGTTGAGCCATGTCGCTCGATTTCATCTCGCGAATGCTGGGGATGGTCGTTTTCGCCATCGTCGGCGCTCGCTTTGGTCTGTCCGCGTCTGGCGCGCTGTCGCTGCCGGATGTGGGCGCGTCCTTCATCTTCGGCTTGGTCGGGACACTGTTCGGGCTGATCATGACGCCCTGGCTGACCGTCCGCCCGGTGCTGCTGGTGCTGCGCGCTGTCAACGCCATGAGCATCGAAAAGCTGCTGATCACCCTGCTCGGTTTAGCGGTCGGGCTGACGCTGGGGCTGCTGGCAGCCTATCCGCTGTCGCTGCTGCCGACCGAGCTTGGCACGCTCGCGCCGCCGATCACGTCCTTGGTGCTGGCGTATCTGCTCATGTCGATTTTCAATCGGCGCGCGGTCGAAATCTGGGGTGTGTTAGGGCGGCGTCCAATCGCCGGCAAAGCGCGCCCCGATCTGACAGGCAGCAGCGCTGAACGCCAGCTTCTGCTCGATACCAGCGTGCTGATCGATGGGCGCATCGTCGACATTGCCAAGACCGGCTTCATCGGCGGCACGCTGGTCGTCCCGCGCTTTGTCATCGCCGAGCTGCACCGCGTCGCCGACTCCTCCGACACGCAGCGGCGTGCGCGCGGCAAACGCGGCTTGATCAAGCTCAACGAGCTGCAGCGCGATGGCACGATGCCGTTCAAGATCATCGAGGAAGACGTGGAGGAGGAGCGCGAAGTCGACGACAAGCTGATCGCGCTGGCGATGCGCGTCGGCGCGCCGATCATCACGATTGATTTTCCGATGAACAAAGTCGCCACGGCTCAGGGCGTGACCGTGCTGAATATCAATGCCCTTGCCAACGCTGTCCGCTCGCTCTACATCCCTGGCGAGACCTTCGCCCTCCGCATCATCCAAGAAGGCAAAGAGAACAATCAAGGCATCGGCTATCTGGAAGATGGGACGATGGTGATCGTCGAGAATGGCAAGCCGTTCATGGATCGCACCATCTACGTCGAAGTGACTAAAGCGATCACCAAAGAGACCGGGCGCATCATCTTCGCCGTCCCAGAAGATCGGAGCCGACCGCGCCCTGCGGTCACCGTGGAGTGAGCGCTCAGCGCAGCGCGCATCCCGGCGGGCCTTCGGGCGGATAGCTCCAAGTCTGCTGGACAGCGGCGCTGGCTGCCATGGCGCGGAACTCATTGTAGGTGGCGATCAGGCTGGCGCAGTCGCCCAAGATTTGCGCCGCCTGCCCCTGCAGATACCAGCATTCGAAGCGGCGCTCTGAGATCGGCACATTTTGCAGGACTTGCAGCGCCGCGCAGCGGTTGAGGTTGTCCCGCGCCGCTTCAAAGTCGCCTTGCAGGAAGAATTCGCGCCCCAGGTAATACCAGCCCTCCGCCCAAGACGGCGCGCGCTGCGTCACTTCGCCGCAGTAAGCGAGCGCGGCTTCGCGTTCGCGCATCATGCTCGATAATTCGCACAGGCGCAGCCGCGCTTTGACGTTGTCAGGGCGGCGCGCCAGCACATCGAAGTAGGCGACGGTCGCGCCGTCCACGTCGCCGAGCTGGCGTGAATACAGCGCCCGTTCGAAATAGAGCGCTAGGATTCCCGGATTGTAGCGCAGCGCCTGATCGAGCAGGCGGATCGCCTCGCTGTATTCGCCCAGGTTGCCGCGGCTGAGCGCGAGCGCGCGCAGAACATCGACCGCGTCGCGCTCGCCCGCGGTCTGCGCTGCCTGCACGCTTTCGCGCAGCGCCGCCTCGTGCGCGCCCGCGCCGCCGTAAGCCAGCGCCAGCGCCGTGCGCGCCATGACATGACTCGGACTGCGCTCCAATGCCCGCTGCGCGATGTCGGCGGCGTCGCCATAGCGTCCGACCGCTTGCAGTGCCAGCGCGTGCGCTGCCAGCGCGTCCAGATCAGCCGGATGCCGCCGCGTCACTTCAGCGGCGATCTGAAGCGCTGACCCGCGGTCGATGGCGCGATCATATTCGGCGTAACTGCGGTAGATCAGCGCCCGCGTCAGCAAAAGCGCGCTCGTCCCCTCCGCTGGAGTGCCGCGCAAAAGCGCAATCGCGCCGTCTAGATCGCCCATATCGAAGGCGCGCTGCGCAGCAGCGGTAGGGCTCTCCGGCTGCGCGGCGGACGGCGGCTGCCAGCCGCGCTCGATCAGCCGCCATGCCAGCGCTCCAACGCCGATGACCACGCCTAACATGATCATCATCGAGACACAGCCGGAGCGCCGGCGGCGCGGACGGAAAGACAGGCGCGATGCAGAGCGGTTGATGCGCATGGAGACTCGCTTTCTATGCGGCGGCATCCCGGAATGGTCGGGTGAAAGAGCGCGTATTGCTAAAACTGAGTGTAACGCAGTTCGCGCCGCGCTGCACACGGAAAATGCCGAAAAATTTCAGATAGAATCGACAAACCCGAGGGAAATCCCTCGGGTTGTCGGCAAACGGGTGCTGTCCGTCCGCGTTTACTTAGTCGTTCCAGTGGCTCCGCCGCCGCTGATCGGCGCAACCGCAAAGCTGCGATTCCACGATCCCCATTGGCTGGTCGTCACGCCGCTGCGCGCTGAGCCGGGATACTCGCTCTGCCCAGCCAGGATCGTCATCGCCAACAGCCCGCCGAGTTCGAAGGTGATCACGCCCGCGTGAACCGCCGCCGTGCAGATGCTCGAATCGTCGGTGTAAACATTCGTCCCCCAGACGCTGGATGCAGCGCCGTTGGGCGGGCAGGAGAGGACGAAGACCGTCCCCGGTTCGCCGGGGAAAGCCGCGCGCGCAGTCGTCGTCCACTGGATCGCCTGCGCATCGACGCTGCTGCTCGGCTGATCGATCACAGCGACCGGCTCCGCCGTCCCAAAATGAAACGCGGCGGTGTATGCGCCGCCGCTGCCGAATGCGCGAAAGAGGTAGTTCAAGTAGCCGTCCTCATCCGCCTCCAGCCCGACGACAGCCCAGGGCAGATCGATATAGGCGTCGAAATCATCGCTGCTGACCGCGTTGATGGACGAACCGAGCAGCGAAACAGTACTGCCGTAGCAGCCTGCGCGACCGCTGTCATCGCAGGTGAGCGCGCCATCGCCAAAATCGAACACCACCAGCTCAGCATCGACCACATCCAGCACCGGATCGATGCGATCATCCGCGCCGATCATGTAGGTGGTGATCGTGGTCGCGGATGGGGTCATGAACGGAGTCACGTAGAGGCTGAAGATGTCGCCGCCATTTTGCTCGCTGCCGCTGATCGACAGCCCTTCGATGACCAGCAGGCTGTCGCCATAGGCATCGGCGAAGCCAGCGATATAGAAGACCGCATTGACCGCCTCATTCTTGAAGCTCAGCACCGCCTGTGCATTGAGCGGCGACGGCGTCATCGTGCCGGTCGTCGGCAGCGTCACTGCGTAGGCTGCCGCGCTCTGGCTGTCATCGACGCAGGCATATTCTTCGCCCGTGTCCTCATCCACAACCGCCAGCTTGGGATCGAAGCCGTTCAATCCCAGCGCTGTTACGGTGTAAGCACTGGGTTCCAGCTTACCATAGAGGGTGACCGCATTGGTGAAGGTTGTCCCATCGGCACAAACGTACTGAGAAGCCTGCGCCAACGCCGTCACCACTGCGCTCAGGAGCAGCGTCAGCGCGGTTAGGCGCACAATCAACCACAGTTTCATTCTTCATTCCCTTTCCGGGTGCATTCAACCAAATTCCATTATTGATCGGCAGTGCAAATGCCGCTGTCCAATGACATATGACATATAATGAACGCAGAGTCCGAATCATGGAGAGCAGGATCATGCTGGAGCCGGGCAGCGAATTCGGTCATTATCGCATCATCGAGCATATCGGTCGCGGGGGGATGGCGGATGTGTGGTCAGCGCGCGACGTGCAGTTGAATCGAACAGTGGCGATCAAAACGATTGCGCCCGATTTGAGCTTGCCGAACGCTAATCCCGTGCGGCTGTTTGAGGGCGAAGCGAAGACGATTGCCGCGCTGGAACACCCGCACATTCTGCCGATCTACGATTTTGGGAGTTATCAAGGGCAGCTGTACATCGTCATGCGCTATGTCTCCGGCGGATCGCTGGAGGGCGCGCTTGAAGACGGCGCGCTGCCAGTGGATGAAGTGCTGCGCTTGGCGCGGATGATCGGCGAAGCGCTGTCCTATGCCCATGCCAACAACGTCATCCATCTGGATTTGAAGCCGTCCAACATCCTGATGGACAGCTACCGCTCGCCCTACTTGGCGGATTTCGGGCTGGCGACGCTGGTCGGACCGGAAGGCAAGGCGAAAAATCCCGGCAGCGGCACGCTGCTCTACATGGCTCCTGAGCAGATGATCAGCGCCGAACTCGATCACCATGCCGACATCTACAGCTACACGATCCTGCTCTTTCACCTGATCACGGGGTATCTGCCGTTTGACGCGGCACAGCCGCTGGCGCTCAAGCAGCTTCAAGGCGGCGCGGAGATTCCCAATCCGCAGAGCCTGCGCCCGACTCTGCCGATGGCGCTGCACGATGTGATGCGCGCCGGCACGGCAGTGAAGATCGAAGAGCGGACGCCGACGATCATGGGCGTGTACGAAGGCTTCGAGGCGGCGCTGCGGCACACCGTCGCGCTGAACGCAGCGCCCCGCCCTGCTTCCCGCAGCGTCGATCGGACAACGGCGGTCGGCGGCGATCTGGCGATGCTGGTCGTCCCCCCGACAAGTGAGGATGATCTCGGTGTGCTGCCGCGGACGCCCTCCTCGGTGCTGCGGTCGGACGTGCTAACAGCGCAGGCTGGATCAGAAGCGCGGGCGCGGCGCGAAGCCCAGGACATCTACACGCGGGCGCGGCGCGCCTGGGCGCGCGGTCAGGGGCGCTTTCTGCTCGGCGTGACCCATTTCATGCTGATCAACGACTTCTACGCCGAGGCGGAGCTGCACATGCTCGAACTGGACGACGCTGGGATGCAGATGCTGCTGCGCGGCGCGATTGAGTACGACTATCAGATCGATTTTTGGTGGGCAAAGCTCGACGAGACCAACCGCCGCTGGGTTGCGCTGCACGCGCTTCAGAGCCAAAACGCGGCGGCGCGTGTCCGCGCGCTGCGGCTGCTGGAGCATCTGATGGATGACGACCCGCCGCAGATTCCCAAGCAGGTTGCGCAGGCGCTGGCGCAGGAACGCAGCCGCGACGCGAAGCTGGCGGCGCTGTGCGTGCTGGAGGCGCACGCCCGCCGCGCGCATCAGCGCGCCGCGAAAACCGCACCGCCGGCATAGTCATAGGGAGCGAAACGAGGCATGAGCGAACCGAAAATTTCCCGACCCGATAATGATCTCGATGATATGGAGACCGCGCCGCTGTCTGAGATCGACGCGCACCTGCTCTCCAAGCCGACGCCGGACGACGCAGAGGAGGACGACGCGCTGCGCACCGCGCCGCTGTTGGCATTTGACAGCGCCACATTTGACAGCGACGCCTTCGCGATGCCGATCATTGCGCCGAGCAAGCCGCACAGTCAGCCTGCGGCGGAGGACATCATCCCAGCGCGGACGCTGGCGCCGCCGAGCGCGATCGCGCCGGAAACGCCCCCACACGCGGAGCTGACCGAACCCGCGCTGTCTCAGCGGGCGGCTGCGCTCGCTCACTGGCTGGCGCGGGCGCGGCGGCAGCTCACAATCCAGTTCAGCCCGAGTCGCGATGTCCGCTGGATGCCTGTCGTCTACTCGCCGGACATCGATAAGCTGCTGGCAGACATGGCGCTCGACGACGGTGATGAAGAAGTCGCAGATCGGGCGGCGCGCAGCATCGGGCGCATTCGCAGCCAGGCGGCGGTGCTGGCGATTGCCGATAAGCAGCGACAGGGCGATCTGCGCGCGCTGCGCGCCTTGGCGATCATCCGCGACGAGGTGGCGTCGCTGCCAGCCGGAGTCAGCAGTCAGGCGCGGCTCTATGCGTGGCTGGCGAACACGCTGCGGCGCTTGGGCGAAAATTCGCCCCGGTCGATGTGGCGCTTCATCTTTGCAGCGCTCGGCGCGGCGCTCGCGTTCGGCGCGTATACCTGGGGCAACCTGCCCGGCTTTTCGATCTTCGAGCCGGATCGCTGGAGCATGGGCGTATCCATCGGCTTGACGATGGGCGTGCTGATGGGCTTTCGGACGCTGCTGGCGGGCGAGCTGCCGGCGCGCCTGCGCGGCTTCTTCCCGTGGTGGGGCGTGCTGGGCTGGGCGCTGATCGCCGGCGTTCTCGTAGTCGGTTTCACCTGGGCGGCGTTCGCCTGGCTGTTTCTGAAGTATCCGGTGGAGGAATGGACTCCGATCTTGGCGGCGGGACTTGGCGGCGCGCTTGGGATCGGGCTGGCGTCGCTGTTCAGACTGCCGGGCTGGCTATCGGCGCTGGTGGACGGCGTAAGCATCTGGCTTCCGCTGTATTTCGCCTGGGAGAACAACTGGAATGCGGGTGAGGCAGGCGTGATCTATTTCCGGCAGTTCGAAGGTGTATTCAACGAGCTGATCCCGATGGTGGCGCTGATGGTGATCGGAGCCTGGGCATCGGCGCTCTGGCGCGATCTGAACGCGCTGCGGACGCGCGCGCTGTAGCTGGTGCAGTGGGGTAAGTGATGGCACGACGATTTTCAGTGCTGATCGCGAGTCTGCTGCTGATGCTGGTCGGCTGCGCGCCATCGGCGGCGATCATCGTCCCCACAGCGCGCCCGACTCTGACGCCAACTCCGACGCTTACGCCGTCGCTCACGCCGGATTTCGAGACCGCGCTGCTGAACTCCCCGACTCCGCCGCCACCGCGCCCAGACACTGGCGGACCCAGCCCGACGCCATTATTCGGACCCACCGCCACGCCCGGCGGCGCAACCGGGACGCCGCGCCCGCTCGATCCCAACGCCCCGCGCATCGAATTTTTCACCACCAATGTGCTGGCGGTTGTGCCGGGCGAGCCGGTGACGCTCTTTTGGTCAACGCGGCGCACCACCAGCGCCGTCATCTACCAGATGGAGCGCGGACTGCGCAGCCGCCTGTGGAATGTCGGTCCTGATGGCAGCCTGCAAGTGCCGACGCGCGCGCGTGACCGCGGGACGCTGGAGTTTGTGCTGAGCGTCGGCGATGGGGCGCAGCGCATCGAGCAGACGCTCTCCGTTCCGCTGGCATGTCCCGAGGTCTGGTTTTTCCAGCCGCCGGCGGAAGCCTGCCCAGATCGCCCCGCCATGGAGACGCGCTTGATCGAACAGCCCTTCGAGCGCGGTCGGCTGGTGTATGTGGCGTCGCTCAACAGCCTGTATGCGCTCTTCAATGATGGCACGTCGCCCGCCTGGATCGCCTTCCCCAATCGCTATGATCCGGCGGTGCATCCCGAATTCGAGCCGAGCTTCAATCCCCCCGCTGGCTTCTATCAGCCGGTGCGCGTGCTGGGCTTTTTATGGCGCGGCAACGACACGGCGCGCAGCCGCTTAGGGCTGGCGATCCAGCCGGAATTCAGCTTCGATGGCTTCGTCCAGACTGCGACCGATGAGCGCGGGGCGGCGACTCTGTATCTCAGCAGCGCCAATGGCGCGGTCTTACAGCTTGCGCCGGAAGGGGCAGCATGGGGGATCATCCGCCCGCGCTGAGTCCGTCCTTTGAGCCGACCAGATCGCCCTCATACCACCCGATTGAGGGGCGCTTCGCCGCGCAGATGGCGGATGATGTTCAGATAGTCGTCGGCGCGCCCTCGATCAGTGGTGGACGCCGAAAAGCCGCCGGCGGCAATGTGCGGCGTCAGCACGATGTTGCCGCCCTGGCGCATCAGCAGCCGCAGCGGATTGTCCGCTTGGAGCGGCTCGTACTCATACGTGTCCAGCGCCGCGCCGCCGAGCTTGCCGGAGCGCACCGCGCCCGCCAGCGCCGCTTCATCGATCACGCTGCCGCTGCCTGCGCTGACCAGATATGCGCCGTCCCGCATGTTGGCGAACACGGCGGCATTCAGCGAGGTGTCTGTTTCGGGAGAGTAGGGCAGCAGATTGACCAGATAATCGCTCGCCGCGATCAGGCTGCCGGAGTCGGCGTAGGTGATGGCGAGTTCGCGCTCGACGGCTTCGGGCAGACGCCGCCGCTTGTTATACAGCACGGTGCAGCCCCATCCGCGCAGCCGGCGCGCCAGCTCCGCGCCGATCTCACCAAAGCCGAGGATGCCGACCGTGCGCTCATACAGCTGACCGATCCCTGTCCGCCCTGACCAATTGTAGGCGAAGGTATCCTCATCGGTGCGGCGCGACTCGCGCCAGTCCGGGCTGGCTTGGTCGATGATGCGCTGCGCTTCGTTCAGGCGCTTTGCCAGCGCCAGCAGCTGCATGATCACATGTTCAGCGACCCGAATCACGCCCGCATCGGGCTGACAACAGACGATCACGCCCGCTTTTTTTGCCGCGTCCAGATCGATGTCATGCGCCATGCTGCCGAGGCGCAGGATCAATTTGAGTTCGGGCATTCGCGCGATCATATGCGCCGTGATCGCGCCGGCGCGCTCCGAGATCAGATAGACTGTGCCGGGCAGATGCGCCTCAAGCGTCTCTGCGTCCGGCTGGCGCAGCATCGTGATCGCCAGTTCGGGCGGCGCAGCCGCCAGCGCGCGTTCCTGATGGAATGCCCCGCGCTCGGTGATATACAGCGTCTTGTAGGGTGGAGTCATGGAGTCACCTCAGACGCTGAGTATACACAACCTGACCGGTGAAACTCAAAAACGCCCGCGTCCAGCTCCGGGCAGGCGCTCATCATCGAGAAATCTGATTGGCATGAAAAAAGCGCAAAGACATAAAGAATCGGGTATATTACAAATTATCCATTTAATGAAAAGTGCAGCAGCGTTTTACAATTGGGAGTGTCATCATGGAATTTGCAATCACATTTAAAGGCGATATCGATCCTCGGCGGACGGTGGCGCTGTGTAAACAGGCGGAGCAGGCGGGCTTCAGCTATGCGTGGTTCTTCGATTCGCATGTGCTGTGGCGCGAATGCTACGTCACGATGGCGATGTGCATGGAACACACGGAGCGGATGCGCTTCGGTCCGTGCGTGACCAATCCCGCCGTCCGCGACTGGTCGGTGGCGGCGAGCTTATACGCCACGCTGGCGCTGCAAAGCGGCGGACGCTTCGATCTGGGCATCGGACGCGGCGACAGCAGCCGGCGAATGCTGGGCAAAAAGCCGGAGACGGTCGAGCGAATGGTCGAATTTGGCGAGAGCGTCAAGAAAATGGTCAGGGGCGAAACGGTCAAATACAGCGAGGACTACGCCGAAGTCACCATCCCCTGGGCGACCGGCTATGAACTGCCTGTATGGTACGCAGCCTATGGACCCAAAGCGCTGGCAGCCGCTGGGCAGCACGGCGATGGGCTGATCATCCAGCTTGCCGACCCGTGGCTGGTCGAGTGGTTCAGCGGGCAGGCGCTGGCAGCCGGTCAGGCTGCTGGCAGAGACATGAGCGGCTTCCGCATCATGTCCGCCGCGCCGGTCTGGGTCGGGGATATGAACAAAGCCCGCGAACAAACGCGCTGGTTCCCGGCGATGGTCGGCAATCATGTCGCTGACTTGGTCGAGCGCTACGGGCGCGACGGCGGCAGCGTCCCCAAGCGCCTGACCGACTACATCGAAGGGCGCAAAGGCTATGACTACCGCCACCACGCCGACAAAGACGCCGATCATCTCGATTTCATCAGCGATGACATCATCGACAGCTTCGGCATTCTGGGGACGGTCGAGCAGCACATTGAGAAGATCAAAGAGCTGGAGAGCAAAGGCGTCACCCAGTTCAATATCTACCTGATGTGCGGCGATGAGGAGCGGATCGTCGAGGCATATGGCGAGCAGGTGCTGCCCAAATTCGCCGGCGTCACTGCCTAAATGGTTTGAATTTTCATATCACAGAAATCAAACTTTTGGTGTATCCATCGGATGGGAAGTCAGGTAGAATGAATGCAAGACTGAATGGTGAAAGATGATCCCTGACTTTGCACGGCGTAAGGCAAAGTACGAACCGGTCGCGGCGGAACTGCGGGCGGTGTTTGGCTCCCCGGACTGGCGTCCGTTCTCGGAGACGGCAACGGACGAGCTGATCGACTGCATCCTGAGCCAAAGCACCAATGACACCAACCGCGACCGCGCCTTTGCTGGGCTGAAAGCGGCATTTCCGAGCTGGGAAGCGGTCATGAACGCGCCCACCGAGCAGGTGATCGCCGCGATCAAGCCCGCAGGCTTGGCGAATCAGAAAGCGCCGCGCATTCAAAACGTGCTGCGGACGATCTACGCGCAGCGCGGGACGCTCGACATCGACTTTCTCAAGGAGATGCCGCTGGAGGATGCGCGCGCCTGGCTGATGCGCCTGGACGGTGTGGGACCCAAAACAGCGGCAATCGTGCTGTGCTTCGCTTTCAACCTGCCTGCCTTCCCAGTCGATACACACATTCACCGCGTTGGACAGCGCATCGGCTTCTTGCCGGAAGGCATCAGCGCCGAGAAAGCCCATCCAGTCATGGAAGCCATCGTCCCGCCCCAGGACTATTTCGCCTTCCACCTCAATCTGATCCGGCTTGGGCGCGAAATCTGCACGGCGCGCCGCCCGGCGTGTGAGCGCTGCCCCCTGCAAGCGCACTGCGATTACTATCAAGGCGTGATGAGGCGAGCGGAATGACCGACAATAACGCTGTCATTCAGGTTACGGATTACGAAGTCGCCGCCATGCGGCACAGTCTGAACCTGCTCAAGACACAGCTTCAGGCGGGACGCATCGACGGCGCATCGCTGGGCCGGCAGGTCGATCAGCTGATCGACCTGCTGGGACGCCTGGAAGCCGAACATAAGCAGTTGAAGAAGCAGGAACGGCTGGAACAGCTTTACAAGGTCAGCCGGCTGCTTGGCTCGTCGCTGGATGTGCAGGTCGTGCTGGATCAGGTCATGGATGCCATCATCCAGCTCACCGGAGCCGATCGCGGCTTTCTGATGCTGCGCAACGATGACGGCGTGGAGGAGGTCAAGGCGGCGCGCAACCTCGATCAGCAGACGCTCAGCGGCGACAAATTCAGGTATTCGCGGACAGTCGTCAACAAGGTGCTGGACACCGGCGAGTCGATTGTCACTACCAACGCGGCGGAAGACCCGCGCTTCGCGGGTCAAGCGAGCATCATTGGGCAGTCGCTGCGGGGCATCATGGCAGCGCCGCTGCGCGTGCGCGGCAAGGTGATCGGCGTGATCTATGTCGATAACCGCGCCGCCGAAGGCTTATTCAAGGATGATGACCTGTCGGCGCTGGAGCTGTTCGCCGGACAAGCGGCGATCACGCTGGAAAACGCGCAGTTATTCAGCGCGACCGATCAGAAACTGGCGCAGCGCATCGAGGAGCTGGCGCAGCTTCGGCGCATCGACATGCAGTTGAATGAAACCCTCGACCTCGACAAAGCCATCAGCTACACGCTCGAATGGGCGTGCCGGCTGTCGCAGGCAGATCGCGGGCATTTTGGGCTGATCGAAGGCGATCATCTGCGAGCGGCGCGCCATTACGGCATCGGCGCGGACGACACCCAGCCGATCTTTCTGGAAAAATTATACAGTCAGGCGCTTGAAGCAGCGCAGCGCCGCCAGACGATCCTGATCAATCATGCGGCGCAGCGCAGCGGGATCATGTTCGTCCCGATCCTGCGCGAGAATGACGCCATCGCGGCGCTGATCCTGCGGCGCGACAGCGGCTTCTTCAGCGCCGATCAGCAGGATTTGGTCGAGCGCGTCGCGGCGCGAGCGGCGGTCGCGATTGAAAATGCGCGCCTGTATGCGGCGGTGCAGGCAGCCGACCACGCCAAGAGCGAATTCGTCGGCATCGTCGCGCACGACCTGAAAGTCCCGATGGCGAGCATTTTGGGCTATGCTGACCTGATGCTGATGGACGGCGATCTGAATGAGCAGCACACCCGCTATGTCAACCGCATCCGCGACACGGTCAGGCGGATGGAGATGCTGGTCAGCGATCTGGCGGACATCAGCCGCATCGAAAGCGGGCATTTCTCGATGAACGTGACGCGCGTCAAAGTGGCGGACATTATGCGCGATCTGCGCGAAAGTATGATGACTCAGATCAAAGCGCGCGAGCATGAGTACATCGAACAGATCGAACCTGATCTGCCCGATCTCAAGACGGACTACTACCGCCTGCTGCAAGTTCTGACCAATCTGGTCAGCAATGCGGTCAAATACACGCCCAAAGGTGGGACGATCACCGTTTCGGCGTATCGAGCCGATGCCAATGGCGCGCCGCGCGTCGGCTTCAGCATCCAGGACACCGGCATCGGCTTGTCAAAAGAGGCGACTCGCAGGCTCGGCACAAAATTCTGGCGGGCGGAGGATGAATTCACGCGCTCCCAGCCAGGGACGGGCTTGGGCTTTACGATCACGCGCAGTCTGGTTGAGCAGATGGGCAGCCAGATCGAAATCGACAGCGCCGTCGGCAAGGGCAGCTGCTTCTCATTCAGTGTGGCAGCCATGCTGCCAGTCAGCGAGGCAGTGACATGACCAACAGCTCATCTCTCGCCCTCGATCAAGCGAAGGCACTGCTGAACGAGCTGATCGAGGCGGCGCGCACAGGCGCAGTCATCCCGGCACGCCTGCCCGGTCAGCTTGAGGCGATTCAAGCGGCGCTCGATCAGATCAGCGCGAGCCAGGCTGAAACGCCGCCCGCGCCGGCTGATCGAGCCGAGCTGCTTAAAGAACAGGCTTACTTCGTCTCGCACGCTGTCCACGAACTGCGCACACCGATGACCAGCATTCGCGGCTATGCCGACATGCTCGCCAGCGAGTCGATGGGCGCAGTCAATGACCTGCAAAAGCAGTTCATCGACACTATCCGCGCCAATTCCCGGCGCATGGAAAGCCTGCTGACCGATGTCAGCGATGCCGCCAAGATTCGCGGCGGCACGCTGCGCGTTCAGCCCAAGATGGACATGTTCAAAAACATCGCCATGCATGTCGAGAAGCAGATGCGACCGGTCGCGGAGAGCCTCAACCGGTCGCTGGTGATCGACATCCCGCCGGGCTTGCCGCTTCTGAATGTGGATAGCGAACTGCTGACCAAGGCGCTGTGCAAGCTGGTCGAAAATGGGCTGCGCTACAGCGGTGAGGACGGCGAAGTCCGGCTGAGCGCCAGCGCCGACGGCGATCAGCTTGTGATCACAGTGCAGGACAACGGCATCGGCATGACGCCCGCCGAGATCAGCCAACTGGGGACGATCTACTTTCGGTCGGAGCATGAGGTCGTCCGGTCGCATAAAGGCAGCGGACTGGGCATTCCGGTCGTCTTCGGCATCGTCCGCCTGCTGCATGGGACGATTGAGGTGCAGAGCGAACCGGATCAAGGGACCACCGTCACGATCAGGCTGACAGGGATGAGTTAGACGATCACCTAGTGGGTTTTTGCGAGGGAAGCATGGCAGACTCGGCGATGAGCTATGAAGAAGCGCTGAACGTTCTGACGAAAATGAAGAACGCCGCGCCCGCCGTCGCCAAAACCAAACTCTCTGGGGTGCTCGCGCTGCTTGAGGCGATGCATCAGCGCGAGCAGGTCGCTGAATCGAAGCCGTCCACTGTCGAAGCCGAGAAAGCCGATCCAGCCGCCAGCGACAGCCGCCAGCGCAGCAGCCCACCTCAGAAATCTGAGCCTGTTCGTTCTGCGCCGATGCGTCTGCCGCTCGGCAAAACGATCGATGATATCTTTCAGGACTTTGACCCGGAGCAGTTCTCGATTGAGAGTATGCCGGCTGGCGATTCGCGCCCGGGCATCGCCCGCTCACCGGACACGTCCGAGCTGTTCGCCGATCTGCCCGAATTTCAGCCGCAGCGCGAGGTCGATCCGCGCGATTTCACGCTCGATACCGCGCTGGGCATCGATCAGGCGGCGTCACCATCCGGCGATCTGCTGGCGGTCATGGGCTTGGATGAAGAACCCAAGCCTGTGCCGGACTTATTCGCCGACATGCCGAGCGCGACCGATGATGAGGCTCCGCTGCGCGAACTGCTGACGAGTATTGCTCCCGACCTCGCCCCGCCCGCCGAAGCGCCGCCGGAGCGCACACCGCATGATCTGCGGACGCGCAGCCAGCTTCTCAAGCGCGTGGAAGCGGGCGCGCTGACGAGCGAGATCGGCGTCGAAGACGTAATCGACATGCTGCGCGAGCCAGAGCAGGCTCCAGAACAGCCGCAGGATGCCTGGAACGCGACCGCTGTGCTGCGCGATCTAGAGGTGGAGCGCAGCAGCAGCGCGCTTTGGGATGAGACGGCTGCGCTGTTTGCGCCGGAAGCGATGCGCGACACGTCGGAATTCGACCGCTTGATGGGCTGGGATGCAGCCGCCCCTGTCAGCGGCGCAGGGGACGACGCGCCTCAACCGCCGCGCTTCGGCGCAACCGACCGGCTCGAGCAGGCAGCATGGAACGCGGACTATCAGCCGCCGCCGCTGGAGAGCGTGTTTGACGGCGGCGTTAGCGCGGATGGCGGAGTCGTGCCGGACGAATACGCCGTCTATGACGCCGACGCGGTCGGCGGGCAGGAAGCGCTGGACAATCTGGTCGCCTTTGCGATGGGCGAAGCGCCGGAGCGCGGCAGCGAGGGCGATCTGCCAGGCGCGACAGCCCTGCTGACTAATGTTCGGGAAGTGCTGAAGCCGTCGCTGCTGCTGCTGCACGCGCAGACCGAGCTTTTGCGCGAGCGCGCTGTTGAAGCGCTCGACGAGCGTGACGCGGAGATGGTGCGGCTGATGCACGACAACGCCGATATGGCGCTGACGCTGCTGGAGTCGCTGGAAATGGTCATGCAGTTGAGCGAAAATGCGCTCGACCTGAACATCACTGCGTTTTCGGCGCTGAATTTGCTGCGCGATGCGGGCGAGCGGATGCAGGATCGGGCGCGGCTTTACCGCCACCGGATCACGGTCATGCTGGATCGCCGTCTGCCGCCGCTGCGTGCCGATTATCGGCGGACGCTGGCGATCCTGGTCGATCTGATGGACAACGCCGTGCGCTATACACCGGAGGGCGGGACGAGCCGGATCGCGGTCGATCATCTCGGCGGCTGTGTGTTGTTCACCGTCGCCGACAACGGCATCGGCTTGAGCGACGCCGACATGGCGTATATCGGGCAGCCGTTCTGGCGCGCGCTGCATCAGCCGCTGGTGCGGGCGCATCGCGGGACGGGCTTGAGGCTGTATCTGGCGCGGCGCGTGCTGGAGATGCAGGGCGGCGCGCTTTTTTTCAGCGGCGAACCGAACGCAGGCAGCACCTTCAGCTTCACCGTGCCGGTGGCAGCCGGGGATTAAATCCGGCTGTAGAGCCGCCCGCCGAATTCATCGACCAGCCGGTTATCGAGTTCATCAGCGTAGGCGGCGACGATGTTGATCATGCTGTTGGCCTCGTCGGCGTCCATGCCGTCAAGCGGGCGCTCGCTGAACACGTAGACCACGTCCAGATACACGCCGAGCGCCGCATCGGTCATCTGCAGGTTCAGTTCGAGCAGATGCCGGTAGAGCGGCAGCAGCCCGGTCATCGGCAGGTGGAGGATCGGCGCGAGCGCCTGCAGATAGCCAATGCCCTCGCGCTGCGTCACGTAGACTTCGATGGTGGCGGAGCCGCGCCGAAAGCTCCAGCCGTAGCCGTCCTGCACGCCGATGCGCGCCGCCGCCGGATCGACACCGATCCCGGAAAGAATCCGCTCCACCGCAGCGGCGCTGTTCTGCATCGCAGCCCCAACCGCCCGATTTTGAAATCCCCCCTGACCGATCATGTGCTGCTCCTCTGCTCTGTCATTTCGCATGCGCTCTCCCACTTTGCTTCTCCGTCCACTATAATACAAAAGCTCATTTATCCAATCTGGCACAACCATCATGTACGACAAACTGGCAGCGATTGAAGCCCGCTATGACGAACTGGAACGCCTGCTCAGCGATCCGGCGGTGCTGAGCGATTACGATAAAATCGCCGAATACAGCAAGGAACGCGCTAATATCGGCGAGATCGTTGAGGTATACCGCGATTATCAGCGTCAGATGACCGAGCTGGAAGACGCGCGGGCGCTGCTAGAGGGCGAAACCGACGCCGAACTGCGCGCGATGGCGCAGGACGAGATCGCCGCGCTGGAGCGCAGCACCGAGGCGCTGCGCGAGCGGCTCAAGCGGCTGCTGCTGCCCAAGGACAAGCGCGATGATAAGAACGTCATCATGGAGATTCGCGCTGGCGCGGGCGGCGACGAGTCGGGCTTATTCGCGGCGGACTTGTTCCGTATGTACAGTTACTACGCGCAGCGGCGCGGCTGGAAGATCGAGGTGATCGACCAGAGCGAGACCGGCATCGGCGGCTTCAAGGAGATCAAATTTGAGGTCAAAGGGGCGGGCGCATACAGCCGCCTGAAATGGGAGAGCGGCGTGCATCGCGTCCAGCGCGTGCCGGAGACAGAGAGCCAGGGGCGCGTTCACACCAGCACGGTCACCGTTGCAGTGCTGGCGGAGATGGATGAAGTCGATGTCGAGCTGGACATGAACGATGTGCGCGTGGACGTGTATCGCAGCGGCGGCGCGGGCGGTCAGTCAGTCAACACGACCGACTCGGCGGTGCGCATGACCCATATCCCGACCGGGATCGTGGTGGCGGTGCAGGACGAGCGCAGCCAGCTTCAGAACCGCATCCGCGCCAAGCAGATTCTGATCGCGCGCCTGTATGAGCTTGAACTCGAACGCCAGCGCAATGAACAGGAAAACGAGCGCCGCAGCCAAGTTGGGACGGGCGAGCGCAGCGAGAAAATCCGCACCTACAACTACCCGCAGAACCGCGTCACCGACCATCGCATCAACCTCACCAGCTACAACCTGCCCGCCGTCATGGATGGCGACCTGGACGAGTTTATCGACGCGCTGATCCTTCAGGATCAGGCGGAAAAGCTGGCGAACGCGACCGCATGACGGTGAAGGATGCTCTGAAGCGGGCGCGCGGGCGAGTCGCCTCGCTGGACGCGCACATCCTGCTGGCGCATGTGCTGGGCTGCGCGCGCGCTGACCTGATCGCCCACCCGGAACGCGAACTGACCGCTGATCAGGCGGCGCATTATCAGTCGCTGATCGGGCGCGCCGCTGACGGCGAACCGCTGGCATATATCTTGGGGCGGCGCGCCTGGTATGATATGGATTTATATGTCACGCCCGCCGTCCTCGTCCCGCGACCGGAGACCGAGCTGCTGCTCGAACGGGCATTGGCGTTTCTGGCAGCCTGCGCTGATGCGCCCCGGGTGATCGATGTTGGCACAGGCAGCGGCGCGCTGGCGGTCGGGGTGAAAAAGCACCATCCGCGCGCCGTCGTCCATGCGCTGGACATCAGCGCGGCGGCGCTGGGCGCAGCGCGGCGCAATGCCGCTGTCTACGCGCCGGCAGTGATCTTCCATCAGGGCGATCTGCTCACACCGCTGATCGGCGCTGCGCCGTTCGATCTGATCATGGCAAATCTGCCCTATATCCCGTCCGAGACGGCGCGCGGGCTGCCAGTGGCAAGGCATGAGCCGCTGATCGCGCTCGACGGCGGCGCGGACGGGCTGGCGCTGATCGCGCGGCTGCTGGCGCAGATCGCAGATGGGCGTATGGCGCGCGCTGGCGGGCTGATCCTGCTGGAGATCGGCGCGGATCAGGGCGCGGCATGTAGCGCCTTGGCGCGCGATCATCTCCCCGGCGCGGCAGTCCGTGTCTTGCCGGATTATGCCGGGTTGGATCGCATCCTGGAAATTCAAATCGAGGTTTGACCCACCGAAAAAAGTATGCTATAATTCTTGCAGCGCATAGGCTTACACATACTTGCGCACTTCTCACCTGTTTTCATGAACTGAAGCCGCCTACGCTCCGCCACCTAATTTGATGCGGCTGCATGTTGTCCCTCAATCCAACTTAACGGACAGCCATTTGCCTCGCGAGACTTACATGGACATCGTACAACTTGAACAACGAACGCTGGACGAACTCCGCCAATTGGCGCGTGAAGTCGCCATCACCGGCTACAGCCGCATGAAAAAAGGCGATCTGATGCTGGCATTGATGCGCGATCACGCGGAAAAACAGGGATATAAGCTGCGCGGTGGTGTGCTTGAGATCGTCGATGACGGGATCGGTTTTCTGCGCGCGGAGAAGTATCTGCCCGGACCGGAGGACATCTACGTCAGTCAGACGCAGATCAAGCGCTTCAATCTGCGCACGGGCGACATGGTGATCGGGCAAGTGCGCGCCCCGAAGGACTCCGAAAAGTATTTTGGACTGCTGCGAGTCGAGTCTGTCAACGGGATGAACCCCGAAGACGCAAAAAACCGCCCCTTTTTTGAAGACCTGACCCCAATTTTCCCCGACGAGCGCTACAATCTGGAGACTAACCCGCGCATTTTGTCGACACGCCTGCTCAATCTGATCGCTCCCATCGGGCGCGGGCAGCGCGGCTTGATCGTCAGTCCACCGAAGGCGGGCAAGACGACCGTGCTGAAAGATGTCGCCAATGCGATCAGCAAGAATTATCCCGACGTGCATCTGATGATCGCGCTGATCGGCGAGCGCCCCGAAGAAGTGACCGACATGGATCGCTCGGTCGATGCCGAAGTGATCGCCTCCACCTTCGACGATCCGGTGCAGCATCATGTCCGCGTCGCGGAGATGGCGCTCAACCGCGCGAAGCGGCTGGTCGAAATCCGGCGGCATGTCGTCCTGCTGGTGGACAGCATCACGCGCCTGGCGCGCGCTTATAACCTGGTCGTCCCACCGAGCGGGCGCACCCTTACCGGCGGTCTTGACCCGTCCGCCATCCATCCGCCCAAGCGCTTGTTCGGCGCGGCGCGCAATCTGGAAGAGGGCGGCAGCCTGACGATCATTGCCACCTGCCTGGTCAACACCGGCAGCAAGATGGACGACGTGATCTATGAGGAGTTCAAAGGCACGGGCAATATGGAACTGCACCTGAGTCGCAAGCTCCAGGAACGCCGTATCTTCCCCGCTTTCGACATCGAGCAGTCGTCCACGCGGCGCGAGGAGCTGCTGCTGGGTCCCGATGTGCTTCAGCGCGTTTACACGCTGCGGCGGATGTGGTCGCACTTGGCGGAAGACCCCGACTCGGGTCCGGTCGGCGCGACTGAGCGGCTGCTGAGCGAATTCCGCCAGTACGACACCAACGAGGCATTTCTGAATTCGCTTCCAGGCGCAGGCACAAACAATAACAATCGCTATTAGGCTCAATCTGGATCGACGCCGCATGCGCCTGCATCCTCTTCAGATCGGACATCTCTACATCGACCCCCCGCTGACGCTCGCGCCGATGGCGGGGCAGACCAATCACGCTTTTCGCGTCCTGTGCCGCGCGCTGGGCGGCTGTGGACTGGTCTGCACCGAGCTGATCAGTTCGGTGGCAATTCGCTACAAGAGCCGCAAGACCGCAGCCATGTATGACTGGACGGCGGACGAATCGCCGCTGGCGGTGCAGCTTTTCGGCGCTGATCCGGCGCTGATGGCGGAGGCAGCGCGCGTCGTTGCCGATTTAGGCGCGGACATCGTGGACATCAACATGGGCTGCTGGGTTCCCAAAGTCGCCAAGCAGGGCGCAGGCGCGGCGCTGTTGAAGGATGTCTGCGCGGCGGCGGCGGTCGTCGAGGCGGTGGTGAAGGCGGTCGATGTGCCGGTGACGGTCAAAATCCGCGCCGGCTGGGAAGAATCCAATCCGACCTGCGTGCCGTTCGCGAAAGCGGCGGAAGCAGCGGGCGTGCGGGCGATTGCCGTCCATGCGCGCTTTGCGACTCAGGGCTTTCAGGGCGTTGCAGACTGGTCGTGGATCGCGCGGGTGAAAGACGCTGTGAGCATCCCCGTGATCGGCAATGGTGATGTCGAGACGCCGGAGGACGCGGCGCGGATGCTGCGCGAAACCGGCTGCGACGGCGTGATGATCGGGCGGGCGGCATTGGGCAATCCCTGGATTTTCCGCCATGTTCACCACTATCTGACGACCGGCGGAACCCTGCCTCCGCCGAGTCCGGCTGATAAGGCGGCGGCGGCGCTGCGTCATGCCCGCTTGACAGTCGAGACCAGCAAGCTTCCGCCGCGTCAGGCAGTTGCTGAGCTGCGCGGGCAGTTGGTCAAATATGCGGTCAACGTGCCGAACGCGGCGCGCATCCGCGAGGCGCTGGTGCGCGCGGAGACGCTGGCGGACATCGAAGCCGCGCTCAGTCCGCTTCTGGAAGCTGAGACCGAACACGCCTGCCCCTAACCATTGCTAAAGCTTGTTGAAATTGATTAAGGCTTGGCGCATCTCCCTTGCTAGCGAGGGAAGCCAGGCGTATGATTTCATGCACCCTGTAATCATCGGAGTTATTAAATGCACGTCCATGTGGACGGCGAACCAACCGGAGTGCCGATTATGACTGAACCGAGCAGAAATCACCACAGCAGCGAAGACCGCCCCCTGATCCTCTTCACCAATGATGATGGCATCGCCTCACCTGGCTTGCGCGCCGCCGCCGAGGCATTCAGCGATCTGGGCGACATCCTGATCGTCGCGCCGCGCCAGCAGCAGTCGGGAACTGGGCGCAGCCTGCCGATCACCAGCGAGGGGCGCATTTATGAACAGACGATGACGATAGCCGGGGTTGAGCGGCTGGTCTACGCCGTCGATGGGACGCCCGCGCAGGCGGTTCAGCACGGCGTCCTCGAACTTGCGCCGCGTCTGCCGGCGCTGGTCGTCAGCGGGATCAACTACGGCGAGAACTGCGGCAACGGCGTGACGATCTCCGGCACGGTCGGCGCGGCGCTCGAAGCCGCCAGCCTCGGCATCCCCGCGCTGGCGGTGTCGCAGGTGACGCGCACCGACCTGCATCTGACCTATTCCAGCGATGTCGATTTCAGTGCGGCGGCGGTCTTTGC
This sequence comes from uncultured Anaerolineae bacterium, assembly GCA_937995825.1. Lineage (GTDB taxonomy): Bacteria > Chloroflexota > Anaerolineae > Aggregatilineales > Phototrophicaceae > Flexifilum. Next base: position 122,169 of record CALKJO010000014.1, read on the forward strand.
GCGGCGCTTTGGCGAATGGCTGATGAACGAGACGATCCCCGATGATGTCGACGTCCTCAAAGTGGACGTTCCGCTCGATGCCACGCCGGACACACCTTGGGTGACAACGCGGCTGTCGCGGCGGCGCGTCTATTGGCCCACGCGACCGGAGCGCGTCGCGCTGAGCGATATCGGACGCATGGGCTATCGCTTCAACAGCGATCCGTCGCAGGCGGAGCCGGACTCGGATGTCTACATCGTGCTGCATGAGAAAAAAGTGTCGGTCACGCCGATCAGCCTCGATCTGACCTCGCGGACGGACTTATACCGCCTGCGCCAGTACCTCAGCGGCGAGCGCAAGAATGGCAAAAAGACCGCGCAGACCGAAAAACTCCGCGCAGAGGCGCGCGCCAAGATCAAGGCATGAGGCGGGCAGCCCTGGCGGCGCTGCTGGTCGCGCTGCTGCTGATCGCAGGAGCGCCGGTCAGCGCGCAGGACATCCCCCTGCTGACCTATAACCAGCCGACCGGCGGACGGCTGAGCGATGCTGTCCCGCGCGCGGTTTATGCCTTCGATGCGCTGCGCGGCGAGATCGTCAGTGTTGGGCTGCGCGTTCTGGAGGGCGATCTGCTGCCGGTGCTGGCAGTGGTGGACAGCGCGGGCGCGCCGATTGCTGTATCGGAGCGCGCCGCTGGGATCGCCTCCATCCGCATCCCGGCGAGCAAGCGCTATTTTGTGGTGGTCGGGCGCTTCGGCGGCGAACTGGGGACGACCAGCGGCGCGTTTGCGCTCACGCTGGAGCGCGTCGGCGTCAGTTCGGCGTCGGGCAGCGCGCTGCGCTATGGCGACAGCGTCATCAACACCATCGACAGCCTGCAGCACCAGTTTTTCTACACCTTCCGGGCGCAGCGCGGCGACCTGATCAGCGCGCGGATGCAGCGGGCATCGGGCAACCTCGATCCGTATCTGATCCTGACCGACTCGTCCGGCATCGTGATCGCCGCAAATGACGACATCCCTGGCTCTGGCTCGCTCGATGCGGCGATTGAAGGGCTGCTGATTCGGCAGGATGGCGTGTATGTGCTGGCAGCGGGGCGCTTCGGCGGCGCAGCCGGCACGACCACCGGCGCATTTGTGCTGACGCTGGAGTCGGCGGCGCAGAGCGGACTCGGCACGCGCTTCGATGCCGCCATCTCAATCGAATACGGCGCGGTCATCGAAGGCGAGATCACTACCGACCATTCGACTCTCTACTACACTTTCACCGGTCAGGCGGGCGATGTGGTCACCATCCGCATGGATCGCATCGGCGGCGCGCTCGATCCGCTGCTGGCGCTGACGAACGCGCGCGCGCGCGAACTGATCAGCGATGATGACGGTGGGGACGGGCAGAACGCGCTGATCGCGTCGTTTACGCTGCCCGCCGACGGCGAGTATACCATCCTCGCGACCCGCTATGAGCGCGCGAGCGGGACGACCACCGGACGCTTTCGCCTGACATTGACCCGCGCCTAACCTTTACAACGCGTTCAAAATCGGCTAGGCTCTGCGTGGTTCAGGGAGTCGATGCCGATGAGTAATTTTGAGCCGCAGCCCCTGCTGGTGCTGGAGACGACCGACCAGATCAAGTGCTTCACCGATCCGCTGCGGATTCGTGTCCTACGGATTGTGCGCGAGCGCGCCGCCACCAACCAGCAGATCGCCGATGAACTGGGCGAGCCGCACGCCAAAGTGCTGTATCATGTGCGTTTTCTGCTTGAAGCAGGTCTAGTGAAGCTGGTCGAGCAGCGGATCAGCGGCGGCAACGTGGAGAAATATTACCGCGCCGTTGCCCGTGTCTTTGAGCTGCGTCCGGCGCAGCAGGACACCGAGACCGACATTGCGCTGATCCATTCGCTGGTGGACACGCTGCGCGATGATCTGATCAGCAGTGCAGTGGTCTACAGCGCCCTCCCTGTGAAAATTCACCAGTCTCGCGCCTGGCTGACTCCCGAGCGCGCCGCTGACTTTCACGAGCGATTGATCGCGCTGGTCAGCGAGTATTTCAACGACCACGCGCCCACCAGCGATCTCAACGCTGTGCCAACGCGCTTCTCCGCCTTCATCTTCCGGGAGGCGGATCAGGATGCATCCTGATTGGTGCGCAGCCGCGCGGCTGCTGTCACGCCCTCTCTTTCAAGCACCAGGTAAGCATCCTGAAGCGTGCTGACGGTGAAAAAGCGGATGTTCCGCTGGCGATTGCCATAAAACGTGTGATAGGCGTCGCCGAGCGTCTTGAGCAGCATATTCCTACCGATCACGCTGACGACGGTCTTGAGCGACGGCGGGGCGATGGCGGTCGTCTGCCGTCCAATCGAGAGCAGATCGACCGGCACGCTGACGCCAGCGACGTAATTCATGACGCAGTGATACGGCTGATCGCCGATTTCCGCAATAACCTCCTCGACGGCTCGGCGCAGTTCCACCCAGCCCCATTTGCCAGAGATATCGAGTCGAACCAGGGTGTTTGCGTCGTTTTCCCAGATCACATCAACCGGCATGATGTCTCTCCTGCAGCGCTATCATTGATGCCAGCTCAATTATATAAGGAAATTAAGCATCAGAGTATATCCCAGTTATGAAAAAGGCTTCGTAGAGATCAATTTTATGAAGAAGAGGGGCTTACGATGCGAAGGCAGCGACCGGCTCACCGCCGACCTGCGTCAGCAGCGCGTTCACTTGGCGTCCGATGGCAAACAGACACGAGTCGCGGCGCGATCCGCGCGCCTGCCAGTCGATCTGAGTGAAGGTCGCCATGCCGAACAGGAGTCGTTCCTGCGGATTCGCGCCGAAAGCGGGGATCAGCTCGCGGGGAATGTCAGCGGGGCGCAGCAGCCAGGCGATGTGCTGCTCCATCTGCGCGCGGCGGCGCGGATCGTAATCGGGGCAGGCGCTCACCGCCGCCGCAATCGTGTTGACCGACCGCGCCAGCTCGCCCGTGAGCGGCGGGGCGTTGGGCAGAGCGCGGATGTTGGCGCGCACGGTCGGATCGAGCGTCATCATCTGCGCCGGCGCATCGTCAGCGGGGGCGGACAGATTGAGCGCGCCGACGATCAGCCCAAGCAGCGCGACAGCGAGCAGGAGCAGCGTGTAAAGGGCGCGTCTAAGTCTCATTTTTGAGTGAGATCAAGTACAGGTAGAGATTGCGCCCGCCGCTGTCGCTCAAGCGGTTGGTGGAATACTGGTGCGACACGCCAACCGTCCCGCCGGAGCGCATGAAGGTGATGAACTCCTCCAGCGTCAGCGCCAGCTCATTGAGCGCGCCGCCTTCGACTCCATCGACGCCCTGCCCGGCGTCGCCATGACATTCGGCGCATCCGAGCGCGATATAGCGATCGAGACCGCGCGCGACAGCGGTCGGCTCCAGGGCGATGGCAGTTGGGGCGGCGGTCACTGTGCTGATGGCGGTCGCGATCTGCGGCGCAACCGTCGGCGCGACAAAGGCGAACGTCGGGACATTGACGCGCGGCGGCGTCGCGGCTTCCGCTGTGACCGCCGCCGGAACTGGCGCAGAGGTTGCTGTTGGCGCATCTGCCGCCGGCGAACATGCCGCCAGCGCGGCGATCAGGATCAGGAAGGGTATGACTCGGCTCATCATTTCACTCATGTCTCATCGTGAACGGGTGGGGTCGAGCGCCTCCTGCAAGCCATCCCCGACGAAGGAAAAGCCGAGCATCGTCAGCGCGACCAGGATCGTTGGGAACAGCGCTAGATGATAAAAGACGCGAATGGTGCTGCCAACCGAATTTCCAACCATTTTGCCCCAGCTCGCGGTCGGTTCGGTGATGCCCAGACCGAGAAAGCTCAAGCCCGCCTCGGCGAAGATCGCCTGTGGGACAGCAAACGTGAAGGCGACCAACAGCGGCGTCAGGATATTGGGCAGCACATGCGTCAGGATCAGCCGCCCATCGGTCGCGCCCAGCGCGCGCGCGCTGGTGATGAATTCCTTTTCGCGCACCGTGAGAAACTGCGCGCGGGTCAGGCGCGTCGGCTCGATCCAGGCGGTCAGCGACAGCACAAAGATGATGTTGAACAGCCCGCTTCCGGTCACGCTCAGCAGGAACAGCGCAATCAGCAGCGGCGGCACGGCGGTGAAAATCTCCACCAGGCGCTGCACCACAAAATCGACCATCCCGCCGAGATAGCCAGCGAGCGCGCCGAGCGTGATGCCAACGCTGAAGCCGATGAGCGGGACGAGCAAGCCAACCGTCATCGAGGTGCGCGCGCCATAGATCAGGCGGCTCAGGTAATCGCGCCCGACCGCATCTGTCCCCAGCGGATAGGTCGGATGGGTGAACGGCAGCACGCGCACCGCGCCGAAATCGGCGCGATCCGGCGGAAAGGGCGCGATCACATCCGCGAACAGCGCCAGGAAGAACAAGAAAAAGAGGATCAACAGCCCGATCATCGCCAGAGCGTTGCGACGGAAACGCCGAATCGCGTCGCCCAGCAGCGTGCGCTGTTTGCGGCGCTCGACCGGCTGACGCAGCGTGATCGCGCCGTTCATATCGCTCCTCCTCTACCGCCCACGCGGATGCGCGGATCGATGACGACGTACAGAACGTCGGTCAGCAGGTAAGTCAGGCTCCAAAAGAAAGCGATCAGCAGCACCAAGCCCATGATCATCGGATAGTCCTTGTTGGTGATGCTGGTGACGAAGAATTTGCCCAAGCCGTTGATGCCATACGCCACCTCGATGAACAGCGATCCGGTCAGCAGATTGGGAATCTGCGGCAGCAGCACCGTGATCATCGGGATCAGCGCGTTGCGCAGGACGTGGCGCAGCATGATCCCGCGCTCGCCCAAGCCCTTAGCGCGCGCCGTGCGCACGTAATCGGCGTTGAGCGCCTCGGCGACACTGGCGCGAGTGTAGCGCGCGACCAAGCCCATCGGCAGCAGCGCATAGGTGATCACAGGCAGGAAATAATCCCAGGAGAGGATCGCATTGCCCGCGCCCAGCACCGGCGGGATGATCCATTTGTTCGGCTGCCCCCAGCCGATCTGGTAGCCGAAGATCAGCAGCAGCCAGGTGGCGACGATGAAATTGGGGACGGTCGTACCCGCGGTGGCGAACAGGGTGACGATGTTGTCGATGATGCTGTTGCGATAGTAAGCGGCGATCAAGCCGAGGATGAAGCCGAACCCAAATGCAACGATGATCGTATACAACCCGACATGCAGCGTGACGGGCCATGTCCGAGCGATCACCGTGGTCACGGGCGGATTGCCAACGACCGAGAACGAGCTGCCGAAGTCGAGCTGAAGCGCGCTGGTCAGAAAGTTGAGATAGCGCTCCCAGACCGGCTTGTCCAGCCCATATTTGCGTTCGAGGTTGGCGAGCGCATCGGGTGTGTAACCGCGTTCACCCAAGCTGAAGGGCCCGCCTGGCACAGCGTTCATGAGGAAGAACACCAATGCTGAGACGATCAGCAGGACGAGAAAGATAGCAGCCAGACGGCGCAGGATGAAATTGATCATCGTCGGTTCACGCGCAGTGCGCGGGCGGGACGCCGATCAGCCGATCTGCCTCCCGCCCACCTCACCGACTACCGCGTCCGGTAGGTCGGATAATTCATCACATCGTTGGTGACGTAGAACGTCCCCCAGCACCAGTCGTTGCCCCAGTGCCACGCGCCGACGCCCTGGTTGTCAGGGCGGAAGCAGTCGCCCGCGATATATGGCTGGAACAGGTCGCCTTGGATGCGGTGGAGCAGGAAGATGCCGCCGACATCCTCCACTAGGATGCGCTCGGCATCCTGATACATGGCGATGCGCTGCGCCGGATCGCCGACGAAGACATTGGCTTCGCGGACGAGGTTGTCGAAGGCTTCGTTGCGCCATGAGTGCCGCCCGGTCGAGACCCACACGCCGAGCATGTTGGACGGATCGAGATAGTCCATGCCGTAGCTGACCGCGCCGAACTGAATTTGCGTCGGGCGCGCCAGCAGCGCGCTCATATACGCCGAGAATTCCATGTTGTTGACGGTGATCTGAACGCCGAGGCAGGATGAGATCGACGCTGCCGCAGCCACGAACCAATTGGCGCGCGCCTCGCTCTCGCCGCGCAGCTTGAGTTCCTGCGGCGGGAAGCCGGCGCCGCCAGGATAGCCCGCATCAGCGAGAAGCTGCTGCGCCGCTGGGCAGTCGTATTCCTGGATGCCCTTGAGCGCGCCTTCCGTGTCCGACGCCGGGAAGCCGGGCGCGAGGAACGAATACGCCGGCATTGCGAACTGCTCACCGACGACATTCTTCACAATCGACTCGCGGTCGAGCGCTTTGGCGAACGCCAGCCGGACGCGGCGATCATTGAACGGCGGATTGTAAGTGTCGAACAGCAGATAGTCGGTGCGGAAATCGCCGAAGGTCGGGCGGTAGTTGGCGCTCAGCACTGGATCAGCGGCGATGATCTCAAAGTCGGCTGGGCTGAGATTGGTGTAGTTGACGCGCTCGATGTCGTAGTTCTGGAACGCCAAGAACGAGCCGTTGAGCTGATCACCGTAGACAGCGCGGATTTCACGCAGGAACGGCTTGCGATAGCCAGTGTAATTCTCATTGGCAGCCAGCACGAAGTACTCGCCTGGCACAAACTCCACCAGCTTGAAGGGACCCGCTGACACGCTGGTCTCCGGATTGAGCAGGTAGCCAGGTCCGCGCTCCGCCAGCGCTTTCGCCTGCAGCGGCGGCCAGAAGAAGAGCGTGCCGGGCAGGTACGGTGCAGGTCCTTCCGTTGTGACCGCCAGCGTCCGGTCATCGAGCGCCGCCATGCCGATCTCTTCTGGCGCAATTTCGCCCGCGACCGCCTCCGACCAGCCCGCGATGATGCCTTGCCACATCCACACGAAGTCATAGGCGTTGGCGGGGTCTGCCATGAAGCGGTAGGAGGCGAGATAGTCATTGGCGGTGACGGGCGTGCCGTCATCCCACATCAAGCCGTCCTGCAGCCTGAATGTCCAAGTCAAGCCGTCCTCGCTGACCGACCAGCTCTCCGCCGCGGCGGGGATCAGGTTGAGGTTCTCATCCAAGACGACCAGCGAGTCGCTGAACAAATCCGAGATGTTGGCGTCCAGGCAGGTGCGGCTGTAGACCGAGACGACCGCCGAGAACGAGACTTCGGTGCGGGTGCTGTCGCAGATCGCCCGCCAGACCTGCATGTCATAGGGCGCGGCGTCGGCAGGCAGGGCGCGCCCGTAGACATCGACATTGCCATCCTGTGCAAAGAGCGGAACCACGCTGATCGCGCAGAGCGCGATCAGCAAAGCAGCAGCTAAACGTCTTAAGGTCATCAAAAGTCCTCCAAAAAGTTCTACAAACGATCTGTTTGAGCAATCGACGCTGCCGTCGAGGTTGATCGATTATAAATTATATGCAGCAGACCCGACACAGGGCAAATTTTGCTGCGCTCCTGCGTCCTCTGCGCGCATGGGCGTGCGCGCCAAACATCCAGCGATCAGGCGTGGCTGTCCGTCGGGCGCTCGACGCAAAGCTGCTCGACCAGCAGCGTGAGGTTGTCGATTTCGGACAGCAGGAGACTGTGCCAGACCGCGCCGGATCGATCCAGCAGCACCAGCCTGCCCGACTGCGCGCGAAACCCGCCCAGCTCCGACCAGGGAAGCGCGCGCCCGCTTTCGCTCAATCCATCCGAACTCACGCGCAGCGTGTCGCTGAAAGCAACCGACTCGTCGCTTTCAAGCCGCCTTTGAATGGACTCGCGCAGAAGCGGGTTGATCTGCTCTTCAAAGTGCCTGCCCAGTTCGGCGGCATCGCTGTAGAGATTGGTCAGATGGAACTGCTCATCGCGAATCGTGGTGACGGTGAAGCGGTAGACATTCCGCCGCAGCAGCCCCCCCAGATACGCCTTGCGCTCCGCCTTCAGCCGCAGACTTTTCACCTCCGCATACAAAAACGGGATCGTTTTCGAGCCTTCGCGGTAGGTGAAGCCGCGCTCATACAGCACGATCTCGCGGTTCCAAAGGTGCAGGATGTACCAGCCGAGCGCTAGCCCCAGCGCCGCGACGATGATCACCGTCAGCGGCGCGCCATACCAGGCATCGGACTGCGCAAGCGTGAAATTCAAGATGATCATGACCGGCGCGCCGATGACCCCCGCCGTGATCAGCGGCAGAAGCCGGTTGCTCGGATGATGCGAGATCACCGCGCCCAATGCCGGATCGGGCGGGAGTGGCGTTTCCGGCACGCCGGTCATGATCGATCAGCCCTGCTGCGCGCGATAGATCATCAGGTTATCGAATTCGACGCGCACGCCGAGCGGGTTGGCGGCGCTGGCGGCAAGCCCGACCTGACCGCTGCGATAGGTGCTGTCGGTCGTCTGCGCGACGAGCTGATCGTTGACATAGAACGCCAGATAATCCCCTGCGCAGATGGCGCGCAGCGCGTTCTTCGCGCGCCCCGTCTGGATGGCGTCGTGCTGCGTCCAGTTGACCAGCGGCGTCACTGCGCGCCCGCGCGCGCGCATGATCGCGGCGAAACCCGTCCCCTGGATCAGGAACAGATAGCCATCGCCTTCGTTGGGCGCGGCGGTGGCGCGGATGTCCGAAATGCTGACGGTCGGCGTCGGCTGGACTTCAGCGGTCGCCTCTGCGGTCGCCTCCGGGGTCGCTTCAGCGGTCGCCTCTGCGGTCGCCTCTGCGGTCGCTTCGGCTTCGAGCGTGGACTCCGCCATGATCGCCAGCATCTCCGGCTCAACCGTGCGCGGCTGCCCAACCGTCCCGCGCACACGGCACATCACGCCGTAGGCGTTTTCGCTGCGCTCGGTGATCTGCTCGGTCTCGACCTCGATCACCACATCATCGTAGGTGTCGCCCCACTGACCCCACCAGAGCGTGTTATCGCCGCGCCGCACCTCGATGCGGTAGACGCCTGTCGTCACGCGCAGCGTCACCGCGTCATAGGCGCCCTGCTCAAACGACATCGGGTCTGAAAAAGTGTACTCCGCCAGCAGATCGCCGCGCACCACACTGCGCAGCGGGCTCGCCGCCGCGCAGCCGACCAGCAGCGCCGCCAGCCCGATCATTGCGATTACAACCGAACGTCTCATGAACATCCTCTTGGAAGTGCATCACAGTGATAACATGCTATCATACCGGATGACGCTGCGCCAAACCGTCCGGCGCGCATGTTCGGATGAGTGTTTGTTATGAAACCGTGCGCATTAGCCCCCAAAGCATCCACAAGGTCAGCGCGCCGCGCGCGCCCCATGCCGCTGTCCGCAGCCAATTGCTGCTGATCAATGCCTGATGCACCGCTGAGTCGAAGCCGCCCGCCAGCATCCCATGCTGCGGCGCGTTGACCAGCCCGGTCACGCCCCAGATGACCGCGATCAGTCCGAAGCCGAGCCAGTTCGCCCAGATCGGGACATTCGGGATCGGCGTCATGATCAGCATCAAGCCGGTGACCAGCTCGATCAGCATCACCGGCAGCACCAACCCCGTGATGGCGCTGATGTGGGCGCGCTCATACTGGACATAGGCATCCTCGCCGACATAGCGGAACAGCGGATAATGCACAAGCTGGATCGTCAGGATGACTCCCAGCATGATCAGTGTGCTGGCGGCGTGCGCCAGCACGAGCAGTTTGAGCGCGCCCGCCTCGTCGATCATGGCGCGAAGACCGTCATCGACTCCAACAGCAGCGGCAGCGCCAGCGCGCGATCCCAGCTCGAACCCTCATCCGCCAGCCGCCCAAAGACATAAACGCGCAGCTTGCTCACCAGCGCATCCTGCGCCAGCGTCAGCGCCGGGCTGTCCTCCAGCGCGATCCAGGTGGTGATCGTCTCCTCGATGTCCTCGCACAGCCGCTCGCGAAAGCTCGGAAACGGATACGGCACAGCGTGCCGCTGACCCGCCCTGGGAAACGGCATCCCGCCAGGCTGAAGCGGCATCCCGCCGACGGTCAGCACGACCAACCCAATCGCGCCGTCGTCATCGTCAATGGCGGTCATGTGCAGCGTATCGACATATCCGCCCACCCCAATGCGCCCATCCCACGCCAGCGAGTCGGCGCGCCAGGTCAGCCGCGCCAGCGCCGATCCCTGCGCGCCGCCCCAGCGCAGCGTCACCAGCTCCGCTGGTTGGCGCAGCGCAAACGCACCGTGTTCGCCCTGGGTCTGCACGCATTCAAACATGGTCTCCAGCCAGAGCATGTCCTGCGCATAGGCGGGAATCCGCCAGCCAGCGGTCAGCGCCCCAGTCAATCCGTCGTTCATTGTTTGCCTCAGTTAAGCTGATACCGAAAAATGTTCAATGAATGTTAATCGAGACTGCAGCGATCTCAATTATCGATCAAACTATACTATATGGGGCGCATGATCAAGAAGCACGGACGATGACGAACATGAGGCAGAGACACTTTTTCTGGGCGCGCATCATCTCCGATGTGCTGTCGCCGCCGGTCGTCTGGGCAGCGCTGGCATTTCCCATCGCCTTTCGCGCGGCTGGGTCACCAGATCAGGCGCTGGTCTGGGGCGGGATTTACGCTGCGCTGGTGTGCGTGCTGCCGGCGGCTTATGTCATCTGGATGGTCTGGCGCGGAGAGATCACTGACATCCACATGCCTTACCGCCATGAGCGGATTCGCCCCTTCATTGTGAGTGTCGTCGGCGCGAGTCTGGCATGGGGAGTGCTGCGCCTGATGAGCGCGCCGCCGCTGCTGCCGACCTTCACCCTGTTCAGCCTGATCGCCATTGGCGCGATGCTGGCGATTACGCTGGTCTGGCAGATCAGTATGCACACGATGAGCGTCTCCTGCGCGGTGGTCGCGGCGGGTGTGCTGTTCGGCTTGGGGACGGGGCTGCTGCTCTCGCCGCTGATTCCAGTGGTGGGCGCGGCGCGGCTCAAGCTCAACCGTCACACGCCGGCGCAGGTGATCGGCGGGTTTGCGCTCGGTACACTGCTGACTTTGCTATTTTCAACGCTGCTGCCGCGCTGACCTCCCGCCCAGCCACCGGATCAGCCGTGCTAATCCATCCTCCTTGACATACCCATGCGCCTGATACCACGCGAAGGTATCCGCCACGCTCTGGCGCATGTCGATCTGCGGCGCGCCAAACGCCCTCCATGCTTTATCAAACGTGTAATAGATGTGCTTGCCGCCCAGCCGCGCCTGATCGCCGTCGATGGGCAGATTGATCCCCAGCGCCTTCAGCCGGTCGATGATCTCCGCCAAAATCGGCAGCGTCCAGCCGGGCAGCGTCAAACCGGGGCGGGGAACGCCGACGACATCCGCGATCAGCGCAAACCACGCCGGATAGAACATGTTTGCCGTCCCCAGGATGTAGCGCTCGCCGGGGACGCCTTGCTCCGCCGCTGCAATCTGCCAGCGCGCCACATCGCGGACATCGACCACCGCGACTCCACCCGGCGTGACCGGGAGCGTCCAGCTCAGGCGGTGGATTTTCAGCACAAAATCGCCTGACAGCACATTCAGATCGCCCGGTCCCAGCACCACCACCGGATTGACGATCACCACCTCCTGCCCATCCGCCGCCGCGGCGCGCGCGATCTCCTCCGCCTGCCATTTGCTGTAGCCATACGGGAAGCGCTCCGGCGGCAGATCGAACGGCGCGGACTCGTCGGCTGGGCTGCCATCGCCAAACCCGCCGACCGCCGCCGCGCTCGACGTGAACACCACCCGCCGGACGCCCGCCTCACGCGCCGCTTGCAGAACGCGCCGTGTCCCGTCCACATTGGCTTCGATCATGCGCCTGTGATCGGCGCGCCAGTAATCGGCGACAGCGGCGGCATGAAACACCCACTCACACCCATCGCACGCCGCGCGCAGCGAGTCCAGATCGAGGATATCACCGACGGCGCTCTCAAACGGCAGACCTTCCAGCGCATTCAGCCGCGATGCGGCACGATGCAGCGCCCGAACCGTGTGTCCGCGCTCAACCAGCGCCCGCGCCACATGCGATCCGACGAATCCGGTCGCGCCTGTCACCAATGCTCTGCCCATGCCAGCTCCCTTTTGCCCCTATTCTAATCGAACGATGAGAAACGGTTTAGAACGGTGCTTTTCTCACATCAGGTCATGATACGATACTCATCGTAATGTCCCGCTCAGGCAAGAGGTTATTTTGGTAGATACACGGTTATAATGCGCATTTCCTGCCGCCTGCTTTCACTGCTCTGCCTGCTCTTTCTCGGCTGTCAGCCGATCTCGATCACGCCGACTGTTACAGATAGTGACACTCTGCAATCGATTACTTCCACCGAAGCCGTGTCTGAGACGGCAGCGGACGGCGGCGCAGCGCCTGAAAGCATTATCGACACAGCGGATGCGCTCGAATACACGATGGAAGGCGTCAACCTCCGTCTGAAGACACCGCACGGCTGGCAGGCGGATGTGATCGATGGGCTGCTGCTGGTTGAACACACCATCAGCATGGACGATGGCTTGCCCGATGCCGGGATGGTGGTCTACATTTTCGTGCCGCCGCCCTCCGAATTCGCTGTCCTGACGGGCAGCGGCAATTTTGCTTACGCCGTCCTCAATCATGTCGTGCGGATGCCGCAGCGCGTCGGGCGCGATGTCTCTGTGTCGGAACCGGTCGGCTTCCGTTGGGGCAGCTACGACGCTGCCTATTATCTGCTCTCCGGGCTGGACGCGCGGACCATGGTGCTGGCGGTCGCTGTGCCAAGCGCTGACAAGCCGCGCCCCTCGCTCGTCGTCTGCAACATCAGCGTGCCTAATGACCGCGAAGGCGTGCTGCGCACGATGCTCCCGCTCATTCTCGATGAGCTGACCATCGACGGGATCGCGCTCGATGGCAGCGCGCTGCAAATGCTCCCCGATCCGCTGCCCTTCCCTGTCCTTCAGCGCGAGACGGCGCAGTCTCATGATGATCCATTGGCGTTCACCTTCATCTCAGATCGCTGAGTCGTGCTAAAATAGCGCGCAGTGTTGGCATACACAATCAAACAACGTGGCAAATTCGGAACGATTTCCCATCGCATCGGCTTATGACGCTGAACCCGCTTTCAATCCCTGGCTGATCCGCCTGCCGATCCTGGCGATTATCGGCGGCATGTTGTGGATCGCCATCCTCAGCTTGGCTCTGCTGGCATACTGGCGCGTCATGGACGGGCGCATCCTCCCCGGCGTGCATATCTACGGCGTGAACGTGGGTGGGATGTCCCCAGCGCAGGCGGCGGCGGCGGTCGAAGCCGCTTTCACCTATGACGATCAAGCGGTCTTCACCTTCCGCGATCCACAAGGCGGGCGCTTCTGGCAGTACAGCGCGCGCGATCTGGGTGTGACGTTCGCGGCGGACGACGCCGTCAATGCCGCCTATCAGATCGGGCGCGAAGCGACGCCGATTCGCAGCCTCATCGAACAGGGATTGACCTGGCTGAACGGGCGAAGCGTGTCCCCGATTGTGCGCTATGAGCAGGCGGCGGCGCTGGCGGCGCTGGAGCGCATTGCGGCGGAGATCGAGCGTCCCGCCATCGATGCGCGGCTGATCTTCGACGGCGCAGCCGTTCAAGCAACGCCCGGACAGGTCGGGCGCGCGCTGGATCGACGCGGGACACTGGCACGGCTGGATGCCGCCATCCTCAGCCTGACGACCGGCGCGGAGATTCCGCTCGTCGTGACCGAGACGGCGCCGGCTGCCTGGGATGCAGAACTTGCCGCCAGCCGCGCCATGACCGCCGTCAGCGCGCCGATCATCCTGACCGCCGAAGACGCGCAGGGCAACTCACTCGGACCCTGGACGATCTCGACTGAGCAGATCGCGGCGCTGCTCTCCGTCGAGGCGGTGCAGAACCCTGATGGCACGCTGCGCTACGATGCCTCCGTGAACACCGAGCCGTTTCGCGCTGCGCTGGAAGCGCTCGCCCCAGGGCTGCTCATCCCCCAGCGCGATGCCCGCTATCACTTCGACACGGCCAGCCGCAGCCTGCTGGTCATTCAATCCGCCGTCGATCAGCGCACGCTCGACATCGACGCCACCCTGCAAGCCATCGAAGCCGCCATCTTCAGCCCGACCAACCGGATCGTCCCGCTGGTGTTCCAGTACACGCCGCCGCGTTATCACAACCGCATGACCGCGCAGGAACTCGGCATCACCGAGCTGATCGCCGAGGGCGTGTCGTCGTATGCCGGATCGCCGCGCGCTCGCATCGACAACATCCTGCTCTCAGCGGCGCGCTTCGATGGGCTGGTGATCGCGCCCGGCGAGACCTTCTCGTTCAATCGCTATGTCGGGGACATCACGCCGGAAGCGGGCTATGTCGCCAGCAAGGTGATCTACGGCGACCGCACGATTGACGGCGTCGGCGGCGGCGTCTGCCAGGTCAGCACGACCGCTTTTCGCGCCGCTTTCTACGCCGGCTATCCCTTCACCGAGTGGCACGCCCATTCCTACCGCGTCGGCTACTATGAGCGCGGCGATCCCGAAGGCGTCGGCATGGACGCCGCGATCTACATCGGCGAACTCGATCTGCGCTTCATCAACGATACGCCCTACCACCTGCTGATCGAAACCTCGGTCTCGCCCGCATCGCAGACGGTGCATTTCCGCTTCTACAGCACCCGCGTCGGGCGGCGCGTGATCAAGCAGGGTCCGACGATAGTCAGCGTCGATCCGCCGCTGCCGACGCGCTATGAGGTCAACAGCGCCTTGCAGCCAGGTCAGGAACTGTGGGTCGATTGGGCGGCGGAGGGCGCGTTCATCGAGATCGGGCGGCTGATCGTCGATGAAAATGGCAGTATCCTCTCGCGCCAGTCGTTCAATCGGCAGTATCAGCCGTGGGGCGCGATTGTCCAGGTCGCGCCCGGCGATCCTCGGCTGGGATGAGCGCGCCGGATTGCCTTAGGACGCGAAAATGCGACATAATCTAAAGATGATGTGTCGTCGTTTCGGGCTGCAGCCATGAATATTTACCAACCGGATCGCAAACCCCGTCAAAACAGCGCCCGCGGGCGTGCTGCGGCGCGCCGGCGCCGGCAGATGGCGACTCCGCGCCGCGACACCGCCCAGCCGGGCGCGCCGCCGGTTGAAGCCCCGCGCGACTCCACCACCTACCGCGTCGCTGATGTCGGCGGCTATATCCCGCGCGAACGGCTGAAAGAAGAGATCGAGCAGGACTATGAACGCGCCAAAAAAACACGCCGACCGCAAAACCGTTATGAAGTCTGGAAATATCGCGCTAAACGCGCCCGCCGCGATTTCTGGTGGCGCATCAGCCGCAACACGCGGATCGTCCCTAGCATTCTGGGCATCTGCGTCCTGTCGCTGCTGCTGTTCGCCGGCGTGCGCGTCATGCAGGGGCGGATTTTCCCGAATGTCTGGGCGCTCAGCGTCCATCTGGACAACCTGACCGTCGATGAAGCCGCCGTCGCTCTGGGGCGCGCCTGGGCGACCCTGCCGATCACGCTGGTCGATGGCGCGCGCACCTGGGAGACGACCGCGCCGGCGCTCGGTCTGCGCCTTGACGCGCGCAAAACCGCTGAGGCGGCGCGCCATGTCGGGTTAGCTGGGATTCCCTTCGGCTATCGGCTCGAGCCAGTTGTCGATCTCGATGTGTTGACCGCGCAGACATATCTGCTCGACATGACCGAGATCACCCGCATCGATCCCTACAACGCCGGCTATCGCTGGGAAGGCGCGACGCTGGTCGGCGTGCCAGGATCGGATGGGCGCTTCCTTGACGTGGCGCGGACGATGGAGCGCTTTCAGAACAACCTGCTGTCGGTGGTCGAAACTGGCAGGCTCGATCTCGTCATGTCGGTGCTGCGCCCCGATGTCGTCGATCCGCTGCCGTATCTGGAGCGCGCGCGGGCGCTGGCGGCGCAGCCGTTCAACGTGCTGGCGTATGACCCGTTCACCGATGAATACCTGCGCTGGTCGCCTGACCGCGTGACCTTCGCGTCATGGCTTGAAGCCGGCACGGACAGTCTGACGCTGCGCGAAAGCACGTTCGGGCGCTATCTGGAAGAAAAATCGCGCGAGATCAACGCGCTCGATCCCGTTCGCTTCCTGGAGCAAACCGACAGCTTCGCCAACATGCGCCGCGCCATTGCCAGCGGCGCGACCAGCGTCCAGCTTCGCGTCCGCTATCGTTCAACCACGTACACCGTCCAGCGCGGCGACTCCGGCTATCGGATTTCCCGCACCACCGGCATCCCCTTCTACCAGATTCAGCAGGCGAACCCAAACCGCGATTGGGATAAGCCGCTGTACGTCGGTGAGGTCATCAATCTGCCATCACGGGATATCACGCTGCCCCTAGAACCGGTCACGAACAAGCGCATCATCGTCAATCTCGATACGCAGTCGATGATCGCCTATGAAGATGGGCAGCCTGTGTTCGAGTGGCTGATCTCATCGGGCATGAGCAGCGCCCCGACCTTCCCAGGCGTCTATCAGATTCTCAGCCACAACGAAGTGGCGCTAGGCAGCAGCTATACGCTGTGCAGCGCGACCGGCTGCGGCGAATGGACGATGTATTGGTTCATGGGCATTTACGAGACTGTGCCGGGGCTGGTGAACGGCTTTCACGGCGCGGTGCGGCTGCCCAATGGGCAGTATCTCGGCGGCGGCAGTGTCGGGCGTCCGTTCACTTTCGGCTGCGTGATGAGCGAAAACAGCAACGCTGAAGCGCTCTACCGCTGGGCGGATGTCGGCACGATTGTCGAGATCATCTCCAGCGAATTTCAGCCGCAGAGCAGCTTGGCGCGCCAGTTCTGGCAGCGGACGATGGGCGGACGGGCGACCAGCCCAGCCTAGCTCACAGTGGGATCGGGCTGCTGAGCAGCGCGGTCAGCAGATGGACGCACGCCTCAACATCATTGACATCGACCGTCTCGCTAGTAGTGTGGACGAAGCGGCACGGGATCGAGATGCAGCCGCTCGGCACGCCGGAGCGCGCCGTCTGCGCGGCGGAGGCGTCGGTTGTCCCGCCGCTGAGCAGCTCGCGCTGATAGGGGATGCCATCCGCCTCGGCGCGCCCGATCATCCAGTCGCGGACGGCGGGCAGGACGACCAAGCCCGGATCGTGCAGCTTGATGGCTGCGCCGCCGCCGAGCCTGACTGCCATCTTTTCGCCCCGCACCATGTCGCCAGTCAGAGTCACGTCGAGCGCAATCGCGACATCGGGGTCAATGCCGAATGCCGCCGCCCGCGCGCCGCGCAGCCCGACCTCCTCCTGCACCGTGAACACAAACACGACTTCGTTAGGCGTCTGTTTGTTCAGGCGCTTCATCGTCTCCAGCGCGACGGCGCAGCCGATCCGGTCGTCCATCGCCTTTCCGATCAGGCGCGTCCCGCGCTGCTCCATCGTCCGGTCGAAGGCGGCGGGGCTGCCCGCCTGCACCGCGCCATTCCCATTGCCATCGCTGACATCGATATAGAACGAGTCCAGGTTGGGCAGCGAATTTCGATTCGCGCTCATCGCCTCATGCACGCTGATCACCCCCAGCGTCCCATCCTCAAAGCGCACGCGGTTGCCGACCAGCGTATTCGCCAGCAAGCCGCCGACGGGCGAAAAGCGCAGATAGCCGCTTTTCGGCTCGACGAATGTCGCGATCATGCCGATTTCGTCCATGTGCGCCGCGATCATCGCCCGTTTGCCGCCTGATCCAACGCGGCAGATCAGATTGCCGAGCGGATCGGTGGTCACTGAGTCGGCATACGGTTCGGCGTGCTGCTTGATCAGCGCGCGGACATGATGCTCATAGCCGCTGGGTCCCCAGGCTTCGCATAACTGCTTGATTAGGTCGATCATGACTGCTCTCCTGATTGGTCAATGCGTAGATCATACACCTGATAAAGATGATTCTCCGCTATCACAACGCCGTTTTCATCCAGATATGCCTGTAAATCCGGCTGGCGCGCCAGCTCCCCCAGATCGGTCACGATGAAATACTCAATCGGGAAATCATATAGCGCGACGCGCTCAGCCGGCGTCATCGGGGCGACGGCAGCGCCTTGATTGTCCATGACACTGTACATCTCGATGATGAAGCGCGATGGATAATTGCGGACGAACAGCTCTCCGTAGTAATTCAGCGGCGTCCCCCATTCTTGAGTCAGCGCCAGCACCCGCATACTGTGGTTTGCTGCTTCCCCGGCGGCGCGGTAGGCGTCGATCAGCTCGGGATCATGAGGCACACGCACCCGATCCGGCGTGGCGAGCAGCAGCGCACACAAGCCCGCCGTCAGCGCCGCCCGCGGCGGCAGCCGCCAGCGCAGGCGCGCCAGTCCGCGCCGTTCCAGCCATGCCGCCCACCCTGCCGCTGACAGCGCCACCGCCGGCACAAAGAGCGACTGATAATACGGGTGCGTATGGATATGGAAATTAAACAGCGCGCCGTAGACCGCGTAGCTCAGCCACAGGATCAGCGCCAGCCGCCGCCCGACTCCGCGCCAGCCGATCAGCGCGCCCGCCGCCGCCGCGATCAGCAGCGCCAGCGGGAATGCCGCATTGAGCAGAGTCCACCAGGAACGCCAAAACGACTCCTCAGCGAACAACGCCGGCACGAAATTGCGCCCAGCGCGATCCGACAGCGCCGGATTGCCCACCGCGTAAAGCGCAAACGGCGCAGCGCAGACCGCCAGCCATGCCGCCGCCCATGCCAGACGGTAAGGCGTTAGAAATCGCTGCCAGCGCCGCCAATCGGGGATCAGCGCCAAACATGCCGGCAGCAGAAACAGCGCCGTCTGCGCCCGCACCCAGATCGCCAGCCCGCCCGCCAGCGCCGCCAGCCCCCATCCCCAGCGCCCGCCGCGCCGCGCCTGCCAGAGCGCCGCCAGCATGAACATCAGCGCCGGCGGATCGGTCATGATCGCGCGCGTCGTCGTGATCGTATAGGGCAGGAACAGATAAACCGCCAGCGCGACCCAGCCGACAAACGCGCTGCCCGCCAGATCGCGCGCCAGCAGATACAAAAAGACGCCGCCGATGCCCCAATAGACGACCGTCAGCGCCAGCATGATGTGGATGTCCTCACCGCCCGCGATTCGATATGCCAGCGCCGCCGCCGTCTCGATGAACGGCGGTTCCGTGCGCGTTTCAGCGCGGACATAGGCGTTCACGACCTCGCGCCGCCAGTCCGGGATCGGCTCAGCAGCGATCTGGAAGTAGATCGCCCGCGCCGCCAGCGCCGAATAATACTGCCGCTGCGCTGAAAACGCCATCGGCAGGCTTTCCGTCAGCGGCAGCCGGACGATCAGCCCGCCAATCAGCAGCGCAGCGGCGCCAATCCAGCCCCACCTCACGATAGGCGCACTGCGTCCAGCGTGATCGAGTTCAGCACCGCCTTGACCAGCCGCAGCATGGCGTCGTAATCATCGCGGTGGAGGTAGGCGGCGGGGCTGTGGATATAGCGCGCTGGCAGCGAGATCACCGCCGTCGGGATGCCGCCGTTGGCGGTGTGGATCGCGCCGCCGTCCGTCCCGCCTCCGGGGAGCGACTTCAGTTGATACGGGATGCCTTCGCGCTCCGCCGTCTCGCGGATGAACTTCAAAAGCGGCGGATGGGCGATCATGCTGCGATCCAGCACCGTCAGCGCCGGACCCGCCCCAACGCGGCAGACCGGATTGACCGGCATATCGTCGTCCGGGTCGGCATTCGGATTCGGTAGATCGTGCGCCGTCGTCGTCTCCAGCACCAGCGCCAGATCGGGCTTGAGCGTCTGCGCCGCGACTTTCGCGCCGCGCAAGCCGATCTCCTCCTGCACCGTGAACGCCGCCAGCACCTCGACCGGATACGACTCCGCTCCCAGCAGGTCGATCAGCAGCGCGCACCCGGCGCGGTCATCGAACGCTTTGCCGCGCAGCATCTTGTCGCCGACTTCCATAAACTGGCTGGCAAACGCGATCCGATCCCCGACCTTGACTTTACCGTTCGCCTCATCCCCGCTCGCTGCGCCGATGTCGATGCGCAGGTCTTTTAGTTTGACCACATTCTGATCGCGGTTCTTATGGATCGGCGTCCAGATGACCGCGCCAGGCAGCAGCGAGGCGCCGACCAGCACGCGCAGCCCCGGCAGAATCCGCTCATCGATCCCGCCGACCGCCGTAAAACGCAGCAGACCATCGCCATCGACGGCGGTCACCATGAAACCGACCTCATCCATGTGCGCAGCGATCATGACGCGGGGCGGCGGCTCCACGCCGTTCGCAGCGGGCTTGCGCGCTGTGATGCTGCCCATCGAATCGACGCGCAGATCGACCGCATGATCGCGGATCGCCGGCAGAATGACGGCGCGCACAGCATCTTCCTGCCCGCTGATGCCAATGGCTTCCGAGAGCGCTTTTAAGATCATCCATGTCATCCTTGTTCTAGTGGTTCGGCTCGAACTCTACACCCCCTGCATGATATTCACGAAGTTCGCGCACCTGAAACAGCCGTCCATCCTCAAAGCCGCGCTTGCGGTAGTAGCCGCGCGTACCGACGGCGCTGATCACCGCCAGGCGCGCATACCCCGCCGCGCGCGCGATGGCTGCGGCGCGCTCGATCAGCCGTGCGCCGAGCCCGCTGTGCTGAGCGCGCCCGCGCTCGCGCTCGCCGATCTCAACCGCCTGACCGTAGACATGCACCTCACGAATGATCGCGGCGTCCGTCAGATCGTCCGCCAGGTTATCCGGCGGCGGACACGCCGGCAGCGCCAGCCGTAAAAATCCAGCGATCCGGCGCTCGGAGTCGATGAATTGGAGGAATATCTCGCGCCCGATGCTGGTTTCGTAGGCGATCTCATCCAGCATCAGCCCATCGGGGTCGGTCGGCGCGAAGCGGACTTCCCTGGCGCGGATGTCGCGCCCGCGTTCGCCGCGCCGCGCGATCTCCGCCTCGACCAACTGCCGAAAGTTGGTCGTCTTGTTGCCGTCCACGATGTCTGTGCTGGGGATGTCGCGGATCACCCGCGTCAGCCGGCAGTATTCGGGCGTCCGCAGAAAGCAGGCGGTCAGCAGATCGAGCAGTTCCTCATGCGTATACGGTCGCCATGCGCCGGCGCGGTAGTGGCGCATCAGCTCAGCGCTCTCGATCAGCGAGCAGGGGTAGATTTTCAGCTCATCGGGGCGAAAATCGGGGTCACCGAACAGGCGATCATAATCGGCAAGGTCACTTTGCGGCGTCGCGCCATAGAGATTGGGCATCCAGTGCGCGTGAATCTTGAAGCCCGCCCGCCGCAGCATCTGCACCGCCCGCCGAGTCGCCGCCACCGTGTGACCGCGCTTGTTGGCGAGCAAAACCGCATCATTCAGGCTTTGAAAGCCGATCTGGACTTTGGTGCAGCCCAGCCGCCGGATGCGCTCGACCTCGGCGTCGTCCAGATGATCGGGGCGCGTCTCGATCACCAAGCCGACGCAGCGGCACGGCGCGTCCTCATTCTGGCGGTGCGCCGCTTCGAGTTCGTCCCAAGTCGCGACCTCATCAATCGGCGTGCGCGCCCGCGCCGCCTCCCGCGAACGGCGCATCTCATCGGCGTAGATGCGCTGGACGACCTGGTTGTAGGTCTGCGCCAGCGCGTCGCCCGAAAGCCGGACATTCGGCGTATTGTTGTCGGGGTGAAGCTGTGAGGCGGCGCGCAGCCGCGCCTCGACCTCAGCCGACTGATCGACTCCGGCGCCGAAATCGTGCAGGGCGTCGAAGATGCGCTTGACGAACCAGATTTGATAGGTCTGTGGGTAGAATGACCACGTGCCGCCCAGGACGATCACCTCGATCTTGTCGGTCGGATGTCCGGTGTGGTAATACGCCTTGAGGCGGGTCATGGTCTGCAAGTACGGGTCGAAGGCATTCTGCTCGGCGCGCTGCGCGCCCGGCTCATCAGACAGGTAGCTTTTGGGCATCCGCACGTCATTGGGGCAGAAGATGCATTCGCCCGGACATGGAAACGGCTTGGTCAGCACGGTCAGCGGAGTCACGCCCGAACTGGTGCGCACCGGCTTCATCCGCAGCCGCTCGATCACCGCCGGATCGTAGGGCGGCAGCCCATCTTCGCCCGCAAATGCGCGGTATGCGCGGATCAGCGTCTCGCGGCGGTAGAGCGACCTGCCCCCACGTGCATGAGCGCGCACCAGCTTATCCAGCGCGTTCGGCGTCAGATCGGGGCGGGCGATGACATCACGCAGCACGGCGATCAGCGCGTCGCGGTGGGCGGCTAAGTCGGGCGCGGATTTGTGTGCGCGCATGGGCAATCAGTCTCTGTAATCAAAAAACCTGTCCCCAGGACACGTCCATTATACCAGTTCGTCACCCTCCAGCAGCATCACCAGGTGATGTCGTAGACCGCGCCGTCGGCGTCGGGATCAGCTTCGTTCATGAATGTCCGCCTGACGGTCGGGCGCGTCCCTTCCGGGGCAAGCCGGCGCGACACGCCGTAGACGTAGCCGTAGAGCAGGTCGTGCGGAAACGGCGACTGGTCGATCAGGCGGATATGACGATCTCCGATCCTTTCAATCTGATACCATGTCTCGATGGTGGGATCATGGATCACATTGATTTTGATGATGTATATCATCAGCCGCAGCCCGTCTTCAATCGTCTTCACATCCTCCGGCAGCACGACGCTCTTATGGAGATTGATCCCCATCGAGACGAAGTTCGTGCTGGCGTTCGGGCGCTGCATCACTTCTCTGTAATACTCCATCACAGTCGCTAGTTTATAATACTGTTCGCCCTTGATGCCGCGCAGACCATATTTGTCCAGCAGGTCAGCAAACTCCTCCAGTTCACTGCTCTGCTCGAGCGAGATCAGCGACAGCCCTTTGATCTCCGCTTCAGGGTGAGTCAAGACATACTTAGGCACGGGCGTATGTGTTTTCTGCATGGCATTATTCTCCATAGACACGCTTACTATGTATCATCGTAGCCGCACTTCGCCCGATTGATTCGTTAAGTTTAACGCTCATAGAGGGCGACATAGATCGACGGCGCGCCGAAGTCCGCCCCATACGGCAGTGCGGATGCCTCAACGGCATTGATCCGCGTCCAGCCATCCGCGCCGGAGTCGAGATACGAGCGGACGTAAGGCGCGGTCAGCCAATGGACAACCCAAACGCGCTGAAACGGCGCGGCGATCTCCGCAGCGGGCGGCAGCGGCGTCGGCGGGGCATCGGGACGCTGCGGCAGATACGCCAGCAACCGCACGATGGCGGCGTCCGCGCCGATCAAGCGGCGGATTTCGTAGGCGGCGGCATTGTCATCCCAGCCCGTCTCCAGAATCACCCCGTCTCCTGGCTGATACCCCGCAGCGACGATGGCAGCCGCCCCATCGATGGGCAGGCGCGGCTGAATGACCGGACTTGGCGCAGCGAGCAGCAGCCCAACCCAGATCGCCGCCAACCAAACCGGGGCTTGGCGCAGTCCCGCGCCGATGACGACCATCAGCATCGGGACGAGCATGATCAGGACACGCGGCGCGAGCAGCGGAGCCAGCCACCCCAGCGCGATCAGCCCGACCGGCAGCCCGACTCCGCCGATCAGCGCGCCCCACCGCGCTGGATGCCTGCTCAGATCGCGCATCCCCGCACCCCACGCCGCCGCGCCGATCAGCGCCAGCCCGCCAAACAGCAGACTTGTCGCGTTCCACAGGTTTTCAGGCAGGCGCAGCGTGCCGGGATTCGCGCCGATCCCGAACGCCAGAAAGCCCGCCTGCTGCGTCAGCACCACGATCAGCCAGGGCAAATACGCCATGCCTGCCGCCAGCCACGCCGACAGCGCCCACCCGCGCCGCCGCGACAGCAGCAGCGCCGCGCCCTGTGCGAGCAGCACAAACACGCCGAAATAGAGCGTGTAGACCAGTCCGCAGATGCTCAGCGCGTATGCCAGCCAGCGCCATCGACTCGGACGCGCCAGCAGCCTCAGCAGCAAAAGCCACGACAGCACCGTCCACAGCGTCAGCAGCCCGTAATGGCGGATTTCCTGACTGTAATAGACCGCCATCGGCAGCGCCGCCATCCCCAGCGCGGCGATCAGGCCCGCGCGCTGACCGCGCACGTCCGCGCCGATCCGGTAGACCGCCGCGACCGCGATCAACCCAAAGGCGATGCTCAGACAGCGCAGCGCCAGCCGCGATTCGCCCGCCAGGTCGCGCCAGCCCGCCAGCAGCCCGAAATACAGCGGCGGATGGCGGTCATGGGCGGTGATCGCCAGCCAATCGCCGCTTGCCGCCCACACGCTCCAGCCCTCATCCGTCCAGAGCGGATACCCGTCCGCGCCGATGATGCGCAGCGCCGCTGCGAATACCAGGATCAGCGCCGCCGCCCAGATTCGCCAGCCTACCAAAATCTCACCTCGCTCATCCGCCCGCCTTGTGTACACTATGAATAGGGATTCGTAGAGAGGACGCTTACACGCAGCCGATGGACGCCGCAACCACGATCATTCTGGCGCTGGCGACCACGCTCTACGCGCTGACGCTGCTCCTTCCCCGCCATCCACCGCCGCCCGCCGCCAGCGCAAAGCCGCCCACCTCCGCACCGCCCGAAAATTCGGGCGAGACCATGCCGATGAACTTCAAGGGCAATGAACTCGCCTTCGCGCTCTACACCCATCTGCGCCAGCTTCCGGAGCGCCGGTTCGAGCCAGCCCCGGATGACCGAAGCTACCTGAACGCGCTGGAAGGATCGCGGCTCAATCTCGCCCAGCCGTTTTCGGATGCCGATCTGCACGTGCTGGCGGTGGCGATTGTGGATGCGGCGCGCGGACTGCCGCTGCCACTGCATGTCAGCGCGCTGGCGGAGGCGCTGCACCGGCGCGGTCTGCCGCCTGTCGATCCCGATCTGCTGGAAAGCGCCGCCGCCCTGATCGAAGCTCACGTGGCGCGGACGCGCTGAATGAACGCCGCGCTTTGCAGCCGCCGCTCCAGCAGATAGACCAGATAACCGAGCATCAGCCGCTCCACTTCGTCATGCAGCGCGGGCGCGATGCGCAGATTGGCGACCGATGCAAACGGGCTGCGCTGAAGATGGCGCAGCAGCTTGAGCGCGTCCAGACTGACAGCGTGGAGGCTTGCCCGCGCGCGCGCGGCGCAGTCCGGGCAGACCGCGCCGCCCTCGGCATAGCTAAAAAATTGGCTTTGCGGCTGGATCGGCTCGCGCCCGATCACACACTCGTGCAGTTCCGGTCGAAAGCCGACGCGCTCCAGCAGCCGCAGCTCATAGAAGCGCGACACAGTGCGCGGATCGAGCGCCTGATCGCACAGACGGGCAAAGGTCTCATCCAGCAGCGGAAACAATTCGAGCGCGTCGTGGTCATCCTGCGCGGTGAAGCGGTCGAGCAGTTCGGCGGCGTAATGGGCATATGCGCCGCGCGTCAGGTCCTGGCGCAGCAGCAGATAGGGCGCGCGCATCTCCGCCTGCGCCACCTGCCCAAAGTCGCGCCCGCGGCTGATCAGCAGTTCGGAGCGCGTATACAGCTCGACATGCCCAGCTTTGTGGCTGAGCGGCTTGCGCGCGCCTTTTGCCAGCACATCGAGCTTGCCATGCGTCGGGCTGAGGATCGTCAGCATCCGGTCGGACTCGCCGAAATCGCGCCGTTTTAAAATCAGCGCGGTCGTCCGAAATGAGCGCGCGCGTCGTTCGTTCACGGTAAATGCTCGCCTCCGAAGCCGAGCGGCAGCAGGGCGGACAGCGCGCCGTCGAACGCGATCTGTCCGGCGGTGTCGGCGATGATCACGCGCAGATCGGGCGCGAATTCATAGAGCATCTGCCGGCAGATGCCGCACGGCGCGCCGCCCGTCCGCGTCACCACGGCTAAGCGGGTGAAGCGGCGTCTGCCTTCGCTGACCGCCTTGACCAGCGCGACGCGCTCGGCGCAGATGCCCGCCGGATACGCCGCATTTTCGACATTGCAGCCTGCATAGACCGTGCCATCCTCAGCTTCCAGCGCCGCGCCGACCGGATAGCGCGAATACGGACAATATGCCCGCTCAGCAGCGGACGCTGCCGCTGCGATCAGATCGCGATCAAGGGCATCGATCATCGGCTGCTTTCATTGGGTTAGTGCGCGGTGCGGACACTGGACGGAAGCTCATCATCCACTTCGCTCGCTTTGCGGCGGAACCTGATCGGCACGGGTTTGTTCTCCTCAGCCGTGTCCTCCAGCGGCTCCGGCGGCGGCAGGCGCTGGATATGCACCTTGCGGATGCGTCGATCCTGCACCAGCGTCACACGTAGAGTCAGCCGTTCTTCTTCCAGCGTCACCGTGTCGCCAATCTGCGGGACGCGCTCCAGCCGGCTGTAGATCAGCCCACCGACCGAGTCGTTGTCGTCCTTCGGCAGCGTCACACCCAGCAGCTCTTCCAGATCATCCAGATTCATGCTGCCATCAACGATGTATTCATCCTCGCCCAACTGGACATACTCGGCTTCTTCGTTGAAGTCGAATTCATCGCGGATGTCGCCGACGATCTCTTCGATCAGGTCTTCGATGGTCAGCAAGCCTGCCGTCCCGCCGTATTCATCGACGATGATCGCGATGTGGACTTTACGCTCCTGCATCTCTTTGAAGAGCGCGTCGGCGCGTTTGGTCTCCGGCACGAAATAGGCGGTGCGCATCAATTCGCGGATCGGCGCGCGCGCGGCGTTAGGCTCTTTCTTGACCATATCCGCCAGCAGCATCAGCAGGTCTTTGGCGTATAGAATCCCGCGCACGTTGTCGATGTTGTCCTCATAGACCGGAATCCGCGAATGTCCGCTGCGGATGAATTCGCTCAGCGCTTCCTCAAGCGGCGTCTCAATCTCAATCGCCACCATGTCCGGGCGCGGAACCATGACCTCGCGCGCGATGGTCTCATTGAACTGCAAGACCGAGTAGATCATGGCTTTTTCGTCGTCCTCAATCGTGCCATCCTGCTGACCGACGTTGACCAGCGTCATGATCTCTTCCTCAGTGACCGACTTGCCGAGTTCCTCGCTGCCCGCCAGCCGGATCATCGCCTGATTGATCGCCACCAGCGCCGCCAGCGCCGGACGCAGCACCAACAGCAGCAGACTCATCAGCGGGGCAGCCCAGCGCGCCGCCCGATCTGCATATGCCGAGCCGAGCGCCGACGGCAGCACGCCGCCTAAAATGAAGGAGATGAACGCCGTCGGGATCAGCGCCAGCGCCAGTTCCGCCGCCGGATCGAGCGCATTGTTTTCATTCAGCAGCGGGATGGCAAAGCCGAGCGTTGCCACCGCCGCAGTCGTGAAGCGAAAGATCAGCCGTAGCAGGTCAGCCGCCATGCGCAGCCGCAGCAGATCATCGCTCACTGCCAGCGCCCGCCGCGCCTTGGCATCGCCTGTGCCGGCGCGCTCTTGCAGTGGCACGCGCCGGCAGTTGCTCAGCGCTGCAAACGCAAATTCCAGTGTGCCATGCATGGCGATCAGAATCGCCAGCGTCAGCAGCGTGGATAAACTGCCTTCGGTCAAGCTTGCTGCTCCCCATTTATGCTCACCACCACCGGAATCGAAAGAGCCGGACTCCGCCCCTTCCCTGTCTGAACACGGAAAGAATGGGCTACCGGCTGTCGCTTCAGATCACGCCTTCCACGTTGAGGAGGTTGGTCTGCGTTCTCGTTCACAGTGGTTTGAACAACTTTTCCTGATGAAGTGCGATGATTATAACATACGCATTTCGCCGTGTGCAAGCAGGGGCAAAACGCTGACCGCGCTTTTAACCGAACGTTAGCACTGTCCCGCCGCCTTGTGCGCAGCGCGGATCGGCTCCGGCAGGCGGTATTTGCCGACGCACGCCATCGTCAGCGCCAGCGCCGACGCCAGATCGCAGCGATGCCCGACTGAGATATACACCGGCTTGACGCGGGGGCGCGTTCGCAGCGCCGCGCCGATGATCTCGCCGTTGTCCACCAGATCGGTAAATGCCCCGCGCTCATCCGGCGGATCGGCGTGCCGTCCGATCAGCCGGGTTTTGCCGCAGCCGATGGTCGGCATGTCGAGCCACAGCCCCAAGTGGCAGGCGATCCCGAAACGGCGCGGGTGCGCCCGTCCCATGCCATCGACGATCAGCGCATCCGGCGCTGTGGTCAGTTTTTCACACGCCGCCAGCACGACGGGCAGCTCCCGAAAGCTGAGCAAGCCTGGGATGTAGGGAAACGGCGTCGACATGGACGCTGCCGCTGTCTCGATGGCGGTCATGTCGGGGAAGCGCAGCGCCACCACCGCCGCGCGCGACTGCGCGATCCCGTGTTCATCCACCTTGACGCTGACATCGACGCCCGCCACCACTCGAAGCGCGCTCAGATCGAGCGGACGATCCGCGATGACCGCCGCCGCCATCCGCTTTTGCAGCGCGACAGCGGCGGCGGCATCCAGCTTCCAGCCATGCAGCGGCGCGAAGCGCATTGCGGCAGCGGCATCAGGGCTGCACGACCAGATCAGCGCTCGCCTGATCGTTGGTCGAGATCGGGTCTGTCCAGCCGCTGTTGATGATCGCGGCGGTGTTGGTGATCGTCTGCCCGACCGTGCCGACATCGACCGTTACGCTGAGCAGGAGCGTGACCGAGTCGCCCGGATTGAGCGAACCGATATCCCAGATGCCCGTACTCGAATTGTACGTCCCCTGGCTGGCACTGTGCGCTGCATAGGTCAAGCCCACCGGCACCGGATCGTTCACCTGAACGCCGCTCACGGGATCGCCGCTGTTGTGGGTCATGGTGATCGTATAGGTGACAAGCTGCGTTTCAACCGGCGTGTCATCATCGACTGTCTTAGACACGCCCAGTTCCGTCGTCAGCGCGACGACCGTGAGAATCACGCTGGCGCTGTTATCGCTCAGGTCAGGATCAGACGGCGTGGACGCGGTGATCGCCGCCGTGTTATGGATTATCGCGCTCACCGGCGCGGTGATCTGAGCGCTGATCGTCAGCGCCGCGTCGTCATCATCGCCCAGCGCGCCGACATCCCAGATGCCGGTGATGGGGTTGTAGCTCCCCTGCGACGGCGTGAAGGTGAGCAGCACCTGCCCAGGCTCAAGCAGATCGCTGACGGTGATGCCCGTCGCCGGATCGGATCCGCTGTTATACACCGTGATCGTATACTCCACCACGCCCCCGCTCGGCGGCGTGTCATCGTCAACCTGCTTGATGATGCTTAAGTCAGCTCGCGGCACGTTGATCGGTTCAATGGTCGCGCTGGCGCTGTTGTTGCCCGAGGCGGGATCAGGCGGACTGCTGCCGGTAATTGACGCCGTATTGGTGATCGTCGTGCCGCCTGTGTCGTCAAGCACTTCGACCGTGATCGTCAGCGCCGCCGACTGACCGACGCCGAGCGCGCCAATATCCCAGATGCCGGTGACGGGGCTGTAGCTCCCCTGAGTCTGTGTATGGCTCAGATAGTCAAGCCCCGATGCGAGCGGTTCATTGACGATGATCCCGCCCGCTGCATTCGGACCCAGATTCTGGACAGTGATCGTGTAGACCACTGTCTCGCCCTCCAGCGGCGTCGTGTGATCCACCGTCTTGCTGAGGGCAAGGTCTGCTGCCGCCGCTACCGT
Source organism: uncultured Anaerolineae bacterium (assembly GCA_937995825.1). GTDB lineage: Bacteria > Chloroflexota > Anaerolineae > Aggregatilineales > Phototrophicaceae > Flexifilum. The sequence goes on from CALKJO010000014.1 coordinate 151,649, forward strand.
GACCGACGCGGAGGCGCTGTTGTTGCCTCCAACCGGATCGGTCTGGTCGAAGGCGGTGACTGCCGCCGTGTTGGTCAGCACCGTGCCAGGCGGATTTGGCGCTGTTGTCGCGGACAGTGTCAGCGTGTACGTCCCACCGACATTGACATCTCCCACTGTCCAGACGCCCGCTGCGGCATTGTATGAGCCGGCGCTGACGCTATGCGAGGCGTAGACCAAGCCGGGCGGCAGCAGATCGGTGACGACGACGCCGGTCGCGCTGTCGGGTCCGAGCAATGTGAGCGTGATGGTGAACTCGACCAGCGCGCCGACCGACGGATTCGGGTTGTTCACGCTTTTGCTCAGGCTGAGATCACTCACACTCGGCACAAAGGTCGGCGGCAGGGTCGGCGTAGGCGTGACGGGAGGGATAATGGTCGCCGGCGGCGGGTCAATGGGCGGCGGCTCAGAAGTCATCGTGCTGACCGTCCCCGGCGGCAGGCTGATCGGATACAGCAGCTCGAAGCCCTCCAGCTCGACCAGTGAATCCAGTTCGCCCGGTCCCAGATCGCGTGTCACCCAGCCGCAGCCCGCGATGACGCGGCGGTCATTGGCGATCCCATCGATGCCGAGACTGCGATTCTCCGATAAGCAGCTGATGGCAGTGCGTCCTGCGCGGACAATCACTTCCTGATCTGTGCCAGGATAGATGAGCGCCGCGCCATCCAGCGTCGTCACCTGTATCAGCGCGCCGACCGGCTCCTGACCTGTGTAGTTCGGGAACAGCAGCCGCAGCGTGCGCGGATCGACAGGCAGCGTGTTCAGCGCCACTGTCGATCCGAGCTGCATATCCGCGCCGTTGGCATTGATATTGACGCGCAGCTTTTGCGGTCCCTGCACCACCAGCACGCTCGGCGCTTCAAAGCAGTCGAGCGTGCCAATGCCGGTGCGGAAATAAAATGCCTGCATGGGAGAGCGCGTTTGCGGCGTGTAGACCGGCAGATTCAAGCCGTTGGGCGCGTCGATCACGGTCACCATCAGCCAGCCGGGCTGACCCTCGTAGACCACCCGCACCCAGTCGCCTTCTGGCGTCACGGCATCGGCTTGCAGCGTCACGCCCGCCGGCACATTAGCGACCAGCGGCGCGCGGGTGGATGGATCAATATACAGTGCGGCGGGCAGGCGCGTCACCACCGGCGAGACCATGCCGCCCACGAACGCCCGATCAGGCGCGACGGCGTTCTCCACCCGCGTATCGCCGACCAGCATGAAGACCACGCTCTGCCCTGGCAGCGTCTGCGGCAGATTCGCTTGCAGGCTCATCAGCGCGATGCCCCAGGTCTTGTTCTGTAAATTGAGGGCGAAGGTCTGGATGCGCTCGAAGATGCTCAGTTCGCCGCGATCTGCCGGGCGCGTGAAGAAATGCGCTGGGACGGCTTGCGTGAAGCTGCCGCGCACGAGATCGAAGCCGTAGCAGGCGCTGTTGCGGCTCAGACGGTCGCAGTTCGATCCGACTTCGCGCAGCGCGTCGCGCACGATTGCAGCGCAGCGCGCCGCCTCGGTCTGTGCAGTCACGCTGTCCGTCCCCGATCCCATCAGAACGGCAGTTCCCAGCACCACAACTGCAGTGAATATCAGCGCCGCCCAGCGTATCTGCATCACGTCTTCCCCTCATCGAATATACTGCAATGAATTTATCGTGTTGTTTGCATTATATTTGCATTATACTTGAACAGTTTTCACATGCCATCAACCCGCCGGCTCGATTTTCGAGCGATGAGTTGTCATGCGCCGCTAAATTTGGTATTTTTTAACAAATGCGCACAGAGAAGTTCGGCGGATTTGTGAAATGTAACCGCATCATCGCGCTCTTACACTGAGGGCTTGTTGCTTCGACCAGGGAAACGATGAATCCAAGAGCGGTGGTCTCCAAGCTGTTCGACAGCGTCCCTTACGGTTTAGCGCTCTCTGCCGCCTTTGCCGTCGCTTCAGTGCTGCTGATCGCGCTGGCGGCATCGCCGCTGTCCGCCGTGTCATCGATGGCGCAGGGCGCATTCGGCACGATGAACGCAACCGCCGAGACGCTGGTCAAAGCCACGCCGATCCTGTTCGTCGCTATCGGCATCTGCATCGCCTTTCGCGGCGGCGTGATCAACATCGGCGGCGAAGGACAGATGATCGCCGGCGCGCTGGCGGGCGTGACGGTCGCGCTGGCGCTGGCAGAGTCGCCCAGCGGGGTGGTCATCCCGCTGTCGCTGCTGGCAGGATTCGCGATGGGCGCGCTCTACGGCGGTCTTGCTGGATTCCTCAAAGCGTATTTCAACGTCAACGAAATCCTGACGACGATCATGCTCAATCAGGTCGCCGTGCAGTTGATGAACTTCCTGCTCAACGGCGCGCTGCTCGATCCGACTGAAGTCGGCACGAATGCCATCCCCAAAACCGCGCGCATCGCCCAGACCGCGCAGCTTCCCCGCCTGAGCATCACGCTGCCGGAGTTCACCGCTGACATATTTGGCACGGCGGAGCTGTTCAGCCGGACGCGGCTGCATTGGGGGCTGATGATTGCCATCGCGCTGGCAGTGCTGACTTACATCCTGCTCTGGCGCACGACAGTCGGCTATCGCATTCGCGCCGTCGGCTATAACGAGCGCGCCGCGCGCTATGCCGGCATCGACATCAAGCGCCATGTCGTGCTGTCGATGCTGCTGGCGGGCGGATTCGCCGGATTGGGCGGCGTGGTGCAGGTGTTGGGCTTGCAGTATCGCCTCCAAACCGATGGATCGCCCGCCGGATTCACCGGCAGCGCCGGCTTTAACGGCATCGTCGCCGCGCTGTTCGGCGGACTCAACCCGATCGGCGCGATTCCGGCATCGTTCTTCTTCGGCGGGCTGCTGGTCGGCGCGCAGAAGATGCAGCGCGATCTCGGCGTCCCCGCTTCGTTGATCACCGCCATCAACGGCTTGATCGTGATGTTTGTGGTCAGCGCGCAGTATTTCGCCCGCCGCCGCGCGCGCCGCCGCGCCGTCGTCAAACCCGATGCGCCCGAGCCGGCGCGCCCGCTGGCGGTCACCAGCACGGAGTCGGGGACATGATCGAGAACATCCTGACCGCCAGCGTCTTCGCCTCAACCATCCGGCTGGCGACGCCGTATATCTTCGCCGCCATCGGCGAGACGTTCGCTCAGCGCAGCGGCGTTTTAAATCTCGGCGTGGATGGGATCATGCTGATGGGCGCGTTCTTCGGCTTCTACGCCGTCTACGCGACCGGCAGCGTGATCCTCGGTGTGCTGGCGGCGCTGGGAATCGGGCTGCTGCTCGGTCTGGCGACGGCGTTGATCAGCGTGACGCTCAAAGCCGAGCAGGGAATCAGCGGCATCGGCATGTATTTATTCGGCTTAGGCATGAGCGAGCTGCTCTTTCAGCGCCTGATCGGGACGCCGCAGTCGGTCAGTGGGTTTTCGCGCATCAACATCCCCGGCTTGACCGACATCCCGATCATCGGGCAAATTTTCTTCAACCATAATCCCCTGGTCTATGCCGCCTTTGCGCTCGTGCCGGTCGCAGCATTCGTGCTGAACCGCACGACCTTCGGCTTGATGATCCGCGCCGTCGGTCAGAATCCCGAAGCCGCCGACGCGATGGGGATCAACGTCGTCCGCGTCCGCTATCTGACTGTCTGCATCGGTGGGATGCTGGCGGGGCTGGCAGGCGCGTCGCTCTCGATTGCGCTCCTCAACGTCTTTCAACAGAATCTCACTTCCGGCTTGGGCTTCATCGCCGTTGCCTTGGTCTACTTCGGACGCTGGAAGCCGTTCGGCGTGCTGATCGGCTCGCTGCTGTTCAGCTTCGTCAACGCGCTCCAGCTTCAGATCGGCTCGATTGGCGTGCCGATCCCGTCGGAGTTCGCGGTGATGGCTCCGTATGTCATTACCATCATCGCCCTGGTCTTTGCCTCAAAGCGGATGGAAAAGCCGACCGCGCTCACCAAGCCGTTTGAACGAGGGGAATAACGAGATCGTCTGCATCTAGGGGTACAAAAACATCATGAAACGTCGTTCGCTTCTGTTCTTGATCGTCTTCGCGCTGTCCATTTCGGTCATGCCCGCTGTTCGGGCGCAGGGAGAGGTGTTCCGCGTTGCCGCTGTCGCGCCGAGCGCGACCAATGACCTGGCATTCAGCCAAAGTATGTTCGATGCCTTGACTCTCCTCGATGAGGAACTCGGTGATGGCTTCGAATTCACCTTCCAGGAAGGCACGTTCATCGTCGATGATGCGGCGGTCGCGCTGCGCGACTGGGCATCGAGCGGTGAGTATGATCTGATCATCGCGCATGGCTCGCAGTACGGCGCGATCCTGGAAGAACTCGCGCCCGATTTCCCGGATATTTCGTTCGCCTGGGGGACGGATGTCAACACCTTCGGGCTGGACAATGTCTATGCTTACACCGCCGCAGCCGATCAGGGCGGCTATATCAACGGCGCGATTGCCGCGACGCTGACCCGCAGCGGCGTGATCGGCGTGGTCGGTCCGATCGAAGTCGGTGACGCCAAGCTGTATGTCGACGGCTTCAAAGCCGGAGCCGCCGCGACCAACCCGGATGTCCAGGTGCTGGTGACCTACATTCAATCGTTCAGCGATGTCCCGCTTGCCACCGAAGCGGCGGAAGCGCACGTCTCCAACGGCGCGGACATCCTGACTGGGACGGCGCAGATGGTGGTCGGACCGATTGCGGTCGCCAAAGAGAATGGGCTGCGCTGGTTCGGGACGCAGAGCAGCCAGGCGGCGCTGGCGGAGGAGGCTGGCGTGGCGTTCCAGGTCTACCGCTGGGACGTGATTTTGCGCGACATGATCGCCAAGCGCGCGGACGGCGTGCTGGGCGGCGAGTCGTATGTGATCGATCTGGAAAACGGCGGGCTGATGATGGAACTCAGCCCGGCGCTCGATCCTGACCGGGCGGCGGCGCTGCAAGACCTGATCGATGCGCTCTCCGAAGGCATCATCAGCGGTGAGATCGTCACACTGCCGAGCGCGGCGTCCACGCCTGAAGCGCCTGAACCCGCCTCGACGCCTGAAGCCGGGCGCTAATTCCGCTGCTGTTTCACAGATGGGGCGGTCTTGTGCGCCGCCCCAAATCAGGACACTGCCTATGACCAATCTCCTTCCGAGCGGACAGCCGCGCATCATGCGCATGACCATGCGCGGGATCGTCAAGCGTTTTCCCGGCGTGCTTGCTGTGAATGGGGTGGATTTCGACGCCATCGCAGACGGCGCGTGCGGCGAAATCCACGCCCTGCTGGGCGAAAACGGCGCGGGCAAGTCCACCCTGATGAAAATCCTCTACGGCTTATACCGCGCCGATCACGGAGTCATCCAGCTCGACGGCGCGAACGCCGCGATCCGTTCGCCGCAGGACGCCATCCGCAGCGGCATCGGCATGATCCATCAGCATTTCATGCTCGTCCCGTCGCTGACGGTCGCGGAAAACATCGCGCTGGGCATGAAATCGACGCGCAGGGCGCTGCTCGATCTCGACCGCATCCGCGTCCGCGTGCGCGAATTGAGCGAGCGCTACGGGCTTAAGGTCGATCCCGATGTTCCGATCTGGCAGCTCGCCGTCGGCGAACAGCAGCGCGTCGAAATCCTGCGGGCGCTGGTCAAGGGCGCGGCGCTGCTGATTCTGGATGAGCCGACCGCCGTGCTGACTCCGGGCGAGGTCGATGATCTGTTTCGCGTGCTGCGCCAGATGCGCGAAGATGGGCATCTGCTGATCTTCATCTCGCATAAACTGCATGAAGTCCTCGCTATCAGCGACCGGATCACCGTGCTGCGCGATGGACAGCGCATCGACACGATCCCCGCCGCCAGCGCCACCAAGCTGATGCTGGCACAGATGATGGTCGGGCGTCCGGTCGTGCTGGAATATGAGCGCCCGCCTGCCAACCCCGGTGCGGAGCGCCTCCGGCTGGACAGCGTGAGCGCGCTCAGCGACCGCGGCACGCCCGGACTGCGGGATGTCTCGCTGAGCGTTCGGGGCGGCGAGATCGTCGGCGTCGCTGGCGTCAGCGGCAACGGTCAGCAGGAATTGGCGCAGGTGATCGCCGGCTTGCGCCGCGTCACCGCTGGGGCGATTCGCCTCGGCGACCACAATGTCACCAACCGCCCCGCCGCCGTCATTCAGCGGCTCGGCGCAGCCTACATCCCCGAAGAACGGATGATCGACGGTGTGATCAAAGACTTCACCGTCGCCGAAAACCTGATCCTGCACGATCACCATCGCCCGCCGTTCGCGCGCGGCGGCTTCTTCATGAATTTTGGGGCGATTGCCTCCGCCTGCCGCGCCGCCATTCGCGACTATGAGATCAAAACCCCCGGCACGGATACGCCGATCAAAAGCCTCTCCGGCGGTAACATTCAGAAATTGGTGCTGGCGCGTGAACTGGCGCGCCGCCCGCAGGTTTTGATCGCCGCGCAGCCGACGCGCGGAGTCGACATCGGCGCCTCTGAATACATTCATCACCGCCTGCTTGAGCAGCGCGCGCGCGGAACCGCCATCCTGCTGATCTCCGAAGATCTGGATGAGATTTTGGCGCTCAGCGACCGGATTTTGGTCATGTATGAGGGGCAGATCGTCGGCGACATGCCCCGTGATGGCGTCGATCTGCGCCGGCTCGGCGCGCTCATGGCGGGGGCAAAGCAGCTCTGACATTTGTCACTGTCAGAATGTGACAGATGTCATGTCATCCTGCGCCGCGCCGCGCCGTCTGTATAGTATCGTACGGAGCATCTCGTGAGGACAGACAGTAACATGGCATTTGCAAAATTTATGGCCGGACCGATCGGGCGCGGCGTTCGGATCATCGTAGGTGTGATTTTGGTGCTGGTGGGTCTGTTGGGCGTTGGCGATGTTGGCGGGATCGTGCTGGCGGCAGTGGGTGTGGTCGTCTTGCTGGCGGGCGCGCTCAATGTCTGCCTGATTTCGCCCATCCTCGGCGCGCCGTTTTCGGGCAAGAAAGCGCTCGAAAGCTGACTCGAATGCAGGGATGAGGAAAAGCGTTTTCCTTATTCATATATCCCCTCATCCCCTCCCATATCCTTTACATGCCCATATTTCTATGTTAAGCTTGAATGCATGACCTCATCCAGAGCGAGCGAGAGACCCGGCTCACTGACCTCGCGGCAGCCCCCGAAGCGTCGGGACGGTGCCAAGTCCGGCGGGATGGATATGCATCCTGACAGATGAGCGCCAGGTTCGACGCTTCTGCGCCTCATCTGAGTCATCCAGATGGGGCGTTTTTGTCGTTCATCGAGACGAGAGACGGGCATGGCACGACGGACTTTCAGCGCGCGCACCTACACCAACCGCCGCTACCTCGACGCAGTCCAGGATCACATCGTCATCTACGATGGCGCGATGGGAACCAGCATCCAGCGCTTCAACCTGACGGCGGACGACTTCGGCGGCGAACCCTACAACGGCTGCAACGATTATCTGGTCATTACCCGCCCCGACGTGATCGAGTCGATTCACGAGTCGTTTCTCGCTGTCGGCGCGGAGGTCGTCGAGACCGATACATTTCGCTCCAACCCGCTGACGCTGGCGGAATACGGCTTGAGCGACCAGACCGACGCGATCAACCAGGCGGCGGCGGCGCTGGCGCGGCGCGTTTGCGACCGCTTCGAACGCGAGACCGGCATCCCGCGCTTTGTCGCTGGCAGCATCGGACCCAGCGGCAAGCTCCCCAGCGGCAGCGATCCCGATCTGAGCAACATCACCTTCGACGAACTCGCCGCTGTCTTCTACGAGCAGGCGCGCGGCTTGCTGGCGGGCGGCGCGGATGTCCTGCTGGTTGAGACCAGCCAGGACATTTTGGAGGTCAAAGCGGCGGTGCATGGCATTCAAGGCGCGTTCAGCGATACCGGCATCCGCGTCCCGCTGCAAGTCCAGGTGACGCTCGACACCAGCGGGCGGATGCTGTTCGGATCGGACATTGCCGCCGCACTGGCGACGCTCGAACCGCTGCCCATCGAAGTCATCGGCTTGAACTGCTCGACCGGTCCCGAATACATGGTCGATCCGGTGCGCTATCTGGTCGCGCACAGCCCGTATCCGATCTCGATCCTGCCCAACGCCGGTTTACCGATCAATGTCGATGGCGAAGCCGTCTACCCGATGCAGCCGCAGCCCTTCAGCGACATGGTGGCGGCGTTCACGCGCTGGGGCGTCGGCGTGGTCGGCGGATGCTGCGGCACGACACCCGATCACATCGCCCAGCTCTACGCCAAAACGCACGGACACCCCTACGAAGACGAAGTCAAACGCCTGAAGGCGCGGCGCAAACCCGTGCAGCGCGAGCCGGAATATCCGGCGCAGACCTCCAGCAACATGCGCGCCGTGCCGATGGCGTTCAATCCGGGTCCGACGATGATCGGCGAGCGCGTCAACACGCAGGGCAGCCGTAAAGTCAAGGAGCTGATCCTCAATGAGGATTACGACTCAGTCGTCCCGATTGCCGTCAGCCAGGTCGAAGCCGGCGCGCACATGCTCGATGTCTGCGTCGCGCTGACGGAGCGCGCCGACGAAGCCGCGCAGATGCAGGCGCTGGTCAAAAAGCTGGCGATGGCGGTCGAAGCGCCGCTGATCATCGATGTGACCGATCCGGCGGTCGCGGAGGCGGCGCTGGCGGTCTATCCGGGGCGCGCCGTCATCAACGGCAACAACTTGGAGAATGGGCGCGAGCGCATCGATAAAATCATGCCGCTTGCTCGCAAATACGGCGCGGCGGTGTTGTCGATGACCATCGATGAGGACGGCATGGCGCACACCCGCGAGAAGAAAGCCGCCATCGCTGAACGCATCGCCCGCATCGCCATCGATGAATACGGGCTGGCGGAAGAAGACCTGATTTTCGACACGCTCACCTTCCCGCTCACGACCGGTCAGGAGGAGCTGCGAAACAGCGCCGTCGAGACCATCGAGGCGATCCGGCTGATCAAGGCGCGTCTGCCCGGCGTCATGACCGCGCTCGGCGTGAGCAATGTCAGCTTCGGCGTGACGCCAGCGGCGCGCGGCGTCTTGAACAGCGCTTTTCTCTATCACGCCGTCCGCGCCGGTCTGGACATGGCGATTGTCAACCCGGCGCACATCACGCCCTACGCTGAAATCCCCGCCGATCAGCGCCAGCTCGCCGACGATCTGATCTTTAACACCGACCCCAACGCGCTGCCGCGCCTCATTCAGTATTTCGAGCAGAACACCGTGCAGCCAGCCGGCAAACAGGAGATCGACCCGACCGCCGACATGACCGATGAGCAGGCGCTCCACTGGCAGATCGTCCATCGCAAGAAGGAGGGCATCGAAGCGCGCATCGACGCCTGCCTGACCCGTCAGGATGCGGTCGGCGTGCTGAACAACGTCCTGCTGCCCGCCATGAAGGAAGTCGGGGATAAATTCGGCGCGGGCGAGCTGATCCTGCCGTTCGTGCTGCAAAGCGCGGAGGTGATGAAGAAAGCCGTCAGCTATCTTGAGCAGTTTATGGACAAGGTCGAGGGCGTGAGCAAAGGCACGGTGGTGCTGGCAACCGTCTACGGCGATGTCCACGACATCGGCAAGAACCTGGTCAAAACCATCCTGAGCAACAACGGCTTCACCGTCCATGATCTGGGCAAGCAGGTTCCCGCCAGCACGATCATCGAGAAAGCGGTCGAGTACAGCGCCGACGCCATCGGCTTGAGCGCGCTGCTGGTCAGCACGAGCAAGCAGATGCCGCTGATCATCAACGAACTGGCGCGGCGCAATCTCAAATTCCCTGTCCTGATCGGCGGCGCGGCGATCAACCGCAAATTTGGGCGGCGGATTCTCTTTCTGGATGAGACCGATCAGCCGTATGAGCCGGGCGTGTTCTATTGCAAGGACGCCTTTGAGGGCTTGGCGGTCATGAATAAGCTGGTTGACCCGAGGGTGCGCGCCGCTTTTCTTGAGCAGATCACATCTGAAGCTTATGCCGAGCTTGAAAAGCCGATCCCGGTGCGCCGCGAGCGCCGCTGCAATCAGACCAGCAGCGTACCGCCCGCGCCGCGCATCCCGCAGCCGCCCTTCTGGGGCGCAAAAACCATCCGCACTATGCCGCTGGAGATCGTGCTGCAATCCCTGCACAAGCCGGAGCTGTTCCGGCTGTCCTGGGGCGCGGGCAACACACACGGCGACGCCTGGACGGCGCTTCAGGCGGAGTTTGAAGCCCGTTTGGCGCGGATGGGGCGCGCCGCCAGCCGTGCAAAGAGCTTGCAGCCGCAGGCGGTCTACGGCTTCTTCCCGGTCAACCGCGATGGTGACGACCTGATCGTCTATGACCCGGAGCCGTTTCAGTCCGGCGCAGACAGCCGCGTCGAGATCGCCCGCTTCGCCTTCCCGCGCCAGCCGTTCGGGGAGCATCTGTGCATCAGCGACTACTTCGCTCCCGTCGAGTCCGATCAGGTTGATGTCATGGCGCTGCAAATTGTGACGGTGGGCGAGGCGGCGTCGGCGGCATTCGACGCGCTGCAAGCCGCCGACAACTACACCGAAGCCTATTTCTTTCACGGGCTGGCGGTGCAGGCTGCCGAGGCGACCGCCAACTACGTCCATCAGACGGTCATCCGTCCAGCGCTGGGGATCGCGCCCGATCAGGGCAAGCGCTACAGTTGGGGCTATCCGGCGTGTCCCGATCTGAGCGCGCATGAGACGGTGATGCGGCTGCTGCCCAACGCCGTTGAACTGGGTCTGACGCTCTCGCCGGCGTATCAGTGGATACCGGAGCAAAGCACGGCGGCGATTGTCGTCCACCACCCCGACGCCAAGTATTACAGCGTCGGCGTGGATCGCGTTGAGCAGATCGCAGAGGCGTGACCATGAGCATTGATGCGCTGAAAGCCATGACCTTTCTCGACCGACTGCACGATCAGCGCCCCATCCTTGCCGACGGCGCAATGGGGACTCAGCTTCACGGGCGCGGACTGCCGATTGACGCCTGCTTCGATCAGCTCAACCTCACGCGCCCCGATCTGATCATGAGCATCCACCGCGACTACATCGCCGCCGGCGCGGAGCTGATCGAGACCAATACGTTTGGCGCAAACCGCCTCAAGCTGGCGGAACATGGGCTGGATGAGCAGGCTGCCGCGATCAACCGGGCTGGAGTCCTGCTCGCGCGGGGCGGGATCGCCTCATCAGAAACACAGCGCCCTATCTACATCGCTGGATCGGTCGGTCCACTGGGAGTCGGCGTGCAGCCGTTCGGGCGGCTCAAGCCGGAAGAGGCGCGCGCGCACTTCGCTGAGCAGATCGCCGCGCTGACAGGCGATGCCGACGGTCAGCCGGGCGTCGATGTCTTGATCTTCGAGACCTTCACCGACATCGATGAGCTTCAGCTCGCCATTCAGACCGCCCGTGAGGTTGCCCCCGGCACACCGGTGATCGCGCAGCTCACCTTCGCCGCCGATGATCGCACGCTGACCGGCTATCTGCCGGGGCGCGCCGCCAAAACGCTGCTCGAAGCGGGCGCGGACGCCATCGGCGTCAACTGCGGCGCGGGTCCGGCGCAGATCAGCCGGGTGCTGAGCGCCATGCACGCCGCCGCGCCCACCGCCATCCTGTCCGGGATGCCCAACGCCGGCTTTCCCGAAACCATCGGCGGACGGACGATGTATCCGGCGTCGGTCGAGTATTTCGCCGACTACGCGCACACGTTCCGGGCAGCCGGCGCGCATATCATCGGCGGGTGCTGCGGGACGACTCCTGCCCACATCGCCGCCATGCGCGCCGCGCTCGATGCGCCGCCGACCAATGGACGCGACCGCGTCAGCGTGATCAGCCCTGCCGAAGCGGACGAGACCGAGATCGCGTCACACGGATCGGAGTTCGCCGCCAAACTGCGCGCTGGGCGGTTTGTGATCAGCGTCGAGATGAATCCGCCGCGCAGCCACAACCTGGAACGGACGCTGGAAGCCGCCGAAAAGCTGCGCGCAGCCGGCGCGGACGTGCTGAATATCGCCGACAGCCCGACCGCGCGGATGCGCATCAGCCCGTGGGCGGTCTGCCAGCTCCTTGAAACCCGCCTCGGCATGGAGACCATCCTCCATTTCCCAACGCGCGGGCGCAATCTGCTGCGGATTCAGGGCGATCTGCTCGGCGCGCACGCGCTCGGCATCCGTAATCTGTTCGTCTGCATGGGCGATCCGACCCGCATCGGCGATTACCCGGACGCGATGGATAACTACGACATTGTGCCGTCGGGCTTGATCCGGCTGGTCGCCCAGCGCATGAATACCGGCATCGATCAGGCGGGCAACCCCATCGGCGGCGCAACCGCCTTCACCGTCGGCTGCGCGCTCAACATGGGCGCGTCGGACGCGGACAAAGAGATCGACGTGCTGCTGAAAAAGATCGACGCGGGCGCGGATTTCGCGCTCGGTCAGCCGGTGTTCGAGCCGCGCCTGGCGGAGCATTTCCTGCGCCGCTATGAGCAGATCGCGGGGACGGCGCTGACGCTGCCCGTGATCATGGGCGTGATGCCGCTGCACAGCCTGCGACACGCGCAGTTTTTGCACAACGAAGTCCCCGGCATCACTATTCCCGACGCGCTGATGAAGCGGATCGCCGATGCCGGCGAGGATGCGCCCGATGAAGGCATCCTCATCGCTCAGGAACTCATGACCGACCTGCGCGGCATGGTGCAGGGCGCATATATCATTCCGTCGTTCGGAAAATACGATCTGGCGGCGCGGTTGATTCGCTCGACGGTGATGGT
>CALKJO010000015.1 GCA_937995825.1 uncultured Anaerolineae bacterium
TTGGAAACCATTTACTACATCTCCAGTCTTGCCGCTGATGCGGCTCGCTTGCTGCGTTCGATTGCCCTCAACCTCCTCAAGCGCGATATCTCCAAGAGCAGTCTGCGTTCAAAGACGCTCTCACACTTCAATGGACAACGCCTTCTTGCTTCACCTCATTACTCAATTTTGAAGCGATGATCCTGCGCCCGTAGCGCCCTATTACAATCCCGATATAATCTGCAAGAGCAGATGATGTCGGGATTGTGGCTAAGGGGGATGGGTGACGCCTCAGGGACAGCACGCTGACAGTCGATCAGAATGGCGCGCGGCGCTTGTGTGGGGGGGGGGCACGGCGCTTGCGCATCGGCTGCTGCTCACGCTGTGGATGGCGGCGATCTGGACGCTGGTCAGCGGCAGTCTGCCTGACCATCAGATCGACTTTCATAACACGGCTGATCTACCTGCGCTGAACAACCTTGAAGGACAAATGCTCGGCATCTGGCGGCGTTGGGATGCCGTTCACTATCTCGATCTGGCGCTCAACGGCTATCGGCAGGAAAACATCGGCGCGACCGTCTTTTCGCCGCTTGCGCCGGCGCTTTTTCGCGCTGCCGATCTGCTTCTGCCAGGCGGCATCGATCTGGCGGCGGCGCTTATCCAGACCATCGCCTTCGGCGCAGCGCTGATCTTGCTGTACCGCTTTATCGCGGTCTACTACGGAGAGTCTGCGCTCGCGCCCTGGGGCGTTGCGGTCATGGCGCTGCTGCCGATCTCCTTCTATTTCGCCGCGCCCATGACCGAGTCGCTTTATCTTGCGCTGACTCTGGCGACCCTGTACGCCGCTGCGCGTCAGAAGTGGCGGCTGGCAGCGATCTGCGGGCTGCTGGCAGCGTTGGCGCGGTCACAGGGCGCGTTGCTTGTCGGCGTCGCAGGGTTGATGCTTCTGGAACAGGTCTGGGACAGGCGGTGGATGCGAGAGTCGCTCTGGGCTGCGGCGAAAGCCGCTGTGCAGCGCGGGTGGATGCTGGCGATCATGCCGCTTGGCGTGGTTGGGTTTCAACTGTATCGCGGCTCGCTCGGACTGCCTTCGCTCGATGCCGTTTTTCTAGACTATTCGTATGTGATCCTGGTCAACCCGATTGAGGGGGTTTTGCTCTGTCTGCGCCACATTATCGCCCGACCGGATGAGGCGGTGCGCAATCTCGATGTCTGGGCGTTCGTCATCTCGTTTATCCTCGGCATCGGCTTGCTCATCAGCCGGAGACACCGGCGGCTGCCGCTGATCGCCTATACCTTGGGCTGCTGGGCGGTCTACACCGGCAAGATGAATTACTATTGGGGGACGGGCGAGCTGTTCTTCGTTCAGAGCTTCGCCCGTTATACGCTGGCGCTGTTTCCGATCTGGGTGCTGATCGCCGATGCGCTGCGGCGTGGGGGCTTCTGGGCGCGGATCGTTGGCGTCGGTGCGCTGATGCTGGCGCTGGCATTTTTCAGCGCGCTTTTTCCGCTGGCGCTGGTGGGTCCGTGAATTTCAGAATGCTGTTACTCCAATGTGAAAATAAGCGCGCCTGAATGCCAGGGCATGGCAGCCCCCAATAAGTTCATTTTGCCGCCTACTCCGCTTCTTTGCCGTCGATCCAGATCGGCAGATGTCCCAGCGCAATGATGTTCATCCATTGGGCGCGATCACCTTCTGTGCAGATCGCGGCTTCAACCGCAATGTGCGCCCGCGCCTTCTCCATAATCAGGCGCATCCCTTGAAGTGTGCTGCCCGTTGAAATCACATCGTCCACCAGCGCGATCTGTTTACCGGCGATCAGGCTGCGATCTTTTTCGTCCAAAAATAACGTCTGGGTTTCTCCAGTTGTAATGCTGAGTGTTTCCGCGTGCAACACATCGCCCATGTAAGGTTTGTAAGTCTTGCGCAGTACGACGTAAGGCAGATTGAGTTCGACAGACAGCGCGTGCGCCAGCGGGATGCTCTTAGTCTCCGGTGTCACCAGCGCATCCAGCCGATACGCGCGCAGTTTTTCAGCCAGCGCTTTGCTGACTGCCTGAACCAGCTCGGTATCGCCGAGAATATTCAGAATCGCGATCTTGATATTCGGTTTGACGGCAAACAGGCGCAGATCGCGGTGAATGCCCGCGATTTCAAGCGGATAGGTTTCATATTGCGATGTCATTTCATCGTTCTCCACGATGTCAAGTGAAGCCGGTCAACGTGGGGTTATCTTAACACACCGTTCACAATTCGCCCATCGATCAGCGTTAAGACGCGGTCGGTTTGCGCGGCGAGATTGGGATCGTGAGTGACGATTACAATCGTCGTCCCGACTTCATGGCGCACTTGGCGCAGGGTTTCAAAGACCAGCCGACCGGACTCGCTGTCGAGGTTGCCGGTGGGTTCGTCTGCAAGCAGCAGCGGCGGATTGTTCGCCAGCGCCCGCGCAATTGCCACGCGCTGCTGCTGACCGCCGGACAGCTCCGCTGGACGATGGTGCATCCGGTCGGACAGTCCGAGCATCGTCAGCAGCTCCTTTGCCCGCCGATTCGGACTGACTCGCGCTTTTCGCGCAAATTGAATCGGCAGCACGACATTTTCCAGTGCGGTTAGCGTCGGGATCAGGTTGAAAAACTGAAAAACAAAACCGATCTTCTCGTTGCGAATCTCAGTCAGGCGATCTTCGCTCATGCGCGTGATGTCGATGCCGTCAATTTCGATCCTGCCGCTGGTTGGCGAGTCGAGTCCGCCGATCACGCCGAGCAGGGTGCTTTTCCCGCTTCCCGACGGACCGACAATGCCAACCATCTCGCCGGGAAAAATGTCCATATTGACGCCGCGCAGCGCGTGGACGACCGTTTTGCCCAGCGGCAGGCTTTTGGTCAGCTCGACGGCGTGAATCACGGGACGATAATTGTTCAAGAAGGCGCTTCCTCCGCTTAACTCGGCTGTCAAATTATACACAGGTGAGGCAGGGTTGAGGACAGCAAAAAAGCCTGCCGCGCTGCGCGGTTTTTGTGAGCCGCAAGAGGCAGCAGGTTGAAAGTGAAGAAGCGGACGCGAACAGCGTTAGGAAATATTCTCCCCGCGCAGCGCCTCAGCGCGGCGCAGCAGCGTCATAAAAGCCATCAGCAGGTCTGACGTGGTGACAATGCCGACCAGCGTCTCACTGCGCATAACCGGAAGCGCACTGATGCGATGATTCAGCATGAGCAGTGCAGCCCCTTCAGCGCTTGAATCCGGCTCGACGACGATAGGCGCAGGCGTCATGATCGTGCGCGCCCGCAGCCGGTTCGCTAAGACATCATCTTGCCAGTGTTCGCGCGCCAGATACGGTGAGTTCAATGCCAGACGACAATCGCGGTCGCTAATGATCCCGACTAACTGGTGACTCTCATTCAGCACTGGAATATGGCGGCAGTGATAGGTCTCCATCAATTCCAAAACCTGCCGGAGTGTGCCATCCTGATGGATGGTCACCGGCTTTGCAGTCATGATCTCTCCAACGTTCATCGCGTTCGCTCGGCTGTCTTAATCGAGGACAAAATGAGAGTTACGACGTCGCCATGCCGCTGTCGACCGTGTCGCGCGACCGAACAAGCATCTTGAAAATATCGGACTCGGTCAGCATTCCAACCAGCCTGCCGCTGTCATCGACCACGGGCAGCCCGCTAACCTTGTTATCCAGCATGATCTGCGCGGCTTCAAAGATGCTGCTTTCGGGGTGAATGGTTAGGACATTGCGCGTCATCACGCGCTCAACAGTGAGCTGCGCCCAGAGATAATTCAGCTCCCAGATCGTCAGGCTGGTGGCATCCGAGGGGCGCGCCTCGCGAATGTCGCCAATCGTCACGATCCCAACCAACCGGTCATGATCCAGCACCGGTAAGCGTCGAATCCCCATCTCTTTCATTTTATGATGGGCGACAGTGACTGGCGTATCTGGGGTGACCGTGATGACATGTGCGGTCATCCAATCGCTGACTTTGTTGTTCGCCCACATGATCGCTCCTCCTTATTTCAGCGCGTATGGGATTGATATCTTAACCATACGCGCAAGCAAAGGAACATAGGTACTTGCGATCACATGATGGATGTCACAGGAAACCGGAGCATGACCGTGCTGCCTTGACCAGGTGCGCTGGTGATCGTCAGTTCGCCTTTATGCAGCGCGGCGCGCTGACGGATGTTGCGCAGCCCAAGCCCTTTACCCTGTTCAGCGGACGCCGGATCGAAGCCGCGTCCGTCATCATGGATGCTGAGCATGAACGTATGATTTGCGATCTGCGCCGTGAGCTGGATCGAGCGCGCGTCGGCATGGCGGATGATGTTGCTCAGCGCTTCTTGTGCCATCTGGCAGATAGCTTCCTGGAGCGTGTCGTTGAAGGGCATTGGCGAAGCCGGCGCATTCACGGTCACCTGGATATCGGACGGAATATGCAGGCGCTCGACGACGCTGGTCAGACAGCGCTCAATGGTCTGATCAGCAGACGCGCGCCGCGACAGGTTCATGATATAGCCGCGAATATCTTCAATGACTTCGTTCAGATGGTTAATGGCGCTGTCCAGATCACTGCTTTGGATTGTGCCGCTGCTGCGGATCATATCTAGGTACATGCCAATGGCATAAATCGACTGGATCACGCCGTCATGCAAATCCATGCTGATGCGCTGGCGCTCCTTTAGCAGAGCCAGCTGCCGCTGCTGCTGGCGCAGGCGCGCGCCGGCGATGGCGAGCGCCGCGTAGCCGGCGGTCACTTCGATCAACCATTGATCGACCTCATCAAACGGCTGCCCGTCGATTCGATCGGTCAGATAGAACATGCCAAAAAGCTGTTGTCCCACCACGATCGGCACGCCGAGAAAGTGCGTCATATGGGGATGGTTTGGGGGAAAGCCGACTGAGCGTGGGTCTTGCTGAAGGTTTTCCAGCCGGATCGGCTCGCGTTCGGTCATGATCGCGCCTATCAAGCCGCGACCTAGCGGCGGATGCGGGATGCAGGAGGCATCATCAGGCGTCATGCCAGAGATTTCAAAAAATTCCAAGTTCCCGCTGCCATCCGGCACGCCGAGCGCCGCATAGCGCGCGCCGACGGTTTCGCGTGAAATATCGGCGATCCGCTGCAAGACTTCGCCCACTGTCTCCGCTTCGGCGGCGTACATCACTGCCTCAGCGATGGTCTTGAGCTGATGCAGAACGGAAGGCATATGATCAGGGTGATGATTATCACTAGCGCTCATTGGTTGGCATATTCTATACTATTTCTCACTGCTTTATTCATTTTAACTGTAAACGCGGTTCACAACGAGAGTGGAATGTCTGGCTGTGCAGCGGCTGGACAAGGAAGATCGAAGATGGTTCGAATCCTGATTGCGGATGATCATTCGGTGGTGCGAGCAGGGCTGCGGGCGCTGCTGGAAAGACACGGCAATTTCCGCGTCGTCGCAGAGGCAAGCACGGGTGAAGAAGCTATTGCCAAAGCCAAAGAGTCGCACCCCGATGTCGCTGTGCTGGATATTCGGATGCCGGGTCTGTCTGGGATCGAGGCGTGCCGCCAGATCGTGGCGATGCAGGATGGCTGCAAGGTCATCATGCTCACGTCTTATGCGGAAGACGAGCTGTTGTTTGCTGCCATTCAAGCGGGCGCATCGGGCTATGTGCTGAAGCGCATTGGGGATAATGAATTGGTGCAGGCGGTGGAGCGCGTCAGCCGAGGTGAGGGAATGCTCGATCCGAGCATGACCGCGACCGTTTTCACCGAAATGCGTAAGGCAACGCAGGCGCAGCACGCCGCCGCTTTCGCCGATTTAACCCCGCAGGAGCTGGCGGTGCTTTCGCTGGTCGCGGAAGGACTGACGAATCGTCAGATCGCAGTGCGCCTGTATCTAGGCGAAGGCACAGTGCGTAACTATGTCAGCAGCATCCTCGCCAAGATCGGCGTCAGCAATCGCGCTGAAGCCGCCGCCTACGCAGTCAAACATAATCTCAGCGAGCTGATCCCGCCCAACAGCGTTGGGCATCCGGCTGATGGCGATCAAAATCCGCATAAGTTATAGGACGTGACCAGGTGAGATGAAGAAGCCTGGTCACGTCTGTGCCTGCTCAGGCGCTGACCGAAACGCGCACTGTCGATGTGCCTTCGGTTGCGACCTTGCCAGGGATAACGAAGATCGGGCAAGGCGCAGCGGCAAGCACCTTCTGCGTCACGCTGCCGAAAATCCACCGGCTCAGCCCCGACCGCCCATGTGTGGACATGACAATCGCATCGCACCGCAACTCTTCGGCTGCCGCAACGATTTCGAGCGCGGGATCGCCGTTCTCGATGCGCGTGATCACGGTCACGCCGAGGTCAGCGCGCAGTTCATCCGCCAGTTTTTCAAGATAATCCTGCGCGTATTTAACGGCATCTTTCAATTCATCCTCAAATGAGCGAATGCGTGGCGCGGGTGTCGGGTAAAAATCGTACATCGGGACTTCAGGCGGCTGCACCACTGAGAGCAGTGTCAGTTTGCCCTCTGCAGCCAGAATCTCTCTGGCGTAGCGCACGGCTGTTTCCGCCAACTGCGATCCATCGAGCGGAATAAGAATATTTTTCAACATTGTGTCGCCTCTTTCACACCACCAGCCTCTAATTTAAGTATCGGATAGAAGCGGATAGGGCTTGCAGTGCCAAATGTCGTTGGTCATATTGACATTTAACACGTTTTTATTCTGGCTCAGCGGTCTTTTCGACCACCAGCAGATGCGATAACCCGAACGTATCCAGCGGCGTGCCTTCAACACCCTGCAAGACGGCGCGCAGCAGTTTTCCCGTCCCCCCAAGCCGCGCGATCAGGTTGTCGTAGCCGCCGTAGACTCGAGTGTGCCGGATCAGGCGAACCGGACAGTTGAGGAACAGGGCGCGAATGCTGCGCGCCGTGTAGGCGCGGACATGCGGCGCGAGTCGGTTGCGCAGCGGATCGGGCAGATAATTGATCAGCGGCGTGTTCCCGAAGTGATACCGGCGGCGCCAGTAATGCCCGTGAGTCTCAAACGGATACCAGCGGTTAGGCGCAAAAATGACGATCCGCCCGCCTGGACGAGTCACGCGCACCATTTCACGGACAGCGGCGCGATCATCGCTGACATGCTCGATCACTTCGTGCGAGAAAACGGTGTCAAAGGTGTTGTCGGGATAGGGAAGGTTTTCCGCAGCGGAGACCACCGCCCTTCGCACCCCTGCCGCGTGTGTGTTCTGAACGCGCTCGAATTCGATGTCCATCGCTTCTACATAGGGCGTGAAGCGTTGGCGAATCTGCGCCGCATACAAGCCAACACCGCAGCCATCGACCAGAACGCGGGCATTTTCAAGCCGTGCGTTTGCCTTCAGCATGTTCAGACGGCGTTCCTGACCCGCCCGCCAGACGAAACTCGGATTGCCGCGCAGCGCTGCCAGATCGCCGCTCATAAGCGCGATATGCTCGCTTTCGACTGGTCGCGGTTGTGCGCTGCCAGCGCCAGCTTGGTTGTCCCGCGCTTGAGCGATGGCACGCCGCCGACCGGCGTCATGTCTGGGGCATGGAACGGGATCAAGACCGTGATCGTCGTGCCGCTGCCTTCGCTGCTCTCAATGCTCAACGATCCATGCAGCAGCTCGGCGCGCTCGCGCATGTTGACCAGACCCAGGCTGCCGCTCAGATCATAGGCATTGGTGACGCAGCTCATGTCGAAACCAATGCCATTGTCCTTGATTTCGATCATCACGCTGTCGGGCAGCCGCTTTAGTGTGACCGTGATCAGCGATGCCTGCGCGTGTTTGCGCGCATTGTTCACTGCCTCCTCGATGATGTAAAAAATGATCCCCTGCTGGTGATAGTCCAGATATGACTCCACCTCCTGCTCAGCATGGATTGAGACCGCCTGCTGATAGGTTTCAACCATCTTCTCAGCAAAGTGCTTCAGTGCAACCATCAAGCCCTGTGTTTCCAGCACCAGCGGACGCAGAGTGAACAGAATGTGGCGAATTTCTTTGGTGGTTTTGCGCGCCAGCTCTTCGATCTTTCTCAACTCCGCCAGCACATCGTTCGGGCTGCGTTCAAGCAGCTTGTAGATATAGCTCATGCGCATGGCAATAGCGGCAATGCTCTGGGTTGCGCCGTCGTGCAGATCGCGTGCCAGCTTCTTGCGCGCTTCTTCATCGACTTTGACGATTCGCTCTTTTTCCTCGACCAGCTCGCGATAGAGAAGGGCATTTTGCAGCGCAATCGTGGCATGAACGCCGATTGCAGTCAGCATGTCGCTTTGTTCGCGGCTGAAGGCATTGGGGCGGTCGCTGGCATAGAGCAGGATGCCGAAATTATCGAAACGGGCGCATAACGGAACCACCAGCACGGAGCGCGCCCGCTGAAGCCCGACAAAAATGCCCAGTTCGGGATCGCTGCGCACGCTGCTGCCAAAGACAGGCGTGACTTCGCGCAGCGCCTGCCCGACTATGCCATCGACACCGCGCAGCGTCCGGTCGCTGTCGGTGCGGGCGAATCCGCGCGCTGACACCAGATGGAGCAGGTTGTCATCAGCATGAAACAGGAACACTCCCGCGATCACGCCGCTGGTCTTGGATAGACTCATCCCCAGATAGCCGGCTTCCAGCGCTGCATCCAGCACTTTTTCATATTTGAGCGTCGAACTCATCGCATAGGCGACTTCATAGATGGCGCGCGTGCGTTCGCGCATGATGTCCGCCTGGCGCTGACGAAAGCGCGTCAGTTCGTTTGTCGCGCCGCGCCACATGCCAACGCGGCGCTCTGCTGCATAGGCTGCGCCCAATGCCAGCAGCCCCAGCGCCACCGCCACAAACAAGCCGCCTGTCACGTCGCCCGCGCCGCTTCTACTGCTCATAGTGTTGACAAGCACGCAGACGGTCAGCGCGCTGACAATCTGAAAGGCATTCCAGTTGAAAGGATAGTCCATGATGCCGACGAACAGCACGCCGCCCACTGTTGCCAGCGCTAGAACGGCATTGCCCTGCGCCGCAAAGGTGAACAGTCCGACAATCAGCAGGTCAACCGCGAGGGCGGACATAGTGATGAAGCGGCGAAGCGGAGCAATCGCAGCGGCTGCCACCAGGATGAGGACTCCAAGCGCACCGATAATCAAAGGGGTGGCAGTTCTAGCGATTGATTGACTGTCATGGGCGAAGAATATCATTGCCAGGGTGACAAGCAGCAGCCCGCGCAAACCTGGGGTAAGCCAGTCGAAGGAATGGTCATTCGTTGGTGCATTTTGCGCCATCTGGATGCATTTTCTCGCTGCACATCGCGGCACAGCGTTACGGTTATCGTTAGGGTAGCGATGAGATCGGTTTTTTTTAATTGTACCAACGTAGTGTGCGGTTGTTATAGTAGGGTTGGTCTGAAAAAGGTAGGGTTTCGGTGAAAAATTGGTAACCAACCCATGACTCACGGGCATTCGAGGCGCTCAACACGGGGGTGGTCGTTGGCGGTGTTCGTCGGCACTTTGCTGCTGGCGTCTGCAGCGGGTTTGATTCTAAGCGACCAGGTCAGCACCGATTACGCGCGCTATTATGCGCCGCGAGCGCGCGAAATCCTGGCGGGGTCAGCGCTGCGCGATGAAAATGGGCTGATCCATGCCCGTTATCCACCCGGCTATCCGCTGATGCTGGCAGGGGGCTTTGCGCTGGCGGACGCGCTGGGCTTGACCGAGCGTGTGATGGTCACGTTCGCTGCTGCGACCGGGCTAGCGATCAGCGCCGCCATCCTGCATCAGATCGCAGCGCATATTTTCGGGCTTGGTCCCGCGCTGCTGACGGCAGCAGTGTGGTCAACCTATCCCTTTGCGCTGTGGTCGGCGGCTGGCGGACAAATTGAGGCTTTCTATATGCCGTTCCTGTTTGGCGCTGTATGCGCAGCGCTGCGCGCATCTGAGTCGGGACAGCGGGCGGCATTCGCAGGCGTTCTGGCTGGGCTGGCAATGCTTATCCGACCGTCAGCATTAGGGATCAGTCTGATCTTGGGCTTCTGGCTGACAGTGCGTGGTCGAGGCTGGCGGCGCGCCGCCGCGCTGCTGACTGCCAGTGGACTTATGATTCTGCCCTGGCTGGTCTATGTCTACACGACCAATGGCGCGCTCATCCCGCTCAGCACCGGCGGCGTACCCAGCATCATCGACGGTGTGACCTTCGCCGTGCGCGACAGTTCCGTCCGCGAGCAGGTGACTCTGCCGGATGGGGTGATGCGCTTACAAACTCGCATACTCGAAGGAGTCCGCGCCCAGATCGACGCGCCGCTGCGTGTTGTGATCACTGAACTATCCGCCGATCCCGCTTCAGCCCTCCAGTTGATCGCGATCAAGGCGGCGCGTGCATGGTACGCGACGGACAGCCGCCGCTTCGAGACGGCATCCCTCTTTGCGCAGATCGCCTATCTTGGTATGTCGGGATGGGCGGCGGCGCGCATTTTGCGCAGACATACGCCTGATGGAGCGCGTCCCCTGCTGGCGCTGATTCTGCTCATCGTGGCGTATCATTGGCTCACCACGACTGCCGTGCTGTCGATCCTGCGTTACATGCTTCCGGCGATGGGGCTGCTGTTCTGCCTGCTCCCCGCTTTGTTCTACTCCAGAAACAGGGCGCGCAGCGCGGCGATCTCGGCTTCGGTCAGCCCGACTGCTTCTGTCAGGTAGCGTTTAGCCCCACCGTATTTGCTGCGCAGGTGATCGAGCGAGGCGCGCAGGATGTCCGGCTGCGCGATCAGCAGCGGCGTGAGCGCGTCGGCGTTCAGCCCGAACCAGCGGAGTCTGCGCACTACATCGGCAGTGTATCCCTGAAAAGTGGTGAAATAGTGGTTGCTCAGGCTGTAATCGGCGATGATAGTCGCTTCATCGACTCCAAGCGCGAGCATCAGCAGCATAGTGGCGATCCCAGTACGGTCTTTGCCTGCCGTGCAGTGTACGATCGCAGGCAGTGCGCCAGGTTGAATCAGCTCGCGCAGCACGTCGCCGTAAAGCCGTGCGTTGTCGTCCAGAAAAACCTGTGTATAGCTTTCCAGCATGAGCTGAGATAATTTGCTTCGGTCGAAAAGGAGGGCTTGCAGACGCTGGCGCGTATCGTCCGGCGTGGTCAGCGGCTTATGCGAGTAGCGAATCTGCGGATTATCGCGGATGCGGTCGGGGTTCTGTGACACTTCTTCATGCAGCCGCAGATCGCACACCCAGCGGATGTTCAGCGCGCGCAGCATCGCGCGTCCGTCTTCTGTCAGTTCGCCCAGCATGCCCGCTCGATAATACAAGCCCCAGCGAATATGCTTGCCATCAGCGGCATAACCGCCAATATCGCGGAAGTTGGCGACACCCTCGACATTGAGAATGCGCTCAGCGACTTTAAGCGCGCTGCCATCCGCGAACTGCGCCAGAAAATACGGGCGCGGAAATGCGGTGACGGCATGGGCAGGAATGCGCCAGATATTTGTGTTGATCGGCTCAATCGGAAGGGGCTGACTTGGGTCGATGCGGTCTGGGTGATCGCCAGCAAACAGGGCGGTGAGCGGCGCGGCTGTCTCAATCTGGTAATCGCCATCATCCAGCCGCGTAATGCGCGCTTGCTCGTCTGGCACGATAATGAAATTCTCCGGCGCGGGAAACCGCACACTTGCCTTCGAGCGGATATACCACACCCCAATCGCTCCAGCGATGACCAATCCCGCAATCAGCAGTCCCGGCATAATTTGAGCCTCTCTTTTTCGAGCAGCGCAGTGATGTAAAGGATACGCGGCTTGCGTTTCTTGGTAAATAGCTGACCTGGCGATTTTGAATTAAGAGATGTGTCCCTTGAGCGCGGTGATCAAAACAAGACCTATGATCTGCCAATCATAGGTCTTGCCTGAGCGCATGTATTGGGACGGTCACATCTTTAGGCTGAGACCTGCTGGGAGGGGGTCTTCACGATCAGCGGGGCGCGGCGCGAACAGCGATGGATCGACCATTGGCGCGGCGATCAGCCTCAGCGCTGCGCCGATCAGCAAGACTGTCACCAGGTCGATGCCCTGATTCGCCAGCACGCTCCCGATCATCGGCCCGATGAAGACGGACACACCGATCACCTGATGATACGCGGCGGAGTAGCTGGTCATATACTGCGGCGGCGTATTCTCACTGTAAAAGGCGAACAAGCCAATCACTGCCGCTGCTGTCCACGCTGCGCCGGTCAATGCTGCGCCGATCAGCGTGAAATATAGGTTAGGCGCAAATGCGGTGGTGACCGCCGCGAGCATCAGAAACAGCATCGAGGCGGCGATCATGCCGCGATTGCCGATCCGCGCAGCGATGCGCGGCGTCTGCGTTCCGATGAGCGCGCCGGCGCCCAGCTCGACCAGCCCATACAGGGCGATGAACCCTTCGCCGGCGCTCATTTCCTCCACCAGAAACAAGGGGATGATCGAGGTGATCGAGCAGTAGGCGATGTGGATGACAAACGTGACCATCGCAACGCGCCGGAAACTGGGCGAAATCCAGGGGTTGGACTCGGACGAAGGCGACGGCGCAGGCGTATGTGACAGCACGTGGACACGACTGCAGTGCCACTGGCTGATCATCGCAAAGATGAAAGCCGCCACGAACATCGACTGATAGCCGAAGGGAAAGGGCGCGTGTTCCAGCCAGACGCCGAGGGTCAGCGCGCCGGCTGCCAGCCCCACATTGAACCAGATTCCGCGCCGGCTGAGCAGTAGATTCATCTTCTCTGGCGTGACCGCCTCACGGAACATAACTGTGAAGGCAATTGCCGATGCGCCCTGGGCGAATGCTGGTAGGGTGACCGCCACAATCAGCCATAACGGGCGCAGCTCTGCCGGGAATGATGGCGTGAGCGCAGGCAGAATGAACACCAGCCGCCACAGAAATGTCGGCAGCATGAGGGCGCTTCGTGGATCGCTGAAGCGCCGTGTCCAGCGGCTGCCAAGCGGCGCAGAAAAGAGCAGAATTAGGGACGGAAGCGCCGCGATCCAACCCAATTCAAGCGGGCTGGCTCCCAGGCGAATGGCGAAGACCGATAGAAAGCGCGTGGTGGCGGTGGCAGCCAGCCCAAACCACAGCACATCCCAGACCAGATGGCGGAAATTGGCGTTTTCCACTCTGGCAAGCGCCTCTGAGCGCGGCAGCACGCTCTTGGCAGCATTATTCAGTTGTGCGGACATAAAATCGTTTCTCTTCCTCGTGGAAGGAAGCACCTACAATGCGGATTTAGAGACCAAGCTTCAGGGTACAATGAGGTTGTGTCAGTCGCAATAGAGCCATGTGATGGATTGATGGCATGGCATGGACATACTGCTGTCGCGGCACGCGCGACATTGCCAGCCTGACCGGACTTGCACTTGCCGCTTTTTAAGCGATAGAGGACAATATGCCCCACGATCTGCACGGTTCGGGGACACGTCGATGACGAATTTTCTGCCAACAAATGACATTCTAATCGCATACAGCAGCGACGCGGCATGGGAAGAAATTGAACGCCAGAAGCGCGCCTTCAATCAGGCGCTTGAAGGGCTGCTCGCTTCGCCGGACAGTGATGATCAGCTTCCCTTAGATGCGCTCTCTGAGCAGGTTGGCGGTTCAGTTCGTTTATATTACGACGAGTCCCAGAGTCCGAATGGGGCAAATCTCATCCTCGGTGAAATTAGCGGACGGACGTTTTTGTTGGGCAGCGTCGTCAGCCAGCGCTATCGCGCTGGTAAGGGCTTTCTGGAGAGCATTGTCCGCTACAATCTGAATCCCAGCGTCAATCACACCAATATCAACGAAACCGAAGATCATCAGACGAAAATGCGCGTCCTCGGCGCGGAGATCGAAATGGGGCTGCTGCACCCAGATGGGCGCTCTCCGAGTGAAGATGAAGTGCAGCATTTCATGCGCACTTATTATACCCACGCCACGCATATCGGCGTCTATCCGCATCTTGACCGCGAAGCCTGCATGTACCAGATCGAAGCCCATATCGCGCCCAGTGTCGGGTATCACAAGACGCGAAGCGCGCTGATCGGGATGATGACGGCGCTGGCAGCGACCAGCCAGGAAACAGGGATGCTGACCGCCATCCTGCCGAGCTACCCAACGCGATCCGACTTCAAAATGACGGCACACCCCAAAGTTGATACTGCTGTCGATCTGATGGTGCGGGTCAATAATATGTTCCCCGAATATGTAGCGCATCTTGCCCATGTCAAAGAGCGCTACCATGTCACCGAGGGGCATGTCGTCAACCTGTTTCGCAATCAAGGCACACATATTCATATCGACCTTGCTGGACGGTCTGAGGCGCTCGGTCTGCTCACGTATCACACCATCCTGAAAAGCGCGACCGCGCTGGCGAATGCGGCTGTCCTCAAGGGGGGACCCTTCGTCAATGGAACATGCGACCCGGAGCTGCTCTGCACGCGCGAACTGCTGCGCGGCGTGACGGTGACGGGGCGCTATCTCGAACTCCCGCTCAGCCCGCATTATCGCCAGGAAGACCTGCGGCGCTATGCCGAACTCCTGCGCTTAGAGCGCGCCAATTCTACCGGACGCGCGATGATGTATGAGGAATATCGCGGCGAGATGGTCTCGCTGATGCACAATCCTATCGGGCGTGTGCGCCCTGATCTGTCCACCAGCAAGCGCGTATGCACGGTCGAAAGCACCGGGATGCCGACCAATATCAGCACAGCGCGGATGGCGGCGGTGCTGGTCGATTTTGAGTTCAGCCACGCGCTGATTGAGGCATACTTTCGCAAATATGGCTGCGATCTCGGGCCGATGCATGATGATCCAACATTTTGGGCAATTCTGGGTCCGCTGGATCGAGAGACCTTCCTCCGCGTTCAGGACGCCAGTGACCGAGAATGCACCGATGTTGTGATCACGACTGCCGCTGGAACGCAGATGACCCTTGCCGAGTTTTACGAGATGAAGCGCCGCTTTATGCACAAAGCGCTGGATGAAGTCGTCGATGTCTCCGGTCGGGAAATTGATGAAGTCTATACCAGCCTGGAGAGAATGCTTGCCCCATTGAGCGGTCATCACGCGCAAACCATCGAGCAGTTCATCAACGATCCTAAGCTCCGTTCAACGGGCAACTGGGGAAAAATTCTGCGCGATGCCTACGTTGAAGCCGGCGGCGTCATTGGCGGGCATTGTCCCGATGCTGTCTTGAAGGTTGTCCATCGCATGAATGATGCGCTGCGCACTCGCTATCTGCACGATTGATGGATGCCAATGCAGCCGCGCACCCCGACACCGCAGCCCGCGCGTCTCATTCGATGGCT
Source organism: uncultured Anaerolineae bacterium (assembly GCA_937995825.1). GTDB lineage: Bacteria > Chloroflexota > Anaerolineae > Aggregatilineales > Phototrophicaceae > Flexifilum. The sequence continues at coordinate 15,278 of CALKJO010000015.1, forward strand.
CATTACCGTCGGCATCGCTGCGCAGATCGTCAGTGCGCCGCTTCTGTGGAGTCATCGCAGCGTCGGCGGCACGCTGTTGAACGCCTATACCCCACGTTATGGGCTGGCGCTTGCCGCGCACGCGGCGCTGTCGCTGTTCTGGGTCGTGCTGCTGATTCAACGCCGCGCGGCTGATAGCGCGCTGTCGCGCATTCCGCAGGCGCTTCGTATCACTGGTGTGGTCGGATTTACACTACTGGGTGCAGCCGTGCCGCTCTTTCCAATCGAAGCGGATGTTCGCAGCTATGCCGCCGCCGCCTGCCTGTTACTTTCACTGCTGCTTACCGCCACCTGGACAAAACCGATCAGACTGCCCAAGCAGTGGCTTTGGATTGGCGCAGCGCTTACAGTCGTTATCGTGATCGGGACAGCACTCAGCACGCTGACGCGCTTTCCGTTCAGCCCGGATGAAGCCCACTGGGCGGATTATGCCAGCACCGCCTGGAGTGGGTCGCCGCCGGGAGTCTATGCGCGCACCTGGCTGATGCCGCCGCAAGTGATCGTGCCTGGGATCGGCTGGAGTGTCGCGGCATATGGCTGGTTTCTGGAACATGTCTGGTTCGATGTTCGCATGGGGCGGATATGGAATCTGGCGTTTAGCATTGCGGCAGTCCTGACGGCGGGCGCGCTGGCGTGGAGACTGTATGGACGCAGGGCAGGCGCGCTTGCTCTGGCGTTCGCTGCGCTCTCGACCGGCATCATCGCGGTTTTTGACTATCGACCCGATCATCAGCTCGCTTTTGCCGGCGGCTTGATCGCGCTGTGCGCCGCTCAGGCGCGCCAAACGCAGCGCGCCGCTGATCTCTGGCATGGCGCAGTCGGCTTGCTGGCGGCGCTCTCGCTTCAGCTTCATGCGGCGGGGATCGCGTTTGCGTTTGGGCTGAGCCTGTTTTACCTGCTTGAGTCCAGCTTCAGCCTGTTCAAGCGGCGGACACGCACAGCGCGTGTTTTGATCGTTTACGCGGCGGGCGCGCTGGTCGGCACGATCATTTATTATGTGTGCAACATCCTGCCTGCCGGAGGGCTGGATGCTTACCTCGCTGCGCTGACGACTGAACGCAGCGCCCGCCTCACCTGGTTTGCATTTCTGACCTGGGCTTCGTTCGCAGAGTGGACTCTGTTCGCGCTGGCGCTCATCTTTCTTCTTCTGCGAAAAAACGCGGCAGACCGTTTTCTGCTGCTTCTGATTGGCTGTATCTGGATCGGCCTTGCCCTGTTTGACACCCAGGGTTATCGTGCGCCGACTGTGGTTTTGCTGATGTGTGCGGTGGGCGCAGCGCTCGCAGATGGATTCGGCGTTGTCCCCCCGCGGCGCTGGCTCATCGCGGCTGCGTTGGTGGTGACAGCAGGCGGCGCGGTTGCGTTCATTGACTGGCGCGGGCTGGACACTTGGCTTAGGACAGGGACTCCGCCCACGTATGTCTACCGCGACCTGCGCGCCCCGCTTCAGGTTTATCTGCGCGATGACGACGTGATCGCCGGATCGCACCTGCTGATTTGGACGCTGCCCGATCATCCGCAGCTCATCAGTTACGCGGGTGAAGTCACTGGGATGCGCCGCTGGTCGCTGACCGACTCGGAAGCAGTCTGGGAGCAAGTCGCACCGACAGTTGTGATTAATATCGAGCCGGAAATGACGATCAATCCTGGCTTATCTCAATACATGGAGCAGCGTCGATTTGTGCAGTGCGCTTCATTCAGCCTCCGTCAGCTCAACGTCACCCTCTACCGACCAGGCTGTTTGAGCGATAATGGTGAATAGCTAATTGCAGTATCTGGAAAATAAAATTGAGAACAGTTTCAGTTGTCATCCCATGTTATCGCAGCCGGGACAGCCTCCCGCCGCTGCTCGAAAGCCTGGCGCAAACTCTGGCAGAAACAGCCTCTGCGTATGAAGTGATCCTGGTCAACGACGGCAGCCCGGATGATACCTGGGCGATCATCTTGGGTCTTGCGCAGACATATCCCTTCGTGCGTGGGATCAATCTCATGCGCAATTACGGGCAGCACAACGCGCTCCTCTGCGGGATTCGCGCTGCGCGTTTCGATCTGATCGTGACGATGGACGATGATCTCCAGCATCCACCCTCTGAGATCATCCATCTGCTCGCCAAACTGGATGAAGGTTATGATGTCGTCTACGGCACGCCAGAACATGAGCAGCATGGCATCTTGCGCGATCTCGCCTCTCAGATCACCAAGTTTGCGCTCCAAAGCAGCATGGGCGTCGGGATTGCCCGCAAGGTCGGCGCGTTTCGCGCCTTCCGAACGGAGCTGCGCGATGCCTTCGCTCATTATCGCAGCCCCTGGGTCTCTATCGATGTGCTGCTGACGTGGGCGACGACGAAGTTCGCGGCGGTCTCCGTGCGCCATGATCAGCGGCGGTATGGCGCATCCGGCTATACCTTTGGCAAGCTGGTGCGGCACGCGCTGAATATGATCACGGGCTTCAGCACGCTGCCCTTACAGATCGCCAGTCTGCTCGGTTTTGGATTGGCGCTCTTCGGCATCCTTGTCCTGATTTATGTCGTCGGGCGTGCGCTCCTGTTCGGCATTGTCGTGCCGGGTTTTGCATTCCTGGCATCCATCATCGCCATTTTCTCAGGCGCGCAGTTGTTCGCGCTCGGCATCATCGGCGAATATCTGGCGCGCATTCATTTTCGAAGTATGGAGCGCCCGGTTTACACGATCCGTCAAACCACTGACTTGCCCGAATTCGATCATGACGCCACCTGAACCCTGCACCCTGCTCGAATGGGACAGCGCCTTCTTCAACATGCGGCTGGCGCGCGTGACAGGGGATAATCTTGCGCAGGCGCGGCGCTGGTGCGCTGAACATGAGATCGATGGCGCGTATCTGCTCATCGATTCGGCTCGGCACGATCTGGTTCGGTCGGCGGAACGGCATGGCTTTCATCTGGTGGATGTGCGCGTGACGCTTGACCGCTTTTTGGAGCCTGGAGACGCCGAGGCGTTCATCGAAAAGCAGACTCGCTCGGCAACCACTGCAGACATTCCCAAACTTGAGTCGATTGCCCGCGTGAACTATGGCATGACGCGCTTTTCACTCGATCCGCACTTTCCACCAGATCGGGTTGAGGCGATGTATGCCCACTGGATCGCCAAAAGCGTGAACGGCGGCGCGAACATCACCTGGGTCACCTGTGATGAGCAGGTCATTACAGGTTATTTATCCTGTATTTTGGGCGAGACAGAAGGGCAGATCGGTTTGGTCGGCGTCGATCCAGCGCAGCAGAATCAGGGTATCGGCAGTGCATTGGTCGCTGCGGGGCTGCGCTGGTTTTCTGAGCAGCGCGCGCGGCGCGTCACTGTGGTGACGCAGGGGCGCAACGTCGCGGCGCAGCGGCTCTATCAGAAACATGGTTTTCGAACAGCTTCTGTCATGCTGTGGTATCACTGGTGGGCGCGCGATCTGGATTGAGTGTGTTATGATGGACTCATCAGCGAGGCATTCATGACCAATATCACTATCCCTTTTAACCGTCCGGCGGTTGTCGGGCGTGAGCTTGACTATATAGCCGACGCCCTGCGATCTGGACAGACTTCCGGCGATGGGCGCTACACCAAGCAGGTTCATGCCCTGCTGGAAAACACGCTCGGCGTCCCCAAGGCGCTGCTGACCACTTCCTGCACGCACGCGCTGGAAATGGCGGCGCTCCTGCTCGATATTCATCCGGGCGATGAGGTCATTGTGCCGTCATTCACCTTTGTTTCCACCATCAATGCCTTTGTGCTGCGCGGCGCAAAGCCTGTTTTTGCCGATGTCCGACCCGATACGCTCAATATCGATGAGCGGCTGCTGCCCGATCTGATCAGCCCGCGCACAAAAGCCATCGTCGTCGTGCATTACGCAGGTGTGGCGTGCGACATGGACGCCATCATGACGCTGGCGGCGCAGCACAACCTCCCCGTGATCGAAGATAACGCGCATGGCTTATTCGGAAAATATCGCGGTCGCTATCTCGGTACGTTTGGCGCGCTGGCGACGCAGAGCTTTCATGAGACCAAGAATTTCACCTGCGGTGAAGGCGGCGCGCTCCTGATCAACGACATCGGTCTGATCGAACGCGCCGAGATCATCCGCGAAAAAGGCACGAATCGCGCGCGCTTTTTCCGAGGCATGGTCGATAAATACACCTGGGTGGATGTCGGATCGAGCTATCTGCCGTCAGATGTGCTGGCGGCGTATCTGCTGGCGCAGTTGGAGCAGCGTGCCGCAGTCCAGGCGCGGCGCAGGCGCATTTGGACGCTGTATGATGAGTGTCTGGCGTCCTGGGCGGCGGCGCACGGGATCATAACGCCCACCGTGCCGACTGACTGCGAGCAGCCTTATCATCTATACTATCTGCTCATGCCGTCGCTGACAGCGCGGACGGCATTTATCGCCCATATGAAAGCGGCAGGAATTCTCTCCGTCTTTCACTATCTGCCGCTGCACCTATCCGATATGGGCAGGAAATATGGTGGACAGACCGGTGACTGCCCCGTGACCGAGGATGTGGCGGATCGACTTGTCCGCCTGCCCCTCTTCAACGACATGAGCGAGTCCGATCAGGCGCAGGTAATTGAACGCGTGCGTCAGTTCGTGCCATAACGCCCGACTAGCACTTTTGCACAATATCTGTTATACTTAATAGCAAAAATACATCCCCACTGCGCCCATGATACGCAGCGAGTGCTCTTATTCCTTCTTTTTGAACTTGAACATATTGTATAACGACCAGAAAGGATGCACACGGCGCGCTGTGTGCGCGCCGGCATATTGACCTATGTCGAAAAAACTGAGAATTGTCCCGCTGGGTGGGCTGGGAGAGATCGGCAAGAACATGGCGGTGATCGAGCTGGGCGAGGACGCCATCATCATCGATACCGGTATCATGTTCCCGACCAATAACATGCCCGGGATCGACTACATCATCCCTGATTTCCGTTATCTACTCGACCGTAAAGACCTTACCATTCATGGCATCCTGTATACCCACGGACATGAAGACCACACTGGCGCAATTGCCCATGTGATCGACGCCTTTCGCGGCGTGCCGATCTACGCAACACCGCTGACTTCGGCGCTTCTGGAAGTCAAACTGCGGGAAGCGAAGCTGAGCAGCGAAACTACCCTCAATGTCTTTCATCCTGGCGACACGCTTAAAGTCGGTCCGTTCCGGGTGGACAGCTACCATATCCCCCACAGCATTCCCGACTGTGTCGGTTTCGCGGTGCATACCCCATATGGGCTGATCGTCCACAGCGGCGACTACAAATTTGATAACACGCCGCCGAACGGCAAGAAAGCCGACTATGCCAAGCTGGCGGATTTTCAGCGCAAAGGCGTGCTGCTGCTGATGGGGGACAGCACCAACGCTGAGCGCCCTGGATGGACGCCGTCAGAGGCTGTGGTCAGCGGCGCATTTGACTCGATCTTCCGCCAGGCGAAAGGACGGATCATTGTTGCCACCTTTGCCTCGCACATCTCGCGCATTCAGCAGGTCGCTGATTTCGCAGCGCGTTACGGGCGCAAGCTGGCTATCGCCGGTCACAGCATGATCGAAAATGCCAAGACAGCACGGCGCATGGGCATCCTCAACATTGAGGACGACATGCTGGTCAATTTCGACAAGATCAGCAGCCTACCGCCGAGTCAACTGGTGATCATGGCGACCGGATCGCAGGGCGAACCGTCCGCTGTGCTGAGCAAGCTGGCATATGGACAGCACCGCACTCTTGACATCATAACTGGTGACACGGTGATCATCTCAGCGCACACCATCCCTGGCAACGAGGAAGAGGTGAGTCAAACCATTAACCGCCTTTTCCAGCGCGGCGCAGACGTGATCTATGATCCGATTGCGCCGGTGCATGTCTCCGGTCATGCCTCGCAGGAGGAAATGCGCCTGCTGATGAGCCTGCTCAGCCCGAAGTATTTCATGCCGGTGCATGGCGAACTGCGCCACCTGAAAGCCCATGCACGGCTCGCTGCGCAGGCGGGCATTCCGACGGAGCATATCTTCGTCTGCGAAAATGGCATGACGCTAGAGATTGACAAGAGCGGCGTCCGGCGCGGCGAACGGGTTCCAGGTGGCTATGTCTTCGTCGATGGCAGCGGCGTCGGTGATATCGGGCGCGCTGTCATTCGTGACCGCGAAATCCTTGCTCGCGACGGATTCATCATGGTGATCGTCAATGTGGACGGTCAGACCGGCAAACTGCTTGGCGATCCGGAGATCATCTCGCGTGGTTTTGTCTACCTGCGCGATGCTGATCATCTGGTCGAGCAGATCAAGCACACGGTGAACGAGGTAATGATGACGGGGCATCAGAGCCTCAACGGTCGGCGGCGTGAGAAGTTGCAGGAGAGTCTCTCGCGGATGCTGTTCAACGAGACGCGGCGCAAGCCGATGGTCTTCAGCATCATTAACGAGCGCTAACCACCTTATATCTTCAACAACACAAAGCCGCCTGATCGGGTCATCGAGTTAGGCGGCTTTTTACTGTGTCAACGATCAGGCGCTCTGCAGCGGCAGCGTTGGTGTTGGCGTGATCGACGGGGTGAGCGTGGGCGGCGGCGGAAGAGCCGGCGCATTTTCGGTCGCGGGAGCCGCGGTGACTTGCGGCGTTGAAGACGGGGAGTCGGTGGGGAGTTGGCTGGGCGTGATCGACGGCGTAAGCGTGGGCGGCGGCGTCGCGGTGGGGGGCAGCGTTGCGGTTGGATTGACCGGTGCGATCACGCTTTCGTGCATGTAGGCGAGTTCGCGGCGACGGGTGCTGCGATCGCGGTCAATCGTGTACCATTCGCTGCCCGGATCGCGCCACAACACGCAGATGATCTCACCCTGACTGAACCCGCGCAGCACAGCGGCGGAGGGACTTGGCGCATCGCGCACAATCGCGCTCGGCACAATCACGCGGAAATCGGTGCAGGTGGGCTGCGGCGTTGTGGATGGCAGCGCGGTGATCTGAGCGACAGCCTGCGTTGCGCGCTGCTGAGTTGCGCTGGCGATGATCTCTGCCTGCTGGGTCGCCTCGACAATGCCGAGTCCGCCGGTGCGGAGAAAGGTCTGCGCGCCTTGAAACAGATAATATAAGCCGAAAACGAGCGCTGCGCCGAGCAGAAAGACCAAGACAGGCGGCAGATCACCGCCTTGTCGAGATGGCGCAGGGGGATAACGTCTCAACTTAACTCAGCAGCTCCGCAATCTTCGCCACCATCATCTGCCAGCCCTCCATCCGCGAGATAAAAGCGTCCGCGCCCGCCTTCAGCGCGTTCGCCCGTTCAGACTCGTCCTCGAAGGCGGTGAAAATGATCACCGGAATGGCGCTGGTCGCAGGATTGCCTTTCAACTGCGCGCAGACTTCATAGCCGGACATGTCGCCCATACGCACATCCAGCAGCAGCACGTCCGGCGGCGCAGCGGCGATGGCGCGCAGCGCCTGCGCGCCGCTGCTGGCTTCCACGACACGATACCCCGATTTGGTCAGCACTGTTTGCATCAATTCGCGGTTCGTGCTGTCATCGTCCACAACCATCACGACCGCGCCCGACTGCGCCATAGGCTCGTCCTTATTTTAGAACTTGCAATACTGGCTATTATAACCTGCCAAACCTATCCAGGGGGTAGGCGTCTGCCCGTCGGGTTTTCCGGCTCACCGGCTTTACGTTACACTAGCCCTGGTTTATCAAAAATCAGGATTAGCCATGCGCACTCGCTCGATTCTGCTCGGTCTGCTAATTTTCTCTGCCGCTCTGCTGCCTCGTATGTGGATCATCGCGCAGCCTATTCCCTATCAGTTGGATCGGGCGCTGCCCGATGACGCCTACTATTATTTTCTGACCGCGCAGAACATCGTCAGGTCAGGGAGCGCTTCGGTTGATGGGCTGCATCCGAGCAACGGCTGGCATCCGCTGTGGATGGCGGTCAACATCGCGGTTTATTCGCTTGATCACAGCGATCCTGATACCCCTGTACGGTCAGTGATCGGGCTTGGCGCGCTGTGTGACAGCTTGGCTGCCGTCGCACTGTTTGTCTTGATTCGCCGCCGATTGGGGGATGCGCCAGCGGTCATTGCCGGCTTATTCTATGCCATCAATACCATGCCGATGCTGCAAGCGGTGAATGGTCTGGAAACGGGCTTGGCGGCGCTGTGTGTGGTCATTGCTGCCTGGCTGACGCTGCGCGTATCGGAATTGGAGCGCGTTTCAATGCTGCTGGCAGCCGGGTGGGGCGCATCGTTCGGGGCGGCATTCCTAGCACGCACCGACACCGCCCTGATCCTCGTCCCGCTCGGCTTATATGCCGCGTGGCATTTGCGCCGGCGGCTGATGAGCTTGGTTCTCGGCGGCGCAGCGGCGCTGATCGTGATCGCGCCTTGGCTGCTTATCAACTATCTGGTGTTCGGTTCTGTCCTGGAACAAGCCAGCGCCAACGCCGTCCCCTGGGCGGCGCGCGCGCGCTTCGATGCCGCCAATCCGGGCGCGTCGCATCTGGCGCACGGGATCAGCGTGCTGCTCGGCGCGCCGTACTGGCTGCGCGGGGACTATCTCGGAACGCCGCCCCTGATCGGCTTTCTGCTCTGGATACCTGGATTGTTTGGGCTGGTCATCGGGCTGCGCCAGCGTGAAAGGTGTTCATTGGCGGGAGTCGGCTTGATGCTGCTGCTCGGCGGAGTCGCGCTGCTGCTGGTGCATACGGTCATCCGCTGGTATCCACGCCCCTGGTATTTTGTCGTCATGGCGTCGGCGCTGGGGATCGGGCTGGCGCTTTTCTGGTCGATTGTGCGCCTGCCGGCAGCGCGTCTCGCGGTCGTCGGGATCGGGTCGCTGGGTATGGCAATCGGCGGTGTATACGCGATCCAGATCGGCTATTACCCCTGGCAGAGCGGGCATCAGTACGCTGCTGCGCTCTGGGCGCGTGACAACACGCCGCCTGATGCGCTGCTTGCCAGCATGAACAGCGGGATCATCGGCTATTACAGCGGACGCCCAACAGTCAACATGGATGGGGTGGTCAATCCAGCCGCATTTGTAGCCATCCAGCGCCGCCGAATGCTGGATTTTATGCGCGAGCTTGGGGTCTTATATCTGATCGACTCGGATAATGCCGTCGAAAACGAATATGCACCTTTTATGGGCGGCGATTTTCCCGAAGGACTGCCTGAAATAGCTGTTGTCAGCGAAGCTTATCCGGGGTTGGGCGTGATGCGGGTCTATCAGGTCAGCGAGTAGGCAGCGCACGCGACAGCACGCCGCAGCCGCTGCGCAGTGCCTCAATCTCCAGCAGACCCAGCACGCTCTCAACAGCGGTGTTTCGATCAGGTTGGGCTGAGACGGTCGGCGCCGTCGCGACAAGACAGAGGGATAGTATGATACGTACCATTTTGCATCGTTCAATCCTTCGTCAGTCGTGTCGCAGACGGCTTCCGCCGCGCTGATGACTTACCGGAAGTCTCGGTCTTCTTAGGCGGAGTCGATTTTGCTTTCAAGGTTTTCTGAAGCTCGTTCATCAGCACAGCGCTGTTATCATGATCGCCCTTCATGGCGATATGGAGCGCCAATCCAACCGGCAGCGCGATCAGCGCCAGCATCGGATTGCCGTAGCTGAGGATCATCGCGGAAACCAGTCCGAGCGCGATAAAAACCAAAATGCGACCTTCACGCGGCACGCCATCCGGCACGCTGCCTGTGATCTGCGAATGTCCGCTTTTGCGCTCGATCTTGGCGCGCAGCGTCGTGCTGCGGTTGAAATAGCCGGCGACTTTGCTCGTGACGGTCAGGCTGAATTCGCCGCTCTTGTCGATCCAGCCGTCCAGTTCAGCTCGCGAAGCCCCGCCTTTTGCCTGCAAGCGCGTGTTCAGCGCGGTCAAGCACTGCGCTACAGATTTTTCGCTGTAAAGCGTGAACTTCACGTCGTCTTTCTCTATGAGAAATGGATTTTTACCACCAGCCTATGATTATCGAAGCCGACAACGCGCACGTCAATCCATTTCTTATGTTGCCCGATACTTAATTTTTCATGGCAAATTCACGAATTTCAATGCAATGCCGAAGTGAAAGGTGTTCTAATATGAAATATAGGTAAACCTGTAAGAGCAGAGTAAATACAGATATAATGCTCACTCATGGTAAGGAGCAGCTAAAACACCGATGACTATCTCTGTTTTTCAAAGCGTTACGCGTCTCGGGTCTCAAACGCGCAGTTTGAACACCGTCTCGATGATGAATACGATCAGCCACCAGATCGAGGAACAGGTTATTCAGCATCGAATGGAGGTCGATTTCTATGCAGGATTTCAATTTTTCAGCCGCTTTCCCGCGCAGGTGCATCGCTATCAACAGCTAGGCGCCGTCTGCAAGCGCGTCATCGTGTTTGGTGTCGCCGATGTGCGCCCGCCATCCGTGCCAGGGATTGAATATGTGGAGATCAAACCCGACTCGCCGCTTGCGCAGGAATGGTTCCTGTGCGTGGACACACCGAGCTTCTGGACGCTGCTCTCAACGCAAGAGCACTCCGGTGAGCGCGATGCCCTCACCGGCGGTCGTCGCTATGACGGCTTCTGGACGTTCGATCAGGAGGCGGTTGAGAGCGCGGCAAGGCTGCTGGCAGAGGTGACGGGAGGCAGCTATAAGCCGATCATGCGGCGCAATTATCACGCGCAGAGCCAGCATATCGCTGAGATGAATGGGCGGATGGTTGAACTGCTGGAGCGCTCGCGGCTTGCCAACCAAGCGCGCTGGAAACGGATGAACACGCTCCATAAAGTGACCGAGGCGCTGATCAAGAACCAAGAATTGGAGCGGCTGTTTGCCGATGTGGCGCGCATTCTGCATTACGTGCTGGGCGCGGAAAGCGCCGCGATTGCCTACCGCGCGTCCCGCGAAAAATTCAAGTTGGTCGCGGGCGAAGGCGAGATCAGCCCTGTAGGGACGCAGCTCACTCCTGGGGAGACACCGAGCGGGCGCGCGATCAGCACCGGTTCGATGGTGAAAATCCCGAATCTGAGTCGATCCCATGAGCAGGATGTCCTGCTGCCGACTGCACAGTCTGTTCTCGCAGCGCCTTTAATCGGTCGGAGCGGCGTTTATGGAGTCGTCACCATTGGCGCTGAACAGCCGAATCGCTGGGACGAGGAAGATGCGCGCACGCTCAGCGCGGTTGTCGGGCTGCTCTCGACCTCGCTTGAGAACCGCGCATTCAATGACAGCACGTCACTCGACAGTGCATTGGATACGCAGATGGTCGAACAGGTGCGCGGGTCGGTGGCGTATATGCTTCTGCTGCATCAGAAGTTATGCACTGACACGTCGTTGAGTCCGACTCAGCAGCAGCTTCTCGACCGCGTCATGAAGCTGACGATAGAACTATCGCATTCGGTCGGCATTCCAGAGACGGTGCTGTCAGACGCAGCGCGCGGTTAAGGCAGATAGGGTTGGAGATGTGCGCATCTTCAACCCGCTTTTTCCCGCTTATAATTCCTAACACACATTCCCCCTGCAAATCTGATACACTACCCTCAGAAGAGGGCGGTATCATGATCTACGACATCACGCGCCGTGTCACTGTGAATACAGCGGTTTTTCCAGGCGACACACCCTATCATCCCGACCTCAAGCTGCGCATAACGTCGGGCGCATCGGTCAATCTGGTGACCGTGACGACCACACTTCATATCGGGACGCACGTTGATGCCTATTTTCATTACACGCCCGACGGCGCATTTGTCGATGCGATGCCGCTGGAAGCCTATATCGGGCGGGCGCATGTGGTGACGACGACCAAGCCCGACGGAGAATTGACGCTTGAAGATTTACCGCCGCTGCCCGCGCGTGTCGAGCGCCTGCTGATTCACAGTCCGATCAGCGACCTGCCTGAATCGATTTTCCCAGAGACATTTCCCTATCCAAGCGCTGCCTTGATCGCAGCGCTGGCAGCGCGCAGTTGTCGCTTGATCGGCGTGGACTCGCCATCGGTGGATCGGGCGGACAGCGCCGATCTGCCCGGACATCACGCGATTCGTCAGCATGGCATGGTCAACATTGAAAATCTCGTGCTGACGGGCGTGCCGGATGGCGAATATGAGCTGATCGCGCTGCCGCTCAAGCTGGCGGATGCGTGCGCGTCGCCTGTGCGGGCGGTGCTGCGAACCTTGACATAAAGGGGGCATGGTGAATTCGGCTGCAGGGTTTCTGTTCTTCTTGCTTTTCAGCGTGGTTCAGATTGCGATGTACGTGGTGGTTCGGCGTCAGCTCATCCCGTCATTCTTAATCGGCTTGATCGGCGTGATTGCGAGCATCATCGCGCTGACGCTGATGGGCTTGGCGCAGGGCAATGAGATTTATCAGGCTGTGTTTGCGGGAATCGTGGTCGGCGGGCTGCTCAGCGGCGGCACGCTGGCGATGGCGCTGTACTTTCTCAGCGGCGAGCGCCGTCTGAGCGCGGGCGCGCCCGATCAGGATGCGCGTTACATGCCGCCCAATGATGAGCCGCCAGCGTCATGATCTACAGCGCGGCGATGATCAGCTCGTAGGTTCCTGTGCCATCGTAGCGCGCCGCGTCCAGGGTGTATATGCCGTCGCGGGGAAGCTGAACGCGGACGATCTGCGCATTCACTCCTAATGCCGGATCGGAGGCATCATCGTTGTAAGCGGTGCGGCGTCCCGATGGGCTGGTTAGGTCGAGCAGCGTATCGAGTGTGCCGCTGGTGGCAAGCATGGTGATGGTCAGCACTTGTCCTTCAGACGCCTCAAACTGCCACTTCTGACGCGGAAACACGGCTTGAATCCGTCCGCTGATCCGCGTGATGCCGCTCGGATCGAGCGCGATCAGACGAGGCGCGCTGACTCCGAGCGTGTATGTCCCGATGGTGTTCTGAACGCTGCGGACAACGATCCGATATTCCCCTGTTTCGGGCAGAGTCAGATCGCGAATTTGCGCATCGTAGAGTCCATACAGATCGAGACCGCTGTGATCATCGTTGCGCGCCAGTTCGCTGCCATCGGGCGCATACAGGATGATCTCCATGTCCAGTCCGAGCGCTGTCGGACTGGGGCGCGCCAGATCGACCGCCGCAATTGTGATCACTTCGCCTGCCAGCCCGCTGTAACGCCATGCTTCCTCCGTGCGGTCAGCCGTCAGCGCACCCTGCACGGGCGTATCGGGATAGATTCGCCCATCCTCCGCCAGGGCGGATGCGCTGAAGTGAACGCTCGTCACCAAGTCGTCAAACTGCGCCGATGCGCATTCGCAGACAATGGCGATCACCCGATCATCCGGCAGACGACCGATCATGCCGATCCCGCGCGCCGCCTCGATTCGACCGCCGCGCCGTCCGAACCAGTTCGGCTGCGTCCAGCTTTGCGGGGACAGCCCCGCCTCGACCATCAGTGCGAACAGATGATCATAAAAGCTGGCAGTTGCGGTGGTTTCCGGAAGCACCGTGATCGTGACTTGGTGTTCGCCATCATCAGCGCGTATCTGCATCGGCTCGGATGAGATGGTGACGCTCCAGGTGGGCGGCAGACTCAGCGCTAAGTCGGCATCCAGCCATGAGAAAAGTGCGGGTGGCGCATCCTGCGCGTGAACAATGCCGGAGACGACAAGGACGAAAATCAGCGCAGCGCTTCTGCGTTTAGTCATTTGGGGATCGTCGCAATCACAGCCAGACCGAGCGCCTCGATGTCCTCACGGCGGCGGACGGTCGGATCGAGATAGAACGCCAGCAGCGCCAGCCCAATGCCGGCGGCTGCGCCCAAACCGACACGGATGAACGGGCTGAAGCGGTCAACAATTGGGAGCGGCGCGGGTGTCGGCTCAGTGCGGTTGAGGATCGTGACAGCGGCGGGCTGACCGCCCAACTGTGCAAAATAGCGGTGACTGCGGGTTTGCAGTGTTTCGATCACCGCATCGGCGATGATGTTCAGTGTCTCGGCGTCTGTCCAGCCCAATGAGACTCTGCCGGTGCTTTTCACATTGTCCGCCGCGATGCTCAATGCGCTGTTCGAAATCGCCGCGCCGCGTGTATTCGCAACTTCGATCACGTCGTCCCGAAAGCGGCTTCCGCGCACCCAGTCGGTGAAGGCATTGACCGTGTATTCCGACGAAATCCACAAGTCTTGATAATCGCCCTCAGGGCGCGGGATCGCATCATAAGCAGGCGCGGCGCTGTAGTCGATGGTGATCGTGTAGCCGACGCTGTTCGTCGCGCGATTGAGCAGGTCGGGCAGAGTCAGCGCGCCGATGATGACAATGGGCAGCGCCACCAGCCACCAGCGCAGAATCAGCGCGCGCGTCAACAGTATCAATTCCAAAAGCCCAGTTCCTTTCCCTATTTTGCTGCTCAGCGCCCTGTCGTCCCCCAAGCGACGACGTTGGGCGCGCCAAACACGACCGCGACTCCTCGGCTGAGCGATGTGAAGATGCCGGTCTCAATGTCCAGAGCGAGCAGATGATACCCACTTGCCGCATCATCCGGCATAATGCCGCCGAACGCCAGATGATGTCCGTCTGGAGACCAGATCAGGCGCGGCGGATTGGGCGTGTGTTCATGCGTGCCGTAGCCGCAGTATGCTGTAACCGCGCCCGTATTCAGATCGAGGACATGGATGATCGCCTGCCCTAAATTGCCCGTTGGATCAGCGCTGAGCATTTCGGTCACCCAAAAGGCGATCCGCGAACCGTCCGGCGACCAGCTCAGCTCACCGACCGACAGCCCATTGATGCGGACCGCACCATACGTGGCATTCAGGTTAGTCACGGGCTGCGGGATGCCGCGCGGCCTGTAAAGAAAAATCTCGCTGCCGATTATGCTGCTGTTGGGATTCTGTGCGATAGGCGAGACGAAAGCCAGCTGGCTGCCATCGGGTGACCAGGCGTGGGCATTGAAATAGGCGCGGTCAGCGCCGAGAGCGACCACTGTCCTGCCGGTGTCCAGATCGACGATCTCGCGCGTGAAGCTGCCGTTGGATGAACGGACGCGCACACCGAGCAAGCCGTTAGGCTGCACCGAAACCACGCTGTGGACATCAATCGGGCGTTCAGAGCCGTCGGGGCGGCGCAGCAGGGCGTTGTGCGCGGGCGTCCAGATGAACAGCGAGCCATCTGACCACCAGACGATATCCGCAGCGGATGTAGAAAGCAGTTCGCGCCCCGTTCCATCAACGCGCATCCGCGAATAGGCATTCAGGCGGGGATTGAAATAAGCCAGCCAGCGCCCATCGGGTGAAAGCCGGCAGCCGCGCCCGCATGGCACGGTATCGGGCAGGGGATAGCGCGATCCGGTCTCGACATTGTAGACCCAGATCGCGGTGCGGTCGAACTGCGTCAGAATGATCCCGCCAGGGGGATAGCCGCGCCCGATGGTCTGAATACCTGTCGGCGGACACAGCCGAACGATCTCACTCTGTGCTTCAACACGCAGCGCACCCGCTGTCAGGATCAGCGCTGCGAGCGCAAGCCATTTAACCATACAATCGTTCTTCCTCCGAAGGCGCGCGTCGCGCATCATCAGGGATGTCAATCCGCCAGATATGAATCTGACTCGGCATCTGCGAGTCCCCACGCGCCGAGTCGCTGACGAACAGGTAATCATGGTGGACGATACAGTCCATGGGACTGCGAAGCCGTGCGCCGGGCAGCGCCGTCAGCGCATCGATCAGCGCGGGTTCGCCTTCAGTGGCGCGATCATAAAAGTGCGCGGTATGAATCGCCAGGGTGTCATAGTCAAAAGGCATACCTCCCTCATCATATTGCACCATGTCTAACGCAGTCGCCAGCCGGACACGGCGGCACACGAAAAAGACATCGGGCGGCAGCACACATGCTTCAGAAAGGACATAACTCTCCGCAATGCCCAACAGCAGCGGCGGCGGCAGACTCAATCCTAGCAGCCTGACCACCTTGATTTTGTCGGCAGCTGAAATCGGGCGCAGCATTTCCAGCAGCCGCTCCGGTTCGCGCAGTCCACGCTGACGCGGACCCGCATAGTTCAGCTTCATCGTATGCCAACCCGAGCGAGGCTGGATGATGTCCGGTGGCAGCGCCAGCGGTTCACCGATCTTTCGTGTCCCGTTCTCCTCATCGACACTGGCGATGATTCCGCGTTCCATGTCGATCTGATGCTGGGCGATCCAGCCGTGTTCACCGTAAATCTCCTCGGCGTAAATCTGATGATCGGTGCTAACGCCAAGCAAGGTGCAGTCCCCTGAGTAGCGCAGCGGCAGAGCGGTCAGATAGGTTAGGGGAAACGTGCGCATGGTTTCCTCGCGAATAATCCGAATGGGAGCAACTTTAGACAAAATACGTGCAAAAATCCATAAATTTTCCAGACCCGATTGAGTTTGCAAGTGTTATAATAAAAATTGAAAGCTCGTTTATCCCAACCTATAGGTAGGAAATAGATGAATGGCTTGTCCATTAATACACCGTTTGTCAGCACTAATCTCGCCGAGGGTGCTGTTGATACAGTTGAGCCTTTGATGCCCGATCTCACATTGGGCTCACCCAATGAGGATGAGGGTGAACAGGTGACTAAGCCTACATCTCCGCTGATTCTGCCGCCAGCATCCGAGACCGGTTTGATGCCCATCGTGGCTGTTGTGGCGGAAGGCGCAGACAACACCGATAGTCAGGACGCAGTGCGCACCACTGCGGAAACGCAGGCACTTCCGTCCGTCAGTGTGTGAGCGCGCTTCCTAACAGCTGCCGCTCAATTTTCGGGGCAGCAGCGGCGCTGACGGCTGTCCTGCTCTTGGTTTTATTTGCGCTTCACCGCGCGACGCCTCCAATCCCCCTCTCAGATGAATTGTCTCAGTCGTCCATACCGGACAGACAAACGATTCAGCGGTTGTATCGACTCGAATATAACGCTCTGACCAGCGGCTGGACGCCCGACTCTTTGGCAGCCGCCGCGCAGTCCTACCGCGTGATCGGCGATCTGGCGCAGGCTTCGGTCTATTATGAGCGGGCGCTGTCGCTCGATCCGGCGTGGTCGGGTCGCGCAGTCGCGATGCGGGCGCTGGCGGAAATCTATCTAGAACGGGCGGATTGGGCGCGAGCATATGACGTGTTGCAGTTCTTGTCCGTCTCAGCGCCTTCTCCCTGGGTTTTCTTTCATTTGGGTCTGATCGCTGCGCCGGTTGATCCAGCTGCAGCCCATCGTTCTCTTGAGCAGGCGGACGATCCGGTTTATTCACGTCTCCTCACCGACCTTCGTCCGGCGCTGGCGGATGACCGCCCTAATCCGCTGCAAATCGGTATCATCCTGTTGAAGCACGACCTGCTGCCCTTTGCAGAACATGCCTGCGCCATCGCGGCAGAGTCTGCGACCGACGCAGAGACAGCCGCATTAGCGCTTGCCTATGGCGCGCTGGCGCGGGATCGACAGGGGAAATCCGGCAGTGAATGGATGGCGCGCGCTGTCGCGCTCAGTCCAAATCACTTCATGGTGCGCTATTTACAGGGCTTGCATCTGCGCCATATCGGGGATGATCGCGCCAGCCTCAATGCGCTGATCGCGGCGGCGGCGCTCAATCCACAAGACCCAGCGCTGTTTGCCGAATTGGGGACGGCGTATCGGCTGATGGGCGATGTAACGAGCGCGGGGCGCTGGCTGCGCGAGGCGGTGCGCCTGTCTAACAATGACCCACGCTTTGCGGAACTGCTGACAGATTTTCAGGCGGCGCAGCGCGCCGATCTGCAAGCCTATTTTCAGCGAATTCTGCCCGCAGAAACGCCGCTGCCAGCGCCCTATCGCTATCGTGCGCCCCGCTGACACCGCTTGCGCTGATAGCCAAGTTAGCTTTCTGCCGCTGATCGAACTACGGTGTTCCTTCCAACCCCATTGATGGAGTACAATCCTGTCCCGAACGTCGATTGGAGGGGGCATGAGTTTAATCGACTACGGGCGTATCCTGCTTCGTCGGGGCTGGATTGTTGGTCTGCTGGCGGCGCTGGCGGGCGTCAGTGCATTTCTGTTCAGCCAGACGCAGACCCCGATCTATCGGGCGACACAGCTGGTGCTGATCCAGCCATCGCGCAACGATCTGGGGCTTGCTGAGGCGACGATTCGCCTGATCAATTCGTATGTCGTCTATTTGAATAGTACATCCATCGCCCAGCAGGTGATCGATGATCTGCGGCTGGATATGACGGCGGAGGATTTGAAGGGCGCTGCCACAATCGTGCCGGATCGGGATCGCCTGACTGTGCAGATCGATGTTGACTTGGCTGATCCCGATGTGGCGGGGCGCGCTGCCGAAGCTTGGGGTAATATGTTGGTGGCATATCGCAATCGGGAAAACCAGACGGTGCGCCAGGAAGACCGTATCAATGCACTGCTGCCAGATCGCCCGTCAATCGGGCTGCTGCGCCCAAATCGGACAGTCAATACGCTGGTTGGGGTGCTGCTGGGCGCACTGGTCGGTGGAGTTATCGTATTTACGCTGGAATATCTAGAAAGCGGTATCGTGCGCCGACAGGAAGATGTCGAACGGCTTGAGATCGCGGTCTTGGCGGCTGTGCCGGATAGAGAGCGATAGACGATGACGGTCAATCTGATCACACTGACAGAGCCGCGTTCCAGCGCAGCAGAGGCGTATCGCACGCTGCGAACCAACATCATGTTCAGCAGTCTTGAAAAGCCGCTCTTGACTCTGCTGGTCACGTCAGCCGCTGCCAGCGAGGACAAGAGCATCGCCGCTGCCAACCTAGCGGTCACGCTGGCGCAGTCTGGCAGCCGAACGATCCTAGTCGATGCCGACCTGCGCCGACCCGCTCAGCACATCATCTGGGGCATCGACAATTCGCGCGGACTGGGTGCCATGATGCTCGACGACTCGACGCTGGCAGCGCCGCCGCTCATGCCGACCAGCGTCGATCATCTCAGCGTGCTGCCGAGCGGCGCGCTGCCGCCGATCCCGGCGGATGTGTTGAGCAGCCAGCGCCTGACCGAGATCATCGGCGTGCTGAAAGCGCGGGCAAGCTTCATCCTGTTCGATGCGCCCCCTGTGCTTGCCGCCACCGATGCCACCATTCTCGGCGCCAAAGTGGACGCGGCGGTGCTGGTGGCGCGCGCTGGCGCGGCGCGCCGCGATCAGCTCGCGCGCGCCGCGCAAACCCTGAAACGGGTCAATGTCCGGCTGTTGGGCGTGGTGCTGACCAATGCGCCCCGTGAAATGAAAGCGTACTGACATGGTGCTGCCGCCTGACCCGGACTCGGTCGAAAAATGGGAGTCGCTGCCCCAGAATAAACCGTCACGGCAGGCGCTGCCGCCGGCGGCGGGCGGGCTGAGAATGACGCGTGTCCTGCTGGTGGGGCTGTTTGTGATCATCATCGTGATAACTGTTGTAAGTATTGTCACGCAGTCCGGCGTAAGTTGATTTCAGGGTAGTGTTAATTACGCAAGGAGCGAATAAGCGACCATGAGAGGATTAGTGTTAAGCGGCGGCAAAGGCACGCGCCTGTATCCCCTGACCTATACCCGCGCAAAGCAGCTGATCCCAGTTGCTAACAAACCAGTGCTGGTGCGCGTGATCGAGACGATCCGCGATGCCGGCGTGGCTGAAATTGGCGTTGTGATCGGGCAGACCGGCGCAGAAATCCGCGAGGCGCTCGGCGATGGATCGCGCTGGGGCGTGGCGATCACCTACATCCCGCAGGAGCAGCCGCTCGGATTGGCGCACGCTGTCAAGATCGCGCGTGATTTTCTTCAGGATGAGCCGTTCGTGATGTTTCTGGGCGACAACGTCATTCAGGGCGGGATCAGCGGCTTGATTCGGGATTTCACCAATCATGCCTGGAACAGCCAGATCGTCTTGAAGGCGGTCGATAACCCGTCCTCATTTGGTGTGGCGAAGCTGCGACCTGACGGCACGATTGAGCAGTTGATCGAAAAGCCGAAAGAACCACCGAGCAACCTGGCGCTGGTGGGCATTTACATGTTTGATCGTCACATCTTTGAAGCGGTCAATGCGATCACCCCGTCTTGGCGTGGCGAATTGGAGATCACCGACGCGATTCAGTGGCTGATCGAGCATGGGTATGTCGTCTCGCCGCATGTGCATACCGGCTGGTGGATCGACACGGGCAAACCGACCGATATGCTGGAGGCGAATTCGTATGTGCTGGATGAGATCACGCCCTATATCGATCCGAGCGCGGTGATCGAAAACAGCGAGGTTGACCGCCGTGTCACGGTTGAAGCCGGCGCGCGCATTTTCAACAGCACCATCCATGGTCCGACCATTATCGGCGAAGGCACACTGATCGAAAACAGCTATATTGGACCCTACACCAGCATCTATCACCATGTGACGATCAAAAGCTGCGAGATCGACCGCAGCATCGTGCTGGAAAACAGCGCCATTGAGTCCCCGAATGCGCGTTTGTACGGCTGTCTGATCGGTCGAAATGTGACCGTGCAGCCCAGACAAGCGCGTCCGCGCACCTTAACCATGAATCTCGGTGATTACAGCAATCTGTGGATGGTCTAAAGGCTCATGACTGAAACGAAAAAGAAGCAAATCCGGCTGGTCGCCATCGATCTCGATGGAACGCTGCTCAATCCGCAGTCAGAGGTCACAGAGCGCACGGACAAGGCGCTGCGCGCTGTACTTGACCAGGGCATTACGGTGATCTTTGCGACCGGCAAGACCTACAGTGCTGTCGCCCCATTGGTCGAGCGCTTCGGCATCAAGGCTCCGTGCATCTGCGTTCAGGGCTTGGTCGTTTACAACGGCGATGGCAGGATCATGCATCAGCAGGTGCTGAGTCCAGCGGCGGCGCGCCAGGTGATCACCTATGCCGAGGATCGCGGGTTTTTCGCGCTGCTCTATTCGGGAGCGCGCATCCTAATGCGGACACGCAATCAAGAGGTGGAAAAAACGCTGTTCACCCGCTATCACGAACCTGTCCCGGAGACGGTCGGTGCGCTGCAAAATGTGCTGGACAGTGTCCCGATCAACAAGATTGCGCTGGTGGGCGAACCGCGCGCGGTTAAAGCGCTGCGCTGGCAGTTGAACGCGCAGGTGGGCAATCTGGTGCGCTTGATGCAGGCGGGCGTGCCGCAGATGGTTGAGGTGCTGCCGCCGGGAACTTCGAAGGGGACAGCGCTGAAAGCGCTGTTGAAAGAGCTGAAAGTTGATCCGGTGGATGTGCTTGCGATTGGCGATGCGGAAAACGACCTGGAAATGCTCCAGCTTGCCGGGATCGGCGTAGCGATGGGGCAGGCGGAGCAGCGCGTCAAGGATGCAGCCGATTTCGTTGTCGCCAGCAATGCTGAGGACGGCGCGGCGGAGGCGCTGGAGCGTTTCGTCCTCGGCATTGAGCCGGAGACGGAGCAGGCGGCGGAGTCCGCTCCTGAGCCGGACACGACCGAGGAGGCAAGCGCGTGAAGAACATCCTGGTGACGGGCGGCGCGGGCTTCATCGGCAGCGCCTTCGTCCGTTACATGCTCGAGCGGTATCCCGAATACAATATCCTCGTCTATGATAAGCTGACCTATGCTGGCAACATGGACAATCTGCTGCCCGTCCATGATGAGCCGCGCTTTCGCTTCGAACGTGGTGATATTGCCGACCGCGACACGGTGCGCCGAGTCCTTTCCGATCATCAGATCGATACAGTCGTCAACTTTGCGGCGGAAAGCCATGTTGACCGCAGCATTTTGCAGGCGGACGCCTTCATCCATACCGATGTCGTCGGGGTGTATCTACTGTTGGATGAGGCGAAGGCGCACGGAGTCGAGCGCTTCCTGCACGTCTCGACCGATGAGGTGTACGGCGACATTGAGGAGGGAAAGTTCTCCGTCGAAACCGACCCCTTCGCGCCCAACAGCCCGTATGCGGCGAGCAAAGCAGGCGGCGAGCTGATGGTGCGCGCTTATCACGTCACGCATGGCATGAACACCGTGATCACGCGGGGCAGCAACACCTTCGGGCCCTACCAATATCCCGAAAAGCTGCTGCCGTTCTTCATCACCGAGGCGCTTGAAGATCGACCGCTGCCGCTCTATGGCGATGGCAGGCAGGTGCGCGACTGGCTGTATGTCGAGGATCATGTCAGCGGGATCGATCTGGTGCTGCACAAGGGGGTATCCGGTGAAGCCTATAACATCGCCGGTGAGGATAACCGCTGCAACATCGATGTGGCGCATCAGATGCTCGATCTGCTCGGCAAACCGCACACGCTTTTGAAGCACGTCCCTGACCGCGCCGGGCATGACCGCCGTTACGCGATGAACTGCGACAAGCTGCGGGCGCTCGGCTGGCAGCGCGCACACCATTGGGAGGCGGCGCTTGAAGCCACTGTCCGCTGGTATGTCGATAATGCATGGTGGTGGCGCAAGATCAAGACGGGCGAGTATCTCGAATACTATAAACGTCAGTATGCGGCGCGGCTGGCTGCGGCGGAATGAGGCGGTATGGCGCGCCCAGACGGACGGTACAAGCTCACCGATGTCGAAAAAGCGGCGGTCATCGCTGAGATGCGCGCCGCGCTCATCGAAGCGGCGCGAGCGCGCCAACTGCTGACCTACTCCGATCTGGCGCTGAAGCTGGAGAGCGTCTATGTCCATCCGCACTCGTTCGTGTTCGCGCATCTGCTGCGGACAGTATGCGCATCGGAATGGGCGCGGACGGGCGTCATGCTCTGCGCGCTGGTGGTCGCCAAGCAGACGGGCATCCCCGGCGGCGGCTATTTTCGCAGCCTGGCTCCGGCTGGCTCGGTTGATCCACTGGAGGCGTGGCGCGCCGATGTCGAGCGCGTTTTTGACTATTGGAGCAACCATTGATGCGCATCTGGATCACGGGGGCGGGCGGGCGGCTGGGTGGGCGGCTGGGGGACATCCTCAGCGGCAGCCATGACACTGTCGGGATGGATTCGAACGATCTCGATGTGACGGATTTCGCGGCAGTCAAAGCCTTCGCTCACGACACACGCCCGGATGTCATCATCCATGCGGCGGCATGGACGGATGTAGACGGCTGCGCTAACGATCCGGATCGCGCTGTCGCTGTGAACGGCTTTGGCGCGCAGCATGTGGCGCTGGCGGCGGCAGCGGTCGGCGCGGCGCTGGTCTATATCAGCACCAATGAGGTTTTTGACGGTGAAAGCCGCCAGCCTTACCGCGAATATGACCCGACCCACCCGGTCAACGCTTATGGCTACAGCAAATGGGTGGGCGAGCGCGCCGTCATGACGCTGCATCCGCGCCATTACATCGTGCGCACGTCATGGGTCTTTGCGCATGGCGGTAAGAACTTCGTGCAGACGATGCTGAACGCGGCGCAGGCGGGAAAACCACTGCGCGTGGTCACCAACGAGATCGCCTGCCCGACTTACAACGACGATCTGGCGGACGCGGTTGCTGCGCTTATTCAGACCGAGCGCTTCGGTGTGTATCATTTCACCAATGCCGGCGCGTGTTCGCGCTGGCAGTTTGCGCGCTACATTCTGAATCGCGCTGGCTTTGCCGATACCCCGATCACGCCCATCTTGTCGCATCAGTGGCAGCGCCCATCGACGCCGCCGCTGTACACGCCGCTCGCCAATCATGCCGGAAAGCGGATCGGGATCGCGCTGCGCCCCTGGCAGGAAGCGGTTGATGCCTTCTTAGAGCGCGAAGGATTGTTAGCATGACGGCGGAGTCCCGCCTGTTTTCCGTCGTCATTCCACATTGGAACGGCAAACATCACCTCCAGCCTTGCCTGGACGCCCTGGCGCGCCAGACTTATCACCCGATTGAGATCATCGTCGTCGATAATGCCTCGACGGATGGCTCGCAGGCATACCTGCGAGAAAACTATCCATCGGTGCGCCTGATCGAACTGCCGGAAAATCGCGGCTTCACCGGCGCGTGCAATGCTGGGATGGAGGTCGCTAAAGGGGAATGGATCGCGCTGCTCAACAACGATACCGAGGTCGATCCGGGGTGGGCGGCGGCGGTGGTGGATGCGTTTGATCGTCATCCCGAAGTTGGCAGCATCGCCAGCAAGATGCTGCTGTTCGACAAACGCGATCACATCCACACAGCAGGGGACTTCTTCACCAAAGACGGACGCGCGGGCAATCGCGGTGTCTGGCAGCGCGATCAGGGGCAGTTTGACCGCGAGGAATATGTCTTCAGCGCGTGCGGCGGCTCGGCGGTCTATCGCAGAACGATGCTCGACGATATCGGGCTGCTGGATGATGATTTCTTCTTCTTGCTGGAAGATGTTGACCTGGGCTGGCGGGCGCAGTGGGCGGGATGGCGCTGTCTTTACACGCCCAATGCAATCGTGTACCATCATCTGGCAGCAACGGGCGGCGGCGTGACTGCCAGCTATTACGATGGTCGCAATCTGCTTTTTGTGCTGGCGAAGCATTATCCGGCTGCGCTCTGGCGCCGCTATGGGATGCAGATCATGCGCTCGCAGGCGCGCACAGCCTGGGAAGCACTGCGCGCCTGGCGCGGGGCGGCTGCGCGGGCGCGCCTGTGCGGAATCCTGACAGGGCTGTGGAGGCTGCCGCGTATGATGCGCAAGCGTCGTCAACTGCGAGCGAAGCGCCGTGTCTCCGTGGACTATATCGAGTCGATTTTGTCGTGAACACCTGGAGTCGTCCGGTTGAGCCAGCCACCGGTTTTGTCCATCATCATCCCCGCGCACAACGAAGAACATCGTCTGCCGCCGAGTCTGGCGAAAATTGATGCTTTCTTACGGAGACTTCCGTTTAGTTCAGAGGTGATCGTCGTTGAGAATGGCAGCCGTGATCGCACCGCCGATGTGACCAGGGAATTTGCGCAAACGCATCCATATGTGAAGCTGCTGGTGGTGCAGACGCGAGGCAAAGGTCTGGCGGTTAAGGCGGGGATGCTTGCGGCGCAGGGCGACTATCGCTTCATCTGCGACACCGATTTGTCGATGCCGATTGAGGAGATCGTCAAGTTCTTGCCTCCTCACAGCGACGGCTACGACATCAGCATCGCCACTCGCGAAGGCAAGTTCGCCCATCGCATCGGCGAGCCTGAGTACCGTCATATCATGGGGCGGGTGAACAATCTAATCATCAAGCTGTTTGCGGTGCGCGGATTTGAGGACACTCAGTGCGGCTTCAAGATGTTCAATCGACGCAGCGCGGAGGACTTGTTCAGTGTTCAACGGATGACGGGCATCGGCTTCGATGTCGAGCTGCTCTTCATCGCCAAACAGCGCGGCTACCGCATCCGCGAAGTGCCGATCACGTGGTATTTCGACCCAGACAGCCGGATGCGGCTTGTGCAGGATTCGTTGAAGATGCTGCTTGAGATTTTTGAGATTCGGCGCAATTGGTCAAGAGGGGTATATGCCGCGCAGTCAGCCGCTGACCGCCAGCCTGAGTCATGAACGCCATCTCCATCTGCACGGACGGCGCGCTGTCGTCGGCATCGACGAGGCGGGGCGCGGCGCGTGGGCGGGTCCGGTCACCGCAGGGGCGGTCGTCCTGCCCCCTGGTGATCGCGGTCTTGAGACCCAGCTTCAGGGCGTCTACGACAGCAAAAAAGTGACGCGCCGCGCCCGTGAGCGCCTGATCGATGCGATCAAGACAACGGCGCTGGCATGGGGTGTCGGATGGTCGGAAAGCGATGAGATCGACTCGATTGGTATCGTCCCTGCGACCTGCCAGGCGATGCTGCGCGCTCTGGACGCGCTCAAGGCTCAGTTTCCAGATGTTCATCCCGACTTCATGCTCATCGATTCGATCAAATGCGGCGTGCTGATGACAACCCCCGGCGTGCCGCCGTTTAAGGCGCTGGTGCGCGGTGATCAGAAATCGCTGAGCATCGCCGCCGCCAGCATCCTCGCAAAAGTGACTCGCGATCAACGCATGATCGAACTGGACGCCGAATTTCCTGGCTACGGCTTCGCGTCGCACAAGGGATATGGCGCGGCGGCGCATCGGGCTGCGCTGGCGAAGCTCGGCATCTCTCCGGTGCATCGGTGCTGCTTCAAGCCGATGTCGCAGATGCGCCTGCAAGGATTCTAAGAGGCGATGAAGCTTGCGCTTGTCCATGACTGGCTGAATCAGTGCGGCGGCGCGGAAGATGTGCTGGAGGTGCTGGTCAGTCTTTTCCCGACTGCACCGATCTACACCAGCCTTTACGCGCCCGATATCATGCCCGAATCCTACCGCGCCTGGGACATTCGCCCGCTCTGGAGCGACCGTCTGCCGGGAATCCGTTCTCATCATCAGCCCTATCTGCCGATTTACCCGTTTGCATGGGGCGGACTCGATCTGTCCGGTTATGATGTGATCCTGTCCAATAAGAGCGGCTTTTGTCATGGCGTTCAGGCTGGCGCGTCGGCGCTGCACATCTGCTACTGCCTTGCGCCGACGCGCTACGTCTGGGGGCTGGACGCTTACATCGAGCGTGAAGGCTTGGGCAGAGCCGCCGCGCTGGCACTGCACCCACTGGTGAGCGCGCTCAAACGCTGGGACTACGCCGCCGCGCAGCGGGTTACGCACTTTATCGCCATCTCGACTGAAATTCAGGCGCGCATTCGCCGCTATTATCATCGTGACTCGGAGATCATCTTTCCGCCAGTGGAGACCGCGCGCTTTCAGCCGTCCGCCGTCATCGAAGATTATTTCCTGGTTGTCTCGCGTCTGATCCCATATAAACGCATCGATCTTGCTGTGCAGGCGGCGGCTCGCCTCGGTGTGCGCCTGCTGGTGGGCGGCAGAGGGCGCGATTTCGACCGTCTGCGCGACATGGCGGGATCGACGGTCGAATTTCTGGGCTATGTCCCCGACGATCAGCTCCCCGATCTGATGGCGCGCTGTAAGGCGTTCATTTTTCCGGGTCTTGAGGACTTCGGCATCACACCGGTTCAGGCGCAGGCGGCGGGACGCCCCGTGATCGCCTATGGCGGGGGCGGCGCGCTGGACACCGTGATCCCCGGTCGCACGGGCGAGCATTTCCATGCGCTGACCGTTGAGAGCCTGATGGGGGTCATGGCGGATTTCGATCCGCGCCGTTATGATCCCCGTCAGATGCGCGCTAACGCGGAGCGCTTCGATCGGAGCATCTTCGAACGTCGGCTGACCGCTATGATCGACCGAGCATGGTCGGATTTTCAGCGCCAGCGCAAAACACCATGAGAGGCGATCCGGGGGAGATCGCCTCTGTGGTTGTGAGGGGATAGTATAAGGAGTTGAAAAGGAGCTTGTTTGGGAAGAGGGGTTTTCACCACCTGTCTCTGTCAACGAACTACTTTTATCATATGCTTTCCGATGTTATAAATGGAGTGTTGGAGGTCATGATTTAGCAAGATGGAAGTCACCTGCGTGAAGCTGAATTTATGGCAAAATTGATTACCGATTTAGCGACCATCAGCGCCTTAGCACAGCAGCGGCGCGCTGAATTTGAGACGCTGCGAATGCGCCTTGAAGACGACAACACCATTGACGACGGCGAGCTTGATATGCTGATCGACCAGGTCGCCCAGCCGATTGTTGCAGCGATAGACTGCACCACCTGCGCCAACTGCTGCCGGACAGCGCAGGTGGCGCTTACGATTCAAGATGTGGCGCGGCTCTCAAAGGCGCTGCTGATCAAGCCGAGCGAGATCATCGCGCGCTACGTCAATCGAGAGCGCGGCGCGGAAGTCGGAGAGTGGGGGACAATGCGCGCGCAGCCATGTCCGTTCTTGAAAGGCAACCTCTGCGCGGTCTACGCGCACCGTCCCGAATCCTGCGCTATTTATCCAGAATTCACGCCGGATTTTCGCTGGACGCTGTGGGATACAATTGATGGCGCGGGGACATGCCCGATCATCTACAACGTCCTTGACGCTGTAAGCCGCGAGCTGCTTTAGGCATTCAAGCCCTATAAATCGGTGGACTTGCCGGGGAGCGCATGTCAGTCTGGGGTGCTGTGCTGCTGAAATTGTTGATATGCGCTCGTCAGATTGACCTTATCATGCCGCCATCTACGCGCAGCGCAGCGCCGGTGATGTATGATGCCGCTGGCGAGAGCAGAAATGCGCCAGCGGCGCCGAAGTCCTCAATCGTGCCGAGCCGACCGAGCGGAATTTTGCTGATGTTGTCAGCGCGCACCTGCTCGATGGTTTTCCCAGTGCGTTCAGCGGTAGCTTGATCCAATTGTGTGACTCGTTCCGTGTCTATGCGCCCTGGAATTAAGTTGTTGACGCGGATTCGGTCTCCGGCAAGTTCGTCCGCCAGGGTCTTGACCAAGCCTGCGACACCGGAACGCATAACGGTTGATAAGCCAAGCCGCTCAATCGGTTCCTTGATCGATGCGGAGGTGATCGTTAGGATGGCGCCGCCATCGGTCATATAAGGCAGGACGCCGCGGATCATGCGCACTGCGCTCATGAGCGTCAGTTCGAAGGCTGCCTGCCACTGCGCATCGGTCATCGCTCTGATCAGACCGGCAGGGGGTCCTCCTGCATTGACCAGAAGTGCGTCGATGCGTCCGTAGTGCGCGCCGGCAGAGGCGATCCACGCGTGGATCGCCTCTGCGCTGGTCACGTCGCAGATCGCCGCCAGCACCTCCGCGCCAGTTTCATCTCGGAGTGTCTGCGCGGCACGCTCGACATTGGCGCTGTCTCGGCTGCAAATAGCGAGTCTGGCGCCCTCACGCGCCAGCGCCCGCGCCACACCATAGCCAAGCCCCTTGCTTGCGGCAGATACCAGCGCCACTTTCCCTTGCAATCCTAAGTCCATCGTCTGCGCTCCTGAAATAGGGTTCTCTGCTTCAATGGGGCTGCCAAAATGCTGTAACTACTGCCAGGTTCTAGGCAGGATGTTTTCATTGAAGATGGTGTTACGAGCGGCGTTCTTCTCGCGCCAGGCAGGGATTTTGGGGAACACCAGCTCCGCCACGCGATAGGCTTCCTCCAGATGCGGATAGCTCGACAGGATGAACGAGTCTGCGCCGAGATCGACATATTCCTGGAGCCGCTCCGCGATAGCATCCGGGTCACCGACCAGCGCTGTCCCAATGCCTTTGTTGATCAAGCCGATTCCCGCCCAAAGATTCGGGCTGACTTCCAGTGACTCCTTGCTGCCGTTGTGCAATGCCCGCATCCGCGCCTGACCGACCGAGTCGAAGCGCTGCAGATGCTGCTGACTCGCGGCGATCACGCGCTCATCGGCATAGCGCAGGAGATTGTTGGCAGCCTGCCAGGCTTCTTCCGCCGTCTCGCGAACGAAAATATGCACGCGGACGCCAAGCCGGATCGTCCGCCCGTGTTTTGCCGCTTTTTCGCGCACCGAGTCGAACTTTTCTTTGATCATGTTGGGCGGTTCCGCCAGCGACAGATACAGATCGATGTGCTTGGCGGCGACTTCCTGCGCCGCCGGCGACGATCCGCCGAAATACAGCAGCGGATAGGGACGCTGCACCGGCGGCAGCAGCAGCTTTCCTCCCTCGATGTGGATGTGTTTGCCTTTAAAATCGACCGAATTGCCGGTGAACAGGCGCTTCCAGACTTCTAGGAATTCATCTGTCACTTCGTAGCGCTCGTCGTGGCTCAGAAATGTGCCGTCGCCTGCCAGCTCGACGGGATCGCCGCCGGTAATGATGTTGAGCAGCAGCCGACCGTATGACATGCGGTCGAAAGTCACTGCCATGCGCGCCGCCAGCGTCACCGACAAGCTTCCGGGGCGTACCGCGATCAGAAATTTCATCCGCTTCGTCAGTTGGATGAGCGACGATGCCACGATCCACGCGTCTTCGCAGCCCGCGCCTGTTGGCAGGAGCGCGCCGTAAAAGCCTAGTGAGTCAACCGCCTGCGCCATCTGCGCCATGTATTCCGGGCTGACATTGCGGCGGCTGATCGATGTTCCCAAATACCGTGTGTCGCCATGATCGGGGATGAACCACAAGATGTCCATTTTTTATGCTCCTTAAGGCATATTGGTCAGGCGCAGGGTATTCGCCAGCATATCTAAAGCCTGATTGACTTTCATTTCCGCTTCGGGGGCAGTGAAGCGGAGTTCGCGCCCATTCTGATGCCCGATCTGCTGATCGATCAGATAGACGCCTGGCAGGATGATCTCCGCGCCGAGCGCGGCAAGCACGGGCTTGAGCGCGTAGTCGATCATCAGCGCATGATGCGCCGATCCACCGAGCGCAAACGGCAGCACGATCTTTCCAGCGAGCGCGCCCGAAGGCAGCAGATCAAGTAGGCATTTGAGGACGCCCGTGTATGCTGCTTTGTAAACGGGCGTGCCGATGATCACGCCGGCAGCAGCGGCGATCTGCGCGGCTGCTGCCTGCACCGTCGCGCCATTGAACTGACCATGCAGCAGCTCTGCCGGATCAAGGTCGCGGGCATGGATGGCGCTGATCTGCCAGTTTGTATCACCGTAGTAACGCGCTGCGTAATCCATCAGCGCAGTCGTGCGCGATGGCGCGGATGGGCTGCCCGCAATCATCACGAGAGTGGTCATTGACGATCATCCTTCTTCATCACAAGCCTCTGATCATGATCCGCCTCCGCTTGGAGGCACAAGCGCTGGGTCAAACAAATAATTTCAACTGCTGAAAGTCCTTGCGCAGCGTGTCGCGCTGCGCCGCGCTGTAAAGCACAATCGCGGGATGATACAGCGGAAGAATATGAATCTCACCGTAATCCATGCGCGCCTTAATCAGTTTGCCATGAATCCGGCTGATTTTGTCATTTTTCTCTGGCAAATCGAGCTTGGCAAGCAGATAGCTCATCGCAAACCGCCCGAGCGTGGCGATCACGGCGGGCTGGACGATGGCGATAATCCGCTCCACAAAGGGCGCGTAAAATGCCACTTCTTCTTCTGTTGGCTCACGGTTGTCTGGTGGTCGGTCGAGCAGGAGGTTGGTCAGATAGACATCCTGCCGCCGCAGATTGATCGTCGCCAGCATTTCCTCCAGCACTTCACCCGATGAACCCACAAATGGCTTGCCCTGTTCCGCTTCGAATTTCCCCGGCGACTCGCCGATGAACATGATCTTGGCGTCCGCGTTGCCCTCTCCAAGGACAGGAAAATAGCGGTTATCGATGCGATATCGGTAAAGAGGGGAGTTGATCGCGTTGACCAGATCATCGCGGACATCGCGCAGCGCTGCTTCCTTGCGCCGCAGCACCTCCAACGAAGTCGAAGCCTTGCACGACCGCGACGGCAGCGCGCGCTGAATCGCATTCACCAACTGCATGACATCCGCCATGAAGCGCTTATGGCTGAGTTCAAAGGCGCTGCGGCGCGCTAAGGCTGCAATGTCCTCCGGCAGGCGATCTGGCGGGGGCATTTTCGCGCCGCCGACCAGCACCGGAATGATCAGCTTGTTGTGTTTCAACGCCAGGCTGATCTCGATGCGGACAAAATCATTCCCTTGGTCAAGGCGGCGCACGCCATGTTCATCGGTGACATCGAGCCATTGGGGCCCGATCACAGCCAGAAAGACCTCGCAGGCGGTCACTGCGTGTTCTAGTTCATCGACAAAATCGACTCCAGGGGGCAGCGCCTCGACATCCATGAAAATGTCCGCTTTGGGGAAATGCGTCGCCAGATGATCGTAGAGCCGCCCGACGTGACCCTCGCTGTCCTGACGCCGATAGTTGATGAAAATCCGACTCATGGTGTCCCCTTTTGGGCGAGCCACGCGGAGGCTGCCAGCGTAAGCATGACAAGCTGGCGCATTCCGCTTTCAATCGGCGCTGTTTCCATATATTCGTCGAGGCGATGTGCATTGCCGCCGCGCGTGATGCCGATGGTGATCGCCGGTATACCGAGCGCTAGAGGGATGTTAGCATCGGTGCTGCCGCTCTCCAGTGTACCGCGAAAGCCGACGCGCTCCAGCGCCTCCAGCGCAGCCCCGACCAGTGGATGGTCTGCCGGAAGCACGCCGGGGGGGCGACTGCCGATCTGCTCTATCGTGAATCGAACTCCATCTGTTTCTGCTTCTTGCGTGGCGATGAGCTGCTGCACGCGAGCGACGAGCTGCGACAGCGCCGCGCTGTCCTCAGAGCGCAGATCGAGCCACAATCCCGCTTGGGCTGCAAGCGAATTGATCGACTCGCCGCCCTCGATCATGCCGATATTGAAGGTGGTGCGCGGCTGATGGGGGACATCCAGCTTGATGATCTGCGTCCCCAATTCGAGAATGGCATTGATCGCGCTCGGACAGCCGAAATGCAGCCAGCTGTGTCCACCCGGCGCGGTGGCGGCGATATGATAGCGGCGTACAGCAATTCCAGCATTGTAGACATGCCCGAACGCCAGCCCTTCGACATTGATCACTGCGCCGACGCGTCCGCGAAGCCGCTCAGATGCGGCCCGCATCCCCCCCAAATCGCCTAACCCTTCCTCGCGAGTGGTCGCGACAAACCACAGATCGCCCGGCGGCGTAAACCGCTGATCAGTTAAGAGCTGGGCAAGAACCAGAAGCCCGGCAACGCCGGCGCTGTTATCGCCCAGTCCTGCGCCGTGGATCACCTCTTGGCTCCGGCGGATGCGCAGATCAGTCTGCGCACTGAAAACGGTGTCTGTATGAGCGGTGATCACTATCGCGGGCGAGTCCCGCCGTTCCCCCGGCATCATCCCGTAGACGTTGTGCAGATCATCGACATCAACAGAGTGCAGCCCCATCGATGAGAACTGAGCGCGCACAAACTGAGCGCGCATCTGTTCCTCAAAAGTCGGCGCGGGAATTTGCTGGATGGCGATGGCGAGATCGATCACCCGCTCCACATACCCGCTGATCAGTGCTGAATTAAATTTCTGTTCGAAGATCGGAAGCCAGTTTTTCATCGACGACGCCGCGCACCTTATCCTGTTTAACTCCTGCCACCATCTTACCTTACTCGGTCTTAGACAGGCAGATGAAAGTCCATAATCGTGATTGATACCACTCGGGCCAGGCGCTATAATCGGCGTTTCCCAAATACAGGGATGGGAGTGTTAAAGTTTTGCTTAAGGCGACTCTATGACCAAACCAAAGCTCATCTTGGTTGAACGCAAGCCAGGTCGGGATACTGAGTCATACCTTGCGCCGCTGCGTCGGCACTTTGACGTGATCTGCGTCAGCAGCGGAAAACAGGCTTTGGAACAAGCGATGCCGGATGCTATTGTGCTGAACGCGCTTTCGCTGCATTCACCAGGCGTCAGGATCGCAAAACAATTAAAAGTGGGAATGCCCGGTGTGCCGTTGATACATCTAGTCTCTAAAGGCGGCGAGGAAAGCGCAGCAGATGTTGTCTTTTGCCCGCCGTTCACGTCGCGTAAGCTGATCAGCGCGCTCAAGCGGCTGCTGCGTCCTATGGAAGCCGAGATGACGCCGGAATCGCTGCTTCGATGCGGGCATGTGATGATGAATTTATCGCGGCGTGTGCTGGTCATTGATGGACATGAAACTGCGCTCACGCCCAAGCTGGCGGCACTGGTTGAGGCATTTTTGCGCCATCCTGGAGAGACGCTTGACCGCCGCTGGCTGATGAAGCAGGTCTGGAATACCGATTATGTCGAGGATACCCGAACGCTGGATGTTCACGTGCGCTGGTTCCGGCGTGTAATCGAACCAGACCCCAACCAGCCGCGCTTTCTGAAGACGGTGCGCGGCGTCGGCTACCGTTTAGAGATTGACACATCGCCGCCCGAGAAGGAGTTAGAGATAGAGCCTGCATTGGCGGCGCTCGATATGTGAAATATTGGAAGAGGGCTTTAACCGCCCTCTTTTTGTTCATCGTATTGTGATTTGTGGAATTCGGGGGTTACTTCGCCAGCATCGCGTTAAGCTGCTTTTGCAGGCGGCTTTTGCGACGGGCAGCATTGTTCGGGTGAATAACGCCTCGGCGTGCCGCTTTATCCAGGTCACGGATTGCGGCGCGAGTGGCGCTGATTGCGGCTTCCTTGTCTGTGCCGCTGATTGCCGTGCGGGCTTTTTTCACAAATGTGCGCGCCCGACTGATGAACATCCGGTTATAGATCGTGCGCTTTTCCGTCTGACGGATGCGCTTGAGGGCGGATTTGTGGTTTGCCATCGTGTCTCTCGATTACATCCAAGTCGAAGTGGGTAAAATCTTATCAATCTTTTCGCCGCTTGTCCAGCGTTATGACAGCGGGACGAGAATGCGATTGATGACCAGCGCCGCGGCGCCAATGTTCAGCACGATCAGCAGCACAAACGCCGCAACAAGTAGGATCGGCTGTCGTTCGTGTGTCCCCGGCAGGCGAGTCGGTTCGATTTCGCGGGGGATGATCTGTAAAGCCTGAATCACGGCGCGGCTTTGCGGATCAAGCTCACTTTCAGGCAGATAGGCGCTTTTCTTCGCTTCGCGCTCGGCTCTGGCGGCTTTCTCGGTTTCACGGCGCGCCTTGCGCGGCGGCGCAGCCACTGGCGACTCCGACTCTGGCTTGCCAAAGTCGCCGACATCTAGATCGACTCCATCGAAAGGAGAGGGCGCTTTAGCAGCCGGAACTGCCAGCGGCGCAGCCGGTCTTGGATCAGGTGGGGGCGCAGCCAGCGCAGCAGAGATCGTATCCAAAGCGGCATTTGCCTCCGAAGGCAGGCTGATTTCTTCTTCGTCGTCGATGGGGCTGGCAGCGCGCAGCGGCTCAAATGAGCTGTCATCGCCCGTGTCGACGAAAATGGTTTCCGTACCGAAAGGTCCCTGTGTTAAGGCGTCGTCGTCGAAGGTCATATTGTCCGTGGAAAATGGCATCGCGCTGCGCTGCGGCGCGGCGATGTTTAGGTCGGTGACCCAGGCATCGTAATCCACGTCTGCCGGATTGCTGGTGAAGGCGCGTCCTGTTGTGGGAACCGACTCCTCCGGCGCAGCCCATTCGACGCTGGTGCTTATCGTCGACGATGCGCGCGGTGGCTCAGGCGTTGACGCGGGCTTGTTTTTGCCGAGCAGATAATCCAGCCCCTTACGCGCCCGTTCATTTGCAGGATTGATCACCAGCACATTTTCGAGACACTGACGCTGCTCCTCCGGCGACTCTAACAGTCCGCTCAGCCAGAGCCAAGCATCCTCATTATACTGATCGATATCCACCGCTTTCAGCAGCAGCGCGCGCGCTTCGTCCTTTTTGCCTGCCTTGTAGGCACGAATCCCAGCCTGGACAATCGCATCTGCATTCTCAGCCATTGGATATTGTCCTGAAATGTTTAAAACTCTTGTGAAGAATCATACCACGAATTGCGCGTGCCACCATCTCATTTGCCAATGCTCAGCGCTGCGGTCATTAGGGCTTTCGCCTGACGGACATGCCAGATCGCGCCAATGTTTTGGAAGATGTTGAGGGCTTTCTGCGCTAAGTCGCTGCGCGGTTTGCTCTTCAGCGACAAGCGCGCATGGTGATAGTAGATGTTAGCTTCATAGAAGGGCATGTCCCAGCGCCATGCCGCTTCGACTGCGCGCTGAAAATCCCGCACGGCATCCCCGTCTTTGCCATCGAGCCATTCAAACCAAGCGCGATACAGCAGCAGCGGCACTTCGGCAAAACGGTGGACGCGCATGTATTCGCCGAGCCGCATGATCGCGCTTTTCGCCTTTGCCCGATAGATGCGGTCGGCGCGTTTTTCCCAGAGCGTCAGATAGGCTTCGATTTCCACCATGTAGTCGAACAGGGCGCTAAAATTGAACGGGCTGCGCGCAGCGTTGGAAGCGGTCAGTTTATCGATCACGTCTCCTTCAAGGTCGTTCAGGTTGTTTGAGCGCAGCAGCAGCAGCGGCAGCGCATGGTCAGTTGGCAGATTGAACTGAAGTCGATGCTCCCACCACGACAGTTCGGCTTCCTCAATCTGCCCCATGCCGATCATTGCATCGAACTTGCCAAGCCATCCTTCAAGGGCGGCGTTGTCGCGTCCGGTTTTGCGAGCGCTCGCTATCAGTCGTTCGCTCAGCGCGCGCGCCTTTTCCCAATTGCCAAGGCAGAGCGCGATCAGCAGATGCAGCGAAAGCGCATCCTGCGCATCAAACAGACCTCCTGCCATCTCCAGTGTATCTGCCGCATTGGTCAGGAGCTGTTCCGCCGCGCTCCAGCGTCCCTGTATCGCAGCATACAGCCCGCGTGTGATTTTCAAATTTGCGGACTCAATCGGTCGCGTCACCTGCGGTGCGAGTTCATCCGTGAGCTGCGCGTAATGCTCCGCCAGCGCGTGCTGTTCGTTGTACAGCATCAGCAGCGCAGTCTGGCTGTAATGCTGCGCGGTCAGCGCAACATCGGCATCATCGACCTCCTCCAGCGCGCTCAAGCCAAGATGGAGCGCCTGACCGAGATACTCATAGCGCCCCGACTGCGACGCGATGCGCGCAATGCGCAGGCAGATGCGCGCCGCCATCAGCAGCGCCCGCCGGCGTTCTGCAGAAGATGCGCCGGGCAGCGTGATCAGCTCGAGTCTGTGCAGTTTGTTAAAGGTCGCGTCGAGCTTGAACGGCAGTCCCAGCAGTGCCAGCGCAAGCCGGTTCGCCTCCAGGCTTTTAAGATGGTCGCCGCTGCCGTAATAAGCTTCTGCCATCTGACGATACAGCTCAGCCTGATCCAGCAGCGGACTCGCCTCGCCGAGCTTGATGGCGCGCTGCAAGTGCGTGGTCGCGTCGTTGTAAAGGGCGTTTTTGAGCGCCTGCAGCCCCGCCTTAACTCGGTAGTGATATTCTCGTTCGAGGTTCTGCGCCTCGCTCCAGTGCCAAGCGAGGCGGGCGAGCTGATCGTCTGCTTCACCGTAAATCCGTTCCAAGCCTTTGGCGGCAATCTCGTTGAGCTGGCGGCGCTCTTCCTGCGTCAGATCGCGCAGGAGCGCATCGCGCAGTTTGTCATGTGAGAACTGCCATTGATTGCCCTGCACTGCCAGGATGGCGACGTCTGCCAGCCCGATAAGCCACTGCTCGATCTCTTCGGGATGGCGCGCCGTCAGCCGCAGCACATCCAGGTCGATCTGGCGCCCCATCACCGCTGCAAGCTTTAGACGCAGGCGCATGTCAGCGGGGACGCGGTTAAGCCGCTGCCGAATGACCGACTCGATCCCCTGTGCGAAGATGCTGCCGCTGATCGTTTTCACTCCGATCAAGTCGAGTTCGCCTGTTTCCTGGGCGAGCGCCCGCAGCACCTCGATGATGAAAAGGATGTTGCCTTCAGTTTCTTGGAAAAGCTCGCTCACGAAGCGCGAACGCGCTCGCACATGCTCACCGACGATCGAGGCGGTCAGTTCAGCGACTTCATGCTCCGTCAGCCGCCGCAGTTTCATCACCTTCAGATCGGGAAAATCGGTCGGCAGATCGGGCCGCTCATCATCGCGGAAACTGGCGACCAGCAGCATCGGAAGCTGCGGCAGCAGATTGACGATTCGGCGCAGCAGTTCCAGTGACTCGCTCGCCCAGTGAATATCTTCCAGGATGAGCAGACAGGGCTGGGTCAGCTTGGCAAAGATGCCTTCAATCGTGGCAAATAGGCGCGCCTTTGCCGATGCCGGGTCGATCTCCTGAGGCAGCGTCACCGAACGCCCCAGCAGTTCCTGAATCTCCGGCACAATCGGCATTAGGATGCCGGCTTCTTCATCGGTCACATCGACGAGCAGGCACATCGTCCGCAGTGCTTCACGCCAGGTCGCGTATGGCACGGTGCGTTCATTGAAAGACTGCCCACGCAGTGCGACAAAGCCGGAGACCAATGCCTGTACGCGCAGTTCTTCCAGCAGGCGGGACTTACCGACACCGCTCTCGCCCGCGATCAGCCAGCCCTCGCCGATCTTTGACTCGATGGTCTGCAGGAGGGCGTTTTTCAGCTTACCGATCTCAGTATCGCGCCCGATAAATGCCGCTGCGCGCAGAAAACTCTCTCGTGTGCCGAGCGTGTCCACACGCACCGGTCGGCGGATCGCTCTGCCTAATTCCTGCAGGAGCGCTGCGGCGTCCGCTGGACGCTGCGATGGGTCTTTCGCCAGCAGCGACGCGATAATCTGGACAACTGGATCGGGCGCGCGCAGCAGCGTTAAATCGGGCGCTGCTTGGACGATCTGCTCGATCAGCGTGTTGATGTTGGAGCGGTCGAAGGGATGCCGCCCCGCAAACATCTCATACATGATCACGCCGACTGCGTAGAGGTCAGAGCGCTCGCTGGCGGGCTTGCCCCGAATCAGCTCCGGAGCCATGTAAGCGACTGTGCCGACGGTTTCCGTCTGCTTCTGACCCTGACCCAGCGCCAGCCCAAAGTCGAGCAGCTTCACCTGATTCTGGCTGACCAAGATGTTAGCCGGCTTGAGGTCGCGATGGAGGATGCCGCGCCGGTGCAGATAGATCAGCGCCCGCGCAAGCTGCATCACAAACCCGATTTTGACTGGGAGAGGCTGCCCGCTGGCTGACTTGAGGATGTGCGCCGCGTCATTGAGCAGCTCCATTGTGTAATACGGCTGCTGCTGCGAGTCGAAGCCGTAATCAATCACGCTGATGACGTTTGGATGTCGCAGCGTTCCCAACAGCCGAAACTCCTGTGTCAGCGACAGCAGCAGATTCGCGCGGATAGCGGATGAATACTCGTCTTTGTTCTCGTTGGGGATATGGACTCGCTTCAGCGCGACCCATGAACGCTCAAGCCGATCAAAGGCGACAAACACCTCGCCCATCCCGCCCTTGCCGAGGGTGCGGTCAAGCTGATAGCGCTTTTCCATCAAGCTGATAGCTGTGGCAGGTGAGTCCATGCGCGTGTTGGCTCGATCACCACTCTTGAGAGTCTATTCTAATATTAGCTGTGGAGGTGAAAAACGCAACTTTAAGCTAAATGAGAGCAAACAAAGGATCGCTTTTCGCGCCTGTTTGGGCTGCACATGGACAGCTAAGCCGGGCGTCGTCCCACAGCCAGCTCAAGATTAGATTTGTAGAGGCACATCAAAGCTGACGCAACGCCGCTTCCAGGCGGTCGATCTCGGCGTGTGTGTTGTAATGCGCCAGCCCGACGCGCACCATGCCGTGTTCGGCGTGTCCGAGACGTTCCATGATCTCGACGGCGTAATAGTTGCCGTCCCAGACATAGATACCCTGATGGGCAAGCCGCCGCGCGACCTGCTCGGCGGTGAAACGGTCATGCGTGAATACGACAGTCGGGACGCGCTCATGCAGCCGCGCTGGATCGACAATCCCGGCGATATGGATTTCCGGGAAGCTCAGCAGCATCTCGATCAGATGTGCGGTGAGTTCTCGCTCATACTCACCGATCTGCTTCATGCCACCCGCAGACTCGATGTAGTCCAATGCTGCGCCGACTCCGGCGATCAGCTCAAAGGCGGGCGTCCCGGTCTCCCATCGATAGGGCGGCTTGTCCTTTGCAGGACGGACTTTGTAAGCCGGCAGCGACTCCAGCAGATCACAGCGTCCCCACATGATGCCGACATGTGGACCGAAGAACTTGTATGCCGAACACAGCAGAAAATCGCAGCCGATGGCTTGCACATCAATCGGGATGTGCGGCGCGCTCTGAACCGCATCAACCACATGCAGCGCGCCCACAGCGTGCGCCATCTCCGCGATGTATCCGACTGGATTGATCGTCCCGACCGCGTTTGAGGCGTGGACAGTGGCGACGATCTTTGTTCGAGTGGACAAGGCGGCTTCAAGCGTGTCGAGGTCAAGCGTGCAGTCCGATGCGCGAATATCGACCCATTTGACCGTCATCCCGCGTTCCGCGGCGACGCGCAGCCAGGGCGCGACATTGGCATCATGATCCATCCGCGTCAGCACAATCTCATCGCCCGCTGAAAAAGTACTCGCCAGGGCGCGGCTGAGCGCAAAATTCAGCGTCGTCATGTTTGCGCCGAAGACGATCTCGTCCGAGCGCGGCGCGTTCAGAAAACGCGCCGCTTTTGCCCGAACGGATTTGACCATCGCGTCACTGCGGTTGCTAGTCGGAAAAACGCCGCCAGAATTGGCGTTCATGTGTGTGAAATATTCGGTGACGGCGCTGATCACGCGGTTTGGAACCTGCGTGCCGGCGGGATTATCGAAAAACACCGGCGTCAGGTCGTCAATGGTCTGGGCAAGGGCGGGGAACTGCGCTCGGATGGTGTCGATGTCGAAGGTCATGATTTGCCGCCTTATCCCCTCAAAATCAGCTTGCTCACTCAGGCAAGAAGTCATTGGAATAGGCGCTGCTGAGATCGCTTAGCGGCGCGCGCAAGATGCCCATATCGATCAGCACCGATTGTGTGACTTCCCATGACTCCGGATCAGTGTAGCCAAGACGATCCGCATCCCACAGCTTGACCGTCTCCAGCAGGATCGCGTATTGCAAAAGTGTAGCTGGGTCGAAGCGCTGTGCCAAGTCCGCATAGGAGTCTGTTCGCCGCTGCGCGATAGCTTCACGGCTGGCGTCAGGGTTGGCTTCCAGCCAAGCGTCCTGCTCCGCTGCCAGGGTTTCGAATGCGGCGCGCATTTCGGGGCTGGCGATCAAGCCCTCGACGTGTGCCGCGCTCGCAAGGTACGCGGAAGCCGGGTTACGGATCGCGACCCGTGTCCCTTCATGCCAACCACGCACCATCCCACGCACCAGCGCTGGGTCATTGGCGATGGTCTCTTCATTGGTGACCATGCCGTTGGAGACCATATCGACATACTGCGACACGGGGATGGTGTTGACATCGTTCACACTGCCACAGTCGCCAGCGAGGGCGCGTTCGCGGATGATGATCGGCTCATTGTTGACGTAGATCGTGGAGGCATTGATCCCGCCCGCGCAGACCACCTCAGGCGCGTTGAAGCCGATGGGTTCAAGCTGGACATCGCGCTCAGACATGCCGAATGCGCTGAGCAGCGCAAGGATGCCGGTGTAACTCGCGCCGAAGCGCCCAGGGATGCCGATACGCTGACCGCGCAGGTCTTCAGGTGTCGTGATCCCGCTTTCGACCGTGGTGACGACGGCAATCGGGTACTTCTGAAACCATTCATAGACGAACACCACTGGACGATTGTTCGCCCGCGCCAGGATGACTTGTTCGCCGCCGATGATGCCAAACTGGCGCTGTCCGGCGGCGATCAGATCGAGTCCGACCGGCTCATCGCCATGTTCAATAGTGACGCGGATGCCGCTGTCGGCAAAGTACCCCTGCTCAATCGCGACATAGGCGGGAGAGAACTGCACATTAGGGATATAGGTGAGAAACAACGTCTGCTCGACCAGTTCCTGCGCGTTGATGCTGCCAACGCCGAATGTGAGCAGTGCAAACAAAATCCAGACTTTGAACTTGCGCATCGCTTTCCTTCCTTCTCTGCAATTAAACGTGAATTTGCTCCGATGTCCGCCGGCGTCCGTGCAGAAGGCGCGCCTCCACCAGCGAAATCAAGCCATACATAGTGCGGGCGATCAGCGCCAGGATGAACACGCAGACAAAGACCATCGGCGTGTTGTACTGGCTGCGCGATACGTTGATCAGAAAGCCCAGCCCCGCATTTGCGCCGATGAACTCGCCGACGACCGAGCCGATCACCGCCAACGTCGCACTGACCTTCAGCCCACCCAGCAGCACAGGCAGCGCCGATGGCACTTCCAGCTTGATGAACATTTGCCAGCGTGATGCCGCGTAAAGCCGCATCAGGTCGCGCTCATCGCCAGGGACGCTGCGCACGCCGACCAGCGTGTTCATCATCAGCGGGAAAAAGACGATCAGCGCGCAGATGATGATCTTGCTGGTCGTGCCGCTGCCGAACCAGATCACCAGCAGCGGCGCGTATGCCACCACCGGAGTCGATTGAAATGCCAGCACAACTGGAGCAAGTACATTCTCCAACAATGCACTCTTGCCCAGCACGTAACCCAGTGTGACACCCACGAATGCGCCGATCCCCAATCCGATCAGCATCTGCGAGATGGTGACTGAGGCATGATAGAGCAGTGAGCCGTCGCGCAGCCCGTTAATCAGAGTGTTTAGTACGTCGACAGGGGGCGGGATGATGAAAGTTGGATAGAGCCGCAGCGCCGTCACAAGCTGCCAGAGTCCGAGCAGCAGCGCAATAAGCACGAGCGGCGCAGTCTGGCGGACAGAGAGCCTGATTGGAAGATGAGGAGAGATAAGGTGGCGCAGCTTGCGTTCATGCTGAAGTGGATTTTCGAGAGTGTTCTGCATCAATAATGCCCCATTTCCTGATGCGGCGGACAACGGGGCGTGGATATATTGAGTCAGCCTGCGGGCTTTGGGATGGCAGCTGAATTTAAACATCGCTGCTGATTAAAGCGCGACAGCGGCTCCATCATAATATCCAGGCAGCATATGCAGGGCATTTGAACCGGTGTGTTGATCTAACTGACCGGATCATGCAGCCTGTTCTGCTTCCTTCTCCCATCCAGACTTTCACTGTCGGCTTCGGTTTTTCACCGAATCCACCGGCATGATCAGCAGCGCTGATCATGACTCACTGGCTGGACTTGCGCCCAACAATCACCAGTGAAACGGGTTGCGGGCTTGATGAGTGCCGGATACCCAGCCTCATTTCACCGCCGGTAGGGAATTGCACCCTGCCCCGAAGGTCACCTGTTCAATTATTCACAATCAAGTATAACACATTTTGAGCGATGCAAAATTCAGCAAAGGATTAAGAAATCAGGTGGCGGCTGGGAGCGTAAAAAAGAAACGCCCGCCGACGTTTTCGCCTTGTTGATTGATGTTGCCTTCCGCCCAGATGCGCCCGCCGTGCGCCTGGACGATATGACGGCAGATTGCCAGCCCCAAACCCGTGCCGTCACTGCCGCTGCGCGCCGGATCGACCTGGTAGAAGCGCTCGAAGATGCGCTCAACCAGCTCTTCCGGCACACCAGGCCCGTGGTCGAGGATGCTGAACAGAATTTCGTCGTCGTGCCGCTCTGCGCGCAGCATGATCACTTCACCGGGGGGCGACCACTTGATCGCGTTGTGCAGCAGATTGACCAGCACGCGCCGCGCCTGATCGCGATCTGCCAGCGTGTGCAGATCGCTGGGAACCTCAGTGATCACCTTGAGGTCTTTAGCGTCGCTGTGATCGATCAGCCGCTCAACGGCTTCTTCCAGCAGCTCGTATACAGGCAGATCGATCATGCGCATGATCGATTGTCCCGACTCGATCATCGACAGGTCAAACATCTCCTGCACGATCCACTGAAGCAGATCGGTCTCGCGCGCGATCGCTTTCAGCGCGGAGGTGCTTTGCTTGCGCTTGGGCTTTTCCTGCTCATGGAACAAACTCTCGATGATCAGCCGGATATTGGCAATCGGACGGCGCAGCTCATGCGAGATGTTGGTCACCATATCGCGCCGCGCGCGGTTTAGGCGCACCAGTTCGCTGATGTCCTGCATGGCAACCGCCGTAAACCAGTTGCCGTCCCGCATGATCACCTGAATGCGCACCCGATAGACGCGCTTGTTGATCACCACCTGTTCTTCCAGTACTGACTCGCGGTTCGCCAGCGCGTCGATGACCAGATTTTCCAGTTCGGCTGCGCCAGTTACATCGACCACATGCTCGCCAATCGGTCGGATGACTTCAAACAGCGCTTCGGCTGTGTCATTGATGGCAACAATCCGGTGCTGTTCGTCCAGCACCATCAGCGCGTCATAGGCATTGTTCGCTAGCATGAGCGCGAGCGCAAGCTTATGCTGATAGCCGCGCTCCATCTGCGCCAGCTTTGACTCAAGGGCGGCGATCTGCTCGCTCAGTTGATCCGTTGTTTGCGCCATCTGTTTCACCCTTCGAAACGATAGCCGACGCCGCGCACAGTGACGATCCGCTTGGGATTCGACGGATCATCCTCGATTTTTTCGCGCAGCCAGCGGATATGCACATCGACCGTTCGCTTATCGACAAAATAATCATAGCCCCAGACTTTGGTCAGGATCAGATCGCGCGACAGCACCACGCCGCGATTGCGCATCAGTTCTGCCAGCAGGTCGAATTCCTTATTGCTCAGCTTTTTCTCTTTGCCATCCATGAACAACCGCCGTCCGGTCAGGCTCAGACGGAGATCGTTGGAAATGAGTTCATCCTGAAGCACAGTTCGACCAGGAGCGCGGCGCATGACAGCGCGCACGCGGGCGAGGAATTCGCCCAGACCGAACGGCTTCTCGACGTAATCATCCGCGCCGCTTTCGAGACCGACGATCTTATCGACTTCAGTGCCGCGCGCGGTCAGCATGATGATCGGGATGTGCGCGGTCGCTGCGTCGCGGCGGATGATGCGGCACAGGCTCAACCCGTCGAGCTTCGGAAGCATAATGTCCAAGATGATGAAATCGGGGTGTTCGGTGCGCAGTTTATCAAGCCCTTCTTCGCCATCCGCCGCCAGCACTACTGAAAACCCTTCTGCTCGGAGGTTGTCGCCTAGATTGCCCGCCAATGTCTTGTCATCTTCAACAATCAGGACTTTATGCGCCATCCACAGCCTCCCTTTCATTCACTGAGGTAACCTTAACAATCGTTTTATAAAATTCAGTTAAGCATGGGGCGCTGTTTTCTTAATAATTCGGGGTGTTCCAAGCGCGAACACCTGCAAGGCTGGTGGCGGCGCGAACCCCATTTCGCACTGCCGCTGCGGTGACTTCGGTGGCGAACGCGCCGATCACATTGACATCGGCGGGGATGTGTCCGGTGGCGAGAGCGAACAGCGTGTCGCCATCGTACATGGTGTGCGCTGGGCGAACTGCGCGCCCGATGCCATCCTGCGCCATCTGCGCGACCTTGTTCACGTGTTCTTTCGTCAGTCTGGCATTGGTGGCGACCACGCCGATGACGGTATTTTCGCCGGATGCAACTGGGCTGATCGACGGCGGACGCGCCAGCCCGCGAAGCACATTGAGCATACCGGCGAATTCGCCGCTTTCGGCGCGTACTCCAGCGATGATGCGTCCATCTTCATCAATGACATCGCCGACGGCATTGACGACG
Source organism: uncultured Anaerolineae bacterium (assembly GCA_937995825.1). Taxonomy (GTDB): domain Bacteria; phylum Chloroflexota; class Anaerolineae; order Aggregatilineales; family Phototrophicaceae; genus Flexifilum. Next base: position 60,184 of record CALKJO010000015.1, read on the forward strand.
CAGAGTGCGGCGACGATCAAGCCGTCGCCCAAGTCAGTGGCTGCCGATCCAACGCCGCCTTTGGTCGCGAACGCTGCGCCGCGCATCGCGCCGACCATACAGCCCGTCCCCGCGCCGACCGTTCCTTGTTCGACCGGCGCATCGGTCGCGGCGGCGGCTGCGGCGTAGCCCATCGCTGCGTCCGGTCGGACTCCGGGTGTCCCGATGCTCAGATCGAACACAATCGCTGCCGCGACGATGGGGACGACGAAGCCGCCCCCCGTCTTGTAGCCCTCGCCCTGCTCCTCAAGCCAGCGCATCACCCCATCGGCTGCTGCCAGCCCGAAGGCGCTGCCGCCGGCGAGGACAACAGCGTTGATGGTCTCGACGAGATGCATCGGGCGGAGCAGATCGGTCTCGCGCGTGCCGGGCGCTCCGCCCCGCTGATCGACGCCGCCTGTCGTTCCAGGCGGGCAGAGGATGACGGTGCAGCCGGTCGCGCCGTCTAAGTGAGTGATCTGCCCGACGCGAATGCCTGGCACAGCGGTCAGGGTGTTATTCTTCAATTTCCGTGCCTATGACTTCCTCGTCGGTCACCACGTCCGATCGGTCTTCTTGCAGCAGTTTTTTAGCGCGTTCGTAATCCTCCGCGCTGACCATGACATTGACCTCACCCAGGATGCCAACAGTGATTCCGAGTGCGCTGCCTGCGGGTTCCTGCTGCACCCAGGCTTTGATGTCATCCTGTGCCAGCCGACCGACAATGACATGGGCTTCTGCCTCGTTCGCCGCTTCCGCAACGATCTTCCAGTCGAACATGGCATTTTCCTCCACTCAACAACATGACGTTTATTGTAACCTCTTTTTGTGTTGAATGGGTAATCAGTCACAGACCCTGCACTGAATAAATATCAAGCGGTCTGCGCATAGCAAAGAGCTGTCTCCACTTCGAGCATGTCGTTGACGATGCAAGCGCACAATTGGCTTCAAACTGAAAGATCGACAGCGCTTTTCAGGGGCGTGATAGACGCTTTTACGGAGCGAGAACGGGCTTGGATTTGAGGCTTAAGTATCGCAAGACACGGGCTGTCCTATGCTCCATACGGGATTCGAACCCGTGTTTTAGCCTTGAGAGGGCTGCGTCCTGGGCCTCTAGACGAATGGAGCCGATGGAACTAATGTAATAGATTGAGGACAAAAGATCAAGCCTTGAGCCGTGCATCGGTGTTGGAAAAGCGCCGATTTGGCGCTATCCTTAAATTCATTGACGTTCGGCGCTTACGGCGGAGCATGACTCTATGACGACGATTTGGGCACTGCCACAAATTGAGATTCGTGATTTGACCAAAGTGGAAGAGACGCGCCCTGTGGCGCTGCTGACGGGTGTCAGTTCGTGGCTGTCGGTTGGGTCGCTGCTCAAGCTCCCGATTGTGGTGCAGGCGGAGCCGGACAGTGCCAATCTCGATTACCTAGACTCGCTGGCATCGTCGCTTCCGTCTGAAGTCGAAGTGGTCTATGGCGTCGGCGCGGGTTTGGTTGCGGATGTCGCCAAGTATGTCGGCTTCAAGCGCAGACTGCCCGTCGTGCTGGTTCCGACCGCGCTGAGCGTCGATGGGCTGCTGACCGCGCTGGTGGCAGCGCGCAAGGATAACACTGTCGAATACATCACGACGGGTCCCGCCGGCACGATGATCATCGATTGGGAAGTGATCCGCGCTGCGCCGCAGCATGTGCGCGGAGCAGCTATCACCGAACTGCTGACGATTGTCACTGGCTTGCTCGACTGGCGCTATGCGGCGGAGCGCAGCCGCCTGACTCCTGATACCCGTTTCGTCCAGTGGGCAGCCGGCATCATGGCGGCGATTGCACAGCAGGCGTTCAAGATTTCCAACGGTGTTGGGCGCGGTAATGTCGAAGCGCTGCGCAACCTGCTTGATCTGCTCTGCATGGAAGTGCAGCTCACCAATCAGATGGGGCACAACCGCCCGCAGGAGGGAAGTGAGCAGTTTTTTGCCTATGCGATTGAGCCGCGCGCCAGCCGAGGGCGTCCGCTGCCGTATGCCGACATGGTTGGACCTGGTATCCTAATTGCGGGTGCGCTGCACGGTCAGAACACCGCGCCGATCAAGGCAACGCTGCTTGCCGCTGGCATTCGCCTCGGTCAGCTCCGTCCAGATGATATTCGCGAGACGCTTCGCGATCTGCCCAGCTATGTGCGCCGGCACAACCTGCCATATACGATCCTGAACGACTTTGATCCCACGCCGGAGCGGATCAACGAACTGCTCGAAAAGACAGGTCTGAACAGCTTATCCTGAAGAAGGACACACCATGATCCGATTTGGCACAGACGGATGGCGCGCGGTCATCGCGGACACCTTCACGTTTGAGAATGTACGTCTGATCGCGCAGGCAGTCGCCGATTATGTCAACAAAACTCACGCAGGCGGAGCGCAGCCGACCGTGGTGATCGGCTACGATACGCGCTTCTTGTCCGATCGTTTCGCTATCGAAACAGCGCGGGTCATGGCGGGCAACCAGATCATTGCCTGGCTCACGCGCACGGATGCGCCGACGCCTGCCATTTCTTACAACGTCAAGGAAAAAGGCGCGAATGCCGGCATCGTGATCACCGCCAGCCACAATCCGCCGCGCTACAACGGCTTCAAGCTGAAGGCAAATTATGGCGGCAGCGCGACCGCTGAGCAGTGCGCGCTGGTTGAAGAAGAACTTGTCCTCATGGAGCGAGAAGGGCGCACGCCCAACGTGATGGATTATCAGACGGCGCTTGACAAAGGGCTGATCCGCCGCTTTGACCCATCCTGGTCATACTATCAGCATCTTGCCACTCTGATCAACCTGGATCGCATCTCCGAGCGCGAACTCAATATCGTCGCGGACGCCATGTGGGGGGCGGGGCGGGGCGCGTTTGCCTCTTTGCTGTCGCGGACGCGCGCGCACGTCACTGAAATTCGCGGCGCGCTCAATCCGGGTTTCGGCGGCATCCATCCCGAACCGATTCTCAAGCATCTCAACGAACTGGTGGCGGCGGTGCAGCGCGGTCAGGCGGATATTGGCTTGGCGACGGACGGAGACGCTGACCGGATCGGCGCGGTCGATGCGCTCGGACACTTTGTCGATCCACACACGGTGCTGGCGCTCGCGCTGCGGCATCTGGTCGAATGCCGAGGGCAGACGGGGGAAGTCGTCAAAACCGTCTCGACGACGCTGATGATCGACAGTCTGGCGAAAAAGCACAATCTGACGCTGCATGAGACACCGGTCGGCTTCAACCATATTGCCGATCTGATGATGAAGCACGATATCCTGATCGGCGGCGAAGAAAGCGGCGGGATCAGTCTGCGCGGTCATATCCCCGAAGGCGACGGCATCCTGATGGGGCTGCTTCTGCTCGAAATCATGGCGGTATCAGATGCGCCGCTGCATGAGATCATCGCTGGATTGCAGGCGGAGCATGGACCCGCGCATTACGGACGGATCGATGCGCAGCTCCAGCATCAAAAGCCGAAAAAGCACATGGTGGCGTTCCTGGTCGATCATGCGCCGACTTCGATCAACGGCGAGTCTGTGGCGCGTGTCGATACGCTGGACGGGGTCAAGTTCTATATGAACGATGGAAGCTGGCTGCTGATTCGACCCAGCGGGACAGAGCCAGTGCTGCGCATTTATGCTGAAGCACGCTCTCCGCAAGCGCTGCGCGGACTGCTTGAGGAGGGTGCAAAAATGGGGCAGAAGGTGATGCAGTAAATGCCGCCTTTGAAGCCGCCGCTTTAGTCTTTCTGCGGCGTTTTCAGATTGTGCGCCTGGCAGATGTGTTCAAGCAGCGCCGCGCTTCCCTGGTAGACGAGATTGTAAACTTGATCGAACGAGTTGTCGTAATAGGGGTCGGGGACTTCAATCTGCTTGATCCGTTCGGCTTCGTTGGCATAGCTTAGGAATAGACGGATTTCCGCTGATGCACCGCGCGCCGCCCGCAGAATGTAAGACAGATTTTCCCGATCCATCGCCAGCACGTAATCGAAGTTATCTAGATCATCGCGGGTGATCTGCCGCGACCGACCTGTATAAGTAATACCATTGCGCTCAAGCACGCTGAGTGTCCCCGGGTGGGCATGTTCGCCGACATGCCATGCGCCTGTTCCAGCCGAATCGACTGTGATAATCGCGCTCAAGCCGGCATCCTCCACCATCTTTCGGAAAATGCCTTCCGCCATCGGTGAGCGGCAGATGTTCCCAGCGCACACCATCAGCACCTTGATTGGTTTAGCGCTCATTCCTGCTCCATTGGTTTGTTCATGTCGGATAATTCAGCGGGCGGCGCGTTGGGCTTGACCTCAGCAGAGGGCGTCTCTCCAAAAGTGGGGTCAGACTCAGCGGCGGCTTCCATGATCGCCGCGTCGGCGCTTGCGTCAGCCTGTTGTGACGATTCTTCAGCCGTGGGCTGGCTGGAAACTGCTGTTTGGTCGTCCTTGCCGATCATGGTGATTTTGCCGTCGATAAACGCGCCTTCTTCCGTTGTCAGCGCCTGCGCGTGAATGTCGCCCCAGATGCGCCCGGTGCGCAAAAGCTGAACTTTCTTGCCTGTGATGTTGCCGCGCACTGCGCCCGCAATCGAGATGTTTTTAGCGTTAATATCCGCATTGATCTTCGCGGTCTCGCCTACCAGGATATTGCCGTTGATCTCAAGCGTTCCAGTAAAGGTGCCATCGAGCCGGACGTTGCTCCCGCTGCGCAGCACGCCTTCTATGACAGTATTCGCGCCAAGCACGGTGTCAAACCCGACTGGCTGCGATGGGGCAGGGAGAGTCTGCGCAGACTGAATGCGTCCGGCGGCGCTGGCTGGAGGCGGATTATCACCCTGGCGGCGGCTGCTGAAAAATGACATCACCTGCACTCCTTACGCGATCAAGGTTCGACTATGATTATACGTCAGCATCCGTGTCATGTCAGCGTCCTTCGCCAAAAACCGCTAAAACCGTTCATGCGCTGACAACCTGCCTTCATCGTGCTACAATCGTTTTTCATGGCGAGCGATGAGATGGGGTATCCGTGATTTGCGTCGGATTTTTTCGCTGCTCGTGTTTAGCGCAGCGCTGGCGATTCTAGTCATTCTAGATCGCGCTGTGTCCAACTGGACACAGGTCGTCTCCGGCGCTCCGGGGGCGCTGCTGTACGCGGCGTCGTTCGATGGTGGGGCGACCGATGGCTTCAACGACGAGTGGGATCAATATACGGGGCGCTTAGCGGCGTCGATTGAAGATGGAGCGCTGGTCTTCCGGATCGATGAACCACGCGGCGCGCCGTTCTCTGCGCCATCCGCTTTTTATGTGGATTTTGACGCTCGAACCGCCGCCCGCGCGGTCGGTGGTGACAACAGTAACAACGGCTTCGGGATTATCTTTCGGCTGCGCGACGCAGATAATCACTACCGTTTCCTGATCAGCAGCGATGGCTACTACCGCGTCGTGCGCACCCTTGATGGAGCGCAGAAAGACCTCAGCACGTGGATTCCGTCCGATGCAATTCAGCAGGGGATCGGCGCTGTGAACGCGCTGCGAGTGGTTGGACGCGGAAGTCAGTTTGAGTTTTTCATCAATGATCAGCGCGTCCAGCTCTGCGTGCCTGACGATCCCAGCGGAGTCAGCACTTATTCCGGCGGGCAGTGCTTCGGCACGATGCGCGACACCCTCGAAGATGGCGCGCTGGATGCCGGTGCGGTTGGTTTGACAGCGGAGTCGCTCGACCTGCCTGGGGAAGTGCGCATTGCTTTTGATCATCTGCTGATTTTCAGCCCGGACGAAACCTAAGATGAAGGTGCATGTGCGGCATGTGGGATGCCGTTTGAATCAGAGCGAAATCGAGACGATGGCGCGCCAGTTCATCGCGCTCGGTCATGACATGACGGATGATCCGTCCGCTGCCGATCAGATTGTGGTCAACACCTGCGCTGTGACGCTCGATGCGACTCGTGACAGCCGTAAGCTGATCCGGTCGCTCTATCGCGCCAATCCAAGCGCGCGGATTGCGGTCACGGGCTGCTACGCGCAGATCGCGCCGGACGAGATCAATCGGCTGCCAGGGGTGCAGACCGTGGTCGGCAATCTGGAAAAAGATCGTCTTGTGCCGGCGATCACCGGACAGATTCTTGATCCATTTGAGGTTGAGCCAGTTCAGCGCGGCGAACCACCCTGGATTGGGCGCACGCGCGCGTTCATCAAGGTGCAGGATGGCTGCGACAACGCCTGCACCTTCTGCGTGACGACGATTGCGCGCGGGCAAGGGCGCAGCCGACTCATAGAGGAGGTGGTTCGCGAGATTCAGCTGATGCTGGCAGCTGGGTATCAGGAAATCGTCCTGACAGGCGTGCATCTGGGCAGCTACGGTCATGACTTGGGGATGGTTGATGGGCTGCGGCGGCTGGTCGAAACTATCCTGACGCAGACGGACGCGCAGCGGCTCCGGCTGTCATCGCTCGAACCCTGGGACTTGAACCCGGATTTCTTCAGTTTATGGTCAGATCGGCGGCTTTGCCCGCATCTGCATCTGCCGCTGCAAAGTGGCTGCGATGCCACGCTGCGGCGGATGGCGCGCCGGACGACTCAGCAGCAGTTTGCCGCCCTGATCGACGCCGCGCGTACTCAGATCGATCATCCCTGCATCACCAGTGACATTATCGTCGGTTTTCCGGGCGAAACGGATACAGAATTCGATGAGTCGCTGCGCTTTGTCGAACGGATGAATTTTGCGGGGCTGCACGTCTTTCGCTACAGCGCCCGACCCGGCACGGCGGCGGCGCGGATGCGCCATCATGTCTCAGAAACGGTAAAGCGCGAACGCAGCGCGCGCATGATCGCGCTGGGGCAGGCGGGCGAGCGCGCTTATGCACTGTCGCAGCGGGACTCGGTTCGCCCGGTGTTGTGGGAGCAGGTTGCCGGATCATCGGCGGAAGGCTTCATCAATATAGGGTATACTGATAGCTACGTTCGTGTTAGCGCTGTTCATCCACGACCGCTCACTAACCTCATTACGCTGGCACGACTGATGATGTATGATGATCAGCGGCAGTGGATGCGGGTTGAACCGCTGATAAAGGGATAACCGATGGAAGACCCCAGAACGCATATGCAGGAAGCCTTGAAAAAGGCGATGATCGAAAAAGATACACTGCGCCGTGACGTGCTGCGCACGGTCTTGAGCGAGTTCAAGCAGGCTGAGATCGATGGCAAGAAAACGCTGACTGCCGAGGAGAGCATCGCTATTTTGCAGCGTGAGATCAAAAAACGGCGCGAGAGCATCGATGAAGCGCGTAAAGCGGGACGCGATGATATTGCTGATGCTGCGCAGGCTGAGATCGGTGTGATCGAGGTGTTTTTGCCAGCCCAGCTTACGCGCGATCAGATCGAGGCGCTGGTGCGCGATGCGATTGCACAGACCGGCGCATCCGATCCAAAAGAGATGGGCAAGGTGATGGGCGTGCTGATGCCGAAGGTCAAGGGTGTGGCGGATGGCAAGCTGGTTAACGACATCGTTCGTGAGATGCTCAACGGCTGATCGGCGATGCTCGGCGGTCGGATGCGGCTTCTTGGCAGGCGCTTGACGGACAGCGAGCGCACAGAGGCGATCAATCAGGCGCTGCTGATTGCACTTGGCGTCATCTTTGTGCTGACAGCGACTTTCTTACTCGCGTTCAGCAGCATCATGCCAGGGCAGAGCGCTGATGCGCTGCGCATCGGCAGCATTGCTCCCCAGGATTTCCGCGCTCCATTCAGCCTGACCTATGACAGCGAAGTGCTGACCGAGCGCGCCCGTCAGGCAGCCGCCGATAGCATCACGCCATTTTACGACTCGCCCGATCCCAATATCGCCCGACAGCAGATTTTGCTCGTGCGCCAAATCCTCGATTTCATCGAGAATGTGCGCAGTGATCCTTTCGGTTCAACTGCGCAGAAAATGGCAGACCTAAATGCGATCACGGCGCTGACGCTTGATGAGACGATCATCCGCGCCATTCTGGATATGGATGAGGCAACATGGCAGGCAGTTGACGCCGAAATTGTCCTTGTGCTGGAGCGCGTCATGCGCGAGTCGATTCGCGACATCGATCTGCCGCTGGTGATCGACCAGCTTCCGACTCAGGTCAGTCTGCGTTTCACACAGTCAGCGGCGGCGGTTGTAGTGGCAATTGTTCGGGATTTACTGCGCCCGAATCGGCTGGCAAATCCCGCTGCGACCGAGGCAGCGCGTCAGGCGGCAGTTGCCAACACGCTTCCCGAACGCCGCACTTTCGAGCGCGGTCAGACCATCATTCGGGCTGGCGCGCGCATTGAGGCTGTCGATTATGAAGCGCTGCAGCAGTTTGGCTTGCTGAATCCGCCTGATCGGCGCGCTGAGTTGATCGCGCGCGCTTTTTTCAGCAGTACGATGGTGCTGATCGCTGCATCAGTTTACATTTACCGTCGTCAGGGATACCTGCTGAAAAATGTGCGCTTCATGGCGCTTCTGGCATGGATTTTCCTCGTCATGCTTGCTGGAGCACGGCTTTTCGGCTCGGATGGACAGATTTATCTGTATCCGGCGGCGGCGCTGGCAGTCCTGTTTGTCGCGCTGACTTCGCCGGAGATGGCGATTCTGGGCGCGCTGAGTTTGGCGCTGCTGATCGGTGTTATGTTTGGCGACTCGCTGGAAGCAGCGGCGCTGGTCGCGTTTGGCGGCGGGATGGGCGCGCTGACGCTGCGGCGCTCTGAGCGGCTGAACAGCTATTTTTTCGCTGGCGTTGTGATTGCGCTGGTCAATGCAGGCGTTGTTCTCACCTTCAATTTCAACCTCGCCAGCGCTGAGTCCGGCATTCGCCTGAGCGAACGCATCCTCTTCGGCGTGATCAACGGCTTCTTCTCGGCGCTGACCGCGCTGGCGGGGATTTATCTGCTCACAACCGTTCTCAACCTGCCGACAAGCCTGAAACTGTTTGAACTGAGCCAGCCTAATCAACCGCTGCTTCAGCGTCTGCTGCGCGAAGCGCCAGGGACTTACCAGCATTCGCTTCAGGTTGCTAACATGAGCGAACAAGCGGCAAGTGCGATTGGCGCAAATGCCGATTTAGTACGCGTTGCGGCGCTGTACCATGATGTCGGCAAGATGCTCAATGCAGCATTCTTCGTCGAAAACCAGGCGGATGGGATCAATCCGCATGACGACCTGAACGATCCCTATCGCAGCGCAGATATTATCATCGGGCATGTTGTCGATGGCGAGAAGCTTGCCGCGCAGCATCGCATCCCGTCACGGATTCGTGACTTCATCCTTGAGCATCACGGCACGACGTTGGTCTCTTATTTCTACAATGCGGCGCTGAGTCAGGCGGAAGACCGCGAGTCGGTGGACATCGACCTGTTCACCTATCCAGGACCTAAACCTCAGAGCCGCGAAACCGCCGTTCTTATGCTGGCGGACAGCTGCGAAAGCACAGTTCGCGCGCGCAAGCCCACCAATAAACAGGAGATCGCCGACATCGTCAATCAGATTGTCGACGCGCGGATGCGCGATGGGCAGTTAGACGAGTCGGGTCTGCGCCTGAATGACATCAAGACGATCCGCACCACATTTGTTGATATGCTGCAAGGTGTCTTTCATCCGCGCATCAATTATCCAGCAGCAATTCATTCGTCAGGGCGAACAGCGGACTTAGCAAATGGGCAAGCCGGCACAGCCCCGTCTAACGCGCCGATGAGCGTCACGCACCTGGAAGCCGAGAGAAGCGCGCCTGCGCGTTCAAAAATCCAGACGACGGAGGCGCCAGCGGTTTGCCCGCCGCTCAAATCATCTGCATTGCCAGATGAACTCGGCGCGCAGAGCGACGACGATGATCGACCGCTTCAGGAAGTCCCACCATTGCGTCGAACGCAGCGCATGGCTCCAGTGGATGGCAAAGCAACCGATGGAGAGGCGGCGGATGCTTGAAGTCGAAATCCAGGCTGCCGAGCCTCAATATGCGCTGCCTGATCTTACACTGCTTCGACGCGCTGCCGCGCTGACGTTTGACCATGTCTCTATGAACAGGGGAGACGACAGCCAAGCCGCTGTAACAATTGTACTGACGGGGGATGAACATGTGATGGCGCTGAATCAGCGGTTTCGTGGCATCAATGCGCCGACTGACATCTTGTCTTTCCCCGCTGACCCGATCCCGATGCCTGAGGGCGCTGACGAACCGCGCTATTTGGGCGATCTGGTCATCGCGCTGCCCTATGCGCTGGCGCAGGCAGAAAGACTCGGTCATGATTCAAGTGAGAGCATGGCGCTGCTGGTCATTCACGGGATGCTGCATTTGCTCGGCTGTGATCATGACACACCCGAACGCAAAGCCGAGATGTGGACGGCGCAGACAACGCTCTTGAGCGCGCTCGGCATCGATCCTGAAATCCTGCCGGCGCTGGAGGCAAATGCACATGGCGACGAAGTGGACTGATCTGATCGACTCTCTGACCGGGACGATGAAAATCGATCCCGATGTTTACAGCCCGATCACCAGCCCGAATCGGGTCAAGAGTCTGAGTTATGCGATTGCGGGCTGGCTGTATATGCTGCGCAGACAAAAAAATACCCGAATTCAGTCGGTTGCGAGTGTGGTTGTGGTCGCGCTGGCGCTCTGGCTTGAGATCGATCTGACCAGTTGGGCGATTCTAATCCTGACGATCACGATGGTCTGGATGGCGGAATTTCTGAATGCGGCGGTTGAGGCGTGCGTCAACCTCGCTACTCAAGATGTTCACCCGATGGCAAAAGTAGGCAAGGATGTTGCGTCTGCGGCGGTGCTGTTGGCGGTGGTTGCATCGATTCTAGTGGGGCTGCTGCTGCTCGCGCCGCCGCTTTTACGTAAATTCGGATGGGCGTGATGGACGAACAAGACGGATCTCCTGAGTCAGCAGCGCGCTCCGAAGCGCAGACACCTTCACGTTCACAGCGGCGTGGACGGGCGCGTGAGCGTATGCAGCGGCGCAGGCAAGCCCGCGCGACCGGAGAAGGGTTCGCCAAACTGTTTTCAAGCGGCTCCGAGTCGCCTGGCGCGCCAATTGGCTCATCCCGCTTTGTGACTCCATCTCGGCGATCCAGCCCGTCGCAGGTCAAACCCTCTGGCGGACTCGCGCTTCCGAATATCAAACCAGCTTTTAACCGCACGGTACTGGCGGCAGTTGGGTCAGTGTTGTTTATCGTGTTCGTCGTCGTGGCATTGGGCAGCCTGCGCAGTCGACCAGTCGACGATGGGGTCAACGCACTGTGGTTGGGGGATGAATGGACATACACGCCCGCCGACGAAAGCGCGGTTGCCAGCTTGGTTGAACGGATGAGGACGAATCGCGTGGATAGGCTGTTCGCTTGGATCACGCAGCTCATGCCGGATCGCGTCTGGTTTGGGGAGGAGAATTTTGCAGCGGCAGGTCAGTTTGCGGCGATCTTCAAGGCGGCTTATCCCAACGCACTGCTGTATGGCTGGATTCGGATTCCAGTCGACGGCGTCTCGATTACGCTCGACAGCGCCGCACAAAATCAGATCGCTGCGATCAGTCAGCGGATCGTGGATGAGCTGGGCTTTGACGGTGTGCTGCTGCATGTCGATCCGATCCTGAACGAAGATGAAGCCTATCTCGCGCTCTTGAGGCAGGTTCGCAGTCGTATCGGGAGCGCGTCGCTTGCGGCTGCCGTGCCGCCGGACTGGACGCCCGTCTCTGTGGATGTGCCGCAGCCGCCGCTGATCGCCCCCGGCACGATCTGGGATACGATCTACAAGCAGCGAGTTGCGCTCCTGGTGGACGAGATCGTGATCCAGACTTATAACACCGGCTTTGATAACCCGATCGATTACACGCGCTGGATCGCCTATCAGGTGGAATCATATACCGCCGCTATCGCTGCGCTGGAGGTTGCGGTCAATTTATTTGTTGGCATCCCAACTTATGATGCCGATCCGCCGCGCTTCAATCCAGCGGTGGAGAATATTGCGTCGGCGGCGGCTGGTCTGCGTGCGGGCGTGAGCGCCGCAGGGGATGCAGCGCGATTTCTGCGCGGTGCGGCGCTCTATGCCGAATGGACAACCGATGAGCGGGAGTGGGAAGCGTTCCGGTCGGAGTGGGCAGTGCGTTAGCTGGCGCTGATCTCTTCTAGAAAGCAGATCGCGGTCTCGATCCCACGCTGGAACATGTCCAGGCTGAAATGCTCGTCGGGTCCGTGCGCCCCGTCATTTTCCAATCCATAGCCCATCAGCAGAACGGGCAGACCGAGTTCGCGCCGAAAGTCTGCGACAATTGGGATGCTGCCGCCAGATCGCCGGAAGTTTGGCTGACGTCCCCATCCGCGCGCGTAGGCACGCAGCGCCGCCTGCATCGCCGGATTGTCGCGCGGGATCAAAACCGGATCGCCGACATTCAGCAGCCGCACTTCACTCTTTACTGTCGGCGGTGTGATCGACGCCACAAAATCGCTCACCACTTGATATATGCGGTGGGGATTCTGGTTTGGGACTAAACGGCAGCTCACCTTCGCCATCGCTTTGCCCGGCAGGACGGTTTTTGAACCTTCCAGGATATATCCACTGACAATACCGTTGATCTCCAAAGTCGGGCGCGCGGTTTGGCGCTCAATCAGGGTGAATTCCGGCTCCCCCCATGGCGCGGGGATACCATATTCAGTTTGCAGATGCTCTGCGCTGAAATCGATGGCTTTTAGGATGTCGCGTTCGTCCTGAGTCAGCGCCAGGACATCATCATAGAAACCAGGGACGCGAATGCGACCATTTTGATCATGAAACTGAGCGATGATCTGCGCCAGCGCCAGTGCGGGATTGTGGATCGGGCCGCCAAGACCGCTGTGTATATCTCGACTCGGTCCTGTAACGTGAATTTCCATGTAGCACAAGCCGCGCAGGGCATAGGTGATCGATGGATTGTCGGCGTCGCCCATACCAGTGTCCGAGATCACACAGACATCTGCTCTGAGCCGCTCCTTGTTTTCCATCACAAATGTCGTGAGGTTTGGTGAGCCAATCTCTTCTTCACCTTCGATCAGGAACTTGATATTTACCGGCACCGAGCCAGTGGTACGCAAGTAGGACTCCAATGCTTTCAAATGAATAAAAGTCTGCCCCTTGTCGTCAGATGCGCCGCGCGCATAGACGAAACCATCGCGGACGACTGGTTCAAATGGCGGACTTGTCCAGCCATCGCTCATTTCGGCGGGCTGGACATCATAATGCCCGTAAATGAGGACAGTTTTTGCATCTGCGCCTGCGCCCATCCATTCGCCATATACAATCGGGTGTCCTTGGGTCGGCATGATTTCAGCGTGCGCGCCAATCCGCCGTAAGTCCTCAGTGATCCACTCGGCTGCGCGGCGTACTTGATCGGTGTGTGCTGCGCTTGTGCTGATGCTAGAAATGCGCAGCAGATCGAAAAGCTGCTTCTTGAAACTGTCCGCGTTCTGGCGCGCGAACTGAATGGGAGTAGTCATGCGCAGACTGCCTTTTAAACCGGAGAATGCATGATAAGTTTACCGCAGGAATTGCGCAAAAAGTATCCGCTTGACAAATGGATCATGAAAATTTGGTTGTTTTGTGATTCTAAGGAACCGAGCCAAGTGAAGAAGGACAGCACAGGGGGAGAGCGTGAGCGAGGAGGGGGCGGACAGAAGCAAAAGGTTGGCAGCGGCTTACTCTCCCACGAGGCTGCCCTCGCAGTACCATCAGCGCTCATGAGCTTAACTGCCGGGTT
>CALKJO010000016.1 GCA_937995825.1 uncultured Anaerolineae bacterium
GGCTTCTTCCAGCACTGGGATCGACTGCGCGCGGTCATTCGGCGCGGTCACCAGCGCGTCGATGTCGCCGCGCGCCACCAATGCCTGAATGATCGGCGCGGAGACGGTCACGTCGAAGCGCTCCGGGTCTTGCTGGATGACCGTCACGCCCAGGTCGCTCGCCGCCTGATTGACGCCCGCGCTCATGGTGATGTAGAACGGATCGGGGTTGACACCCGGCACGAAGGCGATGGTGTATGAGCCGCTCTGCGCGCCGGCGAACGGAACCACGCTCAAGACCAGCATCACGGTCAAGAGCAGAACCAACTTCCTACTCATTGTTTGCTTCCTCCGAATAAACCATTTTCTCAAGGTCTGCCATCACTTTAGATAGATCGCTGAGGTTGGTTGTGGAGTTCGCTCCTTTCTACGATTTGGGACAGCGCGTGGATGTAAAGCTTTTCATGGTTTATACTCCGCCATGTTTGGGTCTGTCAAGTATTACCACACCGTCACTCGCAGACGGAGGATTTTTCCGCCTATGTCCATCCTCGCCCTCGACTTTGGCGGGACGCGCACCCGCGCCGGCTGGTTCATCGCCAATTCACCATCCTCAGAACTGCGCTTGATCCAGCGCGCTGAGACGCTCACCCGCGCCGCCGATCCGCCTGATCAGGTGATCGACCGCCTGATCGCGCTCGCCCGTCAGATCATCCCGCCTGGCGAGACGCCGCGCGCAGTCGGCATCTCCGCGCCCGGACCGAACAACGCCGCCGCTGGCATCATCTATCATTCTTACGCGCTCCCTGGATGGGCGAATGTCCCGCTCGGTCAGATATTGTCCGATGCGCTCGGCGCGCCCGTCTATCTCGAAAATGATGGCAACATGGGCGCGCTCGCGGAGTATATCGGCGGCGCGGGTCAGGGCTGCGATCCGATGATCTACATGACCATCAGTACCGGCATCGGCGGCGGCGTCATCCTCGGCGGGCGGCTCTTCACCGGATGGAGCGGCTTAGCCGCCGAACCCGGTCACCTGCTCGTCATGTCGCCCGAAGGCAACTACGTCCGGTTGGAAGCGGTCGCCAGCGGCACGGCGCTCGCTCAGGTGGCGCGGCAGCTCCTCAGCACCACCGATACGCCGTCTACCCTCCGTAGCAGCGCAACGCTTGACGGCGCGGCGGTCGGGCGTGCAGCGCAGGCGGGCGATCCGCTGGCGTTGGAGATCGTCCGGTCGGCGGGTGAGTATCTCGGCGTCGGCATCGTCACCCTGCTGCACCTGTTCAGCCCGCAGGCGCTCATCGTCGGCGGAAGCGTCTCGCAGCTTGGCGATCTCCTGTTTCAACCCGCCCACCGTGTCATCGCCGAGAAAGTCCTCGATTCGCGCTTCATCCCGCCCAACCTGATCCGCCCCGCCCACTATGGCGATGATGTCTGTCTGATTGGCGCTGCGATCTATGCGGCGAGTCACTTCAGCTTTCATCAATGATCGTGGTGAGTAAAATGCGGTACACTGATCATTATCGAATCGTAGCTTAAGGGGATTGTTGCGTATGTTACAGCGTCGATTGAATGAACAGGCTGCCAAAGAACAGGCATTGCGCCGCCCCACTGCTGATCCCTTCACTCAGCCTGAGGAAGAAGCTGCCTCGCCTGCCGTTGCGCAGCGCCCTGCTGCTCCGGCTGCCGCGCCGCAGCGCGCCGCTGCCCTGGAAAAGCGCGCTGCGCTCCCTGGCAAGCTCGTCCAAATGCGCAAAATGCTGCGTCCCAAGCTCTTGAAAACACCCGATGAAGCTGATCATTGGAACCGTGACGACGCCGACAAGATTCAGATCATCACTGAACGCCTGACCCAGATGGTGACCAAGCTCGCCAATGAGCGCCCGGAATTTCGCCTGAGTCAGGCTGAGTTCGCTCAGCTTCGTGAGGCGCTGCTCGACGATTTGCTCGGATTCGGCGCGATTCAGCCGCTGGTTGAAGACACGTCGGTCAAGGAGATCATGGTCAACGGACCCGCGCACATCTGGGCGGAGAAAAAAGGGCTTTACGAGACCGAATTCACCTATGACGACGAGGATCACCTCATCTGGACGGCGCAGCGCATCGTCCGGCGCATGGGTCGCCGCGTCGATCGCGCCCACCCGATGACGGACGCCCGTCTGCCCGATGGATCGCGCGTCCATATCGTCACCGCGCCCTCCGCGCTCAACGGCACGACCATCACCATCCGTAAATTCCCCGCCAAGCCGCTCACCGTCG
The DNA here is from genome assembly GCA_937995825.1 of uncultured Anaerolineae bacterium. Classification (GTDB taxonomy): domain Bacteria; phylum Chloroflexota; class Anaerolineae; order Aggregatilineales; family Phototrophicaceae; genus Flexifilum. Next base: position 2,239 of record CALKJO010000016.1, read on the forward strand.
AGGATTTGATCAGCTTTGGTTCGCTGACCCGCGAGACCGCGCAGTTTTTAGAGGCGTGCGTCAAGTCGCGGCTCAATATCGTCGTCAGCGGCGGCACAGGCAGCGGTAAAACCACCCTGCTCAACGTCCTCAGCGCTTACATCCCCGAAGATGAGCGCATCGTCACCGTCGAGGACGCCGCCGAGCTTCAGCTCAAACAGCCGCATGTCGTCCGACTCGAAACCGCGCCGCCGATGCCCGATGGCGATGGCAAGATCGGGATGCTCACCATCCGCGATCTAGTGCGCGGATCGCTGCGTATGCGCCCCGACCGGATCGTCATCGGTGAGTGCCGCGGCGGCGAAGCCCTCGACATGCTCCAGGCGATGAACACCGGTCATGACGGCTCGCTGACCACCGTTCACGCCAACAACCCCCGCGACACGATCACCCGCCTCGAAACGCTGGTGCTGATGAGCGGCATGGATCTGCCCATCGGCGTCGTCCGCCGCCAGATCGTCAGCGCTGTCGATATGATCGTTCAGATCGCCCGCCTCAAAGACCACAGCCGCAAGATCATCCAGATCACCGAAGTCCAGGGTATGGAAGGCGAACAAGTGACCCTTCAGGACATCTTCATCTACCGCCAGCCGGGCAGCAACTCCATGACCCCGCTCAGCGTCGGCGGTGGTGTCCTCGAATCGACCGGCTTCCGCCCCAGCTTCATCGACCGCCTCGAAGAAAACGGCTTCCGCCTCAGCAGCAGAATCTTCGGCTCCGGGCAGACCCGCTTCGTCAAAAACTGAGACCCAACACCTCGCTTTGCCCCGTCCGCCGCCCCGTCCCCCGCGCGGGCGGCGGTTTTACACCGTCTCCGCCCATGCCCGCAGCGCCCGCAGACGCGGCGTCTTCTTGGTCTGATGTTCCTGCATCCGCCGCAGCACGTTATCCAAAATCGTCACCGCCTCCGCCACATAGGCGCCTTTGTTGAGCATGACGCATTCGGCGCGCACGCTCATCGCGGCGTCCGTCATTTCGCTGCGCGACGGCGTGCCTTTGCTCACGAACCGCTCCAGCACCTCGGTCGCCCAGATCACTGGCACATGCGCCGACTCGCACAGCCACAGGATTTCCTCCTGAATTTCCGCCATCCGCGCATACCCCACCTCGACCCCCAGATCGCCGCGCGCGATCATCACGCCCATCGGCTGCTGACCTCCGGCGGCAACGATGATCTCCGGCAGATTGCGAATCGCCCGCCGCGTCTCGACTTTGGCGATGATCGCCTGACCTCGCTTCGCCTTGCGCTTCGCCAGTTCCCCCTGCAGCCGCCGCACGTCGTCCGCTGACTGCACGAACGAATACCCGATCAGATCGGCGTGCGCCGCCACAAAATCCAGCGCCGCCAGATCGTCCGCCGTCAGCGGATCGAGAATGATCTCGGTGTCGGGGAAATTCAAGCCCTTCTCCGCGCGCAGCCGTTCGCCTTTCTCGCGCGCATGGGTGATCAGCAGATGCAGCCCCAGCGGTGACTTTTCCTCGACCAGCGCCCCGATCTTGCCATCATCGATCCACACGCTGTGACCAACCTGCACCTGATCGATCACCTCGGACAGCGTGCAGCGCGCCTGCGCGGTGAAGCGCGCATCCGGCTGCGGCTTTCCCCGCGTCAGCAGCAGCCGATCCCCAATATGCAGCCGCAACGAGTCGTCACTGAGATCGGCGGTGCGCGGTTTGGGTCCGCCCAAATCCATGTGAATCCGGCACGGGCGCTTGACATCCGCCGTCGCACGGCGGACATGCCCGATCATCTGCGCCCAGTCATCGGGCGTGTCGTGCGCACAGTTGATCCGCGCCACGTCCATGCCCCGCGCCAGCAGATCGCGCACGAACCCGTAATCGTGCGCCGCCTCCGACGGGAACGTCACCATGATGCGGACGCGCCGCGCCTCGTTAAGCGTCCCAAAGACCGCCCGCGTCTCCGCATCGAGCAGCCGTTCGCCGCGCTTGAGCGCGCTGGGCTTGGGATAGCGGTGCGGCTCTGGCGCATCGCAGATGCGCTCTAGCGTCGCGATCACCGCGTCCAGATTCGCCAGCACGCGCGCCTCGCTGCGCCCGAGTGACGACAGCCCAAACCGCGTCAGCGCTTCTTGCAGCGACCGCAGATCGCGCCGCCGCAGCGCTAGATACGCCGCCAAGTTATAGCTGCTTAGGCGGAATGACCGCCGGCTGATCTGGCTTTGCCAGCGCCCCGCCAGATCAGCCGCTTCTTCTGCGATCTCGTTGCGCATCTCGCGCAGCGCGTCCAGCGCCGCCTGTGGACTCGTCAGGTCTGGCATAAGCCTACCCTTGTGTCTTCATCATCGTATGCGCGCCCAGGTGCCGATGTCCGCCCCGGTGATCGTGAACCGGAAGACGATCCCGCCCGGTGCGTCGATATAAAAACGAGTCATATTCGATTCAAATTGGATCGTCCGCTGGGACAAGTCGATCTCAGTCGTCCCCCAGCCCACCGCTTGATTCCAGGTCCCAACCGGCGCCAGCGTGTTGTAATATGCCCAGTTGAACATCTGGCGCGGCGCGATCAGTCCAGGCGGCGGCTCGGTCTCATCGAGCGTCGTCCCATCCCAGCCGTTCAGCCGGCGGATGAACAGCCCGCCCTGATTGACCATGCCGTAAATCTCATTGCGATTGTTGGCATTGACGTAGATCATGATGCCGCGCTCGAAATTCTGGATCGCGCCCGCGCCGGCTGCGCCGAAGTCTATCGGGCAGGCGGCATCCGGCGGCGCGAACTGATCGCCGAAGAAATAGCTGAACTGGCACAGCACCGTCACATTCAGCAGCGCTGATCGCTCGATCCCCGCGCGCCCCACCACCAGCCGGTAACTGATGATCCGCCCGGCGTTCGCGGGGATCAGCAGCGTCGCATTGCCCGTCGGCTGCACAGGGATCGACTCGATGATCTGCCCTGCGCCGTTGAGCGTCTCCAGCCGCGCGCTGTCCGCCTCTGCCTGCCAGGTATAGATGATCGCCGCGCCCACGACTCCGCTGAGCTGGCTTGCCGCAAAGCTCAGGATGCGCGGTTCGGCGCTGGTCGGCGTTGGCGCGGGCGTGTCGGTCGGGGGCGGTGTCGCGGTTGGCAGCGGTGTGTCGGTCGGGGGCGGCGTCGGCGTCGGCGCTGCGGTCGGCGGCGTCAGCGAGAGGGCGATGCGCGTCTGAATCGCGCCGATGGCGGCGGTGCGCGTCACCACAAACGGGTTGATCGTCGGGATTGGCGTCTCTGTCGGCGGCGGAGTCGCGCTCGGCGTCAGGGTTGGGATGGGTGTTTCCGTCGGCGCTTCAGTGAGCGTCGCGGTCGGCGGCGTCAGTGCCAGAATCTCGCGTGTCAGCACCAGCCCGATTACCGCCGTCGCGGTCTGCTGTTCTGGATTGAGCGTTGCGGTGTCGGTTGGCGTCTCAGTCGGTGATTCGGTGGGCAGCTCGGTAGGAACGCTCAGCTCCGCTTCTGCCGTCGGACTCGCCTCCAGAGTCGGCGTCTCCGTCGGAAGCTGCGCCAGCGTCGGCAGGACGACCGCGCGCGTCGGCGGTTGCAGCGCGTCGCACGCGGTCAGCAGCGCCAGGATCAACACCAGAAAATCGCAGCCTTTCAACATGTCATGCGTCCTTTCTCGCCACCGGTGGACTCGTTTTGTCCTGCGCCGCTTCCCCCGTCTGTTTATAATTGAACAACATCTTTCGCAGACTGAGATCACCTTATGCGCCTGTGGATTGTCCTGTTAACTATACTGACTTCGATCTCCGCCTGCCAATCATCCCCGACTTTCGTCCCGATCACGCTCGAACCTGCCGCCTCCCCCGCCGTCGTCGCTTTCCAGCCGACCGGCACGCCGCGCCCGATCCCGACCGCCCCGCTCTTCCCGCCCACCTTGCCGCCGACGCTCCTCCCGCCGACCACCTCCGAACCCGACCCGCCCACCCTGATCGGTTATTCCGCGCGCGGCGCGCCGATCTACGCCCATCATATCGGCGAAGGTGAGCGCCTCCTTCTATTGGTGGGCGGCATTCATGGCGGCTATGAGATCAACACCGTCGCCCTGATCGACGCGCTGCTCAATTACTTCACCACCCACCCCGACGACATCCCGCCCTCCACATCGCTAGCCTTGATCCGCGCCCTCAACCCCGATGGGCTGGCGTTTCCAGGGCAGCCGCAGGGGCGCTTCAACGCCAACGGCGTCGATCTCAATCGCAACTGGGGCTGCGGCTGGCAGGCGGAGGCGTTCTGGCGCGGTCAGCGCGTCAGCGCCGGCGCGGCGCCGCTCTCCGAACCGGAGACGCGCGCCCTGGCGGATTACATCCTCCAATCCCGCCCATCCGCCGTCCTCTTTTTCCACAGCGCGGCGGGCGGCGTCTTCGCTGGCGACTGCCATACGGCGCGCTTCGGGCGCGAGTCGGCGTCGGCGGCGCTGGCGGCGGTGGTTGGCACAGCATCGGGCTACACCTTTGGCGCGCCGTTCAGCGCCTATCCCGTCACCGGGACGGCTCCCAGTTGGGTCGATGGCTTGGGCATCCCCGCCGCCGATGTCGAGCTGCTCTCCCGCGATGAACCGGAATTCGAGCGCAATCTCGCCGCTGTCCGCGCCGCCCTTGCCTGGCTCGCCGCGCAGCGCTAAGATCAACGTGCGGCAAACTCGATCACGCGCATCGAAAGGATGATCGCATGGGACACATCATCGGCAGCCATCATACCAGCTATACCGTCCAGAATATGGCGCGCAGCCTGGCATTCTATCGCGATCTGCTCGGTTTCAGGGTCATCCATGAACGCCCGGAGGTGACCGCCCAGTATTTCCGCGCCATCATTGCCATCCCCGATGCGCTGGTTCACGCCGTCCTGCTCGAAATTCCGGGTTCGGGGCATTACCTGGAGCTGTTTGAATACAAGCATCCGCGCGCCGATGCGCTTACCCTCACGCCGACCACCCAGCCCGGCAGCAGCCACATCTGCTACCTCGTCGATGACCTGCCCGCGCTCTACGAAAAGCTCAAAGCCGCCGGCTGTGCCTTCATCAGCGATCCGATCTACATCGATCAGGGACCCAACGCCGGTGGCTGGGCGCTCTACATGAAAGACCCGGACGGCATCCCGATTGAGCTTTTCCAGAAGGCGATATAGCGCTCTATGCGCTTTTTCATCGTGGTCGCGCGGCATATCTAATGTGGATTTTACGCATTAGGCGTATACTGATGATACAGCGTGAAGCGTCCGGCGCGATTGGCTGCCGGACTGTCAATCCACGACTTGAACACAGTATGTGAGGCTGAATTCAACAGCATGACTTTGAGAATGCACACGCCAAGCGAATGTACATTCCACAGTCATTAAAGCGACCCCATCGACGCGCCTCCGCTTTGGAGCCGCGTCCTACATAATAAACAAAGGACAGCACGCATGGCAAGGCGTAAGACAGATTACGACCCGGAGTTGGCTTGGCGCCTCCGAATGGCAAAGCGGGAAATGTTGGAGACAGAGAAATTTCTCGCACTTCTCGCCCGCATCAAACGAGAAAAGCAAGCCGAAACCGAGAAATTCAAAAACAAACTGCTTGAAGAGTACCGCATGAGCGGAGGTGCTGTGCCTGAGGAAGAGGCGGATATCGAGGCGTTGAAAAACAAGCTCTTCGAAGACTATTGCATCGCCGAAGCCACCAAGCAGGCGCAGGAGATCGCTGTACGGTCTAAAGCCCCAAAGCAGAAAAATCCCGCTGACAAACCCGCGCGCGCGCCCAAAACATCGAAGCCGACCGAAGCGCAGAAGGCGGAGAATGAGAACAGTGAAGTTGCTGAACTGGACGACTCGCCCTTGACGCCCAAGCGCTTCCCGGCGGAGCTGGCGATCCTGCCGCTGCGCGGCGTGGTCGTCTATCCGCAGACGATTGTCCCGCTCACCGTCGGGCAGCCGCGCAGCATCAAGCTGGTGGAGGACAATGTCACTAACAACCGCCTCATCGCCCTCGTCACGGCGCACAATCCAGAACAGGAAACCCCCGGTCCGGGAGAGATTTACGACATCGGCACGGTCGCCTCCATTCAGCGGCTCTTCCGCGCCCCAGATGGCACGATGCGGATGCTCGTGCAGGGCTTGCACCGGATTCGCATCGAGCGCTTCACCAGCAAAGACCCGTATCTCAAAGGCGTCGTCAGCCTGCTGCCGGAAAAAAATGAAGAGAGCCTGGAGATCGAAGCGCTCTCCCGCAATATCGTCAACCTCTTCACGCGGCTCGGTGAGCTGATCCCGACCATTCCGGGCGAGCTGATTCATTCGGCGCTCAACGTTGAAGACCCGCTGCAAATGCTCTACACGATTGCCACCTATATCCGTATCGACCTGCGCGAAGCTCAGCAGCTGCTCGAACTGGATCGCACTCAGGACAAGCTGCGCAAGCTGATGAGTGTGCTGAGCAAAGAGCTGGAAGTCCTCGAACTGGGGCGCAAAATCCAGTCCGAAGCCCAAAGCGAGATGGAAAAAGTCCAGCGCGAATTCTACCTGCGCGAGCAGATCAAGGCGATCCAGCGCGAATTGGGCGAGGGCGATGAGCAGCTGGTCGAAATCGAGGAGTTTCGGCGCAAGATCGCAGAAGCTGGCATGTCCGACGAGGCGCGCAAAGAGGCAGAGCGCGAGCTGGAGCGCCTCTCCAAGCTCCCGACCGCCGCCGCTGAATACGGCGTCATTCGCACCTATCTCGACTGGATCACCTCGCTGCCTTGGTCGAAGACCACGCCCGACAACCTCGACATTAGTCACGCGCGCAAGGTGCTGGACGAGGATCACTACGGGCTGAAGGACATCAAGGATCGCATCCTCGAATACTTGGCGGTGCGCAAGCTGCGCCGTGAGCGCGCCGAAGACCTGCAGAAAAACGCCCTCAAAGACCGCATCCGCCGCGAGCGCGAAGGCGTCATCCTCTGCTTCGTCGGTCCCCCAGGCGTCGGCAAAACCTCGCTTGGCGCGTCGATCGCGCGCGCAATGGGGCGTAAGTTCATCCGCATGAGCCTCGGCGGTGTCCGCGATGAGGCGGAGATTCGCGGCTTCCGGCGCACCTACGTCGGCGCCATGCCCGGACGGCTGATCCAAACCCTCCGTCGCGTCGAAACGCGCAACCCGATCATCATGCTCGATGAAGTCGACAAGCTCGGTCATGATTTCCGCGGTGACCCCGCCAGCGCCCTGCTCGAAGTCCTCGACCCAGAGCAGAACAACGAATTCCGCGATCACTACCTCGATGTCGCTTTCGACCTCAGCGAGGTCATGTTCATCACCACCGCCAACGAACTTGACCCGATCCCCGGTCCGCTGCGCGACCGCATGGAGATCATCCAGCTCTCCGGCTATACCGAGACGGAGAAGATCGCCATCGCTCAGGGCTACCTCGTGCCGCGCCAGATGCGCGAAAACGGCTTGCGCGCCAGCGAGGTCTCAGTCACCAAAGACGCGCTTCAGGAGATCATCCGCGATTACACCCGCGAAGCCGGTGTTCGCACGCTCGAACGCGAGATCGGGCGCGCCATGCGCAAAGTCGTGACCCAGGTCGCCGAGGGCAAGCCCGGCAAAGTCGTCATCAACGCCAAGAAAGTCCGCGAGCTGCTCGGCAAGCCCCGCTATGGCTACCGCACCGAGCTTGAAGAACGCACGGATCGCCCTGGCGTGGCAATCGGTCTGGCGTGGACGCCCTTCGGCGGCGATGTCCTGTTTGTCGAAGCCACCCAGATGATCGGCGGCAAAGGCTTTCAGTACACCGGTCATCTGGGCGAGGTCATGCAGGAAAGTGCGCGCCTGGCATACAGCTACGTGCGCAGCAAAGCCGCTGACATGGGCATCCCGTCGGACTTCTTCGAAAAGCATGACCTGCATCTGCACGTGCCGCAGGGCGCTGTCCCCAAAGATGGTCCCTCGGCGGGCGTGACGATGGCGGTGGCGCTGGCGTCCCTGCTGACGGGCAAGCCGGTGCGCGGGACGGTCGCCATGACCGGTGAGATCACCCTGCGCGGGCAGGTGCTTCCCGTCGGCGGCATCAAGGACAAACTCTTGGCGGCGCATCGCTTCGGCATCGACACGGTCATCTTGCCCAAGAAGAACGAAAATGATCTTGACGAACTGCCGGAGGAAGTCCGGGGCGCGATGAAGTTCATCCTGGTCGAGCGCATCGACGACGCGATTCAGGCGGCGCTCACCGGCGAGGATGCGCCCTCCGTCCCCACCGAAGCGGGCAGCAGTGGCTCCAAACCCCGCCGCCGCCGGACAACCAAAGAGACCGTCGCACCCATCACAGCAGCAGACGTGCAGCACTAAAGCGCATAGACAATAATGTCGATGAGTCGAAAGTGATGAGAGAAAAGCCCCTTTTCCCTCATTACTTTCGACTCTGCGGCGCTGCGTCCTCCGCGGTTAGATCTTTTGAAGCGGTTGCAGGAGGGTGAAGCACCAATGGCGGACGCGCCAGTCTACTATATCTTTCATGGCGAGGATGATTTCAGCATCGAAGCCGAAATCGCCCGCATGGTCGAGCGCATGGGCGACAACGGCGACCTGAACACATCCCGCTTCGACGGGACGCACACCCCTGTCAGCGAGATCCTCGGCGCGGCAATCGCCTATCCGTTTCTGGCAGACAAGCGTCTCATCCTCGTCCGCGATCTGCTCGCGCACATCGGGCGCAGGGGCGCGGGCGAGCCGGGCAAAAAAGCCCTTGACCTGCTTGCCGATGAAATCCCCAATCTGCCCGACTGGACGCGCCTAGTCTTCATCGAGCGCGAGAAGCTGCCCGACTCGCATCCCATCGTCAAGCTGGCGCAGAGTGACAAACGCGGCTACGAAAAGTGCTTTATGCCCCCGCCTGACAGCACCGACTGGATCATCCGCCGCGCCAAACAAGCATACGGCGCGCACATCGAGCCATCCGCAGCGGCAGCGCTGGCAGCCGTCACCTCCGGCGATCTGCGCCGCGCCGACAACGAACTGCTCAAGCTGGTCGCCTATGCCGACCGACGCCCGATCACCGAAGCCGATGTCGCTCTGCTTACCCCGTATGTCACCGAGGCGAAGCTCTTCGACATGGTCGATGCCCTCGCCGAAGGACGCGCCGACCGCGCCATTGCGCTGCTGCACCGCCTCTTGGAGCAGCAGCAGGACATCTTCGGCATCTACGGCATGATCGTCCGCCAGTTCCGCCTGATGCTGCTCGCGCGCGAGGCGCTCGATGACGGCAAAAAGCCCGCGCAAATGGCGGACATTTTAGGCACGAAATCGACCTTCGTCGCCGAAAAAACCGCGCGCCTGGCGCGCATGTTCACCCTGGCGCAGTTGGAAACGGTCTACCGCCGTCTGCGTGACTGCGATGAAGGCATGAAAACCGGCAGAATCGACCCGATATTGGCGCTCGATCTGCTCATCGCTAGCGTCAACAACCGCTGAACCTTAGCTGGTCGCCAGAAACCGCCACTGAATCGCCGGCGGCAGCGTCGCAATGCCGATGATCAGCAGGAGGATCGTCCCCGCGATCACCCCTAGCAGCCGTCCATAGCGCGCCGACGGCGCTAACTCCAGCCTGCGCCAGCGAAAATGCATACTCGCCACGCCCACCGCAATCGTCATCGTGACCAGATGCTCCCAGTAGTGCCGGATGCCGAAGCCTGTCATGCTTCCCAACGTCACCAGAAAGACGATCCCGATCAGCCATTGCAGACTGATCAGCCCGCTGAACGCCGTCATCAGGCGCGCGCTCAGAATGTCGTATTCACCCCGCGTTGCCAGCCGAACCGCGAAATACACCACCGTCACCACCGCGATCCCGACCACCAGCCAGCGCGTCCATGAATGCAGATAGCGCAGCACCTCGATTACAACTTCCATTATTGCTCCTTCTTCACACGAGCACACCTGATAGCATGAATGCGCTCCATTTTACTCGTTTTGTAAGAAATTTAGTACGAACATTTGTACCTATACAAGATGAAAAACCGCTTTATGCTGTATATGGAAACAGAAGAACGTGCAGCAGTGTTTCTCTGCGCCTCTGCGTTGTCTTCTTCATGAAGGGAGTGCCTTGTCCAGAAAGCGGCGATCTGGCGTTATAATGGTGTGCATTGACAAGTCATACAGGGCAAAACACCGTATGCAGACGGATGTGCTGGTGATCGGCGGCGGCGCGACCGGCGGCGGGATCGCCCTCGATCTAGCGCTGCGCGGCGTGCGCGTGGTGCTGGCGGAGATGGGCGATCTGGCGACCGGCACGAGCGGGCGCTATCACGGCTTGCTCCACAGCGGCGGGCGCTACGCCGTGCGCGATGCCGAAAGCGCCAAAGAGTGCATCGATGAAAATTGGACTCTGCGACGCATCGCCCCGCAGTCGATTGAGGACACCGGCGGCTACTTCGTCCTCTGTCCGGGTGATGACGCGAGCTATGTCGATCAATGGCTGGCGGCGTGCGCAGCCGTCAATATTCCCACCCGCCAGGTCAGCTTGAGCGCGGCGCTCAAACGTGAGCCGATGCTCAATCCGCGCTTGGAAGCCGTCTACGAAGTCCCGGACGGCACGTGTGACAGTTGGGACTTGCTCCACGCGATTCAGGCGGGCGCGCAGGCGGCGGGCGCGCGCTTCCTCACCTATCATCAGGTGACCGCCATCCATCGGCGCAATGGCAAAGTGGCGGGCGCGATGCTGCGCAATCTGCGCGATGGGGCGCCCATCGAGGTCGAGTGCGCCTGCATCGTCAACGCGGCGGGACCCTGGGCGGCAGAAGTAGCGAAGCTGGCGGGCGTCACCTTTGGGATGCGCCTCAGCCGCGGCGCGATGCTGGCGTATAACATCCGCTGGGTTAACACGGTCATCAACAAGCTGCGCAAGCCCGGTGATGGGGATATTTTCGTCCCCGTTGGCACGGTCAGCGTCATCGGCACGACTTCCGTCAAGACCTTTGATCCCGGCGACACCAGCGTCGAACCCTGGGAAGTGACCAAAATCCTCGACGAAGCCGAAGCCATGACGCCCGGCATCCGCCGCGCCCGCATCCTGCGCGCCTGGGGTGGAGTCCGTCCGCTCTACGACCCCGGCGGCGATCAGCGCGACGCCAAACGCACCTTCACCATCCTCGATCACGCTGCCGACGGCGCGGCGGGCTTGATCAGCATCGTCGGCGGCAAGCTGACCACCTATCGGCTGATGGCGGAGAAACTCTCCGACCACGTCTGCGCCCTCCTCGGCGTGACCGCCGCCTGCACGACTGCGACGACGCCGCTGCCGGCGGTGCATGGCGGGGTCAGCAAACCCCATCGGCTTGGCGGGCGGCTGGAAGCGCTCGAAAAGGGAGGGCTTCCGGGCGCGCTCATCTGCGAATGCGAGATCGTCACCGACGCGCAGATCAAGGACGCCCTGGCGCACGGCGATGTCGTCAGCCTCAACGACCTGCGCCGCGATCTGCGCCTCGGCATGGGTCCGTGTCAGGGCGGATTCTGCGCCTATCGCGCAGCCGCGATCTGCCATGAGACCGTCGGCAGCACGCTCGACCACACGACGGCGCTGCTGGCGGAGTTCGTCGAGCGGCGCATCGGCGGCATGAAAGCCCTCATGTGGGGACACAATCTCCGCCAGGCGCTCTTGACCGAGCAGATTTACGGGCGCATCATCGGACTGTCCCGCCAGCCGTCCAGTTCACCCTGGCGACCGGGCATCGGGACGCTCACGGCGGCGCGCGCGGAGTCGCCGCCGCGTATCCTGATCGTCGGCGCGGGCTTGTCCGGGCTGATGGCGGCGCTGGCGGCGCTCGAACTGGGCGCGCGCGTCGAAGTCGTGGCTCAGGGGCAAGGCGCGGTCGCGCTTCATCCCGGCTGGATCGAGACTGGCGATGTCGAATCGCTCCGCCGCGACCCGGCGCACCCCTACGCCAAAACAAGCGACGCGCTTGAAGCCGGACTCGGTCTGCTGGACGCCGCCATCCCGCTGACTCCGGTCTCGATGGGCGTGACGGCGCTCGGCGCGATCCGTCCGGTGGCATACGCGGCGGGCGGCGCGCTCCATGATCTGCCGTCGGGCGCGCAGGTCGCCGTGTTCGGCGCGGACGGTTGGCGCGACTTTTATCCGCGCACCCTCGCGGATGGGCTGAATGCCGCCGGACGCCGTGCCGAAGCTCACCTGCTAGCGCTGCCGCATCTGGGCGGAAACTTCGATAACTGGTCGGTCGATCTCGCCACCTGGCTCGACACCGCCGATGGCATGGCGAAGCTGATCGCGCTGGCGAAGCCCCACCTCAACGGCGCGGACGCCGCCATCTTTCCCGCCATCCTCGGCTTCAAGCCGGAGACTCGCGCTCAGATCGCGGCGGCGCTCGGCGTCCCTGTCATCGAAGTCCCGACGCTGCCCCCGTCGGTCTCCGGGCTGCGGCTCTATAACGCGCTGCGGCGGGCGGTGCTGGCGAAAGGCGGGCGCATGACCCTCGGCGCTCAGGTCACACGGCTGGAGACGCGCGGCGAGCGCGCCGTCGGCGCGTGGGCAGGCACGGCGGTGAATGGGCGTCCGCGTCTGATCCACGCCGACGCGATCATCCTGGCGACCGGTGGCTTATACAGCGGCGGACTCGAAAGCGACTACACCGGGCGCGTTTATGAACCCATCGCCGGGCTGCATGTGACGGGCGTGCCGCCGCTGGCGGACTGGATGAAACGCTCGGTGCTGTCCGGCAAACGCCAGCCCATCCATGACGCGGGCGTCGCGGTCGATGAGACCCTGCGCCCGATCAATTGCAGCGGCGATCCGATCTACGAAAATGTCCACGCAGTCGGACGGTTGTTAGGGGGCTTCAGCCCGGTGCAGCAGGGCTGCGCCGAAGGCGTGGACATCGCCAGCGGCGTTCACGCGGCGGCTCAGGCGGTGATGAATGCGAATGAGCAAAGGCAGGTGACGCATGGCGGATCATGAAATCTGGCGCGCTGCGCTCAAGGACAGCGCGCATGAGCGGCATAAGGCGGCATGGGCATTTTTCGGCGGCGAACTGCGCGGTCATGCGCTGGCGCGGCTGCTGAATGGACAGCGCGAGGCGGCGACCGTCTGGGCGCTCGAAATCCTTCAGGATGACTCGCTGGCGCTGTCGGGATCGTTCGGGAACGGCTTTGCGCCGATCAATGCAGCGCGGCTGTTGGGCGAGTGGAAAGTGACCGACGCCGTGCCGCATCTGCTCAGAATTGTGCTGGACAAGGACGAAGCCGAAGACCCGTCCATGCTGTGGGATGCGTCGATCAACGCGCTGTCGAATATGCCGCCGGAGGTGCTGCCGGCACTTTTCGAGACGGCGCAGGGGGTAGACGACGAACAGCAGGTGACGCTGCTCTCGGTCATGGCGGATGTCTGCGGCGGGAACGCCGACGATGCGCTGTTCGGCTGGATGTGCATGGTCTTTGAGCGCAAGCGCGCCGATTGGGAGCTGGAATATCTGGCGGAGCATCTCCTCGCCGCCGCCCCCGAGCGCGGCATCACCTATCTGGAGGGAATCATCGCTCGGCGAAAGCTGCACCCGAAAACCGTCGAGACGATTAAAAAACGCATCCAGGAGACGTGCGACGAAATGAGCAAGCCGACATGAAGGTGACGCGCTTTGAGCGCGCCGACGACTTTTACCAGGCAGCCGAGCCGCTGCTGCTCGCGCACGAGGTAGAAAATAACCTGCTGATGGGGTTGGCGCGCGCGCTGCGCATCATGGAGGACTTGTACCGCGATCCCTTTTTCGCGCTGGTCACCGATCACGCCGACGAGCCGGCGCTGGCGGCGCTCATGACCCCGCCGCATAACATCATTCTGTCACTGGCATGGACGGCGGCGGCGGCGGATGCGCTGGTCGAGTCCCTGCTGGTGTCCCATCCGGTGCTCAGCGGCGTGACCGCGCCAGTGGCGGTTGTGGACTACTTCACAGCGGCATGGACGGCGCGAACCGGGCAGACCGCCCGCGTCACCATGCATGAACGGCTCTATAAAATCGAGCAGCTTCAGCCGACTCGCCCGACCAGCGGACATATGCGCTCGATGGCATATGCCGATCTGCCGACGGTGGTCGAATGGCTGGCGCGTTTCGAGGAAGAAGCGTTCGGCACGGAGAACATTGACCGTGAGCGCATCGCGCGCGGGCTGGTGGCGTGGATTCAGGCGGGTGTCCGCCGCTATTATGTCTGGGAGGACGGCGGCGAACTCACCTGTCTGGTCGGCTGTTCGGGCGACACGCCGAATGGGATGCGCATCGGTCCCGTCTACACGCCGCCCCACCTGCGCGGGCGCGGCTATGGCACGGCGTGTGCCGCCGCCGTCACGCAGGCGCTGCTGGATGAAGGCAAAAAGTTCGTCACGCTGTTCACCGATCTGGCGAATCCGACTTCCAACCATATCTACCAGGTCATCGGCTACACACCAGTGGTCGATTTCAGGATGATCCGTTTTGAGCCGAAAGAAAGCTGAGACACCCGGTATGTACGCCGCGCTTGCTCGCTATTACGACTCCGAACATCACGATCAGGTGGACGATCTGCGTCTGTATGCCTCGCTGGTCAAACAAATCGGCGGACCCGCGCTGGTGATCGGCAGCGGGACAGGGCGCGTTCTGCATCATCTGGCGCGGGCGGGGCAGACTGCGCACGGGATCGAGATCGAGCCGGAGATGATGCGCCGCGCTGAGGCGCGGCGCGAGGCGAGTCCAACGCTGCGCGACCGGATTCATCTGCACAGCGGCGACGCGCTTACCATCACGCTGGATCGCCGCTTCAAAAGCGTCCTGATCCCCTACAATACCTTGATGCACTTCCACGATCAGGACGCGCAGATCGCCCTGCTCAAGCGCGTGCATGACTGGCTGGAGCCGGGCGGCGCGGCGATCATCGATCTGCCCAACGCCGGCGAGTCGTTCGCCGCGCAGGACACCGGCGCGCAAACGCTGGAGCGCATCTTCACCGACCGCGAGACCGGCGAGCGCGTCATGCAGTATTCGATCAGCGAGCTGGATCGCGTCGAGCAGATCATGACCGTCACCTGGATTTACGACGCCATCGCCGCCGATGGCACAGTCAGGCGGACGGTCATTCCATCCCGCATCCGCTACTTCTTCATGGCCGAGCTGCAGCTTTTGCTGCGCGCCGCCGATCTCACTGTTGAACACGTCTACGGCGATTTTGAGGGCGGCGAATTCGCCGACGGCGCGCCGCGTATGATCGTCGTGGCGACCAGAGAGAAATAAAAAGAGCGGAGGGCGCACTTTGTCGCCCCCCGCTCCATCCGCTTTTACGCCGGCTGCGCCTCGACGACGGTGAAGATCAGCCGCTCGCCATCGCTGGCAACATCGGCAACGACGTGATCGCCCTCGCGGACGCGCCCTTC
This sequence comes from uncultured Anaerolineae bacterium, assembly GCA_937995825.1. Lineage (GTDB taxonomy): Bacteria > Chloroflexota > Anaerolineae > Aggregatilineales > Phototrophicaceae > Flexifilum. Next base: position 17,628 of record CALKJO010000016.1, read on the forward strand.
CAGGATTTCCAGCGCCAGCGGGTCTTGCAGCTCGCGCTGAATGGCGCGCTTGAGCGGTCGAGCGCCGTAAACCGGGTCATAGCCGCGCTCTGCCAGCCATGCGCGGGCATCCGCTGTCAGCTGGATCGTGACCCGCCGCGCCGCCAGCAGCGTTTCCAGACGCCGCAGTTGAATATGGACGATCCGCTCGATGTCCGCCTGCGTCAGGCTGTGGAACAGGATGATGTCATCCAGCCGATTGAGAAATTCCGGGCGGAAGAAGGCGTCCAGTTCGGGCTGGATGGCGCTGCGGATCGTCTTGGGATCGGCGTTCGCCATGCTCTTGATGATCGCCGAACCGACGTTGCTGGTCATGATGATCACCGTGTTGGTGAAATCGACCGTGCGCCCCTGCCCATCGGTCAGCCGACCGTCATCGAACACTTGCAAGAACAGGTTGAAGACCTCCGGATGCGCTTTTTCGACTTCATCCAGCAGCACGACGGAGTACGGGCGGCGGCGGACGGCTTCGGTGAGCTGACCGCCCTCTTCATAGCCGACATAGCCGGGCGGCGCGCCGATCAGCCGAGCAACCGTGTGCCGTTCGCCGTATTCGGTCATATCGATGCGCACCATCGCGTTTTCATCGTCAAACAGGAACTCCGCCAGGGCGCGCGCCAGTTCGGTCTTGCCAACGCCGGTCGGACCCAGAAACAGGAACACGCCCACCGGACGGTGCGGGTCGCTCAGACCGGCGCGGCTGCGTCGGACGGCGGACGACACGGCGCGCACGGCTTCATCCTGCCCAATCACACGCTCATGCAGCCGGCTTTCCATGCGCAGCAGCTTCTCGATCTCGCCCTCCATCAGCCGCGACACTGGGATGCCCGTCCAGCGCGAGACGACTTCGGCGATGGTGTCGGCGTCCACTTCTTCGCGCAGCATTGACATCCCATCGCGGCGCATCGCGGCAAGCACCGCCTCGCGCTCCGCCAGCGTCCGTTCCAGTTCTGGCAGCGTGCCGTAGCGCAGTCGGGCAGCGCCTTCCAGATCGGCGCGCCGCTCCGCCTGTTCGAGCAGGACTTTTGCCTCGTCCAGCTTTGCCTTGATCTCGCGGATGCTCTCAATCGCGCCGCGCTCGGTCTGCCAGCGGGCGGACAGCGCCGTCAGTTCCTCGCGAGCATTGGCGATCTCGCCTTCGAGCGCCTCCAGCCGCTGACGGGACGCCGCATCGCGCTCTTTCTTGAGCGCCTCGCGCTCGATCTCCATCTGCATGATCTGGCGCTCGACTCGATCCAGCGCGCTCGGCTTGCTGTCGATCTCCATTTTCAGCCGCGCCGCCGCTTCATCGATCAGGTCGATGGCTTTGTCGGGGAGCTGGCGGTCAGGGATGTAGCGCGCGCTCAGCTCAGCCGCCGCGATCACCGCGCTGTCCTGAATGCGGACGCCGTGATGGACTTCATAGCGTTCCTTCAGCCCACGCAGGATCGAAATCGTGTCCTCGACCGACGGCTCATCGACGAACACGGGTTGGAAGCGCCGTTCGAGCGCGGCGTCTTTCTCGATGTATTTGCGATATTCGTCAAGCGTGGTCGCGCCGATGGTGCGCAGTTCGCCGCGCGCCAGCATCGGCTTGAGCATGTTGCTGGCATCGACCGCGCCTTCTGCCGCGCCCGCGCCGACAATCGTGTGCAGCTCATCTAAAAAGAGGATGATCCGACCTTGACTATCCGCCACTTCCTTGAGGACGGCTTTCAGGCGTTCCTCAAATTCACCTCGGAACTTCGCGCCCGCCAGCAGGCTGCCCATGTCGAGCGCGATGATCTGCTTGTCGCGCAGGCTTTCGGGGACATCGCCGTTGACGATGCGCTGCGCCAAGCCTTCGACGATGGCGGTCTTGCCAACGCCGGCTTCCCCGATCAGCACAGGGTTATTCTTGGTGCGGCGGCTGATCACCTGAATGACACGGCGGACTTCATCCTCGCGCCCGATCACCGGGTCGAGCGCGCCGCGCCGCGCCAGCGCCGTCAGGTCGCGCCCATACTTTTCCAGGCTCTTATAGGTCGATTCAGGATCTTGCGAGGTGATCCGCTGACCGCCGCGAATGCCCGTCAGCGCCTGAAGGATCGAATCCCGCGTGACGCCGGAGCGATTCAGAATCCCGCCGACGGCTTTATCCTCCGACAGCGCCAGCAGGATATGCTCGGTGCTGGTGTAATCGTCGTGCATCTTGGCGGCTTCGGATTCGGCGCGGGTGAGCGCCTCTACAGCGGCGCGGTTCAGCCCAACTTTAGCGTTCGAGCCGGTCACGCGCGGGCGATCCTTGAGCTGACGCTCCAGATCAGCCAGAATCACTGCCGGACGCCCACCGATCTTAGCGATCACCTCCGGGACGACGCCCTCGCGCTGCCCGATCAGCGCGATCAGCAGGTGGAGCGTGTCGATGTCGGTGTGTCCATACTCTTCCGCCAGCGCCTTCGCCTTGAAGATCGCTTCCTGCGCCCGCGTGGTGTATTTGTTCAAGTCCATGATAATAAACCCCCATTCAAATCTGTTCCCAGTGTATTGAATGGGGGTATGAAAGATATTAGAGCTGCGTTGGAAAGACGCAGGCGCGCCGACTTACTCCAGCGCGAAGGTGATCTGCACCGAGACGCTCACGCTGAGCTGCCCGCCGCTGATCGGCTGCGAATTCATGCTTTCCATCGCCGCCATCGCCATGCCGCCGCCCAAGTACTGCAGAACAGGGCGGCTGCCGCCGACGATCTCGATGACGATCAGCGGACGACCAACCGTCACGCCGAGCGCTGCCGCCAACTGCTCAGCGCGTGCGCGGGCATCTGCCACCGCCGCCAGGCGCGCCTGGCGTTCGAGCGCGGCGCTGTCATCGATGCCGAAGCTCAGATTGTAGACCGTGTTCGCCCCCTGCGCGACCGCTGTCGTCACGACCGCTTCGATCTGCGTGATGTCGCGCACTGTCACCTGAATCACGTTGCTCACCTGGAACTGACGCTCGATGATCTGCCCATCACTCCCATAGCGATCCTGCGGGTAGACATTTAGCGAGGTCGTCTGAATATCCTCCGGCGCGATGCCCAGCGCCGTCAGCGCATCGAACACGGCGCGCATCGTGGTCGCGGTCGCGTTGAATGCCGCGCCGAGGTCGCGGTCGGTGCGCTCTGCGCCGACCTGAATGTAGGCGATGTCCGGTTCGCCCGAAGCCGAGCCGACTCCGCTGACGGTGATCGTATTGTTCAACCCGCCCTCCTGTGCATATGCCGTGCCGGCGGTCAGCGCGAACAGACCAAACACCGCCAGTATGATCAGAAACCGTTTCATGGTATATCCATCCTTCTGTACATGCCTGCCTGCAAGGTTACATGGAGTTAGACGACGCCGCGTCCGATCTGGTTCCATCAGAACGGCAGATGGAATCTGCCTTCTTCATCCGGCTCGAACGGATGGACAGCGATCACCGCGTCGAGATTGAGCGCGCCGTACAGATGCGGAAAATGCGGATCGGCGTCTAGTTCAGGGGGCGCGCCCTCGAACGGCGGCTCATACTTCAAGGGCGCGGTCAGCTTCTCCGTATCGACTTCCAGCAGCAGCAAGCCCGGATGCCCCTTGTAGCGCGTATTGGCGACGAACAACACCTGTTGGCGGGTCGAAAAATGGATGAAGCCCTCAGCATCGAGGGTGTCCCCGCGATAGACACCCTCGGACTGGGTTTCTTCCCAGACCGCCGACGGGATGATATGGAAGATCGATGCCATGATCCGCCTATCTCCTAACCCAGGGATTGATGTGTAGACAGTGATGCTCTCATCCGAGAATGCCTTTCATCCACTGCCTGATAAGCGCGATTTCATCCTGATTGACGGTGTGACCCATGCCGGGGTAAATCCGCTTCTCGACCAGAGCGCCGAGCGCTGTGAACACGTCGGCGCTCTGGCGAATGCGCTCGACCGGGACGTAAAAATCGACATCGCTGCATCCCAGAAAAACGGGCGTCCTCGCCATGTCGCCGGCATATTTGGGCAGTTGATCGCCGATCAAGCCGCCGCTCAGCCCGAACACCGCCCCATAGCGGCGCGGATGGCTGGCGGCGTAGTCCAGCGCCAGACATGCCCCCTGCGAGAAGCCCAGCAGCGCGATCTGCGCCAGCGGCAGGACGGCGGCGGCTTCGTTCAGCAGCGCGTCAATGCGCGCCAGTGCCGCTGATAGATACGGCTCGTTGGCGCTGCGCGGCTGCATAAAATGCTGCGGATACCACACGCTGGAGTCGGCGTGCGGTGCGATGATGGCGATTTTGCCTTCATTGACCCAATTCCCAACCGCCGCGCCGGCGAGGCTGAGCATATCTTCAGCGGGCGCGCCGCGTCCATGCACCATGATTAGCGCGGCGCTGGCTGATCGGATATCCCCAACACGCAGCGGCGCGTGCCGGGCGTGAATGGCGGGCGGCTGTGTCATGTTCAGTCTCCTACGCCCGCAGCCGGTTCCGCGATGATGTCCGCCGGAACCGCTGGCAGATTGACCCAATTGCGCAGCGGCGTGCGCAGCAGCATCACCGCCCCGCCCGCGATCAAGCCGACCGCATTGAGCATGATCGCGTTCTGCAAGCCGATCTGCGTCGCCATCAAGCCCACCCAGAGCGCCGCAATCGGCTGCAAGCCGAAGCTGACCATGTTGAACAGGCTCATCACGCGGGCGCGCATCTCCGGCGGGGCATTGAACTGGAGCAGCCCCATCGTCGTGGTGATCACGGTCGGCATAGCTAAGCCAGCGATGAACAAGCCGAGCATCGACAGCGGCAGAATCGTACTGCTGCCCAGCACCAGAAAGCCGATGCCCGCTCCTGACAGCGCCAGGCTGAGGATGACGCCGGTGCGGCGGTGCGCCTGCGCCAGCGGCGCAAAGATCATCACGCCGACCAGCGCGCCCGCGCCGGATGCCGACATCAGCGCGCCGAGCGTGTCCGCTCCGCCGCGCAGAATCGAGTCGGCAACAGCGGGCAGCATACTCATGACGATGGCGATGCCGAAAAAGGTTGCCAGTGCCGCAAACAGGATCAGATCGCGCTGACGCGGCTGGCTCATGATGAATGTCCAGGCATGGCGAAAGCCGCTGAGGGCGCTTTCCAACTCACCGTGCGCCTGCGCATAGCGGGCGCGGATGATCAGCAGGCTGTAGATCACTGCTAAAAACGCGATGCTGTTCAGCAGAAAGGCGATGCCCGCGCCGAATGCGCTGACGACCAAGCCCGCCAGCGCGGGTCCGATCATGCGGCTGACTTGGATCATCGTCACATTCAGATTGAGCGCGGGGCGCATTTCGTTGCGTCCAGCGAGATCGCCCATGAATGCTTGCAGCGCCGGCAGATCGATGGCGGCGAACATCCCGGTGACCAGGCTGAGCGCGTAAATCTGCCAGATTTGCACCGTCTCGCTCAACACCAGCGCCGCCAGGGCAAAGGCGGTCAGCATCATGCCAATTTGAGTGAAGATCATCAGCTTGCGGCGGTCAAAGCGATCCGCCCACGCGCCCGCCCAGGGCGCGATCAGCAGCAGCGGCAGCGATGACAGCATGGTGACCACGCCGAGATCGAACTCGGAGCCGGTCAGCGACCAGACCACCCAGCCGAGCGCCGTCTGCTGCAGCCACGTGCCGATCAGCGACACCCCTTTTCCGCTCAGATAAATGCGAAAACTGCGATGGCGCAGCACTGAAAAATTCTCCGTCAGCGTTTGCAGCGCCGTCATGCGCACCTCGTTGAGTGTGTTCTCACTATGATCCTTCACCATTGTTGCACACTACCAGACGCGCCATCCAAAATTGGACTTACGTCCGTTTCAGCCCATTGACCCACTGTTCCAGTGTTGAGGGAGGAAAAACGGGCGGCGGCAGCTGAATTGGTTCGCGCATCAGCCGTTCCATCGAGTCGCGCCAGTCCGCGCCATCGCGTCCGACCGGGATCAGACCGGGGAGGGGATCGACGGCATGCGTCAGGTAATCCGAGGCGATCACGGGGATTCCTGCCAGCGCCATTTCGGGCAGCCGAGTTGCGCTGCCGAAGCCGCGCCATTTGGGCAGCAGCATGGCGTGAGCGCGGATGAGCAGTTCATTCAGGTCGGACTCGGTCAGCCAGCCGACCGCCTCGACGCCGGGCAGCGCGCGCCCTTCGAGCAGCGTTTCCGTCCCCGCGCCCGCCGCGATCACACGGACGCCCTGCGGCAGCCCGACCTGCGCGATCTGATCGAGCAGCCAGCGCATCCCGTCGCGGATCGGCTTGTGCGCCGCTGTGCCAAGCAGAACGAACAAGCCCCGTTCCGGCTGACGGCGGGCGCGGACGCTCTCATAAAACGTGCGAATTGCGCCCACCGGGACGTACGGATAAAAGAAGGATGGGCTGCCCATACCGCTGACGAACGCAGCTTCCACCTTCGAGATCATAAAGCGCGCGTCATACTGGCGCAGCGCGTCGATCTCGGTGGCGAGGTCGCCGAGATGGAGCTGAAGCTGGCGCTTGCGGTCGATGACGAAATTGTCGTCCAGCGCGTCGAAATTCTGTGGGCAGACCAGCGTCGGGATGCCGCGCTGCTGCTGAAAGGGCAGCGACCAGAGGCACGCGCTGTGCTGCGCCACCACTAGATCGGGCTGACATGCATCGAAGGCGGCGCGATATTTCGTAACCAGCTCAGGATGATCGAACTTAGTCATGCTGAACTGGGTTTCGCCGAAGATGCGATAGGGATTTTCGCGCACGATGACGCGCAGACGCCGCAGCGCATACGCAATCCGCCACGGGACGCGCACGCCGCGCCGTGCGCCGCCTTTCGGCACGCGCGGATCGAAGACCGACACCTTGTCTGCGCCAACTGCGGACTGTAAATCGTGGAGAACCTGATATGACCGATTTTCGCCGCCGTTGCGCAGGGGATTGGGCGGAAGATGCGTGATCAGCAGGACTTTTGGCATAGGTTTTTCCTTCGGCTGCGCTGATTGTACCGCCACTCAGCAAAGATTTATGCGGCGAATGGTCAGCCTGTACGATAATGGTAGAAGTTCTCGAGGACGAAAAAACGCATGATCGAATCGCGTGAGTTGAGCAAATTCTACGATAACTTCCTGGCGGTGGACGGCGTGACGCTGGATGTGCCGTCGGGAACGGTGCTGGCGCTGCTGGGACCCAATGGGGCGGGCAAGACGACCACCGTGCGGATGCTCACGAGCATCCTTGCGCCATCGTCGGGATCGGCAAAGGTGGCGGGCTTTGATGTCGTCCGGCAGCCGGCACAGGTGCGGGCGCATGTCGGCGTGCTGACCGAGCAGCACGGCTTGTATGAACGGATGAAGGCGGTCGAGTATCTCGACTTCTTCGGGCGCATGTATCGCCTCAGCGCGCCAGAACGACGCAAACGCTCGCTGGACTTGATGGAGCGCTTCGGGCTGACCTTCGCGCTGGACAAGCAGCTGGGCGAATATTCCAAAGGCATGAAACAGAAGCTGGCGCTGGTGCGGGCGATGCTTCACAACCCGCCGGTGCTGCTGCTCGACGAACCGACTTCCGCCATGGATCCGCAGAGCGCCAAACAGGTGCGCGATGCCATCATCGAGCTTCAGCGTGACCAGCGCACATTTCTGCTGACCACGCACAATCTGACCGAGGCGCAGCAGCTTGCCGACCGCATCGCCATCATCCGGCATGGACGCATCATCGCCAACGGCACATTTGATGAGCTGGCGGCGCGCTTTGTGGGCGATCCGATCATGGAGCTGAAAGTCAGCGGTGAACTGAACGGGCTGGTCAAAGACCTATCGGAGATGGTTCAAGTCGAGGACAGCGGGCGCGACTGGGTGCGCTTCCGCGTCAGCGATCCGAACGTGACCAATCCGGCAGTCCTGCGGCGGCTGCATGGACTCGGCATCGACGTGGTGACGCTCTCGCGGCTGTCGCAGACGCTGGAGGACATTTACCTGCAAGTGGTGAAAGAGGACGAGAGCCAGGAGGGGCGAGTCGGTGAGCATCTCCGCTAAACTTGAGACCGGCGCGGGCGTCGCCCCGGCGCTGTATGAACGGCGCACGATCAGCGAGACGCTGTCCAACGCGCTGATCGTGACGCGGCGCGAAGTCCGCGACAGCTTCCGCGACTGGCGCATCATCGCGCCGATTGTCATCCTAACCTTCATGTTTCCGGCGCTGGCGCAGTTCGTGGCGTCGCAGTTTGCTGGCTTTGTCGAGGATTTCGGCGCGCAGATCATCGGCGAGCGGACGATCCCGTTTTTGCTCATGATCGTCGGCTTTTTCCCGATCTCGATCTCGCTGGTGATCGCACTGGAGACGTTCGTCGGCGAAAAAGAACGACGCAGCCTGGAGCCGCTGCTCAGCACGCCGCTGACCAACACCGAGCTGTATATCGGCAAAACGCTGGCGGCGATGATCCCGCCGCTGGTCAGCAGCTACGGCGGCATGGCGGTCTACCTACTCAGTCTGCTCGGCGGTGAGCTTCAGTGGCGTCCGGCGGCGCTGCTGGTCGTGCAGATCATCCTGCTGACGACCGTCCAGGCGCTGGTGATGGTGACGGGCGCGGTCGTCATCAGCAGCCTGACCACCAGCACGCGGGCGGCGAACCTGCTGGCGAGCTTCATCATCATCCCGATGACGCTGATCATCCAGGGCGAGAGCGCGATCATGTTTCTCGCACCGGACGCCGACTCGCCCAATGGCATCGGCGCGCTCTGGGCGATCGTCGTCGGAATGCTGGTGGTCGTCATGCTGCTTCTGCGAGTCGGCAGCAGCACTTTCAACCGTGAGGAGCTGCTCGGTCGCAATCTCGACGCGCTCAAGCCGCGCGCCATCCTGCGGCGGCTCTGGGGCGGCATCATCGGCGTCGACGGCAAAGGGACGCTGCCGACCAGCCCCATCGACTGGTATCGGCGCGGCGTCGGCGGCGCGCTCGGACGAATGCGGCTGTCGACGCGGGTCACGGTCGGCTGGTTCATCGCGGCGGCGCTGGCGGGCGTGATCGTCGGGCTGCTCCCCCAATGGCAGTTGAATCTGCCGAGGGACATCAATCTGCGCGATGCCAGCGGCGGGATCGAGCTGTTCACCGGCGCGCTCTTCGGCGGCAATCCAAGCTTGGGCATCGCGTGGCAGAACGGGCGGATTCTGTTAGGGGCGATCCTGCTGGGGATGTTCTCTTTCGGAGTTGGCGCGCTCATCCTGACGCCCCTGACGTATGTCGTGCTGGGCTATGCAGCGGTGCAGCTCATTGCAGCGGGCTACACGCCGATGCTGATCGTCGGCGCGCTCTTTCCGCACGGGCTGATCGAAATTCCGGTGATCGTGATCGCGACAGCGGCGGGGCTGCATCTGGGCGCAGTCGTCACCCGTGTGCCGGAAAACAGCACTGTCGGCGCGGCGTGGACGCAGGCATTCACCGACGTGATCAAACTGATCATCGGCGTGATCATCCCCGGTCTGCTGATCGCGGCGGTTCTGGAGGTGTATGTCACGCCGCTGGTCGTGCGGGCGGTGATCGGCGCTTAATCGCGGCGTCGATGTTCGCTCACTGCCAGCCCAGGGGGAGCAGCGCGATGCCGAGATCGAGTCGCCGCACCGCGCCGCTCTGCGTGTCGGACACAAAAAGCGCGGTTCCGCCGGCGCTGCTGTCGCTGAAAGCGATGCGCGTCCCATCCGGCGACCAGATCGGCGGCGAAAACAGAACGCCCTCCGCGTCGATCAGCAGGCGGTTGCCCGTGTCCGGTTCGAGAATCACCATGTTCATAAAGCGGCTGAAGCTGCCCCATTCGACGGCGGCGATCCGCTCTGCGTCCGGTGACCAGCGGTAGCCGACGTAGCTGTGGCTGGCTTCGGTGATGCGCCGAGGGACGATCGCATCCCGTTCCAGCAAGTACAGCGGTGCGCCTTCCACCGCCCCGCGCTCCGACGCGAACAGAATTCGTGACCCATCCGGCGACCAGACGGCGGTATAGTCGCGTCCATGCCCGGCGGCGATCTCGCGTTTTTCCCCGCCTGCCAGATCGACATAGTAGATCATGTTGTCCCAGGCGGTCAGCGTGACAAACAGCAGCCCGCTGCTGTCTGGCGACCATTCGAGCGCGCCGATGGGAAATTCAGCCCCGATGCGGCGCGGCGTGCCGCCCTGCGCCGGCACAAGCAGCACGTCGGCGCGTCCCTCCAGCCACGATGTATACGCGATCCACGCGCCATCTGGCGACCAGCGCGGCATGGCGATGCGCGTCGGCGGCACGTTGAACGTGAGCTGTTGGACAGCGCCGGAAAGGAAATCCAGGGCGTAAATGTCGGATGAGCCGCCGCTGATCGAGATGAACGCAGCGCGGCGCTTGTCCGGCGAGAGCGTGATCTCACGGCTGTCAATCGACATCGGCATGGTGACGAGCCGACCGCGCAGCGCGTCGAGCAGGGCAACCCCCCGTCCCCGCCCCAATTGGATCGGCTGGACGACCAGAATATCTGTGGGCATGGCAGCGCCAATCGAGACCGCCGCCGCTGTCACGGTGAGGGTGAGCGCTGAAAACAGCACGAAAAAGCCAACAAAAAATCGAAGCGCCATGCCTTGCCACCTTAGAACAATCGTGCTATCATTATTTGTATGATCCTATTGTAGCCAACATTGGCGCCGACGGGTGCAGAATCGTCCAACTGCCACAAAAACTCACTATAATCAGAGACAAGACGCCAGAAAAAGGAAAAACGACTGTGGCACCGAGAAAATCCTCCAAAGAGTCAAAAGCGGATCACGATTTGTTCACCGCATCACCGAACGACAGCCAGGAACAGCGGCTCAAGGCGCTTGACGCGACGCTGACCGACTTGGATAAGAAATTCGGCGAGGGGACGGTGGTGCGCCTGGGCGATGCCGCGCATCTGGCGGTCGAAGTGATCCCGACTGGATCGATCACGACTGATATTGCGCTCGGCGTTGGCGGCATTCCGCGCGGGCGGATCACCGAAATTTACGGACCCGAGTCGAGCGGCAAGACGACCATCTGTCTGCATGTGATCGCCGAGGCACAGAAGCGCGGCGGGCTGGCGGCATTTGTCGATATGGAACACGCGCTCGATCCCAATTACGCGCGGACGCTCGGTGTAGATGTGGATCGGCTGTATATCTCGCAGCCGGACACCGCCGAGCAGGCGCTCGAAATCATGGAAGCGCTGGTGCGTTCCGGCGCGCTCGATGTGGTGGTGCTGGACAGCGTGGCGGCGCTCGTCCCGCGCGTAGAGATCGAAGGCGAGATGGGCGACAGCCATGTCGGGGTGCAGGCGCGGTTGATGAGCCAGGCACTGCGCAAGCTGGCGGGCGCGATCAAGCAGAGCAACGTCGCGGTGCTGTTCACCAACCAGCTCCGCGACAAGATTGGAGTCATGTACGGCTCCCCTGAAACGACCAGCGGCGGGCGGGCGCTGAAATTCTACGCCAGCGTGCGGCTGGATGTGCGCAAGCAGGAGCAGATCAAAGCCAGCGGCGGCGAGGTCATCGGCAGCCGGACGCGCATCCGCGTGACTAAGAACAAGGTTGCGCCGCCCTTCCGCGAGGCGGAATTCGACATCATGTTTTTGGAGGGTGGGATCAGCAAGACGGGCGAGCTGATCGATTTGGGGACAGAGCTGGGCATCATCGACAAGCGCGGCGCATTCTTCCGCTACAACGAGGGCTTGCTCGGTCAGGGACGCGAGAACGCCAAAGCATACCTGGCGGAGAACCCGGCGATTCGCGATGAGATCGAAGAACTGATCCGCGCTAAATTCGGGCTGCCCTCGCTGCTGGGGACAGCCGCGCCGAGCGCGCACAACGCAGAGCGCTGATGAACTCGCGCCCTCAAACGGGCGGGCGATACGTCTGGACGCTGAAGCCGCCGTGGCGGCGGATCGGCTGATCGAGGTCGAGCTTTTCCGCCGCGATGTGCGCCTCGACCGCCGCTAGACCGGCGGCGAGCTGCGCCTCTGTCATTTTCCAGCAGGATGACCAGATGCGATTGCGCAGCGCGTCGAGGAATTGGCGCGCTGTTCGTTCAGTGGTATAAGTGAGGCGGACTTCTTCCCCGTCCGCCGTCCAGCCGTGCGCAGGCAGCACACCTCGGCTGTAATAAGCCGGCTGCTCATCGACGCCGGCAGCCTGATTGAAACGCTGGCGCAGCGCGTCGGCTTCAAATTCGCTGTTCCACCCATGCAGCAGACGCGCGCCAGGGCGCAGCACGCGGGCAAGCTCGCGCAGCACCGCCGCCGCATCGCCCACCAGATGAAAGACATGCACGGCGACAGCGGCGTCAAAGGCGCCGCTGGCAAGCGGCAGATGGGCGGCGTCGGCTTGTATCAGCCGGATCGGATGACCGTCGATCCGGGCGCGCAGCTTGTCCATCATGGCGATGGCGATGTCCACGCCGACGTATTCGCCGACATGCGGCGAGAGCGGCAGCGCGATCCGCCCCGTCCCAATGCCGATCTCAAGCAGACGGGCATCCGGCGCCAGCGATCCGGCGCGGACGAATGCCTGAGCGACTTTCTGCTCGATGCCGGGCGGAAAGCCGCGTGTGGCGTCGTAGTAATCGGCGGCGCGGTCAAACGAGACCGATTGAGTCATACCTTAACCTCCAAAACCTGCTGCAGACGGCAGGATCACCGGCTCGATGACCGATCCGGGCGGCGTCGCTTGAGGAGTGGGCGTGCTGGATGCGGGCGCGGGCGTCGGATCGACGGGGATGATCAGCCGCTGTCCAATCGACAGCAGATTGGGATTCGCCTGGAGCGCGGGATTGGCGCGGACGATGGCATTCACTGTCACGCGGAAGCGCCCGGCGATGCTGAACAAGGTGTCTCCCGGTCGCACGACATATTCGATGCCCTGCAGAGTCGGCGTTGCGGTCGGTTCGACGCCGGGCGGCAGCGTTCGCGTCGGCGGCAGGGTGGCGGTCGGAGTTGGCGTATCGACGCAGGCGGGCAGACGGAGCTGCTGCCCGATCTGGAGCGCCTGCGGGTTGATCTCGGGGTTGGCTTCGCGCAGCGCGTCCAGCGCCAGCCCATTGCGGACAGCGATGGCGTACAGACTGTCGCCCGCTTGGACAATGTAGAAGCAGCCCTCCGAGCGAATCACAAACGGCGAGTCGCCGTCGCTTGCAGTGGACGCCGCAGCTCCTTCCGGTGTCGGCGTCGAGCTTGGGCGCGGCGTCGCCGATGGCAGCACGATCGGTCCTTCGGGCGCGCTGGGGGTGATATAGACGACAGTAGCGGTGATGATCGGCGGCGTTAATGCCGTGTCGGGATCGGTTGGCGCTGATGTTGGTGTCTCGCCGAGCGCCTGACGGGTCTCGGCGACGATGGTTTCGATGTTGAGAATTTCGACGCGGGGCGTCTCGGTTGGGGTGAACATCGGCGTGAGGGAGGGGATCAGCGCCGGCACGCCGGTATTGACGACCATCGGCAGCGTGGTTGGCTCCGTCTCCGGTATGGCTGGCTCGGATGTCGATTGGATCGGGATCGACTCGATAGTCGGCTGCGACGCGGCGCTGTCAATCGGTGCGCCAGCCGGCTGGACACACCCCGCCGCCAGCAGCGTCAGCCCCAGTCCTAGGCGTCCCGTCAGTCGGCGTAATCGTCGCATGGTCATTCCCCGCTGTTGTTGTGCATCGCAAACAGAATACACCTAACTGGAAGCGGATGCAAAAGCTGAGCGGCAGACTCCCCGCCTTTGCTTGTATTTCAGTGGAGACAAGGCTATGTTAGAAGGATGATGCCGATCAATCACAGGACGCGCCAATGATCGGGACGCGACTCGGACAGTATGAAATCATCGAGGAAATTGGCATGGGCGGCATGGCGACGGTGTATCGGGCGTATCAGCCGAGCATGGATCGCGATGTCGCTGTCAAAGTGATCCACCTGGCGATTGCGACCGACGCGCTTTCGCGTCAGCGCTTTGAGCGCGAGGCGCGGCTGATCGCCAAGCTGGAACATCCGCATCTGCTGCCTGTCTATGACTACAACGGGGCGCACAATCCGCCCTATATCGTCATGCGCTATCTCGAAGGCGGGACGCTAAAGGATATCATCGCGAGTCGCGGGACGCTTCCGCTCCCGGATATCGCATATCTGACCCGCCAGGTCGCATCGGCGCTCGATTACGCGCACCGCCAGGGCGTTATCCACCGCGACATCAAGCCGAACAACATCCTGATCGATCAGGATGGCAACGCCTTCCTGATGGACTTTGGCATCGCTCGCATGACGGAGCGCGGCGAAGGCTTGACGCAGACCGGCTTCGCCGTCGGGACGCCCAGCTATATGTCTCCGGAGCAGGGCATGGGCGAGCCGATCATTACGCCGCAGGCGGATATCTACGCGCTCGGCGTGGTGGTCTTTCAGATGGCGAGCGGTCAGCTCCCCTATACGGCGGGAACGCCGCTGGGGATCGTGCTGCGGCATATCCATGATCCGATCCCACAGGCGAGCGCTCTGAATCCAGCCCTGCCCCCCACTGTCGATCTGCTGATCGCGAGAGCGATGGCGAAAAAACCCGATAATCGCTACCAGACGGCGACTGAATTCGCCGATGCGCTGACTGCGCTCGCCAGCGAGATCGAACCCGTGCGCCCGAATGTGCTGCGGCAGGCGGCGCAGGAGAATATCGAAGCACTGCGCCAGCGCCGCGCGAACAAGCGCGCCTCTCAGGAAGTGTCCGTCGGCGATCTTTCGGCGGGTCGGGATTTAAACTCGACGCAGTCGCCGATCTCCGAGCGGGAGGCGACGCTGATCACCCCGGTTTATGAGCGTGCCGTGCTGCCCGCGCCGCGCCAATCCCCCGCGCCGCTGCCGATGGAAGCGGAGGTGCAGCTCCAAACGCCCTCTGTGCCACCGCTGACGATCCCCACGCCAGGCAGCGGACGCCGCACCAGCACGTTCGTCCTGATCGGCGCGGTGATCGTTTTGGCAGTCATCGCAGCCGCCTTATTAATCGGGCAGCTTTCGGTGTCTGAATCGGCGGCGCAAACGCAAACAGCGGTCGCGCTGGCGGCGATCAGCGCCTCCGAACCCACTGCCACCGCGCCGGCGACTGGCGAACCGAGTCCGTTCGCTGAAGTCGGTATGACACCGACCGACAGCGGCGCATTCGGCGTCGATCCAACTGCGCCGTTCGCGCAGACCTCGACCCGCACGGCATCTGCTGCGCCAAGCGCGGCTCAGACCCCCAGCGCGACGCCCGCCGCGCCGATTGCGCAGGCGCTGCGCCCGCTGATCCTGCGCACGGGTCCGGGGTTAGATTATGCCCGAATTGCAGAACTTGCGGAGAATCAGCGAGTCGATATTATCGGCACAACCGAGGATGGTTCATGGTTTCAAGTGCGCCTGCCTGATGGTCAGGTCGCGTGGCTGGCGAGCAATTTTGTGCAAACATTCGGCAGCTTGATGCCCGTCCCCTTCGTCGAGCCGCCGACGCGCACGCCAACGCCGACGGACACCCTATTGCCGACGAACACCCCCTCGGAGACGCCAACGCCGACGATCACGCTCACCCCGACGCCGACGCTGACGCCGACCCCAGCGCGCGCGTTTGCGCAGGCGCTGCGCGAGATCGCAGTGCGCGCCGGATCGGGATCGGAGTATCAGTGGGTCGGGACGCTGAGCGCGAATGCCGAGGTGCTGATCATCGGCAAGACCGCCGATGCCACCTGGCTGCTGGTGGTGCTGCCGAATGGACTCAATGCCTGGTTAGCAAATTCGCCGCTGACGGTGCGCGTAACTGGCAATCTGACCGATCTGCCGGTGGTTCAAGCGCCGACGATCACGCCCAAAGCGTAAGCGCACGGCTTGCCGCCGGCGTCCTATCCTCTGATGAATTGGTCTGCATTGGTACGCTTCCAATCGCCTACAATAGAGGCGCTGAAGAATTCCTGTTGAAAGGCAAATTGAACTCATGGCAGCACAGGCTGTGCGGACGCAAACCGCTGCGAGCAGGACGGAGTCTGCCACCGGGACGCCTCAGCCTCCCCCGAAAGCGAACTGGCGCTGGCTGCTGCGCTATATCATGGTGTATCGCGGCGCAGCAGCCGGGGCGACGATCGCCGGTATTATCGCCGGCATCGCCACCGCCTATGAACCCTTCCTGCTGGGCGTGATCATCGATGAAATTCGCGAAGGCGCGCCGTCGGAGGCGCTGCGAGTATCGCTCGGCTTGCTGCTCGCGCTCTCGCTGATCACCGTCGGCGGCTTCTTCGTTCAGCGCTGGCTGAGCGGTCGGGTCGCCTATGGGGTGAATTATGATGTGCGGCGTGACCTGTTCGACAAGCTGCTGATGCAGGATCAGCATTTCTATCAGAAGTACCCCACCGGCGATCTGATCTCGCGGATGCACGCAGACTTGAACTTACTCTGGCAGTTTCTGGTGCTGCTGTTTCTGCGCCTCGGCAGCGCGATCACCGCGCTGGTGGTCACCTTTCTGCTGCTCGCCAGCGTCAATCTGCCGCTGACGCTGATCGCCTTCGCTGTGCTGACCGTCTCAACGGCGTTTCAGGCGAAAGCCGGTCTGATCATCGCGGACTTGTTCGAGAAAGTTCAGGAGCAGGCGGGCGTGGTGTCGGCGCTCGGTCAGGATACGATCAGCGGCATCCAGACGATCAAGACCTTCGGGCGCGAAGACGGCATCTCCCGCAAGTATCTTGAGGAAAACCGCAAATTGCGCCGAACGTGGCTGTTCTTCAAGCGGCGCAACGAGCCAGTCGGGATGCTGCCGAACATGATCAGCCAGCTCACGGCGGGCGTGGTCGTGCTGTTCGGCGGCGTGCTGACGCTGCAGGGGGCGCTGACGCTTGGCAACTTCGCCCAATTCTTGATCTATCTGGGTTATATCAGCAATGTCCTGCTGGCGCTTGGCATTTTGTATCAGCGCTATCAGCAGACGCGCGGCGCGCTGGCGCGGCTGACGCCGCTGTTGCAGACGCCGCTGATCCGCGACCTGCCGGATGCGCATCATCTGGCTCGTCCGAAAGGCGCGATCCGCTTCGAGCATGTCAGCGTGACGCTGGACGGACAGCCGGCGCTTCAGGATATTAACCTGGACATCGAGCCGGGGCAGGTGGTGGCGTTTGTCGGTCCGACCGGCTGCGGCAAGACGCTCTTGGTCAATTTAGTCGGGCGCGTGCTTGACCCCACCGAAGGGCGCGTGCTGATCGACGGGCAGGATGTCCGCGAGCTGGCGCTGGAGGATCTGCGGCGGGCGGTCGGCTACGTGCCGCAGTCCACCTTTCTGTTCAGCCAGGCGCTGCACGAAAATGTCCGCATGGGGCGGCAGGACATCCCTGACGATGAGATCGAGCGGGCGCTGCGCATTTCGCGGGTGAGCGCCGATCTGCCGCAGCTTCCGCGCGGACTGGAGACGCTGGTCGGGGAAAGAGGCGTCCTGCTCTCCGGCGGGCAGAAGCAGCGCGTCGCCATTGCCCGCGCCATCGTCCGCGATCCGGCAATCCTGGTCTTGGATGACGCGCTCTCCAGCGTGGACATGCACACGGCGGCGGACATCCTGGCGGAGCTGCGCAGCGTCCTCAAGACGCGCACCAGCCTGATCATCGCGCACCGCATCGCGACGGTCAAGGATGCCGATCTGATCGTGGTGATGGATCATGGACAGATCGTCGAAAAAGGGACGCACGCCGAGCTGGTCGAGCGCGGCGGCATGTATGCGCGCATGGTTGAGCGCGAACTACGCGGGGAGGATTGAGCGATGTTCGCACCCAGACCGGTGATCACGCCGCCCAGCCCGTACAGCGAAGTCGAGTTTGACGTGTCGGATCGCTCGCTCTTGTGGATGCTGGCGAAGTTCCTTAAGCCGTACGTCTGGCAGTTGGGGCTGGTCTTCGCCATGCTGATCGGCGTCAGCTTCTTCGCCGTGCTGCTGCCCTATCTGATCCAGCAGGCGGTCGATGGACCCATCACCAGCGGGCAGCTTGAGGGCTTGATCCCGCTCGGCGTGGTCTATTTCGCCTCGATTGTGCTGCTCTTTCTGCTGCGCTTCGGACATATCTACCTGCTCCAAACCGTCGGGCAGTCGGCGCTGGTCAACCTGCGCCAGACGCTTTTTGAGCATCTTCTCAAGCAGGATATGCGCTTTTTCAACACGACTCCCGTCGGGCAGTTGGTCTCGCGCCTGTCCAATGACATCGACGCGCTGACCGAGCTGGTCAGCACCAGCTTTGTCGTCGTGGTTAGCAATCTGATCACGCTGGTCGGGATCATCATCACCATGTTCGCGCTTAACTGGCGGCTGGCGCTGTTCGGGCTGGCGGTCATGCCGATTATGCTCTTCCTGACCGTCTTCTTCCGCAAGCGGCTGCGCCAGGCGTCGAATGCCTATCACAGGCTGGTCGCAGAATTTCTGGCGTTCATGAACGAGCAGTTTGGCGGGATGCTGGTCGTGCAGTTGTTCCAGCGCGAGCCGATCAGCCGCGATGAATTCGCCACCTACAATGCGCGCCATCGTGATGTCCACCGCCAAATTCGCGACAATTACACGCTCTACGCGACCGGACTCCAGCTCATGACCACGGTTGGCTTGGCAATTGTGCTGTTCGGCGGCGCGCTCGGTCTGGCTGAAGGCTGGGCGACGGTCGGCATGGTGATCGCGTTTGTCGAATACACACGGCGCAGCTTCGAGCCGGTCTTGCTGCTCTCCGAGCAGATTTCGCAGATTCAGACGGCGCTGGCGGCGGGCGAGCGCATCGCGCGGATGCTGCGCGTCGAGCCGGGCTTGAAAGAGGCCGAAAAGCCCGTCACACTGCCCGATTTCAAAAAGACGTTTGCGTTCGACAATGTGACCTTTGGCTACGAGCCTGGGCATCCTGTCCTGAAAAACATCAATCTGCGGGTTGAGTCCGGGCAGCGAGTCGCGGTTGTCGGCGCGACCGGCGCGGGCAAAACATCGCTGGCGGGCTTGCTGGCGCGCTTCTACGACGTGGATGAGGGGCGCGTGCTGATCGATGATGTGGACGTGCGCGACCTCGCCTTGGCAGACCTGCGCCATTATGTGACCGTTGTGCCGCAGAATCCGTACTGCTTTCATGGGACGATTGCCGAGAATCTGCGCCTGTTCGATGACAGCGTGACTGAGGAGCAGATGATCGAGGCGGCGAAAGTCGCCGGCGCTGCGCCGTTCATCGAGCGGCTGCCGGATGGCTATGAGACGATGCTGCTGCCAGGCGGCGCGAACCTGTCGCAGGGGCAGCGGCAGCTGCTGGCGCTGGCGCGCGCGCTGTTGCACAATCCGCAGAGCATTCTGATTCTGGACGAAGCCACCAGCAGCATCGACACCGAGACCGAGGCGCTGATCCAGATGGGGCTGGCGCGGGTTTTGCAGGGGCGCACCAGCCTGATCATCGCGCACCGGCTCTCGACCATCCGCGAGGCGGATCGGATTCTGGTCATGCAGCGCGGGCGGATCGTCGAAGATGGGACGCACGAGCAGCTTTTGCGCTTGAATGGGCTGTATGCCGCGCTCTACCGCCGTCAATTTGCGGAACCGGCGATGGAGCCGCCGCCGCTCCACCAGCCCGCCCCGACAAGGCGCATTTTGGCGGCGGGGAACTGAGCGATGACCCGTCAACTGCCTCGGTTTGTCAAACGCAGCCCCGAACAGGTCGAGGCGTGGCTGCGCATGGCGCTGACCAACCCGCGCACCGCAGACACCAGCGCCCTGCGCGCATTGATCGCGCACGAAGATGGGCATTTTCGGGCGATCTTCAGCCCGGCGTATTTCGCGCTGGCGGACGGCGCAACCGAGCCGAGCAAATCCCAGTGGAACACCCTCAAAAAGCACCTGAAGCGAATCGAGCCGCGCCTGTTCATCTTCAAGGAACACGGCGTGGTCGAATACGAGGGCGAAGCCTGTCTGTACCTGGATTTTGGGTTTTTCGCCAGCGCGCGGCGGTTGTGATGTCCGGGGATATGTGGATAATCGGACAAACAAGCTTCTTTCTGGGAGATCGTCTTATGGGAGATGGCTATTACATACCCGCCGCTGAAGCCCCGCAAATCGAAATGCGCGCAGGTGTCCATCGCCGCACGATGGGGACGACGGATGAAGTGATGCTGTGCGAGTTTTTCCTGCTGGCGGGGGCGGAAGTCCCGCTGCACAGCCACCCTAATGATCAGGTTGGCTATGTCGTCTATGGGCGGCTGGCGCTGACCATTGGCGATCAAACGCGGGTCATGCAGCCGGGTGACAGCTACGCCATTCCAGGCGGAGTCGTCCATGCTGCGCGTGCGGAGGTCGATACGCTGGTGGTGGAGGTGTTCAGCCCGCCGCGCGACGAGTTTCGCCGCGTTCCGATAGCGGACGGGCATTGACTGCTGCAATCGAGGCGATCCAATTGGATCGCCCCGCGCAGTTCTGGCACTTCACCAGCGCTCGATCAGGATTTTCTTGTCGGTGAAAAACTCAACCGAGTCGAGTCCCTGACCGTGCAGGTCGCCAAAGAACGATTCTTTTTGTCCGCCAAATGGGAAAGAGGCGGTCGCCGCTGCCACGCCGACATTGATGCCGATATTGCCCGCCTGAACGCGGTATTTGAATTCGCGGGCGGCTTTGCCGCTGGTGGTGAACAGACTCGCGGCGTTGCCGTATCGGCTCTTGTTGATCACTTCAATGGCGGAGTCGAAATCGGGGACATGGATGATCGACAGCACAGGACCGAAAATCTCATCGCGAGCGACGCTCATCTCCGGCGTCACCTTGTCCAGGATCGTCGGACGGACAAACGATCCCTGCTCATAGCCCTCGACTTTCGCGTCGCGTCCATCGAGGATCGGCTCTGCGCCTTCGGCGATGCCAGCGCTGATCATGCGCTCGATGCGTTCGCGCGCCTCATCTGAGATGACCGTCCCCATCTGCGTTGTCTCGTCCATGCCGTAGCCGACGCGCAGCGCCGACGCGCGCCTGACCAGCTCATCGCGCAGCGGCTCATACGCATCTCCGACCGCGACCACCACCGATCCCGCCAGACAGCGCTGCCCCGCGCATCCAAACGCCGATCCCATGATGTTGGCGACAGTGGCGTTCATGTCGGCATCCGGCATCACAGCGATGTAATTCTTCGCGCCGCCCTGCGCCTGGACGCGCTTGCCATGCCGAGCGCACGTCTCGTAGACGATCTTGGCGACCGGCGTCGATCCCACAAATGACACGCCGACGATGCCGGGATGTTCCATCACCGCTATCGACGCCTCTTTACCGCCCAGCACCAGATTGACCACGCCCTCCGGCAGACCAAGTTCGTCCAGGATTTCAAAGAACAGCACCATGCTTAGCGGCGTCTGCGGCGACGGCTTGATGATGTAGGTGTTGCCACAGGTGATCGCGGTGGGCAGAAACCAGAGCGGAACCATCAGCGGGAAGTTGAACGGTGTGATCGCCGCGAACACACCGAGCGGCTGTCGTTCCGCCGTCTCATCGATCCCGCTGCTAATGTCTTCCACCTTGTAGCCGCGCATCAGGCTGGGAACGGTCGCTGCAAAATCGACGCTCTCGATGCCGCGCCGGACTTCCCCGCGCGCCTCATCGCGGGTTTTGCCGTTCTCCTCCACCACGCACTTTGCCAGGTCTTCAAACCGATCTTCAAGCAGCGCCTTGAGGCGGTACATGTACTGGACGCGGCTCAGAATCGGCGTGCTGCGCCATTCGGGATAGGCGGCTTGGGCGGCGCGCACCGCAGCATCCACGTCGGCGCGCGTCGAGTCGGGACAGTGGGCGAGGACTTCGCAGGTGGCGGGGTTGATCACAGGGGTCTGCGCGGACGACGCCGCTTCAACCCATGCACCGCCGATATAGTTTTTCAAAATCCGTGTCATGATATGCTGCTCCACTCAACTTCAATCCATTATTTAAGGCTGCTATGTTATCACATTTCGCGCGCGATTTAGGATTCAATGAGCATCGCTTGAATGCGCGTCCTTCCTCGGTCATCATGAAAACAAAAGTATAACGAGATCAAAACAGGATACAACATGCAGGGAAAAGTCTGCCTGATCACAGGCGCAACCAATGGGATCGGGCGCGAGACGGCGCTGGCTTTGGCGAAAATGGGCGCAACAGTGGTAATCGCGGGGCGATCAGCGGAGCGGGCGCAGACGACGGCATCAGCGATCCGTTCGATCACTGGCGCACTGGTCGATCCGCTAGTGGCGGATCTGTCGTCGATGGCGCAGGTGGTCGAGATGGCGGAGGCGTTCAAGGCAAAGTATGACCGGCTCGATGTGCTGGTCAACAATGCGGGCGCGGTCTTCACCGACCGGCAGGAATCGGTTGACGGCTTCGAGATGACCTTCGCGCTCAACCATCTGAGCTATTTCCTGCTCACGGCGCGGCTGCGCGAGCTGCTGATCGCCAGCGGGCGTCCCGGCGCGGCGGCGCGGATCGTCAATGTCGCCTCGGATGCGCATCGCGGAGCGAAGATGAAATTCGACGACTTACAGTTCAAACAGGGCTACTTCGGCTTCACCGCATACGCTCAATCCAAGCTCGCCAACATCCTGTTCAGCAATGAGCTGGCGCGCCAGCTTGAAGGGCAGCCGGTGACCTCCAATGCGCTGCATCCTGGCTTCGTCGCCACTGGATTCGGGCGCGGCGGCAGCGGCGTCGGCGGGACGATGATGAAAGTCGCCATGTCCCTGCTCAGACCGCTCGCCTTGACGCCGGAAAAGGGCGCGCAGACCTCGATCTATCTGGCGTCGTCCCCAGAGGTCGAGGGTGTTTCGGGCAAATACTTTAACAAGTCGAAGGTGGTCGCGCCGTCTGCGGCGGCGCAGGACATGGACTCGGCGCGCCGGCTGTGGACGATCAGCGCGGAACTGACCGCGCCCTGGCTTCAGCCGCAGTCGATGGTCTCACGGATGAATTTGTAGGCTTCGTAGACGGTCTGAAACTTCGCGCGCGACTCGCCCGTCGGCAGCTTGCTGACATCGGGATGCAGTTCGCGCGCGAGCCTGCGAAACGCCGCTTTGACCTGGTCGCAGGGTGCATCGGGTGGCAGCCCGAGCGTCTGATAGCAGCCGTCGAGCTTGCTGGGCGGGCGCGCAGGTGGGCGCGGCGGCGTGTAAGCGCCGCCCATGCCGGCGGGGATGCCGCCCGGCGCGCCGCCGGGGATATTGGTATACGCGCCGGTCGTCCAGGTGTGCTGGCGAAACACCTCCTCGCTGGACATGCGCTGTGCCTGGCTCACCTGCTCGCGCTGGCGTGCGTAGTCGGCGTCTTTCCAGAAGGCTTCACTGCCGAAACTGGCGACCTGCCATTCCCCGCGCAGACTGGCGGGCGCGGTCACCCAAGCGCGGTAGCAGGGCAAGGCACGGACAGTGACATCGGGACCATACCAGACTTCGCGCTCATCCCCGCGCCCGACTGACTTGAAATGCACCTGCCCGATTTTGTAGCCCGCGCTGTCGCGCCGAAACGTGTAGATTTTGTCTTTGTAGAGCGCGTGCAATCCGAGCAGCATCTCATCCGGAGCGACTCGGCTGCCATCGGCAGGGACGAGCGCGGCATCGATCAGATAAAGCGCGCCAATGCCGATCCGAGTGGACTCCTGCAAAGTCCGCTTGACCGCGCGCGGTTTGGGCAGCGCATCGGCGAAGTGGATATGGATCAGATTGCCGCCCCAGCTTTGGACGATCAGGTGTCCTTCGCGGGACAGCGCGCACTGACGCACGCTGTGCAGCGACGTGACTTGAAGCGCAACCCATCGTTTGAGATCAAATGTGACCGTCATACTGCCCATTATATGCGAATGAGCGGCGGTTGTCAGCGGGTTTTGGTTGGCGCATGGACGATCAGATGCGCCTCAGTCTCATCCGCGAGACGGCGCAACCAGTCCATGAAGTCCGTGCCGCCCGTGCCGTATGCCTGCGGCGATCTATTGAAGATGTAAGCGCGGGCGAAGCCGAAATGCGTCCGGCGAAATTCGAGCAGCGCCAGCAGCGCCGAGTCGTAGGCGTCGCATAGGATGGGATCGCGGTTGGCGAGGACGTAGTCCCGAATGGGAGACGACTTCATCCGGTCGATGAACGCCTGATGGGGTTGGGGCATATACTGGCGCATGTCGATCAAGTGGGCGGTCAGCGCATTCTGCACATGCGCAATGCCCAAGCCCGCCCCCAATGCTGGGACGACCGAGCTTTGCGCGCCGGTTCCGCCGCGCAGCCTGCGCGGAGCCGGATCGTCCGCGCCCTCAAAGACCACACCGTTGAAGCCGAAAAAGAACGGGCGGACATGATCGAAATAGATGTCTGGGCGGCACCCTTCGGGCATCCGCCGGAAGGTCTCGGTCATGCCGGTCAAGCCGCGCGCGATGGCGTCCAGACCGGACTTGACCGCCTGCGCATCGTCGGCTGCGGCAGCATCAGCGGCGCGGCACATGCCCTCCAGCGCCGGCGCAGCCTGCGCTTCGACCGCGACATGGATCAGCGTGAACCAGCTTTCATCGGCAAAATGGGTGAAATGCAGGATCGGGTCGAGATTTTCGACCGAAAAATCGCCCGCTGGATCGCGCCGCCGCCAGTTATTCAGGGTGAAGCCGGCATACGTCAGGATCGGCGGACGGTCGATGCGCGCTGCAACCCGCGACAGCGGCACGGCGATGCTCGGCGGCAGATGATCGGCG
The DNA here is from genome assembly GCA_937995825.1 of uncultured Anaerolineae bacterium. Classification (GTDB taxonomy): domain Bacteria; phylum Chloroflexota; class Anaerolineae; order Aggregatilineales; family Phototrophicaceae; genus Flexifilum. Next base: position 42,288 of record CALKJO010000016.1, read on the forward strand.
GCGGTCAGATTCGGCGTATGGACATACGCGGTCGCCAGAAACGCATAGACTCGATACCACGCTTCAAGAGTCGGCACGTCGTCCGTCTGTGGGACATCCGCCAGCGGCAGCGCCGCTAGCCGCGCCCGAATGTCCCCGTTGGCGATCCAGTCCGCAATGGCGCGCGCGGCGCCCTGAATGGCATCGGGCAGATCGGGAACATCGCAGTGCGGGTCTGGCGACATCAGCAGCCCGCGATCCGACCAGATACCCCACCCTGCTTCGCTCATCATGTCCTCGCTCGTTAATCTGTTCATAAAACTAGTATGCCATAAAGTTCATGTGTAAACCATGAGACTGCGCGGAGCGCGCAGAGTAAAATCTTTTTCTGAAAAAGTCTTTGCCTTCTATAGGTTTGAGCTTTTTTGAAGCGTTTGCCCTGCCTTTCCGCACGCGACTCGCTTGTCAAGCAGCGCAAAGCGCGCTATAGTCCCTGCCAACTGTTGAAAATATCTTACCTTATCGAGCTTTTTTCCATGAAACCCAGCCCGCTTTTGAAAATGCAGCACATCACGAAACGCTTTCCGGGCGTTCTGGCACTGTCGGATGTGCATTTTGATGTCGAGTCGGGCGAAGTTCACGCGCTGCTGGGCGAAAACGGCGCGGGCAAATCGACGCTGATGAAAATTCTCTCCGGCGTCTATCAGCGCGATGCGGGCGAAATCATTTTCAAGGGGCGTTCGGTTGACTTTGCGACGCCGCGTCAGGCGCAGCTTGCGGGCATCACCACGATCTATCAGGAGTTGAATCAAATCCCGTATCTGTCGGTGACCGAGAATATCTTTCTCGGCAGCGAGATCGAGCGCGGGGCGTTCCTCGACTGGCGAACGATGCATCGCCAGGCGCGCGAACTGCTGGCGCGGCTGCATCTGGACATCGATCCGCGCACCCCGATTGCCGATCTCGGCGTTGGGCAGCAGCAGATGGTCGAAGTCGCCAAAGCGCTGCATCACAAAGCTGACCTGATCATCATGGATGAGCCGACTTCGGCGCTGAGCATCCGCGAGATCGATGATCTGTTCGCCATCATCCGGCAGTTGAAGGCGGATGGAGTCGCGCTAATCTATATCAGCCACCATCTGGATGAGGCGTTCGAGATCAGCGACCGCATCACCGTGCTGCGCGATGGGCGGCATATCGTCACCGTGCCGACGGACACCCTGGACATGGAACGGCTGATCACGCTGATGGTCGGGCGCGATCTGTCCGAGCAGTTCCCCAAAGAACCCGCGCCGCTTGGGGCGGAAGTGCTGCGCGTTGAGCATCTGACGCAGGGCAAGCGCCTCAAAGACATCAGCTTCAATCTGCACGCGGGCGAAGTGCTGGGCGTGGCGGGGTTGATCGGCGCAGGGCGGACGGAGCTGGTGCGCGCCATCTTCGGAGCCGACCCGATCGACAGCGGGCGCATCCTGATCGACGGCGTGCCAGTGACGATTCGCAGCCCGCAAGACGCGATCCGGCACGGGATCGCGCTGCTGACCGAAGACCGCAAGCGCCAGGGCTTGATTCTGGGCATGAACGTCCGTGAGAATACCACGCTGTCGATCCTAGGCGGGCTGACGCAGGGAATCTTCACAGATCGGCGCAAAGAGAGCGCGATCACGCAGGATTTCATCGACAGCATGGCGATCAAGACGCCCGATCAGGATCAGATCGTCTCCAATCTGAGCGGCGGCACGCAGCAGAAAGTCGTGCTGGCGAAATGGATGGCGACCCAGCCCAAAATCCTGATCTTCGATGAGCCGACGCGCGGGATCGATGTCGGCGCGAAGGTCGAAATCTACAAACTGATGAATACGCTGGCGAAGCAGGGCGTTGCCATCATCATGGTCAGCTCGGAACTGCCGGAAATTCTGGGCATGAGCGACCGCGTGATGGTGATCCGCGAGGGGCGCGTCACTGGATTTTTGAATCGTGAAGACGCGACTCAGGAGAAGATCATCACCTACGCAACCGCCGGCTTGGACAGTCCAGGAGGTGAACCAATCCCATGACCGAGACGACTCTGCTCCCCGCCAGCCCGCCGCGCCGCTCGACCAATTTTATCAGTCGGCTGCTGCGCGACACGGGTCCGCTGATCGTGCTGCTGGGGCTGTTCATCCTGCTGTGGATTCTGTCCCCGGCATTTCGCAGCCCAACCAGCCTGTCGATTCTGATGATGGAGGCGGCGGCCATCGGCATCGTCGCGGCGGGTCAGACCTTCGTCATCCTGACCGGCGGGATCGACCTGTCGGTTGAGGCGATGGTCTCGTTTGCGGGAGTGGTGGCGGCGATTCTGATCGCCGGAACCAACCAGGCGGGCGGGCAGATCGCGGAGGGCTTGCCGTCGATCCTGGCGATCCTGGCGGCGGTGGGAGCGGGCGGTTTGATCGGGATGGTGCAAGGTTTCATCATCACCGGGCTGAAGATCAACCCGTTCATCGTGACGCTCGGCTTCCGGTCGATCCTGCTGGGTGTGGCGCTGGTCTGGACGCGCGGCGCAGGCATCAACATCGCCAAAGACGATTTTCTGAATTTCGTCACCAGCTTCATTCGCATCGATCTGGGCGCGCTGGAGAGCATCGTCGGCATCAGTCAGCTTCGCATCCCGATGCCGTTCGTGATCGCAGTCGTCATCTATGCGGTGGTGTGGGTGGTGCTGCGGCACACCAAGTTCGGGCGCTACACCTACGCGCTCGGCGGCAATGAGACGGCGGCGCGGCTCTCCGGGGTGAATGTGGATCGCACCAAGATCATGATCTATGCTATCAGCGGGCTGCTGGCGGCGATCAGCGGCGTGCTGGTGATGGGGCGCTTGCAGTCGGGCGCATATCAGAACGGCACCAATATGACGCTGATCTCGGTGGCGGCGGTCGTCATCGGCGGCACGGCGCTGTCGGGCGGGATCGGCGGTATTTGGGGGACACTGGTCGGTGTGCTGATCATCCGCATCGTCGAGCAGGGCTTGGTCTACCTGAACGTGCCGTCGAATGCCAAAGAGATCGTGATCGGCGCGATTATTGTGATGGCGGTGGCGCTCGACGTGGTGCGGCGCGGTGAGGTGAAATGGCTGCGCTTCGGCAGAAGATCGAGTCCGACTTAAAGCAGGCGATCCATCCGGGGAACGCTCTCCGGCGTCTTGGATTGAGGATTTCTTTACTCAAAAACAGGAGTTAGCACAAGATGGCTCGTAAAGTCAGTTTGGCGGTCGTGCTGATGCTGGCGCTCAGCATCAGCGTCGGTTTTGTTCAGGGTCAGGAGGGGACGCCGCGCCGCGTCGGGTTTGTGCCGCCGGCGCTGACCAGTCCGTTCCATGTGGCGATGGTCGAAGGCGCGCAGGCGCGCGCGGACGAACTCGGTTGGGAACTGGTCGTGCAGGCTCCCGCCAGCGAAGGCGATTTCCAGGCGTTCGTGACGACGGTCGAGCAGCTTCTGGAGACCGGCGTTGAGGCGATCAGCATCAACCCCATCGGCACGGACTCGGCGATCACGGCGGTGCGCGCCGCCAATGAGCGCGGCATTCCGATCCTGGCGCACAACTTCATCACGCCGTTCGAGGATGAGGCGCTCGAAGTCGCGTCTTACATCGGCTATGACCAGTGGGGCGGCGCGGAAGCGCTGGCAGCCTATACCTGCGAGCTGATCGCAGGCAAGACAGGGATGTCGGTTGAGGAGACGACCGGCAAGGTCTACATCCTGCTCGGCATCGAGAGCATCTTCTCGCGCCGGCGCACGGGCGGCTTCATCGCTGGCTTGGAGAAGAACTGCCCGAATGTCGAAGTCGTCGGTCAGCAGTCGGCGGAATGGCTGCGGACGCGTGGACAGGAAGTTGCCTCGGTTGCGCTTCAGCAGAACCCGGACATCGACGTGTTCTACGGCAACAGCGATGAGATGGCGATTGGTGCGGCACTGGCGGCGGAGCAGCTCGGTCTGGTCATCAATGAGGACTTCTTCGCAGTTGGCATCGACGGCAATCAGCCGACGCTCGATCTGCTCGCGCAGGGCAAATTCAGCGCCACGCTCGGCGTCGATCCGTTCCGCATGGGCGTGACCGTGATTGACACGATGGCGGCGATCTTTGCGGGCGAAGAAGTCCCGCAGATTCTGCTCACCCCGTCGGTGGTGGTGACGCCGGACAATCTGGAAGCGTATCTGGCGGGCGAGCTGTGGACTGAGCCGGTCGCGGGCTTCCCCGAACTGGACAACGACATGCCGACCGTCCCCGAAGAGGAGATCGAGTCTTCCAGCTAATCGACGGCTGATCGGTTAGGGCTTCTGAATGCGGACAGCCGCCAGAAGGTGGCTGTCCGCGCTGTCGATCTGCGCCCGTTCAGCGCCTGCATACCAGCCGATCAGGATGGCATATTCGCCGGCGGGCGCGTCCACCGCCAATCGGACGCGGTGCTGGCTGGTCACAGTGCTGCCAGGCTGCCAGCTGGACGATGGGAGTTGGGGCGGCGCGTCCCCCTGCGCAGCTGGCGGCTGATCGAGCGCGTCGGATGGGACGAGATGGACAAAGACCGTCCAGTCCTGCGCTGTCGCCCGCAACGGCGTCCAGGTCAGGTTGAGGATGATCTCCCCACCCGACCAGATCGGCGCGGCGCTGATGGCGGCGGCGGACAATTCGACCAACGGCGCGCCGTCGAGCGTCCAGCGCGCTTGAGAGATCGTCAGATCGTCGAGGACGCGCAGATCGCGGCGCTGATAGACAGTCATCGGCGAGAATTCGGGGTCATCCGCGCCGCCGAACCCCGCCAGCGCGCTGTATTCTGCCTGAAACGGGTCGCGCTCGGTGTAATCCCAGAGGAAATACTGCGTCGTCAGGATGAGATCGGGCTGAAAGGCGTTGGTGGCATATTCCGGCGTCCTGACCGGCAGATCGGGGACGATCAGCCCGAACGAGTCGATAGTGTGCCGGCGCGCATAATAGCCTGCGATGCCCAAATCGGCGACCAGCAGCGTCGAGTCGGGTGGGGTGTGCGCGTCGATCCAGCGTCCGGCATCGCGGTAGACCGCCATGCGCGGCGGCGGCGCGTGCAAGCCGTAAGCGAGGATGCTGTTGTACACCATGACTGCCAGCGCCGCCAGCAGCGCGAACTGCCGATCCGATGCGGGCAGCCTGGTTACGAAGCGCGCTCCACCGATGACTGCCAGGAGGATCAGCGCGGTCGCCAGCGGCGTGTAATACCAGAAATTGCTGACGTTGAGCGCCGTGTAGCCGAGCAGATACAGCCCAGCCCAGACCGCGACCGGGCGCAGACCGGAGTCGCGCAGCGCCGCCACCGCGCCGATGAAGATCAGCGGCAGCGCCAGCCAGTTGAGCGAATTCGCCCCGAAAAAGCTCATCCAGCGCTCGAATCCCTCGGTCAGAAAGGCGATCCCGCTCAGCAGTGCCTGTTTTGCGCCGAAGGTGTTGGGCAGTGGTGACCCGAAGTACGCCCACGCGAACAGAAACCAGGGCGCGATGCAGACCGCGTAGATGATCCCCAGCCGGATCGCGGGCATGAGCGCAATGCGTCTCTCAGCCGTGAATAATGCCAGCAGGCACAGTGTGACGCCGAGGACGACGCCATCTGCGCGCGCCCAGGTGAGCGCCGCCGCCGCGACCATCGCCCAGGCGCGCTGTCCGCGTCTCCAGAGCAGAAAAGCGGCGCAGAGCAGCGCGCAGTAGAGCAGCGTTTCCATCCCGAATGAAGCGTAATGCAGCGGCGATGTCGCGATCATGGCGGCGGCGGTGGCTCCGGCGAGTCCAGCGCCCATCAGCGTAAACGCCAGCACACACGTCACAGCGAGACAGACCGCGCTGAGCAGATTGCCCGCGTGCAGCACATCGGACGTGATTCGGTGGACGCCCGCCATGATCAGCGTCCACAGCGGTGTGGTCGTCCCCTGCACCGCTTCGCCGGGGTTAAACACAAACCCAACTCCATTGGCGAGGTTGCGGGCATAAACGTAGGTGATAAACACGTCGTCCTGCACGTAATCGCGGAAGGCGACTGCGAGCAGGACGAGCGCGAGCAGCCCCAGACCGAGGACGATCCGAGGTGACGGATCAGTCGCCTGAAGGAGCTGGTTGAGCCTAAGGTTTTGCATCTGGGTCGATCAACGCGAGATCATCGTCATCTGGCTTGTGATAGCCGATCATGCGGTGGCGATCTTCATCGAAGAGCCGAATTTTCATCGATTTGAGGCTCGACAGGAAGGTCATCGGCTCGATCTGGAAAATCTCGTTGTTGTTGTGGCATTCCTCCAGCTTGTAATTGGGAATGCGCGGGCTGAGATGATGGATGTGGTGATAGCCGATGTTGCCCGTGAACCACTGGAGGATTTTGGGCATCTTGAAATACGAGCTGCCGTGCAGCGCTGCTTCCACAAAATCCCAGTTCTGATGGCGCTCCCAGTAGACATTTTCATACTGGTGCTGCATATAGAACAGGTAGACGCCGAATGAAGAGGTGAAAGCGATGATCGGAACCTGCACGAGCAGGTATTTATCGAAACCGATGGTGAAGCCCATGCCCAGGAAAATGCCCAGCAGCGCGAGGTTGGTGAAGATCACGCTGTTGCGTTCGCGCGGCTTGTCCGCTGCGTTGAACGAGGTGAAGCGCTGAAGGACGACGAAATCGATGAAGGGACCGATCCCGAAGATCACAAACGGATTGCGATACAGGCGGTAAAAGAGCTTCTGCAATCGCGGGAGCTGCTGATATTCATCGTAGGTGAGCGTCCACACGTCACCGACGCCGCGCCGGTCGAGGTCGCCCGCCGTCGCGTGGTGGACGGCGTGGCTGTGCCGCCATGCCCAGTAGGGCGTGAAGGTGATGATGCCGGTGATCACGCCGACTAGATGGTTGGCTTTCTGCGACTTGAAGAACGAGCCATGCCCGCAGTCATGAAAGATGATGAACACGCGCATCACAAACAATCCCGCCAGCACGCAGAGCGGCAGCGTCAGCAGATATGACACTTCCAGGCTGCGATATGCCAGATACCAAAGGATGAAGAAACTACCGATGCTGTTGAGCATCTGCCAGAGGCTGATGCGCAGATTGGACGACTGGTACGGGGCGACGGCTTTCTGCCACGGCAGTGGATTCTTCTTTTTATCGTTGTTAGCGGCAGCCTGCTGAGGGATCGTTGCGGTGGACACGTTGATCTGACTCTCCGAGAACTTGTTGATGATACAGGGTAGGATGTTTAGCATACCTAAGTACTTTAACAGATTGAGCGCCGAATGCAAGCTTGAGAAAAACGCCCCGTCACCGTCGCTTTCCCGCCTGTATCCCGTCGAACAGCGCATTGGTGAGACAATGAGATTATAATGAGAGTTGAAAGGGTCATAGTCATCAACGAAAGGGAGCATCCGAACATGAAGCGGATGATAATCATCGGCTTGATTCTGATCGCAGCAGCCTGCAGCCAGATTTCGCCGGTGGCAAACCTGGTTCCAACGACAGGCAACACCGCCAATGATCCATCGGCGGCACAGCAGTTTTTGCCCAACCTGCCCGGCTATACCTCGTTTGACACCGCTAATATCACCAGCGCGATCACGGCGGCGGGCGGCAGTGGCGCGCTGATCACCGGCAATCCAGTGCTGGCGGCGGCAATCGCCCAGATCGACGGTATGATCAGCTGCTATCGCAGCGTCGGCGCGGTGTCGGCGCGGGTGTATACTGAAAATAACATTGCCGGCGTGATTCAGGGTCAGATTCCGAAGGTGGGCGCGCTGGCGGTGATCAATCAGGATCGGATCGTCAATAATTTCCTGTCGTGCGCGCTTGGCGGCGGGGCGCGGGCGCAGGGCAGCGGGATTCAGCCGTGCAGCGGGACAGGGTCGTTTGTCGCCAACGGTGAGACGCTGCATTACATCTACGCTGCGTCCGATCCGGCGCTGTGCGCGCTGTTCGTGAGCGCGATGCCGCGCCGCTGAGATGAGACCGGCATCCTGCGCCGGCGGCGCTGCTGATCCGCAAGTGTCTATCGTGAATAACCTGCGCGTGACAAATCCGTATGGATCAAGGGCTGAAAAAACCCTTGTCAGCGCGCGCAAGTTGATGTATCCTGTAAAGCAGGTGCGGGAGTAATTCAGTGGTAGAATGTTTCCTTGCCAAGGAAAATGTCGCGCGTTCGAATCGCGTCTCCCGCTTCAGCCGAAAACTCAGTCGTTTGGCTGAGTTTTTTGTTTTCATCATCGAGGGCATCATCACAGGTCGATGATCAAGCGCACGGTCACCGTGTCGCCTTCATCGATCCCTTCCGCCTTGCGCACATCCGCCCTGACCGGCACGAGATAGCGATCGTCTTTCGGAAACAGTGAGGTCTTGAATGCTGTTTTGCCAATCTGCGCGCGGACGGGGATCACGCCCCAGCCATAAGTCACGCTGCTGGAGATCGCTTTGATGTCGCGGCTGAGTTCGTCCGGGACGGTCACGAAATACCAGGGCGCGGGTCCGCGCCAGAACCAGATTTCGCCGTCGAACTCAAAATCCATCGCTGTTTCCCCCTGAAATTTCTCTGATGCGCGCAGCTGGTCGTCGCGGCGGCGGATCGCCTGCTCGGACGGATGAACGGCGCTGCCCGTGTAGCCGAGTTCGCGCAGGCGCTCGCGTTCGAGCGCTTCGAGGTCAGCGGCGCGGGCATCGAGGTCGGCGGCGGGGAGGCGGCGGTCGATCCCGTCCGCGTCCCGATAGACATAGCCGACTCCGCCGCACCACGCGCAGGTTTGCGCCTCATCGAGCGCATCGCAGTCGTCGATCTCGTCTCCCATCGTCCAGCCGTAGCCATCGCACGATACACAGCGCACGATTTCCATGCGTCGTTCCCTTCATTTACATTTTTGCGTTTTTATACACGGAGAATACTCTATAATAAAAATGGACTTTATCGATTTTATCACTGAAGGGGCAGCCGTGTTTATGCTCCGCCTGATTATGCGACGAGGACCCACGCCAGGGGCGATCTACGAATTGACCGCAGATACGTACACCATCGGTCGCGGCGCGAAAAATGACATCGTCATCCGCGACAACGACATCAGCCGCGAACACTGCCGCCTGTCGCGGCTGATGGGCGACTATGAAGTCCAGGACACCAACTCGACCACCGGGACGTATGTCAACGGGCAGCGGGTGGTGACGAAATTTCTGCTTCAGCATGGCTCGATTCTTGAACTGGGCGATATGGTGACGTTCGATGTCGAGCGCGTGGAGGCGGCGCAAGCGCCCATGCCGCCTGCTGAGCTGGAGTCATCCACGCCGCGCGCGCCGCTGCCGGCAGCGGCGCTGCCTCAATGCCAGCCTGATCTGATGCCGGTGTCCGCGCAGGGCATGTCCGCGCCGTCTGCGCCGGCAGTCGCAGAGGACGTGCCAACCCAGGGCAGGACACCCGATCAGGTGGTTGACTTTCGCGCCAGCCTGATCATGACTCACGGTCCACAGACGGGTCAGACCTTTCCGCTGAGCGATCTGATCATCACCATCGGGCGCGATCTGACGAATGATATTGTCATTCAAGACCCAGAGATCAGCCGCCGTCATGCGCGGATGCGCCGCTGGAAGCACGGCTATTCGATTGAGGATGTTGGCTCAACCAACGGGACGAGCGTCAATGGGCAGCCGATCACCGAGCCGCGCCTGCTGCGCCCGAATGACCGGCTGAAAATCGGGACGAACGTGCAGTTTCAGTATATGCAGGATGCTGCGCCGCGCGCAGGCGTGATCGCGCCGCGCCCGCTGGCGATGGACATTCGCATCGCTAGGGGCGACACCCATGATCTCGCATTTGACTCGCATTACAACGCCGCGCTGCGCCCATCGATGGCGGGCAGCGGGATCGAACAGGGCGCGCTGCTGGATCATATTTTCATCGCCTATGCGCGGGAGGAATGGGAGTCGCTGGTCGCGCCGCTGACGCTGAGTTTGCAGGATGCTGGGCTGAAAATCTGGGTCGATCAGTATCTGGCACAGGGCAGCGATGACTGGCGGTTGGCGGTTGAACAAGCGCTCACCGAATGCTGGCTGATGGTGCTGATCGTCACGCCCAAGTCGCTGGAGTCGCCGTATGTGAAGATGCAGTATCGTATTTTCATGCGGCGCGGCAAGCCGCTGATCCTGATTCTTTATGACGACGCTAAACTGCCGCCCGATTTAGTTCGTCAGCGGGCAATCACGTATGATGCCGCCAGCGCGCGCAAGAGCTTTCACAAGCTGGTCTTCGAGATCATGCAGCTTCGCCGTTGATTGACTCAGCCGTGCTGATCATCGATCAAGCCGAGTCTGAGGGCGATGGCGACCGCCTCAACGCGGGTGCGCGCGCCGAGCTTTTCCAGGATCATGCTGACCGCTGCCTTGACGGTGGCGCGGCTGAACAACACCTGCTCAGCGATTTCGTTGTTGTTCAGTCCCTTGACCATCAGATTGAGGATGCGGCGCTCGCGCTCGGTCAGCGCGTGCTGTTCGAGCGGATCACCGCGCTGGATGGCTGCTTCCACCTCCGGCGACATGACCAGCGTCCCGGCATAGGCGCTGCGGATCATCTCGACAATCTGCTGGATCGACGCCTGCTTGAGGATATAGCCCTGCGCGCCCGCCGCCAATGCCTGCTGAATCCGGCTTTGATCGGCAAAGCTGGTGAGCATGACGGTGCGGATCGTCGGAAACTGGCTGCGGATCATCTGCGCCGCCTGAATCCCATCGACGCCGCTCATCTCGATGTCGAGCAGCGCGACATCCGGCTGAAGCTGACGGCACAGCCGCACCGCCTCCGCGCCATCTTTCGCTAAGCCAACCAGCGCGATCCCCGGTACGTCGTGCAGCGCGTAGGTCAAGCCTTCGCGGACGATCTCATGATCGTCGGCGAGCAGGACACGAATCGGCTGTGTCATGCCATTTCCCAGATCGACTCCAGCTTGAGCCGAACGACTGTCCCCTGTCCGGGTTCGGAGTCGATGTGCAGCGCCGCGCCGACGCGCTCGGCGCGCTCGATCATGTTCGCCAAGCCGAAGCGCCCCGCGCCGGAATGGCTGGGATCGAAGCCCACGCCATCGTCGGCGATGGTCAGCCTGACCGCATCAGGCGCATTGACCAGCTCGATCAGGACGCTGGACGGCTGCGCGTGCTTGATCAGGTTGTTGATCGCCTCCTGCGCGATGCGGTAGACCGCGATCTGCGCGTCGTCGGGCAGCGTGAGCGAGTCGAGACGGGTTTCGACCACTGCCTGCGTGCGCGCGCTGACGATGTCCGCGAGATTGGCGAGCAGATCGGCGAGATCGGCATTTGTCAGCGCCTCTGGGCGCAGCTCGTAGAGGATGGTGCGCATTTCGGCGGCGGCGCTGCGCCCGAGTTCGAGCAGGCGCAAAAGCGTTTGCTCAGTGAACGGGTCATGCCCGCCGTGCGCGATCAGCTTATCGAGCATCAAGCCGGCGGAAAAGAGCATCTGGCTGACAGAATCGTGCAGATCGCGGGCGATGCGCTGGCGCTCATGCAGGACAGCCAGCTCCTGCTCCTGCTGGCGCAGATTCTTAAGCGCAAGCTGACTTTGCACGCGCGCGATCACCTCGTTGAAATGAAATGGCTTGGGGATGTAATCGACCGCGCCGGCTTTGAAGCCCCTGACTTTGTTCTCGACATCGTTGAACGCGCTGATGAAGATGATCGGCACATCGGCGAACAGCGGATCACTCTTGAAACGGCGGCAGAGCGTGAAGCCGTCCACATCCGGCAGCCCGACATCGAGCAGGATCAGATCGGGCAGCGCTTCACGCGCCGTATCCCAGCCAGACTGCGCTGTCGTGCAGGTGCGCGTCTGGTAGCCGCGTTTGGTCATCATCTCGGTCAGGACTTCTAGGTTGTCGGGTGTGTCGTCGATGATGAGAACGTCCCCGCCGCGCTTCAAGCGTGTCGGTTTCATGAAATTTTTTCCATCTGTCAACAGCCACGTAATCATTATCGCGTGAATTCCTGAAGATGGCGAAGGGTTTTACAAAATTTCGGAGAAAATTCATACTTGGCGCGCCCGCCCTACATGACGGATGGCTTTTGCGCTATACTGCCCGGGCAGCAGGAGCGATGATGGATACCTATCAGTTTGTGCCGATCATGGTGGTGGGGTTTGCGACAGCGCTGGGCATTACGCCGCTGTCGCGGGCGCTGGCGCTGCGCTTAGGCGTGGTCGACAAGCCCAATCAGCGCAAAATCCACCGCGACCATAAGCCGTTGATGGGCGGGCTGGCGCTCTATACCGGCTTTGCGCTGGCGCTGTTGCTGTTCAGTCCAACGCAGCACATGGCGGAGTTCACCGCCATTGTCGGCGGCGCGACCTTTCTGGCGCTGGTCGGGCTGGCGGATGACCGCTTCATGCTGGGCATTCGCATCCGCCTGATCGCGCAGACGCTCGCGGCGCTGGTCTTAATCGCCATCGGCATCCAGATTCGGCTTTTCGGCGTGAACTGGCTCGATATTCCGCTGACGATCCTGTGGGTGGTCGGGCTGACCAACGCGCTGAACTTTCTGGATAACATGGACGGTCAGGCGGCGGGCGTGACCGCGATTGCGGCGGGCTGGTTCACGCTGATCGCCTTCAATGAAGGCTTGACGCTGGTGAGCGCGCTCTCCGCCGCGCTGATGGGCAGCGCCATCGGCTTTCTGACCTACAATTTCAACCCCGCCAGCACCTTCATGGGCGACATGGGATCGCTGGTCTTGGGATTTGTGCTGGCGACGGTCGGCATCAAGCTCGAATTCGGCGCGCAGCCGCTCGATGTCACCTGGATGGTTCCGCTGCTGGTGCTGGCGATGCCGCTCTTTGATACGACGCTGGTCGTGATCACGCGCATCAGCGAGGGGCGCTCGCCGTTTGAGGGCGGCAAAGACCATGTCTCCCACCGCCTGCTCAATCTGGGGCTGACTCAGCGCCAGGTGCTGCTGATCATTTACGCTTTCTGCGCCCTTTACGGCGGTCTGGGGATGGCGGTCAGCCTCGCGCCGCCGGAGACGGCATGGGCGATTGGGATCGGCGCGCTGGCGCTGCTGATCCCGCTTTTTCTGGTTATGTTCGCGCTGCGGCGCGGGATGCGGCATGGCTGACGTGTACATCGTGACCGGCGGCGCGGGCTTCATCGGCTCACACCTGACCGCGCGCTTAGCCGCCGACGGCGGGCAGGTGCGTGTCATCGACGATCTCAGCACAGGCAAGCTGACCAATCTCGACGGCGTGCGCGGCGATCTTCACCTGCATCAGGTCAGCATCACCGATCTCGACGCGCTGCGCCCGATCTTTGCAGGCGTGGATTACGTCTTTCATCAGGCGGCGCTGCCGAGCGTCCCGCGCAGCATCGACGATCCGCTGACGACGCATCACGTCAACGTGACCGGGACGCTCAACGTCCTGATCGCGGCGCGCGATGCGGGTGTGAAGCGGGTGGTCTATGCCGCCTCGTCGTCGGCGTATGGCGATGTCGACGGTGAATACAAGGTCGAAACCATGCTGCCGCGCCCGCTGTCGCCTTACGGCGTGTCCAAGCTGGCGGGCGAATACTACTGCCAGGCGTTCACGCATGTCTATGGGCTGGAGACGGTTGCGCTGCGCTATTTCAATGTGTTCGGGGCGCGCCAGGATGAGACATCGCAGTATGCGGCGGTCATCCCGCGCTTCATCGCGGCGCTGCTGCGCGGCGCGCCGCCGATCATCTACGGCGACGGGACGCAGTCGCGCGATTTCACCTACATCGACAATGTGGTGCATGGCAATCTACTCGCGCTGCGTGCGCCGCAGGCATCGGGGCGAGTCATGAATCTGGCGACGGGCGGGCGCGTCACGCTGCTTGAGCTGGTCGAGAAGCTCAACTGCCTGATGGGGACGGCGATCCAGCCGCAGCACGCGCCGCCGCGTCCAGGCGACATCCTGCATTCGCGGGCGGGCATCGATCTCGCCGCCGACCTGCTCGATTTCACGCCGCTGGTCGATTTTGAGACCGGTCTGGCGCGGACGCTGGAATGGTTTAAGCAGCAGGAGCGCGGATCATGCGCGTCGTCCACCTGATCAAAGCCGCTGGGATCGCCGGCGCGGAGCGCCATCTGCTGACCCTGCTGCCTGGACTCGTGCAGCGCGGGGTGGAGGTTCGGCTGATCCTGCTCCATCCGCCAAATAACCCGGTCGATCCGTTCGCGGAGGCGCTGACGGCGGGCGGCGTCGCGGTTGAGCGCCAGATCATCCGCCGCCATCTCGATCCGCAACTGTTCGGCGCGCTGCGCGCCGGTCTGCGCCGGCTTCAGCCCGATATTCTGCATACACACCTGATCCACGCCGATCTCTACGGCATTCCAGCCGGGCGCGCGGCGGGCGTTAAGCGGATCATCTCATCGCGCCACGCTGACGATCCGTTTCGCCGTCTGCCGATCATGCGCGGGCTGAACGCGGTCTTGTGGCGTCTTATCAGCGATGGCATCGCTATCTCCGACGCGGTGCGCCGCTTCTCTGAGGAGGTCGAGTTCGCGCCGCCGAGCAAGATAACGACCATCCATTACGGCATCCCCGCGCCCGCTCAGCCGATTGACCGCCAGGCGGCGAGCGCTGCGCTGCGCGATGAACTCGGCATCGACCCGAACGCGCCGCTGATCGGGTTTGTCGGGCGGCTGATCTGGCAGAAGGGCGTGGTCTACGGCTTGCAGGGCTTCGCACGGGTGCTGCTCAAGCGCCCGGATGCGCGGCTGATCGTGGTCGGCGATGGCAAGCTGCGCGCGAAGCTGGAAAATCGCGCGCGCCGCTATGGGATCGCCGGCAAGGTGCTGTTTTTGGGCTGGCGGACGGACGTGCCGAGTCTGATGGCAGGCTTCGACATCGTCTTGCTGCCGACTTTGCAGGAGGGCTTCGGGCTGGTCTTGCTGGAAGCGATGGCGGCGCGGACGCCGATTGTCGCTTCCGCCGTCAGCGCCGTGCCGGAGATCGTCGCGCACGGGGAGACGGGCTTGCTCGTCCCCCCGCGCGATCCAGCGGCATTGAGCGAGGCGCTGCTGACGCTGATCGACGATCCGCCGCTGCGCCAGCATATGGGCTTGCTCGGCGAAGACCGGCTTGAGACCGCCTTCAGCGCCGAGCGCATGATCGATGCCACGCTGCGCCTATATCAGCGTTAAAACGGGAACAGGATCGGCAGCACGATCACCGAGACGATCAGCGACAGGATCACCAGCGGCACGCCGACGCGCACGTAATCCACGAAGCGGTAATCGCCTGCGCTGACGACCAATGTGTTGACCGGCGAAGCAATCGGCGTGGCGAACGCCATTGACGCGGCAACCGCGACGCTCATCATAAAAGCGTGCGGCTGAACGCCGAGCTGCTGCGCCGTCGCCAGCGCCAGCGGTGCGATCAACACCGCTGTTGCCGTGTTGGACAGCACCTGTGTCAAAGCGGCGGTCAGGGCGAATAAGCCTGCCATCACCACCACTGCTCCCGCCTGTCCGAGTGCGCTGACGAAACCGGTCGCGACCAGATCGATCAGCCCGACCTTGACCAGCGCCGTACTCATCGGCAGCATCCCCGCCATCAGAAACAGCGTTTTGAGATCGACATTGCTGTAGGCGTCGTCCACTTCGATGCAGCGCGTCAGCATGACCGCCAGCGCCGCGATGATGCTCGCTGGAGCCAGATCGAGGATATTGAACGCGACCAGCGCCACCATCGCCACCAGGATCAGTAGCGTGATCGGGGCTTTGTCTGGGCGGGTCAGCGCGCCGACCTGAAGCGCCTCGCGCTCGCCCATGACGATGAAGTCCTCGCGCAGCTGCTTGAGCGCGAAGATGTGCTTCCATTCGCCCTGCACCAGCAGGACATCGCCAAGTTTGAGCGGGGTGTCTTTGATCGTGACCGGATTCTCCGCCCCAGGACGCCGCAGCGCCAGCACAGTCAGGTGATAATTGCGCGAGAAGCGCAGTTCGGAGATCGTTTTGCCGATCAGCGTCGAACGCGGGCGCAGCAGCACCTCCGCAATGCCGACTTCATTGGAAATGACCTCTCCTTCGAGGACGGGTTCCGCTGCCAGCACCGCCAGCTTGAGCGCGCCGGTCGCGCGGGCGACATCCTCGGCGCTGCCCTGCACCAGCAGCAGATCGCTGGCGTGAAGCGCCGTATCTGGCGATGGCACATGCAGCCGTTCGTGAGTGGCGGTTCGGTTCACGAGCGGTAGGAACGGGCGTGGATCGCCGTTGGCGCGCTCAATCGACAGCACATTGAGATTGTAGACGTGGCTTAGCCCGCTTTCATGGAGCGTCTGTTCGACCAGCGGCGAGTCATCCTGAACGCGCAGGCGAAACAGATTGCCGGGCAGCTCGTAGATCAGAAACAGCTCATGCGGCGTGACGACGGTCTGCACGCCGGACTTGGGTTTGCGGTCGGGTAGGAAGCGCTGCCCGAAAATTAGCATGTACACCACGCCGACGCCCAGGAGCAGCAAGCCCAGCGGCGTGAAGCTGAAGAAATCGAATGGAGCAAGTCCGGCGCTGCGCAGCGCCTCGTTGACCAGCAGGTTAGGCGGCGTCCCGATCAGGGTGAGCGCCCCGCCCAGCAGCGCGCTGTACGCCATCGGCAGCAGCAGCTTGGACGCGCCGACGCGCAGCTGACGCGCCAAACTGACGACCGCCGGCAGCATCAGCGCCATCACGCCGGTCGAGCTGATGAACGCCGACATCAGCGCCACCGAGACCATCATGATCACCATCAGCCGAGTCAGATCGCCCTGCGCGACTTTCAAAATGCGCGCCGCGATCAGACTCGCCAGCCCAGTATGAAAGACTGCGCCGCCGACGATGAACAGCGCGCCAATGCTGATCACGGCTTTGTTGGAAAAGCCCGTCAGCCCTTCTTCAATCGTCACAATTCCGAACAGCATGAGCGACGCCATCACGCCCAACGCCACCAGATCGAGCCGGATGATCTCGGTGATGAACAGCACCATCGCCACAGCGAGAATGATGATGGTGATCCACATCTCAAGCGTCATGTTTTTGACATCCATTTGTCTTTTGCACACGCAAAGCCATTATAATCTTCTGGGCTGGGCGGGGGGCTGAGCGGGCGAACGGAGTGATGAATGTCAGGCAAAGGCGCGAAGAACTGCGCCTCGTCTTGAGCATTACAGCCCATTTCTGTACACTTGCAGTGTTTAACGTCCGTTTTTCGGAGTGATCATGCTAACGTGGCAATCCAAGCCGACGATCTACCAGATCAACACGTGGGTCTGGCTGCACAGGCTGTCTCAGCGCTGTGGAATGGCGATCGGTCTGCACAATGTGCCGGATGAAGTGCTGGATGAGTTAGCCTCTTACGGCTTTGATGCGATCTGGCTGATGGGAGTCTGGCAGCGCAGCAGCGCGGCGCGGCTCAACGCCCTCAAATACAAGCATGAGTATCGCAGCGCGCTGCCCGATTTGACCGACGATGACGTGATCGGTTCCGCTTATGCCATCGCCGATTATCGCGTCGATGATCGGCTTGGCGGGCGCGATGCGCTGGCAGTGCTGCGGGCGCGGCTGCGGGCGCGCGGGCTGCGGCTGATTCTCGATTTTGTGCCGAATCATGTGGCGCTTGACCATGAATGGGTGCACACGCAGCCCGATCTGCTCGTGCGCGGCACGAGAGACGATCTGAAAAAACGCCCAAATGACTTCTTCGCCGTCGGATCGATCCGGCGGCAGATGGTCTTCGCGCATGGGCGCGATCCGCACTTCCCCGGCTGGTCGGATACTGCGCAGGTCAATGCCTTCAATCCCGATCTGCGCGCTGCGCATCGGGCGATCCTGATGGACATCGCCGATCAGTGCGACGGCGTGCGCTGCGACATGGCGATGCTGCTCTTGGATGACATTTTCGCGCGCACGTGGGAGGGCTACGTCGAAAAACAAACTGACCGCCCTTACTGGGTCGAGCTGGTCAGCGCGATCAAGAGCGCTTACCCCGATTTCATCTTCATCGCCGAGGTCTACTGGGGGCGCGACGGCGAAATGCTCCAGCAGGGCTTCGATTTCGTCTATGACAAGACGCTCTACGACCGCATCATGGAGAGGGATGTCCAGAAGCTGCGTCAGCACCTGCTCGCGCCGCTGGCATATCAGCGGCGGACGCTGCGTTTCATCGAAAACCACGATGAGCAGCGCGCTTACGCCGTCCTAGGCGCCAAGCGCAGCTTTCCAGCCGCCATCCTGATCTGCACGCTGCCCGGCGGGCTGCTGCTCCATGATGGGCAGCTCAGCGGGCGGCGCGTCAAGCTGCCGGTGCAGATTTCCCGCCAGCCGGATGAACCCGAAGACGGCGAACTGCATCGTTTCTACCGCCAGCTTCTGACGGAGCGGCGCGATCCGATCTACAACGGCGAATGGACGCTTTTTGACATCACCCCCGCCGCTGACAATGGGCATTACAACCTGCTGGCATACGGCTGGTTTTTGAGTGAACGGCGTGACCGGCTGATCGTCGTCAACCTGACTGAGCATCGCTCGCGCGGCATGGTCAATCTGCGCCGCTGGAACTGGCTGGCGGGCAAGCACTGGCGGCTGCACGACATGCTCGACGGGGCGGCGTATGATCGCAGCGGAAGCGAGATGGTCGAGCGCGGGCTGTTCATCGATCTTGAACCGTTCGAAGCGCACATTTTTCGATTTGAGGTGGTTTGACGATGCGAGCCGCCGTTCTGATCGCCCTGATGACGCTCGCAGCGTGCCAGTCCGCGCCCGCCAGCCCGACGCTGACGCCTGAGCCGACCAGAGCGCCCGCCGCGCTGGCGGTCGAAGCTTATCTGACGGCGAAAGTGGCGGGGAATCGCGATGGCGTGCGCGCTGGACTGTGCAGCGAGATGGAAAATGTGCTTGACCGCGAGAGCCTGAGCTTCAGCGGCGTCGCGGCGCGCATTGAAGGCATGGTCTGCGAGGCGAATGCCGACAGCACGGTCGTCACCTGCGCGGGCGAGATCATCGCCACCTACGGCGGCGAAAATCGCCCGATCCCGCTGGGGGCATACCGCGTCGTTGAAGAAGATGGCGTCTGGCGCTGGTGCGGTGAGGCGGGGTGAGCGTCGCGGTTCACGTCGTCACCTTCAACAGCGCGGCGACGATTGCCGGCTGCTTGGAAGCGGCGCTGGCGCAGACCGGCGTCGATTTTCAAGTGCGCGTGCTGGACAATGCCTCTGAAGACGACACCTGCGCCATCGTCCGGCGGATGGGCGCTGCGCTGATCGAGTCGGAGCGCAATCTCGGCTATGCCGCCGCGCACAATCGGCTGATCGACTCGTCCGAGTCCGACTATATCCTGACGCTCAACCCGGATGCCAGGCTGTATCCGGGGTTTCTGGCGGCGCTCAGTGCAGCGCTCGACTCCGCGCCGGAAGTCGGGTCGGCGTGTGGTCGGCTGCTGCGCGTCGAGACGTTCGACGGCGAGCCAGTCGGGATCGACGGGATGGGCGTTTTCATGCGGCGCAGCCGGCGTCAGGGCTTGCTCTATGAAGGTGCGGCGCTGGAGGCTGTGCCGGACACCCCTTTTCCCGTTTTTGGAGTGGATGGTGCGTGCGCTTTTTACCGGCGGACGATGCTGGACGACATCCGCATTGAGGGCGAGGTCTTCGACGAGGACTTTTTCATGCACAAAGAGGACATCGATGTGGCATGGCGGGCGCGGCTGCGCGGATGGGGCGCGCTGTGCGTGCCGGCAGCAGCGGCGGCGCACGTCCGCTCCTTTCGACCGGGGCAGCGCGAGCGCGTCTCGGCGTATATGCGCTGTCTGGGGACGCGCAACCGCTGGCTGCTGCTGCTGAAAAACGAACTGGCGGCGGGCTTGTGGCGCGATCTGCTCTGGATCGCCGGCTACGATCTGGCGATTTTGGGCTATCTGCTGCTGCATGAGCGCGCCAGTCTGCGGGCGGTCGTGTCGGCGTGGCGGCTGCGTGAGCGGATGCTGGCGAAACGGCGGATCATTCAGGCGCGTCGGCGCGTCGGCTGGGCTGAACTGCGCCGATGGTTCGGTGCGCCGGCTCTATATTGAAGTGTTTAATTACTCTAACCTTTTTTTTGCCGTGATGGTTAGTAATTTTTCGCCCCGTCTCCCGATCTTCAAATGTGAATTCGATTACAATGAAATGGAAAGCTGAGTGTATGTGGATCAAAACTGAACCTGATGGCTCAAAACGCTCAACGCTCGCTTCCTTACGGCGATTTCGCACTGCTGACCGAAATCGCGCAGATGCTCAATCTCTACGATCCGGATCGCGTCCTTGACCGCGTGATCGAGCTGACGGCGCGCTCGTTCGGCGCGCAGCGCGCCAGTCTGCTGCTGCAGCCGGAGTATCAGAGCAGTGGGAGTAATTTTCGAGTGCGCTATTTTATAAGCAGCAGTTATGTTGAGAAGCTGACCGATCAACATATGCCCGAGCATGTGCAGCGAGTGGTCGACTCGGGGCTGGCTGGATGGGTGATGCGCAGCAAGGAACCCGCGCTGGTCAATGATACCTTCCAGGATGAGCGCTGGCTTCAGTTTGAGGAGTCTGTCTCTTCATCGCGCTCGGCGTTGTGCGTCCCGTTGATCCACAGCGGCGAAGTGATCGCTGTGCTGACGCTGACGCACGATCAGCCGAATGCTTTCAACCAGCATCAGCTCCGACTGATGACGATCATCGCCAACCAGGCGACGATTGCCGTGCGCAATGCCCAATTGTTCAGCCGAATACTGCATCAGCAGCGCCAGCTTGAAGCGATTCTGCACGCTATCCCGGATGTTATGCTGGGGCTAAATGAAAAGGGGGAAATCCTGCTGCTCAATGACAAGGCGGCGGCGTTACTGGACGTGGACAAGGCGGCGGCGCTTGGAATATCACTGGCGAACTATGTGCAGACCGATCAGATCGTCCAGAAAATCCAGGACATCATCACGGCTCCGCTGGAGACAGGCGGTAATTGGACATTTGAGGCGCGGTCGGAGCGGCTGAAAACCGATTATCTGGTGTCGGTGTCGGTTTGGGAGAATCCAGTGAGCGGGACGCCGGGCTATGTTGTGATCATGCGCGATGTGTCCACGCTGCGCGATCTGACGCGCTTCAAAGATGAAATGCTGCGGATAGCGTCGCACGATCTGCGGGGTCCGCTGGCGCTGATCGTCGGCTATTGCAGCCTGATCGAGCTGGAGGTCGAGCCGAATTCAGCGGCAGCCGACTTTGCTAAGCGGATTGAGCAGGCGACAGCGCGGATGAAAACGCTGCTGGATGCAATGGTGCGGGTGGAGAAAATCCGCGAGTCGCCGCTGGAGATGTATGAGCAGGTGGTCTTTGCCGACCTGATGCAGCAGGCGATTCAGAATACCCAGATGATGATCGACGCCAAGCAGCAGCGGCTGCAATATGACATCCGCCTCGACGACGCGCCAGGGGTGACGGTCAATCCGGTGCTGCTGCGCGAATCGATGGAGAATCTGATCAGCAATGCGAGCAAATATACGGCGGAGTCGGGGTCGATCACGGTGCGCGCTTATCGCCGAGAACAGCGGCTGTATTTCGAAGTCGAAGACACCGGCATCGGGATTGCGCCAGAATACATCCCCAGATTATGGCAGAATTTCTATCGCGTGCCGGGAACGGAGAAGATCGACGGACGCGGGCAGGGGTTGAGTCTGGTCAAGGCGGTCATTGAGCGGCACAGCGGCGAAGTCTGGGTGGTCAGCGAACTCGGCAAAGGCAGCCGTTTCGGATTCTGGATTCCGATCTGACCATGCCCACGCCGTTTTCGCACCTGAGCGCGGCGCGAATGCTGTTGGATGACCGCGCGATTGCTGAACCCGTGCGCGCCGAACTCCAACAGAGCATCGGCGCGTTTCTGCTGGGGAGCATCGCCGCCGACGGCTATTATCTGGCGGACGCGCCCCTCCATCGCGAAGATACGCATTTTTTCAGCTATGAGCGCCTAGTCGAGGATCATCCCTGGCGGCTGATGCTGGCGCGCTATCCATGCATGGCATCGGCGGCGGGCGCGGCGCGGGCATTTACGGCGGGCTATATCGCGCATCTGGCGATGGATGAAATCTGGTGGCTGCATATGATGCGCCCGCATTTTGGCGAGCGCGAATGGGCGGAGCGGTCGTACCGCTTTCTGATGCTGAATATCATCCTGACAGTGATGGACGAGCGCGATGAAGCGGCGGCGCGGCGCGAAGTGAGCGCGCTGCGGGGCGCGCAGCCGGCGGCTTGGTGTCCGTTTTTACCCGATCAGGCGCTGATCGCCTGGCGTGACCTGATCGCGGCGCAGATCGCCCCGGGGGGCGTTTCACAAACGCTGACCATTCTTGCACCGCGCGTCGGCAAAACTGCGCTGGAGCTGCGGCGGATGCTCGATGATTCGGCTTTGCTGGAGACGGATTTATGGGCGCATGTGCCGCGCAAGCTGCTGGAGACAGTTGAGGCGGCAATGCTGGCGCACGCGCGCGAGTCGCTCTGCACTTACTGGACAGATATCGCTGACGGCGCTTGACGCTGCATAGACAATCCGACGATTCAAGGATACACTGAGTACATATTCGGACAAACGATAAACTGCGAGGGATGCGTGTGTCCAAAGTGATGATTGTGGACGACGATGTGGTGATGGTCAAGCTGCTGCAAACGCTGCTGGAACTCGACGGCTTCAACGTCAGTATCGTCAATCGTGGCGCGGACGTGATCGGACAAGCGCGCAGCGTTCAGCCGGACATTTTCCTGATCGATTTTCATCTGGCGGATATGGACGGAACCGAGATCGTCAAGCAGCTTCGTGGCGACACGAACTTTGCGGAGAAGCCGATCATCGTGGTGTCGGGGCTGGATGTCGAGGACGATGTGATCAAGGCGGGCGCGACCGCTTTTCTGATCAAGCCGTTTGAACCGTCTGACCTGCCCAGTCTATTCAATCAACTGATCAGCGGGGCGTGAGCGCCACGTGCGCATTCCTCGTAGCAGCTTCCATATACCATGTTTACACATTACATGTTATATTTTTTGTAAGCTCAGCCAGGTGCGTATGCATGGATGATGGAGTCGAGCATGGTAGCGCCAGTTCCCCCTGCTAAACCCGATAATCCCGCGCCACAGGACGATCAACTGAGCGAGTCCCGCATTCACACGCGCCATCTTGTCAGCGACAGTCGCAATCTGGCTGCGCCTGATGCGCTGGACAAGGTCACAGGTCCACTTGATGCCACCCTGCCCTGGGTGATCGAGATACGCGTGGTTGGCACGGCATCGACGATTCAGGCGCGCGTGCGCGACACGATGATCATCGGCAGACGCAGCGACTCGACCAAGGGCAGTGCGACCGTGCCGGATATCGATCTGTCCGAACATAATGCCTTTACTCAAGGCGTCTCGCGCTCTCACGCGATGCTGGTCGTCAGAGGGCAGAAGCTGATGCTCAAGGACTTAGGCAGCACCAATGGGACGCGCCTGAATGCGACAATCTGCGAGCCAGGCAAAGAATACCGTCTGCGGCACGGTGACGAATTGATGCTCGGTCAGATGCGCTTGCAGGTGTCGTTCGCGGTCGTGCCGGATGAGGCGTCGATGAACACCCCTGTCCCGCTGCCGAATCGGAAAACCTCCTCAAAGCCGGCTCCTCCGGAGGGATTGAAAGCGGCGCTGGCTGACAGTGGAATTCAATCGCAGCCGTCCACGCTGCCGGCTGCCGCTGAGCCGAATGCCATCGGCAAGAGGGAGCGCATCCTGATCATCGAGGACGATACAGATGTCGGCGCAGTGTTTGAATATGCGCTCCAAAAAGCTGGCTATCAGGTGACGCTCGTCCCGACGGTCGCGCGCGGACTGGGGGTGATCTTTCAGCAGATGCCAGATGCCATTATCCTTGACCTGCTGCTGCCGGATATGCACGGGCTTGATCTGCTGCGCTATGTCCGCAAGCAGAAGACCGCCAAGCGCGTGCCGATGCTGGTGGTGAGCAGCGCAACAGCGGGCTTTCAGATGCAGCAGGCGCTCGATGCGGGCGCGGATATGTTCATGGGCAAGCCGCTGGCGGTCGAGGAGCTGTTGAAAGCCGTCGCCGAAGCCCTCAAAAGCTAGAGATACTTCGCCAAGCCTTCCGCTTTTAACTGGTTGACGACATCTTTGACGCGCTGCGTCTGATCTTTGTGGCAGACCAGCAGCGCATCCGGCGTTTCCACCACGACGATCTCCTCCACGCCGACCAGCACCGTCAGCTTATCGCTGTAGACCAGCGCGTTTTTGACATCCAGCGCGATATGCTGCGGCGTGTTGAAGCGGTTGCCGGCTTCATCGGTGTCGATCACATCGAAGATCGATCCCCAACTGCCGACATCGCTCCAGCCGATGGACACGGGGATGACCGCCATACGCTGCGCGCCTTCCATGATGGCGTAATCGAGCGAGATTTTGTCGAGGCGCTCCCAGGTCTCGGCGAGCGCGGCGGCGTAGCTAGGCTGATCGAGGTGCTGGGCAAGCGCGGCGAAAGCCTGCGCCAGCTTCGGCTGCTGACGGGCAAATTCCGCCAGCCCATCGACGGCGCGCAGGATGAACATGCCGCTGTTCCAACTGTAGTCACCGGACATGACGAAGGCTTCCGCCGTCGCTGAGTCGGGTTTTTCGGTGAAGCCGAGCGACTGGTAAACCTGAAAGCCATCGACGACTCCCAGCGGTTCGCCACGCCGGATGTAGCCGAACGCGGTGGATGGCGACGTGGCTTCGATGCCGAGTGTGACAATCGTTCCGCTCTGCGCGACCTCCCCCGCCGCTGCGAGCGCGGCGCGGAAGGCAGTTTTGTTAGCGATGTGGTGATCGGCGGTCAGGATGGCGACGGTCGCCTGCAGATCGCGGGCGGCGATCACGGTTAAGCCGAGCGCGGCGGCGGGTCCGCTGTCTTTACCGTAGGGTTCGATGATAAAGTTGTGGGCTGGAATTTGGGGGGCATCGGCGCGCATCGCCTCAGCGTAGCTTTCGCCGGTCACGATGATGATCCGCTCCGGCGGGAACAGGGGAGCGAGCCGATCCACGCTGACGCCGAACATCGAACGCTGCTCGATCAGCGGCAGAAGCTGCTTGGGCGTCTCGCGCCGGCTCAGGGGCCATAGCCGGGTTCCGCCGCCGCCCGCCATGATCATCGCGTAAAAATGCTCGTTCATCTGCCGCCTCGCCGTCTCTGGGGTCGATTGTTCCGCCATGATAGATCAAAATCGCTGCTGATGGGAGAGGCGAATGCAGTAGAGTGGTTGGAAGCGTTTAAGCTACCACTTGATATGTTCAGGCAGGCAGCGAAGCAGGTGTGTATAACGCTCTTGATCCGCGCCGATGCGTTCGGCGTACCATTTGTGCGCTTTATGTGGCGTCAATTCGCTGTAGCAGGCGATCAGCGTGTCGATGCCGATGCCATCCACGTCATACACCATATTGCTGCGGCTGGCGCGAGATTGATCGCGCGTCAGCAGGCTGATGACCTCATCGATCACGGTTTCAGTCGCTAGTTCGCGTATATGCGCGTGAATCTCTTCATCGTCTTCGACATCAATCATAAATTCGGTGACTTCTTGGATCGTTTTCAGCAGCGCAGGAAGCAGAGTCTTAAGAATGGCGCTCTGTGCCTTGAGCTGAATATCACATCGGACAGAAGGTGTCTCAGAATGCTGCTCCATAGTTCAATGCACCTTGCATTGTATCATATGTCAAAAATCGACATTACTATTTTAGCGAATCCACTACATCGAATTTCATAAAAATTTGTGAATTTTTCCGGCTGCGCCGCTTCTTGACGGACTGAGCGCAGCGAAAGTGCCCGATGTGACGGAGATCACATCCGCATGATCAAACAACACAGCGAACGCACCGCCACCAGCGATAAACCGGATGCGGTGCGTGCTGGGTTGAAGTCAAAACGTGAAGGGGCGCAAGCGTGGATCAGCCGTCAGCGTAGAGCGCGGCGGCGCTGCGCAGGCGTCCGGCGCTGTCGTCCAGTCCACCGGGGCGGCTGCGCTCAAGCCAGAGGGCGCGAAACTCCGCCTCGATCTCAGCCAGTTCCGCTGCCAGCTCCGCTTTGGATACAGCCGCCTGACCGAGCTGAAGCAAGCCGCGCTGCGTCCCATGCGCCAGCATCCGCGCCATCAGCGCATATTCCCGCTCGATCAGCGGCGCATCGGGGCGCTGCATCTGTGCTGAGGCGAGCGGCTGTATCGTCTCATCGATATAGGCGGCGGTCGCTTTGAGGCGGTCGATCAGGGCGGCGTCGCTCTCGATCGTCTGCCGGCTCGTCTCGTCGAGCCAGCGCTTGCCCGTGGTGCGCAGTTCGGACAGCGGCATCTGATAGAGCCAGAAGAGCAGGCTGCTGTTGGGGATCAGCACGCCGGTCTCTTTATAGGCGTTGCCCAATGCCAGCGCCAGCTTGCCCATGACGCCGGCGCGGTCGAAGAAGGCGTGCGCATCGAGCGCGGACGCCAGATCGATCTCCAGGTTGGCGTCGGCGCACCATGCCGCTGCCGCGCCGTAGGCGAAGCCGGGATAATCGGCGGGCATCTGCTGCCAGTGACCATAGTCGCCCCAAGCAGTGTTCAGCACGCCGACCGCGCCGTGCTTTTTGCCATTGACGACCGCGCCGCGAATGTTGCCGAGCATGTTCTCCGTGCGCCCAGCGATAGTGACCCAACTGGACGTGCCAGGGCAGGTATAGAACGGGACGCCGCTCTGCGCGAAGCGCGCTCCATGCGAGTCGAAGTCCCACCACGACTCATAGCCCCATTCGAGCGCGATCACGTCGGCGGGCAGTTCGGGGACGAGTTCGGGATGTTCGTTGATGATGTCGCCCCAGAACTGCATGGTTTTGCCGCGCGCCTTGACCAACTGGTAGATGCCGAGCAGGAAATCCAGATAGACTCGCCCTTTGCCTTTCGCCTCGACCAGCGCCTTTGATCTGCCCATGCCCAGGTCGAACGTCTCATCGCAGCCGACATTGAAGAATGGGCTGGAGAAATTGGGCAGAAATTCATCGAACAGTCTGCCGAGCAGCGGCAGCGCTTCCGGCACGGCGGGCGACAGGCTGAACGGATGCTCTTGCTTTGTCCCCCAGGGGGTGACAACGCCGGTCTCGGTCTCCGCCAGATGCAGGTATTCGGGATGCTCGAACCAGCGATGCCAATGCCCAAAGCTGTTCTGATTCGGCACAAAATCGATGTAACGTTCACGGCAGTGAGCGTCCAGTGCCAGCATCTCCTCAGCGGTGAAGGGAGACGCCCTGCGCCAGACGCGCTCATGCTCGCGGTAGGCGAAGGTATGCTCGATATAGAGCTGAAACTCGTTGATCTTCCAGCTTGCGAGCAGGTCGATTATCCCCATCACCGTGTCCATGTTGGGGACGCGGTCGCGGCTGACATCGAGCATGACGCCGCGCCGGGGAAAATCGGGATGATCGACGATCACCAGGGTCGGCAGCGTTTTGCCCTGCGTGCGCAGAAGCTGCGCCAGCGTCACCGCGCCGTAGTACAAGCCCGCCAGATCGCCGCCGACGATCTGAATCCCCTCTGCGCTGACGGTCAGGCTGTAGCCCTGCGGGCGCGCCGCCGGGTTGATCGCCAGCCGCACCGCGCCCGCCAGATCGCCGCCGGAGATGGCAAACGCCGCGCCTGCGTAAGTCTGGAGCGCGCTTTGCAGCCGCTTTGCCGTGAACAAGGCATCGCCGGGTCGGGCGAGCGCAAGCTGAAGTGTGCCGAAGTCGGGCAGGGTGTAAGTCCCGCCTGTGCGAGTGAGCGCGCGCGGACGCGGCAGTAAAACGAGTTCATCGGTCATGGGAGTCCTCTTTTTCGTAAAGCGAGAGAAGCCGCTGCGCCTCGGCATTCAGTGGATTGAGCGCAACGATATTCTGTAAGCATACCTTACGATCCGCGTTGGTTTCCAGCACGCGCAGCAGCGCGATCCAGACGCGCTCATCGTAGGGGGCAAGCGCCGCCGCCGCGCGCCAGGCATTGTGAGCGCGCCGGTGATCGCCGCGCTGGAAAGCGCGTTCGCCTTTGTTCAGCAGCGTTTCAACGCCCGCCGAGTCCACCGGGATGCGCGGGCGCGCCAGATCGTCCGCCATCAGCCGCGCCAGCCCCGACCAGCGGATCGACAGCACCCGCCGCGCTAGGATCGCGATCAGGGAAGCGCGCCCGCGCAGCGGTTCAGTCAATTTTTTGCGCGCTTCCCTCATCTTCCGTCCTTACGACTGCAAAACCGCCTTTGCCGTGTCCGCCAGCGCGCCATCGATGATCGCCACCAGCGCGTCGATCTCGGCGCGGGGCATATTCAGCGGCGGCGCGATCAGCATGACGTTCCCGGGATGGATCGACAGCAGGATCAGCCCCCGTTCGCGGCACGCCAGCCGGAAGATCAGCCCGATTTTGCCCGGCGGAGTCGTCGTCTCGCCGGTCGCCTTGTCGATCACCAATTCCAGCCCGACCAGCATCCCTTTGCCGCGCACGCCGCCGAAGCAGGCATGATGCGAAAGCTCCTGAAGTCGTTCCAGCAGATATGCGCCCGACTCCGCCGCCTGCGCCGCCAGCCCTTCGCTCTCGATCAGGCGGATATTCTCCAGCGCGATCGCACATCCGACCGGATGCCCGCTGTAAGTGTGACCGTGCCGGAAGGTATGTTCGGGTCCGCCAGTGAAGGCATCGGCGATCGCGCCTCGCACGACCGCCGCGCCAATCGGGAAGTAGCCGCTCGAAAGCCCTTTGGAGAGCGTCATGATGTCCGGCACGACGCCGTAATGATCACAGGCGAACATCTTGCCCGTGCGCCCGAAGCCGGTGATGATCTCATCGGCGATCAGGATGATGCCATAATCATCGCACATCTGGCGCAGCGCGGGCAAGAAGTCATCGCCCGGAATGGCGACGCGGATCGCCGTGTTCATCGGATCAAGATGGATGGCGGACACCGTGCGCGGGTTTTCGCGCTCGATCAGCGCGGCGATCTCGCGCACATGCTCGACTCCACAGCCGACTTCCGGCGCAGGCGCGATCCGTCCGAACGTGTCGGGCTGAAAGATGTAGTTGCGCGTCGCGTGATAGTTGCCATCGACCGCCATCGCGCCGAACGTCGTCCCATGATATGCGCCGTGTCGGGTGATCACCTTCACCCTGTCCACTTCACCGCGCATGTAGTGATACTGGCGGGCGATCTTGATGGCGACTTCGACCGCCTCACCGCCGCCGGGGGTGAAAAATGTCCGCGACAAGTCGCCCGGCGTAATCTCGGCGAGCTTGGCGGCAAGCTCGATCTGCGACGGCGTGACATAGCGGAACAGGTCGATGAACGCTACCTGCCGATACTGCCGGATCGCTGCATCGAGCAGCGCTTCGCGTCCATGTCCCGCGACCATCGCCTCCAATGCTGACACCCCATCGAGATAGGCTTTGCCGTCGGTGTCGTATAGATAGCTGCCGTCCGCGCGGCAGATGATGCGAGGTCCGTCGTCCGCGATCAAGTCGGCAAGCTGAGTGAACGGCATCCACAAGTGCTGGCGTGCGAGCTGTTGCAAACGGATTGTATCTGGATGTTTCATCAAAAAAGCTCCTGTTGAGGTGATTTTTATAAATTATAAATTTGATCGGCGAATCCCCCAAATATTGCCTGGAAATTAATCATCTCCCCCAAAAATCAGGGCTATTCTCAGGGATGGGGGTGGGGTAGACTTGCCCCCGCTGTCAGGATTTTGAGGCTGATGAGGCTGTAAATGACGTTATGCGCAAACAGTGGACGAATGAACCGTTCAACATAGCAGCCGCGCGGGCAGAGACGCTCGACGCAAGCTGGTATCTCGATCCGCAGGTGTACGAGCTCGAGCTGGAGCGGATTTTTGCGCGGACATGGCAGGCGGTGGCGCGTGTCGATGAAGTCGCCAAGCCAGGCGACTACGTGGCGACCGACGCGGCAGGTGAGCCGATTGTCGTCGCGCGCGACGGCTCCGGTCGGCTGCGCGCCTATTACAACGTCTGCCCGCATCGGGCGGGCGCACTGGCGCGTGGACGCGGCAGTCGCAAGAGCCTGCAATGCTTGTATCACGGCTGGACATTCGGGCTGGACGGTCAGCTTTTGCGCGCGCCCGGCATGGATGGCACAGAGGGCTTCGAGCCGGCGTGCTTCAGGCTGCATGAAATCCGTCTGGAGACCTGGGGTCCCTACGTATTCGTCAACCTCGACGACGACGCGCCGAGCTTGGCTGCGCAGTGGGGCGATGAGTTCGTTCGACAAACCGGAGTCACGCTGGCGGGCTGGCGGCTGGTCGAGCGCAGCGAATACCTGATCCACTGCAACTGGAAAGTCTATATGGACAACTACGCGGAGGGCTATCATGTCCCGTTCGCGCATCCGGGCTTGAACCGCGAGATGAGCCTGGACGATCTGTACGTCGATGTCCACCCGTATTTCAGCACGCAGCGCGCCGTCGTCCGACCAAGCAGTCAGGGCAACCCGAATAAGCGCCGCTACCGCAATCCGCAGCCGGGCGAGCAGATTCGCTATCACGTCATCTTCCCGAATTTCATGATCGACGACTACCCCGATAATCTCTCAGTGAACATCCTCAAGCCGGTGAGCGTCGATCAATGCCTGCTGACGTTTGAATGGTATTTCAAGACCGATCACGATCAGCAGACGATTGAGAGCATGGTCAAATTTGCAGATGAAGTGCAGTATGAGGACATCGAAATCTGCGAATACGTCCAGCAGAATTTGAAATCGCGCTCGTATCAGCGTGGGCGCTTCTCGGCGCGCTATGAGCCGGGCGTCCATCACTTTCAGGCGCTCGTCCATGCCTATGTCAACGAACTGCCCAATCCTTTTCTCACTGTCGAACACCCATGACCGACTTGGACATCCTGACCCACCTGGGGGAGATCGCGGCGCGACCGCGCCCCCAGATGGGGACTCCGCCGCTGGAGGCGGCGCTGAGGCTCAACAACGGCAGCCCGCTGATGGTCTTTCCGCTCGATGAAGTCGGGGATGCGCTCGATCTGCCGGGGATCGTGCCGGTCAGCGATCCCGACTTCGCCAACGTCACGCTGATCGTCCACGGCGATGATCCGGCGGCGACAACGGCGAAAGTTGAGACGGCATTTGAGTTTGGGCAGCGCGCCGCGATCTGGGACGCGGCGGGCGATCTGGGTCTGATCGAAGGACTGCTCGCCAGCACCGTTTACATCGGCAACCTCGCCGCCATCGATACCGACTTGGCGCGCGGGCTGTCGGTAGTGCTGACTCCGCTGCGGAATGGCGCAGCCTTCCGGCGCTGCATAGCCGCCAGCATCCTGACGCAGTGGGTGTGGGAAAAGTCGGTGCGCGCGGAGGTTGAGCGGCTGTATGGGACGCAGATCGCAGATAAGAACATGCCGCGCGCGCTCATGCAGACGCGGGCGCGCCTGGGCGCATGGCTGGAGCGGCTGCGGCGACGCGGGCTGCGCTGCGCGCTGGAGTCGGTGCGCTTTGACAGCGGACGGACGGACTCGCTGCGGCTGAAGCTGGTGGGTTAAAGCTCGAAGTGATCCGGCGCGCAGACGCGCAGCACACCCGCCAGCTCATGCCCGATCACCTGCACTTCGGATGCGCCGTCGATGCGAAGCTGGATCGGTCCGTTGAACGGGGCGCGGGCGATCAGGGTGAAGTTCGTGCCGGGTTTCAAGCCGAGTTCGCCCAAATAGGCGAGCTTGTCCGCATCGTGGGTGTGGACACGGCTGACGGTCAGCGGAGTATTGATTTCGGCGTCGGTGAGCGGATAATCGATCACGCGCGGCATCATACCGGCGCGCGACGGGATCGGCTCGCCATGCGGACAGCGGCGCGGAAAGCCCGCCATCTTCTCCATCCGGGCGACGATCTCATCGGAGACGGTTTCGCCGAGCGCGTTGGCTTCGTCATGGACTTCATGCCAGCCGAAGCCCATCACGTTGACCAGAAAGCATTCGACCAGCCGATGTCGGCGGATGTTCGCCAGCGCCTCACGCTCGCCCAGCGGCGTGAGCCGGATGCCGCGGTACGGCTCGTGATCGAGGTAGCCCGCCTCCTTCAGGCGCTGCACCATGCGCGTCACCGCCGGCGCCGAGACGCCCAGCGTCTCGGCAAGCGCGGACGTGGAGATATAGGGGGTGTCGCGTTGATAGTAGGCGATGCGATACGCCTCAGCGAGATATTCCTGCATTGCGGCGCTGGCGCTCATGCGCGTCACACCTCATCCTGTGAATTATGCTGATTTCTATGAACAATATAACAGGGGGTTGAAAAGTTCGCAAGCATTAAATTTCAAGTTAAGTTAGGGTAAGAAAGAGCGGCGCAGTTGGCGGCGTCGGGATATTGAATACAGAGGGCATACGAGATGAAGCCTGCAACCTCATGGATGTGGCGCGACGAGGACGGCGGCGTGCAGGGCGCTGACCTCAATCTGGAGCATGGCGTCGTGCGCTGGTATGAGTCGATAGCGTGCGCCTGCGAGGACAACAAGCTGGAGCAGACCTTCGAGGATTATCTGCGACGCGGCGCGCACTACGCCGATCCGCCGCCGGAGATCGAGGCGGAAATTCGCGCCTCGGTGCTGGCGCTGACCGCCGTCTAGGAAGATTAAACTGCCGGCTTGCAGCGCCTTTGTTCAGCAGTATTCCCGTCCTCCAGCGCTGAATGACTGAATCAGGTCGGTGATGTAGACGCTGTATGGGTTATAGGTGAAGCGTCCATCGCTGGTCTGGCGCAGCCAGATGTAGACTGTGCTTGTCCACAAGCGCGGCAGCCGGATCGGGCAGCCGACATACGCAATCGCCGACAAGCCGTAGGCGGGATAGGCGGCGGTATCGATCACTTCGACCCCACCGTTGATGCCGAACAGATAATCGACCGTCCCACCTGCCGGAGTCCCCAGACCGAGCCACAGATCGCCCATCCGCAGCGGCGTGTTCAGGAAGATCTCGCGGACGCGCCCCTGATCGAGGATGAACAGCCCGCCGATCTCGTCCCTTGATCCGCGCCAGCGCCAGTTGACGTAGCTTGTGCCGCTGTCCAGCGAGGCGCTGGTCAGCGTGACCGCCACATCGCGCACATCCGCCATCGCATACAGCCGCGCCAGCGCGGTCTCGCCGCGCGTGACTCCGGGCTGGATGCCGCGCCAGCAGGGCAGCGCGCAGCCGTCCGCCAGCCAAACAGTTGGCGGCGCGTAATCGCGGGCGCGCACCGCCGTCAGCAGCAGCGCCGTCAGCAGCGTCATCACTACAGCAGTTACGATAGCGATCCTGAACATGATCGCGATTGTATCGAAAAATCGGTTTTAAGACGCGGCTGAAATTACATCCGAATGCCGCGATTGGAGAAGCTGGCGCTGTTGGTGTAGAAGCTCTGAAAGTTGTTGTTGCTCGTCCAGACGGCAAATTCGTAAATCCGGTAGAGCGCGCCGATCCGACTGATCAGTTCGGAGGCGATCTGGTCAGTGTTTAAGATCGGATCGCTGGGACCGAACCAGGCGCCGACACGCAGCCAGTCGGAGCCATCGCCAAAAGTGCTGAGCCATTCGTTGAGGATCGTCCCGCGTGAAAGCTGGCGCGCAGTCAGATGCATGTCGCTGAGGTGCAGTCCGTTCCAGAAGCCGAAGCGGAAATCGCCGGGCATCCGCTGGATGATGCTGCGCAGCGTCTCACTGTGGCGCGGGATGCTGAGCTTGCCGATCAGGTTGCGCTGATCCCACCAGGCGGCGGGGCTGATCAGCAGCTCGACGGTGAGATGCTCATGCGTCAGGCGGACTTCGATCATCGGATGGCGGCGGATGTCCGCGCCGCCGCGCAGCCTTATCTCGCGCCCCATCATGCGCTCGACCAGGGCTGCCTGTTCGCGCGAGCGCAGATAGTCGAGGGCGAGCGCGGCGGTGAGCAGACCTGTATCACCGATGCGCGCCGCTGATCGATAGGCGAGCGGCTGCGGCTGCGCCCAGTTGGGATGTAAATCCCAGTTGAGTTCGCGCATTCGGCGGCGCAGCGTGCTGTGCAGGGCGAGCATCTTGTCCTGCGCAACGGTCGGCGTGGGCAGTAAAAGCGACGCGAAATCTTCCTGAGTGAAATAACGCGCAGTCATGATCCAAGCTCCCAATCATAAGAACGACCTGTTGCGGACAGGGGGATTACTGTGCTTACCGTCTATGATAAATCATAGGCGATGTCGCCCGCGTTGTCCAACGATTGCGAGCCTTTTTCGTGAAAATTTCACAACTTTGCCGCAATCGTTATTAATTGTTTTAAAATACAACAGAACATAAACCGATTTGCTCCTGGCGTTGGCTCAATTAAAACCACTCTGGACTGATACCACTGCTTGTCTAAAGCGTTACAATCATAGAGTGATTAATCCTGTGCGCTTGGCTGCGTGCCCGGCATCAAAAATTAAGGAGATTGATGGAACATGTCGATTACCAAGCAGGATGTTTTTGAGTACCACCGCCGAGGTCGCCCTGGCAAGATCGAAGTTGTCCCAACCAAGCCGCTGACGACACAGCGCGATCTGTCGCTGGCGTATTCGCCTGGAGTGGCGGAAGCGGTGCTTGAAATTGCCGACAACCCGCTTGCCGTCTACGAGCTGACCGCCAAGCGCAATCTGGTCGCGGTCATCTCCAATGGGACGGCGATTCTGGGCTTGGGCAACAAGGGCGCGCTGGCAAGCAAGCCGGTCATGGAGGGCAAAGGCGTGCTGTTCAAGCGCTTTGCCGATGTGGACGTGTTCGACATCGAGATCAACGCCCGGACGGTCGAGGAGATGGTCACCGTCATCCGGGCGCTCGCCCCGACCTTTGGCGGGATCAACCTGGAGGACATCAAAGCGCCGGAATGCTTCGAGGTCGAGCGGCGCTTGCAAGCCGAACTCGATATCCCGGTTTTTCACGATGATCAGCATGGCACGGCGATCATCAGCGGCGCGGCGCTGCTCAACGCCCTGAAAGTCAACGGCAAACGGATCGAAGACCTGAAGATCGTGATCAGCGGCGCGGGCGCGTCTGCGATTGCGACCGCCGATTTTTACGTCTCGATGGGCGTGCAGCGGTCAAATATCCTCATGGTGGACACGACCGGTGTGATCTACGCTGGGCGCGAGGACAACATGAACGAATACAAGCTGCGCTACGCCAGCTACACCGATGCGCGCACGCTGGCGGACGCCTGTGTCGGCATGGATGTCTTTCTGGGTCTGTCGAGCGCGGGTGTGCTAACGTCGGAGATGCTCAGGACGATGGCGGAAGACCCGATTGTGTTCGCGCTCGCCAACCCGACGCCGGAGATTATGCCCGAACTGGCGTTGGAGACGCGCAAGGACGTGATCATCGCGACCG
Organism: uncultured Anaerolineae bacterium; assembly: GCA_937995825.1. Lineage (GTDB taxonomy): Bacteria > Chloroflexota > Anaerolineae > Aggregatilineales > Phototrophicaceae > Flexifilum. The sequence continues at coordinate 77,648 of CALKJO010000016.1, forward strand.
GGCGCAGCGATTATCCCAATCAGGTCAACAACGTGCTGGGCTTCCCGTTCATCTTTCGCGGCGCGCTCGATGTCTACGCGCGGCAGATCAACGAGCCGATGAAGCAGGCGGCGGCGGCGGCGCTGGCGCAGCTCACGATGGAGGACGTGCCGGACAGCGTGCTGACCGCCTATGGGCTGTCATCGCTGCGCTTCGGGCGCGATTACCTGATCCCCAAGCCGCTCGATCCGCGCGTGCTACTCTGGGTTGCGCCGGCGGTCGCGCAGGCGGCAATGGCGAGCGGCGTGGCGCGGCGCGAGATCGACATCGCTGCCTACCGCCAAGAATTGATCGACCGCCAGGGCATCGGTCAGCAGGTGCGCAGCCGGATCGTCAACAAAGCGCGCTCCGGCGCGCCCAAGCGCGTGATCTACGCTGAGGGCGACGAGAGCAAGATCATCCGCGCCGCCGCGCAGGTGGCGGACGAGGGGATCGCCGCTCCGATCTTGATCGGACGGCGCGACCTGATCGAGCGCCAGATTGCGGATTTGGGGCTGCATTTCGCGCCCCAGATCGTCGATCCGTATCAGGACGACAAGCGCGCGCGCTATCAGCCCGCCCTGTACGAGCTGCGCCAGCGCAGCGGCGTGACGATGGCGAAGGCGCGCGCGCTGCTGCGGGATCGCAACTACCTGGGTCCGATGATGCTGCACATGGGCGAGGGCGATGCCTTCATCAGCGGCTTGACCTACGAATATCCCGACGTGGTGCGTCCAGCTTTGCAGCTTTTCCACACGCGACCTGGCGCGCGGCGCGCCAGCGGCGTCTACCTGGTGATCGTCAAGGGGCGCGTCTATCTGTTCACCGATGCGACGGTCAATATCGACCCCGACGCCGACACCCTGGCGGAGATCGCCATTCTCGCAGCGGATTTCGCCAAAACGCTCGACATCGAGCCGAAGATCGCCATGCTCAGCTTCAGCAATTTCGGCAGCACGCCGCATCCACAGTCGCAGAAGGTGCGCCAGGCACTCGAGATCGTCCGCACGCGGCGCGCCGACCTGCTGATCGACGGCGAAATGCAGGCGGATGTCGCGGTCACGCCGGAATTGATCGAAGGACGCTATCCGTTCAGCCAGGTCAAGGATGCCAACGTGCTGGTCTTTCCCGATCTGGACAGCGCCAACGTCGCCTACAAACTGCTGGCGCGGCTGGGCGGCGCGGAGACCATCGGACCGATCCTGCTGGGGATCGGCGCGCCGATCCATGTCTTGCAGGCGGGCGACGATGTCGAGGACATCATCGCCATGACTGCGGTCGCCGTCATGGACGCGCAGAGCCGAGGATAGGCGGCTACGTGATCTCCAGATAGAGCGCGCGCTCCCAGGGGTGGACGGCGAGCTGATATGCCGCCAGTTCCAGCCGCTTCACCTTGACAAATTCCGCCGCGATCACCGGAGACAATGGCGCAGTCAGCGTGAGGTCAGACTCGAACGCGGAGAGCGCCGTCTCCAGATCGCGGGGGAGAAAGTCGATCCCCCGTGCGGCAAGCGCGTCGGCGTCCATGTGACCGACATCGTCGGCGTGCATGTTCTCACCTGGATCAAGCTGGCGGTCGATGCCGTCCAAGCTCGCCGCCAGCAGCGCGGTCAGGTAGATATACGGGTTGCAGGTGCAGTCGCCAGCGCGATACTCGATCCGCGCCCGCTGGTGCGAGTCCGGCACGCGCACCAGCGTCCCGCGGTTGCCGACGCCCCAGGCGATGTGTGCCGGCGCCCATGATCCGGGCAGCAGCCGCTTGTAGCTGTTGACCGTCGGTGCGCCGACCCCGTTCAGACCGCGCGCGTGCGCCAGCAGTCCACCAACCACGTTCAGACCGAGCGGTGAAAGCGGGTCGCCAGCCAGCAGGTTGTGATCGCCGCGCCACAAGCCGAGATGGACATGCAGCCCGCATCCGGGCAGATGATCGAATGCCTTCGGCATGTAGGACGCGATCATGCCGTGCTTAGTCGCCAGCGCTTTAACCACCAGCTTCGTGATCAGATATTCGTCGGCGGCGGTCAGGGGATCGCTGTAGCGGACGGTGAATTCAAACTGCGACGGTCCGTACTCCTTGCCGAGCTGCTCGACCGAGATGCCCATCGTCTCCAGCGTCTCGACGATCTCCAGCATCAGCGGCGCATGGCGGCTCAGCCCAGCGACGGTGAACATACCGTCGGCGCTGGCAGGTTCGTAATCGCCCGTCTCCGTCTTGCGATAGAGCGCGAACTCAGCTTCAAGCGCCAGCGTGATGCGCATATCGCGTTGGCTGCAGCGCTCGACCATGCGGCGCAGCGCGGCGCGCGGGCAGCCGTCGAACGGCGTCCCGTCCTCATTCAGCATGAAGGCGTGAACGATGCCGACGCCGGGCAGGTGCGGCAGCGGGCGATAGCTGGTGGGGTCAGGCACGGCGAGAAAATCGCCCGTCTGCGCCTGGAAGATCGCGCCCTCCGCCATGTGATCGTTGAGCGCAAAGTCGAGGTTGGCGCGGGCGAAGACGATCCCGCGTTCGAGAGCATCGGCGAATTTGGACGCCGGGACGGTCTTGGCGCAGGCGCGCCCGTTGTAATCGTGGTAGACGATCCACAGATGGCGGATCGAGTCGGCGCGCAGCCGCGAGCGCAGGTCGGATGGAGTCATATCAGTCAGCCGTTGAAGCCCATAACCAACATAAAAACACGATTATTTGCAAGCGCAAATTATACGGAGACTTGGTTGAGGCGTATAGGGGCGTTAGTCCGCGCCCCAGGTGCGGTCGGCGTTGAGGCGCAGTTTGTCCATGACCGCCTGACCGAGATCGACTCCGCTCAGGCTGGCGAGCTGAAGCAGATAGAGCATGACATCGGCGAGTTCGCCCGCCAGCGCCGCCGCGTCGGACGGCTGATCGCCCCACTGAAACAGTTCCAGGACTTCTGCCGCCTCAATCGACAGCGAGATGGCGAGGTTGCGCGGGGTTTGCGGGCGTTTGCTGTCGGGGCGATACCAGCCCCTGCTTTCGACAAAAGCGTGCATCGCGTCTTCCAGGGTTTTGATGTCCATGAATTCACCTCATGAAGGTCGTCAGGATCGCCAGACCGCTCGGCGCGGCATCTGCTCCGGTCACTTCAGCGCGCGCCAGCTCAGGATATGTGTACAGCACCACTGCCGCCGTATAGCGCCCTGACGGCAGATCGGGCGAAAGCGGAACCGCGCAGCCATCCTCGATGAGATCGCCCGCCTTCCAATCGACTGTGCGCGCCGCGCCGCCGCGTGGCAGCGAGTCGGTCTGTGCGACGAGCATCCCGGCGCCGTTGAGGATGTGACAGCCGACATGGTAATCCGCCTCAGGGACAGCGTCCGCTGTCCAGCGCAGCGAAATGCGCGCTGCGTCAGCATCAATGACGATCTGGTAGGCAGCGAGCCGGATCGCCGCGCCGAAACGGGCATCGAGCGGCTGCCACTCGGCATCCAGACGGCGCAGATCGAACAGCATCACCTTGCCGGAGTCGTAATCGAATTCGAGCGCGCGCAGTCCGCGCCCGCTCAGGTAATTTGGCACGAGCCGCATGGCGTCAAACCCGGACGGATCGCCGTATTCGACCAGCCAGACCCGCGCCGCGCCGCCGACGACTTCATCCAGGTAAGTTTCCGTGCCAGGGCGATTGACGCGCTCGACATCGAGCAGCGCGTGCGGGATGGCTTGCGGCGCATGGACAAAAATCAGCGCGATCTGCCCCGGATTGCTGAACAGGATGCGATCTCCAGGCTGTGCAGACGCCGCGATCCGCGCCATGACCGCTGCATAATCGCCTTTCGCCGTCTGCGGCTGACGATACCAATTGAGCGCAGACAGCGCCATGCCGACGATCAGCGCCGCCAAGAGGATCGCATTCACGATGCCGCGCGCGTAATGTTCGCGCCATGCGCCGGCGGTCTCGACCCCGATCAGCACGAACAGCGGCGCAATCGCGGCAATCGCAAAGCGCGGATCGAAATAGTCCAGCAGCCCACCCCAGGCGATCACCAGCGCAAACGTCAGCGCGACCCACAGTGCCAGCGCGACGCCGTTCGCCGTCCGCCGCATCCGCCACCCTCCGAACGCTGTCAGCGCCAGACCGAGGATGTAGACCTGCGGCAGTCCGGCTTCCGTGTAACCGAGAAACCAGAAGCGCAGGATCGCTGCCCCATCCTCCGGCGCGCGCGCCAGCGAGAAGCCGCCAGCGCGCAGATTGCTCGGCTGCGCCAGAAATGCCGCCTGACCGATCGCCCAGGGCAGGAACGCCAGCGCAAGCAGCATCTGCCCAGCAAACCATGTGCGCAGGCGTCCGCGCCAGCGCGCCAGCGCCGCCAGATTTTGCGCCGCGATGACCCAGAACGCGCCGTACTGCGTATACATCGCTGCCAGCGTCGTCAGCAGATAGAGCGCCCATGCGCCGCGCGTTGGAGTTTGAGTCAGGCGCAGAAAGCTGTACATGCTCGCGGCGGTCAGACATGCCAGCAGTGTGTACAGCCGCGCGTCCTGAGACCAATAGAGCAGCGCCGGAGAGATTGCGGTCAGCGCGCCCGCCAGCAGACCGGCAGTCCATCCGCCCGACGCGCGCCGCCCAAGCGCGACCGCCAACGCGACCGTCAGCACGCCGGGGATCAGCGCCGCGAAGCGCAGCGTAAACGCCGATTCGCCCGCCGCCCGCGCCATGAGCCACGCCAGCCCATGATAGAGCGGCGGGTGCAAGTCCTGACCCGTCCGCCACAGATCGAAAAACGGCTGCTGAATCATCATCACGCCAAAGGCTTCATCGGCGGATAGGTCTTTTGCCCCCAGTTCATAAATCCGCAGCGCGAACGCCGCCAGCAGAGTCAGCGCCGCGCCGATCCAGGCCCAATTACGATGCATCATCCGCCCGCCACCCTAACCCGACTCAATTCAAGCACATCGCTGTGATCATCCAGCCGCAGCCGCGCCCCCGCCGGACGCCCATCGACCGCGCTTTCATACAGCCCGAAGCCCAGCGTATATGCGCTGGTGAGCAGATCGTCCGGCAGATGCAGGCGATACTTATGGATCAGCGTCTCATCCGCGCGCCAGTCCGCCCAGGCGCAAAGCGGCTGATCGACCTGCGCCCGCAGCACGCCGTCCTGATCATACAGATGTACAAATGCTGTGTAGGGCGCATCGATCTCAGCCGTCCGGCGCATGACAGCGCGAATCAGCAGCGTGTCGCCCGCGCGCGCTTCATCAGGCAGCGCAGAGTCAAAGCTGACCGCGATCATCCCGCCGAAAATCGACCCCGACTCATTGCCGCGGTCGGGATCGCGTTGGAAGCGGTAAATTGCGCAGCCCTCGCCGCTGATGGTCTCCAAACTGCCCCATTCGAACAGGCGCGCCGCCAGATCGGGCGTGTACGCCGTGATCGCCAGATAGTCCGCGCGCGGCATCAGCCGCAGACATGCCGCCGGTTCGAACGCGATCAGCGGGCGCGCCCCCAACGTCCAGGCGCGCAGGCGCAGAATCGGGTGATCGGCGCGAAACGGCGCGGCATATGCTGGCGAGTCGGTCTCCAGCGCCGCCAGCGTTTCCAGACCCGCATTCAAACGGATTTCCATCGGGGCGATCAGTGCTGGATCGCGGACGTAAGCGCGGAGCATCGCCCTTGTTTCAAGGGCGGACAGCGCGATCAGCCCCACCGCCGCGATCCGCCCAACCCATGACCAGCGCCACAGCGCCCCCAGCCCCGCGCCGATCAACAGCGCCAGCGGAATCGTCAGTCCGATGGCGCGCAGCAGCGTGATCGGGCGGTTGGTCAGCGCGGCGGGCAGGATCGATAGGACAGTGAGCGCGGCAATCCCAAGCGCTGTTCGTCTCTGGCGCGCAATCAGCGCCCCCAGCCCGATCAAGGCGGGGATGGCAGTTGTGAATGTCCAGAGTGTGCCGCCTTCGAGATAATGCACATTGTCGTAAAGGGGTTCATTCCCGAACAAAACGCCGATCCAGGCTGCGATGTTGGTCATGACCTGCTTGACCGAAGTCACCGCCACCTGATCGATCCGGCTTTGCGGCGCGGCGGTCAGCGCGGCGATCAGCGGCAGGCAGACCAGCCCCGCCATCAGCGCGGCGCGCAGCGCCCCACGCCGAATACGCGGCTCACGGATCAGCCACCAGCCGATCAGCGCGCCCATGCCGATCATCCAGAAGCGCGCCGCCAGATAGGTATAGAAGGTCAGCCCGATCAGCGCGCCCGCCGTCGTCCAACCGCGATGCGTCCGCCGCGCATGAAACAGCGCCGCCAGCGCCAGCGCCCCAATCAGCGGAAAGGTGATGGCGCGGAAAGCGTGATGGCTGTGCAGCGCGTGCCAGAACTGAACCGCCAGCGCCGCCGTGACGCAGAGGGCAAAGGTCTGATCGGTGCGCCACAGTTCACGGGCGAGACGGTAGACCGCCGCGGCGGTCAGGACGCCGATCAGCGCCGCCGTAAGGCGCATCGGCAGCGCCGCGCCGCCCAAAGCTGCCAGCAGCGGAGTTAGCAGCCACATCCACAGCCCTTCTCGACCGTAGTTGTCCGGGAAATAGACCTGAAAGCGGGGGATATGAATCAGCGATACGGCATCGACGCCGTATGCCGCTTCATCGTGATGCAGCATGGCGCGCATCGACGCAAGCTCAGCAAAACGCAGCGCCGCCGCCAGCAGCAGAACGAGCGCGATCTCCAGCCAGCGGCGCGCGCCCATGCTCATCAATAGGCGTTCTTATCGCGGTTAAGGACGATGTTGAGGATGGTGCGGATGATGATCTTGATGTCGAGCCAGAGCGACCAGTTTTCAACATACCAAAGATCGTAGGAGGTGCGCTCCGCAATCGACGTGTCGCCGCGCAGCCCGTTGACCTGCGCCCAGCCAGTCATGCCGGCTTTTTCGCGGTGGCGTTCCATGTAGCGCGGGATGCGCTCGCGGAACTGCTGGACATAGATCGGGCGCTCCGGTCGCGGACCCACCAGCGACATTTCACCCAGAAAGACATTGATCAACTGCGGGATTTCGTCCCAACTGGTGCGGCGCATGAACGCGCCGATCTTGGTGACGCGGGGATCATTTGGCACTGTCCAGCCGGGTCCGGCTGCTTCCGCGTCGATGCGCATCGAGCGGAACTTGATCATCTGGAAAGGACGCCCGTCCAGTCCCATGCGCTCTTGCGTGTAAAAGACCGGTCCCGGCGACTCCAGCCGGATCAAGAGCGCGGTCAGCAGCAGAAATGGCGACAGCAGCACCAAACCAACCGTCGCACCGACCAGATCGAGTCCCCGTTTGAGGCTCAGCTTCCAGCCGCGCAGCGCGATGTCGCGCACGGTCACCAGCGGCGTTCCGCCGACTTCATCCACGCTGATGTCGCCAGAGACGTATGCCAGCATATCGGGATAGACCTTAATGTCCACCCGTCCGCGCCGGCACGCGCTGATGAGGGCGATCAGCTCATTCCGGTGCGCCTCTGGCAGCGCGATGATCACCTGCTCAACGGCATACGCGTCGATCAGAAAGGGCAGATCGGCATAAACGCCCAGCATCGGGATGCCGAGGCTGTTGGCTTCCTTGCGCGGCGGCGCGCTGCTGACCATCCCCACGACATTGTAGCCAAGCGTGGGATAAGCTTTGATCTTACGCGCCAGATCGCGGGCGACTTTGCCCCCGCCGACGATCAGCAGGTTATCGCGCTCAATGCCGCGCTGACGCAGCCAGCGCCGCAGACCCCAGTGCAGTTCGCGTCCCAGCACGACCAGGATCACGCTGAACATCAGGACGTAAAAGAACAGACTGCGCGGATAATCAATCGGGTCGAATGACGTATTCTTGAAAATGATCTCCTGCAGACCGTTGACGATCAGCGCGCCGATGGTGACCAGCCCCAGCACGTTGCGCGCCTGATCAATCCGGCTGACCACGCGCGGCAGATGATACAGGCGTGAAAGGTAAAAAATGGAGACGATCGTCGCAGTATGGAGGATGAGTGTTGGTATATATCCGGCAAACGCGGGCTGGCTGTTTGGGATGGAAAACAGCGGCAGGTTCATGCGCGCCCAGTAGCCGAGCAGAAATGCCAGGCTGAGCATTGCCACGTCGATCAGCACTAGCAGCGCGCCCATGAGGGTTTTGACGCGCCGCATGCGCCGCGACACCGGATCGACCGCGTAAATCTGCGCAGTGCTGCAGCTCGACGGAGTCGACGCCGCGCCAGCCGCCTCTAGATAGAGAGCGTGCGGCTTCAGATCGATCCTCACAGGCGGGTCACTGCCTTCCGGCGCATTTCGCCCCATATCCCTCTGCCGCCCTTCACAAGCAGCGCCGCCATGACGAGGCTGTGAAGCCAGAATGGAGTCTGCGCGCGATAATGTTTTCGGTAAAAGATCAGCATGGCGCGCCAGAATTCGAACTGTGCGCGCCTGCTTTGTCGACTGGCGGCGCGCTTGACGTGCTTGACCACGACCTGAGGATGATAGACGATGCGCCAGCCCGCGCTTTTGATTCGATGCGCCCAATCGATGTCTTCTCCATACATGAAAAACTGCTCATCAAGCAGACCGACCGCCATCAGCGCCTCACGGCGCACCTGCATAAACGCACCGACCACCGAGTCAACGTCGATCTCCACGTTCGGCGAAATATAGGTCATATTATAGCGCGCGAAACGGGGGCTGTTGGGGAACAGCTTGCCCAACCCGATAAAATGATAGAACGACACCAGCGGCGTCGGGAAGCTGCGCCGGCACGCCTTATCCAAATCACCGTTGGGCAGCACCAGCTTGGGTCCCGCCGCGCCCACGTCGGGGTGGGCGTCCATGAAACGGATCATGTTGATCAGCGCATCCGGTGGGACTTCTGTATCGGGGTTGAGCAGTAAGGCATAGCGCGGGGTATCCGCGCCGCGCCGCGCGTTCGCCTGATTGTCAAAGCCGAGCGCGCGCAGTCCGAGATTATTGCCATAGGAATAGCCGCCGTTGTGCGGGCTGCGAATCAAGCGGACGCGCGGGTCATGCGCAGCAAATTCCGCTTCTACCCTCTCGGCGCTGCCATCCGTGGAGGCATTATCGACAACGATCACCCGAAATGTGAAATCGCCCCGGCTCGCCAACACAGTTTGCAGGCAGGTTCGCAGCAGGTCGCAGGTGTTCCAGTTCAGGATGACGATCCCTAAATCGAGCATGATCGCTGTCTACCCCCAAGTTGGATTTTACCACGCCAGGCACAAATGCCAATCGGCGTTGGCTGAGCGTCAGGCAGTCGGCAGCGTGCGCAGCGGCGCGCCCTGGATGGCAGCGCGCAGCGCCTGCCGATCATCCCAGGGATACTCGACTGTGCCGAACGCCATGCTCTGCTCATGCCCCTTGCCCAGCGCCATCACCACATCACCCGCCCGCGCCAGCGCGCACGCCCGCGCCAGCGCCATGCCGCGGTCTGGCACACGGTGAAAGCTGACGCCCTCGACTCCGCCCGCTTCAAGCGCTGCCTCCGCCATCGTCGCCAGAATGTCATCAAGCGACTCGGTGCGTGGGTCTTCAGCGGTGAAGATGCAGACATCCGCCAGTCGAAGCGCGGTTTGCGGCATCATCCGGCGCTTTTCGACATCGCGCAGCCCGGCGCATCCGAACACCGCGATCACCCGACCGCCAGCGCCGACCATCGCCCGCCCTGCCTCCAGCGCATTTTTGAGCGCATTGGGCGTGTGCGCAAAGTCCACCAGCGCCAGGTAATCCTGCCCGGCATCGACGCGCTCCAGCCGCCCAGGGATCGCCCTCACGCGCCTGATCCCACGCTCGATGAACTCGATGGGGGCATCCAGCGCGCGCGCCGCGCTGATCGCTGCCAGCATGTTTGCCAGATTGAACTGCCCGACCAGCTCGGACTGGATCGCAAAATCGACCTCGTCATGATGGGCGAAGAAATGCGTCATGCCCGGCTGATACACAATGCGTGACGCGGTCACATCCGCCGGCTGGCTCAGCCCATAGCGCAGGACGCGATCCGCCGGAAATGCCGCGAAGAATTCGGCGTTGGCATCATCCGCGTTGATGACCGCCGTCTTGGTGACGCCCGCTTTGCGCTCCGACTCACCCAACATCGCGAACATCCGCCCTTTGGCGGCGCGGTACGCCTCAAATGTCCTGTGATAATCGAGATGCTCATGCGTCAGGTTGGTCAGCACAGCGAGATCGAGATCGATGCCGTTCAAGCGCCCTTGCGCCAGCCCGTGGCTGGTCATTTCAACGACAGCATAATTCAGTCCATTGGCGACCATCTGCGCCAGCAGCGCCTGCGTCTGCGGCGCGCCCGGCGTGGTCACATGCAGTCCGGTCTCGACGGTTGCGCCGCCCAGATCGGCGGCAATCGTGCTGATCAGCCCGGCTTTGCCGCCGCTGACTTCATGCAGGATTGCGTGGATCAGGGTGCTGGTGGTGGTCTTGCCATCTGTGCCGGTGACGCCGATCACCGTCAGCCGCCGCGAAGGGAAGCCGTGATACGCCGCCGCCAGCCAGCCGAGCGCTTCCTGCGCATTCTCGACGCGCGCATACGGCACAGGCAGACCGCGCAGGTCACGCTCGCCAACAACCGCTGCTGCGCCGCGCGCGATGGCGTCGGGGATGAAGCGGTGTCCATCGGTGGACAAGCCTGCTCTGGCGACGAAAACGCCGCCCGGCGCAACCTCAAAGTTGGACTCGACAATCGGCGCGGTGATCGGCGTGTGTGGAGCGCCGATCAGTTCAAAAGGCTGTCGAAGCGCGGTGAATAAGTCGGCGAAGCGCATCATGTCTGAAAAAACAAAAGCCGCAGAGTCGGCAGTGTAGCTCTGCGGCTTTGCAATTTTTGAACTAACGCAGCCGTCCTGCGAGCGCGTTCAGATTGCTGCGGACGCTGCCATCGACGACGCGATCCTGCGCCTGAATGACCAAGCCGCCTAGGATCGACGGATCGACCGTGTAGGTGATCGCGCTTGCGCCGGTCTCCGCTTGAATGCGCGCCTTCTCCTCTTCGGAGAGCGGCATGGCGCTGATCACGGTGATCGCGCCGCTCAAGGCGCGGGCGTCCGCCGGGACTTTGGCGAAGAAATCGTTGATCAACGCCTGCTGACGCTGCTGATCGAGGTTCTCCCCGATCAGGCGCTGCGCGACGGCAATTGAAATGGCAGCGACCTGCGAGCGCAGTTCACCGAGCTGGCGGTCGCGTTCGGCGGTCGCGGCGGCGCGGGCTTCGGCGCGAATGCGCTCCGCTTCAGCGCGCGCCTCGGCTTCAATCGCTTTGCCGACTTCCTCAGCGCGCCCGCGCGCCTCCTCGATCAGGCGCTGGACATCAGCGCGGGCTTCGGCGCGAATTTTCTCCGCCTCAGCCTCGGCATTTCGGCGCGCATTGGCAGCGGCGGCGGCGTCCTCTAGACCCTTCTGGATTTTCGCGGCGCGGCTGTCGAGCATATTCATCAGCGGACGCCATAAAAAGACGCTCACGATGACGAAGATGATCAGGAAGTGAAGAATCTGCGAGACTAGGAAGCCCGTGTTCAAGCCCAGCGGCGTCAGCGGGTTGGTGGCGGCTTCAGCGGCGGGTTCCGCCGCGGCGGCTGCCTCACCCTCTTGAGCGAACACGACCGCCGTCGAGAACGCCGCTCCCACCACCAGGACAACGATCAGCAGCAGGCGTTTCATCAGCATCGACTGTTTCATCAAAGAACGCTCCTGTCGGATTACAGCACGAACAGGATGATCAGCGCGACCACCAGCGCATAGATCGCAATGGCTTCCGCGAACACGATACCCAAAATCATGTTCGTCTGGATTTGACCAGCGGCATCTGGGTTACGACCGATACCCTGCATCGCGCCCTGCACCAGCAGACCGATGCCGATTCCGGGACCGAATGCGCCAACCATCGCCAAACCCGCGCCAACTGCTTTCAGACCGTTTTCCAGTTCCATGGACTGTCTTCTCCTGAGTGTGTATGTGACCTTGTCAGCAAACTTTAGTGGTGCGCTTCGCCATGTTCTTCGTCGCCGTGATGTCCTTCCATTGCCTGCGACGCAAACACCAGCGTTAAGACTGCGAAAACCAGCGCTTGGACAGTCGTGATGATGACTTCCAGCCCGATGAAGATCAGCGGCAGGAACGCCGCGACCAGGAACGCCATGACGATCAGCAGAATGCCGCCCGCGAACATGTTCCCGAAAAGACGGAAGGCGAGACTGATGATCTTGCCAAGTTCGGAGATGATTTCGATCAAGCCGACCACGAAATCAATCGCGCCTAGCGGTTTCTTGCCGAGATTGCCCAGCGCGCGCAAATTGACGAACTTTTGGAAATAATTCGGACCCTGCGCCATGACGCCGAAGACCTGAACGGCAATCACCGAGACCAGCGCCAGACCGATAGTCAGATTTAGGTCGGTGGTCGCGCCGCGCACGAAGGGGGTGATGACGAAGTGATACGGCACAACGCCCTTGTCGAGCTGCTCCGCTGTCAGCGGGTAGGTGGCGTGTGCATAGAGTTCTTTGGCAATCTCCAGCCGCAGCGCTTCAACTTCAGCGGCAATCGCCGTGTCGCTCGCGCCTTCTGCGGTCAGCCGTTCAACCAGCGCCGCTTCCTGCTCGGCTAACCGTTCTGCGGCTTCATGTTTCTCAACAGAGGATGGCTTCCGCTTGCCCGCTTTCTTCCATGCTTCGCAGTGGTGATAATCCTCTTCAGTTGCCGTTCGACCGACGTTGAGCGCCTGATCGTTGTAAAGCTGATAGGCATCATTCCCGATCTGCACCATCGGATAGGCGCTGAAGCCCGCCTCAGCACAGTGCAGCACGCCGACGGTTTCAATGCCAGGCAGCAGCTTCATCCAGTTGGTCGCCAGCAGAAAGACGAAAATGGTCGCGGTCAGCGGGAAGAGCAGCCTGGCATTCTTACCAGCGATCTGCTTATTGAGATCGTAGAAGAAACCGAAGAAGACTTCCGCCCACCCCTGCCAGCGTCCGGGGACTTCGCGCGTCCAGCCTTTGGACGAACGCCAGACCAGGAACGTGAACAGCAGCACGACCAGCCCCGCCAGCACAGTTGCGGTCAGCGTGTTTGTCCAGCGGAACGAGTCGACCGGCAGTTTTGGATCATACGGCTCACCTGGCACCATGATTACCGGAACAGCGACAGCAATACCGTTGCTCGGCATGAACCCAAAGGTAAACAGGCTGCAGACGATCAGAAACCCAATGATCCCCAGCAAAACGAGACACCCTCGCATGGTTGTGTTCATCACGGCGCTCCTTTACTGTCCGCTGAGAGATGCGGCGCGGGGCTGCATCTCGCAGATAGAAATAATCTCAAAGTTCACCCTCCTCGTGTGTCCGTTCATCCGATACTGCTTGTGTCTGAATTCGATTGACCGAACCCAGCACGATCCGCACCATGAGAAAGAGCGTCAGCGGCACGCTGCCCACCAGCAGCAAAACCGTGAATAAGCCGCGTCGCCCGCTCTGCGCGTCGAGCCACAAACCCACAACCAGCGCCACCATGATGATCAGGATGGTGACACAGCCCGCCTGAGCCGCCAGCGCCGCCAGCGCCAGATTGCGCACGCGCGGCGAATGCTGTCCCTTACGTTGGCTCACTTGGGTTTGCCCAGCTCACAACCTTGCGCATTTTATCACAAGCATTTGAAAAAGCACAAAATTTTGCCGCCTCAGCATTCTTTAAGATCGGTCAAAGAAAGTCAAGGGGCTGGGGCATGAAATCTCATGCCCCCAGCGCAGACCATGACCGTCACAGTCCGCGCACAAATAGCACTGCCGCGCCTTGAGACGCCCAGTCGAAAATCGGCTGCGCAGCAAACGTGCCAAGCAGCAGCACCGCCAGCGTGGTGATTGCCAGCGTCCACACATACGGCTGCGCGACCGGGATCACCTGCTCCTCGAACTGCCCATGATCGACATACATGATCTTGACCACGATCAGGTAGTAATAGAGCGCGACAATGGCATTCAGCACGCCGACAATCGCCAACCAGACTAACCCCGCATCGACCGCCGCCTGAAAGAGGAAGAACTTGCCGAAGAAGCCCGCCGCCGGCGGCACGCCCGCCAGCGACAGCAGCGCAATCGTCATCGTCAGCGCCAGCCAGGGATTGCGCCGGCTCAGTCCCGCCAGATCAGCGATGTTTTCGCTGCCGGTCGCCTCGCTGAAGACGATCACCACTGCGAACGCAAGCAGGTTGGTGAAGGTATACATGAACATGTAAAAGCCGATGGCGGCGATGCTGTTCTGACCGCCTGCGCTGAGCGCCGCTACGCCGATCAGCGTGTAGCCCGCCTGCGCGATCGATGAATATGCCAGCAGACGCTTGATGTTCTTCTGCGCCAGCGCAACCGCATTGCCCAGCGTCATCGACACGACCGCCAGCACCGACGCCAACTGCACCCAAAAAGAGGCGATCTCCTGCCCATTCAGCACTAGCCCCTCCGGGAAAACGACGACGAAAAAGCGCGCAATGACCGCAAAGCTCGCCGCTTTGCTCGCCACGCTCAGAAATGCCGTCACAGGGGTTGGCGCGCCTTCATACACGTCCGGCGTCCAGAAATGGAACGGCACAGCGCCGATCTTGAAGCCGAAGCCGACCACAACCAGCACCATCGCGATCAGCACCGGGACGCTGTTGGCGCTGAACGGCTCGCTGCCCAGATACTCGGCAATTGCCGCGATGCTGGTCTGACCGGTGAAGCCGTAGAGCAGGCTGAAGCCGTAAAGCAGTATCGCTGATGCGAATGATCCAAACAGGAAATACTTCATCCCGCTTTCAGACGAACGGCGATCATCGCGGCGGAATGCCGCCAGCACGTACAGCGGAATGGTGACGGTTTCCAATGCCAGAAAGATCATGATCAGGTCTGCCGCGCCCGCCAGCAGCACGCCGCCGAGCGACGACACGATGATGATCAGGTAGAACTCGCCCTTGCGCCCGACGCCCGTCGATCCGCTGGCGATCAGCGCCGTCAGCGCGCCCGCGACCAGCACGATCACCTTGAAAATCTGCGCCAGCGCGTCATGGCGCAGCATCCCACCCCAATACGTGCCTTCCTGCACGCCCAATCCAGCGACCGCCGTGCTAATCGGAACGGGGAACCACAGGATCAGATACAGCGCCGCTGTCGCGATCAGACCGATGAAGGTCACGAGCGCAAGATTGGGGCGCTGGCTGTCGGGGAGCTGCAAATCAAGAAACAGCACTACAATCGCCATGATCGTCAAGCCGATCTCCGGCGCGACGACTCCCAGGCTTGCCGCTAAGTCAAATGGCTGCACGCTGCTTCCTCCTTAAACCAAGCCCAGAATCGCCAGCACTGGGCGCACGCCGGCTTGCAGCATCGGCTCCATGATCGCCGGATACACGCCCAGAATGACCAGCGGCGCGCCCAAAAACAACAGCACGAACTTCTCGCGGGTGCTGATGTCGTCCACATCGGGGAATCTGGCGCGGTCAAACGCGCCGAAGAAGACCGTTGCCGTGACACGCAGCACATACGCCGCCGTGATCACGATACCCAGCGCCGCCAGCATGACGATCACCGAATAGTAGTTGCTCAACTGGAACGCGCCAATCGTCAGCGTGATCTGCTCAGACGCTGCCCAGATGCCCGCAAAGATCGGGAATTCTGCGACGAACCCGCTCAGCCCAGGCATCCCCATGCTGGTCAGACCGCCGAGGATGAAGGCGAAGCCGACCCAAGGCATGACTTGGATGAAGCCGCCTAAACTGGGGATGTCGCGGGTGTGCGCACGGTCATAAACCATGCCGACGCAGCCGAAGAAGAGCGCTGTCATCGCGCCGTGACTGAACATCTGCAAGCCCGCGCCGGTCATGCCGACCAGATTCATCGACGCGAAGCCCATGCTGACCAATCCCATATGGCTGACCGATGAGAAGCCGATGACATATTTGAAGTCGCGCTGTCGGAAAGCGATGAACGCGCCGTAGACCACATTGATCAGCGTCAGGAAGACGATCCAGGGCAGATGGACATGCGCGCCCTCTGGCAAGAGCTGAACGCCGCAGCGCAGCGCCGCATACGCGCCGAGCTTCATCAGCACGCCCGCGTGGATCATCGAGACCGCCGTTGGCGCGGCGACGTGACCATCCGGCGACCAGTTATGGAAGGGGAACACGCCCGCCAGGATGCCAAAGCCCAGGAACACGAACGGGAACCAGAGCTTGGCGAAGGTCAAGCCGTCGATGCCGGCGTAGCCCAGCACATCGAACGCGCCGTTCTCCGCCGCCAGCGTGATCGAGGTCATATTGAAGCTGAACGGAGCCGCGTCAGCGGGGAGAATGCCTGCCGTTTTCGCCGCTTCGAAGATGGCTGCGCCTTCGCCCGTGAAGAAGGCATTTGCCGTGATCACCATCGCGATCACGCCGATCAGCGCCACCACCGACCCGACCAGGATATACAAGGTCAGCTTCATCGCAGCATACTCGCGAAGCTGCACCCACCCCCAGGTTGCGATCAGCAGATACATCGGAAAGATCGCCAGCTCATAGAAGAAGAACAGGACGAACAGGTCAACTGCTACAAACACGCCGTAGACGCCAGCGACCAGCAGCAGGAAAAACGCCATAAATTCGCGCGTTCGATCCTCGATGCGCCAGCTCACCAGCACGCCCGCCACTGCGACCATGCCCGTCAGCAGCACCATCGGCGCGGACAAGCCATCGACCGCGAGATGGTAGCTGATGCCCAAACTGGCGATCCACGGGACGCGCTCCTCAAATGCGAGCGTCTCCCTGAACATCTGTGTCCCGACGGATGTGCCGCCCGCCTCGATCAGCGCTGCCTGATTGGCGACGACCGCAGTCACCTGGTTGTTGTAGTTGAGAAACACGAACAAGCTGAGGATGAAGACCGCGCCCGCCGCCGCAATCGCGATGCCGCGTATCAGGTCTTTCTGCTCACTTTTGAAAAAGAGGATGATCACCGCCGCGATAATCGGGATGAAGATGATCATGCTCAGGACAGGAAAAGTCGATTCCATCTGTCACATGCCTCCGCTGAGGATGCTCGCTGTCGTCAAAATGTGCGTCACCGACGCATTGATCACATTCAGAATCCAGTTCGGCGCAAGACCCGTAATCAGCATCAGCACCATCAGCGGCGCGATAGCGATGAACTCACGCAGCTCGATCTCCAGATGATAATCGCGCCAGTGCAGATTGAAAGGTCCGTGCAGGACAGCGCGAATGCCCTTGAGAATGTAACCGCCGGTGAACAGCAAGCCGATCATCGCGATCACCGTCAGCCAGGTATAGACCGACCACGCGCCGCGCACGACCATGAACTCGCTGACGAAGCCGTTCAAGCCTGGCAGACCGAGGCTCGCCATACTGGTGAAGATGAAGATGCCGCCGTAGATCGGCGCGCGCACCCACAAGCCGCCGTACTGCGTCATATCGCGGGTGTGGGTCTTGTGATAAATCGCCCCCGCCAGCAGGAACATGCCCGCCGAACTCAGCCCATGATTGAACATCTGCATGACCGCGCCATTGGTGGCGATGATTGCGCTCTGCATATGTGCGCTCGTGCCATGCAGCCACTGCTGAGCGTATGCCAGCGCAGTGACCGCCAGCCCCATCGCCACAAAACCCATGTGGTTGACTGAGCTGTATGCCACCAGCCGCTTGATGTCCGTTTGCCCGAAGGCAGCGAATGCCCCCAGCACCACGCCGAGCATCGCCAGAAAAGCGAAGATGCCTGCCCAGTTGGTGACAAAGCCGAGGATGTTCACATCGGCGATCCAGACATCGGGGAAGAGCGGAATGACCAGCCGCAGAAAGCCATACGCGCCGAGCTTGAGCATGACACCCGCCAGCAGCATCGATCCGGCGGTCGGCGCTTCGGAGTGCGCATCCGGCAGCCAGGTGTGGAAGGGCCAGACCGGGACTTTGATCGCAAAGGCGATGAAGAAGCCGAGGAACGCCAGCGCCTTGACCGTCTGGATCGGCAGACCGAGGAACGTGCCATCTGTGCCGGTGAATGTGGGCCAGATTTGCGCCAGTTCCGGGATGCTGAACGTCCCGGCGGTCACGCCGACCAACTGCACCGCCAGCAGCATCCCCAGCGATCCGCCCATCGAATAGATGAAGAACTTGGTCGCTGCGTATTTGCGGTTGGGACCGCCCCACTGGTCGATGATGAAGAACATCGGCACGAGCGTCAGTTCGTAGAACAGGAAGAAGATCATCATGTCCATCGCGACGAACACGCCGAACAGCCCCGCCTGGAAGAACAGCAGCAGCGCCATATGCGTGTTGACGCGCTCCTCGACTTCAAAGCTGATCAGCACCGCCAGCGGTGTCAGCACGCCCGTCAGCAGGATCATCGACGCGCTGATGCCGTCGATGCCGATGTGCCAGCTTGCGTTCAGCACCGTGAACCAGGGCGCTTGAATGACCATCTGAAAGTCTGGTGACGCCGCGTTGTAGGCGAAGAATACCGCTGCCGCGATCCCGCCGATGACCGCCGACGCCCCCAGCGCAGCGACCCGCGCGATCAGGCGGTTCTGCGGCAGGAGCAGCAGCGCCAGCGCCGCAACTGCGGGGGCAAAGACTAAGAACGAAAGGACATCAATACCAACAATCGTCATGCTTCCCCCTACCTCATGGCGTCCCGACAGCAGCCGACGATCCGCCTGCCGACAGCGCGAACACGACCGCGATCACGATTGCCATCACCGCCACGAGCAGCAGATACTGCTGGATGCGACCGGTCTGAATCCAGCGGATGATAAACCCGAAGCGCGCCACCAGCTCAGGCACGCCGTCCAGCAAGCCATCGATCAGCCAGGTGTTCATCATCTTCAGGAAATCGCCGATCCAGGTGAAAACGCGCGCGATCAGATGCAGGAAACCATCGATCACGCCCTTGTCGATGAACAGATAGGCGACGTTCCTGGAAACCCACTGCGACGGCTTGACGAACGCCGCGATGTACAGTTCATCGAAGTAGTACTTGTTCCTGAGCGTGGTGTGCACGCTCGGGCTGAGGATTTTGATCAGCGGATCGGGTTCGCCCGCCGCCAGCGGCTTGCGCCCATACATCATGTAGCCCAGTCCCAGCCCACCCAGCGCCACTATGAACGACACCAGCACGGGGAAAGCATCGAATGCCAGCGTGGACGGCTGCATCTCCGCGATCAGGGTGTATTTGAGAAATTCTTTGAATGGAATGCCGTTCGGGGACAGGATGCCGCCCAAAATCGGGAAGCCCGGATTGACGCCGACGAACCCGGCGAAGATGGCGAAGACCGCCAGGATGATCAGCGGCAGCGTCATCGTCGCGCTGACGATGCCCTCACCGAGACTGGCATGTTTTGCCTCTTCCGTGCGCGGCTCACCCAGAAATGTCAGGCAGAGCTGGCGCGCCGTGTAGAATGCGGTCAGGAACGCCGCCAGCGCCAGGAAGATGAAGACCAGCGTATGAGGCCCGAAGCCCTCCGTCAGACCATGCCAGGCGTCCGCCAGAATTTCATCCTTCGACCAGAAACCCGCCGTGATCAGCGGAAAGCCCGCCAACGACAGCCCGCCGATCAGGAAGGTGATGAATGTGACCGGCATGGTCTTGCGCAGACCGCCCATGTTCATCATGTCCTGCGGATCGAAGCGCGGCGCGCCGCCTTCTGGCTCGCGGTAGGTGGCGTCAGTGTGTTCATCATGCCTATGTTCGGCGGGCGCTGCGTCATGGTCTTCAGCGTGTTCGGCAGGTTCATCGTGCGCGTGGTCGCCGTGCGCGTGGACATGATGTTCACCGTGTTCCATGCCGTGAATGACCGCGCCGGACGCCATGAAGAGCAGCGCCTTGAAGAACGCATGGGTGATCAGGTGGAAGGTCGCGGCGATATACGCGCCGATGCCGAGCGCCGCAACCATGAAGCCCAACTGCGAGATGGTCGAGTATGCCAGCACTTTCTTCACATCGTTCTGCGCGACTGCAATCGTCGCGGCGAACAGCGCTGTGACCGATCCGACCAGCGCCATGAACATCAGCGGCGCGGTGAACTCGCCATCATGCGGATGTCCGCCGATCTCGAACAGCGGATACATCCGGATCAGCGCGTAAATCCCCGCGCTGACCATCGCGGCGGCATGGATCATCGCGCTGACGGGGGTCGGACCCTCCATCGCATCCGGCAGCCAGACATGCAGCGGGAACTGCGCCGACTTGCCGACCGTCCCGATGATCAGGAAAATCCCGATCAGCCCCGCCGCGCTCAGTCCGCCAAAGATGACCGCTGGCGTCGTCGCCAGATGCTCCAGCACTTCGGCGTTATAGACGATCTCGCGAAAGCTGAGCGTCCCCGTCTCTGCAAAAAGATAGGCGATGCCCAGCAGCATGATCACGTCGGCGATGCGGGTCGTTGTGAAGGCTTTGATCGCGGCTTTATAGGCGCTCGGCTTCTCAAACCAGAAGCCGATCAGCATATATGAACATAGACCCATGACTTCCCAGCCGACGAACAGCAGCAGCAGGTTGTCCGCGACGACCAGCGTCAGCATCGCGCCCGCGAACAGCGCGATCAGGCTGAAAAAGCGCGCCTGACGCGGATCGTTCGCCATGTAGCCGATGCTGTAGATGAAGATCATCAGACATGCCAGCGGAACCATGATCAGCATGATCGTCGTCAGCGGATCGACCAGCACGCCCATGCGGAACTGCGTCAGCCCAGTTGCCATCCAGTCGAGCGCGCTGGCGTGGACATCCTGACCGAGCTTGCCGCCGATGCCGTCCGCATTCAGCCCGAAAGCATTGCCGACGACCGCTAAGCTGATCAGCCATGCCATGACGATCCCGCTCATGCCGACGATGATGCTGACGGCTCGGCTCCAATTGGTGACCACTGGCACAAGCATCCCGTCGTAGTCGGGGTGATGCCCGCCGTACTGTGGGCTGGTCGCGGGGATCAAGCGGCTGCGGTTGGTTAGCAGCGTGATGATCACAAATCCCAGCAGCGGCCCGACCGGGATCAACCAGGGTAGAAAATTCGGGTCATTGATGTTGAAATTCATGCTTATCCCTTCAGCAGGTTCACGTCCTCGACGACGGTTGAGCGCCGGTTGCGATAGATGGCGAGGACAATCGCCAGACCAATCGCCGCCTCAGCCGCCGCCACAACGAAAACGAACGCCGCGAATGCCTGCCCAGACATGTTCGTCGGCGTCACATAACGCCAGAACGCCACCAGATTGATGATGATCGCGTTGAGCATCAGCTCGACACTCATCAGGATCGCAACAGCGTTACGGCGCGATAAAACCCCATAGACGCCAATACTGAACATGCCCGCTGCGACGATCAGGTACATCCAGAGCGGAACCATCACGACACCTCCTGATCCCGCGCCACGACGATCGCGCCGATCATCGCGCCTGTGAGCAGCAGCGATGAGACCAAAAATGGCAGCACGTACTGATTCCCATCGACCAGCGCCACGCCCAGGTCTTCGGTCGTCGCCACCAGATCGGTCGGTGGCTGATTCGGGTTCGTCCCGCCATCGCCCCACACCGGCAGGATGACCCCCGTCAGCAGCAGCGCGAATAGGATCGCGCCGACCGCCGCGCTCGCCCACCACTGGCGGTTAACCACCTCCTTCAGCCGAGTCATGCCGCGCGTCAGCATCACCGCGAAGATGAATAGGATCGCAATCGCGCCGATGTAGACCAGCACTTGCACCGCTGCCAAAAAGGGCGCGCTCAGCAGCACAAAAAATCCTGCGCCGCCGAATAAGCTCAGGATCAGATAAAGCGCGCTGTGAATCAGGTTGCGCGTCGTCACCAGACCGAGCGCGCCGCCCAGTCCGAAGACAGCGAAAATGAAAAAGGCGATTGTCTGCGGGTTCAATTCGAGCATCGCTGTTTCCCTTGTCTTTCAGCAGAGAGGCGCACTTCACCCCGTGCGCCCCTGTCCCCCCATTCGTTCCAGCTACTGCGCTGTCACCATCTTCTGATCGTCCGCCACTGTGAGCGCCGTTGTGGTTGTGTCTTTCGCCCGCTGGCGGCGTCCAGCGTTGCGCACCATCGTCATGATGATCCCGCCCAGCAGCAGATGGCCCGCGAACATGATCGCCGCCGCCGGCACGTTTGCCAGAAAGTCATTCTCGAAGCCCGCCCCAGGCGCGATCCCAAGCTGACGCACCACCATCCACAAGCCAGCGGTCACTATCAGATTGACGATTGCCACCGGAACGAGGAACTTCCAATTGAATGCCAGCATCTGGTCGATGCGAACGCGCGGCAGCGCGTTGCGCAGCAGCAGCGAAAAGACGTAAAACACCGCTCCCTTCGCGAACAGATAAACCACGCCAAGCAGCGGCGCATCATCGACAAACGGACCCACCCAACCGCCGAAGAACAGCAGCGCCAGCATCAGCCCATTAGTCAGCACATGGACGAACTCGCCTGCGAAGAACAAGCCGAACTTCATGCCGGAATACTCGATGTTATAGCCCGCAACCAGCTCGGACTCGGCTTCGATCAGGTCGAACGGCGCGCGTCCGGCTTCCGCCTGCGTCGAGATGAAGAGCAGAATCGCGGCAATCGGAGAGAAGAAGAAGAACCACATGCCGCGCTGACTGTTGACGATCTCCTGAATGCTCATGCTGCCCGCCAGCAGCACCGGGATCAGCAGCGCCAGCACCATCGGCACTTCGTAGCTGACCAACTGCGCGACCACGCGGAATGCGCCGAGCAGCGCGTACTTGTTATTGCTCGACCAGCCCGCCATCATGATCGCCAGCGTCCCAATCGATCCGACCGCCGCGACATACAGCACGCCGATGCTCAGATCGACGCCGACATGATACGGGCTGAACGGGATGACCGCCCACATCAGCACGACCGAAGTCACTGCGACAATCGGCGCGAGATTGAAGATCAGCCGATCCGCGCCGGCGGGCGTGATATCTTCTTTGGTGATCAGCTTGAGCGCATCGGCGACCGTTTGCAGCAGCCCCAACGGACCCACGCGGTTGGGTCCGATGCGATCCTGAACGCGCGCCGCAAACTTGCGCTCGACCCAGATCAAGCCGATCACGATCACCAGCGGCGCAATCGAAACCGCCAGCACGCCGAGCAAGATGCCGATGAATTCCGCCAATCCAGGATCGATCCCGCTGCTGATCAGGCAGGCGGCAGGGGTGTTGAGGATGTCAAGACACTGCGTTGGCATGGGTCGCTTCTCCGCCTCTTTTTAGAGCCATTCCAGCGCTTTTTTGCGCCAGGCGTAAATCAGGGCATCGGTCAGCAGAAACACAAACAGCAGACCCGCGCCAAATGCGAAAAAGTCCAGCCGATTGTAGGCGACTGCCCAGGGGAACAGGAAGACCAGTTCGACATCAAAAACCAAGAACACCAGTCCATACAGGTAATACTGCACCTTGAACTGCACCCAAGTATCCCCAACCGTCTCGACGCCGCATTCATACGTTTGCAGCTTGATCGCGTTGGCGCGCTTGGGACGGAACACCCATGACACGACCAGCGGCAAGGTTGGGAAAATCCATGCTACCGCTGCGAACACGCCAATAAACGCCCATTCGTTGATCAGGTTCATCGGAGCGCTGACTCCTCTGCATTCAGAACGCTGTATTTTCAGTCAGCACTTGGAACGCGCCGCACAGCAAACGCGGCTCAGTCCCTTAGTGGCTGATTTTTACCAATCGATTGTGATAAACGGAGCATAGTATATCATCTGCCGACCAAGGCTGCAAAGAATCAGCGTATCGGATTGCGCCGTGTTAAAATAGGTTCATAGCAGATGGAGGCGGCGAAATGCCAGAAACTCAGCTAAACCCGCGCGCATGGGATGATTTTGTACGCGCCCAGCCGCGCGGTCACATCCTCCAGCTCAGCGCGTGGGGCAAGTTGAAGGCTGCATACGGCTGGACAGCTGAGATTGCTGCAATCTGCGAGCATGACCGCGTGATCGCCGGCGCGCAGATTTTGTTTCGGCGGCTGCCGCTGCGTCTGGGGACGATGGCGTATCTGCCGATGGGCTTTTACGCGCCCCCCGACCGCGAGGCTGCCTTGTGGTCAGCGATTGACGCCTGCGCCCGCCGCCAGCGCGCCGCTTTCCTAAAATGGGAGCCGGGATTCATTGACAAAACAGCGGAGCAGATCGCCGCACTGGGGTTTCAACCCAGCCCGCAGACGATCCAGCCGCCGCGCACGATCCTGATCGATTTGGACGACGACGAAACCATGCTGGCGCGGATGAATCAGGGGACGCGGCGCAAAATACGGCAAAGCCAGAAGAACGGCATCATCTATAAGGAAGCCAGTCAGGCTGAGGTGTCGAACTTCACCGCGATGATGCAGATCACCGGCATCCGAGGCGCTTTCGGCGTCCATGAGTCGGCATATTACGCGCTGGCATATGATCTGTTCGTGCCGCATGACGCAGCGCTCATCCTGGCGGAACATGACGGCGATCCGCTGGCGGGGATCATGGTTTTTGCGCTTGGCAAGACTGCCTGGTATCTCTATGGGGCATCATCAGACCGGAAACGGAACCTGATGGCGTCCTATGGCGTTCAGTGGGCGGCGATTCAGTGGGCGAAGCAGCGCGGCTGCGCAGTCTATGACCTGCGGGGCATCCCTGATGAAGATGAGACGGTGCTGGAGTCTGCCTTTGAGCATCGAGATGATGGCTTATGGGGCGTGTATGGTTTCAAACGAGGGTGGGGCGGTCGCGTGGAGCGGTCGGCGGGCGCATGGGATCGCGTGTACAATCCGTTCATCTATTTCGCCTATCAGCAGGCGCTGAAGCGGCAGTCACGCGCTAACGGAAGCGGCGGATGAGTCTGACTGTCACCACGCTCGACGACCGCGCGTCGTGGAACGACGCGCTGCGCGACCTGCCTTATGCCCATGTGCTGCAAACCTGGGAATGGGGCGACTTCAAGCGCGCTACCACCGGCTGGACGCCGCGCCGGATCGCCTTTCGGCGCGGGCGCGAGATCGCGGCGATGGCGTCGGTGGGCGTCCGTCGCGTCGGTTTGGCGGCGGTCATGTATGTCCCAAAGGGACCCGCGCTCGATTATGCCGATCTCGATCTGGCTGCCTCTGTGCTGGAGGCGCTTCAGCGGATGGCGCGGCAGAGCGGGGCGATCTGGCTCAAGATCGATCCCGACGTGCGCATCGGGACGGGCGTCCCAGGTGAGGCGGATGCCGCCGATGATCCGCTTGGCGCGCAAGTGACAGTGCTGCTCGCTCGGCGCGGCTGGCGCTTTTCCCGCGATCAGGTGCAGTTTCGCAACACCGTGTGTCTCGATCTGACGCAGCCCGAAGACTCCCTCTTGGCGGCGATGAGCCAGTCAGCGCGGCGCAAAATCCGCACTGCCGAACGCGAAGGCGTCATCGTGCGCGCTGGGACAGTCGATGATCTGCCGCTGCTCTACGAGCTTTACCGCATCACCAGCGCGCGCGATCAATTCCTGATCCGTCCGCTGGAGTACTACGCCGAAGCCTGGCGGCGTTTTATCGAAGCCGGACTCGCCCAGCCGTTGATCGCCGAATTTCAGGGCGAAGCGCTGGCACAGGTCATCCTGTTTCGCTTTGGGCGGCGCTGTTGGTATTTCTACGGCGCATCCTCCAATGCCCACCGGGACAAACAGCCTAACTACCTGCTTCAGTGGAGCGCGATACAATGGGGAAAAGCGCAGGGATGTGCGGTTTATGATTTGTGGGGCGCGCCGGACGACTTTATCGAGTCCGATCCGCTGTGGGGTGTATATCAGTTCAAGCGCGGCTTTCATGGCGCGGTGGTTCGGCACATCGGCGCATGGGATTACTCACCCTTTCCGCCGCTCTACACCGCTTACACCGAGATCATGCCCCGCCTGATCCGGCGAATGCGACAGAGAACATTACTGAAGACGAAGCAGACAGGATGACGATGATGAACGAACTGAACAATCGAGAAGCACTGCATGTGCTGATGCACGATCTGCGCGCCCCAACCGCGCTGATTATGGGGTATATTGGATTAATTCAGGCTGATATCGAGATGGGCGTGGCGCAGGTTCCGCCGGAATGGAACGAGTATCTGAACAGCGTCGCGCGCGCCGCAGAGCGTATCAAGACCCTGACCGATGCATTCAGCGAGTCGTTGAGAGGCGAAATATGACCCAAACGGCTGACATCGGCATCGATGTCGCTCACAATATGATCCCGACCAATGGGATCAACCTTCATGTTGCGCAGGCGGGTTCAGTGGAGGGTGAGCTGGTCATCCTGCTGCACGGCTTTCCCGAATTCTGGTACGGCTGGCGGTCGCAGATCGGCTTTCTAGCGGAGCAGGGCTGCCGCGTGTGGGCGCCCGATCAGCGCGGTTACAACCTGAGCGACAAACCGCATGGGATCGAAGCCTACACGATCGGGACATTGGCGGCAGACATCCTGGGCTTGATCGGTGCCGCCGGGCGCGATCAGGCGATCATCGTCGGGCATGACTGGGGCGCGGCGGTCGCGTGGCATCTGGCGATCCATCATGCCGAGCGCGTCAAAAAGCTGGCGATCCTCAACGTCCCGCATCCGCAGGTGATGAGTCAAACGCTGCGCACCGAGCCGGAGCAGATGCTCAGAAGCTGGTACATCGGTTACTTTCAGCTTCCGTTCCTGCCGGAAACGCTGTTTTGGCTCGGCGAGGGCAATCTTGCCGCCATGACCTTGACCGCGACCAGCCGACCGGGGACGTTCACCGACCGCGACATCCCGCATTACCTTCAGGCATGGAAACAGCCGGGCGCGGCAACCGCGATGCTCAACTGGTATCGCGCGCTGGTGCGTTATACGCCCGACATGTCGGGCGATCAGCGCGTCACCATGCCAACATTGATCATTTGGGGGGCAAAAGACGCCTTTTTATCCCCGAAAATGGCGCAGCGCAGCGTCGAAAAATGCGATCAAGGTCGGCTGGTGATGATCGACGAGGCGACGCATTGGGTGCAGCATGAGGAGGCGGAGCGGGTTAACGCGCTGCTGCTTGAACACATTGGCGGCGATCACCACCAGTAATTGAGGCGCTTGCGCTCCTCAAACGAATACGGCGCAAGCTGCCGCCAGTAGCGCCGCTTGAGCAGATCGGGTGCGCGTCCGCAGACTGAGTCGAGTTTGGCAGCCGGATAGCCGAGCGGACTGCCATAGGCATCCTGAAGCGGCGCGATCCGGTTGTAGCGCCGCGCGCGAATCAACGCCCGCAGTAAGGACAGCCAGCGGCGTGGATGCAGAAAATAAGCGACCGCGCGCGGAAAATCCAGCAGCGCCCGCGCAAACATCAGCGGCTCAATTTCAGATTTCAGCAGCAGCGCGGTGTTGTATTCCACTTCCACATTGCGCTCATGCGCCAGCCGCGCCTGAAGCCGCCGTGCAGCGGTGATGATGTCGTGGTCGATGGCAGTGGGATGCGTGCGGCGCTTCCACTCCGCCCAGCGCCAAATCTCCAGCAGGCGTGCCAGCTCCTCATCGGTCAGTTCATAGGCGTCGAGCCTGCCATAGCGGATGAAGTCGGACAAGTCGTCCTGATACGCCTCTTTCATGGCTGTCATCCCTGCACATGTAGGCATGATGGATAATTCGATTGTAAGGCATTTGCCAAGATCAGCGCAGGAATTTGTGCAGAACGCATGAATCAGGGGACGCCTGACGGAGCAAACGTCCCCTTGACTGCGAATCAGCTCTCGATGGTGAACAGACTGCCCGCGCCGCGCCCCATCACATCCGGGAAGTAAAACTCATACCCGGTCGGCGGCAGGACGTTGTATTCACCCGGCAGACCCGGACGGATCGTGTAGACGAATTCATACGCGCCCGCCGGCAGATAATCCGCCGACAGCACGACCATCTGATCGCGGAACTCGATATTGGTGAACCACCACCAACCCCAACCGCTGCGGAACGGATCGGCGGCGTTGATCTCTGGCTGTGTTCCTACTTGCTGACTGGTCAGCAGGTTGGGATCGACCGCGTCCGCGCCCGCCGGCAGGGGGTCTTCGATGACGACGTAGTGCAGGCTGGTTGGCGCGATGATCGTGACGCGCGCCTGGATCAGTTCGCCCACTCGCGCCGATGTGACCGTCTCGCCCGCTGCATTGGTGTAGCGCCGCTGGACAACGATGCCGTTGTTGAGCGGTTCGAGCGTCGCGACAGGCTGATAGACGCTCAGATACGCCGTGTAATACAGCGCGCCATCGCCCTCGCCGCGCTCGAAGATTAGCCGGTTGGCTTCCTCGCGCAGCAGCTCGACCATCGGAATGACCGCGCGCTCAGGCTGGATCAATGCCTCCAGATCGCTTCCGGCAAGCTGACCGGCTGCGATGCTGGTATTATTCAGACTGACATCGTAGTCGTACGATGCGCTCAGATCGCCAGTCGCCAGCGCATAATTGGTCAGTCCCATGACCGACCAGGCGGTCTCCTGAGTCGTCTCCCAGGCATCGGCGGAGCGCATCGTGATCAGATAGCGGACGATGTTGGGGAGCAGTGGGCTGTTCGGCTCAAGCTGCGCCAGCGCCATCAGGATGATCGAGGTCGAACGGGTGTTGGTGTTCCAGTTGTAATAGTCGCGCTGCCCCTCCTCCCAATGGATGCCCGCCGCGCTCAGGATCGCGCTGTTGAACAAGTCCGAGGTGAGCGTGTCGATCCGGGCGCGGTCGTCAGCTGGAAGCGATGCCGCCAGCAGCGCCTTTGCATACAGGCTGAGCTTGTCGCGGTGGTCGTAGAGCGCATTCATGCGCCCGATATCCGGTTCATTCGCCCGCGCCAGCGCGTACAGGATGAACGCCTGCCGATCCAGCCGCCACGAGTCGGTATGGATGGACGGCGTGATAAAGGTTGTGCGCAGATAGCGAATCGCGCGGTTGATCATCGGATCGCCAACCGGGAAACCCTGCTCGCGCGCTTCGACCAGCCCGATCAGCGCGTATGCTGAGACCAGCGGATTCGCCTCAGAGTAATTGAACCATCCCCAACCGCCGTTGGCGCGCTGGAGCGCCGCGAGCCGCTGCACCCCGAAGCTGACCTGGATCGCTAGATTGCGCTCCAGTTCCCGATCTTCAAGTCCCAGTGACGCCAGCGCGCGATAGGTCATGATGTTGGGCAGGAAGCGGCTGACTGTCTGCTCGGTGCACTGGTGCGGGAAATTGCGCAGATAATCGAGACCGCTCACCATCGGCGCTGCCAGCGAGCGCTCAACCTCAACCACCAGCTGCGTCCGGCGATCATCGGCGTTCGCCGGCAGGACGATCTGCTCCTGGCGTTCGCCCGCTTCCGGCAGCATCCCCGCCGTCCCGACTACCGTCGGCGCGGTGTATCGATAGACCGGAAGCGTGCGCGCGTCGCCTTGACCGAGCGGCGGTTTGCTCGCGTCGGTGTATTCGCCGTTGTTGGCGCTGGCGAAGAAGGTCAGATCGACGGCTTCGACATCCTCGATCATGACCCGCCACTCTACCCGCGTTCGTCCGCCCGCTGGCACGTCCACCGTCTGGACAACGTCGCCCGCAAACGTCACGCCGACCGCTTCGAGCGCCACCTGCACCGTCTGGTCGCTATCTGTGTTGTTGTTGACGACTGCCGCCAGTACGGCGCGGTCATCGACGACGAAGAAGCGCGGCGTCACCGGGCGAATCAGCACGGGCTTGGTGCTGATCAGGTCGAAGGTTGCCTGCCCGACCAGCGTGGTGCTGTCCACCCCATCGGTGACGGCGCGCGCGTCGAGCCGCCAGGTGGTCAGATTGTCCGGCAGCGTCACCGCGAAGGTGACCTCGCCGTCCTCAGCGGTGGTGAGCGCGCCGTTCCAGTACGGCGTATCGATGAACTCCTCACGGATGTCGAAGATGCCGCCCTCGCCGAAGCCGCCGCCGCCCTTGATCGTGTCCAGCACAGTTCGCGTGATCAGGTCGGTGTTGATAGTGAGGGGCGTTGAGGTCATAACGCTCAAGCCCCGCTGACCGTAGAAATAGCGCAGCAGCGGCGTGCTGTTAGGCGGCGCGATGCTCAGCACAGCAAGATCGGTCAGCCCGACGCCTACCTCAGCCCGCACCGGCTCGCCCAGATAATCGGTCGCGCGGATCGTGTAGTTGACGGTGTCGCCAGGTCCGGCTTGTTCCACATCCGACCGGATATCCAGGGTGATCTTGCGCCGCGTCGTCTCGACGTCAAGCCGCACCATACCCATGCGGAATGCCGCTACTGGGTTGTTCTCGTTCACACCTTTGACGATCAGCGCGGTCACGTAGATATTGGGGGCGAAATCGGCTTCAATTGGCAGGCGGTAGACATACGAATTGGTATCCAGCGTCAGCACCTGCGTGGACAAAACGCCGCCGCGCTCGACTGTGATCAGCGCGGTCGTCTCGCCCTGGAACGGGTGCGCAATCAGGATTTCCGCTGTATCGCCGATGTTGTAATCCGCCGCGTCGGCGATCAGATCGATACGGCTGCTGTTCTGCTGCCGCCAGGCGACATAGGTTTGGCTGGACACCCAGATGTAGGTCGAGGCGCGCACGCCGCCGACCGACGCGCGCACCAGGTAGATGCCGCCGTTGGGGGGCGTGAAGGTGAAGCTCCCTCTGCCTTCGGCATTGGTGGTAACTTCACCGGTCGTCACCGAGATATTCTCGACCTCGTAGTTCCAGACCGTGCGTCCGTCGTTGTCGCGCTCCTGCACGCTGTACCAGCGCCGTTCGATCACCTCGATGCTGACATCGGCGCTGACCGCCTCACCCGTGAACACGTCAGCGGTCAGGAGGGAGACCGATGCGGGCTGACCTGCGCTTCCAACGTATCGATCTGGTCGAATGCCCACCGCGACCGCGCCCTTGTGAACAATGATCTGTGCGCGCCCACTGACCGCCTGACCGCTTTCATCCGTGATCGTCGCTTCCAGCGTGTAGAGGCGGCTGCTGCTCTCATCATCCAACACGGCGGGGATGTCGATCAGCAGCCTGCCCTGCGCATCGGTGACGCCTGCTCCCTCCGCAATCATGCTGCTGTCCGGCTCATAGTAGGCGCGCGCGCCGGAGTCGCGTTCGTAGTCGATGTAGTCATAGCGCGGATCGCCGGGGAAGGCATACGGCGCATCGATGATCCGCCATTCAACCTGCGCAGCGCTGACTGCGCCGCCGAAGAAGTAGCGGCTTTCGATCAGAGCGCGCAGCGGAGCGCCGTCGAGGATGGCTTCGCGCTCCGGCGTCACCGTCACTTGAAATTCCGGCGCGCGATACTCCGCCACGCTGAATTCGACGTAGGCGTTGTACCAGTAGTCATCCGCGGTTTCATCGGGAAGCTGCACAGCGATGCGATACGCGCCGAGACCCGCGTCCTCCGCCAGCGTGAACGAACCGCTGAACGTGCCGAACGGGGTCAGCGGCAGCGCCTCGCGGTAGATGATCTCACCGTTGTTGTCGTAGATGTAGACGGTGCTTTCGGTCACATCCGGCTGGAAGTACACAGCATCATCGCGCTCACGGACGATCCCCCGGAAGTAGACCGGCTGCCCTGGACGGTAGATCGGGCGGTCGGTATAGACATATCCGATATACGGCTGCGGCATATACTCCGTCTCGTAGCCGAATGACCAGCCTTCCAAGCCCTCCGACCAGCTCGTGACTCCGATGCCGAAATGCGGATCGGCATCCAGCACCGCCACCAGCGAGTTGTACGGATTATCACGGCGCGGCACCGGCAGCGTGAGCAGACCATTCTGATCAGTTGTCCCGCTGGCGATCACATTGTTGCGCCGCGTATAGACGGCAATCGGCGCATTCGGGATCGGCTGCCCGGTCTGCACGTCAGTCGCCCAGATCGTGAGCGCATTGACCGAATACTTCAGCGTCAGATTGGCTGTGCCGACAACGAGAAAATGACGGATGCGCTGCCAGCGCTGCGCTTCCGGCGCGCTGCCTGTCAGGAAGTAAATACCAGGGCGCAGCGCTTCGCTGGACGGATCGATCACTTCAACAGCCTGATGCGCCGACGGATCGCGGACATCCAGCCAGTATTCGGGCGTCTCGCCCGCGTCGATGCCTTCAGCCACCCAGCCCGTCTCGCCTTCGCGCAGTTCAGCTTCCCACCAGAGCATCCCATCCGCGCAGACGGGTCCGCCGATGATCGAGAGCGCGTAATCCCGATACAACAGGGTGAGGATCGCGCCGTCACCGGGTTGGGTGCGCGCGCGCACCGGATCGGGATCGCTGATGACCACCGCCAGATCACCCACCTGTAAGCGCGATGGCGGCGCGCCAACGCACGAGTGCGATCCAGCCAGACTCCCCAGATTGAGCAGATCGTAACGCAGCCGATTTTCGGGCGCATCTGCCGTCACCGTCCACGCTTTCAGGAGCATTTCAGGGGCAGGTATGTATCCATTGGTGGGATCGTAATTGTTGCTGATGATCTGACCCACAAAGTCGGAGACGGGCGCTGCATAGAGCGACAGATTGATCTCACTGATGTTGCGGTGCGTGATAAAGACCTGCGTCGTCTCGTTTCGCCCGTTGTAAAACCCGACGCCATAAGGCGCCTGGAGGCGCAGGTCGGGATCATAGCGCGCAGTGCGGTAGCGAATGACGCGCTGCTCCTCGATAGCGTTGCCGTAGATGTCCTCCATACCGGGCAGCAGCGTGATCGTATAATCGGTGCTGGGTTCGGTTGGGAAGGAGAGCGTGTAGGAATAATCGTAATCGCTGTAGTAGCTGTCGAAGGTGCGCCAGGGTTCAGGATCGATGACGACGCGCTTGGCGATGGTCTCGAAGTTCATCGGGCTGGCAAAGTAGAGGGTGAGACCGCCATAGGGACGCGCATCCCTCGCGCCATCAGACGGTGATGTGCGGATAATCGCCGGACGCGGCACAGTGTAAAAAGTGCTGACCGGCGCTTGCGTAAGCGCCGCTCCACCGCCCGCGCCGCGCGCAGTGCCATCCTCAAACCTCACCTGATACTGCGTGTCGATCAAAAAGCCCTCATCCGGCACAAAACGCACAATGGTATCACCCGCCTCCCATGAGAATGTGCCGGAGATAGGGATGTAGCCACTGTCCGAGCCGCCCGCACCAACCATCATCGCGCGCTCAACCGACTCACGATCCATCGGCTGGTTGAAAGTCACCACGACAGGTTCATCGAGCAAGACTCGCGTGAGACCACCGCGCGGGCTGATCGAGACGACGCGCGGCGGCTCAGTGGTGAATGACCATGAGAACGCCGCACTCAGCGCCGTCCCATCGACAGCGCGCAGATCGGGCGAGACGGAGACAGTGTATGTCACGCCGCCCGCCATGGCTGGATCGGGTCGAAACAGATAGATCGACGTGTTCACCCACTCGCCCCGTCCGGTCAGCGGCGGATCGAAGATCAGCGGGTTTTCGAGCTGCGGCGGCAGTGTCAGGTCGACTCCCAGTGGGACAATCGGGCGGTCGAAAATCGCTGTCACCGCTGCGTTGGCGGCGACTCCGCTTGCGCCATCGGCGGGCAGCGTCTGCACCACATCGACACCATCACCGCTGGCGGCGTCCTGCGCATCCGGACTGGATAGGGCTGCTCCTGAGACACTCAAGAGCATCACCGCGAAAAACCACAATACTCGTCGCATAGTTCCCCCTCAAAACACCTTCACTTTTTTCATTATAAGTCCGCTGCGCGGCGCTCAGAAATTCGTCATACTGACACTTACCCTACGCCATCCCCGCGCTGCGCCGATCAGCCTCGTTCGACAAAAACGCTCGCTTCGGGGTAGAATCAGGCAGATTTAGCGATGCAAAGGTCAAAGGCGCATGTTGAAACGACTGATTTTGTGCTGTTTGCTCGCCCTGCCTGCGTTCGCCGCCGCTGCGCAGCCCGTCACCCCCATCATCCTCTGGGCAGCCGGCGATCTGTATGCAGTCGATCCCGACAATCCCAATCAACTGCCGCGCCGCCTAACTGAGGATGGCACGATCTCCGATCCGGTCATGATCCGCAGCGATACTGACTCCATGCTGAGCCTGTTTCCAAGCGGCGCAGTCGCCTATCGATCTCTGCCCGCTTTTGCCCGTGACGCGCTCAACCGCATTCAAACCGACGGGTTCATCGCCGACTTCGATCTGCCAACCGATCTGATGCTCTACAATCTCGCTACCGGCGAACGGCGCGCCATCGCCGGACAGCCGGAAGATGCATCGCTCTTCGTCGATGGCGTCCCAGATGCGGGGTTCGTCCGCTCCGCGCCGCACTGGTCGATCAATTCGATGGGCGGGATGCTCGTCTGGACAGAGCTTCCCTTCGGCGGAAACACCGCCGTCGCCATGAAATACCTGCCCATCGAGGATCGAACTGCGCCGATCACCATCCTGAACAATGTCCCGATTTACAACGGGCGCGCGCCGGAGATTCGCGCCAGACGGCGCGGCTATCTGGTGCATTCTGCGCCGTCAGCATCCGGCGAGCAGGCATTTTATGTCTATGACGAGAGCGGCATCCTGCTGCGCGCCGCCCGCGTCGTCGTGCCGGACAGCGAAGCGCTGATCGCGTTCGACTGGCTCGACTTCGACACGGTCGGCTTCATGCTCGACTCAGCGCGCTGGTTCCTGATCGATATCCATACCGGCGCGGTCAGCGAAGCTGCGCAGCCGGTCGAGCTGCTGAGCCAAACCGCCATCGCGATGAGCAAGCCGGTGCGCTTCGGCGTTGACCCCGATCTCGGCTTGTTCTGGGAGATTCAGGACATCGGCGATCCAACTCTGCCCTCTTACGCTTTCCCCGGCGCGCCGGATCAGGTCGCGCTCGCGCCGGGCGGGCGCGACCTGGTCTTCATCGGCTTGCCATCCTTCGGTGGAGCGGCGATCTGGTGGGGTGATGGCGAGATCGCGCCCATCGCTGGCACAGGCTTGGACGGCTTGCTCGTCGGCGCGGTCTTATGGGGCAGCATGACGTGGTCAATCGAGTGAATCGATGAAGGACTCGCCGCCATTCTGGACGCCCTCAAGGGTGATGCTCGCCTATCTGCTGGTGCTTGCCGCGTGCGGGACGCTGATGCTAATGCTCCCGCCGCCGTATTCGTCGCTGATCTTCATCGCGCTGCTTGCTTTTTCGCTGATCGCGGCATCGGACATCCTCGGCATCCCGCTCTTTCCCGATGACCTGCTGGCGCGCCTGACCGCGCTGCGGCGTATCGCCCCATATCTGATCGCGATGGCGGAGATCATCCTGATCTGCGCTGCGCTGTATGCGTTCACGCCGCAGGTAAGAGACATGCGCGAAGATCTGCGCCTGCGCGGACCCGAATACTCGTATCTGATCGGGTCGGGCGCGGTCGCGGCGCAGGTGTACCAGCATGGCGGGGCGATCCCGCTTTGGAATCCATTCATGGGACGGGGCGAGCCGATGCTCGAGAGCCCGTTTTCCTACGTCCTGAATCCCTTTATGACCGCGCCGATCATCCTGTATGGCGCAGTGCAGGGCGGCAAGATCGCGCTCATCTGGCATCTCTTCATCATGGGCGCAGGCGGCTGGGCGCTGGCGAAAGCGCTCGACTGCCGCGCTCCTGGTCGCATCCTGCTCGGACTGCTGCTCGGCGCAAGCGGCAGCTTTGCCGGCGCGATCGGCTTCGGTTTCTACCAGATGAGCCTGAGTCAGGCATATGTCCCCTGGGTATATGCCGGCTTGATCGGCACGCTCTATCGGCATGAGCGCGCCTGGATCGTCGTGCTGGCGTGCGCGGCGGCGCTGCTGATCTTCGCGGGGACGTTCTGGTATGTGCTGCCGACGGCGCTCGGCGCGCTGGCGCTGACGCTGTTCGCGCTGGTGCGCCGAGATGCAGACAAACGCAGACTCATCCTCCGTCCGGGGACGCTGCCGCGTCTCGTCGGGGCATCTGCGCTGGCGGCGATGCTGTCGGCGGTGCGGATGATCCCGCAGTTGGCGCATTATCATCTGATCGATCATCCGTTTTACGAACTGCTGACCACGCTCGACTTCGGCGATCTGTTCCGCGCCTATTTCGACTCGTCCGAGCTGCCCGAACTCTACCTCTATGCGATGTATTATCACTACGTCGTCCCGCCGCTGTTTGCGCTGCTGATGGTGCTGATGCGGCTGTGGGTGGCGGGCAGCCCATCGATTCCCAATCGCGTCCCCCGCTGGCGGATTGCCGCGCCTGCCGCGCTGCTGATCGTCTTTTTCACCGCGTGGGCGCAGGAGCGAACGCCGCTTTTCCTCTGGCTGTATCAGACCTTTCCTATCCTGACCGAGTGGCGCTTTCTGGGGCGGATGATGGCGGCAGCGTCGATCTGGGTGGCGGCGCTGGCAGCGCTGGCGTTCGACGATGTGCTGCGCGCATTCGCCGACGGACTGCCGCGCCCGCTCAGCCTGTTTCAGCTGGCGCCGCGCGCCGCCGCCGCCCTAATCGTGGTCGGCGCGGGGGGCTATGCAGCGCTCGATGTCATGCCGAACTGGTATCGCGCCGCCGGGACGGAAAGCACCTTCACCTACACCGCCGAGGCGCTTTACAATCTCCGAACCGGACGCGCCGGCGCGGAAGTCGGGCTGACGCCGACCAGCTTCATCCCGATGTGGACGGAGGGCTTTTTCGACTACCTGCCACACTATGAGACGCTGATTCGCGGATCGTTCGGCAACCCTGACTACCGCCCTAGTGGACTGCCGTCCACCCTCGGCGGAGAGAGTGTCGCTGCGTTTCCGCCGGAGTTCGCGGCGGGACTCAATCCAGAGTATCAGGCGTATCTGATCGAGCTTGGCTACCGGCTGATGCCCGGTTACAGCGGCGTGACTCGCTTCGGCGTCGATGCGCTGGAAGGGCTGCGCGACGTGCGCGCCTACCGCGTCGTCCGCGGTGACGATCCGCCGACCTACCCGACGGCGCTCTGGCATCATCCGGGGCTGCCGTCATATCTGTTCGCCGTCCATCAGAATGAGCTGATCGGGCGTGAACAGCCGCTGACCGCCCGCGAAGCCCTGCCCATTCGCAGCTATCAACACAACATCGATTGGATTCAGGTGACGTTGGGCGATTACGATCCGGGGTTTGTCCTAGTCGCGCAGGAGACAGCGTATCCCGGCTGGCGTGTCACCATTGACGGACAGGCTTATCCCATCGAGTCGGTCGGCGGGATCATCGGCGTGCGCCTTCCAGACAAAGCGCCCGGTTCACCGCTGACTATCGTCGAATTTCATTATGATCCACCGCTGCTCTATCTCGGCGCGATCCTTTCGCTGGCGGGCGCGGTGATCGGCGCGCTCTATCTTCTCAGGCTGGATCGATGGCTTCAGGCCTTTTTGAAAGCTGCCCGATGAAGGCGGATCGTCTAGGCTTCGGCGTTGACCGCTGTGTGACCCGGTCAGAATGAGATGAATGCCTATTACAGCGATACGTTTGTGCTGCCGCTGCCGCCGGAACACCGCTTTCCGATGCGCAAATACGCGCTTCTCTATGATTGGGCGTTATCGAGGCAGGTGATCGCGCCGGAGCAGATGCACATTGCCGCGCCCGCGACCGATGATCAGCTCGCTTTGGCGCATGATCGAGCGTATATTGACCGAGTCCGGTTGGGGACGCTGTCGCCAAAAGAACAGCGGCGGATCGGCTTCCCCTGGTCACCGGAGCTGGCGCGCCGTTCGCGCTGCACCGTCGGCGGGACGATCATGGCGTGCCGCGCGGCGCTGTCCGAAGCGGCATCGGGCGGCTGGGGCGCGGCGGCGAATCTGGCAGGTGGGACGCATCATGCCTACCATGATCACGGTCAGGGCTACTGCGTGTTCAACGATCTGGTGGTGGCAGCGCGGACGATGCAGGCGGAGGGACGCGCGCGCCGCGTTGTCATCCTCGATCTCGACGTGCATCAGGGCAATGGGACGGCGGCGCTCTGCGCTCACGATCCGACGATCTTCACCTTCTCGATTCACGGCGCGAAGAACTTCCCGTTCCACAAAGAGCGAAGCGATCTGGATATCGAACTCCCTGACGGCACGACTGACTCGACCTATTTGGCGCTGGTCGAAGAGGGGACGCGCCGCGCCATCGCCTATGCCAACGCCGATCTCGCTATCTACCTCGCCGGTGCAGACCCGTATGAGCGGGATCGACTCGGTCGGATGAAGATCAGCATGGTGGGGCTGGCGGAGCGCGACCGGATTGTGCTGAGCCTGTGCCGCGATGCGGGGCTGCCCGTCGCCATCGTCATGGGCGGCGGCTATGCGCCGGATGTGGAGGAGATCGCCGCTATCCATTTGACCACGATCAGGACGGCGGCGGCGCTGCACAATGGGAAAATGAAACAGGGCGCTGATGCGCCCTGATGAGTTAACAGATTCACGTCGAGGCTGGCTTCAGTCCCCAGCGCCCGCCGGCGCTTTTGCAGCCGTCGTACTTGCAGGCGTGTCCTCCGGGAAGGGCAGGACATCGGGCCACAGAGTCGCCCCATGTTCGTAGACATCGATGCCGATGGCTTCGGCTTTTGCGAGGATGCGCAGCAAGCCGAGCGCCTTGAGGGCGAAGAACATGACCGTTGTGGTCGCGCCTGTCCAGACTGATACACCAACAATGCCGATGATCTGCGCGATGAGCTGATCCGCGCCGCCGCCCATGAGCAGACCTGGCGCGCCGAGTTCTGGCTGACCGAGAAAGCCAATCGCCAGCGTCCCCATTGCACCGGACGTGCCATGCACTGCGAACGCCCCGACAGCGTCGTCGATCTTGAGGATTTCGAACAGGTCAATCGTCAGCAGCACCAGCACACCCCCCATCGCGCCGACGAAAACCGACGCGGTGGGCGTTAGAAAAGCGCAGCCCGCCGTGATGCCGACCAGCCCGCCGAGTGAGCCGTTGAGCGCCGATGGCAAGTCCCATTTACCAGTGCGGAAGAAGCCGAAGACCACCGCCGCCGCCGCGCCGGCTGCCGCTGCCAGCGTTGTATTGACCGTCACCAAGCCGACCAGCCCGTTATTACCCATGCCCAACGCCGAGCCGGGATTGAAGCCGTACCAGCCGAACCACAGGATGAACGTGCCGAGCGCAGCGAAGCCCAGATTGTGCGGACGGAACGGCTTGCCCCACACGCGCCCAGTCCGCGCGCCCAGCATGATTGCGCCGACCAGACCGATGATCGCGCCGCACAGATGCACCACCGTGCTGCCCGCGAAATCCAGGAAGCCCTGAGTCGCCAGCCAGCCGCCGCCCCACACCCAGTGGACGACCACTGGATAGATGACGGCTGCGACGATGACCGTATAGATGATCTTGCCCACAAAGTGGGTGCGCTCCGCCATCGCGCCGGTCGCAATTGTGCCAGCGGTTGCCGCAAACGCATACTGGAAGACTGCAAGGACAAACGCGCTAATGCCGTCACCATAGACCGGCGCGCCATCGACGAAGATCAATGCCTCGCTCAGGAAAAAATTGGTCGTCCCGAACAGTCCGGAGCCGTTGTCCGTGCCCATCGCGATGCCGTAACCAATCGCGAAGAACGCCAGACCGCCAAAACAGGCATCCATGAAGTTTTCCATCAGCGAATTGACCACGCCGGTCTGACGGATCATGCCTGCCTCAAGGAAGGCAAACCCTGTCTGCATGAAAAACACCAAGAATGACGCGATCAGAATCCACATTGCGTCCACACTGACCTGCACCTGCTCCGCCGTGAGCGCTGCTTCTTCCTCAACGACCATCTCTTCCACCATCACAGTTTGATCGGCGAGTGTCTCCGCGTCCTGCCCGTAGGTGAAGGTGGTGCCGAACATGACCAGGACAAGCGTCCCAATCGCCATTGCAATCAGCCGACGTAATAGACGAGAACGCTTCATTGCTCCTCCTTGTGGAGTTTCCGAATATGAACTGCTTCTATCCGCGCTGTAGATGTTGAAAGTGTACAAGAGGCGAAATGACTGAATTACAGTGATTTCGATGAAGATTTCATGCAGTTTTTTGTGAGAAGCCGATACCCCCTAATTTTTTGGGGGGGTACATGGTTTTTTTCTCTCTTTATTCGGATTGCTTTGTATATTTCCCCTAATTCATTTGGATAGATTGAACAAATTTGTTTATAGTGAAGTTGACTGAACAACAAAGAAAATAAAAAGGTAAGATTTGTTTTAACACACGCCCTACCTCCTAAATTTGTGCAGATTGGCTTATCCACCCCACGTTTATTGATACCCTGTATCAAATAATATCGTAATATGTATTTTAATTTATATTTTCGACGATTCGCATATGATTAAGGACAAATACTTTTATTCTCAAGGAGAAGTGACTCATGTGTTCACCAAAAGTCGCCCAAGTGATCCGTCAGCGTGTCGTTGCTGAGGGACTGCCCGATCTGAGCCGCCGTAAATTTCTTCGTTTAGGAAGCGCCGCTGCCGCCGGAGCCGCCGCCGCTGCGATGGGCGTGAATGTTCGCAGCGCCCGCGCGGATCGCCATCTTGAAGATGTTATTGACCTGTCGCACGTCTTTGGAACCAGCGTCCCCACTTACACGCCGGGCGAAGCCCCCACTCGCGCAGATCATGTCACGGTTGCTGCCAACGGCTTTTACATTCAGAGATGGTCTTTGTTTGAACATGCGGGAACCCATGTCGATATTCCAGCGCATTTCATCGCCGATGGCGAAACGGTGGACAACTATCCCCCCATCCATCTGCTGACGCGCGCTGTCGTGATCGACATCACAGCAAAAGCCGAAAGCGATGACGATGCGATGGTGACGGTGGACGATCTCGGCGCGTGGGAAAGCGCCAATGGTCGTATCCCAGAGCGCGCGGTAGTCTGCATGTATTCCGGCTGGGAGTCGCGCTGGAGTGATGTGGACGCCTTCCGCAACTCTGACGCCGCCGGCACGATGCATTTCCCCGGCTTCAGCCCGGAAGCGGCGGAATTTCTGGTCTCCGAGCGCGATATTTCCGGCATTGCCGTCGATACCCTCAGCCTTGACATCGGCGCATCCACGACCTTCGACGTGCATTACACGATCCTCGGCGCGGGGAAGTTTGGCATCGAAAATATCGCCAATCTCGCCGCGATCAAGGACAACCCCGACGCGAAGCTCGTCCTCGGCGTGCCGCGCTGGGAAGCCGGATCGGGCGGCCCGTGCCGCGTGCTGGCGCTGGTCTGATCGAATCGATGGCGGGGCGCTCCCCCGCCATTTTCTTTGCCCGCTGCGCTGGCGCTATATCGGTATAATCAAAGCATATGGATTGGCTTGTGCGATAGAAGGGCATTTTATGCAGTACTCCGTCACCGCCAGCGCGGGCTTATTCGTTCGCCGAACACCCGACACCAGCACGCGCGAGAACATCCTCGGCAAAGCCGCTTTCGGCGCGCTCGTGCGCGGTCTGGAATTCAACGCCGACCGCACTTGGCTGCGCGGGACTGTGCTGACCGATCAGGGCGAGAAAACCGGCTGGATGTCGTTTCGGTGGCTCAGGGTCGTCGAGCCGGATGAGCCGCTG
Source organism: uncultured Anaerolineae bacterium (assembly GCA_937995825.1). Lineage (GTDB taxonomy): Bacteria > Chloroflexota > Anaerolineae > Aggregatilineales > Phototrophicaceae > Flexifilum. The sequence goes on from CALKJO010000016.1 coordinate 119,129, forward strand.
CCGCCGCCAACGCCGCTGCCGCCGATCCTCAAGCTCGACTGGCGGCTCGGCGCGAACATGCGCGAATTTGCTTACTATGGGACGCATGAGATGCCGCCGACCGCAGATGACGGACTGCGGGCGCGCCAACTCACCGTCGCGCACAGCATCGGCATGAAGACGATCCGCTTCTGGGCGCCGCATCACCGCTTCAGCACGCAGTCGTCCATCGATCAGGTCGGCAAAGCGCTCGATGTCGTTCGCCATTTCAAAATGCAGGCGGTCATCTGCTTGGAGGACAGCCTGACCGGAGCGGGATTTTACATCCCAGGCGATGAGCAGTTTCACATCGGACCCCTCGGTCACCTTGTCAAAAGCTACTGGATACAAGAGCGCTACCAGGTTCACTATCTGCCGTTTGTCGAGCAGATGGTGCGCGCTTTCAGAGATGATCCCGCCGTGCTGATGTGGGAGCTGGGCAACGAATTCGCGCTCCATCCGCAGCCTGCGCCCGAAGTCAAAGCCGCGCAGAGCTTCCGGCGCTTCGCTGAGATCGCAACCAAACTGATCAAGTCGATCTCGCCCACTCATCTGACTGGAACCGGGCTGGTTCATTTCAACCATGTCCACAGCCCATTTGAGGATCGCAGGGCTGCTGCGCGCGAGCTTTACAGCATTCCCACGCTGGACGCGGTCTCGCTGCACTACTACGCGCACGACGCTGAATACGATCAGATGCGCATTGATATTGAGATCGCCAAAGCGCTGCAAAAGCCGTTTTACGTCGGTGAGATCGGCATGGAGCGCGACACAGGCGACCGAGTCGCCTTTCTCGACCGCGAAATTCGCATCAAGCGCAGCGAAGGCGCGTTCATGATCATGCCTTGGAATCTCGATAGCGCGGAATGGGACGCCAAGATCGGCGATATTTTCGCGTTCTCGCGCCGGCATTGGGATTACCAGGCAGTGCTGGATAAGCTGCGCCAGCTCGCGCCGTGATTGGTTTGCCTCGATGATGTTTGAATTCGCTTTTCATCCGCCGTTCAGTTTCGCGCTGACCGCGCAGGCGGCGCGCTTTCTATCCGCTTACGACGTGCGCACGCCGGAGGGCGCGCTGCGTCGTCTGCTGCGCGCGGGGGGGGGGCTGGCGCTGGTCGAAGCGGTCGATCTCGGCACAGCCGATCAGCCGCGCGTCGGCGTGCGCGTTCTCAGCACAGCGGGTGATCCCGCTCCGAACCAGATCGAAGCCGCCGCGCGTCAGTGGCTCAATCCCGATCTGCAGCCCGCGCCATTTTATGAGCTGGCGCGCTGTGACCCGGCATTGCGGTCGATTGTTGAGCCAATTGTGGGGCTGCGCAGTCTGCGCGCCGGCAGTCTGTTCGAGTCGCTCGGATTGACGCTGATCGAGCAGCAGATCGCGCTGATCTCCGCGCAGGCAGCGGAGCGCTGGCTTGCGCAGACCTACGGCAGCCGCGTCGATTACAATGGCAGCAGTTATTTTGCCTTCCCGGAGCCGGCGCAGATCGCCGCGCTTAACCAGTTGGCGCTCAGGCCGATGCGGATCACGTTTCGGCGTATGAACACCCTGATCGCGGTTGCCCGCCGTGATCTGGATGGCCTGCGCGCGCGTGCTCCCGATCATGCGCTGGCAGCGCTGACGCAGATCAACGGCGTCGGACATTGGACAGCGGCATGGACGGTCACGCGCTTCTGGGGCGTGCATCCGTATATCGGCTCCGCCGATGTCGCGCTGCGGTCGGCGGTCAACCGGTTGGTCTACGCAAGAGCAGGGCGCGCCGAACGCGATGTCACCGATGATTTTTTCATGCGCTTGGGCGATTACGCCGGGATCGCCGCCTATCACACGCTCATGCGCTACGCGCTGGAGAAGCACCGCTAGCTGGTCAGCTCGATGCGCACGCCGACCGCGCCGTCGAAGCCGCTGAGCGAGTGGCTGATGACGAGCGTATACAACCCGGTGGCAGGCAGCGGGATATCGCGCAGCAGCGCAGTTGTCCCGCCGCCGCTGTCGTCATCTGCAATCATCGGTGTGCCATCCGGCGCGAGCAGGATCATCAGCGGATCGGTGGTCGATCCGCGTTCCCCGCCTGCGACTGCGCTCAATTTCTGCCCTTCGGACGCCTGAAAGGGGATGATATGCACGATGCCCCGGCTCAACTGCACGACTTTGAGCTCGCCCGGTCTGATCGGATCGTTTTGCGTCAGTTCTGTTCGGTTCAGAGCGACAAAGCGCAGCAGATCGGATGCCGCCGCCGGATCATCCATCATGCGCGCGCGGATGAAAGCGCGGTAGAAATACAGGACTGGCTCATTTTCCGATAAGGCAATCGCCTCATTCATGTCACTCAGCGCGGCTTCATAATTGTCCTGATTGAGCCGCAGCAGACCGCGCGAGGCGTAGCCGGATGCGCTCGGATTTAGGGCGATGATCGAGTCGTAGTCGGCGATTGCCGCGTCCAGGTCGCCTTGCTGGGTGTAGAGATCGGCGCGCAGCGCAAAAATCCCCTGCACATATTGAGGATTGTTCGGCGCGGTCTCCAGCGCGCGGGCAAGGTCAGACAGGGCGCGGTCAAAGGCATTCTGGCTGAAATAGCCGAGCGCACGTCCGTAATATGCTTGGCTGAAGGTCGGGTTCAGGAAGATCAGCAGGGTGTAATCGCGGATCGCGGCATCATAATCGCGCGCTTCGAGCGCCGCGCCCGCCCGCGCGAACAGATCATCCGCCAGGATGATTGGCGGCTGCGGCGCAGTCTGCGAGGAGGCGGTCGGCGCGGAGATCAGGGCGAAAGACAAAGCGAAAATCAGGGTCAGGCGTTTCATACCACTAATCCTCAAACCAATCGCGCGGCGAGATGTTCCGCCATGCCAGCATTTCGAGCGCTGGCGTCCGGTCTCCGCTGGAGCTGATGCGGCGCGGCGCGAGCAGCGTTCTGACCGTGAACCCATGCTGGCGGTATAAATCCAGTATACGATCAGTTGCCTGATTCGATGCCACCATCGGGCATGGCAGTTGCGTTAGCCATGATACAAGCCGCTGCTGATCGTCCCATGAGAATCCTTCTTTAGAATAGCTTACAAACTCGACATCATACGGCGGATCGACGTAGATGAAGTCCTCCTCATGAATGTCTAGGCGTGTGAAATCGCCGTGCAGGAATGTCCAGCCGGTCAGCGCGGCGCGATAAGCCGCAAAATCATCCGCCGCCATATAGGCGATCCGCTTGTATCGCCCAAAAGGGACGTTGAATTCACCTTGCTGATTGAACCGGCACAAACCGTTGAAGCCCGTGCGATTGAGATAATAAAAGAGCGCCGCTGCTTCTGCGGAGTCGGCATGTCCGCTGCAGATCAGCGCGTTGAAGCGCTCGCGGTGCGCATAGTACAGCGCGGAGTCGTTGCGCATGGCGATCTGGGGAGCCAAGCCGCGCTGAAGGTGGCGGTAGAAGTGGATCAAGTGGGGATTGAGATCGTTGAGCAAAGCGCGGCGTGGACGCAGCCCTAATGGAACCGCCAGCCCGCCGACAAATGGCTCAACATAGCGGCGGTCGCGGAACAATGACCACAGCCGCCGCAGACGCGGCACGAGCCAGCGTTTGCCGCCCGCCCACTTCAACGGTGGCTTGAGCGCCTCCATCACATCTCTAACCATGCATGGACATGATGATCGCGGCGCGAATAGACCTTACCCACCTGAACCGCTGGCGCGGGTCGATCCGCTGGGTAAAGGCGCAGACGCAGGCTGGCAATGGTCGGGCGACCGGCGCGGTTCCAGTCCGCCAGCGCATCCTGCAGCGCCAGCTGCGCATCCGCCGCCCCGAACGCGCGCATCTGACCGCGCCCGCGCATCGGAACGAAGCACGCGCTGCCGCGCCCGATCACGGCGAAGCCCGTGCCGCTGATGCCATAGGGCGTTTGCCCATCATCGCCTACTGAATACCCCGTAAAGACCAGATCGCGGGGTGTATTGAGCATGAGATAGGGCGCGAACCCATGCCAGTAGTCATCGGCGTCCAGCGGCGTGCCGAGACTGGCGTCTTCGGCATCCTCGGACAGGAGCGCATGAATGGCAGCTCCATCGAGCTTGGGCGAGTCGCTGGTCAGGTAGAGCGTGCTGCTGCCGACTCGGAGCTGCGTTGCTGGACCTGCCGCCACGCCCCGAAGCTGCACAAATCCGCACAGGCGGTTATCGCGGCTCAGAAGCGTGCCGTCGGGCTGCGGAATGAGCGCCGCGCTCACTTGGAGCGCCTCTAACCACAGCGGCGCGACCAGAATCCCCTTTATTTTCAACTGCCTGACCCAAGCGCGCGGCACATCCCAGACGCCGACCGTGGCGATGATCCGGTCATAGGCAGCGCGCGGCGGATAGCCCGCTGCGCCATCCGTCTCAACGACATTGACCTGCGTCATCCCAGCGCGCTGCAGCGCATCCTTCGCCCACTGGGCGATGTCTTTGTCCAGCTCTATCGTTGTCACGCGCCCGTGCGTGCCGACGATATGCTGCATCAGCGCGGCGTTGTATCCCGTTCCCGCGCCGATCTCCAGGACGTTATGCCCGCGATTCAGCTTAAGCTGTTCGAGCATAATGATCATCATCGTCGGCTGGCTGGATGAACTGACAATCATACGACCGGCATCGCGCTTGATTGGGATCGAACGGTCGCTGTAGACCTGCTCCAGTTCGACACCCGGCAGGAATAAATGGCGCGGCACTGCCAAAAGCGCCGCCTCAATGGCAGGGCTGCGCAGACTGCCGCTGGCTTTCAGTTCGGCGACCAGCCGATGCGGAGAGGGTGGTTCCGAGGTCGAACTCAATGGATATCCTCAATGTACCACGCGCGGCGTTTGGTGAGCGAGACACCCGCCTCGGCATCGCTGCGCCGCGCCGTGCGCACGCGCCCGCGTGCGTCGATATGCACCTGTCCAGCGCGCTGAAGCCGCGCAAATTCCTCCGGCGTGATCGCCGGCGCCGGTTCGCCACCCAAGCGCTCCAAGCGCTCCTTGAATTTGTCCGCCTCGGTCGCAGGCGGAGAGTCCGCGCTGTTTTGCGGCGGACGCTGATTGTGTTTGTCACTCATTCGCTGCCCTCACTTTGTTTCTCATCATCGACTGCGAAGCCCGCTTCGATCAGATCATCCAAAGATACGACGGTATCATCTTCCTCATGGGTTCGCCCACGCCACCCGCAGATCATACAGTCTGGATCGCGCTCAACCGTGATCCAGAGCGCGCTGTACGGCGGCGTGACCTGTCCCGTGAGAATTTCGAGCGCGCTGTTTGCCAGAATCACCGTATTGCCCGGATGTGGACGGTAGATTGGCGTCCCCCGCAGCAGCTCATTGAGCGCCATGTCCGCCTGCACTGACGCCACGCGCACCACATGCAGCCACAAGCCAGGCTCAGCTTCCAGCGTCCCGTTTTCCCCGATCATACCATAATCGAGATCGGTTTGAGGATCGGCTTCGGCGACGCCTGCGCGCACCACCGCCGCCCAGCAGGAATAGCACGGGCTGGTCAGATCATGCGGCTGGATGATCGTCACATCGCCGCCCTCGCCGCGTTCGTAGACGCCGGCGTAGACCGCCGTCAGCCCGCGCCCAAGACATGCCTCATTGATGCGATATTTGCTGTTCTCGCCATCGACGCCGACCACCACCAGATCGAGACCGTCCAGCGCGTCCATATGGGCTTCGATGCGTCCGATGCGCGTCTCCACCTGCGCCGCCGGATTGCGCTGGAGGATCAGATCGGCGACCGCCTCCGCTTTCGGCTTGCCCAAGTAGCGCGCATCCGCCACATGCCGGACGAGATTGGTCGGCTCCAGCGTGTCATCATCGACCAAGACCAACTGCCCGACGCCGCTCATCGCCAGCGTCAGCGCGACGAATCCGCCGCCCGATCCGACGCCGATCACGCCAACCCGCTTCGACGCCAGCAGCGCCAGACTGCCCGCGCCGATCAGCCGTTCCACCCGATTCCAATCCGTCATGATGCCGCCTCTGCGCCCAGCGCCGCTTCAAGCGCGCGAATGGCATCGATCAACTGCATCTCAGGTCTCCAGTTCACACTGACCGGGCGCGACTCGCCCCACGCCTGCTTAAATACGTCATACATGCTCTCATCATCCTTCATTGCCGCCAGTGGGGCGACGCGAAACTGGGGCGGATGAGCGGGATAGTCATGCGGTGTGACGACCATGATCATCTTGCCTAACCCCGCCCGCGCCGTCAGGAAACAGACTTCCAGCGGCGGTGTCTCATCGGCATCCCACAGCACCAGCGCCGCGAACAACCCATCCTCCTTCATCCGCCTGTGTTCAAGGTCGAAGCGTTCCTCATCGAGCAAATGCCATGGATAGGGCGCAAGCTGCGGAAGCTGCGCGTCAGGATAGATCGCGGGTGTGATTGGCAGGAATGCCCGCGCTTTCCGGTCGATATACCAGAAATCGACGCGCATGGCAGTGTTGTCGCCGCGCGGGATCATGATGAAGTTGGCGATGCCTGGCGCGGCTTCGGTGGTGAGCGGATGATCGAGCGTAACAATTGGCGCGAGCAGAAAGTCGGCGTGATTATCAGCGTCCGCGATCCAGTCCAGCGCGGTCATCAGATCGCCGATGGAGGGCTGGATCATGAAGCCCGGCTGTTTATGCCAATCGCCCAGATAACGCAGCGGCACATCCCATTTTCCCGGGCTGAGCCGGCGCTGAAGATGCCAGTTCTCTTGCAGCCACCAGATCAGCTCATCCTGCCGAGCATCGCCCTGCTGAAAGGTGTGCGCGGCGCGAACAGCGCTCTCGTCGGGCGAGATCGTGTCCAACACATAGAGAGTCGAAACGCCGTTGGTGTGCGTCCCAGGAACCAGCAGCCCAACCATCGCCTCGCCCGTCTCGTCTTCCATAAACGCATCAACGGCGGTGCGCATTCGGTCGATCACCCGCTGCGCAACGACTAGATTCGGCACATGATTGCGTCCCGAGCCTATCCGTCGATTGAACATGCGCTCACCTCCTGCGGCGCGGCGGCAGTGGATCGGACGAGGACGTTACGCGCTCCTCAATGCCGGGCCATTCGCCTGTGGCGCGCCAGGTGTAATAGGCATACAGCCACTGAATCGCCCAGCCGGTGACCGTGACCGCTGTCGACCGGCTCGGATTCCAGCCGTAGTGTTCGCCATCTTTGGGATTGAACAGGCAGAGCTGCCCATCCATGTACTGGTGCTTTTCGCTGTAAATAGTCGGTTTGAGGACATATGCCTCCGCCGGACGATTGGGATAGTCGTTCGGATAAAGGATTTTCAGTTCATGCTCGCGCTGGCGCAGATTCGCTAGATTGACTTCGACTGTCCCAATCCAATACAGCAGCTCGTTCTGCGGCACGACTAGGCGGAACGTGTCGCCAAATGCCGCTCGCATTGCTCCAACTTCGACTCGCAAACGCGCGGATACATTGCTGCGCGTCCCCCACCATGCCGACATACTTGTCCCTTACTCCATCGTGAAAAATCAGCGCTGCACCTTCAATTTTACCACGCTCTATTATCCATTCTCTACGCATTTCAGCGGGCGCGCGTTGCGCTCATACGCTGCGCCAAAATCCAGGTGAGCAGGCGATGAGACCTTTGTGAAAATATTTCAAATGTTTAAAATCTTTATTGACTAGCACAGCCATCCGTTGTAGGATGTAAGAGGTGAACAGAATTTATCATCATTCTCCTGTTCACATCGCCCTAGACAACGATGTGGATGGGCAAAGGAGTGACACCCATGTTAGATCTCGAACTGATGGCGCAGCAGCGGCGCCAAGAAGAACTCGTCAAGCGCGCCGGTGAAGATCGGCTGGCTCAGGAAGTGCTGGCGGATGGGCGTGGTTACATCCCATCGCTCGCGTGGGTCGGCGAGCGCGTTGTCGAAATTGGCAAGAGCCTGATCGCCCTGTCCGGTCGTGAACCCGAACGTCTCAGCCGTAATTGAACGCGGTTGCGACGAACCGGTATCTGAAATGCCGCTGATTTGTATTGTGTCAGCGGCGTTTTTTGTGTCGAAACGCGGTTTGCTTCACAATAGATAGACATTTCAGGCTTTTCGCATGTGGAGATAAACCCCGTGAATGACGATCACATCGGCGCATCCACGCCCGAACCTGATCCCCAGTTGATCATCAGCACCCTAGAAACCCTCCGTGTGTTCGCTGACCCCCTCCGTCAGCAAATTCTCGACTGCGTCCGCGACGAAGCGCGCACGGTCAAGCAGATCGCCGTCCTGCTCAAGCGCCAGCCGACAAAACTTTACTATCATATCAATCTGCTCGAAGAACATAAGCTGATCCGCGTGACTGAAACGCGCATCGTCAGCGGGATCATCGAAAAGCACTATCGCGCGGCGGCGCAGCGGTTTGAGATCAAGCGTTCGCTGCTGCTGCCGGGTGTGAACGGCGAGGCTGCCGACCGTCTTGACGCCGCGCTTGACGCCATCCTCAATCCGATCCGTGAGGAAATCCATCGCGCTGTCGAACAGCAGATCATCGACAACCACGAAGATGCGCCGATGCATCGTAAGCTGCTGCTGCGCCGCGCTTTCGCCCGTCTGCGTGATGATCAGGCAGCCGACTTTTACGCCCGCCTGGAAGCACTGATCGCGGAATTTGAAGCAGCAGACTCACCTGACGCGGAGACCCACGCCCACCGTCTGCTCTTCGGCTACTTTCCGACAACAGAATGACATTATCCGATCTGGCAGGCAGTGGGAGGCGAATGCACTCGGCTTTCATTTCCAGACAGATGGCGGCTGCCTAAACATGAGCGCGCATCTTGCCGCTGCCGCTGCTGGAAGGTTGAGCTGAGCTTTTTCGTGTATAATCGCGCTTCATTTTGACATCAGCAGCGAGTTTATGCGCATGAATACCGAATTTGACGTCTCAGAGTCGTACTGGCTGGAGCCTGATTTTCTGCTGCTCGATCTGGTTTCATACTTGGCGAACAAGCTGGGCGCCCAGATCGGCATGACACTGATGATCAAAGGCGCATTTCTGACTGGCACGCTGGTCGGGGAGCGCGAATATCTGGCGGCGATCAGCCATCTTTTCCAGAATATGATCACCGCCACCCTTCCCAAGAACCTGTCTGCGGCGGACAAACGCGGCATCGCCGAGTCGCTCGACTTCAACGCGCTCACCGAAGACATCTATCCCGAAGATATGGATGACGATCAGGATGAAGAAGGCGCGTTCGACACGCTGCCGATCCGCTATCTGCATCTGAAAGACCCGACCATCATTCAGGCGGGCGCGGCGCTCAGCCTGTCGGAAAATCCGCTGCCGATCATGCGCATCCGTGTGAGCGAGATCGATGGCTGGATGACCGGACGACTGATGACGATGGTCAGCGCCGACGCGGATGAAAACGATCAGGATGACGCCGATCACGGCAGCAGCGAGACGTTTTACACCCGTCCTGGGCGGATTTAGTAACGTCGATGCGTCGTCTGATACGCTGGAGTCTGCGCGTTTTCGCTGTCTGGTGTCTGATCGCGGTGGGGATCGCGCTGGCGGTCTGGGGATATGGGCGTACAGATCGCGCCGCGCCCGCTGACGTGATCATCATCCTGGGATCAGGATTGAATGCCGACGGTGAACCGGGTCCTGCCATGCGCCGGCGGGTCGGGCGCGGCGCGCAGCTTTGGCAGGAAGGTTACGCGCCCTTTGTGCTGTGCAGCGGCGGAGTCGGGCTGCGCCAGACGCGCAGCGAAGCCGACGCCTGCGCTGTCCTGCTCAGATCGCTGGGCGTGCCGGATGCTGCCATCATTCTTGAAGAGCAGAGCCGCAGCACTGAAGAAAATGCCTTGTTCAGCGCCGCCATCATGGAGGAACGCGGCTTCCAGACCGCGCTGATCGTCAGCGATGGCTACCATCTGCTGCGCGCAAGCTGGATTTTCACCGCCGCCGGCTACCGTTTCGCCACCAGCCGCCCCGCCGACGATCCATCTTTTGACGATCATGTGCGCGCGCTCGTCCGCGAGATCGCGGCGGTGCATTGGTACGGACTGAAAACCCTGCTCAACCTGCCCGTGACCTACGTCCCGCTGATCTGAGGCTGATCAAAAGCGCGACGCCGAGCGCGATCCACGCGATCAAGCCGATAGCGGCTCCATCAAGCCGTTCTTCATAAACAACTTCCAGCGTTGACGCGCCCGCTTCGACAGGAATCGCCCGAAACATGATATTCGCCCGCGCCACTGGGAGGGACTCGCCCTCGGACGCAGCGCGCCAGCGCGGATGATACGCCTCGGTCAGCACCAGCCACCCGCGCCGGTCGCTCTCCACTTCAACCGTGATCGCAGTCGGCGTGTACCGCGCGATCCGCGCTGCGCCTGTCCCTCCTGCTTGCGCATGGTTCACGAGTCCGGGCTGCCCATGCACGATCACCGTCTGCCGAGGATTGAAGTCGGGCGCGCGCATCAGTTCCAGCGCTGTTTGCGTGCCAACGTCGCTATCCGGCAGCATCACCGCATCATAGACGACGAACGCGCGCGGAAACACCGCCGCATTCTCATATAACTTGATGTCGCTGGATAAAATTCGCGTCCAGGGGCGCGGCGCGAGCTGCTGAAAGTCGCCTGTCCGTGTATCAACCAGTGTGACCGCCCGTGCGGCTGCGCCGCCGTCGCCTGCAAGCGCGATCTGCGCCGGATCAGCCGCCGCGTCCAGCGCAAAGCGCGCCCAGAGATAGCGGTCGAGCGGCTCCGGCGCGCCGATCCATCTCCCCGCCAAGTCAGGCAGGGGTGGATCGCAGTCAGGGACGAGACACGCAAACAGCACATCGACCGCCGTCGCCTCAAACCGCTGAACGTTGTCATACACGGCAGGCTGATCGGGGCGCGGGACCGCCTCCAGCGCCGTATCATATGCGATGCCTTCGTGCCACAGATCAAAGACCTTATCGATCACCAGATAGCGCGTCCCAGTCAGGTTGAGCCAGTGCAGATCGGGGATGCACGCGCCGCCGCACGCCTCATCCGCCAGTGCCTCGCGCAGCCGCCCATCGACTGTGCGCATTTTCCCATCGGGCAGCAGCAGCGCTGCAAACGCAGTGTAATACTGCGTTGGCAAAACGCCGCCATCGAAGCCGTCGATGGTCGGGATGCCCCATGCCAGCGGCAGATTCGGCGCGAGTATCTCTTGCAGCTTGATGTCTGTCAGCGCGAACTGAGTCGCCGTCTCCGCCATGCCGATCTGCGCGTAGCGCTGGCGCAGCGCGTTCACATCGCCCGGATCGAACACCGCTTCGCTGATGCTGAGCATCCTCCCTGGCGGCAGTTGATCTTCGATCAGCGCGCCGATCTGCGCGGCAGTGAAGCGCGGCGCGGTGTATGTGTCGCGCGGGACGAGCAGATTGAACGCCTGCCCGCTGGATGCCAGCCCGATTTCGATCACCAGCAGCGCCGCCACAATACGGCGGTCGCGGACGATGAACAGCGCGCCGACTGCGACCGCCAGACCGACGATCCAGCCGGCTAGAGTGATCGGCTCCGGCGGCATGACCGGCGTGGCATCGGGATTGCGCGCCGTCAGCAGCAGCGCCGCCAGCGCCAGCCCGCCGACCACCGCGATCAGCAGCAGAGAGGAGAGGCGAACCCGCCGCGCCCGCCATCCGGTGATGCCCGCGCCCGCCAGCAGCGCCGCCGCCAGCGCGAACAGCGCCAGCCAGCGCGCCGGCACACGGAACAGGTTGAACCCCGGCAGCGCCGCCAAGCCCCAGTAGACCGGATTGTATAAGCCGAACGCCAGCGCCAGCCCAACCAATGCGAGAATCAGCCAGGGACGATAGGCGCGCGCCGCGCCGCCGATCAGCGCCAGCCCGATCCCGATCACGCCCAGATAGGCGATGTATTCCCCGAAAATGGGCGCATCATAGTTCGGCAGCAGCCCGCGCCCCATGACAAACGGACTGAAGCTGAATGCTGTGACCTGATTCGGGGTCAAGCCGCCGCTGCGATTGCTGACGGCGGTCAGATCGAGCGTGGGCAATAGCTGCGGCAGCGTCAGAACGAGCGCCAGACCGCCCGCCGCTCCGACGATCAGCAGCCCGCGCAGCGGGCGGCGCATCAGCGCATACAGCGCGAGACCGACGGCGGTGATGAAAACGGTCTGCGTGTGTCCGGTCAGGAATTGCAGCGCCAGACCTGCGCCCAGCAGCAGGGCAGAACGCCAGCGCCGATCAAGCGCATGGTGCAGCAGCGCGAACAGCCACGGCATCCATGCCAGCCCTTGAAGCTGGTTGATCTGCTCGACGCGCCCGCCCATGCAGCCGCCAAACGCGAACAGCGCCGCCGCTCCGACTGCGCCCCAGAGGTCGAGATAGAGCGCGCGCCGCGCCAGGACATACGTCCCTAAAAATGCCCATATCGCGTGGATCAGGATGCTGATGCGCACGGCGTTTGGCGCAGACAGCCAGATTGTCAGCCAGTTTGGGGGATAAAATGTCCCAAGCTGGCTGTTTGCCAGCAGCGGGACGCCCATGAACAGGTCAGGCGACCACAGGGGGAGCGTTCCAGCGCGCAGCGCCGAGTCGCGCGCGCCCCAATACGGGTAGAAGTAGTTGAAGGTGTCGCCGCGCCCCAGGATGAGATCGCTCAGGGCGAGACGGTGAAAAACGGCAAGCGTCAGCGCCGCCGCCAGCGCCAGCACCCACCATGACGCTAAGGCGCGCCGCACAATGGCGTTCCGGCTTATGCCTGCGCCTCATCGGACGAGGATGCGGCAGTCGGTTCAGGTGCGGCAGTATGTTCAACGCCTTCTTCGTGTTCGGTTTTCTCCGTCACGACGAAGTACAGCACTGCCGCGACCGTCAAAAAGGCGACAGTGACGAGAAGAATGCTGACTAGTGTCCCCATGCGACTTCACTCACTACTCAGGCGGACAAAACAGGCTATGATTTTATCAGGTGGGTGAAGGAAACGCGAATGACGCTGCATCTGATGATCGATGGGATTTCCCGTGAATTTATCCCTGTTAAGGGGTTTCGCGCTGCGCACGGTCTGCCGCCGGATTTCGGGGCTGCGCTTTTTGAGCCGAAAGATTACACCGGTTTAGGGCGCATCGACGGCGCGAATGTGGCGCTGGGAACGCTGCGGATGATAGTGCTGAACGCGGTGAGACCAGCGCTGCCTCTGCCATCCTGGCTGGACGAGATCGACCGCCTGACCGCGCTGTTCGAGTCGACGCTGACAGCGGTCAACGCTGAGATCGGGCTGCGCGAGCCAGAGATCGGCTTTGCCGCCAGCGGCTTTGCCGACATGCTGCGCGCCTTCGCCTTTGCTGTGCTGCGCGCTCAGACAGCCAATCAGCCGCTCCCCACTTTTGAGAGTGCTTACGCCGAATGGCTGTCCAGCACAGCGCGCGTTTCTCAGACGCGCCATCGATACGCGCATCGGGATGAGGACTGGTCGGTTCAGATCGTCAATCATGCCTATGGGCGCGTCGGGCTGATCGTCGCAATGCCTGCGGAGAGCGCCTATGTCCACGACTCGACGCTCGCTTGTCCGGCGGAGCGCTATATGCGGGGGCTGCTGACAGAGGTCTGCGCCCGGCTCATCTCGGCGTGATGCCGGGCTGATAGTCCTCAAACACCATCACTGGCAGAGCCACCGCGCTCAGCCAGCGCTCTAGCGCGGCGCGCATGATCGGGCGGTCATAGGCTTGACCCGGAATGACCAGCGCCAGACGGTGAATCCCATCCCGTTTATGATCGCGGGCGAGCGTCATCGCAATCGCTTCAACATGGCGCAGGCGCGTTGTGCTGTAGGGGGTATCGCGCACGACCATGAAGCCCAGGGCAGGGATCGTCTCGCGCCACAGCCACAGCGTCCCAATGCGGATTCGCTCCTGCTGCGCCTGCTTGCTGAACGCAGCGAACGCGGTTGGGTAGCGCTGCAGCAGCGCGCTTTCGAGCGCACCTGTCTCAGCGCGCCCGCGCAGATTCCAGCCGAACGCCAGAAGCGGCGCATCAGTCAGCAGCGGATCGCCCGTCATATACTGGATCATACCGGGAAGGTGAAAGGGGGCGGCATGGCGTCCGCCCCGATCAGACGCTCAGGCAGCGGACAGGCTGCTCGGCGCGGGATCGAGCCGAACGCCTGGCGACATCGTTGCGCAGAGGACGATCTTCTTGATGTAGACGCCCTTGACGGCTGCCGGTTTGGCGCGGCTGACCGCATCCAAAACTGCGGCGGCATTTTCCAACAGGCGCTTATCGTCGAAGCTGGCTTTGCCGATTGGGATATGCAGATTGCCGGTCTTGTCATTGCGGAATTCGACACGCCCCGCCTTGAGTTCATTCAGCGCGCGCGCGATGTCCTCCGGCGGCACGACCGTGCCATTTTTCGGACTCGGCATTAAGCCGCGCGGACCTAAAATGCGGGCGATGCGTCCGATGCGCGCCATCATGCTGGGGACGGCAAGGGTTGCGTCGAAATCCAGAAAGTTTTCCTTCTGGATGCGATTGATCATCTCATCATCGCCGATCAGGTCAGCGCCGGCTTCCTGCGCAATGCGGGCATCATCGCCTTCTGCAAAGACCAGCACGCGCACGGTCTTGCCCAGACCGTGCGGCAGCAGCACCGTGCTGCGCACCTGCTGATCGCTGTGGCGCGGATCGATGCCGAGGCGGACGTGCAGTTCGAGCGTCTCATCGAACTTCGCCGTCGCCATCTGCTTGACCAAGCTCACCGCCTCGCGCAGGGTGTAGTTCTTATTGTGATCGACCAGTTTTTCCGCGGCAGCAAACCGCTTTCCATGTCGTGCCATCTGCTTTTCTCCTGTGGTTCAACGGGCTGCGCGCCCTCCCACGCTTGCTCGAACGATCAATCGACGACTTCCACGCCCATATTGCGCGCCGTGCCTTCGATCTGGCGCATGATCGACTCGATGTTGGACGTGTTCATGTCCTTTTTCTTGACTTCTGCGATCTCCGCAACTTGTTTACGCGTGATCTTGCCGACCTTCTGCGTCAGCGGATTCTGCGCGCCTTTTTCGATGCCAGCCGCCTTCTTGATCAGAAAGGTGGTCGGCGGGCTTTTCAGGATGAACTTGAACGAACCATCGGTGAAGATCGTGATCTCTGCCGGGATGATCTCGCCAATGCGGGATGAGGTCTGCGCGTTATATTCCTTGCAGAAGCCCATCAGGTTGATGCCGTGCTGCGCCAGCGCCGGACCAACCGGCGGAGCCGGACTCGCCTTGCCCGCGTTCAGCGCCAGGGTGACAATTGCCTTGACTTTTTTTGCCATCTTCCGCTTACCTTCTCGTCTGCTTCAACGACGGTCGTTGCCGTCGTATTTCTCGACCTGTAAAAATTCCAGCTCAACAGGCGTGTCGCGCCCGAAAAAGTTGACCATCACGCGCACTTTCGACTTTTCCTGATCGATTGCCGCGACCGAACCGATGAAGTCATTGAAGGGACCATCGATGATGCGGACTTTCTGCCCGATCTTGAAAGTCACCTTGACTTTCGGCGCTTCGTCCGACATGCGATCCATGATCTGCTTGACTTCTTCAGGACGCAGCGGCGCGGGTTCGTTGCCCATGCCGACAAAGCCGGTCACGCCGGGCGTATTGCGCACGACATACCAGGAGTCCTCGTCCATTTTCATCTCGACCAGGATATAGCCGGGGAAGACGCGCTTTTCAACCGTCCGCCGTCTGCCATCCTTGACTTCGATCTCTTCCTCGGTCGGGACGATCACATCGAAAATCTTATCGCGCATGCCCATCGTTTCAATGCGCTGCTCGATGGCATGGCGCACTTTGTTCTCATACCCGGAATAGCAGTGGATGACGTACCACAGCTTTTCGCTGCTGCTCTTCGGCGGCGCTTCCTCGCCAAACAAGCTGGGACTCTGCCCGCTCGGCTCTTTCTCGCTTTTCGGAGCCGCCTGATCGATCAGCAGGTCTTCATCGAGATAGACAGGTTCGGGATCGTAATCCTGCTCAGTTGTGAAACGTGCTTTTTTCTTCGCCATCATCGGCTGTCTTTCGCTAACGATTTGAACGTCGGCTGCGCGTCACGTAGAAGATGACTCCCCCACCGACCGCCACAACCATGAAACCCAGCAGCACCAATGGGTTGTTTAATCCGATTCGGAACAGCTCGGTGAACAACAGCCCAATCGCGCCCAGCACCAACGAACTGACGATCAGCGTTCCGATTACGATCAGGGTGAGGCGGCGCGTATCCTCACGGGTGGGCCAAGCGACCTTTTTCAGTTCGGAACGCACGCCCTCGAAGTAGTGGCGCAGACCGCGCACCAGCCGCGTCAGCACGCTGCCGCCTTTATCTTCGTCTTCGGCGGTGCGCCGTCCGGGAGTGGCGCGACCTTTCGCGGCGGTCAGGGCGCCGCGCGCATTTTCCTCGACCTCCTCAACGACTTCAATGTCGTCGAGTTCTTCGATGTTCTCGGCAGCAGTGCGCCGACGCTTTTCTGTCTGAGCCATCCCATTTTCTCCTGATCTTTGCCGCGCCTGCGACGGCAAATCGATCTGACCTATCACTTCATAATTATGATGATAACCCGGTACAAAAGACACCGTCGTAGGGACGGTGTCTCATCAAGACTGGCAGGGGAGGCAAGACTTGAACTCGCAACCTACGGTTTTGGAGACCGTTGCTCTGCCAATTGAGCTACTCCCCTGAGTGATTGGCACGCAGGTGCACGTGTTACGCGCCGCTGCGCTTACTTCGTTTCCCGATAGATCACGTGCCTACGTACAATCGGATCGTACTTCTTCATTTCAAGGCGTCCCTGATCGTTGCGGCGGTTCTTCTGGGTGTAATACATGTGACCGCTCTCCGTGCTGCGAAGCTTGACCAAGACGCGGTTGCCTTTTTTCGCCATCTTACCCAACTTTCTCAAACCGTCTCAGAGCCTATGATGAGATTTGAACTCATGACCTTTCCCTTACCAAGGGAATGCTCTACCCCTGAGCTACATAGGCATTTCAGATGCGCGCTTGCATCCAGTGGGCCGAGCAGGACTCGAACCTGCGAAGGCTTCTGCCAGCGAATTTACAGTCCGCCCCCTTTGCCGCTCGGGACATCGACCCAATTGTACTTGCTAGTATATCGCCATTTTCCGCTTTTGAGAAGGGTGATATTGGGCGATACTGAGCCGCCAAAGGGATTTGAACCCTTAACCATCCGCTTACAAGGCGGGCGCTCTACCGTTGAGCTATGGCGGCAGCGTTTACACACGTTTTAGCACAATTTCGCCCCGCTGAACAGAGGCAAAGCGGGGTTTTATGCCTCCGGTGTCACCTCCGCCAGCATCAGCGGCAGCGCCGCCGCTTGTTCTGGCGGGGCATCGACCAGATGGGCGTCGAGCCAGCCGTCCAGCCCGTCATAGCGGACATACAGCCAGTCAGCATCGCTATTTCGTCCGAGCAGGGTCACGCGCTCGCCAAACGCAACGATCACCAGCACCGGCGCGTCCAGCGCGGGCGCAGTCCGCAGCCGCGCATTGAAGAGCGCCGTCACCTGCAGCGATGGCGGGATCAGACTCGCGCTGCCATCCGGGACAAGCACAGGCAGCGCACGCAGATCACCGCTCACGCGCACCGTGAAGTAGGCGATCCATCCGGTCAAGGTTTCGGTTTCGATCAGCAGCCAGTCGTTTTGCTGGCTGCTGCGCGCTGTTGCGCGCGCCTGCTGCTGCGGATCGAGCTGACCGATCACATTGTCCGCGATATACGGCTGCTGGCGGACATTGACCCGCCCAACCGCCATCACAAAGACGGGCGCTGGTGTCCCTGCTGGATCGAGCGTGCTGCTCGGTTCGATTGGCGGCAGATCGCCAGGATCGCCCGCCAGCGTCAGCGAAAAGACGGGCAGCCAGCCCTGCATCGAGTCCATCCCGACGATGCGATACCAGCGCTCATCGCGGCTGCGACCGGTCACAACGACTTCATCGCCCGCCGCCAGCCGCCCGACGATCTCGGCGCGAGTATCTGGCGCGGCGCGCAGGTTGCTCGTCTGCGCCACGGTTGCGGGGATGCCTGGCGGCGGCGTCATCGTCTGCGCGTTCGCTTCAGCCGTCAGCACCAGCCCTGCCAAAACCGCGATCAACATTCGTTTCATCAACTGGTTACCCTCACTTCATACCGGGGCATTATAGCAGAACTTAGGGTATGATAAAGCGCAGGAGCGACCGCATGGCAAGAATCACCCTGCTCGACGTGCCAGTTGAGGCGCAGACCTTCGACAGCGCCCTGACCACCTTATCCGCATGGGCGGGAGATCGTGCCGGACGGCGCTACGTCTGCACCTGCCCCGTTTACACCCTGATGATGTGCCGCGAGCAGCCGGAGGTCATGCGTGCGGTGTCCGCCGCTGACATGGTGACCGCCGATGGGATGCCGATTGTCTGGCTTCAGCGCTGGCTCGGTCAGCCGGACGCTGAGCGTGTCTACGGACCCGATCTAATGCTGGCGCTCTGCCAGCGCGCGCCGCAGGCGCGCCATTTCTTCTGGGGTGGACTTCCCGGCGTGGGCGAGCGGCTGGTGGAGCGGCTGCGCGCGCGCGCGCCCACGCTCCAGGTTGCAGGCATCCACGCGCCGCCCGTCATGCCCATCGGCAGCGAACCGGATCGGGAGGCGATTGATCGGATCAATGAATCGGGCGCCAATGTCGTCTGGGTTGGGCTGGGTTCCCCAAAACAGGATTTATGGATGGCGCTGCACCGCCCGTATCTGACCGCGCCGCTGCTGATCGGTGTCGGCGCGGCGTTCGATCTGCTGGCGGGAGTCAGGCGTCAGGCTCCGCTGTGGATGCAGCGGGCAGGCTTGGAGTGGGCATTTCGCCTGCTTCAGGAACCGCGCCGGCTGGCAAAGCGCTATCTGGTGTATAATCCGAGATTTGTATGGCTCGTCCTGCGGCATTACGGTTTGAGTCAAAGGTGACTGCGCTCGATGCTGCGTTACAATCTGCGCTATCAGCTTTTCCTGATCCTCAGCGACATTCTGATCGTGATCGGCGCGCTGGCGCTGTCTTCTTATCTGCGCCTGACCATCGACTTGGGCGCGGACGCCCTCACCTCACCCGCTTTCGCCACTCCCGCGCCGCTGTATGCCATCGCGCCGGCGCTGTGGCTGTTTGCATTTCATCAGGCGGGCGTCTATCGTCCGCAGGGCGTGCGCTTTCGACCAGCGGCGCGCCGCCTGATCGCTGGGCATGTGATTGCTGGGCTGCTCTTTTTCGGCGCGCTGTATCTCACCTTCCGCGATTATTCCCGCCTTCAGGCGGTCTACCTGATCGCGCTCACACTCAGCGGGACTCTGCTGCACCGCGCCGTGCTGCGCTTATTCGCCAACCGCCTGCGCCACATGATCAATACGCCGCGCCGCATCGCCATCATCGGCGTCGGCGAGAGCGCAGCGGCAATTGGCGACCGCATCGCGCCATTTGCAGATGCGGGTCTGCTGCTGATCGGCTATATTGCGCCCAGCCCAGGAGCCATCCGCGCGCCGGCGCTCGAAGGGCAGGTTTTGGGGAGGCTGGACGAGCTGCGCGAGCTGGTGACGCGCCACCGGATCGATGAAATCCTGATCGATGCGCCCTGGTTTGAGCCAGCGACCGCCGAACTTGCCCACCATGTCACCAGCGTGCTGGAGACCTCCCCGGTCAATATTCGGCTGGCGCACGATTACTCCAATCTGGCGTATTTCCGCGCCACCAGCGAGGACTTCAACGACATCACGCTGATCTCGCTGCGCGAAGCGATTCTCAGTCCAGCGCAGCGCGTCCTCAAGCGCTTTTTCGACATCGGCTTTTCGCTCCTGGTGCTGCTGCTGACCGCACCGCTTTTTCCCCTGATCGCTATCGCCATCCGACTCGACTCGCCAGGCGAAATCATCTTCCGTCAGCAGCGCATCGGTCAGCATGGCAAACCATTCATCATTTATAAGTTTCGCACCATGAGAAGTGGCGAACCCGAACCCCTGCCGAGCGCGCACAAGCGCCCAGACGATCCGCGTGTGACTCGCGTCGGGCGCTTTCTGCGCCGCACCAGCCTGGATGAACTGCCGCAGTTTATCAATGTCCTGCGCGGCGAGATGAGTGTAGTCGGTCCGCGACCGGAACAAGCTGACCTGGCGCAGCATTATCAGCCCTGGCAGCGCAAGCGGCTTGAAGTGCCGCAGGGCATCACCGGCTGGTGGCAGATCAACGGACGCGCTGACCGCCCGCTGCAGCAGCACACGGAAGATGACCTCTTCTACGTCCGCAATTACTCGATCTGGCTGGACATCCGCATCATCCTGAGAACCATCCTGACGCTGATCTCCGGGCGCGGCGCATACTGAGACGGCTCTATCGCCGCCTCAGTGTGATTGATCATGGCTTCGGCGGCAGGACATCGCGCGGTTTGCTGCCCTCAACCGGCGGACCGACCACGCCGCGCTCTTCCATGACATCGATCAGGCGGGCGGCGCGGGTGTAGCCGATGCGCAGCCGCCGTTGGAGCAGCGATACGCTCGCTTTGTTCAAGCGGCGCACCATCTCAACCGCCTGATCGTAAAGCTCATCATCATCCGAGTCTGCGTCGCCATCCCTGTCAAAATCTTCATCCAGCTCATCATCGTCATCCGCGGTGCGCCGCTTGACCTGATCGCGCTGCCAGGGCGCAATGATCGGAGTGGCTGAGGACTTGATCTTGCGCACCTCGCTCTTACTGACCGATTCATCGAGCGCGAAGGTCGAGATCGTCGGGCGCGCTGCCAGATCGAGATCGTCCACCTGCGAGCGCCAGAAGCGCGTGATGTTGCCGATCTCCTGATCAGAGACGAACACGCCCTGCAAACGCACCGGCGCAGGCCAGTCTGCCGACATATAGAGCATGTCGCCGCGCCCCAGCAGGCGCTCTGCGCCCGGCTGATCGAGGATGACGCGGCTGTCCGTGCCGCTGGCGACCGCGAACGCGATGCGCGCCGGGAAGTTCGCCTTGATCAAGCCCGTGACGACATCGACCGATGGGCGCTGCGTCGCGATCACCAGGTGGATGCCAGTGGCGCGGGCAAGCGCGGCGATACGGGTGATGGCGCGCTCGGTTTCATCCGGCGAGAGCATCATCAAGTCGGCGAGTTCGTCCACAATGACCACGATATAGGGGAGCGGCTCCTCGCCCGCCGGCAGATGGCGGTTGTAGTCGTCCAGATTGCGCGCTCCGGCACTGGCGAAGCGGCGGTAGCGATCATCCATCTCGCGCGTCAGCCATTTCAGCACGCCGACAGCGCGCTCATGCTCGACGACCACCGGCGCGATCAGGTGCGGGATGCCGTTGTAGCCCGTCAGCTCAACGCGCTTCGGGTCAACCATGATGAATTTCAGCCGATCCGGAGTGTTGCGCAGCAGCAGGCTGCCGATGATCGCGTTGACACAGACTGATTTACCCGATCCGGTCGTCCCAGCGATCAGCAGATGCGGCATGGAGTCGAGCGCCGCCGCGACGGGCGTCCCATCGACACTCTGACCGAGCGCAATCGCCAGCGGCGATTTGATGCGCGTGAATTCGGGCGCCTCCAACACATCACGCAGCCGGACGATGGTCGGCGCTTCATTCGGGACTTCGATGCCGACGTAGCCCTTGCCAGGCACGGGCGCTTCGATACGAATCGACTTCGCGCCGAGCGCAAGCTGCAAGTCCTTGTCCAGCGCGGCGATCGCGCTCACTTTGACGCGGTTCTTCTTGCCGCCGCGCGCAACCAGATAATCCGGCTCAACGCCGAACTGCGTGATCACCGGACCCGTCCGCACTTCGACGACGCGCCCCGGCGCGCCAAAGCTGGAGAGCGTGTCTTCGATCACTTTGGCGCGCTCGATCAGCTTCTCATGATTGAGTTCGTTATCCGTCCCCGACTGCAGCAGCGAGACATAGTCCGGCAGACGGTACTCCTTGCGCTGGCGCATGGACTGGCGTTCCGGCGGCGCGCTGCGCGGCTCAGGCGATGGGGTCGGCGCGGCGCTGACCAGCATGGGCTGGCTCGTCCGAGCCGGCGGCGCTGACACTGGCGCAGACGGCTTCGGCGCGCTGGCAGCGGGTATTGGCGCAGCAGTGGCAGGCGTTTGGTGCGCAGGCGTCATCGGCGCGGGAGTGGAGGGCTGCGCGGTTGGCGCTGGCGTTGAAGCAGCGGGCGGCGTCTGACGGTCAGAGGGGGCGGCTGCCGGAGCTGCTGGGACTGGAGCCGAAGGCGGCGTTTCTGACTTAACTTCAGGTTTCAGATCGGGCTTGACCGCTGGCGGCGTTTCGGATGCTGGCGCAGGCTTAGAGGCGTCTTTCGGCTCATCTGCCCACGGCGGGACACGGCGCGCGGGCGGCGCGTCAGCGGGCTTGACCGCTTCAACGGCTGGCTCAGCGGGTTGATCTGCCGCTTTATCCGCTGACTTTGGCTCATCTGGCAGCAGCGGCTGAGCAGCAGCGGCGATTCCTCCTGCCGGCGGCGCTGGCTTGTCATCGGGCTTGGAATCGGCCTGCGCAGCGGGTTTGGTCAGATCAGATGTCCTTGCCGGTTCGCTGCTGGGCGCGCGATATGGCATGACCCGCGCGGGCGGCTGTTTCTCGCGGGGCAGCGCGCCGATCCCTTTCGGCTGCGCTGGGGGCAGGTTGATCAGGTCGAGCTTGTCGAACGCCTCATCATCCTCGTCGTCATCCTCGTCCAAAAACAGCGTCGGCTTTGGCGGCGTGACCGCTAGGGGTGGCGCAGCCGGTTTGCTGCTCGGGGTGGTCGGGCGTTCGCGCGCCGCGATCTCAGCCGGCGCATCAGCCGGCGCGCCCGCTGAAGTGCTGTTCGGAGGCATTGTGCCATTGGCAGCGGAAGGCGCTGCGGCATCCGGCTTGGGCGCGCTGAGCGGTGTCCGCTGAAATGGCGTCGGGCGCAGCGGCGAAGCCGCCGGCGGGGAGACAGGCGGCGCGGAAATGATCGGAGGCGATGCCGGCGCAGGCGAGTCCGTCACTCCAGGCGCAATCGGCTTGTCCTCCGCCTTGAACGGCGCTGGCGCAGCTTTGGCGGCGGGTTCGGTCACAGGGGACGCCGGCGCGCTGCTCGGCGGAGGCTGCGGCGCAGAGGCTGCGGGCATCGGCGGGTGAGCTGGCGCTTCAGATGCGCTGGACGCATCCGACGCGCCAGCCGCACGGAACGGACTGACATAGCTCGGTGGTGAGGCAGCAGTCGGGGGCGCAGCTAACACGGGAGCCGGTTTTGCGGCGGCGGGCTTCGGCGCGTCGGGCTTGTCCTTGCCGAACGGGAGCTTGAGTCCGCCAAGTCCGCGCCCTTTTTCTTCTGGCTCTATCTTGACTTTCGCGGCAGGCGGCTCCTTAGGCGTCGTGCCGCGTCGAAGCGGCAGCGCGCCGACTACGCCGCTGAACAAACTGGGCTTCTTCTCCTCTTTTTCGGGCTTTTCCAGCGGCGCGGAGGCTGCTGGCATCGCAGGGGACGCCGGAGTCTGCGCTGGCGGAGTCCATGCAGGGGCAGGCGCGCTGACAGGCGGCGCTGTTTCCTCGGTCGGGTGGATTTCCTCCGCTTCATTGACCGTCCCTGTGACCAGCGATGCGGTCACGCGCCGTCCGCCCGTCGTGATGGCGATGCTGCGCTCCGCTTCAGCCGCCGATGCCGCCGGACTAACGCTCGGCGCAGGCGCGCTCACCGCAGGCGGCAGCGGCAGACTCGACTGTATCGGGATTTTCACCGTCGGTGTGGGGAGCAGCGCTGGCGCTGGGGGCGCAGGCACTTCAGGGGACTGTTTTGCCGCGAGCGCCTGGCGGCGCTTCTCAGCCATTTCCGCCTGTTTCGCCGCTCGGCGCACCGCCCAGCGTCGGTGCGCGTCGTTGAAGCCGCGCCACATGCCGATCAGGATCAAGCCGATCTGCGATAGACTGAGGTTGGTCGTCAGCATGATCGCCACCAGCATCACCATCAGCAGCACAAGGAAGCCGCCGATCTCAGTGAAATTACTGATCAGCTGGTAGTAGATAAAGCCGCCGACCCGCCCGCCGCCGCGCCCCAAATCCGCCGAGATCGGCAAAAACACCTCGCGGACAACGGTCAGATAGTCCTGCCCCGCTCCCACTTTGTAATTAGCGGCGTGAATGAACTGAAACAGCGTCACCAGGCAGAGATACAGCAGCACGACACCGATGACCCGTGTCGTATCGACAACAGGCGTATCATCACCTGCCCGCAGCATCATCAGCCACAAGCCGAGCGGTATCATCGCCGGCGGGATGACAATCGCGCCCCAGCCAAAGGTCTGCGTTAGGAAGCGGTTGATCACCTCTGGTAGCGCGCCTTTGGTGGGCGACAGACTGCTCACGATGATCACAATCGAGCTGATGATCATAGCGATACCGAGAATTTCCAGCTGCTTGTCCAGCGACAGCGATATCGGCTTGACCTCGACCGGCTTCCCGCTCTTCATCATCTTAGGCGCAGACTTTGACGCCTTCTTCGCCGCCGCGCCGCCGAACAGCCGGAAATTCTTAACGCTGTTGCGAATCCCCTCCAGCGGGTTTTTTCTGACGCCAACCGGCTTCTGCGCCAGCTTTGTACTGCTTTTCGCCTTGCCTAGTGGCGACGCCTCATCGCCGACCGCGCTCACAGGCGCGCCGGGTTGACCGGCTGGATTGTCCCTCTTGCCGATAGATGGCAGACGAAGCCTGCTGGTGAGTTTTTTCAGCGCACTGCCGCCGGGCGCAGAAGCCAGTTTCCCACTAGGATTACCTTTGCTGCCGATAGATGGCAGACGGATGCTGCCGGTGAGCTTTTTCAGCGCACTGCCGCCGGGCGCAGAAGCCGGTTTCCCGCCAGGATCACCTTTCTTCCTAACAGGGCTGAACTTTGAAGCAGCCGTCTTGACTTTGTTGAGTATGCCCACTTTCTTCTCCGAAGTCGGTTTAGCCAGCGCGTTCGATTTGCCTGCTGAAGGAGCGTCAATCGTCGGCGGTCTAGCGCTGTCAGCAGGCGGAGGCAAACTGCTCAGCGGCGGACGGTTATACGGCTGAACACCGCTTCTGGATGGCGGCGGGCTGCTCGTTCGGATCAAGTTGGGGGTGCTGATTCCAGAGCCGCTCGAACCTGGCAAGCCGCCTGCGTTCGCACGCGGCATGTTCAGCCCCGCGCCGAAGACGACCGGGCGCGACCCTGATCTGTCGTCAGCATCCGGTTTTTTTGAGGCAAATGGATTCGATGACGCTTTGTCTGAATCAGGCTCGTCTTCATCAAGCCTGTTCAGATCGCCTTCTTCAAAATCATCCTCGAATGAACTGCTTATACTCATAATCCCTCCCAAGCATAGCATAACATATGTGCCATCAAAAAGGATGAATAATGCACAAAATTTCTGTAAGAAATTCACCAGTCGATGAGCGGGAAAGAGTCGGCTGTATTGAAGGCAGATCGTGCTACAATTTTAGTTAAGCAAAACGACATGCTGTTAGTGAAGATGAGCAGGATCAACGAACGCATTTGGCGGCTCAACCAGGAATATGTGCGTCGGCTCGCAAATGCGCGCACGGTTCTTGGGCTGCTGGAGGCGCTGCTGACTTCTAAGCTGGCAGCATACGGTCTCGACGACGGCTGCTCGACCACTGAAGCCGAATGGACGGCGCTGCTGCGCGATGCCGCCGAAGCGCTCGATCAGCTTCATGAAGCCCATCGCATGTGGCGCTATGATTATTTCTATGAATCGCCGGATACGCGGCGGGTCGTGCAGGATCGCGCCGCTGTCGCCAAAGCCACTGTCTATTTTGAGCATCTGCTCCGCGCCTACGAATCGCGCCTGGAGCTGGTCAGCCAGATGCTGCGCGTTCTGCCCCGCCCCGATCCGCACTGGACAACCGTCCCACAGGGCGATCTCTGGTCTCTGTTTGAGACCGCCGTCAACGAGCTGCGCGCCTTCAATCACGAAATCAGCGCGATCTAGCTGACAATTAACCTCGGTTCACACTTGTTCTGCGAGCATGTGAAGATGTTTTTTTTGCGTGGCGATACCCGCGCACAACCCCACTTGTGAAATAAAGATCACACTCTGTCTACTCCGCGCCCTCTGATCTGAAAAAATTGAATTGAGGCGATGCGTGGATGTATCAGGTCAAGTCATTGCAGAATAGAGGCTAGATATCTACAAGAAAGGGGATTGCGTGTTATGAATCGGGTTTTAGTGGGGCTGATCGCCCTGGTCACGATGTTGGTTCTAGGTCTTGCGCCTGCGGCTGCCCAAGAAGATGCAGGCGTGCTGAATATCTATTCATCGCGGCACTACGGCGATCTGGAAGCGCCGTTTGTGGCGT
Source organism: uncultured Anaerolineae bacterium (assembly GCA_937995825.1). Lineage (GTDB taxonomy): Bacteria > Chloroflexota > Anaerolineae > Aggregatilineales > Phototrophicaceae > Flexifilum. Next base: position 145,449 of record CALKJO010000016.1, read on the forward strand.
TCTCCGAAGCCACCGGCATCGAGGTGCGCGTATCCGCAGGCACGCCGCAGGATTTGCTCGGTCGGCTGCGCGCCGACATTCAGCGCGGCGACCGCAGCATTGCCGACTTGTTCCTGGCAATTGACGCCGGCGTGCTGTCGCTGGCGGCGGATGAAGGGCTGCTGGTTCCAGTCGAGTCGGAGGTGCTGAACGCGAACATCGCTGAGCCGTTCCGCGATCCTCAGGGACGCTGGTACGGCTTGAGCATCCGCACGCGAACAGTGGTTTACAATCCCGACAATGTGACTGAGGAAGAACTCGCCAGCCTGAATGAGTACCGCGATCTGGCGGATCCGATCTGGCGCGGTCGGCTGTGTATGCGTCCGGCGGGTCACATCTACACGATCTCGCTGTTCAGCAGCCTGCTCTATCATCTCGGTCAGGAGCAGGCGACGGCGGTCACTGAAGGGATCGTCGCCAATGTCAGCCGCTATATCAACAGCGACACCAGCCTGATCCGCGCGGTGGCAGCGGGCGAATGCGATGTTGTGGTGGTCAATCACTACTACATGGGGCGTCTGGCGAACGGCTCCGAGGAGGATAAAGCCGTGTTCGACAGTGTCCGGATCAAGTGGATGAATCAGGATGTCAACGGCGTCTTCTTCAATATCAACGGCGCGGGGATCGTCAAGAACGCTGCCAACTACGAAAATGCGCTGCGCTTCCTGGAATATATGAGCCAAGCTGAAAATCAATGCGGCGAACCGACCTGCTTCCCCGGCAGCAACTATGAACTGCCGACCAATCCTGAAGCCGAGCTGAATGAAACGGTTGCCAGCTTTGGCGCGTTCACGCTCGATCTGGAGTATCCGCTTTGGGAGTACGGTCAGTATCAGGCGGCGGCTGTGTCCATGCTTGAAGCGGCAAACTTTGGCTTCAGGGAAAATTAGACATAGACTCAGCCACCTTTGAAGCGGACGGGGCGCGCTACGGCGCGCCTCATCTCCTCAATTTCTCGATAGATTGAAACGAGAGCAACACAGACTGATGATCAAACTGGCACAGCTCTTCTCCACCGCTGCAGGCAGGTATGACGTCTCCTCTTCGTGGGAGCGTCATATCAGTCTGCCCCCCTGGACACGCTTGATTCTGCCGCTGGCGCTGGTCGGCGGCATCATGCTTCCGCTTGGCGCGCTTCTCATGGTGGTCTTCGAGATCGACATCGCCCGCTGGACGCATATGTGGGAGACCTTTCTCCCGCGCGCGCTGACCAACACGATCTTTCTGGTCGCCAGCGTCGGCGCGGGGACATTCATCATCGGCACAGCATTTGCATGGCTGGTGACCGCCTACGACTTTCCAGGCCGGCGCTGGTTCGAGCGGCTGCTGCTGCTCCCGCTGGCGATTCCCGGCTTCATCATAGGGTTCGTCTACGTCTCGATCTTCGAATACGCGGGTCCCGTCCAAACGACGCTGCGCGGCTGGTTCGGATGGGGGCGCAGTGACTACACGTTTCCGAATATCGCCTCGCCCGCTGGACTCGTCCTAGTGCTGACGCTGGTGCTGTATCCGTATGTCTACATGCTGGCGCGCGTCGCTTTCCGCGAGCAGGCAGCCGTCAGCTTTGAAGCGGCGCAGTTGATGGGCTTGAGCCGCTTCAAGGCGTTCATCCGCCTGGTCATGCCGCTGGCATACCCGCAGCTCGCCGCCGGAACGATCCTGGCGATGCTGGAAGCCATGACCGATTATGGCACGGTCAGCTACTTCGGCTTCCCAACGCTGAGCGAGCGGATCGTCGTCTTGTGGAGCGGGGAATTCAACCCCACCGCCGCGACTCAGCTCGCCTTTCTCATGATCATCGTCGCGCTGATGCTGATCGCGCTGGAACGCCGGATGCGCGGCAAGGCGAAGTTTTATCAGAACGCCGGGCAGGGTCGCGGTCTGCGCCGCCAGCCGTTGCGCGGAGTCAAGCGCAGCGCGGCGATCACGGCGTGTCTGGCGCTGTTCGGGGCGGCGTTTGTCCTGCCGGTGACGCAGCTCCTCGCCTGGGTGATCGCGGAAGTGCAGAGCGCTTCGGTCAACATCTGGAATGAAAATTTCACCGTCTACGCTGGCAACACAATCTTCCTGGCAGGCGTCAGTGCCGCTATCGTGACTTTCCTGGCGCTGCTGATCGCCTATGGTCTGCGCACCCACGCGGGCAAAGGCAAGCGCTTGAGCCGTCTCTTGGCGCGCGGCGTCACCCTCGGATATGCCATTCCCGGCGCGGTGATCGCGGCGGGGGTGCTGGTGGTGGTCAATCCTATCGACGGCGCAGTGACCGATCTGGCGACTGCGCATCTGGGCTGGTCATCCTCGACTTATCTGCTGACCGGCACGGTCATCGCGCTGATTTACGCCTATGTCGTCCGCTTCATGTCGATTGGCTTCAGCAACACGGACGCCAGCCTCGAAAAGATCACGCCGAACATGGAAGGCGCAGCCCGGACGATGGGCGCGGGCTGGTGGCGCATCCTCAGCCGCATTCATGCACCGCTGGTGCGCACCGGTTTAGCGGCGGGCGCGCTGCTGGTCTTTGTGGATGTGATGAAAGAGCTGCCGGCAACGCTGCTGCTGCGCCCATTCGGTATGGACACATTGGCGTTGCGGACATATTTTTTAAGCGTCGAAGGCTGGCATCGGTCGGCGGCAGTCCCGGCGCTGGCAATTTTGATAGTTGGGCTGATCCCGGTTCTACTATTGATGCGGGTGGGAGAGAAATCGGTTGACGGGCGACGCGATTATTCGTCTGAAAGAAGTCAGCAAACATTACGATCAAACGACGGCGGTTGATCGCGTTTCGCTATCGGTTCGCAAGGGGATGCTGCTGGTGCTGCTCGGCAGCAGCGGCTGCGGCAAAACGACGCTGCTCCGGCTGGCAGCCGGCTTGGAACGCCCGGAGTCGGGCGAAATTTGGATCAACGGCGCGCTGGCGGCGGGTGGGAGCGCTTGGATTCCGCCGGAACAGCGCCAGATCGGGATGGTCTTTCAGGATTATGCGCTCTTTCCCCATTTGACCGCTAAACAGAATATTGCCTTTGCCCTCAATGGACTGCGCGGGCGCGCACGGGCGGAGCGCATCGCCGAGATGCTCGCGCTGGTCGGGCTGCATGGACACGCCGACCGCTATCCCTACCAGCTCAGCGGCGGTCAGCAGCAGCGGGTGGCTTTGGCGCGCGCGCTCGCTCCCGCGCCGCTGATCGTGCTGCTTGATGAGCCGTTTTCCAACCTCGACGCAGGGCTGCGCAAAACGATGCGCGAAGAAGTCCGGCGTATCCTCATCGAAGCCGGGGCAACCGCCATTTTCGTCACCCACGATCAGGAAGAAGCGATGCGCATCGGCGATGAGATCGCCATCATGCACGCGGGCAAGGTCGTTCAGGTTGGCAAGCCGGACGCGCTCTATCGTCACCCCGCCAGCGCGCAGGTGGCGGATTTTCTCGGCGATACCAACTATCTGCTGGGTCAGGCGCAGGGCGACCGCGTTGTGACCGCGCTGGGCGTGCTGCCGCTGGCGCGCCCCGCGCGGGGTGAGGTGAACGTGATGATCCGCCCTGAAGCGTTGGCGCTCAGCCCATCTCCCGACGGCACGGCAATCGTGACCGACTCGCGTTATTATGGGCAGTATCGACTCATCACGCTGCGGCACGCGGACAATCTGATCCTACAGGCGCGAGTCTGGGCGCAGGTCGAGATCGACATCGGCGACCGCGTTTCGGTCAGCGTGCAGGGCGATGTGGTCGCCTTCGCCGCATCGGAAGAGAGCTGAACATGGCGCTGTTATGCATCGACATCGGCAATACCAATATTCATTTTGGCATCTGGATGGACAACCGATGGCGCGTGAGCTGGCGGGCGCGCACCGTCGCGGACAAGATGGCGGATGAATACGCTGTCTTGCTGCGCAATTTCCTGCGCAGCGATGGACTGTCGTTCAAGCAGGTGTCCGGCGTGGCGATCAGCAGCGTCGTGCCGGCGCTCAACCGCACCTTCGATGAGCTGGTGACGCGCCACATCGGGATCGCGCCGCTGTTTGTGACTGCGCATACGCCCATGGGCATCGGCATCGAGATCGATCAGCCTGAACAGGCGGGCGCGGATCGGCTGGTCAATGCGGCGGCGGTGGTCGCGCTCTACGGCGCGCCCGCCATCGTCATCGACTTCGGCACAGCGACGACGTTCGACGTGATCTCCAGCAGTAATGCCTATCGCGGCGGCGCAATCGCGCCTGGGATCAATCTGGCCCATGACGCGCTCGTCCGCAGCGCCGCGCAGCTTCACAAGGTCGATCTCAAAGCGCCGCCGTCTGCCATCGGCACGAATACCATCCATGCGATGCAGTCCGGCGTCTTTCTGGGCTATGTCGGCTTGGTGGAGGGCTTGGTTAGCCGCATCAAAGCGGCAATGCATGAGGAAAAGCCGATCTGCGTGATCGGGACAGGCGGACTTGCGCCGTTATTTCAGCAAGCCACGCCCGTCATCGACCTGATCGCCCCGGAACTGACGCTGGAAGGGCTGCGCATCATCTATGAGATGAACCGCTGAACGTTATTCTCCGCCTTCGATCTTGGCGATCTCTTCATCGCTGATCGTCATGCCGAGGATGTTGAAGCCGGCATCCACATGAATCACTTCGCCCGTGATCATCCTGCCCCAGTCCGACGCCAGAAACAGCGCGGTGTTGCCAACATCTTCTTGAGTCACCCGGTCGCGCAGCGGCGCCATTTCCTCGGAATACTTGATCATCAGCCGAATCCCCGGCACGCCCGCCGCCGCCAGCGTCTTGATCGGGCCCGCGCTGATGGCGTTGACGCGAATCTTCTTCTTGCCTAGATCATTTGCCAGATAGCGCGTGATCGTCTCCAGCGCCGCCTTCGCCACCGCCATCACATGGTATTTGGGCATGACTTTTTCAGCGGCATAATACGTCAGGCTTAGTATGCTGCCGCCGTCGGTCATCAGCGGCTCAGCGCGCTTCGCCAGCGCGATCAGGCTGTAAGCGCTGATGTCGAGCGCCAGCTTGAAGCCGTCGCGCGAAATATCGACGAAACGCCCGCCCAAGTCTTCGCGGTTGGCGAAGGCGATGCTGTGCACCAGCGTGTCGAGCTTGCCGAAGCGCGCTTTTGCCTGCTCGAAAATCGTGTCGATCTGCGCATCATCGGTCACGTCGCATTCTTTGACAAAGTCGCAGCCGATCTCCTCCGCCAGCGGAAACACGCGCTTTTTGAGGATTTCGCCCGCGTAGCTCAAGCCGATGGTCGCGCCTTCATCGTGGAGGCGCTTGGTGATGCCCCACGCAATCGAGTTCTTGTTGGCAACGCCAAACACCAGCGCAACCTTGCCATCCATTAACCCCATGCTGTTTTTCTCCGCCTTCGTGCAGTAGATATAATTGTCTAATCTAACACGGGCGGATGGGATCGGGTACGGTGAGGTTGCGCAGAGCGGTGGGGCGGCGTATCATGAGCGCGTTTGAGGCAGCAAGAGAAAGTCAAAACCTATGAGTGACACCACCAGCGAGCCGATTCATGTGGTTGTGGCGATGAATTTCTCTGACGCGATCATGGCGGAACTGCAAGCGGTCTCGCCGCGCCTGAAAATCGAACGTCATTTCCCGAATGTGCCAGATCGCGCCTGGGCAGAGGTGGAAATTCTGTATACGCTGCGGGCGTTTCCGCAGGTCGAGCAAGCGCCGCGTCTGCGCTGGATTCAGCTTCATACGGCGGGCGTTGACCACGCCGCCAAGGAGCCGATCATTCAGGCGCAGGACGTTGACGTGACCACCACCAGCGGCATTCACGCTCCGATCATTGCGGAATACTGTCTGCTGGGGATGCTGGCGTTCGAATTCAAGCTGCCGACGCTGCTGGCGCATCAGGCGAAAGCGGAATGGGCGGAAAACCGGCACGAGCTGTTCGCTCCGCATGGACTGCGCGGTCAGACGCTCGGCATCGTCGGCTACGGCGCGATTGGGCGCGAGCTGGCGCGCCAGGCGGACGCGCTTGGCATGATCGTGCTGGCGGTCAAGCGCGATGCCATGCATCCAGCCGACGAGGGGACATACGTCATCCCTGGCACAGGCGATCCGGCGGGCGACATTCCAACGCGGATTTATCCCCCGGAGGCGACCGCCGCGATGGTGAGAGAGTGCGATTTTATCGTTGTCACCCTGCCCCTGACGTCGGCAACCAAAGGCGCGATCGGCGCCGAGGTCATCAAAGCGATGAAGAAGACCGCTGTTTTGATCAACATCGGGCGCGGCGCGGTGGTCGATGAAGCCGCGCTGATTTCTGCGCTGGCAGCCGAACGGATTCGCGGCGCGATGCTCGATGTTTTCGCCGAAGAGCCGCTCCCATCCGGCAGCCCGCTCTGGAATTTGCCCAATGTAATCATCACGCCGCATATTGCCGGCGTCAGCGCGGATTACCATCAGATGGCGGCGGCGGTCTTCATCGAAAATCTTCAGCGCTATCTGGAAAATCGTCCGCTGCTCAATCTGTTTGTGCGTGAACGCGGTTATTGAACGCAACTCAATCCGCGCAAGCTGCGTATGTATAATGTGATGCAACGTAGAGTGAACAAGGGATGGATAGACACCATGACCGAACAACCCAATTCGATCCCGCCGCAGACCACACTGACGGAGACCGCTGGCGCGCCCGAAACCAAAAAACCGTTTGACCAGTTTATCGAGCATCAGAAGCGCGCGCTTGAGGAAACCGGTAAGGCGCTTGAAGCGCTGCTGCCGCCCGGCTTCCGCGAACACAGCGAGCAAGCGCGCAAGGAATTCATCAAGGGGATGAAAGTGCTGGTTGATGCCGCCGTGGTCGAACTCGAAAAGGCGAGCAAAGAGGTTGATAAGGCGATCAAGCAGTCCCGTCAGGGCAGGGCAGGTGCGCCGGAGTCCAACAGCGCAGGCGGCGAACGTCCGTCGTCGACCGGCAAGACCAAAGTCAAAGTCCAGGTGGACTGAGGTCATGGGGGCGCTGTCATGCGCCCTCATGATTCGTCGCTCAGCGTCACCGTCACCTGAATTTCCGGCGGCGCGTCCGTCTGACCGCCTAATGTCAGAAACGCGATCAGCGCCGCCAGGATCACCGCCCCGCCCACGATCAGCGCCCAACGCGGCACGCGCACGCGGCGGTTCAAACCGGTCTCAGCTGCTGCGCCCGCCGATCCGCGCCGCCGGAGGGGACGCGGCAGTTTGTCCGGCGTCGCGTTCTCCAGCAGCCATGTATGCATCAGACCCGCCTTGATCCGCACCCCCTCCGGCGTCGGCTCGACCCATTCGCGGTACTCCAGCGCGCGCAGCGCTGCGTTGATCGCGGTCGTGTCCAAGTGGACATCGGTCTCCACAATCCACGACTCGATCACCGCCGCATCGACCTGCCGCAGTGGATCGCGGTATAGGATGTTAGAGAGCGCCGCCAGCGTCAGTTTTTCATTCGGCGGCAGTCGGTTCCATGACGCCTGAAAATCCGCCGCGCTCAGCGTCATCACCGGCTGCATCAACAACCGAATGTCCTCGGCGTCGAACTGGTTCAGGCTCGGCTGCTCTGCCCACTTGCGGAACAGAAAGTAGCCGAACGCCTGCAAGAGCGCGGGCAGCCCGCCGGAAGCGCGATAAACCGCGTCGGCGGCATCGTCCGTCAGCGCATACAGCCCGCGCACCGGCTGCAGCAGCAGCCAGCGCGTCTCCTCTGCCGTCAGACTGCTGAGCCGCAGCGCCTCATCGGGGTTGGTCAGCGGCGTAAGCGCGCTCAAGTCGCTCTCGCGCGCCGCATCGAAGGTCAGCACCATATCCAGATGGGGAAACTGCGCCATCAGCCCAGAAAGAAAAGAGACCGTCTCCGGCGGCAGGCGCGTCTGCCTGATCGAGGTCAGCAGCAGATGAACATCGTCGATCAGCAGCGCCAGCCGCATCATCCCGCGCAGGATCGCAAAGATCGCCGGCAGGTACACCTCGACCAGCCACGCAAATGCCTCCTCAGCCGACTCGCCGGGCGGCGGCAGCTCGTCCAGCCGTCGAATGGTGAAGCCGCGCTTCGCCGTCGCCACCGCAATCGACTCGGCAATCGACAGCACCCAATCCACCGTCACATCATCCGGCGCTTGCAACATCGAGATGAGCGCACCGACGTGGGTTTCCCGAAAGACCGTCGGAAACGCCGTCAGCAGCGCGGTCTTGCCGATCCGCCGCTGCCCAATCACTGTGATTGCTGTCCGCTTGGTCGGATCGGTGACATGGCGGTAAATCCTGCCGAACACCGCCTGCCGCCCGGCAAACGGCGCGGACGCCAGCGCTGTGATGTCACCGCTGTCGGCATGGTATGGATTGCGCGGCATGTTCTCGATCATCATGAGGGTGATTATAGCATCGATGCCCACCGTCCATTATAATGCTGCGGTACTTCAGCTTAGCGCCAGTGAGGAAATCTGTTGAGGGCTTCAACACCACCACGCGCGGTCGCGCTCGTCGGGATGCCAGGCGCGGGGAAATCGCTGTGCGCGCAGCATCTTCAAGCGCGCGGCTTCTTTCAGTTTCGCTTCGGCGGGATCATCGTCGCGGAGGTCGAGCGCCGCGGTCTGCCGCTGACGCCGGAGAATGAGCGCATCATCCGCGAGGAATTCCGCAGTCAAGAAGGGATGGATGCAGTTGCGCGGCGCGCGCTGCCTCATCTGCTCGAAGCGCTCCAAACGCGCCAGACGATTGTCATCGATGGGCTGTACAGCTTTAGCGAGTATATGACGCTGCGCCCTGTTCTTGGCTCGGATATGATCATCATCGCCGTCGCCTGCGATCGTGCCATCCGTTATCAGCGGCTCGCCTCGCGCCCGGAGCGCCCGCTGACCTATGCCGAAGCCGAAGCCCGCGATCTGCGCGAGGTGGAGCGGCTGGAGAAGGGCGGTCCTATCGCGCTGGCGGATTATACCCTGCTCAACAACGACGACCCCGCCGATCTGCTCCGCGCGCTCGATGCCCTGCTCGACCGACTCGGCATTGCTCCGTGACCCACACCCTCTAAATGTAGAAAACGCGGTCGCTCGGCGGCACGCGCAGCCCAGGATGCGCCGCCAGAAGCGTCTCATCAAGGTCAAAGCCTAAACCCGGTCGATCCGGCAGCGTGAAAAAGCCCTCGCTGATTGGCAGCGGATGCGACAGACAGCTATCGCGCCAGGGGACATCCTTGAGCATGAACTCCTGACGGAAGAAATTGGGGATCGTCGCCATGACGTGCGCGGAGGCGATCGTCGAGATCGGTCCGTTGGGATTGTGCGGCGCAATTGGGACGTTATAGACCTCCGCGAGGTTGGCGATTTTGCGCATCTCGCTGATCCCGCCGCAGCGGGTGATGTCCGGCATCAGAAAGTCGGAGGCGCGCCGTTCGAGAATGCGCTGTGCCATGAAGCGGCTGTGGAGGCGCTCCCCGACGCAGACCGGCAGCGGAATCTGACGGCGTATCTGCGCGATGGCATCGGGAAATTCCGGCAAAGCGGGTTCTTCATACCACATACACCTGAAATCGAGCGCAGACAGCCGTTTCGCCATCTCGACCGCCGTCGGCGCATTCAAGAAGGCGTGAGTTTCAATCGCGATCTCGACGCCCGACCCGACCGCCTCCGCGACCGCCCGCACCAGATCGATGGCGCGCTGTTTCTGCGCCTCGGTCAGGCTGTTGTTGTCGCTCAGGTCTTCGCCATACCAGTAATGCACATGGGCGAACGGGTCGAATTTCAGCGCGGTGAAGCCCTGCGCGACCACCTCCCGCGCCTGACGGGCGTAATCGTCCGCGTCATGCCCGCCGTCGATGAACCAGTAGTTGGCGTAAAGCTGTATTCGCTTGCGATATGCGCCGCCGAGCAGCTCATACACCGGCGCGCCGAGCGCCTTGCCCTTGATGTCCCAGAGCGCGATATCAACCGCGCTGATCGCAGACAAGAGCGGTCCCGCTTGACCGAGCCAGTTCAGATCGCGGTAGATTTTCGTCCATAGAAAATCGATCCGGCGCGCGTCGTGTCCCAGGATGAACTGCCCAACATGCCGACACGCCGCCTCGATCAGCGGCGATCCGGGCCAGTTGGTCGCCTCACCCCAGCCGTGTATGCCCGCGTCCGTCTCGATTTTGACCAGCGTCCAGTTGTATTTGACACCCTCAACCAGATAAGTCTTGACATTTGTGATCCGCATCATGCCTCCGCGCCCGCTTTGAAACGCGCAGCCGCCTCCAAATCTGCGCAGGATGCGATTGTAGACGCACAGCCGGCTGAACGCCAAGCCGATCTCAACCGCCTGGCGATGCCGCGGCTCATCGTCGTCATGCTGCATAAAGTTATCGCTCTGCGTGCTTAAAGCCATGAAAATCATCAAATTAATATTTGATTATCTTTAGCGGTGATGTGTATCATTATAAACCATGCTATGGTCTTCAGTTTAGTTCAAATACGCGGGTATGTTGCTGCTGCTACAAATTTTCAGCAAAATAACCACAAGTCTGATCATGGGCGTCATTCTTGGTGCGCTCATGATGGTTGTTGTTGGGAGTTTGTTCGTCCTGTCTAGGTTTTCCGCTGCGCCGCCCATCGCCAATGTTTTTTCTAATCAAACGATTGTTCAAAGCATCAGACCACTTGGACAGCTGACCAGTATACGGGTTCAGATGGCAAAAGCGGACATTCTGGTCAATCTTCGATATGGCGCTGTGAATGTATGCAATGTCTGGGCGAATCACGTGGCACAAGGAACCGTAGAAGCGGGGATTGACTTATCACGAATTCGCCCGGAAGACATTTTGTTTGATAGTGAAGATGACCTCTATCGCGTGATGCTGCCTTCCGCGCAGATCACCTCCTGCTCACTCGATCCGGTGGCGACACAGCAGTACACAAGCGGCGGCATGACCCCGCTTTGCCCCGCCAATACCGACGAGATGCGCCGCCTTGCCAGCTACAACGCTTTGATCGAATTTCGTGATGATGCCATCGAAAACGGCATTTTAGAGCAGGCTGAAATGCAGGCGTCCATCGTTCTCAGTCATTTCATCCGAGCGCTTACCGGCAGAGAAGCTGAGATCGCGTTCAAACCTAGAGAGGGTCTCGTCTTTCCACAGTCTTGTATGCCTGAGCCCCCCTCCCCCTGGATTTTCAATGAGCAGGAAAATCGCTGGATCAGGCGCTGATGCGACGTGCAGCATGACTCATCCCAGCGGACGCCCGCCATCCACTGGGATGATCGCGCCGGTGGTGAAGGTCAGGTGCGCGGCTGCGGCGTAGACCGCCTCAGCGACCTCTTCCGCCTTAGCGATCCGCCCCAGCGGAGTCAGCGCTGCCTGCCGTTCGACCAGTTCGGGCGGCATCCGCTGCGCGTATTCGCCGCTGACCCAGCCGGGTGACACGCTGACCACGCGCACCTGCGGCGCAAGCGCCCGCGCCAGGCTCATCGTCAGGTTATCCAGCGCGGCTTTGCTGGCGCAGTAGGCGATATTGCTGCCGAGGGCAGTGCGCCCGGCAATTGAGCTGATGTTGACGATCAGCCCGCCGTCGTCCTTCATCAGCAGCGGCTTGAGCGCCCGAACACTCGCGAGCGCACCGCGCACATTGACCCGGAAAATGGAGTCGATCAGCGCGTCGGTCAGCGCGTCGAGATCGGCGTGCGGCACGGGCTGGGTGATCCCGGCGTTGTTGACCAGAATGTCGAGCGTCCCGTATGCTGTCTCGACGGCGTGCGCGAGATCGGCTTGCGCGGCGCTGTCGTCCACCGGAGCGCGGATCGCCCGGTGCCGACTGCCAGGCAGCGACTCGACCAGCGCCTCAGCCCGCTCGCGGCTCTTACTGTATGTGACCACGACCGATGCCCCTGCCGAAGCCAACCGCCGGCTGATCGCGCTGCCGATCCCGCCTGCGCCGCCCGTCACCAGCGCAATTTTGCCAGCAAGCGCAGTCATGACGCTGCACCATTCGATAAGCCGCGAACGGATGCGCGGACGATCAGCCGCCCTGGGACAAGCTCGACTCGCGCTGGGCGATCCGGCGCTTCGATGCGCTCCAGCATCAGGGCAATCGTGCGCTCGATCATCTGATCGACCTCCTGGCTGATCGTGGTGAGCTGATACGCGCCCCATCCTGCCATCGGGATGTTGTCAAAGCCGATCACGCTGACCTCATCGGGGACGCGGACGCCGCGCGCGCGCAGGGCATCGACTGCCCCCAGCGCCATGATGTCATTGGCGCAGAACAGCGCATCCGGCGGCTGCGGCTGGTCAAGCAGCGCCTGCGCAGCCGCATAGCCCGACTCATAGGTATAGCTCCCCTGCTGACGCAGCCAGCGCATCACGCCGCGCTCGCGCAGCCGTTCACGGAAGCCGCGTTCCCGATCCTGGCTCGTGGACGTGTCCTGAATGCCCGCAATGAACGCCGGATTTCGATGCCCACTGTCCAGCAGCACGTCGGCGGCAAGCCGCCCACCCGCCACATTGTCCGCGCAGACGGCGCTGACGTTCGGCGCGCTGACCGTGCGGTTAAACAAGATCACGGGCGTCCCGGATCGTGTGCTGATCGCCGCCATCTCTGATGAAAGCGTTGCCGACGTGATGATCAGCGCGTCCACCTGGTACTGCAGCGCCAGCGGCAGCAGATCGTCCACGCTCTGCGTCTCCGAGGCGGTGAACAGCAGCACCTGACGGTCAATCCCTTGAAGCTCGCGCAGAAATTTCTCCAGCACGTAGGGGTAAAACGGGCTGGTGATCGTCGCCATGACGATGCCGATGATGTTGGTCTGGCGCGTGCTCATCATGCGGGCAATGGCGTTGGGCTGGTAGCCCAGTTCGCGCGACGCTTTTAGCACACGGTCGCGCGCTTCATTGGACACGTTCGGGCTGCCTGTGCTAAAGACCCGCGACACGGTGGACTGCGAAACGCCCGCCCGCTGCGCCACTTCAATGGAGGTGACTTTCCTGTTCATCCTGTCGAACCCTGTGAACCGCGAAATCGACTCCATCGTATCACACGCGGCGCGCGCTCACGACTTCACAGTATGTCCATACCGCTGCACGCGCAGGTCGCACTGCGCTTGATGCCCCATGAAGCCTTCAATCTCGCACAGACGGCTGCCATAGGCTCCGATCAGCGCGCTGGCTTCGTCGGTTAAAATCCGCTGATAGGTCACAGTCTTGATAAATTTGCCGACCCACAGCCCACCCGTATAGCGCGCGGCTTTTCGCGTCGGCAGCGTGTGATTCGTCCCGATCACCTTATCGCCATAGGCGACATTGGTGCGCGCGCCTAAAAACAGCGCCCCATAATGCTTCATATTGTTCAGGAAATAGTCGGGATCGCGGGTCAGCACCTCGACATGCTCGCTGGCGATCTCGTCGGCAACCCGCACCATCTCCTCATCCGTGTCGCAGAGGATGATCTCACCGCAGTCGCGCCAGGCGGCTCCGGCTAAATCGGCGGTTGGCAGCGTCGCAAGCTGGCGCTCGATCTCCGCCTGAAGCCCCTCGGCGAGCGCGCGGCTGGTGGTCAGCAGCACTGCCGGCGAGGTGGGACCGTGTTCTGCCTGACCGAGCAGATCGGTGGCGCACATCTCCAGATCGGCGGTGTCGTCAGCAATCACCAGCACCTCGGTCGGTCCGGCTAGCAGATCGATCCCGACCAAGCCGAATAACTGGCGCTTCGCCTCTGCGACGTAGGCGTTGCCCGGTCCGACGATCATATCGACCGGCGTGATACCGAGCGCGCCGTATGCCATTGCCGCGAGCGCCTGCACGCCGCCGAGGATGTAAATCTCATCCGCGCCCGCCAGATGCATTGCCGCAATCGTCGCGGCGGGCAGAACACCGTTGATCGGCGGCGTGCAGGCGACCACATACTCCACGCCGGCGGTCTTGGCGGTCAGGATGCTCATATGCGCGGAGGCTACCATCGGATAGCGCCCGCCGGGGACATAACACCCCACTCGGCTGATCGGGATGTTCTTGTGTCCTAGGATCACGCCGGGGATGGTCTCGACTTCTACATCCTGAAGGGCGGCGCGCTGCGCCTGCGCAAAGCGGCGCACTTGGGTTTGCGCAAATTTGATGTCGTCGATCACCTGCTCAGGCAGCGAGTCGATGATCGACTCGATCTGCGCATGGGACAGCCGAAAATCATCCGGCGACCAGCCGTCGAATTTGGCGGACAGCTCGCGGACTGCATTGTCTCCCCGTGCAGCGATGTCGGCGAGAATGCCCGCGACGGTCTGCCGCACGTTGGCGTCCGCCAGCGCTTGCTCAGCGGTCGTTTTGCTGCGCTTCAAATAGGTTACCGTCATCGTCGTCCCTTCTTTGCACTAGGCATCTATCATCTATGAACATCTACGAATTCCACAGCTTCCGGCTGACTCGGCGCGCGCCCTCCACCAGCGATCCCAGCTTGGCATACGCAATGTCAGGATGCACTGCGCCGAAGCCGGCAAATGTCCCAAAGCCGCAGTCCGTCCCGGCGATCACGCGCTCTTTGCCCACGATCTCGGCGAAGCGTCTGATCCGCTCTGCCACGAGATCGGGATGCTCGACAAAGTTGGTCGTGGTGTCCAGCACGCCGGGGATCAGAATCTTATCATCGGGGATGTTCGCCTCTGCCCAGACCTGCCATTCATGCGCGTGGCGCGGATTCGCCGCCTCGAACTGGATCGCCTGCGGTTTGGCGCTCAGCACGATGTCGATGATCTCGCTCAGTTCGATGTCATGCGTATGCGGACCTTCATAGTTGCCCCAGCACAGATGCATCCGCACGCGGTCGGCGGGGACATTTTGCAGCGCATGGTTGAGCGCCTCCACCTGCCGCCGCGCCGCCCGCTTGAAGGTCTCGGTATCGTCGTCACGGAAGCGGATGTGCCGCCCCATCGCCAAATCCGGGCAGTCCACCTGCAGGATCAGCCCGGACTGGGTGATGCGCTCATATTCGATTTTCATGACATCAGCGAGCGCCTGCAGATAGGCATCGTCGTCCGGATAATATTCGTTGGGCTGAAACACCGCGATCACGCCCGGCGATGCGGCGTTCATAAAGCCTTCAGTCGCACCGGTCTCAGCGAGCGCCTGTTTCAGATTGGCAATGTCTTTTTCCAGCGGCATCAGGTCTTTGATAGCAATCGCGCCGCGCACGACGGGACGATGATATTTCGGCGTGCCGCCCTGCTGCGCAAGCCGCTCCTTGAATGCCGGAAAATCGTCCAGGTCTTTAGGCGTGGCGCGCGGGACATCGGCGATCTCGAAGCCGGTCAGCCGGTGGCGGATATAGGTCGCATAGCTGATCTTGCTCATCTCGCCGTCACTGACAATGTCAATGCCCGCCGCCACCTGCTTCTCCACAACTTCGCGCACGGCACGGGTCATCACGGCGTCAAAGGCGTCGGGATCGTATGCCTCACCCCGATCCTGCGCGAATAACTGCTCGACGACATACTGCGGACGGGGCAGACTGCCAACGTGGGTGGTCAGGATGCAGTCAGTGCTGATTTTCACAGTCGCTCTTTTTCGGTTGTCAAAGGTGAAGCGGTCAGCGCGGCGGCTGAAACTCCGCCAGATCGACGCCTGTCCCCGCTTTGAACATATCCAGCAGCCGCTGATAATGCGTCTGCTTATCCTGCGCGTAGCTGTCGGGCTGGATCATCTTGCCGTTATCGTCCGCGTGGTAGCCCAGCGCGGCTGCCTGCGCCTCGATTTTAGGGGACCAGATCGGGTCTTTGCCGGTGAAGACCTGGTGCGCCTCCAGCACGGCGAAGAACCAGCCGATCTCCGTCCCGATGTATTCAAAGCGGCGGTAAACGCCCGGCGGCAGCGAGATCATGTCCCATTCGTTCAGATCGAAATGCCCATCCGGTCGGTCAGGATCGGGATCGTTACCCCAGTAAAAGCGCCAGGGTCCCTTGAGGATGAAGAAGCTCTCGACATAGTCGTGCGTGTGCCAGGCGGGTCCGTTGCCCGGCGGCGCAAATCCCATCCCGATCTGGAAATTGTGGGGTTCGGTGATCGCGCGCTGCGCTTCGTAATCGGGGTTTTCACTGGCGGTGTCGCCGATCACCGCATAGTTCATGCGGTAGTGACCGGGCAGAATGCTGTCGATGAACATGATCGGGACGCCCTTCAACTTGAGATCGTCAAAGCGCATCACCCGTTTTGCCATGCTCTCGGCGGTTTGCTTGGGGTGATCCATGATGCTGCTCCTCACAGAAGTGGATCGAACTGCATACGTATGCAAAATACTCCGGCTTGGCAAGATTGTCAAATATTCGCCCGTGAAATTCAGCAGCTCAGGGATATTGCATACGTATGCAAATTATGTTATCGTAACTTCACAGATGGCACTTTTTGATAGATCAGCGCCAGCATTGACCAGCCGAACGCAGTGAGGATCGATGCGCGCTCATCTGCTGGACTGGATGGCTGCGTTACGTAAATAATGGGATTGATGATGACTAAAAAGACCGACCTGATCGCCACCGATGCGCAGGCTGTGCCAAGCCTGCACGACAGGGTCGATCTTCAATTCATGGGCGATGCGCCCGGACACCCGCGCCAGCGGATGGAGGGCTTCGACCCGAAATTCAGCGATATTGTCGATTACATCATCCGCATCACCCATGAAATCTGGGAGGAAAAGGCGATTGGCAAGCTGTATGACTACTACGCCAACACCGTCCAGATTCACACGTCCGACGGCACGATTCATGGGCGCGATGCAGTGCTTGCCGGGACAATGGCGACGCTGGCGGCTTATCCGGATCGGCGCTTAATCGGCGATGAGGTGATCTGGGGTGGCGACGACCGAAGCGGCTTTTACTCCTCCCACCGCATCACGCACAAGGGGACGAATCGCGGTTGGTCGCAGTATGGCGCGCCGACTGGCAGGACGGTCAGCTATCGCGCCATTGCCGACTGCGTGTGCAAGCGCAACATGATCATCGAAGAATGGCTGATCCGCGACGAACTGACGTTGGTGCGCCAGCTCGGTCTCGATCCGGTTGAGACGGCGATCCGCATGGCGCGCAGGCAGGCGGACATGGGCGGCTTTGCCCACCTGAATACGGACGTGATCGGCGATGTCGAGCGCGGCATCGGTCAGCTTCCGCCGCCGATCATCCCCGCTGCCGAGTCGTTTGAGCCAGAGAACTTCATCCGGCGCATGATTCAGGATGTCTGGAATCGCCGGATGCTCAACACCGTCCGCGATTACTTCGCTGAGACAATTGTGCTGGAGTCGGCGTCGATGCGCCGTTTGTTCGGTCACAATGATTATCAGGCGTATGTGCTGTCGCTGCTCGCGCCTTTCCCCGATCTAGCGATCACGGTCGAGCATTTCTGCTGCATCGGGAGCGCCGCAGAGGGCTGGCGCACGGCGACGCGCTGGCGCATGAAAGGCACACACACCGGCTACGGAATCTACGGCGAACCGACTGGAAAGCGCGTCAACTTGCTCGGCGTCAGCCAGCATCTCATTCGCGGTGAGAGAATCCTAAATGAGTGGACGCTGTTCGACGAATTTGCGCTGCTCAAACAGATTTACCGTCCGTCATGATCGCGGGCAGCTTTTGCGGAAAAGGTGGTGCATGTTCAATCTGAACACACCTTTTTATCCTTGTTCATTGGTCTATTGGAAAGGAAAGGTTACCTGTATGAAAACGTTTTTGATAGTTCTTGCTCTGCTGACCGTCCTCGTCGCGCCTGCGCTGGCGCAGGATACCGGAGGCTGCAATGTCCCGGCTCCTGCTCAGCCAACCTCAATCACGATGATCGGCTGGACGTTCCCGATCCTCGATTTTTACGCTGCTGAAATCGCGGCGTGCAATGAAGTTCAGAACCTGAGCGTGACGACTCAGCTTCTGCAAAGCGCCGATGCGCAGGCGCAGATGCGGCTGGCGGCGTCTGGCGGCGGCGCATCGCCCTACGCCATCATCCACGGCAGCAACAACTTCATCAACGAAATGGCGGCACAGGGCTGGCTGCTGCCGCTCAACGATCTGATCGAAGCCTATGCCGATCGCTATGATCTGGACGATATCGATGCTTCGGTGTTCGAAGCGGTGACCCAGGACGGCAATATCTACGGCGTGCCGATTGTCATCAATACGCAGTTTTTCTACTACAACAAGGACATCCTCGAAGCCGCCGGTGTTACGCCGCCGCAGACCTATGAAGACGTGATCGCCGCCTGCGAAGCGATGGATGAAGCGGCGCTGGGGATCGATTTCTCGTTTGGCATGGTGCTGTCGGCGGGCTGGGCGTGGTCGCTGGAATGGTTCAACATCTACAGCGCGCTGGGTGGTGAGCTGTTCGATGAGAACAACCGCCCCGTGTTCAACAGCGAAACCGGCGTCGCTGCGGTCACGCTGCTCAATCGCGTGGTTGATGCCTGCCTGGGCGAAGATGGACTGCTGCTCTCCACCGATGACCTTCAGGCGGGCATCGCCAACGGCAGCATCGCCATGGGTCACATGTGGGCGAGCCGCGCCGCGATGATGGACAACCCCGAACTGTCGGATGTCGTCGGGCTGATCGAATTCGCCCCGGCGCTTTACCCGGCTGAAGGCAGTCGGCGCGGCGCGATCCCGTGGGCGGATTATCTTGCCATCCCTGCCACAAGCGGCGTCGACCCGGAGCTGGCGTTCAGCATCATCATGGAAGCCGCCGATACGCAGTCGCAGACCGCCGCCACCGCGCTTGGCTTAGTGCCGCGTAACAGCGCCAGTGCCGCTGCCCCGCGCTATGCCAGCGCTGCCCTCCAGACCATCGCCGAAGGTGGACCCGTCGCGACCAATCCAGCGCGCGCTATTGCTGATGCCGCGCTCGGTCAGTTCCTGCCGATGGTCGCAGCCGGGCAGATGAGCGCGCAGGAAGCGCTCGATGCCGCCGCCGCGCGCTATCTTGAAGAGGCGACTGCGCAGGGCTTCATCCGCTAGGCAGCGCGCTGGATAAGCGGCTGATCCTTTCCAAAGCTCACCCCTGCCTCATCGCTGATGGGGGTGGGGGTGAGCTTCACAGGTTTCGTCACCATCGCAAAGGGCAACCTCAATGACAAGGCGACAGTTCGCTTTTTTCGTGGCTCCCAGCGTGCTGACCATGGTGCTGCTGATGATTGTGCCGCTGTTCGCCTCGATCTGGCTGGGGATGCACTACATCACCTTCCGCAATGTCACAGCGCCGCAGTGGGTTGGGCTGGATAACTATATCTACATGCTCAATGATCTGGAATTCTGGGGCGCGCTGCGTTTTACGCTGCTCTATATCCTGGTGACCGTGCCGACTCACATTCTGCTTGGGTTGTGTGTCGCCTTGCTGCTCGATCAGGTGCGCAGTTTTCGCGGCGTGTATATTGCGGGGACGCTGCTGCCCTTCATCGTCACGCCAGTAGTAGGGACGCTGGTCTTTCGCCAGATTTTCGACCGTTACGGGCTTTACCCTTATCTTCTGAATAATCTGTTTGGGATTAATTTCAATTTTTTTGCCCCGTCCAATATCGCCCTGCTGGTGTTTTTGCATGCCATCTGGTACATCACGCCGTTCGCAGTCGTCACGCTCTTTGCGGGTTTGCAAACCGTGCCGGAGGAGCCGCTCGAGGCCGCGCTTGTCGATGGCGCAAACTGGTTTCAGCGCCTCTGGTATGTCGTCCTGCCGCATCTGCGCAGTCTGTTCATCTTCATTGCGCTGGTGTCGATCATGGATGGCTACCGTGTTTTCGACAGCATCTTCGTGCTGACCAAGCAGAACCCGATCTACACTGAGATCAGAACGCTGATGTATTACAACTTTCAGGTGGCGGTGCAGTTTCAGAATCTGGGGCGCGCCAACGCCATGAGCGTGCTGACCGTCATCGGCATCTTCGTGATCCTGATCCCGTTTTTGTACATGACCTACAAGCAGCAGATGGAGCGCCGGTAGAATGCACCGGGCAAAACGATCTTACGTCCGCTTTCTGATCCATCTGGCGCTCATCGTCTGGGTGATCTACAGCGTGACACCGTTCGTGATGTCGATCATCACCTCGTTACAGATCACCCGCGATGCCACCGCGCGCCAGCCGCGTTTCGTGCCTGCTTTCCTGGTTGAAAACAGCCTGCTCGTCGCCGTGATCATTGGCGTCATCATCATCGCCTTGTTCTTGTTCATGCGCGGTCGGGAGATCAGCGCGACGACTCCTGGACAATTCGCCGGGCTGGGGCTGGCGCTGGTGGTCATCGTCGGCGGCTTCCTGCTGCTGATCAGGGGCGTGGACGAGAGGCAGACCTTCATCCCGACAGGCGCAAACTATCTCAGCCTGTGGTTCAGCAGCAGCACGGCGGATTTCACGCCGATTGCCGTCATGGCGCTGATTCTGATCGCTGTGCTGGTCGTCGCTGGAGCCGGCGCGATGCGGCTCGGCGTCGCGCGGTCGTCGGTTTACCTGACGATTGCCGCTGTGATCGTGTCGTTCATCGCGTTTTTGCCCAACCTGATCCCGTTTGCGGAGTTTTACAGCTTCTTTCTTAACAGCGTCATCGTGACCGCCGGCACGGTCGCGATCTCGATCAGCATCGGCTGTTTGGCGGGCTACGCGCTGGCACGCTACACCGGCTTTGCCAGCATCGTGCTGCTGTTCGGGGCGCTGGCGTTTCGCGCGCTGCCGCGCCTGGCGTTCATCCTGCCGTATTATTTCTTCGCCCAGCTTTCCGGCTTATATGACACGTATTTTCTGCTGATCATCACGCTGGTGGCGATCAATCAGCCGTTCACGATCTGGATGCTGCGCAGTTTTTTCATGGAAATCCCGCATGAACTTGAAGAAGCCGCCATGATCGACGGCTGCAACCGGCTGACAGCGTTTCTGCGCGTCATCCTGCCGATTGCCTGGCCCGGCATTATCACCACGTCGCTGTTCACGCTGCTGCTAGCCTACAACGAATTTTTGCTAGCGCGCCTGCTGACCTCGACACTGTGGACGCTGCCCGTCGGCATTTCGCGCTTCACCAGCGGTGAGGATATCCGCCTGCTGCCGCTGGCGAATGCCAGCGCGGTGTCGATCACGATCCCGATCATCTTCATCATCATCTTTTTTCAGCGCAATCTGATCAAAGGGCTTGCCGGCGGCGCGATTAAGGGCTGATCGTATTCAACTTGTTGATTCTCTCAACATGAGAGGTGAACTCATCCCTATGAATGCCTATTCATCCATCGATCAAAGCCATAACCTCACCAACAAGCGCCGTTTGCTTACCATCATGGAGGCACTGACGACCGCGCCGCTGGCTTCGCTGCATGACGCCGTGCGCGATGGCTATCATCCAGACGCGCAGGTCAATGTCACGCATCCCCTCAATGCATTGAATGGGCTGGATGCGGTCGTGTCGCGCTGGTGGCAGCCGCTGCGCCATGCTTTGCCGGATGTGGAACGGCGGGACTACATTGTCGCAGGCGGGCGCTGTCGCGACGCCGACTGGGTCGGCTGTCTGGGGCATTACGTCGGAACATTCGCGTATGACTGGCTCGACATCCCTGCAACACGCGGCGTGGTGGCGGTGCGCTTCGCCGAGGGACACGCCCTGCGCGATGGCAAAATCATCACCAGCTATGTCTTCATCGACTTTTTAGACCTGATGCATCAGGCGGGCTTTCACCCACTCGCCCCCAGCCTGGGGCGCGAGATGCACTGGCTGCCACCTGCTACGCTCGACGGGGTGCTTCTGACGCCGCAGGAGGAGGATCGGTCACGGCGCAGTATTGAGCGTGTGCTGGCGATGCAGGCTGCGCTTGGTCTGTACAACGGCAAGCCGCCCACCCGCGAAGTCCTCGATCTAATGGGCATGGTCGATCACTGGCATCCAAATTTCATGTGGCACGGACCCGCTGGTATCGGCACGACGCGCGGTCTGCGCGGCTTTGAGGACTATCATCAGATTCCGTTTTTGGCAGCGTTCCCAGATCGACGGGGCGACCCCGCTGTCGGTCATTTCATCAGCATCGGCGACGGTGACTACGCTGTGACCGGTGGTTGGGGTTCGCTGCAAGGAACCCACACCGGAAATGACTTTCTCGGCATGGCGGCGACCGGCAAACGCATTCATATGCGCGTCATGGATTTTTACCGCTGTGACGAACAGACGATTGTCGAAAACTGGGTTCCCATCGATATTCCGCACATTCTGCTGCAAATGGGCGTCGATATCTTCGGGCGGATGCGCCATCAATTCCGTCAGCGCGATCCTATTCGCGTCAGCGAATGGCTGCTGCGATCCTGAGAAAAAACGTGGCATCCGCAAGTGAGGTGAACGCACTGAGATGCAAAGCGGCGGCGGGCTGATTGTCAACATCTCAAACTGTTCTTGCGTTAAACTGACGGGGATAGTGCTTGTGGTGGATGACCTTGATCGGGTTTCTCCTTCCATGATGCACTATCCGTCTCATTTTTCAAAAGTCTCAATCCGTTCTAGCTCAACCGAATTCAATACACTACCCTGGGCGTCACCTGAATTGTCTTGCAGCACAAAATTATGTATGATCGCGTTTAGCATAGGGGCGGCGCGCCTGTCAGCGGAGGATAGAGATGGGATTCAAAGAGATTGCGGAGCGGATGAAAAGCCTGCGCAGTGAGCGCGAAGCGCAGACGGCGCAAGCCCGCAGCGTCGATCATGACGAGTCCTTCCGCATCCGCGCCAAGATGATCGGCGTATTGCTGCGCGATGCGCGCGTCCATGCCGGACGCACGCCCGAACACTGTGCGGCGCTGCTGAATGTCGCGCCGGAGGTGATCGAAGCATGGGAATATGGCGACGATGTGCCGTCGCTGCCGCAGTTGGAGCTGCTGGCGTATTATCTAGATGTGCCGGTCAGCCATTTCTGGGGTAATCAAACGCTGGAAGCGCAGCGGCAGGATCACACGCGCATGAAAGAGGAATATATGGCGCTGCGCGACCGGCTGATCGGCGCGCTGCTGCGGCAGGCGCGCGAAGATCACGGGCTGACCGTCGAGGCAGTCGCGCGGGCGAGCGGGATTGCGGCAGACGAGATCGTCCGGTACGAATTGGGTGAAGTCCCGCTGCCGATGCACAAGCTGACCGTGCTTGCCAACGAGGTACGCAAGAACCCGGATTACTTCCTGGACAGCAGCAGCCGGCTGGGTGAGCTGCTGGCGATCCGCGAGGCGTGGAAATATTTCTCGACGATGCCGGAGGATGTGCGGCGGTTTGCCGCGAATCCGCTCAATGTCGGCTTCATGGAACTGGCGATGATGCTCAGCACAATGCCGACCGAGCGGCTGCGGCGGATGGGCGAGAGCATCCTCAATATCACAATGTAACGGAGAAGAGGATAGGGACGGGAGATGAGCCTCAGCGCGCAGGAAGCCCAAGAGCAGGGCATCAAGCTGTTCGGACAGAAAGAGTATGAGGCGGCGGCGCGGCTGTTTCAGCAGGCGCAGGAGCTGTATACGGCGGAAGGCAAGCCGGACATGGCGGCGGAGATGATGGTCAATGCGGCGCTGGTGCATCGCGCGTTGGGCGAGCATCAGCCGGCGCTCGACCTGATGCAGCAGGCGCTTGTCGTCTTTCAGGAAGCGAGCGATGCCCTGCGCGCTGCTAAAGTCCTGGGCAACATGGGCGGCGTCTATTCGGCGCTGGGAGACAAGGAGCGGGCGTACAACTGCTATCGCCAGGCGGCGGATGTCTTCCACGAACTGGGCGAGAAGAAGCTGTATGGCGAAACGCTGCTAGCGATGAGCCAGCTTCAGATGAAGGAGGGCAAGATCGGGATCGCCGCCGCGACCTATGAGGCGGGACTGAGCGAGATCGGCGAGCTGACGCCGAGTCAGCGGCTTCTGAAGGGCTTGATCGGCATCCGCAACCGCCTGACTGGGACGAAAAGCGACTGAGCCTCCCCGTTTTGATAGCAAATCGACCTGAGACAGCCGAACGCGCCGCCCGATCACACGGCGCGTCATTTGTGCTGGTGACGGCGCTGCTGGCGTCGGTTTACATGCTGGTCTACAGCGCGCGCATCGAAAGCGGCGATTCGCTGATGCTGTTCAACGTGGTGCGCAGCTGGGTTGATCATGGCGATCTGCGCCTTGACTTGGCGGCATGGCATCGGCCGCCGTCACTGGTTGGGAATTTTGAGCTGGAACACTACGACATCGAGCCGCTGCAAGTCCTGCTGGCATCACCGCTGTACGCGCTGGCGAAGGCGCTTCCGGCTGTCGGCATGGTGCATCTCGTCTGGTTGTTCAATGTGGTGGTGTGCGCGCTGGCGGGGGGCGTAATGGTGCTGTATGCCGCTGCGCTGGGGTATGGCGGGCGGACGGCGGCGGCGGCGGGGCTGTGTCTCGGTCTGCTGACCATCGTCCTGCCGTACAGCAAGGCGTTCTTCCGCGAGCCGCTGCTGCTGCTGCTGCTTTTGGGCGCGGGGCTGGGGCTGGAGCATCTGCGTCAAGCGCGCTTTCGCCCGTCGATCTGGTGGATTGTCGCGGTGGGCTGCACTGCTGGCGTCGCCCTGACCAAAGCCAGCGGCTTGGTCGCGCTGCCTGCGCTGGCGCTGATCGCGCTGCCGAGCCTGCGGCTGAGTCGTTCGGCGATCACGCTGATTGGGGTTGGCGCGGCGCTGGCGGCGGGCTATCTGGCATTGAGCGCGGCGGGGCTGATCGAAGGGCGCTATAATCTGATCCGGCGCATCCTGGACGCCTCTAGCGAATTTCTGGGGGTGGCGCTGCCAGCGTATCTGCTTAGCCCGAACGCGAGCATCTGGGGGACTTCGCCGATTTTGCTGCTGGCGCTGCCGGGCATGGCGCTGTCTCCCCGCGGATGGCGTGCGCGCTATGCCCTGGTGGGGCTGGCGCTGCTGGGGGCATACGCGCTGGTCTATGCCGCGCTGAGCGCCGGGCATTGGTTCGGCGGGCTGTCGCTGCCGCCGCGCTTTCTGCTGCCGGTCGTGCCGTTTGTGCTGATCATGGGGCTGCCGGCGCTCGACCGGGCGCTGCACGCCAGACATGGCGTCTTCTGGATCGGGCTGGCGCTGCTGATCGCGTACAGCGCGTGGTGGCAGTTCACGAGCGCGGCGCTCTGGTGGGGCGATTATCCTGCCGCGCTGCCGCCCGAGTCGGGCGGGCGGCTGGAATGGCAGCCGGGCTTTTACGATCTGCGCTATCTGCGCCCGCTGATTGTGACCAATCTGCTGCGCGAGCGCCAAGCCGATTTCGCCTGGGCGCTGATCGATCAGCCGATCTGGGCGCTGGCGTTCGCGGGGCTGGCGGCGGGCTGCGCAGTCGGGCTGTGGCGGCGGGATCGGCGCTTCGCGCTGCTGATCCTGCCGCTGATCGCGGCTGCCGGGCTGTATATGGCGGCGCTCGACCGCGTCGATCCGCGCTATGACTCGGAGAACGCGCCGCTCCACACGCTGCTCGCCGCTATCGACGCAGAGACTGGCGCAGAGGATGTGATTCTGCTGGCGAGTCCGCGCTACCATGCCTTTTTCGCCAACCGCTATCGCGGCGCGGCGCGGGTGATCGCCCTGATGGAGCAGCCGGGCGAGCAGCCGAGTCCCGAACAGCCGCCGCAGGTGCGATCCGACAACCCGGACAGGCTGCTGACGCCGATCACGATCCCGATGATCCACCGGCTGGCGGCGGAGCATGAGCGCTTGTGGCTGGTGGTCGAGTTCAGCCCGGAACTGGCGTGGAGCGTGCGCCCGGTCGAGCGCTTCATGGCGTCGCATTACTACCCGATCCGCGAATTTCGGGCGTCACCGACGGCGCGCCTGATCGCTTTCAGCACCGCCCACGCGCCGGATCGCTTTGGCTTTCGCGGGGCGGACATTCCGACCGATCTGGTCTATGGCGAGTCGCTGCGCCTGCTCGGACTGACTGCGCCGGCGGGCTTGACGGTTACGCCGGGAGACGCGCTGCCGATCTCGCTGCATTGGGCATTGGACGCGCCAACGGACACCCGCCTGACGGTCGCGCTGTTTCTGCGTGCGGCGGACGGCGCGCCAATCGCGCAGAACGACTGGCAGCCCGGCTACGGCTTCGACCCAACCGACTCATGGACGCCGGGGCTGCCCGTCTGGGATCATCGGGCGCTCGATCTGCCGCCCGATCTCGCGCCGGGGACGTATCAGCTTTGGGTCAAGGTCTACGATTTCATCGACGGCGCGCCGCGTGACCTGCCCGTGACCGGATCGGAGACGTTGGATGATGTAATCGGCGTGCTGCCCGTCACGGTGACGATTCGCGCTCCAGGATGATCCGCTTGGCGGCGTCGTCCATGAAGGGATTGACCGCTAATTCCGACTTGTATTCGACGCTGAACCAGACCGCCCGCGCCGTCAGCGCCAGCGCGATCAGCCACAAGATCGGGCGCAGAGTCCGGCGGCGCTGACCGAGGACATTCCAGAGATCGATCAGGGGCGCGCCCGCCAGCGCGCACAGCAGCGGCAGGATCAGCAGCAGGAAACGCGGATCATACGACGCGAACAGCCACCAGACGCCGAAAAAGGGCAGCGTCAGCAGCAAAATCAGCCGCTCGCCCGCCTTGCCGCGCACCAATGCCCATATCGCACCCGCCACCATCAGCCAGCCGGTGACGCCGTAGTCATTGAGCTGAAGGATGAACAGCAGGGCGCGGCTCACGGTGCGCTGCGCCTGATCCGTCCAGGCGGTGTCCGGCAGGATGAAGCCCGCGCCCGCCAGATTGCGGATGTACCAGGGTGCGGCGACCAGCGCGCACGCCGCCAGCGCGATCAGCCCGTGCGCCAGCGCGATCCGTCCGCGCAGCCATGCCCATGCCAGCCCGACTCCCATCAGCGGGATGAGAACGAGCGCGGCGTTTTTCGTCCACGCCGCCAAGCCAAGCATGACTCCGGCGAGCACCGCATCACTTACGCGGCGTTCGTCCCAAAGGCGGAGCAGAAAGACCGCCGCCAGCGCGATATAGAAGGCGCTCGGCAGATCGACGTAGCCCGCCGATACCCATGCCGCGAAGGTCGGCGTCGTCGCCAGCAGCAGCGCCACAGCGCCGCCTGATCCGGCGCGCAGCCGCTCGCCCAGCGCCCAGACCGCCGGCAGACACCCGACGGAGAGCAGCGCGCCGATGAAATTCGCCAGATATTCATTCTCCCAGCCGGAGATCAGATAGGTGTAAGCGTAGAGGAGCTGATTATGCATCGGATACGCCAGATACAGGCTGTCCGCCCCGCGCAGCGGGATCAAGCCGCCGAGCGCGTAAAGCTGCGCCGCCTGCGGCTGGTAAATGCCGAGCGCGTCGTCACGGTGAAAGAGCCACCACGCGCCGTTGAACAGGACGGCGGCGGCGATGGGAAGGAGAAATGCAGTGAAACGCAGAGAGAGCGGCGCGGACGGCGGATTTACTGCGCTGGATTGATGCCCGCGCACAGCCATCAAGGCGGCAGCCACCATCAGCAGATACGGGGCGGCGACTCCAACAGGTGTGAAGGGGATGCCCAACAAGCCTTCCCACAGCATGACCTGCGAGAGTCCGCCGAGTCCCAGCGCCAGCGTCAGCGCCAGGCGCAGTCCGGGCGCGCTCACTAGGCGGGAGGCGGGCGGATATGCCGCCGCGATAAGGGCGAACATCGCCAGCCAGGGGATCAAGGCGGGCATTCGTCAGCCCTGCGAGATCGGGTTATACTGGTTGCAAAGCCGTTTGAAACGCGTGCATGAATGATCAAGCAGCTCATCCTCAAAGCGGACTCATTGATCGTGGATCGCGGCGAACCCGCGTTCCAGCAGGGCGTATTGTACACGACCAGCCGGGTGATCGCTTACGGTCGGCATGTGCGACCAGACGCGGACGCGCACACGGTCGATCTGGCGGGGTATCAGCTTGAACCCGCCTGGATCAACGCGCATGATCATCTTGAACTGAACCATTACCCGCGCACTAAATTCCGCAACAGGTATGATAACGCGCATCAGTGGGGTGAGGATGTCAATGCGCGGCTGGATGATGAGCCGTATCGATCGCTGCGCGCCTATCCGCTCTGGGATCGGCTGTTCATCGGCGGGCTGAAGAATCTGCTGTGCGGCGCGACGACGGTGGTGCATCACAATCCGCCGCACCGTGAATTGTTCCGCCGCCAGTATCCGGTGCGGGTGGTCAAGGGCTACGGCTGGTCGCACTCGCTGCATTTCTCGTCCGATGAGGAGATCATCCGCTCGTATCGCGCCACGCCAGCACGCACACCTTGGTACATTCATTTGGCGGAAGGGACGGACGAGGTCGCCGCATCGGAATATCAGCGGTTGAAGGCGCTCGGTTGCGTCGGTAAGAACACGGTGATCGTGCATGGCGTCGGACTGACTGAGGATGATCTGCGCGATGCGCTGGCGACGATACGCGGACTGGTCGTCTGCCCGACGACGAACCGTTATCTGCTTGAGTGCGATCCGCCGATCTACCGGTGGAAGCACGACGGCAAATTCTGGCGTCCGCTGGCGGTCGGCAGCGACTCGCGCCTGACCGCCGATGGCGACTGGCTGACCGAGTACCACGCGGCTGGCGAGGCGCAGGTTCGCCCCGGCGTCCTGATCGGCGTGCCGCTGGCAGGCAGCCTGATGCCGGGCGCGTTTGGCGATTTTCTGGTCTCGCTGCAGGGCAAATCGGTCACGCGGCGCAGCGATTACGCCCTGATCGCCTTTCGCGGCGTCCCGCAGATCGGCGATCCCGACCTGATGCTGAAATTCCCGGTCGAGTCCGTCCCCGCGACGCTCGATGGCGCGCCGAAGCGAGTCAATCTGAATTTAGCGCGGCAGATCGCGCGCTGTGCGCTTAAAGAGCCGGGACTCGAACTCGACGCGCTTCCTCAAAGACGGCAAAAATGGTTCATCGGAGTGCCAAGGTGACGGCGATTCTGTTCGGTCAGTCGTATTATCTGCGTTTCGACCCCAAGCTGCACGCGGCGATGCAGCCGTATCCACCGCTGGGGACGCTGTATGCCGCCGCGATCATGCGCCAGCACGGATATGAGTCGGCGCTGTTCGACGCGATGCTGGCGGAGTCGCCGGCGGAATGGGAACGGGCGCTGGATGCCCACAAGCCGAAGTACGCGGTCATTTTCGAGGACAACTTCAACTATCTGAGCAAGATGAGCCTGCTGCGGATGCGCGCGGCGGCGTTCGCCATGATCGACGCGGCGAAGGCGCGCGGCTGCATCGTCATCTGCTGCGGGGCGGATCAGACCGATCACGCCGATCTGTATCTGAGGCGCGGCGCGGCTGTCGTGCTGATCGGCGAGGGCGATCTGACTCTGCCGGAGGTCATCGCAGCGTTCGAGGCAGGCGGTGACTTGGCTGAGATACGCGGAGTTGCGTATGCGGCGGACGGCGCAGTGCGGCGGACGCCCCCGCGCCCGGTCATCGCCGATCTGGACGCGCTGCCGTTTCCGGCGTGGGATTTGGTGGACGGCGAACGCTACCGCGCCATCTGGAAGCGGCATCACGGCTGTTACTCGATGAACCTGGTGACGACGCGGGGCTGTCCGTTTCACTGCAACTGGTGCGCCAAGCCGATCTGGGGACAGCGCTACCACGTCCGCAGCCCGGAAAATGTCGTTGCGGAGATGGTCTGGCTGAAAGCACACTTTGCGCCCGATCACATCTGGTTCATGGACGACATCATGGGGATTCAGGACAAGTGGATCGAGCGCTTTGCCGATCTGATCGAGGAACGGCAGGCGCGCATCCCGTTCAAGAGCCTGAACCGCGTCGATCTGCTGCTGCGCGGGCGGACGATCCCGGCGCTGGCGCGCGCCGGCGCGCAGATCGTCTGGGTGGGGGCGGAGAGCGGGTCGCAGACAATCCTGGACGCGATGCAAAAGGGGACGCAGGTCGAGCAGATTTACGAAGCGACGCGCCAGCTCCACGCGCACGGCGTGCAGGTGGCGTTTTTCCTGCAATTCGGCTATCCCGGCGAGTCCCGCGCCGACATCGAGTTAACCCTGAAGATGGTGCGCGATCTGATGCCGGACGACATCGGCATCTCGGTCAGCTATCCGCTGCCCGGCACGCCGTTTTACGAGCGCGTCAAGCATGAGCTGGGCGAGCGCGCCAACTGGATCGACAGCCAGGATTTGGCGATGCTGTATCAGGGTCCGTTTGCGACGCCGTTCTACCGCCAACTGCACACGGTGGTGCATAAGGAGTATCGGGCGCGTAAGACGTGGCGCGAACTGGGCGGGCTGCTGCGCCAGCCGAACAAGGCGCGCCCTGCGCATCTGCGCCGCGCGGCATCAATGGTGTATCACTGGCTGACGCTGCCTGCGGCGGTGGCGAAGCTGGATGCATTGGCAAAGCTGCCGCATGAACCGACTCGTTTATCCGATGTCACGCTGCATCCCTAAGCGGCGATCCGATTGCTGCGCTGCGTCGACTCAGATGCAGGCTGAACACCTGTCGGCTATAATGACCGTCATGATATCGGTAATCGAAGGGCAAAGCATGACTCTGAAAGTGACATTGTTCGGCGGGACAGGGCAGGGCAAAACCTGCTACACACTGGCGCTGCTCTATATGATGGCGACCGGGATCGAAGGGCTGCGGATCGAAGCTCAGGATGCCGACACCGCGACCAAGTATCTGAATCCCTGGCGCGACTTCGTGATCGGGCGCAAATGGCCCGCGCCGACGATGGGACGGCGCGAGGACGTGTTCACGCTCTATTACGAAGATCAGGTGATCACTGAGTTTCGCTGGGTCGATTATCAGGGCGGGGCGATCAATGTGCCGGCGGATGAGTCCGATGAGGCTGCGCAGCTTCACGCCGATATTCAGGAGAGCAACGCAGTGATCATCGTTGCAGATGCCTACACGATTGCGACGCGCGCCGCGATTGAGGCGGAGATGCTCACCTCATCGACGTATATCTACAATCTGCTCAACAATTACAAGTTCAAGCCGAATCTGGCGGGCGAAGGGATCGGTGGCGGCATCACGATTGCGCTGGTGCTGACCAAAGCGGACGCACTGCCGGAGGAATACAAGGCGGATAACTACGATAAGCTCTTCCAGAAGACGCGCCAGGTCTTTCGAGGGGTGGTCGATTTTGTCGAAAAGGAGCGCCGCAAGACCTCCAGCCTGCGCCCCTGGCTGTATCCATCAGCGATGCTGCCGGTCTCGATTGTCGGCGATGGGCGGGCGCAGGTGACGGCGGAGGGCGAAGGCTACGCGCTGGCGTCGTTCGAGCTGGTCGCCGCGCCGGAGCCGGTCGATGTGCATTATCCGTTCCTGTATGCCATCGGCAACGAACTCGACCGCACCGCGCTGACGCTCGAAGAACGGGTGGACGATCTCGAAAAGCGGCTTGAGAAGATGAGCCGCAATGTCCTCAAGCGGATTCTGCGCGGGCGCTCGATTCGCGAGCTGCACGCTGAGCGGCAGCAGGTGGCGGCGCGGCTGCGGGAACTCGAACCGCAGATTCAGGCGGTGGCAGGAGTTGCCAACAAGAAGATGCGCCCGCTTGTCCCTTAGACGGAGATTCTGGTTGTGCAGGTTGAGGCGTTTCTGTTCACGCGCAGTCAGCGCCGCGATTTCACCGCGTTCGTCCGTCCGGCGGGCATGAGCAACCGCGATGTCAGCGTGATTGCGTCGGCGCTCAACAATGTCAATGACGTGGAACGGCTGACACGGGCATTTCCAGCGCTCTACGGCTTTCCACTCGGCGAATACGTCTATCTGCTGCGCCACTATGACAGCCGACGGCGGCACGCTGGACGGGCGATCAGTGTGGTTGAGGGGATCGCGGTGCGAGCAACTTGGGCGCGGCATTTTGCGCTCGCCGTCCCGTATCTGATTGCTCATCAGGCGGAGGCGCTCGACATCGCCAGCAGCGTGGGCGATCTGGAGCTGTTCGCGCCGACTCTCTCAGCAGCGTATGAACTGCCCGAACATGCCGCCGAGATCGCTGTCCCGGACACGGCATATCTGGACGACTTTGTCGCGCGGCGGCTGGAAGATCGGCTGATCGTGCCGTTCACATCGGGCGGTCTGATCCTGATGACGGGCGCGCTGGCGGAGCGGCGCTTTTTATCGCCGCTGTATTTTGCGTTCGGGACGAATCGCGATGTGATCGCGGCATTTGCCGACGCTGGAGTGAGCTTCGATGTGATCGGCTTCGTCAACGCGGAGGGCGCAGGATTTCGCAGCCGCGAGACGGGCGAAAAGACGGGCGAGATCGCCGTGCCTGTGGTCGAGCCGGAGTCGGAGTCCGCGCCGCAGCCCGCCGCTGATTTGACGGCGATGCGTCCGCGCGCCGTCCCGCTTCGAGCGCCGATCCCACCGCGCGATCTGCCGCCCGCGGGCGGCGCGGCAGACGTGCCGGAATCGGAGCGGCTGCTGACGATGCGCGAGGCGCGCCGGCAGATGCGGGCGCTTCAGCCCGTTGAGCCGGAGCCGCCGCGCCCTGCTTTCGATCCGTTCGCGGCGCTTCGGCGCTTGCTGCGGCTGATCGTCGGTCGTCGTGAGTGAGGCTGGTATTATGGACATTCTGCTGGCGCACGCC
Source organism: uncultured Anaerolineae bacterium (assembly GCA_937995825.1). Classification (GTDB taxonomy): domain Bacteria; phylum Chloroflexota; class Anaerolineae; order Aggregatilineales; family Phototrophicaceae; genus Flexifilum. The sequence goes on from CALKJO010000016.1 coordinate 177,976, forward strand.
TATTTTCTGCACGCTGATCCGCACGAGCTGAAGGTGATGAAGCCGTATCCGCCTTTAGGGATACTGCATCTATCGTCGTATCTCAAGCGAGCGGGGTTTTCAGTCGGCGTGTTCGACTCGACCTTTGCCGACATCACCGCGTTTGAAGAACTGCTGACGGCGCAGCGCCCGTCTGTGGTCGGGATTTACGTCAACCTGATGACCAAGTTCAATGCGCTGGCGATGATGCGTATGGCGAAGGCGGCGGGCGCATGGGTGGTGTTGGGCGGACCTGAACCACCGTATTACGCGCGGGAATATCTCGAACGCGGCGCGGATGTGGTCGTGCGCGGAGAGGGCGAGACCGCGCTGGAGGCGCTCATCCCGTATCTGATCGCAGGGGGACGGCGGGAACTAGACGCGGTCGCCGGGATCGCGTTTCTGAACGACGATGGCGCACTCGTCGAGACCGCCCCGCGCCCGATGATGGCGGATTTGAGCGCCAATCCCTGGGCGGATCGCGAAGCCATCGACATCGGGCGCTACATGCAGACCTGGAAAGCCCATCACGGCATGTCATCCGTATCAGTGATACAGGCGCGCGGCTGCCCGTATACCTGCACATGGTGCAGCCACTCGGTCTATGGCAACACACACCGCCGCCGCACGCCCGCCGACGCCGCCGATGAACTGCTCTGGATCAAGGAGCGCTATAACCCCGATCTGATCTGGTATGCGGATGATGTGTTTGCCATCAATCACCGCTGGTTCTTCGAGTACAAACGCGAATTGGAGCAGCGCGGCGTCCGCATCCCGTTCGAGTGCATCTCGCGAGCGGATCGGCTCAACGAGGACGTGATCAGGGCGCTGGCGGAGATGGGCTGTTTTCGGCTGTGGAACGGCTCGGAGAGCGGCTCGCAGCGGATTCTAGACGCGATGAAGCGCAAGGTGGACGCGGCGGATGTGCGCGCCAAGACGCGCCTGCTCAAGCAATATGGCATCGAAACCGGCATGTTCATCATGCTGGGCTATGACGGGGAGGAGATCGCCGATTTGGAGGAGACGGTCGCCCATCTCAAAGAGTCCAACCCCGACATTTTCCTGACCACCGTCGCGTATCCGATCAAAGGCACGCCGTTCTACCATCAGGTTGAAGATCGCATTTTCAGCGACCGCCCCTGGGATCAGCGCAGCGACCGCGATTTGCAGATCGCGGGGCGGCGCTCACGCCGTTTCTACAGCTTCGCAACGCGCTGGATGGTCAGCGAGGTGGCGCTCCATCGGGCGAGGCTGAACGGCGGCGCATCGCCGGCGCGGATGCTCAAGCTGGCAGCCAGCGCGCGGCTCGGTCGAATCGGCATGGCGCTCACGCAGCATGAGATCGTCCGCGCGCCATGACCGCTTTCGACGCGCTCGCCCCGACCTACGATCAGGACTTCACTGCGTCGCCGATTGCGGCCTATCTGCGCAGTCGGACGCAGGAGCGGCTGGCGCAGTATTTTCATGCCGGCGATCGCGCGCTTGAACTCGGCTGCGGGACGGGGGAAGATGCGCTGTGGCTGGCGCGGCGCGGCGTGCGCGTGCTGGCGACGGATGCCAGCGCGGGCATGGTCGAAGTGGCGCAGGCAAAAACGGCATCCGAGCCGCGGGTGACGATTGAACGAATGGATTTACGGGCGCTTCCTGCCTTGGACGCGCAGTTCGACGGCGTGTATGCCAATTTCGGCGTCCTCAACTGCCTGGATGACTGGCGTCCGCTGTCGGCATGGCTGGCGGCGCGGGTGCGGCGCGGTGGAGCTGCGGCGTTCTGCGTCATGAGTCCGTTTTGTCTGTGGGAGATCGCCTGGCATGGGCTGCATGGCGAATGGGGCGTGGCGCTGCGGCGGCTGCGCGGTTCAGCGCGCTTTGAAATGGGCGGCGAGTCGCTGGACATTCATTATCCGACCATCCGACGGCTGACGCGGGACTTTGCCCCGCATTTCCGGCGCGCTTTCGTCATGCCGTTGGGAGTCGCGCTGCCGCCGACGGATGCTTACGGCGCGGTCGAGCGGCGTCCGGGGTGGCTGCGGCGGCTGATGGCGGTCGAGCGCCGCGTCGAGCGGGCGCGCTGGCTGGCACTGCTGGCGGATCACTACTGGATCGAATTCGAGCGAGTCTGACATGATGGAAATTTATGCAGTTCGGCTGAGTCCGGGGCAGGATTTGCAGCGCGAAATTGTGAAATTGGCGGCGGAGCAGGGGATCGACTCGGCGGTCATCCTGTCCGGCGTGGGCGGTCTGGAGCGCGGGGCGATCCGCTGCGCGGGGCAAGAGATGACCACCATGCTGCATACCCGGCTGGAGATCGTCGCGCTGTCCGGGACGATCACGACGGCGGGCGCGCATCTGCACATCGCCGTCAGCGACCGCGACGGCAGGACATACGGCGGGCATTTGCAGGATGGCAGCATTATCGCAGACGAGGCGGAGATCGTGATCGCGCGCGCGGCGCTGGCATGGGTGACGCGCCCGCGCGCCTGACTCGCAGCGCGGCGCTGCTGCTGATCAGCAATCTCGGCGGCGCGGCGCTGTCTTTCCTGATCGTCGTGCTGATCGGGCGCGCGCTCGGTGAGCGCGGTCTCGGCGTGTATGCGCTGGCGCTGGCATGGGTCTACCCGCTCAGTCTGGCGGTCGAGTTCGGAGTCGCTACGCTCATGACGCGCGAGATCGCCGCCGATCCGTCGCAAAGCGGGCGGATGCTGGCATCGGCGGCGGCGCTTCGATTGCTCATCGGCGCGCCGGTCATGCTGGCGCTGATCGCGCTCGCCCTGCTGATCATGGCTGAGGCGGAGTCCGCCGCTGGAGTGCGGATCGCTGCGCCGCTAGTGATCGTCACGCCATTTTACAGCGCATTCACGGCGGTGCTGCGCGCACGTCAGCGGATGCTGCCGATCCTGTGGCTGAACATCGGAATGCTGGCGTCTCAAGCCGCGCTGACGGCGCTGGCGCTGGCGCTCGGCGGCGGGGTGCTGACAGCGCTGGCGATCAACACCGCCACCAGCGCCGGACAGTTGATCGCAGCATGGGCAGTGTGCCGGTCTAATGCGGCTTCAAGGGCGGAGCCGCTCCCCCGGCGCGCCGATCTGGTCGATATGGCGCGCCGATCCGCGCCGTTTGCCATCGCGGGCGTGCTGGCGGCGCTGCAGATGCGCCTGCCCGTCATTCTGCTGGAACAGCTCACGACGACCGAGGCGGTCGGGCTGTTCGCGGCGGCGAATCGGCTGATCGAAGGGCTGCGCCTGTTTCCGAATGCGCTGTTTGGGGCGATCTTTCCGTCGTTGAGCGCGCTGGCGGCGGATTCGACGGGGCTGCATCAGGTCTTTCGGCGCGGAGCGGCGGGGCTGCTCACGTTCGGCGGCGCGATCGGGGTGGGGCTGACTCTGTTCAGCACGCCGATTCTGGCGCTGATCTACGGCGCGCCGTTCGCAGCCGGATCGACCGCGCTGACTCTGCTCGGATGGGCGCTGGCGGCGGGCGCGCTGCGCGGGCTGGCGACGCTGCGCTGGTACGCGGCGGGGCGTGAAGCGGGCGCGAACCGGATCAACGCTGTTTTGCTGATCGCGCAGATCGGGGTGGGCTTCCCGCTGATTGGGCAGTGGGGCGTGGACGGCGCGGCACTGACGATCCTGCTGACGGAGTCCGCCGCGCTGGTGTGGTTAGGGGCAGTCAGGAGGGACACGGGCGGCACAGCGCCGCCTGCATCGATCTGACCTAAACCCCGTTACCAACCCCGCACGGCGATGCGTTCGCCTTCCGGCATGGCGCTGATGTTGATGCCGACCAGGGGCGTCTCTATCTGTCCGATCATATCGGTTTGTTGGCGAGCTAGCGGGTATGAGACTGCTCAATCATTCTATTATCAATAGGCTTACGATGCTTGCAGGCTGGATATCTCGGTCTGCCAGACGGCGTGTGATCGGCGTCGGCGATCCAGTGAGCGCGACCAGCAGCGGGCTTGATTGTGCATTCAGACGTGTCACGCATTACGTCGAAACCAATTTCAATCAGGCACTGGCGACGGCAAGGCATAATGCGCGAACTGGGAATCCACAGCACAGGCGAAAAGCTGCTCATCTTCACCGAAGCGAGAGACGCGCTCGATGGCGTGCCGCTGCTCACCGATGAGGTGATGAGGCGCGTCGAGGGAGTCGTCCAGAACAAAGCGACGCGCGTTTACGGGTCAAGCTGAAGAGGCTATGGCAGCAGGCGGTGAGTCACGATCCGATTCGCCGCCTGCCAGAAGCGAAATCCTTCGGCAAAGCGCGTGTTGACCGCCAGACCGCGAAACGTGCCGAGCGCGGCGGCGTAGTGATGAAACAGGTTCTGATCTGGCGGCGGGAGCGTGAACGCCGGATCATACGTGCCAGGCATGAGCTGGCTGCGGTGACAGTCGAGCATCGCCAGCTTTTTCTCCCATACCGACGACACATCGACGTATTCTTCAGGGATGAAGCCGATCCCGCGCTCCGGCTCCATGAATGCCACCGGCACAACCGCGCGGTGCGGCGGGAAACGCGATGGATAGTTGGCGGTGCGGGCGATCTGTGCCGCATCCATCACCAGGCGGCTGGTCGTCTTGTGATCAGGGTGATAGTCGTCGGCGGGATGCGTGATGATCAGGTCGGGCTGGCATTCGCGGATGATCTCAACAAACAGATGGCGCGTCGGCTCATCGACCCACAAGCCGCCGTCCGGCAGTCCCATCCAGACCGGCTGCGCGCCGATCACCGCTGCCGAGGCCTCCGCTTCGGCTTTACGGATCGCGATGATCTGCTCCAGTTCGCCTTTGGGACGCCCGCGCCCATCGGTCACGACGCACATGAACACGCGGTCGCCGCGTTCAGCGCAGCGCGCCAGCGTGCCGCCGCAGAACATCTCCAGATCATCGCCGTGCGCGCCAATCGCCAGAATCCGCATGATGTTTGCCTTTCGTCCTACCGCGAGCGCACATCGAGCGCATCGCGCAGTCCATCGCCCAACAGATTGAAGCCAAGCACCGTGATCAGGATCGCCAGACCTGGAAAGAACGGCATCCACCACGCCGACCGGATGAAGGCGCGGCTTTCGGTGAGCATTTTGCCCCAGCTCGGAGTCGCCTGCTGTGCGCTGCCCAGCCCCAGAAAGCTCAGGCTTGCCTCTGCCAGGATGATACCGCCCAGTCCGAGCGTCCCAACGACGATCACCGGCGCGATGATGTTCGGCAGGATATGCCGCGTCATCAGCCGCAGACTGCCTGCGCCCAAGCCGCGCGCCGCCGTCACATATTCCATCTCGCGCGCCGACAACACCTGACTGCGCACGATCCGCGCCGTCACCGTCCAGTTGACGAAGCCGAGCGCCAGGATGATATTCAGCTCGCTCGATCCCAGCACGCCGGTCAGCGCAATGGCGACGATCAGCAGCGGAAACGCCATGACGATGTCCACAAAGCGCATGATCAGCAGATCGACCCAGCCGCCGAAAAAGCCCGCGATCATCCCGACTGTGATGCCGACTCCCAGCGCGATTGCCTGCGCTGCCAGCGCGATCTTGAGCGAAATCTGCGCGCCGTAGATGACGCGGCTCAGGATGTCGCGCCCGACGGCGTCGGTGCCGAACGGATGTTCAAGCGACGGCGGCTTGACGTATAAATTCGCCAGATCGCCTTGAATCGGGTCATACGGCGCGATCAGCGGCGCGAAGATCGCGCACAGCAGCATCATTGCGACGATGATGAAGCCGATGACGCTGGCGGGATTTTTGCTCAGCCGGATCAGCGCCAGCCGAGTCGGGCTTTGCGGACGGGGCAGCAGGTGGGTCTCCGCGATGGCGCTCATGTGTAGCGAATCCTAGGATCGACCAGCGGATAGAGCAGATCGACGAGCAGATTCAGCCCGGCGTAGATCAGCGCGAACGTGATCACCAAGCCCTGCACGCTCGGATAATCGCGGGACGCAATCGAGTCGACCAGCAGCCGTCCCATGCCCGGATAGCTGAAGATCACCTCGACCAGCAGCGTGCCGCTCAGCAGGCTGGCTAACCCCGTCCCCCAGACGGTCACAATCGGCAGCAGCGCGTTGCTCAGCATATGCCGACCGATCACGCGGCGCTGAGTCAGCCCTTTGCTGCGCGCCGTGCGGATGTAATCCTGCGTCAGCGCCTCCAGCGCGCTTGACCGCGTGATACGCATCAAAACTGCCAGCATCCCGAAGCTCGCCGCAACCGAAGGCAAGACCAGATGCGCCGGCTGCCCCGATCCGCTCACCGGCAGCAGGCGCAGACTCAAGCCGAAGATGATCTGAAGCTGTAAGCCAAGCCAGAACACCGGAATTGACACGCCGATCAGCGCGATCAGGCGCGAAAGATTGTCCCAGATCGAATTATGCGCAATCGCAGCGACGATCCCCAGCGGAATCCCAATACCGACGGCGATCAGCATTGCGCAAATGCCGAGAACGGCGGTGTTCGGGAAAGTCTGCGCGATCATATCCGCCACCGGACGGCGCGTGATGAAGCTGCGCCCCAAATCGCCGCGCACGGCGTCGCTGAAGAAAATCCAGAACTGGGTTGTCAGCGGCTCATCGATGCCGAGCCGCGCGCGCGTCGCCGCAAGACTCTGCTCATCGCCGCGATCCCCTTCGAGAAACTGCGCCGGATCGCCCGGCAGGACGCGGATCATCACAAACGTCAGCACGTAGATGCCAAGCAGAGTCGGGATGAATTGGACAAGCCGCGCGATCAGATAGCGAAGCATGGGTGCAAGCAAGATCGGGATGCGCCAAGCGGCGCACCCCGATACAGCCCGATCACTGCAAATCCATCAGGGCGAAGCGGATGGTTCCATTGTTGTCGATGGGCATTCCACCGAGGCGGCTGCTGACCAGACGGCTCGCCGCGCCGTGATAGACCGGGATGATCAGCACGGCGTCCATCGCGATCCGCTCGATCTCGCGGAAGACGGCATCGCGCTCAGCGCCGAGCGGCAGTGAGATGCCTTGGTTGTAGAGCGCTTCGATCTGCGGCGCGACATCGACCGTGCCGTAGCCGCAGTTGATGCGGGTGGCGGCGTTCGGCAGCAGCAGCACGACCATATTTTCCGGGTCGGGGTAGTCCATCGTCCAGCGGATGCCGCCCATCTCCATCGTGCAGGCGGTGCGATCCTGCGTGTAAACGGAGGCTTCCGTCGAATTGACAATCAAGGTGATGCCCGCTTCAGCGACGGTCGCCGCCATCGCGTTGAGGACGCGGTTTTCGGTCTCATTCTGATCGGTGCGGACGGTCAGCTCGATCCCGTTGGGATAGCCCGCCTCAGTCAGAAGCCGGCGCACCTCATCGAGATCGCGCTCAAACGGCGCAAAATCCGGGTCGAACGTGGTCAATCCAGGCGGATACAAGCCGTCCGCCGGCACACCGTTGCCTTGCAGCACGGTGTCGATGATCAACTGGCGGTTGATCGCTAGCGCCAGCGCGCGGCGGATACGGACATCGCCCATCTTGGGATCGTTGAGGTTGATGCGCAGGTTGTAGTTGGAGAGCGTCGGAATCGTGACCAACTGCGCGCTCAGGGTCGCGTCACTGCGGATGCGCGGCAGGTCGGCTTCCGGCGCGAGCGAGATGTCCAGGCTGCCCGCCTCAAACTCGATCACTTGGCTCGACGCCTCCGGGATGACGCGGATCGTGACTTCCTGAACCTCCGGCGCTTCGCCCCAGTAATTCGGATTGGCGGACAGCCGGACGTAATTATTCTGTGACCACTCCTCAACAACATACGGACCTGTGCAGACGGGCGGGACAGTCCCATCCGCGCCGCCGGAGCCTTCAGCGATGATGAATCCACCGGGCAGCGTCAGGCGAGTGAGGAACGATGTGATCGGGCGTGACAGTGTGATGCGCACCTGATTATCCGCAACCACCTCAACGCCGCTGATGGCGCGCGCAGGCGGGATCGGCTCCGGCGTCGGCGTGCCTTCACCGACACGCGGCGCCGCCGGGCGCGCTTCCGCCCAACCGACGACATCGCGCAGCACCAGCCCAGCGGTGTATGACGTGCCGATGTCTGGATCGGACAGGCGGTCGAATGAGTATTTTACATCAGCGGCGTCGAGCGCGCTGCCATCCGAAAAGGTCACGCCGTCGCGCAGCGTAAAGGTGTAGACCAACCCATCTTCCGAGACCGTCCAGCTCTCCGCCAGCGCTGGAACAGGCGTGAGCGTGACCGGATCGTAGGCGAGCAGACCCTCGCAGACATTGCGGCTGACTAGAAAATCGTCATTGGTGCGCGCTGCCGCTGGATCGAGCGTGGTGGGCTGGCTTTCCGCAAAAGCAACCGTGACCGACGCATCCTGCGCCGCCACACTGACAGCAAAAACTGTGAGCAACCCTATTATTAGGACTGAAAAAGCGAGTCTTCTCATTGTCTTGCACCTCTCAGGGTTGGCGAAGAATATGATAGGATTGGTCTAAAGTACCATATCGACTGCTCACGCGCAATGGTGCCAGCGCAGTATACAAGGAATGGATGACGATGAAGCTCACCCTTATCGGCGGCGGCAGCGTGCGTACGCCGCGCCTGATCCCCTCGCTGGTCAGGCGCGCAGCGCGGCTCGACCTGCATGAACTCTGGCTAATGGACGATGACGCTGAAAAGCTCGACCTGATCGGCGGCTTATGCCAGACGCTGGCGGCGGGCGCGCCGTTCAAAATCATCCTGACGACCGATGCTCGTGAAGCCATCCGCGACGCCGCGCATGTCATCACCTCGATCCGACCTGGGCTGGAAGCCGGGCGCGCCGCTGATGAGCGCATCTGCTTCAATCTCGGCGTCCTCGGTCAGGAGACGACCGGCGCAGCGGGCTTCGCGATGGCAATGCGCAGCATCCCCGCCATCCTGAACTATGCGCGCATGGTCGCCGAGATCGGCGCGCCGGGGGCGTGGATTTATAACTTCACCAATCCGGCGGGCTTGGTCGCGCAGGCGCTTCATGATGCTGGAGTCGAGCGCGTGATCGGCATCTGCGACAGCGCCAACGGCGCGCAGCACGCTGTCAGCCGCTTTCTCGGCGTCGAGCTGAAGCGCGTCCATCATACGGTGTATGGGCTGAATCATCTCTCATGGACAAGCAGCGTCCGCGTCGATGTCGATGAAGATGGCGAAGGCGGCGAGGAGGTCTTCCCCGCCCTGCTCGACGATGAGCGCTTCATCCGTTCCACCCACATGATGACCTTCGCGCCCGGTCTGCGCGCCTGGCAGAAGGCATTCCTCAACGAGTATCTGCATTACTACTACCACCGCGATGAGGCGCTGGCGGCGCTGCTCCGCAAGCCGGAGACGCGCGGCGAAGAGACTCAGCGCCTGACGCACACCCTGTTCGAGCGCCTCCGCGAAGCCAAGCACGATCCCCAAGTGAGCCTGGAGACGTATCACGCGATCATGGAGCAGCGGCGCATGAGCTACATGGCGCACGCGCGCGGCGGCGCAGCCCGCCCGACGATGACTCCGGTCGGGGAGGATGAAGAAGGCTACGCGGCGGTCGCGCTCGGCTGCGTCGAGGCGATCCAGAACAACACCCGCCATTACACCGGGCTGAACGTCCCCAATCGGGGCGCGATTGAGGGCATGGCGGAGGATGATGTGGTCGAGGTCGGCTGCTGGATCGACGCGGCGGGGATTCGCCCCACCCATGTCGGCGCGATCCCCGATCATCAGCTCCGGCTGATGCAGACAGTCAAGCTATATGAGCGGCTTGCCGCCCAAGCCATCCTGACGCGCAGCCGCGCGCTGGCGGTCGAGGCGCTGACCGTGCATCCGCTGATCGGCTCGTATCCGCTGGCGGAGAAGCTGGTCGATGCCTTCCTCAAAACCCATGCGGCGCTGGTCGGAGATTGGGCGTGATCGACTGCGATATTCTGCTGCCGGGCAGTTATTTCTGCGATCTGATCTTCACCGGTCTGCCGCAGCTGCCCGAACTGGGGCGCGAAGTCTATACCGACAATCTGACCGTCACCGTCGGCGGCGCGCTCAACACGGTGATCGGGCTGCGGCGGATGGGCGTCAAGGTCGGCTGGATCGGGCAGGTCGGAAACGACTTCTTCAGCCGCTTCATCCTGGAGAAGCTGGAACAGGAACAGGTCGATCTGCGCCTGGTCGCCCGATTGGAGCAGCCATTGCAGCGCGTCACTGTCGCCCTGTCCTATCCCCATGAACGCGCCTTCATCACCTACATCGATCCGGCGTCGGCTCCGGTCGAGATGGTCTTTGCATGGCTGGATCGGGCGCGCTTTCGCCATCTGCACTTCACCAGCTTTCAAACCCATCCGCGCACGGTCGAGCTGTTCGAGCTGGTGCGCGCGCGCGGCGCGTCGATCTCGATGGACTGCCAGGATCACCCGATTCGACTGGATCAGCCCGGCGCCCGCGAAACGCTCTCGCGGCTGACGATCTTCATGCCGAATGCCCGTGAGGCGCTGCACCTGACCGGCTGTGACACCATCGAGCGCGCCGCAGCCGTGCTTCGCCCGCTGCTCCCGACGCTGGTCATCAAGGATGGGGAGAACGGCGCGTATGCGTGGCAGGGGGATGCCCACTGGCACGCGCCGGCGATCCCGGTGACCCCCGTCGATACAACCGGCGCGGGCGATGTCTTCAACGCGGGCTTTCTGGCGGCATGGCTGGATGGGCGAAGCGTGGACGCCTGCCTGCGCTGGGGGACGATCTGCGGTGGGCTGTCCACGTTGGGCAAAGGCGGCACATCAACCGCCCCCCATCGTGCGGTGGTCGAGGGGTGGGGTTGAGGGCTAAGGGGAGGTGTCAAGCCTTTGGGAAGTCCAACGCACGAGTCTTTCCCAATCGACCGCCCCATTCGGATGACAGAATGATTGTATGAACTGCGCGACAAATCGATTCACGAGACGAGCGTATGCTTGTTCAAACTCATCATTCTTGATTTTTGCCTGATGACCGAGCGGCTCGATGATATCGGTGTACAGGGTAGTGCTTGCCGATATGAGTTCCCAAAAGGACTGTCCACAGAGCTTGAGATAGCCGTCTTTCTGCGGACGCGGGTCAATGCCATACATGCAGCCATTGACGGCGATGATTCTCGTCCCAGGATGCTTTAGACTGAGTGTCTCAATGGCACTCTGGAAATTCGCTTTCATTTGTTTGATCTGGCTCGAATTGCCCCAGTTCGGGTCCAGATTTGATCTCCACAATATAGATGTGATTGTCGCGCCAAAAACGCAGGTCGACTCCGGATAATTCTCCTGGAGCAACACGCTCACCGCCATATACCTGCCCACATACGAAAATGGCAACGCCTTCCATGAAGTCTCCGAACAGCGTTTCTTCCTGAGATGACAGGAAAGCGTCCAGTACGGCGCGGACGAGCATATCCGCCGTGAGAATGTTTTTTGCCTTGAACAAATAGGGGTTTTTACGGCGCAGAACTTGACTTAGATTGAGGGTTTCCAGCTTCCTGAGCCGACTCTCGCATGAAACTTACCAATGTTTCTCTCAATATATTGTATTAGATCGCTCAAATCCACGGGTCGCGCATTCATAGGAGCCGTTCCTGAAACTGCTCCACCTCTGCGCGCACTTTGTCGACATACTCAGGGATGATGTCAATCCCAATCGCCCTGCGTCCCATTTCCAGCGCGACGACAACCGTGGTTCCGCTGCCCATAATAAGGATCAAGCACAGTGTCGTCCGCTTTTGTGAAAAGCTTGATGAACCATTCGGGGAGTGCCTTAGGAAAGGCTGCGCTGTGTCCCCGATTGCTCGTCTCTGTTGCCAGATGGATCACATTGGTTGGATAAACTTTCTCTCTCCCAACCCAATTAGAGACATTCTTACCAAACCCACTCTTAACCTTCGATGGATCGCGCACTTTATCAGTTTCGCTGAGGTTATTAAGCCTGGACTTTGCCCAATCTCCAATCGGCACCATCACTTCATCCTGGTACATATGAAAAGCTTTTGACTTGTTGAACTGCAACAGCCTTTCCCAGGAGTCTCGAAATCGGTTGGGCCATTTTCCAGGGTAGGAGTTTTTCTTGTGCCAGACGAATTCCTCTGTCCACAGCCAACCCTGCTCGCGCATCGCTTTGATCAAATCGATAACATAAGTATGTCGCTCGCCATTAACCACGCGCTCTTTGATATTCAGGATAAATGTCCCGCTTGGCTTGAGAACACGGTGTAACTGCGATGCAATTGGCAAAAACCAATTGACATAATCATCGGGAGTAATGCCGCCGTAAGTATGCTTGCGCTGATCGGCATAAGGTGGGGACGTGAAGATCAGGTCGACAGTGCTGTCGTCCAGCGTTTTCAACCGTTCTGCACAGTCTCCGAGGATCAATTGGCATGAAGTGATCATGGTGCCAATTATAAATACGCACATGCTTTCTGACAATCATCTTGTTTCTATCTCAGGCACGCAGCGGTATCATTTCCGGCATCTCATCCACATGCAAACTCAGCCTCACCAGCCGGCAGCAGACTAAGGAATGGGAACATGGCAGATCGTCTTCCTTTCGCTGTGATGCTCAGCGGAGGACACCCTAATTCACTGGTCAGGATGGTGGAGGTCGTCGAGATACTGCTGGCAGACCCGGCGCGGCTGGACACCGTGCTGACTGGGGTGGATGTGAAAAATATCTTACGTGAACTGAATGCGCTCCAGCATTGAAACAGCCGCACAGACAACCTGCATCGAATTTCATGCCACGCGCAAATCCAACGGTTTCGCCGGCACAGTGACAGTCAGATATGTGCCAGCAGATAGCCGGCTCTCCACTTTAACGGTGCCGCCTAGATGCTGAATGCGCTCGCGAATGCCGATCAAGCCGTAATGACCCGTCAGGGCGAACTCATTCAGATGTTTGGGGACGTGGAAGCCGTGTCCATCATCGCGCACTTCCAGGCGAACCGAGTCGGGTGAATAAGTCAGCGTGGCAGTGATGCGCCTGGCGTTGGCATGACGCTCGGCATTGCAGATCGCTTCCTGCGCGGCGCGAAAGATCGCCAGTTCCTGGGCGTGATCGATGCTGTAAGGGTCACCCATGACAGAAAACACAAGGCGCGGATACTTGTCACACAGCGTTTCGATGGCGGCGGCTAATCCCAGTTCATCCAGCACTGTCGGGCGCAGGTCAGCGATCATCTGACGCAGATTGTCCACGGTCTGGATGACCTGCTGGCGCGCGTTTTCTAAATGGCTCCTGCCCGCGTCTGCGCGCTCCTGCGCCGCACGTTCAATGCTGTGGGCGGCTAAGACCAGCGATTGTATCGTATCGTCATGAATCTCACGGGCAATGCGCTTGCGCTCATTCTCCTGGCTCTCTGTCAGCGCAGCGCGATACATCAGCTCGCGCGCCTGCGCTGAGGCGATCTGCTCGACCATGTATTGAAGCGAACGGCGCAGTTGGTCGATCTCACGGATGCCGCCGGATACGTCAAAAGTCGGCAGCGCGCCCGTCATGATGCTCTCTGCCTGGTTTGCCAAGCGCCGCAGCGGGATCAAAATGCGCACGATCATCCAGACAATCCCCAGCGCAAATCCGAACAGCGCAATCAAAAAACACCAATGCAGGACGCCATCAAAATGAAACAGATGATGCAGAGGATGGGCAAGCTCGTTCATTCCTGTGTCCCCTCAATGGGCTGAATCAGATTGAGCGTCATGCCGCGCAGGACGGCTTCCGTGCGGTTCGTCACGCCGAGCTTGTGGTAAATCGCCTGTAAATGAACCTGCACGGTGCGATCCGAGATGCCAAGCTGCGCGCCGATCTGCTTGTTCGTCCAGCCGCGCTTGGCGCACATCAGCACTTCCAATTCGCGCTCCGTCAGTGGATAAGCTGGCTTATGAACCGGTCTAGCGGACGATGCAGACGCCTGATTGTCCAGAGCGCGCTGAATCGCGCGCAGCAGCTCGGCGAATTCAGCCGTCTTCAACACAAAGCCATCCGCGCCAGCCTCTTTTAAGGCGCGCTGATAAGCTTTTTCATTGTACGCCGTCAAAGCGATAACGCGCACATCAGGATTTTGCTGACGGATGCGCCGTGCGGCTTCAATGCCGTTCATCTCCGGCAGGTGGATATCCATCACAATGACATTTGGCTGCAAAGTCTGCGCTAATGCAACAGCCTCTAAACCTGTCCTTGCCTCTCCCACCACGCTGAAGCCCGCATTCTCTAGAAAGGCGCGAATGCTCTGCCTGACCAGCACATGATCTTCAGCTAAAAGCAACCGTGTCATCATCACGTGATGTTTATCAGCCCGTCTCTCATTATAGCGCGCCGTCTAGCCATCTATCTACGCTGTTTGGCGTATACCCCCAAATGTGAACGTGCAGTATAGTGATGAATATCACAAACGTGCGTTTTCTACGTGATCTTGATCCTTAAACGGAGGTCGATAATGAGGTTAAAAGCTTTAGCACTGATGGTTACGCTTCTTTTACTGAGCATCGCCGCGGTTGCGAGCGCGCAGGATCACGGCAGCGACGGGCATGGCGGCATGATGAGCGATGCCTTGCCGACCGTCGGTCCCGATGTCACCATTCGCTTTGCAGCGATGGTCGGGTCGCGTCCCGCCGCCTGTGGCATCATCTACGAAGGGCTGGGGACAGAAAGCTCGACTTTGAGCCTGAACGACTACCGCTTTTTCGTCTCCAACGTGCGTCTGATCGCCGCTGATGGCACGGAAGTCCCGGTTGAACTGGCGCAGGATGGCATCTGGCAGTATGCCAATGTCGCCCTGCTCGACTTTGAGGATGGCACGGGGCTGTGCAGCCAGACCGGCACTGCCGAAATGAACGACAAGATCATCGGCAGCGTGCCAGAAGGCGAGTACAGCGGCATCATCTTCGACTTGGGCGTGCCGTTCGAACTGAACCACCTTGATACCGCCACCGCGCCCGCCCCGCTCAACCTGCCAGCGATGTGGTGGAACTGGCGCTTCGGTTACAAGTTCGTCCGCATCGACATGCAGACCCCCCAAAGCCAGACGCCGCAGTGGTTCATCCACCTGGGCAGCACCGGCTGCGACGCAGCAGATGGCAGCACACCGCCCGCTGAGCCTTGCGCTAATCCCAACCTGCCCATCGTTCGGCTGGAGGGGTTCAATCCGCTGCGCAACTTCATCGTCGCCGATCTGGAAGAGCTGCTGATGGGCGTCAACCTGAATGAAAGCACGCCCATGCCCCCTGGCTGCATGTCCGGCGCGGAAGACCCCGACTGTGTGGGGCTGTTCCCCGGCTTCGGTCTTGACCTGGCAACCGGCTTGACCCTTGAGGACAATTCGCAGACCTTCTTCCGTGTTGAATAGATAACTGTCTAGCGGTGTAGTCATGCTTGGGATGCAGCTCAGACTGCATCTCAGCAGGAGGATGACATGACCAGAAAGCCCGTGATCCTAGCCATTTGCGCCCTATGGGTGGCGGGCATCACCCACCTGATCATCGCGCCTGACCACTTCAGTCATGCGCCAGCGCATGGGTTATTCTTCGGCGCGGTTGGTTTGGCGCAGATAAGCTGGGGGCTGGTGGCATGGGCGCGCCGCCGCGATCTGCCTCGGTCACCGCTGCTGCTGGCGGCGGGCGCGGCGCTCTCCGGCGGGATCATCGTCATCTGGCTGCTGACGCATTTCACCTGGACGCCATTCGCCGAGGATGCCCACGCCATAGACTGGTTTACGGTGCTCACCAAAATCGCCGAGCTGCTGGCGCTGGTGCCGCTGATCGCCAGCGCTGATCCGCAGCGCCTGCCGCGCCTGCTGCGGCTGCGCCCCGTCGCTGGGCTGGCGTTGAGCATCCTCTTTGGCGCGGCGGTTTGGGGCGTCGGAATGCTCGCCGAGCCATACTTCCCCGCTCTGTGGCACAGTCATGATCACCATGACCATGATCACGGCGCTCACGATCACGGCGCGCCCGTCATCATGCCGATCAACACAGCGGGATATTTCAGCATCGTCAATACCGGACGTGAAGCCGACGCGCTGGTGAGCGTCTCCGCTGTTGATCTGGGCGAGATAACGCTGCACCGCACCACCATCGACACCCATCAGGTCGCCCGCATGGATGATCTGGACGGCGTGACGCTGACTCCGCATACGCGCGTCGATTTTGCGCCGGCGGGCTGCCACATCATGCTCGACCGCCTGCCGCGCGATCTCTACGAAGGCGACACCGTCACGCTGACGCTGCACTTTGCGTCCGGGCGCGCCGTGCCGGTTGAATTCGCCGTGCGGATGATGCCCCCGGATCGGCGGGTCAACTTCATCGTCTCCGACGGCTTTCAGATCGCCAACGCCTGGGTGCGCGCAACGCGCACGCTGGACAGTCTGGCTGGCGCGACAAGCGGCTATCAGTGGCGTCTGCCGCCCGGTTTCCCACCGCCGCGTGTGCCGGAAAACAATCCGATGACGGCGGAGAAGGTCGAGCTGGGACGCTATCTGTTCTATGATACCCGCCTCTCCGGCAACAACACGATGTCGTGTTCGTCGTGTCACTTGCAGGAGCGGGCTTTCACCGATGGGCGCGCACTGCCGGTCGGCTCAACCGGAGAACTGCTGCCGCGCAACTCGCCTACCCTGACCAATGTCGCCTACAACGCCACGCTCACCTGGGCAAATCCAAATCTGCTCGTGCTGGAACGCCAGATCGTCATCCCGATGTTCGGCGAGCATCCGGTTGAGATGGGCATCACCGGTAGCGAAGAAGCGGTGCTGGCGCGCTTCCGCGCCGATCCGCAGTCCCGTCAGTTATTCGCTGCCGCCTTCCCCGGACAGGATGACCCCTTTACGTTCAATAACATCATACAGGCGCTGGCATCCTTCATCCGCACCCTGATCTCAGGCAGCTCACCGTATGACCGCTATCTGCGCGGCGACCGCGAGGCACTGTCCGCCTCCGCGCTGCGCGGGATGGCGCTCTTCTTCTCCGAAGCGCTGGAATGCCATCACTGCCACACCGGCTTCAACATGACTCTTTCGACCGTCAGCGCCAACACCACCTTTGACGAGCGCCCTTTTTTCAACACCGGCTTGTACAACCTGGATGGGCGCGGCGCGTATCCCTATCCCAACACCGGCATTCACGAGATCACCAACCGCCCCGATGATATGGGGCGCTTCCGCCCCCCGACTCTGCGTAACATCGCGCTGACCGCGCCTTACATGCACGATGGCAGCATCGCCACGCTGGAGGAGGTCATCCGCTTCTATATGGACGGGGGGCGAGTTATCAACGACGGCGAATACGTCGGAGATGGGCGCGCTAACCCGTACAAGAGCGGGCTGGTGGCAGGATTCAGCATCACCGAGCAGGAGATCGCCGATCTGATCGCCTATCTGGAAAGCCTGACCGACGCAACGTTCATCACTGACCCGCGCTTCAGCGATCCGTTTGCAAAGACGACGGATAATCAATAATCAAAGGGCTGCGCTGTCCCCGCATGGAAGATCGCCGCAGAATCGGCTACACTATTTGTGTTTTCTGGCACAACACACATGCGGAGTCATCACGAATGGCAACCGATTCGCGGACATGGTTTTATACGACGCCGGAGGCGCGTCCTTATTTCATTGAAGAACGGGTCAATCACACCCTCTGGAAAAACCGCCTGGCGAACATTTACATGTCCTGCACGCAGGCAGAGCCGCCGATCAAAATGGAAGGACGCTGGCAGGGTGAAATCCCCGTCTATTTCGAGTGGATTCCCGGCAAATACTTCATCATGCGCGCCGGCGAGGAAAGCAAAGAACTGATCGGCGTCATGCGCCAGATTCTGATGATGCGTCCGTCCTTCATGTATCAGGATAGCGACGGCATGCACGTCGTCGAATGGCAGGTAGACCCCGATGCGCGCTGGCGCGAGCTTCAGGGCAAGCCCCAGTACCAGGGGCTGAAGCGTTTGCAGAAAAAATGATCGCTAAGCAGCAGACGCAGCGCTGAAGGGGATATCGATGCCTGAGATCACCGTCGTGCTGCCCACCTACAACGAAGCTGAAAACCTCCCCCGCATGGCGGCGGCGCTGATGGCGCTGCCCGTCCCCCTGCGCGTGCTGGTGGTCGATGACAGCTCCCCGGACGGCACGGGCGCGCTTGCCGATGCGCTGGCAGCAGATCACCCGGATCGCTTCTCCGTCCTGCACCGGACGCAGAAGGATGGGCTGGGTCCTGCCTATATCGCCGGATTCAAGCGGGCGCTTCAACAGGGCGCGGACTACATCATCCAGATGGACTGCGACTTTTCCCACAAGCCCGAATACATCCCCGATCTGATCGCCCGCCTCGAACAGGGCGCGGATGTCGTCATCGGATCGCGCTTCATGCGCGGCGGCGGTGTCGACAGCGAGTGGAGCTTTTATCGCAAGCTGCTGAGCTGGTTCGCCAACCGCGTCTACGTGCGCACGATCCTCGGAATTCCCGTCTACGACGCCACTGGCGGCTACCGCATCTGGCGGCGCGAAACTCTGATCGGGCTTGATTTGGATCGCATTCGCTCCAATGGCTACGTCTTTCAAGTCGAGATGGCGTATGTCGCGGCGCGGCTCGGCTTTCGAGTCGCGGAAATCCCGATCTACTTCCCGGATCGTCAGGCGGGCGAGTCAAAGATGGACTTGCGCATTCAGGTTGAGGCGGCGCTGCGCGTCTGGCAGGTGATGGCGCGTCATCGCGCGCTCAATCCCACCATGCGCCGGACAACCGCCTATCCCTCCCCGTAAGCGCTGAGACTCACGCCGCTACGCCAGCTTCACCGCCCACCCCCTAAAAATTGGGGCGAACATTTGTACCTATGCAAATCACAAACTCGTGTTATGCTGTAACTGACGTTGAGAATGATCTTGTATGCAGTCAGGAGTTGACCGCCGTCAGCCGTTATCTAGATCGAACCCATACGCCGCCTGCGCCACCTGCTCCCCGCTGGCATTCGGCAGATAGACATAGGTTCCGCCCAGATATTCAGCCAGCCGGCGCGCCTCACCTCGGCTGAGATAGCTGCGCTGGGTATCGACCACCATCACCCGCAGCCCCACCGACTGGACATAGCGCCCGATCTGCTCAAGCTCAGCCGACGGGTCGGCATTCGGAACGCAGCTGACGTTGCCGCGCCCATCGGTCAGTAGAATTAGCACCGTCTGCATGATGCCGCGCAGCTTCGCCACCTCCGCCACGTCGCACGCCAGCAGCAGCGCCGACGCTAACGGCGTCCCGCCGCCAGTGGGCAGGACATCCAGCGCCCGCTGCGCCAGCTCGACGCTCTGCGACGGCGGCATGAGCAGCTCGGCGTGCGCGCCGCGAAAGGCGATCAGCGCGACTTTATCCCGCTTGACGTATGCCTGCCGGAGCAGCGCATGAACCGCGCCTTTCGCCTGCCGCATCCGGTGGATCGCCATGCTGCCGCTGGCATCGACGGCGAAGCAGAAGAGCGTCCCGGCTTTGCTGCGAAACTGCTTGACGCGCACATCGCTCATCTTCAGCGCGATCCTGCGGCTGGCGCTCCCAGTCGGATCGCGGCGCAGCGGCTGCCAAGGCGCGGCGGCGCGCAGCGTTGCGGTGATGTCGATGCGGTGGCGGCGCGGATCGCCGGGGATGCTGCGCAGATGGCGTCCGCGCTTGCCAGTCGTCGTCCCGCGTGAGCCGCTGCGTCCTCGGCGCAGCGTCATAAAGGGGAGCTGACTCAGTTCATCGGGCAGATCAGTCATCAGCGCCTCCAGCACCTGATCCGCCATCGGCAGGATTTCTTCAGGCGGCGCAGACTCGCTCTCGCTGTCGTCCTGATCGGGTTCCTGCGGTTCGGGCGGCGGCGGCGGTTCCGCTTCAGGCATCTGCGTGGCGCGCGGCAGGATCGTCAGCCGGAAGGCCAGTTCAAGATCGGCAAACGCCACCTGCGGGCGCAGCTCATACGCCGCGGCGGCGCACGCGGCGTAAACGGCGAACAATTCCGCCCGGTGTCCCTGCACACCGCAGCGCAGCGCTAGCAGCGCAAGCTGCTCCACCTGTTCATCGGCGATCGTCACCTGATCGACGTGCGCGCGCGCCGCCCGCAGCACGCCCTTGAGGAATTCGGTCTCTTCACGCCAGGGATGAGCGATGAAGTGATGCTGCAAGACGCGGAGGCGCTGTTCCGCGCTCTGCTGACTCGCCAGCGGGACGATCAGCCCCACGCGGTCGAGCAGATGTGCACGCGGCGCGCCTTCCGCCGGATCATACGTGCCGATCAAGCTGAACTCGGCGGGCAGGCGCAGGCTGATGCCTTCGCGCTCGATTGCGACGATGCCGGTGTCCATCACGCTCAGCAGCGCGTTAGTCACGCTGTCCTGAAGCAGATTCAAGCCGTCGGCGTAGACAATCCCGCCGTGCGCCCGCGCCAGCACGCCGCGCTGCAAGACCAGTCTGCCCGTGCGCAGTGTCGCTTCGATATCCGCGCCGCCGAGCAGATTTTCAGCGTCCACGCTCGGCGGCAGCTCGACAAACGGCGTCTTCGCGCCAAGCAGATCGCGCAGTCCGCGCGCCAGACTGGTCTTACCCGTGCCGGCGGGCGCAGCCAAAATCACCCCGCGCAGTCGGGGCTGGATCGCCATCAGCAGAAGCGCCTGCTGCACTGGCTCCAGCCCGACCAGCGCGGGGAAAGGAAGCGGTTTACCGTTGGTATAGGGCATAGCCTTAACTGACGACACCCTCGATCCGGTCTTCCAGACTGCCGTAAATCTCGCGCAGTTGACTCAGCGTCTCCTCGCTGGCATCCCAGAAGCCGCGCGCATTGGCTTCGAGCAGACGGCGGGCAAGCGCGGCGGTCGCGTGTGGATTGGCGGCTGCCATGCGCTGGCGCATCGTCTCATCGAGCAAAAAGACCTGCGCCGCATCGTCGTAGACCCAGTTCTCAACGGCGTTGTTGGTCGCGCTCCAGCCATAGGTGTTGCTCAGCCGCGCTTCGATCTCGCGGACCCCCTCATAGCCGTGCGCCAGCATCGCCTCGTACCACTTCGGATTGAGCAGCTTGGCGCGAGTCTCCAGCCGAACCATCTGCTCCAGCGACGCCAGGCGGTCACTGGTGGAGAAGGCATCTGCTACCATCACCGACGGGCGCGCGCCTTTCAGCTTCTCGACCGCCTTGCTAACGCCGCCGAGGTATTCGTAGTAATGATCGACATCGCTGATGCCCAGTTCGAAGCTGTCGATGTTCTGGAAGGCGGCGTCGACCGTCGCAAGCGCGCGCTCCATTACATCGCGGGCGGGCTGCCACTGTCCCCTGCGGAAGGCGAACGACTTGCGCGACAGGAACACATCGCTTAATTCGTCGTCCGTATCCCACGTTCCGCCATCGACCATGTGGTTGACATTTGCGCCGTAAGAGCCGGAGGCGTTGCAGTAGACGCGGGCAGCGGCGTCATCGAGCGAGATGCCCATCTCAGCGGCGTGCGCCAGCGCATGTTTGCGGATGAAATTCATCTCGACCGGCTCAGCGGCGTGCGCCGCCAGCCGCACCGCCTGATCGAGCAGGTCAGCCTGATGATGGAATAGATCGCGGAAGATGCCGCTGATCGTCATGACCGGATCGATGCGCGGGCGCTTGAGTTCGCTCAGCGGGATCAGTTCGACGCGGCTGATATTGCCGAGTTCGTCCTCAATCGGGCGCGCGCCGATCAGCGCCAGACACTGCGCGATGCCTTCGCCGTCGCTCTTGAGATTGTCCGTCCCCCACAAGACCATGGCGACGCTCTCCGGCAGTTTGCCCGTTTCAGCGGTCAGGCGCTTGAGCAGGCTGTCTATCAGCTTATCGGCGGCTTGGATCGCGGCGGGAGTCGGGATGTGATACGGATCGAGCGCGTGAATGTTGCGTCCAGTCGGGACGATATGTTCATTGCGGACGACATCGTTGCCGGGCGACGGCTTGATATAGCCGCCGTTGAGCGCGTGCAGCAGTCCGGCGATCTCCTCGTCGTGCTGGATGCGGTAGAGCAGGTTATCGAGCCATGTCCAGAAATGCGCCAGTGTGCCGGCTGGCAGCGCGGCTTCGGAATGCAGCCAGGCATCGAGCGCGGCGGTGTCGGGCTTGGGCTGGCGCGGGGCGCGGATGAAGCGGGTCATCGTTTCGCGGAGGATGGCATCGATCTTGTCGCGGCGTTCCTGCGCGGTCGAGTCGGTCTTGAGCGCGTCCTGAATCGCCGCGTAATCCCAGCCTAACCCTTTGGCGATCAGATTCGGGAGCGGCGGCAGCTTGTCCTTGCCCTCGCCTGTCGGCACGGGATTGAACAGGCTGACCAGCGCCAGCATGTCGACCAGTTCGGCTTCTTCCGGCGCTTTGCCCAGTACATGCAGACCGAGCGGGATCATCCGGCTTTCGATCTGAATCAGTTCATGACCCAGTCCAGCGACATACGCCGCGTCGCTGTCGGCGGCGACGATGATATTGAGCGCGCTCGCCTGCTGGCGGATATCCGCCAGCAGTTCGGCGGACGGGCGGCGGTGATACTGGTCGAGTGTATCTTTCAGGCGGCGCAGCCCTTTGTACAAGCCCGCCTGCTGCATCGGCGGAACCATGTAGCTGATGAGGGTCGCTGCGCCGCGCCGCCGCGCAATCGTCCCCTCCGATGGGTTATTGACGCAGTAGTAGTAGAAATTCGGCAGTTCGCCGAGCAAGCGTGACGACCAGCAGTTGGCGCTGACACCGACCTGCTTGCCGGGCATGAATTCGAGCGCGCCGTGCGTCCCGAAGTGGACGACTGCGTCCGCTGCGTAGACGTGGTTGAGCCAGGTGTAGAAGGCAGCAAAGCCGTGATGCGGGGCGCAGTCCTTGCCCATCAGCAGCCGCATCGGGTCGCGCTCATAGCCGAACGACGGCTGAATCCCGACAAACACATTCCCGAAGTGCGCGCCTAGGATGTAAAAAGCTTTGCCATTGGTGAGCAGTTCGCCCGGCGCATAGCCCCAGTAAGGTTCGATCTCGGGATACCAGGGGAAGAGCTGGCGGTAGCGATCGAGCGGCAGCATATCTGCGACGCTGCCCGGCGTGCCGTGCTGATGGGCGTTGCCTTCGACGACGATCCGCCGCAGTTCATCCGGCGTCTCAGGGACATCGACCCGATAGCCGGCGGCGCGCATCTCCAGCAGCAGCCGGTGCAGGCTGGCGAACACATCGAGGAACGCCGCCGTTCCCGCATTGCCGAGATTGGGCGGGAAATTGAACAGCACCACCGCGATTTTTTTATCGGCGTTCTGCTTCAGGCTCAGATGCACGCGCCGCCCGATCCGCACTGCCGTTTGACGCTGCTCATCGTGCAGCGGGATGAATTTCTCGCCCGTCATGGTCGGTCCGCCATAGATGACCGGCTCAACTGCGCCGTCCAGCTCCGGCAGCGCGATATTCATGGCAGTCTGCATCGGATTCAGCCCGATCTCATCCTTCTGCCAGTCCTCGACGCGCTGAAAGCCGAGCGGGATCATGTCCATGTAGCCGACATCGAGCTTAGACAGCGCGGCAGTCGCCTGATCCGGGCGCGTGCCGGCGGGTCCACCGACCAGCGGAAAGCCCATCGTGTTCAGCACAAGATCGACCTTGTGTAGCTCAGGATGGTGCGTCCCAGAGAAGAAGGTCTCTATCGCTGGGCGAAAATCGAGCATGGCGCTGTAGGCGGTGCGGGCTTCCATCCCCTGCGCCTCGATGCTGCGGATCAGCGAGTCGAGGTGCTGCGTGTTGCCGCTGAGGATGATCGCCCGCTGCGTGAGCAAGCCCACGCTGCCGACGAACGCGCCCGGCTTGCCATTGCTGATCGGCATCCCGCGCTGACTGCGCCACTGGCGGTAGCGGTCGCTGTCAGAGAAGATTTCCGGCGCATCCGGGTGATAGAGCGCCAGATCGGGATATTCAACCGCGTCTTGAACTGGCAGCTTGCCCTTGTAACCCGGCACGTAGCGCTCGATCAGCAGCAGCATCTGGCGCTTGAGATTTTCGGGCGAACTGTGAATCCAGTAGTCATGCATGGCGATGAACGTGTGCAGATCGCGCATCATGCCCGGCATATACTTCATGTATTTGGTCAGATTCTTGATGAACTGCGTTTGGCGATGCCCCTCGGCTTTGCCGCTCTTCTTGGGGCGCAGCCGCTGCATCCAGCGCTTGAACATGCCTTGTTCTTCGCCCTCCGGCGCGGGCTTGAGTGAAAGCTTGCCCAGCCGAGTCCGGTAGATCAGGGCGGGATTGCTGGTGATGAAGCAGGTTGGGGTCTGCACGCTGTCGAGGATGCGCTCCAGCGGGCGGACATGTTCTTCGCCGAAGATCATGCATCCATAGATGAAGTCGGCGGCGCGGATGTCGCGTTCCAGCCGCGTCCAGTCCGCTTCGTCACGCAGATGGGGCATACTGTGCAGTGCCAGATGCATGTTGATGTCGTAATCGCGCTTGAGATAACCGGCGGCTTCGCGCAGCGCGCTGTTATGCCCGCCGTCCATAGTCACATAAACGAAATGAAGGTCTTTTTTGAGCATCTCATCCCCCTTTTCTTTCACTGCGCCAGGCGCAGACGCGCACGGCACAGCAGGTTTACCGTTTGTCCAGCTCAGCGACGGCGCGCAGGATGCGCTCTTCGTCGCCGGCGGTCTCCAGCGGGTCTTTGCGCAGACGGTGACGCAGCGCCAGCAGCGCGACCTCAGCCACATCGCTCGGCTGCGCCGATGATCGCCCTGCCAGCGCCGCCGAAGCCAGCGCCGCCCGGCACAGAGTCAGTTCGCCGCGATGCCCGTCAATCGCCAGCGCGACGCACAGCCGCGCCGCCGCTTCCATCGCCGCATCAGTCAGCTTGACTTTGGGCAGCTTCGCCTTCGCTTTGACCAGGCGCTCGCGCAGCGCGTCCTCCTCCGGCTGCCACTGCTCCGCAAAGCCGACCGGGTCGAGATCGTAGGCGCGGCGGCGGCGCACGATCTCCACGCGCTGCGCCACATCGGTGATGGTGGTGATGCGCGCGTGCAACCCGAAGCGGTCGAGAAGCTGCGGACGCAGATCGCCCTCCTCCGGATTGCCGCTGCCGACCAGTACGAACTGCGCCGGATGCTTCAGGCTGATGCCTTCGCGTTCGACGATGTTGACGCCGCTGGCAGCGACATCGAGCAGCAGATCGACCAAGTGATCTTCAAGCAGATTGACCTCATCGATGTAGAGAAAGCCGCGGTTCGCCCCCGCCAGCAAGCCCGGCGCGAACGCCTGCACGCCCTCGGTCAGGGCGCGCTCGACATCCAGCGATCCAACCACGCGATCCTCGGTCGCGCCCAATGGCAAATCCACGACCGGCACGGGCGCGCTCACGGCTTTGAGCTGGCCTTTCGGGCGATTGGCGCAGTGTGGGCAGTCGGGCGCTGGGCGCTTGGGATCGCAGTTGTACGGGCAGCCTTCAACGCGCTGAAGCGGCGGCAGCAGCGCCGCCAGCGCGCGCACAGCGGTGCTTTTGCCCGTGCCGCGATGCCCCATGATCATCACACCGCCGATGGTCGGATCGACCACGCACAGCAGCAGCGCGCACTTGAGTTCATCTTGCCCAACAATGGCGGTGAAGGGATAGACCGGTTTAGCGCTGACCGTTCGCGTTCTCGTTTGAGCGCGGCGGTGATTGCTCGTAAGGGTGTTCTCTGTCATGCACTTCCATTCAAATCTGATGATGCAAAGCGTTCATGCCACATCAGGCAGGACTCACCAGCCAGTTCAACGCAGCAAAATAAGCAGGAGTCAAAAGAGGCAGGTCTGAACATAGCGACGTATTCGCCCCCCTGGACGAACAGCCGAGTGTTTACTTGACAAGATGATAACACGATTTTCACGTCCCGCCATTAAAAGTGACGCAAATCAGCAAAAATGTGTTAGAGTTATCATGAAGCTTACAAAAGCGAAGTACTATCGGCACTGCTCTATCTTCGCCTCGTGCAGGCGAATGGACAAAGATTGATTTTGTGAGGCAGACTCGATCATGACGGACTATACCCCTGAACAGATGATGCGGCGTCAGCAGAGCAAATGGACGATTGTTCAGGCGATCCTCGCGCCGCTTCAGCTTCTCACCTTCATCGTCAGCGTGACGCTCATCATCCGCTACCTCTCGACCGGGCTGGACTACGAGATCACCACCATCAGCATCCTGATCAAGATCGGGCTGATGTGGCTGATCACCATCACCGGAATGCTGTGGGAAAAAGAGGTCTTCGGGCAGTGGTTTCTCGCGCCCCAATTCTTCTGGGAAGACGCGATGAACGCCATCTCGCTGATTCTGCACAACGGCTACTTCGTTGCGCTGGTGTTGGGCGCGTCAGAGCGGGAGCTGGTGCTGGTGATGCTGGTCGCGTATGCCAGCTACATGATCAATTTCGCGCAGTTTCTCATTCGCGGTCTGCGCTCGCGCAAGCAGCGGCAGGCAGCGGCAGGCTCAGCGCAGCGCGCTTGATGGAGGATAGGCTCAAAATGCAGTCTCGCGCAGTCGTGATCACTCAGCCCGGCACTGTCGTCCTCCAGGAGGTGACGCTGCACGAGCCGGGCGCGGATGATGTCGTAATTGAAACCATGTTCACCTCGATCAGCGCTGGCACGGAGCGAATGCTGTTAGCGGGTCAGATGCCGCACCCGATGCTGCAGCTGCCGGTCATTCCAGGCTACGAAACCGTCGGGCGGATCGCGCGGATCGGGGCGAATGTTGCGCCGGCGCTGATGGGGCAGATGGTCTACATCGGCGGCGCGCAGTGCTATCAGGGGATCAATGCCGCGTGGGGCGGGCAGTCAGCGCGGATCGTCGTGCCGGCGGCGCGGGTGATCCCGCTGGAGTCGCTCGATCCACGTCACGGTGTGCTGCTGGCGCTGGCGGCAACGGCGCTGCACGGCGTCGATCTGCTCGATCTCCAGCCCGGCAGCCGCGCCCTGATCATCGGTCAGGGTCCGGTCGGGCAGCTTGCGGCGCGGATCGCGGCGGGACGCGGCGCATGGATCGCGGTCACTGACCGCAATCCGGCGCGGCTGACAGCATCAGTGGCTGATCAGATCATCCATGTCGAATCGGACTCAGTGACAGCGGCGCTGGATGCCCCAGTCGATGTCATCATCGAAGCCGCCGGATCGATGGCAGCGCTGACGGATGCGCTGCCGCGCTTGGTCAATGGTGGCACGATCCTGCTGCTGGGCTACTATCAAAAAGTCGATCTGCCGTATATGCCGCTGTTTCTGAAAGAGGCGCGGCTGCTGACGGCGAAGGAATGGGCGCCGGGCGACCTGCTGCGCTGCCGCGACATGATGCTTGAGGGGGCATTGAACGTCGCGCCGCTGCTGACCCACGCCCTGCCCGTCACCGAGATCGAGCGGGCTTACGATGTCGCCTTGAATCAGCCGGACTGTCTGAAACTGGTTGTGGAATGGAACGGCGCAGCATAATACAACGCGAAGCCAGAACCCAAAGTGTACAGGGGGGACACAAAATGAGCGCCAGAATGGTTGCCATTTATGGCAAAGGCGGTATCGGCAAGAGCTTCACCACATCCAACCTGACAGCGCGGCTGGCGCTGGATGGCAAGCGCGTGCTTCAGTTAGGCTGCGACCCCAAACACGACTCCTGCAACACGATCTTCAACGGACATTCGCTGCCCACTCTGGGCGACGTATGGCGCGCAATGAAAGAACAAGGGCGCGAGGAGCAGATGCAGGTGGGCGATGTCATTTTCCGCAGCGAAGTTGCGCCCGGTGTGCCGATTTTCGGCTGCGAGATCGGCGGACCCGAGGTCGGGCGCGGCTGCGGCGGTCAGGGCATCTCGCACGGCTTCAAAGTCCTGGAGCGCCTGGGCATGGATCAATGGGACTTGGATTACATCGTCATGGACTTTCTCGGCGATGTCGTCTGCGGTGGGTTCGCGACGCCGCTGGCGCGCTCGCTGGCGGAAGAAGTCATCATCGTCGTCGGGCATGACCGCCAATCGCTTTACGCGGCGAATAACATCGCCAGTGCCGCCAAGTATTTCCAGTCGATGGGCGGCTCGACCCAGCTTCTGGGGCTGATCGTCAACCGCGACGACGGCACAGACACCGCCGACCGCTTCGCGGACGCGGTCGGCTTGCCCATCCTGGCGCGCGTCCCGCTCAATCAGCACGTGCGCATGTTGGCGGATGCCTGCAAGCTGGCGCTTGAAGTGGAGGAATTCAACGCCATCTTCGCCGATCTCGCCAGGCGGCTCGACCGCCGTGAAATCGGTCATGTCAAGGATTTCGAGCCGCTGGAATATAACGAATTTCTCGAAGTCTTCGGCGCATTTGAGCCGCCGGGCAGACCAGACGGCGCGACAGTCGATGATCTGTTCAGCGGCAGCAAGGCGCAGCGCGGCGCGAACTTCATCGCCGACATCCCGCTGACCCCAGTGCGTCAGGTGCATGTGACCGACCCGGTTCAGCGCCGTGTTCAGGAACTCATGGAGGAGATCGGCATCCATGTGACCGATCTGGCGCGCGATGAGGATGGCATCACCGTGACCTCCGGCTCGACCGAGATTCGCATCGGTGAGCCAAGTCACCTGATCGAGAAAGCGGCGTTTTTGTCCGCGCTGCTGCGGACGCGCCAGACCTTTTCGCTGATCGACGTGCGCTATCCCGATGCGCCGTCGTATCAATAGTCCTGTGCTGAACTGCTTTTGGCATTCTTCAGAAAGCATGGATGATGACTGAAACACCTCATCAAGGGAAACCCTGCCAGCTTCACCCGCAGTCGATGTGTCCGGCGTTCGGCTCGCTGCGGATTTTGTCACGGATCGAAGGCTCGCATCCGGTCATGGCGACGGACACGGGCTGTTTGTATGGGCTGACATTTGTCACCCATTTCTACGGCGCGCGCAAGTCGATCTTGGCGGCGCATCTGAGAACATCCGAGCTGATGTCTGGCGAGATCGTCGAAAGCACCCGCGCCGCCATCGATGTTGCGGCAAAAGAGCCGGGCTGCCAGTTGATCCCGGTCGTGTCGCTGTGCGTGGCGGAGACCGCCGGGCTGCCGGAGGAAATGCTCCCCAGGCGAATTGGCGATGCGGAAGTGGTGCTGGTGCGCGTCCCGGCATACGCTATTCACTCGCATCCGGAAGCCAAGGATGTCGCGCTGGCGGCGCTGCTGCGCCGTCTGGGACAGCCGGAAGGCGAGCGCGACGACAAATCACTGGTGCTGCTGGGCGAAGTCTTTCCGGCTGACCCGCTCATCATCGACGCGGTGGTGCGGCAGATGGGCGTGTCCGGCACGATCACGCTGCCCGGTCGCTCGATTGACGATCTGCGCCGCGCCGCGCGGGCGGGGGCGCTCGCCCCGCTGCATCCGTTCTACAAAGAGACGACCGCCGTCTTTCGCGGTTGGGATATGCCGGTGGTCGGCGGCGCGCCCGTCGGGGCATCCGGTTCGTATGCGTGGCTGCAAGCGGTCGGCAGGCTGCTCAAGCTCGATCCGGCGCTGGTCAACGCGACCGCCGAGAGCGAGCGAGATAAGGCGCAGGCGATCCTGAATGCGCAGCCGCTGAGCGGGCGCATTTTGGTCACGGGCTATGAAGGCACGGAGCTGGCGTATGCCCGCCTGCTGATCGAAGCCGGCGCGGACGTGCCGTATGTCTCCACATCTATCGGCGCTGACCCGCTGGTGCTGCCGGATGAGATGTGGCTGAAGGCGCATGGCACGAAAGAAGTCATCTATCGCAAGTCGCTTGAGGACGACCTCGCGGCGCTCGACGAATACAAGCCCGATCTCGTGCTGGGGACGACCCCATTTGCGAGCGCCGCCAAAGAGCGCGGCATCCCCGCGCTGTATTTCACCAACCAGCTCGCGTCCCGTCCGTTCTTCCTGAGCGGCGGCATGGCGGCGACCATCGCTTTCATCCGCCAGATGCTCACGAAGGGAGCGCAGTATCAATGGATGCAGGAATTCTTTGAGGTTGACCATGCCTAACGTCATTCGCGATCTGTCCGACACCAGCAGCTATTGGGCGGCGATCTGGACGATCTGCCCGCTTCCCGATGCGCATGTCATCTGCGATGCGCCGATTGGCTGCTTCAACTTGGTGGCAACCGCCATCCCCGATTACACCGATGCCGTGCCGCACATCGAAAATGTCACGCCGTCGGTCATCCGCGAGGGAGAAGTCAGCGGCAGCGGCACGGCGCAGACGGTCAAACGCACCTATGAAGCCCTGCGCGACAGCGGCATCTTGAGCGATAAGCGGCTGATCGTCGTCTCGACCGCCGAGAGCGAGATGATTGGCTCGGATTTGTCCGATCTGGTGACGCAGCTCCAGCCCGGAACCACCTTTTTCCACAGCGAGTCGCTCAGCTATGATGAATGGCTGGGGCGGGATCGTGTCCTCCAATGGCTGTGGGACAACTACGGCGCGGCGGACGCGGCGCAGATCGCCCCGGAACCGGGCTTGGTCAACATCATCGGACCGACCTACGGCTGTTTCAACGCGCCTTCCGACCTGCACGAGGTCAAGCGGCTGATCGAAGGCGCGGGCGGGCGCGTCAATCTGGTCTTTCCCTACGAAGCGACTCTCGCGGGGATGCCGAGTCTGGCGAAAGCGCAGGTGAATGTCGTCCTGTATCAGGAATTCGGTCAAACGCTCGCGGCGACGCTGGGGCGCGCCTGGCTGCAAGCCCCGATCGGCATCAAGGCGACGACCGAGTTCGTGCGCGAACTGGGACGGCTGCTCGGCACGTCCGATCAGGCGGAGGCGTTCATCCGGCACGAGAAAAAGACCACGCTGCAAGCCGTCTGGGATTTGTGGCGGGGTCCGCAGAGCGACTGGTTCAGCACCATCAGCGTCGGCATCGCCTCGACGCGGACATATGTCGATGGCTTAAGCGCGTATCTGGGCGATGAGCTGGGGATGCAGGTGGCGTTCAAAGCCTATCGTCCGCGTCATGCGGGCGAGATCGGCAACGAGGAAGTCCGCAGCCTCCTGCACAAAAGCCCCCCGTCGTTCGTGTTCGGCTCGATCAACGAGAAAATCTACCTGAGCGAGGGCGGCAAACGTCAGACCAGCTTCATACCGGCTGCTTTTCCGGGTCCGGTCGTGCGGCGCTCAATTGGGACGCCGTTCATGGGTTTCCGTGGGACGGTCTACATCATTCAGGAAATGATGAACCTGCTCTACGAGACGCTGTTCAATTTCCTGCCGCTGGACAGCGCCTACACCGCGCAGAACGGCGGCGGGCTGGTCAGTCGGGTTGGCATTCAGCCTGTCAGTCTGGTTTGGACGCCGGAGGCGAAGGCGGTGCTGGATGCGGCGCTGGAAAAAATGCCGTTCATCGCCCGTATCTCCGCCAGCCGTGAGCTGCAAATGCGTGTGGAGACCGTCGCTCAGCAGCGCGGGCTGAAGGAGATCGACGCAGCATTGGCGCGCGAAGTGTTGGAGAAATAAGTCAGGTGGCGCGCAGCCGCACCGCGATCACCTCCCCTTTGGCGCATTCAACCCCATCCGCCAGCAGCGATGACTGAATCACCGCTTTGCTAGCCGAGAGGGTCTGGATGGTCGAGCGCACGGTCAGCAGAACGCCAAGCGGCGTCGGCTTGAGATAGGTCACCGTCAGCGTCCCCGTGACACAGGTGATGTACGGTTCGCCTGGCGCGCGTCCTTCGCGTTCATACATCGCGGCGGTAGTCGTGGCGATGCTGTGACAGTCGATCAGGCTGGCGATCAAGCCGCCGTAGACCATGCCCGGATAGCCGGAGTGCTGCGGCTGTGGCATAAAATGGGCGACCGCGCCTGCGCCCCGCCAGAACGACTGAATATGCAGCCCGTGCGCGTTATTGCGTCCGCAGCCGAAGCAGATCGCGGGGTCGGGGTAGAAATTCTGAATCGGCTGGTCAGTGGGGATCATCATCCGTCCTTTCAGCGCAGAATGCGCTTATTCTGACACACCCCTGACCCTGCCGAAAGCGGCAGAGTCATCAGCCGCGCGGAGTAGGTAAAGCGTCAGCAGGACGCAGGAGCAGGGCGCGGCGAATGGGTGTAAAATTAAGGTCATCATGGTTTGAGGAAGAAGCCCCATGAGCGCCCCACGTCGAGCCGCGCCGCGTCACCCCGTCCGAAAACTGGTTCCGCCGCGTCGAACTGCGCCGCTGCGCCAGCGTTCGCGAGCGGGTCTGTATGCGCTGATCGGACTCGGCGTGGCGGCGGTGCTGGGGATGTTCCTGCTGCTGGGGGCGCTGGGGATCGGCGCGCTGTTTCTGTTCGGCGGGAATACCGCGCTGGCAGGCGTGCAGGTCGGCGGTTTGCCCATCGGCGGTATGACAGTCGAAGAAGCGGCAGGCGCGCTCCTCAACTGGGAGATCGCGCTGACCGACGGCGAGCAGACTTGGCGGATACGCGCCGATCAGCTCGGCATCCTGATCGACGCAGAGGCGACAGCGCAGCGGGCGGTCAATTATGGACGGCGCGAAGGCGGCTTGTCGGCGGCGCTGAGGGGCGCATTGCGGACGGTCGATCTGCCGCCAGTGATCGCGGTCGATGGCGGCGCGCTGTTCAACACATTGACTTTGCTCGCATCCGAAGTCAACCGACCGCCGCAGAACGCAGGCGCGGCTTTCGTCGATGGGCAAATTGTGCCGCGCCTGGCGGTCTGGGGGCAAGCGCTCGATGTGGCGGGGTCGGCGGCGGCGCTGCTGGCTGATCCGGCGGGCGCGCTGCAAGCGGGGCGCTTCACGCTGATCGTCGATGCCATCCCACCGGCGGTCGTCGACCCCGCGCCGATAGTGGCAGCGGCGCAGGCGCTGCTGACCAACTCGCTGACTCTACACGCCTACGATCCGCTGCTGGATCAGACCGACGAGCGAGTCATCCCGCCGGAGACGTGGATCGGCTGGCTGACCGCTGAGACCAGCGCGAACGGCTTGCAGATGCGGCTGGATCGGGATGCCTTAGCCGCATCTCTGGCGGGGCAAAATTTCGGGGCGGGCAAATTTGGCGCGCCGCGCCGTATCCGCGCCGATGAAGCCGCCGCCGCGCTCGACTCGGCGCTGGCTAGCGGCGCACCACGAGCGTTCACCCGCCTGTACTACGAGCCGATGCAGCATATCGTCCAGCCGGGCGATACGATCACGCGGATCGCATGGCATTACGGCTTGCCGTATCCTTGGATCGAGCAGGCGAACCCAGGGGTATCGACGCTGTCGGTCGGGCAGGCAATCACGATCCCGCCGCTGGATGTGCAGCTTACCCTGCCCGTCATCCCCGGCAAGCGGATCGTCGTCAGCCTGAGTCAGCAGCGCGTCCGCGTTTACGAAAACGGCGCGCTGCTCTGGGACTGGCTTGCCAGCACGGGCATCGACAGCAGCCCGACCTGGACAGGGGTTTATCAAATCCTCTCGCGTGTGCCGAACGCTTACGCGGGCAACTGGAATCTGTGGATGCCGAATTTCATGGGCGTGTATTACCCCGTCCCCGGCGTCGACTTCACCAACGGCTTTCACGGCTTCCCAACGCGGAGCGGCGGACGCCTGCTCTGGACGAACGATCTCGGTCGGCGCGTCACCTATGGGTGTATCCTGCTCAGCGACACCCACAGCGCCCTGCTCTACAACTGGGCTGAGGAGGGGGTCATCGTCGAAATTCAGGCGTGACTCTACCCAAGCAGCATGCCTTCCCTGAGCAAATAGCGAAGATGCGTCGGCAGTGGGTTGCCGAAGGACGTTTTAGGGTTATAATCAGCACAATGACAGAAACGTCACCGCCTGGGTGAGGACTTCACGAGTAAAGCTCATGATAGAAGTAGTCATAGATAGTATCCGCGTCAGCTTAATGTCGCAGCATCGGATTGTGATCCTGAAGGACATCAACGGAGACCGCTACCTGCCGATCTGGATCGGACCATGCGAAGCAGACGCAATTACGATTGAACTTCAGGAAGTGCCGCCGCAGCGACCTCTGACTCATGATCTACTGAAATCGATGATCCGCGAGCTGGGCGGTCGCGTGACCCAAATCTTGATCAGCGAGCTGCGCAATGATGTGTATTACGCGCGCGTCGTCATCGACGTGGGCGCCAAGCAGCTCGAGATCGATGCGCGCCCTAGCGACGCAATTGCGCTGGCAGTGCGCGTCAAAGCGCCGATCTTCGTGTCAGAGATGGTCATGGAGCGCGCCGCCATCCAGCCTGAGGAGGATGTCGAGCGCGAAGCAGCGGCGCGCAGCTCTGAGGGCGGCGAGAACAAGCTGAGCGCCTTCACCGATTTTCTCGACTCTCTCAACCTGGACGATCTGGACGATCCAGACAAATAATCACGGCTTGCAGCGTGGGAGCGGACTCCCTGCGGCTCAAAGGCAGTTTTCATCCCGACCACGGTGACCACGCTGAGCTGGTCACGCATTCTTTCTGTTCGATCTAACCTATGACCCACTTCAGCGGTTACGAACTGGCGGCTCCATACAGTGAAGAAGCCGAAAACGCCGTCCTCGGCGCAGTGCTTCTGAACGGCGACGCCTACATCAGCATCGCTGCGTTTCTCAAGCCGACTGACTTCTTTCTGAAACGCAGCGAACTGATCTGGTCGGCCATTCAGCGGGTGGTTGAGCGCGGCGATGCGATTGACTTGCTGACGGTATCGGAAGAACTGCGCAGTCTCAAACAGCTTGATCTGATCGGTGGGACGGGCTTCCTGTTCGACCTGGTGAACAGCGCGCCAACCTCGGTCAACGCCGAAGTCTACGCGCGGCTGGTTGAGCGCGCTGCACTGCGCCGCAGACTCATGGAGGCGGCAGACCAGATCAAGCTGTTGGCGCTCGATGAAACGCTCGAAACCGATACCGTGACAGCGCAGGCGGAAAAAGCGCTCTTCACCGTCACCGAACGCAATCTGCGCCGCGATGTGGTGACCCTGCGCGAGGTGCTGGGCGAATTCTACGAGCGCGTTGAAGCGCGCATGACCGACTCAGACATCCAGATCGGGCTGCCGACCGGCTTTCGCGATCTGGACTTGCTGCTGGGCGGCTTGCAGCGCTCCGACCTGCTGATCTTTGCCGGACGACCAGGCATGGGCAAAACCTCATTTCTGCTCTCGGTCGCGCTCAACGCGGCGAAGTTCGGCGCAAAGGTGGCGATCTTTTCGATGGAGATGGGTGCGGAGCAGATCGTGCAGCGTCTCGTCGCGATGGAGACCGGCATTGATATGCAGTTGATACGGATCGGCGCGCTGAATCAGACGCAGTGGGAGCTGTTCGTCCAGGCGACCGGGCGCATGAGCGAGATGCACATCTTCATCGACGACACGCCGGCGATGAACCCGATCGCCATGCGCGCCAAATGCCGCCGGCTGCTGCACGAACACCGAATCGACCTGGTGATGGTCGATTACATCCAGTTGATGAACGCAGGGACGAACTTTCAGAACAACCGCGTTCAGGAATTGAGCTACATCAGCCGGATGATGAAAGAAATGGCGCGGGAACTCGATATCCCGGTCTTTACAGCGGCGCAGCTTTCGCGGGCGGTTGAGCAGCGGCATGATAAACGCCCGCTGATGAGCGATCTGCGCGAGTCCGGCAGCCTGGAACAGGACGCAGACAT
Source organism: uncultured Anaerolineae bacterium (assembly GCA_937995825.1). Classification (GTDB taxonomy): domain Bacteria; phylum Chloroflexota; class Anaerolineae; order Aggregatilineales; family Phototrophicaceae; genus Flexifilum. The sequence continues at coordinate 213,524 of CALKJO010000016.1, forward strand.
CGTCATGTTCCTGTACCGCGATGCGGTATATAATGAAGCCAGTGAGACGCCGAACCAGGCGGACATCATCGTCGCCAAGCATCGCAACGGCCCGACTGGCACGGTGTCGCTGTATTTTGAAAACAGACTGACGAAGTTTACCGATGTGCGCGTCGACAACTTCAATCTGGGTGGGCTATGACTTCATTCAAAGGCTTTGCGCCCGGCAGACCGCGCACGATCAAGCTGCCGACGGCTTTCTACTCCGATCTGCTGCCGCTGATCGATGATCTGGCGGAGCTGAAGGTGACGCTGTTCGCGTTTTACGCGATCCAGCAGCGCGAAGGCGAATTTCGTTTTCTGCGCCATGAGGACTTTGCCCAGGATGCGCCGCTGCTGGCAGGACTGCGCGCCGCCGCGCCCTCTGACGATGCGCTGCACACGCTGAACAACGCGCTCGATGCCGCGTGCCGGCGCGGAACGCTGCTGTGCGCCGAGCTGGTCTTGGATGATGGGCGGATAGAGCGGCTGTATTTCATCAACGCCGAACCTGGTCGGCGGGCGCTGATGCAGCTTGAGCGCGGCGCGTGGCGTCCAGCCGCGACCGAGCCGGTCGAGCTGCTGCCGGAGCGCCCGAATCTCTTCGAGCTGTATGAGCGCAATATCGGCGCGCTGACGCCGATGGTGGTCGATCTACTGAAAGCAGCGCAAGCCGACTATCCAGCGGACTGGATTGAGGACGCGATTCGGGTCGCGGTCGAAAAGAATGCCCGTCACTGGCGGTTTATTGCCGCTGTTCTAGAGCGCCGGCGCAAAGAAGGGAACACACGGCATGAAACCGTTGAAAAATTTGATCCCCTCGACGGCAAATCGTACAAAGACCGATCCAGCATCCTTCATTCCGCAAACCGATGAGGAGCGCCGCGCGGCGCTGCGGCGGTATTTGCAGGGCGAAGGCCTGCCCGGCGATTCCCAGCCCGGCACGACGATCTGCGCGCTTTGCGGCAAGCCGTCGATCTGCGCTGGACTCGGCTATGTCCGGCGGGCGCTGCCGACCGATCATCCCGACTTCGGCAGGCTGTTTCGCTGCGCCAACGCGCCGGAGATTGCCCCGCCGATCGAGCAGGATCGACTCCGCGCGGCTAGCAATCTGGCGATTTACGCCGACAAGACCTTTGAGACCTTCGACCTGAACCGCCCATATCTGTTTCAGCGGCATCGTAGCACGCTGCAAAGCGCTTACGCCATCGCGCTGCGCTTTGCCAGTCAGCCGCAGGGCTGGCTGGTGATGGAGGGGACGCCCGGCTGCGGCAAGACGCACCTTGCCGCAGCCATCGGCAACGCAGCGCTGATGCGCGGTGCGCCGGTCATGTTCCTGACCGCGCCCGATCTGCTCGACGAACTCCGGCGCGGCTATCAGCCAGATGAGGAGATCAGCTACGACGATACTTTTGAATACCTGCGCGATATCCCGCTGCTGATCCTGGATGATCTCGGCACGGAAAACCCCAGCGCCTGGGCGGTGGAGAAGCTGTTTCAACTGCTCAACTATCGACATATCCGGCGGCTGCCGACGGTGATCACGACCAACATCAGCGCCGACGCGCTGATGCCGCGCCTGCGCAGCCGCGTCTATGACCGCACGCTGGTGACCATCGTCCGCATGGATGCGCCGGATTACCGCGCGGATCATCAGGAAGCCTGGTATCACACTTTTTTCGACTGGGAACGCTACCGGCATCTGTCGTTTGCCAATTTCGATGTCCATACCCATTCGACAGCGGAAGAGCTGGACAACCTGAGCGCGACTCTGGCGCGCTGCCAGCAGTACGCCGCCGATCCGCGCGGCTGGCTCTACATTCAGGGTCCGCATGGCGTCGGCAAGACGCACCTGTGCGCCGCGATTGCCAACACGCTCTATGCCCGCGACCGCGACGTGATCATGACCGATGTCAGCGCGCTGATGGACGTGCTGCGCTCGACTTTCTCGAAGGAGATCACCGTCAACCTGAACACGCTGCTCAAGACGCTGTTCGATATCGATCTGTTGATCCTGGAAGACCTGGTGAACGCGGATGCATCCGCGTGGGTGCGCGAAAAGCTCTTTCGCATCCTCGATCACCGCTACGTGCTGGACAAACCGACCATTGTCACAACGGCGCTGTCGTTCCGCGAGCTGGACAAGCGCATCCTCTCGCGCCTGCTCGATCAGGAAAAGGTCGATTGGCTGACCATCGGCAGCCGTCCGTATGTGCTGCGGCGGCAGAATTCGTATCTGGACTTAAATAAGCTGTGACAAGATGATATCGCTCGCTCGCGCCCCGCTTCCGCTGACAATCACGCCCTATTCGCGACGCTATCGCGGCGCTGTCCGCGAGCTGCTCTTCCGACATGAAACCGTCATGATCCATCTCGACTGGCAGGAAACCGAACCCTGGATGGACTCCTTAGAAGCGATCACACGGCTGGCGTTCGACGGACACCGGTTGGTCGGTGCATTGGCGGCATCGCAGCCGGTGGACGGCGCGAGCTGGCTGCGCATCGCAGCAGTGCATGACGCCGCCGATCCGAGCGTGGTGCTGCCCGCTTTGTGGGAGGCGGTCAAGCCGGCGCTGATCGAGACCGGGGGTGTTCAAGTGGCGGTGCTGGTGCTGCGCGAATGGCTCGGTAAGTATGTGAGCGCGCTCGGCTTCCGTTTTCTTGAGGACATCGTGACGCTGCGCCGAGGCGATCAGCCGCTTCCGCCGCTGATGCTGCCGGAGGGCGTCACCATTCGGATGCTGCATAACGATGATCTGACGCGGATCGCGGCAGTGGATCGCGCGGCGTTCGCCCCGCCCTGGCAGATGAGCGCGCAGGAGGTCTATCATGCGGCGCAGATCGCCGGCTACTGCACCGTCGCGCAGATCGGCACGCAGATCATCGGCTACCAGCTCTGCACCGTCTATTTTGACGGCTCGCACTTGGCGCGCCTGGCGGTGCTGCCGTCGATGCAGGGGCGCGGCATCGGCAGGGCGCTGGTGAGCGGCGCGATTCAGCATTTCACCGCGCGCGGCATCCCTGCGATGACCGTCAACACACAGGCGAACAACATTCAGTCGCAGCGGGTGTATACGCGCCTCGGCTTCAAGCGCAATGGCTATGATCTGCCGGTCTGGGTGGCGGCGCTGGCATGATGGCGCGCGGCGCGTGGGGGGGGCCGGCGGCGGCGCTGCTGATCGCGCTGGTGGGGCGAGTCCTGCTGCTGATGAGCGGATCGGTCTCGTTCCATGCCGATGAGGCGGTCGTTGCGCTGATGGCGCGGCATATCCTGGAGGGTGAGCGCCCGGTCTTCTTCTACGGACAGGCGTACATGGGCAGTCTGGACGCCTGGATCGTTGCCGCTGCCTTCGCGCTGGGCGGCGAGTCGGTTTTGAGCATCCGGCTGGCGCAGTCAGCGCTCTATCTAGGCATCGTGGCAGTCGGCTATGGCGCGGCATGGCGCATGACTGGGCGCACAGCGGCGGCGTTCATGACGGCGCTGCTGCTGGCGGTTCCGCCAGTGCTGCTAGCGCTGTACACGACGGCGACGCTCGGCGGCTACAACGAGACGCTGCTGCTTGGCGGGCTGGTCTGGTGGCTGGCGTATGACGTGACGCACGAATACCGGCGCTCGATCTGGCGCTGGGGGCTGATGGGCGTCTGCGCTGGACTCGGCTGGTGGACAAACGCGCTGATCGTGACCTATGCCGCGCCCGCCGCACTGCTGATCCTGTACGCCATGTGGCGGGATCGGCGCGATCTGACGCCCCATCTCCTTGGAGTCGGCGCAGCGCTGGCGGGCTTCATCGTCGGCGCGCTGCCCTGGATCACCTTCAACCTGGAAAATGACTTCGCCGGGCTGTCCTTCCTGCTCGGCAGCCGCAGTGGAGGTGACTTCGCCGGCACAGATGTCTTTTCGCTGCCTATCGAACAGCGTTTGATCGGGCTGTTCCTGATCGGTCTGCCGACACTGATCGGGCTGCGCTTCCCGTGGACGCCGGACTTCTTCCTCGCGCCCGTCGGCGTGATCGTGCTGGCGGCGTTCGCGCTGGCGCTGATCGGGCTGGCGCGCAGCCGACTGCCGTCGCGCAGCTATATCCTGGGGACAATCGGGCTGTTCTGCGCGGTCTATTTCGCCTCGCGCTTCAGCTTTGACCCGACTGGGCGCTATTTTCTGCCGCTGGCGATCCCTGTCTATATTGCCTTCACGGGCGCGATCACACTGCTGCCGAGTCGACTCGTGCAGACTGTGATAACGGCGGTTGTGCTGTGCTACTTCGCCGCCGGACAGATCGCCGCCGCATCATCGCCGCCGGGCTTGACAACTCAGTTCAATCTGGACACGCACCTGCCCAACGACGACGATGGAGAGCTGATCGCGTTTCTGGACGAAAACGGGCTGTATAACGGCTACACCAACTACTGGATCAGCTTCAGGCTGGCATTTCTCAGCGCCGAACGGATGCAGTACAGCGCATCGCTGCCTTACAAGCCTGACCTGACCTACACGCCGCTGGATGAGCGCTATCCGCTCTTCCGCGCCGCCGCCGACTCGGCTGAGCGTATCGCGTATATCACAGCGCTGCTGCCAACGGTCGATGCGCGGTTGGAAGCCATCTTCGCTGAGCGCGGCGTGACGTATCGGCAGGCGCAGATCGGCAGCTTCCGCGTCTACTACGACTTTGCTCCCGCGCCGCCGCGCCCGCCGCTGCCGTTTATCCCTTAGCTGAGCGCGCCGACGGCTTTCTCGACGCTCTCTTTCGGCTTGACATTGAGCTGAATATCCGCCAGCCGCCCCTCTTCATCGATGATAAAGTGCGAGCGGATCACGCCCATGTATGCCTTGCCGTACATTTTCTTCTCGCCCCATGCGCCGAGCGCTTCGAGAAGCTGATGATCGGGGTCGGAGAGCAGATCGTAGGGCAGATTTTCCTTCTGCTTCCACTTGAGCTGGTCTTTGGGCTGATCGGGGCTGATTCCCAGCACAACGACATTCTGTGCGCTGATCTGCGGGAACTGGTCACGGAAGCCGCACGCCTGCTCGGTGCAGCCGGGCGTGCTTGCCTTCGGATAGGCGAACAGGATCACTTTCTTGCCGCGAAAATCGCTGAGTTTGACAGGCTTGCCATCCTGATTGAGCAGTTCGATATCCGGGGCGATATCGCCAATTTGAGGCATAGGATCAATCCCTGCTTTCTGATGCGCCGAAACCATTGACATCGTACCCCCCTCGGATGAGTGGCGCTTTAGAAGCGATCCGCGCTGTGGTATGCTCTTGGTTATGAAACTATCATGGCTTTTCCTGCCTTTCGCGCTTGCCATCGCGGCGCTGCTGGCGCTTTCGACGCTGCAAACGATCCCCAACGGCGCGCAGCACTACTATATGATCGATGTCGGCGAGACGCAGACGGTCTTAAACGTCTGGGGGACGCTGCACGCGACCGGCTATCCGCTGTATGTCATGAGCGGGAGCGCGCTGGTCGCGCTGCTGCGCGGATTGGGCGTCGCGCCGGAGACCGCGCCCGCGCTGGTGTCGCTGTTTTGGCACTTGACCGCGCTCGGACTGCTCTACGCCTTCATGCGTCGGATCGGTGTGCGCGCCTGGATCGCGGCGGGGACGTTGATCGCGTTTGCGGCGGCGCGCACCGTCTGGATTCATGGGGCGATTGCCGAGATTTACAGCCTGACGCTGGTCTTTCTGGCGCTGATGCTGTGGATCGCAGTCAGCGAACAGCCGGGGCGCGCGCTGTGGCTGGCTTTGATCGGCGGATTCGCGGTCGCGCACCATCGGGCATTGGCATTCGCCGCATTTGGGCTGATCTTCATGGTCTGGGATGACCTGTTCGAGGAGCGGCGGCGAATTCCGCTCAAAATCGCGGCGTGCATCGGGCTGGCGCTGATCGGCTTTCTGCCGTATCTGTATCTGCCGCTGCGCGCCTGGGCGGACGCGCTCTGGGTTTACGGCGATCCAGGGACGCTCAGCGGCTTTCTGGATCAATTTTTGGGGCGCGAAGCCGACCGCTTCTTCGGCGTGGATGGCTTCGACAGGCTGATCGCCAATTTCCGCATGGTCACAGAGGTGCTGATCACCGATGTCAGCATCGTTGGGCTGATCGTCGGCGTGATCGGGCTGATCGCGGGCACGCTTGAGCGCGAGACGCGGCGATCTGCCCTGATGCTGATCCTGATCGGCGGGCTGGCATATGGCTTTCATGTCGCGGCGTATACTGATGTCCTGTCCGCGCTGATCCTGATGGCGCTGCTGCCATTCGCGGTCGGGTGGGCGTTCGCGGCAGAGCGAGTCCTCCGCCTTGCGCCAAAGGGGGGACGAATCGGCGTGGGAGTCGGGCTGGCAGCCTACGCAGCAAGCCTGATCGCATGGCATCAGCCATTCATCCGCGATCTGACCGCCGATCAGACTGGGCTGCGCGCCATCGACGCGGCGCGGCGCATCCCGCCCGGCGCAGTGGCGATGATCCCCTGGGGTGTGCATCATTTCGCGGTCGGATTCGCCCGCGATGTGACCGGCGAGATCGGCGGCTTCGATCTGGTCGATCACAATGCCGATCTGCGCCGCCTGCATGACGCAGGGCGCGAAATCGTCACCTTATCGGACACGTTTTACACCTTTCCCCCCTCATGGTGGTCAGATCGGCTGGGAGGACGGGTCTATCTGCGCGCCGCCGCGCCTGGTTGGGTAGAGATCGCAGCCGAACCCTGGTTCTCCACGCCGATTGACGGGACGTTTGAGACCGAAGTCGCCCCGATCACGCGGCGTCTGGTCTGCGATGCAGCGCTGATCGCGCTCGATGTGCTGTGGTATGCTCATACTGCGCCGACGCGCGACCTGAGCGTGTTCGTGCATCTGATCGACTCGTCCGGCGCGGTGATCGCGCAGGCGGATCAGCGCGCGCCCGTCTACGGCTGGCGTCCGCTGACGACGTGGATACCGGGTGAATACGTCCGCGATATTTATCCGCTGCCCCGGATGCCGGGCGCGGCGGTGAACTTTGGTCTGTACGCGGTTTTGCCCGATGGGGGATTCGAGAATGTACTCAGCGAAACGCTTCCGCTGGATTGCCCTTAGTCTGCTCCTGGCGGCATGTTCATTCGCGCCCGCTAACACGCAGCCGCCCACCCTGGACGCGGCGGCATTGGCAGCGCTGCCCAAACAGCTCGCCACCGCCGAGCTGTCGCCCACGCCAGACGAGTCCGAGCGCGCCGCGACTCAGGCGGCGCGCCGCCTGACCGAACCACCGCCGCCCACTGCGACCATCCCGCCAACGCCGACAGTCTATGTCGGTGTCTTCGTCAGCGATGGCGGCGGACTGGGAAATGCGCCGGTCGTCGATCTGTCGCGCTATGAAGGCACGCTGACCGCCTCCACCGGGTTCGTCCCCGCGCCGACTCCCGCGTGTCTGATCCCGGTCGATCCCGCCTTCGGCGACCGCTGGCGCGGCGATCCCGCGTTGGAAAATGCGCTCGGCTGCCCAACCGAGCCGCCAGCCGCCTATATTGGGACGACGCAGTTGTTTGAGCGCGGCGTGATGTATTACGTACCGACCGGCGAGATCTACACGATTGCCTTTGCGCCGACGGGCGGGCGCTTCTGGTATGTCCCGCAGGCGCCGCCGGATCAGGGCTGGATCGTCCCCGCGCCGGACGGGCTGCGCGTGCCGCGGTTCGGATTTGGGGCGGTCTGGAAGGCGCTTGACGGCGTGCGGTCGAGCGTCGGCTTTGCGCGGCTGGAGGAGGCTGCCGCCTCACTGACCGTGCAGCGCTTCGACCGCGGCGCGCTGATCCGCGACGTGAGCAGCGGGCAGGTGTTCGCGCTGATCGGCAGCGGCAGCGGCGACGCCTACGGACCCTTTTAGTCGAAACAAGCGCGTCAACAGCGTAATAAAGCGCTCCATCTGCGCGTCTGTGTTCGCATAAAAACGGATATTTGGATGGAGCGTTTACGATGCTGATCGATTTCACCCCAGTTGCCAACAACGAGATGAAAATCCTGAAATTTTCGCGCCGCTTTACCCTCGCCGACCTGAAAGCTGGCACGAACGCCAGCATTGACCACATCCTCAGCCTGATCGGAGACGCGGACGATGCGCAGATCGCCTTTTTGCCATACGATCCCCATGCCGACGATCCGTATGCTGTCCCCGGTGAAGAACACATCGGCTGGAGCCTCGGTCATCTGGTGGCGCACGTGACCGCATCGAGCGAAGAATGGGCGGCGTATGGCTCGATCCTGGCGCGGGGGATCGTCTACCCTGCCGATCCGCGCCTGCGCTATGAAACGCCCTGGAAAGACATCGACACTCGTGCCAAAGCGCTTCAGCGGCTTGAGGAAAGCCGCCGGATTCGCCTCGGTTATCTGGATGCCATGCCGGATGAACCGCATTTAGACGTGTTCCGCCAGCTTTCGCCGCGCTACGTCGAACGCTTCGGCGAGATGAACGCCTTCGCCTGCGTGCTGTTCGGGATGTATCACGAGTGGGGGCATTACGCGCAGATCGCAGACGCAGCGGCGCAGGCGCGGGCGGCGATCCTGGGGTAAAATAGCCGCCAGTATCGACCCACATCGAGAGCGATCATGGCGAAACCGAAAATCGAACCCCGTCTGCCGAAGGGGATGCGCGACTTTTTGCCCGGCGAGATGATCAAGCGCGAGTATGTCTTTAATATCGTGCGCGAAGTCTTTCATCTCTACGGCTTCGAGCCGCTGCAAACGCCTGTCCTTGAGCTGCGCGATACGCTGATGGGCAAATACGGCGAGGACGCCGAAAAGCTGATCTACCAGGCGCAGCACCCCGGCGGCAAGGAGGAGGTCGCCCTGCGCTATGACCTGACCGTGCCGCTGGCGCGGGTGGTTGCGCAGTATCCCAACGAGATCGCGCTGCCCTTCCGCCGCTACCAGCTCGCCCCGGTCTGGCGCGCTGAACGTCCGCAGCGCGGGCGCTATCGCGAGTTTTACCAGTGCGACGCCGATATTGTCGGCGCATCCGGTATGAACGCCGACGCCGAGATCATCAGCCTGATCGTCACCGCGCTCACGCGGCTTGGGTTCACATCGTTCAGCATCAAGATCAACAGCCGCCGTCTGCTGACTGCCATCGGGCAGTTTGCGGGGGTCGAGGGCGCGGCGCTGGCGGAGCTGTATCGCAGCATCGATAAATTCGACAAGATCGGCGCGGACGGCGTGCGCGAGGAGCTGATCAAACGCGGACTGCCCGCCGAAGCGGTGACGCGCATTATGGACTTGATCACAACTCATACTGACTCGCCGCTCGATTTTCTAGATGACGCGCTGAACGCGCTGCCCGACGCGCGAGCGGCGATCCGCCAACTGCGCGATCTGGCGGGCTGGCTGGAGGCACTTGGCGTCCCCAAGACGGCGTATGCCTTCGACTTCACGATGGTGCGCGGCTTGGGCTATTACACGGGACCTATCTTCGAGACGATCATCACCGAGCCGAACCTCGGCAGCATCACCGGTGGCGGGCGCTATGACGATCTGGTCGGGCTGTTCAAGGGCGAGAGCGTCCCGACGGTCGGCACATCGCTCGGCATCGAACGCATCATCGATCTGATGGAAGCACTCAACTTGTATCCGCCCAATATCGGCGGGACGGTCGTGCAGGTGATGGTGACGGTCTTTGACGACACGACGCAGGTCGAGTCCGCCAGACTGACCGCCGAGCTGCGCGCCGCTGGCATCCGCACCGAGCTGTATATGCTCGACCGCCCGCTTGGGAAGCAGATCGGCAGCGCCGACAAGAAAGGCGTGCCGCTGGTGGCGATTCTGGGCGCGGACGAGATCGCGGCGGGAGTCGTCAAATTCAAGCGGCTGGTGGATGGGCATGAAGAGTCCATCCAGCGGAGTCAGGCGGCGGAGGCGGTCAGGCGGCTGTTGGGAAACGGCGGCTAGTCATCGTCGCGTTTGCGGCGCTGCAAGAGCCGACCGGCGAGATTGTCCTTGTCATCAGTGCGGCGGCGGACGGTCTGGCTCGGCTGCGCAGGCGCGCTTTCCCCCTGCATGGTGACGGTGGGCGTCGGCGGGCGCATCTCATCGGTCGATAAATTCTGGCGCACGCGCTGCTTGACATTGCGCAGCGATGCCATCGTCTGCGTGGACTTTCCCGTCGCCTCGCGCTGACCGACGAGCGCCGCGCCGATGGCGGAGCGCGCTTTCTGAATGTCGGTTCGGGTCAGCAGCAGCCGGCGCACCGCAATGTCGATGGGCAAAAGCAGCGCCGCCGTCAGCAGCAGCGGAAACGCAATCGGCGTCCGCCCGGTCTGCGCCTGAAGCCGCTCTGTGAAGACGGCGGCAGCTTCACTGCGCAGCAGCCGACCTTCAGTGACTGTCACAATGTCCGCCAGCAGCGCGCCGCCGTCGGCGGATTGCAGGCGGTATTCCGGCGAGTATGTCCGCACCCACCCCGCTGCTTGCCCGATCACCGGCTCGCCTGCCAGATCGAGTCCAGCGACGCGGAGCAGGTAAGCGCCTTCGGTATCCGGCGTGAACAGCGCTTCGTAACGTCCGGGCGCGGTCTGCTGAAGCGCCAATGAGCGCGCGTTCAGATCGGGATCGGTCAGGGTGGCGTTGAGCGTCAGCCCATTGAGGAACGCGCCATCGTCATCGCGTGCATCGACGATCAGCCGCGCGCGTTCGCCCTCCTCGATCACCCGCGCTTCCAGTCGGTCAGTCGTGCCTTCGGTGATCGACCAGCGCACCGCCTGACTCCAGAACTGCGCGAAGCCGTCCCACCCCACCCAGTCCGCGCCCCAGCGCGCTGCTGCATCGCTGGTGAACGCGACCGAACGCCCCAACCCATACTGCCACTGCGCCAGGATCGGATCGTTGTAGGGTTCAGGACCCGTCAGAATGACCTGGGCGGTCTGCTTGGGCGACGACGCGACATACCCGCGCAGCGGCGGCGCGGCGTCGATCCCCGCCATGATCGGGCTGATCCCCGCCAGGCGCGGGACGAACGAGTCCTCCAGAATGTAGGATCGAGTCGCCAGCACCGTTTCGACGGTGAAGATCGTCGGAATGGTCTGCACCAGATCGACGAAATGATAATTGCCGCCGCCGACATCGGACATTTCGCGCAGAAATGGGCTTTGATCGCCGATGGCGATCACCGAAGTTGTGACCTCAAACTCGTCGTAGAGCTGAGTCGCCAAGTCGACCAACTGACCGCGCGGCGCGCCGCCGTCGGTCAGCAGGATGATGTGCTTGCGCGGCGACGGATCGCGCGCCATCGCTTCGCCAGCCAGCCGGTAGCCCGCCTGAATGTCCGTGCCGCCGCCGGCGCGCAGCGTACCGACCAGGTTTTGCAGTCCGCGCCGATCCAGCACCGGCTGCACATCGGCGATCCAGTAGCCCTGCGTGTCGAACGAGACGATTCCGGCGCGGTCTGATGGCTGCAAGAACTCAATGCTGCGGATGATGGCTTCTTTCGCCAGTTCGAGCCGCTCATAGCCGCTGCGATCGGTCGCCGTCATGCTGCCGGAGCGGTCGATCACGTAGGCGATGGTCAACTGCGGGATGCGCTGCTGATCGCGAATCTGCATCTCCAGCGGCAGCGTTTCCTCAAGCGGGGTATCGAAATAGCCGCCGGGGGCATACGCATCGGGTCCGCCGACGACGACCAGACCGCCGCCCAGATCGCGGACGTAGGCTTGCAGCGTCCGCATCCGCAGCGGCGTGAGCTGAGTCGCCGGGACATTCGCCAGCACGACCGCCTGATAGCCTGCCAGCTCTGCCAGTCCAGCGGGGATCGCGTTCGCGGCGCGCTCGACGACAGTCAGGCCCTGCTGCTCCAGCGCAGCACGCAGATGGACGGTCTCCGCGTCCGCCCCGCGCTGACTCACCAGCAGAACGGTTGGACTGCCCTCGACGCGGGTGAACGCCGCGAGTCGGTTGTTCTGCTCGAAGCCGTCCGCGCCGGATGGCGTGATACGCACCTGAAAATCGCGAAAGCCGGCGGCTCCGGCGGTCAGACCGAGCGCGTAATGATTGATCCCGGCGCGCAGATCGACCGTCTCACGGTGAACGATCGCGCCGGAAGCGAACACCGTGAGCGCGGCTTCGGTCGGCTGATCGGCGTAGACGCTGATGCCGAGATCGAAGTCCTGCCCGGCATTGACAACCGATGGGGCGCGGACTTCGGTGAGCTGGACTTCGGGCTGTGGATCGCGGACGAACGGGACGACATCGATCTGAACGCCGGCTGCCGCTGCCCGCCGCGCCGCCGCCAGCGCATCGCCCACCGTTTGCACGCCGTCACTCAATAGGACGATGCGCCTGCCAGCATCATCGGGAAAGAGCGCCAGCGCCAGCCCAATCGCCTCCTCGATGTCGGTTGCGCCGCTGTAGGGCGTCGAGCGCAGCGCAGTCAGTTCGCGGACGCCGCTCATCGGTCGCTCAACCAGGGCATCCCCGCCGAAAGCGATCAGCGCCGCCTGATCATCCGGCGGCATCGCCCCCAGCGCCTCGCGGATGAACGCCACCTGCGCCTCGCGCGCCGGCTGCCCCACACTGTCGGACACATCGACCAGAAAGACGACCGCCAGCTTATCGGCGGCGCGCCCGATCTGCGTCCCCGCTAGCGCGAGCGTCAGCAGCAGGATGATTAGGCAGCGCAGCAGCAGGCTGGCGAGATCGCGCCCGCGCCGATAGGCTGCGCGTGGAAGACCGAGATAGATAACCGGGAGCAGTGTCAGCAGGAGCAGAAGGGCAGGCGGTGTTGTAAAAGTCATCGCGTCCGACAATCACCATTTCGATGATTGTATCACGAATTCGGACGACTCCAGACTCAATTTGTGCGCGCAGCAGCGGGACAAGCCGACGCGATCTCATCAGGCGCGACGGGGAGCGTGAAGGCGAAGATCGAGCCGCCGCCGTCGGCGCTGTCCACCCAGATGCGCCCTCCGTGTGCTTCAACTGCGAGCCGGCAGAACGCCAGCCCCAAGCCGACTCCGCGTGCCGCGCCATCGTCACGTTTGATGCGGAAATATTTATCGAAGACCTCATCGCGCAGATGCGGCGGGATGCCGGGACCCTGATCGATGACACTGATAACAACGAAATCGGGCAGCGCGCGCGCTGTCAGCGTGACCGCGCCGCCGCGTGGGGAATATTTGGTCGCATTTTCGACCAAATTGATGATCACGCGGATGATCATGTCCGGATCGCCGTCAAACGCGGGCAGAGTGGGGGCGAGGTCGACCACCAGCGTTTGATCGGCAGCCTGAGTCAGCGGACGGACGAGATCGACCACCTCTGCAAATAACAGGTTGAGCTGAATCGGCTGGCGGTTGATGATGGCGCGCCCATTCTCCAGCCGTCCAAGATCGAGCAGGCTCTTGACCATCCGGTTGAGCTGGCGCGCGCTGTGACTGGCGCTGTGGAGAATTTCAGCGGCGGCGGCGCTGCTGCCCTTCTCGATCAGGCGCTCAGCGGCGGACAGGCTGTTCTGAATGACCGACAGCGGCGCGCGCAGATCATGCACCGTCATATCGAGCAGATCGCGCTGAATCTGCTCGGTCGCGGCTGCCGCCATCCGCCGGTAATTGGCGTTGGCGATGATGTTTTGCAGCCCATCGACCTGCGCCGCGCCGCGCAGCGCGCCGGCGATCCCCTGCGAGAGCAGCTCGATCAGGCGCACCGCGTCGTCGCTGATGCTGTCCACCTCATCGCGGAAGAAGACCAGCGCGCCGATCATGTCGTCATGCAGCCGCAGCGGAACCGCGACCGCCGCGCCCTGCGTTGGGATGGCGGGGTTGTTGTCGAGATGGGTGTAGCGCGGATCGTAGCGCAGATCGCGGATCAGAATCGGGCGGCGTTCATAAAGCGCGTAAGCGATGATGCCATGCGAATAAAGACGTTCGGCGAAGGAATCACCAGGATGCTGATCGAAGCCGGAGAAAAAAACGCGATAAGCGGCACGATCATCCGCTTTGGCGTCCAGGCGGCGATCCAACAGCAGCAGACAGCCGCGCGACGCACCGATGAACGACCCTGCCGTTTCGAGTGCAGCACTGGCGACATTGGGCAGGTAGGGCATCGCCATTAACAGCGCTGAAAGAACGGTGTTTTGCTGCGCCAGGCGAACAGCATCGACTCGCCCTTTATCGAATTGCGATGCGCGAGCCATACAAACCTCCAGAACAGAGTCTACGATCACTAGTGTATGCCAATTTTGAAATGGCGAGGCTAAATTTTTTCTCAATTCCCAGAGACGCGGCGCGGCTTCACATTTTTGAACACACCGCGCTTTGATCGTCCCGATAAGGTCTCATGTCTGATGGATCACCAGCAGGCGCAGCTCGGTCATATCCTTGATGGCATAGCGCACGCCTTCCCGCCCGATCCCGGACGCCTTGACGCCGCCATACGGCATATGATCGACGCGGAACGTCGATACATCATTGATCAGCACGCCGCCCATCTCCAGATTGTCCCAGGCGGACAGCGCCCGCCCGATGTCGCGGGTGAAGACGCCCGCTTGCAAGCCGAACGGCGAGTCATTGGCGATCCGCAGCGCCTCCTCCCAGGTATCATAGGGAGACAGGGTCACAACAGGCGCGAAGACTTCTTCCGCACAGACCTTCATCGTCGGCGTGACCTCGCTCAGCACGGTTGGGTAGAACAATGCGCCCTCGCGTCGTCCGCCGATCAGCCGGTGCGCGCCGCCTGCGAGCGCTTCCTCAACCCACGCTTCAGCGCGCTCGGCGGCTTTGACGTTGATCATCGGACCGATATCGGTGCTTTCATCGCGCGGATCGCCCACTTTGAGCGCTGCCACCGCCGTGAGATAACGGTCGCAGAAGTCTTCGTAAACAGCGCGCTGGATCAAAATGCGCTGCACGCTGATACAGTTCTGCCCGGCATTGGCGAAGCCGCCGCTGGCGGTCTTGCTGACCGCCAGCATTAGATCGGCGTCCTCATGGACAATCGCCGGCGCGCTCCCGCCGAGTTCCAGCACCACTTTTTTGCGCCCCGCCTTCTCTTTCAGCATCCAGCCGACCGGCGCGCTGCCGGTGAAGCTGAGCAGCGCGATCCGCTCATCCGTGACCAGGCGCTCGGCTGTTCTGCCCGGACAGGGCAGGATGCTGATCGCCTCCGGCGGCATCCCTGCTTCGAGCAGCCACTCGCCGAGCAGCAGCGACGACAGCGGCGCGATCTCCGGCGGCTTGATGATCGCGCTGCATCCAGCGGCAATGGCGGGGGCGAGCTTGTGCAGCATCAGGTTAAGCGGATAGTTGAACGGCGTGATCCCAAGCACAACGCCGACGGGGACACGGCGCACAAACCCGCGATGATGTTCGCCCGCCGGTGTCCAGTCGAGGTCGATGATCTCGCCGCCGAGTCGTTTGGCTTCTTCAGCGGCGGTCTGGATCGTCTGGAGGGCGCGCGCGGCTTCGGCGCGGCTGACTTTGCGCGCCTTGCCCGTCTCCAGCGTCATGATCTCGACCATCGGCTCGAAGCGCTCGGTCAGGATGGCGTGCAGGCGGGTCAGGATGTCCACGCGCTTATAGGTCGGCAGCCGCCGCATGACGTTGAAACCGCGCTGCGCCGCGCGGACAGCATCCTCGAGGTCGGCGGGCTGCGCCATGCAGCAGGTTTCAACGGTTGAGCCATCAAAAGGAAAGATCGTGTCGAGCGTCTCAGCGCTGGTGCGCCATTCACCGCCAACTAGAAACGATTTTGCCATGATCCCGATGTCCTTGGGTTAGGGTTCAAGCCAGATTTTCGCGACCGGCGCGCCGTCGAGCAGCGCCTCAAAGCAGGCAGCGCCGCGCTCCAGCGGCTCAATCAGCGTCCACGATTCGTGCAACGACAGCCGCCCCGCCGCCAATGCGCCGAGCGCCTCCGCAAAATCAATGGCATTATACGCAAAAGAGCCAAAGGCGGCGATCTCGCGGCGGATCATGTCGTTGATGTCCAGCGATGCAGTCGGCTCATGCAGCCCGACCCAGACGATCCGCCCGCCGGATCGCACCGCCGCCAGACAAGCCTGACGCACAGCCGGCGCGCCGACAGCGTCAAGAGCAATGTCGGCATTCTTGCGCATGTCGTCGAGTTTGACCGGAGTCGCGCCCAGTTCTTTCGCCATCTCCGCTCGGCGGGGGTTGATGTCGGCGGCGTAAATCGTCTTGACGCCGCGATCCTGAAGCGCCTGAATGATCAGCAGTCCGATAGGACCTGCGCCGACGACCAGAACGTGCGACTCCGGTGCTGGCGCGGCGAGTTTGACCGCGCGCACCGCGCACGCCGCCGGCTCGACCAGCGCGCCCGTCGTCAGCGCCATGCTCTCCGGCAGCAGATGCACCGCGCTGGCGCGGACGGCGACAAATTCGGCGTTGCTGCCCGGCAGCGACGCGCTGAGCAGTTTGCGATCCGAGCAGAGCTGCTGCCGCCCGCTCAGACAGTAGACGCACACACCGCACGTGATCAGCGGATTCACCGTCACCCGCGCGCCCCGATGCAGATCGCGGCGCATGACCGCTGCGCCGATAGACTCAATCGTCCCACTGAATTCATGCCCCATGATCAGCGGCGGCTTGCGCAGGGCATTTTTGCCCTCATAGCCGCTCAGCTCCGATCCGCAAATGCCGGAATAGGCGACTTTGATCAGGACTTCGTCCGGCTGCGGCGTCGGCACAGGCACATCGCGGATGGGCATCGTGTGAGGCGCTTCATAGACCAAGGCGCGCATTCGAGTTCTCCAGTTTAAAGATCAGGCAGTTGAACAGGCGGCGGCAGCGCTGCAAATACCGCCTTCAAATCGATAGTCTGGCGCAGCAGCGGCGACTCGAACGACTCCTCCGGCGCATATTTGCCAACCAGCGCGTATTTGCCGTTCTCCAGGGCATAGATTTCCGTGATATAGGTCTCGCTGTCGCTGATCCAGTATTCCTTCACGCCGACTCGCTCATAGAGGCGGAACTTATCGAAGCGATCGCGCCGCTGGCTGGTCGAGGAGGCGATCTCGATGATCAGATCGGGGATGCCGATCAGACGCCGCTCATCCTCCTGCATCGGATTGGCGGCTGAAACCCAAAACACATCCGGCTCAGGGATATAATCATCCGCAAGTTTGACGCCTAATGGCGCGATAAAGACCTCGCCGTCTGGCTTGATCCGGTTCATCAAGCCTGCGTAACGCGAAACCATGCGCTGGTGAGTGGGTGTGCTTCCTCCTGCCACGATCAGTTCGCCTCCGATGAGTTCGACGTAGCCCGTTTCGTGATCGTGGTCGAGCCAGGCTTGTTCCCCTGCCTTGATCGACGGCTGTGCGGTCATAGGCGCTTGATCCTCGCTGCTGCTTTTACTCTATCATACCCAGAAACTACGCCTTTCCATCGAGAACGTGCTATCATGGCATTGGATTTTTGCCACGTGGGAGAAAAAAGCGCCATGCGGCGTCGTTCGATGCTTGGGTTTTTACTTTTGAATGTGCTGGTCTCGCTGGCGGTGGTGCTGCTGGTGGTCAACCTCACTGCTCCGCAGACTGGCGGCGGTCAGCCGCAGCAGATCGTCATCACTGTGCCGATTCTGGTCACCGCCACCATCGATCCGCAGGCGACCACGCCAGTGCTGATCATCACTGCCACCCCGCGCCCTGGCGAGCCGCAGCAGATCGACATCCCGCCGGGCATCCTCGATGATCCGACCGCGCAGGCGCGCGCCATCGCTGCAAACCTGACCGCTGCCATCGCGCCAACGCTTGACCCGACGATTCTCGGCGCAGGCGGATCAGACATACAAAGCACGGCGACCGCGCTGCCGCCCAACTGCGCGCTGTATGCGCTAAAAGAAGGCGATTTCCCGGGTCTGATCGCGCAGGAATATCAGATCAGCGTCGCCGCGCTGCTGGAAGTCAACAACCTGACTGAAGAGAGCGCCCGCTTTTTGCAAATCGGTCAGGTTTTGATCGTCCCGCTGGAGGGCTGCCCGCTGATCGGTCAAGCGGAGCGGCAGACGCAGACCGCCGAGGCGATCCTTGCCCTCACTCCGACCGATACGCCAACGATCACTGGCACACCGCCGACTGCAACCTTTACACCGTCTGCATCGCCAACCCCGACCGATACGCCCACCATCTCCGCCACGCCGACGCTCTCGCCCACACCGACGCTCTCGCCCACACCGACCCCGACCCCGACCGCGACTCTGCCGCCGACGGCGGTCAATTCGCAGATGCAGATCGTCCAGGTCGCCAACGCGGGCGATGTCACCGCTGAGTATGTCGTCATTCGCAACAATGGGCGCACGGTCGATCTGAACAACTGGACGCTGCGCGACTCCGAGGGCAACATTTACACCTTCCAGGGGCAGTTTTTGGTCTTTGAACGCGCTGAAGTCCGCGTGTATACCGGCGTCGGCGCGGATACGCCGATCGTCCGCTACTGGGGGCAGCAGAGCGCGGTCTGGTCATCGGGCGAGACCGTCATCCTCAGCGATGCTAACGGCGTCGCCCAGGCGATCTTCACTATTCCGTAAATCCGATGGGAGCGTGGGCAAGCGCTCCCTTCTTTTCGTGTTTCAGTGTGTGAACGTCATCACGAGGAAAACAGAGCGATGTTGGTCATAGATGAGATCATTCGTCAGGCAATGGAGCGCGGCGAATTCGATCAGCTTCCGGGACAGGGCGCGCCGCTGAAGCTGGATGATGAGCAGCACGTGCCGGAGGAGCTGCGGCTGGCGCATAGAATCATGAAGGACAATGACATTGTGCCGGATTGGATTATGTCGGGCAGGGAACTCGAGGCGGAATATACGCGGCTGCGCAGCGCGCTGAAGACAGCGTCACCGGCGCAGAAAGCTGCGCTGCGCGATCAAATAACCACATTCAACCGGCGCGTGCTAACGCATAACTTGAAACTGCCACCAGGCATTGCACATAAGCCAATGCTGGTGATCGAGGGATGAAAGAGGGCTGTGTGATGAGCGGCGCTGCCCATCGCGCAGTTAGATTACTTCGTCTGAGGGGTTTCGCTCGGCGGCGTGGTCTGGTCTTCGTCACCCTTTTTCGCGCCTTCCTGCAAGCCACGCCGGAAGTTCGCCACCGCGCTGCCCAACTCCCCGCCAATGCGGGAAACGCGCCCAACGCCGAACAACAGCAGCACGATCACCAGGATAATGAGCAGTTCGGTCGGTCCGAGTTGCATGATTAAGTCCCTTTTACAGCCTGCCTGTTTGCGTCGATTATAGCATAGGATCGCAGCGGCTGGTACGCGAAAAGCCAATGCGAGATGAGCGCGCATCAGCGCGGCGCAGCAAGCATTGGCTGAATGTCTGCGCCGACCACTACCATCACATCGTCCGTCCCGTTCGGCGCGCCGGCTTCAATCCGGTCATCCGGCAGATTGAGCAGCGCCGCCAGATAGCGCGCGGTGTACGGCTTATTGTTCAGATTGCGAATGACGGTCGCGCCGCCGGTCGGCGTCGGCATATTGCCCAAATTGGTAACGGTCACCTGACGGATCACCAGCAGATCGCGGGTCTGCGACGCTAAGCCGGCGATCTCAGTGTTATTGTAGACGCCGATGCGGGCATTTTCGGCTTCAGCGCGCTGTCTCAGCTCGGCGATCGACAAAACTTCGCCCTCCGCCTCAACGGAAATGGTATTGACCTCAGTCGTGCCTGGCGGGGCATTGAAAACGCGCTGCATCAGGCTGCTGATCGCGTTGTAATTGGGAATCAGCACCTGATCGCCGGTCGGCGTGGTGGCAAAACGCGTCTCCATCGTGCCGATCACGCCGCTGGCGATATTTGCGCGCGGGATGTTCTGAAGCAGCGCGCCGAGCCGGATCAGCTCGTCAAGCGTCATGTTGGTTTGGTAGCTGTCAGACAGCTCCTGATACAGGCGCGGAGCCTGCCCAATGAAGTTGGCGATCCCGCCGACGCTTAAGACCTCATCGCGCACCGCACGGATCACCTCCTGCTGGCGGGCGGCGCGGTCAAAGTCGCTGTTGCCATGCCGCGTCCGCGCATATTGCAGCAGGCGCTCCGCATTCAGGCGCTGGCAGCCGGGATCGAAATGCACTGTCATGAAGCCGTAGCTGCCATCGGGGTAGTATTCGTCGTGAATCTCCTGACTCGGGCAGACCTCGACGCCGTTGGGCGCGACCAGATCGACGACGGTCGTGAAGAAGTCGAAATTGATCAGGATATAGCGGCTGACGTTGATGCCGAGGTTCTCCTGAAGCGTTCGCGCCACCAATGCGGGTCCGCCGCCCGGATATGCGCTCGCTTCACCGAGGACATTGGCATTGTTGATGCGATCCTGCCGGAAGCCTGGGATCGGCACGTAAAGGTCACGCGGAATGCTCAGCATCCCCACTGTGCCGCGCAGCGGATCGACCGAGACAACAATGATCGTGTCGGTGCGGAAGGGACCCTGTTCGCCGCGCCGCTGATCGATGCCGAGCAGCAGAATATTGAAGCGGCGCGGGTCTTGCCAGGCATACTCCCTTAGGCGCAGATCGGGCGTCGGCTCGATGGTCGGCATGGGATTGGCGACGGAAAGGGTTGGCAGCGCGCCGGTCGATCCGCGTCCGGACAGCGTCGGGATGACGCCGCCGAGCGTCGGGATCGGCGTGTTCGTCGGAACCTGCGCTGCGACTGGGCGCTCAGCCGTCGGCGCTGCGTTCCGATCAACAGCGGCGGTCGGCGCATCGGGGACGATCAGCGGCGGCGCGTTCAGACTCTGGACGACATTGACGAAATCGCCTAGTGAGGCGACCCGTATGCCGCGCTCGCCCATGTCCAGCGCGATCTGATGCCCGACCGCAAACGATCCCACCGAACAAACCAGCGTTGCCGCCGCCATCGCGACAACGCCGATCAAAAACAGCCAGTTGCTATTTCGCATTCTGTTTCTTCGACCTCATGCCGAGGCTGTTTCACATTCCAGCGCGCATTATAGCAAAAGCGCGGGTGCTTTTGCTGGCGCTTGCCCTACGCTGTTCAGTCGATGGTATAGCGCGACTCAGATATGCCATCTGTCGCAGGTGGATAGTAGCGATAGTCGATCTGCGGCAGTGCATCGGCGAAGGGCGCAATGGCGGCGTGCGCGCTGTCCAGCCCGTAATGGTAGCTGAGGACAGTCGAAGCGCGGTATCGTCTTTCGTTCTCTCGATTTGTATAGCGGCGGATCAGCCATTGACCGGCAAATTCCTTGACTACCGGGTCGTCAGTCGCGAAATAGAGACCGATGATCGGCTCAGCGGCGTCGGCGCTCAGCCTCCACAGATAGCGCATGTCCAGCGGATAGCCCTGCTCGACGCGCGCGATATTGCGCGACGCGATGAAATGATCGAGGTTCATCATGTTCAGCGTCGTCAGGATGCCGACAATGCAGACGAACAAACCCGCCGAAAAGAGATTGCGCCGGATGTGCAGCAGTGACGCCATAGTCACTGCCAACAAAAGCCCCATCCAGACCATCGTCACCTTGACGATCAGGCGCAGGTGGGTGAAGCCGAACGCCTGCTCATATAATTCCATGCGCCCCCAGGCGGACAGCAGCATGACCAGGTTCAGCAGCAGCACCACCGCGGACAAGCCGAGGAAAAGCTGCTTGGCGCGGATGCCTTGACGGATCGTTGTCCAGTCCAAAAACAGCAGCAGCGCAATCGACAGCGCGACGACAGCGGTCAGCTCAAAAAAGCCGCGCCGCGCATATTCGGCATAGCTCAGGTTCGTCAAGGCTAACCCGCGCTCGCCGCCGAAAAAATACGCAAACTGGATCAGCACGAAAATCTTGAACAGCGCCGCGACTCCGCCCAGCACTATGCCCGTCTCGACCATGCTGAGCGTGATCGGGCGGCGTTTCGCCTTCGTCGGCGCGGCGTCTGTGTCCTCCGTTTCATCGCGATCCATCATCACACGAACACGCCTAGCCCCGATCAGCGCTAACGCCCCGAATGCCAGCCAGCTTAGCACGCCGATGAACGAGACCTGGTGGATCAACGCTTCTGACAGCGGAATGTCGATTAAGCGCGCGATATTGAGCAGTATTCCGTCGAACACGGCGTCCGCCGATGCTAACAGCAGCGCGAACACGCCCAAAATCGGCAGAGTCAGCAGCAGACCGCGCAGCGCGGCTTTCAAGCGGTCATGTTTGAACAGATCGCGGCGGCGAATCCAGCTGAATGCTGTGTCCGCTTCCAGCAGCGGGATAAACGGCGTCACCACGCCTGTATGCATCACCGCCACAGCGTGCGCCCCCCACGACTCCAGGTCGAAGCGGCGGCGCAGCGGCAGATAGTAAATCGCCAGCGCGCTCAGCCACAGCACCGCCAGGATATTCAGTCCGCTGATCGTGCCATCGGCACGCACCGCGATCATGAGCGCAAAAAATGCCAGCGGCAGCAGCAGCGCCCAGTTGATCGACTGGATTGAGACGCGGCGAATCCGCAGCGCGACCAGCGCCGCGCCGCTGCAAAGAACGACAAAGATCGGCAATGACACACCGATCTGCTTGTCATAAAAAAGCACATTCCCGATCAGCCCGACCAGCAGCCCACTGACCAGCGCGAAGCCAATGAACGCCATCCGGCTCGGATCGAGCGCTGTGGCAGTCGAGGGGGGTGATAATTCAGCGGCATCAACTGCGCTCGGCGCGCCTTCCAGTCCAGTTCCGCCAGAGTCGTCCAGCGGTAGTTCGACAGCGGTTTGCATGACTCGCTCTCCTTATGTCATTTCACCTACACAAGGTTATACATGCCATGCGCTGCGGACTGCTTGACGCTCCGCCTACGGCTTCAGAACGCTGGCTGGTATTCCGGGTTTTCGCGCACGATCAGCGCGGCGGTGTTATCCGAGCGCGGATCGCCGATGTGATCGTAGAGCAGGGCGCGAATCCTAAAACCGTTGCGAATCTGCATCGTTAGGGTCGGGTCATAGAGCTTGCCCTGCCAGACCCGCAGCGCATACTGCGCCAGCGTCAGGTCTTTGCGATGCAGCTCGTAATGCGGCATGAGCGCGCCGGCGATCTCGCCGCGCAGATTCAGTCGCCTGACCAGAGAGCGGCGCGCATCGTACAGCCGCCGACCAATGCGCAGCCCGCGGTATGACGGGTGAATCGCCATATCCACGCCATACAGCCATTCCCCATCCGGCTGATGATTGGTCAGCCAGCCGTCAGCGATGGCTTCAGCGTAAGTATGCTGGTAATGCGCAAAGTCAAAATGGGTGCGATACGTGCTGGAGGAACCCACCGGCGTCCATACGCCTGGTTTTTCCTCAACCAGCGCGACAAACTGGCCTTCGGGGAAAAGCTCAATGTGTTTACGGTATTTGGCTTCGGTAAAGTGTTCTTCGTCAGGTAATGTAGGGAAAATAATTTTCTGCATTGCGCCCAGCTTTGCGGCATGATCGGGCTGGGTGTTGGTGATCACGACGTGGAGGTGATGGGTGTCATGTGCGGTGTAGCGCACGTAGTAGCGCCCAGTCGCCCATGGATCATCTTGATTGGGGGGGTGAGACGCATGTTGCTTGCCGTGCGTCTGCGGGGTCGCGCGTATCATGCCTGTCCTCCTAAATAAACGGTCTTGGCTTCTAAGAATTTTTCCAGTCCTTCTTGACCACATTCGCGCCCGATTCCGCTTTGTTTGACGCCGCCGAACGGGGCTTCAGGCGTTGACGGCAGCCAGTCATTGACCGCCACCATCCCATAGTCGAGCGATTCGTACATTTTGATGGCGATGTTCAAGCTGCCCGTCTGCACATAGGCAGCCAACCCGTATTCCGTATCATTTGCCATTGCCAGCACCTCCTCCACCTCATAAAAAGGAACAATCGGCAGGACGGGACCGAAAATCTCGTCACTGTAAATCCGCATGTTGGGGTTCAGACCGCCGATCACCGTCGGCTGATAGAAGTAGCCGCGCGCCATGTCCGGCGGGCGCGATCCGCCCGCGAGAATCTGCGCGCCCTCGCTGACCGCGCCCGCGACCAGCGTCTCCAGGCGCTCGCGCTGCACCGCGTTGATCAGGGGACCCACGTCGGTCGCGGCGTCCAGCCCGCTGCCAAGCTTCAGACCGGCGCTCAGATCGGCGGCGCGCTCGGTGAATTCCTCAACAATCGTCGAATGGACGAAAAAGCGCTGCGGCGCGATGCAGACCTGACCGCAGTTGCGATATTTTGCTGCCACCGCTGCCTTTGTGACCGCCTCAACGCCGCCGGGCGCATCGGGGAAGATGATCACCGGCGCGTTGCCGCCCAATTCAAGCGCCAGTTTGGTCACAGTCTCCGCTGCGCCGCGCATCAGCAGCTTGCCGACGCGCGTGCTGCCAGTGAAGCTGATCTTGCGGCAGCGCGGATCGTTGAGCATGACCTTGCCCTGCGCGTCGGCGTCGCCGTTGATCAGGTTGACCACGCCAGGCGGACAGCCCGCCTCATGCAGCGCCTGCGCCAGCAGCATCGCGCTGCGCGGGGTGTATTCGCTCGGACGCCCGACAACCGTACAGCCGGCAGCCAGCGCCGCCGCCCATGCGCGGACGACGTTATAAACGGGGAAATTCCATGCTGTGATCGTCCCGACAACGCCGATGGGCTGGTAGATGACCATGATCCGGCGATCGGCCTTGCGCGCCGGGATCGTCCGCCCGTAAGCGCGCTTGCCTTCTTCCGCGTACCATTCCAGCAGGTTGCCGGCAGTCGTCCATTCGGCGGTCGCTTCGCGCAGCGGCTTGCCGCTCTCCTCGGAGGTGATCGCGCCAAGTTCTTGAATGCGCGCGCGCACCCACCCCGCTGCTCGCATCAGCACATCGGCGCGTTCATACGGCGTTTTACGCGACCATGCAGGAAAGGCACGGTGCGCCGCGTCGATGGCAGCGGCGGCATCGGCGGCGCCGCCGAACGGCATCATTCCAAGCGATTCTTCCGTGGCGGGGTTCAATAAGTCCCATGTCCCGCCGTCAGAAGCGTCCACCCATTCGCCGCCGATCAACTGACGGTAGTGATATCCCATATTTTCTCAGTTCTTTTTATAACTCTGTAAAAGTAGTGTAACGGGAAAATATGGGGAATTGCAACCCCCTCATCAGACGAGTTCCAGCGAACTGCCAAAAGTCAGCGTGTCTTTTTATCGTCTTTCAACAATTGGCGAAATGGTCTGCCTGCCGTTACAATACGGTTTCAGGAATATGCCGTGAGCGTTTAGCACAAATCAACGAATTTTTCAGCCCTATGACCACGATTGGACAACCGCTCGACCGATCCGCTGTTCCATCCACGCCGCCGAATTTTCGCTGGCTGCGCCAGATCGGGGGGACGCTGCTGCTGCTGGCTTTCCTTGCGCTGCTCTGGGAGGGCGCAAAAGCCTTCGCCCGCGCTAACAATTACGCGCTGGAGATCGGCGGGCTGACGATCAGCCTATCCAACTTCAATAACGAACAGCTCCCCCACTTGGGCGACATCGCCCGCGCCTTCGCAGAACCCGCCGGACGCGGTGCGCCGCCGCTGTATCAATTCCTGTTCAGTCAAGCGATGTTCACCCTTTGGGAGGCGGTGCGCGGATTCGCCATCGGCGGAGTTTTTGGGTTTGCGCTGGCGGTGCTGTTCACCTATTCGGGGCTGATGCAGCGCGGCTGTCTGCCGTTTGTGGTGGCGTCGCAGACTGTGCCGATTCTGGCAATTGCGCCGATGGTGGTGATCTGGATGAGCCGCGCCGGCGCGCGCGATTGGGCGGTGCCGATGATCGCCGCCTACCTGACGTTCTTCCCGGTGGTGATTTACACGTTGCGCGGACTGACCAGCGTCCCGCCAACCGCGCTGGAGCTGATGCAGACCTATGCCGCCAACGGGCGCGCCATTCTATTCAAGCTGCGGCTGCCGAATGCCCTGCCGCAGATTTTCACGGCGCTCAAGCTGTCCGCGACCGCCAGCGTCGTCGGCGCGATCATCGGCGAGCTGCCATCCGGCAGCCAGGACGGGCTGGGGATCGCGGTGCTGGACTTCGCCCGCTACTATAACCAATCGCCGCCTCGCCTGTGGGCGACGATTGCGACGGCGGGCTTACTGGGAATTGCATTTTTTGGCGCAGTATCGATTGCAGAGCGGCTGATCGTGCGCTGGCGCGCTGAGGAGTCGGACTGAGTATCATTTTTCTTGTCGGAATTCAGAGAACGTATGACAGCGATTATTTCGATCCAGAATTTGAATAAAGTCTTTCGCGCAAAGGACGGCGTATCCGTTCACGCGCTGGAAAATATCAACCTAACGATCAAACAGGGCGAATTCGTCTCGCTGATCGGACCTTCCGGCTGCGGCAAAAGCACGCTGCTGCGCATCATCGCGGATTTGATCCAGCCGACCAATGGGACGATCACGGTCAACGGCAAAACACCATCGAAAGCGCGCCAGGATCGCGATTACGGCTTCGTCTTTCAAGCGCCAACGCTCTACGAATGGCGGACGGTGCTGAAGAATGTTGAGCTGCCGCTGGAGATCATGAAATTCAGCAAGACGGAGCGCGAAGCCCGCGCCCGCGAAATGCTGCGGTTGGTCGAGCTGGGCGATTTTGCGGGCAAATATCCCTGGCAGCTCTCTGGCGGGATGCAGCAGCGCGTTAGCATCGCGCGCGCGCTGGCATTTCAGCCTGGGATTTTGCTGATGGACGAACCGTTCGGCGCGCTCGATGAAATGACCCGCGAACGCATGAATAATGAACTGCTGCGCATCTGGACGAGCCTGCCGGAGATGACCGTCATTTTCGTCACGCACAGCATCAGCGAGGCGGTTTATCTGTCGGATCGGGTGGTGGTCATGTCGCCGCGTCCGGGGCGGATCGCCGAGATCATCGACATCGATCTGCCCCGTCCACGCGGTGCGCAGACGCGCGACCTGGACGACTTTTTCCATCTCAGCAGCCGCCTGCGGCACAGTCTGCGCGAGGGAGTCGGAGCCAATGACTGACGCGATTCGCGCCACGCTGGTTGAGGAGCTGGACGCCAGCATCGATACGCGCACGCTGGGGCGCGATCTGGTCGCGCTGATCGCAATTTTCATGGCGCTGGCGGTCTTTCAGGTGCAGAGTCCGCTGCTGCTGCACAACACCACCTTCGGCTCCGCTTTCCGCAACGCCAGCTTGCAGCCGGCGCTGGCTGTGGCGCTGGCGCTGACGGGCGGGCTGTTGATCGTCACGCCGCGTCCGCGCGGCGTCGTGCAAGCTGCCGCTGCTGTCGCGCTCGGCCTCTACATCGTCTACATCCTGGCGGCGATCCTGTTCGGGTTCAACCTGTCTGGCGCGCTGGTCGGGCTGGATCAGGAGGTCTTTCGCGCTCGTCTGACCAGCGCCTCACCCGTCGAAGCGCTGGAGTCGGCGCTGACGCTGAGCCTGCCGCTGATCTACATCGCGCTGATCGCCATTGTTGCCCTCTGGCAGCCGTGGACGCGCCTGAGTGTCTATGTCCGTGCGCTGCGCTCCAACGCCGCGCCGCTGATGGTGGCGCTGATCGTGCTGGCGCTCTGGGAGGCGCTGATCATCGTCTTCAGCATTCAGGAATTTCTGCTGCCGCGCCCGTCGGTGATCGGGGGCAGACTGGCGGAGCTGTATCCGCGCCTGATCTCAGCAGGCTGGAACACATTTCAGAATGCCTTCTGGGGCTTCACCATCGGATCGGGGCTGGGGATTCTAGCGGGCTTTGCCTCAGCGCGCTTCGCGGGCTTCAGCCGCGCCCTGCTGCCGCTGGCGATTGCCATCAACGCCGTCCCGATCATCGCGCTCGCGCCGATCATGAACCGCTGGTTCGGCGAACTCAATCCCGCCTCCAAGATCGCCATCGTCGCGCTAATGACCTTCTTCCCCGCGATGGTCAGCACGATCAAGGGCTTGACCTCGGTCGATACGCTGTCGCTTGAGCTGATGAAGTCTTACGCTGCTGGTCAGATTGCGACGTTCGCCAAGCTGCGGCTGCCGTTCGCGCTGCCGTATATCTTCTCGGCGCTCAAGGTTGGGACGACGCTGAGTATGATCGGCGCAATTGTCAGCGAGTATTTCGGCGGCTCGACTGCCGGACTCGGCTGGCGCATCCGCGATGATGCGGGCTTGTTCAAATATCCCGAAGCTTGGTCGGCGATTGTGATCGCGTCGGCATTTGGCATACTCTTTTACGTCGTGGTTTCCGCCGTTGAACGAGCCATCATGCCCTGGCATGTCTCGTTCCGCGAGAAATAATGTTCATGTTGATCATAATGTGGAGGTTGCAGAATGCGTAAACTAGGGTTGGTTCTCGCGTTTGCTGTCTTGATGGTCATGCCTGCCGCCGCGCAGGAGATGCCGTCGGTCAGCGTCGTTCTGAAGTGGGTTCCACAGGCGCAGTTCGCAGGCTATTACGCAGCGGAAGCGCTCGGCTATTATGAAGAGGAAGGGCTGAACGTGACCATCATCGCGGCGGGCGTGGACATCAACCCGCAGGTGTTGGTCGCGGCGGGCGATGCCGAATTCGGCACGGACTGGATGGGCAACCTGCTGGCGACCCGTGAGACCGGTGTCGATGTCGTCAACATCGCGCAGATCTACCAGCGCTCTGGGATGCGCCAGATCACTTGGGCAGACAGCGGGCTGACTTCGTTTGAAGACCTGGGCGGGCGCGTCGTCGGGGTGTGGTGCTGCGGCAACCAGTATCCGACCTTCGCCGCGCTGACCAAAGCCGGCTTCGACGTAGAAGACCCGGATGATGTCACCATTGCGCAGCAGGCATTTGATATGAATGCTTTCCTCGCCCGCGAGATCGACGCCGCCAGTGCCATGACTTACAACGAACTGGCGCAGGTGCTGGAAGTCGTCGGACCCAACGGTGAATTCCCGGTCTACACGCTCGATGATCTCAACATCCTTGACTTCAATGAATACGGCACGGCAATGCTCGAAGATGGCATCTTCGTCCGCGCTGACTGGCTCGCAGAGCCAGGCAACGAGGAGATCGCGGTCAAATTCCTGCGTGCCACGTTCCGAGGATGGACTTACTGCCGCGATAACCTGGACGACTGTGTCGATTTCGTGCTGGCGGTTGGTCCGACGCTCGGCGAAGGTCATCAGCGCTGGCAGATGAACGAAGTCAACAAGCTGGTCTGGCCCTCGCCCGATGGCATCGGCATTATGGACCCGGCGGCGTTCGAGATCACCGCGCAGATCGCGCTGGATTACGGCATCATCAGCCAGCCGGCTGACCCAGCGGCGGTCTACCGCACCGATCTCGCGCAAGCCGCGCTCGAAGGGCTGATGGCGGATTACGAGGGCATCGACTTCACCGGCGCGGACTTCACCCCGATGGAAGTCGCGATCACTCCCAACGGCGAATAAGCAAGAATACGCTTCTCCGACCTCATCTCCTCCTCTGCATGAACGCGGAGAGCAGGGGGTGAGGTCATTGTTGATGCGGTTGCGCCATGCCCCCACACCACACTACAATCAGCGCAGAGTGTGGAAGGGCGATTGGATGGCGAAGAAAAAGCTCCCCCCGATGCAGAAGCGCACCCCGGATATGCCGCCGCCGCGCGGCTGGAAAAAGCAGACCCTCAGGATGAAAGACAATCACACCTGGAAAGCGCCCGATGGCTACAATATCCTCGTGGTGGATCGCGGCGCGCTGCGCTTCAACGTGCCGAAGGCCTGGCATGTCGAGACGGGAGAACAATCAGCTTCGCGTCTACGACGCCAAGCCGCCTGACGATGAAGCGGGCTTGATCGTCACTGTGATGCATCTGCCGCCGGGCGTCGATTGGACGGGGCTGCCGTTGGAAATGCTGCTGGAGCAGTCCACCGCTGAAAAAGAGCGAGTCGACTCGGAAGGGAACGAAATCCTGTCGCGAAACGAGATCGTCCCGGTTCCGCGTGAGGATATCGAGCTGGTCTGGAATGAGGTCAAGTTCATCGATGCGAAGGAAAAGCGCCCCGCATTTTCGCGCCATATCCTGGCGCGCGGCTTCGATGTTGCCGCGCTGATCACCTTCAGCGGTTGGGAGGGCGATGAAGCCAACTACACGGCGGTGTGGGACGAGCTGCTGCGCTCAATCGAGCTGGGGCGCTATGTCGATGACCCGACTACAGGCGATAGGCTGCACTGAGCAACCAGCCGTATTTTCAACCTCGCGAGCGCAGCCGATGAGTCGTCTTCCCTCCATCTTCAACACATAACAAAGAGCGGCGCATCAACAGCCTGCGCCGCTCAGACTCACCGTCGGGACTAGCTCAGCTTAGCCGCCGATCGTCAGGTTGTACTCTTCCAGCTGTTCATTCGAGATCGCGACCGCTGCATCCAGCGCTTCCTGTGCGGATGCAAATTCGCCGTTGAAGTAGCGGTCGAACGCCTGGACATAGTGCGTGCGATACGGCACGAAAATGCCCGATACGTGCGCCGTGTTGCGGTCGGTGATCTCAGCCAGGCGAATCTGATCGATGGCGACCTGGAACTGCGGATAGGCTTCCAGACCCGCCTGCATTTCGGGCAGTTCATACGCGGCGCGAACGACCGGATAGTAACCGGTGTTGACCGACCAGAACGCCTGCACCTCGGGGCGCAGCGTGAACTTGACAAAATCCCACGCGCCTTCCTGCTGCTCCGGCGTGCCGACATCGGTGATCCACAGCGACGCGCCGCCAACGATCGTCTTGCCGGTCGCGCCGGGGTTGCGCGGCATGTACAGCACGCCGACATCGACGCCCGCGCCCGCATTTTCCGCCGCGCTGATCAGACCGCGCAGGCTGGCGATGCTGGCAAAATGCATGGCGATTTGACCATTGACAAACGCCGCGCTGGAAGCGCCGCCGCCGCCCGTGCCGTAGTAGACGGCGACGCCTTCATCAACCAGACCTTTGAGGAACTCCACCCACTGCACACCGATAGGGCTGTTGTAGTTGTAGCGGGTCACGCGCTCGCCCTGGAGACCGTTATTCGGCAGCGCGATGTAGGTGTCGTGGATGGCGTGAATCTGCTCCAGGAACCAGCCTTCAGGATAGACGCCGAGACCGTGGCGGATCACGTTACCATTGGCATCGCGCACGGTGAGCGCGCGCGCATACTCTGCGACCTGATCGAAGGTCACCATCGGCTCATCTGGATTGAGACCGGCTTCGATGAACGCGGCGCGGTTGATATAGAGCATCGCGGTGGACGAATTGAACGGGGCGGAATAGAGTATGCCGCCGACTTCGTAGTTAGCGCGCACTGCCGGCTCCATATCGTCGATGATATCGAGCATCCCATCGCGCGCCAGCAAGTCCTGCACCGGAATGATGCGACCGGAGTCGATCATGCGCTGCGTGCCGGCTTCAAAAATTTGGGCGACGTTCGGCAGTTCCCCGCTCGCCAAGCCCGCGTTGATCTTGTTGATCGTGTCGTCGTAGCTTGCCTGGAAAACCGGATTGACGTAGTAGGTGCTTTGGCTGCTGTTGTAAAGATTGACGACCTGAAGAATGACGTTGCCAAGATTTCCACCGAGACCATACCAGAAAACCACTTCGGTCGAGCCTTCGGGGCGCGGAACGGGCGGGATGGGCGTCGGGGTCTGCGCGAGCGCAGCCGGCGCAGTCCGCAGACTGACCGCCGCAAGCATGACCAACAAAACCGACAGGAGCGCGATACGAACTTTATTCATGCAGCTTTTCTCCAAGTGCTATCCGACCAATGGTGTAGAACAAACGCTTATTACCCCTTGAGCGCGCCAGCCGTCAGACCGCTGACGAGCTGCCGCTGCCCCAGGACTAATAACAACAAAGTGGGAACCATCACGATCAGAGTCGCCGCCATTTGCGTATTGAAGATCGCGCCGCCCTCAAAATTGCGGAAAATGGTGATGCCAACCTGGGTGGTGCGCCATTCAGTGGCGCTGGTCACCAGCAGGGGCCAGTAGAATTGATTCCAGGTTCCCAGGAAGGTATAGACCGCCAGCGTTGCCAGCGCAGGGCGCGAGAGCGGCAGCAGCACCAGCCACAGATAGCGGAAGCGCGAGCAGCCATCGACCATCGCTGCGTCGTAGAGTTCGCGGGGGAGCGTCAGAAAGTACTGGCGCATGAGGAAAATCCCAAAGCCGCTGGCGATGAACGGAACGATCAAGCCCTGATAGCTGTTCGTCCAGCCCCATTGGGTCACCAGCAGATAATTCGGGATCAGCGTCGCTTCGAAGGGAACCATCAGCGAGCCGAGCGCGATGAAAAAAAGCAGCGTTTTGCCGGGAAAATCGAAGTAAGCCAGCACATAGGCGAACAGCGACGAGCTAACCAGCACGCCCAGCGTGACGCCAAACGCCGCCACGAATGAATTCACGATCCAACGGATGATGACAGGCTGCTCTTCAAACACCCGGATGAACACGCGCCAGTCCAGGTTGGTCAGGTCACGTGGGATGATCGATGGCGCAACGGTTGGTCCTTGCAGCGCCAGCGACAGCGAGAAGAGCAGCGGCGACAGCAAAATCACCGAGACCACGATCAGCAGGATGTAAACGCCGGTCTGATACGAGATGAAACCGCGCAGGAGCGAACCGGAGACCTTCATTGATAATGCACCCTCTGATTGAGCAAGCGATACTGAACCAGCGTAAGGACGAGGAGGATGATGAAGATAATGATCGACATTGCCGACGCAAGACCATAGCGGTTGTCATACCAGAACGCCCGGTACGTCTCGTAGACAAAGACCGTGTTCGGCGCATTAGGCATAAGCAGATGAAACTGCGTGAATGCCTGAAGCGCGCCAATCGTGCCGATCACAAGCAGGAACAGAAGCGTCGGCGACAGAAGCGGTAGGGTGATGAAGCGAAAAGCCTGCCAGCGCCCCGCCCCGTCAATTGCCGCGCTTTCGTAAAGATCGCTCGGGATCGCCTGCATCCCCGCCAGCGCGATGATGAAGTTGAAGCCGATCCCCGACCAGATCGTCATGACGGCGACGGCAGGCAGCGCCGTCGAAGGATTCGCCAGCAGACTCGGCGACGGCAGCCCCAGCAGATCGACCAGCCAAGTTGTCGCTTTGGTCGATGGATTGTAGATTAAAGACCAGATCACGCCGGCGCTTGCCAGCGAAATGGCGATGCTGCTGGTGAAAATCGTGCGGAAAATCTGTATGCCGCGCACGCGGGCAGTCGCCAGCGTCGCCAGTCCGACCGCCAATATGATCACCGGCGGAACCACCATCAGCACGAACCGAAAGCTCGTTGCAATACTCTCAAGGTAATTGGTGCGCCCTGTGCCATCCAGCGCCAGCACGCGCAGATAGTAATCCAGCCCGATGAAACGGACAGGCTCTCCGGCGGCATTGGTGATATGCATACTCAGAAAGATGGCGCGAAAGAAGGGATAGTAGGTGAAGAAGAAGAAGATGATCAGGGCTGGGCTGCAATACAGAAGCGCCCAGACGAGTTCACGGTTACGGGGTCGCGCCCAGGCGCGCTCCAGAAGCTGTAACGAAGTCTGGATGCGCGCGAGCGGTGGCGCGGTGGCAGTCGATGTCGCTACTGAGGAAAGCTCATTTTCCATATGGGTGATGCCCCTGCGCTATACGTTCGTGAGCAGCTCGAGAAGCCGGGAGACAGAATAACGACAGAATGTGATCCTATCGTTAAGCGCAGATGGCAAATCCGAAATAGAGCGGTTAACAAAACGTGGCATTTTATTAAATCTGCGCTCGCCCCAGCGGCAGTACTCGAGGTGCGCGCTGGCACTGGCTGGAATCAAAAAAACGCGCCGTTCAGGCGCGTTTTTTGCAGCATTCACCCAGATGTGTGAGGCATCCAAATGGACACCTTATAATCTGTTCATGTCATCAGACCTACTGTCCGAGTTCGCCCGCTGAGGGCAGGTTGGCTTCCGGCACGGCGGGAGCGCGGAAATCTGGGTTTGGCGGCAGCAGGCTCGCGAGGTCAAACAGGAACGGGCTGTTGGTAGGGATCAGCGCCAGGCTGACGTTCGGAGCCAGTGACTGGATGTACTGATATTGGATCAGGCTCGGATTCGCCGCGATCTGCTCGCTGACTAAGCGCAGCGCTTCCGCTTCCGCCTGAGCGCGCAGAACGATAGCGCGCGCTGCACCTTCCGCACGAGCGATTTCAGCATCGCGCTCACCGCGCGCCTGCGCCAGAAGCTGCTGCGCTTCAGCAGTGCGCTGCTGCACCTGCAGCCGGGCGCGCTCCGCTTCCTGTGCGGCAACTTGAGCGCGCTCAATCGCTTCGGCATACTGCTCGGAGAAGGTGATGTTGCGGATGATCAAGTCGCTGAGAATCAATCCATCACGGCTCATCCGCGTTGCAAGGCGCTGGAACGCTGACTCGGACAGGGTTTCACGCCCGCCGGCGTAAATCTGCGCCGCCTCAAAGCCGCTGACGGCGTCGCGGACAACACCGCGCACGTTCGGCAGGACAAATTCATTCTGATAGCGCGTCTGCCAGGTCAGATGAAGCCGGTTGACATTCTGCGGATCGACGCTGTACAGCACGCTCACGTCTAAGCGCACTTCCTGACCGTCCGACGTTCGCGCTACAACAGCGCCTTCATCCGCGCCGGATGGCTGTCCATCCATCGTCACGCTTTGCTGGCTGATTGGATAGATGAACGGCTGCTGGATGATCGGCACGATGATATGCGTGCCGCCGCGCCGCGGGCTTGGGTCGAGTTCACCTGTAAAGGTGTTGACGATAACCGCCGTCTGTGTCGGCTCCACAATCAGAATGCCTTGTCCCAGAACGCTGAACAGCAGACCCGCGATCACACCGAAAACCGCCAGCAGAACGCCGCCGCGCGCTGAACGCCCTTGCGACGCTGACATCACCACCAGACCGATTCCAGCCAGAAAAACCAAAAAGCCGAGCAGCGATACTGCTGCGAGCAGTGAACCTATTCCCATCCCATTCGCTCCCTTGTAAAATCCTACGCTTACTCAATGTGTGCGATTATAACACGCCGTGTTTCAGATTCGCCCCTTTTCAGACACCCAATTAATGGAGGACGGCGCAGACTCAGGGGATACTCATGTTTCGTGACCGCCAGAGCGCGCGGTGGGTGGATGGTGCGCTGATCGGGCTGGGCGGCGCGGCGCTCCTCGGTCGAGCTGGGCATGTCCTGCTGAACTGGGAGTATTTCGCGCTGCATCCCGATGAAGCACCTCGCTTCGACCTGGGCGGGATTGACTGGCATTTCGCCGTTTTCGGCGCGCTCATCGGGCTGTGGATCGGAGCGCGCCTGCGCCGCTTCGACTTCAATCAGGCGCTGGCATGGTGTGCGCCGCTGGTGGGGCTGATCGGGCTGCTGGTCTGGCGGACATGCGCCGGAGTCGGCTGCGCAGCGGGGAGCGAAGTTGAGACGCTGGCGCGCTATCCGGCGCTGATCGCCGCGGAGCTTACGGATCGCTATGGGATCGCCGCCCCGCGCTGGAACACGCCGCTGATGGGCATGTCAGGAGCGCTGATCGTGCTGGTGGTCGGACTGATCGCCCTGCGACGACGCTGGGGCGCGCGCGGATTCTGGCTGGCGCTGGCGCTGATGGCGCTGATCATGCTGCTGATCAGCGCATTTCGACCGCTCAGCGCGCTGGAGCGAGTGCTGGATGCCGCTGTCCTGATCTTCGCTCTGCTGATGGTGTTCGTAACACAGCTGCAGCGATCCTGACACTTGCAATCTTATTGAGCCTTTGTATCATTTATTGTTTATGATACAGCATATCAATATAAGATGTGAGGTCGTGTATTCAGATGCGCTGGCTGGGGCTGTCCGGCTCCGACAAACGGAAATTGGAAGAGCTGTTCGATCAGCAGATGTGGTGCTGGGGCTGCGATGTGCGTCGAGAGGCGGGCAATCTGCTGCTCGCCTACGGCGGGGTGCGGCTGCCATCCCCTGAGCCGCGCCTGCGCAGCGCCTATCATTTCATCGTCTATCCGTCATGCGAACTGACGCTGTGGGGTTGGGGAGTGTGGGCTGCGGCGGAAAAAGGCGGCAGCCTGTTCATTCGGCGGGCGCGCTTTGCAATGGTCTGGCGCGCCGAGGCGCATCGCACGCCGCGCGCCTGGTGCGAACGCGATCTTGCGCCGCTGCTGGCAGACGCGCAGCCGGCGGACGAGCGCGCGCTTAGCCTGCTGCAAGCTGCGCTTAGCTGGATCGCGGACTATGAAAACTGGATCGCCGATCAGTTTGGAAGCGCCTACCGCGCCCCTATCTTGCAGGCATACCCGCAGCGGCAGCGCTGCAAAAATGTGATCGCGGCGGATGGCATGGCGGCGGCATGGCGCGAGATGAACGATATAATCCGGTCATCGGTGTTCAATCAGACGGAGAAACAGGGTTAAACAATGGCAGGTAGAAGCAAAATCACGACGAAAAAACCGATGTTTGGCAACAACCGCTCGTTTTCGATGCGCGCAAGCCGCCGCAAATTCAATCCGAACCTGCAAGCGAAGCGGGTTTACGTTGAGGAATTAGGGGAGTTTGTGCAGGTGCGAGTCAGCGCGCGCGAAATCCGCACAATTGATAAGATCGGGCTGGCGGAATTTCTGCGCCGCCAAGGGCGGACGTTGAAAGAACTGCTCTAAAAAAAAAACGAAAGGCGCGCTGCACAAACCTGTGCAGCGCGCTGGAAATCAGGCTAAACATGCTGGGTTGGCGGCGGGAATTTCTCTCGGTAGAGATTTAGCCCGAACTGAATGGCTTCTTTTGCCTCTTTTGCGCCTGTCCACCCTTGCGACTGGACGGTTGCCCCCTGAAGCTGCTTGTAGACCAAGAAGAAGTGCTCAACTTCTTTGGGGAAATGCTTCGGCAGGTCGCTGATGTCGTGATAATCCTCAAATTCGGGATCGGTCGCGGGGACAGCGAGGATTTTGTCATCATTGTGACCCTTGTCGATCATGCGCAGCATCCCCAGCGGACGCGCGATGATTACGCAGCCGGGAAACGTCGGCTCATTCATCATGACCAGCACATCGAGCGGGTCTTCATCCCCGTAATACGACTGCGGGATGAAGCCGTAGTCCCCGGGATAGTGAAGCGGGCTGTATAATACGCGGTCGAGCTTGATCACGCCCGCCGACTTGCTGTATTCATATTTATTTCGGCTGCCTTTGGGAACTTCGATCACGGCGTAGATTTCATCTGGCGGTTTCGGTCCCGCCGACAGGTTGTGCCATAGATGCAGGGTCATGGATGCGCCTCTCCGTCGTTAGTCTTCGTCAATTGTACTTCGCAGCCGGGAGACCTTCAATTTAACATTCAGCATAGCCTCATTAGTGCCGATTCACGGATAGTCGTGTTTTTGATTGCATAGATTATTGATTGAGATTCGCAGACATTAGCCATAAGCAGCTAAGGCAGCCCCCCTCTTTTGGGCAGCTTCTACCTAGCCATTTTTCTAGGTCTAAGCCTGACTCGCGCGCAGGCTGTTTGCGCAATTTTACGTTTCGAATATGCTGAAAAACGAGCTGTACTTGCATTCTCTTAAACTTCTTCACAAAGCGAGGGAGCTATGTTGACCGCAAGAGGGGGTTCTCATACCAGGCTGGGCATACTGCTCACCGCAGTCATGCTCGCCGTATTTCTGGGGGCGTCTTTACGCCCATCGCAGACCGCGCAGGCGCTGACTCACACGCAGACGGGGGACATCACGATCCCAAGCAGCGGCGCGGCAGACCCGTATCCATCCAGCGTGTTCGTCTAGGGCGAGCCGGGCTTGATCACCGACATTAACGTCAGGCTGGTTGGGCTGAGCCACACCTGGCCCGATGACCTCGACATCCTGTTGGAGCATGAGCCGAGCGGCATCGCGGTGATGATCATGTCCGACGCCTGCGGCAGCACTGATCTGAACAGCGCGACCATCCTGTTTGACGACGAAGCGCCATATGGTCCTGTGCCGGACACCACCGGCTGTTCCAGTGTCGTGAATGCTTTCTCGCATCATCAGCCGACCAACTATGAGATAGGCGATGTGCTGCCCCCGTCTGCGCCGGCGTCTTATTCATCTGCGCTGTCCGCCTTTGATGGGCTGACCCCCAACGGCTTGTGGCGCTTGTGGGTCTACGATGATGTGTCTGGCTTCAGTGGTCTGCTGGATGAATGGCGGCTGGAGATCACGGCTGGCACATCGGCGATTGTCATCCCTGGCTCCACTACAGCTGCCGGGAACGCCAGCCCGTATCCGTACAACATCAACATCAGCGGTCGGACGGGCTTGATCACCGATGTCAACGTCACCGTCAGCCGCCTGAGCCACACCCGGCCCGCTGACATCGACATGCTGCTGGTGTCGCCTGATGGCGACTCGGTCATCCTGATGGCGGACGCGTGCGGCAGCACTGACATCCGCTCGATCACGCTCACCTTCGACCAGTCGGCGGCGAACACGCTGCCCAACTCGAGCTGCTCCACGGGGACATTCAGACCGACCAGCGGGACGTTCAACGGCGGTGCGCCTGCTCCGGCGGGTCCGTATGGGACATCGCTCAATGACTTCAACGGCGAGAACCCGAACGGGACGTGGCAGGTCTACATTTACGATGATAACGGCGGCGATACGGGCTTCATCATCGATGGAATCACGCTGACCATCACGACCGGGGCATCCGCGATCACCATCCCATCCAGCGGGAACGCGACGCCGTATGCATACGACATCGTTGTCACCGGATTAGGCGGGGTAGTCGAAGATGTCAATGTGACGGTCAGCGGCTTGACGCACTCGTTCCCCGAGGACATTGACATGCTGCTGGTCAGCCCGAACGGCATCCCGGTCATGCTGATGTCCGATGCCTGCGGCGGTAACCGCATCACCAACCGGACGTTCGTCTTCAACGATGAGACTATTGCGGTCGGTCCTGCCGGCAATCTGCCGACGAGCAACTGCACCGGAGGCACATTCCGCCCGACCAACTACAGCAACGATGAGGTGATGCCCGCGCCTGCGCCGGGTCTGCCGTATCACGACCGCCTGTCGATCTTCGACGGCATCAACCCCAACGGCACGTGGAGACTGTATGTGGTCGATGACTTTGCCGGCGATTCGGGCTTCATCACCAATGTCACGCTTTCCATCAGCACCACCCCCAGTCTGCCCAACATCGTCAATAACGGTGCGTTCAGCAGCGGTAAGACGAGCTGGAACGAGTTCGGCGATGGATCGGGCAGCGTGGTCAGCGGCATCTACCAGTTCCAGCGCACCGGCGCAAGCGCTTTCACCGTGTTCCAGAACACCACCACCAATTGGCCCATCGACCGTCCGTTCGAGCTGCGCTTCGACGCTGGCAACTCCGGCTCCGACAGCAAGCGGCTGACCGTGCTGATCTGGGATGCCGCGTTCGGACGCCAGCGCGCGTGTTCGTTCTGGCTCGCGCCCAACCAGCCGCTCACAACCTACCAGATTCTGGGCGACTCGGCAGCAGCCTGGAACAGTGTGACGGTTCACTTCTACGCCAGCACGCAAAGCACCAACGGCTTCTACCTGCTGGACAATGTCGTCCTGCGCAGCCGCCCCGACCTGCCGACCGACGCCACCACCACCGTGCTGGATACGCTTTGCATCGACCCCAAAGCGCCGGCGGTGCCGACAGGGGCTGACTCCGCCAACCTGCTCAACAACGCCGGCTTCGCGACGCTGCCCGGCGGGAATGCCAACGAGACCTGGGGCGCGTTTGGCAACATTGCAGTCAACCTGTTCAGCGGCTATCTGCGGATGCAGCAGACCGGAACGCCGGTCGGCTCGATTGTCCAGAACACCAATGTGCCGTTCCCGGCAAACAGCGTGATCGAGTTCCAGGTTGACTTGGGCAACAGCCATCCGAGCAACTGGCAGCGCGCCACCATCCTGCTGCACAATGAGAACTTCAACGGCTTGCAGTTCTGCACCTTCTGGCTCGCGCCGAATTCAGCCCTGCAAACCTACACGATGCGCACGTTTGCCAACTCGAACTGGAACGCCGACGGCATCAGCGTCTCGATCTATCCCTCGACCAACTCGCAGTGGATTTTGGTCGATAACACCATCCTGCGCCGCCGCTACATCAAGGTGATCGGGACGGGCTGCTACGAACCCGGCTCGACTCAACCCGCAATGGACGATCTGGCGTGGATGCAGGAACTCGAAGCGGCGCAGCAGATGCTGCCGGCGCTGCTGCCGACGCAGGTGCCGTATGCGCCGCCCGGCGCGCCGATGGAAATTCCGCTGCTCGTCGTCCCAGCGGACTACCAGCCGGAAGCCGAATCCAGCGCCGAAGGCTCGATCACCGAAGGCTCGGCGGGCGAATAACTGTCCGGTGAGTGTCATCGCTCCATTTTCGGCGGGCGCGGTCATGACCGCGCCCGCCCTTTGATTCCTCTGCTACAATATCCCCACATTGAGATCGATATGTCGGATATGCACATTGAATATTCAAAATGCGCTCGGCAGCACGCCGCTCAGCCGGCGGCGCGCCCTTTGGGGATTGGCTTTGGTCGCGCCCAACGTCCTGGGGCTGATGATCTTCTTCGGTATTCCGGTTGGGATCGCCTTTTTCACCTCACTGCAAAACTGGAACGCGCTGCGTCCGCCGGAATTCGTCGGGTTGGCGAACTTTCAGCGCCTGTTCAGCGATCCGGCGTTCTATAACGCGCTCGGCAACACGCTGCGCCTGCTGATCATGGTCGTCCCCATCGGAATGGCGCTGGCGCTGGGCGTTGCGCTGCTGCTCAACCACCGTCTGCGCGGACGGAGCCTGTTTCGAACGCTCTACTTTCTGCCGGTTGTCACCTCCACGGTCGCGGCGTCCATCGTCTGGACGTGGATTTTTCAGCCGCGCTATGGGCTGGTCGGCGGCGCCTTTGCGTTTCTCGGCTGGCAGGACGTGAACTGGCTGACGCGCCCCGATCTGGTGCTGATCCCCATCGGCGTGGTGGTGATCTGGCAGCGGCTTGGGTTTGACATGATCCTGTTTCTGGCAGGCTTGCAAGCGATCCCGCGTCCGCTGATCGAAGCCGCCATCATCGACGGCGCGACTTGGTGGCAGCGCTTTCGGCATGTGGTGCTGCCGCTGCTCTCACCGACGACCTTTCTGGTGCTGGTGCTGTCCACCATCAGCGCCTTTCAGATTTTCGATCAGGTCTACATCATGACGGCGCGCACCACGCGCGGCGGCGTCGGTGGCAGCGCCACCACGCTGACGTATATGCTTTATGACCGCGCTTTTATTCAGTCTCAGTTTGGCTATTCCGCCGCCATCGCGCTGGTGCTGTTTGGGATCACGCTAGCCGTGACTGTGTTCAATTTGTCGCTTCAGCGACGATGGGTTTACTATGAGTCAGATGCAAGTTAGCCTTCAGCTTCGCGCCTCAACCGCTGTGCCGCATTATGATCGGCTGTCGATAGGCTTGCAGGCGCTCTTCTACGCCATCCTGATCGCCGGCGCGGTTGTCATGGTGCTGCCGTTTGTATGGATGGTCTCCACTGCCTGCAAGCCGCCGGCGGAGCTAGCGACGCTGCCGATCCGCTGGCTCCCCGAAAATCCGGTTTGTCTGGACAATCTGAATCAGCTTTACCGGACTTCGCCGCAGTTCAACAGCTATCTGCTCAATTCTGCCATCGTCACTATCGGGCGCACGCTCGGTCAGTTGGTGACCTGTTCGCTCGCAGCGTATGGCTTCGCCCGCTTCAAATTCCCTGGGCGCGGGCTGCTGTTCACGCTCTGTCTAGGCTTGCTGATGGTTCCTTTTCAGGCAATCCTGATCCCCGAATACCTGCTCATGCGCCAGTTGGGGTGGCTCAACACTTTCGCCGCGCTGATCATTCCGGGGACGTTCAGCGCGTTCGCCATGTTCCTGCTGCGGCAGGCATTCATGCAGATTCCGCTCGAACTGGAAGAGTCGGCGCAGCTCGACGGCGCCAATCCGCTGCAAACCCTCTGGCACATCGTCCTGCCGCTGTCGCGGGCGGCAGTGGCGGCGTTCGCCGTGATCACCGTGCAGGCAGCATGGAACGATTTCCTCTTTCCGCTGGTCGTCGCCAATGCTCCAGCGACGCGTGTCGTCACTATCGGCATCGCGCTCTTGCAGGGCGAGCGCTCAACTCCTTGGAATCTGCTGATGATGGGGTCGTTCATCGCCACGCTGCCGATGATGATCCTGTTCATCGTGCTTCAGCGCCAGTTCATCGAAGGCGTCGCCCTGTCTGGGATTCAACGCTGATGAGACCATGTTCATTCAGCGCTTATCTTCATGAGCGATGATCATGCCTGTAATAGGCTCACTACAGAGAGGAAGATCATGCGTTGGTTAGTCGGATTACTGCTCATGGCGCTGGCAACTGGGGTTTCTGCGCAGGACGGCGCGGAAATGCCGACTGTGAGCATGTTTCGCGGTGATGTTGAGCGGACGGGGCGCTTTATCTCGCCGCCGCTGCGCAGCGAGCCGCGCCGCCTCTGGCAGTTCGATCTGCCCCAGCCGAGCCGCACGACGACGGCGGTCGCTCATGGGCTGGTCTTTGCAGGCAGCGAAGCCGGCGCGCTGGTTGCGCTGGATGCAGCGACAGGCACGGAGGTCTGGAGCTTCCAGACGGGCAGTACCATCGTCTCGACGCCGTTTGTCGATGCGAATGGCGCGCTGTACTTCGGGTCAGCCGACCGGAGTGTCTATCGGCTGGATGCACGGACGGGCGAACTCGTCTGGTCGTTTCCGACCGGCGATGAGGTCTTTAGCTCGCCGGTCGTGCAGAATGGCGTCGTCTATATCGGCAGCCGCGACGGGGTGCTGTACATGCTCGACAGCGAAAAGGGCGTGGTGATCCACAGCTACAGAGTCGGCGGGGAAATCTGGTCAAGCCCAGCGCTCGACGCCGAGCGCGTCTATGTTGGCTCACGCAATGGCAGGCTGGTGGCGGTCAACCGCGAGACGGGCGAGCTGGTCTGGCGCGCCAACCTGCGCGGCGGGATCGATGCGACCCCGGCGCTCGATCTGGAGACCGGACTGCTGTTCGTCGGCGATTACGACGGCGATTTCCATGCGATCCGCATGGCGGACGGCGAGATCGTCTGGCAGACGAGGTTCGCGGACGCAGTCTATTCATCCGCCGCTGTCGGAGAAGATATGGTCATCGTCAACGACTTTTTGGGGACGCTGGTCGCCTATGAAAAAGAGACCGGTGAGGAACTCTGGAGCGCTGACATCGGTCGGATCGCCTATTCATCGCCCTCGATCAGCGTCGATCCGGTCAGCGGCGATGAGACTGTCTACGCGCTCAGCGAGCAGGGCGGTCTGATGTATGCTTTCGATGGCACGACCGGCGCGGAACTCTGGCGCGTTCAGACGGGCGAAGCGGGCGACTGGCGCTCCTCGACGCCGGTGATCGTCAGCGGCGTGCTGTATATCGGCAGCAACACCGACGGCGTGATCGCCTTCGGCTGATCGACACAGGGAAGGCATTGGTGCAGACAGAACGGCGTTCGTTACTTGCGAGGCTGGGGGCGGTGGAGAGCGCGCCGCCCTGGTCGCTGACGGCGACCGCCGTCAGCATTGCGGCGGCGGTGGTCGCCATGTTCGCCGGGACATTCGTTGGGCTGGCATGGTTTGACACTGCCCCGCACGCGGCGGTCGCGGGCTGGGCGGTCGGCGGGATCATGGGCGCGCTGCTGGTTTATCAGACGCGGCGCACTCATCTCAACGCGCTGAAGCTCAGCGCCAGCCGAACGCCGATCCTGTTCGTCATGTTCATCGCGCTGGGAGTCGCGCTGCTGTTGGATGTGATCGGGCTGGCGGTCACGGGTGTCTTTTCGCCGTCACCGGAGCTGCTGATCCTGTCTGCTGGCGGGACGATCAGCGCGGCGGGCTGGATTTTCGCCATCTTGCTGATGGTGATCGCGCAGCCGGCGGTTGAGGAGCTGGTCTTTCGCGCAGTCGCGCTGCCATCCCTGCGCCATGCCCTTGGCGGCTGGGGCGGGATGATTGTCTGCGCCGCGCTCAGCGCCGGCTTCCACCTGCTGATCTACCCGCCTAACTACGCGCCCGCCGTCGGATCGATTACGCCGATTTGGTACGGCGCGCTGCTGCCATTTCTCGATGCGCTGGCGCTGTGTATCATCCGTGTGCTGACAGGATCGACCCGTGCCGCGCTGGCTGCCCATGCGATCTTTGGGCTGTTCGCGGTGATCAAGCTGCTGTTGATACGATGATCGGAGGCTAGCGATGAGAAAACAGCGCGGGCGGCGTCCATCCGTCGTGTTTATCATTCTGTCGATCATCTTGATCGGGACGCTTATCCTCGGTCTTGCGGCAGTTCTATCAGCAGCCGCGCGCTGACCCTACTTCTACGGCTGAAAATCCGCCGCCAGCAGTTGCAAAGAGAACAGGCTGCCCTTGCCAGTCTCGCTCTCAACCTTGATCTGACCGCCGTAGCTCTCCGCGACCATGCGCACAATCGACAAGCCCAA
Organism: uncultured Anaerolineae bacterium; assembly: GCA_937995825.1. GTDB lineage: Bacteria > Chloroflexota > Anaerolineae > Aggregatilineales > Phototrophicaceae > Flexifilum. The sequence continues at coordinate 257,910 of CALKJO010000016.1, forward strand.
CCCAACTCCGCCCTGAGTGATATTCATCGCTGGGTCTGCTTTGTAAAACAGCTCGAAGATCGAACCGAGCTGTTCCGCAGCAATGCCGATGCCAGTGTCGTGTACTTCAATGTAGACCATGCGTGCTTCGAGCCGTGCGTTGACGCTCACCGCGCCGCCCGGATTGGTGTAATGGATGGCGTTGGCGATCAGATGGCGCAGCGCCAGGCGCAGATCGTCCGGCGTCGCCCAGACATGAGGCAGATTGTTGTCGAGACTCGCGGTTAAAGTGATATTCTTGCCCGCTGCCAGCGGCGCAAATTCGCTCAGGATCGACTGAATCGGCTGATTGACCGCGCACGGCGTCGGCGTCGCCATCGACAGTGACACGACGACGCGCAGATTATCAAGCTGATCGCGCATCCCAACCACGCAGTCGCGGATCACATCCAAACGGCGCTGCACATCGATCAGCGTGTGCATTTGATATGCTTTTTCGAGCAGGTAGCGGCTGCTCTCGATATTGGCGAGCTGATTGCGGAAAAAATGCGAGAAGGCATCGACGAGGCGGTTGATGACCGACAAGCGTTCGCGCTCAATCGCCATGCGCAGGCGCTGCGCCTCTGCCAGCTTTTGCATCGTGATGTCCTGCGCGATGCCGTAGTAGTGAGTCACGCGCTGGTGTGCCGAGTTGAAGATCGGGCGGCGAAAGATGCGCAGCCAGCGCTGCTCACCGCCTTTCGTGATGATGCGGTAATCATTGGTGACCGACTCGCCAGCAAAGACGGACTGCAAATCGCGCCTGACCAGCTCGACATCATCGGGATGATAGAGCTTGAGCTGCAGTATCTGATCGATCTCTTCCCTAGTGTAGCCGGTCTGGCGGAAGAACGAACTCTCCGTAAGCCAGTCGACGCTGAGCGACCCTGCTTCGCTCACGTTGACGGCGAAGGCGTAATCCGACATCAGCTCGGTGGTGACGCGGTAGCGCTCCTCGCTCAGGCGCAGCGCGTTTTCCGCCTTCTTACGCTCGGTGATGTCGCGGGCATTCATCATGATCGCATTGATCGCCTCGCCTTCATACAGCGGCGTGAGGATCACTTCGTAATCGCGCTCGCCCGCCGGCGTGGACACGCCCAGCGCTTCATAGCTGAGGGTTTCGCCGTTTGAGAAGACGCGAGTAAGATAGCCGATCTGATTGTACTGCCAGATCGTCCGCGAGAGATCGCCATTGCCCCAGGTCTTGCCGATCACGTCCTCTGCGCGGCAGTTAAGTACGCGCAGCATCGCCGCATTGATCTGCATGATGCGCTGGTCGCGGTCGATTACCAGCACCAGATCAGGCGTCGCGTTCAGCATCGTGTCCAGCATCTGCGCCTGCTGCTCAACCTGCTCTTTCAGCGGGCGCATCTGCATCTCGCTGGCGATCAGCGCTGCCTGGCGCACGCCGATCTGCCGCCGATATTCATAGATCGTCAGGAAGCTGATTAAAGCATTTAGGATGGTGAACAAAACCGGATGAGCCAGCACCTGCTGGAACTGACCAGGTATGAACAGCGCCCCAAGCGCGGCAGTGTAGGTGATCATCAATGCCGACAGCGCCAGCCCAACGTAAACCGGATAATATACGTATAAAAATGGCAGGATTATGCTAATGTAATACAGACCTGACAGCTTATCCACAGTGAAAAAGAGGAAATGTGTGAAATGCAGCGCCGCCGCAGCGCACAGCAGCGCATTGATCGACAGATGCGCCACGCGCAGCAGACCGAACAGGAGCAGCATTATCCCCAGAGATATAAGCCGGCTGATCACCACCGTGTTCAGCGGCGCGCTTTCAAGCAGGATTTGCAGAATCGTCACAGCGCTGAGAATGCCGCTTAGCGCCAGCAGCAGGCTTGCGATCCAGCGAGTCCGCGTTCGCTCCAGCGGATCGGAGATAGTCGCGCTTGGCTCGGTCAGCCAGGAGAATACTTGTACCATGCGATGGGATACACTCATGCTGTACCAGCTTTTGGCTCTCTTACAATCAACCTATTTATTGTAATGCCACTGCAGCAAAAGAACCAAACCCAGTCAGGGAACCGACACGCGCTCAATGTCGAGGTCGATTTCAGGCGCATCCTGCGCTGCGATCAGCACAGGGAGCTGAGGGTAGTCGTTTAGAAAATCCTGAATGGTCTGGCGGCGGCTGACATTCGGCAGTTGATCCAGGCGCGACAGCAGCAGCGCAAGCCGGTTTTCGCCCAACATGCGGCGCACACGCGCATCGGACTCTTTCATCGCCGCGACCGTCAGCGAGCGCAGTGTCGAGCGCCCATCATGCCACGCGCTCAGGTCGATCCAGACGGGCAGCGGCGCAGTCGTGTCGGTCAGCGCGGCGGCATACAGCCGGTGCGCCTCTGCCATCAGCGCGGTCTCTGCGCCCGCCCCAACCAGCAGCGCCCGCGCGCGCCCCAGATTTAATGAGCCGCTGTTGAGCGGCGTGAGCAGTGTCTCAAAGCGGCGCAGATACGCGATCTCCCATCTGCGCCCCCCGCTGCATAAAGCCGATACTTCGTCGATCAGGCGGTCGATCTGCGCTTTTTTATCCTCACCAACTGCGCCGCGCGCCACCTTCAAGAGCGCTTCGAGCGCCTGCGACCCATCCTCTAAACACCCGTATTCAAGCGCAGTCTGCGCAGCTTTCAACGCTGCCTCCGCTGGCGAGCCAGACGTATCGATCTGATCGAGCAGGCTGCGCGCCGCTGTCTGATACGCCTGCGCCAGCAGCGCTTCCCGCATGGCAATCGTTCGCATTAGCGGGCGGAGCGTCTCCGCGCAGCGCGTCAGGAAATCGGGGGGGAGCGCCATGATCACAAAAGCCGCTTATTCTGCTCAAAGTCGGGTTTTGCGCCGCTTTCAGCGCGCTTGTAGCTGCCCCGTGTGCCGGGAAGATCGGCGTCTTTGCCTTCAAACAGCTCGGCAATCGTCAGAATCTGGATGCGGGCGTAGCGCGTGCCGTTCGATTCGTAAAATCCCGCCGCCGTCGCCTCAACGATCATTTCGCGGGTCGGCGCTTCGAGAGTCAAAAACACGCCGACCGCCGCATTTTCACGCTCGATCACCGCTTTCAGATCGCGAATGTCCGCGCTTCTGACTTTGCCCGACTTGACCTGAATAATGGCGCGCTGTGGAGTCCTGCTGCCCACCTCAAAGAAATCGATCACGCCATCCACGCCGCGATCCATGCCTTTTTTGCCTGCCTCGCCCGCTTCGCCGCCCAAAGGCTTCGCGCCGCGCAGCTTGGAGAGCGCCCAATACTGGAACTGAAAGCGATCTTGCCCCGCCAGCGTCCGCGCTCCGGCGACATCTTCCGGCTCGCCGACGATCCGGTAATCGACCCCATCGCGCAGATTGAAGGCGCTCAGCAGGCGGTATTTTTGCAGCGCGATGCTCAGATGAGTGATGTCGATGCCGATCCAGCGGCGTCCATGCCGCTGTGCAGCGGCAATCGTCGTGCCGCAGCCGCAGAAAGGATCAAGCACGAGATCGCCGGGATTGCTGCTGGCGAGGATAATGCGCTCAAGCAGCGCTTCCGGCTTTTGCGTCGGATAGCCGAGACGCTCTTTCGCCTGCGCACCGATGGGGGGAATGTCGTCCCAGACATCCTGCACCTGAACGCCCTGCATTTCATCCAGATAGCGCTTGTATGCTGGCACACCTTTTTCCGACCAAACAATACGCCCCTGTTGATCCAGTTCGTCCAGTTCCGACGGCGGTCGCATCCAGTGCCGCCCTTTTTCAGTCACATCGATGCCGCGCCAGACCTGCCCGGTCTCGCCTTTACGCTTGCCAGCTCCGGTCAGATCAGAAAGTCGATATTTCCGCCCATCCTCATCCGTGAAGCGGTAGAAACGATCAAGATAGCGCTGATCGTAACTCATGTAGACCCGATTCCAGGTGTATTTCTTCGACTTCGAATACATCAGTATGACATCATGAATCGGACCGGGGCGTTTCGCGGAATTATGCGCGCTTGTTCGCTTCCAGATAATTTCGGACAAAAAGCGCTCAACCCCGAAAAGCGAGTCCAAAATTATCTTCAGATAATGGCTGGCGGACGGATCGCAGTGCAGGTAAAGGCTGCCGGTCGGCTTGAGGACGCGGTAGAGCTGGCGCAGCCGCGCTGCCATCATGACCAGATACGCCATCATCTGATTGCGACCGACGATGCGCATCAGCGCCGTCATCGTCGCAGAGAGTTCAGGCGCGGCGTCCGTGACCAGGGTGACAAAGGTCTCCTCCGCGGTCGGACTCCAATGCCAGGTGTCCTTGAAAGCGACGATCTGCGCGTCGCTCTCGCGTCCGCTTTCATCCCGAAACAGCACATTGTAATCGCGGGCGCTGTTGAAGGGCGGGTCGAGATAGATTAAATCAACCGAGTCATCGGGGATGTATTTCGGACTGCTGAGAATGTCTAAATTGTCGCCATAATAGAGCGTGTTTTCCATCTTCGCCCCTGTATGCACATCCGTTCATTATAGCATGATTAACGAGGCATACGCGGTCAGGTAGGCGCGCAGGCGCGCGCGCTCATCGGCAGGGATCAGCCTGAGCGCCTCGCGAAGCTGCGCCAGCAAATAATCGCGCACGGCGTCATAGCGCGCCTGACCTTGCGCCGTCAGCATCACCGAGACAGCGCGCCGATCTGCTGGGTCGTGCTGGCGCGTCACCAAGCCGGATACTTCCAGCCGCTTGACCAGCCCGGTCATAGTGGGGTTGGTCAAGCCGTGCAGCCGCGCCATCAAGCCAATGTTGCAGCGTCCGCCCTGTTCGGTCAGTGTTTTCAGGACGTAAAACTGCGGCGGAGTCAGATCATGCTGAGCGAGAACGGCGGAAAGGCGTTTCTCACCGTCCAACACCATCTGCATAAGCAGATTCCAAAAAGAAGCGACCTCGGCATCAAAGTCGGCGTTGTCGGCTGTGTTCACGCTTTTTCGCCCAGAGCGTCCCAGATTTCGAGCTTGCCTTTGACGCGCCGGATGACATCGTTGGTGAAATCGGTTGTGCTGGACTGCCCGCCCAGATCGGGCGTGCGAACCCCCTCCTGAACGGTCTCCAGCGTCGCTTCATAGATGGCGCGGCTGGCGCGCGCCGCTCCACTGACCGGGACATGGCGCAGCAGCGCCGCCCCCGCCAGGATCATCGCCATCGGGTTGGCGATGTTCTTCCTAAAAAGACGCGGCGCAGTGCCGTGCGGAGCTTCCGTCAGAACCGTTTTGACCTCGAACTGATCGTCCAGCGAATAGATAACCGACTCCGCGCCGGCGATGCTGCCGAACATCTCCAGCACCAGATCGCTGAGGCTGTCGCCGTCACGGTTGAGCGCAGGGATCACCAGCGGCTCACCGGTCGTCTTGAGCAGCAGCGCGTAGGTTGCATCGATCAACTGCGGATCATACGGCACGTCGGGATAGCGGGCGCTCGCCGCGTCGAGTTCTTCCTTGAAGATGCCTTCATAAACGGGGCTGACAGTGTATTTCGCGCCGCCAAAAACTTTTGCGCCGACGCGCCGAGCATAGCGAAAGGTGAATTCAGCCACAGCGCGGCACAGACGACGCGACAGCTTGCGCGTGCTGTACGCTACCTCATCGAGTCCGCTGCCCTCGCGCCATTCCTTCGCGCCATAAGCATCCTCAACTGCCATCCGCGCCACCGTGATCGGGGCATAGACGCCCGCTATCGGGCGCACCGCTGGAATACGCCGCCCCGTCCGCAGGATCACCTGCCCGTTGATCAGCTCGCGCAGCAGCGCGTTTGGGCTGCCGACATCATCGGGGTTGCCGGGCGTGATCGTCGCCGCCTTGATCCCCAAGCCGGTCTGGACGATGCACTCGGCGGCATCATAAACGATGCGATTGTTCGTCATCCGGCGATTCTCAAGCGAGAGATCGAAGAATTTGAAGTCGATATCGCAGCGCGTCACCCCCGGATCGATCACGCGCAGCGCTTCTTCGAGCAGTTCCTGCCCGGTTTGATCGCCTTGCAAGACGGCGATTATCGGTTTGCTCACGCGGTTTGTCCTTTGGTTCTATTCTACGGAGATACAAAGATGAGAGGGATTTTAATCTAAACCCAAAACGCCTTCAATTGTTGAGATGCGGCAGGCATTTTGTAACGATTTTTAGACATCTTTTAACGATGAGCATTTATTGTACTAACGTACTAGCAGAGGTAAAATGGCTTTAGGCATTCGGCGTTATGCCGAACACCAAATCATTCGACCGTTATGGTGAGGAGTAATTATCTATGTTATATCTTCCTCGTGAAGACGGTCAGGGGCTAGTTGAGTATGCCCTGATCCTGGTGTTGGTAGCCATTGTCGTTATGGCATTGGTCGGTATCATTGGTGGGGGCATTGGCAATATTTTCTCAAATATTGTCAACACGCTGTGATCAAGATCAGGCTGTCTTCATCAAACAGGCGCGCTTAAGCGCCTGTTTGATTCTCCGGCGGCGGCAGATCGTCGCTGGGGGCAGCGCCGAACGGCGGCGCTGGCTGACTCAAATCCCGATACAGACGCACTGCCGCGAAGGCGCCGCCGATCAAAATGACCACGATCACCAGCGTGTCGAAGAATGCCGGGGTTAAAAACGTCAGCATGACGCGCTCTCCTTCCAGGCGGGCAGCTTGATCTTCACCGTTGTGCCGACGCCTTCTTCGCTGGTCAGCCAGAGATAGCCGCCCATCGCCTCAATCTCATGCTTGCACAGATACAGACTCAGCCCATAACCGAACTCGCTGATGATCTGAGGTTGGCGCGCGCGCACAAACGGCATAAAAATGCGATCCACTTCGCCAGCCCGAATCCCATAGCCCTCATCAGTGATCTCGATCTGAACCGTATGATCGCCGACGGCGGTCGCGCTCAGGCGTACCGGGGTCGCCTTCAGGCTGTACATAATCGCGTTGCGCAGAATGTCACGCAGCACGGCATGTAAATGCAGCGGCGACGCCGCGATCATCAGCGACGCTGGCACGTCGGTCTGAATCCGCCTTCTGCAGTCGCTTCTGTCGCTTTCCGGGTCAATTAGGGTGGCTTCGTCCAGCACTTCGACGAAATCCTCGATGAAATTGGCAAGGTTGATCTTGCGCCGCCCAGTGCGCACTGCGGCGCGCAGTGTACCGGTGCGGATCGCGGTCAGGCGCGCCATCATGTCGGTCAGGCGGCTGAGGCGGTGCATATGGACATCGATCAGACGGGTGAAACCGCTTAGCTGCCGCGTCAGCTTTTCTGCGCCGTCAATTTTGGTCTGGCGCATGGTGCGCCCGATCAGATCGGCGTGTCCCTGTGTCGACTCGACCGCTTCGCGGACTTCGCCCAGATAATGATCGAGCAGCTCCGACAGCGCCGACCAGTCCGGCGTTTCGATGCTGATCATCGTGTAGACTTCGCCGCCCTCGCCCTGCACCGCCGACGCCCAGCACGGAATCCGTTCTCCGTCGCGCTCGATCTGAAAGCGGATCGGGCGGTCGGTGTTGAGCGCCTGCGTGCGCACGTCATCCAAGGCAGCAGCGTTCACATTGGGGCGCAGATTGAGCAGCATCACCAGCGCCGACCAGCCCTCGGCACGCACCAGCTTGTAATCCACACCGAGAAACGCTCTTGCCGCCCGATTTTCGGTCACAAGCCGGTTATTTTTGTCAAAAACCAGCACCGCTTGACCTAACCCATCGAGAATAGTCTGCGCGTCAATGCTCTTTTGCTGAACGCTGCTCGCCATAGATGTCTGCCCGCTCGTCCTGATAATATTCTAACACCCTGCTACGCTTTGATGACTCTAGATTTAAAGGAGCGCCAGCGCAATCCCGATCATCGCCGCCAGCACGCCCACCAGCCAGAAGCGCTGGACGATCTGCATCTCGCTCCATCCGCTCAGCTCAAAGTGATGGTGCAGCGGCGACATCCGGAACAACCGCTGTCCTTTAGTCAGCTTGAAATAGATCACCTGCAAAATCACCGACAGCGTCTCCGCAATCGGGACAATCGCGATCACCGGCAGCAAAAGCCACTGACCGGTCATGATCGCCACTGTCGCCAGGGTTGCGCCCAGCGCCAGCGAACCGACATCGCCCATGAACATCTGCGCAGGATGCGCGTTATACCACAAGAACGCGAAGCACGCGCCGACCAGGATGAAGCAGAGCTGCATCAGCGGGAACTGCCCTTGGATATAGGCGATCACACCGTAAGCGGCGAACGCACTGGCGGTGATGATCCCTGCCAGCCCGTCCAAGCCATCGGTCAGATTGACCGCATTAGACGAAGCGATGATCAAAAACATGCAGATTGGTATGAACAAAACAGGCGAAATCGGGATGGAAATGCCGATCAGCGGCAGTGTCACTTGGTTGGCAAACTGAAAGCCGCCGTCATATAAGGAAATGACCGCCGCGGTGATTCCTGATAAGAATAACTGCCCGATGAACTTGGCGCGCGGGCTGATCCCCTCGCCAATCGGACGCCCGCGCGAGCGGGCAATGCCCTCCCAGTCGTCCACTGCGCCGAGCGCCGCAAAGCCGACCATCACAAACAGCGGCACGAGGATGCTCGCGCCGGTCACTGTGCGGATCACATTGACCAGATTCAAGCCGAGCGCAATCAGAAAGACCGGCAGCACGATCATGATTCCGCCCATCGTCGGCGTGCCGGCTTTCTTCTGATGTCCCTCCGCCAGCTCGACGCGAATCTGCTTGCCGATCCGCAGCCGGCGCAGCACCTCGACAAACGGCGCGCCCCAGATCACCCCGATCAGAAATGCCAGCAGCCCAACCGACAGCGCAAACGCGAGCCCACCTGCCATCATACCTCTTTCAGCGCCGAATCTCGTTGACTGCGCCGCCCTGCGCCGCCAACTGCAAGCGGACGGCATCCGGCGGGATTTGCAGCGTGATCACCAGCCGCTCGACCAGCCGCCGAAAGACCGGCGTCGTGGCGATACTGCCCCAGTAATCGCGGGGATAATCGAGCTTGATCAGGATCAGCACCTGCGGATCGTCGGCGGGGAAAAAGCCGACGAATGAGGCAATCGACCCCTGCGGATCATAGCCGAACGGCGTGGGAATCTGCGCTGTGCCGGTCTTGCCGGCAATCGTGTAGCCAGGGAGCGCGGCGCGCCCTTCATAGCCATCGCGGGCGACCGCGACCATCATATCGCGGACGATATGCGCCGTCTCCGCGCTGATCGGGCGGCGCAGCGCTGTCGGCACCGACTCGATCACAGCGTCCTCATCGATCACGCGGCGGACGACGTGCGGCTGCATGATCAAGCCGTCGTTGGCGATGGCGGAGACAGCGGTGAGCATTTGCAGCGGCGTCACCGCAATCCCCTGCCCGAAGGATGAGGTCGCGTAGCTGGCTTCGCTCCAGTTTTCATCGCCGGGGATGGTCACCGTCCCCGCCTGCTCACCTTGCAGATCGACACCGGTCAGCCGACCGAAACCAAAGCGATCCATCATCGTGTAGAAGTTGGTTGGTCCCATGCGCAGACCGACCGTTGCCGCGCCGACATTGAGCGAGTCGACCAGCATCCGCGTCACATCGACCACGCCATGAGCGCGGCGATCCCAATTGCGAATGGTGATGCCGCCGACTTCGAGCGCGCCCTGATCATTATAGGTGAATCCTGGCGTGATCGCGCCCGTTTCGAGTGCCGCCGCAACGGTGATCACCTTCATGATCGACCCCGGCTCGTACTGCTCGCTGATGGCGGGATTATTGAGCAGGCGCGGATTGGCGACATTGAAATAGGCGTTTGGGTCATAGGTTGGCAGGCTCGCCATCGCCAGGATTTCGCCGTTGCGCGGATTCATGATCAGGATCGTGCCGCGCTGCGACCCGGTGGCGTCGAGCGCGCGCTGCAGCTCATCCTCAGCGATGAACTGGACATCGCGGTCAATCGTCAGCACGAGATCGCGCCCGCGATCCGTCTCCCAGTCCTGCAAGAGCAGCTCAAACGGGATATTGCTCACCTGGCGGCTGCGCTGACTGCCCGCAAGCTGACCCTGATAGAAGCCTTCCACGCCGTAATAGCCAACCAGATCGCCGCCGACGAAGCCCAACACCTGCGCGCCGAGGCTGCCCTGTGGATAGCTGCGGCGCGGGATCGGCTGCATCGTGATAGCCGAGCCGAGATTGAGATCGCGGACGCGCCCCGCAACCTCTGCGCTGACGCGCGTCGCCAGCGGAACCCAGGCGCGATCCCGCGTCAGCGCTTCATAGATTTCAAGTTCGTTCTGTCCGAGCGCGGTCGCCAGCCCAGTCGCCGCGCGGCGCGGATCAGCGATCAGGCGCGGGCTGACGCCGATCTGATATTCCAGCGTGTTGACCGCCAGCGCTTCGCCGTGCCGGTCATAGATATTGCCGCGCGCCGCCGCCAGCGATAGATTGCGTCGGTAGCCGCTGTCGCGCAGCGTCTCCAGATAGCGCACCGTGTCCGGCGGCAGACTGAGCAGCTCAAACAGCACCAACCGCGCCATCAGTAACCCGCTGACCAGCACCAGCCCGACGACGACAAACTGCAAGCGAAATTGGATCGTCTCCAGCTGCGGATTGGGCGATGGGCGCGAACTCATCGATCAGCTCCCCTCGGTGAACTGGCGGAGCTGGCGGGTAAAGGCATCGAACTGCGCCTGAAGCCAGCCCGTGAACGTCTCATCGTAAACTGGCACGGGCGTGATCTGGGGCGCGGCGGGCGCGACGGCAACCGTCCGGTCAATCATGTCCGCACGCGGCGCATAGCCGGGGATGACGATGTACTCAAGGCGATCCGCCGTGATCGGCTGAAAGCCAAGCTCACGGGCGCGGTTCTGCAAATGCGGCACACTGCGCAGGCTCGCGATCTCGGCGCGCAGCTGCTCATTTTGCTGCTCAATCGTCTGACGCTGGATGATCAATCGTTCGAGTTCGCGCCCAAGCGTCGCAGCGGTCGCTGCCTGCGAGAGGTAGAGCGCGCCCATGATGATGCCGACGAATAATGCCAGCGTGGTCAGCGCAATCGCCTGCCGCTGTGGACGCCAGCGCGCCGGATTCAGGGCATGTTGGATTGAAGAAGAACGGGTCATATTACTTTTGGCTCAACTATACGCCTGCTATCTGACTATACTACAGAGCAGGGCTGTCATTCAAATCCCTGGCGCAGACCTGCTATAATTTCCCGCGCGACTTGACACCGATCAGAACACAGGTATCCATTATGACCCAAGCGCTTCAACCGCTGCGCGTCGGCATCATCGGCGCGGGCAACATGGGCGAGCATCACATGAAGTCGTTTCTGAAAATTCCCGGCGTCACCATCGCGGGGATCGCCGATGAACGCCTGACCCGCCTCGAACAGCTTAAGACAGACTACCATCTGCCGTATGTGTTCACCAATTTCATCGATCTGGCGACTCATCCCGATGTCGATGCCATCTGCATCGCCACGCCGAATAAATTCCACGCGCCCGCCGCCATCGCCGCCCTCGAAGCGGGCAAGCACGTGCTGTGCGAAAAGCCGCTGGCGCGGACGGCGGAGGAAGCCGAGCGCATGGTGCGCGCCGCCATCAGGAGCGGAAAAGTGCTGAAGACGATGTTCAACTGGCGCGAGCGCGGCGATGCGCAAACGCTCAAGCGTTGGATCGACGAGGGCGGGTTGGGGCGCGTCTACTACGCCAAAGCCTACTGGATGCGCCGCAGTGGGATTCCGGGCATGGGCGGCTGGTTCACCAGCAAAGAGCTGGCGGGCGGCGGCCCGCTGATTGACCTGGGCGTGCATGTGCTGGATATGGCGATGTTTCTACTCGGCGAGCCGAAGGTGGTCGCAGTCAGCGCCAATGTCTACGCCGAACTGGGTCCGCGCGGGCGCGGCGCGTGGGCGAGCAACCATTGGGACATGTCCGACGGTCAATACGAAGTCGAAGACCTGGCGACCGCGTTCATCCGCCTTGAAGGCGGCACAACGTTGCTTTTGGAGGCAAGCTGGGCGTATTACGGTGCGCATGGCGACGATTTCGGCGTCCATCTGCACGGCACGGAGGGCGGCGCGCAGATCGATGTCAAGCAGTATGCCTGGGACGACACGCTGCGCATCTACACCGATGCTGCCGGTCGCCCTGCCGTGATCGCGCCGAAGCTGACGGAGGGCAAAGGGCATGAGATCGTGATCCGAGCGTTCTGCGAGATCGTGCGCTCTGGCGACTGGGACGCGCACAAAGGGCATGACGGCTTGCGCCGCGCCCAGATCATCGATGCCTGTTATCAGTCGGCGCAGGAGGGACGTGAGATCGTATTAGAGGACATCGCGGCGCGGCTGTAGAGACGGAAGCGTAAACCCATGTCATCAAACACGCAGCGGCTGATTGTGAAAGTCGGCACGTCTGTCCTGACAGGCGGGACGCCGCGCCTGAACCGTCAGCGAATGCTCACTGTGGTCGAGCAGATCGCGCGCCTGCACCAGGATGGTCACGAACTCATCCTGGTATCCTCCGGCGCGGTCGCGGCGGGACGTGAGCGCCTCGGCTTTCCCGATCTGGGCGCGGCGGTTCCGGCAAAGCAGATGCTCTCGGCGGTCGGTCAGAGCCGCTTGATGCAGATTTACAGCGAACTGTTCGACATTTTCGAGATCGCCGTTGCGCAGGTTTTGCTGACGCGCGAGGATGTTGGCGAACGAGCGCGTTTTCTCAACGCCCGCGACACGCTCACCACGCTGATCGAGCATCGGATTGTCCCGATCATCAACGAAAACGACACCATCGCCACCCATGAAATCCGCGTTGGCGACAATGACAACCTGTCCGCGCTGGTGGCGACGCTGATCGAAGCCGACAAGCTGATCTTGCTGACCGATCAGCCGGGCTTGTTCACCGCCGATCCGCGCCGTGATGCCAGCGCGCAGTTGATCCAGCGCGTCGAGAAGATCGACGCCGATCTCTGGACGCGGGCGGGCGGCTCGTTCACCGGACTCGGCACGGGCGGCATGGTTACCAAGCTGCAAGCGGCGCAGCTTGCTGCGCGCGGCGGCGTCGTGACCTATATCGCGGAGGGCAAAGCGCCCGATGCACTGCTGCGGATCGCGGCGGGCGAGTCGGTTGGGACGCGCTTCGAGGCGGAAGCCGCGCATATCGAGAACCGCAAACGCTGGCTGCTGGTCGAGCGGACGCGCGGCGCGCTCCATGTCGATGCTGGCGCGGTGCGCGCGCTGGTCGAGAAAGGCGCGAGCCTGCTGCCGATCGGCATCCGCCGCGTCGAGGGCAAGTTCGAGCGCGGCATGACCGTCGCGGTGATCGCGCCGGATGGCACAGAGATCGCGCATGGGCTGACCAGCTATGACAGCGACGACGCGGCGCGGCTGTGCGGCGTCAAATCGGCGCAGATCATGGAGGTTCTGGGGTATAGTTATGGGGATGCGATCATCCATCGCAACAACATGCTGCTGCTGAAATAGCGCGAGGAGTTAGAAGCATGGGCGCGCTTCCGAAAATTTACCCCACCTGGACGCCGGCAGAATATTTGTCGTTTGAGCGCGCCAGTCCCACCAGACACGAATTCATTAACGGCAGCATCCTGGCAATGGCAGGCGCAAAGCGCCGGCACAACCTGGTCAATGTCAACGTCTCGAGTGCCCTCAATCAGCAGCTCCGAGAGCGTCCATGTGAAGTCTACGCCAATGACATGCGGGTCGGTGTCGGCAAGGACTTCGTTTACCCGGATGTGGTCGTTGTCTGCGGCACGCCGGCATTCATCGACGATCAGGTCGATACGCTCACCAACCCCACCGCGCTGATCGAAATCCTGTCGCCATCGACCGCGCAGTATGATCGCGTCACTAAGCGCACACTGTATCAGCGGATTGAGTCGCTGGGCGACTATCTGCTGATCGACCCCGACGCCTTTCACGTCGAGCATTACCGCCGGCAGCCCGATGGAACCTGGATTTTTTATGAAACGCTCGACCCGTCGGCAGTTCTCCAGATCGAGTCGATTGGATGTGCGCTGACGTTGACAGCCATCTACGAAAAAGTGGCCTTGCCCGATGAAGAACAGCGCCGCAGTGAAGCCCCCTAGAAAAATTTACGTTCTTCAATTGACTTCACAACTATAATAATAGCAATGTCATCGATGAGGTTTTTAATGAAAACTTTACAAGCCATCGCGGAATGCGCGAAAAACGCGTCGACAGCGCTGTCGAGCGTGCCGACCGAACAGAAGAATCGGGCGCTCCTGGCGATGGCATCAGCCCTTGAGATCCACGCTGAAGCCATCTTGGATGCCAACCGCCGCGACCTGGAAGCGGCGGTGTCGGGCGGCATGCCGCCCGCTTTCATCGACCGGTTGAGATTGGAGGGGCGGCTGCACCGCATTGCCGCTGATGTGCGCACGGTTGCGGCGCTGCCCGATCCGGTTGGGCAGACGTTCGGCGAGCGCGTCCTGCCGAACGGGCTGCGCGTCTCCAAACGCCGGACGCCGCTCGGCGTGCTGGGCATCATTTACGAGTCGCGCCCGAATGTGACGGTGGACTGCGCCGCGCTCGCGCTCAAAAGCGGCAACGCGGCGATTTTGCGGGGCGGCAAAGAGACGCTGCACAGCAATACGGCGCTGGTGGCAGCGCTGCGCGACGCCATCAGCGAAGTGGGCTTGCCCGCCGACGTGCTCCAGTATATCGACAGTATCGACCGCGAGCATGTCAAGGAGATGCTCAAGCTGCACGATTTCATCGACATGATCATCCCGCGCGGCGGCGCGGCGCTGCATCAGTTCTGCCGCGAACACAGCACGATCCCGGTCATGATCGGCGGGATCGGCGTCTGCCATATCTATGTGGACGAGTCCGCCGATCTGGATCAGGCGCTGGCGATCATCCGCAACGCCAAAGTGCAGCGTCCATCGGTCTGCAACAGCGTCGATACGGTCTTGGTACATCAGGCGGTCGCGGCGGCGTTTCTGCCGCGCTTGGTGGCGCATCTGCGCCAAGACGGCGTGACCTTCCGCGCCGCGCCGCGCGCGCTGGACGTTATCCTGCCCGCCGACGATGTGCTGCCCGCTGGAGAGTCTGATTTTGATACCGAATGGATGGCGCTTATTCTCAGCGTGCAGGTGGTCGATGGGCTGGATGAGGCGCTGGCGCACATCCGCCGCCATTCCACTGGGCATTCTGAAGCGATCCTGACTCAGAATGACGACCACGCCCGCCGCTTTGTCGAAGCAGTCGACTCGTCGGCGGTATTCGTCAACGCCAGCACGCGCTTCAACGACGGCGGACAGTTGGGATTGGGCGCGGAGATCGCCATTAGCACGCAAAAGCTGCACGCGCGCGGGCCGATGGGTTTGGAAGAACTGACCACCTACAAATGGGTGATCATTGGAGATGGGCAGATTCGCCCAGATGCGTGAGTATGACTATGGCAAACGTTCTGATCATCGAAGACAGTCCTGCTCTGCGCGAGGTCTGGAGCATGTCACTAGCGCTCAATGGACACCAGGTGCAGACCGCGCGCACAGGCGCAGAGGCGCTCGCATCCGTTGCAAAATGCGCCCCTGATGTCATGCTCTGTGACCATCATTTGAGCGACACCACCGGCATCGAGATGCTCAGCCATCTGCGCGCCGTCAGCAGCGCCAAGTCCATTTATATCATCATCACCAGCGGTAACGTTGGGCTTGAAAGCGCGGCGATCAACGCAGGCGCGGATTATTTCCTGCCCAAGCCGTTTTCGATCACCCAACTGCTCGATCTGATCGAGCATGTTCGGTCATGATCGCGCAGACGCTGGTCATTCTCAATCCGCACGCGGCGGGCGGACGCGCTGGCAAAATCTGGCGCGGGATCGAACCGCTGCTCTGGGAGCGGCTGGGCAAACTGGTGATTGCCGTGACGCAGCGCCCGGAAGAAGTCGCCCCTCATCTCGACGCTGCTTATGATGCCGGCATCCGCCGCGTGATCGCCATCGGCGGCGACGGGACGAATCACGCGCTGGTCAACGCGCTGGCGGACATGAACCAGCGCCGCGCCGCTGATCCGATGGTCTATGGCAACCTGCCGATTGGCACGGGGCGGGACTGGGCGCGCGGCATTGGGATGCCGTTCAGAGACGCCCGCGCCGCCGTCGAGTGGATCGCCCGCGCGCAGCCATCCCCGACCGACATCGGCATGATCAGCGCGCCCGATAGCGCGCCGCGCCACTTTCTCAACATCGCCAGCGCGGGACTCGGCGGGGAAGTCGTCAAGATCGTTGAACGGATGCCGCGCCGCCCTTGGACATTCCTTTATGCCACGCTGGCAGCGCTGCTGCGCGAGCCGCCCAGCCTGCTGAGCGTGCAGCTCGATGGGCAGCCCTGGTATGAAGGGGCGGCTTACCTGGTCGCGGTCGCCAACGGTACGACTTTCGGACATGGGATGCGGATCGCGCCGAACGCGCAGACGGGCGATGGGCTGTTCGATGTGGTGCTGGTGGAGGGCGTGGCGCGGGCGCGGATCATTGCCGCGCTTCAGCGCGTTTTCAACGGCACACACCTGACTCATCCGGCGGTGCGCAGCGCGCGGGCGCAGTCCATCTCGATCACCAGCCCGACCGGGCGCGTCAATTTTGAATGTGACGGTGAGTATCTGCCGACAGCGGGCGCCCAACTCACCGTGCGTCCTGGACTGCTGAGTCTGCTGCGCTGAGACAGAAGCGGCTATAATAGCCGCTGTTGCGTGCAGCCTGAATGGGACTCATCATGTCAAGCGCTCTGACCGTTCGCAAAGTCGAAACGCCAGCCGAGTTTCGCGCCTTCTTCATCTTTCCCTGGACTGTTTACAAAAACGATCCTAACTGGGTTCCGCCGCTGCTGTCGATGCGGCGCGATCTGCTGGATAAGAAGAAGAATCCCGCCTGGGAATACTGCGAAGGCGACTATTTCGCGGCGTGGCGCGGCGATCAGATCGTCGGGACGATTGCGGCATACATCAATCATCGGCACAACGAATTCCATGAGGAGCGCGTCGGCTGGTTCGGCGCGTTTGAGGTCTTGGACGACGCAGAAGCGGCGCGCGCGCTGCTTGACACTGCCTGCGCCTGGGTCAAAGACCGGGGCTATCCGGCGATTCGCGGACCTCAGACGTTTTCGACGCATGATGAGTGCGGGCTGCTGGTCGAAGGGCATGATCAACCGCCCGTGCTGCTCTACCCTTACAACCCGCGCTACTATCAAGCGCACATCGAAGCGGCGGGCTTCAGCAAAGCCATGGACACCTACGGCTTCATCATTACCCGTGAAAAAGCGCTCGAAACCGGCTTGGATGATCGGCTGGAACGGATCGCCAAAGGCATCATGCGCCGCAATAAAGTGACCGTGCGCGGCATCGAGACGAAAAAACTCAAGGCTGAATTCGCGCTCTTCAAGGAACTCTACAACGCCGCCTGGGAGAAAAACTGGGGGTTTGTGCCGATGACCCCGCGCGAACTCGATGGGTTGGTCGAGTCATTGGGCAACTTTTTCGATCCGCGCCTGGCATTTTTCGGCTATGTCGATGGCGAACCCGCCGGTTTCTCGATGGCGATCCCTAACCTCAACGAAGTCCTGCGCAAGGCATATGCGCGCCCCGGCACGCCGGAGATCGTCACGCTGGTGAGGGCATTGTGGCATTGGAAAATTCGCCCCTCGATTCGCGGCGCGCGCGTCCCGCTTCTGGGCGTCAAGGAAGGGCTGCGCGGCAGAGGCGTGGATGCCGTGCTGTACTATCACACGCTGCGCGCGCTGATCGACAACGGCTATCAGTTCTGCGACTCTGGCTGGATTTTGGAGAGCAATCACAACATGGTCAGCATCGCTAAGAGCTTTGGGCAGGAAATTTACAAGACCTTCCGCTTCTACGAAAGAGCGCTCTAAGCCCCGACCAGCGCGATCACATCCTGAGCAGCTTGTTCAGCGGTGCGTTCTCCGGTCAGGACGGCGATCAGCGCCGTATGCAGCGCGCGCGCGGTCGGCGCGGGCAGGCTCTCCGGCAGGATCGCCGACGCAACCAGCGCGTCGGCGAAGGCAGGATACTCGCTCAGCCCTTCGGGCATCGTCCAGAGGCGCAGCGCGCCGCGCTGCGACGGCAGCATCCCGAGCGCCTGGCTCAGGCGCGCCTGCCGATCGGTGTTCATCAGCCAGTTGAGCAGGCGCAGCGCCGCTTCCTGGCGATCTGCGTCGGTCGTGGTCAGCACCCAGACCCAGCCATCGAGCGGCGCAGCAAGCGTTCCATCGGCAGTCGGTATGGGGGCAAACTGAAGGTCTGCGCCGCTGGAACGCAGCGCCAGAAATCCGGTCGAGCTGAGGACGGCGGCGCGAATCTCGCCGCTGCCGAGTCGAGCGCGATAATCGCTGGTCGTCGTGTAATCGAGTGACAACAGATCGATCAGACCGTCGTCGCCCGCGCGGTCATAAAAGCGCAGCAGCGCCAGCAGCGCTTCCGAGTCCAGGCTGAGCTGGGAGTCGCTCATGGCCAGATACTGCGCGATGAGCATATCGCTGCGCCCGATAGTGCGCCCAATCGGGAAAGTGAGGCGGACACTGCCCGCAAAGATGCCTTCAAATGTCCAGTTTCCCGGCGCGACGAAAGCGGGATAATACGCGATGTGCTGGATATCGACCAAATACGGCACGCCATAAAGATCGCCGTCGATCCGTCCCAGTCGGGCAGCAGTCGGCTGCATATCGTCCAGCGACGGCGCAGACGGGCGATTCTGAAGCGACTGCAGCACGCGGTACTGGTGCGCGTTGAGCAGATCAGAGCGCCGCAGCAGCGTTAGATCGGGCATCGCGCCGGGCGCGACCGCGCTGGCAGTCCGCAGGGTGGATAGAATCCCGCCGACATCGGTGGGGCGCTTGAGCCGAATGATGACCTCGACATCGCCATTTGCCGCCTCAAACGCGGTGATCTGATCCGCCCAGAGCGCCGCCGCCGCGCTGTTATCAGCGGGTGACAGCGGCTCCGGCAGCCAGATTTTCAGCGCCACCGAAGGCGGTCTTGTCCCGACCATTTCGAAAGTCACTTCCGGCATCTGTGCAGTGGCTTCGGGTGTAGAGGTGAGCGCGGGCGCGAAGGTGAGCGCGGCGGTTGGCGTCGGCAGCGGCTCGGAGGTCATCACCTGCATGGCGCTTCCGCATCCGGCGAGGCACGAGAGCAGGAGCGCCGCGCCGATCCACCGCCCTTTGAACCAGGCTGGCATAAGTTCGTGTATTGCAGTCGTCCTTTTCAGACCATTCGTACCCATTGTAGCAAAGTTTCGCTATGATTGAAGAGGGGCTGGGCGCTGCGTCCAGCCTTTTCAAGGCTACAGAAAAGGTTCGCTATGACAAGAACGCCGCAGGGCGGCGGCTTCAGTTACAATCTGGGCAGGCTGTTCGGCGAAGGGTTGCTGGACATGCTCGACCGGCTTGCGCGCGAAGTGGAAACCAGCCCCGCGTCGCTGCAGGCTCCGCGCCCCCCGACCCCGTTCCGTCCAGCGGGCTATGACCACATTGGCGGGCTGGACAAGGAGATTCAGCGCATCCGCGAGATGGTCGAGCTGCCGCTGCGCCATCCGCACAGCTTTGAGCGGCTCGGCATCGCGCCGCCGAGAGGCGTCTTGCTTTACGGCGCGCCGGGGACGGGCAAAACGCTGATCGCGCGGGCGGTCGCACGCGAGACGGGGGCGCATTTCATCGTGATCAACGGACCCGAAATCATCGACCAGCTCTATGGGCAGAGCGAGAGCGCGCTGCGGCGCGTCTTTGAGGAAGCGCGCGCCAATGCGCCGAGCATCGTCTTCATCGACGAGATCGACGCGATTGCGCCCAAACGCAGCCAGGTGCAGGGCGAAGTTGAGAAGCGGGTGGTCGCCCAACTGCTGACGCTGCTCGATGGGCTGGAGGATCGCGGCGATGTGATCGTGATCGGCGCGACCAATCTGCCCGATCATCTCGATCCGGCGCTGCGCCGTCCAGGGCGCTTCGACCGCGAGATCGCGCTGTCCACGCCGGATCGCGTTGGACGGGAGGCGATCCTGCGCATTCACACGCGGGCGATGCCGCTGCAGGATGTAGACTTGGCGGCGGTTGCTGCAGCGGCGCACGGCTTCGTCGGCGCGGACTTGCAGGCGCTGTGCCGTGAAGCGGCGATGAGCGCGCTGCGGCGCTTCATGGTCGCCGCGCCGCTGGACGGCGATCTCGCCGGCTTGACGGTGACGATGGCGGATTTTCAGGCGGCGCTGGCGCTGGTGCGTCCGAGCGCGGTGCGGGAAGCCTATATCGAAGTCCCGGAGGTCACCTGGGATGACATCGGCGGCTTGGAGGCGGCGAAAACCGCGCTGCGGCAGGCGGTTGAACTGCCGCTGCGCCAGCCTGACCTGTTCGCGCAGGCGAAGCTCAGACCGCCGCGCGGCATCCTGCTGTCCGGCGCGCCGGGGACGGGCAAGACGCTGCTGGCGAAAGCGGCGGCGCGCGAGACCGGGGTCAATTTCATCAGCGTGCGCGGACCCGAACTGCTCAACAAGTGGGTTGGGGAGAGCGAGCGCGCCGTCCGCGATCTGTTTCGAATGGCGCGGCAGGCAGCCCCATCGATCCTGTTCTTCGACGAATTCGATGCGCTGGCGCGCGCGCGCAGCGGCGCTAGCGCGGCGGCTGAGCAGGTGGTTGCGCAGCTTTTGACCGAGATAGACGGCATCGCTGATGCGGGCGGCGTGCTGGTGCTGGCGGCGACCAATCGCCCCGATCTGATCGATCCGGCGCTGCGCCGCCCGGGACGGCTGGACTTGCATATCGACGTCGGCTTGCCCGACGAAGCAGCGCGGCGGTCGATTTTCGAGATTCATCTGCGCGGACGCCCGGTTGAGGCGGCGGTGTCGGCGGAGATGCTGGCATTGGGGACGCCGGGCTGGTCAGGCGCGCAGATCGCGGCGTGGTGTCGGCGGGCGGCGCTGCGAGCCGTGGCGCGGGCGATTGCAACCGGGGAAGACCTCCTCATTCTGGGGGACGATTTCACGGCAGCGCTCGAAGCGTCGGATGCAGAACATGGATTTTAACAGTCAAGCGAGAGAACAGAGCGATGAAAATCTACACTAAGACCGGCGATCAAGGCGAGACCAGCCTGCTGGCGGGCGGGCGCGTCCGCAAGAACCATATCCGCGTTGAGGCGTATGGCACAGTAGACGAGCTGAACTCCTGTCTGGGGTTGGCGCGGTCGTTCGCGCTGCCCGCACAGGCGGATGCCTGGCTGGAGATCGTGCAGAATGATCTTTTCACGCTTGGCGCGGACTTAGCGACGCGGCTGGATGCCAAAGCCGACTGGCTGGTGCGCGTGAAAGCGGAACAGGTGACGGCGCTGGAAGGCTGGATCGACGCGATGGACGCCGATCTGCCGCCGCTGAAGAACTTCATCTTGCCTGGAGGGACATCCGGCGCGGGGGCGCTGCATCTGGCGCGGACGATCTGCCGCCGCGCCGAGCGAGCCACGGTTGAACTGGCGGAGGGTGATGCGATCAACCCGCAGGTGATCATGTATCTCAACCGCCTGTCTGATTTTCTGTTCACGCTCGCCCGCTGGGTCAATCTCCAGGCGGGCGAGAGCGAGATGAAGTGGTCAATTCGACCGCAGTGATTCGGTTGGCTAAGCGCGCCCGACGTAAGAGCCGTCGCGGGTGTCCACCTTGATCAGGTCACCTTCGTTGATGAAATTTGGAACTTGGACGGATAAACCGGTTTCCGTCTTGACACGCTTCATCACCGCGCCCGCTGTGTTGCCGACCACAGCGACTTCCGCCTCAACCACTCGGTGGGTGACGGTGGTCGGCAGCACATAATCCAACACAGTGCTGCCCTCATGCAGCATGAGCTGCAATTCCATGTCTTCCTTCAGATACAGGATGTCGTCGCCGAACAGCGAGACATTTGCCTCATATTGATCGTAGGTGTTGGTGTTCATGAAGTGCAGGAACACGCCGTCATTGTAGAGATACTTCACCGGCTCATGCTCTACGAACAGGTTGTTCAGGCTTTCTTCCGCCGAAAACACGCGATACTGAGTCGCGCCCGACCGAATATCCATCAACTGCGCGCGCATCGACGCCGCGCCTCGACCTGGATTGTGATACTGCGTGTTCATCACGCGGTAGAGCGTGTTATCCAGGTTGAGAATCGTCCCTTTTCGCAAGTCACCCGCTGAGATCATGCCCGTTTTTCACTCGTCTATACTGATCAGGATATCGTCTATTATAACGATTTACGGCGAATCCTTCCAGACCTGAACGAAGGGATCGCCGACGCGCACGACATGGCGATACGCGCCCCAATCGACCCATGAGCAGCCGAAACGGGCTAAACGGCTGGCGATATGGCGCTGGCAGCGGGCGGTCAGCGCCTCGATGCATGCCGCCAGATACCAGTAATTGAGCGCGTAATCGGGCAGATGCTGCCACAGCGCGATAAATGGGCGCGCCAGCAGGCTGGTATTGCCCGGAATCGGCAGCGAGTAATGCAGCGTGCGGTCGAAGAGCGCCAGCGCGTCCACCAAGCTGAACACTGGCAGTGCCTGCCGGTAGCTGACATGGACGCCGTGCATGGCAAAGGCGGTCACAGCCGCATAACCGAGCGTCTGAATCGCGCTGTCGATCTCCAGATCATCCTCCCAAACGCGCATTTCGACGCGGCGGAGGATGGAAGCGCACATGGCATAGGGGATGATCCCCATCTTGCCCCAGAACTGCTGATAAGCCCTCGATGCGATAGAGTCAGGGGGGCGGTGAAATGCCGCGTTAATGACGCGGATCACCAGCGGGTCGATCCAGACGCCGGGGACAGCGGAATGATGAAAATCACTGTATGGGCTGACGGCGGCGGGCAGTCCGCCGCGCGCCTGCTCGAGGCTGATCGCCGCCAGCTCATCGAGCAGATACGCGCCCCAGACGGCATCATGCGCCGGCATGACGATCCAGCCCTGCCCGCCTGCCGTTGCGACTCGCTGCCCGACTTCGAGCGCGAACGCGATCCGCGCCCAGCGATCCGTCGTTTTGTACTGCGTCCACGCCTCCGGTGCGTCCCAGGCGCAGCGATACGGCGTCTCGGCATCGGGGAAAGGTGGCGCATACGCTTCAGGATTGACGAAGGTGGTCAGAGTCAGCAGCGATGGAAAATCCGCGAGGATGGGCGCAAGACTCGCGGCGGCGGACAAGTCGGCGCAGCACAAGATCAGCGCCGCGTCGGGATGGCGCGCCAGCTCCGCCAGCCGCGAGCGCAGGGCGTAATCGAACACGGCGCGGCGGCGGCGCGAGTCGTAGTCGGCGTTCGCTGGGCGCGGCTTGTAGACGAACTCAACCGAGATGAAGCGCCGATCTGCCACCCGCGCGGCGATCTCAGCGCTGCGATCAGGGCTGGCGTGCAATGGCGTCGATCAATCCGAGCAGATACTGCGCGCCAAGCGCCCGATCATACAGTCCATAGCCGGGGAAGCCGTCCTCATCCCAGATCATGCGTCCATGATCGGGGCGCATCGGCACGTCCACGCCCGCGCCGATCAGCGCATCCAGGATGGCGAACAGATCGACATCGCCCGCGTCGGCGTGCGCAACTTCGTGAAAGACCTGAGACGCGGTCGTTTTGACACAGCGGGCATGGATGAAATGAATCCGATCCGCGAACTGGCGCGCCATCGCCGGCAGATCGTTGGCGGGATTCGCGCCAAATGATCCTGTGCAGAAGGTCAGCCCATGATGCGGGGAGCTGCTGACCGCCAGCAGCCGCGCGACTGTCTCGGCGTCGCGGACGATGCGCGGCGTCCCCAGAACTGACCAGGGCGGATCGTCGGGGTGGATGGCGAGCTTGACCTTCGCCTTCTCCGCCGCTGGGACAATCGCATTGATGAAATAGACGTAATGGGCGAACAAGTCCTCATCGGTCATGGCGGCGTACTGCTCGATCAGGGCGCGGCGTTCGGGTGTCAGACGGAGATGCTCCATTGCGTCGTCGCGTTCGAGCTTGCCCAGCGCGTTCTGATCGAACGCGAGCGCGGTCGAGCCGTCAGGCAGCGGCATGGCGAGATCGGTGCGCGTCCAGCCGAGACCGGGCATGAAGTTGTAGCAGAGGACAGGGATCCCTGCCGCGCCGAGCGACTCGATCCCCTGAATGTACACGTCGATGAAGCGGTCGCGATCAGGCGCGCCGAGCTTGATCGACTCATGCACGGGGATGCTCTCGACGACCAGCCAGCGCAGACCCGCCGCCTCGATCTGATCGCGCAGCGCCGTGACGCGCTCAACCGTCCAGGGTTGATCGGGCGCGATGTCATCCAATACCGACGCGACGCCGACCAGGCGCGGAACCTGGCGCAGATAGCGCAGGGGAATTCGGGGGGCGTTGGGGAAATACATCATGATCAGCTGCATCATCAAGGCTCTCTTCTCTCTGCGGCTTTGCGCACTCTGCGGTATGATTGGCACGTGCACATTATCCATCGTATGAGCAGCGCGTGCAAAAAGGATTGGCATGGATATGGAAGTGACGATGATCGCGGATTATGCGTGTGAGATAGGCGAATGCCCGGTCTGGCATCCGCTCGATCAAACGCTGTATTGGGTCGATATTCCGCGTGGGCATTTGTTTCGTTATCACCCGGCATCGGGGACACATGGACGGATTTATGAAGCAGGGCGGGCAATCGGCGGGCTGTGCGCAGCGGCGGACGGATCGCTTCTGCTGTTTCTGGATAAAGGCGCGGTCTGGCGCTGGCGTGACGGCGCGGTCACGGTGGTGCAGGCGGAGAATTCGCTCGACGCCGAGACGCGCTTTAACGACGCCATCGCTGACCCGCTCGGGCGCGTGTTCACCGGCACGATGGGCGGCGAAGCGCGGCGCGGGCGGCTGTACCGCTTCAATCTGAATGCTCGCTGGACGATCATCCGCGAGGGGATCGGCATCAGCAACGGCATGGGCTTCAGCCCGGATCGAACGCGCTTTTATCACACTGACTCGGTCACGCGGACAATTGATGTCTACGATTACGACGAGATCAGCGGCGAGGCGCTCAACCGCCGTCCGTTCATCACCCTGCCCGACGGCGGCGGCATGCCGGATGGCATGGCGGTTGACGCGGAGGGCTGCATCTGGTCGGCGGTCTGGAATGGATCGTGCGTGATCTGCTTCGACCCAGACGGGCGCGAGCGGCTGCGCGTGCCGATCCCCGTCCGCAAAACCAGCAGCGCCGCCTTTGGTGGGCTGAATCGAGATGAACTCTATGTGACGACGGCGGGCGTCAACAATCGAGCGGATGAAGGTGACCATGCCGGCGCGCTCTTTCGCGTCACTGGGCTGAACGTGCGCGGTCAGACGCCGAATCTGGCGCGGATCGAAGCTTGAGCGGGCTGATCGCGCCGCTTCACCTGCTGTGAAGCCGCCCAGACTGCGTTATAATCATTGTCTATAACAGCCAGTATGAAGGTTACAGTTCACCATGTCCGACGACATCCGCCCTTCTCCGAAACACAAGCCGGTTTCTTTATTCATCACCTGCATTCTCGACATGGTCTACCCGCAAACAGGCGTGTCTGTCGTCGAAATTCTGGAAAAGCTCGGCGTAGAGGTGCGTTTCCCGCTCAATCAGACCTGCTGCGGGCAGCCGGCGTTCAATTCCGGCTTCTGGGAGGACGCGAAGCAGGTGGCGCGCCAATTCCTGACGGCGTTTGCAGACGCGGAGGTGATCGTCTGCCCGTCGGGGTCGTGCGCGTCGATGGTGCGGCATTACTACCCCGGCTTGTTCAAGGATGATCCAGCGTGGCGTGAGCGGGCGGTGTGGGCGGCGAGCATCACGTGGGAGTTCACCGAGTATCTGGTCGATGGGCTGGGCGTGACCGACATCGGGGCGAAGCTGCCGCCGACTAAAGTCGCGTTTCATCACGCCTGTCATGGCTACCGGCTGCTCAAGCTGGGAAGTCAGGCGCAGGCGCTGGTGGGGGCGGTCGAGGGGGTCGAGATCGTCGATCTAGCGGGCGCGGATCAGTGCTGCGGCTTCGGCGGGTTGTTCGCGGTCAAGATGCCGGAGATCAGCGGCGCGATGCTCGATGACAAGGTGAAGAATATCAACGCCTGCGATGCGGACGTGATCATCACCGGCGACTCAAGCTGTCTGACGCAGATGAACGGCGGACTGAGCCGTCAGGACAGCCCGCGCCGCGTCAAGCATATTGCCGATCTGCTGGCGGAGGGACTCAGAAAGTAAAGCCCCATTCACTCCCGAATGATCACCACCTGCACACGACCGGGACCATGCACGCCGAGGATCAGCTCCATCTCGATGTCGCCGGTGCGGCTGGGACCGGTGATGAAGCAGACATTGGCGCTGGCGCGAATCGCCGCCATGCTGTCGGCGCGCAGCATCCCCACCCAGTCCTCAATCCGGGGGACGATCTGGCGCTGCCGGACGATGGCGATATGGACGGGCGCCAAAACTGTCGGGATGCGTCCTTTGCCGGGCGCGGTCGTCACGATCAGCGTGCCGGTCGCGGCGGCAGCGGCATCGACGCCGGTGATGCTCACCTGGGCGGTCTCGGCGGTCGAGAGCGTCTCGGCGCGAAACTCGTCATGTGTCTGAGGATGGATCACATCGATGCCCATGCCGCGCACGGTCTCGGCAAGCGCTGGCAGCGGGATGCAGGCGAAATCCCATGCCAGCGCTCGTGTCGCGCCGTGTTCAGTCAGCAGCGCGGCGATCTGATCGCGCGCCGCCTGATCATGGTCGCAGAGGAAAACCTCACCCTTGAGCCGGATCAGCTCCTCAGTGAAGCGAGTCAGCAGCCCGTCCGGGGAGGTATCGTCGATTTGAGTCACGGGCAAAAACGCCGCCGGACGCGGGGCGGCGCTCTCCAGCAGGCGCATGTCCGCTTTTGCCGTGCGGCGCGCATCGCGCAGTTTGTTGAGGATCGCATCGCGGGAAGGCATCATTTTTTGCCTCGATTCTGTCGCCACCAGTCGCGGAAAGACTGCGGCGCAAACGGGGGAAAGTCGCGGTTCTGCGTCCAGCCGCTCAAGGGCGGCGGAAGCTGACTGAGCTTCTTGCCATCCGGCTTGTCGACGCCGATCCCGTCGATGACCGCCTGCGATGCAGCGGCAGCGGCTCTGCCGCCCATTTCATACAGCAGGGGGTGCGAAAAGCCAAACGCATACGCCTTCATGCCCAACTGCCACATGGCTTCCTGCTCATGCTGCAAGTCGTGGCGCAGCGCCAGCAGCATATCCGGGATGTTGATGTCCACCGGACACGCCTGCCTGCACGCGCCGCACAAGCTGGACGCAAACGGCAGCGGCGCGGCATTCTCCTTGCCTTTCAAAAGCGGCGTGACAATCGCGCCGATCGGACCCGGATAGACCCAGCCGTAACTATGCCCGCCGACATTCTGATAGACTGGGCAGGCATTCAGACACGCGCCGCAGCGGATACACGCCAGCGCTTCGGTGTAATCGCTGGCGTAAATGTCGCTGCGCCCGTTATCGAGCAGGATCAGATAGAATTCCTGGGGTCCGTCTGGTTCGCCCGCGCGAGCAGGACCGGAAAAGCCGTTGACGTAAACGGTCATGCGCTGACCCGTGCCGCTGCGCGGGAGAAGCTGCACCAGCGTCGCGAAGTCCTCCCAAGTCGGGATAACCTTTTCGATGCCGACGACGGCGATATGGACGGGTGGGACGCCGGTCGAAAGCCGTCCGTTGCCCTCATTGGTGACGATGACGACCGTCCCGGTCTCGGCGATCATGAAATTGCCGCCGGACATGCCAAAATCCGCCTGAAGGTATTCCTGGCGCAGATGTCCTCGGATGAATTTAGTCATCTCTGCCGCATCGTCGGTCGGCGGCATGTTCAGCTTTTCCATGAACAGATCGCGAATCTGCTCTTTGGTCATGTGCATGACCGGCATGATGATGTGGCTGGGGTGGCTTTCATCGATCTGGACGATGTATTCGCCCAAGTCGGTCTCGATCATGCGGATGCCGTGCTTTTCCAGAAACGGCAGCAAACCGATCTCCTCGGTCGCCATACTTTTGCTCTTGACGCCGCGTTTGAGGTTGTGTTTGCGGCAGATGTCCAGCACGTGCTGGTTGGCTTCGGCGGCGTCCGCAGCCCAGAGGACATGCCCGCCGTTGGCGGTGATGTTCGCTTCAAGCTGTTCGAGCAGCTCCGGCAGATCATGAAGCGCGCGCAGTCGAGAAGCGCGCCCCTGCTGACGCAGGGCGGCGGTGTGGTCGAGTTCGGCTAGAACGGCGCGGCGGCGGCGGTCGGCGTTGCTGGTGGCGCGTTCCAGCGCGGTCTGGAGGGTGATGTCCTCCAGCGCGATCACGGCGGACTGATTGAAACGATTGGCGGTTAGTTCCATGAGCAGGTTTCCCGATAAACTCTAGCCGTCATAGTATGTTACGGTCCCATGAAGATAGTCGCCGTCGCGGTTGGATCGCCGAAAAACGGGATCGGCGTGTCAAATGGGATCGGCGTGAAGATTTCGAGCGTCGGCACGAAGGGCGTCGGCGTTAAGGTGGGCGTCGGCGTCGGCGTCGGATTGTCGATGGTGACGTTGACCGTCCGGTAAGCGAAGCCGCCGGTATTCGAGAACACCGCCAGGCGGATGATGAAGCTGCCGCTGCCGAAGGGCTGCGTGTTCCACTGACCGAGCGGCGCATTGACCTGCTGGATCGTCTGCGGCGGGACGACAACCGTGAAGGCGGTCGGGTTATTGGCGGGCGCAACTTCGATCTGGTAGCGGGCGAAATCGCTGGCATTGACCGTGCCGACAATCGTGACGACGCCCTGCAAGCCCGCCTGCCCGTCAAATGGTGAGGTGATGTTGATGATCGGCTGGACAGTCGAGCTGGAGCATTCGCCGGCTGGAACGGGGCGAATGTTCGCCGGGTCAAGACCGAGCGCAAGCGCGACCGACTGTCCCTGCGCCGTGCGCAGCCATTCAATCGCGGAGGGATCGGGGATGCTGACAAAGGTCTGATTCTGCTGATGGGCAGGACAGTTGGCGTTGGCGCGCAGCCCTGTCCAGGTATCAATGGCGACCTCGACTAAGTACGACTGATTGGCGGGCGGCGGAAGCTGGCTGTCGACGAAGATTTCGTTGCGGATCGAGCCGCAGCCCTGGCTGACGCCCGCTTCGTAACGCGCGCCGGTCAGCGTGCAGATCGGCAGCGTGACAACACCCGACGGCGCTTGGAAAGGCGCGGGCTGGCGTCCGTTGAGCGCGGCGCGCATGGTCTGATTCCAGACTGGGATGGCGGCAACACTGCTGGCATTGATGGTCGGGTTGTTGTCATTGCGACCGAGCCAGACGCCGACGACGGTGTTACGCGCAAAGCCGACCGTCCACAGATCGCGGCTGCCGTCGCTGGTTCCCGTCTTGGCGGCGACCAGCCCCGGAAATTCGGGGATGAACATGCCGGAATTCGCGCCGAAGGCAGGCGTGCGGGCGTCGTTGTCGGAGAGGATGCTTTGCATTAAATAGGCAATCGATGGCTGCACGACCTGGACTGGCTCGGCGCGCGGCGTCGGGAACGGAACTTCCTGACCGTTGGCGTCGGTGATGTTGAGGATGGCATACAGCTGCGCGCGCTGCCCATTGTTGGCGAGCGTGCCGTAGGCTTCGACCATGTCGTACAGGCGGACATCGGTCGCGCCGAGCGCGGTCGGCAAGCCGAACTGCGCTTCCGGCAGGAAATCGATGCCCATGCGATCCGCCGTCTCGCGGAAGCGGTCGATGCCGGTGAAGAACAGCGTCTTGACCGCCGGGACGTTGTAGCTGTTCGCCAGCGCCGAACGCAGCGACACAGGTCCTCGGAATGAGCGGTCGAAGTTGACCGGCGAATAAGGCGGCTGGGTGTTGAAGGTCGTCGGCACATCCCACAGGACGGTCGCCGGCGTGTACCATGAGCGCGACCCGTCGGGATTGGTGAAGCCTTCAAGCGCAGCGGTATACACAACGGGCTTGAGCGCGCTGCCAGGCGACTGCCAGGTGAAGGCATTATTGACCTGCCCGTCGATCTCTTCGTTGAAGTAGTCGGCGCTGCCGACCATCGCCAGGATCGCGCCGTCAATCGGGTTGGTGACCAGCACCGCGCCGTTGTTGACACCGGTGTTGACCATCGAGCGGAGCTGCGCTTCAAGCGCCTGCTGCGCCGTGTCCTGAATGCGCGGCACAAGCGTTGTGCGGATGGTAAAGCCGCGCCGGAACAGCTCATCCGAGCCGAACGTCCGCTCGACGACTGCCTGAATGTAGTCCACAAAGTGCGGATAGCGGCGGTCGAACTGGCGCGGACGGTAGTTTCTGACCTCCACTTGCGCCTTCTGCACCGCAACGGCGGGCGATGTGATCTGCTGCCGCGTCACGCAGAACGGCTGATTCTGGAATGGGAGCGGCAGACAGCCCACCGCCGCCATCTGCTCCAGCACAACATCCATCCGCCGGAACGCAGCTTCGCGGTTGGTGACTGGATCGTAGGTTGTCGGCTGCTGGATCAAGCCCGCCAGCAGCGCCGCTTGGGGCAGATTGAGATCGGAGGCGTTGGTATCGAAATAAAACTCCGCTGCCGCCTGAATGCCATTCGATTGGTTGCCGAACGAGATTTCATTCAGATACAGTTCGAGAATGAATTCCTTGTTATACGTGCGCGCGATCTCAGCGGCGATCACGATCTCTTGCAGCTTGCGCTCGGCGGAGACGGTGTTATCCTGCATGACCAGCCGCCGCGCGATCTGCTGGGTGATCGTGCTTGCCCCGCTGACGATCTGCCCACTGGTCAGGTTGTCGAGGAAGGCACGGAGGATGGCAATTGGATCCCAGCCGGGGTCGGAGAAGAAGCGCTCATTTTCAATCGAGACGACCGCGTGCAGCACTTCCGGCGCGATCTCGCTCAGACGCACGGTGGTGCGCGCGCCGCCGCTGGCGCTGTTGAGTTCGGCGATTAGGCTATTGTCGGCGGCGAGAATGCGCGCCGTGCGGAACTGCGGCTGGTAGTTGGCGAGCGCCGCGACGCTGGCACGCCAGGGTTCGGCGATGTTGTTATAAGTCACGACTGCTGCAATTGCGCCGCACGCGCCCAGCAGCAGGAGCGCGCCAACGATCAGCGCAGCGGCGATCAGCACCCCGCGCAGCGTGTTGGCGCGCTGTTCTTCCAGCGCCCGCTGATACAGGCTTTCGGATGCCGCGGCGTCTGGCGCAGCATCGACGCCCATAGAGCCGCCCGCTGGCGATGGGATCGCGCTGACATCGCTCAGCGCGGGATTGACTATGGTCGGCTCCACGCCCGATCCCTGCACTGTGCGGTTGGGATCGAGCGGCACGGTTGCGTCGAGATCGTCCAGAAAGGCGCCGCCCGCCGCGACTTGGGTCAAGTCAGGATCGCGCACTGGAACCGGACGCGGGAGCGGCTGGCTGAACTGCCCTGTTCCCACGCCCGATGGCCCATCTGAAGCGCGCCCCGATGCGCCCATCAGCGGCAGCGAACCGCCGATCACCTGGCTGGAGTCAGCCGGCTGCTGGGCTGCCAGTTCGAGAACGGCTGGCGTTGCGGGAGTCCACTGGTTATTCTCAAACTTGTACCACTGATCGCTCTGCGCGCCGATCATCCACCAGACGCGCCCGTCTTCGAGGATCATCAGCTTTTTCAGCTCGGCTTCGAGCGTCTCGCGGTTGATCAAGCCCGCGTTGAACTGGCTCTTCAGGGTGCGAGCGCGCCCTTCGCTGTAGCGATACTGGCGCAGCAGTTCCTGCTGAGCAGGCGTGAGCGCCGCCGAGGCAGCTGGAGTCCCCGCTGTTGAAACACCGATGCCGGTTTCATCCATCGGCGCAGTGGGGGCGGTGACATCCATGCCTCGGCTGCGCATCTGCTCAAGCTGGCGCGTGGCAAAGGCGGCGGGGTCTTCTTCAATGGTATCGATAGCGCCGGTTGAGCGCCCTTGAAGGCGTTCCAGCTCGCGGCGCGCATACTCTGCTGGATCGAGCGCGATGTCCTCCTCCGGTTGGGGCGCAGCGGGCGCGCTCGGCGCATCGGCCAGGCTTTGCAGCGCGACCAGCTCGCTGATGCCAACGCGCTCCTCTTCCTCATCCTCTTCAAGGTCGAGCGGCTGGCTTAGGTCTTCGGCGCGGGTATCGTCTTCGCTAACGGCTTCGACAGTCTCGACGAGCGCGGCGGTCTCTTCTCCAGAAACTGCTTCATCGAATGGCAGCACCTCAATGACCGTCTCCGCCGCTCTCTCAGCCACGTCCACCTCATCATCATACGGCAGAACGGGCGGAATCGGCTGCTCCTCGATGATACGCACAGGCAAATCTTCGCCTTCGCCGGGCAAGATGATCGTCGGGGGAACTGCGATTGGTTCGCTCGCTGGCAGATGCCATCCGCCGGCGATTTCCGGTGTGCGTTCAATGCCCTCCAGCGGCACGGGCGGCGCCGCGGCGGCTTGCTCAGCGCCTGGCACGCGCCAGCCTCCGGTGGAACGCGACGGGGGCGGCGCGTCCGGCTTGCGCCAGCCGCCATCCGCTTGACGCCAGAGCGACGCACCGGCGTTCGACGCTGAGGACGAGTCAGGGTGATGATCGTTCGGTTGGCGTTCGGACATCGCGCCTGTTCCTTCGCTTGTGCGGACGAGATTAACGAAGCGATAACGCGCTTCAAATTATAGCGCAACTTGGCGCGCTTGACCTACCGTTGGGTAAATTTGGGGAATTTGGCGGCTACTGTTCGGGGACGCGGGTATCGCGTCCCTCCCCAGCGCTGTCATTCAGGCAGCGCTCAAAAGTAGGATCAAACAGGATGATCGGCAGCTTCGCCTGATCGGTTGGCAGCGTGACATCCACGCCCATATCGCCCTCCTCTGCGTCCGCCTGTTCGACAATCAGTGGGCGGACGCGGCGCAGATCGGCGGTGTCTTCCAGATCGAAGCACTGCTGGAGGCTCGTATCATCTGGGTTGGTGTCATCGCCTTTCACCGCGATCACAATCACGCTTACGTTGTCCTCGCCGCCGCGTGCATTGGTCAGATCGACCAGCGCTTGGCTTGCTCTCTGTGGATCATCGATGCTCAATACAATGTCGGCGATTTCGCGCGGCTTGACATGGCGCGTCAGCCCATCCGAACACAGCACAAGGCGGTCACCCGAATGCAGATGCGCTTCATAAACATCGACCTCAATCTCGTCATTCTGCCCCAGCGCCCGATAGAGGACATTCTTCATCGGGTGTTCCTCCGCCTGCTCATGCGTCAAGTGACCGGCAGCGACAAGCGCTTCGACGAAGCTGTGATCATCGGTGATCTGGGTGATGCCGCCGATTTCGCCATCGACCAGATAAGCGCGGCTGTCGCCCACATGAGCGATGATGGCGCGCGCGCTGCGCACGAATGCCAGCGTGATGGTCGTCCCCATGCCGCGCATCTCCGGATCGACAGCGGCGCGCGCGACAATGTTCTGATTACCAATGCGGATCGCCTGGCTGAGCCGTTTGGCGATGGTTTGTTCGGGCATCCGGTCGAGATTGTTTGTGTCCGGGCTGGTCAGGATCAAGCTGCTTTCGACCGCTTCAACCGCCAGGCGGCTGGCTTCTTCACCCGCTGCTGCGCCGCCCATGCCATCCGCCACCACCGCGACAACATAGCCGACTGATGTCCACAGATGCAGGCTGTCTTCATTGTTCTGGCGGATTTTCCCGACGCTGGTGTGGGAACCGGCGCGCAGTTGAATTCCTGACTTCGAGGTCATTATTTATGTCTCCGAAACGCGGTCGGGCGCGCTCTGCTGCTGCGAATGATGGAGGTGTTCGAGCCAATCTTGATCGTAGCACTTCAGTTTCATTCTATTGATCCGCGCATCGGAAGCAAGTAGTTCGCCTGCAACTTTTCAAAGAATTCAGAAATCGCTGCGAAATGGCGTCCCGAGTCCTTCCCTGCGCCGTCAGCCGCCCGTCGCACCGGCTGGAATATTCATCGCCACATAGCCGCCTGTCCACCAGTCGGGATAGGGGGCGACGGGCGCGCCGAAATAGGTATCGAGAATGCGCCGTACAATCGGTGCGGCGGTCTCCGAGCCTTCACGCCCATGCTCGATCATGGCGGCAATGGCGATCTGCGGGTTGTCAGCGGGCGCATAGGCGACAAACCAGCCGTGCGGTTCGATCCGCCCGGTCTGCGCTGTCCCGGTTTTGCCGCACACTGTATATGGCGCGCGAATGCCATTGGGATCGTCAAAGACGAACCAGGCTGTCCCTAAGCGCTGTCCAGTCGAGCGCCCGACGACCTCCGACCGCGTGACCGCACACATGCCTTCGCGCACCACCGCCAGTGCCTCCGGCAGCAAGCCCATCTCGCCCACGACTTCGGGCTGCGCGCTGAACGTCGCCGCTGTGCCGTCATCGCCGCCGACCTGCTCGACCAGATACGTTCGATAGAGCGTCCCGCCGTTGGCGATCCCGGCTGCTAGGCGCGCCATCTGGATGATGGTGACCTGAGTCTCATGCTGCCCGATGGCGATATTGATCGCCTGCTCGACACTGGTCGGCGGACTGATGACGCCGCTGACTTCCGGCATGATCGATCCCAAGCCGGTTGCGCTGCCAAATCCCATTCGGCGGGCGTAGTCGGTCAGCGTGGTGGAGCCGCGCTGGGTATAGAGCAGCGCGCCCATCTGGTAGAAGAACGGATTGCACGAGGCGGTCAGCGCCTCCGCCATTGTGACATCGCCGGTGGCGAAGCGCGCTTCTTCGAGAACCTCGGTGGCGCGCCAGTCGAGGCGGACAGGCAGCGTGTCGCCGAATTCACGCCCGACCCACTGCATCCCGCAGGTGAAAATCTCGGTCGGGCTGAAGACGCCCTCATTTGCCGCCGCCGCTGTCGTCACGATCTTGAAAGTGGAGCCAGGGGCGTACTGTCCCTGGGTGACGCGGTTGAAAAACGGCTGGCGCGCATCGTTTTGCAGGGCAGCGATGTAACTGCCGACGAAAAAGAGCGGCGTGTCGGGGTTGAAAAGGCCCGGATCGTAGGATGGGAAGCTCGCCAGCGCCAGCACTGCGCCGGTGTTGACATCCAGCACGACAACTCCGCCGCCGGGCGAATGTGTCCGGTTTGCCCAATTGGGTTCGGCGTAGTTGTAGGCGTCCGCCAATGCCTGTGCCGCCGCGCGCTGCAAATTCAGATCGAGCGTCAGCCGGACGGTCTGACCTGGCGACCCGCCTGTCCCCGCTAGCTCGCGGACGATCAGACCGCCCGGCTCACGGATGCGCAGCG
Organism: uncultured Anaerolineae bacterium; assembly: GCA_937995825.1. Lineage (GTDB taxonomy): Bacteria > Chloroflexota > Anaerolineae > Aggregatilineales > Phototrophicaceae > Flexifilum. The sequence goes on from CALKJO010000016.1 coordinate 293,163, forward strand.
CCCGCGACGGCTGCCCAGCAAGCTGTGCTTCATACGCCAGCTCGACTCCCGCCAGACCGACTAAGTCACCCTGGCTGTAGCCGCGCTGCTGATACGCTGCAAGCTGCTCCGCCGGAATATTCCCGACATACCCGATGACATGGGTGGCGATCCCATGCCCGACGTAGCGGCGGGTGATGCGCGTGTCGGTGCGAATGGCGCAGTTCTGCGCCAGCGCACTGGCGTAAATGGCATATTCGTCGGCGTCGATGTCGCCAATCGGGACGATAGTTTCTGGGTTGTAATCGCGCAGGAAAGCGTTCAGCTCGGCGCGCTCACGGCGCAGCGCTGACGCCAAGATCGATATGCAGTTGTCGTAATTCTGCATCTCCTGCGCAGCGGCGAACAGCGTGAGCGTCTCGCCATCCTGCTCGACCAGCAGCCGCCCGCTGCGGTCCAGAATGTCGGCGCGCGGCGGACGGACGCTGACCGCCTCCAGCGTCGTGCCGGGCGCGAAGCCGTCGAAGATGTCCATGTTCGTCCAGGCAACACGCCAGCCGTCCCCCGCTCGCACCAGCCGCATCGTCCGCCCTGGATCGGCGATCTCGCCGAAAATGCCGGACTCGATGACCACATCGTAGCGGACGGCGGCGGTGCGCCCCTGTTCACGGGTCTGGTTGATCGTGTAGCGGACGGCAGTGGTGCCGATCTGGGTGTCCGCCTGGGTATAGATTTCTCGGAAAACAGCCTGCGAAACCAGGCTCTGGCTTTCGCTGCTCAGTTGAGCGTACATCGCGTTGTAATCACGGGCTGACCAGGCATTGAGAAACGCCGACACGGTGTCGGCGGGGGTGCGCGGGAGCAGTTGAAGGACGGGGGCGCTTTCCTCACTGCCTGCGCTTGGCAGCAGCGCTGCACAGCCGATCAGCAGCGCAGCGCAGCCGGTCAGCAGCAGGACAAAGCAGATCGACTTACGCATAATGTGACGCATCCATCCATATCGATGAAGCGTGCCGCCCTTGCATCCGCGCGCTTCGGATGGCTGTACTGTAGAGGGCGGTTAGGCTTGCGTCTAGAGCAAGTCCTCATTCTTCGCCTTGCGCTTACGCTCACCCGCGCTGTTGTAATCGTCTTTACGGAGGTCGCGGTCGATGTGCGCCTGAGGATCACTGCGTCGGCGCAAGGCGCTGGTGCGATCGGATGGCGGCTGCATGTTGATCCGGTCGCCAAAGAGCATATACGCGCCGATCCCGATCAGCAGCAGCGGCAGCCAGTTCCATGAGAAAATCCCCAGCCAGAAGACCAGACCGATGCCCAATGTCGCCAGCGCGCTGATATTTTCACTCCAGGGCGTCCCCTCAACCTGACCGCGCGCCAGCAGCGCTGCCCCGATCACGAACATGATGCCAGGCCACCACCAGCCGGTCAAGAACAGCAGCGCCAATCCGATCAGCATCACACCGCCAAAAGTTTGATCGCCGCGATTCTTATTGAAGTCCATTGTGATCCCCCTATCTCTCCAATTATTCTATCACTCTAAATCCTATTTACGCGGGCGGACGGGTTTAAGTTGCGGTAAAATAAACCCGTATTCCCGCTACAGCCGGCAAATCAGGAGTTAGAGACGCATGAGCGACCGCGAACCGTATGATCTGGAACGGATGTTCCCGCGCGATGTGAATTCGCCCTTCGCGGAGCTGGATGATCTGCGCCTCGGCGTGATCGTCGGCGGATCGCTGAGCAAGGGCCTGATCGTGCGGCTCGACAGCGGCTTGAGCGTCGAAAACCTGGCGGTCGGGCGCTATGTCGTCGTGCATGGCGATCAGAGGCGGCGCTTTTTCTGCATGATCACCGATATCGCGCTTGAAAACACCAATGCCGACATCCAGAGCCGCCCGCCGGACACGCGCGATCCGTTCCTGGCGGCGGTCTACGCGGGGACGGCGGTCTACGGCAAGATTCATGTGCAGCCGATGCTGTCGCTGGAGGCGGACGGCAAGCCGAAGCCCGTCAAGACGATTCCGGCGCATTTCACCATCGTCAGCAGCGCGACGGCGGAGGATGTCAATCAGGTTTTCGGCGAAGAGGACGAGACGCATTTCTACGTCGGTGAGCCGCTCGAACTGGAACAGACTCATGTCAACCTCGATCTGCGGCGGCTGGTCGAGCGGTCGGTCGGCGTATTCGGCAAGAGCGGGACGGGCAAAAGCTTTCTGACGCGGCTGCTGCTGGCGGGCGTGATCGCGCAGCGCCAGGCGGTCAGCCTGATCTTCGACATGCACAGCGACTATGGCTGGGCAGGCACGCACGAAGGCGGCGGACAGGCGAAGGGACTCAAGCAGTTGGTTGGGGAGCGCGTCAGCATTTTCACGCTCGACGCCGAGTCGACGCAGCGGCGCGGTGCGAAATATGACGCCGAGGTCAAGCTCGGTTTCAGCGAGATCGAGCCGGAGGACATCGCCATGCTGCGCGAGACGATGAGCCTCTCAGACGCGATGATCGACGCAGCCTATCTGCTCCGCAAGTGTTGGAAAGAGCAGTGGGTTGAAAAGCTGATCAACGCCTCCCCTGAAGACTTCGACGAGATCGAAGGCAGCACCAGCAGCCGCGCCGGCACGCTGCAAGCGCTCAAGCGCCGCGTTGAGCGCTTCGAGCGCTGGAAATTCCTGACCAGCGAGTCAGCTGCCGACAGCGTAACCCAGATCATGAGCCGGCTGGAAAACGGGACGAGCGTCGTGCTGGAATTCGGGCGCTATGGCAATTCGCTGGAAGCCTATATCCTGGTCGCCAACTATCTGACGCGGCGCATCCATGAGCTGTATGTCGAGCGGGTCGAAAAGGCACTGGGGGATGATGGACAACAGCCGACGCCGCTGGTGATCGTCATCGAGGAGGCGCATAAATTTCTCGATCCGCGCATCGCCAGCCAGACGATCTTCGGCATCATCGCTCGTGAACTGCGCAAATACCGCGTGACGCTGCTGGTGGTCGATCAGCGTCCGAGCCAGATCGATGAAGAAGTCATGAGCCAGATCGGGACGCGCGTCACGGCGCTGCTGGACAACGAAAAGGACATCAACGCCGTGCTGATGGGGATCAGCGGCTCGGGCGGGCTGCGCGAAGTGCTGGCACGGCTGGACACCAAGCAGCAGGCGATCATTATGGGTCACGCCGTGCCGATGCCGGTGGTGATCAGGACGCGCAGCTATGACGAAGACTTCTACGCCGCCATCCAGAACCTGACCCGTGTGCAGGCGGGCGGACTTAGCCCGCGCGATCTGCTCAACAAAGGCGGCAAAAGCGGGCGGCTGCGTTGACAGCACGAGGGATGAGGAAACCTCACCCCAACACTCACGGCGCTGGAGTGAGATGATCCCGTCACGACTCGATGATGGTGACCTTGTTCATCTTCATGTCCTGCTTGATTGCCAGCACCACCTTCATGCCGTCGCCGATCACCCTGCCAAAGACCGCGTGTTTGCCGTCCAGATGCGGCTGCGGCGTGTGGGTGATGAAGAACTGCGAGCCGTTGGTGTTTTTGCCAGCGTTCGCCATGCTGAGAACGCCCGCCTCATGCTTGAGGCGCAGCGCCGCCGGCTCATCGTCCCAGCGGTAGCCCGGTCCGCCCCGCCCTGTGCCATCCGGATCGCCGCCCTGCGCGACAAAGTCGCGGATCACGCGGTGGAATTTCAGCCCATCGTAGAATCCATCCCGCGCCAGAAAGACGAAATTGTTGACAGTGAGCGGCGCGTCCGCTGCGAGCAGCTCAATGTCGAAGCTGCCAGCATCGGTGTCAAAGCGCGCGATATACGACTTGTTGGGATCGATCACCATCTCGGGATAGCCGTGATATTCCCTTGCCATGTCATGCCTTTCACCATGTTTCAAACTTCTGACGAAAATTCACGTTTGCTAATGCACCTGTCCCTTATAATAAGGTATAGTCGAGCAAAATCCCATGTTGCATATTGGGAAACGCTCTTTATGAAATCAGGCAGTTGAGCTATTATGCCACGCATACTTTACATCGAAGACAATGCTGATAATCGGATGCTGGTGCGCCGCGTGTTGATGGCGTCCAGCACAGCATTTGAAGTGATTGAGGCGGAAGACGCCATCACAGGGATCGCGATGGCGCAAGCTAACCCGCCCGATCTAATTCTGATGGACTTAAGTATGCCGGAGATGGATGGGTTGACCGCGACCCAGCACATACGGACGATCCCGATCTTGAGTCATGTGCCGATAGTTGCGCTGACCGCCAACGCGATGCATGGAGATCGAGATCGAACGCTGAACGCGGGCTGCGATGGCTACATTTCCAAACCCATCGATATTGACCGGTTCCCTGAGGAAATCCTCAATTACGTCAGGAGTACGAAGTGAGCGAGGCGCAAAACCCCAAAGCGACAGCGGATACCAAAGGGGGGACTGCTGAGAGCAGTGCCACACAGACAGCTCGCGCCGCTATTGAACCCAGTGACGCGCATGTGCTGGTGGTTGAAGACAATGTGCCGAATTTTGTCTTGATCGCGCGGATGCTCGCTTTCATGGGCGTGCAGCGCTGTGAATGGAAAACGTCGGGGTGGCAGGTCGTCCAATTTGCGGACACGCTCCCGCGCGTCGATCTGATCCTGATGGACATCCGCCTCCCGTATGAAGATGGTTATCAGGCGCTGCAAAAGCTGCGCGCCAATCCCCGCTTGAAAGACACGATTGTCTGCGCCGTGACGGCGGAAGCCAGCGAAGACCAGATGCGCCGCGCCAAAAAAGCCGGCTTCAATGGGTTTCTGGGCAAGCCGCTCGATCCGGATCGCTTTCCGTCGCAAATTCGCAGGCTGCTGCGGGGCGAGGAAGTGTGGGAATGGAAGTAGGACACGAAGAAGAAATCGCTCAGCTCCGCCGGCTGCTCGCCTACAGCCAGGCGCTTCACAGCGGCGTTGAAGTCGATACGCTGGTGCGGCTTTCGCTTGAGGAGGCGCTGAGCGTGCTGCCGATGGATCGGATGACGATTGCGCTGCGCGAATCGCCCACCAGCCCGCTCAGACTGGCGGGTATGCGCGAAGGCACGCGCGTGATCACGCGCAGCGCAGACATGGTATCGCCATTTGCTGCGCTTGAGGTTCAGGTCATCAACCAAGGGACGCCGGTCTACGTCGCGGACGCAGCGGAAGGCGTGCGCCGCGTCGATGACGCGCTGATCCGGTCGATCATGGCAGCGCCCTTGAAAGCAGCCGCCAAACGCGCCTGGATTTTCGGCGCGCTGGTCATCGGCAGCCGCACACCCAAGCTCTACAACGAGCGCGATCAGCGGGTTTTCCGCGATCTGATCGGCGTGACCGCCGCCGCCCTCAGCCTCAGCTTCGATACGGCGCGCCAGCGTCGGGCGGCGGCGCAGGATGCGCTCACCAACGCGATTTTTGCCAAACTGCAGGGTGTGGACAGTGTTGAAACGCTCCTCACCATCTACATACAGGAATTGGGACGCGCCTTCGGCGCAGAATCTGCCCGTGCAGCGCTGTCGATCGACGAGCGCGCTGTCGAATAAGAAGGCTAGCTGGGGGCAGGGGGCATGAGTCAGTCTGAACGCGCTGCATCCGCTTCAACAATCTCTAAACTGCCCTGGACAGCGGCGCTGTCAACCGCGCAGCGCAAACGCCGGCGCATGGTTTTCTGGATGACATTGGTCATCATGGCGTTTTTTACCGTTTATGGGGGGGTCATCCCGGAAACCATCGACGGCGTGCAGCTGACGATGGTGCAGCGCGCCTTGATCGGCGAGCCGTTCAGCATCATTGCGCTGGTCTCCGTTTACGGGATTGGGAGCCTGACGATGATCGGTCTGGCGCTCGGGCGAGTCAGCGTGAGCGCGTTCGGGCCGCCGCTGATGTGGCTGGGCAGCGGCGTGCTGCTCTCGGTCGCCGCGGGCTATACCTATACCAGCAATGTACTTAGCGCCGCATCGCTCTTGGTGCTTGCGGGCTTGCTGCTGGGAACGCGCGGACTGATCGGCGGTTATGTCGCTGCGCTGGTCGCCGCTGTGGTCGCGCTCAGTCGGCGCGAAATCCTCGGCGCAGTCGCTGGATCGGAATTTGCAACGCTGATCAATCTGACGCTGCAATACAGCGGTCTGACTCTTCTGATCTATCTTTACAACCGATTTTCGCGGTCACAGGCTGTTGAGACCGCTGCGCGCGCTTCCGTCGATCAGGCGCGGCTGATCGCTATTGCAGGCAGCATCGCGCAGCAGATTTTGCAGCGCCGGTCGCTCGACGAAGTGCTGACGATCGCGGTCGAGCAGATCGTCGAGCGCTATCCCACGATTTATCACGCTCAGATTTTCCTGATCGATGATGAAGCGGGCGAGGCGCGGCTGCGCGCCAGCACGGGCGAAGCGGGTCGGCTGCTGCTGCAGCGGCGGCACAGCCTGCCAGTTGGCAGCCGTAGCGTGATCGGGCAGGTGACAGCACTTGGCGAGCCGATCATCTCGCGCGTCGGCGATCCGACTGTGCCGCACCGTTCTAACGCGCTGCTGCCCGATACGCAGATTGAAATGGCTTTTCCGCTGCGTATCAACAACCGCGTGATCGGCGCGCTCGACCTGCAAAGCCTGATCCCGGATGGCATTCGCATGGATGATGCGCCGGTCTTTCAACTGCTGGCGGACACCATCGCGGTCGCCATCGACAACGGTGAGCTGTTCGACTTGACTCAGAAGCGTCTTGAAGAAAATCAACGGCTGATCTCGGAATTGACGCAGGCGGTCAGTGAAGTGGAGCGGCTCAACCGCAAGTCCATCCAGACTGCCTGGACAAATTATCTCGAAATCGCCGGGGGGCGCATCGGCGTTGAGGTCGTGTTTCAGCAGCGCAGCGACACCACCCATACGCTGACCTCCGCCTGGCGCAAGCCGCTGACTCCGATCATGGCGGACGCGATGAGCGAGAACAGCGTGATCCAGCAGCCGTCCGCGGGCAGAATCAGCGTAGCAGTGCCGCTGCGCGTGCGCGGACAGATACTCGGCGCGCTGGAATTCTCTCTGCCCGACCGCGCGCCGCTGACCGATGAGGAAATGGCATTCCTGCTTGCGCTGACGGATCGATTCAGCCTAATGGCAGAAACGCTGCGCGCCAGTGATGAGCGCCGCCGGCTGGTTGAACGCGATAATCTGCTCAGCAGCATTGGGGCGCGTTTGCAAAGCTCGTATGATATGGATGTGCTGCTGTCTGAAGCGGCGCGCAGCTTACAGGGCGCGCTGGGCGCACAGCGCATCGCCATCCGGCTGGGCAAGCCGGACAGCCCGCGCCCATCCGGCAACCTTAAAGACATCAATGAGGGGAACGGCGCATGAACTGGATAAGGCGACCAGCGCTGATCGAAACCGCGCCGGTGAATCTCGAAAGCCTCAATCGTCGTTTCGCTGTCGCGCTGGCGGGAGCTAGCTTGGCGGTCGCTACGCTAGGCATTTTCCCAACGCTGATCGTCGCGCTGGAAACGGGCCTGTTCATCGGATTTCTCGCCACCGTCATGATGACGATCCTCAACCTGCTGCTGCTGGTGGTGCTGGTGCGCACGTATTCACCCCCCGCCATCATCATCATTCTGCTGAGCAACACCATCACCGCGATCTTTCCTAACAATCCGGCGGCTTTTCTGTCAGCGGCACTAGTCGTACTTGGCGGGGCGACGTTTACGCCCACCCCGATATACATCATCTTGAATTATATTGTTCTCATCCGCTTTGCTGTCGAGGCGGTTGCCTTTGCCTACGCCAACCCCGGCACGATCCTGAGCGGCAGCATCGAACTATACAAGTTAACCTTCCCGATCTATACGCTGGCGATGATCAGCATGATCAGCCGCTACTTCATTCTCAATGCGCAGCGCGCTGCCATCAATGCGCAGCGCGGCAACAGCCTGCTGCAAGCTGGAGCTGAGATCGGGCAGGTCTCCTCGATCATCAGCGATCTGCGAACGCTGCTGCCGGAGGTCGCTAATCTGCTAGCCAAGCGCTTTGAGCTGTACTATGTGCGCATCTTTCTGCTTGACCTGGCAACCGGTCAGCTTCGGCTTGCTGCTAGCAGCGGCGACACCGGATCGCAGACCGCTGCCCGCGCTGAACAGCCGATTTCGGTCGGGTCGGCCGGCGCTGTCGGTCAAACAGCGCTGCGTGGACGGCTGAACGTCGTGCGCGCAAGCGATGGCGCGAGTCTGCGCGAAGGCTGGGAGCTGCACACACAGGCGCAAGCGGCGATCCCGCTGCTGGATGGGCAGCAGGTGATCGGCGTGCTGGATGTACAGAGCCGCAGCATAAACGCCTTTGACGCGACCGAGCTTCAAGCGCTTCAGATCGCCGCGAATCAGATCACAGCCGCAGTCCGCAGCGCGCGGTTGATCGCAGAGCAGGCGCGTATCGCTGAAGAAAACCGTGCGCTGTACTCCAGCGCCCAAGAAAACATACGCGAAATTGAGCGTCTGAACCGTCAGCTTACGGGCATAGCATGGGAACGTTATCTCAATCGGACGCAGGAAGCAGCGCCGCTGTCGGGCGTGACCTTAGAGGGCGAGCAGATACTACCGGTCGCGGAGTGGACGCCGCCGCTGGAAACAGCCGGGCTGAAGCGCGAACCGATTCGCATCCAGCGGGATGGTCAACCACCCGTGATCGCTGTCCCGCTGCTGCTGCGCGGCGAAGTGATCGGCGCTATTGAAGTGGAGACGACCGGCAGCATCCCCGCAGCAGAAGCCTTAGAGCTGACGCAAGCTGTCGGACAGCAGCTTGCGCTCAGCCTTGAAAATGCCCGGCTGTATGAGGAAACCGGCTACACCGCCGCGCAGCAGCAGCAGATCAACGCGATTGCGGCGCGAATGCAGCAGACCAACAGCGTTGATGAGCTGCTGCGCATTGCCCTGACCGAATTGAGCCGCACGCTCGGCGCGGAAGCCGGTTCCATCCGGCTGACTCGCGTCCGTTCAGATGATGAATTTGTCCTGGAAAGCGGGAGGAATGGCTCATGAGCGAGCTGCTGCGCTGGCTCTTTCAGGTACGGTATCCCTATCCATCCGCGATTGAGCGCGAGCGCGCCTCAACGCTGCTCACGCTCACGCTGTTGTTTGGTGGATTGTGGCTGGTATCCATCATCGTCCTCGTTGTGCCATCACTGCTCGATCCGGCCTCCAATGTGCTGTTAAGCGCGCTTTATATCCTGCTGCTTTTGCCCTTCGGCATCATCTTATCGCTGCTTCAGACGGGGCGGCTGAGCGCTGCGGTGGCGCTGTTCATGCTGCTCACGCTGTCCCCTGCTCTCGTCGTGCTGACGGTTTTAGACTATCCGCTGAACCTAGTCATGCTGCTAACGCCGCTGCTGATAGGGATGCTGCTGCTCAACCGCAGCGCTCAACTGGGAGTGCTGGTGTTGATCGGCGCTGTTTTTGCCGCGCGAATGGCGCTGCAAAGCGGGTTCACGCGCACAGTGCGCTTCACGCCAGCGAACAATGTGACCGCCGACTTGCTCATCTTCGGCGGACTTCTGGCTTTAACAGCTGTGGTGTTACTGCTGAACGCCAATTTCTCCAGGCGCTTGACCAGACGAATAGACAGCATACGCGCTTTCTTGAGCGCCGTTGGCAGCTTCCGGGCAAGTGTTTCGGGTATTTATGAGGATGAGCGCATCTTCATCCGCGCGCTGGAACTGGTGCAGCGGACGCTGGGCTACACGCTGGCGTCTGCCTATCGGCTCAACGAAAGCGGCGGCTTCACGCGGCTGCGTCTGGGCGCTATCGGGCAGGAGGTTGCGCGCATGAACATCCGTTTGAGCGAAGATTTGTCCGGCGTCGGTGAAGCAGCGCGCCGCCTTGATACGCTTATCGTGAGTAACTTGGAAAGCGGCACGCTGAGCGCGCATATTCTCGATCCGGCGCGCTGGAGCATGAGCGTACCAATCGTGCGCGAGAGGGTTTTGCTCGGCGTGCTGGACGTGCAGACTGCGCGGCTAAACGGATTTTCCGACGATGAGCGTGATGGGTTTCTGATTTTAGCCGAGCAGATCGCGGGCGCGCTGTTCGACGCCCGCGAAATTCAGGAGCTTCAGCGCATCAGCCGCGAACAGAGCGAGCAGCTTGAGCGCTACCGCGAACAGCTCGGGCAGATCGAGCTGCGCAGCCGGCAGATGGTCACCAGTGCTTGGGAGAGCTACGTTCAAATGCGCACCTCTGCTGGTCAGTTAGGCAGTTTTGGCTTTGATCTGCAGCGCACGCCGTCGGGTGTGGCGGTGCTGCCCGCTGCCGATCTGCCGCCGCACATCCGCGAGGCGCTTTCCTCCGGCGATATTCATATCGGACGCAGTGAGCATGGTCAGATCGTCCATGCGCCGGTGATCTTTCGCGGCGAAATCCTGGGCGCAATGAGCTTCCAAATTCCCCAAGGGCGCGTGCTGTCGGAACAGCAGATCGATATGCTGCGCGCGATCACGTCGCGCCTGGCTGTCGCGCTGGAAAATAACCGCCTGTTTGAACAGAGCCAGGCACTGGCGCAGCGCGAGCGGCGCGCCAGCGAGATCGGCAGCCTGTTGATCAGCGCAACTGACATCGAGTCCGTCCTCAATCTAGCAGCGCGCAGCTTCCATGAGGCGCTCGGCGCAATCAGCACGCGGGTGATCGTTGAGTCGCCCGATGGCGATCCGGCGCGCGCCAATCGAACTGGCTCGGTCAATGGGCATCACAATGGGAGCCATGCATGACCAAGCAGCGCCGATTTTATCTCCCGCTGTGGATTAAAATCCTCCTCGGAGTCAGCCTGGTGGCGGCGCTGCTGGTGCTGCCAACCATTGCGCTGATGCAGACAGGCATCTATGAGCTAACCCTTGAAGCAGGGAAATTGTTCACCGCCGAGATTGGGGCGCAGCGCGCGGAGAGCATCGCCACCGCGATCAACAATGCTCGCCTGCAGATCAGCCGCTTTGCCGCGCAGCCGGAGAATCTGCGCTTGTTCCACTCGCTTTTGTTGAGTCCCAACGTGGATCGCAGCGCGATCAACCTGCCGACGGTTCGCCCGGCGGATGCGGCGCGCCTGTTCCGCAGCACACTGCTGAATCCAGCGACGAGCATTTACGACTACATTCGCCTGGTAGACCGCAGCGGCAGCGTGATCGCGCAGTCCAGCCTGATTCCGGGCGGCGTGCTGGCAACCAACCTGAACAACTTGGCGGATAACGCCACTTTTGCCGCTGCACTCAATGCCGACCTTCAGGGGCAAGATCGCGCTACCGTCGTGGGCATGAACGAGTCGGCGGGCGGTCAGGCGCCGGTTGAGCTGATCGAGGTGCTGCGCTGGCGCGATGGCAGCACGATTGGGTTTCTGATTGCGCGTCTGAACTATGATCGCGTCCTGCTCAATCATCTGCGGCTTGACCTAACGCTGTTCACCTCTACTGCCAGCCCGAATGCACTGCTCTTTCTAACCACGCGCGAAGGCGCGGTCATCGCCCTATCAGATTACCGGCAGGCAGCCGAACGCGCCAAGAGCGAACTGCCGGCGCTGCGCGCCCTCAGCGGTCAGCGCGGTGTTGAAGTCTTTCAGCGCAGTCGGAATCTCAATGAGACGATTGCTTTCTATACACCGGTCGCGGGAACGCCGCTGGCATTGGTCGTTCAGACAGATGCCGAAGCCTCGTTCAACGCCGCGCTGGGCTATTTCACGCAGCGCGCCTTCGTCCTGATCATCGGCGTGGTCGTGCTGGTCGGCATTCTGGTGCTGCTCTTCAACCAGCTCATCGTGCCGCCGCTCAACCGGCTGCGCAGCGCTGCCCAGGCGTTTGCCAGCGGTGACTTCAGTGTGCCGGTGACCGATGCAGCGCGCGGCGACGAGATCGGCGACTTAGCGATGAGCTTTGTCTCAATGCGCGAGTCGATTCATAATCAGTTCATGGAACAGGAGATGCGGCTGGACGAGCGCGTGCGGGAATTCGCTGCAACGCAGGAAATCGGTCAGGTGGCGACAACCCAGCGCAATTTACAGCGCCTGCTCGACAGCGTGGTGGAGCTGATCGTGCAGCGGTTCAGCAACATCTATCACGCGCAAATTTTCCTTAATGACGCTGAAAACGGCTACGCTGTCCTGCGCGCCAGCACGGGCGATGCCGGGCGCGAACTGCTGGCGCGCGGTCATCGGCTGGCGATTGGCAGTGTCAGCGTGATCGGGCAGGCGACCGGACAAGGGCGCGTGATCGTTGCCCGCGACACAGCAGCCAGCCCCGTTCATCGACGCAACGAGCTGCTGCCCGATACGCGCGCTGAACTTGCCATTCCGCTGCGCGTCGGCGATACTGTGATCGGCGCGCTCGACGTGCAAAGCAAGCTCAGCAACACCTTCACTGAAGGACAGATCGGTGTGCTTCAGACGATGGCCGATCAAGTCGCCATCGCCATTGAAAATGCGCGCCTGTATGAAGAAGCCACGCGTCGCGCCGCCGAAATCGAAGAGGGCAACCGCCGCGCCACGCAGCGCGCCTGGGCGGAGTTCATGCGCGATCAACGCGCGATGGCGCTCTCGCGTCACGCGGGCGCGCAGACCGACACCGACATCAGCCAGCTCCGCCATCAAGCGCAGCGCGAAGGGCGCACCCTGATCGGCAGACCGACAGAGCGCGGCACGATCCCGATTGCTGTCCCGGTCATCCTGCGCGGTCAGACGCTTGGCGCGGTCGAGTGGGAACTGCCCGCGCAGGGCTTCGGCGAGGACAAGGTGGCGCTGGCGGAAGAGCTGGCGGCGCGTCTGGCGGTCAGTCTAGAGAATGCGCGGCTGTTCCAAGAAAGCCGACGCGCGGTTGAGCGTGAGCGGATGGTCAATCTGATCGCGGCGCAGCTTGCGGCGCAGACCAGCATCGATGACCTGCTCAAGACGGCTGTCCGCGAAGCTGGGCAAGCGGTGCGCGCCCCGGCAGTTGGTATCCGCTTGAACAGCGGACAAACGAGTGAGGAGTGAGGCGAAGTGACGATGCAGCCATCGGTCAGACAACGCACGACTCTGCACAGCCGCATCATGCGGCGCGTTTATCTTATTGTAATGGGATCGGCGGTGATCTTCAGTGTCATCCTGCTGTTCGGCGCGATCATCAATGGACGACAGCAGTTGATCTTGAGCCAGCAGATCACGCTTGAAAATTTCGCCGAGGACATCGCCGACCATCTTGCGAGGTATGCCATTGACATGCGCCGCATTGCTGAAAGCCGCAGCGCCCGCGATTTCGCCCGCGACACGGTGGTCAATGTGCAGAGCAGCAGCCTAGCAGCATCACAAAGCCGCTTGCTTGGCGATTTCACCGCCCTGCTTGAAGCCAACCCCAACAGATATCTGGCGATCCGCTACGTGACCTCAACCGGCTCGATCTGGTCGGCGGTCACCAACTATTCTGGCGCGCGCCCCACCGCGAATGCACAGGTCGGCTTGAACTACTTCCGTGGCGATCCAACGCTGCTGTCGGCGCTTTCGCTGGTTCCTGGTCAGGTCGCGGTGCTTCCGCTGAGCTTTTACACCACACCAGAAGCGCGCGCCTCTGGCTCGGTCATCCCCTTCATCCGCTTTGCAACACCCGTCACGGTCGAGGGCAGCGCGGTCGGTTTGATCCAGCTCGATGTGCGCGCCAATGAACTGCTCGACAAGCTGCTGATTGAGTACAATACTGCGGTCTCCAACGCGCCTTCGCGCCGCTTGATCCTGATCGACAGCGTCGGGCGCGTGATTCTCGACAGCGCAAGCGGAGGCGGCGAGTATCTGCGCGCGCTGGCTGAGCGGCGCGGCGTGCCAATCGGCACGCTGCTCACCGAACTCGGCGCGGTCGTCCTGAGCGGCAGTGAGCTGGCAGTCGATGCAGGCAGTCTTATCTACTCCGCGCGAGTCGTCGGGCTGGGCAGCCCAGTCGATGTCGGTTGGCGGCTGGTGGTAGTTGATGATGAACTGTTCGCGCAGCGACTCTTCATTGAATCAGGGGTGGGCGCAGCAGCATTCGTGGTGGGTTTGGGAGTGCTGATCTGCGTAACTCTGAACATTGTCATTGGGCGCTCGCTGCGCTATGTCCAGACGTTAGGGGCAGCAGCGCAGACCTGGCTGCAGCCTGAAGCGCAAGCGCTGCAAACATCGCTGTCTGAGGACGGAGAGAGAGCTGAACGGGCTGGCGCGCTGAAAGCTGCTGTCCGCACCGGGACATATGCCCGCGCCAAGCCCAGCGCCCAGCAGCGTGAAGACCTGCTCAAGGTAGCCGTTCTGCCCACCATGTCCGCCGTCGCCGATGCGCCAGATGACATTCGTCAGCTCATGCAGGCGTTCAAAACCGCCGATGAGTATGTGCAGCAGATGGCAGCCGCCAGCCGCGAACAAGTGCGGCGCTATGCGCGCAACTTGGACATTGCCGCTCGCATCAGCCATCAGACCGCTATGCTCTACGATCTCGATCAGCTTCTCAACCGCGCCATCAATCTGATCTGCGCCGAGTACGGCTTCTATCATGCCCAGGTCTTCCTGCTCGATGACGCAGGTATCGACGCCATCCTGCGCTACAGCTACGGAGAAGCAGGGCGAAAAATGCTCGAAGCGGGACACCGGCTCGCGGTCGGATCACAGTCGGTGATCGGGCAGGTGACCGCAACCGGTCGAGCGGTCATCGTCCATGATACCGAAGCCCTCAACTCGCCACATCGTTTCAACCCGCTGCTGCCAGAGACGCGCACGGAGATGGCGCTCCCGCTGAAAGTCGGCGACGAGGTGATCGGCGCGCTCGATATTCAGCACACTGTCCCCAACAGCTTCCGCGATGATGAACTCAGCACCTTCCAACTACTGGCGGATCAGATCGCGCTTGCCGTCACCAATACGCGCCTGATCCAACAGGTGCGCGCGCAGACAGAGGCGCTCCAATCCGCCTCCGGCGCGCCGCTGTCATGGACGGATGCCAGCCAGATCGCCCCGCGCAGCTATCGTTACAATCTCGTCGAAGTCGAACCCGGAGCGCTCGATCTACCCCATGAACAGCGCACCAGCATCCCGATCAGCATTCGCGGTCAAGTGATCGGCTCGCTGGACGCTGCGCAGCCGGAGACCGGCTTCAGCGAAGGCGATCTAAATATCCTCCGGGCTGTCGCGGATCGCGTCTCGCTGGTGATCGAAAATGCGCGCCTGTTTGAAGAGACGCAAAACGCCTTACAGCAAACGTCGATGCTTTATGACCTCAGCCGTGCGCTCAATGAAGCGGAAGCGCAGGAAGACATCCTCCGCGTTATCCTGCAAGCGGTCATGCCGGATGCCAGCGGTGCGCAGATCGGCTTGTTCGACGAATATCTGCCTGGCACACGCCCCGCGTGGATGCAGATCACTGCCGATGTCGCTTTGCAGACGGAGCGCCGCAGCGATGTGCTGCTGAGCGGGATTCAGCTCGCGCTGTCCGATCATCCGCTCCTCAACACGATGCAGCCCCATCAGATTGTGCTGGTCAGTGATGTTGAGCGCGACAATCGGCTTGATGAGACGCTGCGCGCCATTCTTTACAGCCTGAGCGCCAGGAGCATGGTCATCATCCCGTTCGTCGTGCGCGCTGTGTGGCGCGGCGTGATCATGGCGCAGTTCACGTATGTGCGGACGTTCAGCGAGCGCGAAGGACGCTTGTTCAACGCCCTGATCGATCAAGCCGGCGTTGCGATTGACAACCGGATGCTGCTGCGCGAAAACGCGCTGGCGCTGGAGCAGATCGAGCGTTTATACACTGCTAGCCGCCTGATCAACATGGCGGAAACCGCCGTTGACCTAGTCATGGCAGCGCTGGTGACGAGTACGGACAAGCGCTTCGGCTTTGAGCTGGGTATCTATGAAGGCAGCTTTGATGAAACCGGCTGGCCCACCCATCTGCGCATTGTCGCAGTCTCCGATGGCGACCGCGCTATCGGCGACAGCCGCCTGTACACGATGCCCACCCCGAAAGACTCGCCGCTGCGCAGCCGTGAGTCGCAGATCACCATCGACCGCAAGCCAGATGAACCGAGCAGCGCGCCCATGATCGCCTTTCTGCGCGAGCGCGAGCGCAAATTTGCGGTGGCATTCCCGCTGTTCAGCGCCAATCAACCAATTGCGCTGCTGATCATCACCGCGCCGGAGCCAGTCGATCTGACCAGCGAGGATTACGAAGTCTACCGTGCGCTGACCGGTCAGATGAGTACGATGCTGCAAAACCGCCGGCTGCTCGAAAAGACCGCCGCCACGCTCGATGAAACGCGCCGCTTATACACTGCCAGCCGCACCATTGCCGCAGCGCCAGACACCGAGACCATCTATCAGGCTGCGGTCACCTACATCACGCAGGGGGCAAAAGGCCTCAGCCGGCTCGCGCTGCTGATAGCGGGACCGCAGCCCAGCTTCGATGCCATTTTTATGGAAGTTGTGACGCTTTGGCAGCGCGATCCTACCTTCGTCCCCGATCTTGAAGTTCAAGACCGCCTGCCGATGGCGCTTCTGCCTTACAATCTGATGCTGGCATCGCAGGGCGGTCAGGCGGCGGTCTTTAACGATGCCGAGCGCGAGCTGATCGGCAGTTTCGCCGCTTTCGGCGTGATGATGCGCAATCACAGCTCAAAATCGGTCGCGCTGTTTGAAATCCGCGCGCGCCAGGCGTGGTACGGCGTCATTCAATGCGAGGCGGCGGAGCCAAATGCCTTCGATGAAGCGTTCATCCGCTATGTCAGCGCCATCGCTGACCAGATCGCTATTGCAGTTGACAGTTTCGCCCTGTTCCGGCAGGCGCAGGAGCAAGCGCAGCGCGCGCTGGCGCTGGCGGAGGCAGGTCAGCTTGCCAGTCAGCTCGGCGTCAATTTCGAAAGCAGCCTAATGGAGGTCTTCCAGCGGGTTGCAGTGTCGGCGGCGTATGACCGCTGGGCGCTGATGCTGGCGGATCAGGCGCGCGCGCGGCTCGACGTGCAGCTCATCGAACACCCACGGATCAGTATGCTAACCGAGGAAGACTCGTTCTTGAGCCTCTCCCATGCGGGAGTCAGCTTCGTCGATGCTTATCTTCAGCAGCGCCCAATTGTGGTCAACCGGCCGCTTGAATACAGCGCTTTTGCCGACATGCCGGCGTCCGTGATTGAAAATCTGGGCAAACATCTGGTTGTGCCGATCATACTGGAAAACCAGCCCATCGGCGTCATCTCGGTGGGGCGCGAGATCAGCGCTGCCGATCTAGATGATCGCGACATTCAGCTCGTGCGCACGCTGGCGGCGCAGGTGGCTGTGGCGCTCGAAAACCGCCGCCTGTTCGAAGCGGTGGAGAGCGAACGTGGGACGCTGCGCTCGATTTTGGAAACGCTGCCTGTGGGTGTGCTGGTGCTGCATGCAGAAACCCTCCAGCCCATTCAGAGCAATCAGCAGGCTGAGCAGCTCCTCGGTCAGCCGCTGGATATGGCGCAGCCGTTCAGCGCCGCGCGCTACAACCTCTATCGCACTGGCACAGCCGAGTTATACGCCGATGAGGCGCTGCCGATCAAGATAGCGGCGCGCACCTATGAGCTTGCCACCAGTGACGATATCACGGTCATTCAGCCCAACGGCTGGCAGGTCAATCTGCTGATCAACGCCGCACCAATTTTGGATGACGCGGGCAGGATCAGCGCCATCGTCACAGCGCTGGAGGACATCACCACCCTGCGTGCCCTCGAAGCCACGCTGCAAACCAACCTCCATGAGACGATTGCGCTGTATGACACCACGCGCGCGCTGGCGGAAGCGGAGGAGATCGAAGACGTGCTGGATCGGGCGCTGGAACGGATGATCCTCCAAGAACCGACCAACGCTTTCGTCCTGCTGCTGGATGATGATCTGCACGGTGTGCGCATAGCGCGCTCAATGCCGCCCGACCATCCATTCAGCCTGCCAGAAAATGTCCTCAATGCGGAACGCGCCTTGTTCGTGGAAGACACCGCCGCGCCGCTCGATGAGCTGCGCCGTGAGCGCTTCGCGATTGACCGCGACTCAGCCGATCAAATGCTGCTGGCAAATATTCGGGCGCTGGTGTCGCTGCCGCTGCGCTCGCGCTCGCGCCGCGATGTTCCACTCGGCTGGCTGGTCATGACCTACAACGCGCCGATGACGTTCGGGTTAGATCGCGAGCAGTTTTTGGTCACCCTCGCCGACTCGGTCGCTATCGCGCTCGACAACCGCTATCTGTTCCGCAGCACACAGCAGGCGCTGCGCGAAACCGCCGCCTTGTACGGCGCAGCGACCGCTATCAGCCGCTCACACGACTACACCAGCATCGCCAACGCGCTGATGAACGCGCTGGCAGCGCTTGCCCCTGATTTCTACGCAGCCTATCTGCTGCGCGATGGCAAGCTGGAACAAATTTTCAACGAAGATCAGGACGGCGCACCGGCGGATTTCTTGGCGCTGATTCACGCGCATGATCTGCTCAACGGCGCGGAGGTCATCTATCATGATGATGTGCGCGCTAGCGACGCGCCAACGCCCTTTGACGAAAGCCTGATCGCGCTTGGCAACGTGCGCGGATTTGCCCTTGTCGTGCTGCGCTCGGGAGAGTCCCCCATCGGCTGCATGATCGTCGGCTATCATCAGCCGCACCGCTTCATCGCCAGCGAGTCGCGCTATCTGAGCGCAGTGGCGGACAGCGCCTCGGTGGTTCTGAACAACCTCGCGCTGTTCGAGCAGATCGAAGAAGCGCTCGCCGAAACGCGCATCCTCTACGAGACCAGCCGCGCCTTAAGCGATGCCAGCACCCCGCGCGACATCCTGCGCGCCATCGTCGATCACATGACGAATCGCCCGATTGATCAGGTCTTGTTCCTGCGCCTCTCAACGGAAAACTGGCTCGACGACAGCGCAGCGGCGCAAGTGGTCGCGCTTTGGCAGCCGAGCGAAACCACCAGCAGTCTAGAGGGAGCCATCCTGACACCCGATCAATTCCCAGCGTGGCGCATCCTGGCATCGCCATCTGTGTTGATGATCGACAATGTGAGCCAGGAAAAAAGCCTAGACCCGATTGAGCGTATTGGGATCGAGAATCTTGACATCGGCGCGTTAGCCGTGCTGCCGCTGCGCGCGACCGGGCGCGATCTTGGCGCAATCCTGATCACCACGCGCCAGCCTTATCAGCACAGCTACCGCGATCTGCGCATCTATCGCTCGCTTGCCGAGCAGGCGTCGCTGCGCGTTGAAGCCTCGCGCCTGCTCGAACAGACTGAGCGCCGTGCGCGCCAGCTGGTTACATCGGCGCAGGTCAGCCAGATCGCTAGCTCGATTCTCGACCTGAACTACCTGTTCCCGCGTATCGTCGATCTGATCCGTGAAGCATTTCGTTATGATCACGTCCAAATTTTCATGATGGATGAGAACAACGAATACGCTGAACTGCGCGCCAGCACGGGCGAACCCGGACGCCAGCTTTTAGCGCTTAAGCATAAGCTGGCGAAAGGCTCGCGATCGGTGATCGGGCAGGTGACTGCGCGCGGTGAGCCGTTCATCGCGGCTGACACCCTCGACGCGCGCGTGATTCATCGTCCCAACCCCTACCTGCCCAACACCCGCGCGGAGATGGCGATTCCGCTGCTGCTCAAAGGGCAGGTAGTGGGCGCGCTCGACGTACAGTCCAACACGCCGAACGCCTTCACAGATGATGACGTGGCAGTGCTGACCACGCTGGCGAGTCAGCTCGCGGTCGCCATCGACAATGCGCGCCTGTATGAAGATGCGCAGCAGCGCGCCAGCGAAATGAGCTTCCTGTTCAGCATCACCAGCGCCGCCGCTGCCGCCTCGACTCTGGAAGACGCGCTGGAGAACATCGCCAACGAGCTGCGCCGTTCGTTGGACGCGCTCTCGGTCACGATCTATCTGCCCGAAGCCTATCTCGACAGCAAAGGCAATCCCTTCACGCTGCTGCGTGCTGCTGCCCTTTCAGGGACAAATCAGCCCATGAGCGAGGTCAGCGAGATTCGCCTCGACTCGCGCAGCAGTCTGATTGCGACCGCTGCCAATGAACGCTACCCGCTGTTGATCGGCGATATCAGCACCCAGCCAAGCTATCTGCCCGTGATCGACGGCGCACAGTCTGCCGCTATCGTCCCACTGACGGTGGCAGGGCAGTTGGTCGGTGTGATCACGATGGAGTCAGCCGCTCTGAATGCCTATGACGACGACACACTGACGCTGCTGCTGACGCTCTCCGGTTCACTGTCTGCCATTATTCAGAACCAGCAGCTTCTTGAACAGCTTCAGAAGACCAACCAGCAGCTTCTGGAACTCGATCAGCTCAAATCGCAGTTCCTCGCCAACATGAGCCATGAACTGCGCACGCCGCTTAACTCGATCATCGGCTTCAGCCGCGTGATCCTCAAAGGCATCGACGGACCGCTCACCGAGATGCAGGAACAAGACCTGACCACGATCTACAACAGCGGTCAGCACTTGCTCAACCTGATCAACGACATCCTCGATCAGGCAAAGATCGCAGCGGGCAAGATGGACTTGCAGATGGATTTCTTCGAGATCAAGGGCGTGATCGACGCAGTGCGCTCCATCGGCATCGGGCTGGTCAAGGACAAGCCCATCGACATCTTTGTCGAACTCGCGCCTGGGCTGCCGCAAGTCTACGGTGATGAATTCCGCACGCGCCAAGTTCTGCTCAATCTGGTCTCCAACGCGGCTAAGTTCACCCGCGAAGGCTCGATCACCATCACCGCTTATGTCGAGGCACACGCCGAGACCGGCGCGCCGATGGTGCGCATCGATGTCACCGACACCGGTATCGGCATCGCCGAAAAGGATATGTCGGTGCTGTTCGAAGCTTTCCGCCAGGTGGACTCGTCGCTGACGCGGACACAAGGCGGCACGGGCTTGGGGCTGCCGATTGCCAAATCGCTGATCGAAATGCAGGGCGGGCAGATGTATGTCCGTTCGCAGGTCAATGTCGGCAGCACGTTCAGCATCACACTGCCGACGCGCCCAGCAGAGGGCGCGGAAAAAATCGATACCAGGTCGCTCAATGCCAGGGACAGCAGTAAAACTGACGCGAGCGAAACGGCCAGCACCACCAGCCCGCGCGACACGATGGAGACGGGTCCGCTGCGCTTTGTTCGCCCGATCAAGCGCCAGCTTCTGCTGATCGAAGACGATCCGGACATGGTCGATCAGTTTCGGCGCGTGCTTCAGCGCGAAGGCTTCGAGATTTACACCGCCTCGATCCCACTGGAGGCGAAGCCGATGGCAAGCGGGCTGCACCCGACGATCATCTTGCTGGATGTCAATTTCGCGGAGGGCGCGGGGTGGGAAATCCTGCAGTGGCTCAAATCCCGCGATGACACCCGCGATATTCCGGTCGTTGTCGTTTCGCTGACGGATGAGAGGCAGCGCGTGCTGGAGATGGGCGCGTTCCGCTTTGTACGCCGTCCGTTCACGCCTGAACAGCTCGCCGAAGCCGTCCGCGAAGCTGAGCAGGAAAGCCGCATCAGCCGCATCTTGATCATCGATGATCAGGCTGAGAGCGTCCGCATGCTGCAAAATGCGCTTCAGGAAAACGGAACCTACCGCGTCTACAGCGCGCACAACGGCGCCGAAGGCATCGCGCAGGTCGCGCGCCGCCGCCCCGATCTCGTCATCCTCGACCTGCGAATGCCGGAAATGGACGGCTTCCAG
Source organism: uncultured Anaerolineae bacterium (assembly GCA_937995825.1). Taxonomy (GTDB): domain Bacteria; phylum Chloroflexota; class Anaerolineae; order Aggregatilineales; family Phototrophicaceae; genus Flexifilum. Next base: position 314,821 of record CALKJO010000016.1, read on the forward strand.
GTGATCCGAGAGCTGCGCAACAACCCGGAAACGGCTACCATCCCGATCTTGGTTGTGACTGCCGATACCCTCGATCCTTCTGAGCGCGATCAGCTCACTAACCTGGAGGTGATTTACAAGCAGGATATCCACCTTTATTCGCGGCGGTTGATCGAAGGCGTGCAGACACGGCTCAATCGAGACAATTAAAGAAAGGCTGGAGCAGCCGTTGAAACATATCGAACTGGAATGCATACACTGCCACACGCGAGTCGCGCTGGACAAGAACGTCGCTGGCTGCCCCACATGCGGCGAAAATATCCTTGAAGCGCGCTATGACCTGAGCAGGCTCGATGTCGGCGCATGGGTGGCGGCGCTAAAAACGCGCTCTCGCGGACTCTGGCGCTATCACGAGGTGCTGCCGCTTTATGATCTGAGTCACTGCGTCAGCCTGGGCGAGGGCGAAACGCCGCTGTTGCGCTCGCGGGCGCTGGGCGCGTCGCTGGGGCTGAAACACCTGTACATCAAGGATGAGCGCCAGGGACCGACCGCCAGCTTTAAGGATCGGCAGGCGACCGTCGCCATCTCCGCGCTGCGCGAGATCGGAGTCGACTCGGTGGTGGTCGCCAGCACGGGCAATGTCGCCATTGCCTATGCCGCTTACGGCGCGCGCGCTGGGATCAAGGTCTGGGCATTCTTCCCCAGCCTCGCCCCAACCGAGAAGATGCGCGAAGCCGCGCTTTACGGCGCAGAGGTCATCAAGATCGCTGGCACATACGATCAGACCAAAGAGATTGCCGCCCGCTTCGCCAAGCGCCGCGGCTTATTTCTGGATCGCGGCATCAAGAGCGTTGCCGCCATTGAAGCGATGAAGACGATCGCATACGAGATCGCTGAGCAGCTTGGAAATGACCTGGAAGGTGGCGAACGCTGGCGCGCTCCGGACTGGTTCATCCAGGGCGTCAGCGGCGGCATGGGTCCGATTGGCGTCGGGAAGGGCTTTCGCGAACTGCGCGATTTCGGGCTGATCGACTCGATGCCGGCAATGGGCATCGTCCAGTCGGCGGGCTGCGCGCCGATGGTGGAGGCATTCGGACGCCATCAGCGCATCGCCACGCCCGTCGAAGACCCGCAGACGATCATCGCCACCCTCGCCACCGGCAATCCGGGACGCGCCTATGAGCTGCTGTATGACTACGTCGGTGAGCATGGCGGCGCGTTTGTCAGCGCGACGGACGCCGAAGCCTTCGACGCGATCAAGATTCTGGCGCGCAACGACGGCATCGCAGTCGAGCCGGCGACGGGCGTCGCTTTCGCCGGACTGTTCAAGCTGGTGCAGCAGGGGATCATCAAACGTAATGATGTTGTGGTGGTCAACTGCTCTGGCAACACGCTCCCGGTCGAGTCGCACATCCTCGGCGATCAGTGGCAGCGGACGGTTGAGCTGTCGCAGCGCGTCCGCAAGCCGGTTGTGCCTCAGGAAGGCTTGATCTCCGCCATCGAACGCATGAGCAGCGCTGAGCGCGTTGTCGTCATTGAAGACAGCCCGGATGCAGCGCGCTTGATCCGGCGGATGCTGCAAGCGCACGGCTGCCAACAGGTTTACCTAGCGGAGGATGGGATAGACGGACTCGACTTGATTCGGGAAAAACATCCCAACTTAGTGATAACTGACCTGATGATGCCGAACCTAGACGGGTTTGCCCTCATCGAGTCGCTCAAAGCTGATCCCGATCTGGCAGCGATTCCAGTGATCGTCCTGACCGCCAAAGAATTGACGGTCAGCGAGCGCGCCCGACTCGATGGACAGGTCGAGATGCTGCTGCAAAAAGGCTCATCGATTGATGATGCGCTCATCGAGAGTCTGGTGCATAAGTTGGAGTGAACGCCATCGTGACGGCGACCGCAGAAACCATCACCACCCGGCTTGAGGCGCGAATTCACGATCTCGAAGCGGAAACCGCCACTATGCGCCGCCTCGACGCGCTCAAGGACGCCTTTATCCATCTCGCCGCGCACGAGCTGCGCACGCCGCTGACGCTCATTAATGGTTACTACAGCCTGCTCGCCGATAACCCCGCACTGTGCAGCGCTGCGCAGCAGGACGCAGTCCTCTCTGATTACATTCAGGGGTTATCGACCGCCATCGCCCGAATGCAGGCGGTGATCAACGAGATTTTGACCATCAGCCGGATCATCACCCATCAGATCGATCTCGCCCTGGGACCGGTCACGATGAGCGATGTGGTGATGGACGCGCTCAGCCTGTATGCGCCGGCGTTTCAGGAGCGCAAGCTCAAACTTTACTTTCAGAAGCAGGAATGGGCGGAGCGCATTCAAGCCGACCCCGACATGCTCAGGCTGGTGCTAAGCAACTTGATCAGCAACGCGATCAAATTCACGCCTGACGGCGGGGCGATCACGCTTCGTTTGCAGAGTAAGCCCGAAAGCATTCTGATCAGCATCCGCGATACCGGAGTCGGTATTGACCGCGCCAGCCACGAGTCGATCTTCGCGCGCTTTTCGAGTAGGCAAACGTTCGAACACCACACCACCAGCAAGACCGCCTTCATGGGCGGCGGACTGGGCTTAGGACTGGCGATCTGCAAGGGGATCGTCGAAGCGCACGGCGGGCAAATCGCGGTCGAAAGCTCCGGATTTGACCCGGTCACTCTGCCCGGCAGCGAATTCCGCGTCATGCTGCCACGTGACGCGGGCAAGGGCAGGCAGTCATCGTGACACCGAGCCAGCGGGCGCTGATCGCCGTCGCCATGACGCCGACGCTTCTAGGAGTCGCCCCGATCTTCGGAAAACTGGCGATCAACAGCGGCATCGATCCGTTTGGTGTTGCAGCGCTGCGCACGCTGGTTGCAGTCGCTTTTCTTTGGATCGTGTATGCGCTGTTCTTCCGTCATTATCTTTATATTTATCCGGCGGGTCTGCTCGGGTGCGTTGTCGTCGGGATGATCAACGGCATCGGCTCGCTGTTTTACTACGGCGGCTTGGGGCTGGTCGAAGCAAGCATGGCGCAGCTTCTCAATGGCATGTATATTGTCTTTGCGCTGCTGCTGGCGCGCATCGGCGGAGAGCGCGTTTCAAGGCGCGTCGCGCTGCGCGTTTTGATCGCGCTGATCGCGCTGGCGATGGTGACAGGGTTTGCGGGCAGCGCGCCCAACTGGCTCGGCGTTGGGCTGATGCTGGCGAATGCGCTGATGTTCGCTGGCACGCTGATTCTGAGCCAGTATGTGCTGTATGAAATGCCGTCGCCAACTGTCGCGCTCTATGTCCTGACGACCATGGCAGTGCTGGTGGCGATGGTCTGGGCGGCGGTCGGAAATCCGATTTCGGAGATGGCGCTGACGGCGGGGCTGCCCGCTGTGGTCGCGCTGGGCATGACAACCGCCCTGTCGCGCTTGGCGATGTTCGCCAGCGTGGGCGCGCTCGGCAGCCTGCGCACCAGCATCATCGCCATCAGCGAGATCGGCGTCGCGCTGGCGCTGGCGTTCATCATTCTCGACGAACGCCTGACGCCGCTTCAAGTTGGCGGAGTTGCGCTGTTGGTTGTAAGTCTATCGCTGATCCGCGCCGACGAGCTGCGCTCGCGCGGCAAAAGCGCCAGTGCGCTGCTCGTCGGCGATGTCGCCAGCGCGCAGTTTCAGCGGATCGCGTTTCACCGCGCTTTTGGGACGTCGGAGCAGGACAATGAATTTCGCGTCATGTCCACGCTGACCACCAATGAGATGATAGCGATTCAGCGCATGATGGGAGCAAGCAGCAAGCCCGTCGATCCGTTCCCAATTCAGCGCCCCCCCTCCGATGACGAGTCGCCTGAACCGACGCGCCCACATCGTCCGCGTTGATCGGGGTCTGCGACAGTGAACATCGCTCCTGATTTTCATCTCAATAGAAAATTCCGACAAAATTCATGAAATGCGCTGTTCTCAACAGTGCATTTTAGCGCTATGGTTAGTATGATGTGAAAGCCTTCTCTTTCCACAAGACTGCTTCTAGCGCGGGAAAATGCCACATGCTCAGCTTGACCTTCCGCACTGAAATTCAAAGCCAAATCCACACAGCCTGATCGACGAACATCTCAAGGAAGTCAGCCGCTGTCTCAGCGGCGCAGCCCTGCATCCGCAGCGCAGCGCGCAGATCATTGATGACCTGGAAAGATTGGCGGAACGCGCTCAAACTCGGCGGCGGCATCTACGAAGCGATCTGGGCTGCGCCCGTCCCGCCGATGGATGTCGAAATCCTGTATCGGACGCCGCAGGTCGAAATTCAAGGCGAGCCGTTTGAGCCGGAAGCTTTACCGAATGGAATCGCTGTGGATTTTTCGTTAAATCCGATTGGGTGAAGTCATGCAGAATGGGATCTGCGTCAATGGTAAATGCATTGGTAGTCGATAATGATTTTTACAACCGCGATTTGTGTGCGTTGGTTTTGAAGCGCAGCGGTTACCAGGTTTCCCAAACGTCCGATGGGAAAGACGCGCTCAGCCTGCTGAGTCAGCATAACTTCGATTTGCTGATCCTCGATCTCCATATGCCGGGAATGAGCGGGATCGATGTCATTCGCGCTGTCAAAAGTACACATTCGAACCCGAACATGATAATCATCGTCACGACTGCGTATCCGCATATGTCCTCTAGTGAAGTTGTCTTCAACGGCGCGGACTATGTGATCTACAAGCCGATCAATATTAAAGCGTTCGCCCAGCTTGCCAAACAGATCGCCGTCACCAACACACCTTAAAGCGACAGGCAAAGGCGGACGCGCTCATCTCGCCCAGCTGTCCGTTAACTCCACTAAACTGCGCACCCAGCCGACTGAAAACAGATCGCGTCGATCAGAGAAACGCCCCTTTCGATCCACAATCCAGCAGCGCGCGCCGCACCCGGCGGCAAATTCACCCTCTGACCAGGGATCATCGCCGACGATGGTCGTCGTCTCCGCTGTAATCTCGGGATAACGCGCAGTCAACAGCCGCCAAAGCGACAAGTCTGGCTTCGGCGCGAGATTGGGCGCGCTTTTGGGCGTCAGCACGTCTGCAACCAACGGACGCAGACCGAGCGTCTCAACCGCCGCGACCGAATGCGGATTATTCGAAACGATGAACACCGTCTGATCCTGCCCGCGCAGCGCCTCCAAAAATGGCAGCGCGTCGTCAAACAGCGCTGGACGGTAATTGGTGGTCACATCCTGCATCAGCGGCAGTTCCAGCTCCGCTGACCAGCCCATCGCCGTGAACAATTCACGCAGCAGGACACGCGGATCGGCGCGCCGCGCTGCCCGCTCCTGCGCGTCCATCAGCGCCGCGTGAAAGACCGCATCATCGAAAGGGAGCCGATGTTCGGCGATCAGCTTGGGAAAGGCGAAATCGAGCGCCCAGGTGATGATGCCGCTGGCGAGCGTCTCATCGAAGTCGATTACCCAATGCCGCCCCACCTTCATAGGCTGACCTTTCTGCGCAGCCCCAGAATCGCAGACGGATCAGCGCGCAGCGCCTCGACGCGCTGATACTCCGCCTCGACCAGTTCGGGCGTCAGCTTGCCGCTGTAATCATAGTCATGGGTAGCGCTGCGCAGCACCGTTTCCGCTTCAAGATTTTCGATGATCGCGCGCATTCCTTCGCGCGTCAAAAAGGTGTTCGGATAGGGCGTGTAAAACAGCCGCATCCGCCCACCATTATCCAACGCGAGCGGCGTTTGTATGCGCAGTTTAAGATCGCCGTTGCGACTGCTGCCGATATACAGGTGCGGCTGCGGAATGTCCGTACCGTAAAGCGCGCGCGCGTAATATACATACAGGATTTCGTAGATTTGCTCCATGTTCTCGACCGAGGCGAGTGCTTGTTCAAGCTGCGCGCGGTCGTCTTCGCTCATAGATGCATTCAGGCGCATGAGGCTGAGCAAGGGGATGCTGCCAATTTCCCAGACAATCCGCCGCCGCCCTTCGCGATACTGCCAGCTGTGCTGAAACGCCGCCATGCGCTCGCCAAGCTGATAAAGTGACGGCACATGGCGCATGTGCAGCAGCGCATCGATGCCGGTGAAGTAGGGATCGACCTCGTAACGCTCATAAAAGGCGACAAAATCGCTGCTGAACAGCAGATCGACGCTCTGCGCCGCTTGATCGCGGTATTCATCGCCGCGCCGGCTGAAGTTGTGGATTGACAGCGGGGTAATGATGATGTTCTGTCCACCCAGCTCAAAAAAATGCCCCATCACCTGCTGATAGCGCTCCAGCAGATGCGCAGCATAAGCGGAAAACGACTCGATCTTGCCCGGATCAGCGCTGCCGCGCTGTTGGCTGAGAATATAGGTCGTGCGCGTTCCGCCTAATGACAGGACGGCGGTCAGCCCTTCGGGATAGCGCGCCCGGACGCGCGCGGCAAACTCCTCTGCAGAGGTCATTTTCGCTTTTTGTCCCTCAAAATCTTGATGATGTCGTCGATCAGGGTCAGCACATTGATCGGTTTGGGGAGATAGCCATCGAAGCCTTCCGCCAGGATGCGCTCTCGATCCCCTGCCATCGCCCGTGCAGTCACGGCGATCAGCGGGAGATGCATCCAGCGAGGCTCAGCGCGCAACACTTTCAGCAGATCGATCCCAGACATGACCGGCATCTGAATGTCCACCAGCAGAAAATCCGGAGTCTTTTCCTCCAGCATTGTTAGACACGCCTGCGCTGACGGGAGGATATAGGTTTCAACACGGTGAAAGTCCAGAACCACTTTAACGACCCCGAGATTGTCCGGCTCATCATCAACCACGAATACCATAGTTCCGATCAGATCATGCATGATCTTCTCTCCTACTCAAACAGCGTCCCTCCTTATCCTTAATCTCCTGACAGTCAGCGCGCCTGAATGCATTCGAGGATCAATTCTGATTGACCACATTCGTCAGATATTTTAGAAAGCTGCTCCCGTCAAACGGTTTAGAAATATATCCGTCAAATCCGCGCGCCGCCACCTCCTGCGGCGTTTCAGTGGTGTAATAGGCGGTTGTCGCCACAACCGGACACGCTGGATTGAGCGCCATTTTGCGAATCCGATCAAGTGCCTGATAGCCATCGATACTCGGCATGAATAAATCCAGCACGATCACATCCGGCGTATTGTGCTGAAGATATGCCAATCCCTCTTCGGCGCTCTTAGCAATTGCAAAATCTAGTTGATAGTGACTCATCAACAGTTCGAAAATCGCCTGAGTGTGATAATCATCATCAATGAGCAGTACAGAACGGATGGTGTTGCTCATGGTTTAACCTTCTATCAATTCGCCTTCAAAAACGTCAACTGTGCGCTTACCCTGCCCTTCATCCGGCAGCAGAACACGCGGCAAGATGACCGAGAATGTTGACCCTTTGCCCAGCTCAGTTTCGACCTCAATCTGACCCTCAAGCTTCTCAACCAAACGGCGCGTGATCGCCAGCCCTAAACCTGTACCCTGATGTTTGCGCGTGGCAGAGCCGTCTACCTGCTGGAATGGATTGAAAATGTACTCCAGTGCCTCGTCGGGCATCCCGATGCCGGTGTCGCGGACGATCACCTTCCAGCGTTCACCGGGCGCTGACGCAACGATCACATCGACACCGCCCTGCTCCGTGAACTTGATCGCATTGCTGACCAAGTTGGTCACAATCTGCTGAAGCTTCCCTGCGTCGGACATGACCAATTCCGGCACGTCGTCCTCAAACTTAACCGACAGCCCGATCTGCTTGCGCTCTGCCAGCGTGCCGAGGCTCTCGATGGTCTCGCTGATGACTCCGCGCGGTGACATCGGCGCGATATAGACCTGCATCGATCCCGACTCGATCTTGGACAGGTCGAGAATGTCGTTGATCAGACTCAACAGACGGCGGCTGTTGTTCTGAATGTTTTGCAACAGTTCGGTCTGCTTCGGCTCAAATTCGCCGACGTAGCCAAGCAGCATCGCGTCGTTATAACCGATGATGGCGTTCATCGGCGTGCGCAGTTCATGGCTCATATTCGCCAGAAACTGCGATTTTGCCCGGTCAGCCGCTTCTGCGCGCTGACGGTCGCGCTCCGCCTGTTCTCGAGCTGACTCGGCATCGCGGATCGCGTTGGATAAGGCGGTGAAGCGGTCATCGAACTCGACGCGTAACAGCCGCAGCAGCACGCCCAGCAGCAGCAGCACGCTCAGCGCCATCCCGATCTTCTGCGCCAAATTTTCAGAAGCGACTCTGTTTTCGGGGTGGGTCAGCAGGACGCTGGCATCCGCCGCCGCATAGCTGAGCGCCGCGATCATGCTGATCGGGAGGATCGCCCGCTGCGGCAGCACCAGCGCCGCCAGCACCGGCAGCATGAGAAACGTCGGCAGCCCGCCGAAGATGACTTGTCCCTCTGGCGTGCCATGCCCCAAAATGAGCAGCATCATCGATGCGAGCAGCGCAGTGAGCAGCATCGTCCACGACGAGGCGAGAACCCGACCCCGTTCCAGTACGTAAATCGAAAGCATATACCCCAGCAGCGCATAAACATGCAGCGTCGGGAACGAGACAATCCTCCAGTCAGGTTGAAATGCCAGCAGCGTTAACGCAAAGCTCAGCAGCACCACCCCTATCTGCACAAGGATCACGGCGCGTAGGACACGCTCGCGAAAGGCTTCATCACGCGATGCTGCGCGCGGCGTCAAGAAGCGCTGCAGCAGCGGCTTGGTGCTGCGATCTATGCGATCTGGCGTAGTGATTGTGGATGAGGTTTTCGCTGACATCGTTGGACTCACCATCTCCGATTAAAATAAGCGAATAAAGCGCTTAGGATCGCCGCTCTGACCGGATAGTGCGGCGTGTACAAGCATTTTCCGATCCAAAGCGGCTCATAGCGTTCGTCGTTGAACCGCTTCATGAGGAAGGTAGCGGCGTTTTGCAGCACGAAAGCGTCCACCTGCTCAACGTATTCATCCCAGTAGAGCAGCCCCAAAAGACAGTAAGCGGTTTCTTCGGGCGTCGAGGCATCATAGTAGCCCCAGCCGCCATCGGCGCGCTGCGTCCGCAGAATCCATTTGAAACGTGAATACGCCAGTCCGTCATCGATGCCGTGCAGCGCGCTGAGCGCGGTGCTGTTGACATAGTACGGGCTGGCGTGCCATTTATCCCACCAGAACGAGCCGTTGCCATCATGCTGATAGAGCGCGCTGACCAGCTTTTTGACCCACAGATCGTGCTTCGGGTGTTCATGGCAGTGGCGCACCACCGAGAGCAGGCGCACCATCGCGCTCAGCGAGGGATTCGTCTCCCCAATGTGGCAGGCGAAATGATCCTCCATCTCGAAATGGGCGAACACGTCTGCGTTCACATCGAATCCGCCCCAGCGCAGCGCGGAGAAGGCTGCCGCCGTATCGTCCACATCGGAGACCAGGCGGTACGACGAGAAGCTGACGCCGTGTGCAGGCGACCATGCCCCCGCCAGCGTCGCCAGAGCGCGCTGCACCGCTGGATCGTCCGGCGTGATCGCGCCGACGCTCCTGAGCAGATTGATCGTCCAGGCGGCTTCGAAGGTGTCGATAGGCAGGACATGCGGAGTCGCGCCCGTGCCTTCGGCTGCAATGATTTGGCGCAGATAGGTTATTGCCCTCGGCTCATGCTGATGCAGCAGCAGCGCCGCCGTCGCTGACGGCGAAATGCCGACGGAATGGTTGCCGTCGAGGACTTGATCGCCCGGACGATATGCCCTGTGGAGCGCATCGAACGAGAAGATCAACAAGGTGTCGCGCCAGGGCCGCTGAGGATTGTTAAGAAAATGATGGACGCGCTGGTTGTACTTATCGGCATAGCGGCTTGGCGGCATTGGCACGTCCAAGCCAAGCGCCGTCGCTTCCTGCGCGAGACCAGCAGAAAGCGCTGGAAAGCCGATGGTGTCGCTGTCATCGCGCCCCAGTCGTCCGACATACTGCCAGAGCGCCTGCTCACCGCGCTGGATGCGGCGGCGGTCGCCCGGCTGATCGCCCACTTCCGCCAGTGCGACAATCGCGGCGAGCGTGGAGATGAAGCGGTCATGGTAATGAAGCAGATTCGCGCCCCACGTCCCATCTTCATGCTGGTGGCGGCGCAGCCACTCCACCGAGGCTTCAAAGCCGAGCCCGGGATAGCGCAGGGCAAGGCGAGCTGACCAGGCGGTATCATAGGCGGTTCCATCGGTGAGCCCGCCGCCAATCGCCTGCATGAGCTTATCGATCTCCGTCTGCAAGAAGGTTCTCTCACGAATATATCTCAGCGAAACCGCCATTGCCTGTTCCTATTTCAGTAAGAAAATGTCGCCTCACTCAATGATGACCTCTAATATTAAATAAATTGTAAAATCCGCATAAAGATCAGTTGAAATATTTTTCGAAATCCTTGATAGAAACATTGGTTGTTTATTTATAATAAATAATTTCAGCTAAGAACTGGGTTTTACATCTGCGACCGCGACGCTTGGGCGATTACATCCGCAAAGAGCGACGGCGGCTGCATGGCGCGCTGGGCAGCGGTGAATGTGCGCACGTCAGCGAGCGCTTTTTGGTAGGCTTCGAGAAGGTCAGAGTCACTTCCTTTGTGTCGTCGGAGAGTCTGGGCAGCGCACGCGGCGCATCCGCGCATCGCGCGGTAGCTGTCCGTTTCGCAGGACGCGCATCCATCCAGCCGCGCTATCAGCAGCATCAGCGCGAGGGTTTCCTCGTGCAGCTCCGGCAGCGTCATCACCCGTTCGACCAGCGACTGCCATTGTGCGCCGCGCAGCTTACGCAGCGTTGGGATCAGATGATGCGGGAAAAAGAGGGCATTATTGGCATACATGCGTTTCACCGTGACACGTTGTTATGTTATGCTTATTCTGCGCATGAACAGCACCGCCATCTGCGGGATAATTGTCCTAATCATAAGCAGATAATGTGAAAAACAGCTGACAAACATAGCATAGCATAAAGCCGATGTCTGTATCCATCACAAAACTTTACACAATTTATAATGTTTGCGCCGCGCTGCTGCTGGCGGGCTGCGCATCGGGAGCGGTTGTATTCGCGCCAACTCCGCCGCCGCCCGACTCCTCACCGCAGCGCTACACCCATCCCAGCGCCGCCTTCAGCGTCTCCGTGCCGAGCGACTGGGCGCTGACCGAGCGCTACACGACAACGCTGGCGTCAGCGGCATTCTCGCCGCCCGGCGCAGCCTTTCCTGCCGCCGCTTTCGCCGTCGTCAACCTGGGCGATCCGGTCGATGAGGCGGGATTCGCTGCGCTGCTGGAGCGCTATCAGACTGAGATTCGCCCCGATGTCGCCGAATATACCGAGCAAAACCGAACCGCCATGGGCGATGGAAGCTGGCGTTTCACAGGACGCCGGATCATCGCTGGCGAGAGCGGGCAGACAGTGAACACATTCATTCAGCGGTCAGGGGCGCTGATCGGCATCGCCGAGATCGTGCTGCCGGAGTCGGGCGAGCTGCAAACCCTGCTGAGCGTGGTCAATTCGTTCACGCTCAACGGTGCGGGCGCGCTTCAGCCCTCCGATCTGACTCAGCTCGCCTTCGCCCGCCCAACCCCTTACATGATCCTGCATGTCGCCACCTGGACGACGCCAGCCGGCGCATTTTTCATCACCGGCGAAGTTGCCAACTACAGCGACAAGGACGCGGTCGATCTGCCTGTTGAGGCGGGGTTGATCGCGGCGGACGGACGCCAGATCGCCGGCGCAGTCGATAGGGTAATGGGGCTGCACCTGCCTCCAGGCGGCTTCGCGCCCTTCAGCCTGCGGTTCGGAGCGCGTCCAGCGGAGGCGGTCTCCTTTCAGCTTCGCGTCGGCGGCGCAGGCTGGCAGCCAACCGACGAGGATGCTTTTATCAGCGGCGAAGCGCTCGACTGGACGGACAGCTCGCGCTTCGACACCTTCGGCAGGCTGGTGATCGATGGAGTTGTGACCAATGCCGGCGCGGAAACGGCGCGGAATGTGCGGGCAGTTGCCACCATTTTCGACGCGGGCGGGCTGGTGATCGGCGCGGGATGGGACGATCTGGATGCAGCGGCGCTTGCGCCTGGGGAGAGCGCGCCGTTTGAAATCCTGATCCCAGAGACCGGCGGCGATCCCATCAATTACATCGTCACGGTGGCGGCGCGCCGATTCTAACCAACTGACAACGATTACAGCGAAGCGCAGCCGGTATAATCAGAGCATGACAGGCGCGCATCCCCTCTCATTGAGCGCGCTGACACTGAGGACGCGGTATGGCGCGTGTGATTCTTCTTGGCACGGCGGCGGCGGTCTCCGACGCTGAACACGACAACACGCATTTTCTTCTGGTTGGGGACAGCGGCACGCCAATCTTGGTGGACTGCGGCAGCAATCCGCTTGGAAAGATGCATAAGCTGGGCATTCCAGACGATACCCTTCAGGATGTCATCCTCACGCATTTCCACCCCGATCATGTCTCCGGCTTTCCCAACATGCTGATGCAGCTCTGGCTGCTGGGCAGACAAAAGCCGCTGCGTTTATACGGGCTGAATCACTGTATCAACCGGGTCGAGGACATGATGATCATGTTTGCGTGGGACACCTGGCCCGATTTCTTCCCCGTCCCGCCGCACCGTGTGCTTGAGCGCAGCGGCGCGCCTGTCCTCGAAAACGACGATTTACGCATCATCGCCTACCCGACTCGCCATTTTATCCCCACCATCGGCTTACGCATCGAAAATAAGCATAACGGGCGCATCCTCGCCTATTCGTGCGACACTGAGCCGATCCCGGCGATTATCGATATCGCGCGCGGCGCAGACATCCTGATTCATGAGGCGGCGGGCGAGGGGTTCGGGCATTCGAGCGCGCGGCAGGCAGGCGAAATCGCAACCAAGGCGGGCGCAAAGTCGCTCTATCTGATTCATTATCAGGTGTGGAACACCGACCCAACGCCGCTGGTGACAGAAGCTGCACAGACTTATTCGGGTCCGGTAGCGCTGTGTCACGATTACGACGAATACGAATTCTGAAACAAGCGGGGGAGACCATCCTGCTTGTGGTCTGCCTTTAGACGGCTTCCGTCGTCTTCTTACTGGAGGCAATCGGCGCGTCGCGCTGCTCATCTTCGATCACCTGCAGGCGGTCGGCGCGCTCACCCAGCCAGTTGATCGCCATCAGCGCCGCCGCGCAGCCCTGACCCGCCGCCGTGATCGCCTGGCGGAAGATATCGTCATGAATTTCCCCACCGGCAAACACGCCCTCAACATTAGTGCGCATGTGGTTGTCCACAATGACATAGCCTGCCGCGTCGGTGCTGAGCTGTCCGTTGAAGACCTTGCTGTTCGGGTCATAGCCGATGAAGATGAACACGCCGTCAATCGGCTTTTCGCTCACCTCGCCCGTCTTGACATTTCGCAGTCTGACCGCGCGCACTGCGCCGGTTTCAGAACTGCCCAGGATTTCATCGATCACCGTGTTATAGATGAAGCCGATCTTGTCGTTGGCAAATGCCCGGTGCTGCAGCGCGGTGGAGGCGCGCAGCGTGTCGCGGCGATGGACTATCGTCACCGAGCTGGCAAAGCGCGTCAGAAAGATCGCCTCCTGAAGCGCCGAGTCGCCGCCGCCAACGACGATGATGTCCTTGTTGCGGAAGAACCAGCCATCGCAGGTCGCGCAGTAGCTGACGCCGCGCCCGGTGAACTCTACTTCCCCTGGCACATTCAGCTTGCGCGGACTTGCACCGATGGTCACCACCACGCTGTCCGCCAGATATTCGCGGCTCTGGGTTTTGACCCGGAAGGGCGATCCGCTGGTGAAATCGACTTCCGTCACCAGGTCATAGTCGAACTGCGCGCCGAAGCGCTCCGCCTGCGCCTGCATCCGAGCGGTCAGCTCTGGTCCTTCGATGCCGTCAGGGAAACCTGGGAAATTGTCCACGTCATGCGTGGTGGCGATCTGCCCGCCCACCTGCATTCCAGTGATGACCACCGTGCTCAGCTGCGCCCGCGCCGTATAAAGCGCCGCCGTCAGACCCGCCGGACCCGAACCGATGACCACCACCCGCACTTTCTTCACCATCTCAACAGCCTCTCATTCGTTCCGATTTACGCTGTCCGCCAGCATATCCGCCTTGAGCATCGCCACCAAGAATTCAAATTCCTCGCGGCAGTCGCGGCAGCAGCGTATATGTTCCTCCACCGCGGGGAGCAGCTCAGCGGTGTTCGCCCCCTGTGCAACTAGCTCCGCTAAGCATTCAAACTGCTTGGCGCAGGTCTCACAGTCGATCATCGTATCCAGATGGGTGTTGAAGATCAGATCGATCAGCACCCGCAGTTTGTCGTCCACGTTGTTTTATCACACTTTGCGACTGCATCATACATCAAGACGAGGATATCATGCATGATCTTACCGAGAGCGCGCCGCTTACTCCCGAAACAGATTCATGACGTATTCTGGGCTTAAGCCCTGCTGTTCCAGCGTTGCGCGCAGCTTGCGGCGGGCATCGTGCAGCAGCTTGTAAAGGGCATTGCGGTTGGTATTCATCTGATCAGCCAGCACCTCCAGCGGGACGCCGCGCAGCGCATGGGCGATCAACGCCTGATACTGGCGCTCAGTCAGCGCCGAACGCAGTGCCGCGTTGATCTTGTCCAGGGCATCGCTGCGTTCGGCGGCGCGTTCTGGCGAGACCGGCGGCGCGCCGGCGACCGGATTGGCATTCAGCGGGAGCAGATCGCCTTCGGCGGTGATCTCATCCAGGCTGAAGTTTTTATAGCGGGTGCGCCGCAAGTCGCTGATCGCCAAGCGCACAGCAATGCGCGCCGCCCAAGTAGTGAACAGGCTGTCGCCGCGAAAGCTGTCGAGATTATCCAGCACGCGCAGCGTGGCATCCTGGGCTAAATCCTGCGCCATCTGGGTCAGCTCATGACTAGAAAGCCCGCTGAGATCGCTGCGTTCGCGGCTCAAGTAGTAATAAATGCCGCGCTGGAGCCGCATTTGTAAATCTTGCAGCGCGTCCGCTTGGCGCTCAGAGGTGCTGCTGAGGTCTGCAATCCAATCGTCATTGGTGCGTTCGGTCATAATGCCTGCGTGAGCTTGTTGAGCGGTTAATGATAACATGAACCCACGCGACATCGAACGAATTTTTCACGCCTTCAGGCTCAGCCTTTGTGCTGTGGAATTTGCATGTAACGCACCAAAATTACCAGCTTGCCCAATCGCAGCTCATCGCTGTCGCGCAGCATACGGGGCTGATTGGGAATCAAGCGCGTTCCGTTCAGGAAGGTGTAATTTGCTGCGCCCTTATCGATGATGCTAAGCGTCCCCTCTTCCTTGCGTATGATCACAGCGTGCTTGCGCGAAACGCCTTTGTTGATGCCGTCATCCTGAGTCAGATCGACATCCGGCTTATCGCCCGTCTCTGGGTCGATCCGCCCTAGCGTAATGCTCGTAAGTTCGCTGCCGCGAAACGCATATTCCCTGCCTGTGTCGCGAATGCGCAGCACCAGCAGCATCCGACGTGGATTAAAGCGCGCCGTTCCCAGGCGGGTGACCGCATCTTCATCGTCGGTGTCGCCAACGTGCGTGGTTGTGCCGAACCGAATTTTCCTGAGCAGGATTCCGCAGCGTGAGCAGATGCTCTCCTTCGGATCAATCTTGTATTTCCCGCATGGGCAATCAATCATCATGATAACTCCAGACCGATCAATCAATTGAGGATGGATGAATATGCTTATCCTATCACAAAAAGGAGGATGATCGTTATATAACTTAATGTTTGTGCCACATGCGGACAATTTTTCAGTTTATTTCTTGAGCGCTGTTGACATTCAAGCTTGCTGCGATGAGCGAATTGTAACATCAAATTTGTAAATGAAAGTAAGCATTGATGCCAACAAGTAAGCGGGGTCAATCAAGGAAAGGCTCATGGCGAATTCATCGCATCGCGGCATGAAGCGTTGTATAATAACCTTTGTTATAGTACGGTGACAGGATCAACGACATCCTGTTCCCCTACAACAATCGTTCGTGAGGTTCGGAGAACCCGGTTGTGAGCAATAAACCTTCTGACTCGCAGAACAATAACGGGAATGGTTCGCCGTTTTCCAACAAGAACGCCCAGCGAATCTGGCTGGCGCTGGGTGTGGTGGTTCTGCTGGCTTTCATTATCATTTTTGGGCAGCCAAGCAGCGTTCCGCGCGGCAGCACCACCATCACCCTCGATGATTTCGCCGGCTATCTCCGCGATGGGCGCGTGCAGTCGATCACGGTGCGCGGCGGCACGGATGTTTTTGTGCAGTTGACCAATGGCAATACTGCCTATTACTACAAAGAGCGCGAGACCGATCTGTTCGCAGCGCTCCAGACCTTCGGCGTCACCAATGATCATTTCCGGCGCGTCGAGTTTTCCGAGCGGCAAGGGGACAACACCAGCGGGCTGCTGCTTCAGCTTTTAATCGCGGTCGTGCCAACGCTGATTATCGTCTGGCTGCTCTGGCGGATGATGCGTTCGGTGCGCGGCAGTCAGGATCAGGCGCTCAGCTTCGGGCGCAGCCGCGCGCGCGTCGTCCGCGATATGGAGCGTCCCCAGGTGACCTTTGCAGACGTAGCAGGCTCGGAAGAGGCGAAGCAGGAACTCGCTGAAGTGGTCGAATTCCTGAAAGAGCCGGAGAAATTCATCCGGCTCGGCGCGCGCATTCCCAAAGGCGTGCTGATGGTCGGTCCTCCTGGGACGGGCAAAACGCTGATGGCGCGCGCGGTTGCGGGCGAGGCAGGCGTGCCATTCTTCAGCATTTCCGGCTCAGAATTCGTTGAGATGTTCGTCGGCGTTGGCGCGAGCCGCGTCCGTGACTTATTCGAGCGCGCCAAAGCGGAAGCGCCGTCGATTGTCTTCGTCGATGAGATCGACGCAGTCGGTCGGCATCGTGGCGCAGGTCTTGGCGGCGGTCATGACGAGCGCGAGCAAACGCTCAATCAAATTCTCGTCGAGATGGACGGCTTCGAGACCGGCACGAACGTGATCGTCATCGCTGCGACCAACCGACCGGACATCCTTGATCCGGCGCTTCTACGCCCTGGTCGCTTCGACCGCAAGGTAGTCATGGATAACCCGGATGTCAAAGGGCGGCTTGAAATTCTCAAGGTTCATGCCAAAGGCAAGCCGCTGGCATCTGATGTCGATCTTGAAGCGATTGCGCGCATCACACCCGGCTTCAGCGGCGCTGACTTGGAAAACCTGATCAACGAAGCGGCGATCTTGGCAGCGCGCCGCAACAAGAAGTCCATCAGCATGAGCGAAATGCAGGAGAGCATGGAGCGCGTGGTCATGGGTCCAGAGCGCAAGACCCGCGTGATCAGCGAGAAGGAAAAGGTTCAGATCGCCTATCACGAAGCCGGACACGCGATTTTGCATCACCTGCTGGACTACGCCAATCCCGTTCATAAGATCACGATTGTCCCACGCGGACGCGCCGGCGGCTACGTCATGTCGCTGCCTGAAACAGATATTTTCCTCAAGAGCAAGGAACAGTTTGAAGATCAGATTGTGGCTGCAATGGGCGGGCGTGCCGCTGAGGACATTATCTTCAACCAATTCACAACCGGCGCAAGCAGCGATCTGCAGCACGCGACCAATCTGGCGCGGATGATGATCACGCAGTTCGGGATGAGCGACCTGCTGGGTCCGCGCACGTTTGGCAACGGGTCTGGCTCGCTGTTTTTGGGGCGTGACCTGTATGAGCAGCGCGACTATAGCGAACAAGCTGCCATTGAGATCGACAACGAAGTCAAGCGGATCGTCACCGCCTGCTATGAACGCGCCAAAGCGATGCTGCTGGAGAATAAAGACAAGCTGCATCAGATTTCGCGTCTGCTGATCGATCAGGAGACTATTGAGCGGACGACGTTCGAGGAACTGATGAACGGCACGCTGGACGTGGATGCATCGCCGCTGCCGCTGCCGCCTCGCACTACTAAGAGGCCCACCCCACAGCCTAACAAGCCCGCGCAGACGCCGCCGTCAGCTCCTCCAGCTTCAGATGGCAGTCTGCCCGGCTTTGCGCCGCAGCCAGCGGGCGACTGAGGAAATCCTGGACGATATCAACGCACTGCAAAACCGCCTCACAGATGGGGCGGTTTTTTTTTTATAATATTCGGGTAGAGCGCGCGCTGTACCTGCTCTAAGGGCTTGATCGAAGTTTTAAATTGAGGGAGAGCCAAGTGAAGAAGGACAGCACAGGGGGAGAGCGTGAGCGAGGAGGGGGCGGACAGAAGCAAAAGGTTGGCAGCGGCTTACTCTCCCACGAGGCTGCCCTCGCAGTACCATCAGCGCTCATGAGCTTAACTGCCGGGTT
>CALKJO010000017.1 GCA_937995825.1 uncultured Anaerolineae bacterium
ATGCCCCACGCCCTGCTCACTAACGCACTTCCTGAATCAGAATCTCCCCGAAATAGGTCTCGAAAATCGGACCGACCAGCCGTGACAGCCAGCGATCTGCCGGCGCAGCGCTGTCGGCCGGATATGTGGCGACGGCGGTGATCACGTAGCGTCCGCGTTTCCAGTAGGTCAGTGCCTGGACTGCGGGACGGTTACATGCTGATGTTTCTTGGGTGTAGACCGGATATGTAAGCCCTCTGACGGTGGTGGCGTTGGTGTAGCCCTGCGCCGCTGCCAATTCAGAGAGGAATCCGTCGTTGAGCGCAGCGGCGGCATCGGCGGGAGTTGTGAAGCCATCGAGCGCGTAAGCGATGCGCATATAGGGAGCTGCGTTCAGATCACACGATGTGTTATCGATTGCAATGCTTGCGCGGTAGGTAAAGCCGTTCTCTTCCAGAAAGGTCTGATATGCTTGACGGACAGCTTCGGGAGCGGCTGCCACCAGCACATCGGCGGTCAGCATACCGGACGCGCTCTCATCAAGCGTCAGCACGGCGGCTACATTCGGCTGAGCTAATTCATCAACAATCGCGGTCACAACGGCTTCAGCGGCTTCACGGGGTGCGCCGGTAAGCTGTGGTACAGCTGCGCTGACTGTGCCAGGGTTGGTGATAATCACGACAGTGTTCAGCGCTGTCCCAGGATTGGGATCGCTCTGCGGATCGCGCAGACGCAGTCTGCTGACAATCTCCTGACCTGTCAAGACGACGCCAAAGATCGAGTGCCGCTGATTCAGGTGCGGTGTCGGCACGGTCGTGATGAAGAACTGGCTGCCGTTGGTGTTGGGTCCGGCATTTGCCATCGCCAGCAGACCCGGCACTTCGAAGTTAAGGAAGGGCAGGAATTCGTCCTCAAAGGCATAACCGGGTCCGCCTGTCCCTGTGCCAAGCGGATCGCCGCCCTGCGCCATGAACTGGTCGATCACGCGGTGAAATGTGGTGTTGTTGTAGTAGCCCTGTTCCGCCAGGAAAACAAAGTTATTGACTGTGATCGGCGTGTAATCCTCCAGCAAGTCGACGTAAATCGCTCCAACGTCGGTGCAGAAAATGGCGCGGTAATCAACGCCGGGTTCAAGTACTTGTTCTGCCTGAGCGAAGCTGCGGCTGGTGGGATCGGCTGCGGGAACCGCCGACTCGCAGATGGCATCCGGCGTAAGCGCATTTTGTGCGAACACGTTAGAAACACCGATCAGCAGCGCCACAAACGCCGCTGCGGCAAAAGATGTGGCTTTCATCCCATGGACTCCTGATAAGTTACGCACAAAGATGTCATTCTAGCATGGTCACTGAAGCGCGAGAATAGTCACGCTGCGTTCGCGCAGTTCTGGCAGCGGTGTATACCCACTGAAGCCACCCTGCGCATTTGGCACTGGCGCTGCTGGCACTTGATCGGTGTTTCCAAAGATCACTGCTGCTTCTGTCACAATCTCTAGTCCACTGCCGCTGTAGGTCAGTGTGTACCCGGTTACGGGATCGGTATTGAAGTTGAAAAGCATCAGCAGGCGCTCATCTTCGGTCTGACGCAGGAACGCCAGCAGCCGCGACGATGAGGCGGTGACAGTGTGAACGCTGCCATGCTGCAGCGCGGAATGGCGGCTGCGCAGATGGATCAAATCGCGGTAGAACGCGAGCAGCGAGTCCGAATCGTCGGTCTGTGCAGCGACGTTGACGAGGTGGGCAGCCTCTTGCAGCGGCTGCCAGGGTGTGCCAAACGTAAAGCCCCCGTTTGCGGTCGAATCCCACTGCATCGGGGTGCGGATGCGTTCATCGGGTTTGCGACCCTGCATCCCGATTTCCTCTCCGTAGTAGATAAATGGCACGCCCGGCGCGGTCAGGAGCGCAGCGGCGGCGATCTGCGCCGCGTCGATACGTCGCACCTTGCTCATCACCCGGTTCTGGTCATGGTTGGTTAGAAAGGTGGCGTACTGACCAAACGGATAGAGCGTCTGGGCTGTTTCGATCCCAGCTCGGATGCCGGATGGATTGCGTCCGCCTGCGCTGCCGACAATCGTCGCAGCAAGATCGAAATCGAACACCAGATCGAGCGCAGCTGGCACGTACTGGGCTGCAATCCGGTTGGGCGACCACACTTCGCCGACGAGGAGTGCATCGGGATTGATCGCCTTGACGTGCGCGCGGAAACTGCGTAGCCATGCCCGTGTTGCGGCTGTATGTTCCTGTTCAGCGCCGTTTTCGATCAGGTGTTTGGCGGCGTCGAGTCGGAAGCCATCGACGCGCATATCCTCCAGCCAGAATCGGGCGATTTCGTACAGCTCAGCGGTGACGGCTGGATTAGTCAGGTTCAGGTCAGGCATTTCGCCCCAGAATAAGCCGTAATAGAAACGTTCATCACGTGGATGCCATACGCGCTGACCTTCAGGTCCGACAAAGCCTGGATTTTCATCCGACCAGATATACCAGTCTGCGTATGCCGGATCGCCAGCGGCGGATGCTTGGAACCAGGGGTGCTGCGAGGACGTGTGGTTGATGACCAGATCGATGATGACTGCGATACCGCGTTCGTGGGCGGAGTCGATCAGCCGGAGAAAGTCGTCATTCGTGCCGTAATCAGGGTGAACTTGCTGGTAATCGATCACGTCGTAGCCGTGATAGCTCGCTGCGTCCATGATCGGCATCAGCCAGATACCGGTAATGCCGAGATCGGTGTTCGTGTCCGGATCGCCGTCATTTAGATAGTCCAGCTTTTCGATGACGCCCTGAAGGTCGCCAATGCCATCGCCGTCACTGTCGTAAAAGCTGCGCACGAAAATTTCATAGAACACCCGATCGTTCCACCAGGGCAGAGGAGGAGTCTGTGCGCTGACTCCCGCTGCCAAAAGCAGAACGATGCCTATCAACACAAGTTTCGTATAGTCAATCACAAAAAGACACCTGCAGCCAAGCAATCTGATATGGAGTAAGTGAGATCGATGAAGTGAGACGTTGCTGAGTGAGCAGATCGTGCGCAGGAGACGCCAGCGCCAGCACAATCTCGCGGTCAGTGACGTTGTGCAGCGCAATCACGCGCTCGTTTCCGTCCAGCGAAACTCGTTCAAGGGCAAATACGCCCGAATCCAGTTCCAGCACGCGCTGTTCACCGAGCGGGTGAAACGCGGTCGATGCCGTTCGCGCACGCAGCAGCGCCATATATCCGCTGAAAACGGCATGTCGCAGGCTGTTGCTGTCGCGTAACTCATGCAGCAGGGTATCTGCGTTCAGCTTTTGACGGTTGATTGCCCGATTATGACCCAATTTATTAACGCCCTCCGTCCAGTTGCGCGAACCGAACAGGCTGTGGAAGTAAATCCCTGGCATCCCGATCATCGCCAGCATGATCGCCTGTGAACAGAGAAAACGCTTCACAGCAGACTGAGGATCGCGCTCGGTCACACCGGGATCGGTGATCGCGTCGAAATAGGTGATGTTCATCTCATATGGGCTTTGCGAGCCATCGGGATTGTTCTTGTACGAGACACGTCCGCCGTGCGCCAGCGTCCGCTGCACCAGCGCGTCGATTTCGGCATCGCTGATCAGCCCAATCGCAGGACGCACGCCGATACCGTCATGCGACGCGAGAAAGTTGAAGAAGGTTGTGCGTTCGCTCAGGCGGCGGATGGTCTTTGCCCAGCGCGTGAGTGCGCCGGTGTCACCGGTATGAAAGGTGTGGAGTGTGAGCGGCGGCAGCGAGAACTGATAGACCATCTGCGCTTCATTCATGCCGTCGCCAAAGTAAGAGATATTTTCTACGTGTGGAACGTTCGTCTCGGTGATCAGGATCACTTCTGGAGCGACCCAATCCAGCAGATCGCGCATGATTTGGATGATTGCGTGGGTTTGGG
The DNA here is from genome assembly GCA_937995825.1 of uncultured Anaerolineae bacterium. Lineage (GTDB taxonomy): Bacteria > Chloroflexota > Anaerolineae > Aggregatilineales > Phototrophicaceae > Flexifilum. Next base: position 3,878 of record CALKJO010000017.1, read on the forward strand.
GCAGATGAATGCAGGGAGTGCCGATCTCTTTCCATAAAAAGGCGATGGCGTCGAGTCTGATATATGCTGCACCATGTCTGACATAGAACAGCAGGGCATTCAGCAGTTCAAGTAGGACATCGGGGTTAGCCGCATTGACATCGATCTGATCGGCGCTGAAAGTCGTCCATACATGCTTGACTCCGCTCGGTGTCTCGTAAGGTGTGAGCAGGGGAAGCGCTCGCGGTCGTGTCACCATTGACAGGTCAATGGAGGGATCGACGACATGAAAATATTCAGCATACGGCGGCTGATTCTGAAGAAATCCCTGAAACCAGGTGCTTTGAGAGGAAATATGATTGAAAACGGCATCAAACATCAAACGAAAGTCTGTTCGCAGCCGTTCAATGTCGTCCCAAGTGCCGAGGTCAGGATTGACCGCCAGATAATCGACGACGGAAAAGCCATCATCGGATGTGTACGGATAAAATGGGAGGATATGCACGGACGAAATCGTCGGATGGATGGTCTGTTTGAGAAAATGATACAGCGTGCGCAGCGGCACTTCGCCTGATCGCCGCACATGATCGCCATAGCAGATGAGCATTGAGTCGCGGTGATCGAGGTTCAGCGCAGCGGACTGAACCACTTTCGTTGAGGCGCTGTTCATCAATGTCTGTGCTAGATTTTGAATACGCTCAAAGATGGCTGGCGCACGGTCTGCGCCGTAGACAAATTCCAAACGCTGGCGCAGCCGTTCCTGGATATGCATCGATCCTCCTGAAACTGAACATTAGGACTATTTTCATCATATTATAGGCGATCTGATGTGGGTTGACCGAAGGCATGTTAAGTTTCCGATGTGAATCGTTGCATGACATTGGTGATCTTGGGGTGGTGGGCTATAATCCCGTTTCTACGTGATGGATTAGATTACGGATAGTGATGAAGGCGACAGCGATCCTGCATTATGCCAGCGCGCCGATCATCGGCGGCGTCGAAGCGACCGTCACCCATCACGCGCGCGGTCTGGCGCGTCTCGGTTACCGTGTGCGCGTCATCAGCGGGCGCGGCGAACCCTTTCCCGCAGAAGACAACATCGAATACTATTGCCACGAATGGTTTGACTCTGGACATCCGGACATTCTCGCGCTGAAGAAAGCGCTGGATGCGGGGCAAGTGCCAGAAGACTTTGACATGATGGTTGAGCGCGTTACGGTTGAGCTTAAGCGCTCGCTTGACGGCTTCGAAGTGGTGATTGCCCATAACATCCCTTCGCTGAACAAAAATCTGGCGCTTTCTAAGGCGCTTGAAAATCTGAACAATGCAGGCGTTATCCGCGTGATAGCCTGGAGTCATGATCTCGCGTGGACAAATCCGCAGTATCAGCCGGAGCTGCATCCTGGTGAACCCTGGGATATTCTGAGGCGGCGCTGGCGTGGGGCTGTTTATGTCACTGTGTCCGAGGCGCGGCGTGAAGAGCTGGCGGCGCTGCTAGGCATATCGCCAGATGAAATTCATGTGGTGACACCTGGCGTGGACGCCGCTGCCATGCTCGGCTGGACGCCGCTCCTGCGCGACTTGGCGCAGCGTTTAAATCTGCTCAATGCGGATGGTCTGCTGCTGCTGCCAGCGCGCTTGACCCGCCGCAAGAATATCGCGTTAGCGCTGCGCATTCTTGCAGCGATGCGTCAGCAGTCAGGTCGCGACTATCGTCTGATCGTGACAGGACCGCCCGGTCCTCATAACCCGACCAATCCGGGTTATCTGGGCGAACTGCTCGATCTGCGGCGCGAACTCGGCTTGATGGACAGCGCGCATTTTCTCTACGAATGCGGTGCGCCGGATCAGCCGCTTCTGGTCGATGATGCGACAATTGCCGCCTTATACCGGACGTGCGATGCGCTGCTGTTTCCGAGCGAGCAGGAAGGCTTTGGGATGCCTGTGATCGAAGCGGGGATCGCCGGTTTACCGGTGTTCTGCGCGGCGATCCCGCCGCTTCAGCGCACAGGCGGTGATGAGGCGCGCTACTTCGATCCGAAAAATGCGCCTCCAACCTTGATTGCACGTGATATTCTCAACTTCTTTGCAAACGATGCCTCCCATCGGCTGAAAGTGCGCGCGCGCCACGATTTTCGTTGGGACGCATTGATTGAGCGTCAAATTATACCGCTTGTGGAGGGCGAATGAGCGCAGATACAGGTGTCTACACAGTGATGGTTGCGCTGACGGATGTGACTTTAGTTGATGCCTGGGTTAAGCTGGGTTCGGAACTCGCAGGCGAACAAGGACATGTCCGACTGCGCGGCATGGTCACCATCCCAGAGGGGCAGTCGCTCAGTGAAGGCGCAACGCAGGCACGCGCCATTCGAGATCGGATTTGCGCCATCGCGCTGGAGGATGTGTTCGTAGAGGATGCTGTCGAGGTGCGCGTCGATTACCATCCGATGGCAGCCCTTCTTGAAGAAACCGATGCCAATCCGGTCGACCTGATCCTGGTGCAGTGGCAGGGACCGACCGAACTCACAGGCGGTCTCGACACGAATGCCATTTTGCAGCACGCGCGCTGCGATGTCGTGCTGCTGCATGGGGATGATTGGCATGTGCCGGGGCGCGTTTTGCTGTCGCTGCGCGGAGGTCCCAATTTAACCCTTGGCGTTAGGGTGGCAGAGGCGCTGGCGGGAGACAGCGGGGATATCACGCTGTTTCACAGTGTTGATCGCAGCCATCCGGCTCCTGATCTGGGATCAATCCTGCGCGCGCACAGTCGTATCGGTCGCACCATGACCTCCTACAGCGATACGGCGGCGGAACTGATCAGCGAGGCGGCGCATCATAAGGTGCTGGTGATGGGGGCGCGCTTTCAGCAGCCGGAGATCATCGGCAGCTCTGCCAGTCCGGTGATGACACAGGTCTACCAGGCGGTCGCCAAACCGATGGCACTGGTGCGCGCGTGGCATCCGGAGGAAGTGCGCTTTCATGCGCCGGCAGGTCTAGTTCGTCCAGAACTCGACCTGTCTTCGCGAGTGGATCGCTGGTTTGCGGAAAACACCTTTCACAGCAGCGAATTTGACGATCTGAGCGTCTTAATGGGGCTGAAGGAGCGCCAAGGTGTGACGATCAGCGTCGCGCTCCCCGCTTTAAATGAAGAAGCCACAGTGGGGTTGGTGATCGATACGATCAAGTCGGCGTTGATGGACGCTGTGCCGCTTATTGATGAGATCGTCCTGATCGACAGCATGTCCACCGATAACACCGTGCCAATTGCGGAAGCGCGCGGCATCCCGGTCTACCGCCATCCTGAAATTCTGCCAGAAATGGGCAGTTACCGTGGTAAGGGCGAAGCGCTTTGGAAAAGCCTGCATGTGACCAGCGGTGATATTGTGGCATGGATCGATACCGATATCAGCAACATCCATCCGCGCTTTATCTATGGTCTACTGGGTCCGCTGCTGCGCCGCCCTCAGGTTCAGTATGTGAAGGGGTTTTATCAGCGCCCGATTAAAGTCGGAGACACATTGCAAGCATACGGCGGCGGGCGCGTGACGGAGCTGGTGGCGCGCCCGCTGCTCAATCTCTACTATCCCGAATTATCAGGCATTATCCAGCCGCTGTCCGGGGAATATGCTGGACGGCGCGCTGCCCTGGAGAGCCTGCCGTTCTTCAGCGGCTATGGCGTTGAGACGGGGATGCTGATCGACATGCATGATCGTTTCGGTCTGGATGCGATTGCGCAGACCGATCTTGAACAGCGCGTGCATCACAATCAGCCGCTGGTTGGGCTGAGCAAGATGTCGTTTGCCATTCTGCAAGTGTTCATCTCGCGGCTGGAAAACCGCTACGGGGTGAGCCTGCTCGATCATGCCAATAAGAGCATGAAGCTGGTGGCGCAGGCGCCAGATCGGTTTGCGCTGGATGTGGTCGAAATTACTGATGTCGAGCGCCCGCCCATGAACACCATCCCGGCATACATGCAGCGCTATGCCGTGTCTTCGACTTGAATAACGCGCTGGGATGCGCTGTTCAGGTAGTGACAGCGCATCTGGCTTTTACATGCTTGGAATTATGACCGCCATCGAAAACCTCCATAATCGCATTGACCTGTACAACATCCCTTTTTCCGAACGCGGCTCGCGGCTGATGCTGTTTCGTAAGGCCGATATGCTGTTTATCCGTCTGGCGGAACGCTGGGTTAAACAGGAGAGCGCAGTTGGTCATTATCGAAAACGCCCGCCATTTGTGGACAATATCCGGTTTTGGGATGCTGATGGCGCGCCGCTCGCTTTTGAACTCGAAACTTACCCGCACGTGGTCAGTGTTAAGACGCGGGTGGGCGCGTTTGACTGGGCGTTTCTGGACAGTGAAACCCTGATGATCAAGCTGCCATCGGGAGGTTGCGGCGTAAGCTTCGATGGACAGAGCCAGGATGGGGCTGCGGATCGGCGCGGCGGCGTGCTGCATGGTGTCCGCGCAACCGCGTATACCACCAATGCCCAAATTATCCAGAATACGATCACGCCGCTGGACAATGGCTATCATCGAGTCGAACTCAGGTTGGAGTCGCGCGCTGGCAACGCGCTGATGCTCAACCTGACTCCCCGCCTCGGCTACAACCGTTCTATCCCAGAGCCGGACGCCGTAATTGCAAAGGCACGTCAGCGCTGGGATGAGTGGTTCAGCGCCGCACCGCCGGTATTGGAGGCATACCGTCAGGATTACGATTATGCGTGGTGGATTCTACGCGCCGGCTTGATGAGCACACGCTATTATTTCACCCGTGAGGCGCTTGTTCCATCCAAAATTCATTATGTGGGCGTTTGGCACTGGGATCAGTTTTTCCACGCACTGGCGTATCGTCATATCAACGTGCGTTTAGCTGAAGATCAGCTTCGCATTCTGCTTGACCACCAGCAGCCCAACGGCATGATCCCAGATGCCGTGCATGATGAGGGCGTGGTCATGCATCTGGATTTTCCGCTTGAAGCCGACGTCACTAAGCCACCGCTGATGGCGTGGACGGTTCTCAAGCTGTATGAGACGACTGGGCATACAGATTTTCTTGAGGAAATGTATGAGCCGCTGCTGCGCTGGCAGAGCTGGTGGCACACTGACAATGTCGATGCGCACGGTTTGGGCATGTATCGCCATCCGTTTTCATCTGGCTTGGATGACAGCCCGATGTGGGACTATGGGATGCCTGTCACCGCGCCCGATCTGAATACGTATCTAGTGCTGCAAGCGGAGAGTTTAGCGACCATCGCAGACATCATCGGCAAGCCAGAGGATGCGCGGAGTCAGCGTGAACGTGCCAGAACACTGCTCGACGCTATGATGATGCATCTCTGGGATGAAGAGCGCGGCTGTTTCAATGCGCTGCGCGGCGGGGAGCGCGTTCCAGTGTTGACGCCGTTTCATCTGCTTCCGATCTGGCTGGACGGTCTGCCGCGGCAGGTCTATGACCGGTTGATCGCACATCTGACCGATCCGGCGAAATTCTGGACGCGCTTTCCGCTCCCCACTGTCGCCATTGACGATCCACATTTCGATCCGCTGCAAATGTGGCGCGGTCCGACCTGGGTGAACATCAACTACTTGTTCGTCAATGCGCTTCAGCGGCGTGGTTATCCCGATCTGGCGCGTGAACTGCGGCGAAAAAGCCTAGAACTCGTCATGATGCACGATGATATCTACGAGTACTACAATCCGTTCAACGGTGAACGTCCGCCGAAAGCTGCGCCGATTTTCGGCTGGACATCGGCGGTTTTCATCGACATGGCGCTCCAGGAGACGCGCGAAGCCGCGCCAGAGTCACTTTAAGCCGCTGCGGGCGAAGCTCTCGATGAAGCGCCGCTGAAAGAACATGAACAGGATGACCAGCGGCGCGATCACCAGCAGCGTCCCCGCCATAAGCTGGTTGTAAAGCGCGCCGACATCGGTGGTGGCGACCAGTTTGCTCAGCCCAACGGTCAGTGGGCGCACCGACTCGCTGCGCGTGACGATAAAGGGCCATAGAAATTCATTCCAGTGACTGCTGATCGAGACGAGCGCAAAAGCAGTGTAAGCAGGGATGGACAGCGGGATATACACGTGCCGCAGCACCTGCCACAAGCTTGCGCCGTCAATACGGGCAGCCTCCTCCAGTTCAAACGGGATTTCCCTGAACGTCTGGCGCATTAACAGCAGACCGAATGCCGATCCCCAATAGGGCAGCATCAGCGCGATATGTGTGTCGAACAAGTTCAACGTGCGGATGGTGGCGAAGTTCTGCACGATCAGGACGCCGGAGGGGATCATCAGTTGTAGTAGGATGATCAGCAGCAGCGTATCTCGCCCGCGAAAGCGCATCCGCGCGAAGGCATATCCCGCCATCGTGACCGTGACAAGCTGCACGATTAGCACCCCAACGACAAAAATGATGCTGTTGAGATAATGGGTCAGCCAGGGCGCGACTGACCAAGCAGCGCGGTAGTTATCGAGGGTGATCGTGCTGCCAAAAAAGATGTTTCCGTTGGTGATCGGCTCATTCGGGGGGCGAAAGCTGAGCAGGATAGCAAAAATCAGCGGCGACAGCCACAACAGCGAAAGCAAAGTCGTCACGGCATCAGCGACTCGGCTGCCCAGGGCATTATGATGTCTCATCGTCCCGTCTCCGCTCGAAATACAGAAAATTGGTGACGGTGAAGACCATCAGCACTAGGACAAGCACAACGGTCATGGCGTTGATATACCCCCAGTTGCGCCGCTCGCCAATGCTCTGGAAAATAAAATAGAGCAGCAGATTACTTCTATCACCGGGTCCGCCTTGTCCAAGCGCCTGAAGATGTTCCACTGTCTGGAAGCCAAAGGTGAAGCTGACGATCAGGATGAATAGTGTGGTCCGGCGTAGCAGTGGGATCGTCAGATACAGCAGTTTCTGACATTCGCCTGCGCCATCCAGTTCAGCGGCTTCATAGAGGTCGCGTGGGATGTTTTGCAGACCTGCTAGATAGAAGATTGTGTAAAAGCCCGCTTGCTTCCAGATGTTGACGGTGGTCACGGTGAATAAGGCGATGTTAGGATCACCGATCCAGTTCTGCCCTCGGCTTCCGAATGTGCGCAGGATGGTGTTGACCAGACCGAGCGGGTCGGCAAATAGAAATGCCCAGATGCTTGCTGCGCCGATCATCGGCAGCAAGGCGGGGTAGAACAAGCTGAAGCGATAGACACCAATCCGTTTGATTCGGCGGTTCAGCAGCAGTGCAAACCCCAGCGCAAGCGGAACTGACACGACCACCGTTGCAAGGGCGAAGATGATAGTATTGCTTATCACCTGCAAAAAGGTGCTGCCGATGTAGTGAGTAGGGTCGAAGAGATCGAAGTAGTTTTCCAGCCCGACGAAAGTCGATGGATCGCGGACATTGCGCGGCGGGCGATACAGGCTGGATACGACCGATCCGACCGCCGGATAGATGGTAAATAGGGAGACGAGGATAAGCGTTGGCGCGACTAGCAGGTAAGGAACAAGATTGATTGGCTTGCCCGTTTGCGCTGCATTCGCCGCAGCTTTGATGCGCTCAATGGAGGCGAGAGAGCTGTTTCTCATCGTGGTGTTGGTCGGGATGCCTGAATCAGCGCATCCCGACCCAAAGGTTTAGCGATATTCCGCCAGCAGCGAGTCGATTTGAGCCTGCGCAGTCGTCAGTGCGCCTTCGATATCGGTAGTTGCGCCAGAGATGATGCCGCTCAATGTGCTGTTGATGATCCCCTGAATATCGATGGTGCGGTAAGCGGAGAATTCCTTCTGCGCGAACGCGAGCTGATCGCGAGCAACTGCATACTGCGGTCGGCGCGCTACGAGTGATGCCAGCGGGTCAAGCTCCCAGGCGCTTCGGCGAGCAGCAACATAGCCGGTTGCCGCGCCCCAATCCGACTGAATTTCGGGCGAGGAAAGGAACTGAATCCACGCCCAAGCGGCTGCCTGCTCTTCCGGTGTGCTGTTGGCAAACAGATAGAGGTTGCCGCCGCCGGTCGGCGCGCCGTAGCCCGTGCCGTCTTCGCCGGCTGTGCCTGAAGGCAGGAAAGCAACACCGACTTCGAACGGCGCTTCATTGAGGATGCGCGTCAGGCTGCCGGTAGTGTGGAACAGCATCGATGCCTTTCCGCTGGTGAAAATTGACGGACCGTCCCCCCAGGACAGCGTGCCGCCAGGCATCACGCCGTAGTCGCGGCTCAGGCTGATGATATAGTCCAGCGCTTCGCGGGTTTGCGGGGTGTTGAAATAGACCTCACTGGGGCTTTCCTCAACAAAATGCTGACCATCGGCGATCACGAACGCCGAGAACAGCCAGATTGGGAAGCCCTCTGTCGGCAACCAGACACCCCAGCGCTGACCGTCGGGCAGGGTGAGCGCCTGAGCCATTTCAGCAAGCTCCTGACGATTGCGCGGCGGCGCGTCGAAGCCAGCTTCAGCAAACTGCTCAACGTTGTAATACAGCACTGGGGTCGAGCGCTGATACGGGATCGACCAGATGACCCCCTCCTCATCCAGACTGTTCAGCAGGAATGCGGGGAAGAAATCGGCGACATACGCCTCGCCATCCGGCATGGTGTCGATAAAATCCTGGACGGGCAGGATCGTGCCTTCCTCGATGAAGCTGAACAAGTCGGTTGTGAGCATCACCGCGACATCGGGACCTGCACCGCCGCCTGCGATTTCGGTCTGGATCGTGTTGCGCGTGTCGGTATAGCTGCCAGTGTAGACGACGTTGATCTGCACACCGGGATTGGCGGCTTCAAATGCCGCAGCATAGCGGTTGAAAACCGCCTCGATGCTTTCTCCCGCCTCTGGATTGGTGATCGTGGCAGTGGCAGTGGGGAAGTAAAAATCAACCGTGATGGTCTCCTGCGCCGTGATTGTCGGCGCGACTGAGAAAAGCAGCATGATCACTGTGAGCAGACGCAGCATACGCATAGAAGAGACTCCTCATCTTAAACCAATGCTTCAGTCCCCTAAACTGAAGTAGACCGATTTTTAATCACACAACGTTACCCGTATTTCAAATCACTGTTAAGGTTCATCAATTCTCAGATCGATAAGAGGAAGATTAATATCTCAACCACAGACCGCATTTCTATGGGATGATGGAGTATATTGAGAGCAGATCAAGTTTGGCAGCGAGGCGATTTGTGAGTTTACATCACTCAGAATACGATGTGGTCATTGTCGGTGGAAGACCAGCGGGGTCGACGCTTGCAGCGCGTCTAGGCATGGCGGGTCTGCGCGTGTTGATGTTGGAAAGAGCGCAGATGCCGGCGCTTCCTGGCGCATCCTGCCCGATCATCTATGCCTCAACGATGGATATGCTCGATGAGATCGGCGCGGATGAAGGCGCATACGCGCGTGGGACGCCGAAAATCCGCCGTATGGTCAATGCAGGTGAGGCGATCAAGGGCGAAATCGCGATCCCGATGCGGAACGGACGCGATTACGGCTATGCTATCGACCGCGCGCGCTTCGACTTTGCGCTCTGGGAGAATGCGCTGCGTTATCCCACCGTCGAGGGACGGTTGGGCTGGTCGGCAGCCGATCTGATCCTCGAAAACGGGCGGGTTACCGGTGTGATCGCTAGCGCGCCTGGTCAACCGCGCCAGGAAATCCGGTCGAAGGTGGTGGTCGGAGCGGATGGGCGCTTTAGCTTAGTCGCGCGCAAGATGGGCGCAGCGCAGCGCGATGAACATACAGACTTTCCGACCAGCATCTACTATGCCTACTGGAAAAACGCGCCGCCCTATGATGAAAATGGCGCGGCGGCAGTCGCTTGGGGGGATGGCACGGGTTTCGGTTTCCTGATGATGGACAGCGCCGACGATACGGTCGTGGTTGCGGTGGAAGGTCAGTCAGAGATCATCGATCCGCCGCCAGGACAGGTGGATGCCTGGTATGAGGAACTGATTGCACGCTATCCGATTACTGCTGAGCGGATGCGCCACGCTGAACGCATCACCGATGTGCGCGGCATGAAAAATATTGGCAATCTTTATCGTCAGCCGGGCGGGAGCGGCTGGGCGCTGGTGGGCGATGCTTACCATCAGAAAGACCCGCTGGATGGGCAGGGAATTTACGATGCAGTTTTCACCGCGAAAGCCCTTGCCCGCGAACTGGCTGCCTATTTTGCAGGCGAGCAGGACTGGGAAACGACTCTGCGCCGTTATGACAGCGCGGCGCGCTCGGAGACGTATCCGATGTATCAATCGACACTCCAGCGCGTGCAGGTGAGTTTGTATGATTCGTCTCCTGAGTGGCTTAAGTGGGCAGCTGCAAACAGCTTTGGGCGCTGGTTGTTCGAGGATCGGCTGATTCGCGAGCAGATGGGGCTGATGCTCACCCGCCAGATCGCGCCGCGTGATGCAATGTCCATGCCGCTGGTGGTGGGGGCGTTGCTGCGCGGCCCGCTGCGCGATCTGAGCCGATTTCTGGACAGACAGCTTGAAACGTGAATAAAAAAACACCCCCGACGTAAACCGGGGGTGTCGGAAGGCTGTATATGACGATACGATCTACTGGATTACGATGACGCCGCTAGCCTGCTTGCCCTTCTTGCCTTCGGTGATTTCAAATTCGACCTTGTCGCCCTCGTTGAGGGTGCGGAAGCCAGAACCGCGAATCTCCGAATAGTGGACAAATAGATCGGGTCCGTTTTCCTGAGTGATGAACCCGTAGCCTTTGTCGCCATTGAACCATTTGACCGTACCACGAACACGCTGTGACATTTGGAACTTCTCCTGAATGATCTTGGTTTGCTACAACAGCCTTGTACCGACACCCACACAATCATTCAAGCGTTTCATGTGGTACGCTGCGCACATGCCCAAATCCGTACAATGCTTCGCGCACTGCCGGTTATGGGACAAGTCCGCATTGGCTTGCCAGACGCCCAACCACTGCGCCTCATGTGGGGGCAGACCCCATTGTCTGTCAGATACCCACATCGCATCATCAGTATACAACGGTTTTCTGGAAAAAGCTACTCCGCTTCGGCAACAAGGCGCTCCCGATTCTTCTGTTCCTTGAGCCGGCGTTCGTTGTTGAGGATCTTCTTGCGTCCACGTAGACTGATCGGCGTGACCTCAAGCAGTTCATCTTCAGCGATGAACTCGATCCAGTCATCGAGCGACAGCACGCGGATCGCTTTGAGGCGTTCGTCGTCAGCGTAGTTCTTGGTGCGGACGGCGGTTAGATGTTTGGTCTTGCAAACATTGACTGCCAGGTCTTCAGGGCGGATGTGTTCGCCGACGATCATGCCTTCATAGACCTCTGTGCCAGGTTCGATGAAGAATGTCCCGCGGCTTTGCGCGCCGATCATCGCGTAAGGTGTGGCTGTCCCTGCTTCCCAGGCAAGCAGGCTTCCGAACTGACGACCTGGCAGCGCCCCGACCATCGGCTCATAACCGTGAAACAAACTGTGAATTTGTCCCAGGCCGCCGGTCGCGGTCAGGAACTTAGAGCGGAAGCCGAGCAGCCCGCGTGTTGGGACGATGTATTTTAGGAAGGTCGTCCCACTTTCAGTGCGCATGTCGATCATACGTCCGCGCCGTGTGCCGAGCAGCTCGACAACCGTGCCGGTCATCTCATCGGAGACTTCGATATGCACTTCCTCGAACGGTTCGAGCATCTCGTCCGTCTCTGGATCGCGTCGATAAATGACTTCCGGCTTGCTGATCTCGAATTCGTATCCCTCACGGCGCATCGTCTCGATCAAGATGCCCAGATGCAGTTCACCGCGCCCACTGACGATAAAGCGATCCGGTGTATCACCATCTTCCACACGCAGGGCAAGATTGCTGCGGGTTTCGTTGTAGAGGCGCTCACGCAGTCGACGTGACGTTCCCCAGCCGGTTTTGCCTTCGCGTCCAGCCAACGGCGACGTGTTCACGCCGAAGGTCATGCGGACGGTGGGCTGCTCAACGCTGATCGGTGGCAGTGGTACGGCATTGGCGGGATCGGCGATGGTATCGCTGATGCCAATCGTGTCCAGACCCGCAAAGGCGATGATTTCGCCCGCGCGCGCTTCCTCCACCTCCTGCTTGGACAAATTGTGATAGGTGAACAGATACTCGATGCGACCGGTTGAGCGCTCACCCGTTGGCGTGATACGGACGATGTTCATTCCGCGCCGGATCGTCCCCGAATGGAGGCGACCGACCGCGATCTGACCTTTGTAGTTGTCATATTCCAGCGTGGTGACCAACAGGCGCGCTGGCGTGTCGAGGTCAACGACAGGCGGCGGCACTTCGCGGATAATGGTCTCGAACAGCGGCGCGAGACTGTCCTGCAGGCTGTCGGCGCTCAGCCCGGCTTTGCCTTCCAGCCCAATCGCGTAAACCACAGGGAACTCCGCCTGTTCATCGGTCGCGCCCAGTTCAAGAAACAGATCGAAGGTCGCGTTCAGCGCTGCAGCAGGGTCAGCCGCAGCGCGGTCAATCTTGTTGATCACGACGATGATGCGCAGTCCATTTGCCAGTGCTTTACGCAGCACGAAGCGCGTTTGTGGCATCGGTCCTTCAACGGCGTCGATCAGCAGCAGCGCGCCATCCACCATGTTCAGCACACGCTCGACCTCGCCGCCGAAGTCCGCATGACCGGGCGTGTCTACGATGTTGATCTTGACGTTGTTCCACGTCACGGCGGTATTCTTCGCCAAAATCGTGATCCCGCGCTCGCGTTCCAGCACATTCGAGTCAAGAATGCGCTCGCCCGCTGCGTCCGCATTGCGAAACACCTTGGTCTGTTTGAGCATCCCATCGACCAGCGTGGTTTTGCCGTGATCGACGTGCGCGATGATGGCGATATTGCGAATATCATCCCGCTTCTGTATCACTGGTTTTTCCTCAGAGATGTATGTGGAGACGTTATTTCATGCCATTGTAGCATGGCGAGGTGAAGACATATAGAGAGGATGCCGCGCTTGGGATAACTTGGGATATGTGGGATAAATGGGATAAAGTTGGGATAAAAATCTTTGAAAAGCGGGATTCTTGGTTAGATGGGGGGACGAATCCGAATAATATCTTTGCTTTCGATCTGCATCAGGTAGAGACCTGGTCCGCCGTCGCGCCAGGACTCGAATAGAATGCCCGATCCGTCGGGTGTCCAGACTGGATTAAAATCCATATAGGCGCCGTATGTCAACCGAGTGAGCTGGTGCGACGCCAGGTCGAATAGATATAGCTCCAGATCGGCGCTTTCGCGGTCGGAGACCAGCGCAACCCTGTCCCCAGTGGGCGACCATGCAGGCGAAAAATAGCGAAAACCGTCCCACTGAAGCAGAGGCTGCGCCTGACTGCCATCTGCGTTCATAATCCACAAATTGATCCCCTCTTCCTGATGGACGTAAAGGATGCGCTGACCGTCTGATGACCAGACGGCATCGCGATGGCTGCCTCGCGTGAGGCGGCGCGGTTCTCCGCCCTCGGCGTCGATCTGGAAAATTCCGGAGTCGTTACCGCTGTCCAGATCGAAAAGCAGCGTATTTCCATCGGGTGACCAAGCGGGATTGCCGACATTTGCCGTGAAAAAGGTTAGCTGGCGGCGTTCGCGGCTGCGTAGATCGAGCGTATAAAGATTGGTAGTGCGATTTTGAGCGCTGACATAGGCGATCCGTGTTCCGTCGGGGGATAGGGCAGGTGTGCCATGCCAAGTGAAGCCGCTGGTCACCTGAACCGCGATCAGGCGATCGAGATCGAGTAGAAATAGATTGTCATCGCTGTAGAGATTCGCCACCATTACGCTTCGCCGCGCTGTCACTTGCGGTGGGAGCAGCATGACTAGGCAGAGCGCGCCGATAAAAGTAACGCTGAAGGCAGCATGAGTCAGAGCAGTTCGTTGAAGCGACGTGAGCATCCCTTACAGGCGGTTGATGACCTGATCGATTGCCATCTCCAGCACGCCCGGCGATGCGGCGTCCAGGATTTCGAGCATGAAATAGCTGACGCCGAGATCGATGAACGGCTGCATCTGCGCCCGAATTTGCTCAGGCGTCCCGACAAAGGCATTGTCTGGCGTCCAGCGTCCGCCGCCGCGCGCCAGCGCCTCCTCCATCGCTGCGCCAATGGCAAAGCGTCCGAACCAGGAAAGCCGGATCGCATTCGGGTTGCGTCCAATCTCAACACAGCTCTGCTTGAGGATCGCGGCACGCTCGGCGTAGTGCGCAAATGGCGCGTCGGGGATGTTCCACATTTGGGCAAAACGGGCGGCAAGCCGCATCGTCTTATTCCCGCCGCCGCCGATGACGATTGGGGGAACTGGATCGGGTTTTGGAGCGAGCATCGCTCGGTCAATGTGGTAGTGTTTGCCCTGATAGCTGACTTCGCCGCTCTCTGTCCATAGGCGAGTGACGATCTCAAGCGTATCTTCCAACTGTTCAAGCCGGACTGCGGGAGGCGGAAAGGCGTAACCAAATCCGCGATATTCATCCTCTTTCCAACCCGCGCCAAGACCCAGAATCAGGCGTCCGCCGCTCAGAATTTGCAGCGTGGACGCCATTTTCGCCAGCAGCGCAGGATTGCGGTAGTTTTGCCCGATCACCATTGTGCCAACCTTCATCGATGGAAAGCGCGCCGAGGCATAGGTGAGCAGCGTCCAGCATTCGTGGGTTGGGGTTTCGCCCCAGAAGAAGTGATCGGTGACCCATAAGCTTCTGAAAAGACCAGGGCAGTATGAGATAATCATCTCAACGTGGTCGAGCAGTCCTTCAACGGGCTGTGGAATGGGTTCGATTGGGATATTCAAGCCGAATTCAACGACCATGTCTTACCTAATCCTGCATTTTTCCCCATTATAAGTCGAGTTTACCCGATTCGCCGCTTTCCCATCGCGCGAGGATCGCTTCTGCAACGACGAGGGGCTGTTTGGCGGTTTTGGGCAGGCTGAACGGGGCATTTTCCCAGAATGGGGTCGCTACAGCGCCTGGATGGACAACGGTGAATTTATGCTTGCGGTGTTCTTTGGCAAGAATGCCGACCAGCGGCTCAAGTCCGGCTTTGGCGGCGGCGTAGGCGGCAAATTTGGGCAGGATCAGGTGGTCAATGTATGCGCCGATGAACATCATATGCCCGCCTTCTTTCGTCAGCGGTACGCTGACCTGAGCGGCGCGCACCGCTCCGCTCAGGTTGGACTCGATGACCGCGTCCCAGCCGTCGCTGGTGATGTCCGCGACGGGCGCTGCCACTAATCCGCCCGCTGCATAAACCACCAGATCGATCCCACTGGATTCGTATGCCACTTTCATTGCCGCTTCTTTGAAGCTGTAGGCGTTCGCGGCATCGAATGTGCAGATCAGGTCAGCAGGTGGCACACGGCTTTCATCGCGGGCGGCAGCGAATACCTGCCAGCCCTTTTCCTTGAGCAGCGTCACTAATGCCGACCCGATTCCGCCCGATGCGCCCCAGATGAGTGCTTCTGGCATATTCGGTCATCCTCTGCGCTAGCTAATGCTGGGACGCAGCGGAGTGCTTGCGCTGGTGGATGCTCGGCTGATCATGCCGAACAGTCCGATTGCGCCGACGAGCAGCGCGAACGCGCCCGCGCTCAATGCGACCAGGGTCACTTCAGGATGACGCGAGACGATTCCAGCGAACGACCAGACGATGACAGCAGCGTAAACTGCATCGCGGTTGGCTAGCGCCACGCCGCCAGCGATCAGCCCGCCGATCACGATCATGATCGCGCCCCAGGTTTCGTAGGCGATGCCAAATCCATCCCATCCGCCGTCGATCAGGATGTAGCAGGCGTTGGCGATGGTGGCGACCGTGACCCATGCAAAGTATAAGCTGACCGGCGCGCTGACAAACCAGCGCTCGCTGCGAGTCAGGGTGACGGCGGGCGCGCGCAGCTTGAGATACATGGCGAGCAGGGCGATTAAAAGCAGCGCCATCGGGAACATGCTGATCGCAAAGGCATTCCAATGAAAGGCGATCAGCCAGGTCGAATTGCCGACGCAGCCGATCACCCACCACCAGCCGAACGAACGCACGACTGCGCTGTCACGCCGCCCTTGATAGATGGCAAAAGCGATCATGCTGAGGTAGATGATCCCCCAGATGCCAAACACATAGTTGGCGGGCAGGAAGAAGTTATTGCTGAAACGGTTGGCGATCTCGGCGCTGGTCTGATTGTTGAATGGCAGCGCTTGAGAGAGGATGTTGATGATAACTGTAGCGATAGTGGCGATGACATTGGCAGCTTGAAGCGTTTTCATGAAATCTTCTCCTGTTTAACGGCTTTGAAAGCTCGAAGTGTGCGCTCGCGCGCGAAGGCATGATCGACAATGGGACGAGGATACTGAGCGGGCGGGGTCTCCATCTCCCAGGGCGCATGGATAAACTTCGTTGGCACATCCCGCAGTTCTGGCAGCCAATGGCGAATGTATGCGCCATCGGGATCGAACTTCTGCGACTGCAAGATAGGATTGAAAATGCGAAAATACGGCTGCGCGTCTGTGCCGGTTCCAGCTGACCATTGCCAGCCGCCGTTGTTGGCGGCGGGATCACCGTCGATCAGGCGCTGCATAAACGCCACATCCCCTTCACGCCAGTAGATCAGCAGGTCTTTGGTCAGAAAGCTGGCGACGATCATCCGGGCGCGGTTGTGCATCCAGCCGAGCGCGTTTAGCTGGCGCATGGCGGCATCAACAATCGGATAGCCGGTTTCGCCGTTCTGCCAGCGCTTCAGCTCATCCGGCGCATGGCGATACTCAACCTGTTCATATTCAGGTCGAAAGCTGGTGTTGTGGACATGGGGAAAGTGATAGAGGATCTGCGTGTAGAATTCGCGCCATGCCAGCTCGCTGATCCAGACATCGACCGACTCGCGCTCCGCCTCGGTAGAGGCTTCACGGCGCGCGTTCATCGCGGCATGGTATGCCTGGCGCGGTGAGATCATCCCGAAACGAAAGTAGGGCGAGAGGGCGGAGGTGGTGGGATCGTCATCTGTAAATGGGTTGATCGCCAAGCGGTCGCGCCGCTGGCTGTAGAGAAAAATACCGCGTTCAATAAAGCGTTCAAGCCGCTGACGCGCCGTTGACTCACCGGCTGCGGGCGTATCAATCGTTTCTGTCACACTGAAATCGTGAAGCGTTGGGATGCAGGGATTATCCAGTCCTTCAAGGCTGTGAAACTGTTTGTTCGGGATCACCCCGCTCTCAACAGCGGGCTTGGGCTGTTCCAGCCAGCGGCGCTTGAACAGCGTATAGACTGTGTAAGGCGCGTTCGATCCGCTAAGAATCTGCCCCGGCGGATGCAGCAGCGCATCGTCGAAGGGGTGAATTTCAACGGACAGCGATTCGCGGAGCTGATCATCGCGCCTGACCGCGTAAGGGGAATAATCGCGGTTATAAAACAGCGCCGACGCGCCAGCGGTGTCGATCAGTTCGCGCAAAGCGGGAATCGGGCTGCCATATCGGATCAGCAGGCGCGTGCCGAACGGCTTGAGCGATTCGTCGAGGGCGCGCAGCCCGTCGAGCATGAATTTGAGGCGTGCCGTGCTGAAACGCTCACCTTTTAGCAGCGCAGGATCGAAAATGAACAGTGGGACCACCGGCTGTCCGGTTTTCAGGGCGGCGCGCAGCGCGAGATTGTCGGTCAGGCGCAGATCGCGCCGGAACCAATGAATGACAGGCGTCATGGTTGAACTGCTTCCAGCGGCGTTTTGGGCTGTGAGACCCGCGCGGTTGGGCGTGGCAGATGGCGCAGCGCATCCTCAGCGACTCGCATTGCGCCGAGTGTCACCCCCGCCGTCGATTGACCAGGGAAGATCGAGTCGCCGACGAGTCGGATGTTCGAGATGCCCGTGCGCGGCGAGCGCGCCTTAAAGAGTGAGGTCTGCGGGAAGCCGCCGACCATGCCCATATGACGCCCGGTGTAGAACTGATAGGTCACCGGCGTGCCGGACATGGTCAGAGTCACTGCGCTGCTGAAGCCGGGGATAGCGCGTTCGATGTTGGTCAGGATTTTGTCCGTATATTCGGCTTTGCGCGCCTCATATGCGGCGGGGTCGCGTTTCAGAATATCCCACCATGCCTGCACGTCGGTATGCGTGGTCACGGTGACGGCGCGGTGACCCTCCGGCGCGCGAGATGCGTCCCATTCGGGCGAGAGCGAGATGAAGATGCTGCGCGTCTCGCCGAGCGCGCCGCGCATCTCGGAGATGACCTGATGATGATCGGCGAAATTGGGCGGCAGGCGATCAGCGCGGACGCCGAGATGCAGGCAGAATGCCCCCCATCCATAGCGGCGGGTCTGGGTTTCGCGCCGGAGCGCGGCAGGGCTGTCTTCGCCGAGCAGATCATCCAGCGACCAGGGCGTGAGGTTGGCGATCACAAAATCGGCATGCATGCGTGTGGACTTGCTGCCGCGAATGCCGTGTTCAACGTGGACGGCGATGGCGCGCTCGCCCTTGACTTCAATCGACGCGGCGCGGTGGCGATACAGCACAGTCCCGCCCCATGCCTCGACCGACTCCGCGAGCTGTTCCGCAATGCCGCCGATCCCGCCCTGCGCGTGATATACGCCTTGGCGCGCTAGATCGAGTGCGGTTGCGCTGTAGAGGGCATTTGCGCCGCGCGAAGTCGTCTGCGCCGAGATCAGAAGCTGTCCATCGATGAGGCGGACGAACGCCTCATCCTCCGCCAAACCGCGCAGCGCTAGCCATTGATAGGTTGACAGAAACGCGAACGGGATCATGCGCAGGTCACGCGGCAGATTGCGAATGCCGACCTTCACGATTTGCATGATCTCAGCAGTATTTGTTGGCGGGAAGGGGAGTCCTTGTGCCGAAAGCGACCAGCCCAAGTCTGCAAGCACTGACTGCTCATCCCAGAAGAACGCGCTGAGCGGGAACTGAGCGATCACGTCAGCGTTATCGCGGGTGAAAGTGACGGCGCGGTCGGGCAGATGCACCTGCCACGCTGGATCGCTGGTGTGGACGCGCCAGTCGATGCCCAGTTTTTTGCCCACCAGGTAGTGCGGCCCGTTCGGCTGAAAGCCGCCGGCAACCGTTGCCCCGGCATCAAAGCGATAGCCCTTGTGAAAAAATGTCCCTGCACAGCCACCCGGATAGGTCTGCGACTCTAGGACAGTGACTTCATGACCTGCCTGCGCAAGCAGCGCCGCCGCAGTCAGTCCGCCGACGCCCGCGCCGATCACAATAATTGTCGCCATAATTTTACGCCGTCTGCCGCGCCGGATATCTGCCGATCACCATCCGCGTTCGCAGATGGCGGTAGAAGAACAGGAAGCGCAGCGGCAGCCCATCGAAAAACAGGCGCGTGAACAGCCCAGCCAGCCCGTCCTTATGGGCGATCTCAATCCGGTCGGTGATTTCGACGTAACCGGGCTTATCCGGCAGATCGCGGGCGATATGCTCATGCACCCACACCGCAGCCGGACCCGACACCATCCGGTCGATGAACGAGGTCGGGATCGGACCCGGCTCATGGCGCGATGTCCACTTGAAGGGGATGAAGGTGAACCACAGGGTGAATTCGATCTCCCCTTGGTCAATGGCAGTGCGGCGGTCGTCGCGAATCTGGAAGAAGATCGGCGGCGGCGTCAGGATCACCGGCGCTTTGGGATCGGCGTAAAATGCCATGACCTGCGCGGCAGTGCCGGGGATGGTCATGCTGAATTCGACAGTTTTGCTTTGGGACATGAATGAACAAGCCGTTCGCTGAGACAATCAGTTATCCTGAATGTACCGCGCTCGGCTTATCCGAAGCTCATCAATCGGTGAGAGAGCGATGAAAAACAGCGAACTCTACCCTTCCAGCGTACTCAAATCCCCTTCCGGCTGACCCATGGCGCGGGCGCGCAGCACGCGGCGCATGATCTTGCCGCTGCGCGTCTTGGGCAGCACATCGACAAACTCGATTTTGGCAGGCACGGCAATGGGTCCGATCTCGTGGCGGACATGCTCTTTGAGCGCATCGCGCAGCTCTTCGCTCGGCTGGTGACCCGCCCGCAGGATGCAGTAGGCATAAATCACGCTGCCGCGCACCTCATCCGGTATGCCAATCGCTGCCGCCTCTGCAACCGCTGGATGGCTGACCAGCCCCGACTCGATCTCCGCCGTGCCGAGTCGATAGCCGCTGACTTTGATCACGTCGTCGTTGCGCCCGATGATCCAGATATAGCCGTCTTCATCCTTGCGCGCCGTGTCGCCAGTCAGATACCAACCCTGTTTGGCGTAGGCGCTCCAATACTGCTTGACGAACCGATCCGGATCGCCATAGATGGTGCGCAGCATCGCGGGCCAAGGGCGCTGGATGACGAGATTGCCGTCGGTTCCTGGCGGAACCGGGTCGCCCGCCTCATCGACCACATCGACCTTGATGCCGGGGAAGGGGCGAGTCGCGCTGCCTGGCTTGAGTCCGACCGATGGCAGGGGCGTGATCATGAAGCCGCCCGTTTCGGTTTGCCACCAGGTGTCCATGATCGGGCAGCGTCCCTTACCGATCACATTATAGAACCACTTCCACGCCTCTGGGTTGATCGGCTCGCCGACTGATCCGAGCAGACGCAGGCTGGACAGGTCGTGCCGATTAGGCCAGGCATCGCCAAAACGCATCAAGCCGCGAATCGCTGTCGGCGCGGTGTAGAGGATGGTGATGCCATATTCCTCAATCAGCCTCCACCAGCGGTTCGGGTAGGGATGATTGGGCGCGCCTTCGTACATGAAGCTGGTTGCGCCGATGATCAGCGGGGCATAGACGATGTAGCTGTGTCCGGTGATCCAGCCCGGATCAGCGGCGCACCAGTAGCGATCCTCATCCTTAACATCAAACACCCATGACAGCGTAGTCGAGGTGTAGACCTGATAGCCGCCGTGCGTGTGCAGGATGCCCTTCGGCTTGCCGGTCGTGCCGGAGGTGTAGAGGATGAACAGCGGGTCTTCGGCATCCATGACCGCGGTCTCGCAGATCGGGCTGGCGATGGGCAGCGCGACCAGATCGTGATACCAGTAATCGCGCCCCTGTTCCATATTGACTGGCTGCCCAGTGCGCTTGACGACGATGATCGACTCGATCACGGGCGTTTTGCGCACGGCTTCATCGACAACATCCTTGAGCTTGACGATATTGCCGCGCAGCCACGCGCCATCGCAGGTCACCAGGACGCGGCTCTGCGCATCCTCAATGCGATCAGCGAGCGCCTGCTCGCTGAATCCACCGTAGATCACGCTGTGTACCGCGCCGATCTTGGCGCAGGCGACCATCGCGATCAGCAGCTCCGGGATACGTCCCATGTAGATTGTGACTCGGTCACCTTTCTTGACGCCCATGCTCTTCAGAACGTTGGCAAACCGGTTGACTTCGCGCCAGAGGCGGTAGTAGGAATAAGTTTGTTTATCACCGGGTTCGCCTTCCCAGATCAGCGCCAGCTTGTTCTTGCGCGCCGTTTTGATATGCCGGTCGAGCGCGTTGTGGGCGATATTGGTTTTTCCGCCGACGAACCATTGGTAGAAAGGCGGATTGCTGCTGTCGAGAACCTGCTCCCAGGTCCTGAACCAGTCGAGATTTTGTGCCTGTTTCGCCCAGAATGCCTCAATGTCCGCGTCCGCCTCGCGGTAAACCGCATCATAGTCTGCAATGTAAGCATTACGCAGCACCTCCTCTGATGGGTAATACCACTCATTGGTGATTGGCGAAAAACTCTCTAGTGTCATGACCACTCCCCAAAAAAGCAGTTCAATTTAAAGTAGGCTTCATCATTATACTCATGAAAAAAAAGTTTCGTACAACATGCAATCGGGATGATAGGGGTCATCATGTTTCTTTCATAATTCCCGCTACAATCAGCATGTGTCGGAGTTTTGAAAAGAGGTTCACTGCATGAAGACGATAGCGGTTGTCACCAGCGGTGGCGACGCGCCTGGGATGAACGCGGCGATTCGCGCTGTGGTGCGCACGGGGCTGCATCGCGGCTGCGATGTGTTCGGCGTGCGCTGGGGGTATCATGGCTTGGTGTTCGATGAGATGCAGCTGATGGGGCTGCGCGAGGTCGGCGGGATCATTCAGCAGGGGGGGACGGTGCTGGGAAGCGCGCGCTGCTCTGAATTTCGCACGCCTGAAGGGCGTCAGCAGGCGCTTGACAACCTAAGCCGGCGCGGCATCGAAGGCGTCATTGTAATTGGTGGCAACGGATCGCAGGCGGGGGCGCAAGCGCTCTATGAACTGGGTGTGCCAGTCGTTGGCGTCGCTTCCACGATTGACAACGATCTGGTTGGTTCGGACATCACGATTGGCGTCGATACTGCACTGAATGTCGCTTTGGAGGCTTGTGATCGTCTGAAGGTGACCGCGTCGTCGCACAAGCGCGCGTTCATGGTCGAGGTCATGGGGCGCGACTGCGGGTATCTGGCGCTGATGACAGCGCTGGCAGCGGGCGCGGAGGCGGTCGTCATTCCTGAAGCGGAGAAGACGCCTGAAGAAGTCGCGGAGGTGCTGCGGCGTTCATATCAGCGAGGCAAGACGAATGGGCTGATCGTCGTGGCTGAGGGCGCAAAAAACAACGCCGAAAAGCTTGATGCGTGGTTCAAAGCGAACGCGCCGCAGTTGGGCTACGAACTGCGCACGACCAAGCTCGGTCATGTGCAGCGCGGCGGCGCGCCGGGCGCGTATGATCGTCTGCTGGCAACTCGGCTTGCATCAACGGCGGTAGAGTACCTGTGTGAAGGCAGACACGGCGTTGTAGTCGGCACGATCAAGGGCGAGATCACAGGTACGCCGTACAGTGAGGTCGTTGGCAAGCATAAGTCACCTGATCTGCGCCTGCTCAAACTCGCCGATATTCTGGCTCAGTGAGGCTTGTGCCTGTGCCACACGATAGACGTTCATGGCACAGGCAGGAAGGTGCAGATCAGCTCTCGGACGGTCGAATAAGCGCGGCGGCGGCATTGTCAAGCATCCAGATTATGTTCCCATCTGTGGGCTTGACGATCTGCGCGGGGATGACATCTGGCTGATACGGCGCTGTCAGCACTTTCTGCACTGCTTCCGCTTTTTCACTACCGCTGACCAGAAACAGGATCGTCTTGGCTGCATTGATAGCAGGAGGCGTGAGCGTAATGCGCCAGGCATCGATTCGGTCGATGCGCTGTGCGGCTGTCCAGCGCTGCGTCTCGCGAATCGCCGGCGTGCCAGGGAACAAGGAGGCCGTGTGACCATCTGCGCCGAGACCTAGAATTAGCAAATCGAAGCGCGCGCGCGCAATCCCCAGCCTGCTCTCAAAATAGTCGCGCAGTTCGCGTTCATACCGAGCCGCCGCCGTTTGCGGATCGATCTCGCCCTGAATCCGGTGAATGCGTGTTGCCGGAATGTCCACCAAATCGAGCAGGGCGGTTTTTGCCATATGATAGTTGCTATCCGGATGCGTGGGCGGGACGCACCGTTCATCACCCCAGAAGATGTGGACGTTGTTCCAGTCGATGATGCGCTTGTAGCGCGAGTCGGTCAGCAGCTCATAGGTGAGGCGAGGGGTGGTTCCGCCTGCCAGACCGAGAATGAACCGTCCTGTTTGCGAGAGCGCGCGTTCTGCGAGGTCAGCGATGCGATCTGCGGCGGACTGCGCGAGCTGCGCGGGACTGAAGTAGATAAGGAGTTTATTGCCGTTCATGGTCGTTTCCCGTTAGTTGCCGCAGTTCAGCCGCCACACCCGCCCATCGTCCGCTAGAAGCAGGTCGGCTTCGTTCGGTCCCCATGTTCCAGGTCGATACGTGACGAGCGCCGGCGCTTGCGGAGTCGCCCATCCAGCGAGAATGTGATCGATCAGCCGCCAGGAGAGGGCGATCTCATCCTCGCGTGTGAAAAGCGCCGCATCACCGAGGAGCGCATCGAGCAGCAGGCGCTCATAGGCTTCGGGCAGCGGCTCACCGTTGAAAGAATTCGCGTAGTCAAACTCCAAGCTGACCGACTGGACTTCGCTTGCTGAACCCGGCTTTTTCACACTGAACGTCAGACAGACACCCTCGTTCGGCTGAATGCAAAGGGAAAGGACGTTGGGCTGGAGCTTCTGACCGCGCTCGAGATTGAAAAATAAATGTGGCGGACGCCGAAACTGGACAGAAATCTCGCTGGTCTTCGCGTGCAGCGCTTTACCGGAGCGCAGATAGAACGGCACGTCCTGCCAGCGCCAGTTGTCGATATACAGTTTTAGGGCGGCGTAAGTCGGTGTTTGCGATGCTGGTGAGACGCCGCTGCTCGCTGTGTATCCCTCATACTGCGCGCGGACAGTGTTGGCAATATTAACCGGTCTGATTGCGCTCAGGACTTTCACCTTTTCGTTGCGCATCACATCGGCGTCGAACGAATTGGGCGGCTCCATCGCGACCAACGCGAGGAGCTGAAGCAGATGATTCTGGAACATATCGCGCAGCACGCCCGAATGATCATAGTAGCCGCCGCGATGCCCGACATCCACGCTCTCAGCAACTGTGATCTGAACATTGTCGATATAGTTGCGATTCCAGATCGGCTCGAAGATGGCATTGGCAAAGCGGAAAAACAGCAGGTTCTGAACCGTCTCTTTGCCTAGATAGTGATCAATCCGATAAACCTGATTTTCCCTGAAGCTGCTGTGTACCACTTTGTTAAGCGCACTAGCAGACGCCAGATCGTAGCCAAACGGTTTTTCAATGACTGCGCGCCGCCAGCCCTTATCTTCAATAGTCATGCCGCGCACGTGGAGGTTGATCATCACATCATCAAAGAATTCAGGCGATGTGGCGAGGTAATACAGCCGATTTGCGCTTCCACCCTCGATGTTCTCAAGAAACGTTGCTAGCGCCTGATAATCGTCAGTGCTGTTCAGATCGCCGCGCACATACCAGATCGCCTGTGAGAAGTGCGCCCATGCTTCCAGGTCAAATTTTGCGGCATGTTCTTGAGCGCTCGTTAGCAGAAGCTGACGAAACTGCTCATGACTGTATGGTCGGCGCGCAAAGCCAACCATAATCGTCTTTTCAGGGAGCTTGCCGCGCTGATACAGGCTGAACAGCGCCGGTATCAGCTTGCGATGGGTTAGATCGCCGGACGCCCCGAAAATGACGATGCTGGTTGCCAGCGGAGTCATCGTTCATCCTTTTTCACCGGATGTCCGCCGAACTGATGGCGCATCGCTGCGAGCAGGCGCGCCCCGTAGCTGTCCTCCTGGCGGCTGACGAAGCGCATCATCAGCGACAGCGTGATCACCGGCGCGGGAATGTCCTGATCGATGGCTTCAGCCACCGTCCAGCGACCCTCACCGCTGTCCGCGACCCAGGGCGCAATCTCGCTGAGATCGGCGTCCACTGCGAGAGCGTGCGCGGTCAGGTCGAGCAGCCATGAGCGGACAACGCTGCCATAACGCCAGATTTCCGCGATCTGATGCAAGTCCATCTTGAATTCGGATTTGCGCTTCATGATCTCAAAGCCTTCAGCGAACGCCTGCATCATGCCGTATTCAATGCCGTTATGCACCATTTTGACGAAGTGACCTGCGCCGCTCGGTCCGACATGCCCCCAGCCTTTGTCCGGCGCAGGGGCGAGCGTCTCAAAGATTGGACGGAGACGCTCAACTGGTTCCTTTTCGCCGCCGATCATCAGGCTGTAGCCTTCGCTGACACCCCAGATGCCGCCGCTGGTTCCACAGTCCACATAATGCAGATGGTGCTGCGCGACATGCTGGGCGCGGCGGATGGTGTCACGGTAGTTGCTGTTGCCGCCGTCAATGATTGTGTCACCAGCGGACAGCAGACCGATCAGCGTTTCGATCATCTCTTCGGTTGGCGCGCCGGCGGGGAGCATCATCCAGACGGCACGCGGCGCATCCAGTTTGACGACCAAATCCACAACGGACTCCGCGCCGATCGCGCCTGCCTCAACTGCAACCCGAACCGGCTCAGGGCTGCGATTGAAGACAACAGTCTGATGACCGCCTTTGAGGAGGCGCTGATTCATGTTCGCGCCCATCTTGCCAAGCCCGATCAATCCTAACTGCATGGTCGCACTCCTTGTGTGAGGTATTTTGATGATTGTAACGCACGTCTGATATTTGACAGGATGAAAAGGCGAAATCTCACACTGCTCGTTCGCTCTTTGTGTTGGAATATGGCAGAATCACTCGCGTAGTGTCACTCGAAGAAGAAGGGTCTAAAAACGTGACTACCATAAAGGGTGAAACCAGGGTCATTCGTGATGCAAGTGAGGGCTTGAACGCGATTTTTGCCCCGAATAATGTTGCGCTCATTGGCGCGACCGATAAACCAGGCAGCGTCGGGCGGACGATCCTGCGCAATCTGATCGATAACCCATTTGGCGGCGCGGTCTTTCCGGTCAATCCCAATCGGTCAAGCGTGCTGGGCGTGCGCGCTTATCCGAGTGTCAGCGCTGTGCCGGACAAAGTCGATCTGGCAGTGGTGGTCACGCCAGCGCGCTTTGTTCCAGGCGTGATTAAGGAATGCGCCAATCTCGGCATCCCGGGGGCGATCATCATCTCGGCAGGCTTCAAAGAGGCGGGTGAAGCGGGAGCCGAACTGGAACGTCAGGTTCTGGCGGAGGTGCGGCGCGGCAAGATGCGCGTGATCGGACCTAACTGTCTCGGCGTCATGCGACCGATGAGCGGCTTGAATGCCACCTTTGCCGCGTCGATGGCGCGCCCTGGCAGTGTTGCCTTCATCAGTCAGAGCGGCGCGATCTGCACGGCGGTTCTCGACTGGAGCTTCAAGGAAAATGTCGGTTTCAGCGCCTTTGTCTCCGTTGGCTCGATGCTGGATGTTGGGTGGGGCGATCTGATCGACTATCTGGGGCGCGACATCAACACTCGTGCCATCGTGATCTACATGGAGTCAGTTGGCGATGCACGTTCATTCATGTCGGCGGCGCGCGAAGTCGCGCTCAAGAAGCCTGTGATCATCATCAAAGCCGGTCGGACAGCGCAGGCGGCGCAGGCGGCGGCATCGCATACCGGATCGCTCACTGGAAGCGACGACGTGCTGGACGCGGCATTCCAGCGGGTTGGGGTGCTGCGTGTGGAGCGAATCGCAGATGTGTTCTATATGGCGGCGGTCTTGTCTTGCCAGCCGACTCCGCGCGGCAACCGCCTCATGATGGTCACGAATGCCGGCGGACCTGGCGTTCTGGCGACGGACGCGCTGATCATGGGCGGGGGCGAGCTTGCCCAACTGTCTAATGAGACTATGCAGGCGCTCAACGAAATCCTGCCGCCGCATTGGAGTCATAATAATCCCATCGACGTTCTCGGCGATGCCAGCCCGGAGCTGTATGCCAAAGCTCTTGACATCGCGGCAAAAGACCCGAACAGCGATGGACTGCTAGTGATTCTCACGCCGCAGGCGATGACCGATCCGACCCGGACGGCAGAGCTGATGCGCCCATATGCCCAGATCGAAGGCAAACCAGTGCTGGCGAGCTGGATGGGCGGACCCGATGTGGCAGCAGGTGAAACCATCCTCACCCGTTCCAATATCCCCACCTTTCCGTTCCCGGATACTGCGGTGCGCATGTTCAATTACATGTGGAGTTATGCGAATAATCTTCGCAGCATCTATGAGACACCGATCTTCCTGGAGTCGGACGCCACGCCGGAGCGTGAAGAGGTTGGCACTATCATCGCTAAAGCGCGCGCTTCCAATCGCGCTATCCTGACCGAGTATGAAAGCAAACGTCTGCTCACCGCTTATAACATCCACACGGTGCAGACGACGCTGGCATTCAGCCCGGATGAAGCAGCTGCCGCTGCTGACGCCATTGGGTATCCAGTGGTGCTTAAACTCAATTCCGAAACCATTACCCACAAGACCGATGTCGGTGGTGTCAAGCTAAATTTAGCGGACGCAGACGCGGTGCGCGCTGCGTATCAGGCGATCCAGACTTCGGTCACAGAACGCGCCAGCGCGGCGGATTTCCAGGGCGTGACTGTGCAGCCAATGATCAAGCTGGATGGCTACGAACTGATTGTCGGCAGCAGTATTGACCCTCAGTTCGGACCTGTGCTGCTGTTCGGATCGGGTGGGACGCTGGTTGAAGTCTATAAAGACAGCGCGCTCGGTCTGCCGCCGCTTAACACAACGCTGGCGCGGCGCATGATCGAAAAAACGATGATCTATAAGGCGCTCAGGGGCGTGCGTGGGCGTAAACCGGTCAACATGCTCGAACTGGAAGGGCTGTTAGTGCGTTTCAGCCAGCTTGTGGTAGAACAGCCCTGGATCAAAGAGATCGACATCAACCCGCTGATCGCGTCTCCGGAGGGGATCATCGCCCTAGATGCCCGCGTAGTGCTGCACGATTCCAGCATGACCGAAGATCAGCTTCCTAAGCCCGCCATTCGCCCGTATCCCATTCAGTACATCTCAAAGTGGACGACCAAAAGCGGGATTCCAGTTGTGTTCAGACCAATTCGCCCAGAAGACGAACCGCTGATGGCGCGCTTCCATGAGACGCTGTCGGAGCGCACGGTGTATATGCGCTATCTGAAGGTGATGAATCTCAGCCAGCGTATCGGGCATGAACGCCTCTCGCGTCTCAGCTTTATCGACTACAGCCGAGAGATGGTGCTGGTTGTTGAGCGCCAGGATGAGGAAGTGCCAGAACTGCTGGCAATCGGTCGCCTGACCAAAACACGCTACTTTGACGATGGTGATGCCGCCGCTGAGTTTGGGATGTTGGTCAGTGACAAGTATCAGGGACAGGGAGTCGGCAAGGAACTGCTCAAACGGTTGATCGATGTCTGCCACAAGGAACGGATCGCGCGCATTTACGGAGAAGTCCTTGAGGAAAATGTCGCCATGATCAGCCTGATCGAAGCCGTCGGCTTCAAGCTCTATCCAACAGACCGTGAAGGCGTGCTGTTCGGTGAGCTGGAGATCACTTGATCAGGCTTGCCTGCCCGATCCAGCCAGGCTTGCAGTTCGCTGCGGGTGGGGGCGTTGGTCGCGCCTCCCACTCCAGTGACGGACAGTCCACCGCAGATATTGCCGAATAATCCACAGACTTCAAGCGGCTGCCTCTCGACCACCCAAGCGTAGAGAAAACCCGCATTGAAGCAGTCGCCCGCGCCGGTCGTGTCGATCACACGTCCTGCATCGATGCTGTGGATGTGAAAAATCTTTCCGTCATGTCCGATCCAGGCGCCGTTGGCGCTGTCTTTAATCACCACGACTGACACCCAGTCCATCAACAGGCGAAGCGCGCTCTGCACGTCGTCGCGGCGCGTCACCATTAGAGCTTCACGGGCATTGGGCATAAAAACAGTCACGACTGCCAGAAGCCGTTTCCAGTCGCACGCACTCACTAGCTCCGGCACATCGTGACAGTCCATCGAGGTTGTTGCGCCGCGCGTCTGAGCAGCGCTGAGGATCGGCATGATCAGCTGGAGGGGCATCACGCCGCCGAGATGAAGATGTCGGTAGGAGGCAGACTCGGCAATCTCAAGCCAGTAATCGTAGCGATCTTTAGGTTCAGGGTCGGAATAAGTCACAAAAGCACGTTCGCCGTGCAGCGGCATCGAGGTCGTAATCTGGCGGTAAGGGCGTCCCAGTGTTCTAGCAAGATGCAGATCAATATCTTCCTTCGCTGCAAGTTCCCAGACGAATCGGCTGTATTCGTCGCTGCCAAACGTGCCTGCCCAGCCCACATTTGCGCCTAAGCGGCGCAGAGCAGCAGCCGTGATGAACATCGCGCCGCCGGTTGAAGTCATAGCTGTGCTAAAGATTTCGCGCCCTAGTGAGGGAAATTCAGCTAAGCCAGTGTAGATGAGATCGTAAAAATAATCCCCCAATAGGACAATGTCATAGGATGTTGCCGTCACGACAGCCTCGGTTCTGCGCGTCCTCTTCAGGAATGATCTTCGTGTAGGAGGACTGCGCTGTCAAGAGGAAATGAAACGGGAGACTAAAGTGCGAAGTTCGGTCATGCTGAATGGTTTGGAAAGAAAGCCCACTGCGCCGAGTTCGTAAGCGCGCAGCTCATCATCAGGATTAGTTCGGGCGGTAAATGCCACAAACGGGATGTCTTGTGCTTCTGGTGTGTCACGCAGCCAGTCCATCAGCATAAAACCGTCAATGTCGGGTAGGTTAATGTCCACGAGGATCATATCTGGAGGGTCGGTGCGCACTAGTTTTAAAGCCGATTGAACATCAACTGCTTCAATTACACGAACCGAGAGCGGACGCAGTGTGAAGGCAACTAGCCGCCGCGTAGTCTCTTCGTCATCGACCACTAAGAGAGATGGCTTCATCGATTTCACTCCCAAAAAACTTTACGGTTATCTAATGATTAGATTATACATTTTTAGAGCGCCGTTGTCGAAATTTGTAAAGACACGGCTTTGTCATGCCCAAAAAGCCGGACACAAACGAGCCTATGCTTATTTTAAGCCGGCTCTGGCTGGCAGCCCAACCGAGGCTGCGCCAATTGGGCTATGTGGCTGAAAGCACGACAAGCAGTGATAGCATCAGCAGGAGAGCGGCACTAAGCCGACTGCTTGCCCCTGACGTGTTCAGCCAACTTGCGTTAAGATATGTCCTCATTACATGACGCAGGGATAATAATTCATCATGCCAAAAACTGAAGTCAAAAAAGTCGTCCTCGCCTACAGCGGCGGCTTGGATACGTCAATCATCGTCACCTGGCTCAAACAGCATTATCAGTGCGAAGTCATCTGCTTCACCGCCGATCTCGGTCAGGAAGAGGAACTCGATGGCTTGGAAGAAAAAGCCATCAAGACGGGCGCGAGCAAGCTGTATATTCGCGATCTGCGCGAAGAGTTCCTAAAGGATTTTGTCTTTCCGACGATCCAGGCGGGCGCAGTCTACGAGCGCGAATACCTCTTGGGAACCTCGTTTGCACGCCCGCTGATCGCTAAGCATCTAGTGGAGATTGCAGAGCTTGAAGGCGCAGACGCCATCGCGCACGGCTGCACCGGGAAGGGCAACGATCAGGTACGCTTTGAAGTGACTGCGATGGCGCTCAATCCGAAGCTCAAGGTGATTGCGCCCTGGCGTGAGTGGGACATTCGCAGCCGCGAAGATGCGATTGCCTATGCGGAGGAATTTAACGTCCCGATCAGCGCCAGCCTGACCAAAATCTACAGCCGAGATCGCAATCTGTTTCATCTCAGCCATGAAGGGGGACTGCTGGAGAATCCCTGGAATGAACCGGAAGAATCGATGTATGAACTGACGGTCAGCCCGGAAGCTGCGCCGGATGCGCCGGAATATGTTGAGATCGGCTTTGAAAAAGGGATTCCGGTCAGCCTGAATGGGGAAGCGATGGGCGCGCTCGACCTCTTTATCGGGCTGAACAAGCTGGGCGCAAAACATGGGATCGGGCGAGTCGATCTGGTTGAGAATCGCTTGGTCGGCATGAAATCGCGCGGCGTCTATGAAACGCCCGGCGGCACGATTCTGCGCAAAGCGCACCAGGCGCTTGAGAGCATCTGTCTGGACAAGCACACGATGCACTATAAGGACATTCTCGCTGTTAAGTACGCGGAACTGGTGTACAACGGCTTGTGGTACACGCGGCTGCGCGAAGCTCTGGATGCTTTCGTCCAGGTGACGCAGCAGAACATCACCGGAACAGTTCGGCTGAAGCTGTACAAAGGAAATCTGATCGTCTCTGGTCGCAAGAGTCCGCTCAGCTTGTATCGCGAGGATTACGCCTCATTTGGGGAAGAAGATGTTTACAACCAGCGCGATGCAGAAGGCTTCATCCAATTGTTTGGGCTGCCGATGAAGGTCGAGGCGCTGCTGAACATCGATGGGTCAGTCAGCCGCTATCGCCAGCCGGATTACAGCAAATTCAAGCGTGACTAACAGGATCGAAGGACGAGACATGACGCTGTGGGGGGGGCGGTTCAGCGAACCGACCGATTCTGATCTGCGCAGGCTCAATGACAGCATCGGCTTTGACCAGCGTATGTACGCTGAGGATATTCGCGCCAGCATCGCTTGGGCGCAGGCTATTCGAAGAGCGGGCGTGATCACATCTGATGAAGCCGAACGGATTGTGGCGGGACTTGAACAGGTCAGGGGCGAATTTGAGGCTGGAACATTTGCGTTCAAACTCAGTGATGAGGACATTCACACAGCCGTCGAACGGCGGCTGACGGAGATCGTCGGCGCGGTCGGCGGTAAGCTGCACACTGGGCGCAGTCGTAATGATCAAGTCGCAACCGATTTTCGTTTGATCACCGTGAGCATGGCGCGCGGCTTGGCGGCACAGATCGCGCAGCTTCAAGCCGCTTTGATCGAAAAGGCAGAGGAGCATCTTGATACGCTCATGCCAGGCTATACCCATGTCCAACCGGCTCAGCCGATTACAGCAGCGCACTGGCTGATGAGCTATTTCTGGATGTTTCAACGCGACACCGTCCGCATGGAACAATCGGGGTCGGGGAGTGCTGGAGATAAACTGCCATTGGGGTCGGGCGCGCTGGCGGGAACGCCCTTTGCGATTGAACGCGATCAGCTCGCGAGTGAATTGGAATTCAGTGCGGTCAGTGAAAACAGCCTTGACGCAGTCAGTGACCGCGATTTTGCGGCTGAGTTCCTGTTCGCGGCGTCGATGACGGGAATTCACCTCAGTCGGCTTGCCGAAGACTTGATCTGGTTCAGCAATCCGGCGCTCGGATTTGTGACACTGGATGATCGCTACAGCACCGGATCGAGCATTATGCCGCAGAAGCGCAATCCCGATCCGATGGAACTGGCGCGCGGAAAAGCCGGTCGCCTGATCGGAAACCTGACCGGTCTGCTGACCACGCTCAAAGGGCTGCCCACGGGCTACAACAAGGATTTGCAAGAGGATAAAGAACCGGTCTTTGACTCCTATGACACGCTCATGCTGATTTTGCCTGTCATCAGCGCTGTTGTCCGAACGCTGAAGCTCAATCCTGATCAAATGCGCGCTGCGCTCGATGCGGATATGCTGGCGACCGACCTCGCCGATTACCTTGTTCACCGGGGGATGCCGTTTCGCGAGGCGCACCATGTGGCGGGGCAGGCGGTGCGCCTAGCGGCGGAAAAAGGCGTGCGCCTAACCGATCTGACAGTCGAAGATTTGCGAGGTTTGTCGCCGCTGTTTGGGGACGATGCTCTAGTCGTGTTTGACTTTGAAGCGTCAGTGGCGCGGCGCAAAAGCGTGGGTGGAACCGCCCCAGATGCGGTGCGGATGCAGATCGAAGCTGCGAAGATGGAATTGGGCAGGTCACACAAGTGAAGTTGACGAAGATATACGAACTTTGTGCCGTTCAGCGTTTACACACTCGGCGCACTTGACACTTTTGGCGATGTTCGTTACGCTTTATGTGTCGAGTCTGTAAATTCGGATGAGAATCATGCGTTCACATTCAGCCTCCAGCCTTATTATCTTCGTAGACCTGCTTGTCCCTGTTATTGAGGTCGAGTAGTAACTGTTTGGGTGCTGACGGACGCGCAAGCGAACACGACAATCAGAAAGCTCCCAAACGGGGGCTTTTTTGTGTGATAGGAGATAACACCAGTATGAAGCAGGCAGCGCAGTTTCAGAATCAGCAGATGAAGCAGGACACTACTGCAATGGGCTGCTGCGATCACGCCGCATTTTCACGGTGACGCGCTTTTTCAGGTTGCAGACCGAAAAAGCGCGTTTTTATTTTGAGGAAGGAAGCACATGACCACTTATGGGAAGTACGTCTGGAAAAACGGCAGGCTGATCGCCTGGGAGGATGCAACTGTACATGTGACGGCACATGCGCTCCATTATGGATCAAGCGTTTTTGAAGGTATCCGCGCCTACAATACCCTGCAGGGGACAGCGGTCTTCCGCCTTCAGCCGCATATGCAGCGCCTGCTTCATTCGGCAAAGATCGCGCGTATGGAAATAGACTACGATCTCGATGCGCTCTGCAATGCCGTTCTGGACACTGTGCGCGAGAATGGACACGATGCCTGCTACATTCGTCCGATTGCGCTGCGCGGCGCGGGCGCGCTCGGCGTCGAGGGTCGCAAAAACCCAACTGAGGTCTTTATCATCACGATGGAATGGGGGCGTTACCTCGGGCAGGAAGCGATTGAGCAGGGCGTCGATGTTCAGGTCAGCTCATGGCGGCGCATTGCGCCGGATACCTTTGCGTCGATGGCGAAAATTGGCGGTCAATATGTGAACAGCCAGTTCATCACGATGGAAGCGCACGATAACGGGATGAATGAGGGCATTGCGCTGGACTATAACGGTCATGTTAGTGAGGGCGCAGGCGAGAATATTTTCGTCATTCATGATGGGGTGGTTTACACGCCGGGGCGCGCCTCCTCAATTTTGTTGGGCGTGACGCGCGACTGTGCGCTGACGCTGTTGAGCGACTTGGGTTACGAAATTCGCTATGAGGCGCTGCCGCGCGAGATGCTCTATGTCGCGGATGAAATCTTCTTCACAGGGACGGCTGCGGAAATCACGCCAGTACGTTCGGTGGATCGAATCAAGGTGGGGAGCGGGAGCCGCGGACCCATCACGAAAGCCGTGCAAGATGCCTTTTTCGCCATTACGTCGGGACAACAGCCCGATAAATATGGTTGGCTCACCTATGTCAAGCAGACTGAAGCAGGAGACTAAAAACCCATGATTTTAACTGGCGCTGAGATTATGTTAGAGTGTCTGCTCCGTGAAGGCGTAGACATTATGTTTGGGTATCCGGGTGGGGCGATCCTGCCTTTTTATGACGCGATGAGCAAATACCCGCAGATTAAGCATGTGCTGGTGCGGCATGAACAAGGCGCATGTCATATGGCGGATGGCTATGCCAGAGCGACAGGCAAAGTCGGTGTGGCGGTCGCCACCAGCGGACCCGGCGCCACCAATTTGGTCACTGGCATTGCAACCGCGATGATGGACTCCTCGCCGATTGTCTGCATCACCGGTCAGGTTCCGCGCAGTGTAATTGGTTCGGACGCTTTTCAGGAAACCGACGTGACGGGTATCACCCTGCCGATCACTAAGCACAATTACCTGGTCTCCGACATCAGCGAACTGGCGTATGTCATGCGTGAGGCGTTTTATATCGCCCGCTCTGGACGACCGGGTCCGGTGCTGATCGATGTGCCGAAGGATGTTCAGAACCAGAAAACCGAGTTTGTCTATCCTGAGGGACCCATCCGTCTGCCAGGTTACGTGCCTCCGAGCAGCGGCGTCGAGAATGATATTCAGGCGGCGGTCGAGCTGATCAATCAGGCGGAACGCCCGATCATTCTGGCAGGCGCGGGCATCGGCAAATCGGGCGCATCCGAGGCGCTGCGAGCGCTTGCGGAAAAAGCGCAGATCCCCGTCGCGCTGACGCTGCTCGGTAAAGGCGGCATGTCGGAGAATCATCCGCTGACTTTGGGGATGATGGGGATGCACGGCGAAGCAGCAGTCAACTACGCCATTCAGGAAGCCGATCTGCTGATCGCGCTTGGAATGCGCTTCGACGACCGCGTAACCGGCAATCTCAAGACCTATGCGCCCAAAGCCAAAAAGATTCACGTCGATATCGACCCGTCGGAGATCAACAAGAATGTTCGCGTGAATGTCGGCATCGCTGGCGATGTAAAAACTGTCATCGAGCAGCTCCTGCCTGGCGTGAAGGAGAACTCGCATCCGGCATGGCTCAATACCATCCGCGACTGGCAGGAGGACTCTGATGAGCGCGACATTATCAACCGCGATACCGGCGGACGCCTGCTGGCAGCGCAGGTGATTCACGACCTTTGGCAGATCACGGGCGGGAATGCGATCACTGCGACCGATGTCGGTCAGCATCAGATGCTCGAGGCGCAGTATTATCCGCACCTGCGCCCGCAAACCCTGATCACGTCCGGCGGCTTAGGCACGATGGGCTTCGGGCTTCCGGCTGCGATTGGCGCGAAATTTGGGCGTCCTAATGAAGAGGTGTGGGCAATTGCAGGTGACGGCGGCTTCCAGATGACGATGTGCGAGCTGGCGACAGCGGCGCAGGAAGGCTTGGACATCAATATTGCCGTTGTCAACAACGGCTTTCTGGGAATGGTTCGCCAGTGGCAGGAACTCTTCCATGAGTCGCGTTACAACTCAACACCCATGTTCAATCCTGACTTTGTGCGGCTCGCGGAGGCGTTTGGCATCCCAGCGCGGCGGGTCACCAAGCGCGAAGAAGTTGCCGATGCGGTCAATTTCGCGCGCAGCATCCAGGGTCCTGCCTTGATCGAATTTGTCGTCGAGAAAGAAGACATGGTCTATCCGATGGTTCCCGCTGGCGGTGACCTGCACGCGATGATCCGCCGCCCGAAACCGAACGAGGAGTAACCTCATGGCTGAGCCAGTTTCCAAAAATCATATCGTGTCGGCGCTTGTTGAGAACAAGCCCGGCGTGCTGAATCGAGTCGCTAGCCTGTTTCGCCGTCGCAATTTCAACATCAACAGTCTGACCGTCGGGCGCACCCACCGCCCGCACATCTCGCGGATGACGATCACGGTTGACGCGACGCGCCAGGATGCACGGCGAATCCAAGCGAATCTGTACAAGCTGATCAACGTCATTCGAGTCGAAGTGGTGTCCAATGAGCCGCATGTCAGCCGTGACTTGGCGCTGATCAAGGTGCGCAGCGATGACGCCGACTCGCGCAATCAGCTTACCGAGCTGTGCGAGCGTTTTCCGGCGCGCATCGTCGATATCGGTCCGAAGGTCGCTATTGTCGAGATCACGGCTCAGGAAGATTTAGTGCAGGCGTTCATCAACGCGGTTGAGCCGATTGGGATCGTCGAAATGGTGCGCACTGGCGTAGTCGCGATGGGGCGCGGTGTGCGCATCCTCGACACCGACTATGAGCCAGCCGTCCCCCAGCCTAGTGGGAGCATTCAGCACGTCTATTGAGATAGGCTTGATCGTCTTCGGGGCAGCCACGGACGCTGCTCTGAAGGCTTGATTTTTATTTTTGTGCGCGTAGGGAGAACACTTCATGGCAGTAATGTATTACGACAAAGACGCCGATCTGTCGCTCTTGGATGGCAAGACGATTGCGGTGATCGGATATGGCAGCCAGGGGCATGCGCACGCGCTCAATGCGCGAGACAGCGGCATGAACGTGATCATCGGATTGTATGAGGGCAGCAAGAGCGCCGAGAAAGCGCGGGCGGATGGATTTACCGTCATGACCGTGGCGGAAGCGACCCGAAACGCTGACATCATCATGATCCTCATCCATGATACGTTGCAGGCAAAAGTCTATGCCGAGTCGATTGCGGATAACCTCAAGCCTGGCTCCATGCTGATGTTTGCGCACGGCTTCAATATCCACTATAAGCAAATTCAGCCGCCCGCTAACATCGACGTGACAATGGTCGCGCCGAAAGCGCCGGGTCACCGTGTCCGTGAGGTGTTCACTGAAGGGGCAGGCACGCCGGGCTTGATCGCTGTTCATCAGGACGCAACCGGTCAGGCGCGAGCGCTGGCATTGGCATACGCGCGGGCGATTGGCTGCACTCGCGCAGGTGTGATCGAGACGACGTTCAAGGAAGAAACTGAAACCGATCTGTTCGGCGAACAGACCGTTTTATGCGGCGGCGTCACAGCGCTAATTCGCGCGGCTTTTGAGACGCTGGTCAAGGCGGGTTATCAACCCGAGATCGCCTATTTTGAATGCCTGCATGAACTCAAGCTGATCGTCGATCTGATGTACGAGGGCGGCTTGTCGTACATGTGGTACAGCGTCAGTGACACAGCGGAATACGGTGGTTACGTCACCGGCGATATGATCGAAAGTGAGATCAAGGAGTCGTTCTCCGGCGTGCTGACAGCGATTCAGGATGGATCGTTTGCGCAGCGCTGGATTCAGGAAAATGCGAACGGACAGCCGGAATTCCGCGCGCGCCGGCGAGCCGAGCATGAGCTGCTGATCGAAAAAGTCGGCGCGGAGCTGCGCCCAATGATGTCGTTCCTCAAAGCCAAAACCGTTCGTCAAGAGTCATAAGCGAGTGCAGATATATAACCTGGGGAAAGGGGGTGATCCGATTGGTAGAAGATGGGCTTAGCGATCTAAACGACCTTTGTTTAACCAATCTGAATGATGAAAGGATCACCCTCCAATGGCACGCCGACCTATAGATGAAAACGTAGTTCTGATTTTCGATACAACGCTGCGCGATGGCGAGCAAAGCCCTGGCGCAACGCTGAGCAGCGCGGAAAAGCTGGAGATCGCGCGGCAGCTTGCGCGCTTGGGCGTTGATATCATTGAGGCGGGGTTTCCCGCTGCATCACCTGATGATCTGGCTGCAGTTCAGCGCATCGCTCGCGAAGTTGGGACAAAGGACGGACCGACTATCGCCGGACTTGCGCGCGCGGTTGAAAAAGACATCCTCACTTGCTGGGAGGGCGTCAAGGACGCTTATTATCCGCGCATCCACACGTTTCTCGGCACAAGCGACATTCATCTGAAATATCAGACCGGTCTGACGCGCGCGCAGGCGCTCGATGTCATCCGCAAGGCGGTGACGCTGGCGCGCAGCCTATGCGACGATGTCGAATTCAGCCCGATGGACGCTGGGCGAACCGATCCGGCATTCTTAGTCGAGGTCTGCGCGCTAGCGGTCGAGTGCGGCGCGACGACGCTCAACATTCCCGATACAGTAGGCTATGTCACGCCGAACGAATGGTATGAAACGATTGCCAATCTGATCGCCGAAACGCCTGGCGCAGGTCCTGGCAGCGGGATCATCTGGTCGATGCACTGTCATAATGATCTGGGGCTGGCGACCGCGAATACGCTGGCAGGGATTCGCGCTGGGGCGCGGCAGGCGGAAGTCACGATCAATGGGATCGGCGAGCGCGCTGGCAACACCAGCCTGGAAGAGGTTGTGATGGCGCTGCAAACGCGCAGCCCCTATTACAAGCTGCGCACCAATATCAACACGCGCGAACTGGTCAAAACCAGTCGGATGGTCAGCAATTATACCGGCATTCATGTCCAGCCAAACAAGGCGATTGTAGGCAGCAATGCGTTTGCGCATGAGGCGGGGATTCATCAGGATGGGATGCTGAAAAATGCTTCCACATATGAAATCATGACGCCTGAGAGCGTCGGCTGGACGCAGAGCCGGTTGGTGTTGGGCAAACACAGCGGACGCCATGCGCTGAAGGTGCGGCTGGAAGAGCTGGGCTATAACTTGGACAAAGATGCGCTCAACCAAGTCTTCAGTCGGTTCAAGGTGCTTGCTGATGCCAAGAAAAATGTCACCGATGCCGATCTGCAGGCGCTGATGGCGGATGAGTTTCACAAGCCACAGGAATTTTACCGCCTTGTTGACATTCAGGTTACCTGCGGCACGATGGGAATGCCGACCGCGACAGCGAAAATCGCCGATCCGGACGGCAATGAACATATTGTCGCAGCAGTCGGTGTCGGACCGGTCGATGCGTGCTATCGCGCTGTCGATCAGGTGGTGAAGATGCCCAACACGCTGACGGAGTACAGCGTTCACAGCGTTACTGAGGGCATCGACGCGCTCGGTGAGGTAACAGTGCGGATTTCGACGCCGGATGGCTCGCGTTCATTCGGCGGCTACGGCGCGGACAGCGACATTGTCGTATCAAGTGTTAAAGCATATCTGGCGGCACTGAATCGGATGATTGCAGGTGTTGGAACGGGGCAGTTCAAGCCAGAAGGCGAAGCCGCCACCGTGGAGTTGAAATGAAGTTCTCAAATTGGGTGAAAGATCGATGACCGCGCAAACGCTTTTCGAGAAAGTCTGGAATCAACATATCGTGCAGCCCGGCGGTGAAGGGCTGCCAGCGGTGCTGTATATCGACCTGCACTTGGTGCATGAGGTGACTTCACCGCAGGCGTTCACCCTACTGCGTGAAAAGGGATTGAAAGTCCGCCGACCGGATAAGACGCTGGCGACGATGGATCACAGCACGCCGACGACGCCGCGCGGCATAGACGGCGTGATTCCGGTCACGGACGCGCAGGCAGCGGCGCAGCTTGAAGTAATGCGCAAGAACGCCGCCGATTTCGGCATCCCTCTTTACGATCTCGGCACGCGCAATCAGGGTATCGTCCATGTGATCGGACCTGAACAAGGGCTGACTCAGCCCGGCATGACGATTGTCTGCGGCGACAGCCATACCAGCACGCACGGCGCGTTCGGCGCGCTCGCCTTTGGCATCGGCACAAGCGAAGTGGCGCATGTGCTGGCGACTCAATGTCTGCTGCAGTACAAACCGAAGACGATGGCGGTGCGGGTCGATGGTCGGCTGCATCCTGGCGTCACGGCGAAAGACATCATTCTCGCCATTATCGCTAAGATCGGCGTAGGCGGGGGGACGGGCTACGTTTTTGAGTACATGGGTGAAGCGATCCGAGCGCTGTCGATGGAAGGGCGCATGACGATCTGCAACATGTCGATTGAAGGGGGCGCGCGCGCTGGCATGGTCTCGCCGGATGAGACGACCTTTGAGTGGGTGGCGGGGCGTCCCTATGCGCCAAAAGGCGCGGACTGGGATCGCGCCTTGGCGCGCTGGCGGACGCTGCCGACCGACGACGGCGCGGTATTTGACAACGAAGTTGTCCTCGATGCGGATCAACTGACACCGATGATCACCTACGGCACGAATCCTGGCATGGGGATGCCGATCACAGCGACAGTGCCTGATCCGGATCAGGTGGGCGATGTCAGCGCGAAGATGGCGCTCGACAAAGCCCTTAAATACATGGATTTGCAGCCCGGTCAGCCGCTCCTGGGCAAGCCTGTTGATGTCGTGTTCATCGGAAGCTGCACTAACTCGCGCATTGGCGATCTGCGCGAGGCGGCGCGGCTGATGCGCGGTCGCAAGGTTGCAGATGGCGTGCGTGTGATGGTAGTGCCGGGTTCGCAGCAGGTGAAGGCGCAGGCGGAAGCCGAAGGGTTGGATCGGATATTCAAGGAGGCTGGGGCAGAGTGGCGCGAAGCGGGCTGCTCAATGTGCATCGCCATGAACGGCGATCAGCTCGCGCCAGGACAGTATGCAATCAGCACCAGCAACCGCAATTTTGAGGGTCGTCAGGGCAAGGGCGGGCGCACTTTCCTCGCCAGCCCGCTGACAGCGGCGGCAACCGCGATCAACGGCGTGATCACCGATCCGCGCCAGCTCGTTCTGGAGATGGCTTGATATGGAACCGATCCGGAAATTTAGCGGCAGGCTTGTCCCGCTGCCGATCAATGATATCGACACCGATCAGATCATCCCGGCACGCTATCTTAAGGTGACAGACAAAGCCGGACTTGGCGCAGCGTGCTTCACCGACTGGCGCTATGAAGCCGATGGCACGCCAAAGCCAGACTTCATCATGAACCAACCTGAATATCAGGGGGGAACGATCTTGATTGGCGGACATAACTTTGGCTGCGGCAGTTCTCGCGAACATGCGCCGTGGGCGCTGATGGGCGCGGGCTTCAAGGCGGTGATCAGCACCTATTTCGCCGACATTTTCCGCAACAACGCGCTCAAAAACGGGCTGCTTCCGATTGTCGTCGATGAGGCGACCCATCGGCAGTTGATCAGCTTGGCTCAGGAAGACCCGCAGACGCAGGTCACCGTCGATCTGGCGACTCAGACGCTGACTCTGCCTGATGGACGGGCGGTGACGTTCCCGATTGATGCGTTTTCGAAAGAGTGTCTGCTCAAAGGGGTCGATCAGCTTGGCTTTCTGCTCGATCTGGAAGCGGAGATCGCGCATTACGAGCGTGAAAACCCCGCGCGCGTCAATACGTTAGGTTAGTGATGTGAGCCAGACTCCGCAGACCATCCGCGGCTCTTGGTGGATCGGCGCTGCTGTGACCGCCCTGGTCATCGCGC
Source organism: uncultured Anaerolineae bacterium (assembly GCA_937995825.1). GTDB lineage: Bacteria > Chloroflexota > Anaerolineae > Aggregatilineales > Phototrophicaceae > Flexifilum. The sequence continues at coordinate 45,707 of CALKJO010000017.1, forward strand.
TGACACTGCCGGGTATTCGCGCCTGGTTTTACATCATCAACGAGTGGGAGATTGTGGAAGCGACGCCATACGAGGTGATCGCCCCTGCTGCGCGCCGGATCGAGGCTGACCTCGTCAATTTCGGGCGCTTCCGTCCGCTCTACTGGCTGATCTGGCACAGCCAGCGCAGCCTGATTCGGGATGATGTGCTGGTTTGGCATCTGGCTGCGGCGGGAATGGGTGTTGTGACCTGTCTGCTCCTGTTTGGCGCGCTGCGCCCGCTGGTGCGCGCGCCGCTGGCAGGGTTGGGCGTGCTGCTGCTCTTGTTTTATCCGCGCAGCGGCGCAATCTGGTACAACTTGGTGTATCAGGAGACCAGTGGGACGCTGCTGGTCGCGCTGGCGGGGTTTGCCGCAGTGCGGGGCGCGGTCAGCGGGCGGCGCGGGTGGGATGCGGTGTTTGCAGTGTCGGCGATCCTAGTCGGGTTCATCAAAGAAAACTACGCCCTGCTTCTGCCCGCTCTGATCGGCGCACGATTGACTCTTCAACTGCTCTATCACCGCCCAGTGAAAGCGGTGATGCCGGCGCTGTTCGCAGTGGGCATGTTCTTCATCGTCCTGATCGCTGTGATCGGCGTGATCTATCTGCGCAGTCCGCATGGCTATGGGCAGGTGATCGTCTCCGAACGCCCGATCTATCTCGACTCGCTGGCGCGCGTGCTGCTGCCTGCAGGCGTGATCGTCCCGGCTTCAGCGGCGGGTGTGATCTGGGCGCGCCGCAAGCCCCTGCTGACGCTGTGTGCGCTTGGCACGCTGGCGTTGTGGGTCATGCCGCAAGTCGGTCTATACAACGAGCGCATTCAGGAGCGCTTTCTCTATCCCGCTATCGTGGGTTCGGCGGCTGGGACAGTCATCGGTTTGTATATGCTGCGCCAGGTGCGATGGCGCGGCGCGGCTTGGGCGGTCTGGGCTGCAAGCTGTCTGCCATTTTTGCCGAATGTGCCTAGTCAGTGGATGGATGCCGCCCACTTTGCGGACTCGACGTATCATCTTCAGTCCACAGTCGCAGCACTCACCGCGCTGGATGTGGAAAACATCGTGATTCAGATCGATCCGAAGGACAATTACGATCAGTATGAGGCTACCTATTCGGTGACTTTGTTTTTGCGACATGCCGGCTATGATGGCAGACTCGAACTGTATCATCCTCCGAATGTGCCGATGGAGATGCTGATCGGATATGTCGATAACGGCTTTTACAGTGCCGTCAACGGCGGACGACCTGCCGCGCCAACTGCCTACGTGATCCTCAATGCGGAGACACGCTGGGAGATCGCGCTGATCTGTCAGGTCGATCCATGTCCAGAACCGCCGATTTTGCTGTCAGACTCAGATGAGAGAGGATAGAGCCGCGATGCAGATTGCAATCTATGATACTACCCTGCGCGATGGAACGCAGCGCGAAGGCATTTCGCTGTCCTTGATGGACAAGCTGCGCGTCACGGAGCTGCTTGATAACCTCGGTGTGGCATATATTGAGGGCGGCTGGCCTGGATCGAACCCGAAGGACGCTGCCTATTTCGACGCCGTGCGCGATCTATCGCTGAAACATGCCAAAATCGCTGCTTTTGGCGCAACCTGCCGCAAGCATTCCGATCCGGCAGACGATGCCAACATTCGCGCCCTCGTCAATGCGCAGACGCCGGTCGTCACTGTGGTTGGAAAAACGTCGATGCTGCATGTGACTGACGTGCTGCAAACCACGCCGGAGGAGAATTTGCGCATGATTGCAGAGAGCGTCCGGTATCTGAAAAGCCTGGGCAAAGAAGTCATCTACGACGCTGAACACTTCTTCGATGGCTCGAAGCTGGATTTTGAGTACGGCTTCGACACCCTGCGGGCGGCGGTCGATGGCGGGGCGGACGTGCTGGTGCTGTGCGACACCAACGGCGGAACGCTGCCTTGGGAGATCGAGCGGTATTTTGAGGCGGCGCGCCAGGCGTTTCCCGGCGTCCCACTGGGGATTCATACACACAACGACTCAGAACTCGCGGTTGCCAACACGCTGGCGGCGGTGCGGGCGGGCGCGGTGCAGGTGCAGGGGACGATCAACGGCTATGGCGAACGCTGCGGCAACGCCAATCTATGCAGCATTATTCCCGATTTGGAACTGAAGATGGGCTTGCGGGCGCTGCCGCCTGGCAGCCTGCGGATGCTGACGCATATCTCGCGGGCGGTCGCGGAGATCGCTAACCTCGCGCCGGATGATCACAGCGCTTACGTCGGTAAGAGCGCATTTGCGCATAAAGGCGGGATTCATGTCGCTGCGATTCGCCGCAACGTGGACAGCTATCAGCACATCGATCCGAGTCTGGTTGGCAACCAAATGCGCGTGCTGATCTCCGATCTTTCGGGGCAGGGGAATGTCCTCAGCAAGGCGGAGGAATTCGGGCTGGATGTCAATCAGGCGGAAGCGGTCAAGGTTTTGGATGAGATCAAGCGACTGGAAAATCAGGGCTTTGTCTTTGAGGGCGCGGAGGCATCGGTTGCGGTGCGCTTGTATCGGGCATATCCGAACTATGTCCCGATCTTCAGCCTAATCGACTTCACCGTGATCGTCGAGGATCGCCGTGGACGTGGGACGATTGCGGAGGCGATGGTCAAGCTCGAAATCGATGGCGAAATTGTGCATACCGCAGCGGAGGGCAACGGACCTGTCAACGCGCTTGACATGGCGCTGCGCAAGGCATTGATGCCGCGCTATCCGCGCATCGCCGATTTCCAGCTTGCCGATTACAAAGTCCGTATTCTTGATGGCAGCAACGGTACAGCGGCGGTCACGCGGGTGCTGATCGAAACGCACAATGGTGTGAAGCGCTGGAGTACCGTTGGCGCAGGCGCAAACATTATTCGCGCAAGCTGGCTTGCACTGGTGGACAGCGTTGAATATGGGCTTTGCCTAGCGGATCAGGATGAGAAAGCGCGTGTACAATAAGCGCTTCTCAGCGATAACCACATGGAAGGATGATTGATGAAAGCGAAAATTGCGCTGCTGCCTGGAGATGGCATCGGTGTCGAGGTGGCAGGCGAGGCAGTAAAAGTGCTGAGCGCAGTCGCTGCGAAATTCGGACACGAATTCGAGTTTAATGAGGGTATTGTCGGCGGCACTGCCATCGATCAGACCGGCACAGCGCTGCCTGATGAGACGCTGCGCTTGTGTGAAAGCAGCGATGCGATCCTGTTTGGCGCAGTCGGCGGACCGAAGTGGGATATTCCGAGCGCGAAAGCGCGACCGGAGCAGGGAATTTTAGGGCTGCGCAAGCATTTTGACCTGTTCGCCAATCTGCGACCGGTCAAAGCCTATCCTGCACTGGCGCAGCACACGCCGCTGCGCGCAGACCTGCTTGAAGGCGTCGATATGCTGTTCGTGCGCGAACTGACAGGTGGCATTTACTTCGGCGCGCGTCAGGAGCAGGGGGACGGTGATACGGCGTTCGACACCGAGGTTTACAGTGTTCCAGAAGTTGAGCGAGTCGTGCATGTTGCGTTTCGCGCAGCGCAGGGACGGCGCAAAAAGCTGGCATCTATCGACAAGTTCAACATTCTGGCGTCAAGCCGGCTGTGGCGCTCAACGGTGATGAAAGTCCATGAGGATTACAGCGATGTTGCGCTGGAGCATATCCTGATTGATGCCTGCACGATGCACCTGATCACTCGTCCGGCGTCGTTCGATGTGCTGGTGGCGAGCAATATGTTTGGGGACATCATCACGGATGAGGCATCGGTGCTGGCAGGATCATTGGGAATGCTGCCCTCTGCATCGCTGGGCGCGAGCAAATTCGGATTGTATGAGCCGATTCACGGCACTGCGCCCGACATCGCCGGACAGGGCAAAGCGAATCCGACCGGCTCGATCCTCAGCGCCGCAATGATGCTGCGTTACAGCTTCGGTCTGGAAGCGGAAGCCGACGCAGTCGAGCGCGCAGTTGACGGTGCGCTTGCTGCGGGAGCGCGCACAGCGGACATTGCTCCCCGCGGTGGCGCGCATAAAGGACAATTCATCAGCACTGCGGAGTATACAGCGGCGGTGCTGGCAAATCTTTGAGTTGATAGGGGGCGTCGCTGGCGAAGACGCCCCGAGGCTAGTTGTCCTTGAAAGGTCTGAAATCGGTCTCGCCATCGTGAAGAGTCGAAGTCGGCGAACCACCGCTCCGATTGCCGGCATCCAGCAGCAGGCTTTGAGAAAGCGCTGCGAGCAGGAGCATGGCGCGGCGCGCCGTCAACCCCATCGTCTTTTCCCATGTGACGGCGCGCAGCGCGCACATTGCCAGCGCCGCGTAATACTCATCCCATTTCGACGGATCGCGCAGACAAAGCTCAGCAATCTCGCGGACGGCTGCAATCACGCTGAGCACCTGACCGAGTAGTGAGTCGGGAAGGGAACGGTTCTGGAGCAGAGCCAGCATCCATTCCCCAAGCATACGTGCGCCTTCCCAGGTGGGTTCGACCAGCGGAGCCGCCATCTCCGCCCAAATGCTGATCTCAAGCGATGCCCAATCGAAGGCGGTATGCCCGCGTCGCGTGTGTTCAAAGTCGATCAGGAAAGGGATGTCACCCGGACCGGTAAGGATGTTCCCCAGATGCAGATCGCCGTGGATGTGACTGAACGCGCCGTTGATCTGCCTTTCCAGCAGCAGCTTGCAGCTTAGGATCGGATTTGTCAAAGGCATGTCCGCCTGAAATGGGATTGCGCTTTCATGCGGATCGAAATCAGGTTCGAGCGCGCTCACCGCTTCAAAGAGTGAGTCGCGCCGAGTTTTCCAGACTCGCCCATAGAGCGAGTCGATCATTTCGCGGCGATGGTAGCCTAGCGCCATCACATCCACGCTGCGAACGAGGATGCGGTAGGCGTGATAGGTTGCTTCGGTGTTGGTCATACCGAGCGTGAGCGTAAGAGACTTCTTGCGACGAATGATTTTGTCGACGACAAAGTTGCTCACCCGCACCAGTGTGCCGTATTCAAGGCTTTCTGCCTGCCCGCGCTGGAGATTCTTATTGAGTTCGACAACATCGCTTGGCGGCGCGGCTCCTGCCTGATCCTCTGGGACAAAATCGATCGTCAGCAGCGGAGGCAGCAGCCAGTCATATTCTTCCCAGACCTGAAACAGACTGGGCGTGCGCTGCATCCACCATGCTCGACCGAAATACGGGAAAAGCTGATTGCGCAGCCAGTTGCGCAGACGCTCAGCGCCCATTTCGTGCGCCAGAACACGCAGCGACTCGGAAGCCCCGTTCTGATCTGCGACAAATGTATATTTCAGCCCAGCGATGTCCAGATATTTAGCGGTCGTTCGCTGCTCCAGGCGCGCTGTCAGCGGCGGGAGCGTGTTGCGGACATAGGTATTGTAGCGCCGCTCCTCGTCGAGGATGCTGGTGGCATCGGCGATCTTAACAACAACAGCCGCATCTTCGCGCTGATCCGCATGAATAGGCGTGATCAGCAGGATAAGCGCACCAGAATAGCCACCGGTCAGGCGGCGTTCGATGCGCAGGGCAGCGTACCCGGCGAACATGCGTTGCAAAAGAAAGACTTCATCTTGAGAAAGCGCATACGCGGGATCGAAATCGGGGCTGAAGTCGAGCTTGAGGATGGACGTACGCGCCGCATTGGTCAAGGTTGCCGCTTGCTCGCCGAGCGCCTTTGTGTCAGCGCCGAGCCGCCTCAGCACCCGACACGGTATGCTTTCGCCTTCTTCCAACATCGCCAGCAGCAGATCGCGCTCGTCCGGCTCAGTGCGCCCTTCAACCTTAGCGCGATCATAAGCGAGATTCAATACCACTGCCGCGCGCGGGGTCGGCTGTAATCCCGTGTAACGGACGCGGTCTTCTTTGCCTCTGCCGATATAGCGGCGCACTTCGTCCTTGACGTAATCCGGCGTCAGCCCGTGTTTGTCCAACAGACCTGACAGCAGACCGCCTCTCAGGTCAAGCATTCCGATGAAATAATGCTCTACACCGAGATAACGGTGCAGCATTCGCGCTGCTTCCTGACGCGCATTGATCTCAATGTCGCGCATAGTCAAGTCATCTCAACGTGTTCGACTCGCATCCAAGTGCGCCCAACGCGGAACAACTGACCTGGCTGAAGGGGAATGGTTGCGCCGCGTTCCAGCGGTTTGTCGTCATCGCCAATGTCGATGTACGTCTTGTTACGGCTTTCCTGATCCTGGAGCTGAATCTGATCTTGCCGGCACACCACCCGCGCATGATGGCGTGAACTGAATTCGTCTTCTTTCAGGCACAGGTCATTGTCTGCATCGCGCCCGATGCGAATCATCCACGCGCCATCCTCCCAGGTGCCATGCCCGGACTCGTCACTGAACGTAAACAGCGTTCCGTCCCAAGCTCCGCTCATGATCATGATTTGGATTTGTGCAGCCACCTTGCCGAACCTGACAGCCTACTTACTCGTTTGTTCAATCATACCTGACTTTGAGTGCTGGCGTTTGGGTCGAAATAGTACTAATCCAAGTACTTCCCACGCTTGAGGGTCGCAGCACGTCGTAACTCGTATCGGTCAGGTTGCTGTCGGAATGGGAGTGCTGAGGACGCGCCGCAAGTCGTCCAGTGTCCCTTCCGCCTCGATGGGGCGGTTGGGACATACAGCGCGAAGGTTGGGAATCCGGTCGGCATGGTAATCGATGGTGGCGTCCGGGTCTTTCAGGACATGACCGGTCAGCACGCCGACTACCGTCTCCTGAGGCTTGATCGTGCCGTTTTCGACCAGCTTTCGGATGCCCGCTAGCGAACAGCCCGATGCCGGCTCACAGCCGATGCCGACGCCATCGATCAGCGCCTTCGCCTCCATAATTTCCTGATCGCTGACCTGCTCGACCACTCCGTCCGTCCATCGCAGCGCGCGCACCGCTTTCGGATAGTTGACCGGGCTGCCGATCTTAATAGCGGTGGCGATGGTCTCGGCGTGCATCGGTTCGAGTCGGTCGAAACCACGCTGATATGCCCGGTAGAGCGGGTTTGCGCCCTCCGCTTGGATGATCGCCAGACGGGGCAGGCGGTCGATCAGACCAAGATCGTAGAGTTCGCGCAGCGCCTTGCCGAATGCGGAGCTGTTACCGAGATTGCCGCCTGGACATACCACCCAGTCCGGGACGCGCCAGCGGAGCTGCTGGAGCATCTCGATCATGATCGTTTTCTGACCCTCAAGTCGGAATGGATTGACCGAATTCAGGACGTAAATATCCAGTTCAGCGGAAATTTCGCGCACGAGCGCCAGGTTTTTGTCGAAGTCGGCGTTGACTCGGATGCAGGTTGCGCCATAAGCGATCGCTTGCGCCAGTTTGCCGAGCGCGACCTGCTTGTTCTGAAAAAGTACAATACCGCGCAGATTCGCCCAGGCAGCATACGCAGCGAGCGAGGCGGATGTGTTTCCGGTTGAAGCGCAGGCGACGCTGTGCTTGCCGAGAATGCGCGCCTGCGTGACGCCGCCGGTCATGCCGCGATCCTTGAATGACCCGGTCGGGTTTTCGCCTTCATGCTTGAGATAGAGCGTGCCGACGCCCGCCCACTTCGCCAGTCGAGGGACTGGATAGAGGTTGGTGCTGCCTTCAGGGCGGCTGACGATCAAATCGTCCGGTGCATCCGGGTAGACCAGCTCTTTATAGCGCCAGACGCCGCTGTTATACGGAAAGTCGAGCGATCCCAGGCGCGAGTCGAATAATTCGCGGGAGACAAGCGAGCGCAGCGCATCCAGATCGTGAACGACATCGAGTAAGCCGCCGCAGTCGTCGCAGGTGTAGATCACGGTGTCGGTTCGGTATTGCCGTTCGCAATCCATGCATTGTAAGATGCTCGTCATATAAGTGCGCCTCATCACCGGATCGCAGCATTCGAAGAATCGAAGGATAACAAGCCGACGTGGAAATTACCAGAGCCGAAGCCTTTGCGCCTGCGACGATGGCGAATCTGGGCGTGGGATTCGATGTGTTGGGGCTGGCATTTGCCCAGCCAGGCGACATCGTTCGCGCGGAGCGGTCTGAACGCCCTGGGGTGACGATCAGCGCGATCATCGGCGATGATGGCAAGCTGCCGCTTGAACTAGAACGCAATACAGCCGGAGTCGCAGCGCGCAGCGTGCTGCGTCTGCTTGGCGTCGAGGACACTATCGGCGTGAGTTTGACCATCATCAAAGGGCTGCCGCGCGCATCTGGTCTGGGGAGCAGCGCTGCCAGCGCGGTCGCAGCGGCGGTCGCGGTCAACGCGCTGCTGGGAGACCCGCTCACCCGCGCCGAACTGCTGCCCGCCTGTCTGGACGGCGAAGCGGTCGCCAGCGGCTATCACCCCGACAATATCGCGCCCTGTCTGTTTGGCGGTATCACGCTGGCATATGGCATTGAAGCGCATCAGATCGTCAGTCTTCCGATCCCAGAACGCTTGATCCTGGCGACCGTGACACCGGCAGTTGAAGTGCCGACGAAAGAGGCGCGCGCGGTGCTGCCGACGCATGTTCCCATGCAGACAGTGGTTGTGCAGACTGCGCAGATCGCCCGCCTGATCGATGCACTTCATCGCAGGGATGTGCCAGCGATGGCAGCGGCGATGGAGGCAGATCGGATCATCGAGCCAGCACGGCTTCATCTGATGCCTCATCTTGCCGAAGTGCGCTCGGCTGCGAAGGCGGCTGGCGCGCATGGGGTGGTGATCAGCGGGGCGGGTCCGACACTGTGCGCGATCTGTGATTGCTATGAGACAGCCGTGCGCGCTGCTGACGCCATGGTGAAGGTCTATCTGTCGTATGGGATCGAGGCGGTTGGGCGCTGTGTGCCGATTTCTACGGAGGGCGCGCGCGTTTATGCGCTGGCGTGACGGCATCATTTGTGAAATTGTTGACAAATAATCGTCCGATCTCTATACTTGCCGGACTTAAAGACCAATTTATGCGATGAAAGCGTGTTCACATGACCGAGCTGGTGCGGAATTATATCGGCGGTCGCTGGGTTGACTCGCGATCTGGCACGGTTTTCGAGACGGTCAACCCGGCGAATGAACAGGTGATCGCGCCGGTCGTTTTGAGCGCGGCTGAGGATGTGGAGGCTGCTGTGGAGGCTGCAAAGGTAGCGTATCCATCCTGGCGGCTGATGCCTGCGCCCCGTCGCGGCGAGATCCTCTACCAAGTTGCGCGCGTGATCGAAGCGCGCAAAGAGGCGCTCGCCCGCCTGATGACGCAGGAGATGGGCAAGGTGCTGAGCGAGGCGCGCGGCGATGTTCAGGAAGCCATCGACATGGCATACTACATGGGCGGCGAAGGGCGTCGGCTGCTCGGCTATACTGCGCCAGTCGAAATGCCGGACAAGTTCGGCATGGCGCTGCGTGACTCGGTCGGCGTGGTGGGGCTGATCACGCCCTGGAATTTCCCGATTGCTGTGCCAAGCTGGAAGATGCTCCCCGCGCTGGTCGCTGGCAACACTGTGGTTTGGAAACCGAGCGAGTTCACACCGGCGGTTTCAGCCGCATTTGTCGAGGTATTCATCGAGGCGGGTCTGCCTGAAGGTGTGCTGAATCTAGTGCAAGGCGCGGGCGCAGCAGGTGAGGCATTGGTGACGAACCCGGCGGTGCGCGTGATCTCTTTTACGGGTTCAACTGAGACCGGACTCAAAGTCTACGTTAAAGCCGCTGCGCTCGGCAAGAAAGTCTCACTGGAGATGGGGGGCAAGAATGCCATCATCGTGCTGGACGACGCTAACCTTGAGCTTGCCACCAAAGCGATCACATGGAGCGCCTATGGCACAACCGGACAGCGCTGCACAGCCACTAGCCGCCTGATCGTGCAGCGCGGTATCAAATCTGCGCTGATCGATGCCCTTGTGGAACGGGCAAAATCGCTCCAGGTTGGCGATGGGCTGATCGATGGTGTTGAAGTGGGTCCGCTGGTCGATGCGAAAGCGCTGGAAAAAGTTGAGCAGTATGTGGCGGTTGGGCGCGATGAAGGCGCGCGTCTGATGATCGGCGGCGAGCGCCTCGACAGGGCAGGCTATTTCTATGCCCCAACGCTGTTTTCTGATGTGAAGCCGGAGATGCGGATCGCCCGTGAGGAAATTTTCGGTCCGGTGCTGTCAGTGATTGAGGTTGACTCGTTGGAAGAGGCGGTCGCGATCAATAACAGTGTGCCGTATGGCTTGTCAAGCAGCATTTTCACGGAAAATGTGAATGCAGCGTTTCGCGCGATCCGCGATCTGACAACCGGCATCGTTTACATCAATCATGGGACGACTGGCGCGGAGATTCAGTTTCCTTTCGGCGGGACGCGCGCTACAGGCAATGGGATGCGCGAGGCGGGTCAGACTGCGCTAGACAGCTTCACCGAGTGGAAGTCGGTTTACATTGATTACAGCGGTCGGCTTCAGCGCGCACAGATCGACAATCGTGAAGGCTGATGAGCGGGCGAAAAATGAGACCGTCTGCCATGACCAAAAACACCCAACTTGGGTTAAAATAGAAGCTGATGAGCATTAATCCGCCAGCTAATCCGCTCTATTGGGAAGCGACATACGCGATTGCGTGCTGTCTGCGCGAGACCTATCCGGATATGGATGTGGAAATGGTCGGGCTCGGACAGCTTTTAGAGTTGGTGCAGGCGCTGCCTGGGTTTGCCGATGATCCGGCACTGGCGAGCGAGGCGATCCTAAATGACATCCTTCGAGAATGGTTCGAGGAGACACACAACGAATGAGTCAATTGAATTTGCAGCAGCTTCACGACACCGAATTCCCCGTTCCGGCAGATATGCAGGGCAACGTGGCGATCACCAGCCTAAGCCGAATCTATAACTGGAGCCGGCGCTCGTCGATGTGGCCCCTACTGTTTGGACTTGCCTGCTGCGCGATTGAGATGATCGCGACGGCGGCATCGCGCTATGATCTGTCGCGCTTCGGCATGGAAGTTATGCGCGCCAGTCCGCGCCAGTCCGATCTGATGATCGTGAGCGGCACGGTCACCAAGAAGATGCTCGTGCCGATTGTGCGGCTGTACAATCAGATGCCAGAGCCGAAGTATGTGCTGGCGATGGGGGCGTGCGCATCAGGTGGAGGACCGTTCAAAGAGGGCTACAATGTGGTGTCCGGGATCGATCAGTACATCCCAGTCGATGTCTACGTGCCTGGCTGCCCGCCAACCCCGCAGGCGCTTCTGAATGGGCTGATCGCGCTTCAGAAAAAGATCGATGGACAGTTGCTCACCAATCTGGATGATGTGCCGTGGTATGGGGTGGGTCCGTCGGATGCCGTGCCAATTCCGGTTTTGGGACCCGACATCATCGATCCGCGCCAGATGGAGTTGATCCGGCGTCAAGCGGAGCTGGCAGCGCAGGGGCAGCCCTTCGGTATGCGCGAACTGCCTCCAGCAGCGATCACCGATGTCGAAAAGGCGAAAGCGAAGATGAAGGTCAAAGGCAGTGCGGCGCCGGCGATTGCGGCTTCTGGCGCGTCTGAAGATGTGGATGCGGCGCTTGCGGAAATGCGCAATCGGAAGCGTCAGGAAGCGCTCGCTCGTAAACGCGCCATGATGAAGCAGTGAAACGGAATGAAGCCATGACTGAAGAAATGACCCTTGTTCCTGAGCGCGCCGACACACTGCCGATTGAGGGCGCGATCGATTACCTGAAGCGCAAGTTTCCCGATGCCGTTAAAGACGATACACGGCAAGGATATAGTGGTATCATCGTTGATCCTGCCCATCTTGTGGAAGTAGCGCGGACAGCCTGCGACGAACTCGGATTCAACTATCTATCCAGCGCGACCGCCGTCGATTATCTGGGCATCGACGACTCGATGGAGATGGTCTATCACGCCTACCGGATTTCCGGCGGCGGTGCGCTGGTCTTTAAGGCGCAAACAGATCGCAATAAACCCGAAATCCCATCCTTGATTGAGGTCTATCCCGGCGCTGATTTTCAGGAGCGCGAAGCCTATGATCTGTACGGGATTCATTTCCCTGGTCACCCGAATCTGAAGCGTATCCTCTTATGGGATGGTTTCGATGGGCATCCGATGCGCAAGGACTGGAAAGAGGCGTATTACGAGCAGGAGACCAAGCCTTTTGACAGCCGCTGGCCCAAAGGCTACGTCCGCCGCGCAGAGGAACTCAACGTCTTCGGCAAAAATGTGAAATATCCCGCTGATCTCGATCTCGCCAAGCTCTCTGACATGTCTGAGGAGGCGCTCTACAGCGGGATGGGCTTAGGCGTTGATGTCTCTAGCTTTCCCGCGCAGGCTGATGAACTCCAGACGGATAGGCTGGTGGTCAATCTTGGTCCGCATCATCCCAGCACGCACGGCGTTTTTCGCATGGTAGTGACGCTGGAAGGCGAGACCATCGTCGCGCTTGAGCCGGTGATGGGCTATTTGCATCGCAATCATGAGAAGATCGGCGAGCGCAACGCCTGGAACCACAATATGCCGTTCACCGACCGGCTCGATTACATCAGCAGCATGAGCAACAATCTGGGTTACGCGCTTGCAGTTGAAAAACTGCTGGCGATGGGCGCGCGCTATCAGCCGCCGACCTATCGCGCGGAGGTGATCCGCGTGCTGATGGTCGAACTGACGCGCATCGTCAACCACTATTGGGCGATTGGCTTTCTGCTCAATGACCTGGGCGCATTCTTCACACCGGCGCTGTATGCCATCGCGGAGCGCGAGAAAATCCTCGACTTTTTTGAGGCAACCGCTGGTTCGCGTATGATGTGCAATTACATGCGCTTTCAAGGGGTGGCTAAGGATTTGCCGGAGCGTATCCGCAGTGTTGCCAGCCATGTCAACGACAAAGTCCGCGATTTCAACACCATGGACTATCTGACCGAGCTGATCAATGAGCGGATTCCGCGCTCAGTGGACGAACTTGACCGCTATCTGACCGACAGTGAGATCATCAAGGAACGCACCATCGGCGTCGGCTATCTGTCGCCCGATATGGCGATTGCTTACAGCACGTCCGGTCCGCTGCTGCGCGCTTCGGGTGTGCCGTATGACGTGCGTCGTGCTGAGCCATACAGCATTTATCCTGAACTGGATTTCGACGTATGCGTCCGGCACAATGGTGACATCTACGACCGCTACTTGATCCGCCTCGATGAGATGCGCGAAAGCATTCGCATCCTCAAGCAGATTTTGCCGCGCCTGGAGAAAACGCAGGGCGAGAGCGTCTTCGCGGGCAACAAGGCGATCTACATGCCGCGCGTGCCGATTGGCGAGGCGTATGGGCGGGTTGAAAATCCGAAGGGTGAGCTTGGTTATTATCTTGTTTCACAGGGCGATCCCAAAGGACCGCAAAATCCTTGGCGTTATCATGTGCGCGCGCCATCGTTCATTAATCTGACGCCGTTGGGCGCGATGTGCAGAGGTCAGAAAGTGGCGGATGTGGTCGCAATCCTGGGGAGTATTGATATTGTCTTGGGCGAGACCGACCGCTAGGAGGCGTGTGTATGTATGGCATGGGCATTCTAAAGGGCTTGGGTGTCACCTTCAAGCACTTCATTCGCACCTATCTCGATGACATCAAATATGCGGGTCGGAAGTATCTGCGACAGGAAAACTTTGAAGCACGGCAAGGCTTGAAGGCGGACGGCGCGTTCACCGTCATGTATCCTGAGGAGAAGATCGCCGTCCCAGAGCGTTTCCGCTTTGTGCCGTTCTTGGTGGTGGAAGACCCTGATCACCCGGAACGACCGGGTGAGGATTGGTGTACCTCATGCGGCATTTGCGCGAAGGTCTGTCCGCCTCAGTGTATCTGGATCGTGCGCGGTGAAGACCCGGTGACCAAGCGCCCGGTTCCGCAGCCAGAGGCGTTTTTCATTGATATCGACATCTGCATGAACTGCGGCTACTGCGCGGAGTTCTGCCCTTTCGATGCGATCAAGATGGATCATGACTACGAACTTGCAAGCTATGATCGGACGCGCAACCATATCCATGATAAAGAGCGTCTGTCGAAGCCTTTCAGCTACTGGATGAGCATCGCGCCGACGACAGCGCGTGAAGAGGCGGCGGCGCGCGGCGGCTGGGAACACCCGGACGTTATCAAAGAGTTCAAAAAGTCGAACCGAACACCGACTCCAGTGACAGAGGATTGGCAGCAGGCGAAGATGAATGCGGCGGCGTTTGTCGAGGCGCAGAAAGCGGCTGCTCAGGCAGCGGCTGCGGCTCCCCCTGCCGCTGAGACTGCGCCGACTGTCCAGAGCGCGCCACCTGCTGCGGAAAGCACGCCATCAGGTGAACTCTCCCCTGAAGAGCGCAAACGCCGCCGCGAAGAAGCACTGGCGCGCAAAAAAGCGAAGCAGGAGAAAGCTGCCGAATAACTGATCGGCAGATATGCTTAAAAGGCGATCTCAGTCAGGGGTCGCCTTTTTGTTTGGCGTTCACCTTTATCTCATCAGCGTTTGGTATTATCATCGATAATACGCCGGGTCGGGGTATCTCTGGACAAGACAATGCGTGGGGTGAAGAAACAGTATCTGCCTTCCAAGCTGTGTGTGGTTTGCGGGCGTCCGTTCACATGGCGTAAGAAGTGGCAACGTAACTGGGATGACGTGAAATACTGCAGCGATGGATGCCGCAAACGGGCGAAAACGGCACTGAAGGGATGAGGGCGATGTCAGAGCAAGATATGAGGCGCGACTTTGCAGATCGGGATGAGCTGATCCGCTATTTGAAGGTAGAATTTGCGGATGCGACGGCGCTGGATGACCACGTTTCATCGACGCGGGGTGGGCGCGCTGCTGCCGAGCGTACGTTGGAGAAGATCGACCCGCCGCGCTATGCCGCGACCCGCAACAATCTGCGCGGGAAAGTCTCACGCCTGTCCGCGTATATTCGGCATGGCGTGCTGAGTCTGGCGGAGGTGCGCGATAAAGCATTGGATATGGTGCGCAGCTGGCGTGACGCTGAGAAATTCGTCAATGAGCTGGCGTGGCGTGACTACTGGCAGCGGGTGTATGCCCAGATTGGCGATCAGGTCTGGATAGATCGCGAGCCATACAAAACGGGATTCGCCGCAAGCGACTACGCCGATGATCTGCCCGCCGACATTGAACATGGGACGACCGGGCTGGTATGCATCGATGCTTTCAGCCAGGAGCTTCGTGAAACGGGTTACCTGCACAATCATGCCCGAATGTGGCTGGCGGCATACATCGTCCACTGGCGGCGGGTGAAGTGGCAGGCGGGGGCGCGCTGGTTCCTCACTCACCTTCTAGATGGCGATCCAGCGAGCAACAATCTTTCGTGGCAGTGGGTCGCTAGCACATTCAGTCACAAGCCATACATCTTCAACCGTGAAAATCTCGAACGCAATACTGAACGGGCATACTGTAAGATTTGTCCGCTCTATCGGCGCTGCGACTTTGAAGGCGATTACGCCAGCTTAGAGCGAAAGTTGTTTCCCCGCAAACCGGTTGATGAAGATTGGGGTGACCGCTTTCCGCCTGCAAGACGAAACGGACGCAAAGGGGGGCGGCGATGAGCGAGCTAATCGTGTGGGTGCATGGGGACTGTCTCAGTCCAACTAATCCGGCGCTAGCTGCCTATCAAGATGCGCCAGCGATCTTTGTATTCGACGAGGCGCTGATCGCATCCTGGCGTCTCAGCCTGAAGCGGATTGTCTTTATCTATGAATGCCTGCTTGAAATGCCGGTTGTCATCCGCAAGGGGGATGTCGCTGAGCAGCTCACCCGTTTTGCTGAGAGGCATGAGGCGCGCCGAATTGTGACGACGCCATCGCCAAGTCCGCGTTTCAAGGAAATTTGCGCCGCTCTTCAGCAGAAGTTTGAGCTTGAGATCATCGCGAGTGAGCCATTTCTAGACTATTCAGGTAAGCTTGATCTGGCGCGCTTTTCGCGATACTGGCAAACGGCGAAGAAACACCTTTTCGAGTAATTTGAGGTGTGAATTTTAATGATACAGGTTATAATAATTTTAGATCGAGGAGTGGAGATTAGGATCGTTGCGATGAGCGATACAGCAGCCCAAGTGATGGCGGCGCTTAGCACGGTGATCGAGCCGGAACTGCACCGCGATATTGTGTCTCTGAACATGGTGCGCGATCTGACGATTAACGGCAAGACTGCTGCGTTCACGATTGTGCTGACTACGCCGGCATGTCCGTTAAAGAATGTGTTTCAGGAGCGCTGTCATGCGGCGGTGGTTGGGAAAGTTCCGGGCATTGAACGCATCGACATTAAATGGGATGCGCAGGTTCCGACTGACCGCAAGATGGGCGGAAACCTCGATGTGCCGATCCGCAGTATTATCGCTGTCGGCAGCGGCAAGGGTGGGGTGGGCAAAAGCACCGTGTCAACCAATTTGGCAGCTGCGCTCGCCGAAGCCGGGGCGCGCGTGGGCTTGATCGATGCGGACATCCTCAATCCGAACCTGCCGATGATGACTGGGGTCGGATATGGTCGTCCGCGTATCAAGGATGACAAGATGATCCCGATTGAGGCTTACGGGATCAAGGTCATGAGTACGGGCTTTCTGATCGACCCAAGTAAGCCGATGATCATGCGTGGACCGATGCTGCACAGCGCGATCCGACAGTTCTTCACCGATGTCGATTGGGGTGACCTGGATTACATGATCGTCGATCTGCCACCTGGCACGGGGGATGCGCCGCTGTCACTTGCGCAGTCATTCCCGCTAACCGGCGCGATCATCGTGACGCAGCCGCAAGATGTGGCGGTGTCGGATGCGCTGCGCTGCGCAGCGATGTTCGATCAGCTTAGAGTGCCGATTCTCGGCATTGTTGAGAATATGGCGGGCGAATTCTTCGGCTCCGGCGGGGGGGAGCGGCTGGCAAAAGAGCGCGGTGTGCCATTTCTGGGTCGAATCCCGCTTGATGCAGAGGTTCGCAAGGGGGGCGACTTTGGCAGACCGACCGTCATCCACGCTCCCGAAACTCCAGCGGGACGCGCGTTCGCGGAGATGGCGCAGAATGCCGCCGCGCGTATCAGTGTGGTGATGCTGCAAGCTTCGGACGTGATTCCGCTGACTGTGATCGAATGAGAGCGCTGAGCGGCTGAGATACGGTCTCTGCCCGCTCAGTCATCCATCCCGATCACCTGGATATTATCGTCGCTGCTGCGCACCGGATTGTAGCGCCCGATCAGCAGCCAGAATAAGAAGTTCAGAAATACGGCTAGCAGAAATGCGATCAACCCTTCCGTGTTGATGTCGCGAAAGACGATAAAGCGGCGGATCAGCTCTGCTGGAACGAGCAGGATCAGGATGACGATCAGCCTTTTCTTGGGGTCGGTGCGCTGAAACAGAAACAGCAGCAGCCCGATCACCAGTGTAAGCGGAAGCAGAAGGCTCATATTCATCGTGTCAGCCTCTTCAAACACCTTCGTTCATCGTACCCATCACGCATGAGACGAGGCTGAAAAGCCGCGCATGAAGCTGATGCGCTTGCTGTCTTTTGCCTGTTTTTGTCGTCGCAGCGCGGCAAACTGATTTCAATGCGCACTGACACCATGCTTTTATCTAAGGAGAGCGCCAGGCGTTGATATTGTCAAGGTTGACTTGTCCATACGGCGGTGAGAACGACGTGCAGTCTGCGGCGGTCATGTCAATCGGGATGTCTGGTCGTGGGGTGATGAGCGGCTGCTCTGGCACAAAATAATTCCACGCTGCGCGCGAAATGCCTTCGATCATCGTCCATGCCCGGGTATAGCTGAAGAAATTGCTGTTTTCCCATAAGAACACCGCGATTACGTAGTCGCGTCCGTTTGGCGGATACACGATCCCAGCGTCGCCATGCACATCTTCAAGCCAGCCGTTTTTGTGCGAAATGCGCGCTCCTGCTGGAATGCCAGCCTGAAGCAGACGGTTGAGATCATTGGCGCTCATTAGTTCGAGCATCTGCCGGCATTCCTGCTGGTTGAAATCCTCAGGAAAGACTGTCATCAGCCCCGAACCATAGTTGGCGCAGTCGTAGATCATCGCAAAGAGCGTGCCTAAATCCTCGGCAGTCGTCTGATTGAAGGGATCAGCATTAGTGCGGTAAGTCGGATTAGGTGAAGTGAGCGGCGCGGGGATCGAGCCGAGTATTTGATCGCCACCGAGATAGAGCGGCGCTGACAGATACGTGTTGCGCGCGCCGAGGGTTTGCAGCGTGTTGGTCACCTGGGCAATGCCGGCGAACAGGTCATTTCGACCTGCGACCTGCATCAGCAGATTAGATGAGCTGTTATTGCTGCACAACAGCGACTGCGCCATTAGGAAGGCGATATCGTTGTCCGGCGCGAGCAGCAGCGTTCGGAATGTGTTGATCAGGATGCCTACCTTGATTGTGCTGGCGGCGGACATCGCAACATCGCTGAGCAGGTTCAGCTCCTCACCGGTCTGCAAATCCATGATGAAGATCGACGCCACCGATCCAGGTCCGTTGTATGAGAAGCCTTCTGACTCTAGATAGGCAATGATCAGCTCGCGCAGGCTGTCCATGCCGCCGGACGCGCCGGAGGCGCTGTTGAGAGGAAGGACAACCTGTCGGTTCACCGGATCGCGCAGCGCTCGGTCGATCAGCGGCAGTGCCGCCTCAATCTCGAGCTTAAACCCGGCGCTTCCCGGTCGGAGCGTCAGCGTGGTCACGTCATAGCCGCCGCCGGAGGCTTCACGGTCATAACGCGCCGCAATATTTTGCAAATACTGCCGAAGCACTGGAACTTGGTAGTCCGCGATCAAGGGGACGTTGAGGCTGCTCTGCGCCTGCTGTCCGGTGAGATAGCCGATGAATTCCGACCAGAACGCAGCATTGCCGGCGGTGGCTGCGCCGGCAGCGGCAAGCATGGTGTCGCGATCAGTGCGGAAACCGATGTCGGCGGGATCGAGCAGGATTGGACTGTCGTTATACCAGAGTGTGATCGGCTGTGCAAACGACTGCTCCCAGCGACGGACGGCTTCAGCCGCGCTCAATCCGCCAACCTCAACGCCGGCGACACGCACATCAGCGCCGAGCCGATCCACCTGCTGGCTGAAGCGGATGAGTTCTAAAGTGAGCAGTCCAAGCGCCATTGCAATGAAGAGCCAGGAAAAGATGGGTAAAATCGGGAGACGGCGCGCACGACGGCGCGCGCCTAACCCACTGAGTGTCGAAGTCATATGACCTGCAGTTGATTACAACATTAATGGCGATCAGTCTAGCGAACGAGCAGGATGGCGTCAACGATGAAACTTGGGTGACGCAAAATCCACAGCCAGCCCGGATAAGATGATTGAAACGAAAATCGCTAGATGATGGTATATTTACTGTTATAAGTTCGCATTAGATCAAGGTCAGATCGCCGTGCCGCAACCACCCGTCGACTTCATGAATCTCTTCGTGCGCCCGCCTGGAGACTTATTATATTTCCTCACCGTGCTTGGGGTGACTCAAGCGGCGCTGTTTATGGCGTTGGGGCAGCGCCTGCGCTACCGCGATGATCTGGCGGCAGGGCGTTACGCTCTGGCGGCGGGCGCTGTATTGTGTGGATGGGCGCTGCTAATGGTTGGGGCGCTGTTCGGTCTGCTGACGGGGCAGCCGGCAAGCGCGATCTTGCCGCCGATGGAACGACTCGCGCACGCAGTGGCGCTAGCGACGCTTGGATGGGCTTTTCTGACGGCAGAGTCTGCGCTTGGTGGTCGCAGCGCTAATGTTGCGCTGCTGCTGCTGCTTGCTGTTATCGTTATCGGTTACATTATCACGGGCATTGGTTGGGTCGGACTTCAAGGACGGACGGACTTCAATCTGACACTCTACAGCGCGATCTGGTCTTTTGCGATGGCGGCGGGCGCGCTGGTCGGTGGGATGCTCGTCATCATCTTTTTCCGTGTTGTGCCGGATGCGCCGCTCAAGCTGGTCTATTTTGGCTTGATCCTGGTTGGACACGGTATTTCGCTAGCGCAGATGGCGCAGGGGACGCTCATCGGTAACGATGCTGGTCTCATGCGATTGACCTTCGTAGCTGCTTTGCTTTTAGTTCCCACGCTGATCTATCGCATGGTCATTCAGCGCCTTGACACAGGGCTGATTGTGTCGATGCCGCGCGCTTCGGCAGCTCCTATGCCGTTTCAGCCCAGCGCAGGGCGACCGTTTGAGGCGGCAGAACCGCCGCCCGTACCGTTCAGCGATCGTGAGAGTGGTCAGCTTATGCGTGCCTTGGGGATGATGCTGGAGCGTTCCACACCGGAGAATATCCCAGAGCGCATCGTCATGGCGGCATTGAACGTGTTGAAAGCGGACGTTGGCTTACTGCTCAGCGTTCAGGATGCCAATTATGCCGATCTCATCACTGGGACGGATCGGGTCATGAATCGCCCGCTGGCAGGTATTTCGGTGAACCTAGATGAACAGCCAACGCTGGTGAATGCCATCGAACGGCGCGCTCAGCGCCCGCTTTACCCAGATCGCAATGCCGATGAACTGCGCGATCTGTATTCCAGGATGGACATCGAACCGATCGGTCCGATGGTCATCCAACCGCTGGTGAGCGACAAGGAACTGCTCGGCGTTCTGCTGGTTGGATGTCCATATTCGGAGCGCGAACTGACAGAGCCGGAAGGGGAACTGCTCAAGGGCATTGCCATTATTGCGGCGAATCTGCTCGCTCTGAGTAACAATGCGCGTGAAAGCGCCATGCGTGCCGAGGGGCGGATCATCCAGGCATTGATCGAGGGCGTTTCGCCGGATGAGATGACCGATGAGAGCGTCATGGCGTCATGGGGGGCGATGAAAGCCGAGCTGGAGGCAGCGCGCTCTCAGATCGTGCAGCTTACGCAGCAGATTTCGACTTTGAGGCTGCAGCTCGACGATGAACGCAGTCGTCTGACGACCGCGCTGGGCGACACTGAAGAAGCGCAGTCGATTTCTCAGCGTATCCTGGCGATGACGAATGAGCAGCGTCAGCTCATTGAAGACCGTGATCGGCTGGCAACGCGGCTGCGCGAGGCGGAAACGGCACTGGCAGGGGCTGCGATGTCCGATAAGACGGCGCTCAAGGGTCTGGTCGATGTGATGCGTCGTGAGCGCGAGGAACTGATCCAGCAGCGGGATCGACTCCAGGAGCAGTTGAACGAGCTTCGGCGCAGCGCATCAGCGCCGATGCCAGGCGCAATTGCCGAACTTCTTGATCGTATGCATCAGGAGCGCGCGCGGCTTGAGCAGGAACGCGACGCGCTCAGCAGTAAGCTGATTGATATGGAAGTGCAGCTTGAAGCGTTGGGGATTCAAGGCGGCGCAGCCGGCGTGACCCAGCTCATCAGCCAGCTCTATGAACAGCGCGCTTCGCTTCAGGCAAAAAATGAAGCGCTCAAACGCGAGCGCGATGCGCTGATAGCGGAACGTGAGCAGATCGCTAACGCCATTCAGCGTGAAGAGGAGCGCGCACGCCAGATTCAAATTCTTCAGAAGGAGGTTAAACATCTAGCAAGTGACCGCGAGGCAGTGACCAAGCAGCGTGATAAACTGCGCGCCGAACGTGATGAGCTGGCAGTGCGGGTTGAAGCGCTCAAGGATCAGCAGAGCCGACTTGCTGCGCAGATATCTGGCTATGAGCAGGAGCTGCTGGAGGCGCATGAGGAGGAGACTCAGCTTCGCCTGCAAATTCAACAGTTAGCAAATGCGCGCAGCGAGCTGATGATGGAGCGCGACCGCCTGCTTGCCGATAGGACGGCGCTGGACATCAATCGCGATCAGCTCACGGCGCGGCTTGAAGGGGATCGTGAACGCTTGCAGCAGTTGGGCGCGGACGGTGTCGGTTCTCTGATTGCGATGATTGATGATCTGACTGCACAGCGGAGTCAGCTTGAGCGCGACCTGCACGCCGCGCAAGCTGCGCTTGCCCAATCCAATAAGCGCATTGAAGCGCTGCAAGCGCGCGCGCAAATCCAGCCATATCCTGCTTATCGACCGGATGATCCCGACCTGCTGGTTGGGATTGTGCAGGAATTCCGCACGCCGTTGACCTCGGTGATCGGATATGTCGAGCTGCTCATCAATGAATCGGTGGGCATTTTGGGCGAAATGCAGCGGCGATTTTTGCAGCGCATTCATACCAATGTTGTTCGTCTGTCGGCGATGCTCGAAGACCTGATCAAGCTGACCACACTGGATGCGGGGCAGTACCGATTGGTGCGCGAGCCGGTGGATGTCATCGAGCTGATCGAGGATGCCATCACGAATGCCACCAATCAGTTGCGCGAAAAGAACTTAACAGTTAATCTCGATATCGACGACGAACTGCCGCTGCTGCAGGCTGACCGCGAGTCGGTTGCGAATATTATCGGTCAGCTTCTCACCAACGCCTATCTGGTTTCACCGCCGCGAAGCGAAATTACAGTCACTGCCCATTTACAGCCCGATGTGGATGGGACGGAACGGCTGCTGGTGTCTGTCGAGGATCGCGGCGGTGGAATAGCGCCAGAGGATCGCGCGAGCGTCTTTGCGCGGCGTTACCGCGCTGAAAACCCATTGGTTTCGGGATTAGGCGACACTGGGGTGGGGCTGGCAATTGCGAAAGCTCTGGTTGAAGCGCATGGCGGCGAAATCTGGGTTGAGAGTCAGATGCGCGTTGGGACGACGATCTCATTCACGCTGCCTCTGGAGCCAGCGGCGGAACTGGAGCATTAAGTGATGCGGCGTGATATTGGAAATGAGCTGATAGTTGCGATCATTGCTATCGGTGTGCTGGCATTGGCGCTAGCGTTCGGTATTATATTATCGCTGTCGAATAATCAATCGATAGACATCACTGCGACGGCTGCGGCTCAGAGTAGCGCTTCGGAGACACCGCTGCCCATGGAGCCGACTGAAGCTGCGACGGAAGTGCCAGCGGTGCGTTCAACTGATGTGCCTACGGCACAGCTTGCCACTGGGACTCCACCAACTCTAACACCATCTGCGACGTTTTTTGCGCTGACGGAAGCCGCGCCTGTCACGGCAGTGCTGATTCCCACGACGGCTACACCGACGGTGATTGCGACGAATGCTCTTCTGATTCTGACTGCCGCGCCTGTCGTTCTAACGCAGCTGCCAACACCTACAGCAAGCGACCTTCCGCCTGTTGTCCCGACTAAGGTTGTTGTGCGCGTCGAGACGGCGGTTCCAGATGCTGGAGATGTCAGCGGCAGGGAACTGACATCGACTATCGAACCATCGAATACGCCGGAACTGACTTCACCGCCGGAACCATCGAATACGCCGGAACTGACTTCAACGCTGGAACCATCGAATACGCCGGAACTGACTTCAACGCCGGAACCGACGGCAACGCCGACGGACACACCGACGCCGACGGACACACCGACGCCGACGGACACACCGACGCCGACGGACACACCGACGCCGACGGACATACCGACACCGACGGCGACGTCGAC
>CALKJO010000018.1 GCA_937995825.1 uncultured Anaerolineae bacterium
TGAGCGACTTCGGGTCGTATAAGGCGCGCCCCGGCATCGTGATCTCTTTGCTCAACTTCGTCCTATGCGGCGCGCTGTCCACGCTCTGGATGACCTTCAGCGTTTCTCTCAATTCGGACGGATACCCCGCCTCAATCACCTCTCGTCCGCGATTGAATGAATACACGCCCGCGACGATCATGAATCCTCATCCTTCATCCATTCAAGGGGAATCTGCGCGATTTTTTCGCGTCCCGTCGGTTGATGCACCGGACGGTCAATCGGGCGCGTTTTGAGCGTCCCGTTGTAATAGGACGCGATCCGGTCTTTTGCCACAGCGACATATTCCGGCTCGCGCTCACAGCCCATCGCCCGCCGATCATGCATCAGCGCCCCGATCAGCGACGATCCAACGCCTGCAAACGGATCAAACACGAGATCATCCTCATTCGTCAGCGCCAAGACGCAACGCTCCACCAGTTCGACGGGGAATTGACACGGATGATCGGTCTTTTCTGGATGATTCGACTTGACGTTGGGAATGTCCCACAGGCAAGTTTCCCAATCCTGCGCCACGATCTCCCAGATATCGGATGGGTTTTTCCCGCGTGGGTTGCCGGAAAGCTGACCCCGTTTGTCGCCTTTGTAATGCCGCTTGCCAGGATATTTCGACGGCACGCGGACATCATCCAGATTGAACGTATACTGATCGCTTTTCGTAAACCACAGCAGCGTTTCATAGCGCCCGGAAAAGCGTTTTGAGGCGTGCAGCCCATGTCCGAAATGCCAGATGATCCGATTGCGCAGGAATAAGCCATGCTGTTTGAACAGCGGATAGTAATACATATCCAGAGGGAAAACTTCCCCGTCCTGCACATAATTGCCGACCTGCCAGCACAGACTGCCGTCTTCTTTCAGTACACGGCACAACTCACCAATAATCGCGGACTGCGTTTCCAGATATGCCTCGATTGAAACCCGAACTTCATACGCTTTGCCGAGGTTATAAGGAGGTGAGGTCACGATCAAATTGACCGATTGATCGGGCAAAGCGCGAACAAAGGATTCAACGTCTCCCGGATATAAAACGATCCGGGCATCGGGGTCAAACCGTTCGTAGATTTCGTGTTCCACTCCAAACAGCGGCAGCTTCATCAAAACACCCCACTTTGCTCGACCACCAACCGACCCGCCCGCAGATACCCGCCCGCGCCATCGGAGACCACGCGCAGCCGCACCGCGTTGCCCGGTCCGACGAAACGCGCCGGCGCACTGATCACCGTCTGGAAATCGATCAGCTCGACCCCCTCCCATGCGCCCGAATCCCAGTCCCAGATTTGCAGCGGCACGATCCGCGCCCCCGCCGTGACCTCTTTCAGCGCAATGGTCAGCCGATCCACCCGCGCAAGCTGCGCGCTGGCGAACGGCGTATACTCAAAGACCGCATCCTCGCCCGGCTGCATCACCAGCCCAATCGGAGCCACCGCGCCGAAGCTCTGCTGCTGGCGCACCACCCAGCCGAACTGCGCCGCCGACACGGTGACCGATCCAGGCGGCGGCGCATGTTCCGCCAGCAGTTCGAGCAAAATCAGCGTCTCCGCCTGCGTGCTGGAGTCCGTGCCGCGCAGCGCCAACCCCGTCAGCGGCTGATCCGTCCAGCCCGCCAAGTAGACGCGGTCGGCGCGCCCGTTCGATCCATATGGATCATCGATCAGCGCGCTCAGAAACAGCAGCCGCCGGCGCAGCGCCTGATCCGCGCCGCTGAGCGTCCATGCGGCGGTGTTCGGGTTATAGCGCTCGACTCCGAGCAGATCGATCACGGTCTGCTTGTTGTTGGTTGGCATTCCGCGCAGGAAAATGCGCGCGGTCTGCGGCGTCTGGATCGCCGGCGGCGGCGCGCCCTCGCCGGGCAGCGTCAGGTCGAAGGTGGCGAGTCCGCCAGGCGGGATTGAGCTGTCCAGCCGCAGCGCGACTCCGCGCGCCAGGACGACCGGATCGCGCAGCGTCAGCGGGCTGTCATTGCGCACCGAGCCGCGCACGATCTGCTGACCTGGGAGTGTGTCGTAGATAAAAGTCGCCTGCCCGGTCAGCGCCGGCGCTGGAACCGCGCCCGCCGCGTGAAAGCCGGCGATGTAGCTGGCATCGACGATGAAATCGACCGCCGCGAAGCGTTCCGCCTGGGCGATGTCGATGCTGGCGCTGATGTCGCGCGTCAGCAATCCGGTTCCGCTCTGGGTGATGCGCGGGATCGGGCGCAGGACGGGCGCGCTGTAGTCCGCCGCGCCCAGCGCCTCCAGGTCATATTCAATGCGGCGCGGCGAGAGCAGCCCGACCAGCATATCGACGCGCGCCATCGGCTGATTCGCCCACATGCGCACCAGCGTGAGCTGATTGAGCGTCGCCTCCGTCCCGCGCAGCGCGCCGCCGATGCCATACGCGGCGACGCTGAAGACTGCGATCAACGCCGGAATCGTCACCCATGCCCACTCGCGCCGGTTGATCCGGTTCAGCACCAGGTAATTGAGGGGTCCGATCAGCGCGATATACGCCGCTAGAAACCCGCACAGCGGCAGCAGATCGGGCAGCGCCTCGAACCCAGGCAGAATCTCGACCGCCTGCGCCGCCGGCGTCCAGTCGATCACGCCGTTCGCCCAGCCCGGCTGCGGCGGCGCGCTGACGGTGAGCTGAGCCAGCAGGTCGCTCAGCCCTGACCACGACCGCAGCGGCTCGGCGGACAGGTCGGCAGCGATAAAATCGACCACGCCGCCGCCGAGCATCCGGCGCGCCAGCAGGATCGCCCCATCCGCCGCTGTCACCAGCGCCCGCGCATTCGCGCCCAGCGCCCCCGCCGCGATCACCGTCGGACGATCCAGCCTCGCCTCAACGCGCAGCCATGCCGCCAATGGCTCCAGCGCGTCGATGACGCGCTCAGTCGTCGGGATGATCGGCAGCAGATCGCGGATGCCCGCCGTCGTCGTCCGCCAGTTCGCCCCGCCGCCGACGATCAGATGCCCGCCGCCCAGCACCCACGCCGTCAGCGCTTCGCGCTGTGCTGCTGACAAGCCCGACGTATCGGCATCGTTGATGGCGATCACATCGACCGCATCGAGCGCGGCGGCGCGATCCGGCAGATCGCGGATGCGCCAGTCCGCTTGAAACGCCTCATTCGCCGCAATCCGCGCCGTCGTGAAATCGACCGCGTTGATCGGCGCTTCGCTGATGACCACATGCAGCCGGTCGCCGGGCTGAAGCCCGCGCAGCAGCGCCCGCTCCGACGCGACCACCGCGCCATCGTCGGCGATCAGCTCGACGCGCGCCGACTGCGCGAAGATGCGCGCCGTGATATAGAGCGTCACTGTCTGCCGCGCGCCCGCCGCCAGACTGACCGGCGCGCTGTAGGTGTTGTAGATGGCATCCCCGGAGGTCTCCGGGCGCACCACTAAACGCCCAGCGACCGCGCCGCCGTCATTGCGGATGTCCACGCGGATCGGCAGCCAGTTTGCCTCACGGAAGTAGCCTGCGTAGCCAGCGCGCAGCGACAGCGACACCATGCCGCTCGACGGCTGCGCCGCCGCTGTTTGCGGAGTGAGCGGCAGCCCGAATGACAGCACAACTAAACTCAACCAGACGATAACGCGAGGCCAGCCAGCGCGGGGCAGTTCGATCGGCATTACGAGATCATTCCAGCTAAACCAACATCAGGGCGGGCGGCGCATTCTGCGCGGCGCAGAATGCGCGGCGCAGGCGGTGCAGCCCGAATGTTCACGATTGTAGCATGTTTTTGAGCGCTGAACCGATGAGAGTGTGCGTCAGCGCCGCCGACGCATCAAACCGTCGAGAGCATGGCTCAGCCCCTCGCCCTCTACCTGACCCACTCGACCGCCAGCGCGCCCGCCACCTCAACCGTGATCTCGCGCACCGTCCCGTCGATCCCTGCGATGTAATAGCGCTTGTAGAACACGCTGTTGTATTCCTCCGGGATCACCAGCAGCGCCGCCGTCCGCGCCGGATTCCACACGATCCGCTCCGCGCCACCAACTCCAATCGTCGGCGTGATCGTCCGCACGACTCCATTCAGCCAGGTGAACATCGTCAGCGGGGCGCGCTCGCCGGTGGAGGCGAAAAAGGCGATCCGTCCATCGGGCAGATCGACTGCATCCTGAAGCCACATCCCCGGCGCTTCATACAAGACGGTCTCCGTCCGCGTCCGCCGATCCAGCCGCCGAATCGCCACCATGCCATCGGCTCCGCGCCCGCTGACCAGCACGGCGCTGCTGTCGAGCGTCCAATGCGCGAACGCATAGCGATACGCGATCCAGCGCGGCTCATTGCGCTCGGGGTTGCGCTGGCTGACCTCCGCGATCATGAAGCCGAAGCGCTCTTCGCCCGGAATCCACAGCCGCACGAGCAAAGCGCGGCTGTCTGGCGACCAGGCGACGGCGCGGCTCTCCCACTGGGCGGGATTCTCGCGGTATGCCACCAGCAGACAGCCCGGCTCCGGCGGACAGTCGCGGACATACTGCCCCAAGTCCCCGAACACCGGCGACCACAGCCAGACGCCGTCGAAGCTCTCGCGATTCCCATTGACAATATACGCCACCATCGAGCCATCTGGCGACCAGCGCGCATCATCGACCGCCGCGTTGTTGTCGGCGCGGCTCTGCACCTGATAGGTGAAACCGGTGAACGGCGCGGCGTAGATGCGTGTGGCGGCTCCGCCCATGAAATCCGGGATGAAGACCAGCGTCCCCGCCGTCGTGACGGTCATATACTGGTTGGGATTGACTGGATTGCGCGTGAAGCGGACGACTCCTACCTCAAACGGGAACTGGATCACCTCGCCATTGCCCGCGCCGCTGATCTGGAAGGATCGCAGCGCCGGATTGGGCAGCGCCGTCGGCAGCAGCGGCGGGATGAGCGTCAGCGTCGGCGTGATCTGAATTGGGATGAAGGGCGTCCCAGTCGGATCGAATGCCGCCGTCCCCTGCGCGGTGTCCGCCTCTAAAGGCTGCGCTGTTTGCGGGAGGGGCTGCGCCGAGACATCCGCCGTGACCGCCTGCGTCGGGATCGCTGCGGCTGTGCCGGCGCTCGCCGTTTGCACCGCAGCGGTTGCGGTCTGCGCCAGCGCAGAGACCGTCCCCGCCAGCGCGGTGTTATCGACCGTCGGCGTGCTGGACGGCGGCTGCCGCGTTGGGATCGGCTCACGGGACGCGATCATCGCCAGCATCGTCTCGCTGAACGACGGCTGTTCGCTGGTCGGGGTGACCGTCTCCGTCGGCGTCGGGGTATCCGTCGGCAGGATCGGCAGCGGCGTCAGACTCGGCGTCTCCGTCAGGCTCGGTGTGATCGTCGGGATGGGGGGGTCGGTCGCGCTCGGCGTCG
>CALKJO010000019.1 GCA_937995825.1 uncultured Anaerolineae bacterium
ACAAACCGCGCAGCAGGCGGCAGCCTGGCTGACCGCCGGCTTGCAGGAATTGGGGATCGGCTCGAAGACGGCGGCGGGCTACGGCGCGTTTGGCGAGCGCAAGGACATGTGATGGGATACGCCTTCATCGCCACGCTTGGACAGCGCCCGGAAGCCATCACAGTCGCCTTCGACCGTCTGACTGAGCAGTATCATTACGATCTGCTGGCAGTGCTGCACACCGAACCGCACACCTCCGGCATCGCGCAGGCGTTTGCGGATTTATGCGCAGTGTGCGACCGCGATTATCCGAGGCTGCAAACGCGCTTCCATGAGATCACTTACTCGGACGGGTCGCCGCTGATCGATATTGAGGATCGGCAGTCGGCGGAGGCGTATCATCGGGCGGCGCTGCATGTGTTGTATCAATATCGGCGCGAGGGGTATCGCCTGCACTTGATGATCGCGGGTGGGCGCAAAGCGATGAGCATCTATGCCATGCTCGCCGCCAGCCTGATCTTTGAGCCGCCGCATGACCGCGTGTGGACGGTGCTGTCGCCCGAGTCGATGATGGCACAGCCGGGACAGTTCCATATTCCAGCCGGGATGCGCGACCAGGTGCAGTTGGTCGATCTGCCGCTGCGCCCCGCTCGCGTTGCGCCGGGAACGGATGTTGAAGCGCTGTTGGAGCGTCTGAGCAGTCGCAGCCAGTCATTTCTCGCCAAGCTGACCGAGGCAGAGCGCGAACTCGCCAAGCTGCTGATGGAGAATCCCTATGCGACGAACGAGGAGCTTGCCAAGATCGCGGGCAAAGCGCGCCGCACGATTGGCAATCAGTTGGCGAGCATGTATGACAAGATGATTGGCTTCCTCGAATTCGGGGAGGATATCTACAATAAACGCCAGGCTTTGCTGGATGTATTGAGAGGGGAGTGAGTGAGATGCGCAACCGTCTGATTAGCACCGTTGGAACCAGTCTGCTGAACAATATTCGTAATTTGCGCGGAGAAGATGCTGAAAAATACGCCAGCTTGAAAAAACATGCTGATGATGGAAATTGGGGTCAGGTTAAGGTCGAACTTCTCAAGATCGATCCATCGGAGCGCGTTTGCGGCGCAGAGATCAACTCAATCGCTGATGCTGTGAAGCGCGCCAAATTGGCTCAGTTGGAGTTTATCGAGTTTCTGGTGTCGGATACCGAAGATGGACGCATCATGGGAAATTTGCTTGAAAACTATTTCACCGAGCGTGCCATCGAGGATTTGGAAACGCTTCAAAACGTAAAGGTACGAACGATTGAAGATTTACAGGACGAGAAACCAGCACGTTTCAAGGTATATGGACTGCGCAATCTGGTTCGGGAATTAGGCAAAATTGTCAACCAGTGTGGCGCTGACACATTGGTCATCGACGCAACAGGCGGTTACAAAGCTCAGATTGCAGTTGCCGTAGTGTTTGGTCAAGCGCTCAGCATTCCGGTACTGTACCGTCATGAGAAGTTTTCAGAGATTATCGACTTTCCGCCAATGCCGATCACTTTTGAATACGATTTACTGGGTAAAAATGCCGACCTCCTAGCTGAGTTTGAGCGCGGTAACACATTAACTCGCTCAGAAATCGACGATCTTGATGAAAAAGTACGTGTGCTGCTCGAAGAGATCGAAGTAGATGGTGAGAATGTCTTTGCTTTAGGCGCTGTGGGGCAAATTTTCCTCACAGGTTTTCGACTGCGTTTTCCGCATTCACGCGAGCTTAAGGAAGTCACTGAACAAGCTAAAAGTGAACCTAGTTTCACGGATGATCATTTCCCACACGGGTTTAAAGAGTTCGTAAGAAAAGTGTGGTCAGAAACACCTTGGATAAAAACCTGCCACTCTGTTCCCTATGAAAGGCAAAAAGCGATCAAAGGAATCAGCTTTTACGTCCGCGAGAGAAAACTTTTCGGCACTTTTCGGGATAAGGATAAATTCGGCGCGCGATTTGAAATTCTGACTGACGCTGAGGGGGAAGATCAGTTGGCTTGGGCAGCAGATCAGCTCAATCAAACTTATGGGTCGTCGAATTAACATGCACCTCCTCAACTTCGCCCACCCGCTGACTGCACGCCAGCTTGACCAGATCGCCGCCCTCGTGGGCAGTCCGCCGGAGCAGGTGCGCGAGATCAAAGTCCAGTTCGATGTTGAACAGCCCTTCATCGACCAGACCGTGCGCCTGGTCGATGAAATTGGGATTTCAGCGCAGGACTGGCAGACCGGCGGCTGGCTGATCATCTTGCCATCGCTCAACTATATTGCGGCGCTGCTGCTGGCGGAGCTGCATGGGCGCACGGGGCATTTTCCGGCGATTGTGCGCCTGAAGACCGCCGCCAATACGGTCATCACCGAGTATGAAGTGGCGGAGATCATCAATCTGGAGACCGTGCGCCAGTCGGCGCGGAGTCGGCGCGCATAATCCGGCTGCATCACAGCCAATGCTGCAAGGGGAGGTTGATCTCAACCCCGAGCATCAAGCCGCGCAGCCGTGTGATCTGGCGCTAGCGGATCAGCTCAAACAAGGCTGCTTCGCCCTGACCGACACCGACGCACAGCGCTGCCAGCCCGCAGCGCATGGGCTGGCCTTCATCGGCAAGACGATGCATGGCGTAGATCAGCGTCGTCACGAGGCGCGCGCCAGACATGCCCAGCGGATGCCCCAGCGCGATCGCCCCGCCCTGCACATTGGTAATCGCCTCGCTCAGGCGGAGTTCGCGCAGCACAGCCAGCGCCTGCACGGCAAATGCTTCGTTCAACTCGACCAGATCGATGTCGTCAATTGTAAGGTTATGACGTGCCAGCAGCTTGCGAGTCGCCTCGATGGGAGCCAACCCCATCACGCGCGGATCGATGCCCGTGACTGCCGACCCGATCCAGCGCGCCAGCGGCTTCAGCCCCAATGCAGCAGCTTTTTTTGCAGACATCAGCACCAGCGCGCACGCGCCGTCGTTCAGCGGGCTGGCGTTGCCTGCTGTCACCGTCCCGCCCTGCCGAAACACCGGCGGAAGCTTGGCGAGCTTTGCCGCGTCGGTTGTCAGCTCGTAGCCGCTGTCGGTCTTGCGATAGAAGGGCTGTTCGTCCGTGTCGACGATGATCGGCTCACCGCGCCGCTGCGGAACAGTCACCGGCATCAGCTCGCGATCAAACCAGCCGTTGTTGATCGCGGCGGCGGCGCGGGCATGGCTCTGAAGGGCAAAGCGATCC
The DNA here is from genome assembly GCA_937995825.1 of uncultured Anaerolineae bacterium. GTDB lineage: Bacteria > Chloroflexota > Anaerolineae > Aggregatilineales > Phototrophicaceae > Flexifilum. Next base: position 3,216 of record CALKJO010000019.1, read on the forward strand.
TGCTCCTCGCGGCTGATGAGGCCGCCGGCGATCTCACCGCGCGCGCTCATCTCATAGATGTTCTCGGCGGTTTCGCCCATCGACTCCAGCGGGAATAGGGCTTCCATCGCCGGATTCGGATAGCGCCACCCCAGTGAAGTATCCCACAGGGTGGCATTGCCAGACGGTCCGTAGGCGATGGGGTTTTTCGCCAGGGAGTAGGGCGCGCGCGTCATGCTCTCGACACCGCCCGCCACATAAACCTCGCCTTCCCCGCACGCAATCGCGCGCGCCGCCTGATTGAGCGCGCTCAAGCCGCTGGCGCATAAGCGGTTGACGGTGACGCCTGCCACATGGTGCGGCAGACCCGCTAGCAGCGCGCCCATCCGGGCGATGTTGCGGCTGTCCTCACCGGCTTGATTGGCGCAGCCCATGATCACGTCTTCGATCAGGTCGGGATCGACTCCGGCGCGGCGGACGGCTTCGCGGATGACCAGCGCAGCCAGATCATCCGGTCGAATCTCGGAGAGCGCGCCGCGAATCTTGCCGATGGGCGTGCGCACTGCGCTGACAATAACAACCTCGATCATGATGGTTTGTATCCTTGTGGCGCGGTCACTCCCAGACGGGCGGCTCCTTAGTGCAGGTATTTTTCAGGCTGACAGATTGAGTCGCCTTCGCTGGGGGATCATCTGTCATAGGAATGCGATGTGACCCGATCAAGACCTGGTTCCAGGCTGCGCCCGCTGGCAATTCGGAATTATAGCACGCGCACCCCGTCCACTGACCCAGCGGATCGCAAAAGCAGCCCGAATCCATGACACCGCGATCCACGTCTTTTAGCGGTCGGCTGCTTGGGCAGTCTGGGGGGGCGGGGCTGTCGATTGCGCCGCTCCATACAAGCTGCCATGTGCCATTCGGGTCATAGGCGGATGGGGCAAGGCGAGCGGAGGCTGCTTCAGCGCTTGCAGCGCCTGCGCTGGATGGGACGCTGCCGCCGACAGGTTCGAGATTGCCTTCACCGCTGCCAAGCGTCACCTGATCGATATAGCTGATATGCTGACTGACGCCGGCGGGGAATGAAAAAAAAGGCATAGCCATGCACTTCAGTCAGAGCGAGACCGTCATTTGGCGCGCCGCTGGGCTGCCAGTCGGTGCGCCGCTGGAAGTAGGCGAAGGGAATGCTGAAGAAGCGCCAGCCGGTGAAGTCATCGACCAGCCGATTAATACCACCGTTCCGCCGTGTCTGAGCGCGAGTTTGGGGCGCGGTCGTCGAAAATTTCCACCTGAAGCACGTCGCCGGACTCTGCGCCATACAGCCAGAAGTTGAGCGTTGAAAGCAGGCAGACTCTCGACTTAATGCGGCGAAAAGCCTACGTCACTTTGCAATGATCACCTGCCCCAGCGCGCTTGCCTGCGGATGGGGTTCGTAACCGGGCTGGCAGCCGCCAACGGTCAGTGTATACACCCCAGCGTCCAGAACACGCTGACCGGACTCGTCCACCCGGGCGAACTGTTCCGGCTGCAAGATAAAGGTGATCGCGCGCTGTTCCCCTGTCTTCAGGTGGAGGCGGGTGAAGCCCGCCAGCGACCGCAGCGGACGCCGCCTGTTGGTATCGGCTGCGCTGATGTAGAGCTGCGCGACTTCATCTCCGGCACGTGCGCCAGTGTTCGTGACTGTCACCGTGACGCTGATCGACGCCTCCGATCGGAGAATCGGTGGGCTGATGTGCAAATCCGTGTAGGCGAAGGTCGTGTAGCTCAGCCCATGCCCAAAAGCATACTGCGGCGGGCGTGTCAGGTAGCGATAGGTGCGCCCCGGCGGGTGTGTCATAGTGTAATCCTCCAGCGGCGGCACATCGTCCAGGGAGCGATAGACGGTCAGCGGCATCCGCCCTGCCGGATTGTAATCGCCGAACAGGACTTCGGCAATTGCAGTCCCACCTTGCTGACCTGGATACCAGGCTTGCACCACCGCCGCCAGCGCCATATCGTCTACAGTGACCGCGCTTCCAGACAAGATCACCAGCACAACCGGCTTGCCCACTGACCGCAGCGCCATCAGCAGCCGTTCCTGCACAGGCGGCAGTCCCAGAAAAGCGCGATCTCCCTGGCTGACCATGCCAGGGGGGACGCCTTCATCCTGCAAATCTTCGCCTTCCCAAACCTGTGACAATCCGCCGACGAATACCACCACCTCCGCCTTGGATGCCAAGTCAAGCGCAGCGGCAAAGCCGCCCTCATCTTCGCCGCTGATCGCGCAGCCCGGTTTGTAGGCGATGCGCGTGTGCGGCGCGGCTGCGCGCAGTCCATTCAGCACTGAGACAGTGTGAGCAGGCGTCCCATGATAATTCCCCAACAGCACCTCAGTCTCTGCCGCATTCGGCCCGATGACAGCGATGGATCGCAGCGCGCGATCAAGCGGCAGCAGCCCATCATTTTTCAGCAGGACGATGCTCTCGCGGGCGGCTTGCAGTGCCAGCGCATCGTGCGCAGGGCTGGAGACCACGGACAGCGGGATCGCGCTGTACGGAACCTGAGCAGGCGGATCGAACATACCAAGCCGGAAGCGCGTCGCCAGCACTCGCGCCAGCGCCCGATCTATGGCGGTCTCATCAGTCAGACCCAACCGCAGCGCCGCCTCTAAATGCCCGAACACACTGCCGCAGTCCAGGTCGCAGCCCGCGTTCAGCGCCAGCGCCGCCGCCGCCGTCGGGCTGTCCGCGAGCCCGTGATAAAGATAAACATCGTCCAGCGCGCCGCAGTCAGAGACGACATATCCCTTGAAGCCCCATTTTTCGCGCAGGATCGCCGTCAGCAGCGTGGGACTGGCGGAGCCGGACTCGCCGTTGATGCAGCTGTATGCGCCCATGACCGACTCCACCTGCCCCTCGATCACACAGGCTTCGAAGTGCGGCAGATAGGTATCCCACAGGTCATACGCGCTGACATCCGCGTTGAAACGGTGGCGCTGCGCTTCGGGTCCGCTGTGGGCGGCGAAATGTTTTGCGCAGGCGGCGAGCTTGAGATACACCGGATGATCGCCCTGTAAAGCGCGAATGTAGGTCACGCCCATGCGCGCCGTCAGAAAGGGGTCTTCGCCGTAGGTCTCCTGAATGCGCCCCCAGCGCGGATCGCGCGCCAGATTGATGTTGGGCGTCCAGGTCGTCAGTCCCAGATAGGCGCTGACTTCGCCGCGCCGGATCGCATCGTGATGCTTGGCGCGCGCCTCATCGCTGACCGCCGCGCCAACCCGATAGGTCAGATCGAGGTTGAAGGTCGCCGCCTGTCCGATGGGAGCGGGGAACACGGTCGCCAGCCCCGCGCGCGCCACCCCATGCGAGGTCTCGTTCCACCAGTTATACGCCGCAATTCCCAGTCGTTCGATGGCGGGCGAGTCATGCTGCATCAGCGCGATCTTTTCATCGAGCGTCAGCGCGGCGATCAGCGCGTTCACCCGCGCCGCCAGCGGTTGGGAATGGTCACGTGCAAGAGGGGGCAGCTTGTCCAGCATACGGCTTTCCATGCGCTAATCAGCGTTAGGTTCTTCCAAGAGGTTACAGGCTGTCCAGCGCCCATCGCGGGTGACGCGCAAGGTCTGGAGCTGATACGGTGCAAAATGGATGGTCAGCGCGGGCGCGCCATCAAGCGTCAGCACTGCCTCCGTCGGCTGACCGATGGTCTCATGCAGGCGGATGATGAGCGCCGTCCCATCTTCGGCGACTTTGAGCGCGCCCAATGTCACCGTTGGCGGGCTGACATGCAGGAATGGCGTAGGCTGAGCGGGCGCGCCAGCGGGCGGAGTCGGAGGATGATAGGTGAAAAAGCGCTCCAGCGGCTGGTTCAGTTCGAGCGCAGCGGGGATGAGCGCCGCCGCCAGTGCGTCGCGGTCAGCGCCTGCCAGCAGGCGAAAGCGTGTATCGATCTGGGTCTGATCCATGAAGGTATAGGACAGCGCCGGATCGACATCGGTTTCGCTCCACGAACAGTGTGTGCTGCCGCGCGTGAGGCTCAGATTCAGCAGCCCGTTTGCCGACACGTCGAAGGCATTCTGACCGCTGTTGGCGACGCCGACCGTCAGCGCGCGGCTCTCTAGGCGCAGCCAGCGGGTATATGACCATTCGGTCGAGTCGGGGATGCGTTCCGCGACGCCGTAGGGAACCTCATTGATGGCGCGCACACCAGGCAGCGCCAGCGGCACTTGCAGCTTGATCATCTTGCGCCGCGCCTGCATGTACAGGCGTACATCGAGATCGAGGTACGGGAGATCGGCATAGAGGGTGTGTTTGATACTGGCGCGGGTGTGCTGCCAGCCGGTCAGCGTCTCAACGGTGATCCAAACAACGCCCCGCGCTGCAATGCGCACTGCTGCGCCAGTGTGTCCCTCCATGCCGACAAAATCTCCCACTTGTGATGGAGTCAGCGGCGCGAATGGCGCAAATGCCTCGCTGAACACCCAGTTGTGTTCGCCGCCCCAGGCATGGGCATGGTCGCGCATGACCATCAGCCGCAGCGCGCCGGTCAGGACATCCTGCCCGCCGGCGCGCTCGACAAGGCGGGTCAGCGCGCCCTGCTGACGGTCGAATGTCGCTTCCCAGAACGGCGTCTCAATCGTCAGGCTGGAGTCGCTTTCATCAACAGCGAAGGGGGAGGGCGGATCGGACGGCGCAGTGAAGCGAATCTCATAGCGGCGCGCGCTCAGCGGCGGGACATCCGCCACGAAGCCGATGAAGGGCTGCCATGTCCCCGTATCGAGGATGACGGACGCGCCGCCGCTGTCCTGCGCGGGGACAGGCTGGTTATGATCGTCATACAGCGTGTAGGGCAGTTTCTGCGGCGGCGGGGCATAGGCACTCAGAAAGTTGATGCCGATCGGAGCGCGCAGCGGCGTGCTGTGCGGATTCATCACGTAAAGCGGAATGGTCTCCGGCGTCGGTGGGACATTGGGCAGAAGCGCGTTCTGCGCTTTGACGATCACGCGGCGCGCCGCATCGTGCGCGCTGCCAAACATATCGTCCACACCGGGCAGCGCCGACTCCAGCAGCGATCCGCACAGCACGTCGTGAAACGTATTGAACATCAGCCGCCACCACGCCTGACTCAGCTCCGCATGAGGGTAGGCGCGTCCATAACGCCACCAGACCAGCGCCGCCCAGCGTTCCGCGCTGGCAAGCAGCGCCTCACCCTCGCGCATCTGCCGCTTGATCGGCGCGATCGAGGTGTAGGTGCCGCTGAGGGTGCGCTGTAATTCACCCTCATAGACGGGAAAATCGTTGATGTAGGGCTGAATGCGCGCCAGAAAAGCCTCTGGCGTGCTGTGGCGAATCTCGACATCGGAGTCTGCATACTCGGCGATCAGCGCGCGGAACGCGAGCAAGTCCTGGCGGGTTGCGCCGCCGCCGTGATCGCCCAGTCCCCAAGTGACCAGGGTGTCCCGCCCAGTCTCGCGCGCAGCACGGACACCGTTGAGCGCCTGCGCCTGCGCCTGCCCAGGGTGCGGTGTGGTGTACCAGCCGGTGTCCGGTCGCACTGCCAGAATCTCGCTGCCATCTGGACCGCGCCAGCGATAAAAGGGACCTGGCAGCGCAAGCTGACTCTCAGTAGGGCGGCAGTGAACATACAGGCTGAAGCCGCTCTGTATCAGCAGTTGAGGCAGGCTGCACGGATGCCCAAACGAGTCGAAGTTGTATGCCACTGGTGGACGAACGCCGAATTTCTCAGCGAAGTAACGCCGTCCTTCCAGGATGACGCGGACGAGCGTCTCGCCGCCGGGCAGATTGACATCCGGCTGCAGGAACCAGCCGCCGGTGATGTTCCAGCGCCCGGACTGCACCGCCGCTTTGATGCGCGCAAACAGCGGCGGATCATGCTCTTCCACCCAAGCATAGAGCAGGCTTTCATTGTGGTTGAAGATAAACTCCGGGAATTCGTCGAGCAGGTCGCAGGCGGTGCGAAATGTGGAGATGGTTTCGCGCAGCCCTTCTTCCCAGCCCCACATCCAGACCGGGTCGATGTGCGCATTGCAGAATAGATGGACAATTGGACGTGACATGTGCTCCCTTTACCCTTTCACGGCGCCGAGCGACAGCCCGCGCTGCATATACCGCTGCAGAATGATAGCAAGCAGCAGCGGTGGCAGCATTGCCATGAAGTAGCCCGCCATCTGGATGTTGGCAGGCGTGGTTGACCGCTGTTCCAGCGTGAACAAGAACACGCTGATTGGCTGCAATTCCTCTCGTTCCAGCAGCACCAGATAGGGCCACAAGAAGTCCTTCCACAGATTGACGAAGGTCAGAATGGTCAGCACCAGCAGGATCGGGCGCGCCAGCGGCAGCGCAATGAAGCGAAAGACCTGTAAGGCGGATGCGCCGTCCACGCGCGCCGCATCGAAGACTTCAGACGGCAGCCCATCGAAGAAATTCTTGAGCAGGAAGATCATGAACGCATTGACCGCATACGGCAGCCACAATCCCCAGTAGCTCCCCAGCAGCCCCAGGCGCGCTGTGGTGACATACAGCGGCACGATATACGCGATGCCAGGAATCATGAGCGTGACAAGGAAGCCGAGCATCAGATAGCGCCCGCCAATCGGCTGGAGCTTGCTCAGGCTGTAAGCTGCCAGCGTGGACACCCCAATTTGTGAGATCAGCCCGCCAGCCACCAGCACCAGTGTATTGCCGAACAAGCGCGGCAGCCGGAAGTTGTTCCAGGCGATCTCATAATTGCGCCAATTGGGTGAAGCCGGCAGCAGGCGAAAGGACGGGCTGAAGATTTCGCGCGTGTCTTTCAGCCCGCTGGTGAAGGCATAGATGAATGGCACGATCACCAGCGTCGCCAGCAGCAGCAGCACCACCGCGATCAGCAGATAGAGCAGGCGGCCCCGCCAGGTGCGCAGTTCCAGATTAGACAGCAATGCCCGCATCAGCTTACCCTTTTCGCCCTCAGTCCTGCGAGAGGCGCGCGGTCACGCGCAGATAGATCACGGAGATCACCCCCAGCACGATCATCAGCAGCACGCTCCACGCCGACGCCAAGCCAAAATCACCGTTCAGAAAGCCCTTGCGATACAGGGTGAAGACCGGCGTCATCGTCGCTTGACCCGGTCCGCCCTGCGTCAGCACCAGCGGCTCAATGAAAATCTGCACCAGTCCCAATATCTGCACGATCAGCAGCACCAACATCGTCGAGCGCAGATACGGGATGGTGATGTAGCGCAGGCGATCCCAGGGTGACGCGCCGTCGATCTCGGCTGCCTCATAGAGTTCGATGGGCAGGTCTTGCAGCGTCGCTAGATAGATTAGCATGGTGCTGCCGAATGCGCTCCAAGTCATGATGATCAGAATCGACGGTTTGACCAGCGCGGCATTTTGCAGCCACTGCTGCGGGCTGCCGCCGAGGGCGACCACGGCGCTGTTAAGCAGTCCGCCGGGCTGCGGACTGTAGATCAGCCGCCAGACCAGCAGCGCGATCAGCGGCGGGATGACGCTGGGCAAAAAGTAAACGACGCGGAAAAAGCTCTTGGCGATGCGCATCTCATTGACCAGCACCGCCACCACCATCGGCACGAAAAAGCCGATCACAACGCTGAGCGCAGCGAACTCAAAGCTGTTGCGCCACGATGCAGCGAATGTTGGGTCAGCGACCATGCGCTCAAAATTCCTGAAGCCGACCCAGGTCGATTGGCTGGCATCGACCAAATTGACATTCTGAAAGCTCATCACCACACTGTTGAGGATGGGCCACCAGGCGAAGGCAGCAAATGCCAGAATCGCCGGAGCCAGAAACAGATACGCGGTGAGCTGCTGTGACCAGTTGATGCGCCGGTGCGTTTTCATAGCGGCGGGGGCGGCTGCCCGTCGGCTGACGCTGGTGAGCGGATACATAAAGTCTGTGTCCTAAAAATAGGCTGAGCCTCTCGCGGCGGCAGGCGCAGCGGCAGAGGCTCAGCGGACAGTCGGCGCTGGACTCGGCTAATTTGCCACATCCAAAATACCGGACTGGAAGCTGGCGGCGTTGGCAGCCATGAGAGCAGCCACATCGGCGGACTCGTCTGTCAGGATGACGGTCAGCACTTCCGAAATGGCGACATAAAAGTCCTGAGCGAACGGTGGTTCTGGAACCAGCACGATCTCGCCCGCATTCAGCGCTTCGTAGAAGCCGGCGTAATTCTCGACTGGCATCGTGATGAACTGTTGGTCAAACGCATCTACCGCTGCCTGAAGCTCGCCCGCGTAAATGGGCAGCACCGGCGTGCCGCCGCCCGCCTGAGTCGCGTGGAAAATGGCGCGCGAAGCGGCAAATTCGCCTTCGCTCAGCGTCCGCCAGATGTGCAGCGCCGCCGCCGCTTCCTGCTGATCGGGGCTTGCGCCGGAATAGACAAAGCGCGCGCTGCCGCCGGTCAGGGTGTAGCGCTTGCCATCTGGCGCTTTGGGCATGGCAGTATAGCCAAAGCGGCGCAGATCAACATCCGGCATGTTCACGCGCAGCCAGCCGATGCTGCCATCCGCCGGACTCATGAAGATCACCGCGCGCCCATCGAGCGTTTCAAAGGTGGGATTGCTGCTGAGATCGAGCGGCAGGGCATTCTCGCTGTCAGGCCAGCGCAGATCGTACAGGAACTGCATCGCCTCGACCGCCGCGCCCTCGCCATAGGTGGCGGTAAATGTGCCATCGCCATTGTCGCGGATCAGTTCGGTCGCGCCGAAGCCATACGCCATGTTCGTCCAGTGCCAGCCGCCTGCGCCGCCAGACAGGAACATGGCGAAGCCGGCGCGTCCTGAAGCCGGATCAGCCAGCGCAACCGCCATTTCACCCAGTTCATCCCAGGTCTGCGGCGGGCGGTCATAACCAGCCGCGCTCAGCGCCTCGATGTCCCAGCCGATCCCCTGCGCGTAGGAAAAGCCGGGGAAGCCGTAGGGATTGCCGTCGCGGTCGGAGAGCAGCGTCATCAGCGTTGGGTTGAAGACGTCGTTCAGTCCGAATTCCTCGAAATACGGAGCCAAATTAGCGGCAGTGCCGTTAGCGATCACGCGGCTGTACTCGGTCGCTGGCGTCTCAAACAGAGTCGGCAGATTGCCGCCCGCCACCAGTGCCGCAAACGACTCCGGCGTGAAGCAGTACTGCGTGCGGGTGACGGTGACGTTGGGATAGACCTCCATGAAACGCGCAAGCTGCGCATCGTAGTTGGCGCGCTGTTCATCCTGGTCATCGCCAATGCAAGCCACGTCGGTAATGGCGACGGGACGACCCTCAGCAAGCGTATCTGGCAGTGTGAGCGGAATAGTGACAGTGGGGGTAACCTGTGCAGCCACTGGCAGCGCCAGCAGCACGAGCAATAATGTTAATGCAGTGATTTTTTTCATCTTAAAATGCTCCTTTATTGACACGGTTTTTTTCTCGCCGCTGGCTGGCACACACGCACCCAGCGCACATTTTGTACTCTATTTTGAATCTACCGTAATCCTCGATGTAACCCCTACAACGATTTTATGAGACTATGAACGGATATTATGTCGTGTTACTCCACCGATGCTGCTAAAGCGTGATAGAAGTGGCGGCGAAACTCAGTCGGGGTCATACTGACTTCGCGCAGAAACAGGCGGTTAAATTCCTGTACGCTGCCAAAGCCGATCTGATGAGCAATCGCGCGCACCGTGAGATCGGTATGTTGAAGCAGACGGCGCGCTTCACGCAGGCGGCGCCGGTTGCGGTAAGCGATCGGAGTGGTGTTCAGCGCCTGCTGGAACAGCGTGCAGCAGTGCGAACGGCTCAGGTAAGCTTCGCGCGCCATCACGCTCAGCGTAAGGTCTTCGGCGAAACGTTCCTCGATCAGGTGCAGGATAGGGCGGATGCGTTGATAGGCTTCACGTTTTTTCTGATCCGGCTGCGTCAAGCGGTCATCTCGCATCAAGCGGCGGGCGAGATGACCGACCACTTGCAGGATCAATCCGCTGATGATGACCTCCCAGGCGGGCTGCTGCTGCGCGCCTTCCGAGCGGATGGCATACAGCAGGGCGCTGACCGTCGGCGTGACTGGATCGTCGAGCGGGATCATCGGCCCGCTGCCGCTGCGGCTGAAATCTGGTATGAATGGGAGCTGCGCCGCCGCGCGCATCTGCCCGATCCAGCTTTCCGTCAGCAGTTCCGGCTGAAAATGGACGACGAACAGCTCAACCACGTCGTCAGTGGGATAAGCCATATGCGGCTTGATATCGTCAATGATATAAGGCTGACCGGGCTGATAAGGATATTCCTGCTCCCCGACCACAAACACGCCCCGCCCGCTGAGGATGATCCCCAGCTCATAGGTATCATGCCAATGTGGAGCCAGGGGCGCGCGAGCCGTGACTTGCCCGTCGCCCAGCCAGAAGAGCAGATTCTGTGAAGCGAGCTTGGCGCGGCTGAGCGCCGGTTCAAATGCCGGAGGCAAGGAACGCCAATCAAACAGGCGACCGGACATTGTGCTGATCAAGGGTAAACTCGATTAACCTAAAGCGCTATTTTAGCGAAAAATGATGAAAGGGTGTGATGATGCCATTTGAGACCGATCTCTATTTATCCCTTGGCGGTCTGTCGCGCTTGTCGAATGCGCGCACGCGCTCGATCAGCGCCGAGAATCCCACTGGCGCGCCCGGACAGGGCGGCAGAGCGATTCCAGACGGCGGGCCTGCGCGTGAACTCGGTCAGGGCTGGAAGGTGCGCCCCTGCATCGATATTAACGCAGGTCAGACCGTCACGCTGGCAGCAGTCGATGGTTCAGGCGCGATCCAGCACATCTGGATGACGGTCGATCCGGCATTCTGGCGCGGATTGGTGCTGCGCATCTACTGGGATGATGAAGCGCAGCCGTCCATTGAAACGCCGCTGGGGGATTTCTTTTGCAGCGGCTGGACTGTGCGCGGGCTGGTGAATTCCCTACCGGTAGCGGTCAATCCAGCCGGCGGCTTTAACAGTTACTGGTCAATGCCATTTCGTCGCCATGCCCGAATCACGATAGAGAATTTGCTGCCGCGCACGGTCACGGGCTTTTTCTATCAGATCACCTATGCGCTGACTGACATTCCCGATGAAACCGCGTACTTCCATGCGCAGTGGCGGCGCAGCAACCCGCTGCCCTATAAACAGGTGCATACCCTGCTGGATGGCGTGCAGGGACAGGGGCACTATGTGGGTACTTACATCGCCTGGGGAGTGAACAATAACGGTTGGTGGGGCGAAGGTGAGATCAAGTTCTTCATGGACGATGATGACGAATTTCCAACTATCTGCGGCACTGGCACAGAAGATTATTTCGGCGGGGCGTGGGGCTTTCAGCAGGATGGGCAGTATGTCGCGTATTCAACGCCGTTCTTAGGAATGCCGCAGATCATCCGCCCCGATGGTATGAACAACGCCAACCAGCGTTTCGGGCTGTACCGTTGGCACATCCTCGATCCGATCCGCTTTCAAAAACGCCTGCGCGTGACCATTCAGGCGCTTGGCTGGCGCTCTGAAAGTCGTTTTTTGCCGCTGCAGGACGATATCGCTTCAACTGCCTTCTGGTATCAGCGCGAGCCGCACGCGCCCTTCCCAATTCTGCCCGACCGAGACTTCCTGGAGGTCATTTAATGGGGGTATCTGGTGAGTTAGCTGACTGAACATCAGCACAGACTTCATCCCAGCGTTCAAAATATCAGCCTGACTCGCCTCCAGCGTGCAGCGCCCTCAGCGCAGGCGCTTTGGAGGCGCTGGACAGATCACGCCTTGCCTTCTTTTTTGAGACTTTGTATCATTACTGCTTGCTGACGCGAATGACTGTTGGATAGTGAGAAAGGGGATGGATTGTGAAAATCGCTTACGTTTTTGCCATGCCGAATGCCTCCGCTTATAAACTGGCGCAGATGATCCTGCCTCAGCTTGAAACAGGCACACACGGCGTTGAAGTTGTCGGGATGTTCTTCTTCGACGATAATACCCTCATCCTGCGCCAAGGCGACCCGGTTGGGGAACGCTTGGCAAAAGTAGCGCAGGACAAAGGCATCCTGCTGATGATGTGCGACATGTGCGCCCTGCAGCGCCATCTGGCGGAAGGCTCGCCGCGCTGGTGCAATCCCGACGGCACAGGGCGCACAGAACCGAACGAAATCCGGACAGTGAATACGGTGACTGGCGTCCAGGTTGGCTGTTTTCCCGATCTTTATGCGGCGCTGGCGGGCAACCCACCGGATCAGGTCATCACACTTTGAGCGCACAAGGAACATTCCCCATGCAAAAACTACCCGTAACCGTACTGTCCGGCTTTCTTGGCGCGGGCAAGACCACGCTGCTGAACCACATCCTGCACAACCGCAAAGGGCTGAAGGTCGCCGTCATCGTCAACGACATGAGTGAGATCAACATCGACGCGCAGTTGGTACGCGAGGGCGGCGCACAGCTCAGTCGGACAGAGGAAAAGCTGGTCGAGATGACCAACGGCTGCATCTGCTGCACATTGCGCGAAGACCTTCTGAAAGAAGTGACGCGCCTCGCCCGCGAAGGGCGCTTCGACTACCTGCTGATCGAATCGACCGGCATCTCCGAGCCGCTGCCCGTCGCCGAAACGTTCACCTTTCCCGTTGATGACGGCTTCTGCCTGGGCGATGTGGCGCGGCTGGACACGATGGTGACGATGGTCGATGCCAGGAACATCCTGCGCGAACTGGACACGCTCGACACCCTTCAGGATCGCAAGCTGGGCATGAGCGCCGATGACGAGCGCACGATTGCCGATCTGCTGGTCGATCAGATCGAATTCGCCGATGTGCTGGTGCTGAATAAGACTGACCTCGTCAGCGACAGTGAGCTTGGACAGATCGAAGCGCTGCTGCGGCGCATGAACCCGCGCGCCAAGCTGATCCGCGCGCAGTTCGGCGTCGTGCCGCTCAATGAAGTCCTCAACACCGGGCGCTTTGACTTCGACCATGCCTCGACCTTTGCGGAGTGGCTGTCTGGCGAGACGCACATCCCTGAGACGGAAGAGTACGGCGTGAGCAGCTTTGTCTACCGCGCCCGCCGCCCCTTTCATCCGGCGCGTCTGATGGACATGCTGGAAAGTGACGCGCTGGATGGCGTGATCCGCTCTAAAGGGTTTGTGTGGCTGGCAACGCGACACAGGATGGTCGGGGTATGGTCGCAGGCGGGCGAGGCGATCTCCCTGGATTACGGCGGCGAGTGGTGGGCAGACACACCCGCTGATGAATACCCCGAAGACCCGGCACTGGTCGCCGAGATCAAACGTCATTTTGAAGGTGAGCACGGCGACCGGCGGCAGGAGATCGTCATCATCGGCATCGGGCTGAATCGTGACGCGATCACGGCGGCGCTGGACTCCTGCCTGCTGACCGACGCTGAGATGGCGCGCGGTTGGCGGGGATGGCGACACTTCGATGATCCGTTTATGTCGTGGATCGAAGAATAACTGCAAGAGAAGGGGCGCTGAGCGCAGCTGTTCACAGCGTTTACTGCTTATCCCTTCTCCGCCAGCAGGGCAGCGACGCGCGCGATGATCGCTTCGCTGATGCGGGCTTTGCTGGTCAGACCGAGGAACTCCTCGCCGCCGCCGCGATCATAAATCGTGGCGCGGTTGGTGTCGGTGTCGAAGCCGGCATCCGACGCAGTGATGTCGTTGGCGACGATCAGGTCAAGCCCTTTGCGTTCGAGCTTGTCGCGGGCATACTCGCGGATGTTCCTGCTCTCCGCCGCGAATCCGACGACCACACGCGGGTAACCCGTGATCTGGCGGCGATCATGCACCGCGGTGAGAATATCCGGCGTGCGCTCCAGAATCAGAGTCGGCGCGTCCGCCTGTTCGAGCTTCTTGATCTTCTGCTCGGCAGCTGACGCTGGACGAAAATCCGCGACCGCCGCTGCCATGATCAGCGCATCTGCGCCTGCCGCCGCTGACAGCACGGCATCATGCATCTGCTTCGCACTGTCCACCGAGACGATCTGCGCGCCGAACGGCGCTTCCAAGCCGCGCGCCGCTGTGATCAGGACGACATCTGCCCCTGCATCGAGGCAGGCGTGCGCCAGTGCGTATCCTTGTTTGCCGCTGGAGCGATTGGTCAGATAGCGCACCGGATCGATGGCTTCGCGCGTCCCGCCAGCGGTGACGATGATGCGGCGTTTCGACAGCGCGCCGCTGCGTCCCAGGGCATAACGCAGCGCACTGATCAGGGCTGCGGTCTCCGGTAAACGACCGCGCCCGGTCAGTCCGCTGGCGAAGCGCCCCTCCTCCGGCTCGATCACCAACACACCGCGCTGGCGCAGCAGAGCGAGGTTAGTCTGCACCGCCTCATTTTCATACATGCTGCCGTCCATCGCTGGCGCGATCACCACCGGGCAGCGCGCCGCCAGCGCTGTGATCGAGAGCAGGTCAGAGGCGAAGCCGTGCGCGATCCTGGCGATGGCGTCGGCGGAGGCAGGCGCGATCAGCAGCGCCGCCGCACCTTCCGCCAGCCCGACATGGGCGATGTGGGTCGGCAGTCCAGCGCTGGCATCCATCCGCCATAGATCGGTGTAGACGGCGCGCCCGGTGAGCGCCTGAAACGTCAGCGGAGCGATGAAGCGCTGCGCCGCGTCGGTCATGATCACATCGACCAGCGCGCCTGCCTGGGTCAGTTTGCTGGCGAGATCGGCGGCTTTATAGGCGGCAATGCTGCCCGTCACGCCGAGGACGATGCGCCGCTTTTCCAAAAGCGTTATCGGAGTCATCATCGTTCACACTCCATCGCCTTACAGGTTGAAGCCCCGCGCCTGACGGCTGAACGCCTGTGCGCCCAAGACCAGCGACATGCAGGGCAGCCAGATCAAGCCGTACGCCGTGAATACAACCGCGACCGATGCCAGCAGATCGCCCCATGCTATCAGACGCGGCAGGTGATAACCGAGCGCCCCAGCGCCGAGAAAGACTGCGGCAGCGAGTCCGAAGCCTATCCAGGCAGGCGCGCTTGACCCAGTATCCATGAAGGAGCCGGGTTTTTTGCGCTGGCGAAAATACAGCACTGCCAGACAGTAGACGATCAACAGCGGAACCGCGATCAGGGCGAATGAGTCGAGCTGGTCGCTCAGCAAGCGGATGATCAGCAGTGCCAGCAGGATGCCGAGGCACAGCGTCCAGTCGAGTCGGCTCAGGCGCGGTATCGCTGTGTTTGGAAGCCAGCGCGCCAGCGCAGTCAGGATCAGCAGCGTCAATCCCCCCAACCCGAGCATGATTGACAGCGGCGTCTCCGGCTGAGCAGCCAGCTCAGTTGGCGACCAGCGCGCCCACAGCCCCCAGAACAAGCCCAAGCCAGCCGCGCCAAGACCCAGCGCGCTCAGCCCTGCCGAAGTGCGGCGCGCACCTGTGATCAGCGTGAATGCGCCGATCATCGCCAGTGCCATCAGCGCATGACCGCCCATCGCCCGCGTCACCAGCGTGCGCGGCACATCAACCAGCGCAGTAGTCGGGTTGAGCAGCAGCCCATTTGCCAAGCCGACCATGCCCGCCAGCGCCAGCGCTTCAAAGATGCTGCGCGCGCGAAAAAATGCCGCCGCTTCCAGTGTCAGCGCCGACAATGCCAGATAGCCGCCTGCGATCAGCAGCCACTCGACCCATTCGCGCTGAGTGTCCGTCCAGAGGACGATTTCAGAGCCGAAAAAAAACAGCCCTGCCAGCCAGAGCCGCTGCAGCCATGCGCTCTGAATCATGTAGTGTTCACACTTGACTGACTGCTCAACCCTTCTCATCCTGTTTCTTCATGGAATGGGGCAAAAATCCCGCCCAACTCAAATTATAATGTCAGCATAGACGAACCGCACACATTGCAGCAGTATCAAAGGGATGGGATTATCTATGAAGGTTGGAATACAGCTCTGGGGTGCATTGTTAAGGGTGTGCGAACCGCTGCCCCATGTCCAAGACATCTCAATGCGCCTGCAAGCACAGACCAACGCTGCTGCAGCGCTGATCATCCTACTCATCTTCATGCCGCTGTCGCTCATCATGTTGATCCTCACAAGCGAAGTGACGCCCAGCGCGCTTGCGCTGCGCGTGCTAGCAGTGGTATCCCTGATAGGTGTCTGTGTGCTGGCGCGGCGGGGTCATATTCGCGCCACCGCCGACGCGCTGATCGGGATCGGCTACGGTATATTATGGTCTATCGCGATTTTTGCGGACAACACGTATATCGGCACGTTAAGAACGCTCGACCTGTTCGTCATCATCGCGCTGGTCTCGGTGGTCGTGATGCCGATTCGGCGCGCGCTGATCGGGTGGCTGCTGAGCTTTCTGCTGCTGCTGGTGGTGCCGCCCCTGCGACCGGATGTGCCGCCGCGCCTGATTTATGGCGGAACCGTCCTGTTCCATCTGGTGGCGGGCGGGGCAGCGCTCCTCATCGTCAGCCTGCTGCGCCGGAGTGAACAGCTTGTGCGCGCTGCAGTGCTGGCGAAAGAGAGAGAACTCGACACCTTGATCAGCCATCTGCCCGATTATGTCGTTCGGATGGACTCTGAGTTTCGCTGTCTGTTTGCCAATCAGGCGGCGCAAACGCTGCTGGAACGCCCGCTTGAGGCGCTGGTTGGTCGCAGCCCCAGCGAGGTTATCCCGCATCTGCAAAGTGAGAGGACACAAAACGCGCTCAGACAGTGGCAGGAAGCCTTTGAGGAGACGTTGCGGACGGGTACGAGTCAGCGCGTTGAGGTCGCGGCAGGTCTGCATGACGGCTTGCGCTGCTGGTTCGACATCATCTGCGTCCCGGAATGCGACGCGAGCGGCAGAGTCAGCTCCGTGCTGATCGTCGCGCGCGATACGACCGAGCGCCGTGAAAATGAGGAGTCGCTGAAAGTCATCCAAACGCTGACCCAGCGGCTCGCCAATGTTTCCCCTTACATGATCTACGTCCGCGATCTCAATCCGTTGGTCAATGAAAGGCTGGTGTTCACCAATCGCCCCTTAAATGAATTTGTCGGATGCGCGCTAGGCGGGAAGATCGCGCTTGATGACGAAGACTTGATCGCGCTCACCCATCCTGATGATCGGCACACGCTGCGCCATTATCTCACCGAGCGCCTTCAACAGACCGATGTTAAATCGAAGACCGCTGAAGTCCGCATAAGGCGCGCCGACGATGAATGGCGCTGGGTGCGCGTCTGGGCGAGTGTGTTCGAGGATCAGCAGTTCAACGTGAGATTGCTGATCGGGATCATGATGGACTTCACCGAAGAAAAGCAGACGCGGGATCTGCTGATCGAGCGCGAGCGCGAGCAGATGAACGCAGAAATGACGCAAAAGTTCAATTATCTTAAGACGCAGCTGATGATTCGGATCGCCGATCAATTCCGCAATCCGCTTGCTGCGATCCAGAGCGCGAGCGAACTGCTCGAACGCTATTATGACCGCCTGTCGGAGCCGCAGCGCGCAGCGCGCTTCAACCAGATCAAGGCGCAGATCGTTCAGATCACTGAGCTGCTCGACAATATGAGCATGGTGCTGCGTCAGCAAGATGGCAAATCGGAAAGCGAACGCCAGCTGGTGCGCTTATATGCGTTAGGAGCTGATATTCTGAGCGAGATGCAGCAGCGTTATCCGCTTGGTCACCATGTGCATTTCAAATGCGACCCTAATGCGCAAACGCTGATCAGTCAAGACGTGCTGCGCCTGATCCTGACGCATCTGCTCAGCAATGCCTTTTTGTACACGCCCGAGGGCGGCGAGGTCACGCTTGAAATTCGCGCAGGCGAACTGGAAATGACGCTCATCGTGAGCGATAACGGGATCGGAATTGAAGATGAGGACGGGATGCGCGTCTTCGATCCGTTCTATCGTGGTCGCAACATCGATGAGCGCCCCGGTCTGGGGCTGGGGCTGAGCATCGTCCGAAATCAGGTGCTGGCGCACGGCGGCTTCATCCAATTGGTCAGCGATGTCGGCGTCGGCACAACCGTCATCATCCGGCTGCCCAACCAGAGCGTCCCCACCATGAAACTGTCGGGGGAGTAATGCCCCCGACAGTTGGTTCAGTCTGTGGACTGCGGCTTTTACTTCAGCGCGGCGTGCGCCGCTGCCAGCCGCGCCACCGGCACGCGGAACGGCGAGCAGCTCACGTAATCCAGCCCAGTTTTGTGACAAAATTCGATACTGCTGGGATCGCCGCCATGCTCGCCGCAGATGCCCACTTCCAGATCGGGGCGCGCCTGCCGACCTTTGCTGACCGCCAGATCGATCAAAAAGCCAACGCCGCTGCGATCCAACACCTGAAACGGGTTTTCCGGCAGGATGCCGCGCTCGACGTATTCGAGCAGGAATTTACCTTCGGCGTCGTCGCGGCTGATGCCGAAGGTCGTCTGAGTCAGGTCATTGGTTCCAAATGAGAAGAATTCCGAATACTGCGCCATCTCATCGGCGATAATGGCGGCGCGCGGCAGTTCGATCATCGTGCCGATCTTGTAATCGACTTTGACGCCAGTGCGTCTCATCACCTCATTGGCAACGGTCTTGATCAGCTCCGACATCACCTTGACTTCGTTCGCGTGTGAGGTGACTGCCATCATGATCTCAGGATAGACATCGACGCCCTCGCGCTGAAGCTGGCAGGCTGCCTCGAAGATGGCGCGCACCTGCATCCGGGTGATAGCAGGGCGCACCAGACCGAGCCGAACCCCACGCAGCCCCAACATCGGGTTGAACTCGCGCAGCCCCTCAACGGCAGTCATCAGGTTCTCGATCCGCGTCAGTTCATTCGGGCGGTCGCCCATCAGGCGCAAGCCAGCCGCCTTGAGCGCCAAATCCTCATGATTGGGCATGAATTCATGCAGCGGCGGATCGAGCAGACGGATGATCACCGGATAGCCATCCATCGCTTTGAAGATGCCGTAGAAATCGTCCTGCTGGAAGACCAGGAGCTTGTCCAGCTCGGCGGCTTCCTCCGGGCTGTTCGGCTCGGAGAGGATCATCGCCTGGACAATCGGCAGGCGCTCCTCCTGGAAGAACATATGCTCCGTCCGGCACAAGCCGATGCCCTGTGCGCCGTAGTCGCGGGCGCGCCGTGCATCGGCTGGATAGTCGGCGTTGGCATAGACCCCGAGCTTGCGGAAGCTGTCCGCCCAATTGAGCAGCTTGAGCAAATAGGACTCGCGCATGAAATTCGGCTCGATGCGCGGGATTTCACCGATGAAGACCTCACCGGTCGACCCATCGATGGACAGTGTGTCGCCTTCGCGGACAACAATATCGCCGACGCGCATCAGCCGGCTGCGTAGGTCAATCTCGAGGTCTTCTGCTCCGCAGACGCACGGCACGCCGAACTGCCGCGCCACCACCGCCGCATGGCTGGTTGCGCCGCCGTGGCTGGTCAGAATGCCTTTCGATGCCAGCATCCCATGGACATCGTCCGGTTTGGTCTCTGGGCGCACCATGATGACGGAGCGCTTCGCCTTGCCCCATTTCTCCGCCAGGTCGGCATCGAAAGCGACAACGCCGACGGCTGCGCCCGGCGAAGCATTGACGCCCGACGCGATCATGCGTCCGGCTTTCTTCGCCGCCATTTTTTCATCATCGTCGAACTGCGGATGCAGCAGTTGAATGACATTGGCAGGCGAAACGCGCAGGACGGCTTCCTGCTTGGTGATCAAGCCCTCTTCCGCCATCTCGACCGCAATACGCACGGCGGCGCGCGCTGTCCGTTTGCCATCGCGGGTTTGCAGCATCCACAGCTTGCCGTTTTCAATTGTGAATTCGACATCCTGCATGTTGCGGTAGTGCTTCTCAAGCTGGTTGGCGATCTCGACGAATTCGGCGTAGATGGCAGGATTCTCTTTCTTCAGTTCAGCAATCGGGATCGGCGTGCGGATGCCTGCAACCACGTCTTCACCCTGCGCATTCATCAGGTAATCGCCGAACAGGGCGCGCTCACCCGTAGATGGGTTGCGCGTGAAGGCGACGCCCGTGCCGCTCTGCCCGCCCATGTTGCCGAAGACCATCATCTGTACATTGACTGCCGTCCCCAGATCGTGCGGGATGCCGGCGGCATTGCGGTAATCGACAGCGCGCTTGCCATTCCACGACTTGAACACGGCTTCGACCGCCAGCTCAAGCTGGTGATAGGGGTCTTGTGGGAAATCCTCGCCTGTCTCATGATGGAAGATGCGCTGGAATTCCTGCGTCACGCCGCGCCAGTCGTCGGCGGTCAGCTCCACATCGGACTTGACGCCGCGATCCTTCTTGATCTGCGTCAGGTAATCCTCGAACGCCTCATCCGCCACGCCCATGACGACCGAGCCGAACATCTGCACCAGGCGGCGATAGGCATCGTAGACGAAGCGCGGATCGCCGGTCAGTTTGACCATGCCTTCAGCGATCTGATCATTCATGCCGAGATTCAGCACAGTGTCCATCATGCCGGGCATGGAGAATTTCGCGCCCGACCGCACTGACATCAGCAGCGGATTATCGGCACTGCCGAACTGCTTGCCCGTCTTCTGCTCAATCGTCTTGAGCGCTTCCAGCACCTGCTCCCACATGCCTTCCGGGAACTTGCCGCCTTCTTCCAGATAGCGGTTGCAGGCTTCGGTGGTGACGGTGAAGCCGGGCGGGACAGGGACGCCCGCGCGGGTCATGTCGCCCAAGCCCGCGCCTTTGCCGCCCAGCAGCGCGCGCGTCTTGTCCCATGAGCCGCCGAGCATCTCCTGCACTTCGTCAATTTCGTTGAATAAATAAACCCATCGCTGCGCCGGTTTTGTTGAGCGCTTCTGCGCGGGTAATGCCGCAACTGTCATTTTATCTCTCTCCTCTCGCTTGTAAGCGAGCAAAAAATGATTACTTTGTCTAACCATCAGCAGATGCGCGGGAGCTGCTCTCCGCTGAGCATATCCACAATTCTCGCCGCGCCGATCACGCTCGTCAGCGTCACTTGCCCGCCTGGCGTCTCCAGGACGCTGCCGATCTGCTGCGCGCCCGCTCCCAGCAGCGCTAAAGCGCGCGCCGCGTCTTCCGGCGCGACAAAGGCGATGAAGCGCCCTTCATTGGCGGTGTACAGCGGGTCAAGACCCAGTATTTCGCACGCGCCGCGCACATCCTCGCGCACGGGGATCGCCGCCTCCGCAATCTGAAGATCGCGCCGCGCTGCGGTCGCAATTTCTACCAGCGCCGATGCCAGCCCGCCGCGCGTCAGATCGCGCAAACAGCGCACCCTGATGCCCGCGTCCAGCAGCGCCATCACCGGCTTAACCAGCGGCGCGCAGTCGCTTTCAATCGTGCTTTCGAAGCGCAAACCCTCGCGCAGCGCCATGATCGCCAGGCTGTGCCGACCGAGATCGCCGTTGAGCAGGATTGCGTCTTTGGGGCGAATGTTCGTCGGCGCGATGTCCACACCGTCGGCGATCACGCCGATGCCCGCGGTGTTGATATACAGCCCATCGCCCTTGCCCTGATCGACGACTTTAGTGTCGCCTGTGACGATCTGCACGCCCGCTTCTCGCGCCGCCGCCGCCATCGAGCTGATCACGCGGCGCAGCGTGTCCATCGAGAAGCCTTCTTCGATGATGAAACCAGCGCTGATCGCCAGCGGACGCGCGCCGCACATCGCTAGATCATTGACCGTGCCGTTGATCGCCAGCGTCCCGATGTCACCGCCGGGGAAGAACAGCGGCTGGACGACAAAAGAGTCGGTGGTGAATGCCAGCCTGGAGCCATTGATGGTCAGCACTGCGCCATCATGTGCGGCATCGAGCGCGGGATTGCTGAAGGCGGGCATGATCACGCCTTCGATCAGGCTGCGCATCATCCGCCCGCCACCGCCATGCGCGAGCATGACAGTCTCGCTGTGCGTAAACGGGACGGGACACTGAAGCGTCATGTCAACCATGCATCACCTCCCGGCGGCGGTAGCGGTAATAGGCGGCGCACGCGCCCTCAGATGACACCATCGTTGCGCCAAGCGGACATTCTGGCGTGCAGGTCACGCCGAACGCCGGGCATTGGTGCGGCTTAATTTTGCCCTGAAGCACCTGACCGCTCAGGCATTGGTCGCTCTCCGCTATGTTCATCTTGGCGAGTCCAAAGCGCTTTTCGGCGTCGAACGCGGCATACTGCGCGCGCAGACCGAGTCCGCTGGCGGGGATTTCGCCGATCCCGCGCCATTTGCGCGGCACGATTTCGAAGACCTCGCGGATCATCGCCTGCGCGCCGGCGCTGCCGGCGCGACGCACACAGCGCGCATATTGATTCTCAACCTCAGCGCGCCCCTGCTCCAATTGGCACACCGTCATGTATACGCCCTGCATGATGTCGAGCGGCTCGAAGCCGGTCACGACAAAGGGGACGCGGTATTTTTCCGCCAGCGGCGCGTATTCTTCATAGCCGACCACCGCGCAGACATGTCCAGCGGCGAGAAAGCCCTGAACGCGGTTGCCCGGAGAACTCAAGATCGCTTCGACGGCGGGTGGGACGAGGACATGCGAGACTAAGATCGAAAAGTTGTCGATCCCCCGGCGCGCCGCCTGATAGACCGCCATCGCGTTGGCGGGCGCGGTGGTTTCAAAGCCGACGGCAAAAAAGACGACTTGGCGATTCGGGTTCGCTGACGCGATTTTCAGCGCGTCGAGCGGGGAATAGACCATGCGCACGTCGCCGCCGCGCGCTTTGATGCTGAACAGGTCGCCCTGCGTCCCCGGTACGCGCAGCATGTCGCCAAACGAGGTGAAGATCACGTCCGGGCGCGCTGCCAGCAGCAGCGCCTTGTCGATCAGCTCGACCGGCGTCACGCAGACCGGGCAGCCGGGTCCGTGCAGCAGCGTGATCTCCGGCGGGAGCAGCGTATCGATGCCGAATTTGACAATCGCATGGGTTTGCCCGCCGCAGATTTCCATGATCGCCCATGGGCGCGTGGTGACGCGGCGGATGGCGTCGGCAAAAGCGTGCACGGACGGCGCATCGCGGTATTCATCGATGAATTTCATGCGCCGCCTCCGTCCGCATCCAGCTCTTCCAGCTCGCCCATCTCCGCCAGATACGCAAAGACGCGCTGCGCTTCGGCTTCATCGACCTTGCTGAGCGCAAAGCCGACATGCACGATGACGTAATCGCCGACTTCGGCATCAGGGACATACGCCAGGCACGCTTCTTTGAGGATGCCGCCGAAATCAACTTTGCCCGTGCGGTCGAGACTCTCGCCCTCCGTGCTAACAATCCTGCCCGGCACTGCTAGACACATGGCATACGCTCCCTCTCACGAACTGCAGCGGCGATCTGCCCCAGCGCGATCCCGCCGTCATTGGGTGGGATTCGGGATGCCCAGTAGGGCGTCAAACCCGCCGCGCGCAGCGCCTTGACCGCGCCTTCGAGCAGCCGCCGGTTCTGAAAACACCCGCCGCTCAAAATAATCTTTCGTTCGCCCCCGCGTTGGGCGATGACGGTGAGGATGGCGATCAGGGTGTTGTGAAATTTCGCTGCCGCCAGCCTCACATCCGGCTCCGCGCCCAGCGCAGCGATCATATCAGTCCATTCAATCATGTAACGAGTCGTCCCGTTCGAGTTAGTGACAGGCGTAACCCGAAACGGGTATCTTTCCTCGGTTTCAACCCCATCTGCGGCTGCTTCGAGCAGCATCGCCGCTTGACCTTCGAAGGTGCAGCGCTGGATCAGTCCCAGAAGCGCCGCCGCTGCGTCGAACAGCCTGCCGACGCTGGAAGTCAGCGGCGCGTTGATCCCCCGCTCCAGCGCGCTGAGGAGCAGATCGCGCTCGGACGTGGTGAAATCGAGCCGGTCGATCGGCAGATTGTGCCCATAGATGGCGTAGAGCGCGCCGAGCGCGCACCGTCGGGGTTCATAAGCGGCTTTGTCCCCGCCGGGCAGCGGGAACGGGCGCAGATGGGCAAAGCGCGTGACCGCCGTTTCGGTCACATGCAGCCATTCGCCGCCCCAGATTGTCCCGTCTGCGCCGTAACCTGTGCCATCCCAGGCGATGCCGAGCGCGGGCGCGCTCAGCCCATGTTCCGCCATGACCGCCAGCACATGCGCGCTGTGATGCTGAACCCGCAGGACGGGCAAGCCGCTCGCTTCAGCAAGCCGAGTCGTTCGGTAATCAGGATGCAGATCGCAGACGGCTTGTTCTGGATGCAGATCGTAAAGGCGCGTCCATTCGGCGATGGTGCGCCGGCAGAGCGCGCTGCCGGCGGCGCTGTCCATCTCGCCGAGATGCTGGCTGATGAAGACTCTGCCCCGATGGGCGAAAGCGACCGTGTTTTTCTGCTGCGCGCCGAAGGCGATCACGCTGTCCGCGCCCGCCAGCTCGACCGGCTCAGGCGCATATCCGCGCGCCCGCCGCAGCATGACCATGCCGTCCACTGCGACCATCGCCACCGAATCATCGACCGGGCGCGCAATCGGACGATCATGCACCAGAAAGATATCCGCGATCCCGCCTAACGCACTGAGCGCCTCACGCTCATCGATGCAGATTGGCTCGCCGGAGCGGTTGCCGCTGGTGGCGACGACCGGGAAGCCGAGATCATCGAGCAGCAGGTGATGCAGCGGCGTATAAGGCAGAAATGCGCCCAGATAGGGCAGTCCGGGCGCGACCGACGGCGCGATGTTGTTGAGTTTCTGCCGCAGCAGGACAATCGGCGCAGCGGACGACAGCAGCAGGTCGCGCTCAAGCTGGCTGACCTCACAGGCGCGTTCCAGATCGTCCAGCGTCGGGAACATGACCGCCAGCGGCTTATCGGGGCGGTGTTTGCGGTCGCGCAGCCGCTTCACCGCCGCGTCGTCGCGCGCATCGACCAGCAGTTGAAAGCCGCCCATCCCTTTGAGCGCGACGATCATGCCCTGGCGGATCGCCTCCTCCGCCATCCGCAGCGCATCATCGCGCTGCGCCAACATCTGCCCCGCCGCATCCCACAGCGCGAGCTGGGGTCCGCAGTCTGGGCAGGCGATGGGCTGGGCGTGGAAACGTCGATCCAGTGGATTGTCATACTCCGCGCGGCACGCGGCGCACATCTCAAAGGCGCGCATGGTCGTTTTCGGACGATCATAGGGCAGCGCCTCGATGATGCTGTAGCGCGCGCCGCAGTGGGTGCAGTTGATGAAGGGATAGCAGTGGCGGCGGTCATTCGGATCGCGCAGTTCGCGCAGGCAGTCCGAGCAGACCGCCAGATCGGGCAGCATCAGCGCGGTGATCGCGCCGCCGCCGTCGCTATCGTGGATCGCGAATGCCTGGCTGTCCGTTTGCGGTGGGACAATCTGGCGGTCGAGGCGGTCGATCCGGGCGTGCAGCGGCAGTTCAGCGCACAAGCGGCGGATAAAGCGCTCCAGTTGATCGGATTCGCCCTGCGCTTCGATCACCGCGCCGTTCGCCGCGTTGATCACCCAGCCGGCGAGTCCCAGTTCCACTGCTAGCCGGTAGACAAACGGACGAAACCCCACCCCTTGCACCTGGCCGCCGACGCTCAGCCGCCAGCGCTCCAGCATGTCATGCCTCCGCTATCACCTCGATCAGCTCCAGATCGTGCGCCTCATCGACTTCATGCACTGCGCCGCACACCGGGCAGATGAACATATGCCCCTCCAGATCGTCGCTGGTGATCACCTGCTGATAGCCGCACTTGCAAACGTAATTGAGATTGACCGTATCGATCTTCAGCTCCGCCAGTTCAAGCGGTGTCCCTATGGTTGTCGCGGCGTATGCCTGCCGCAGCGAATCCTCGGAGAAGGCGCTCCCACGCCGAAAATGGACTTCGCTCACCCGCTCGACTCCCTGCGCCTCCAACTGCGGCAGCAGCCCTTTGACGATCCCTTCAACAATGCCAAACTCATGCATGTTTTATGCTCCATTCTTAAAAATGGATTTGATCCATGCCTGCGCCCGATCCACGAGCGCGGGAAAAATGGCTTCCATCTGCGGCGACAGCGCCGCCCCGTAATTGAATGACCAGCCCACAACCGCGATCAGCCGCGCTAGAGGCGCATGTCCGTACAAATCTGCCGCCGCGCCGAGCAGCGACGCAGGTGTGACGTGGTGGGTGAATGCGCCGCCGCCATTTTCTGGCGCGAGCGCGCTGAACCGCATTGTGCCAGGTTCGCCCTCAGCGGACGCATCGATGAAAACCACTGCGTCCGCGCGGCTGATCGGTTCGGCAAGCTCCGGCGTGAGCTGCGTGCAGCGGATCGCCTCTGCTGAAGCGATCCGCTCGCTCAGCGCCGCCGCCATCGCCTGACCCACCGCGTCATCTGTCCGCACTAAGCTGCCACAGCCGATGATCAGCAGCATGAGTCACCGCCGGATCTCGTCCACCACTGTGCCATCGGGCGCGATGAGCTGAAGCTGAAGCGGCATCTGCCCGACCGCGTGCGTCGAGCAGCTCAAGCATGGGTCGAACGCCCGAATGACCGCCTCAACGCGGTTGAGCATCCCTTCAGTGAGCTTCGTCCCATCGATATAGCGACGCGCCACCTCGTAGACGCTGCGATCCATCGCCAGGTTGTTATGTCCGGTAGCGATAATCAGGTTGGCGCGGGTGATCAAGCCGTTATCATCGATGGTGTAGTGGTGGATCAGCGTCCCGCGCGGGGCTTCGCTCACGCCGATGCCCTCGGTGCTGTTCGGCGCAGCCAGCGCGCGCACGCGGCTGCTGAGGATGTCGGGTTCATTGAGCAGACGGTCGATCTTCTCAAAACAGTAGAGGATTTCGATCAGCCGGGCATAGTGATAGTGGAAAGCGCTGTTCCAGTTCAGCGTTCGGAAGAAGCCGAGCGCCTCATCCGCGCGCGGCGTACCCATCGAATCGACCAGACTCAGCCGTGCCAGCGGCCCGACTCGATACGTGCCGTCGGGGTAGCCCATCGGGCGATAGAATGGCGACTTGAGGAATGACCATTTCTCGACCGCCTCGCCGATGAAGCTGGCGTAGTTCTCCGGTGCGAGTCCATCGGCGATGATCTGCCGCTCCGAGTCAACGATGCGGATCACCCCGTCGTACATCTCAAGCTGACCCTGCCGATTGATCAAGCCCATGAACAGCGTTTTGAGCGCGCTGAACGCCTCGATCTCCTCGGCGTAGCTGTCCAGCACGCCGCGATACCATGCCAGCGTGCGCTCCATGATGGCGATTCCCTCCGGCACGAAGGCGCGGATGGCGTCACGCTTGTCGGCGGTCAGCGGCTCATTGACGCCGCCGGGGACGACCCAGGCAGGATGAATGCGCTTGCCGCCGAGCATTTCGATGATCTGCTGCCCCATCTGACGCAGTCGAATGCCATCGCGGGCGAGCTGCGGCTGCGCCTGCGCGACGCCAAAGAGATGGCGCTGAGCCGGGTCGGCGTCCATGCCGAGCAGCAGATCGGGCGACGACAGATAGAAAAAGCTGAGCGCGTGCGACTGCGCGATCTGCGCCAGATTGAGGACTTCGCGCAGGTGCGCCGCCGTTTCGGGGATGCGCACCGCCAGCAGCGCATCGCACGCCTTCGCCGACGCGACCAGGTGGCTGACCGGGCAGATGCCGCAGATGCGCGCCATCAGCGACGGCATCTCCTGAAACGGACGCCCCTCGCAGAATTTCTCGAAGCCGCGAAGCTGAGTCACGTGGAAATGCGCATCCGCCACCGCGCCGGAGTCGTCAAGCTGGATCGTAATCTTGGCGTGACCTTCGATGCGGGTCACGGGATCGATGGTGATCGTCTTGGGCATGATGCCTCCTCGTTATGCGCCGAAGCGCGTCCTGAGTTCGTGAGCGGACTCGCCGTCGAGCAGCGCCGTCAGGGCGTTGAAGATGGTGTCTGCCGACGGTGGACAGCCGGGGAGATACACATCGACCTTGACCACTGAATGCACGGGACGGACGACCGGCAGCAAGCCCGGGACGCCGTCGCTCGGAAGCTGCGGATGGATCAGGTCTGGCTCTAGATACGCCCGCCGCAGAACCGACTCTGCGCCGACCGCGTTGCGCAGCGACGGGACATTGCCCGTGACTGCGCAGTCGCCGAGCGAGATCAGCGTGCCGGTATGCTGGCGGATGTGGCGGATTTTCTTCAGATCGTCCTCGCTGCTGACCGCGCCCTCGACCAGCGTGATGTCCACATGGTCGGGGAAGTCTTTGAGATCAACCAGCGGGCTGTAGACCAAGGCTGCTTTTTCCGCTAGCGCCAGCAGCCGTTCATCGATGTCTAGAAACGACATGTGACAGCCGGAGCAGCCGTCTAACCAAATGGTCGCCAGGGTTTTCTTCATCGTCGGTTATCCTCCCGCCGCTGCGCGATCAGGCTGAGAAATTCGCTGCGCTTGGTCATCTCGCCGACCGCACTGCCTTTAATGAACAATGCCCCCGTTGGGCAAGCCTGCACGCACTTACCGCAGCTTGTGCAGGACTCCGCCTCACCCCAGGGTTGGTTCAGGTCGGTGATCACGCGCGACTCGATGCCGCGCCCGCTCACATCCCATGTGTGCGCGCCTTCGATCTCATCGCAGACGCGGACGCAGCGCGTGCAAAGCACACAGCGATTGGCGTCAAAGGCGAAACGCTCATGCGAGGCGTCCACGCCGCGCTTGGGATACAGATAAGGCAGATGGATATGGTCGATCCCTATCTTCATTGCCAGGGATTGCAGCTCGCAGTGACCATTCGAGACGCAGACGGAGCAGATATGATTGCCTTCCGTGAACAGCATCTCGATGATCATCCGGCGGTAGTTCTGAAGCCGCTCCGAGTTAGTGTTGATTTCCATGCCTTCGGTGACGTAGGTGGTGCAGGCGGGCAGCAGTTTGGGCGCCCCCGCCACTTCGACCAGACACAGCCGGCACGCGCCGACGGTGGACAGCCCGTCGAGCTGGCACAAGCGCGGGATCGGGATATTGTGTTCCTGCGCCACTTCGAGGATCGTCTCGCGCTCGCGTCCGGTCATTTCCTCGCCGTTGATTTTGAGCGTCAGCACACGGCTCATCGTGCCGCCTCCTTTTGCGTCAGCGCGGGGCAGACACCCGCCGGGCAGACACGGTCGACAATGTGCGCCACGTATTCATCGCGGAAGTATTTCAGGGTGCTGCTGAGGGGATTGGGCGCTGCCTGACCCAAACCGCATAGGCTGGTGTGTTTCACCGTGTCGCAAAGCTCTTCGAGCAGGTCGAGATCGCTCAGTTCACCTTCGCCGCGCGTGATTTTGTCGAGCAGGCGATACATCTGCGCTGTCCCAACGCGGCAGGGAATGCATTTGCCGCATGACTCAGCCATGCAGAATTCCATGAAATATTTAGCGACATCAACCATGCACGAGGTCTCATCCATAACGATCATGCCGCCCGATCCCATGATCGAGCCGACCTGCGCCAGCGATACATAATCGACAGGGATATCGAGGGATGCCTCCGGGATGCAGCCGCCAGAGGGTCCGCCGGTCTGCACGGCTTTGAAGCGCTTGCCATCGGGGATGCCGCCGCCGATGTCGAAGATGATCTCGCGCAGCGTGATGCCCATCGGCACTTCGATCAAGCCGGTGTTCTTGATCCGCCCCGACAGCGCAAAGACTTTTGTGCCTTTGCTGCGCTCTGTGCCGATGCGGGTGAACCATTCGCTGCCCTCGCGCAGGATGGGGACGACATTCGCGATGGTTTCGACGTTGTTGATCAGCGTTGGGAAGCCCCATAAGCCGGACTCTGCCGGATAGGGCGGTCGCGGACGCGGCGTCCCGCGCTTGCCCTCAATCGATGCGATCAGCGCGGTCTCCTCACCGCAGACGAACGCGCCCGCGCCCAGCCGAACATCCAGCTTGAAGCTGAACGGCGTGCCGCACAGACTCATGCCGAGCAGCCCGTGCTTTTCCGCTTGGCGGATGGCGTGTTTGAGCCGCTTGACCGCCAGCGGATATTCCGCGCGAACATACAAAAAGCCTTCATTCGCGCCGACGGCGTAAGCCGCGATCAGCATCCCTTCGATCACGCGGTAGGGATAATCCTCCATCACGCTGCGATCCATGAAGGCGCCCGGATCGCCTTCATCGCCGTTGCAGATCACAAATTTACGCGGCGCGACCGCCTTCGCTACCGTACTCCACTTCAGCCCGGTCGAATAGCCCGCGCCGCCGCGCCCCGCCAGCCCGCTTTGACGGATGATCTCGATCACTTCAGCGGGCGTTCGTTCGGTCACCGTGTGAATGAAGGTCTCAAAGCCGCCCGCCGCGATGTAATCCTCGATCCGTTCGGGGTCAGTGCGCCCTTCCAGCTCTAGGACGACATGCTTTTGACGGGTGAAAAAGGCTTGTGTCGTGTCGCAGCGCAGCCGCTCGACCGGAGCGGTGTCCAGATGGCTGAGGATGGCGTCGGCGTCATCCGGCGTGACGCCCTGATACAGCACATTTGCTGGATCGACTGTCACCATCGGGCCCGCCGCGCACAAGCCGCGACAGCCGCCGCGCTTGATCTCGCATCGGGAGTCGAGTCCGCGCGCTTTCGCCGCTGTTTCAAGCTGTTCCACGATCTGATCGCTGCCAGCGGCATGGCACGCCGTCCCGCTGCACACGATGACGCGATGTTTGAACGCTGCCTGCCGTTCGCGTTCGCGCGCCGCCAGCGCGTGAAGTTCATCCAGGTTCATGATTCAGCCACCTCTCGATTCGCCCGATCAGCGCTTCTGGCTCGACCTTGCCCGCAACCGCCCCGTCAAACACCACCGCCGGTGCTAAGCCGCACGTTCCCAGACAGCGCGCCACCAGCAGCGAGACGCGCCCGTCCGGCGTGGTCTCGCCCGGCTTGAGATTGAAATGATGCGCGATTTCCGCCAGCAGGTGCGCCCCACCTTTGATGTAGCACGCCGTCCCCATGCAGACGACGCAGGCATGTTCACCCTGCGGCTTGAGCGTGAACAGGTTGTAAAAGGTTGCCGCCCCATAAACGCGGCTCAATGGTAATTTGAGATTGCCCGCCACAAAACGGAGTGAATTTTCATCTAAGTATCCGAATGCCTCTTGAACGCTGTGCAGCGTTTCAATCAGGGCATCCGGCGCGAACCCATGCCGGCGCATGGTCGCGGTGACGATCCGCCATCGCTTATCCTCGGACGGCGGGGCGACTGTCGGCTGTGACCGCATCAAACCCTCCTTCGATCCAGACCTGATACGCGGACGTTTTCTTTAACATAAGCATATTCCGCCTGCGCTGGTTTATTCAGTGTTGAAGGGCATTAGCAACACGTAACAAATGTCGTCCTTCCTCGATCCAGCGGCAAGCTTGTTTTCCGCGCCGTTTGAGGTTAATGTTAGAGACGTGACTTTCCAGGAGAGTATAGGAACGTTTGCCGATGGGAACCCTCAATCCCGATCTGATTTCCAAAGACATGGACGCGGTGCTGAATCAAGCCGTTGCCGTCAAAGATCAGTACCGGAAGACCACGCTGACCCCAGAGGCGATCCTATTGGCGCTGCTTCAGAGTCGGGAGACGGCGGCGGCACGCTTGATCGAGGCGTTCAAACAGGCGCGCGGCATTGATCTGGAGCGGCTCACCCGTCAGGTGCAGCTTGCGGCTGAAAGCCGCACTGATCAGAACGGCAATCTGGACTTTGCGGCGCGCGGCAACCGGCTTGTCCCGCTGTCGCGCCAAAGCATCATCCTGATCGACGATGCGCTAACACTCGCCAATTCGCAGAACCAAATCCGCGCTGACACCGATCACGTGCTGGCGATTATGAGCGAAGCCTCAGTCAGCACCAGCGGACTGCTGCGCCAGCACGGGATCACGCCGAAAGCGATTGCCGACATGCTGGCGGAGAAGAAAGAAGTCATCCGCGATAACACGACGCTCAAGGATTACGCGGCGCTGGCGAAGGCGGGCAAACTGCGCGCCGTCTACTTCCGCGATAACCTGCTGCGCGATATGAACAACATCCTGTCGCAGGCGGTCAGCCGCCATATCATCCTGATCGGACCCGATGGCGTCGGCAAGCGCACGCTGGCATACAGCCTCGGACTGCTGATCGCGGAGGGCAAAGGACCCAGGGGCATCAGCAAGCTGGTGCAGATCGATGAAGCGGCGCTGCTCGACAGCGATCAGAAAGCCGTCCGCGCTGGGCTGAACGAGGCGCGCGGCGGCATTCTGTTCATTCCGCATCTGCATCGCTTCTTCGGCGGGCCCATCAAAGCTGAATTCTCCAAAGCGACGCCGATGATCCAGAAAGCCTTTCTGGACAATGATCCGGTGATCATCAGCACGACCACCGACCTCGAATACAACCAGCGGCTCGCGCCCGTCAGCGCGGTCATCGAACACAGCCAGGTCTTGCGCGTGCCAGAGCCGTCGATTGAAGAGACGATTGAAATCCTCAAGGTGATGCGCCCGCATCTGGAGGCGGATTACAAACTGACGATTGCTGAGGATGTGCTGAGTCTGGCGGCGCGGCTGGCGAAGCGCTACATGAGCGCGTCTCCGCTGCCGCGCAGCGCCGAACAGCTGATGCACCGCGCGGCGGCGATGGTCAACATGAGCCAGGAGATCCAAGTCAAGCCGGGCGATGGACAGACCACCACGCCGAACACGCTCGACGCCGAAGATATCACCCTGGCGATGAGCCAGATGTCCGGTATCCCAGTCAATAAACTGGGCGAAGATGAGCGCGGGCGCTACGCCAGTATGGTCGAGCATCTTCAGGAGCGCGTGATCGGGCAGGATCAGGCAGTGTTAGCCGTCAGCCGCGCGATCAAGACCGCGCGCGTCGGCTTGAAAGACCCGCGCCGCCCGATTGGAGCCTTTCTCTTCCTGGGTCCGACGGGCGTTGGCAAGACCGAGCTGGCGCGGGCGCTGGCGGAATTCATGTTCGGCAGCGAGGACGCGATGCTGCCGCTGGACATGAGCGAATTCAAAGACGAGAGCAGCCTCAACCGGCTGATCGGGTCGCCATCCGGGTATGTGGACAGCGAGGCGGGCGGTCAGCTCACCGAGCGCGTCCGCCAGCAGCCGTACATCATCGTGCTGTTCGATGAGGTCGAAAAGGCGCACCCACGTATCCTTGACATCCTGCTGCAAGTGATCGAAGAAGGACGCCTGACCGATGGACGCGGCAACGTGACGCGCTTCAGCGAAACAGTCATCATCCTGACAAGCAATCTGGGCGCGGAGTATCTCGCTGTGCCGGTCATCGACGACGAAGCGCGCGAAAACGCGATGGCGGAAGTGCGCACATACTTCCGACCGGAGTTTCTCAACCGGCTCGACGAAGTGATCATGTTCAACGCGCTCGACCGCGCTGTCCTTTACCAGATTCTCAAGCTGATGCTGAAGAGGGAAGCGCAGATGGGCGCGGAGCGCGGTCTGACGCTGGAATTCAGCGAGTCCGCCGTTGAATGGATGCTGGCGCAGAACGATGAGCCGGAATATGGCGCGCGCCCGCTGCGCCGTATCATCCGCCGTTCGGTGCGCGAGCCGCTGGCGGACTTTCTGCTGCGCGCCAACCCGCCCGCCGGCACAAAGATTACGATCAACACGACGCCCGATGGGGCGGGCTTGCAGTTCGGCGCGCTGGTCAACGGCGAGGAGGTGACCGTTGCCGCCACCTGAGACCCCGCGCAATGACGAGACGATTCACGCCATCCCGCTGCCGAAGCGCCCTGAGAACGGATGGCTGGCATGGCTGGCGACCGTCGGCTATCTGAGCGCTGAACACAGCCCGGATGCCGCGCTGACAATCCGGCTTGCGCCCGGCCGCGCTGGCGTGCGCTGGGCGCTCGCCTGTACCTGGGGGCGGCATGAGGAGTCGGTCTCGGATCAGCCCGATCTGAGCGCCGGACTGCGAGCATTATGGCAGGTCGTCAGCGCCAATCATCATATTTTCAAATCCGATGAAGCCGTGTTCAAAAGTCCAATGCATTATCGCGATAATCAGTGGCTCGACCGCCGGACGCTGGAGACGCTCGACCAGCTGATTGCGCTGAACAACGCTGCCTTCAAAACAGCATGGCAGATCATCATCGTCTATCAGGCGCTCGACAACCCGCATCTGCGGGTGCAGGCGCGCCTAGTGGCGAAAGGCAGCGACATCCAGAGCGGGGGACGCGGCGCATCGCTGGGTGATGCCTGCCGCAGTCTCGTCAGAAACGCCGCAGCGCACTATGCCGCTGTCTCGCGGCACCAGATCGAGAGCTTTTTTGCAGACGGATTGTGAGGAGAATCCTGCATGACCCAAGTCAATACCACGATCTTCCGAAAGTATGACATTCGCGGCACGGTCACCGGCGATACCCCCCAGCTCACCCCCGAGCTGGCGCGCCTGGTCGGCAAAGCGCTCGGCACGTACTTGCCCAAAACCTTCGGCACGGATCGCATCTTTGTGGGGATGGACAACCGGCTCACGTCACCGCCGCTTCAGCAGGCGCTGATGGAGGGCGCTGCGTCCACCGGGCTGAACGTGACCGACATCGGCGCAGTGCTGACGCCGACGGTCTATTATGCGTCCGCCAGCTATCATGGGACGGGCGCGGGCGTGATGATCACCGGCAGCCATCTGTCCACGCAGTACAACGGCATCAAGATGGCGTATGGCGCACAGGCGCTGGCGGATCAGCAGATTCAGGACTTGCTCAAGATCATCCAGGAGGATGCCTTCGCGGTCGGGCGCGGCACAATCGATACCGACTACGACATGATCAACCGGCACATGGCGGCGATCCAGAGCAAAGTGAAAATGGCGCGCCCGCTCAAGGTTGTGCTGGACGCGGGCAACGGCTTATCCGGCACGTATGTCCCAACAGTGCTGCGCAATCTGGGGCTTGAGGTTGAGTGTCTCTACTGCGAGTCGGACGGCACATACCCGAATCACCTGCCCAACCCTGAAGACCCCTCCACCACCAAAGATTTAGAAGCGAAGGTCATCGAGATCGGGGCGGATGTCGGCTTAGGATTCGACGGTGACGCGGATCGCTGCGGCTTCATCGACGAACATGGGCATCACATCGCGGCGGATCGCCTGCTGGCGCTGCTGGCGCGCGACCTGCTCTCGCGGCATCCGGGCGCGTCCATCGTCTTCGATGTCAAGGCATCGCAGGCGCTGCCGGATGAGATTCGCAAGTACGGCGGCGTCCCGGTGATGTGGAAGACCGGTCACAGCCTGATGAAGCGCAAGATGCACGAGATCGGATCGCCGTTGGGTGGTGAGGTCAGCGGGCATCTGTTCATCGGCGAGGACTATTACGGCTTCGATGATGCGCCGCTGGTGGCGCTCAAGGCGCTGCAAATCTTCTCGCAGTCGGATAAGTCGGTCTCGGCGCTGTTCGATGAAATCCCCAAGCTGGTGGCGACGCCGGAGATCATCCTGAGCGCGCCGGACAATGTGAAGTTTGCCATCATCGAGGAGATCACGCAGGAATTGTCGGGCAGGTATGAGGTGGTCACGCTCGACGGCGTGCGTGCGATGTTCCCGAATGGGTGGGGCGTGGTGCGCGCCAGCAACACACAGCCGGCGGTCACGCTGCGCTTTGAGGCGTATACCGCGCCCGATCTGGTTGAATACATGAACATCTTCAAGGCGCTGCTGGACAAGCATCCTGAGATCAAGCAGGATGAGTTCCTGGCGCAGATGGCGAAATTCAGCAGGTAATGTAAATCGGGATAAAGAGGTGGGCGCGCTGCGCGCCCACCCGCCCGCTGTCTGCGATGAGGCTGACTTGCTGGCAGGGGGTGCTTAGGTATCCAGCGTTTGGGGATCGCTACAATTGTCGAGCTGCAATCACGGCTTCGTAGTCGCTTTTCAGCCGTGCCGCAATCCTGAGTGGATCATGCCAGCGCTCAACATAGGCGCGGCTTCGCCGTCCAACTTCGCTGAGTTCGCTTCGCCGCGTCGTCGTCCAGGTTTTCAGCACGTCGTAGAGCGTGTTGGGCGCGGCATTGATGACAGGCAGTTCAGCGCGCATTTGCGGGGGGAGAAAATCGAGATCGTCCTCGCGCAGATAAGCAATGACCGGCTTGCCGAGCGCCATCAGCTCAACCGCCAGCGCGCCATACCAGCCCGCTAGGAGCTGATCGATCAGCATATCAGCACGTTCGTAAAGGCGTTGTGCCTCTCTGTGCTGCATTTTCTCGACTAGAATGAGTTCAAGCGCGACTCCCTCTGACCGCAGGCGCTCAACTGCCTCCAACACATACCGCGTGCCTTTCACACCGCGATGAGAAGGCGCGTGCAGCACAACCAGCGGCTGGCTGGGATCAGATGGCGTGGAAACCGGCTGCCACTCGCGCGGATCGACGCTGGCATAGGGCAGAAACTGGGCTTGCGCAGGTAGAACATAGAGCAGATCGGGGTTGAGCGCGTAAATCAAATCGGCATAGCGCGCCACGCGCGCAATGTTGGCGCGCTTGAGCGCGTCCGTTTCGGCGGTGTAATAATGCGGCTCAACTTCATAGACGAAATGGATCGGAAAATGCGCCCGGCAGTAATCACCCTGGCGCGCATCGTCGCCCTGATAGGTCATGGCAATTACTTTGCCGAAGCGCTTCAGCAGCGGCAGATCATGCGGACGGACGATGCTCGTGTAGAGTTTGTATGCCATCCGAATCGGAAAGCTGTATTCTCGGTAATAGTCCCGAGCCACAGGCATGATTGTCTGTCCGAAGTTGAAATGAATCACATCAAAGTTGCGCAGTGCCATCCACAATAATCGCCAGCGCGCGATTTCGAGCGTCAATCGGCTTGATCCATTCGGCAGCATGACTTTGTCCGCTGGGTAGCCTAAATAGTGCGGCGTGAACATGATCGACTGACTGACCAGCCCCAATGAACGTTCGGCGCGAGCGATCTGCTGCGGATTGCCGGCGATCCCATGGGGGCAGTGGAGGACACGTAAGTTAGGTTGCTTCACTGTTTCAGCTCACCCCGCAGTTCTGGGATTTCAACGTCTCTTCGCATAATTTGAGAACACCCTTCTCAAAGGTCACGCTAGGCGTGAAGAGCCTGGCTTTCATCAGCGCGATATCCGCGATCAAGTGGCTGGGTTTTGCGTCCGTCTGAACTACGAACACAGGGTCGCGGTGTAAATGCTGCGCGATGATGTTCGCAATGGTGCGCAGACTGACCACTTCAGCACCGGCAACATTGATGGTATAACTTCCATCCAGCAGCAGCGAACGCGCCATCGCCTCGACGGCATCGCTGATATGGGTTGGATTGATGCAGATGCCCTCCTCGCCTTGCAGCGTGACTGCGCTCCCGCTGCACACAGCTTGAACCAGGCGAGGGATCAACATCGTAGATGACTGGCGCAGTCCGTAAACAAAGAAAAAGCGCCACACCGTTGTCTGCATGATCCCGCTGTACGCATTGACAAGCTGTTCAGCCGCGATTTTCGAGGCAGCATAAAATCCGGACGGCACAACCGGATCGGACTCGGTCACAGGTTGTTCGCCGCCCTTGTAAACGCTGCCAGTGGAAGCCAGACAAAAGCGCCGCGCCCCTGCCGCCCGCGCATATTCGAGCAGTGCAAAGGTGCTGTGAACGTTCACGTTGTAAATATCATGCGCCCGTTCAGGAAAGGCGCGATAATGGCGCGACTGCGCCAGATGGATCACGGCATCGATCGCACGCGGCAGACCCGCCTGAGCAAGGGGCTGCGTCAGATCATGGACGATCCAGCGCACGCCTGGCGTGTCCAGCGGCTGGCGTGCCAGCGCGTAAACCTCATGCTCAGCTGCAAGGCGCTCGATCAAATGACTGCCCATAAAGCCGGCTGCTCCACTGACCACAACCCTCACAATGCCGCTCCTTTCCTGATCCGTCGCAGGATATCAAACACGGCGGTCCACTCACGCTGGGTGATCACGCCGCTTATGCATAACAATCCGAAATATAGCAGACAAGATCCGCCGCTGAGCAGGACTCCGATCATCAGCTCCGTTTCTGGAAACAGAAGTGGCGCGATGCTGAACCCAAGCGTGAGCGCAGTGACTTTCACAATCCGCGACACCTCATACTGAACCACCCACAGCCGCTGGGACACCAAGGTGTAAGCAGCCGTCAGAAAGAGATAAGCGGCGGTGGTACTCCATGCCGCCGCCAGCAGCCCAAACTGCGGGATGAACAGCAGGTTGAGACCGACGTTGAGGACAG
This sequence comes from uncultured Anaerolineae bacterium, assembly GCA_937995825.1. Taxonomy (GTDB): domain Bacteria; phylum Chloroflexota; class Anaerolineae; order Aggregatilineales; family Phototrophicaceae; genus Flexifilum. The sequence continues at coordinate 41,254 of CALKJO010000019.1, forward strand.
CTGCCAGCCATGAGAACAGCGTGAAATATTCCGTCCGGTTTTTCAAAGTGATGCTGATCGAGGTCACTTGTGTGCTGGCATAGGCGACAAACGCCAGCGCCAGCGGCGCAACCGCAGTCGCAGCCATGAGATAGGCATCGGTCGAAAGCACGCGAATGATCGCCTCGGCGAAAGCGCTGACGCCGACGGACAGAACGCCAAACAGCGTAAGAAAATACGTGAGCATCTGTCCAAAAATCCGCCCCGCGCTTGCCGGATCGGTTTCGTAGAGCAGCACTGCGCGTGGAATCCATGCCTGACCCAATGCGCCGTGGAGAAAACCGAGGAAGCTTGCGATCTGGCTCGCCACCGCATATAGTCCAACCTGACTGAAATCCGCAAGCTGCCCTAACAGGATGCGATCTGAACTTGCAAACACCCAGTATGCCAGAGAGACCGGGACGAGGGGGACGCCATAGCGCAGCAGTTCCCGCAGGTGTGGCAGCGAGATGTGCGGCTGCAGCAGGTCGCGTATTGTCCACAAGCGGATGGGAAACATGATCAGCGCCGCCGCCAATCCACCCGCTAGAATACCTGCCACGCCCCATTCTAGCACGATCACGCCGCCGACGCTCAAGCCGATGCTCAGGACAGCGGCAGTCACATTCCAAAAGACGAACTGGCGCGTCTGAAAGCGGTTTCGCAGCGCCTGCGCGCACATCGCATTGATCAGACCGACCGGCGCGGTAAGCAAGGACAGGATGACCAGCGGCGCCAGACTCGCGTCCTTCAGCGCCCATTCCGCAGTCGGCTCGCTGAATATAAGGCAAAGCATGACCAGCGCGCCGCTCCACAGTGCGAGGAAACCGAACCAGGTCGATGTAATCGTCTTGCGTTCAGCGTCCGTTTTTGCAGCGAGAAAATAGCGCGCATAAGCGCTGTCCCCGCCCAGCGCCAGGATCGCGCCGAGCAGCCCGACTCCGGTGATCAGCGTATTCCATGTGCCGTAATCCGCTGTAGACAGCGCGCGCGAGTAAATCGGCAGGGTGATAAAAGCGCTCGCTTTGATCAACAGATCAGCGATGCCATAGGCAAGAAAATCACCGAGGAATCTGCGAATCAAAATCGTCCCTTGCCGATCAAAAAGAAGGTATGCCGATTAGGCATCATTTCGTGCTGCTTTTACAAAGATGTTCCCCTGTTCGTCCGGTCTTGTCTCAACAACAAGGTCAAGCTGCGCCTGCTTCAACCAGCGCCGCAGTTCTGAGATGTCCGGGCGAAACGAATGAAACGCATTGTATGCACCAGGCGGTACGGGCAGTGAGTTCAGATATTCGACGCGAGGATCAGGCGGAACCAGATCATCTTTTCTGAATTGTTTTGTCAATCGGCGTAAGAACTCCTCGAACTCAAGCCGGCGAAGCATGGTCAATGCGTTGGACAGTTTCCGAACCAGAACCGGTTGGCTGTCCTGAGAAACCGATTCAACATGTTCGCTGAACCAAATGGTTGTGACGCCGCCAGGTTTCAGTACCCTGAAGGTCTCAGTAAGCACTTTTTCAGCGTCAAGGAAATGATCAATCGATGTTGCGAACAGGACATGATCGAATGTCTCATCTCGGAAGGGCAGGTATTCGCCAACTGCGTAGACGAAAGCGAATGCGCGGTCACTGCTTCCGGGCAGAGGATCAATGCCGACGAATCGACCCGGATAGCCCTGCGCATAGGACGGGACAGCCTGAGGTCCGCAGCCGATGTCCAGTACCGTTCCACGCATCTGACTAAAGTCCTTGAACCGCCTGACATCCTCGCGTTCTCCGACGGAGAGATTGGTCTCAGGCAGCAGCGTATAACTGATCTGACCGTTGTCCTGTAGTTTTTGCCACAAGTCTGCTTTCGCCTGAATATCCTGATCAGGAAAAGGAGAGGGAATCAGATTGAAAAAGCCATCGGCGTAACGATAGACATAGCTGCAGTGACTGCACGCGCCTGTCCCGTTTGCCTTGATAGCATCGATGGGCAGTTCATGATGGCAAACCGGACATACCAGCAGGTCTTCGATCATTCTTCACTCCTTCAGGATGGCAGCCGGCTGTCAACCAGCGGGTGTTGAACGAGAGGCAGACGGCGGTTATAAGTGGACTTGAGCGGGTGAAATAAATTGATCAAATCGACTTCTTTGCCATGCACAATGCGATCATAGATCGCGCCGAACATATACTGAGCGCAGGTAAATGAATGATACTTTTCGACATAGGCGCGTCCCGCGCGCCCTAACTGTTCGCGCAGCGTTGGATCAGTGACCAAGACACGAAGGTTGGCTTTCAATGTCTCTACAGTCGTAGACAAAATCGGACATTCATTGAGAAATGCATAACGCCGAAACACACGCAGATACTCACCTTCTAGGTTTGCCATCACAGGAAGTCCTGACGCCATCCCTTCGATTGCGCCCAAGGCATAGCCGGTAGCGATGAACTGATCTGCAAGAATATCGACCTCCTGCATCACTTCACGAACGCGCGTGTTGGGCACGCGCTCTAACATCACCAGTTCGACATGCAGTCCTTCCGCTTGGAGTTCCTCAACTGCCTGAATAAGAAACTCTGTCCCCTTGAAACCGCGATGATTGGGCGTGTGAAGAACGCGAACCACGCTCGATTTGCCATCGGCGCGCGAATAGCTGTGTTTTGCCTGCCACAGGGTCTCGTCGATGACGAAGGGTGATTTTGTCAGCACATCCCATCGTCCAATTCCCTCCATCATCATGCCAGCGATCACGATTGTCGCGTGCCGCGTCCAATAGGCAACCTGTGCGCGGATGCGAGCTTCATCCTTGGCAGCTTGAGGGTAATTCGTGAGCAGTCCATGCCGGAGCGAAAAATCGCAGACTGCCGAGTAGATGTAAGCGTCCGCCCCGTAGGGAATCACGACCGTTTTAATGTCTGCCCATTTGAAAAGGAAGGCTTCAGCGCGCCACAGCGGCGTGTTTCCCAGCGCGCTGCCGGAGAAAGGGATATGCACGACAGCGGCATTGCGGATGATGTAGAGGAAGGCAAAGTAGCTGGAGAAAAAACGAAGAAAACGGGAAAAGCCGCCCCATTTTGGCACTAAGTCATGAAAATACAGGTCGAAATCGGACTGCTGATTGATCGGATAAAACGTGATCATGAGCGTTTTCGATGGATAGCCCAGCGATTTCACCGCCGCTGACCAGTATTTGTTATTCATGAGCGGGACGGGTCCCCAAATCATTTCCCGCCGTCGTTTAGGGATGATCAGAGCTATTAGGATAATTAACGGAAAAACCATCACGAGAGCAATTGAACGCAGCAGCGACTTCATGCCTCTTTCCTCGGCTTAAATCATAGGAAACGCTTTAGCCACCACTCGAAGCTCAGCAGTGACCAGATAAGCAGGCGGTTATTCTTCGCGCCGGAGGTATGCTCATCCAGTTTGGCGATGACATAGGGCATTTGCAGATAATCGTAAATGCGCGCGCGCGGGCTGCGCAGCAGCGCATTGATATAGTCAATGCTTTCGCCGCGAAACCAGCTCGCATCTGGCGCGCTGAAGCCTTGTTTCACGCCCTCGGCGATCTCAGGCGGCATATGCCGGCTCATCGCTTTGCGCAGGATGGCTTTACCATCGCTGCGCTGGGCGGCGTAGCGCTGGCGCTTGATGACATCATCTTCGTCCATGCGCTGCGTTGGCTCATTCAGGTTCTTGAGCTTGAAGCGCGCTGGCAGCCGCATGGCGAAATCAACCAGATCATTATCCAAAAACGGCACGCGCGCTTCCAACGCATGCGCCATGCTCATTTTGTCTTCAACAACCAGCAGACCATGAAGAAAGGTCTTGATCTCGAAGTAGAGCGAGGCATTGAACAGGTCTTCGCTCGTCTCATAAGCCAGCGCGGCAGGTTCCATCACACCGCAGAAGATATCAAACGTGGAATGTCCGTTCAGTTCGCGAAACACATGCGGCTGAAAGAGCAGACTCTTATCCTCATCCGGAGTCAGGCGCTGCCAGAAGGCATAGTAATTCCGATAAAAATCGTCTTTACCGGCGCTGTCCATGCCGCGGTAATAGCGCCAGGGATAGCCGCCAAAAAGCTCGTCTCCACCTGAACCGGACAGCACGACCTTGACAAATTTACTCGCCAGCCGGGCGATATAGTAATTGGGGTAACACTGCCCCACGCGCGGGTCTTCCTGATGCCAGATCAGTTCGGGCATGACATGTTCCATGTCGCCTGCGTGCAGAACGACCTCATAATGTTCTGTCTTGAAGAGATTCGCCATGACCTCTGCACGGGCGCGCTCATCAAAACCCAGCTCCAATCCAGAGGCGGAAGACAGATCAAAGCCGCAGGTGAACGTCATGATCCGCCCCAGATTTTGACGTGCAATCGCTGTGATCGATCCAGAGTCCATGCCGCCGCTCAGATAGGCGGCAACTGGCACATCGCTGACCAACTGGCGCGTGACCGCCTGCCGAAATAGTCGAAACAGCTCCTCGGCTGCATCGTCTTCGCTGATAGAGGTGAGTTCGTCCTCAAATCGATAGTCCCAGTAGCGCGACTGGCGCACGCCGTCTCGGTCGATGCGCAGCATGCAGCCAGCCGGGAGCAGATGGATACCCTTAAAGAGGGTCTTGTCAGTGAGGATATTCTGAAAGGTGAAATATTCGTTAAGCGCTTCTGTATCGACCGCACGGGGGACGCCAGGATAGGCTAGGATCGCTTTGATCTCCGAGGCGAAAACCAGCTTTTCGGCATCTCGATAATAGTACAGCGGCTTGACACCGAACCGATCACGCACAAGCAGCAGACATTTCCGAGCCTGATCCCAGACAGCGAAAGCGAATTGACCATTGAAGTGCAGCACGCAGTTTGTCCCCCAGGCTTCATACGCGCGCAGGATGACTTCCGTGTCCGACTGCGAGACAAAAGTATGTCCAAGCGCTTGCAGGCGCGTTCTCAGCTCTTGAAAGTTGAACAGCTCGCCATTGTAAATCAGAATGACGCTGCCATCTGCATTTGACATCGGCTGCCGTCCACCCGGTGACAGATCGATGATTGCGAGCCGTCGATGTGCGAATCCAACCGTGCCATCGGCGTAATGCCCCTCACCGTCAGGTCCGCGATGCGCAATTGCATCAGACATCTGTTTCAGGTTCGGTTTTGAGACGGGCTGACCATCGAAGCGAAATACACCTGCAATCCCGCACATAAGGTTGTTTGCTCCTTGGCATCCTGCGAAATGGAACCTGTGCCGGATCGTACCCATGCCGTATACGGAAATGTCCCTTACAAGCTGCTAAATCGCCCAGCGCCTAGCTGATCCAGACCGCCGCTTGCGCTCATTCTAAAAGGCGCACTTTCAAGCCCTGCGAAATGCGCCATCTGATCACCTCACGCAGCCCATCGATCAGGGGCGTGGTGGCTTTGAAACCCAGCAGACGCTCAGCTTTTTCAGTGCTGCCGATGCGATGCTGCACAAACATCTTCTCCTGCGGACGATATTCGGGTTTAAGCGCCGACCCAGTCAGTTCCAGCAGCATATCGACCAGCTCATTGATCGTGGTGCGCACGCCCGTGCCAATATTGAAGCATTCATCGCTGACCTCTGCCTGTAAGCCGAGAATGTTCGCGCGCGCAACGTCATGAACGTAAATGAAGTCGTAACTCTGGGAGCCATCACCAAAAATGATTGGGGGCTGACCGTCTGCGATCCGATCCAGAACACGCATGATCACGCTGACGTAAGTGCCTTTGTAATCCATACGTGGGCCGTAAACATTCATGTAGCGGTAGCCCACATAAGGGAGTTTGGTCTGCTCATACATTGCGCGAAACATCTGCTCACCGGCGATCTTGGTCGCGCCGTACATCGTGCGGTTATTGAAGGGATGTTCCTCAGTCATTGGTACGCTGATCGCATCGCCATAGACCGATGCCGATGATGAGTAGACAATCCGCTGCACGTTTAAATCGCGGGCGGCTTCGATCACATTGAACGTGCCGACAATGTTGACATCGAGCGCAGCGCGCGGATTGTCGACACATTCGCCTAGCCACAGCGCAGCAAGATGAAAAACACCATCCACCCCTTCCATTTCGCGGCGCAGGGTCAGGGTATCGGTGATTGAGGCGTCCACTACGCGAACGCGCGGGTCTTGCGCTGCCTGTTCGATATTGGCGCGTGTACCACGTGTGAAATTGTCGTAAATGATGATCTCCCGCGGTTGTTCCGCCAGGACTTGATCGACAATGTGCGAGCCAATAAATCCGGCTCCGCCAATCACCATCAGGCGCTTGTCTTGAATAATCACAAAGCTGTCCTTCTACTTGTGCAGCGGCTACGGCACATTGTATCACATACTCAGTTGGCGGGATGATTAAGGGCAAAAAGGTCAATCGCGCCCGAAAGTTTCTGTTCGGAGTGATGCAGCGGCGAAAAACATGGCTCAAAATGCTGCTTGTCCTTGGTCAACCTAAGCGTGAAACTTAAAGAAAAATTAACAAGTGCTTGATGGAATTCATCAAATAAGTGTATACATTTATTGTAGCTGTCTATGCCAATCAAGGAGGTGCGTTATGCGCAGTAAATTCTGGATTATCTTGCTGGCTGTTTTGATCGCCATTCCCGCTGCTGTCCTGCAAGCTCAACAGGAGCCATCCGGCACTGTGATCGCTTACAACACGCCGGAAAATTGGGCGAACTGGGGCGCGGTGCTTCGGGCATTCACCGAAGCAACGGGGATTCAAGCCCCGTCCGATCCGAAAAACTCTGGTCAGACGTTGGCGGCACTAGAAGCGGAAGCAGCTTCCCCACTTGCGGATGTCGCTTATTATGGCATCGTCTTTGGTATTCAAGCGGCTGACAAAGGACTGGTAACGCCTTATCAGCCCGAGGGTTTTGACGAAATCCCTGAAAGCCTGCGCGATCCTGAGGGGCTGTGGATGACCATTCATCAAGGTGCGGTCGCCTTTCTTGTTAACACGGATGAATTAGGCAGTGCGCCCGTGCCGCAGTGTTGGGCAGACCTGCTGAAGCCAGAGTACGCGGGCAAGGTCGGATTTCTTGACCCGACACAGGCTGCCATCGGCTACTCGGTCATCACAGCGGCTAACATCGCCCTGGGCGGCGACTTTGAAAATTTTGAGCCGGGGATTGAGTATTTCCGCGCCCTGTACGAAAACGGCTTGACGCTGCCAGCGCAAACAGCCACCGCAATGGTGCAGCAGGGTGAAATTCCGATCCTGATCGATGCTGATTTCAACGGTTACAAGCTGGCAAATGTCGACGACGCGCCGATTGAAGTTGTGCTGCCTTGTGAAGGATCACTGGCTATCCCCTATGTGATCTCATTGGTGAAAGGCGGGCCGAACCCAGAAGCAGGCAAAGCGCTGATCGATTTCGTTTTGTCTGACGAAGGGCAGAGCTTGTTCGCTCAATCCTATCTGCGCCCGATTCGCAGTGTAGAATTGGATCAATCAATCACGGAAGCTATCCTTCCGGCTGAAGAATACGAGCGGGTTGTGGCTGTTGACTACACCCAGATGAACGCAGTGCGTCAGACTTACCTAGATTTGTGGAACGCTGAAGTCATCCAGTAGCTGGTTGATTGCAGCCAGGCACGGGTGATCAGAACTTGATCACCCGTGCCTGGTTTGTGAGTGTGTTGAATGACACGACAGACCTCTTTCTTCCTTGTGCTGCCGCTGCTTGTCTTACTGGCAGTCTTTTTGCTCAACCCGCTGCTGGTGCTGTCGGTGCGTAGCGTGTATGTCAACGAAACCCTGACCTTTCAAAACTACACCGACAGCCTGACTAACCTTCGTTACGTGCGGGCGTTTGGGAACACCGCCTTGGTTGCACTTGGCTCAACCTTGCTGGCGCTCCTTGTTTGCACGCCTACCGCCCTTTACATCGAACGTCATGGCGTTAAAAAATGGCTGGCGGTCGCCCTCACCATCCCGCTCAGCCTGCCTGGAATCGTCATTGGGTTTTTCGTGATCCTCAGCTTTGGTCGGCGCGGCGTTGTGCCGCTGTTCATCGAAAGCATCACTGGAGAACGCCAGCTTGACTTTGCTTACACTTTTTGGGGGCTTCTGCTGGGGTATTTCTACTTTCAGATACCGCGCGTTGTGCTTGTTCTGCGCGGCGCAGCGGCGGGTATCTCTCAGGATACCATCGATGCGGCGCGCACGCTTGGCGCATCTACACGGCGGCTCTACACGGATGTTATCCTGCCGGCGCTGCGCCCAGCGCTGATCAACGCGGCAAGTCTGAGCTTAGCCACTGCCTTCGGCGCGTTCGGCACAGCCGCCACCCTGAGCCGTGGTTTTCGAGTCTTGCCTTTGGAGATCGCGGCGGCATTTACAGAAAATTTTGAACCGGAACGCGCTGCCGCGCTCAGCCTCTTGTTGGCGCTCCTCACTACGTTCATCTTAGTCGTCCTCGGTGCTGTAGCGCAGCCGCACGTTCGCAAACCCAAATTTGAGGCAGAGCCGTGACATCAGACCCGATTGTGCGCATTGGTCGCATCTGTGCATGGAGTACCGTTGTGCTGGTGCTGGCTCCTTTGCCGGTGCTGCTGGTAGTTGCCGCAAGCGCCAACTGGCAGCGCGGTTTAGCCTTCGGCTTCACCGATCGGTGGTTGATCGAGGCATGGGAACGCGCCGCGCCGTTTGCCTTGTTCAGCCTGCAACTGGGTCTAGTGGTGTTGGCGATTGATTTCGTGATCGGGCTGCCAGCGGCGTGGCTGCTGGCGCGGCGCGCATTTCTCGGCAGGCAGTTTCTCACCTCGCTGACGATGCTTCCGGTGGCAGTGCCGGGCATCGCCATCGGTCTCGGGCTGATCCTCGCCTATCCCACGCTCAAAGCCGATGGCTGGCTGCTCATCGCGGGTCATGTGTTATACACGCTGCCGTTCGTCATCGGCAGTCTCACACCAGTGATTGGGGATGCGAGCTTGCGTGAACAAGAAGTGGTGGCGCAGACATTGGGCGCGAATGCGTTACAGCGGCTGTTGTTCGTCACACTGCCCAAGCTCCAGCGCACCTTGACAGCGACCGCCGTGATGGTGTTCACGCTTTCCATGGGCGAGTTCAATGTGTCGTTTTTTCTCTTCACACCCGCCCAGAAACCGCTCCCCGTTGAACTTTATTCGGCATACATCACTGGTCGGCTAGAAGTCGCTGCGGCAACCACGGTCTGGTTTCTGCTTTTTGTGATTCCGGCTGCGATCCTGATTGAGCAGCTGGGCGGCAGTCGTCTGCGAGGGCAAGCCTAATGCACGCATCGTTACGTATCGAGCAAATTTCCTTTGCCTATCATAAACAGTTCGTCGTACAAGACATTTCGCTCGACGTTGAACCCGGTGAGATTGTCGTTCTTGTCGGACCGTCTGGATGCGGAAAGAGTACCCTGCTGCGATTAGTGGCAGGCTTGCTCCAGCCGCAGCACGGTCGCTTGCTGCTCAATGATCAAGACATCCAACAGCTGCCCACTCATGCGCGCTGTGTCGGCTGGGTTCCGCAAAGTTATGCCCTGTTCGATCACCTCAGCGTCGCCGAGAACGTTGCTTTCGGTCTGCGGATGCAGTCTGTGCCAAAAGCGGAGCGCATGAAACAAGTACGCGCGATGCTTGAGCTGTGCCGCATCGCGGAATTGGCAAACCGCCATGTGAATGACCTTTCGGGGGGGCAGCGCCAGCGCGTCGCCATTGCGCGTGCGCTGGCAATCCGACCGCGGCTGCTGCTGTTGGATGAGCCGCTAGCCGCGCTTGATCCCCAACTGCGCCAGTCGCTGCGCAGCGATCTCGAAGCCCTGCTGCGCAGCAGCGGGGTTACAACCCTCTTCGTGACACACGATCAATCCGAAGCGCTTGCGCTCGCCGACCGGGTGGCGGTGATGCGTGCAGGAAAACTGGAGCAGTACGACACGCCAGAAAATTTGTGGAACACCCCTGCCAACGCCTTTGTCGCTGAATTTGTCAGTGGGGCTAAGGTGATCAAAGCTTATCGCCGAGATGCTCACACCATTGAAATTGCGCCTGGTTTGACGATCCAGCACGCAGGGCAGACCGCTGATATGTTCGTCGCTTTGCGCCCGTCCGACCTTGAAATTCATGCGAACGGCGCGCCTCTGCCGGTCGTTAGCTGTGAGTATGCTGGCGGCGCTTATCTGATTGGCTGCTGTCTGCCAGATGGATCGCTTATATACCTCAAGCACAACGTGCGTGTGCTAAGCGGCGCTTTGCTGCCGGTTGCATTTAACCTTCATCACAAACCCGTCGTCATCCCATCATGAATGCTCAATTGACAGCTCACGGCTTTGTCTTTGATTAACTTTCATTCAGTGGCACGTCTGCCTGGTCGGGCATCATGGCTGCCAAGAGTGGAGTTACATGGCGCAGCGTCCAGCGCAGTGCGTCTTGATTAATTGACTCCGCCCTAAGTGGATCGCCCGCCTCCACAGCTTCAAACAGACGTTGATGAAAAACGAGCGACTCTGTGACCCGTTCCTCACCGGAGTAAGCCAGCCTGAGGTAGCGTTCAGCGTGTTCACGCAAGTAAATCACGCGGTGCAGCAGGCGTTCACGCTGTGTCACATGGTACAGCTGCAGTCGAAACAGCCATTCTTCCTGAAGGTAGGTCGCGAGAATCTCTATCTTGGCGAGCGTGTTAAGCCATTCGAGCTTTGCTCGCAGTTGGTCGATGATCGTTTGGTTGACACGCTCAGTGGCGACTCGCGCCGCTAGCCCTTCAATGCCAATGCGCAGTGCGTACAGTTCTTCGAACTCTTCTAAAGACAGCGGCGCAACTCTCACGCCGTGATTTGGCACAATTTCAACCAATCCCTCCTGCTGAAGGGAGCGCATCGCCTCGCGTATGGGCGTGCGGCTCACGCCAAGCAGCTTCGCCAGCTCCACCTGCCGAAGCCATTCACCAGGGCGAAGCTCGCTGTACAAGATCATACGCCGCAGCTGCAGATAGACAGAGTCATGCGACAGATGCGCCTTGTCACTCTGCACATAACCTATCGACATTGAACGACGCTCGATTGCGTCGGCTGCTTTGGGCCAACGCCGCCCGCGCCCTATGATTGGCTTATCACTCATGATTTCTCGCAGCCTTTGGAGGCGTTAAAACTGCTAGACTCTCATGTAATATAGAGTATACAAGATCGCGTCTGCTAAATCACCTGATACAACATGACACGAGGTAAAACAGTGACTATCATTCGCATCAGCGATCTGCCCGCGCACAATGGACAAGTGGTGACTCTGCGCGGCTGGGTCTATGACCGCACCGACAAAGGTAAGCTGCAGTTCATTCAACTGCGCGACGGCACAGGCATCGTGCAATGTGTGGCGTTCAAAAGAGAGATGGACGAAGCTGAGTTCGAGATCGCCAGCAAACTGACCCAAGAGTCGTCGATCATCGTCACCGGGACAGTGCGCGCCGACCCGCGCGCGCCGGGCGTGCCGGGCGGATGGGAGCTGGGCATCAGCAAGCTGGAACTGGTGCAGATGGCGGAGGAATACCCGATCACGCCGAAGGAACACGGCGTCGAATTCCTGATGGACAACCGCCATCTCTGGCTGCGTTCCAAACGCCAATGGGCGATCCTGCGCATTCGCGCTGCCATCGTTCGCGCGCTGCGCAACTGGCTTGATGATCAGGGCTTTCTGCTGGTCGATACGCCGATCATCACACCGACCGCCGGCGAAAACACCACCAACCTCTTTCAAATCGATTATTTCGGCGAGCCGGCGTATCTGGCGCAGACCGGGCAGCTTTACAACGAAGCCAACATGATGGCGTTCGGCAGGGTTTACTGCTTCGGACCGACCTTCCGCGCCGAAAAGTCCAAAACGCGCCGCCATCTGATGGAATTCTGGATGCTCGAACCGGAACTGGCATTCTGCTCGCTCGAAGAGCTGATGGAACTCGAAGAAGCCATGATCGCCCATGTGGTCGCGGCTGTGCTGGAAAAGCATCAGCCCGAACTGGCGATCTTAGAGCGCGACCTGTCGCGCCTGGAGGCGATCAAAGCGCCCTTCGCGCGCATCAGCTATGATGAAGCGGTTGAGCGGCTGCAAAAGCTCCATGCCGAGACCACCGATCCAGAGGCGAAAGCGGAGCTGGCGATTCAGTGGGGCGACGACTTCGGCAGCCCGCATGAGACCGCCATCGCCAACATGTTCGACCGCCCTGTTTTCGTCTATCACTATCCGACGGCGATCAAGGCGTTCTACATGGAGCCTGTCGCAGGGCGTCCTGAAGTCTGCCGCAGCGTCGATCTGCTCGCGCCGGAGGGCTACGGCGAGATCACCGGTGGAAGCGAGCGCATCGCGGATGCGGCGCTGCTCGACAAACAGATCGCCACCATCGGCATCGACCCCTCCAACTACAAGTGGTATCTCGAACTGCGGCGCTTCGGAACCGTCCCGCACGCGGGTTTCGGTCTGGGTTTGGAGCGCACAGTCGCCTGGATTTGCGGGCTGCCTCACGTCCGCGAGACGATCCCCTACGCGCGGATGCTCAACCGCCATTATCCGTGATCAATGGTCATATGTGGTCATACAGCGGTAGGGCTTGACGACCTACGCTTGAAAACGAGACTACACACTGTATCATAATTGAATCTTGAGGAATAGAATCATGGCGGAAACAAACGGACATCATGTCAACGGCGGCGGCGAAACCGGGACGTTCGCGCTGAAAAAGGGCTTGGCGCAGATGCTCAAGGGTGGGGTGATCATGGATGTGGTCACGCCAGAGCAGGCAAAAATCGCCGAAGACGCGGGCGCGGCGGCGGTCATGGCGCTGGAGCGCATCCCGGCAGACATCCGCGCGCACGGCGGCGTCGCCCGCATGAGCGACCCGGACATGATCGAAGGGATCATGAAAGCGGTTAGCATCCCGGTCATGGCAAAATGCCGCATTGGGCATTTCGTCGAGGCGCAGATTCTTGAAGCGCTCGGCGTTGATTACATCGATGAGAGCGAAGTCCTGACCCCGGCGGATGAAGAGAACCACATCAACAAACATGCCTTCAAAGTGCCATTCGTCTGCGGATGCCGCAACTTGGGCGAGGCGCTGCGGCGTATCGCCGAAGGTGCGGCGATGATCCGCACGAAGGGCGAAGCCGGCACGGGCGACGTGGTCGAGGCGGTGCGGCATGGGCGAGCGGTGCTGAGCGAAATCCGCCGCCTGACCTCGATGGACGAAAACGAACTGTTCACCTATGCTAAGAATATCCAGGCTCCCTACGAACTGGTCAAAGAGACGGCGCAGCTCGGTCGGCTGCCAGTGGTCAATTTCGCAGCGGGCGGAATCGCCACCCCGGCGGACGCAGCGCTGATGATGCAGTTGGGCGTCGATGGTGTGTTCGTTGGAAGCGGCATTTTCAAAAGCGGCGATCCCGCCAAGCGCGCCAAAGCCATCGTCGAAGCGGTCACGCACTATCGGGACGCGAACATCCTGCTCAACGTCAGCCGCAGTCTCGGCGAAGCGATGGTCGGCATCCAGGTCGGGCCGGACAACCTGTATATGGGTAAACGTGGTTGGTAAATGTGTTGGTGAGGTCTTAGGCGTGCTTCCGTTGCCGACGGTTTAATTCAGTGACGCCTATGATTTCTCCGTCAAGAAGCAGAAAACGCTTCTTGCCCAAGAGCCGGTGCAGAGTTTGGTTGATGTACCGGCTCTCCTGTTTCCAGAAGGCTTCGAGTCGAGCGCGCCATCGACGCCCAACTGATTGCCAAATGTCACCCACGCGCTGTAGGACAAGTAGAAGTGCCACAATGGTGGCGTCCCCGCGCCATGTCCATGCAGACCCATTGTTGAATCGGACTGGCTGGTGCGCTGGATTGGGGCTTGTCGTGGCAGAGGGAGTGTGTTAATTTAATGGCGCCTCTCAAGGAGGGATGACCGAGCGGCTTAAGGTGGTGGTCTTGAAAACCACTGTGGCGGTTCCCGTCGCCGTGGGTTCGAATCCCACTCCCTCCGTTGGTCAACTGGGGAGATGCCAGAGTGGACGAATGGGGCCGCCTGCTAAGCGGTTATACAGGGGTAACCCTGTATCGCAGGTTCGAATCCTGTTCTCCCCGCACGACAGGAAGTTATCCGAACAATTTCCTGAGCCTAGACCGCTAGAAATCCTAGCGGTCTTTGCTTTCTTGCCTTTACCAGAACTTTTTCCCGCGCCCCGTACTTCGTCGGAAATGTCCCGCAAGTACGCAAACGGTGCGCGTAACTCCAAACGTGTATTCCCCGCCGGGTCAACGATGACCCTCTCAACCATGTGACGCAGTAGTTCTTTCTGATCGCTGCAGTCAAGCCGATTATACACGATCCCTACTTGAGCAATGATCTTGAGCGCAGCATCCAGATTTTCGATATGGATTTGCTGTTGTGTTTCCAATCCATCCGAGCTGTGGCGAATGCTTGCTCGTCTATCTTGCCATTCCTGCCACTGACTGTCCCAAAGACTTTCCGTCACCTTACCCGAGGCATACAGTCGCATCATTCAAACTTCTTCGTCGTCGACTGCCTTCAATGCAGCCGTCAGTTGTTCTCGCTCGTCAGGTTTGAGGTGTCCCATTTTTTCTGCGATGTCATTGGTATAGGCTGCACGGATCGCCGCGAGTATTTCAGGGTCAACCTGCACATTCATCAATGCCGTTGGAATTTGCGCGTCAATACTGCTGCATAGAAAGTTGATATCGCTGCGAGCGATGCAGTAGTATGAAGTTCCTCCACCGATACGGGAAGCGTTCGATGTGGAGCAAGTCAGCCTGACGAGACCGGTATTGTTGGGTGCTTCAAGATAGATCAAGCCCTTGAGCAGATATTCGTGTTTGCGCTCACGTCCACGCTTCAGGTCACGTTGATCGAGTATGGCGAGCCCACGCTCGAATTCATCAGTTGATACGATAGGCTCCCAGTTACCCAGAATCGTTTTGGGTGGAACTTTCCCCGATTTGCTCGTTACCCATTGAACTTGCCCCGATTCAGTGGAGGAAAACCTAAGAGACAGGTACACTGAATCGAGAAGCAGAAGACAATGGCAACAGATCGAAGAAGTTACACGGCAGAGTTCAAACGCGAAGCGGTACGGCTGATGGAAACGAGCGGCAAACCCGTTGCTCAGCTTGCTCGCGATTTGGGCGTGAATGACAACAATCTGTATCGCTGGCGCAGCTTGTACGGTAGCCAACCCCCACGCGCCGCGCATGGCAAGGTGGCCGAGATGGAAGCCGAACTAAAGCGGCTGCGGCGCGAGGTGGAGGTGCTGCGGGCGGAGCGCGACATTCTAAAAAAGGCTATGAGCATTGTCAGCCGGAGCCAGCCATGAGCTACCAGATCATCGAGGCCAACCGTGAGGTGGGCAGTGTCGAGCGGCTGTGCGGAGCGTTAGGGGTCTCGGTGAGCGGGTACTACGCCTGGCGTACTCGACCACCTAGCCAGCACCAACAGGCCGATGCCGTGCTGCTGACGGCCATTCGGACGGCGCATCAAGCGGGACGGGGTGTGTATGGCAGTCCCCGTATCCACGCCGCTTTGCGCCAGCAGGGACTGTGCTGCTCACGCAAGCGGGTGGCACGGCTGATGCGCCAGTCTGGTATCCACTCGCGTCGCCGCCCGAAACGGCGCGTGCGTACCACCGATAGTCGTCACAACCGTCCGGTTGCCCCCAACCTGTTGGCGCGCGATTTCAGTGCCAACACCCCCAATGAGAAATGGCTCGGCGACATCGTGGGCATCTGGACAGACGAAGGCTGGCTGTATCTGGCGGCACTGCTGGATACCTATTCCCGCCTGATTGTGGGCTGGGCCATGAGCATGTATCGAGACGAAGCGCTGGTGGAGGCCGCCTTACGGATGGCGTTGCTGCGGCGAGAACTGCCCGAGGATACCGACCTGATCCAGCATACCGATCGTGGCAGCCAGTACACGGCAGAAGCGTACCTGGGGCTGCTGAACACACATGGCATTCAGGTCAGCATGAGCAACAAGGCTGATCCCTATGACAACGCCATGATGGAGAGTTTCTTCAGCACGCTGCGGGCCGAATTGACCGACCTGGAGCGTTTTGCCACCCGGCAGGCAGCACGAACGGCGGTGTTCGCGTTCATTGAGGTATTCTATAATCGTCAGCGGTTGCATTCGTCACTGGGCTACCGCAGTCCACTGGCCTATCAAACCACCCATTCATCCTGAAGTGTCTCTTATCAACCCTCCACCAAAACGGGTCAAGACCAGGGAGACAAATATGGCTGCTTCAAGTTTGGTAATTCTTCTCCTTACCGCTTTTATGCTTGTAATATGGACTATTTACTGGAAGACTCCATTTTTTGTAAAGAAGTTCAATGTTTCTCTACTCGTGATGTTCAGTGCTGCATTAGGCTACTTATTCCTGTCCTTAACGACACTGACATCTACTAGCAATACAGTTTCTTTAGTTTTAGGATGTTTTGCACTGATTGCGGGTATTGCCCATCTGGTTCTTGGGTTGATGAAACTATCTCAAGTTGACAGTAAGTATCGTTGGATACATTATCACAATAGAGCCACAGTCAGCTATAGTAGAGAACAACAGAATACCTTTTCGCTAAAGACCTCTGATGGTCAAACTATCAAGGGTATTGAAATTTCTGGACAGGATAATTCCAGAGCTTCTAAAGCGGTTATTGTTTGTCATGGAGCATCTCGCAGCAAAAATACAGCACCCGTTGCTCAGACTTCCTTGATCTTAGCTGAGCAATACGATGTATTTGCGTTCGATTTCCGGGGGCATATGGAAAGTAGTGGCGTTTGCTACGCCAACGGTGATGAAATAGACCTAGATCTCGAAGCTGTTGTGAATTATGTGCGTAATAGAGGCTACGCAAAGATCGCGGTGTTCGGTTGGTCAATTGGCGGGGCGGCAGCATTACGCACCGCAGCAAAAGGCGCGAAAATCGACGCAATAATTGCTGGTGCGCCAGCCATAAATCTGGGTGATGTTTCTGAGGTCACGAGTCTGAATCGTTTTAGACTGCTCGGTTTTCCAGTACTTCTAATGATGTCCTTTCTAAGAAATGCTAGGATTGCTGTACATTCACAAACTGTCGATGATATAACTGCTTTCATTCCCAAACTGCCTAGAATTCCCATTCTGCTGGCATACAACGACTCAGACTATGTATTGAAAGTCAACGCTGATGTGTTTGAAGAATTCTATGAACAACTTCCTGAACCAAAGGATCGTATCAGACTGGCGGGTAGAGGTCACCTCTTTGATTGGCCGCAAACATTCTTTTTGTGGAAGAAAGTATTGGACTGGCTGGAACGCAATCTGTAATCGCTGTTGGGATAGAAGAAACTGATGGCAGATGCAAATTCGAAGTGGCAAGACTTTCCAAGACGATTGTTGACTGTTTCTATAGGAGCACCAAAGGTCTTCTTTCTCATTTACTTGGGAAGCCCGTTTTACGATTTCATTGTTGTGATCGTGGGATTTCTAGCAGGGCTAGAATTAGCCCACATGATTTCTCCAAGTAACCGCTTTTGGCGATTTGCAATACCGTTGATGCTGATTTTAACAATTTTGCCGACTGCATATGGGCAACCCACCATCGCATTAGTGACAAATTTGAGCGTCTTGGGCGTGTGGGTTGTCCGAGAAATGCTATCAACTGGAAAAATTAGCGATAGAGATCAAGTTATCTATTTCGTTGTGTCGCTAGTTTACGTGGGCTTGCCGCTCGCAATGCTTCTACCGGCTAGGGCGACTCTGCACGGTCTGTGGTGGACATTTGCGTTGTTTGTGAACAACTGGACTACGGATGGTTTCGCCCTGATTGGTGGTCGTTTTTTTGGAAAAACCAAACTTGCACCGAAAATTTCGCAAGCAAAAACTGTTGAAGGAGCAACGATCGGTTTATTTTCCGGCTCGTTAGCTGGCTCAGTCG
>CALKJO010000020.1 GCA_937995825.1 uncultured Anaerolineae bacterium
TGTTCAGATTGAGTCTCAACTGCGTGACGGATCGCCGTCTCGGTAATTCGTACGGCGGCGGGTGCGAACTCGTCGCCAATGGTTCCCAAGTGACGTACACCACGAGCGGTGGTGTACGCTTCGGTTGGGTTGTTTCCCCCCCGTATGACCGGGGGGGGACATACCGTGGCGAACATTACACCTTCTTCATCGAGTGCCGCGTCGGCGGTACTCTCGAGGCAGCAGCCCGCGAGGCGGGCTGGCAGGTATTGGAAGAATGGTATGAGAAAAGCTGGCGGCTAGGTATCTATTACTAGCCGCCAGCCCGCCCGGAGGGGAGGTCACCCTCCCCTCCGGGCTGCCTTATTGTCAGTTTTGAAGCCCGGAGGGGAGTGAAATCCCCTCCGGGCTTTTTTTTACTCCCCCTTAATCTTAAAAAAATCTTTAACTTTGAAAAATTTTTGAAAGCCAAAATGGGAAAAAAGATTTAAAAATTTTTTCCCATTCTTTTCATCTTTTAAAAACCCTTTGATTTTAAAATTTTTTCAAAAGACAAAACGGGAAAAAAGATTTAAAAATTTTTACATCTTTTTCATCCTCCCGAACAAAGAGTGGGCTGGGTTTGGGTCGATTTCAGCCGGATGGATTCCTCCCATCCTGGCTTTTTTTTACTTTCTCTAGATGGTATTATCTGGGCAATCAATTGCTCAGGAAGTGAAATGATTACGCTGCGTCACATCCAAGAGACCGATATCCAGACTGCTAAACAGCTTGCAGATGCAAACCGTGATGCGATAGGCTTTATAACCCGTCAAAAATTCGAGGAAACCGCTAAAGAGCAGCGTGGATTCGTCGCTCTTGAAAATGACCAAGTTGTAGGGTTTGTTCTTTATCGTCACCGTAAACGCGATCAGCAAACAACGCTTTCCGAAATATGCGTGCATAAGGATTATAGAAGACGACATATCGGGGAACAACTTGTGAACGCACTGATCGAGGACTGCCTAAACAAGTCGCGTCACTTTATACAATTGAAGTGTCCGACTGACTTGCCGGCAAACGCATTTTACAGACAACTGGGTTTTGAATTGGTTGCTACCGAAAAAGGTAAAAAGCGTTCCCTCAATATTTGGCGTTTACGACTTCCCCGTCACGAAAATGATAAGGTGTAGGGCATGGATTTTGTTGCATCCATGACTCATCGTCCAAACGAGCTGCGGCAAATCCTCTCGATGTGGCGTGATTCTGGCGATAGTCGCAATCCATTTGCGCGCACAATTTACACTCCCCTGTTTGCTCAACAAGGGGTACGGCAGTTAATGGTGGATGAGTTTCAATCCGTCGGCAGTGTTATTTTCGATTCTGGCGGATATTTCGTCCAACAGGGCGCGACCACTTACGAGTCGCTCTACCAGAAGCTCAAGGATTTCTACAACCAGAATAGATGGGGAAGCTGGTATGTGCTGCCGGATTACGTGCCTGTTTCCAACCTATCCCCTTTAGAGGTTGAGGAGCGTATTCAAGCAACTATAACCGTTACTCAGCTGTTTTTTGCAGAGATGCCAACAGAGTTACAGACCCGTGCATTACCTGTTGTTCAAGGCTACACCCGCGAACAAATAAAAGCCTGTGTTGATGCCTACGCTGATTTAGACGTAACTTATATTGGCTTCGGCAGCTTTGCTACCAGCGGCGACAACAACAGTATCAACAAGGTCAATAACCAATCCCTTGAGATGGTAGCGTTTATCAAAGAGCAAGCTGAACTAAAAGGACTGCGTTTACATCTCTTTGGCATTGGGACTCCGGAGGTGTTGTTCAAATTTAAAGAACTGGATGTGGATAGCTTTGATAGTTCATGCTGGAGTCGAACAGCGGGTTATGGCAATGTCTATCTCCCGTTTATTGGACGAAGAAATATATCTACCAGGATGATTCGAGATGTTGGCGGCGATGCTTACCGCCCGGAAGATTTTATGCGCTTAAAGGATGCAACAGGGCACGATTGTCCATTCTGTCGAGATTATGAAAGTTTGAAACACAACCGGATTCAACAAATGGTACATAATTTATTTGTCATGATGGACACTATAGAAGGATTGAATCGCGGTGAGATGATTATTCCAGAGCTTGTTGGAATTAGTCCGTCGCGCTATCTCAACATAGGAACGCGGTCTCATTACAAAGTGACCAAAAGGGACTAAACAGTGAGTAAACCAACAGGCTTTCACGTCCGACATGACCTGCAACCGAATTTCGCCTACGAGCTGCTCATACTTTTGCAGTCCACACCTGAAGGGCAAACAGAGGAAGATCTCCAAATTGCAGCACAGGTACAGGGCTACACGCTGCGCCAGCGTACCAGCTATGGAAAGCTCATCAGTTCCCTTGAAGAACTCGGCATTGTAGAAAAAGCGCATAAGTTACTCAGGCTGACAGATCGGGGGCGTATCATCTCTGAAGCGATCCTCTTTCAGCGTCAACTGTTGGGCGAATTCATCCATTTCTTGTATTACACATTGTTTGCATCGGACGAAAATCTGCGTTTCTCATGGAGTTATCGCACCATTTGCGATCACCTGTGGATGACGGCTCCATGTACCGTAAATCGAGATCGTCTGGTAAATATTGTTGTTCAAAATGCAGCCGATCAGTTTGGTGAAACAAGTATCTCCTTTAGCACTCAAAGTGTGATGGGCGTCCTGTATTGGATCGGCAGTCTTTATCCAGCATGTCTGGATGCCTCTGGAAGGGTGTTTTCGCGCCGACTATATTGCCCTATCGAAACATTCTTGCTGGCGCTTTATCATGTTTACCAGCAATTTGGTGAAGACGGCATGCCAGTCCTCCTAACACCAGAGATGCGTCAGGAAGTATGTCAGATATGCCTGATAGTGCCTGAAGCCTTTCAGGAAATGTTAGAACAGACTGAAGCAAGTTTTGATTGTATTAAAGTGCGACGCGAGCGTGGCGAACGATTAGCAATTAGCGGTTTTAGCTGGGAACTTCTGAAAGAGTAAACAAATAATGATTGCGACTGAGGGATTGAATATCCTCGCCAATAAAGAACCCGTGATAGCGACTCATGTCGGCATTTTTGATTACGAAAGCGCTGGGCAGACGTATCATCGCTACGGTTCCGAGGCGGCGACTTTTGTCGTATCGCCGGATATTGAGCGCTACCAACGTCAGTTTGTCCAGACCGTCCTTGAAAAGCAGACGACAATCGCTTGCCTGGTCGCGCCGTTCGGTTACGGCAAGACCAGCACCGCGATCAGCGTATGGAAAGCCTGTGAGGAAGCCGGTCTTCTGGCTGTGCCGCCATTCAGCTGTGGTTCAATTGCCGAGATGGGGCGATCGATTGCAACGGCGATCATGTACCGTCTAGGACAGGATGGGCAGACGGAGGCTGTTGACCGTGTACAGGCGGCGTTCGATCAGTACCTCACGTCATCCGCGCAAAAGCTTGCGCAGCAGGATGCACAACGATACAAAATCGACATGGAAGTTGCGCTCCAAAGTATTGAGGACAAGATCAAAAACGGGTATCTGCAATTGGAGGCGAGTGCTACCCATTTATTGCATTTCCTGGAGCAGCTGGTCGACATTGTCCTGAACGCCGGTTTCAAAGGTTTGGTGGTGATCGTGGACGAATTCCAGCAATTCTTAGGGAATGTCAATAAGAGGGTTGTCACCAACTTTCGAACATTGATCTGGGGTTTGCAGACGCGCGGCGCGCTGCCGCTCGGTTTTCTTATCACGATGGACACCGACACAGAGCGCAATTTAACGGACAGAGGAGCGGACATATTGCACAGAATCCGCAATCATGGGCTGCACCTCTCATTTTCGGACATTTACACCAGAGAATTCCCCCGCGAACTGTGGAGCCGTTACGCTGAAACCTTCAACTTTGCGCATGAGAGTTGGCGCATTGTCGACCGCGCTACCCTTGAGGCTATCGGACAAATATGTGAACGTCCAGACCTGAGCAACGGCCCGAGGACGGTCATCAATATTTTTCAACGAATCGCTGCGCTTTATCCGAAGCGTTCACGTCCATACACAGCCTGCGATTTGATTGACGATTTTCTGACAGGCGATATCCGGTTCGACGGAGATCGCGGCAAAATTGCGTCTTTGGTGAACGAGATATGCTCCTACGATTACATCAAACGCTCTCCTTCCCGCGTGGAAACGATCAAGCTGATCGCAGCGTTTCCACGCGGCTGTCCCCCTGAAATCGCCGAGCGCTACGGTTTGCGCGAAACCTTTGATGGTTTGTTTGACGAGTTGCGGGGCGAAATTCTTGTAGAGCTGCCTGAAGGCGTAGCGCTCGTCGACCTGCAAAAAGTCGGCAAGCCCCAGAATAAGTTAAACATCATCCTCAAGAAATACTGGTTGCAGATCACTGAAGCTGAAGTGGTTTCGGACAAGGCGCTGCAATACTTTGCGGAGTATGGCGTCCAACCGCTTTTTCCCAAATCCACAAGCTACCAAAGCGGTTGGCAGCCCGAGACAGATCGTTTTCTGCTCACGCCGTCGGGCGGGTATTTTAGAGTTTATTCAGGGACGTTTTTCGGAGAATACCCACATCGAAGGGTCGCTGTGCAGGTCGTCTTTGACGTTGATCAGGTGGTTGAGCCGGATGGGTATGTGGACGTGCAATTCGTGTTTGTCATTAAACCCGTCCCTGATCGCGTAAACGACATTTCCGTAAACGACACCCCCACACTGGTGATCCCGATACCCATCCATACGCCTTTTAGCCGTCAACTGCCGCGCGATATTCGGGAAATTGAAAGTTTTCTCAGTCCTGTAATACTCACACCTGGCGTGCTGGTCAGTCTGCTCAACTACATTACCGAGCAGACACCTCGGATTGAAGGGATGTCTGAGCAAGAACATCAGCGTATCCTCGACGTAAAGACAAAACTTCAGGAATTCCTGCTCAACATGTCGCTAAGCGACGAGACGTTCGCGCCATACGGGATCAAAATATTTTCTCGCGGCGCGCAGGCGTTTCGAGATGCCCTCTTTAACATTTTTAAACGTCGTTACCCTCAATACAAAACGGTTATCAGCAGCAGCACGTGGAAACGAACGTTAGAGCGGTATCGTCGAGTTTTGGAGCAGATCAGTGCGTCGCAGCGGCGTGGAATTGAGCCGCTCAACGGCAAAAAAACCGAGTTGGCTTTTCTCTTTGAACAACGGCAGTATGCCGGATTCGAAAGCTATGTCAAACAGTTCAATGGACTGGTTGAAGTAAAAGATTGGCGTGGGGATAGCGGTTCTCTCATATTTCACCGCCATCCCCATGAGAACAGCATCATCGAGATGGTTGCTGCTGAGAACGGGATTGACGAGGATACTGTCTATGCGCTATCTCAGCAGCAGGGCTATCTTCCAGAAGAGACTTCCTGTTTCATCGAATTTTTGCTGCTTCGGGGCTATATCGAACGCGATATGAGTACGAATCGGCTGCTGCCGGCAGAGACGCTGTCGCAGGATGAGCTTGTTCGCATTGCCCGCGATATGCTGGAAGAATTGCAATTCGCTCGACAGCTGTCCAATAGAGACCGTAACGATGAACCATATATCCAGATTGAGATGATGCTTTCCGAGCTTCAGCAAAATACGGCTGTCTTATCCGACGCTCAAGTCAGACTGTTCCAACATCAGCGTTCAATGCAGCAAGCGCGCGCAGGCATTATCAAAGGTTTGCGGACTGCCGCACAAAATAAAATCGAAACGCTTTATCGGTACAAAGCGCGCTTCAGCGAACCATTGAAAGAATCCACATCTGGTCTTTTGCTCGATACCCACATCAATGGGGCGCAGCGTACCCTTCAAAACTTAATCACACCGGCGACCGCCCGTATTGAAAAACGCGTCGCCGCGATGCGCGAAGCTGTAGAAATTTCGCTCGATCTGGATACAGCGGATTTTTACACGTTCAAGGATTATTGCGTTCAACTCCAGCGACAAATGCAATTGGCGGATGAAGAGGCAGACGGCTATCAATCGTTACTTGACCAATGCAGCACACACCAGGATTGGGTTCAATTGGTCAGTCGTCTTAAACGCATGACGGACATGCTTAACGTCGCCGCTGAAATTACCGATGTCAGCGTACTCGCACAAAACTTAGAACGAATTCAGTGGGATATAAAGCAAGAGCTTGCCAGCGAAGGACTGAAACAATATCGCCTCATATATGATCGCTTCATTCCGGCAGTTTCCGAGATGCAAAATGAGATGGAAGTGCTGGTCAAACTGGCGAGTACCCACAAAGACAAGCATGAAACAGCGCCAAATCCATCTTTGCCGAGCCGCGGAACTGCCCGTGCAGAGTCTGCAAGCGCAGATGAGTTTTCATGGGTGATCGCCGACGGACAGATCGATTTACAAGAGACATTTCGACAAAGCCGCCAGACAGAAAGTGATTTTCTAAACCGCTTGATTGAACTGACACGACGAGGAGAAATCCGAATTTGCCGGAAAGGGGATGCTTGATGGCTGCCCTCAATTTCCACGTTCGACACGAAGTTACACCAGATCGCGCCTGGGATGTTTTGAGTGCCATTGGAAAAGGTGCTGAAATCGAGCATGTTACTCAGTTTGATCGGCAGCTCAGGCGATTGCGCCAATTGGGATTGATGACACCAAAAGGTGAGGCTAAGCTAACCGAAAATGGTCATGAGATACTCCGAATTGGCTCTCGACGACTTGAGGTAGTGTGGGATTTACTTCATTTTTTGCACTTTGTGCGCTGGCAGCCATCTAATCCAACCGAAGACACAATGTTCTTCACTTATTTTGAATACTGCAACTTGTTATATTCAAGGCGAGAAGTAGATCTGACTGCTCAACGTGAGATGCTCGCTGCGGAAATGACAAACCGCGTAACTTCATCACCCTACTTTGCTGATGAATTATCAAAATTGGCAAAAGGTGCTGTTTCTCTGAGCGTAAACAGCCTTTCTGGTGTTGAACACTGGCTAGAAAAACTGACACCGGAATCAATTATTAATAAAAAATTTGCACTAAGGCATTATTGTTCCCCTGAACTACTTCTCATGGCATTAGGCTATGTGACTGTGACCACAGACTCACAATTAGGGATTGAACAACCTTTGTCAGAAGATCGTCGCGAAATGCTTTGCCGTATTTGTCTAATAGATGAATCTGCCCTCGACCAAATGTTAGATTGGCTTTTTCCAGAGTACCCTGATTGGGTACAACCCGGAACACGCACCGGAAGCTATGGACGCTTTATTCGTGTCATGCAATTACCGAGTTTGAAAGATTTGTTGCGATGAACTTTGATGGACTTCATGCCATTATCAACAAAGAAGAGGTTATTCCAACCCGTCAAGCAAGGGATTTCCTTGATAACCCTCAGGAAATTGATGATTTATATAAACAACATGTTCGTACCTATATTCCTCTCCAGACTGGAACTGATGAAGCCTCTGGTGTTTTAGATTTCGCAAGTAAATTTGTTCGTCAAGTCAAAGAATCACGCGCTCCTCGTGGATACATCACGGCAGATTTCGGCTACGGCAAAACCAGCGCAGGTCTATTTGTTTGGCAAAAAGCGCAGGACGCACGTCTTATTGCTGTTCCACCCTTCAGGCTCAATCGTCTTGAAGATCTGCTAGATGCAACGGCTGGTTGGGTCGCCTATATTCTTGGGAAGACTGTTCCCCAATTTACAGACAGAGTTGTAGAAATTTATCGTTTTTATCATGATCGAGAACTTGAGGGTGTAGCTAAGCGTTACGGACTTACCCTTGAGCAAGCTGAACGCATGTATAGCGATCAGGCTCTACAGTTGAATATTGTTCCTAGAGAAATTGTACAATTCTTCGCACAAATGACAGAGTTAGTACAAGAGGCTGGTTTTGAGGGATTAGTGATTATCCCTGATGAACTACAGCAATATCTAGAACCCGAAATAAAGTCAGGTAAAGTTGATCCGCTAGTACCCCTATTCGATATTGTCACCGAACTTATGAACCAACAGGGGAAATTGGCATTTGGGTTTTTGATGATTATCACCAGCAAAGAACTGGGTATTATCAATGACCAGCGTGGCGATTTAATTGATAGATTGCGTGGAAATACGCTTGATTTGCGTGCTATCTATGACCGCGAATTTCCTGCACGACTGTGGATGCGTTTTGCAGAGAGTTTTGATTACGCTCAGTTTGCATCGCAGATGATTGATGCTTACACATTGGATAGCCTAGGACAAATTGCATCACGACAAGACCTATCCAACGGACCACGCACTGTCATCAACGTTTTTCGTCGTATTGTCCAGCGCGTGATCGAATCTAACGGTCAAATAGAGCCTTACACCCCAATAGATCTAATTGATGATTTTATAGCGAATCGTATCTCCTTTGATGCCAGAAAAGTAATTCAAGAAGTGACCAGCACTGCTCTGGCTGCCAGCGTGGTGCGCGGAAATACAGCATTATCTCAGGCGGTAAAGTTAGTAGCAGCCTTTCCTGTCGATGGCGTAACACGAGAAATTCAGGCGCATTATGAGCTTGCCGAAGCGTGTGCTGAACTGAAAATTAGCGGATTTCCAGAAATCGTACTGGAAATTGGGGACCGTAATCGTCCGGCGTTGATGTTAAGAGGGTTAGATGCCGCGCAAGAAAATACTGATGAACTGACCCTGATTCTCCGTGAGTTTGTACGCAATTATCAGCCACAGGCAGCAAATCAACTACAGCGTGCGGTAAATGCTTTCGTATCGTTACTATTTCTG
The DNA here is from genome assembly GCA_937995825.1 of uncultured Anaerolineae bacterium. Taxonomy (GTDB): domain Bacteria; phylum Chloroflexota; class Anaerolineae; order Aggregatilineales; family Phototrophicaceae; genus Flexifilum. The sequence goes on from CALKJO010000020.1 coordinate 8,765, forward strand.
ATATTTAAACAAGAATATTGGACTACCGAAACAATAACACAGCGGGATTTTGCTCGTAATGCTGAGGTTGTATACAACGGTGCTTTCCCCGAGATGGTACGGCGATTCCCAGAACGAACCGTTCATGTTCGGATTCTGGGAGAAGATGAGCGTGTGATTGCCAGTAATCTTGAAGGGGAATGCAATCTAACTTTCACACTACGCCGTTACTTTGACCTGTCTAATCAAGAACGGCAAAGCATTCTCGGTGAGATGCAATTGGACGAAAATAGTTTCAGTGCAAACTTTACACTCAATTTAATGTTACCGTGTTTTGATGCCCTCAACCGTGCAACTCAGGATCAACTGCGTCGTGTGATCGATGTCGAGCAAGTCAATCCGTTGCTGGTGTTGTCTCTGTATGCCTATTTGCAGGATGCAGCAGATCGAGATGGTGTGTCAAAACCACTCAAGGAGATGATTAAGCGCTCAATGGCGGTACGTTTGTTGGAAGCCGCACTGGAAATCCTGTTCAATCCAGCAGTAGGTGTTCGATTCAATGCTGCTGGTGGACGCATCATTGAGCAAAGTGTTAGGAGCTTGATCGAGACCCGCTATGACGACCGATATCATACGCTGATAACCTACAAACAGTGGCGGGATAGTCTGCGAAGCTACATCTCTGCTTTAAAACAACTTCCAAATTTTTCTCAAAAACAAGGCTTTTCAGTCGTTGAAGGTACAAAAGATGACATTGCCCGTCTTTTCAGCACAACTGCTGCCAGTTTCGATACTTTCCAATCACGCTTTTCCCAATTGCTTCAGATAGAAGGTGATGCCTTTCCAAGTCGTGCTGAGGTAAAAGCTGGACGTAAAGGCGGTGTCCGATTCACACGTCATCCACTAGAGGAGATTATTCTCACATCTCTTGAAGGAGCAACAACATCTACAAAACGCGATGGAAAAACCCTAAGTGCTTTGCGCCTGGATAAGGTTTATGAAGGCGCTGCTGAGTTGGGTTATCGCAGAGAGGAAATAAAGTTTACTCTGGATATTATGGAGGCGCGCGATCTTGTCGAGGTAGATGGTGGATGGGTTCGTGAGAAACCGCGTACTTCTGTTTCTATTGACGCGCTGAATGAGCAAGTGCAGTTGTTCAAACGAGAAGCTGATTTGCTCTATCAAGCAAATGGACAGCCTGACACGAAGCTTATGTCTCATCGGGCTGAACAGTATGTTCAACGTCTGAAAGAATTACGTAGACATCGGAATGAAGCGGAACTGATCGTTTTAGATGAGCAAATTCAAGCAGACAGACCACTACTTCAAGCACAAATTGAACGAGAAATTAATGAACTTCGCAAACGAGTCGCCAAACTGGAACTGGTAAACTTGCCGCCAGAGTGGTCTGAGATTCTCGTAACTATGATACGGGCAGGGACATTTACCTCCCCTATCAATCAAGTTCGGTTACAGTATGAACAGATGATGAGGCAGTGGAATAACGAAGCGGCAGCTTATCGAGAGAGACTATCTGAACTCATCCGTGAACAGAACGATCTCTCGCTTAGTTCACTTCAGCGTTTCAATGGACGCATCAATCAGTTAACCAAAACACATCTGGATTTGAATGACCAACGTCGCATACTGGAGCGCATTGTTCGGCAGACTGAGGCGTGGCAGGAGATAGCTAATCAATTTCACGAGTTAATGGAGGCAATTCAAAGACAGGGAGAACCAGCCAAGCACTTGCTCGGTCAGCTACAAGAGATTGAAGTTAGAATTACGAGAGCATTTGAGAAACATGCTTCTGAAGCATTTGATACCGCACCTCAGTATAAGAAATTACTATCCCAGCTGGAGCAAGAAATCGAGGGATTTGCCAATCAAGCAGAAAGAAAGTTCAATCGTGAACAAGAAAACTATCGCAACTCACTTATTCAGAAAACAGGCGTAAAACCTGCAAAACTATGGCAGAAAATTATCTATAGCTCTCGTAATCCCGATGGTGTGTACGGCAATTTATATCAGGCTGTTGAAGAACAAATGGCTGATCTCCTCGATGAATTATCGAGCAGTGTTGAGAGGGAAAAGACCGCCTTGATTGCCTTACGAACAATGCCTGTTGAACACTTCGAGAACAATGGTGAAGCAGCAGAGCAGGAGCTAGAACGAATAGATGCGATCCTCGACAGCCTCAATGAGGAGTATACCCATTTGGCTGAAAGAGCAACCTTAACATACATTCGTAACACTGAAAGTTTTGAGCAATGGCTTGATATTGTTGTCAGAATGCAAAATGAACTTCGCAATGTTCACGCAGCCATTCAGCAACTACGCGAGCCACCAAAGGGCTCCTTTTTCTCACCAAATGAGCAGATGGTTATTAATGCTCTCAACCAGTTAGGGGCAAATGCAAATTTGATACGATTGCGTCAGGCATTAGATACTGTAAGTGATGATGTTTTCTGGTCGGTGGTAAAGAGTTTGTGGGAAAAGCAGATTGTCGAAATAAATCTCAAAATTCAGTGAGGCTTACTGTTCTACAACGGCAGGAAATCCATCCGATTTTCCCATTCACTGGCTTCGCTTGCGCCCAGAATCGCCAGCGATCATCAATCACTTTGGCAACCGGGAGCGTATCCCGGACGAAGATCACGCCTGCCAGCGGCAACCCCTGAGCGATCCGTTCGTTGGCGTATTTTGTCATTGTGTCAAGATCGTGCGTGAGCAGAATACGTCCTTCCCTTGCTGCCCATTCCAGGACAGCCGGATCATCTGCACCTGACAGTTCGGTATCCTGAACGCGAATCATATCCACATCAGGTTGTTGGGCACGCAACCCGCGCATAATCTTTCCGTTGAAGTTCTCATCGAGCAAAAAGCGAAGCATTGGCTATTCTGCTGCTGTTCCTGATAGGCACGCAAACGGGTTCGCAGGGCGCGAGCTTCCGGGGTCAGATTCGCTTCCATATCTCGCAGAATCTGCTCTGCCTGCTGGTCGCGCTGACGCACGTAAGCATCAATTTCGATAGTAGCCGATCACGGCATACACATCGGCAGTCGTCAGGCTGGGATAGCTGTCGACAATGCCTTCAGGGGTTTCACCCATGTAGTAGGCATGAATAACCAGTTCGAGCAGGACGCGCGTTTTACCGATGCGAATCGCGCCATGCTCATCGGTTCTTAGAGGAACGGTCATTGTTGGAGCATCAGGGATCATCCGATAAACCTCTTGCGTTCACCCGCTGGTCGAATGCCATTTGCGTAAGTCCTATCCAAATGGATGATCAGGATGAGAGGAATTGATCACACAGGCGCAGGAATGCCATCCTTACCCCTCATCCAGCGCGGCGGCAACCACCGCTTTGACCACCTGCGGATTGCCCTTGCCCGCCAGCCTCTTCATGACCATCCCCATCAGGGGACCCATCAGCTTATCCTCACCGGCGCGGTAGCGCTCGACCATCGGCGCGTTGGCGGCCAGCACCTCGCGGACGGCGGCTTCGATGGCAGCCGTGTCCGAGACCTGTGCCAGCCCCTCGCGCTCGACAATCACAGCGGGATCATCGCCGGTCTCGTAAATCTTCGCCAGGACTTCCACGCCGGTCGCGCGGTTGATCGTGCCATTCTCGACCAGTTTCACCAGCGCGCCGAGCTTTCCTGGCGTGACCTTGATCGTCCCGACTTCCTCACGGGCGACGCTGGCGCGGTTCATTAAGCCGAACAAATCGCCGATGATCCAGTTCGCCAGCGCTTTCGCCGACGCGCCGGATGCCATCGCCGCTTCGTAGTAATCCGCGATGGACTTCTCCGCGACCAGCACGGAGGCATCGTAGCGCGTCAACCCCAGCGCCATGAACCGTTCGCGCTTGGCATCGGGCAGTTCGGGCAGACGGCGGCGCACCTGCTCGATCCAGTCACGGCTGACTTCGATAATCGGCAGATCGGGTTCAGGGAAATAGCGATATTCCTCAGCGCTCTCCTTGAAGCGCTGCACAACCGTCCGCTGATTGGCTTCATCCCAGCCCATCGTCGCCTGACGGACGCCCTCGCCGCGTGCCCATGCCTTGATCTGCCGCGCGGTCTCGTATTCGATGGCGCGGTAGACGCTGCGGATGCTGTTCAGGTTCTTGACTTCGGTGCGCGTCCGGTAGCCGGTGTCGTCTTTGTGTTTGACGCTGATATTCGGCTCGATGCGCATCACGCCCTTGCTCATATCGCCGTCGTTAATGCCAAGATACTGTAAAATGGCGCGCAGCTTGCGGGCAAAGGCTTCGGCTTCTTCGGCGCTGTGGATGTCCGGCTCGGTCACGATCTCCAAAAGCGGCACGCCGGCGCGGTTGTAATCGACCAGCGATCCGCCGTCGATATGGATCAGCTTGCCTGTGTCTTCCTCCAAATGGGCGCGGCGAACGCGGATGCGCTTGGTCGATCCATCCGGCAGGTCGATATCGAGCCAGCCGTTGACGTTCAGCGGGCGGTCATACTGGCTGATCTGGTAGCCTTTGGGTAGATCGGGGTAGAAATAGCTCTTACGGGCGAACTGGTTGATCGGCGGAATCTGGCAGTTAAGCGCCAGCCCGACCATCATCGCCCGCTCGACCGCTTCCAGGTTGATCACGGGCAGCGTGCCGGGCAAGCCGAGCGAGACCGGATCGACGGCGGTATTGGGCAGGGCGCTGACACTGTCCACAACCGGACAGCTGGAGAACATTTTCGTGCGGGTGAGAATCTCGGCGTGGATTTCCAAGCCAACGATGGGAGTCCATTCACTCATGCTGCTATCCTGAGGCATAAACGCGCTTGCAGAACCATAGCGCTGATTGTAGCGCAAAAAATTGGGCATGGTTGGACGGGTATTCCCCTCATCGGTCATACCTTCCATCCGCCGCTCTCGGAAATTTGTTATAATCGTGAAGAATTGGGTCATGACCAGATGGTTCAGCACATGGCAAGTCTTCCAGACAGCGCATCCGAGCCGAAAAAGACGGGACTCTCCAATTTGGCGCAGCGGCTGATCACGGCTGCCGTCTTCTTGCCAGTCGTCCTCGGACTGACGCTGATCGGCGGATGGGGCTTCGCCGTCTTGGTGATGGCGCTGGCGCTGATCGGGCTGCTAGAATTCTACCTGCTTGCGCATGATCACCCAATTCAGGGCAGCGCGTGGGTCGGCGCGCCGGCGGCGCTGCTGGTCATGCTGGCGTTCCAGATAGGCGAGGATCGCCTGTGGAGCGCCGCGCTCGCCGTCTGCACTGCCGCCGCCCTTATCCTCGAGTGGGCGCGCCATCCGTCGGATCGCGGGCGCACGCTGGCGCAGACCGCGATGACCGTCGCCGGCGTGCTGTATATCGCGTTTCCAGCGGGCTTTCTGATCGGACTGCGCGGCGCGCCGGACGGGCTGCTTTGGAGCATCCTCATCCTCGGTCTAACCTGGGGGACAGACACCTTTGCCTATATCGGCGGACGTTTGTGGGGCAGACATGCCCTCGCCCCCGCCATCTCGCCGAAAAAGACGCTTGAAGGCGCGCTGGTCGGCTGGATCGGCGGGGCTTCCGTCGGGTTAATCATCCTCGCGCTCGGTCAAAAGCTCACGCTCGGTCTGGTCGTGGTGGTGATCGTCGCGCCCTGGGCGGCGGTCATCGGCGATTTGATCGAGTCGAGCATGAAGCGTTCGTTTCACATTAAAGATTCGCATGTGCCAGGTCTGGACATCTTCCCTGGGCATGGCGGGGTGCTGGATCGCGTCGATGGCTTGATCCTGGTCACAGTTCTCATCTATTTGGCATTAGTTGTGATTGGCTGGGGCGCGTAGCGCCGTATCTTTAAGGTGGGAGAAACGCTTAACATGGTATTCGATTTCGACAGCGATCAGCGGGGACAAGCCCCCAACCGTGAAGAACTGCTGCGCATGGGCATCAACGCCGCCAAGAGCGGCAACATCCTCTCGGCGCGGACGATCTTTGAGCAGATTCTCAGCGAGGACAGCAGCAACGAGCGCGCGATGATGTGGCTGGCGAAAATCGCGGATACGAAAGCCGAGCGCCAGCAGTGGCTCAGCCGCGTCCTTGCGGTCAATCCGAACAATCAAGCAGCGCGAGACGCGCTGAACAAAATGAGCTACTCGCGCGCCGCCCGTGAAAACCGAACGTTATTGATCTTCGGGGCAGTTGCCTTTGTATTATTGATCCTGACCTTAGCGATTATCGCCATTGTCCTGACCACCCGCTGAAAAGAGGTGTCCGTTGACAGACAACCCCCTAGACCTACTTCGTGACGGCATCGAAGCGGCGCGCAGCGGCGACAAGCTGAACGCCCGCCGCCTGCTGCAGCAGGCGATCTCATACAACCCAGATAATGAAATCGCCTGGATGTGGATGGCGTCGGTCGTCGATACCGTCGAGGAGCGCCGCCGCTGTCTGGAGCGCGTGCTGCGCATCAATCCCAACAATGCCCGCGCCCGCGAAGCGCTCACTCGGCTGGGCGGCACGCCGCCCGCCCGCCGCGAACCGCCCGCTGACGCGCCGCCGCGCGCCCCCACCACGCCGGCGAGGACGCCCAATCCGCGCGTCGCCCGTCCAGTCGACCGCACCCAGAAGCGGCGCGGGCTGAACGCCTATTTAGCCGCCGCCGCCGTCGTCGCAGTGATCGTGATCGGCGTGGTCATCGCGGCGCTGATCAGCAGCAGCGGGACGCCGCTCACCATTGGCATCCCTGCTCCGCCCACATCCAACCTGAACGCGACCTTCCAAGCGGCGTTCATTATCCCCACGCTGACCCGCACGCCGACACCTGTGCCGACTAACACCGTCTTTGCCATCGTCGTGACCGTCCCGCCGGAAACCTTTGAGGCGCGTCTGCCGCCCACCTTCACCCCAACGTTCACGCCGATCCCGACGCAGACGCCCGTCCCCAGTCCGACCCCCTATCCGCTGTCGGTCTATCCCGTGCTGTACAGCGATTATCCCCCCGCCCGCTCCCTGAGCAGCTTGTATGCCAATGTGGCAGGCGGCAGCCGCGAGGTCGAGCTGGCGGTCGGCGGCTTCGATGATCTCGCGCTCGACGCCGCCGGCGTGCGCATCGCCTTTGCCCGCCCTGAACAGCGCATCGCCGAGGATGGAAGGCAGCGCACAGTGCAGGAAATCTTTGTCGCGCTCGTCGCCAGCCCAGAGACCCCAATTCGGATCACCGACTTCGGCGCGGTCAGCGGGCATCCGGCATGGTCGCCTGATGGCAGCGCGCTGGCGTTCGTCAGCGATGTCGACGGTGACCGCGAGCTTTACATCGTCGATCTGAACGCGGACTCGACGCCGCGCGGCGCGCCCCGCCCGATCACACGCAACAGTTTCGCCGACATCGATCCCGACTGGTCGCCAGATGGCTCGGTGATCGCGTTCGCGTCCGAAGCCGAAGGTCCGGGCTTGTTCGAGATTTACACCATCGAGCCGAACGGCGCGAACCTGACTCGCATCACCAACGCATCAGGCAGCAACACTTTCCCGCGCTGGGCGCCGGATATGAGCGCGCTGGTCTTCGTGTCGGATCGAGCGGGCAGCAGCAACATCTACATCATGGAGCCGAACGGCAATTCGCAGCGCCTGCTGACGTTTGGCGTCGGGCGCGCGGGCAATATCAGCCCGGCTTGGTCGCCGGACGGCTTGTGGATCGCGTTCGCCTCCGACCGACCGGTCAGCGGACGGCGGGATAAATTCAACTGGTATGTCATGGATACGCGGGGCGAAAATGTCGCGCCGATTGCCATCACTGCGCGCAATCCGCAGTCGATTGTGTTTTTGCCGAGCCTGCGGCTGAACTGAGCGAACCTGAAAAGGAGAGATCGTGAGCCAGGAGAACATCGCAGCACTGCTCCAGAAAGGCATCGACGCCGCCCGCGCCGGCGACCGCGAAACTGCCCGCGCCGCGCTGGAGCGCGTTGTCGAACTTGACCCGGATAACGAAAAGGGCTGGTTTTGGCTTGCCTCCGTCGTGGACACGGATGAGGAGCGCCGTCTATGCCTGCGGACGGTGCTGAAGCTCAATCCCAACAATGCCAAAGCGAAAGCGGCGCTTGACCGGATCGAAGCGCGGATGCAGTCCGCATCGGTGATCAGCCCGGATGAAATCGCGCCAGGCGTGCAGCGCGCGCAGCTCACGCTGATCCTGGGCGTGGCGGGGCTGCTCGTGTTGGTGATAGCGATCTTGGTGGTAATTTTGATGATGAGCGAGAACAACCGCCGCGCCGCCGATGCCGCGTCAACCCAGGCGGCGTTTGACAACCTGACCGCGACCCAGCTTCAGAACACTGCTGTCGCGCAGGCGGCGCTCGACGCTAACAACACCGCGACTGCCATCGCCGATAGGCTGACGCAGACAGCCTTCGCCCTCGTCTCGCCCACGCCGTCACCGACGGAGACGCTATCGCGGGCAACTCTGCCGCCCACTTGGACGCCTACCCCGCCGCCTTCCGCCACACCGACTCGCGTTCTGCTGCCCTTCCCGCCCGCTTCCGGCAGGATCGTCGGCTGGGGAGGCAGCGATCAGCGCGCCGATAATTACCTGCCGATCCTGATCTACGATCTGAACAATCAGGGCGCAGTCCGTCAGGTTGGAACAGAGTCAGGGTATCATCCGCGCTTCGCGCCGGGCGGTAACCGCGTGATCTACCCGCGCTATAGCCTGATCAGCACGGACACGACCATTGAGGAGATCAATCAGGATGGGACAGCGCGGACGGTGATCGACTCGCGCTGGCTCGACTTCATCAGCCTGGTGGCAGACCCCGATTTTCCGGTCTACGCTGGCAGGGACTTGGTGTTCGCCGCGCGCGGTGACGGCAATCAGTATACTCAGCTCTACTGGATCGCCGCCGACGACAGCGCCATGCGCCGCCTGACGGTGGATCGCCAAGAATACCGCTTCCCGGATGCATCGCCGGATGGCGCGCGCGTCGTCGCCGTGCGCGTGGATCGATCGGGTGCGCAGACCTCGCAGGATTTGGTGCTGATCAATGTCGCTGAGATGCCCGCGTTCGGACGCATGATCGCCACGCCGACCGCGCCACCGATAGGGCAAGCGGACACAACGCCGATGATAGCGACGCCCGTCCCCAAATTCACCCGCCTGACCACCAGCGGCGCAGCGCTGAACGAGACCGATCCGCGCTTCTCGCATGATGGCAGCCAGATTTACTTCGCCGCCGCCGATCCCGCTGACCCGAATAACCATGATCTCTACGCGATCCCCGTCAGCGGCGGCGAAATCCGCCCTGTCATGGTCGATCCGGGCGATGATCGCTATCCGGTTCCGAGTCCGGATGGCAGATGGCTGGCCTTTTCCAGCAATCGCACCGGCGTCTGGGAGATTTACGTCCTCGATCTCACCAACGGGATGCTCTATCAGGTCACCAACTCCGAAGACCCCGATTTTCCCAGCGACTGGGCGCCGTGACGCGCTATTTCTGCAAGTCAGCGCTCAAAAACTCATGTACCAGCAGTTGAAAGTGATGGACGCCGTTCTCGCGCAGCACGGAGAAGCGCCCCTTGTCATAGGCGCGGCTCTCTAACCCCTGCTGGACATTGACGCAGATTTCGATGTCCTCCATCTGGATTTCATCGCTGAACGCCACCGCCTGCTGCATGCTCTCCCAGCCTTCGGGCGTGCCGGGTTCTTCGAAATACCACTCAAAGATCGTCAGCGTCTTGCGATAGTCAATCGGCAGGATGATGTTGATCGACAGGTTGTCCGGATAGACGTTCAGCATCCAGTTGGGGAACACCCAGTAGTAGAGCGCCTCTGCTTCCGCCTCCGTGCGGACATAGCGGCGATCCCGCCCCGGCACATCGCCCGCCTTGGCGGGCTTGATCGGCGCGTACTGCGAGGAATAATAGCGGAACGTGTCCACGCGATATTGATCGTAGTCCAGCTCGCGGAACAAGCCCGGATGGGCAATCGGCAGGTGATAGCCTTCCAGGTAATTGTCGATATACACCTTCCAGTTACAGTCGATGTAATAATCGCGGCGCTCGATGGCGCGCATGTGGTCGATTTTGAAGCCCTTGCGCGCGATCTCGTCGTCAATCGGCTGGAGCAAATCCATCAGCGGCGCGGCGTCCGGGTCGAGATTGACGAACACAAAAGGTCCCCATGCCTCGCATTTGACCTGACCGAGACAGACATCGCTCTTTTGCCACTCCGCAACGCCTTCAAACTCCGGCGCGTTCATCAGTGCGCCGTCGAGCGCGTATGTCCAGCCGTGATAACGGCATTGAAGCGATTTGCGGTTGCCTTTGCCGACCGCCACCGGTCCCGCGCGGTGCATACAGACGTTGTAGAAGGCGCGCAGCGTCCCATCCAGTCCGCGCGTCACGACCAGCTTTTCCCCGACCAGCTCGCAGGTGAAGAAATCGCCGGGGCGCTGCACCATGTCGATGCGCCCGACCGGCTGCCAGGTCTTGGCGAAGATGGCGCGCTTTTCAGCCTCCAGAAACGCCGGATCGGTGTACCAGCGGGCGGGCAGCGTCGTCGCCCGTGACAAGTCTGTCGTCGGCTCGTAATCGCTCAGGTCGAGTGTGAATGGGGCAGTTTTGTTGAGGGTTAACATGCTCACCCCTCCGCTGGCGTCTCAAGCGTGGATGGATTGAAGTCCACAAACCACTTTTCGATCAGCGCGTCCAGCGTGCCATCCGCGCGCATTGCCGCCAGCGCCAGATTGACCGGCTCGACCAGCGCCGACCCGCGCGGGAAGATGAAGCCCAGCTCCTCCGACGTGAGCGGCTCCCCGATGACCATCAGCGCGTCCGGGAACTGCGCCAGCACCGCGACTCCCGCGATGCTGTCCATCAGCACCGCATCGACATCGCCCGCGATCAGCGCCTGCACCGTCACGCCGAAGGTCTCATAAGCGACGACGCGATCTGCCCCCACCAGCTCGACCGCCAGATCGTAGTTGGTTGTGCCGGGCTGCGTGCCGATGGTCAGACCGTCGGCGGCTGCCAGCGATTCGGCGTCGGTGAAGCGGTCTTCATCCTTGCGCACCATCAGCACCTGCGACGCGGCGATATAGCCATCGGAAAAAGCGACGACTTCGGCGCGCTCCTCGGTAATAGTGATGCCGTTGGCGCTCATATCGAACTCGCCGTTGCCGACCGCGACGATCTGCGCGTCCCACGAGACCGTCTCAAAGACTGGGACGAAATTCAAGCGCGCCGCCAGCTCCATGATCAGATCGTATTCGAAGCCCATCGGTTCATTCGTGTGCGGATCGAGAAACTGGAACGGGACATATAGATTTTCCATGCCGATCACCACTTCCAGCCCATTGAGATCGGGCAGTTCGGGTGTCTCAGTGGACTGAGCGAACGCCGCCAGCGGCACTACAAGTATCAATACCAGGGCGAGCAAATACTTGCGCATGATCACACCTCGTTCGGACTCGTTTTGGATGCTAAAAGTGTAACTGATTCGGCGGTGAAATTACAAACTGAATAACCGGCGCTCAGTGAGGGGGGTACACCGACTGCGTCGGGCTTAATGTGCCAGCAGCGACCGCGCCAGCGCCAGATCGCGGCGAGCGCTGTCGAAGCGGCGCAGACGGCGAAAGACGGCGGCGCGCTTACAGTGAAGCTGAAGATGCTGGTTGGCGGCAATCGCGCTCTGATCGGCGGGCAGGCGCGCCGCCAGATCGTTAAGCGCAGCGGTGTAATATGCGGCGGCGTCAGCCAGATCGCCGCGTGCCGCCGCCAGATCGCCGCGCAGATGCAGCCAGCGCCAGTCCGCCGGCTGCGCCGCCAGCAGCGCGTCCGCCTGATCGAACTGATCCGCCTTCATGTGCAGCAGGATCAGCCGCTCTAAGGCGCGGCAGCGAAAATGCGCATCCGGCGCGGCGTCCAGCGCGCGCTGCATGGCATCAATCGCGGCAGCCAGATCGCCGCCCGCCGCATGGGCGACGGAACGCTGAACCTGATCGCCAGCGTTCACCTGACCGAGTCGATCCAGTTCCGCCAGCGCGTCAGCAGGCAGATTCAGGCGCAGCAGCACGCCTGCACGCAGCCGCCGCGCCTCATCGCGCTGCGCCAGCGGCAAGCCCGCCAGCAGCGAGTCATTGAGCAGATCGAGCGCGGCAGCCAGATCGCCGGCGAAAACCAGCGTCTCCGCCTCGCGCAGACGTTCGAGGCTGATAGGGGTTGACTCCCTTCGGCAGCCAGACGCAATCCGCGCCGCGTATGTCATGCGCTCGGCGGCGCATCTGCGCGGCGAGCGCGCAGATGGCGGGCGACAGCGATCACGCCGACCAGTCCAACCAGTGCCAGCGCCAGCGCGCCCATACTGCCTGCGTCGCCGCCTACGACATCATCGAACAAGCCCGTATCGGGAAGCGCCGTCGGCAGCGGGGTCAAGGCGATGGTCACGACAGCGGTGACGAATGTCTCGGCGGTCGGCTCGCCCACCCCCACACCGCCGCCTGCATTGGCGGTTGCGGTCAGAAACGCGCCGGCAATCGCGGTCGCGGTCTGGTTAACCGCGTCTAACGGGCTGGTGACGATGATCGTCGGTGTCGGCTGCGGTGTATCTGAAGGAAGCGCCAGGGTGGGCGACGGCTCCGGCAAGGGTGTCGCGGTGAAGTTGAGCGCTGTCAGCGTCAGCGCGGCGGCGGTCTCGGTCTGATTGGGCGGAGTCAGCGAGAGAATTTCGCGCGTCAGCACGTTGGCGATCAGCGCCGTCGCCGTCAGTTCATCGGGGTTGGGCGATGGCGTCGGCGTGAGCGTCGGCGGTCGGGTATTGGTTGGCGATGCAGTGGGGGACGCCGCCAGGGCTGTCTGGGTCAGAAACAGGCTCTCAAACGCGGCGGTCTGCGTCTGCTGCTGGAACAGCGCCGACTGGGTTTGCGTCTGCGCCAGCTGCGCTTCGACCGTTTGATTGAGCAGGACGATCTGCGTCGCGGTCAGTTCTAGATCGGTTGGTCCGGTCGGGCGAGTCGCCAGAAATAGGACGACGCCTATTACGACGGCGACGAACAGGATGATCATCACCGCTGCCAGCAGGATAAAGACCGGGTTGGTTCCGCCCTCGCGTTCCGGTTCGATCTCCGGCATGTCCTCTTCATCTTCGATGAATCCGCTCGGCAGATCGTCGTCATCCTCAAATAAGCGGTCGCCTTCATCGTCATCCGGGAACATATCGTCAAAATTGAAGTCGTCGTTATTGTTGCGATTGCTCATCGACTTACCCCCTCTTGGTGAGCGCGCCGCCGCTGAACAGACTCGGCAGAGCTTACCCTGAAACTTCTATATTTTCCAGCGGCACAACGCGCTTCTCGCCAGTGTTCAACTGAACCTGAGCGCACCGCACACGCAGTCCATTGTCCAACAAAACAGGGGCGGTTGGCAAATCGATCACCTCACCAACAAAGCCCGCCATGTCACCGCGCGACAGCCGCACAGTCATGCCGACCGCCAGCGGACGGTCAATATTCGGGTGGGGCGGGCGATAGCCGACACTTGGAAGCTGGACTTTGACGATCAGTTCTGGGCGGCGGACTTCCAACGGCGCAGGTAAAACGGCGTCTATCGTCGCCTGCAAGCCGTCGAGTTCGTCCAAAAACCGGAAATTAGTACTATTCATACGCATCGACCCGAATCCCTCTGTCAGCAGGATGGCATACGGCGCGGCGAGCGCAGCATCGATCATGTCGGGTTCCATGCTTGGCGCGATCAATCCGCTGAGCTGCTGATCGCTGGCATTGGCAAGGGTCTCGTGGGTCAGTGGGCTGCGCGTCACCAGCAGCGCGCCGCGAAAGCCGATATCGATGGCATCAAAGGTCACCTGAGCCATGCCGCCTTCGGGTTCGCTGCGCAGCGTGCCGATGGCGCGTTTGCCATTGCCCCACACGCCCTGAAAGAGCGCGCCGTAGGTTTCCAGGACGACGCCGCGCCCTTTCTTGACTTCGATCACCACGCCGTTGACCCCGGCTTCCAACTCGATGATGGTCGGGACGCTCTGGACGATGATGCGCCCCGCTCCAGCATATGCCAGCCGCCCATCAATCGGGCTGAGCAGGCGGCGGCGGCCTTTCTGGGCGATCACCTGATTCAGCTCGACCGTGTCGCCGATTTCAACCTGCATCAGCGGCGGAAGCTGATCGGGATCGCGCAGACGGAAGAATTTCATCGCGTCGATCAGCACGTATGGGGCGGGATTCGTCCCCCGTGCGACAACATCGCGCAGCGAGACGCTCGAATTGGCGCGCACTTCGACGACGCCATCGACATCATCCGGCAGCAGCCGCTCGCGCCGGATGACCGTCAGCGGCAGCATCAGGCGCAGCTCAGGGAAATAGGGTTGGGAGGTCATCGAGATCGTCCTTCTTGTCGGATTTGCCGCTTGGCAGCTCATCGTTCAGATCGGGGAACAGATCATCGTCGGCGATCAGCTCGCGCTGCGGCTGACCGCGTCGTTTTCTGCCGCGTTCAGGTTTATCCGCCGTGAGCGCGGCAAGCTTGGGCGCTGCTTCGCGTCTCTGCTTTGACCGCGCAGCCTCCGCCAGCGTCCGGCGCTTCGGCTCAGGCGATTCGCCGGAGCGTGCGCCAGCGGCAGGCGCCGCCTCAGTCACCGCCGGCGCTTTGGGAGTCAGCCAGTCTTCAGGGATACGCTGAATCGCTTCGCCGGTCGCCTGCGCATACCATGCGGGAAGCTGCGCCGCGACTCCGCGCGGAGTCGCCGCCAGCGGCAGCGGACGCCCGCGCGCATCGATGATGATGCCCGCTTCGCCGCCCATGACGCGCGTCCGAATGCGGCTCCGCTCGCCGATGTGCAGCCCGCGCTGCAAAACGCGCACGCGGACATCGGCGCGCAGTCCGGGCGGCAGCGGGATGATGAACAGCGTCCCACCCATGACCGTATGCGTCTCGATCACGCCGTCGGCATTGGTCATGCGGACGCGGACGGCGGGCGCGCCATCACGCGGCGTCCCGCTGACACTGATGCATGTCCCCAGATCATCCAGGCTTGCGCCATCAAGCACCTGAACAACCGCCTCCGGCGCGACGCGGGCGACCGCGCCGAGCGCGGCGATCAAGCCGCCCGGATCGGCGCGCAGGCGCGACACCCCGACGGGCTGAAGCGCGTCCAGGATGAGCATGGCGGTCATGCCCGGCTGACCAGTGTGAGTCAGCGCCGCGCCGGAGGCGATGATCTGCGCAAACGGCGGCATCGGCGCGTTGGGATCGTCGTCGGCGGTGTCGGTCGTCCACACTGGACGCGCCGCCCGCAGCAGCTCCCTGGCTCCGGCGCGCAGCAGGGCATGTTCGAGATAGAGCGTGCGCTGGCGTTCTGGAATGGTCAGCGGGCGCAGCGTCTTGTTGTAGGCGTAAGCGGCGATCTCGTTATCACTGGCGATGAACGGCAGCCAGGCGCGCACCCCCTTAATACCGACAGCGCGCAGCAGCGATGCGGCGCTCTGTCCCAAGCCGATGTCGGTGCGGATGCTGGTCGCAAGGTGGCGGTAGACGTATGCGGCAAGCACGCTTGAACCGCCGCCGATGTCCACAATCAGCGTGTCGCCCGCTGTGCGACCGAGATACTCCGCGATCAGCCCGACGCTCTGCGCGGTCGGCTGCACCCCGATCCGGCTGAGCGCGCCGACTCGCTCAAACCCGACGATCTGCGCGCTCGCGAACGAGTCGAAGGCGGCAGCAAGCTGCGCCTGCGCCGACTCCAGCGCCTCTACATCGAGCGTCGGGCGGACATTGTCGGCGATCAGCAGCACCTGATCGCTGAACAACGCTGCCATCCGCTCGACCAGCTCGGAATTGCCCGCGTACAGGATGATCGGTCGGTGACCGCGCGGCATCAGCCGGCTGGCAAGCCGCGCGGTCTGCGCCAGCTCCAATACGGGCGCTTCCGCCCCGCCTTCCGTCCCGCCTGCGATGAAGATCAGGTCAGGGCGCGCCAAGATCACGGCGTTCATCTGATCCTGGACGCTGCGGCGGTCATCGAGCGAGATCGTCTCCACGATGTCGATATAGGTGCCGGCGGCGGCGCGCTGCGCGCTGATCACGCTGACATCGGGGACGAGTCCCATCATCACCGTGCGCAGCCGGCGTCCGAGGCTGGCGGTCGCCACGAACAGATCGACGCCGCTGCGGTCGGACTGCTCCGGGATGATCACCTGCCCATCCTCGCGTGTCAGCATCCGTCCGGTGGACTGGCTCATCGCCAGCAGCGCACGCTCGACGCCAACGTAAGCATCCCCGATCGGAAAGCCGGCGGTCGTGCGCGTTTGACTGCGCCCGACCAGCCGATACACTCCTTCGACCTGATCGATCAGCACGGCGCGCGTGTGGACGTTGCCCAGATCGACCGCCAGGATCGAGGTGATCGGCACGCTGGCACTGGGCGACGATTTGACTGCCGGCGCGTCGTCTGGCGCGGAGTTCAGATAGGCTTCGAGTTCGGTACGTTTCCGGCGTCTGAGCAGCGCAGCCATATTTTGCTACCCTCCGTTGATCCGCGCCAGCATGAAGGCAACGCGCTCGCTGAAAATCGCCAGCCCGCTCAGAAGCGCGCCGCCGTAGAGCGCGCCGAGCGTGACGACGACAAAACCCTGCCCGACCGCGCCGAGCGCCCGCGTCACCAGACCGCGCCGCGTGCCGCGCCCGATCTGGGTCGAGTCGCTGCCGGGAATGCGGCGTGCTGAATACTGGAAGTAGACCAGCGTGCAGATCACGCCAGCCGCAGCCAGAGCGGCATTGAACACGCCTACCGGATCATCTGCGCCCGCTGCGCGATCCGGCACGCTGGCGGCAATCGGCAGCAGCGTCCCGCTGATCGCCCCCACCACCGCCACCGCCGCGCCGACGCCGATCATCAGCGCGAGTCCGAGATTGCCGAGCGCGCCGAAGCGCGGCGAAATTTTGAAGATCAGCGCCGCGCCCAAAATGATGGGGATGATCCCGAACGCCCGCGCGCCGATGTCGGGCGTCTCGGTGATCAGACGAATCCAGGGCAGCAGCACACTGTCAACGGTCACGATGGCGACAAACCCCGCCGTCAGCCCGACAAAGATGTAAACCGCCAGGCGATACAGCGCATTGTCGCCCAGTAAATAGCTGAACACCATCAGAGTCAGGACAAAGCCCGCCCACGTGCCAATCAGTTCAGGGGTCAACGGCGTCTCCTCCGCATCAGACCGCGCAGCACGTTGACCACCGCGCCGAAGCCGATGATCAGCGTCGCTGCCAGAATGCCCATCGTCATGCCGTACCAGCGCTCATCGCGGTAGCCTTCACTCGGCGTCGTGTCGAGCGTCAGATCGAACGAGAAGTCCGCCAGCAGACCGCCATCTCCCCCGGATGGCGCGGCTTCGGCGGTTGACTCTGCCTCCGAGGTCGCTTCAGGAGTCGCTTCGGCTTCGGGAACCGCGGTCAGCGGCGCGCGCGCCGTCAATGACGCCACAATCGGCGTCATGCTCAGCTCAGCGCCACGCGCCTCGGCATTGGTCGGGGCGTCTGTTGCTGTGCGCGTCAGCGTCGGGGCAGTCGTGACTGTGGAGGGGGCGGCGGTCGTTGGGAGCTGCGCCGTTGTCGGCAGCACGGACGGCGTGCGCGTCGGTGTTCGCGGCGCCGTCTGTGTCGCGGATCGAGTCAGCGTGGGCAGGGGCGTCGCCGAAGGCGGCGGCGTCAGCGTAGGCGGCGGCAAGCCAGACGGAGTCGCCGATGGCGCAGACGTGCGCGGCGGACGAGTCATGGTTGGCTCAACATCGTCATTCTGCGCGGCTGGTTTCAGGAAGCGCGGCGCTTTGTCCGCGCTTGCGCCACCCTCGATGCGGATCAGCGCCGCCGCGACCCATCCGACGACGCCATCAGCGGTGCGGATATTGACCCAATCGCCGGTCACGGTCATCGCCAGCACCGCAACGCGCGTCCCTGGCGCAAGCGTCGCGATGACCGGCGTATTCGTCCCCGCGCCCTGACGGACATTGACCATCTGGTTGGACGTGATAACGCCGATGCGCTGCCCCGTGTCGCTGGTGGCGGTCGGTGCAGTTGTCGCGGTCAGCGTGATGTTCGGGTCGGGCGTCTCGGTCAGCGTCGGACTCGGCGTGAAGGTCTGAGTCGGCGTCGGACTCGGCGTGGCAGTCGGACCGATCAGCAGCGGCTCAACCGTGCGTCCGGCGCGGCTGAACACGCGCCCGCCGCCGAGCATCTGCGCGTAAGTGTAGGCATCGGCATAGCCGACTAGCAGCCCGCCATCGTTGACCCGTTCGTTGAAATACGGCTCAACCAGCGGCGCAGCTCCATAGCTGACCGCCGCGATCATCGGCTGGTTCGCCAGCGGTGCGATCTGCTCCGCGTAGGCGCGGGCATCGTCGGCGCGCTCCGCCACCAGCGCGATCAGGCTGAAATCGCGCAGCGAACGGACGCCTAAGCCAGTCGCCTGCCCGTTGATGTCAGTCAGCAGCAGCGCGGCGGAGTCGGCGCTGAATGCCCGCAGCCCGACCGCGCCGCCCGGCAGAAACCGGACGATGTAATAATCGCGGTTGGGCTGCAGATCGCCGCCGAGGCGCGCGATGAACGGCTCATCCGCCGCCATCGCCGTCAGTAGCTTGTCGACATGCAGGATGCCAATCGGGTTGCCGCCGATCACGACCGGGATCGCGCCCCGCTGGAGGAGATGACGCAGCAGCGCGTCGGTCAAGCCGTCAAGTTCGGCGGCGCTGGCGCTGCCATACTCGATGCCCACCAGCGCCAGCGCGCCCGGCGGCAGCGCGTCGATGCGCTGATAAGCCGCAAGTGCGGCGCTCCCCGGCGCGAATGCAGCGGGCGGCAGATCGCCCGCCCGGAATGCGGGGAACAGGAACGGCGCGATCACCGCCGCCGCCAGGATTGCAGCGACCGCGATCCGCTCGATGTGCGTCAGCGCAGCGCGGCGCGGCTGCCTCTGAACGCGGCGCTTGCGCGTGGGTTTGGGCGGCGCAGGCTGATCATCCTTTTCAATGATGGCGGTTTCGGTGTCTTCCAGCCCGATCATGTAGGGCGAGTCGTAAGTCTGCTCGACGGCGGTCATGCGGCGCGGTTTAGCCGTCTCGGTCATCCCCACCATCGTCCGCAGCAGCGCAGCCTGGCGCATCTGCGCCGGTGTCAGCGCCGGCGCGCCGGTCGATGCCGGCGGCGGCAGCAGGATCGGCGCTGGCGGCAGCGCTTCCTCCGCGTTCGGCAGCAGCGCCGTCAGTGGATCGTCAGCGGCAGCCGGTGCAGGGACAGAGTCGGGAATATCCTCCGCCAGCGCGCGCAGCTTTTGCAGGCGCTCCGGCAGCGCCTCAACCGGATCATCCTGCATCTGACGCAGGATCGCCCCCGCCGATATATCGGTGACATTGGCGCGCAGCGCGGCGATCCAGTCCGGCACAGCGGGCAGGGCATCTTGCGTTAGGGGTTCGATACTCGGCTCGGAGTCCTCCATCAGCAGGGTGTCAAGATCAACCATGGCGTTGGAGATCAGCGCCTCAGTTGCGGCGGGCAGCTCAGGGACTCGGTCGCTGTCGAGGCTGGCGAGATATTCATCCAAATCATGGACAACCTCCGGAGCGTCGAAGCCTTCAAAGCGCTGCGGCGGCATTGGAACCTCGCCCTCAACGCCGAGTGACGCCCGCAGATCGGCGTCCTCGAAGTCGTCCTCGGAGGTCAAGTCCGGCGGCATGATGAACGGATCGCGCTCCGGTTCAGGGCGATACTCCGCCATGTTGATCTGCGTGACTTCGGTCAGCCAGTCGGGTTCGGCTGCCGACGGAGCCGGCAGCTCCTTGAAGAAATCGAAGGTCGGCGACGCATCTTCATCATCGAAGGTTGGGAATTGGAAAGCGATCCTCTCCTCGTCAGGGATCGGGACGACCGGATCGCTGTCCTGCTTGAGCATCTCCTCCTCAAAAAGCGGCGCGCTCGGCTCAGACGCCGCCAGATCATCGGTCAGCCAGTCCATCAGTGCATCACCGCTGACGGCGTCGGCTTGCTTTGGCGCGCTTCCGGCATCGAGCGCCTCCAGCGCCCAAGCTAGATCGTCCACGGAGGGCGGATCGAACGCGGTCGATTCAGCCTGCGCCGTTTCCCATCCGAATTGGGACGTGCCAGGCAGTTCATCATCCTGCTGCCGCTCCTGCACCTGCTCGAACAGGTCGTAGATGCTGTCCTCCTCGACGGATGGCGACGACGGCTCAAAAATGTCATCCTGAAGCCACGACATATCGGAGTCGAAGGCGGACTCTTCGAACGCGGCGGCGCTGCCCGATGCCGTCGTATCGAACGGCTCATCATCTTCAAAGCGGATCGACTCCGAGACCGCGCGCGAACGCACCACCTCCTCCCACGACATGGGTTCTTCCGCTTCGTCCGGTTCGCGGCGAATCTCGAAGTCCAGATCGCCTAAGGGATTGAACGACGGCGGGACTTGCTGATCGGCATCGTCCTCATCGATCCATTCCAAGCCAATATCGGGCATTTGCGGCGCTTCAAAGCCTTCCTCAGCCTCATCCGCCAGCGCATACGACGGCGATTCCTCCGACTCAAGCGCGTCGGCATCGCTTGGAAGCTGCGTCTCCGGCTCCGGTTCCGGCTGCGCAAATCGTCTCAGCAGTCCGGTCAGCATTCGCGGGCGGCTGCTGGAGAGGGGCGGTTCCTCCTCCGCCGGCTCAACTTCAGCGTCGATCAGCCAGTCGAACGACTCCTCGTCGGCAGGCGCATCCTCAAGACCGGGGACAGCGGAGTCGTCCAGTTCGGGGAATTCGAATTCACTTTCGCGCTCGACCAGCATCTGACCCGATGCAGCGGGCATGTCCGCCGCCCAGGAGGTTTTGCCGAACAGATCATCGTCAAAATCAGCGCTGTCAACTGCCCCTTGATCCTTCCCAGGCGGCCGTTCAAAGCTAAAGGATGAGATATCGTCCTCATCCAGCGTGACCTTTCCCTGAGCAGCGCTGCGCACCGCCGCTCCGACGATGTCCTCCAGCTCGCCCAGCCATGCCGACGACGCTTCATCGACGACATCGTCCTCCTCGGCAGTCAGCCTAGGCTCGCTGTCCGCTTCCAGCTCGGCTAACGGCACGGTCTCGCCCGGCTCAAATGGCAGATCATTATCGAGATCGAGCGGCGGCAGCGCGTCATCGCTCAACGGTGCGGATGCCTCCGCTTTGGAGGCTGGCGGCGGCATGTTGGCGAATTTCGGCGCATCTGGCAGCATCGCGCGCAGCATCTGCGTGTCGAGACGGGGCAGTCCGCTGTAAAAATCATCCGGCTCCTCAAGCGCGCCAGCCGGCGGATCTGCCTCATCGTCGTCGAGCGCGCCGAGATCGTAATCGCTGAAGCGCAAATCCGCCTCCGCCGAACCATCATCCTCAGCGATGTCGCGCAAAATCCACGCCATATCGACCGATCCGTCTGCCTCGTCCGGCGCAGCGGGCGCGGCGGCGGAGGGTGGTTCAGGCGGCTGCCCTTCCAGCATCCATGAAATGTCTGGCAGCTCGGACTCATCATCCGCCATCAGCGAGCCAGCGCTGAGCGTCTCCGAGATGTCCTCAAACAAATCCTTCTCAAGTGGCTCGAGCGCCTCCAACCCGCCGTGCGGCAGCGTCTCCGCTTCTTCAAGCCCTGCCAACCAAGGCGGCAGATCGCCGGAGGCGGCTTTCGGCGGTTCAGCGGGCAGAGCAGGCGGCTGAAGCGCGCCGGTCGTGCGCGTCGGCGCGTCGGCGAGCCAATTGGGGACATCGGAGTCGTCGAGTTCTTCCAGCCCCAAAAACCAGTCCGGGAGCCGACTCGTCGGCGTCAGGTCGGAGTCGAGATCGGGCGGCGCATCGCTGAGCAGATCGGGGACTTCCTCCTCGATGTCGCGAATGCGGGATTTTTCATACTGCAGCGCCTGCCACTCATCATAGGTGATGTCGATGTCAAATTTCTCCGGCAGCGCGTCGGCTTTGGCGAGAAATTCGGCGGACAGAGCGCCGCTCTCGTCAGTGTAAACATCGCGCGAATCGTCGTCGCGCAGCCAGGGCGGAAGCTCAACCTTCTCGTCCTCGCGCCCTGGCGGCGATTCTGGCGGCGCGGACTTCGGTTGATCGTCGTCGCGCAGCCAATCGGGCAGATCAGGATGGTTGCTCATCGCCGCTCCCTATTCACGGTATGACAAGTCTTGCCCAGTCAGCACGCGCACGCCCGCGACCACCGACGCCAGCGCAATACCCAGCAGCAGCCCGCGCGCGCCGCCGCTGACCGGAACAGCCAGCAGCCAGTCGCGTATCTGCGCGATGCCGCTCACTTCGCGGAGCGGCAGCGCCCCGACCAGGATGATCAACAGCGCGACCGTGAACACCACCGCGCCCCAGGTCACGCGCCGGCGCATCAGCCGATACGCGCCGTACACCAGCGCAAACGCCAGCAGCCCCGCCAGCGCCGACTCGACGGAAAGCTGCGCCGTCTGCAGCAAAGCGGCGGTATCATCATCGCGATCCGCCAGCCACAGCCCAAGCACCGTCAGCGCGCTGATCACCAGCGCCAGGCTGTAGAGGAAGCCCCGGCGCAGACGCACCACGCGCACGATATGGATGATCAATAAGTTCAGCAAGCCCAATAAAATCGCCACCGCCGCGATAATCACGACTATTTGCAGCAGGGCGCTGGTCAGCACGCCGAGCGCGCCCTCTCCGCTCAGCAAGCCGAGCAGCGTCGTCAGCCCCAAGCCTATCGCCAGCGCCGACGCCAGGATGTTGAGCAAACGCCGCATCATTCACCTCCCGCCAACAGCCGCCCAACGCCCGCCCAGAGCGGCTCGCGGATGGCGATGAACAGGTTCAACAGCAAGCCGGCGATCAAGAGCCAGCGCAGCGTATCCGCCGTCAGCAGCGCCGCTCGCTGACCTGCGTCCCCGGCGGGTGTTGTGGCGCTCAGGTAGGCGGGCGCGGCGTAGATTTCTTCGCCGAGCAGCGCGTGATCCGCCATCGCGTAGGCGACCGCCATGCCGGCAAGCTGATCACTGCCCGCGATGGTGACATGGCGGCGGCGCTGCGCCGAAAACAGGATCAGCGCCAGTTCCGACCCATAGCTGCCCGTCAGCAGACTGCCAGACACCTGCTCGTTGCCCGCCATGATCGTCAGTCCTGCCGCGAATGCCAGCGAGCGCGCCCCGCTGGGTAACCAGCGGACGGCGCGCAGCTCATAGCGGTCGATCCGCCCGCGCGTGGCGTAAGCGCGGCGCAGCGTCCCATAGCCGAGCGGGAGCGCGGTCGCGTCGCTCATCGTCAGCAGCGGCGCAATTGAGCCGGTTGCCGTGCGCTCTGCGACGCGGTAGAAAAGCGCCGCGCCCGCCAGCGCCGCCGGCGTTTCCAGCCCGCCGATCCCCGCGCTGCCCACCGAGACATGCACCGGACGCCCGGACTCGATGCTCTGCCCGATCAAGCCCGGCACGGCATCCATGCTCGGCAGCGCGCGCACCGCAAAAACCCTGCCGCGCGCGGCATTTCGCCGCGCAAACTGCGTCAGGATCAGATTGAGCGCCCCGGCAGCCAGGACGATCAGGACGATGAGAATCTGCGTTGTGCTCTCCACGCCTCCCCCTTCGATAGCCTTACTCGGCGTCGTCCGCGCCCAAGCGCGACCGCAGCGCCGCGATGCCCTCCGGCGTCTCCAGCAGCCGCGCCAGCGCCCCCGCAACCGCGCCGCCCCCAAACAGATCGAGCGCGGGCTGCGCGATCCAGAGCATCTGCGCGCCGATGGGCATGAGCGGTTCGAACGCCTCCAGCGCCGTCAGCAGCGCCTCACCCCAGCCGCGCGCGCGCAGCGCCGCCGCCCATTCAAGCGCGGGGTCGGGGCGAGCAGTGGGCGGGGTGTCCGCAAGCGGTCTATCCGCATGATAAGGCGCGTTTTTCATAAACAAAGTATAGATGGGATGAGAAGGTCTAGCAAATCCGAAGCAAGTCCTGAATAGTGGAAACGCGCTCGCTGATCCGCGCGTCTCAGGCGGAAGGATCAGGATGGAAGCGCTTTGGTCGGCGTCGGATCGGTGGGCGTGTAACGCGGCGGGAGGATCGCGCTGCTGGTGTTGGTCGGGGTTGGCGTAAACGTCGGCGTTGCCATCGGCGCGGGCGTGTTGGTCGGCAGCGGCGTACTTGTCGAGGGCATCTCCGTCGGCGTCGATGTCGGGGCTGGGGTCTCCGTCGGCGGGCTGGCGGTTGGGAGAATATCTGTCGGGGGAGGCGTGCTGGTGGCAGCGCTGGGCAGCGGCAGCATCGTTGGGACACCGGAGACAGCGGCGGCAGGCGCGCCAGCGGCGGGCAGCGTCAGATTGAGCAGCGATTCGGCGTCGAGCCGATTTTCAGAAGCGCTCTCGGTCGGCACGAGTTCCATGCCGGGCAGCGGCAGCGGCGTCGGCATGGACGGCGTCAGCGTCAGTGGGACAACCAGCGCGCCGGCAGAGTCGGTCGGCGCAGGCAGCGGCGTCGGGCTGGCGAGAGGTGTTGGCTCGAAGCGCGGCGCAGAGCTGATGCGCGCGCCCGAGGCAGTGAATTCGGCATTGACAGGCTGCCCGCGCCGCCCCAGCACCCCCTGCGCCTGACCGTTGAAGACCAGGTCGAGCGCGGCGGCGTTGCTGGCGGTCAGACTGATACTGCTGCTCGCGCTGTATTCCAGCACCGTACCCGGTCGCATGATGCCGATGAACAGTTCGGCTCCATCGACGGTCAGCTTCATCCATGTGCGCTGAGTCGCATGGACGGTCAGAAAAACGCCCTGTCCGGTAAAACCAGGTTGCAAATTCGGCGTCGGCGATGGCGCAAACAGCGCGATCTGCGTCGGCGGCGGCGTAAACGTCGCGGTCGGCGGCAGACTGCCGAGGATGCCTTCGCCAGTCGAAATGCCGTTCTCAGCCGGCGCGGACTCGCCCGAAAGCGTCGGCTGGAGCAGCTCGACGACGACCAGCGCGATCACCGCCATCGATGCCGCGCCCAGCGCCAGCCTGAGCAGCACCGCCCCGATCCCAACGCGGCGGCGCAGCGCAGGCGGCGGCTGCCATTCGCCAGAGGCACGCTTCGGCTCGACCATGATCCGCCCGCCGTTGGACTGCGGCAGCGTCGGCGGGATCGGCGCGCTCCTCTCACGGGAAGGCTGGCGGGACGCAGTGCCTTTGACGCGGCGACCGCGAATGCGCTTGTCTTCTTCAGCCAGCGCGTCGTCGAGCATTTGCAGGACGCGATCTGCGTCCAAGCTGAGATAGGTCGCGTAGTTGCGGATGAAGCCGCGCGTTTGCACCGGCGAAAATTCGCTCAGGCGAAATTCGCCCAGTTCGAAGCCCTCAAGCAGGCGGCGGCGAATCTTGAGCGCGGCTTCGGCATCCTCCAGCGTCAGCTCTTTTGCCTCGCGCGTCTGACGCAGCATTTGACCGAGCGCCTGCGAGTCCATCGTTGAGCAGCGGCTCCTTCGTGTCAGCAGGGATAAAGGCGGCGCGCAGACCGCGCCACTGATGCATCGCCGCTACTCGCCAACGGCTTCAGCTTCGGCAGCCGCCTCGCCTGCGCCGGACGCAGCAAGACGGGCGGCTTCCTCCTCAGCGGCGCGCCGCGCCATGAACGACTGAAACTCTTCCTCGCGGATGACCGTGATCTTCAGATTGGGCGAAATCTCGCTGCCCAGCCGCACCGGCACTTCATGCGTCCCGATCTCGCGGATCGCCGTTTGGCTGATGCGGCGGCGGTTGATGTCGATGCCGGTTTTCGCCAGCAGCGCCTCGGCGATCTCGCTGGTCGTGACCGAGCCAAAAAGCTTGCCGGTGGGCGAAGCGCGGCGGCTGAAGAACAGCTCCACGCCGTCGATCTGGCGCGCCAGATCGTTGAGCCGGTGTTCAAGCTGAGCGCGGCGGGCTTCCGCCTGAGCGCGCAGGGCTTCCTGCTGCTCGAGCGCCTCACGAGTCGCTTTCAGAGCGAGCTTCTTGGGCAGCAGCCAGTTGCGCGCGAAGCCGTCCGCCACTTCGATGACTTCCCCGGCAACCCCATGTTTATACACATCCGACAGCAAAATGACTTTCATCGTTCCATTCCTCGTTCGCCCACCGAGCGCCGACTCCCGCCGCGCCAGGGCGTTATCGTGTGTTTTCGACTTTAAAAGCCGGATTATGCCACAGCGCAGCGCCTTCGTCCAGCCTGCCAGAGCAGGGGTCACCCGCAGAGACCGGAGACGCAGCAAAAAAAAAGAGCGGATGACAGGGGGGAGGATCATCCGCTCAGGAGGGAGTTATCGATTCAATCGGGTCATGCGGTTGCGGCAAAAGCAGGATTGGCGGGCGTGTGAATTTGGCTCAGGATCGCCCGTGCCGCTTCCAGGTTAGGCGCAAAGTGGATATTGGAGGTGGCTTTGCGGTCGATCATGCGGAAAGCGTCATGGGCTGCGCGGATGAGCGGGTTCGCGCCGACGATCACAATCGGACCCGTGCCGCCTTCGCCCATGCTCAGCATCTTCTTGGCATGTTCCAAGTTTGAGCGGCTCAGCAGCGACCCGCCGGGGATACCGACGCCTTCATGGACATCGACGATGGCGGCGATCTCGTAATTGGCGCGGTCGGTCACTTTCTTGATCGTGGCGAGCGTCTCATGCATGTCGTCCCACGTCCAGCCGGGATGAAACTCGCACAGCAGGATGGTCTGCTCGTCGTTGTCCCAGTACAGTTCGATGCTCATTTCATCCCTCCTTGAACTTTTATCCTGCATATGACGAACCGCGATGTTCGCTATAATGAGTTGCACGGTTCGATCTATCAACGCTCCGACTATACGCGGCAAATCTGATGAAAGGTTCAATGGCGGATGAGGAAATCATGATACGGCGGCTCGGTTTGATTTTGGTGCTGCTGGCGCTGCTGGGCAGCGCGCCGACATATGCCGATGAGATCGCCCCGTTTCCGACGCTCGATGCACTGGAGACGACTTTCATCCCGCCCCGCGATCGCGTCGACCTGGCGCGGCGGCTGCGCGGCGTGACCGAATTCTCATCGCCGCCGTCCGAGCCGCCGCAGTACGCGATTGGCGACCGCGACACCTTTTACGTCGGCAGCGGCGATGCGGGCGGGACGCGCGCCGTCGAAGCGGAACTGCACATGATCGGGCAGCACATCGCGCTCTGGGTCGATGTGCGTGGGACGATCCCGGACGACGACCTGAGGCGGCTGGCGGACGAATTCGACCGCCGTATCTACCCGGAGGTGATAGCGCTGTGGGGCGCGGAGCGGACGACGGGCGTGGATGGCGATCCGCGCATTCATGGGCTGTTCGCGCGCGGCTTTGGACGCTCCATCATCGCCTATTTCGCCAGCGATCACAGCTACCCGGTCGAAGCCGTCCCGACCAGCAGCGCCCGCGACATGCTCTTCTTCAGCCTGGATTACTTCGCTGGTCAGCCGATGAGTCAGGACGCCTTCAGCGTCGCTGCGCATGAACTGCAGCATCTCATCCGCCACACCCTCCAGCCGAACGAAGAGACCTGGGTCAATGAGGGTTTGTCGCTGTTCACCGAACATCACCTCTACAACCGCTTTCTGGGCGAAGGGCTGTCGTTTCTGGCAGCGCCGGATACGCAGTTGAACGACTGGGCGGAGACGCCGTCACTGCGCATCAACGATTACGGCGCGGCGGGCTTGTTCATGGTCTATCTCTACCAGCAGATCGGCTTGGAGGGTATGCAGGCATTCAGCGCCGACAACGCGCCGCGCGGCTGGACATCGCTCGACCGCGTGCTGCGCCGGCTTGGGATGGAGAGCGCCTTCGGCGTCTCGCCCGCCGATGATCTGTTCGCGGACTGGGTGGTCGCCAACTTGGTCGGCGATCCTGCCAGCGCCCGCTATGGCTACCCGTCGCTTGTCGGGATGCGGACTCAGGCGCGCGCCGAGCTGATCAGCGCGCTGGAAGCGGATTTCACCGCCGATGCGCGCCAGTACGCCGCCGATTATTACACGCTGCTCAACGGCTCCGGCAAGACAGTCGATCTGACCGTGACGCTGGATAAAGAGGCGCGGCTGATTCCCTCCGACTCCAACGTGACGCCGTTTTTCTACAGCAACCGCGCCGACATGAGCAGCACGCGGCTGACGCGGGCATTCGACCTGACAGACGTGAACAACGCGGCGCTGGAATTTGACCTCTGGTTTCATATCGAGCGCGACTGGGACTACGGCTATGTCATGATCAGCGCCGACGACGGCGCAACCTGGGCGATTCAGTCCACCGAGCGAATGACGACCCATGATCCGCACCGCGTCGCCTATGGCGCGGGCTATTCGGGCATGAGCGGCGGCTGGGTGCGCGAGCGCGTCCCGCTGGATGCTTACGCTGGGCGGGAAATTCTCGTCCGCTTTGAGATGATCACCGACGACGCCGTGACTCAGCCTGGCATGGCAGTGGATAATGTGACCATCGACGCCATCGGCCATGCTGCCGATTTCGATGAGGACGATGACGGCTGGATCGCCGAGGGCTGGCTGCGGACGGACAACCGCCTGCCGCAGCGCGCATGGGTGCAGCTCATCCACGTCAGCGGCGCGAAAGTGAACGTGCAGCGCTGGCTGCATCCGGGCGGCGAAGCCCGCTTCACCTACGAGATGCCAGCGGAGGCGCGGTTTGTCCATCTGGCGATCTCGCCGCTTGCGCCGGTCACGACTGTCCCGGCGGACTATCGCATCGTCATGAATCTGACACCGAGGCACAGACCATGAAACGGATCATTTCCGCTTGTCTGATCAGCCTGCTGACAGCGGCGTGCAGCCCGTCGAGTCCGCCCCTGACGCCGCCGACGCTGGCAGCGCTGCCATCGCTCACGCCATCGGACATTCCGCCGACCGCGACGCCCGCGCCCATCGCCGCGCTGCCGACTGACGAACCGCCGACTGAGGAACCGCCAACCGATGTGCCGCCGACGGCTGCCCCGCCTTCCGAGACGCCGACGCCTGAGTCAGGGATGCGCGAGATGCTCGCCAGCGAAATGCTGACGGTGGTGATCGCGCTCACCGCCAGCGCGCAGCCGCCTGCGCCGACACCGCTGGTCTATGAGCCGCCGACCCCGATCACCCCAACGCCGACAGTCACACCGAGCCTGACGATCACGCCCACCATCACGCCGACGCCGAGTCTGACCTTCACGCCGTCGCCCACGCTCACCGAGACGCCCGATCTGGGCGCGCTCGGCTTTCTGGCGCTCGATGCGGAAGATGCAACCTTTCTGCCGGTGGTGCTGCGTATCCCGCTGCCGACGCTGACCGTCTGGGCGGCGACCGCGCAGGCGCAGATCGCGGCGACGCTCAATCCGGCGCCGATAGCCGCCCCGCCAACCGCGCAGCCGGGCATCCCCTGTCCATTTCCGCCGCCGCTGGCGCTCAGCGCGCTGCTGGGGCGCGATCCGACGCTGCTGCCGGCGTTGGGGTGTCCATTCGGCGCGCCGCCCGTCCCGACGCAGATCGGCGGCGCGTGGCAGTTCTTCGAACGCGGCGCGATGGTCTATCTGGCGGGCATTCCGGGGCAGATTTTCGTCGTCACCAACGATGGGCGCTTCCGCCGCTTCGATGACACCTTCATTCAGGGAGTCGATCCCGAAAGCGGCGGCGCATCCCCGCCATCGGGCTTGATCGAGCCGGTGCGCGGCTTCGGCAAGGTCTGGCGGACAAATCCCGATGTGCGCATGGCGTTGGGGTGGGGCGTCGTCCCGGAGACCGGCGGCGCGCTGACGCTCTCCGCTTTCGAGCGCGGGCGAGCGGTGGCGCTGATCGCGCGCGGCGAGACGCTGGTGCTGGTCGATGATCCTGGGGCGATTGGCTTCTTCGGGACATGGCGCGTTTTACCGGGGATTTTCTGATGTGGCGCGCCGCCCTGGTCTGGATCGGGTTTTGCGCGGTCATCGGCGGAACGCTGCTGATCGGTCGGGCGGCGACGCCCATGCCCTGGCTGACCTATACCCGCGAGATCATCCCCGGCATTGGCGACATCATCCTGCACGATCTGGAACGCGATATCGCCTACAACCTGACGCGCACGCCCGACCGGATCGAAAATCGCGCCGCATGGTCGCCTGACGGCGCGCGGCTGGCGTTCGAGTGCATCGGCGATGATGGGCTGATGGACATCTGCTTCGCCGACGAGTCGGCTCCGCCGACGCCGTCGCGCTTTCAGCCCGGATCATGGCTGCACCGCCCGCGCTGGTCGCCGGATGGGCGGTGGATCGCCTATGTCGCGCGCACAACTTCCGCCTATGTCCTGCACGCAGTCGATCTGAGCGCGAGTCCGCCGGTCAACCGCGTCGTCGGCGGCGTGGATAGCGCCATGAATTACACCTGGTCACCCGACGGCGCGTCGCTGGCATTCAATCTTTATACACGCACGGCGTCGCGTCTGTTCACAGCGTCGGTCGATGCAGCGCGTCCGCGCCCGCGTGAGCTGGAACAGACGCCCTTCAGCAATTATTTCGCGGCGTGGTCGCCGGATGGCAGCGGCATCGCCTTCGTCTCGACCATGCAGGGCTATAAACAGCGGCTCCACCTGCTCGATCCAAGCGGAGTCGTCCATCCGCTGACGGACGGCGGGCTGATCGGCAACGATTTTTCGCCCGTCTGGTCGCCGGATGGCTCACGGCTGGCGTTTCTGTCGGATCGCGATGGCGCGGACTTCGACCTGTTCATCCTGGATACGGCGGAGCGAACGCTGCGGCAGGTCACGGTCAACGATTACCTTGATGAAAACCCGGCGTGGTCGCCCGATGGACGGCGGATCGCGCTCATGTCCAACCGCGACGGCGGCTTTCATATCTATGTGATCGATCTGGAGACGTTCAAAACGCAGCGGGTGACGTTCGGCAGGGGGATTCACAACTATCCAGCATGGAGAGCGATGGGATGATTGCGATCATCGGGCGGCTGTGCGCGGCGCTGTGCCTGATCTGGGCGGGCGCGTGGATCGCGGCGGCGCGGCTGGCAGCGGCGCTGCCTTATGCGGGCGAGATCGCCTACATGGTCTATGACCACCCGATCAATCCGGATATCTACCTGCACGATATCGGGCGCGGCGTTCGCCACAATCTGACTGCGCATCCAGCGTATGACGGCGCGCCGGCATGGTCGCCCGATGGCGCATGGATCGCCTTTCTATCGGATCGCGAGCGCGGCAGTCAGGTCTTCATCATGAACGCCAGCGGTGGAGACGTGCGGCGGCTCTCGGACGGGCGCGGGATTTATGGCGCGCCGCGCTGGTCGGCAGATGGGACGCGCATCGTCTTTTTCGCGCTGCATCTGGGGACGAACGCGCTCTATAGCGTCCGCCCGGACGGAAGCGATCTGGCACAGGTGACCAGCGATCAGGTGACGCCGGGCATGGTCATGCTCGATCTCGGCATCGAGACCAACAGCATCACGCGCCTGACCTCGCCGGATCGGACGCGAATCATGTTTCTGTCGTATCGGGACGATGCGTGGGGCGTATTTATCGCCAATCCAGATCGGACGGATGATCGGCTGGTGACCACGCTGACGCATTATTCGGAGATGCCGGTCTGGTCGCCGGATGGCACGCGCGTGCTGTATACCACCTGGGAGCGCGGCACATCCGATCTCTATCTGGTCGATGTGCCGCCTGACTCGGATGCCCCGATGACTCCCATCCGCCTGACACGCACGCGGGGGATCGAGTCGTCCCCCGCGTGGCGTCCAAGACCGTAAGCCGGCGTTCAGCGCGTCAGCGCCACCCGCACGGTGGCGCCGCTGTATTCGCTGATGCGCAGCACGGCGTCGCCATTGTTGGGCATGACGACGGTGATGCTTATACTGGTCACGTTGCTGGCGCTGGCGCTGGTGACAAACGCATCGCTCTGCGTGATCTCAAAATATGGCGATGCTGACATATTTGAGGTCACCTGGATGGTCACCGCCTGCCCCGCCTGACCCGTGAAGCGCAGATTATATTCGTAAGCGTCGAAGCTGAATTCCAGCGTCTGCGCGCCATCATCGAGCGAGGGCAGTTCGCTGCGCTGGAGCGTGATCTGCGCCATTTCGACGTTCAGCATCGGCGCTTCGACGACCAGCGTATACTCACCGCCCGTGTGGAGATACTGAGTGCTGATCTCCGGATCAGCGCCGCTGGTGGAGGTCTGCTGCGTGCCGAATGGGTCGATCAGCGTCAGCATCAGATCGCCGCCGCTGGCGCTGATGTCGATCACATCGCCCCGGTTGGCTTCAAAGACGATGTAAGCTGCTGCCTGGCTGTCGCTGCTCAGGGGGACTTCCAGCGTATCGCCAAATTCCGCCCGGACGACGTTCACACGGCTGAGCGACAGCGTGTAGCGTCCGGTCGATGTCCGACCGTAGCTGCGCGCCTCGATCAGGTATTCGCCGGTTTCCGGCAGCACGAACGGTCCAAGCCGCGAATCCGTCCCGTCCCCGCCATCATCATTGGAGGCAACTTCAGCGCCGCTGGCGTCGCGCAGGGTCAGATACGTATCCATGACCCCCGACTCCATGCTGATGATGATCGCATCGCCCGCTTCACCCTGGAATGCGAAGGTGGCGGTCAGCGCGTCATCGGTCAGTTCACCCTGGATCAGCTCGCCGAAGGCAATCGGAGTCGCCTCAAATAACGCGACGCTGAGCCTGAATGCGCCGCTGCTGTCGGTCGAGCTGAAGCTGTTATAGCCGAACGAGGTCGCGCGGATGGTATACATGCCGGCATCGAGCGCGATCGGCCCGATCTGCGAGTTGAGATTGCCCACGCCGTCATCGTCGGTGGCGATCTCGATGCCGCCGGCGTCATAGAGGGCGAGATAGCTGTCGAAGTCATTCGAAGTCAGCGTGATCACGACGTGCTGACCGCTTTTTGCCTCAAGGGTGTATTCGATGAAGGGTTCGCTGGCGGTCAGCATCCCTTCGACGGACGCGCCGACGGTGAGCGTTTCCTGCGCAAAGGCAGGAACCGCCGCGTGCAGCAGCGCGCTTAAAACCAGAATCCACTTCACAAAACGCATGTTGTGACCTCCATACAAAGTGGCTTACGGGTTCATTGTAGCACATCTCAATTTTTGCCATTTTCACTGCCAGGGAACGCAGGGCGAACGCCAGCCCTACGCTTACCCTCCGACCATTGGGGGATCGCGCATATATAAAAATGCGTTAGAATGAATTTATGAAGACGATCAACCACCCTGACGTGTTAGGTTACATCACCGGCGGCGTCCGCCAGTCCATCGGCGTGCTGCATGGGGCGGTTGCGGTGCGCCCGCGCGATGCCGTCGAGTGGGCGGGGGAGCTGGTCGAGGGCGCGACCGGGATCGGTATCGGCGGGCTTGAAGAACGCGCCGCCTATGCCGGCGCGCTGCGCGCCAAATCCGGCGTGACCTTCAGCCAGGCGTATCTGCCGTTGATCATAGGCGGGATTCTGATCAACGACTCGCTGCTGATCGAGCGCGAAGACCCGACGGAACTGCTCAAGGGCATCAGCCGCGCGCTCGAAGCCCGCTTGCCCGATCTGGATGAGAACGATGCGCCGATTCAGAAGATCACCGATCTCCTCCTGGAGCGCACAGCACGAAGATACGGATATAAATTGAATTGAGCAGGCTATGACTAACCTTTCACTGCAATTCGAGCCG
The DNA here is from genome assembly GCA_937995825.1 of uncultured Anaerolineae bacterium. GTDB lineage: Bacteria > Chloroflexota > Anaerolineae > Aggregatilineales > Phototrophicaceae > Flexifilum. The sequence continues at coordinate 42,382 of CALKJO010000020.1, forward strand.
CTGTATCCTGATGTCCTGAACGCCATCACCGGACTGCGCATCGTCGTCGACACGCTCCATATGGCGATCGGCGTCCATCCTGTCAGCGTCTATCTCAACCAGCCGGTCGAGATCGTCGTCGTGCTGCAAAACATGATCGACCAGGCGATGGATGTCAAAATCGGTCTCCAGCTGCCGACCCGCGATGCCAGCGGCAGACCCGTCCACATGATGACCCCCAAAAAAGTCATTGATGTGCAGATGAAACCGGGCGAAGTCGGCGTTGCCAGGCTTCCGGTCGTGCCGCTCGCCCCGACCATGCCGGGCGACCATCTGCCCATCCGTGTTGCGGTGCGCCGGCGCTCGCGGAACGGCGCGCCTGTCCGCGCTCCGATTGGCGGCGCGCCCGCGTCGGCGCTGATGATCTCACCCTTCAAGCTCCAGGCGCTGCAAGACGTGGATTATGTCGAGCATTCGCCGGATAAATCGCCGGAGATCGTGACCGTGCCGTTCAGCCTCGCCCCGAAGCGGCTGCCGGCTGTCCCGCCTGACCTTAAGCCGACCTATGAGCCGATCTGGACAGCCGCCTTGATGGCGCAGGAGCGCGCCAACATCACCGCCAAGCTCAACGAAGCGCGCGTGGTCGCCGATGAACTGAGCCAAAGCCTGATCTATCCACCGATTCTGCGCGCGGTCGATGAGGTCTATGCCCAGCGCGGGCTGCCGCTCTATCCAGGCGAAGCGCGCGCGATTGCCAAGTGCCTGGCATACACGCTCGACGACAGCCTCGCCTTCGACTCGACCTTCCGTTTAGAAGAAGCACGCTGGTATCAGACGCTCTGCCAGGTGCTGGCGGCGGACGAGTCGGCGGTCAAGCTGGAGGCGGGCGCGCTGGTATCGCGCTATCTGTTCGAAGCGGCGATGTATGACGCGGTGCTGGTCGGTTTCGGGCTGATCCGCCCCCGCGTCCGCATCAATCTCGGCGACAAGACCGAGCGCGCCAATTACGCCAACAAGCTCGTGAACTGGCTGGCGGGGCTGGTCGAGCCGGATTTGAACTATGTCTATCTGCCGCTGGTGCTGGGCGGCGTGGTCGTCAATCACATCGTCGGCGGCAAGAACGATGATCCCTGGGAGCTGATCGAGCAGCTCCGCGATGCCTACCGCGAGCGGATGCGCGTCGCGCACGGTGAGATCATAACCGTCTTTGACATGCTCGATAAGCTGCTGGCGCGCAGCGAGGACGAGCTGCGCCGCGCCCGCGTCATGCCGCGACGTTAGCAATAACAGGCTAAAGCTGCTCAAGCACCTGGACGATGCGCATACTGGCGCTTCCATCTCCGTAAAGATTCGGGTGTGCCGCAGGAGTACGGCTGAGCGCTTGGTGCGCGCCGTCAACGATAGCGGCGATATCCGCCCCGACGACGCGATTCCATCCCGCAGCTACCGTTTCTGTCCATTCCGTTTCATCGCGGAGTGTGACGCATGGGACTGCCAGGGCATATGCCTCTTTTTGCAATCCACCGCTGTCCGTCAGCACAAGCCGGGCGTGGCTGGTCAGCGATATCATGTCGAGATAACCCACCGGCGGGATCGCCCGGACATTGGCGGGCAGAGTCAGCCCGTGCGCTTCAACGTTCTTGCGCATTCGTGGATGCGCAGGCAGCACAATCAGAGTCTCCAACTGCTCAAATGCCGCCAGAATCGCGCGCAGCGCGTCAGCGCTGTCCGTATTGGCGGGACGGTGGATGGTCGCCAGAAAGTAAGACTTCGGAGTCAGTCCGTAAGCAGTCAGCGCGCGATCGCCGGCGCGTTCCCGATTTTGCAGCAGTGCGTCGATCATGACATCGCCAACAAGAAAGACGTTCTCGCTGATTCCTTCATTGGTTAGGTTCTCGACCGCAGTCTGCGTCGGGCAGAATAACGCTGTGCTGACGTGATCAGCGACGATGCGGTTGTTTTCCTCCGGCATCGCTCGGTTGAAACTGCGCAGCCCGGCTTCGACATGCGCCACTGGCACATTCAACGCCCGACCAACCAGCGCGCCCGCCAGTGTCGAATTGGTGTCCCCATAGATCACGATCCAATCCGGCTGATACGCCTGGACTGCCGGTTGCAAGCGCAGAATCATCTGTGCCACCTGTTCGAGATTGGACAGCGCCCCGATACCGAGATTCATGTCCGGTTTAGGAATGCCGAGTTCCTCAAAGAAGATGTCGCTCATGTCCACGTCGTAATGCTGCCCGGTATGAATCAGACATTCTTCATGACGCTGGCGCAGCACACGGCATACCGGCGCGATTTTGATGAACTGGGGGCGAGCACCGACAATCGAGAGGACTCGCATCAACCACCCTGCGCTGATTACAAAGATAAGCACCGACTATAATATTATAGCGCGTTTTCATGCGGCGGTGATGCTGAGCAGGCTGCGCGCCTGTTCCAGCCCCCGTTTACAACCCCCAATCCAGATAATACGTAGATGAGTCATCAACCGAATATCAGACTGACCGTTGTATAATCTGAATCGAAATTGTGAGGGAGTTCACATGCGTGTCATCGTGCATACCGGCAAAGGCGGCGTTGGCAAAACCAGCGTCTCCGCCGCCACCGCGCTGCGCTGCGCCCAGCGCGGCTTGAAAACTATCGTCCTCAGCACCGATACGGCGCACAGCCTGGGCGACTCGCTGCAGGTCGAGATCGGACCCGAACCCGTCGAGATTTACCCCAATCTCTGGGCGCAGGAAGTCGATGCCCGCTATTCGATGGACAAATACTGGGGGCGCATCCAGAAATACATGGCGGCGCTCTTCACCCGCCAGGGCGTGCAGGACATCGTCGCCGAAGAAGTCACCATCCTGCCTGGTCTGGAAGAAGGCGCGCACCTGCTCTGGATCAACCAGTATGTCCAGCAGGGCAATTACGATGTGCTGATCGTCGATGCCGCCCCGACCGCCGAGACGCTGCGCCTGCTCAGCCTGCCCGACGTGACGCGCTGGTGGTTCGACCGTGTGCTGACGCTGACGCGCGGCGCCGCCCGGATTCTGCGCCCGATCGGGCGTGTGCTGGGGCGCGGTGAGACCAACATCCCCGAACCCGATGCCTGGGACGACGTGGAGAACCTGTTCGCCACTCTCGACAAAGTCCGCCAACTGCTGACCAACCCCAGCATTGCCAGCATCCGCCTGGTGGTCAACCCGGAGCGCATGGTCATCAAAGAGACCCAGCGCACCTATACCTACCTGAATCTCTACGGCTATGCCACCGACGCGATCATCTGCAACCGCATCATCCCCGATGAGGTGACCGATCCCTATTTCGCGCCGTGGAAAGCCAGCCAAGCGGGTAATATCGCCTTCATTCAGGAGGCGTTCGGCGAGCTGCCGATGCTCAAAGCGCCGCTCTTTGGCGGCGAAGTCGGCGGGCTGGACTCGCTGCGGCGGCTGGGCGACGCGCTCTATGCGCACCACGACCCGGCAACCCAGCTTTTCAACGGCAAAACCCATCGCATCGAGCAGGGCGCGGACGGCTATCAACTGCTCGTCCCGCTGCCGTTCGCCAGCAAGCAGGATTTGGACATCTACCGCTCCCGCGACGAACTGACGCTGCGCGTCGGTCCCTACCGGCGCAATATCGTGCTGCCGCACAGCCTGTGGGACTTAGAAATCGCGGATGCGCGGTTTGAAGAGTCGACCCTTCACATCCAGTTCGCCAAAAATCCCGCTTAGGGATTGAGCCGAGTTCGCAAGGATCGCTATGGCTGCCACCTTTCAACCGCCGGTTCGGAAACCGGTCTCTCCGAACGGACATGCGCCGTCTGCGCCCCATCTGCCGCAGCCGACCCACGCCGACGGACGCCCAAACACGCGCTACGTCCGCGAATATCTGCGGACGATGCAGAAAACGCGCCGGCGCTCGCTGCGCATGCAGATTCGCTTCATCCGCGTGATCTGGCACTTCGCGCTGCTGTTTGCGCGGCTGCTCTTCTGGCATCTGCTGGTACAGCGCTATTTCCCCGAGATGGTCGAGCGCGGCAATCTTCAGCGCTGGTCGAAATACGCGCGCCAGTTTCGCTATTTCGCCATCGATATGGGCGGACTCATGATCAAGCTCGGTCAGTTCATCTCGATGCGCGGCGATGTGCTGCCTTTGGAGGTCATCAACGAGCTGGTCTCGCTGCGCGATGAAGTCCCCTCCGTCCCTTGGACGAAGATTCGCGCCATTGTCGAGCGCGAACTCGGCGCGATCCCGCTGCGCTTCAGCCGTTTCGACGAAACGCCGGTTGCGGCGGCGTCGCTGGGGCAGGTGCATCGCGCGCGCCTGCTCAACGGTGAGCGCGTGGTGGTCAAAGTGCAGCGCCCCGGCATTGCCGACATCTGCTACACCGACCTCTCCGCCATGTTCATCGTCGGCTACGTCGCCATGCGCTTCCGCTTCATCAACCGCCGCATGGACGTGATCGCCATGATCGAAGAGTTCGGGCGCGTCCTGCTCGAAGAGCTGTCCTATCGCAGGGAAGCCGACAATGCTGAGCGCTTCACTCAGATTTTCCGCGATGATATGGGCGTCTACATCCCCGCTGTCTATCGCGAACACTCCACCGACTGCGTGATCACGATCGAAGACGTGACCAGCATCAAAATCGACGACTTCGCCGCCCTCGAAGCTGCCGGCATCGACCGCCGCGCCGTCGCCAAGCGCCTGATGGAGACCTATCTCAAGCAGATTTTTGAGGTTCGCTATTTCCATGCCGACCCGCATCCGGGCAATCTGTTCATCTACCCGCTCGATCAGGCGCAGGCGGAAGGGCAAGACGCCGGCGCAGGACGCCCCTTCTACCTGATCTTCATCGACTTCGGCATGACCGGCACGCTCACGCACAACATCGTCAACGGCTTGGTCGGGACGCTCAGCGCCGTCATCACCCGCGACAGCCGCAAGCTCATCGAAAGCTATGCCCAATTGGGCTTCCTGCTCCCCGGCGCTGACCTGGATCGCCTTGAAGAAGCCACGCGCGCCGTCTTCGACCAAATTTGGGGCATGTCGATGCAGCAGATGTCCGCCATGAGCTTCGATACGATGGCGGAAGTCGGGGCGCAGTTCAACGATCTCCTGTTCGAGATGCCGTTTCAAGTCCCGCAGGACTTCATCTATCTAGGGCGCACGATCAGCATCCTCAGCGGCATGAGTACCACCCTTGATCCGACTTTCAACCCCTGGAGCGAAATGCAGCCGTATACCCAGCGCCTGATCATGATGCGCGACGAGGACACCGGCACCGTGCTGGGATCGCCCTTCCTGGGCAGCCTGCTCAGCGGCAACGCGCCGCAGGCGCTTTTGAACATCGGGCAGACCATCCTCGGCATCGGGCAGAGCAGCAGTCGGGATGCCTTGGCGCGGCTGGAGCGCGGCGAGATCAAGCTCAAGGTTGATCCTTCTCCGGCGATGCAGCGCCAGCTCAACCGGCTCGAAGCCCGTGAACGCCGCACCTACCGCGCGATCATCTTCGGCAGCCTGATGATCACCACCACCCTGCTTTACACCAACGGCGATCTTGTCCCCGCGCTGATCGGCGGCGGACTGACTGCGCTCGTCGGGCTGAACATGCTCTTCAATGGAGACTAGACTAGCTCACGGATTCATGAACCGGTAGCCGATCCCGCGCGACGTGATGATGTAGTCGGGCTTCTCCGGCTCGCGCTCGATCTTCTGCCGCAGATAGTGGACATACAGCTTGAGGCTGTCCACCGCGTCGGCGTATTCTTCACCCCACGCCTCGGTGACCAGCTCCGCGCGCGGCACAACCCGCCCCGCGTTGCGCACCAGCACCCCCAGCAGGCTGAATTCCTTCGGCGTCAGATGCCGCGTCTCGCTGCGCACGCAGACTTCGCGCGTCATGAAATTAATCCGAAATTCGCCGTTGTTGAAGCTCAATTCCTCGCTCATCGCCGGCTTGGGCGCGCGCCGCAGACGGGCGCGGATGCGCGAGACCAGCTCCTCATTATCATACGGCTTGGCGATGTGATCGTCCGCGCCCATCTCCAGCCCGCGCACGATGTCCTGCGTCTCGTCGCGCGCGGTCAGGAAGATGATCGGCACGTCCGATAACTCACGCAGCCGCCGGCACACTTCCCAACCGTCCATATCCGGCATCATGATGTCCAGCAGCACCAGATCGGGCTGATTGCGATAGGCTTTCTTCAGCCCCTCTTCGGCATTGGATGCCTTGATCACCTCAAAACCGCGCCGTTCCAGCAAGATGCCGATCAACTGCACGGTCATCTCTTCATCATCGATGATCAGAATTTTTCCGCCCATGATCTTGCGCTTTACATTTCACGATTCAAACGTCTTATTACACTAATTAAACCAAACTCCGCGCCGCTTGTCCAGCATATGAAAACGCGGACTGAGAACAGAAAGACTGAGGCGCAGATCGCGCCCCATCATCCGACCGATAGATAACACGAAAAAAGCCGATCCGATCAGCCGACGATGAAATCGGGCGCGATCAGCTCAGCGGCGCACGTCGAGTCCGGGCGCGTCATCGGATCATCCAGAAACCGCAGGACGATGCCAGCCGCGCAGTCGCCGGAGTCGAGCGTGACATGCCCCGCCCCGTCAATGCGGACATAAAACGACGCGCTCAGCGTTTCGGCGGTCAGCGCGCCCCATTCCAGCGACGAAAACGGATCATAGCCCGCGCTCATGACCAGCGCGGGGATCGCGCTGAACACGGCGGCGGTTTCGAGGATATTCGCCTCGCCAACCAGCCAGTAGGCGCAGGTGGCGAACATCGAATCGGTCAGGCTGAGCAGGCTGGCGCGCAGCGGCTCCGGAAATGCGCCGGCGTAGCTCTGCGCGTTCATCTGGCTGTTGAAGCTGATCTCCTCGCGGCAGAGCATCGAATTGCGGACGCCCTCGCTGATGTCCATCATCCGCATCCCCGGAATGCGCGCCCCGAGTACGCGGAAATCGCCCTCCGCCATCCGGTCGATGAACAACGGCAGCAGCGGCAGCAATGCCTGATCCGCCATCGAATCCAGCACAAGCTGAAGGAAGCTGTTGCCCGTCAGAGTGACGCTCAGCGGTTCGCCGCTGACCGGAAGCACTTGATACGTCAGCGGCTGGCGGTTGAGGCGATCAAACGTCGCGTAGAAGGTGGCTTCCAGATCGGGGTAAACGGCGGCGCACGCTGCATCGGCGGCGCAGTCGTCGAACAGCCGGCGCAGCGCAGCGCTGATCAGCCTGCCCTGCTCATCGATCAGGCTGGCGCGGGGCGGCTGCGGCGAGTCCAGGATGACGCTGCGGATGGCGATGGGCGAATCGCGCAGCGCCGTCAGCGCCAAGCGCGCTCCATAGCCGCTGGCGTAGAGGTTATACGTCGTGTAGCCCTTCTCGCGGCTGAGCCGGTCGCGGAAATCGGCAAGATCGGCGGCTGCCTGCGCGCTGTTATACGTGTTAAGCGCGTTGTTTTCATTGATCAGGCGGGCATAGCAGGCGCGCTCCGCCTGCGTGTAGCCGCCGTTGAGATCGATGCGCGATGCGCCGATGAAGGGATCGAGTTCTGGGCAGTCGAGCGAAGGGACGGAGTAGCCGACGCCGCGCCCGTCATACAGGATCAGGTCGCGGCGCTGGCGCAGCGGCGAATCGAGCCAGCTTTCGATCTGCATCAGCAGGCTTTCGCCCGGCTGATTCGCCAGGATGATCACGGGATTGGGGCGCGGCTGCTCGGTCTGACGGGCGTAGAGGATGGCGAAGGCGATAGCGACCTCATAGCCGTTGGGGAGCAGATGATTTTCAGGTGAGATGGTGTAGCCGCATTCCATCGTCCCCAATTCGACTTCGCCATCGGGGATCGGGAATGGGCAGATATCCCATTCGATGCGCGGGATAGGTAAGGCGTTGGCGGGGTCTTGAGCGCGCAGGTCAGCCCCGCCGATCAGCAGCGCAGCGAGCAGCCCGATCCCGACGCCCCGCGTCAGCAGACGGGTGAGCAGCTCCAGGCATCCGGATTGAACTTCCACGTTCACTGTCCTTCTGTGTCATATGCGTATTGATGTGGTTCAGGATAGCATGGACAGCCGGAAAGGAAAATGGGAGAGAAAGAGAAACGCTCACCTTGACGCATAAAAAGCATGGGGGGCGTCCATGTGGACACCCCTGTCTTGCCCTCTTGCTCAGGCGAGCAGTAGGGCGGGCGCAGCGTCCGAGCTGGTGACGAACCCATGCCGCGCCATGAAGCGGGCGAGTCGTTCGAGGGCTTTGGCGATATTGTCCTCGCTGTTGGTGTAGCTGGCGCGGATGAAGCCCGCGCCGCTCGCCCCAAACGCGCTGCCAGGGACAACCGCGACTCGCTCCTCGAGCAGCAGGCGCTCGCAGAAGTCCTCATCGGTCATGCCAGTGCTGGCGATGGACGGGAAGGCGTAGAATGCGCCGCGCGGCTCGAAGCAGGTCAGCCCCAAGCTGTTGAAGCCATCGACGATCAGACGGCGGCGGCGATCATAGGCGGCGCGCATCGCCAGCACATCCTCATCGCCGTGCAGAAGCGCCTGCACCGCCGCGACCTGCCCGACCGTCGGCGCGGACATGATCAGATACTGGTGCAGCTTGCGCATGGCATCCATGATTGCGGCGGGCGCGGTCGCATAGCCGATGCGCCAGCCGGTCATCGCAAATGACTTGCTCATCCCCGACAGCAAAATCGTCCGCTCGCGCATGTTCGGCAGGGCGGCGAAGCAGATATGCTCCACGCCGTAGACCAGCCGCTCGTAAATCTCATCCGAAATGACCAGCAGATCATGGCGCTCAGCGACATCGGCGACCTGGAGCATGTACTCGCGGCTCAGCACCGCGCCGGTTGGGTTGTTCGGATAGCTGATCAGGATCGCTTTGGTGCGCCCGGTGACGGCGGCTTCGATCTGCGCGCCGGTGATCTGAAAATCGGTGTCGGCATGAGCATCGACCGTGACCGGGACGCCGCCCGCCATCTCGACGGCGGCGGTGTTGGCGACGAAGCACGGCTGCACGACGATCACCTCATCGCCCGGATCGAGGATCGCCTTCATCGCCAGCCACAGCGCCTCGCTGACTCCGACCGTGATCAGGATTTCTTCGGCGGGGTCATAGTTCACGCCATACAGCCGCCCGATATAGCCGGCGACGGCGGCGCGCAGTTCGGGCAAGCCGCTGTTAGCCGTGTAACCGGTCATGCCGCGCTGGAGCGAGTCGATGCCCGCTTGGATGATGTGATCGGGCGTGGCGAAGCTCGGTTCACCGATGCCGAGGGTGATCACATCCTCCATCGTGGCGGCAATGTCGAAGTAGCGGCGTATCCCGGACGGGCGAAGCTGCTGCACATTCTTAGCGATGAAACTGCGCATGATGATCCTTCGCAGTGGACTTTAGTCAAATTCGACAAGACAACACGCTCTATTATCCACACAATCGCACGAAAATCATCGCGCAAGCTACGCGAAAAAGACCCGAACTTCTC
>CALKJO010000021.1 GCA_937995825.1 uncultured Anaerolineae bacterium
GGGCTTAGGTGCGGTTGAAGCCGTTGAGGCGGCGGGGCTGACGGGTCAGGTGATCGTAGCGAGCGTGGACGCGATTCCGGAAGCGCTGGACGCGGTGCGCGAGGGTCGGCTGGCGGGGACGGTCGCGCAGTTCCCGGATGAGATGGCATATCTGGCAGTCGAGAGTTTGATCAAAGTCATCGAGGGGCGTCCGGTTGCGCCAGTGATGGAGTCGCCGGTACGGATGATCACGCAGGCGAACCTGCCGGAATAAACAAACATTTAGTGATTGAGGTGGGCTGGATGCCCACCTCAACAATTGAGGATGAGAAGATGTCTCTCCTGCTGGGAATTGACATTGGGACATCGAGCGCTAAGGCGGTCTTGTTCGACACTGAGACCGGAATGACGCTGGCGACCGCCGGTTGCGAATACCCGATTCTGCGCCCCATGCCTGATCGCGCTGAGCAGCACCCTGAGGACTGGTGGGCGGCGTCGGTTGAGGTGACGCGGCGCGTCTTGGCGGACGCAGGCGGACGTGAAGCTGCGGCGATCAGCCTGACGGGGCAGATGCATGGTGTCGTGCTGATCGATGCGCATGGCATCCCGCTTGGCGACGCGATCATCTGGAACGATCAGCGCTCGGTCGAAGAGGTGAGAGCGTTGGTTGAAGCGGTCGGGCGAGATCGGTTTGCTGCGATCGCGGGTACGCTGCCCGCGACCGGATTCATGGGCGCGTCGCTGCTGTGGCTCAAGCGGCATCTTCCAGGGCGGCTGGAGCAGGCGAGCGCGGCGCTCTTTCCAAAAGACTATGTACGCTATCGTCTAACAGGGGAGATCGCGGTCGAGCCGAGCGATGCCGCTTCATCGGCGCTGTTCGATGTGGGCGCAGGCGTGTGGGCGGATGCGATCATAGATGTGGTTGGGCTGCCGAGATCGATCTTCCCACGCATCCTCCCCTCCTCAGCGATCGCTGGCACGCTGACTAGCACGGCGGCAGACGCCATAGGGCTGCGCAAAGGGCTGCCGGTGATCGCTGGATGCGGCGATCAGCCGGCGCAGGCACTTGCCAACGGCATTATCGATCCCGGTCGGGTGTCGATCACGGTGGGCAGCGGCGGGCAGGTCTTCAGCCCACTGTTAAGCGCTGCACGTACCGATCCTCGGCTGCATGTCTTTAACCATGCTGTGCCGGAGCGCTGGTATGCGCTGGGGGCGACGCTGTCGGCGGGGTTGTCGCTGCGCTGGCTGCGCGCGCTGTTGGGCATGGCGAGTCAGCCGGACGCTTACGCTCTCTTCAGTCATGAAGCCGCTCAGACCGCCCCCGGCGCAAACGGGCTGATCTTTCTGCCGCATCTCACGGGTGAGCGCACACCGCATCTCGATCCACTGGCGCGCGGCGCATTCATCGGGCTGACCGCGTATCATGAGCGCCGTCATCTGGTGCGGGCGGTGATGGAGGGCGTGGCGTTTTCGCTGCGGCAGGCGCTCGAACTGACGCTCGCTCTGGATGGACGAGCAGAGATGATCATCGCAGCGGGCGGCGGCATGGAGAGCGAAGTCTGGCGCGGTATCATAGCAGATGTGACGGGTGTGCCGCTGCGGCGGACATTACAGACCGAGGTGACGGCGGTTGGCGCGGCGCTGCTGGCGGGCATTGGGACAAGCGTCTACCGCGATGCGCGCTATGCCAGCCAGGTCACGGCGCGCTATGATCGCGTCACTGAGCCAAATCCCGCGAATCGCGTTCGTTACGATGAGCTGTATGCGCAGTTTTCGACCCTGTACCCGACGCTGCGCGCGGATTTCCATCACCTATCGAAGTTGAATTGAGGCGCACGTGGTCACTTTTGGATGTCATGCATTTGTCATCATCGGCAGTTGGGATATAGACAGCGGCAACCACGCGATCCGGTTGGTTGGGGAATATGGCTTCGACTTGATCGAAATTCCGCTGCTCAAGCCGGCGGAATTCGATGCAGCGTCTCATCGCGCGGCGCTCGCGCAGGCGGGGATTCGCGCTGTTTGTTCGCTGGCGCTCCCGCGTGAGCTGCATATGCCGGACAACCCAGAGGGCGCGCGCGCCTTCCTGATCGAAGCGCTGGACAAAACCGCCGAGGTGGGGAGCGATTTTCTCAGCGGCTGCATCGCCTACAGCCTAGGGCGGCTGACGGGAGTTCCGCCGACCGACTCCGAGCGTCAGACCGTGATCGATGTGCTGCGCGATCTGGCAAGTGAGGCGGCGAAACGCGGAGTCACACTCGGTCTGGAGGCGTGCAACCGCTATGAAACCTATATGTATAATACGCTGGAGGATACCCGCCGAACCATTCGCGCTGTCGGTGACAACCTTGTCCTCCATGCGGACACTTATCATATGAACATCGAGGAAGAAGGCTTTTACACACCGATTGTGAACACCGCCGATGTGTTAGCCTATGTTCACATGAGCGAGAGCCATCGCGGGTTGGTCGGCAGCGGCACGATCAATTGGGATCAGGTCTGGCGCGGACTGGCCGAGATCAAGTTTGCTGGCACGCTGACGCTGGAGTCGTTTGCCGCGATCAATCCTGACCTGGCGGCGGCAACGTGCTTGTGGCGTCCGCCTCGTCAGTCATCGGAGCAAATCGCGCGGGAGGGTCTGGCGTTTCTGAAAGCCGGCGCGGCGCAGGCAGGGCTGATCTAGATCAGCCGATGCGTCTGCCGGTTTCGGGATCGAAAAACAGCAGCCCTTCTGGGTCAGGCTGGACGCGCAGCCGCTCACCCCGCTGCGGGTGCAGTTCCAGCGGCAGCGCGATCTGAAAGCGCTCGGCGGACTCGGAATGGACTTCCACAAGGGCGAAGCGCTCGGCGAAAAACGGTGTCACGGCATCGATCTGGACTGCCGCGCCGTCGTCATGAGGGGTGATCCGCTCTGGACGGACGCCGAGCGTCACTGGACTGCCCTCCTCAAGGTCGCCGCGCACGCGATAACCGGCGAAAGTTGCGCCGCGCCAGCGATGATCGACGATGAAGCCGGGGAAGAGATTGATCGTTGGCGTGCCGATGAAAGTGGCGACGAACAGATTGACTGGATTGTGATACAAGTCCTGATAGGTGTCGATCTGTTCAAACCGCCCATCGCGCATGACAGCGATCCGGTGCGCCAGCGCAACGGCTTCGACCTGATCGTGCGTGACGTAGAACGAGGTCACTGGAAAGGCATTGAGCAGGCGTTTGAGTTCGACGCGCCCCTGTGCGCGGATTTTGGCGTCTAGATTGGAGAACGGCTCGTCGAACAGGAATACGCGCGGATCGCGCGCTAGAGCGCGGGCAATGCCGACGCGCTGACGTTCGCCTCCGGATAACTGAGCCGGACGCCGCGCCAGCAGATGATCTAGCCCGATGCCCGTAATCTGCGCAATCCGAGCGACTCGTTCGGGGATTTCATGTTCCCGATGCCGCAGCGCGAGGAAGAATCCGACTGTCTTGCGCGACTCCCAATGCGGCATGAGCGCGCCATCCTGAAAAACCATACCGATCCCGCGCTCGATCATCGGAATCTCGCGCAGCGGCACGCCATCATACAGGACTTCGCCGGAGTCCGGCTCGATCAGCCCAGCGATCAGGCGCAGTAGGGTGGATTTGCCCGACCCGGATGTCCCCAGAATGCCGAGGATGTCGCCGGATTGCAGTTTCAGGGAGAGATTGTCCAGCGCTGTGATCGTGCGACCGCCGTCGGCGCTGGACTGTTGAAACTGCTTGGAGACATGATCGAGGGCAACCGTGGTCATGCGTTCATGATAACGCGAGCGTCAATCGCCTGCCAAAGTGCGCGACGGCGGCGGCGCTGTGGGCGTTGTGCGGCGCGGATCGCGCACCATGACCAGCAGCAACCCTGCGCCAACGATGCAGCCGAGGAGCGCCAGCATAAATGTCCCTTCAAAGCCGACTGAATCGGCGAGCGCGCCGCCGAGTAAGGGTGCGATCAGCGTTGCTGGCGCGATCAGGGTGTTGCCCAAGCCGATATAGTAAGGTCGGGTGATGTCCGTGCCAAATTCGGAGGTCATGACCATGCCAGTCGTCCAGAGCATCGAATTGGTCACGCCAGACAGGGCGAAGACGACATAGAACCAGCTCAGGTCGGGCGCGGTCATCGCCATCAGCGCGCCGAGACCGGTCAGTAGGGCTGAAAACGCGAACATCATCCGATGACTGAAGCGGTCGCCGAGCAGACCGAGCAGTGGGCTGGCGATCACCTGCGTGAACATCAGGATGCCAGTCATCACACCGGCGACTTGCGGCGACATCTCGAACTGGCGCACAGCGTAGACTGTATAGAACGATGTACCAACTGCGCCGATCTGGGCGGAGATGCGCGCCGCGATGAACCAGCGAAAATTGCCATCCTGGCGCAGGATGTCGAGCAGCCCTGCGAAGAAGGCGCGCCATGTCCGATGCGCCGTGTCTGGGACAGGGATTTCCGGCTCGCGCGTCATGGCGAGGAAGCCAAACGACAGGATCATGCCGATGCCGGCGAAAAAGAAACACAGCACATAATTGACCGGGTAATCGACGGCTGCCAGCACGACTCCGGCTGCGATGGCAGTGCCGCTCTGCGTTAGATTGGCGGCGGCGGATTGCAGTCCATAAAAGGTTCCGCGCCGATCCGGTGGAATGATCTTAGCGATCATGCTCTGCCAGGGCGTGGCGGTAAAGCCCGCGCCGAGCGCCTGCCAGATGACCATGATCAGCGTCAGCGCCAGAGCGATATCTCGCCCGATCAGTGGGATGGCGGCGGCGACCAGCATCAGTCCCCAGAAGGGCCAGCGTTCCTGGATGGTCATCAGCAGCGTCATCGGTTTGTAGCGCGGCAGACGGGCGACGCGGTTTGCCGTGAATAGCTGCGGAATTTGCCAGCCGATCCAATGGGCAGAGGCAATCAAGCCGATCAGAACCGTCGAGTCGGTCAGAGTCGATACGAACAGCGGAATGATCGTCACAAACGACGCGAAGCCCAAGCCGAAGCCATACCAACCGCCGTCGGTGATGTTGACGATCATATTGAAAAGCACATTGCGCCGAATCGTCTCACGCGCTGAGTCGCGCATGTCCGGCGTGCTCACCGTCTGAAGGGTGGTCAAGTTGCGATCCTCCTGGAACAAAGACATGACCGGCATGGCTTGAGTGGGTCGATCATGCATGATTATTATTCTAACCTCAGTTCGGGATAATGATCTCCAGTTGTGGTAAATCAAGCGCCAGGCTCGGTTTCTTGAGCCGGTGACTGAAGTGACCCCCTGAGATTGGACACCCTGCTAAAATAATGGTGTGCATGGAAGGATGAGGTCAGATGAACAAGCGACGCAGGTTTACCCCGGAGGTCAAAAGCCAGATCGTGCTGCAACTGCTGTCAGGCGAGAAAAGTATGGCGGAGTTGTGCCGCGAACACCAGCTCACCACGCAGATGGTCGGGAACTGGAAGCAGCAGTTTCTCGCTGCCGCGCCGCAGGTCTTTCAGAGAGGGGAGATGGATAGCGCCGAGCAAGCCCGCATCGCCGAGCTGGAGCGCATGGTGGGCAAGCTAACGATGGAACTGGAGATTGCAAAAAAAGCCTCCAGCTTACTGGCTGGGATGCCGACCAGAAACGGAGGGCAGCGATGACCATGCAGGCGTATTACCCGGTGAAAACCCTGTGTGAAGTGCTGGATTTGCCACGCAGCAGCTTTTATCACGCGCCCGCTGTCGCTGAGGATGGCGATCTACGGGCGGGGCTGCTGGATCTGGGGGACCTGGATTCGAACCAGGATTAACGGATCCAAAGTCCGCTGTCCTGCCGTTGGACGATCCCCCACTCTAATGCCATTATAACTGACTTAAGCTGTGCATCAACCCCCACACATAGGGTAATCGCTTCAAAATTGAGTAATGAGGTGAAGCAAGAAAGCGTTGTCCATTGAAGTGTGAGAGCGTCTTTGAACGCAGACTGCTCTTGGAGATATCGCGCTTGAGGAGGTTGAGGGCAATCGAACGCAGCAAGCGAGCCGCATCAGCGGCAAGACTGGAGATGTAGTAAATGGTTTCCAA
>CALKJO010000022.1 GCA_937995825.1 uncultured Anaerolineae bacterium
GGCAGCGTTGGCGATGGGGTGGCGGTGTCGGTGCGGGTCGGCGTCTTGGTTGGCGATGGGGTGGCGGTGTCGGTGCGGGTCGGCGTCTTGGTTGGCGATGGGGTGGCGGTGTCGGTGCGGGTCGGCGTCTTGGTTGGCGTGCTAGCGTCCAGCGCGGCGACAGCAGTCAACGCGGCGGTAAGTTCGGCGGCGCGCGCCGCCGAGTCGGCAGCCAAGCTGGTCGGCGTCTCGGTCAGCGCAGCGGCGATCAGGCTCGCATCGGGCAGGGTGAGTGCGCTGGAGGCGATCAGCATGAGGGCGATGATGAGAAACAGCCCGATGATGCCGCTGGCGATCAGCAGCGGTGATGGCGAGGATGACCACCGCTGCTTCAACTCGGCGGGCGCGCGCTTGGGCGCGACGGCGGGCATTTCACCGGTTGAGCGGGTTTTGGGCGGCGGCGATGGCGGTTCGGACGGCGGCGGGGCGGCGGCGGACATTATACTCGCAGTGGACACAAATGCTGGCTTGAGATCGCCGCTGGCTGCCGCTGTGGATGGAACCGCCAGCGTTGTTGGACGATCTATGTCCGTATCGGTCAGCACGCTGGGCGGGATGGCGGGCGCGTCCCAATCTTTGAGGAAGGCGGCTTCGGCGCGCCGCCGCTCCTCCGCCAGCAGGACTTCCTCCAGCACGGTGACAAGAGCGCGGCAGTCGGGATAGCGCGCTTCCGGCGCTTTTTCGAGCGCGCGCATGAGCGCGTCATCCACGCCATGCGGCAGCAGCGGATTGACACTGCTGGGCGCGGCGGGAGTCTGGTTGAGATGCTTGAGGACGATGTTAGTGATGCCCGGATCATCGAACGGGACGCGCCCGGTCAGCAGTTGATAGGCGACGACGCCGAGCGAATACTGATCGCTTTGCGGGACGGCGTTGGCGGACGAGACCGCCTGTTCGGGGGCGATGTAGTGCGCTGTGCCGAAGGTCGAGCCAATCGTCCCCTCATTGACGGAGAGCGCCAGCCCGAAATCGGTCAGCACGCCGCGCCCCTCCGGCGTGACCATGACGTTCGAGGGTTTGACATCGCGATGGATGACTCCATGCTCATGGGCATAATCGAGCGCTTCGGCAATGTCGCTGATGATGCGCAGCGCGCGCGGGATGGGGATGAGCTGATCCTGCGCCCGCGCTTCGCGGATCAGGTGCGCCAGGTCTTTGCCATCGATGAAGACCATCGCCATGTAATACATCTCCTCCGTCTCGCCAAACTGGTAGACGTGGACGATGCGCGGATGCTGTAACTTGGCGATAGCGCGCGCTTCGCGCTGGAAGCGGTCGCGGTATTCGGGCTGTGCCAGCGCTTTATCGATCACTTTGACGGCGGCGAAACGCTCTAAGTTCGGGTCGAAGCCGCGATAGACGCGCGCCATGCCGCCTTTGCCAAGCAGACCGATGATTTTGTAGTCGCCTAACTGCTCTCCGATCAGCGGGTCGGTTCTGGTCATGCCGATGGTTCCCAGTGGGTCAATGCTTTTTCAACTATAACACGTTTGTCAGGCGGGAAACACAAGAGCGAGACCACAATTCGAGGTGAAAAAGCGGTCTGGCGGGAGCAAGACAGCGCATGTGCGGCACTTCTTGTTCAGGCGTTAACGCTGGCATAATCTGTCATCATTATGCTTATGTCAATCCGGGCAGCGCACATGACCAACGAATGGGGTCAACATGGATATCCGCATCACTGGCACGCTCGATCTTGATGCCAACAAGCAGCACATTCCGCACGCCTTCACCGTGCCGCCGCAGACGACAACGCTGCACATCAGCCTGACCTACGTCGATCTAGAGCCGCTGAAGGGCAGCCTTGCCAATCAGATCAGCCTGACCGTGTTCGATCCGGAAGGCGCGCGCGGGGCGCGCCACTGCAGCGCCGACCAAATGCTCACCCTGACCGCGCACACCAGCACACCCGGCTACACGCCTGGCGCGCTGCAAGCCGGGACTTGGACGGTCTGGATCGATACCCATCGGCTGGTTGTGCCGCTGCGCTACACTATCGCGATCGCGATCTCAACCGAGCCGGTCTCTGAAAATCCAGTCGTCTACCCAAAAGGCAGCACCGCACCGCGCGGTCGCGGCTGGTATCGGGGCGATCTGCACAGTCACACGCTGCACTCGGACGGCGATTGGGATGTCCCGGACTTGGTGCAGTGGGCGCGGGCGCAGCGGCTCGACTTCGTCACGCTGACCGACCACAACACGGTCTCTGGGCTGGCGCAGTTCGATAGCCTCGCAGACGACTCCCTGCTGACGATGGGCGGCATCGAACTGACCGGCTACAGCGGTCATGCGCTGGCGCTCGGCACGCGGCGCTGGATGGAATGGCGCGCCGGACTGAACGACCAGACGATGTCGATGCTGGCGCAGGCGGTGATGGACGCCGGCGCGCTGTTCGTCATCGCCCATCCGATGGCGCTCGGCGATCCGTACTGCACCGGCTGCAACTGGACTCACCCCGACATGATGCCCGGCAGTGCGCGCATCGTCGAAATCTGGAACTATCTGTGGCACCTGGACAGCAACAACGAGCAGGCGGTCAGCCTATGGTATGAATGGCTCAACCAGGGCTTCAGGATGGTGGCGACTCGCGGCACGGACATTCACGGTCTCATCGAAAATGCCCCGGAGGATATCGGTTTTGACGTGGTCTACGCCGAAGCGCTGAGTGAAGCCGCCATCCTCGATGCCATCCGGCGCGGGCATCTGTATCTGAGCGCCGGTCCGACGCTGGAATTGACCGCGACCAACACGGACGGTCAGAGCGCGATGATGGGCGATCTGATCGCAGGCGAGTCGGTTGAGGTGCAGTTTACATGGCGCGCTGCGCTGCCCGGCGATCAGATGAGGGTGATCGTCAACGGCGCGTCCATCGAGCAGATGCCGATTGAGGGCGAAGGGGCATACACGCGGATGCTGCGCTATCCCGAGGCGAGATGGTGCGTCTTTGAAATCCGCGCCGAGGATGGGGCGATGCGCGCCATCACTAACCCGATCTATCTGGGGAGCGAGTCCGACTGGCGTTAGCGGGCTTGGCGCGGGCGGGTTTGCGCCTTGACAGGGTAGGACGCGGGGCATACAATGTTGAGTGCTTAGGGGCGTGTAGCTCAGCTGGGAGAGCGCTACAATCGCACTGTAGAGGTCAGGGGTTCGAATCCCCTCACGTCCACTTGTTGATCGATTTCACTGCACAACAGGTTGATATCGGTGCGTGCCACCCGGTAGTGAGATGTGCCGCCTCCGGAGCGACCTGGATTGGATGTGGAACACGTCAGCCGGATGAGACGCTTGTCTTCAGGGTATTCCAGAAAGATCAGCCCGCTTAGCAGATACTCGTGTCTACGCCGTCGAATCGTTCGCTGACCGCGCTTCGCTAAGATTTCGAGACCCCGTTCGAACTCTTCTGTTGTCACCACCGGTTTCCAGTTACCTTTTACGGTCTTGGGCGGTATACCTGCTTTGGGACTGACCACCCATCCGGCGTAGAACCAGTTGCGAAAACGCTTCGACAGTGTGTTTACGGCAGGCATTCGCCTTCCATTCTTGATGATGATGAATAGCCGACCACTACGGTATTTGTAGCCTCGTTGGTGTAGTGCTTCGCAGATCTGCTCCAGTGTGTGACTGTCTGTAAGCAAAAGATCCCATGCCAGTCGCCACACCTTGAACTGCTCTGGATCGGGTTCAATCCAGCGTTCGTAACGTCCCATACGCGAGCGCGAAGGATCATCGGCTTTACGTTCGGCGTTCCGATAACCGTCGGGCGCAAGTGTGGCATACCC
>CALKJO010000023.1 GCA_937995825.1 uncultured Anaerolineae bacterium
CCACGCTGCGGTATCGCTGTCAAGCGCCGTAAACGCCAGGGCACAGGCGCGGCAGCGCTCTTCGTGCGCTCAGCACTTCGACCGGCTTATACTAACTTGCAGTCAGTCAGACGCCCGGTTCCCAAGGCGTAACAATCCACAACGCCCTGGCAGCAGCAGCCCCAACGGGGCTTGCACGTGCGGTGCGCGCCGTCGAACCGCCTGCGGTGCGCGCCGTCGAACCGCGTGCAGTGAGCATGGTCGAACCGCCTGCGGTGCGCGCCGTCGAACCGCGTGCGGTGAGCATGGTCGAACCGCCTGCGGTGAGCATAGTCGAACTGCGTCCTCAGCGAGGGCTTTCGTCCGCAGCGCCCCGGCGTCCTGCCGCACGCTCCGCGCAGTATAGTACGAATGATCGCACATTAGTATTAGAGCAACACGTCAGGATGCCGCATGACAATATGCGCTGCTGATCCCCTCCAGCAGCGCATATTCCTCCCGTGCATCCCGTGTGGCCGGCGCCCTTCGCTTCCCTACCCGCCATTCATCGCACGACCAGCGGCAGAAACACGCGATTTGTCGACCCAGGACGCCACGCCGCCTCGAGCGCAACCCCGTCTGTGGTAACCGGTCCCGTCGCACCGGTCGATACATCCAGCCACCAGATATCGGTTCGGCCATCGAACCGCTCGAGCGTATAGACCAGGTAAGCCCCATCCGGCGACCAGCTCAAACTGCTGATGAGTCGACCATGATCGGCGAATAGCAGCATGCGTGGATTGTTGAGACGCTGGAGATTATAGAGCATGATCGCAAACGTGCGATCACTCACATCCGCCGAAGGGCTGGTCGTCACCCGCACCACGGCGAAGCGGCCGCCATCAGGCGCCCATACGGGTTCACGGTCGGCATTGTTAGTGAGCAACCGTCTTTCGGGCGGCTGGGCGCCAGGGCTGGCTTCCCACACCCCATCGGCGCGATTGTCGCGCGACGATGAGAGATCAAAACCATCGAACAGCACCTGTCCATTGCGGTTGACACTTGGTCGCGTCGCGTACTCCGCCAGAGTTGCAGGAACGATTGAGGGAGGAGTCACGCTCAGAAGATCAGATCGTCCGCCCTGCGCAAAACGTCCATCGCAAAAGACGCCAAACCCCGTCTGGCTCAGAATAACTCGATTGTTATCCGGCATCCACTGGACTCTGGAAACCTGGTTCAGCAGAGAAGGAATTTCCCTGGGTTCTCCAGGAGTCGGGACAAACGGACAACGCGATCCTTTCTGGCTTTGCGTCTGATAGATCTGTCGCGCGCCGCCGCCATCAGCGTTCAGCACGGTAACCGCAGACGCGCTCAGGTTGTTCTGCGGATCAGGATCAGGCGCGGGCCAGGGCCAGGTGTTGTTGTCAACCACAGCAATGCGCTGACCATTGGGTGACCATGCGGGAGAGCGTACATTGCCGAGCAGCCCGCGATAGATCAGTTGGACGTTGCCGCCGTCTGTGTCCATGCGATACAGCCAGCGGTTCTGCCCCTCACGACGGACGACTGCCAGCGGACGGCTGCCATCACCGCGCAGCGCCGGGGGCAGCGGCGACGCAGCCGTGCGCTCATCAGCGGCAACCACCCGCACGTCATCAATCAGCAAGACCGTATCCGGTCCGACATCGGTGCGACCCCGTATCACAATGCTGAAACGCAGCGTCTGCCCGCGCACTCGCTCAAGACGTTCGCCTTCGAGCACGGTGCGATACAACTGCCACCCCGGCGGCTGGTCGGTTGCGAACGATCCCAGCTTGACGCCATTCAGGTTCGGATCAAACTGGTACAAACCTTGCGCCAGGAACAGATCGACCGACGTGCCAGCAGCGGCGCGAAACCAGAAGGAAACGGTCACAGCGGCGGCGTTTGCCGGGATGTTGATCTGCTGAGTCAATATTTGCCTCGGCGTCGTCAGGTCGGGCAGTTGCGGGCAATCGCTGCCGTCAGCATTCCTGCCCATCAGAATGGATAGCGCCCTGAATAGACGAACTCCGCGCCCGCCTCCTGCAGGCGCCCGCCACATCCCCATCCATGCCTGTTGCCAGCGGGCGCCCCTTGTGGGCGCCCGCCGCATTGCGCCCGCCTCCTGTATAGGAGCTACAACCATGGCCCAAAATACCGACCCGAAATCACCACCTTCCCGCAAAAGCAGAGAACCCTCCTCGCCACACGCAGAGCGTATGATAAAGACTAGCTCGCTGCTTGAGATCAGGCCGGGGCTTTTCCTCAATGTGGATCACATTGTCAGCGTGCGGGTATTGCCGCACGAAGAAGACGACAATTACGCGATTCTGCACCCGTCGAACGGTGACAAACTGGCGCTCACCCGCAGCGAGTTCTCTCTGATTACCGGTGAAGAACCGCGCCCGACGGCGCGGCTGCCGCAGAAATCCCTGGCAGAGCAGCAAGCATAGATTCATAGTAGGCAACGCTGCGAACTGGCGCTCACCCTGCGCCCGGAGCATTATCCCTTCTGGGCGCAGGGGCGGTTCAACAGCGTGAGCCGCATCGACCTGCTGGCGCGCAGTGAGAAAAAAACCGGCGCCAGCCAGAATCGAAGTCGCCGATGGCTCAGGCAATGCAGCCAATAAGGACACGCTCGCAAGAGATACGTGCTGGGCAATCTGCTCGTCGGCAGGTTGACGAATATCCCGCTGCCTGATAAGCCGACCGGCAAGCTCAGGCTGTATTTCGACAACGCCGATCTGAGCGATCTGTGGATCGCGGTGAAATGGCAGGGCTGACACAGGAGCGCAAATAACGGTTGCATCGAACCAGAATCATCCGCGCGTCTCGTTAGCTCATAGGTCTCCTCGAATGTTTACATATTTGTTACGCATAGCATCTTCCACTCTGCAGCACATCACGTTACGCTATCAAGAGATGTATTGGACCCTCCGCAGGAGGAGCGCAGAGCTTCGGAAAAGCGCACGGCGGACGCTCTCGAACAGGTCCAAAAATACGCATGGACGGATGGAAGATGTCAGCAACGTGGATCGTTCCCAAACGCACACCTGGGCGACGTGGGGCGGACGCAGCTGCACGTAATGCACGCGACATCCTCACAGTACGGCATTACTTGATGCACGAATGCGGCATGGAAGCCGTCGAAGCGCTGGCGTTGGTTGCCGCCATCCTGGCGCTGCTAGCTGTCATTAGTCTGATATTCCGCGACCATGCCACAGACGTTGGCAGCGCAGCAACGGCGACGCTCACCCGCTGGTTCACAGCAATGCCAGGAGTGGTATCGGTCGGCAACCCAGACGCCATCACAGCGGCGCATGTGATGCCGCTCCACCACACCGTGGTGAGCCTGCCACAATTACTGATCCAGGCACTGGATGAAGCCTCGCCAGGGGTCGAGCGAGTAATCTGGATCGCGGGCAGCCTGCTGGCCACAGCAGTGGCGTGGCGCGTGGCAATGCATCCGGCGCTGCGGCCTGTTGCTGGATGGCGGTTCAGTCCGGCAGAGACTGTGCTGCGCTGGATGTTCGAGCAGGTTGTGAGAGTGCTGCACAGAACGCATAATCCGGCTCAGTCAACTATTCTGAACAGCACCCAGGTCTCCATAGCCTCTACGTCGCACCCACCACTCCCGCCTCCTGATGAGCAAAGCACAGACCTCCCAAACATACCGGCAGGCGCTGGCGCCGGTATCACAGCGGCAATGCCCCCGCCTCTCCCCAGGGGGGCGCCGCCAGTGAACATGAGCGACCGTCACATTCTCTCTAATCTTAACTTCTGGAAAGCAGTAAAAGAGGGGGGAGAAGCAGGTAACTCGTACCTGATCGAAGCCCTTTCGGATTCCCGCCTGAATGAACTCTACCGCGAAGCGTTTGCCATCGGACCTAAGCGAGGTCCGGTCACGCTCAGTAACGGTCAAACATGGTTTATTGAAAAAGCAACGGGAAAGTTCTTCCCGATGCGAGGATCGGGGATCGTCAACCTGACGCAACAAGAGGTGCGCCTCCTGGAAATGCTGTCAAAGCAGATCATCAGGGAGGGAGTCTCCGCCGATCAGGCGCTTAAGAACCTGAGCCGCGCGATGGGCGGGCAAAAGTATACCATAACAGAACACATGCAAACAGCGCTGTCCCGACTGACGACCAGACTGGGGTACTCAGCAGACGATCTGAGCCGGGCGATTGCCCCCCACCTGCCTGCATCGGCGACGATAGCCATGCCAGCCGAAGCGACGGCGGCTGCTCAGGCGAAAGCGGCGGGGCGAGCGTTCCGGTTTGTCAGATGGGGAGGGCGCGTGCTGCTCGTGATCGGCTTAGCAATGGACGCATATGAGGTGTATTACGCCGAGAACAAGCCTAAAACCATCACTAAAAAAATCGGCGGATGGGGCGCCTCCCTGGTTGCAGGCGGCGTAACAGCAAAAGTGGCATCATCGCTCCTTGCTGGCGGTCCCTGGGGATGGGTGGGGTATGGCGCGGCTGTGATAGCAGCGGGCGTCGGAGGATATATTATTGGAGAAAAGGTAACAGAAACCATTTATGAATGGATCTTCGAATGAAGGAACAAGCAATGCGCCTGGATTCGCTGGATATCGCCCTGTTCTACGAGCATCCCGATGCTGGAACCTGGTCGCTGCTCGACTTGCGGGAATATCGCGGAGTCATCCACCCGGATGACCTGGAACCAGAGACGTTCCTCAAAGCCTCTGGTTCCATCAATATGTATTGCGACCGTTTCAAGCGTTTCTTGCACACTGGCGCCGCTGGCGATTTGAGAAGTTATGTTAACTTTCTCATTGAGTCGTTGATCTCTCCGGCTGATCGACATCTCGCTGCCCGGTTTCCCGGGATTTCCGCCGGCGATCCGTTCTTTGACTATGAACGGGTCGCGGCAGGTCTCTTTCAAGAGGATCAAACCATCCTCCTCTTGCAGGACCGTGGTCATGAATTTGAGCTGTCCTATCTAGACCCCAACGGCGATGCTCCCGAACGTCGTCTCAGTCCATATTTTCGCAATCTCAGGATCCACAAGCAGATATGGCGATTGGCTGCCGTTGAGGCGCTGGATGAGTATTTCAGCGTCGCTGAGGAAAGAATCCGATCTGGAACAAGTGCTATCTTGCAGCAGCTCATTGCTTCCTGGCGTTCCTATCGTCATATGCTCGGCTGATAACAGGAAAAGGCGCAGCGGGATCCTTATGAGGACCGATGTTTCTGGCAAGCCTGCGCGTTGCATCGCCTGTTTTTGAGCATCAGAATGCCTCAACCCCCCTTTCCAGCAGAGCTGGAGAGGGGGGCGGGGGTGAGGAAGAAAAAAGGCTTCGAGACGCGGCAAATACCCCTCGCATCCGAAAAACTCTACACCCGTGGGGACGCACCCAAGCCCCTCACCGCGCCATGATCGGGAAATGCCGCCGGTACACCGGCAACCCGGCAAGCTCGCGGTAGACCAGGTAGGCGAAACGCCAGCGCTCCGGTTCACCATTGACGGCGTAACACGCCCCACCGGGGCAATTCTCACCCGGCTGCGGCGCGCGAAACGGGATGCGCACCAAC
This sequence comes from uncultured Anaerolineae bacterium, assembly GCA_937995825.1. GTDB lineage: Bacteria > Chloroflexota > Anaerolineae > Aggregatilineales > Phototrophicaceae > Flexifilum. The sequence continues at coordinate 5,538 of CALKJO010000023.1, forward strand.
CCCCAGCGCTGCGCGTTCGGTCCGTCCGCCGGCGGAAAATCTTCGTACTTGAACCAGAAGATGCGCGCCACATCACCGCGCGCCGCCAGCGACACATAGACATCGCGCAGAAACTCCGCCTGCCCCGCCTCGGTCTGCGGCGGGATCGGCCCGCGCGGTCCATCCACATCGAACCCGACGTTGTACCCAATCTCGGTGATCCAGAACGGCGCGTTCGGATCGCCCGCCTCCGCGAGCGCCGTGCGCATCCGGTTCAACCCGCGGTCGACCAGCGCATCGTTTGGCGAGAGGCGGATCTCCTCCGGGTACGGGTGATACCCGATGCCATCGACGGGCCAGCGACCGTGGGCATTCTCGAACCCCTGGAACGGCTCGCTCGCATACATCTGTTTCAGATACTCGGCATCGGTCAGGATCGTCTGGTTGCTCCGTCCGTCAGTCGTGCCGCGCGGATGCAACCCGCCGGTAACGATTTCTGCATGGGAGCATCGGTATGGCGGCTCCAGGCGCGGCAACGGCGGAATGCCGCGACAGAAGCGGTACAGTTTCGTCACCATCCGCGCAACGATAACCGGTGCAATGCCGTCACCCGCCGGTCCGCCGGACAGGTATTGCGGCAGGCGGTTCTGCTCGTTCAACACCTGGTACGCCGCCACCCGCTCGCCGTAGCGATCCGCAATCATCAGCGCACGTGTCAACCACTCGTCCATGTAGCGGTTCACGCCGCCGCCGTAGATCGACGTTTCAGTGAATGGACCGGTGTTGAGTACGTGCGCATCCGTGCCCTGAATCAGGTCGAAACTGAGCAACCCCAGCACCTTGAAGCCATGCCGGGGCGCCACTTCATTGATAAAGTAGTCGTTCTTGGCAATTTCGCGTTCGATGAAATCCGGCGGCAACTGCGCGTCGAGCGGCGCAGCAATCCGAAAATCGAGACGCACCCAGCGCACCCCCATCTGCGCCAGCGCCGCCCCCATGCGGTCCTGAAAGGTCTTGTTCGGCTGATTGGGGAAGTCGGGATTCGTATCGAAATCAAACCAGGGATCGCGGATAACGATGCCCATCATCTCGGGCGGAACTGTGGCAGGCGCTGGCACTGAGGGCGCCTGCGCCACTGCCGATGGAAGCGGCGGCGCTGGCATCATGCCCCCTGCCGCTGCCAGCCACACCGCCAGAATGATCCCCATACTGCGCATCAGGCGTCCGTACCGTATTGCACGTCGCGCCTGCACGTTATTCCCGTCCACGCGCATCGCCTTCTTCGCCAATTTCATCAATGCGCCGTCGCAGCCCCAGAGCGATCCCGACTGCCAGCGCGCTCGACGCCATCGCCAGCGACAGACCGATCAGCGGTCCTGCCAGGTTCTGGTCACGCGCAGCAACCGCAGGCGTCGGCGTCGGTTCAGCCGCCAGTGCAACCGGCGCAGCGAACACCGCCAGCAGCGCCGCTGCCATAAGCAGACTGACGGCGCACCATTGCAATGCACGATCCTGGTGCATGACGGCTCATTCTTCCTGCAACGACCTTGAACGCATGAAACGCATCACATCCTGCGTTCTGCGTCGAAGCCATCTCCATCCGTGTATCAACGACGCCGGACCGCACAGAATAATCGCCAGCGCCAGCAGGATCAATAATCCGGGCAACCCTGTTTCCAGCACAGCAGTATTCCTGTCATCAGCGACCGGACACTGTTCGGTCGTATCGCGTTCACAACCCTGGACACTATACCATTCATGCGCCTTCTACAGGATAAAAACCGGGTGAGAAATTCACAACCGTGTTACCTTCACGAAGTTCGTCGCGCCGCGCGCAGCAATCGGGTGCCCGCCCGTCATCACAATCCGATCGCCGGGACGCGCATATCCTCGACCGATCAGCACGCCGCGCACTGCCGCTTCCAGATCATCGAGCCGATCAACATAAGGGCTGAGCACAGGCGTCACGCCCCAGATCAGATTCAACTGCCGGTAGACCGTTTCCGAAGGAGTAAAGGCGAAGATTGGCGTCTTTGGTCGCTGCCGCGCCATCAGGCGGGCTGTGTTGCCGCTCATCGTGAATGCCACAATCGCGGTTGCTGGTAATGTCTGCACGATGGCATGCACTGCAGAACTGATCGCGGCGGCGACCGTCGGCTGCTCATGGAAGCGCCAGATCATCTCGTGGCTGTGGTCGCCGCGCCGCCCGCTGGCTTCAGCGACCTCCGCAATACGCGCCATCATCCGCACCGCCTCGACAGGGTACGCCCCAGTGGCCGTTTCGCCGCTGAGCATCACCGCGTCCGTGCCGTCGATGATCGCATTCGCCACATCGCTTGCCTCGGCGCGCGTCGGGCGCGGGTTGCGGATCATTGAGTCGAGCATCTGCGTGGCCGTGATAACCGGTTTGCCTGCCATGTTCGCCGCTTCGATCAGTTGCTTCTGCACAATCGGCACCTGCTCCGGCGGCATTTCGACCCCCAGATCGCCGCGCGCAACCATAATTCCATCCGCCGCTTCCAGAATGGCTTCGAATTCGTGTAATGCCTCTGGCTTCTCGATCTTCGCAATCACCGGCGTGGAGGCGCCCGCAGCGGCGATCAGCGCCTTGATCTCCACCAGATCCGCCGCGCGGCGCACGAATGAGAGCGCTACATAATCTACGCCCTGCGCCAGACCAAACAGCAGGTCGCCGCGATCTTTGTCCGTCAATGCCGGCGCACTGACTTCGACCCCCGGCAGGTTGATGCCCTGGTTCTCGCGCAGTTCGCCGCCAACGACGATCTCCGTCTCGACCTCATCGCCTGAAACGCGCACCACCTGCGCTTCGATCAACCCATCAGAGATCAGAATCCGATCACCAGGGCGCACATCTCGTGGCAGTGCGGTGTATGTCGTGCTCACCAGGCTCGCCGTTCCCGGCACATTCCGCGTCGTAATCGTGAAACGGTCGCCGGCGTGCAGCATCACTGGCTTGCGGTCCACCAGCGGTCCGGTGCGAATCTTTGGTCCCTGCAGGTCCTGCAGCAACGCCAGCGGGCGCTCCTTGCGCGCTGCAACTTCGCGCAATATCTGAATCCGTTGAGCATGCTCTTCGTGGGTTCCGTGTGAAAAGTTGAGGCGCGCGACATCCATCCCGGCGGTCAGCAAGCGCTCGATCACCTCAGGGTTGCTGCTGACCGGTCCAATCGTTGCAACAATTTTTGTGCGGCGCATATGCTCCTGCTCTGTCATGGGGCAACGGTCACCAGGGGCGCCAGTTTTGCCAGCAATGCAGGACCGATGCCTTCCACCTTGCCGAGATCATCAACCGATTGAAACGGTCCTTCACGTTCACGCCATTCGACAATCCGACCCGCCAGCACCTTGCCAATGCCTGGCAGGGCATCGAGTTCCGCCGCTGTCGCCCGGTTCAGATCGAGCAATCCGCCAGAACCCGCGCCAGCGCCGCTTTCGCCAGTCGTCGCCGCTGCAACTATTGTCGTGTCCCCGATCCACGGCACCCGCACATGCTGGCCATCAGCAATCGGTGCTGCCAGGTTGATGCGCTCGATATCGGCATCGTCGCTCAAGCCGCCAGCCGCCAGCACCAGGTCTTTCACGCGCGCGCCAACCGGCAACTGATACACATCCGGCGCACGCACCGCACCGCTCACATAGGCAACGATGAATGCCGCACTTGTCGGTGTTGCCGTGCGTTCCGACGCTTCCTGGTCGAGACTGTCTTCAGCAAAGGTATCGTCGATGAATTCCGTTGTTGCTTCGGTTGGTCCTGGTTGCGCGCCCTGCGGCGCCAGATGTTCCAGCGCCGTCTGCCCAATCAAGCCAGCGCCAAGTGCAAAGAGCAACGCCGCCGCTACCAGCGCCCTGCGCTGCATCAATTCGCTGAACAACTCCACAACGACGCTCCCAGGATTGAACTATTGCTGCACCAGAACGCAGAGTGTGCGCCCTTCCCGTTCTATTATCCCGAAAGCGCGCCGCCACGCAACGACCTGTTGGTCACCTGCGCGCGCTACCCATTGTACCCTGCCCATCAATACCAGAAGCCCGTCGGCGCCGCCGAGTCTGTGTCGGTTTCAGGTGAGAGGCGAGAGGCGAGAGGCGAGAGGCGAGAGGCGAGAGGCGAGAGGTGAGAGGTGAGAGGCGAGAGGCGAGAGGCGAGAGGCGAGAGGCGAGAGGCGAGAGGCGAGAGATGAAAGGTGAGCCGTGCGCCCCTGCGCATTGCCATGTCACACCCGAAGTCCTCACCTGACCTGCCTGCAACCTGCAACCTTTCCACCTTCTACCTTCCCGCGTGCAATGCGCAACATTCAACATGCAACGCCCGCCGTCCACCTTTCCCCCCCACCACCTTCAACATTCAACCTTCAACCTTCAACCTTCAACGCCCCCCCGCTTCTTCGTCCGCGTCGTCGGGGTTGCAGCCGCGCCATTCACGCCGGGTTTCCCCCGTTTCCCATTGGCGGTCGCGCCGGTTTTCGTCGGTTTCTCTGCCGCCGCGCCATTCGCGCCGGGTTTCGCCCGTTTTCTGGCGGCAGCCGTCTCTGCGCCGGCAGCCACGCCATTATTGCCGGTTTTCGCCCGACTCCTGGCAGCGGTCGCCTTTGCATCCGTTGCTGCCGGTTCTTCCGCCTGCGGCTTCGACGCTCCGTTGGCGTCGGGCGTGTATTGTGCGACTTCGTCCAGCGAATTGACCAGGTAGTCGCACTTCGGGTAGCGGTTGCATCCGAAGAACGGCCGCCCGAATTTGCCGCGCCGCTCGAGCAGTTCGCCCTGACGACACTTCGGGCAGGCGACGCCGGTCGCTTTCGGCGGCGGCACCGGCTTCCCCTGTTTGTCGAGACGCCGCGTGTTCTTGCACTCCGGGTACCCGCTGCACCCCAGGAATGGACCAAAACGGCTCTTCTTCAGTACCATCGGTCGCCCGCAGACATCGCAGACAACGTCGCTCATCTCCGGCGACGCCGGCGCGTCCAGCACGATGCGTCCCTCGCTGTCGCGGTGGAAGTCGCTCGTGAAATCGCACTCCGGGTAGCGGTTGCACGCCAGAAATTCGCCGTTCCTGCCGAACTTGACTGCCAGTTGTCCCTGATTACATCTGGGGCACGTCAGGTCGGTCAGGATTTCCTCGCGTTTGACGTTGCGCATGCTGCGCTGCGCGTCCGCCAGTTTTTGCTCGAACGGTTCGTAGAAGGCGCGCAGCACCGGCGCCCATTCCTTTTCTCCCTCGGCAATGTCGTCGAGTTGCTGCTCCATTTCCGACGTGAAGCCGTAATCGACGATGCTTGGAAAGTGCTCCACCAGCAGATCGGTGACGACGCGACCGAGTGTGGTCGGCACGAGTTTTTTGTCAGCGAGTTCCACATACTCGCGCTCGATAATCGTCGAGATCGTTGGCGCATAGGTTGAGGGGCGCCCGATCCCCAGGCGTTCCAGTTCCTTCACCAGGCTGGCTTCGGTGAAGCGCGGCGGCGGCTCGGTGAAGTGCTGCACCGGCAACAATTGCAGAAGGTTGAGAAGTTCCCCCTCCTCCAGCAGCGGCAACCGCCGCTCACTGTCCTCATCTTCCTCGCCTTCGTCCAGGCTGACGTTGTAGACCGCCAGGAAGCCGGGGAACTTCAATACTGAACCGGTGGCGCGGAAGGTGTACGGGTCGTTTCCGGGGCTGCGCACAATCTCCCGCCCGGCGCCGATGTCCACCGTCGTGCTGTCGAAGACCGCCGCCTCCATCTGGCTGGCGACGAACCGCTTCCAGATCAGGTCGTACAGACGGTACTGGTCACTCGTCAGGTACGGTTGCACCTGTTCGGGCGTGCGGCGGCTGAGGGTCGGGCGAATTGCTTCGTGCGCCTCCTGCGCCCCCTTCGTCTTCGTTTTGTAGAACGGCGGCTTCGCTGGCAGGTAGGCTTCGCCAAACCGCTCACGAATGACCACGCGCGCCTCTTCCTGCGCCTCACGCGACACGTTCACGCTGTCGGTGCGCATATAGGTGATGAGACCGACCAACCCTTCATCGCCGCCGATATCGATCCCTTCGTACAACTGTTGCGCCACCGCCATCGTGCGCTTGGCGGAAAAGCCGAGTTTGCGCCCGGCTTCCTGTTGCAGTGTGCTGGTGGTGAACGGCGGCGCCGGACCACGCCGTTTATCACGGCGCGTCACCTTGCGCACGACATATGCGGCGCCCTCAAGATCGGCAATGATCGCCTGCGCCTGATCGCTTGAGCCGATGTCGAACTTCTCGAGTTTCTTGCCGGCGCGCTCGATCAGAATGGCGCGAAAGGCGTCGCGCTGCATGTCGCTCGCGTTCTGCTTCAGCAGATCCGCTTCGATAGTCCAGTACTCCTGCGGCACGAACGCCTCGATCTCGCGCTCGCGCTCAACCACCAGGCGCACCGCCACCGACTGCACCCGCCCCGCCGACAACCCGCGGCGCACCTTGTCCCACAGCAGCGGCGAGAGTTTGTAACCCACCAGACGATCCAGCACGCGCCGCGCCTGCTGCGCATCAACCAGCCTGCGATCAATGTCGCGCGGCGACGCCATGGCGCTGCGCACGGCGCCGGGCGTGATTTCGGTGAAAACCACCCGGTAGACTGGTTTGCTGCGCGGAATCTTCGCCGCCTCGGTGATATGCCAGGCAATCGCTTCCCCCTCGCGGTCCGGGTCGGTCGCCAGATAGACGGCGTCCGCCTGGCGGATCGATTTACGCAGGCTGGCGATAATTTTCTCTTTGCCCGGCGAAACTTCGTACACCGGCGCAAAGTTGGCTTCCAGATCAACGCCGAGGTCGCTCTTCGGCAGATCGCGCACATGCCCCATCGACGCTTCGACGCGGTACCCCGAACCGAGGTATTTCTGAATGGTGCGCGCCTTCGCCGGCGACTCGACAATCACCAGTTTTTCGCCCATTATCCTGTCCAGTTCCAGACGAGTATTCCAGAAACGTTGTGAAAGCGTCCATCTCGCAATCTCTCACCCGTGCCACTATAGAGGTTGCCGATCCGCTTGTCAAGAGTGCATCCGCCGCGTGCTATAATGCGGCGCCTGGTTCTCAGTTCTCGGTTCTTGGTTCTCACCCACGTGACCATTGTTATTCTCATATTCATCATCCTGGCGCTCATCCTGGTTGGCGCGCTCATCTCCCACGCGCTGCCCGCCGCATATCGCGCAGACGACCCGCTCGAACGATACTTCGAGTATACCCTGATCGGCGCGCTGCTCAACGGCTGGCTGGCGTTCGCCCTAGCGCAGATCGGCATCTTCTCCGCGCTGCTGCACACCGCCATTGTCATTGGTCTCTGCGCCATCGCCCTGTTCATCGGGCGCCGCACATCCGGCGCTCTGACCGTGCCAACGGATGTGTGGAGGCGGTGCATTTCCTTGTACAGGCGGTGCACTGCACCGCCTGTACCATGGAGGCGTTGCGGTGCACCGCCTCCGTGGCGCCGGCATTGCGGTGCAACGCCTCTACTGCTCCTTGTTGCTCTCCTCTTTGTTTTCGCCCTCCTCGTCTCCCGCCCCTTCGAGACGATCATCGGCGTGCGCGACGCTGGCGTGTATGCCAATGCCGGGTTCATCATGGCGCGCACCGGTTCGCTCACCTTCACCGATCCACTGGTTGCGCAGATCGCCGCCGACCAGCAGGCGCCCGATCCGGCGCTCGCCGATGCGGCGCGCCAGGCCGAGACCAACTTCCTCGGTGTTCAGAATCCACAACGCTTCATTGCCACCCGCCTGCGTGCCGCCGGATTCTTCATCGATCAGGGGGATCTCGCACGCGGGCGCGTTGTGCCGCAGGGGTTGCACCTCTTCTCAGCATGGATCGGGCTGATTGCCGCGTTCTTCGGGTTGCACGCCGGATTGCTCGCGCCCGCCGTCACCGGTCTGCTCGGCGTCTGGAGCGTCGCCATGCTCGCCCGCCGCCTCGCCGGTCCATGGGTCGCGCTCCTGGCGGCGCTCTTCCTGGCGCTCAACGCCGTGCAGGTCTGGTTCAGCCGCTACACCACCGCCGAAACCACGGCGCAGTTCCTTGTCTTCGCCGGCCTCTACGCCTTCACCGCCGCTTTCGGACGTTCAACGTTCAACACGAACCGCGAAATGCCCAAGATCCAACCGGCAATGCCCGGCGTTCAACCGGAAACGTCTGATACTCTGCGTTCAGCATTCAATGTAGAACGCGAAACGCTCAATGCAATTCGTGCAACCCCCGAAACCGATCCGCAACCGCCTGATGCACAACCTTCAACGCTTAACCTTCAACGTTCAACCTTCAACGTTCAACCTTCAACGTCCAACGTTCAACCTTCAACGTTCAACCTTCAACACGAAATGGTCCTCGCCCTCCTCGCCGGGCTGGCGTTCGGGCAACTCGCGTTGACGCGCATCGAATTTTTCCTCGTCCTGGGTCCGGTGGCGCTCTATCTGCTCTATGTCTGGCTCGCGCGCCGCTGGACGCCGCCGCACACGGCGCTGCTGTCAGGCGCAGGGGCGATGCTGCTGCACGCCGGATTGCAGATTGCGTTCCTGGCGCGCGCCTATTTTTTCGATACGCTCTGTGCCCGCCTCCAGGATTTTGCGCTCACCGCTGCGCTCGCATTGCCATTCCTCACCCCAACCTTGCGCCAGGTCTATCTGTTGCGCCCCTGCTCGCGCCTCACCATGCAACCCTGCCCGCCAATCGCCGGCATGCCGCCAACAATCGATGCGCCGCTGAACTGGGGACGGATCGGCATCGAGGCGCTGGTCGTTGTCGCGATTGTCGCTGCCCTGATTGCGATCCGCCGCCTGAATCTGATCGCCCGTGTCACACCGCTGCTGGCGCGCCTGAACCGGCCGCTGCGCCTGATCGCGGCAATTGCCATCATTGGGATTGGCGGGTATGCCTACCTGATCCGCCCGCAGATCCTGTCGTTGCCGGTTCTATCGGCGCTACCCGCATGTCTTTCCCCTGAACAACTGACCAATCCGCAGGGCGCATGCCTGGCATTGCAGGGGTATGTCGGCGCGCCAATTGCGACGCCAGCCTATGTCGATCCGCTCGCTGCCTGGATCGACCGCGCCATTGGCGCTCTGCGCGGCCGTGCCACCCCGCCGCTAGACGAGTGCGTCGCGCTGCGCCGCGCCACGCTGCCGCCAGCCGCCGATGGACGCACCACGCCGGAAATCATCCGCGACGGGTTGCTCGATCAAACGACGGTGGCGCCGGAGACCCTTGCCACCCTCCGCGCCTGCGACCGCTACGTGCTGCGCGACCTGTTCGGCGCAGCGCAGGCGAACCTGGTGCGCCTGGGATGGTACCTGTCGCCGCTGGGGATCGCCCTTGCGCTCATCGGACTGGCGCTGATGGTCTACCGCGCCGACCCGGCATCCTGGCTGTTCCTGGTCATCGCCGCTATTGCGTCGGTGGTGTTCCTGCGACTGACCTACGGAACCAGCGACCAGCACTACATCTACATCATGCGCCGCTACATCCCGCACGTCTACCCGGCATTCGCCATCGGCATCGCCTACGCCATCGCCTGCATGCCGTTGAACGTTCCACGCAACAAGCCCGCTCCCGAGCCGCCACCGCTCGCCATCCAACGCCCAACCTTCAACCTTCAACCTTCAACCTTCAACCTTCAACCTTCAACGTTCCACGTTCCACGCAACAAACCCGCTCCCGAGCCGCCACCGCTCGCCATCCAACGCCCAACCTTCAACCTTCAACCTTCAACCTTCATCCGCATCCTCCTCATCCTCGCCCTGGTCCTCTTCCTGATCGTTACCGGACGCCCGATCGCCCGCCACGCCGAATATGCCGGCGCGCTGCAACAGATCGGGGCAATGGCAGACCAACTCGATCCGGGCGCGATTGTCCTCATGCGCGGCGGCGCGCCATCGTTCGCGCAGGCGCGCGACATCCCCGACCTGCTCGCCACGCCGCTCACCTTCGCCTTCGGCGTTGACGCATTTGCGCTGAAAAGCCGCGACCCCGGACGGTACGCGCCGCAACTGGCGCACTACATCCGCCGCTGGCACGACCAGGGGCGACCGGTCTACCTGGCGATCAGCGCGAGCGGTGCGCTCCCCCTGCCAGGATGGCGGCTCGAACCGGCGGGACGGCTGCGCCTCGACCTGCCGGAGTACGAACAGCCAACCAATCATAAACCTTCTGCTGTTCAGCGCTTCACCCTCGATTTCGCGCTCTACCGCCTGGCGCCCGCAGAACAGGCGTCGGCGGAACCGCAATGGTTCACTATCGCTCCCGACGACTATGCCTACCAGGTGCGCGGCGTCTACCGCGCCGAACGCATCGGCGACCGCCTAATCACCTGGAGCGACGGCGACGCGCTCTTCCGCCTGCCGGCGCCGGCAGCGGAACCGCTGACCATCACCGTAACGCTTGCCGCAGGCGCGCGACCCGCGACACTCACCGGCAAAACCTGCTTGGCGCTCGCCGCCGAACCCGGCGCCTCCGTCGATGAAGCGGCGCAGGCGGCGTTCACCGCACCGGTCTGCGTCACTCCTGGCGCCGACCCGCTCACCGTCGCGCTCACCGCCGACCCGCGCATCCTGGCGCACGTACCGACCGGATACGTCCTGTTGCGCGTGCAAACCCCGCCGTTCATCCCCGCCCGCGATGACCCCGCAAGCCACGACCCGCGCCGCCTGGGGGTGCAGATTCTGGGAATAGGGATTGGGGATTAGGGAGTGTAAGAACCGAGAACCGAGAACTGAGAACTGACATCAAACTGTAATCTTCGATCTGTCTCAGGACTAACGGACTATTGAGCGCACACACGCCGCTCTCTATAATGCCATCAGAGGGTGTAGACCGGAAGGGATGCAGCATGCCCAGGCGATCAACAGGTCAATCACTGGTCGAGATGGCGCTGATTGCGCCGATCCTGTTCGCATTTCTGTTTGCGATTGTCGATCTCGGCTACTACATCTGGGGCTATTCGACGCTCTTCAGCGCCGCACGCGCGGGAGCGGAGGTCGCTTCGCAGCTGCCGCCCTACCAGTCGCGGCTGGCGCTGCGTGGTCAGGGTGATCCGCGCTGGCTGGAGGATCCCTGTGTGCAGCGCATTATCGAAGTAACCAACGACTCGACCGGCTTCTTCACCGTCGATGTCAATCAGGTAACGATCCTGTATCCAAACGCGCTCGACCCCAACCCGCGACGCCTTGGGGGAACGATCGAGGTGCGGATCGACTATGTCATCGAGCCGCTGACGCCGCTCGTCAGTTTTATCAATACGATGCTGGGAGACAACGGCACGATGCGCATTAAAGTGACGGCGCAGCGCACGATCGAAAGCTTGGGCAATAACCCCAATTTTGCTAATGGCATTGCCTGTACGGAACCGCAACCGTAGCCACTAGACTGACAGGCGAGGGAGAACCACTATGGCACGACGATTTCAACCCGGACAGGCGCTCGTCGAGTTCGTGATCGCCTCGACGCTTATCCTGCTGCTGCTGGCGGCTGCGGTCGATATTGGCCTGCTCTTCTTCAACATGCAGGGGTTGACCACGGCAGCGCAG
>CALKJO010000024.1 GCA_937995825.1 uncultured Anaerolineae bacterium
GACGCCGACGGAGACGGAGACGGCTAGTCCGACGCCGACGGAGACGGAGACGGCTAGTCCGACGCCGACGGAGACGGAGACGGCTAGTCCGACGCCGACGTTCACAGCCACTCATACGCCGACGGAGACGGCTAGTCCGACGCCGACGGAGACAGCTAGTCCGACGCTGACGCCGACGGAGACGGCTAGTCCGACGCCGACGCCGACGGAGACGGCTAGTCCGACGCCGACGCCGACAAACACCTTAACGCTGACGAATACATCGACTGCCACAAACACCCCAACGCCCATAGCAGCGGTGATTATCACGCCGGATGGAGAAACACCGGTTGGAACAGGACTGCCGCCAGAGGCGCTGGTCGGCGGCGGACTGCTGGCGTTGGTGCTGGGCTATATCGGTCTGTACTGGCGTGGACTGGCGGCGGCGGATCGCTATGCCGGAGGTTTTGTGATTGAGACCTGTCCTGTGTGTAAGCGCGGTCGTCTGACTGTTGAAACACGGCAGAGCCGCTTTTTGGGCATTCCGCGTTCACGTTCGCTGGTGCGCTGTGACAATTGCAAGTCGGTGCTGCGCGAGACGGGATCGCGGCGCTGGCGCTACGCGGTGGATCGAGCCGCCAATCCTGCCCTCTATCAGCGGTGGAATGGGAATGTGATTGATGAGGAAACGCTCAAGACGCTGGTCGAGCAGCCGGTCATGCCGCCGAAAGTGCGCCCTCCAACGGTTCCCCCCGCGTTTGTCGATGATGAGAGCCAGTCTGAGTCGTAGATGCACCAGTCTGCGCTGATCGAATGTATTCCGAACTTCAGCGAAGGTCGGCGGAGCGATGTCATCGCGCAGATCGTGGCAGCAGCGCGGACGGCATCGGTGCATGTGCTGGATGTGAGCAGCGATGTTGATCACAATCGCACGGTCGTGACGATCGCTGGAGCGCCCGAAGCCGTGATGGATGCGGCATTCGCCATGTGCGCAGCGGCTGCTGAGCGCATCGATCTGGATGTCCATCAGGGAGTCCATCCCCGCATCGGCGCGACGGACGTGATCCCGTTCGTCCCCCTGCGCGGCATCACACTGGAAGCGTGTGCCGAACTGGCTCGCCGACTTGGACGGCGTATTGCCGATGAACTTGGTCTGCCAGTCTATCTGTATGAGGCGGCGGCGCTGCGTTCCGAGCGGCGCAGTCTGGCGGCGATCCGGCGTGGGGGATATGAAGCGCTGAAAGCGGTGATTGAGAGCGATCCCGCCCGCGCACCAGACTACGGCGCGCCGAAACTAGGCAAGGCAGGCGCGGTCGCAGTGGGGGCGCGGATGCCATTGATTGCGTTCAATGCCTATCTGAATACGGATGATGTCGAGACTGCGCGAGCAGTCGCGGAGGCGATCCGCGAGTCAGGCGGCGGGCTGAAGCATGTCAAGGCGCTGGGGCTGCTGGTCGATGGACGGGCGCAGGTGTCGATGAATCTGACGGATTACCGGCAAACCGGGCTGTTCACGGTTATGCAGTCGGTCACTCGCGAAGCCGCGCGCTATGGAGCGGCGGTTGAGCGCACGGAACTTGTCGGTTTAATTCCGCAGGAGGCGCTGATAAACTATGCCATCGATGCGCTGGGACTGCCCGCGCACGCCCGACGGCTGATCCTGGAGGGGCGGCTGGGAGAAACGACGGGCGATTATCGCCCGATTCTATTCGATGAGCAGTAGGTTGACGATCCACACGATGATTTGTCTTTTCGCGTTCTGTCTGTGCGCGTGCGCTGCGCCGATTTCTACTCAAGCGCCGTTTGCTGCCACTGTCCCCATCGTCGATATTGCCACGCAGCCCGCGCAGTTCATGGAAAGTGCCGGCGTTCAGGTGGCTCAGGTCTTTCCAACGAATACGCCTTCTCCGACTCCCACGCTGAGTCCAACGCCGACGCCCTCGACCAGTCCGATCCCGACCATCGCCACGATCCCGCCCAACACCTCTGCGCCCTCGGCGACACCGTTCCCAACGGTCTATATCGCGCCGACGGCGGTCAATACTAATGTGCCGACTCGTCCGGCGAGCATCGCCAACGCCGATCCGCTTGCGCCCACATGGACGCCGCCGCCGCCCGATCCGGCGCGTCAGGTGGCAGATCATTATTGGCTCGGTCGCCCGGCATCGAATGATGTGGTTAACTGGGCGGCGCGCACGTATCCCTATGGCGGGACGGCGGGCGGACGCTATCAGGTGCATCACGGGATCGATATTGTCAATCCGCGCGGCACGCGGGTGCTGGCGGCGGCGGACGGCGTGGTCATCTATGCGGGCGATGACCTGGCGACGCGGTTCGGACCGATCAACAACTATTACGGCAATCTGGTTGTGCTTCAGCATCCATTCCTGACGCCGGAGGGCTTGCCCGTTTACACGCTGTATGGGCATATGGATCGGATCGCAGTTGGGGTGGGGCAGTCGGTGCGCGAAGGCGAGGCGCTGGGCAATGTTGGCGCGACCGGTGTAGCATTGGGTCCACACCTGCATTTTGAGGTGCGTGTCAATGATCCCTATGATTTTGGTTCAACCCGCAATCCTGATTTGTGGATTCGCCCCTATTTCAATTTTGGGACGCTCGCAGGTCGGGTAACCGATGCGGGAGGGAATCTCCTGTTTGATGTGACGCTGATGATCGAGTCGACCGAAAGCACGCGCTACGCTTTCAGCTACGCCAGCACGTCGGTCAACAGCGATCCGGCGTTCGGCGAGAATTTCACAATCGGCGATCTGCCGATGGGCTATTACACGGTGACTGTGAGTGAAAATGGGCGCATTCGCTTTCGGGAAACGATCTATGTCTATGGCAATCGGACGACGTGGCTGAATGTGCAGCTTGCGCTGTGAACGTTGATTTTGGGGCGGCAGATGGTATACTGTAACCGCTCATGTTGTAATATCAAAGACAAACTTAGTCAGCGTTGACAGGGACGAGAGCTGAGAAGTCATGTCCGAGAATATGTATTTGACGGCAGAAGGCGCAGAAGAACTCCGGCGCGAACTGCAAAATCTGGTCAATGTGCGTCGTCCAGAGCTTGCCCGCAAGCTGACCGAAGCAGTGGCGCAGGGTGACCTTAAAGAAAACGCCGACTATCATGACGCGAAAGAGCAGCAGGCATTCGTTGAAGGGCGCATCAAGTATCTTGAGCATGTGCTGAGTAAAGCGACGATCATCAATGGCGCGACGACAACTCCGGGGGTGATTGGGCTGGGATCGGAGGTCGTGATCGTTGAGGAAGGCACGGACGAGGAGGAAATCTATACGATTGTTGGCGCGGCGGAAGCGAACCCAGAGCTGGGGAAAATTTCGCACGTCAGCCCGATTGGATCGGCGCTTCTTGGGCGCAAGAAGGGCGACAAAGTCAGTGTGAAAACCCCAGCGGGCGAGATCATCTTCAAGATCAAGCGCGTGAATTGAAATCGATGCGGAAAAAGACGCCCTGCATCTGCTGCAGAGCGTCTTTTGATCTTAGGAAATCGGGGTGAAATCGCCAGTGCCGCCGAACGGATCATCATCCGAAGGCGCTGGGCGCGCAGGTGCCGCAGGCGGAGCGCTTGGAAGCACGCCTGGCATGGTCGAAGGCGGCGGCGGCGCAGGACTAGGCGGCGCAGCAGGCGCAGGCTGATAGGGCGCAGGCGAAAATGCCGGCGGCGCGGCAGCGGGTATCGGCGGCGGTGCTGGCGCTGGCATGGCTGGCAGCGGCGCGTAGTTTTCGAGGCGGCTGGTGGTCTGCATGACGGGCGCGCTGTCGGATTTGCGCCAGGCGGCTAACTCGAGCGTCAGCTTGTTGAAGAAGCTGTTCGGCGGTGTAGCTCCTGAGCCATATTCCAGATCGACGACGCGCGCCTGAAGGCGCAGCGTGCCAGTTTCCAGGAATGTAGACGCGCCCGGCTTGATCAGGATCAAGTCCCCTTTCGATTCGAGCTTGGCGCGCAGCGCGGGATCATTGTAGGCGTATTCAGACATGAAGACCTTCGTGATCGTGCGCACGTAATCGGCGGCGTCGAACAGCCATACCTCAATTGCAGTTGGCTTCTCAGGTGAGCCAGCGCCGATGGTCTCCGCGATGGTTGCGCCGCATTCGCCGAGGAAGCGTTCCTGAGCATCCTCGATGCTGAACGAGTCGTCATACTGCCCGTAGCCAAGCTGGAAGGTAGACATGCGCTGCATTAACGGCGGACCCAGGTCAGTCTTGGCGAAGTCGCTCTTGAGATTGGCTTCGGCGGCTGCTTGCCGCTTACGCTGTTCGCGCGCCTGCCTGACCTCCGCGCTTTCACGCTCGCCGCGAATGCGCTTGAAGATCGGATCGAGCCAATTCTTGATGAGGATATTCCATGCCCACGACCAAACCACGACCAGGACCGACGCGATCACCGGTCCGAGAACCCAGGGGAGCAGGTTGCGCAGCAGCGATGGCTTGATGGGCGGCTGCACAGCGTTCGGCTGAGCGGTTTCTGCCAGCGGGCGAAGCGCCTGAAGCTTACCGACATTGGCGGACTCGCCGGGGGAACCGAGGAGGCGATCCACAATGCCAAGCGGATCATCGATCGCCTGAAGCCGCTCGACGATCTCCTGATTGACTTCGGGATTGATGCCACCGGTCAAGGCGTAGCGATCTGCCAGCAGACGCACCCATTCATCCTGCCAGGACTGCTCCAACGTGCGTGGATCGCCATCGTAATACTGAACGGGGTCGATCCCATAGCCGATGATCAGCCCAAGAATCAAAGCGAATACGAGCATCAGGATCATCTTGCGCCGCGGCGTGTAAGGCTCAAGGACGATCTTATAAAGACCATTGTACGTATCCTGAAGCCATTTGATCATGCTGACTGACCTTTCGTGTGTACGCTGCCCACCTGGTTAGGTATAAGTCCAGCGTGGTGACATGCAGTGCTGGAGGCATTGTATACCGCCCTTAGCGTATATAGTACACATGCTCATGCGAATCATGCAAACGCTTCGTCAAGATCGACGCAAACAGCGGCGGTAGGAGGATCGTCACGGGCATTTTGCCACCGCAGGTGAAACACCCGGTCGCTGGCGAATCAGGCAGGCTCAGCGGACTGCGTTAAATCGGTGGACTCCGCCTGCTCGACCTGATCGAGGGGGTAGATGCTGCCGCACGCCGTACACTGAGCTGTGGTTCGACCCTGCTCCACCAGCAGCCCGCCGCAGTTCGGGCAGGGCTGCGCGATAGGACGCTTCCAGCTCGTGAACTCGCAGTCGGGATAGCGCGAGCAGCCGTAAAAAACGCGACCCTTGCGCGAACGGCGCTCGACAATTTCCCCACCATGTGTTTTTGCGCAGACCGGGCAGGGGATGCCGAGTCGTTCCAGCCAGGGTTCGGTATGTTTGCAGTTCGGGTAGTCTGAGCAGCCGATGAACTTGCCGAAACGGCCATAGCGGATCACCAGCGGCTTGCCACAGACGGGGCAGTCCCGTCCGATGGTCTCCTCGCGCTGCATCGACGGAATGGTTGCCTGAGCGACCTGAAGCTGGCGGATGAACGGCGTGTAGAACTCGCTGAGCATCGGACGCCATTCGCGTTTGCCCTCAGCGATCTCGTCGAGCTTGTCCTCCATACGGGCGGTGAAATTGTAATCCATCACATCCGGGAAGTGCTTTGCCAGCAGATCGTTGACGACGCGCCCAGTCTCGGTTGGGATCAGCCGCTTGTTCTGCTTGATGACATATTCCCGATCCTGAATCACCCCGACAATCGGCGCGTAGGTGCTGGGTCTGCCGATGCCGAACTCTTCAAGTGTGCGGACAAGGCTGGCTTCGGTATAGCGCGGCGGCGGCTGCGTAAAGTGCTGCTCAGGCAGCAGTTCCAGCAGGTCGAGGCGGTCGCCAGCGTCGAGATCAGGCAGAATGCGCCCTTCATCTTCGTCAAGCTCGGCATCCTCATCGCGAGCGTCTTCGTAGAGCGCGAGAAAACCAGGGAATTTAATCGTGCTGCCTGAGACGCGCAGATGATATTTGCGTTTGTCGGGCGGCACAGCGGGCTGGTCAGCGCCAATGTCAACACGGAGCGTGTTGTAGACCGCGTTTGCCATCTGACTCGCAACAAAACGCTGCCAGATCAGCGTGTAGAGCTTGAATTGATCGCTGCTGAGCACCGCTTTAATGGCGGCTGGTTCGCGGGTGACCAAGGTCGGGCGGATCGCTTCGTGCGCTTCCTGCGCGCCTTTTGCTCGTGTTTTGTAGTTTGGAGGTGTTTGCGGGACGTAAGTTTTGCCAAAACGACTCGCGATATACTGCCGCGCCTCAGACTGCGCTTGGGATGAGACGTTCGTGCTGTCCGTGCGCATGTAGGTGATCAGCCCGACAACCTCGCTTTCGCCGATGTCGATCCCCTCATAGAGCTGCTGCGCCACTGCCATCGTCCGCCCAGCGCTGAAGCCGAGACGACGCGATGCCTCCTGCTGCAAGGTGCTGGTAGTGAAGGGCGCGGACGGTTTGCGCTGCCGTTCCCCATGTTTGACCTCGGCAACCTCGAAAACAGATGTGCGCAGGGCAGACAGGTGCGGGCTGACATCGGACTCGGTCGTGAACTCCGCTTCTTGTGTGCCGATCTTGATCAGTCGGGCGATGAACGGGCGCGCTTCTGCTTTGGTCTTGTGAACAGACTTGCGCAGCTTGGCGTCAAGCGTCCAATATTCCCGTGCGACAAACGCTTCAATTTCGCGTTCGCGATCCACGATCAGGCGCAGGGCGATGCTTTGAACGCGCCCCGCCGAGAGCCGGTTGCGGACTTTCTCCCACAGCAGCGGGGAAATATTGTAGCCGACAAGTCGATCCAGGATGCGCCGCGCCTGCTGCGCGTTGACGAGGTTGAGATCGATGTCGCGAGGATGGCTGAATGCCTCTTGAACAGCGGAGCGGGTGATTTCGTTGAAGACGACGCGCCGGACGGATTTTCCGCTCTCCTCAAGTTCAGTTGCAGCGAGCAGATGCCAGGCAATCGCCTCACCTTCGCGGTCGGGGTCGGTGGCAAGAAAGACTTCGCTGGCGCTGTTCGCAGCGGATTTGAGTTCCTTAACGACATCGCGCTTGTCATTTAGGATGCGATACTTCGGCTCGAAATTGTTCTCGACATCGACCGAGAGCTGCGACACCAGCAGATCACGGACATGACCTTTAGAGGCTTTAACGACGTAGCCTTTGCCGAGATACTGCCCAACGCTGCGCGCTTTTGCCGGCGACTCGACGATCACCAGCTTTGTCCCCTCCCGTCCATCGTTAGATTTGGGCTTGGAAACTGGTTTTGCCTTCGTGCTGGTCGATTTGGGCGTGGATTTCGATGATCTTGACTTGCTCAACGCAGCCGCTTTGCCCAGTGTCTTGCCAGCCGCCTTTTGGGTCGATGGCTTCTTACTGGTTGTGCTGCCGCTGGCGGGCGCATTAGGCTTGGTCAAGCCGTAATGCGCGGGCGTTTCGCCGATTCGATACAGAGTGGAACCGCAAACTGAACACAGTCCAGTGGTGATAGGCGCGGCACGCGCATTAAATCCCGCCTGGGGATTGACGATGTCGCGCTTGGTCTTACATTTGAAGCAGTAAGCTTGCAGGGTATCGCTCATGTTGGTCTTGTTGCCATTCGGATCTAAAAATCAGGGTAGCATACGACTGTAGAATACAGCAAGCCCCGATGGGCGCGACTCAATGTAGACGGCGGTACTTTGAATAGCCGACTGGCTCGATCAGCCCCTCGATCTCCAGGGTGGTGATAATGCCGAGGATCGTCAGCGGCGAAATTCCCATCTTTTGAGCCAGATCGTCAGTATGCTGAGGCTCTCGGCTGAGCAGATCAAGGAGCAGCTGTTCGTTGGGATCGAGCGCGCGCGCTGGCGCGGTTGGGTCGGCAGTTGCTTCCACTGCTTCAATTGTGACTGATCTGAATGGCGGCGTGCCTCCCAGCGCAGACAGGATGTCATTTGCCCCGCTGACAAGATGCGCGCCCGCGTCTGCGAGGCTGCGCAGCCCTTCAGAATTTGGGAGTGAGCGGCGGATGAGCGCATCCAACACAAAGACTGGGCGATGCTGTTTGCAGGCGGCTTGAGCTGTGTAGAGCGCGCCGCTCTTGGCGGGTGCTTCGACGATGACGACACCATCTGCCCAGCCGCTCAGGGTGCGGTTGCGGCGCGGAAAGCTGCGCTTCAGTGGACGCGCCCCAAGCGCAAACTCCGTCACAAGCGCGCCTCGATCAGCAATGCGTTCGGACAGCGCCCGGTGTTTGGTTGGGTAGATCACATCGATGCCGTTGGCAAGGATGGCAGTCGTATAACCTTCGACATCCAGCGCGCCCTCATGGGCTGCTGTGTCGATCCCCTCTGCCAGCCCGCTGATAATGGTGACCCCCTGCGCCGCCAGTTCACGGGCGAGCTGGCGCGCCGCCGCGATCCCATCCGGTGTTGCGGAGCGCGTCCCGACGATGGCGAGCGCTGGCGCGGTTGGGTCGGGCAGTCTGCCGCGCACATAGAACAATCCTGGCGTACTGCTGAGTGCGGCAAGTCGGTGTGGATAGGCGGCGTCTGCCATCGTGACGAGATATGCGCCGGCACGCTCAACTCGGCTCGCCGCGCGCTCCAGATCAAGGCGTGGTCGATGGGCAGCGATAGAGGCGAGCGCCGAGCTGGTGAAGCCAGCAAGGTAGAGGCTTTCCGGCGCGGCTTCCCAGGCGGTTTGCAGATCGCCGAAGGCGCGCCACAAGGCAGCCAAGCGATATGTGCCGACATTGGGAATCATGCTGAAACCGAGCCAGTATAACGAGTCGCTCATCAGCATCTCCTCCCATCAAATCACACCATCAAATCACAAGTCTATCTGCCGAGCAAGCCGTCCATCAAATGAATAGTGACCACGCGGGCGTTGGCGTCGATCTTCAGGATGCATTCATCGATTGCAGGCACGAGGACTTCGCCATGCTGCGGGCTGTCCACGACATAGACATCGTTGGCGCCAGTCTCAATAATGTCGACGATCTCGCCGAAGGACTCGCCTGTATCTGTCTGAACTGCCATGCCGATCAGTTCGAATAGGTAGACTTCGCCTTCATCAAGCGGCACTGCTTGATCGAGCGGGATCATCACTAGCAGATCGCGCAGCCGTTCGGCGGCATTGCGATCATCAATTTCGCTAAGCTTGAGGAGTCCATATTCCTTGTTCGTCCTGAGCGCTTCGATCGTAAAGGTCTGCATTTGGCTGTCGCTGACATCTTCACCAACATAAAGCTGTTTTCCTGCTGTAAGGCGTTCAGGATAGTCGGTCAGGATGCGCAGGCGAAGCTCACCGCGAATGCCATGCGGACGCAGAATTTCGCCGACGATCAGATACTGCGGCGGTTCTAGCGGTATCGAGCGCGGGGGCATATCAGACGATTTTCAAAATCACGCGCTTGTCTCGCTGTTCGTTGACAGCGAGCAGCACGCGCAGGGCATTTGCGACCTTGCCGTTTTTCCCGATAATGCGTCCAGTGTCGCGCTGCGCAACATGCAGCTCAATGATGATCGACGAGCTGGTGTCCCGTCGTCTTACGCGCACCTGAGTTGGATCATCGACCAGGCTTTTCGCGACGTATTCGATCAAGTCTTCCATGATGGCGCTCAATCTCAAAAATTCAGAAGTGTGCAGACTTGAAAAGAATATCGAAAAGTGGCGCGGAGTTCGTTTCCGACCACTTTTTGCACTCACTATGTGAGAAAACGCCGCTACTCGCTGACTTTCTTCATCTTACCTTCGCCCGGTCCAGGTGATGGAAACCGAGTCTTCGGGCTGACGGGCGCAGCGACGGCTTTTGCCGCTTCTGCCTCGGCGACCAGTGTCTCCATCGCTTCACCCGCCTTTAGGCGCGCGAACCGGTCGAGTGTTCCGGTGCGGCGCAGGACATACACAGCAGCATCGCTGGGCTGCGCGCCGACGCTAAGCCAGTATAAGGCGCGTGCTTCATTGACAATATCAGTCGCCGGCTGGGTGCGCGGGTTGTGATGCCCAATGATCTCGATGAAGCCGCCGTTGCGGGCGCTGCGCTGATCGGCAACCACAAGACGATAGCTCGGCTGTTTCTTCAGACCGACGCGGCGCAAACGAATACGAACCATAGAACCTTGACTCCTCAATCGATACGCTCTCAAGCGTCTGATCGATCAGACGGAGAGCCACTGGCACAAAAAATTGTGACTCAGTAGCGGAAGGGAAGACATTCTTCCCTAGCGCGGAAAGCGACCGCGTGGCTTGCCGCCGCCTGGCTTTGCTCCGGGAGGCATGGGCATCTGCCCTGCGCCGGGCAAGCCGGGGAAGCGCCCCTTGCGGACTTTCTTCATGAGTTCCTGCATATCGGCGAACTGCTTCAAGACCTCATTCACGTCCCGAACCTCAACCCCGCTGCCCGCGGCGATGCGCTTACGGCGGCTGGCATTGATGATTTTGGGATTAGCACGCTCGCCTTTCGTCATGGAATTGATGATCGCCTCAACTTTCTTCAGGCGCTTTTCCATATCCTGCTCGTTAATCTGGTCGCGCAGGCGGTTCATGCCTGGGATCATGCCGAGCAGGCTGGCGAACGACCCCATCTTGCGAATCCGCTGAAGCTGTTCCAGAAAATCCTGCAATGTGAACTGATTTTCCATCAGTTTCTTTTGCAGTCGGATGGCTTCCTGTTCGTCGAACGCTTCTTCAGCTTTCTCGATCAGGGTGAGGACATCGCCCATGCCGAGAATGCGCTGCGCCAGCCGGTCGGGATGGAACTGTTCGAAGCCGTCGAGCTTCTCGCTCGTGCCGAGAAACTTGATCGGGACGCCGGTCACTGCCCGCATCGAGAGCGCTGCGCCGCCGCGCGAGTCGCCATCGACTTTCGTCAGGATCAAGCCCGTGATGCCGAGACGCTGATTGAAGCCCTCGGCGATGTTGACCGCTTCCTGACCCGTCATCGAGTCCGCGACTAGGATGATCTCAGCGGGGTTTGTCCGCTTTTTGATCTCCTCCAGCTCGGTCATCAGTGTATCGTCGATCTGAAGGCGTCCGGCGGTGTCGAGAATGACGACGGCGGCGTCGGCTTCGCGAGCGGCTTTGACTCCGCGCTGACAGATGTCTGGCGGCTTGGCGGAAACGCCTTCTTGATAGATCGGGACGTTGATCTGCTTTGCCAGCGTCACCAATTGATCGACGGCGGCGGGGCGATAGGTATCGGCGGCAACCAGAAACGGCTGCTTGCCTTCCCGCCGCAGATAGAGCGCGAGCTTAGCGGCGGTGGTGGTTTTGCCCGACCCTTGCAGTCCGACCAGCATGATGACATGCGGCTTGAAGCTGCCCGTGAAATCGAGCCTGCCGCCTTCGCCGAGCGTCGTCAGCAGCTCTTCATGGACGATCTTGACGACCATCTGACCAGGCTTGAGGCTCTTGGCGACTTCCGCACCGACAGCGCGATCCTTGACCCGCTTGACGAAGTCCTTGACGACCGACAGTGACACGTCCGCCTCAAGCAGCGCCATGCGCACCTCGCGCATCGCCGCATCGACATCTTTTTCAGTCAGTTTGCCGACGCGACCCAAGCCATCGAAGATGCCCTGCAGCCGATTGCTGAGATTCTCAAACATGCGTGTCCCGCCGATTTATCACTCTTGCCCATTCTAAAAGACGGCTTAATGAGCGTCAATGGTTGGGGGGCATTAAGAACCGGGTTCTTCAACGGGGAGAACCAGCGAACGGTAATCGCGATTGAAATAGATCAGCGGCGGCGCAGCGCGCTCTTGACTGCCGGTAGTCAGCACGTCACCGATGACGATCCAATGCGTGCCGCCGTCGTGGAGCGTGTTGATCGCGCAGTCGAGCCATGCAATTGAGACGGCGAGAATGGGCGCACCTGACTCATAGGTCATGGTTGCCAATCCTTCAAAGCGCTGGGCATGATCGAGATTGGGAACACGACCAGCGAAGCGGTTGGAGATGTCGGCATGTCCTTCACCGAGAATGGAGACACCAAAAACGCGCGATTGAAGGATCAGCGAGGTTGTGTAGGCATTTTTGCTCAGACACACCAGGATCATCGGTGGTTCCAGCGACAGGGAATTGAATGCGCTGACGGTCATGCCGGAAATCTGACCCTCAAACTGGGTAGTGACGACAGAAACACCGCTTGCCCAGTGACAAAGGGTGTCGCGCATCATTTGGGGGGTGACGGAAGCCATCGATCTCTGCCTTTTTAAGCTGTTGAAGACGTTTATGAATTAATGTATGCAAGTGTAATCGAAAATCCGGCGAAGTGTTAACCGGACTTTCGATCAGGGTTCACACAGTGAGGAAACGCGCCATCGCCGGGGCGATGTCTGCCAGCGTGCGGATGTCGGCGGCGCAGGTCTCACGGTGGAGTCCCACGATGACAGTAGCGACATCGTTCTCAGTGTGTTTGCCGTGACTCAAGTCTTCCATGTTGCCGTGATCGCTGGTGATGATCATCAGCCCATGTTCATCATCCCAGGCATCCAGCGCGCCCGCCATGACGGCGTCGAACAGGGTGAGCAGTTGAACGCCTTCCTCCATCGTGCCGCGATGCCCGATCATGTCGGTCAGCCAGTGCGAAAACATGGCGAAATCGTAGCGCTGCGCGATCTCGACCATTTTTTGACCTGCTTCATATGGTGAGTAAAGCGGCGTGTCAGTGTAGCCAAGGTAGGTGCGCAGGGCTTCTCCTGTCCAGTCCACAGCCAGGGCATCGCCAGAGTAGAATTCGCGCTCTCCGAACATCGGCAGCCCCGCCTGATGTAGCGCCTCCTGATAGCTGGCGCGCAGCGCTTTACCGCTGGCGATTTCTTCGTGTCGGCGCGGCGGGTAGCCTTCGATCAGCGCGGCGCGTTTGCCCGCTCGGACAGCGCGCAGAAAAAAATTATCCTCCGCCAGCAGAGCGCGGATCGCTTGGTTAGGGCGTGGTCCGTAGTGTTCACCGATCAGCGCGGGGATATTCCGTCCGGTGATGATCGCCGCCTGACCGCTGGCGCTCTGGGGCTTCCCAGGCACGCCCATGCGCGGATCGGTGGGAATGAACAGACTGCGCGTTGTGTTCACACGCTGGCTTGATTTCAACCAGCGCTGACTGCCCGCAAGCGCCGATAGGGTAGGGTATTCCGCAGCGGCAAAGGGATTGCAGTCAGGGTTATCATCGCCAAGCCCAATGCCATCCATGAAGATCAGGAGGATGTGGCGGTGTGAGCGGGTCAAGGGCTGCTCGTCAAACTATCTGTTGGAATCAGACGGCGAATATCCGCGATCTGCGGCGGTAGATGGCTGCGCCATGCCTCTTGTCCTTGAGGGTTGAAGAGGATGAATTCCGGCGTATAGGAGAAACCATAGACTTCTCTAAGCTCGCGGCCAAAATCGGTATGAATGTCGATGCGCAGGACATTGACTGCGCTGGGGAAGGCAGCCTGGATGTCTGCGATTAGCGCATCGACAGCGGGACGCGCTGTCATGCAGCCAATGCAGTAATTGCTGAAAAACTCGATCAGGGTGGGTTTACCGTTGCCGATGACGGCGCGCGCTGCCTGCGCGCTGCTGACATCGCTCAGTCCAGGGCGGAGCAAGAAGAAAACGGCGACCGCCAGCACAAGCGCCGTGCCAGAGGCAGACAGCATGACGCGCCAGCTTGCGCAGCGTGAACGCAGCACCACCAGCAGCAGCGCGATGCCACTGATAGTGAAAAAGACGAATGAAAACTGATTAGCAATCGTCATATAAGGACTCTCCGACCAATAAAACGCTCTCTAATCAGACGAATGAACATAGTCAGTTCTTCCATGCGCAGCAGCAGCGCAGTGATCCCGAAAGCGAGCGCGCCTACGACCACCTGAATGCCGATTTCCACAGCCGTAATGATCAGACCCTGCTCAGCAAGCTCGATCACACGCCAGCCGGCATCGATCACCAGCACCGCCAGCGCCATCACCAGACTGGACGCGAGCGCCTTGCCAGTCGTGCGCGCCAGCGCACTTTCATTGACCCCATGCCAGCGGCGGCGCAGCAGATAGAGCAGAAACAGCACCTCGACCGCTGTCCCCAGCGAATTGGCGAGTGCCAAGCCGCTCACAAGCCCCAATTCGCCGAAGTAAAATGCCAGTCCGAGGTTGATCGCCGCGCCGATCAGCGCCGCCCATAGCGGTGTCAGCGTGTCTTTATCGGCGTAGAAGCTGCGGGCGACGACTTCCATCATCGAATGGACGACGATGCCGAGCGCGAAAAACTGCAAGGTGCTGTAGACCAGCGCAGAGGCGGTCGAGTCGAATGCGCCGCGTTCGAGCAGGCTGATCAGCGGACGCCCGACGACGATCAAGCCGATGGACGCGGGGATCGAGGCGGTGAGGATGAAGCGCAGTGCGCCGGACATTGCCTCTCGTTTGCCGGATTCGTCGCCGGTTTCGCTGAGCGCTGCCAATGTTGGAAAAATAACGGTTCCCATTGCCGTTCCGATCAGCGTTTGCGGAATCTGCATCAGCCGCCACCCCCAACTGAGCGCGCTCACCGAGCCTTCGCCCAGACGTGACGCGATGCTGTTCATGACGATGAAATTGAGGCTGAAGACGCCGAGACCGGCAATACGCGGCAGCATCAGCCGGACGATGCGCCATAACTGCGGATCGCGCCAGCCCAGTTCCGGCGTCCAGCGCGCCTTGAAGCGGATCAGTCCCGGAATCTGAATGCCCAGATGCAGTCCAGCGCCGATCACCGCGCCCGCCGCGATTCCATAAACGCCCATCGACCGAGTCAGCGCGATGACGCCGAACAAGATCCCGACATCGAACATGATCGGCGCGAGCGCGGGCAGCAGAAAGTGATTGTGGCTCTGGAGGATGCCCATCATGATGCCGCTGATTGAGAAGAGCAGCGTGCTGAGCAGCAGGATGCGCATCAGATCGACGGTCTGCGCTTGTCCGGCGGTGTCAAAACCAGGCGCGACCAAGCTGGCGACCAGCCAGGGCGCGATCAGGAATGTGATGATGCTGATGACAAGCGTTGTGAAAAAGACCGTGTTGACAACGTGGCTGGCGACGCGCCATGCGCCAGCCCGGTCGCCCTTCGCCAGAAACCCGCTGAACACTGGGATAAACGCATGACCGAGCGCGCCGCCGGCGATCAGCGTGAAGATCAGTTCGGGGATGCCGTTGGCGCTGACGAACGTGTCCCATTCCCGCCCGACGCCAAAGACTTCGGCGATGATAAACGTCTGGACGAGGCTGATCGCCTTAGCCGTGCCAAACGCGATCATGACGATCAGCGTCGAGTTGACCAGATGGCGCGAACGGCTGGTTTCAGCGGCGGGCTGTCCCACTTCTGCGGTCATGGATTGTCCCTCTATGACACCGTGCTGAGGGCAGCGCGCGCCGCTTCAAAGCGCGGATTATGCGACAGCGCACGGCGGAATGACGCGGCGGCTTCACTGGTGCGACCCTGCGCGGCGAAAACGCGCCCCTGCCAGTAGTGGGTTTCTTCGACATACTGCGCGCCGTTGGTCAGGTTGGTGTTGACAAGCGCCAGCACGTCCTGATAGCGCCCGACTTCATAATAGGCTTTGAACGATCCGAATTGATACCAGGTGATGCGGAAGGGCAGCCCCGCGAGCGTGGCGCGGTCGTAGGCGGCGGCGGCTTCCTCATAACGTCCGAGTTCGACCAGCGACGACCCCATGTTGAACCAGGCAAAGGCATCCGTCGGGTTGGCGCGCGCTTCCCCCTGCGCCACCCGCAGGGCATGTTCAGCGGCGCTGGTCACATCGGTGAGGTGACCCAGTATCTGCGCGACCAGTGCTTCACGCTGCGGCTCATAGATGGCGATGAAAGCGCGGTTGAAGTTCTGCCAGACGCGGTCGAAGCGGTCGTAAGGTTCGGGAATGCCCGCGCCGTTCTCGCCCGAACCGAGATAGCTGTCATAGACGTAGAACATGCGGGCGGTGTCATCATAGCCGACGACCGTCTGATAATGCCCGATCCAGTCGTAGCCTTCAAACTGATAGCTGGTTTCGACGATGACGGGAATATTGGCGGCAATGAAGTCCTTGAGCAGTTCCATATCGCCGCCGATACGGGTAATCGCTTTGACCTGCGTCTGCGTATTCACAAAATTGACCATCTCGGCAGGCGTGACATTTTTGTCTTCGGTGTCGGGTTTCAACCACTGCTGCGCGAACGTCTGCGGCTGACGCCAGCCGTAGAAGCTGAGCGCCATTGTGATATTGGCGGGACCGCAGTTATTCCAAGTTTGCTGGACATGGGTAAAGCCATACATGCGTGCGGCAGGCGGTCGATCAATGGCGCGCGGAGTCGCTGCCAGAGTCGGCAGAGTCTCCATCGGCGGCGGCGCATCGGTGGGCGGGGTAGTTGGCGTAGGACTGGGTTGAGGGGTATCGGTCGGCAGGTCAGTCGGCGTTTCTGTTGCTACCGCCACAGCCGGAGGGCTGTCTATGCGAGTTTCAGCAGTGCTTTCTGAAGCGCTGCCGGCGGGTTCATCGTTCGGAGTCGCGGTGACCGTCAGCAGCGGCAGGTTGAGCAGGCTTTCCGCTGAGATCGGGCTGGTGGCGGCGGCGGTCGGGATGATGCCGCCTTCAGGCGTCGGCGGCAGGAAGCCGCGCATGAACGGCAGCAGTGTCCCAAGCTCTTCCTGATAGCGCGGCGGCAGCATGGTTCGGTAGAGCGCAACGCCGCCGACCGCTCCGGCTGTACCGAGGACAATATATGCGAACAGCAGCCACAAGAAAAACAGCCTCGGCAGTCCGCGCCGGAAAAGCAGCGCTCCTAACAAGCTCAGAACGATGAAAATGCCCGCGCCGATCAGCGCCACGGGAACGATGGCGATCAGACGCCGTTCATTGGTGAGCCAGGTGATCAGCGCCGCGCCCATCAGCAGGATGACATACAGGACGATGAAGGCGGCGATCAGAAGGATTCGGGGCGGGGGCGCGATACCTGGTTCAAACTCAGACGGTCGCTGCATTACAAGTAATTCCTGAATATGGTCACTCAGTGACGGCGTCCATATGGAAAGCGCCGACCGCGCTGCATTATAGCATCATCTGGAACGAGATGCCGCGCCCTGTTACAATGCCGTAGGGAGGTCGTATGTCAGAACTCTGGAAAGTCGAGCTGCACAGCCATACACAGTGGTCGAAGGACTGCATCATGCAGTTTGAGACGATCCGCGCCGTCTGCCGTCGGCGCGGGATTAATCGGATCGCTATCACTGATCACAACACGGCGGAAGGCGCGCTGGCGATGCAGCGTCTTGCGCCCGATCTGGTGATCGTGGGCGAGGAGATCATGACGACCGAGGGTGAAATCCTGGGGTACTTCATGAAAGAGACCGTACCGCCCGGATTGACTCCGGAGCAGACCATCCGGCGGCTGCGCGATCAGGGCGCGGTCATCAGCGTGTCGCATCCGTTCGATCGCCTGCGTCAAGGCGCATGGGAGGAGCCCAATCTGCGCCGGATTATCGATCAGGTCGATGCAATTGAGATTTTCAATGCGCGCTGCATCTACCGTGAAGACAATGCGCGCGCCCGCGCATTCGCCAGCGAGATCGGTATTCTAGGGACGGTCGGATCGGATGCACACTCGCGCGCGGAATATGGGCGGGCGCTCCAGATCATGGAACCGTTCAGCGATGCCCAAACGTTTCTGGAGGCCTTGCGCGCTGGGCAGTCCAGTCAGCGCTACAGCGGATGGCTGGTGCATTTCAACAGCAAAACCGCGAAATGGTCGAAGAAGCTGGGTATTCGCAGCCGACTATGGGATGGCGGCTGAGGATTGCAGCGTCTCCCATGCCTGAGCGAGCGCAGTTCCCCCAATGTCGGCGGCAAGACCTAGATCGCGGCTGTCTTCGAGAACGATCACCACAACAGCGGCGCGGCGTATATCCACCGTGACGAAGCCGACAAACCAAGCGAGCGTCTGCTCACCCGTATAGGCGAGACCGACGTGTCCGCCGATGTCGAGGAAAGACCGCGCCGCATTCCCCGCTGCGCCGAAGGCAGCCGCGCTGCGCATCAGGTCTTGCAGACCGCGCGCCGTGCTGATTGTAGCAATGGCAAGCGTCGGGCGGGCTGTGTCCGCCGTTATCCATGTTTGCGAGTCGGGATGGCGGATGGCGGCTAAGATCGTCGGCTGCGGCGCGTTACCGTCGTTGACGATGCCGGCGGCGATGGTCGCCATTTCCAGCGAGGTCAATCCCCAGGAACCCTGTCCGAGCGCTTCTGCAAGCAGATTGTCAGCGGTCACTATCATCTGTGGAGCAGGGGCGGCTCCCCCACCAGACACAGCGGCTGTGTCCGCGCCGATCAGACTGGGCAGCGCGCCGATTCGAAAGGTATCGAACAATCCTTGCACACCCGAAACGTCAAGCTGGATGACCAGATCGGCAAATGGCGACGGGCAGGCGAAGGCATACGCATCGCGGAGGGTCAATTCCAGGTCGGGCAGCGCAAATGCGCAGGACAGCGTGAGGTCGCCCAATTGGAAGGGCGCGGCGGCATTTTCGATTGGAGTATCAAGCGGCTGTCGAGTGAGCAGTGCGCCCGCCATCAGCATCGTTTGTGCGGCTGATCCCGGCTGATAGCGCGCCTGGAGCGCCCGATTGAAGAAAGGACGACCCGGATCGGCGCGCAAGTCATCCCAGTGCGCATCGAGCAGGTTGGGATCGAAATCGGGTTGACTGATCATCCCCAGCACTCCTCCGTCAGGCACGCTCATCACAATGGCTGCGCCATGCGCGCCTGCGAACGCATCGACCAGCGCGCGCTGAACGTCCAGTTCCAGAGTCAGGCGGATGTCCGATCCTCGTCGCGGTAGGTGCAGTACCTCTTCTTCAAGCCGACGCCGTAGATCGCCGGACGCTGCGCGTTCACTGCCTGAGAGGATCGCGTCAAAGGCGGCTTCAATCCCGCCTGTGCCGTGACGCTGGCTGTAATAGCCGATGACGCTGTAGGCTTCGGGATGCAGATAGCGGCGCGTCATCACACCGTTATCACTGACGGACTCGGCAAGGATCGTTCCATCGCGATCCTGGATCGTCCCACGGCGGATGGCGGCTTCTGCCAGCACACGGCGCGGATTGTCAGCCCGTTGAAGGATCGTCTCTGCGCCGGTGATCGCCCAATAGGCGGCGGCGGCGGCGATGAGTGCGAAGCCGAACAGGAGTCCGATCAGAAGCCGGTTGATCTCGCGTCCGAAGCGCATCAATCCTGCTCAGCCTCCGAGGACAGGCGCATGAGCAGTCCCACAGCGATGAAGCTGATCAGCAGCGAACTCCCGCCGTAGCTGAAAAATGGCAGGGTGACGCCGGTCAGCGGGACGAGCTTGAGGACTCCCCCCATGATCAGCAGCGCCTGAACGCCGAAAACGGTCGTCAGCCCGACTGCGAACAGAGTGTGAAATGGGCGCGAGCGCGGCGCAGTGCTTAAACGGGCGGCGACGCGGAGTCCGCGCGCGATCAGGATGGCAAAACAGCCGATCACGGTGATCACGCCGAGCAGCCCCCATTCTTCAGCCAGCGCGGCGAAGATGAAATCGGAGTGCGCGACAGGCACAAACGTCGGCGCGCCTTGAGCGATGCCCTGCCCGAAAATGCCGCCGGCGGCGAATGCCATCAGGCTTTGCACGATCTGGTAGGCGCGTCCATCTGCTTCCAGCCAGGGGTTGACCCAGATATCGATCCGCAGCCGGACGACGGCAAAAAGCTGATACGCGACGACGCCCGCCACCGCAACCAACAGCGCGCCGCCGATCAACAGCGGCGTGAAGCCGCTGGCGACATAGAGCAGGAGCAGAAACACCAGAAAAAACAGGATCGCAGTGCCGAGATCGCGCTGCCAGATCAGGACGATGATCGAAATGCCCCACATTAGCAGGATCGGCCCCCCGATCCGCGGCGAGATCGTCCAGATGCGGCGCTTGCCTGTAGTATCGATGCCTTCGGCGCGCAGCGCGGGATACTGTTCGGCGAGGTAGCTGGCGAGAAAGGCGACCAGGATGATCTTCAGCGGCTCCGACGGCTGAAAAAAGACTGTTCCAAAACCGAGCCAGAGTTCGGGCGCGCCCGCCTGACCGGACGGATTCGTCCCCAAAAGAATTGTGCCGACCAGTAGCGCTAGACCGGTCACAAGCAGCGTGTAGCGAAACGCGCGCAGCAGCGTCAAGATATTGGGCAGCGCCAGCACGACCAGTAATGCAAGTGTAGAGATGATCAACCACACCATCTGACGTTCCGCAAAATTGGGCGCAAGCCGCTGTATCCCGATCAACCCCCAGCCGCTCATAAACAGGATCAGGGGAAACAGCATCGGGTCACGGTGGGGAAGCAGCCGCGCTGAGAGCGCGTTTCCAATTAAGGCGCACGTCGTCCAGACGCCGAAGAGCAGCCAGACTTTATCCTGCGCGGGATTTTGAAGCTGCAGGGCGATCAGGTTGACCGTGATGAAGCCGCCCGCCGCGATCAAAATGCCTCTGCAAAGCCAGTCAGCGCGACCGGAGTCGGACGTGATCATCATGGAGCGCGTTAACCCAGCAGCCGACCCGCAATCGGGCGGAGTCGTTCACGCGCCTCCGTCGATACGCGGGCAGGATCGGTCATGATAGCGTTTTCGAGCGCGTGGTGACATGCCCAGTCCGCCGACTCGTCGAGCTGTTCGATGGCTGCTGCCAGCGCGCGCTGCGCGAGGGTCAGATTCTGGTGCATCGTGTGAATCACCATCTCCACTGTCACCGGTGCTTCGCTTTGATGCCAGACATCGTAATCTGTGATATGGGACATAGTGGTGTAGGCGATCTCAGCTTCGCGGGCAAGGAATGCTTCCGGCGATGTCGTCATGCCGATAATGCTGCATCCCCACTGGCGGAAGATCATGCTCTCACCGCGCGTGCTGAAACGTGGACCCTCGACGGTAACAAATACGCCGCCGCGATGGACAACTCCGCCCACAGATTCGACCGCATCGGCGATAATCGCCCCCAGTTCTGGGCAAAAGGGATCGGCGACCGATACATGCGCAACGACTCCGGTATTATCGAAAAAAGAACGCCCGCGATCTGCTTTTGTCAGATCGACCAGTTGATTGGGAATGACAATGTGACCTGGCGCGTAGTCCTCGCGCAGCGATCCACACGCATTCACCGCGATGATATGGCGAACGCCTAGCATCTTCAGCGCGCAGATATTGGCGCGATAGGGGACGGTGGACGGAGAGTGAACATGCCCGATGCCGTGACGCGGCAGAAATGCAACTCGTTTGCCGCGCAGCGTGCCGATAACCATGTCGGCGCTGGGCTGACCAAAGGGCGTATTTAAGTGATAGCTGGTAATGTCGCTCAGATCAGGCATGTTGTACAGCCCAGAACCGCCGATCACGCCTATCGAAACTGTTTCTGTCATGATTTAAGCCTCCAATTCGAGTCGAAAGCGGAGCTGTCCGATACCGATAATGTCGCCGGTGGTGACAATCACGGGTTGATTGATCAGCACGCCGTTGATCGTCGTCCCATTGCGGCTGCTGCGATCCTCCAGCCACCACTGACCCCCGCGCAGCGCAACGACGCAGTGTTCACTGCTAGCGAAGTCGTCGTCCAAGACGATAGAGTTGGTTGGCGCGCGCCCGAAGCTGGTGATCGGCATGAGCGGAAAGGCGCGGCGGCTGATTGCGGGGTTGTCATCGTCGGTGTCGAGTTCGACCAGCCTGCCATAGACGCGGCGCGTCAGCTCGATCTGGCGTACCGCACTGCGATAATCGCGCCAGATCGCCGCAAACAGCAGGATAAGGATAATGAGGAGGAGTCCACCGGAGACAACGCGGAGCGCGAACAAGGTCAGCTCAAGCGTCATGATGTCATTCCGAAAACGGAACGGTTCCGCCGGTTTCGTGATCGGGAATGTCGTCTTCCAAATAAACAAGTTGGGTTTTTCCGAGGCGAATGACATCACCAGCGGACAAGACATGTTCACGGACGGCGGTGTTGTTGACAAACGTCCCGCTCTGGCTGCTCATGTCAAACACCCAGTAGACTCCCGCGCGGCGTCGAAACTGTGCATGATGGCGCGAGACACGCGGATCATCGATGACGATCTGATTATCGCGGCTGCGACCGATGTTGATAATGTCGTCGGTCAGATAGAACGTACTCTCGCCATTGATGACCAACTGCGGATTCTGCGCTGTGCGCGTTAGCAGCTCCCTGCTGGCAAAACCGTCAACCGGGTCGAGCTTTGCCGTGCGCCCATTCAGAAGCGATTGATGCTCAGCCTTGACTTTGACATCCGTCGTTGAAACCGACTCGTCGGGGAGCAGGTGAACGACAGGCACAGTTCGAAGTCGATAACCCGCTTCCGACGCGAGCGCGACGACATGGCGGCTGAGAACGTATTCGAGGTCGGGTGCGCGCGCAAGCAGTTCTTTCTGCACGTCAGGATGCAGGCAGATGCGGTAGCGGTCGGGCGCATACAGGTGTGGATCGCCGTTGACACCGATCTGAACGCTCCCGGCGATCGCTCTTGAGAGATGCAAAACGATGTCCTGAGCGCGAATCGACTGATTGAAAAAGTGCGCAAAAACGCTTTCGATTAGGCGTTCTAGCCGCGCTTCAAGGCGCGCAAGATGATTGTCCATGGGGGCATTATAGCGAAGCCGCTCTAAAAGTCCAATCGTCACCGAGCGCGTTGAGGCGAAAAAAAGGGACATGGTCATCTTCATGTCCCCGTCAACTGTTCAACGTGGCACGTAGTCAATCCACGTGTCGAGAATTTCAATCCCGCTTCCAGCTGCCTCGCGGAGTTGCTGAATGTATTCGGTGAGCCGTGTCTCTTTGGCGCGCTCATAGTCGGAATCGTTCATCTCCCGCTCTTCGCGCCCGCGCACCTGGATGATATGCCAGCCGAACTGCGTCTGAACCGGTCCGACGAGAGCGCCGATCTCAGCCTCGGTGACCGCGGTGGCGAATTCCTCAACGTAGTTCGCCGGCGGCGCCCAGCCGAGATCGCCGCCGCGCTCCTTGTTGCTCTGATCAATCGAGATCGCCGCTGCCAGCGCCGCGAATGACTCGCCTGCATTGAGCGCGGCAAGCGCTTGATTGGCTTCCTCTTCGCTGCCGACCAGGATATGGCGCACATTGACAAACGGCGTCGTGCGCGGCAGATCGGCGCTGAGCGCGTCGCGGAGCGCTTCGCGCAGCGCCAGCGTCTCGAAGTAAGCGTTGATGTCGGCATCGCTCACGCTGGCGCTGCTGCGAACGGCGCTGTAGTAATCCGTGCGATTGCGGTTAAAGTCATCGGCGCGCTGCGTCGCGTCGGGAGTGTTGGTCGGCGTCGCTGTCGGAAATTCAGTCGGGGACTCAGTCGGTGTTGCTTCGCTGATCGGCGTCGCCGTTGGTGTTGGCGATGGCGTGGGCGAGACAAACGGCGTTGGCGACGTGGTCGGCGTTATCGTTGGCGTCGGGGTGAACAGCCCGGCTTCGGGATCATACCCGAAGAAGCGGTTGATCTGCTTCTGCAGCGCCTCCTGATCGACCGTGATGCCACGCCGCGCCAGCTCCTGCCGAACCACTTCATCATCGACCATCGTGTTGATCACGCGGTTGCCGAGCTGATCGGGGATGTTGAGTTCGTTGATATAAGTGGAAAAAGGCGGCTGCGAAAAGAGCTGCTGATTGATCGTGGCATCATCGAAACCGAAAGCGCGATACTGATTGATCGCAGCGTTAATTTGTGAGCTGATCAGGAAGCGCTCAATGCGGACACGGCGCTCAAACTCGCTGACAGTGATCGTTTCGCCGTTGACGCGGGCAACTACCTGATTGGGAATGATCAGCTGATCGAAAATCAGCGCGCCAATCAGGATGATGGCGGTGATACCCAGAACAGCGCCGGTTACTAAAACTAGGAGGCGCTGAATCTGCGCATCCCGTTCCGCTTTCGTGTGCGTTTCGCGAAGCAAACGCGGCTGACGAGCGCTGGGCGCTTTAGGCTGGCTGGCGGCTTTAGGGATGGGCTTATTTGCCTTCGGCAGCCCAGTAGTTTGGCTTTTCTTCGACATGCCGCGTCTATCCCCTGGTTCAGTCGCCTATGGTGACAAATGGCAGCAGCGCCAGATGGCGCGCGCGCTTGATCTCGCGGGCAAGTTCGCGCTGGCAGCGCGAGCAGTTCCCCGTCTGGCGGCGCGGCTTGATCTTGCCCGTCTCGGTGATGTAGCGCTTCAGGGTGTCAATGTCCTTGTAATCGAAGCAGCGCCCTTCGGGACAGTATGGCTGCTGACGCATCCGCCCGCGCCCAAATGGACGCTCGGAGCGCTCTTCATCGCGGTCGTCCCGGCGATCTTCACGCGCCGGACGGTTGTCCATTTCGCTCATGGTGAAACAGCTCCTTGTAGTCAGTTCGTATGGATGATCAGAAAGCGTAATCGCCGTTGTCGTTGTTTTCCGAATCGACGTAATCCAGGTCGGGCTGATGCGAGCGGCGTTCACTGAGCAGGATCATCTCGTTGGCGACCAGTTCCGTGCGAAAATGGCGCTTGCCGGTCTCATCTTCCCAGCCGCGCGTTTGCAGGCGTCCTTCAACGTAGACCTGATGCCCTTTGCTCAGATGTGCCTTGCAAATCTCCGCCAGATTGCCCCATGCCACGACATTGAACCATTCGGTCTCCTCACGGCGCTCACCCTCGGCGGAAACCCACGTGCGGCTGGTGGCAACGCTGAAACTGGTGACGGGGCGTCCGCTTGGCGTGTAACGCATCTCGGGATCGCGCCCAACATAACCGATGATGATGACCTTGTTCAGCCCGCGTCCCATACCATTACACCTCTAACGACACCACAGCGGCACTTATTCTATATGACCAGAAACAGCGGTTCACGCGTCCGTGCGGACGATCAGATGGCGCAGAATGAATGGCGACAGGTTGAGATTGCGTTCAATCTCGTCGATTGCCTTCGGCTCGATCTGGCTTTCCATCAGCACGTAATAGCCTTCACGCTGTTTTTCGATTTCGTAAGCCAGCTTGCGCCGCCCCCAACGGTCAATCTTCTTGACCTGACCCAGTTCGTTGGCTTCGATCCAGCCGCGCACTTGATTCACAGTGGCGCTGATCTGAGCCTCGTCAGCCAAATCGAGACGGATGATAAAAGTAACCTCATAAGGGCGCAACATGAGAGAGATGGTTCTCCTTTCCTCGGGCTTGCCCTGCGACTCTGACCCATTTGCAGCTGCGCAGAGCGGAAAGCGCAGCGATAGCCGGTGCTGTGCTATCAAAATTCCATTCGAGCATCTTACATGAGCAGGGCGGGTTTGACAAGAATCAAGCGCATCGCCCCCTAAAAATCAATGCGAACATTTGTGCCTATACAAATGCGAAATCCGTGTTATGCTGTAGTTGGAGTTGAAAATGAGCTGGATCGTCTCTGCGGAATTAGCGCATCCGCATCAGCGACCCGCGATGTAATCAGCGCGAGTGAGACGGTGAGCCAGAAGATCGTGATTGACCCCTGAAAATCGAGCCTGAAGAAGTAATGATCCGTTGTCCCGTTGACCAGCACGGTGATC
Organism: uncultured Anaerolineae bacterium; assembly: GCA_937995825.1. Classification (GTDB taxonomy): domain Bacteria; phylum Chloroflexota; class Anaerolineae; order Aggregatilineales; family Phototrophicaceae; genus Flexifilum. Next base: position 25,579 of record CALKJO010000024.1, read on the forward strand.
AGCGCTGCATGGCTCCCGATAAACAGCGCCCGCAGACTCGGGTTTTCACGGGCGCTCTGCCAGGCAGATGCGCTGTAGGCAAACACGCCAATCATGGCAGCCGCGAACAAGCCGACCCCGATCAAGCCGATCTGATTCGCCATGATCAGATACATACTGGCGACATTGACATACAGATCGATCTCCGGCGTTCCGGTGAATCCGACTCCTGTGAACGGGTAGCGCTGGATCAGCCGGAGAGCGTCTGTATACTCGCCGATCCGCATCTGCGTAGCGAGGTCGCCAGCCTGAAACGCATCGAGCAGCCGGACGATATAATCCTGAGTTTGCGGCAGGATCAGCGCTGCGATGACGGCGGTGACCATCAGCGCAAAATAGAGGCGATTGCCCTTAAAGGAGGCGACAAACACCAGTCCGACTCCAAAAGCGAGCATTGCTGCCCGGGAGTAGGTCAGAAACAGGGCTGTGCCGAGCAGCGCCATCATCCCCCACAGCATCCAGCGCGGCAGGAGCGGTCGCTGGGCGAAAAGCTGCGGTGCGGTCAGCGCGGCGCAGATCGCCAGGAAGCCGCCGAGGACATTGGGATCGACGAACGTGCCGATAGCGCGCTCGTCTTCGAGTGGGTTGTCCTCGATGTAACGGATGACGCCGCCATCGGGATAGCCGATTCGAGCTAACCGGATCAGCGTGCGTTCGGCGGCGGCATCGGGCAGCGCGTACAGTCCGAGCGCAATGACCGCCTGAAGTGCGCCTGCCAGGATGATCAGCCGATACAGCCGGCGCAGCGCCTCCGGCGTGCGAATCAGATCGACCAGCACAAACACCAGACTGATGATCAGCAGCGTTTCCGCGAACTGCCGCAGCGTTGTTGTGGTGGGCGGCGCGATCCGCAGACCGAGCGCGAAGCTGATGATCAGCCACGCGGCATACAGTGCGATCAAGCCGTGCGCAGGCGTCAGTCGGAGAAATTCGCGCCGCGCTGATGTGACCCACTGCAGGATATAGACAAACAAAAACGCGCCCGCTGCGCCGTCGATCAGCGTAGGCGTGAAACCAATACGAAAAGGAAATGTGCCGAATGGGACAAGCGCCAGCACGCCGATCAGCGCATAGAGCGCAGCGTGGACATTGGTGATGATATACAGCCCGATCAGCGCGCCGATGACAGCAGCGATAGCGATGATCGGATCAAAGACACCGACCAGCAGCCCGATCAGTCCGCCGAGCGCGCCAACTGCCAGCCCGATTAGGACGGCATAGAGGCGTCGGTCGGACTGGGCGATCCAGATTTGTAGCGGATTGAGCGTGACCACTGCCAGACTCCGAATGCAAACAGGGCTGTCCACGTCAGGATACTCAAGGATGCGCCGATCCGGAAGGTCAAAGGTGAGAAAATGAGCGTCACTTCCCAGTCCTCCGCTGGTACAGCGACGGCGGACAGACCGCCGTAAGCGCGGTGGATCGGCGTTTTGACGCCGTTCACGGTGGCGATCCATCCTGGATAATCGGGTAGTGAAATCGAAAGCAGGGCGGGTGCATCCGACTCACCGTGAATGACCACCGTTTCCGGCGCGAAGGCGACGACCTGCGCGGGCATCGCGTCAGCTTGGCTCAATGCGATCTCGACCGGTTCGTTGAGGATGAGCGTCTGACGTGGGTTGAACTCCGGCGCGCCCAGCATGGCATACGCCATCTCATCCGACTCAGCGAGGACGGCGCGGTGCATGATCAGAGCGAAGGGGCGCGGATCAGCCAGGCGGTGGAGGTTGACCTCACCGTAAAAATCCATCCCCCGCCCGATGATCTGCGCCGGAGTTGGCAGCTCACGCCAGTCGGAGAACACATAGCGCACAGCGAGCAGCTCCCAGACGGTCGGATTGGGCAAGCCGCCATCGATCAGCGCCGCCATGCTCGCCAGCCAGAGCGGGCTGATCCCGCGTATGTCGGCGGCTCCGTATAAGCTGCCATAGTTGGCGGTCAGACCGCGCGCGCCATCGACGCGAAATGGGACATCCGCATCCGCCAAAACCTGCGCGATCAGCGGCGGCGGCGTCATGCTGATCTGAGCATCAGGCGGCACACGGTCATAGGTCGATGGCGCTGCCATATTGACCGTGAACAGCTCAAAGATGGTGATCGCGGTCAGGGCAGCGAACGCGATCATCGGCTGTGGCTTTGCCATTAGGATCGGCAGGATCAGCAGCGCGATGCCGATCATGACCGTGCCAAACGCGATGGGTTGGATGATCGCGCCGTAGCTCGCCGGACTGCCGAGCCAGAGCGCGAAGATCAGCCCGGCAAAGGCGAGTGCCGCCCAGAAAATACGGCTGAGCCATCCGCGTATGCGCAGCGCGAAGGGATGATCGCGCTCAACGCCCCGGTTGATCAGATAGACGAGACCGATTCCCGCCAGCACCGCCAGCGTGTTGACGACCAGATACGCCCCCCGTTCCTGACCGCGAAAGAAGCGCAGTCCGGGCAGGATGTTGTAGAGGAGCGGATAGAGCGCGGCGTTTGCGCCGAAGCTCCAGATCAGCGCGGTGATCGCCATCCCGCCCCAGAACCAGGCGCGCGCGCGGACAACTGCGATGATAGCGAGGATCAGGGCAAAAATGCCGATGTAAAGCGGGGAAAACAGGCTGACAATGCCGGGGAAGATAAACTGAACGATGTCCTGGATCGGAAAGCCGTTGCTCTTGGCGTCATAACCGAAGCCGGCGCGGGTGGTGTAGAGCAGATACTCAAAGCCGGGCAAAAGCTGGACTGCTGCCATGCCTCCGCCGATCATGCTGAAGATGAGCGCGCCGATCACCCACTTCCGCCATGACCAACGCCGCCTGTAGACCGTGTATGCCCAGTAAGCGAGTAGAAAGACGGTCAGCAGGTAAGTCGTCTGCGGATGACCCGCCATCCACGACATGCCGTAGGCGAAGCCGGTGACCGCCAGCCATTTCGGGCGCAGCGTTGAAGTGTCTCCGGCGGCGGCGATGCCGAATGCCGCCAGCGGCAGCCAGATGCCAGCCTCCATGAGCGCGAGTTGCAGCGGCGGATACCCGGACATGAAGCCGCTGTATCCGCCAACAATGGCGGCGGTCAGCGCGCCGAGGATCGCGCCGCGCTTACGGCGCAGCAGGTAGCGGACGAAGCTGTACATCATCAGCGTGTACAGCAGGACATGGGCGGTCATTTCAAGTTCAAGCGTGTGGTACGTGAAGCCGCCCGTCAAGCGCGCCAGCGCCAGCGCGATCAGACGCGGCGGGTAAAACACGGCTGCCTGCGTGTCCGCGATGAACGGCAGCCCGCCGTTGTTATATGGATTCCAGAGCGGGATTTCACCCTTCGACAGACGGGCATACTGATACCCTGCGAATGCCACGAATTGACCGGAAAAATCGCCCTGCCGCAGCGACGCTTGATCGGCGGTGATGGGGGTCAACACGCGCCAGAAGAACAGCAGCCACAGGGCGATCAGCGCGCCGATGGCGAAAACGTCATCCCGTTTCATGGCGTCTCCTCGCGCGGCAGCACCCGGACGCGGTTCAGATAGGCATAATCGTTCGCCATGCCGCCATCGGGAGTGACGACGCGGAGGCGATCAAAGCCGCCGTCCTGATTTTGAATGTACAAGCCGATCTCGACTTCATAGATGGCGGGTGGCGCGTTGGGATTGACGGTCATAGTGTGGCGATCCTCGATGATCTCGCCCATCTGCCAGGTCGAGGTGGGTCTTGTCCAGCCAGCGGGCTGCGCGTCTGAGCCGGCATGGATCGTGAGTGTAGGGGGATCGATGAGATGCACGAAGACAACGTAATCCGTTGTGATCGGCTTCAGCGCACGCCAGTACAGCGTGACATCGAACGAACTTCCGGCTGCCGGACTGAGGTCGGACATGGTGTAGCCGATCAGCTCGATCAGATCGCCGAAATTGATCGAGATCGGATTGGGGGCGCCGAGGTCGTTCGGCTTGGATTCGAGGTTAACAAAGCCGATGATCCAGCGTTCTGGCGCGTTCTCGCCGCTGATGATCATCCGGTTTCCAGTAGGCAGGTGATACCAGCCGACTTCGACAGACAACCGCTGCGGCGCGAAAGCATTTTGGGGGATGAAGACGGCGATATCGTCTGTCCAGCCGATCTTCACGTCCAGATCGGACAGGGCGAGCCTGCCCCCGCCAGGGTAAATGTCGCGTTGGGCGACGATCACATCATCCGGGCTGACCAGATGGAGAAACAGGCTCCAATCCCGACTGAATCGCTCAACGATCCCCCATGACAGCCGGATATGCACGAATTCACCCGCGTGTACGCTGTCAGTCAGAATGTCCGAGTCGATCAGGGTGAGCGCGCCGCCGTCTTGGGCGATGAAATCGGGTGTTGTGTCAGCGCTGACTTGAGTCAGCGCGGGAGGCGCATACGCCGGCGCGATCACCGTGAATGGGACGAGCGCCGCGAGCAGCGCCATCCCACCGCCGAGCGCTGGCGCGGTCAGCCGACGTAAACGGATCGGCTGCCACCACAGCAGCCCGACCGCGATCCAAACCCAGATCGACGCGAGCGCGCCGAAGATCAGCCGACCCTGTGACGCGGGCGTCTCGGCTGTCCAGCGCAGATAGGAGGCGAACGAGACGCCGATCCAGATGAGCGTGATCAGGGCGGGCAGCCACCGCGCCAGCGTCCATCGGCGGCGGAGCGCGGTTTGTGACAGGAACACGAGGGCGCTGATCTGGCTGAAGCCCGCGACGACATTCAGGATCATGTAAATGGGATCGGGCATGGGAAGGTTCATCCCTCCGAAGAATCCCCAGAAAGCGCGGGTGAAGCTCTCGCGCTCCGCCCACAACTGCGCGGCATTGGCGCGGATAGCGCGGCGACCGACGATGTCGAGGAAGACATTCAGACCGGTGGGGTCGCCGTAGAGCTGAAGATTGCGCACATACCACCATCCGGCGATAGCGATGGTCAGTCCGCCGGAGATGAGTCCGCCGAAGAAAAACGGGCGCGGGTCTTTGCAGCGCAGCGAGACGAGCAGCAAGGCAAGCGCGATCAGCGGGATCAGAAAGCCGATGTTGAGTTTGGACAGGAGTCCCATGCCGGCGGTGATGCCGATCAGAGCGTAATCGCGCCAGGCAGGAGCGCGTTCGCGCTTGAGCAGCAGGACGATGAGCAGGGTGAGCAGATTGCCGAGCAGATTCGAGAGGTTATCGTTATTGACCGAGCCGGAGATGAACAGGAACATCGGTAGAAAGGCATTGAGCGCTGTCCCCAGCAGACGGATGGCGGGCTTGTCCGGGAAAAGCTGATACGCCAGGCAGTAGGTGACGATGACCGTCCCAAGTCCAAGCAGAACGGAAGAAAGGCGGGCGACATGCACGGCTAAGACCGTTCCACGCCAGGGAAAGGCTTCTGTGTCGTGACGATGAACGATCATATTGAGGTTGCCGTCCGGCAGCACCAGCCCGATATCGGCGTGAGGGTTGATGCGGCGCACATATTCCAGATCGCCGGTATCGATGGGCGCGGTCAGAACAGCGGCGATCAGGTAATACAGCGGCGGCTGACTGCCCTCCTGACGCCAGGGTGTCTGCACGGCGGGGTCTTGTACAGGCAGTCTCAGCCCATTGTTCGCCAGGACATGCACCATCGGATAGTGCCAGAGTTCATCGGAGGCTTCAAAGATCGGCGTGACGACGCTGTAAATGGTTGCCAGCGCGAGGTAAAGCGCGCAGATCAGCGTGAAGACTCGGCGCGTCAACGGGATGCCCCCCGCGTGCGCTGATGGTTGAGCGCGTGTTCAAAAACGGCGATAGTTTGCTGCGCGATCTGTTGCCAGTTGAACTGGTGGGCGGCGCGTTCCGCTTCTGTACGGAGGCGAGCGCGCTGATCTGGATCAGTGTAGAGCGAATGAAGCGCGGTGGTCAGCGAGCCGATGTTCGGTTCGCAGAACAGCACGGCATCATCCAGCGCGGGGACGGGCTGCGCGGGCTTGGTTGTCACGATGGCAGTCCCGCAGGCCAGCGCCGCCATCAGGCTGCCGCGCCGAAGCGATGCGCCATCCTTGAAAGGCAGGGCGACGACATCGGCGGTGCGCAGATAAGTGGCGACATCCGTGTCATTGAGGTATCCGGTCTGAAGCAGGTGTGGACGCAGTGCGAGCCGGTCGATCAAGGCATCGATCGCTTTCGCGTAGTCAGGATTGGTCGAATCGCTCGACCCAGCCACCGCACCAACCAACCACAATCTCGCAGGGATGCCCTGATCGATCATAGAACGGACGCTTTCGAGCAGCAGGTCGAGGCCTTTTGAGTTGTTGACCAAGCCGAAAAAGGCGATCACGAAATCGGAGTCGCTGCGCGTATGTGGCTGCGTGTCTTTCGGGTCGATGTTGCTGCCAATCGGGATGATCGCCGCTGCGATCCGATGCTTCGCCAGCGCCGCCTGGTCTTCATCGTTGGTGACGATGACAGCGGCGGACGCCCGCGCCAGCCGCCGCACGATCCAGTGGCGCAGCGCGACCGCTTTCGGAAACAGATAGGGAAAGCGCAGATCGTGAAAGGTGGTGATTATTGGAAATGGACGCAGCAGATCGGGCGCAAAGTGAATAAACGGCGACATGCCGTAAGCAGCGGTCTGGTATTGCAGGCTGATCACGTCAAGCTGACGCTCCTGTGCCCACCGCTTTGCGCGCAGGATCGCATTGGGCGTCCACGTGCGCACCTCCGCCGTCACAGGCAGCCGCTCATCCGATGATGCAGCGCGCCGGTCGGTGAAGATGAAGCATTCATGCCCTAAATCGCGGACGCGCTCCGCTAGAATCTGCGTGTATGCGCCGACTCCGCCCTGCATCGGCGGATATTCGCCTGTAATCCAGCCGATGCGCATCAGGTGACTCGCAGACCAGAACGCAGCACCTGCCAGTAGGCACGGATGCGCTCCTGACGCATAGCGCGCTTGTGACCGAGCAGGCTCTTAGCGGATTCTTCCAGGATTTGCCAGCCATACGAGGCGAGCAGGAACAGGCGGAGGCTCTGCGCGGCAAAACGCCCATGATGCTTGCGAAAATAGCGCAGCTTGCTCTGCTGAAACAGGATGTGTCGGCGCGGCGCGACCTGTTCGGAGCTTTTGCCGCCGTGATGGACGATAACGGCGTCTGCGACAAACATCACGCGCCATCCGGCGGACTTGGCGCGTTTGCACCAGTCGAGTTCTTCAGAATACATGACAAAGCCTTCATCCAGCCCGCCGATCTGCTCATAGACTTCGCGGCGGGCGATCAGCGCCGATCCCTGCACCCAATCGATTTCTATCGTCATGTCCGGCGGCGCATCGTTGACGTAGTAGTGGTCGAGGACTGCGCGCGGGGCGACTCTCTGAAGCCAGGTGCTTTCGAAAATGGCGGTGGCAAATGTGGGAAAACGCCGGCGGGTGGATTGATACGTGCCGTCGGTGTTGAGCGTGTGCGCGCCGGCGATTCCAACATCGGGGTGCGCATCCATGAAGCGCACCAGCGCATCCAGCGCATCGCCGACGATTTCCGTGTCCGGGTTGAGCAGGAACAGATAGCGCCCTTGCGCGCGCGCCATGCCAATGTTGCATCCGCATGTGAAACCGACATTTTCCGTCTGCGCCAGCAGGATTACATCGGGATAGCGCGCGCTCAGCATCGGCACGCTGTCATCGGTGCTGGCGGAATCCACGACGATGATCTCAACGCTGCACTGCGGCGAACTGGCGCGGATGCTGTCCAGACATGCGGACAGCAGCGCAGCGACGTTCCAATTGACGATGATGATGGATAAGTCGATCATCTGTATGCTCCCGACAGAGAGTTTACCAAAAGTTTGCAAACAGCGCGGATTTCCACAAACTTCGGTTACATGTTCTGCCGATGATGTCAGTAACGGTTTGAGTTGCAAAAAGGGAGCAGACAAAATGAACGCGAAGAGAACTTTGATGGCGCTGGCGCTGGTTGGCGCGGTGGGTGTAGGCGTGGTCGGCGCGCAGCCGGGCAGTCCACGCGGCGGTAACCCCGGCGGCAATCCTGACTGTGAACGCGGACGCGGCACGATCCTTCAGGAACGGGAGAGACCGCGCGGCGGCGCTGCGCGCGAGGTGATCGCC